>NZ_LTAW01000001.1 GCF_001639725.1 Marinomonas atlantica
TTTAAGACTTCAAAATTTTTAGAAGTCTCCAGCGAGCGCCCACACAAATTATCTGATTATCTATTTTAAAGAGCGTCTGACTTCGTTACCGCTTCGTTGTTGTGAAGCGTTGTCCGTGTCAGTGGGTGCGTATAATACGCATCAGGATTTTCAGTGCAAGTACTTTTCTGGAAATTTTAATAAAAAAGCGCTTTTTCATTAAAAAGCGCGACATTTGTTTAAATAAACGCCTAATTCAAACTAAAATAGTTCAAATAACAACCAATTACGGTAAGTAACAGCTCGACTTGATAGCGCTCAAGCGAAAGCCCTAGAGTTTTTTATAGAACTTCCAACTTAGCAAAGGATAAAACTAGCCACTTGGTGCCGGCATCATCAAAGTTCACTTGAACACGTGCTTGCGGACCTTGACCTTCATAGTTCACAACCAAGCCTTCACCAAAGATCGGATGTTTAACACGATCCCCCATGGAGACATTCGTCTCAGGCACCTGATGTCCATGTAAGATATTTTGGTTCTGACGCTGTACTGATGCCGAATAGTCAGGACGCTGCATTGACACAGGACGCGCTACTTGTGAACGTAAGCGCACTTCCTCTAAACACTCATCAGGAATTTCACGAATAAAGCGTGATGGGCTATTAAACGATTCAGAGCCATATAGTCGACGAGATTCAGCGTAGGTAATATAAAGCTTTTGCATAGCACGGGTAATTCCCACATAGCACAAGCGACGCTCTTCCGCGAGACGGCCAGGTTCTTCAAAGGACATTCGGTTCGGAAATAGGTTTTCTTCAACGCCTGCCAAAAACACCAATGGGAACTCTAAGCCTTTAGCTGAATGCAAAGTCATCAATTGTACTGAGTCTTGATATTCATCGGCCTGAGCTTCGCCCGCATCTAAGACCGCTTGATCCAAGAACGCCATCATCGGCGAGCTAAACTCTTCCTCCGAGTCCAGCCAATTGAAACCACTCGCTGCATTTACGAGTTCTTTTAAGTTTTCTACACGGGCTTCGCCTTTCTCGCCCTTTTCCTTCTCGTGATAGGGAATCAAGCCAGCTTCAGCAATAATCTGATCAAAGATATCACCTAAGCCAAGATCAGGGTTTTGCAATGTCATTGCCATGCCATGAATTAGCTGCATAAAACCTTTGATAGCATTCGAAGCGCGAGCAGGCATTAAACTATGAGTAACAATCTGGTCAGCGGCTTGCCACATTGAGCAGCCTTGGTCACGCGCCAGTTCGCGGATGGTGCCAATACTGCGCTCACCAATACCTCGTGTCGGTACATTAATCACACGCTCCATTGCGCCATCGTCGTTAGGATCAATGGCCAAACGCGCATACGCTAAGGCATTTTTAATCTCAAGACGATCGTAGAATCTGTGACCACCATAAATCCGGTAAGCAATCTGTTCCCTAACTAAGCATTCCTCGATCACACGCGATTGCGCGTTAGACCGATACAGAATGGCCATATCTTTTAGCGCTGTACCATCATCACGCCACTTCTTGACGATCTCGATGATAAAACGCGCTTCATCTTGCTCGTTAAAGCCTGCGTATACCGAGATCGGTTCACCTTCACCGCTGTCTGTCCAAAGTTCTTTGCCTAAACGGTCGTCGTTATTACTGATCAAACCGTTGGCCGCTTTTAGAATATGTCCCGTAGAACGGTAATTTTGCTCCAAACGAATAGTGTGCAAGTCTTTAAAGTGCTTAGATAAGCTTTGAATGTTCTCAATTTTCGCGCCACGCCAACCATAAATAGATTGGTCATCGTCACCTACTGCTGTAATCGTGCCGCTGTCGCCAACCATTAAACGTAGCCACGCGTACTGAATGGTGTTGGTGTCTTGGAACTCGTCCACCAATACATGTACAAAACGCTGTTGGTAATGTTTCAACAAGGCAGGCGTGGTCAACATTAACTCATGAGCGCGCAATAATAGCTCACCAAAGTCCAGCAAGCCGTTTTTCTCACAGGCTTCTTCGTAGTGGTAATACATTTCACGCATACCACGAGAAAACGGGTCGTGGCTATCTGGCACATGGGCCGCGCGCCGACCTTCGTCCTTTTGCGCGTTGATAAACCAACAGACTTGCTTCGGCGGCCAGCGCGTTTCATCAATGCTCAGCTCACGCATGATGCGTTTCACTAATCGTTGCTGATCATCGCTGTCCATGATTTGGAAATTTTCTTTCAGTCCCGCATCACGCCAATGAGCACGTAGCAATCGATGAGCAATACCGTGGAAAGTGCCTACCCACATACCTTGTGGCGGTACGCCCACCAATTGCTCAATACGGCCTTGCATCTCGCGCGCCGCTTTGTTGGTAAAGGTTACGGCCATCAGGCTATAGGGGGAAATGTCGTAAGCGTGCATAAGCCAAGCAATGCGATGCACCAACACACGCGTCTTACCAGACCCTGCGCCTGCTAACACTAGGCTGTTTTGCAGCGGTGCTGCCACCGCTTCCCGCTGCTTATCGTTCAAAGCATCGAGGATAAAAGAAACATCCATTCGTATCCGCCAATAAAAAATTCATAATAAATAGGTTGATTTTTGACCAGTTAGCGTTTTTTATATCACTGAAGTCTTGATGTCTGTCTATTTTGACTTTTTTCACCTGTCGATGACAGTGATGTGTGCATTTCTGTCGTCGAAATGGACCTGTGAGGAAAAAATGATGAGTACGCCAGCGGAAATTATTTCCGAAGTTAAAACCGATTTGTTACACGCTTCCATCAGCTTGAAGAAAGAAGAAAGCGAGCGCAACCAAAGAGAAGGTTGCGAACGTTTGTTGAAAGCTCGGCGAGCAATTGAAGCTTATTTAGAAGAAAAGCGCCTTAATCAAGCGATTTCAGACGGCTGGGACGAATAGCCCTACACGTCATACCACATTCTGGCGGTCTCGCAAGCTGTGCCAGTGGGACTGCTTTACCTTTAAATTCAGATCCTAAACCAAGATTTGAGTGACGTCCTCCCCTACACGCTTTTTCCCTCTGTTATTTGTCAATTATTGTCGTATTTACAAACCAATTTTGTCTCTTGTTATAGCGAAGGGAACACGCTTCGAGTAACATTACGGCTGATTTTTTACCGTCAACGCACAATAAAAACAGTACATATAACCCTTATGGGGAGTCATCATGTTCGAAAACATTCAAGTTGCACCTGCTGATCCTATTCTCGGCTTAAATGATGCTTATCGTAACGACCCAAACCCAAACAAAATTAATTTAGGTGTAGGCGTTTATAAAGATGAGCTAGGCGCGACGCCAATTCTAAAGTCTGTTAAGCAAGCTGAAGAGCGTTTAGTCGCAACCGAGAAGACCAAAAGCTACTTGAGCATTGAAGGCACAGAAGCTTACCGTCAAGCTGTTCAAGAGCTGTTATTTGGTGCAGGCCACGATGTCATCGCTAAACAACGTGCCCGTACCGCTCAATCACCTGGTGGTACTGGTGCGTTACGTATTGCAGCAGAATTCATCAAAAAACACCTACCTGGTGCAACCGTTTGGGTAAGTAACCCAACATGGGCGAACCACCAAGCAATTTTCCAATCAGTTGGTTTGGAAGTTGGCAGCTACGCGTATTACGACGCAGCGACTAAATCACTGGATTTCGAAGCCATGCTCGCTAGCCTTTCACAAGTACCAGAAGGTGACGTTGTTCTGTTCCATGGTTGCTGCCATAACCCAACAGGCATCGATCCGACCACAGAGCAATGGGCACAATTGGCAAAACTTTGCAGCAAACAAGGCTTCCTGCCATTGTTTGACTTTGCTTACCAAGGTTTCGGCAGTGGCCTAGAAGAAGATGCGGCAGGTTTACGTGTTTTCTTGGACCAAGCTCAAGAAATGCTGATCGCTAACTCATTCTCTAAAAACTTCGGTTTGTACAACGAGCGCGTTGGCGGCATTACCGTTGTATGTGAAACATCTGAGCAAGCAGACGCTGCGTTCTCTCAAGTTAAACGTTGTATTCGTGCAAACTACTCTAACCCACCAGCTCACGGCGCAGCAGTTGTCACTGAAGTCCTAACAGATCCGGAACTGCGTAGCCTTTGGGAAACAGAGCTACAAGCAATGCGAACGCGAATTAACGAAATGCGCAACTTGTTTGTGAGTACTTTGCGTGCGAAGGGTGTGGAGCAAGACTTCTCATTCATCTCACATCAAAATGGTATGTTCTCTTTCTCAGGTCTAACACCTGATCAAGTCGCACAACTGCGTACCGATTTTGGTATTTACATTGTGGGCTCTGGTCGTATCAGCGTTGCAGGTATGACAAAAGACAATATGGAACCACTGTGTGAAGGTATTGCTAAGGTACTTGCTAGCTAAGCACTAATCGCTTAATAATAAAGCCAGCTGAAAATATTCAGCTGGCTTTTTTTTGCCTTGCGTTTTACCACGCTGCCAAAGTATGAGGAACAAAGACATGACCGCAACATTAATTTATTGCTACGACCCAATGTGTAGTTGGTGTTGGGGGTTCCGCCCTACTTGGACTGCGTTACAAAAAGCTTTAGCGAAGCACATTGATCGTGAAGACTTGATCATACAACCGATGCTGGGAGGATTGGCCGCAGACTCAAATGAGCCGATGCCAGTCGCCATGCGCGAGAAACTGCAAGGAACGTGGCAACAGATCGAACAAAGTTTGGGTACAAAATTTAACTATCGATTTTGGACCGATACAGAGCCTCGTCGCTCTACCTACCCTGCTAATCGTGCTTGTTTGGTCGCGCGTGACCAAAACCTTGAAATGGAGATGTATCACGCGATTCAAAAGGCCTATTACTTAGACGCTAAAAACCCCTCTAACTTGAGTACCCTTGCGGATTGCGCCGAACAGATAGGCTTAAACCGCGATGGTTTTATACTCAGCATGCAATACACCCTGCAACAAGAATTAGCCGAAAAAGAAATCGATAACGCACGTCAGCTGGGATTGAATTCATTTCCATCACTGTCATTACTCATCGGCGAAGAACTGATGGAAATTCCCATAAATTATCAAGATCACACGCCGATGTTGGCACAAATTGAACAGCGCCTAAACTCTCTTTAATTCTAGGGTTTAAAGCGCTTTATCAAGTGCTTCTAGCAGCTGATTGATGTCTTCCTGACTGGTGTAATGTACGAAGGACAATCGCAACACACCGGTCGCCGGATCCACGCCCAGCGCTTCAAGCAAGCGCACCGCATAAAAATGCCCTGCGCCACAAATAATCCCTTGTTTCACAAGCTTAGCCGCCAATTCTTGAGGTGTTTGTTCCGTCGCTAATAAAGACACGGTTGCGCTGCGTTTTGAGAAGTCTGCAGGCCCAACCAAGGTCAGCTTTGGATGCTCTGATACA
Organism: Marinomonas atlantica; assembly: GCF_001639725.1. Lineage (GTDB taxonomy): Bacteria > Pseudomonadota > Gammaproteobacteria > Pseudomonadales > Marinomonadaceae > Marinomonas > Marinomonas atlantica. The sequence continues at coordinate 5,377 of NZ_LTAW01000001.1, forward strand.
TAATCTAATAACTGGGGTAACAACGCTGCATCGGCATCATGTAGAAGCTTACGTACATTGCTGGCTCTCACACTGATGTCTTTGTTGGAATCAAAATGATGATCATGTAACCGATCAAAGTAATCTACTACACCACGGGCCGCCGCCACTTGTGCATGGTCAGGCCCCGCTGGGACGAACCACTTATGCCGATACCCACCGTTGAAATAGTGTCCTTGATTCCCCAACTGTAACGCTAGTGCCTGACGCACTACCATAACGCCTAAGTGGGGCCCAAATGCTTTATAAAGCGAGAACAGGTAGATATCAGCGCCTAGCTCTTTAACATCAGGGAAGCCATGACCAGCATACGCCACACCATCGACAACGGTCCACACGCCTGCCTGCTTAGCTTTGGCACAAATCTCTTTCACTGGGTTAATATGCGCCACTATATTGGAGCAATGTGTGAATGCCAGTAATTTAGTTTTATCCGTAATAAGTGTATCCAAATCAGCTGGATCCAGCTCACCTGTAATCGTATTAACGCGCCACTCTTTAATTTCAATGCCACGTTCAGAGAGCCGGCGCCATGCGCCTATGTTGGCTTCGTGATCTTGATTGGTAACAATTATTTCATCACCAGTTTGCAAAAGATGCGCAAACGCTTGCGCTAATACATAGGTATTTTGAGAAGTAGACGGACCTAAGTGTACTTCTTCAGGCAAGACATTAAGATACCCAGCTAAACGATCATGGGACTCGTCCATTTGCTTACCGGCATCTTGAGATACAGGATGCAGATGATAGGGCTGAAGCTTGCTTTGATGGTAATAGCGATTAAGGTGCACGATCACAGGCAAACAGGCGTAAGCACCACCCGCGTTGTCGAAAAATGCTTGGCCTGCCAACGTAGGCTCATCAAATGCAGGGAACTGTGAACGAACAAACTGCAAATCCAATGCGGGCATGCGAGTGCCTCCTTACTCTAAATGTTTGATTTATTAGCAGTATAGGAGGACTCAGCAAAAATGCTTGCCCTGAAAAAGGGAAATCATACTCTATGCAAGAAGTTGGGATTAGCCAAAATCGTGATTGATCAAATCCAACATAGGGTTGTAGACGGTTTTAGACGTTTTTTCTTCGTTGCTTTCAGATTCAGGAGGCGCGTCAGACTCCACGTCAGCTGGTAGGGCGTCATCAACTGGGACGCTATTATCAATAGCTGACTGCAGTGCATCCAGTTCTGTTTCTGTCTCGCCTTCTTTCAGCATTACATCGTCTAACTCAAAATCACTCGGTTCGAGTAGTAAGCCAGAAGTTTCTGATTCTGGGGTTTGCGGTGCCGTTGATGACACGTCGGTCATGTCCGGCTCCGTTTGAGGTAACGCTTCGGCGCTGTCAGATTCGATCGTATCCGCCACCTTCGACGCTTTGACAAAACTACTGAGCTGTGAAGCTAGCTTATCGATCGCATCATAGGTGACATTGACTGCCAGCCAATGGTCCGCATCGTTTTGCGCCGAGAGATAATAACCCGGCACAATACCGTGACGATGTTTCGCTAACAGCTGCGTCATCTGTGCATCGGTAAGCGCTTGATCCAATTGCAGCCATAACGTTAATCCGCCTTTACAACTAGCAAAGCGAACGGTATTTCCCAAAGCCGCTTCCAAGATGCTTTTCGATTTCTCTGCCACCGACCATATTTGACGAGCTCGACGCACCAAAGACTGACGCTGCGTCGATTGCAGGGCATCCATAAGTGCTTGCTGCTGCGGATCGCTCAAGGCTAAGTCAGCACTCAATAAAGCCCCTTCCAAGTCCGTATACTGACCAGGAATACACCATGCTGCGTTACGGTCGACCCCTTTCGACTCTACGCCACCGATGTACACCACTTGGTTTTTATCGTCTAAGGACTTGTACGTCATCAATGTAGAGGCTTTATAACCAAGATGCGACGTCATATCCCACTCAATCGCAGGAATCGCAACATGCTGAAGAATGGCCAACCAACGACGTAAGCTTAGATTTGACACTTCACTACCACTTGGGAAAGCAAACTGACTTGGGAACACGACCAATTTAATGGCATCGTCACGCATACAACGCACGGCTTCATCCAAATCGACCCCTCTTTCACCCGCAGCTAAGGTAAATACTTCACGACCAAGATTAATCAGTGTCGAGGTTAAACGTGGATCACATGGGGTGATCACCAGCACAGCGTCACCGCGATCCGTCAATGTTTGAACCGCTTGGGTGTACATAGACAATGGGGAACGGCCTAGCCAAATATGCGATGGATGGACGTTGATAGCGACTTTGCGTAAGTGCTCACTTACAGCCTCGCGCACCGCAAGATGGCCTTTACCTAAAATAGGTAAATCCGACTCACCTTGTTTGACGTTCGGAATCAAGAATTCATCACTTTGGTCCACCATCGCAGCACGATGTGATAAAGCGGACCAGGGCATTTTCTTACTCAACGCTTCGCCAAACTGCACCACTTGATCGCCCGCTAGCACATGAGCATGCTTAACACTGGGCTTATGACACACGAAGTAACCGGATTTAGGGCGTGACTCGATCCAGCCTTCCTCGGCCAGCAAATCGTAGCCATGAATCACAGTATTGAGACTCAGCTCAAGCTGTTTCGCAAATTTGCGTAGGGACGGCATTTTATCCCCCGGGGCCAATTTCCCTTGGCTCATTTGCTCTAAAAACCAATCCACTACACCTTTGTATAAAAAGTCCGCCACGGTCACTGTACCTTTAATGTCGAAATCTGTGCATTCTGTTAGAACCTTAGCGAATCAGGCTGAAATGACAAGTGTTTACCACCTGTAACATGCATTATTGCAGCCATTAGCTCATTTTGAGGTACAATTTACCCCTATTTTCAAAAACGGCCTGAGTGAGTGGTGTATGTCTTTTGACGCAAATACAATTCGAGATGAGTTTCCAATCCTGTCAATGGAAGCGAACGAGCACCCGTTGGTGTACCTCGACAATGCGGCCACCACTCAAAAACCTCAGGTGGTATTGGATGCTCTGATATCCTATTACACCACCAGCAACGCCAATGTTCACCGGGGAGCCCATTACCTCAGTGACCGTGCCACCGCTCAATTTGAACACGCCCGCGATCGCGTCGCACAGTTTCTGAATGCGCCCGAAAACAGCTATGTCATTTGGACAAAAGGCACCACGGAAGCCATTAACCAAGTGGCTCATGGCCTTGAGTGGTGTATCGCACCTGATGATGAAATCTTAATCACCAGTCTTGAGCACCATGCAAACCTTGTCCCTTGGCAGCAATTAGCGTTTCGGACTGGCGCGCGCTTGCGTGTACTACCACTTACATCAAAGGGTGAGTGGGAGCCGGAATACGCCCATTACTTTAACGAGCGCACGCGTATTTTTGCCTGCACTCAGATATCCAATGCCATCGGTGTAAAAACTCCGCTCAAAGACATGCTAGCGGCGGCGAAAGCCGTAGGCGCCTTTACCTTAGTCGATGGCGCACAAGCCGTTGCTCATTATGAAGTGGATGTGACTGAGTTGGATTGTGACTTCTATGCTTTCTCTGGCCACAAGATGTATGGTCCAACAGGCATTGGCGCGCTCTACGGTAAAGCCCATGCACTAGACGTGCTAACACCTTTGCAAACCGGTGGTGAAATGGTCAGCCACGTGACCTACAACAGCACCGAGTTTAATACACTGCCCTACCGGCTTGAAGCGGGCACACCCAATATCGAAGGCGTGATTGGCCTTTCAGCAGCGTGTGATTTTCTAGCCTGCCAAGATCGTGAGGACATGCTGATCTGGGAGCAAAAGCTGGCGCGCTATGTCTACGACGAACTGAAGTTCAACAATGACATTGAAATTTACTCGCCTGCCACAGACACCACAGTGGTGTCTCTCAGTGTGCCCGGTATTCATACATTGGATTTAAACGGCTACTTGGACAGCCAAGGTGTTGCCGTCCGCGCAGGCAGCCATTGTGCCCATCCACTGATGGCCCAACTTGGCGTTAGCAGCACCCTACGAGCCTCATTTGCTTGCTACAATACCCTATCGGAAGCCCGCCGCTTCTGTGATGTTCTTCTCGAAGCCATAGAGATATTAGGTGATGACTGAATTAAACCGCGACGCTATCCAAGCACAACTACAAACCTGCACCAGTAAAGAAGCTACCTTTAAAGAGTTAGTAAGCCTTAGCAAACAGCTTGATCGACTGACGGATGCTGAAAAGATTGAAGAGAACAAGGTAAAAGGCTGTGAAAGTGCCGTCTGGCTGATTGAACGTCAAGAAAACGGAGTATGCACTTTCCAAGCCGACAGCGACGCAAAACTCATGCGTGGTGTCCTCGCAGTGATTTTAAGCCTTGCTAATGGCCACAGCAAAGCCGAGTTGCAAGCGATGGATCTGGCCGCAGAGCTGAACGAGTTTAATCTGTCTAGCTACCTCACCAGCTCCCGTACCAATGGAATATTGGGGATTTTGAAAAGAATTAAGAGCTAATGAAAAGGCAGCATTTTCCTGTACTTATTCCCTAAGCAACAAATCCCGCTGTACCCAATCCGATAAATAACAATCCCGTAATGCGATTAATCAGTACAATATGGTGTTTCAATACATGAGACACCTTATCAATTGCCGATGATATCAGAACATGAATGATCAAGGTAATCGCCACCAGCTCGATGGTCAGCATAACCGCGTATGCCACGAAATGCTCATTAGAGGGGACAAACATTGGAAATAATGCACCAAAGAACACCAATGTTTTTGGGTTCAATAACGAGATCAGTACCCCATTTTTAAAACTGTAGCCCTGTGCCGCAATAGTCATTGTTCTATTAGAGTAATACAGCGCTTTACAGCCTAAATAGGCGATGTAGCCACTGCATAACCAGGTCATGACTTGAAACGCTTGCTCACTCGAATGAATCACGGCTAACAGCCATGTATTAGCCAGTAAAGATGCCAACATAAGCCCTGTGGCAATGCCAAAGATCACCGGTAAGGTACGGCGAAGATTGTGGTTAATGCTGTTACTGACAACCGCCAAACCACCTGGCCCTGGTGAAGCCGCCGATGCAAGGCAAATGGCTAAAAACGTTAACTGGCTTTCCATAATGTGACTCATTAATTAGGTAAGTCACTAATGTAATCCTAACGCTCAGCGTTATCTTGTAAAAAATTGCTGCCGATAAGCCGAAGGCGTAATCCCCATCGCGCTCACGAACGCTTTGCTGAAATGGCTTTGATCATGAAAACCGCAACGATACGCGACGTCTACCGCACTCGAGCCCGCTTTAAGCTGCGCTCTGGCATGATTCAGTCGTTGTTGGATTTGATATTGGTGTGGCGTGAGCTGAAAGTAACGTTTGAATTCTTTGATTAAATGAAACTTACTGATGCCCGCTTGTTGCGCGACAGTTTCCAAAGACACTTTATGTTGATACTGATCGGCTAGGTAATCACGTACCTGCTCGATATTCGATTGCGCCAATCCGAGCGCTCTTGGCGATTGACCGCGCTTAATGGCGTGCTTTTGCAGCAGATTGACTAAAAACAGCTCCCAATGCACTTCTAAATCCAATGCCTCCGCACCCGATTCGAGCTTAGCCAATAATAGCTGCATTTGCCGGCTCAAGCGTTCATCTTGCAAAATACTCGCATGGAAACTCGGTACGCCAGATCGACCAAACAACTCTTGGTACAGACCGCTAACTCGTTCTAATGAAGGGTATAAAGCACGGTAACGCCAACCTTCACCCTGTCCTTTGGAACCGGTATGCAGCTCATCAGGGCTGACAATAGACAACTGCCCCGGTAAAGCATTGTGACTCGCACCACGATGACTAAAATGCATCACACCTGTATCGACAATAGAAATCACATAATCAGCGTGAGCGTGTTTACCAAATACCGTATCCGTGAATTGCGCATGAATGACTTCAAGACCATTTAATACTTGGTGGGTCTTCACATAGCAAAATTCTTCAGCACGCATAACGCTCCCGTGGCACACTCAAACACCGGTAAAAAATTGTTCAGTCTTGTATGGCCTTTTGTGCCAATTTCTCTAGCACTCGCCCGACAGCAACAAAGCCAAAGGTGGCCGTAACAACCGTGCTGGCGCCAAACCCTGTATCGCAATTCATCTTGGTCTCTGTATCCCCTCGACGACGTTGCTGAGAAACTGTACCGTCTAGCTGTGGGTATTTCAGCTGTTCTTGCGAGTACACACACTCAATATCAAAGCGACGCTTATCATTTCGAGTGAAGTTGTAATGGCGACGTAGAAAGTTTCTCAATTTCGCCGCGAGTGGATCGCGCTCAGTTCGAGCCAAATCACAAATTTGAATTTGCGTAGGGTCCATTTGACCACCCGCAGCGCCTACTGTAATAACTTTACGTTTATTGCGCTTACACCACGCAATCAAAGCGGCTTTGGGTTTGAGGCTATCGATGGCATCTATAATGTAGTCAAACGGCGTATCGAGCAGCTCAGGGATGTTTTCAGGGGTGATAAAATCTTCAATGCCGTTCACTTGGCAGTTGGGGTTGATCAACTTAATACGCTCTGCCATGGCGTCGACTTTCGATTTGCCTATGTTGCCATCTAGCGCGTGAATTTGGCGATTGGTATTCGTGACACACACATCGTCCATATCGATCAAGGTAATCTGACCGATGCCTGAACGCGCAAGAGACTCAGCACACCAAGAACCTACTCCACCGATACCAATCACACAAACGTGGGACTGTTGAAAATAGTCATAGGCAGCATGGCCGTATAGGCGACGAATACCACCGAAACGCTGATCATCACTCACTCTTTTAACTCCTTGCAGAATCTTACCGATAAGGCAGAATAACGGCTTAGCCTAGCGGCGTCTAAATCATGACAAGCACAACGCCCAAGGATGGGCGTGCGCACCCTTCGCGGACAGGGACGTCCGTCCGTAGGGCGATGCTGTCATGTTTAGACGCGCGTCACTAAGGTCTCTATTCAACCATGCCTCTGGCGGCTGCGATTAAAACGATTAATAAATTATGCTGCATCAAGTGTTAGAACAACTCGGTCTTACAGAGCGTGAAGCCACGCTATACCAAACTTTGCTTAAACTTGGGCCAGCGTCGATTCGTGATATTGCCGAACAATCAGGCGTTAACCGGGGTTCCGCTTACGAATCACTCAAACAGCTGCAAAATAAAGGCGTCGTCAGCTATTTCCCAAAAGGCAAACGTCGCTTCTTCATGGCTGAGAATCCGGACATTCTGCTCAACCTTGCCGAAGAGCGTAAGCAGAACATAGAGAAGACCATTGATTCGCTCAAGCACACGATTATTCCAAGCTTGGTGCAATCCCAACCAACCTTTCACCACACCGACGTGCGTTATTACGAAGGCGACGATGGTATTGAGTGGGTATTGCGCGACATTTTAAACGTGGTCTCCCAGCAAGACCATAAGGAATACTGTGTATTTTCCTCCAAACCGATCCGACCGTACTTGTATCGACCATTCCCAACGTACACCAAGCAGCGAGTAAAGCTGGGCATTAACGTAAAAGTGATCGCTTTAGGCGACGGTGGTGAAGAGGCTGAGCTGTCTGAACGTAAATGGATAAAAACCGAAGGCAGTGTCGATGCCAGCTACATTGCCATCTACCCACCCAAGTGTGCCATCATCTCACTCGCACGAGACAACTTCCCGTCGGCCGTGGTTTTGGAATCCAACGATATAGCCAAAGCACAACAAATTATCTTTGATACTTTATGGCGACTGCTGTAATGCGTCATGTTCCGAAATAAAAAAAGCCCGAGCAATCGCTCGGGCAACAGTGGAGTAACATGGCGTGGCCATGTTGGCTGGCTTAAAAACTCAGCTTGGCTGCTAACCCGCCAGTTTGTCGACAATGATGCCGCGCTCGGCCATTAAGTCCTGAATATCATGAATACTGTTTGGATCGTCGATGGTGGAAGGAATATTAAACTCTTCTCCCGAAGCAATCTGACGCAGTAATTTACGCAGGATTTTACCAGAACGGGTTTTCGGTAACTTAGGTACCACCATCGCAATCTTAAAGCAGGCCAAGGCACCGATTTCTTGACGAACCAAAGCCACTAACTCTTCTTGAATTTTATCGGTGTGTTCTTCATAGCCATTTTTCAACAGTACCAATCCTAATGGTAACTGGCCTTTTAGATCGTCATTGATACCGATCACACAGCATTCAGCCACAGCGTCGTGCATGGCGACGACTTCTTCCATTTCACCGGTTGATAGCCGATGTCCTGCCACGTTGATAACATCATCGGTTCGTCCCATGATAAACACATAACCGTCTTCATCGATGTAACCACCATCTCCAGAGGTGTAATAGCCCGGGTATTCACTTAAATAACCCGACTTAAAGCGATCGATATCGCCCCAAATAGCCGGTAAACAACTGGGGGGCAGCGGTCTTTTTAAGGCGATACTGCCCTGCTCCATTGGCGCGAGCGGCTCACCTCGATCATCCAGCACATGCACTTGAAACCCAGGGGATGGCACTGTCGACGAACCTGGTTTAGCAATCTTCATTTCCAACCCTATTGGGTTAGCGCAAATCGCCCAGCCAGTTTCCGTTTGCCACCAATGGTCAACAACACATTTACCGGTGACGGCTTTAGTCCATTCGTACGTAGGGGGATCTAAACGTTCTCCTGCCATAAAGATGACCCGCAAACCGGCTAAGTCTTCTTTGTTCAGTAACTCGGCATGCGGATCTTCTTTACGAATCGCACGAAATGCCGTCGGCGCAGCAAACAAAGTCTTCACATCGTACTCTTTACAGACCCGCCAGAATTCACCGGCATTAGGCGTCATAATCGGCTTGCCTTCGTACATCACAGTGGTGCAACCATAAATCAAAGGGCCATATACAATGTATGAATGACCGACGACCCAACCGACATCCGATGCCGCCCAAAACACTTCACCCGGGCTCATGTTGTAAATGGCTTTCATCGAATAGTTCAAGGCGACGGCATGACCACCATTGTCGCGAACCACACCTTTCGGTTTTCCGGTCGTCCCCGACGTGTATAGGATATAGAGTGGATCAGTACCTTTAACAGGGGTACAGTCACACGGAAAAGCACTTTTCACCAGCTCGTTCCAGTCGTAATCCCTGCCTGCTTTAAGCTCTGCAAGCTCTTGTTCTCGTTGAAAAACAATACAAGCATTGGGCTCATGCTTAGCTTGTCTTAACGCTTCATCAAGTAACGGCTTGTAAGACACGACTCGGCTTACTTCTATGCCACAAGAAGCCGTCACAATGGCTTTAGGCTGGGCGTCATCAATACGTACCGCTAACTCATGGGCAGCGAAGCCACCAAAGACAACGGAGTGAATCGCCCCAAGCCGTGCAACTGCTAGCATGGCCATCAAAGCTTGAGGAATCATCGGCATGTAAATGACGACTGTATCGCCCTTACCGACCCCCTGCTGCTTCAATGCGCCCGCAAACACAGACACTTCATCTAACAACTCTTGATAGCTGTAAGTTTTCTTGGTGTTGGTCACGGGGGAGTCATAAATTAACGCCGCTTGATCAGCACGGCCGTTAGCGACGTGATGATCAAGCGCAAGATAGCAGGTATTGAGTTCGCCATCAGCAAACCATCGATCCATGCCATGCTCATCCTGTGAGAGCACGGTATGCGGAAATTGGAACCACTCTAACGCTTGCGCTTTTTCGCGCCAAAATGCCTCTGGTTCAGTACAGGCACGTTGATACTCTATTTGATATGACATGCAGGCAGACCTTTTATGTTTATTCTTTGCCAAACTTCAGATTGTCTACAATCTAAAGCGTCGAAACCAAATATAGACGAAAAAAGCGCCAAAAAATCTAATACTAAAGGCTAATATTTGAATATTATTTATTTTTTGTCGACAAAGTGAGCCGTTCTACGATTCTGTTCAATCACTTTAAGGCGCGCTACCGCTTCGCTTAGCTCTTTCAAAGCACGGTTATGGTCAAGATCATTAACCGAGCTACCTAAGTGCTCTTCCGCATGCTGTTTAGCCGCAAGGGCTTCTGCTTCGTCTAGCTCACCCGCTCGCTCTGCAAAGTCTGCTAATAATATGACCCGATGAGACTGCACTTCCATAAACCCACCCGAGATATACAACAACTCTTCACTATCATCCTCTTTTACCAAACGAGCACTGCCCGATTTTAATAGCGTCAATAGCGGGGCATGTCCGGGATAAATGCCAACATCACCCAAATCCGCAGGCACAACAATATACTTCACAGCACTGGAGTACAGTGTGCGTTCAGCACTGACAATGTCGCAAAGAATGGTTTGGCTCATAAAAACTCCTTTTTAAACTAGTTGGTTACTGCACTACATGCATAAATCCTTCCAACTATGAAAAACCCACTCCTTTTATAGACCAACATGCTGTATAGGTGCTGTTAAACACCAAATTTTAGGCATAAAAAAAGCAGCCCTAAGGCTGCTTTTTATGATCTGGATAACGTCTAGCTTATTTGCTTTGACGGAACTGCTGGATAGTACGTAGACGCGCTACGGCTTCCGCCAATTCAGCCGTTGCACGGCTAATATCCAAATCAGCATGTTGCTGATCCAACAGATCTTGAGCATGTTTCTTCGCTTCAAGTGCTGCCGCTTCATCAAGGTCGTTCGCACGAACAGCGGTATCTGCTAAGACAGTTACACGATGAGGCTGTACTTCTAGGAAGCCGCCTGATACGAAAATAATTTCTTCGTCACCGTTTTGCTTAACCACACGAACAGGGCCTGGTTGCAATGTAGTCAACAAAGGCGCATGACCTGGGTAAACACCTAGATCGCCATAACTACCTGCAGCCACAAGAGTCTCAACAGAACCTGAGAAGATCTCTTGTTCAGCGCTTACGATATCGCATTGTACCGTGATAGCCATAAGTTGCCTCTTTTCAGTCAGGCTTTGTCAGTGAGCCGAGGCTCACTGACACTGCGTGGATTAAAGTTTCTTAGCTTTCTCTACAGCTTCGTCGATGCTACCGATCATGTAGAACGCTTGCTCTGGAAGCTCGTCGAATTCGCCGTTAAGGATGCCTTGGAAGCCACGGATAGTGTCTTTCAAAGAAACGTATTTACCAGGAGAACCAGTGAATACTTCCGCTACGAAGAAAGGCTGAGACAAGTAACGTTGGATCTTACGAGCACGGTTTACAGTCTGTTTATCTTCTTCAGAAAGCTCGTCCATACCCAAGATCGCGATGATGTCTTTCAGCTCTTTGTAGCGCTGAAGAACCATCTGTACGCCACGTGCTACGTCGTAGTGCTCTTGACCAATTACAAGTGGGTCAAGCTGACGTGAAGTAGAGTCCAATGGATCGATCGCAGGGTAGATACCCAAAGATGCGATGTCACGAGACAATACAACCGTTGCGTCCAAATGCGAGAACGTTGTCGCTGGAGACGGGTCAGTCAAGTCATCGGCAGGTACGTATACCGCTTGTACAGACGTGATAGAACCTGTCTTAGTAGACGTGATACGTTCTTGAAGCACACCCATCTCTTCTGCAAGAGTTGGCTGGTAACCTACCGCAGAAGGCATACGACCTAGCAGTGCTGATACTTCAGTACCCGCTAGTGTGTAACGGTAGATGTTGTCGACGAAGAATAGTACGTCACGGCCTTCATCACGGAATTTCTCCGCCATGGTTAGACCTGTCAATGCTACACGTAGACGGTTACCTGGTGGCTCGTTCATCTGACCGTATACTAGAGATACTTTGTCGATTACGTTCGAGTCAGTCATCTCATGGTAGAAATCGTTACCCTCACGAGTACGCTCACCAACACCTGCGAATACAGAGTAACCGCTGTGCTCGATCGCGATGTTACGGATAAGCTCCATCATGTTTACGGTTTTACCTACACCGGCACCACCAAACAGACCAACTTTACCACCTTTCGCGAAAGGACAAACAAGGTCGATTACCTTGATACCTGTTTCAAGCAATTCGTTGCTTGAAGACTGCTCAGCGTATGAAGGAGCTGAACGGTGGATAGACCAACGTTCTTCTTCACCGATGGCTCCTTTTTCATCAATAGGGTTACCTAGAACGTCCATGATGCGACCTAGAGTCTTAGTACCAACAGGTACCAACACTGGGTTACCAGTGCTTTGAACTTCTAGTCCACGCTTCATACCTTCGGTAGAACCCATGGCGATAGTACGTACAATACCGTCACCTAGTTGTTGTTGAACTTCCAACACCAACTCTTTTCCCTCAATAGTAAGGGCGTCGTATACTTTTGGCACGCTATCACGTGGGAATTCCACGTCGATAACCGCACCGATGATCTGTACGATTTGTCCGCTACTCATGTTCGGATCCTCTTAATACCTAAATACCTTAAACCGCTGCCGCGCCGCCAACAATCTCAGAAATTTCCTGAGTAATGGCTGCCTGACGTGCCTTGTTGTACACCAACTGCAATTCATTAATGATATCGCCCGCGTTGTCCGTTGCGTTTTTCATAGCCAGCATTCGAGCGGCTTGTTCACACGCAATATTTTCAACAACGGCTTGGTATACCTGAGATTCTATGTAACGAACCAGTAGATCATTTAAGATCTCAACTGCATCAGGTTCGTACAGGTAATCCCAGTGGTGCTTCAGTTCTGCATTTTCTTCTGCTTGTAGCGGCAAAAGTTGCTCGACACATGGTTTCTGAGTCATGGTGTTAACAAATTCGTTAGACACCAAAACTAGACGGTCGATGCGACCTTCATCAAACGCATCCAACATAACCTTCACACTACCAACCAAACGTGATGCTTCTGGTGCATCGCCTAGGCCAGTTACTGCTGCAGATACATTACCACCGTAGTTTTTGAAGAAAGACACCGCTTTTGAGCCAACGGCACAGATCTCAACTTCGACCCCTGCTTCGACAAATTGCTTCATATCTTTTATAGCCGCTTTAAACGCGTTAACGTTCAAGCCACCACACAAACCACGGTCACTGGATACGATGACGTAACCAACTCGCTTGATTTCACGCTCGGTTAGGTAACGGTGCTTATACTCAGGATTCGCGTTTGCCAAGTGACCAATCACTTGACGAATGCGATCTGCATACGGACGAGAAGAGGCCATACGATCCTGAGCTTTACGCGTTTTACTAGCGGCTACTTTTTCCATAGCACGCGTAATTTTTCGCGTATTGTTAATGCTCCCAATCTGAGCGCGTATCTCTTTTCCGACTGCCATATTAGACCTGCCCTTGTGAGAATGTTAATTCACAAACTGCAGAGATGATTGGTGGCCAGCAAGCCAGCCACCCAATCATTACCAAGTTTGTGTAGCTTTAAACTTCTCAATCGCTGACTTGAAAGTACCTGCGATTTCGTCGTTGTAATTACCAGACTTGTTAATGTCTTGCATCATGGCAGCGTGTTCGCTGTTCATGTAGCTCAACAATGAACTTTCAAAGCTAGCAATTTTGCTTGTTTCAACATCTGCAAGGAAGCCTTCATTGGCAGCGTAAAGGATTACGCCCATGTCACCTACTGACATTGGACTGAATTGCGGTTGCTTCATCAATTCAGTTACTTGCTTACCGTGCTCAAGTTGCTTACGAGTCGCATCATCAAGGTCAGAAGCGAACTGAGCAAACGCAGCCAATTCACGGTACTGAGCAAGAGCAAGACGAATACCACCGCCCAACTTCTTGATGATTTTAGTTTGCGCTGCGCCACCTACACGAGAAACCGAGATACCAGCGTTCATTGCAGGACGGATGCCGGCGTTGAATGAGCTTGTTTCAAGGAAGATCTGACCATCGGTGATAGAGATAACGTTCGTTGGTACAAACGCTGATACGTCACCACCTTGAGTCTCGATGATAGGTAGAGCTGTCAAAGAACCAGTTTGGCCTTTAACTTCACCGTTAGTGAACTTTTCTACATACTCAGCGCTTACACGTGATGCACGCTCTAGAAGACGAGAGTGCAAGTAGAATACGTCACCTGGGTAGGCTTCACGACCTGGTGGACGACGTAGTAGCAATGAGATTTGACGGTAAGCCCAAGCTTGTTTCGTCAAGTCATCAAATACGATCAACGCATCTTCACCGCGGTCACGGAAGTATTCGCCCATAGAACAACCAGAGTATGGTGCTAGGAACTGCATCGCTGCTGGGTCAGATGCACCCGCTGCAACGATAGTCGTGTATTCCAATGCGCCATGCTCTTCTAGCTTACGTACTACGTTAGCGATAGTAGACTGCTTTTGACCAATCGCAACGTACACACATTTAATGCCAGAATCTTTCTGGGCAATAATAGTGTCAATTGCTAGAGCTGTCTTACCAATCTGACGGTCACCGATGATCAACTCACGTTGACCACGACCGATTGGCACCATAGAGTCGATTGCTTTGTAACCAGTTTGCACTGGCTGATCAACACCCTGACGAGCGATTACACCAGGTGCAACCTTCTCTACTGCGTCAGTTAGTTTCGCTTCAACTGGGCCTTTGCCGTCAATTGGGTTACCAAGTGCGTCTACAACGCGACCTAGTAGCTCTGGGCCTACTGGTACTTCAAGAATACGACCAGTACATTTTGCTTTTTGACCTTCTACAAGGTCTTGGTAGTTACCAAGTACTACGGCACCGACAGAGTCACGCTCTAGGTTCAATGCCATACCAAAGATACCACCAGGGAACTCAATCATTTCCCCGTACATTACGTCAGCTAGACCGTGGATCAATACGATACCGTCTGCAACGCTGACAATTGTGCCCTCATTCTGGGCATCTGAAGTCACATCAAGTGTTTCGATGCGCTTCTTAATGATCTCGCTGATCTCAGATGGATTCAGTTGCTGCATGCTAAATTCCTCAACCCTGGTTTCGCGAATGAAACCTTAGGAGTTTATCGCTTCGGCCAGTTTCGCCAGTTTTCCGCGTACTGAACCGTCGATGATTAAATCACCGGTACGGATTACCACGCCACCAATAAGGCTTGCGTCTGTTTCACTGGTTAAGTTGATCTGACGATCTAACTTTTGACCCAGTGAAGCGGCCAGTGTTTGCTCTTGTTCAGCTGATAAAGCATAGGCAGATGTCACTACAACATTTACCGCTTTTTCATAGTTCAGCTTGAACTGCTCAAATAACTCAGAAATCGCTGAAAGAAGCGTCAAACGCTTATTTACAGCAAGACTTAGCAAATATGCTTTACCTTGCTCAGTGATCACTTCGTTGCACACTTCCGCTAGAGCTGCTGCCTTCTCTTGCGCACTAAAAGCTGGGTTTTGAAGCGCAGTACTTAGCTTTGACTCAGTTGTAGCAGTAGCCAATATGCTTAGCATATTGGCCCACTCAGCTACTTGGCCTTGCTCACGAGCTACTTCAAAAGCCGCTTTGGCGTATGGTCGCGCGACTGTTTTTAATTCAGCCATAGGACCCTCGCTTATAGCTCTTTGGCGAGTTGTTCAACGATCTCGCTGTGTGCTTTTTGGTCAACGCTGGCGCCCAAAATCTTCTCTGCACCGATAAGAGCTAGAGATGAAACTTGACTACGTAGTGCTTCTTTAGCACGTACAACGTCTTGTTCGATCTCTGACTGTGCGGCATCACGTAGGCGTTGGCCGTCTGTGATCGCTTGCTCTTTCGCTTCATCAATGATTTGGTTAGCACGTTTGTTGGCTTGTTCAATAATCTCGGCCGCTTGTTCCTTGCTTTCACGCAATGTTTGAGTAGCTTTTTCTTGAGCTAGCTCTAGATCACGTGAAGCGCGGTTAGCTGCTTCCAAACCGTCTGCTATTTTCTTGCTACGCTCTTCGAGCGCAGCAATTACTGGTGGCCACACGAACTTCATGCAGAACCACACAAAAATAGCAAACGAGATAGCTTGGCCTATTAGTGTGAGATTAATATTCACGCAAATATCCTCGCTCTAGTCGTTCAAAATTAATAGATCACTTCAATGTAAAGCGACGTATTAGCCAGCAACCTGAGCAACGAATGGGTTTGCGAAAGTGAAGAACAATGCAATACCAACACCGATCATAGTTACGGCGTCAAGAAGACCCGCTACGATGAACATTTTAACTTGCAGCATTGGAACCATTTCTGGTTGACGCGCAGCGCCTTCCAAGAATTTACCACCAAGTAGACCAAAACCAATCGCAGTACCTAGGGCACCAAGACCGATAAGAAGGGCTACAGCAACAGCGGTTAGACCAACTACAGTTTCCATTTTAACTCCTAATTTTCACAGTTTTTAAGATTTCAAGGTTTTAATAAATCGTTTTAACAACGCGATCTTAGTGATCTTCGTGCGCCATACTCAGGTAAACAATTGTCAGCATCATAAAGATGAATGCTTGCAATACGATTACTAGAATGTGGAAGATCGCCCAAGGCACAGACAGAGCCCATTGAATGCCCCAAGGCAAGATCGCGATCAAGATGAAGATCAATTCACCAGCATACAAGTTACCGAAAAGTCGTAATGCTAGAGAAACAGGTTTAGCCAATAGACCTACACCTTCAAGTAATAAGTTGAATGGAATCATCCACTTACCGAAAGGTTGCAATGTCAATTCGCCAACAAATCCGCTCACGCCTTTCACTTTGATGCTGTAGTAAATGATCAAAATGAAGACTGAAATAGACATACCAAGTGTCGCGTTAAGATCTGTTGTAGGTACCACACGGAAGTATGGAACCCCCAACAAAGACGCTAAATGAGGTAAAAAGTCGACCGGTACTAAGTCCATCGTGTTCATCAAGAACACCCAAACAAAAATCGTCAATGCCAAAGGCGCGATGACTTTGTTCTTACCATGGAACGTTTCTTTAACGCTCTGGTCAACGAATTCCACCATCAGCTCAACGAAGTTCTGAAGACCAGAAGGGGTATCAACAGATACTTTCTTCGCCGCTTTACGGAATAACCAAAGGAACAGGATACCTAGGCCGATCGAGAACAACATTGTGTCCAGGTGAATCGCCCAGAACCCCATTGCCGCAGCTTCTTCAGCACCGTGAGCAATACCCCACGTACCATCAGGATGTTGACCATAGGTCAAATTCTGAAGGTGATGCTGAATGTAGCTTGACGCTGTGAGATTTTCACTTGCCATATTTACATCCACACTCTTTCAATGATTAAAACCGTTACCTTTGTTGCTAATACCTTAGCAACAAAGGGCTGAGCCAATGGCTCAAAATTGCAACACCGAAGCCGGCAAATAACGCGCCGGCAGCAATTGGCTTTATAAAAATAAAGACAGCTGAAAGTAAGATAGCCGTCAATACCAATTTACCTGCTTCACCTCGGTAAAATGACTTCACTACGTCTTGCGCAGCTCTCGTCCCAGCATGACCAAACACACGCCATGCCATATATAAACTTGGAAGTACGCTGGCTAACGCTCCTGCTAAAAAGGAGTAGGCGTGTAGACCATCGTAAATCATATAAATTCCAACACTGAGGCAAAAAACTAACACGAGTTGTGTTGCAATAAAGCGAAACACGGCGCGTTTTTTTGCGGCTAATAAAGCACTCGCCTTGAGCGGCTTAGTATGAGCCATTAATTACCCCTAGCTGACGCACAATTATGATGCATTTAAATACGCACACAATGTGATCAAATTTAAAATCCGACGCATTATATGGGTTATATTAAGGCGGTTCAATACAAACGCGGCACAGAAAGTGCACTATTAGTCTAATGTCGATTATTTTAGTGCTTTAACGCACCAAATTTGCAGCTATACCCCAAAAAACTCATTCATCATCGCTTCTAAATGCGCTTGATCTCGATATTCGATGACTAATTTTCCCTTCCCTTTAGCACTTGGTTGCACCTTCACGCTAGAATTAATTTTTTCTGCAATCTTAGAAGCATGCTCCGAGAAGTCTGGTAGCGCCTTTTTCGCCTGCTCTTCGACTGGCGTTTGATAAGACTTCACTAATTTCTCTGTCTCTCGAACAGAAAGTGACTGAGTGATCACGACGGATGCCGCTTGCGGCTGAAGCTCAGTATCAAGCCCTAATAGAGCTCGGGCATGCCCCATTTCAATGTCACCATGCTCTAATAAACGACGTACGTCAGGCGATAAATTCAACAAACGAAGAAGGTTTGCAACGGCAGAACGTGACTTACCGACCGTATCAGCGACTTGTTGCTGTGTAAGCTTAAATTCGTCCACCAAACGCTGAAGGGCCATAGCCTCTTCAACTGGGTTCAAGTCTTCTCGTTGGATGTTTTCGATTAACGCTAAAACAATGGCATCAGAATCTTCTACGTGACGGACTATCACCGGCACTTTATCTAGACCAGCGATTTTAGCGGCACGCCAACGACGTTCACCGGCAATGATTTCGTAGTTTTGTTCGCTAATTGGACGCACAACAATCGGCTGCATGATACCTTGATTACGAATCGAGTTCGCCAGTTCATCCAACTGATTGGGGTTCATGTCGCGACGTGGCTGGAATTTACCTTTGCTCAGCCAATCAACGGGTAAGTACGTTAGCCCTTGAACAACATTATCAGTTATTTCAATGGCGTCACCGCTAGTTATATCTTGAGCAGGTGCCGCTTTCGGCGCCAACAAAGCATCTAATCCGCGACCTAATCCACGCTTTTTCATCGTCATTCCAATCAAACCTTTTAACTGTTTAAGCGGCGACCGCACGCTTACGAATAAACTCGCCAGCCAACGCTAAATACGCGACAGCGCCTCGAGACTGCTTCTCGTATTGTAATACTGGCAAACCATAGCTCGGCGCCTCGGCTAAACGGATATTGCGAGGAATGACCGTATCAAACACTTTATTCCCAAAATGCTCGACAAGTTGTGTCGACACATCATGCGTCAAGCTTGGACGTGGGTCATACATAGTTCGTAATATACCTTCGATCTCCAATGCTGGATTCAAGGCCGTTGAAATTGTTTCGATGGTTTGTAATAAGGCCGTTAACCCTTCCAAAGCATAGTATTCACATTGCACAGGAATGAGCACACCCTGAGCTGCCGCCAATGCGTTCACTGTCAACATGTTCAGTGAAGGCGGACAGTCTAGTAAGATATAGTCGAATTCATTTTCAACTTCATATAAACCCGCACGTAAACGCGTCTCTTTGCTTGGCAAGTCCAATAATACGACTTCAGCACCAGTCAAATCACCGTTAGCGGGTAATACAGTGAAGCCAGCGGTTTCACTGTATACCATAGTCTCTTTAACGCCATGGGTTCCAACTAAGACATCATACACGGATCCTTCGAGCTCATCTTTCAATAAGCCACTACCGGTAGTGGCATTACCCTGCGGGTCGAGATCAATCAAGAGCACGCGACGCTTCATTGCACCCAGTGAAGCGGCTAAGTTAACACAGGTTGTGGTTTTGCCTACGCCACCTTTCTGATTGGTCACTGCGATGATACGCGCCATAGTCTTACTATCCTTTGCGGGTCATAATCACCATATGTCGCTCGGCGTCAATGGTGGGAACACTCAATGGTTTAATCTCTTTTACCGTTACTGTATCTGGTAGGTTTTCCAACTCATCGTCTGGATAGACACCTTTCATGGCTAAAAAATTCCCTTTTGCAGAAGGCAATGGTAAGCACCAATTAATCATGTCTTCAAGTGATGCGAATGCACGAGAAGTAACATGATCGTATGCGCCTTGGTTAGCATGATTTTCAACACGTTCATTCGCAACGGTAACGTTGGCCAACCCCATTTCCATTTTCACTTGGGTAAGGAAACGTGTTTTTTTACCATTACTGTCCAACAAGGTAAAATCATGCTCTGGTAAACAAATTGCCAATATCATGCCAGGTAAGCCTGGGCCGGTACCAACATCGATAATTTTTTTACCGGTAATAAAAGGCAATGTTGCAAGACTATCCAGTAGATGTAGCGACACCATTTTGTCCGTGTCGCGGATAGCAGTAAGATTGTACGCCTTGTTCCACTTCTCAAGAAGTCCTAGGTATTGAACAAGGCGTTCAACAGTTTCATCAGATAACGAGATGCCCATTTGTTCGGCACCTCGTTTGAGGGTATCAAAATAACTCACAGTCGTTCCTAGAAATGCATACTATTGGCTGCTGATTCTAGGCACTTTTGTGGCTTATGGCACGTTTTTTCAAATGTACTAAGAGTAAAGATATCGCCGCCGGTGTAATGCCTTGAATACGAGATGCTGCTGCAAGCGTAGCCGGACGTGCCGCTTCAAGCTTTTGCTTCACCTCATTCGACAAGCCATCAATGATGGAATAATCCATATTTTCTGGCAGCGCAGTATTTTCTTGACGACGCAAACGCTCAATATCTTCAGCTTGACGAGAAATATACCCTGCATACTTTACTGAAATCTGAACCTGCTCAGCTACTTGTTCATCAACTGGCTGCTCTGGTGCATTTTTCAAATTCGCTACATCTGAATATTCCACGCCAGGACGCTTTAGCAAGTCGAGTAAGTTGTACTCATGGGAAATCGGTGTTTCCAGTTTAGGATTAATCGATTCCGCTTCCGGTGTATTCGGTACAATCCAAGCTGACTTCATACGTTGAGTTTCAAGCTCGATAGCTTCACGCTTCTTGTTGAATGCAGCCCAACGTTCTTCTGATACCAAACCTAATTGATGGCCTTTTTCAGTCAATCGCAAGTCAGCATTGTCTTCACGAAGAATTAAACGGTATTCGGCGCGACTGGTAAACATACGGTAAGGTTCATCAGCCCCCATGGTGATTAAGTCATCGACCAATACGCCTAAATACGCCTCATCACGACGTGGTGTCCAAGGCTCTTTACCTTGTGCCTGCAATGCAGCATTCATCCCAGCTAATAAGCCTTGAGCACCCGCTTCTTCATAACCTGTTGTGCCATTAATCTGGCCAGCGAAGTACAAACTTTCCATGTGTTTAGTTTCAAGTGAATACTTTAAATCTTGCGGATTGAAGAAATCGTACTCAATGGCATAACCAGGTCGCGTGATATGCGCATTTTCCAAGCCTTTCATAGAGCGAATCAAATCCAACTGCACATCGAATGGCAGTGACGTCGAAATACCATTTGGATAAAGCTCGTGCGTCGTTAATCCTTCCGGCTCAATGAATACTTGGTGAGAGTTTTTATCGGCAAACCGCACAATCTTGTCTTCGATAGATGGGCAGTAACGTGGTCCTACCCCATCTATTACACCTGCGTACATAGGTGAACGATCCATACCTGAACGAATGATGTCATGTGTTTGTTCATTGGTATGTGTAATAAAGCAATTTATTTGCTCTGGATGCAAAGCACGGCTGCCCATGTAAGACATTACCGGAGTAATGTCATCTCCAGGCTGAGCTTGCATGACTGAAAAATCGACAGTACGAGCATCAATACGTGGAGGCGTTCCGGTTTTCAAGCGGTCAATGCGAAATGGCAGAGCACGTAACTTTTCCGCTAAGCCAATGGAAGCAGGATCTCCTGCTCGCCCACCTGAGTAATTCTGCATACCTACATGAATAATACCGCCTAAAAATGTGCCAGTCGTCATGATGACTGTTTTACTTAGAAAACGAATACCACTCTGAGTAATAACGCCACGAGCAGCGCCGTTTTCAACAATCAGATCTTCACATGATTGTTGGAACAGCCATAAATTTTCTTGGTTTTCTAACGTATATCTAACAGCCGCTTTATAAAGAATTCGATCGGCTTGAGCACGTGTTGCACGAACTGCAGGTCCTTTTCGGCTGTTTAATGTACGAAATTGGATGCCAGCCTTATCCGTAGCTAGAGCCATCACGCCATCCAAGGCATCAATTTCTTTAACCAAGTGGGACTTCCCGATACCACCAATCGCTGGGTTACAAGACATCTGTCCCAACGTTTCAATATTGTGAGTAAGTAAAAGGGTTTTTACACCCATGCGAGCTGCAGCAAGAGCGGCTTCGGTACCAGCATGGCCACCACCGACCACAATCACATCAAAGTGAGTTGGGAAATCCACACGAACCTCGGGTAATGAATAAAAAATGAACAGTTGATCTAACAGGGCGCTTAGTATATCGAGTAAATTCCAAATTGAAAGAGACCTTTCAGTCCAATTACCCGGTCATCAATAATAGTATAAATAGGTTATATATGATTTTTTTATGTTTAAGTTATTTATATAGCAAGACAAATTCTGTTATTAACTTATAAAAATCTATATATATCATAACCTTATTCACATAATAACATGTTAAGTTCGCACCTATAATCCTGTGGTGTGGATAATCAATTGCTGTGCATAAATGTGTTAGTTATACATACCGTTTTTATAGTGACCTACTTGTGCAAAACTGTGCAAAACTTCTTATGGACTTATTACCGTATTTGTCCACAAGCTAATTTTACAATTCAAATGTTTATAACCTACTAATATTGTTAATAATTACTTGTTTTTTTGGTTATACATACAGCAAAAATATAAAATTTTAATCCACAGGCAAAAAAGTTAATTTTTTCATCATCTTCATATTTTTTACGCAATAATTTTGTGAATAAAGTTTCTTGACAGCCAATCAGGTCTTTTACCATAGCCATGTGCATAACCTATTTAACGATGCATGTTGCGAAAATGTGTATAACCAACTATTTTTAGACGGCTGGTCTAATTTAGAGGAATGTTAATGGAAGTACTTCAAAGCCGACGCGGTCGACCGAAACGAAATGATTTGAGTTACCGTGATACAAAGGATGCGTTGTTACAGGCTGGCTTAGTTTGGCTGACCCAAAACGGTTTTCATGGAACAGGATTGGAGCCGATGCTGCGATTTGCAGAAGTACCTAAAGGGTCTTTCTACCATTACTTTGATAGCAAAGAAGTATTTGCTCTAGCTGTACTCGAACGATACAGGCATTACTTTGAAAATAAGCTTGATCGCTATTTACTGGATGATGATGTATCTCCAATAACGCGATTGCGTAACTTTATAGACTCGGCCAAAGCCGGTATGGAGAAATACGCTTATAAACGTGGCTGTTTAGTGGGTAACCTAGAGCAAGAAGCCAATGCATTGCCTGAGACAATCCGCTTAGCAGTGCTTGCCACTTATCAAAGTTGGCAGAGTAAAGTGGCAGACTGCCTAACGTTGGCTCAACAGCAAGGGTTATTAGCTCATGATGCAGATGTCGATGAGTTAGCACATGTTTTTTGGATTAGTTGGGAAGGTGCTGTGGCGCGGGCTAGATTACTGCAGTCCAGTGGACCACTGATTCAGTTTGAAAAATTCTATTTAGCGGGCTTGGCCCGTTAGAAATTTATCTATTTATAGACGACTGGTCTAATTAGGAGGACCGTAATGTTTAAAGCACTGGTTATAACGAAGGATGAACAAGGTTACCAAGCTCAGCTAAGTCAATTAGAAACAGCTGACTTACCGCAAGGAGACGTTCAGATTGCGGTTCGTGCAAGTACTCTAAACTACAAGGATGCCTTAGCGATTACAGGTAAATCGCCAGTGGTACGTCAATTTCCAATGGTGCCAGGGATTGATTTGGTTGGAGAGGTCGTGGCGACTGAAAGTGACCGTTTTCAAGTTGGTGATCAAGTCTTGTTAAACGGTTTCGGTGTAGGGGAAACTCATTGGGGCGGTCTAGCGGAACAAGCCAGTTTAAACAGTGACTGGTTGATTGCGTTACCCAGTGCATTCAGCGCCCCACAAGCCATGGCGATTGGTACTGCTGGCTATACGGCGATGCTCAGCGTGTTAGCGTTGGAAAAACATGGCATTACGCCCTCTCATGGTCCTGTTTTAGTTACTGGTGCCAACGGCGGTGTTGGCAGTTATGCGGTACGAATTTTAAGTAAATTAGGTTTTGAGGTCGTTGCCAGTACTGGACGACCACAAGAGTCGGAATACTTAAAGCAGCTGGGGGCGAGTGATGTGATTGATCGTGCTGAGTTATCCGAAGCTGGAAAGCCTTTGCAAAAAGAGCGTTGGGCCGGGGTGGTTGATTGTGTAGGCAGTCACACTTTAGCCAATGCATGTGCAAGTGTAAAATACGGCGGTGCGGTCACGGCATGTGGACTCGCGCAAGGCATGGATTTCCCTGCATCAGTGGCGCCGTTTATTCTTCGAGGGGTGACATTGTACGGTATCGATAGTGTGATGCGCCCATTGGCCGACCGCGAACAAGCATGGCAGCGTCTTGCCGAGCTATTAAATGCAGAGGATTTAGACCAGATTGGTGCAACGATTGGTTTAGAGGATGCCGTGGAATACGCGAACAAGCTTTTAGACGGAAGCGTTCGTGGTCGAGTGATAGTGTCGATTTAACGACATGTTAGAAAAACGCCCACCTTTGGCTGGTGGGCGTTAGCATTACTTCCCTATACAGAAAGAACCGAAGATGCGACCTAATAGATCGTCGCTGGTAAAAGCGCCAGTGATCTCACTAAGAGCTTGTTGCGCTTCTTTCAGGTCTTCTGCTAACAACTCCCCTGCACCATGCCCATGTAGCTGCTCAAAGCCTGCGTCAAGGAAGCTGTTGGCTTTTTGCAGTGCTTCTATATGGCGACGACGAGCGATAAAACCGCCTTCTGTGGTGCTGTCAAACCCCATCACGGTTTTTAGATGTGTGGATAAAGCATCAATTCCATCATTGGTTTTCGCCGATAACGAAATCACGGGCAGTCCGTTATATTCTTCATAGCCCGTGCTTTCTTTGGTTAGATCGACTTTGTTTCGGACCAGTGTTAGGTGATCTTTAGAGGTCAATTGCCCCATGAATTCTGGCCATATATCGTTCGGGTCATTGGAATTGACCGATTGGCTGTCGACCATCAACAGAATGCGATCAGCTTTATGGATTTCTTCCCAAGCACGCTGAATACCGATGCGCTCCACTTCGTCTGGGCTGTCGCGTAACCCAGCCGTATCAATGATGTGCAGTGGCATACCATCTAGATGAATATGCTCTCGCAGTACATCGCGAGTGGTGCCTTCTATCGACGTTACGATCGCAGAATCTTTGCCTGATAATGCGTTCAAAAGGCTCGATTTACCTGCATTCGGACGGCCTGCGATTACCACACTCATACCTTCACGTAGCAGTGCGCCTTGATTCGCCTCTTTCATCACGCTGTGCAGTTTATCGCGGATCTCTTGCAGCTGAGCCGCGACTTTACCATCCCCGATAAAATCGATTTCTTCTTCTGGAAAGTCGATTGCGGCTTCTACGTAAATACGCAAATAAATAAGGGCTTCCACCAGTTCATCAATGCGTTTGGAAAACGCACCTTGTAACGAGCGTAACGCGCATTTTGCTGCTTGTTCGGACGATGAATCGATTAAATCGGCAATGGCTTCAGCCTGTGTTAGGTCCATCTTGTCGTTCAAGAAAGCACGTTCTGAAAACTCACCAGGCCGGGCTAGGCGTGCACCAAGCTTCAGACAACGGCTTAACAACATATCAATAATAACAGGGCCACCATGGCCTTGTAGTTCGAATACGTCTTCACCGGTAAAAGAGTTAGGCCCTGGAAAGTAAAGCGCAATGCCCATATCCAGCTGCTCGCCTTGAGCGTCTTTAAATGGAACATAATGAGCATAACGAGGCGTTGGTTCAAAACCGATAATCGCCTGTGCAATTTCGAGACTTTTGGCGCCGGAAACTCGCACGATGCCGACACCGCCACGACCTGGAGCGGTGGCTTGCGCGACAATGGTATCTTGGTCGATGAGCTGCTGAAAATCTGACATAACGGCCTGTATAAACGATAAAAATAATATGCTTAGTGTAAGACTTTAATAACAAAAAGGCTTCCCGTAGGAAGCCTTTTTTAACAATGGAATAACGGGTAAATAACTAGCCGTTTTTCTCTATGTTCTTAGTGATCACGTATTGCTGGATGATCGAAAGCGTGTTGTTCACAACCCAGTACAGTACAAGACCTGATGGGAACCACAAGAAGAAGAACGTAAATGCGATCGGCATAATCTTCATGATGCGGGCTTGCATTGGGTCTGGAGGCGTCGGATTTAACGCTTGCTGACCTAGCATACTTAGACCCATTAGGATTGGCAGTACAAAGTAAGGATCCATCGCTGACAAGTCAGTGATCCATAGCATGAATGGCGCGTGGCGCAGCTCTACTGATTCCATCAAGACCCAGTAAAGGGATAGGAACACTGGCATTTGTACCAGAATTGGAAGACAACCACCCAAAGGATTGATCTTTTCTTTCTTGTACAACGTCATCATGGCTTGCGACATGGCTTGGCGATCATCGCCGTGCTGCTCACGTAGGCGTGCAAGCTCAGGACCAAACTTACGCATTTTGGCCATAGAGCGGTAACTTGCTGCAGACAGTTTGAAGAACAATGCCTTCACACAGACTACGATCAAGATAATCGCTACACCCCAGTTAATAACAACAGCTTGAATCGCCGTTAGTAACCAGAATAATGGTTGTGCTAACCACCACAACCAACCGTAATCTACGGTTAAATCTAGGTTTTCAGCGGTTGCGGCTAATTGATCTTGCAGTTTAGGACCCACGTAGAAAGTCGAACTTAGCGTGCCTTGCTGACCCGCTGGTACTTCAACAGCAGAACCTGTGAAACCGATTAGGTTAAAGCCATTGTTGTTTGTACGTGCGAACAAGGTAACTTTCTGTCCCTGCTCTGGAATCCAAGCCGATACGAAGTAGTGTTGCAGTAAAGCGACCCAACCCTTCGTTGTCGTGTCTTTAACAGGCTCTTCCGCCATGTCATCGAACGAAATTTTGTCGTATGGATTTTCTTCGTCAGAGATTGCACCACCAATAAACGGCTGCAAGCCCATATTCGTTGCTGTACTTGGGTCTTCACTGTTATCACGTTTGATTTGCGCAAACTGATTACCACGCCATGTTTCAGAGCTGGTGTTGTTTACGGTAATCAACTGACGGACGCTGTAAGTGCCACGTGTGAAAACGAAGGTTTTAGTGTAGCTAATGCCTTTGTCATCTGTGTAGTAAAGGTTTACATCCAGTGTGTTGTCGCCGTCTTCAAGAGTGTAAGACGTTTGCTCCGCACTGTATGTTGGTCTAGTACCGCTTGCATCTGGGCCGTCGCGTCCAATCAAACCACTTTGTGTTACATAAAGACGTTCTCCGCCATTATCTAAAATTACAAATGGCTCACTGCCATTGTTGGTTTTCATGTATTGCAACAAAGAGGCTTCAACCAAATCGCCACCCAATGGGTTGATTGCTACATCAAGAGTATCAGTCTTAACGTGAATCAGCTGGCCTTGAGCAACAGATGTTGCTTGATCTGGAATATCCGCATTACTCGCCGCTTGGGTAATCGAGTTTGCGCTTGGAAGATCGGAATCTGCATTAGTTGCTACAACCGTTTCACTTGGCGTGCTTGCAGATTGTGCTGTTGCAGCTGTGCCATAGTCTTGGTTCCACTGCAGGAACAGCAGGTAGCCACTGACAAACAGAGCTCCCCATAATAAGTAACGTCTGAAATCCATGGTATTCAACTAGTTTCTTTGGTTGGACGATGGAGGTGAAAACACCCGTTTTAAAATCACGCCGTATTAAACCAGCCTTTAGCTGATTTTTCAGCCTATTTCTGCGATGTCTTGCGTTGTTTTTGCTCAAAATTTGGCTTTTGGGCTTTCTTGGCCAGTTGCTTCCACGCTTTTTCTAAACGTTTGTGCAAATCTGGGTTGTCTACATCGCGAATGCCGTGGCGAGCTAGAAAAATGATATCTAAACCATTTAACAGGTCTTTCTGGTGACGGAAGGAATCGCGTACCACGCGTTTGATGCGGTTACGGCCTACGGCTCTCTTGTCTGTTTTCTTAGACACTATTAAGCCAAGACGTGCCTGACCTTCGTGTTTTCGAGCTAGTAAGAGAAATTCGCCAGCAAAGACTTTGGAGGAGGTGTCATTAAAGACGGATTGGTAGTCCCCGGCATTCAGGAGTCTGACCTGCCGGGGAAACATAAAGCGTGTCATCAAAGATTACGCGCTTAGAACCTTGCGACCGCGAGCACGGCGAGCCGCCAATACTTTACGACCGTTTTTTGTTGCCGAGCGAGCACGGAAACCGTGTGCGCGTTTACGTTTTAGTACGCTAGGTTGGAAAGTTCTTTTCATTTCAATTCTCTCACTGAATCAGTGTTCTGAGTGTGAGGGTTAGCGTCCGCCAAGCCTCTTAGTTTGATTACAAAATCAGGGCGCGGATTTTAGAGGGTTTACCGACACAATTCAATCCAACACAAGCTCTTTTCTGTAAATAAATTAACCACTCAATACATTAATAACTTACACACAACGTTATACCGAATGTGTGTGTAAAAAATAATTGTCATACTAAAAACTATGCACATTGGATTACATTAACTCTATAAAATATTTTATTAACAATAACTTGAGAGTGAAAATTGCTGTGCATAAAAATATTCCAAAGCGTTTGTTAATATGTGTATAAGTAGGTGTTTTATACACACGAGTCCTTGTTAATTCACTGCTGTGTATAAGTGATGTTGTTATTAACATTTTTTTATTTTCTATGATTTAAGCTCGATAATGCATTTTTTGTGGATAACTGCGTATGCTCACGCTAAAATCCCCCTCTTGTTTAAAATTTGTCGAATTTAAAACTCAATCAAGGAGAGCGTTTATCGTGTCTTTGCAGTATTGGGAGCGCTGTCTTGTTACCTTGCAGGAAGAGTTTTCCACATCACAGTTCAATACCTGGATTCGTCCGCTGCAAGCGCAAGCCGAGTCTAATGGGGATCTGTGCCTGTATGCTCCAAATCGTTTTGTGCTCGATTGGGTGACTAATAAGTATCAAGCGCGCATCAAAGAGTTGTTGTCTGAGTTTGCGGGAAATGAGCCGGCGCCAAGCCTAGTCTTGGCGGTACGCCAAAATAATTTCGTTAATCCTACTCCGCCACCACCTCAACAAGCGCCAGCGGCTAAAGCTCCAGAGCCTGCACCACGCTCTGGATCTCATTCGGAGCCTGTGTTCGAGTCAGGTTATAGTCCGGGTTTTAGCTTGATGGACCACAACGATCGCGACGGCCCAGAAATCGAATTCGAGGCACCGCTTAGTTTAGGCGACAATTATGTTCGCCCTGACCCAGAGCCTTATGAACAAGGTCAGTTGCCGCTTACCCCACCTAACCGCAAGGTTGAGGTTGAAGGAGGTATTAATCACGGTGCCAACTTAAATAACTCGTTTACCTTTGAAAACTTTGTTGAAGGTAAATCGAACCAACTTGCCCACGCGGCCGCACAACAAGTGGCTGAAAATCCGGGTGGCGCTTACAATCCGCTGTTTATTTACGGTGGTGTGGGCTTAGGTAAAACCCACTTAATGCAAGCTGTGGGCACAGAACTAATGCGCCACAACCCCAATGCTAAAGTTGTATATTTGCATTCAGAACGTTTTGTGGCAGATATGGTAAAAGCATTACAACTTAACGCGATTAACGATTTTAAGCGCTATTACCGTTCGGTTGATGCCTTATTAATCGACGATATTCAATTCTTTGCGGGTAAAGATCGAACCCAGGAAGAGTTTTTCCATACTTTTAATGCCTTACTTGAAGGTGGTCAGCAGATGATTTTGACCTGTGACCGTTACCCAAAAGAGATTCAAGGTTTAGAAGATCGTTTAAAGTCGCGCTTTGGTTGGGGTTTAACGGTAGCGATAGAGCCGCCGGAGCTTGAAACCCGTGTGGCGATTTTGATGCGTAAAGCTGAAGAAAGCGGTATTAAATTGTCCTATGATTCGGCATTCTTTATAGCACAAAAAATACGGTCAAATGTTCGTGAATTAGAAGGCGCTTTAAAGCGAGTGATTGCAAATTCTCACTTTACCGGTCGTTCCATCACGCCAGATTTTGTACGCGAGTCATTAAAAGACTTATTGGCCTTGCAGGACAAGTTAGTGAACATTGATAATATTCAGCGTATTGTCGCCGAATATTACAAAATTAAAATCAGTGACCTGCTGTCTAAACGTCGCAGTCGATCCGTTGCTCGTCCGCGTCAAGTCGCTATGTCGCTGGCAAAAGAGCTGACCAACCACAGTTTGCCGGAAATCGGCGATGCCTTTGGTGGTCGAGATCATACCACGGCGCTGCACGCGATTCGTAAGATAAAAGAGCTGCAGGATACGGATTCGGATATCCGTGAAGACTACAAGCAATTGATGCGCATTCTGACCACCTAATTGGTCTAAGACTTTGAATTAACGAGGAAAAGAATGAAATTTTCAGTCGTCCGCGAAACGCTCCTTAAACCGTTACAATTAGTAGCTGGTGTGGTTGAGCGTAAACAAACGATGCCAGTATTAGCCAATGTGTTGGTGGAAGTAAAAGATCAAACTCTGACATTGACGGGTTCAGACCTTGAGGTGGAACTGGTAGGTCGTGCGCAGCTAGATGAGTGCGAAGAAGGCCGCATCACCGTCCCTGCTCGTAAGTTAATGGACATTTGTAAAAGCTTGCCTGACAGTGCCGTGATCGAGTTTTCTGTCGATGAGTCAAAAGCCGTGATCCGCTCTGGTCGATCACGCTTTAGTTTGTCTACTTTACCTGCAGAAGAGTTTCCAAACATTCAGGACATGCAAGGTGAGCTTGTGGTTAAGATTCCACAAGGAAATGTACGTAAACTGATTGATCGCACTGGCTTTGCTATGGCAAACCAAGACGTACGTTATTACCTAAACGGTATGCTGTTTGAAGTGGCGGATGGTCAACTTCGTGCAGTGGCAACAGACGGTCATCGTCTTGCGACGGCGGTTGAAGATGCTCATGTACAAGGTGATCTGACGCAAGTCATCGTACCACGTAAAGGTGTGTTGGAGTTGAACCGCTTACTGAACGACTCAGAAGACGAAGTAGAATTGACCATTGGCTCGAATCATATTCGTGCTAACGTCGGCGATTATACCTTCACATCGAAGCTTGTTGACGGCAAGTTCCCTGATTATCACCGTGTTATTCCACGTAATAACGAGAAAACGGTCACAGCAGATCGCCTTGAGCTACGCCAAGTCTTCTTGCGTGCGTCGATTTTATCAAACGAGAAATACCGTGGCGTACGTTTGATTCTGTCAAATGGTATGTTGCAAGTGTTTGCTAACAACCCTGAGCAAGAAGAAGCCGAAGAATCTGTATTGGTTCAGTACCAAGGTGATAACCTTGAGGTTGGTTTTAACGTCGGCTACTTGCTGGATGTGCTGGGCGTTGTGAACTCTCAAGAAGTACGTATTTCCTTGAATGACTCTAACAGCAGCGCTTTGATTGAAGAAGGTCAAGGCCATGCATCGCAGTACGTTGTGATGCCAATGCGTTTGTAAACCCAATATAGAGGGTGCGCTCGCACCCTCTTCCTACTTTATAAGACCCCTATGCCACTGGCTCGTCTCGACATTTCCCGTCTTCGTAACCTTACCCATGTGCGCTTTGAACCTTCCCCTCAGGTGAATATCATTGTCGGGGAAAATGGCAGTGGTAAAACCTCAATACTGGAAGCGATTTATTTACTGTCCTTTGGACGTTCGTTCCGCAGTCATAAGCACAAAACATACATTCAGTATGAACAGCCTGAGTGTGTTGTGTTTGCGCAAGTTGATCAAGGTACGCAGCACTTACCCGTAGGCATTAAGCGGGGTCGTGATGGCCAAGTCGAAGTGCGTATTCAAGGTCGTGCCGCGCAGTCAGCCATAGAATTAGCCGAATGTTTACCCGTCCAACTAATTAACCCAGATGCGTTCCGTTTATTGGAGGGCTCGCCTAAGATTCGACGCCAATTTGTCGACTGGGGTGTGTTCCATTTTGATGGGCAGTTTATAAATGCCTGGCGTGGGTGGCAAAAAGCGTTAAAACAGCGGAATAGCGTGCTCAGACGTGGTAAAATATCTGCCAATTTACTGGCGGCGTTTGATCAAGAGTTGATCCGCTTAGGTGAGCAAGTCAATCATACGCGTAAAGCGTATGTGGCCGCGCTAACGCCGCATTTTGAAAGCGTATTACAGCAACTCGCACCAGATCTTGATGTGCACTTAACGTTCTTTCAAGGTTGGGACGCACAGCGTTCTCTAGCGGAAGCCGTTGAGCACAGTTATCAGCGAGATATAGATGTTGGTTACACCAACACCGGACCTCAACGGGCCGATTTACGAGTTAAAACCCCAACAGGGGATGCACTCGATACGTTGTCTCGCGGCCAACAAAAGCTGGTGGTCTCGGCGTTAAAAATTGCCCAAGGGCAATTGCTGATTGAGCGCGGCAGACAGTTAGTGTTTTTAGTCGACGATTTACCCGCTGAACTGGACGCTAATCATCGCCGCAAGCTATGTCAGCTGCTGGAATCTCTGGATAGCCAAATTTTTATTACAAGCGTTGGGCCAGATAGTATGGACTTTACTTGGTCTGATCAGATAGATGTTCGTCACTTCTCCATGAGACAAGGCGAATTGTCCCCAAACGCACAGGAGAGTTAAATGAGTGAAAATAATTACGATTCGTCCAGTATCAAGGTGCTTAAGGGGCTAGACGCTGTGCGTAAGCGTCCCGGTATGTATATCGGTGATACAGATGATGGAACTGGTCTACACCACATGGTGTTTGAGGTAGTGGACAACTCCATTGACGAAGCGTTAGCGGGTCACTGTGACACAGTCAAAGTCATCATTCATCCAGACGAATCCATTTCTGTATCAGACAATGGTCGTGGTATTCCAGTTGAGATGCACGAAGAAGAAGGTGTATCGGCAGCCGAAGTCATCATGACCGTCTTGCACGCAGGTGGTAAATTCGACGACAACTCTTATAAAGTTTCCGGTGGCTTACACGGTGTAGGTGTTTCCGTTGTAAACGCTCTGTCCGAGACGGTGACACTGACGATTCGCAAGGATGGTAAAGTCTACGAGCAGAACTATGCACACGGTGTACCACAAGCACCTCTTGCTGCTGTAGGCGAATCTGATGGCGCAGGTACGACGGTTCACTTTAAACCGTCGGCAGAGACTTTCTCAAATATCCTGTTTGTCTACGACATTCTAGCTAAACGCCTACGTGAACTGTCTTTCCTAAACTCGGGTGTGGCGATTCATCTGAAAGATGAGCGTACGGGTAAAGAAGAATTCTTTAATTACGAAGGTGGCTTGAAGTCCTTCGTTGAGCATTTGAACACCAACAAAACACCGATCAATGATATTTTCCATTTCATCTGTCAACGTGATGACCTAGAAGATGGCATCGCCGTAGAAGTGGCACTGCAGTGGAACGAAGGTTTCCAAGAAAATATCTACTGTTACACCAACAACATCCCACAGCGCGATGGCGGCACCCACCTTGCTGGTTTCCGTGGTGCGTTGACGCGTACACTTAATAACTTCATTGAGTCTGAAGGCTTAGCGAAGAAGCAAAAAGTCGCGACCACAGGTGATGACTCCCGTGAAGGTTTAACGGCGATCGTATCGGTGAAAGTGCCGGATCCAAAGTTCTCTTCACAGACTAAAGACAAATTGGTGTCCTCTGAAGTGAAAACCGCGGTTGAGCAGGAAATGGCGAAGCGTTTTGCTGAGTACTTGCTTGAGAAACCAAGCGAAGCCAAAATCATCGTTAACAAGATGTTGGATGCGGCCCGTGCGCGTGAAGCCGCGCGTCGTGCTCGCGATATGACCCGTCGTAAAGGTGCATTAGACATCGCCGGTCTTCCAGGTAAGCTGGCTGACTGTCAGGAGAAAGACCCAGCGCTTTCTGAAATCTACCTAGTGGAGGGTGACTCGGCTGGTGGTTCTGCGAAACAAGGTCGTGACCGCCGTACGCAAGCGATCCTGCCGCTGAAAGGTAAGATCCTAAACGTTGAGAAAGCACGTTTTGACAAGATGCTGTCTTCTGCAGAAGTCGGCACACTGATTACGGCATTAGGTTGTGGTATCGGCCGTGACGAATTCAATGCGGACAAATTGCGTTATCACAGCATCGTTATCATGACCGATGCCGACGTCGACGGTTCGCACATTCGTACCCTATTGCTGACGTTCTTCTTCCGTCAAATGCCGGAAATCATTGAACGCGGTCACATCTTTATTGCCCAGCCGCCGCTGTTCAAAATCAAGCGTGGCAAGCAAGAGCAGTACATCAAAGATGAACCAGCGTTAGAGCAATACCTCATTGAAGTCGCACTGGATGGCGCGAAATTCTTCATCAATGCCGATGCTCTTGGTATTCAAGGCGAAGGCTTATCTAAGCTGATCCGTGATTACATCCGTGTTGAAGAAGACATCGAACGCTTGGCTCGTGTGTACCCGAAAGATGTCATGAACAAGCTTCTGTACTGTAAAGAGTTGACAGTAGATCAGTTGAACGACGAAGCGACGGTTCAATCTTGGGTGGATACGTTAGCGCAACAAATGCCATTAGACGTACGTACAGGTTTCCGTTTTGACTTCGGTGTCGAAAAAGATGCAGAGCGTAATACCTTCTTACCTGTCGTCGACATCATGTCTCACGGTGTGAACACGCGTTATCGTTTTGAATCTGCATTCTTCTCATCGCCTGACTACCAGCGCATTGTTGAGTTGTCACAAACGATCGATGAATTGTTTGAAGAAGGTTCTTACATCCAGCGTGGTGAGCGTAAAGAACCGGTGACGACCATCGAAGGCATGAAAGCATGGCTGATGAAAGAAGCGTCTCGTGGTCTAACGATTCAGCGCTATAAAGGTTTGGGTGAGATGAACCCTGAGCAGCTTTGGGAAACGACGATGGACCCAGATGCGCGTCGTATGCTGCGTGTCACCATTGATGATGCGGTAGCGGCCGATCAGATGTTCACTACCTTGATGGGTGACGAAGTGGAACCACGTCGTAACTTTATTCAAGACAATGCTCTTAAAGTTGCGAACTTAGACGTTTAAATCTAAATATTTTCTGCAATGTAATAAAAAGCCAGAGTTTGACTCTGGCTTTTTGTGTTCAAAGCGTTGCTTAATCTTATTTAAGTGCGACTTTAATACTGTCTTGAATCGGCGTGGTTGGTCGCCCGATGAGCGTTGAAAGCGTATGGCTGTCGTCAAATAAGCCGCCTTTTGCTGCACCGACATCTGAGTCGGCTAAGATCGTAGCCAGCCCTTCTGGTAAGCCAGCATCTACTAATACTTTCGCGTATTCAGCTTCAGGTAAGTTTTGATAAACCACTTCTTTACCGCTAATAGCCGTCAAGTGAGCAGCGTATTCGGCCAATGTGAATGCCTCATCGCCTGCAAGTTCGTACATTTTACCGACCTGATCTTCCGATGTAATCACGATGGCCGCAGCGTCTGCATAATCTGCACGGGTCGCGGTTGCGTATTGGCCTTCACCGGCGCTGCCTAATACGGCGCCATGTTCAAGTGCCATGGCTGCGGAAGCGGTATAGTTTTCAGAGTACCAACCGTTACGCAGAACAGCGTGTGGTATGCCTGATGCTTTAAGAGCCGCTTCGGTTGCGCGATGCTCTTCGGCTAATGCTAAAGGCGATGCTTCTGCGTGTAAAATGCTGGTGTACGCTAACAGCTCAATGGCGGCCTCTTTTGCAGCATCAATGACATTTTGATGTTGCGGAGCACGTTGGCCAACCTCGCTGGATGACACCAAAACCACACGCTTTACGCCGACCATTGCTGCTTTTAATGACGCTGGGTCGGTATAGTCTGCTTTACGCAATATGACGCCAAGTTGGGCTAAATCATCTGCTTTATCTGGGCTACGAACGGCGGCAACGATGCCATCGGCCGCGATTCCGCGAGCTAATAAACCTGTAATAACTAATTTACCCAATTGGCCTGTTGCACCGGTTACTAAAATCATACTGCACTCCTGTTCATTGGTTAGTGAATGAATATAGGTTAGACTTAAAACTTACTTTTAGTAAGTACGCACAAAAAGGTAAGTATGAAAAAAATTACTGATGTGAGTTCCGATGCCATGGCAATCAAGTTTGATCGTGGTGATGTGTTCTCAAGTAAATGTCCATCCCGAGAAGTGCTGCGACATGTCACTGGCCGCTGGGGGATGTTGGTGTTTTTGGCTTTACGTGATGGTGAAGCAAAGCGTTTCAGTCATTTGCGTCGCACCATTCAAGGTGTGAGTGAAAAGATGCTCGCGCAGACGCTGCAACAGCTGGAGGCTGATGGCTTTGTAAAACGTATTGTCTATCCAGTGGTACCGCCCCATGTAGAGTATCAGTTAACGCCATTAGGAATAGAATTTGGGCAAAAGGTGATTGATCTAGTGGAATGGTTGGAAGACAACTTACTGGGTATTCTTAATAATCGTCAGCAAACTTAGTTAAGGTGAGTTTTGTTTAAAGTAATAAGTCCTCATAGCCTTTATAGAACTTATTACTTTGTATCAAATGATGAAATATTGTAATGATATGTGAGTGCTCACTATCGATACAATTCCTTATTAGGAGTATTTATGCAAAGTTGCGATGGCAAATGCAGCGAGGTCAGTGTAAATATCAAAATGAAAGTCGATGTCTTTGTATTGAGTTGCACGTCCTTTGCCTGTCAGAACTAGTACTGGTGCGCAGCCACGTGCCTTACCGGCTTCAAGGTCTCTTAATGAGTCACCGACCATAATGGCGGAGGTGTTGTTAAAACTAACACCCAGTTTCGCTTCGATAGCTTCAATCATACCGCTCTTTGGTTTACGGCATTCACAGGCATCATCTGGTCCGTGTGGGCAGTATTCTATGCCTTCCACACGGCCACCTTCAGCCTCTAATAAGCTCAGCATTTTGTCATGCATAGCGTGTAGTGTCGCTTCGTCATAGTAACCACGGGCAATACCAGATTGGTTGGTTGCAATAAAAATTTGAAAGCCTGCTTTACTAAGCGCTGCCATAGCTTTGATGCTACCAGGTAGAGGGATCCATTCATCGACGGATTTCACATACGCATCCGAATCTTGGTTAATGACGCCATCGCGATCAAGAATGATAATAGGCTTGTTATTGGCCATAATTGTGTCTGCCTCACAGATAAATGAACGGTTTTAGATGTTAGTATAATGGTTTCAGGTTGGCTTAGGTTGAGTTTTCACGTGAAACACTTTGATGTTTTCGTCAGTCTGCCAAGAACCAATTGTTAGTGAATTTACTAAGTGGGTGTTATGTCCGATCAAGTTTCCTCTTCGCCAATGACGAAATTAATTACCATCATTGGGAAGCTTCCGCTTCCATTTGTTCGCTGTGTAGGACGTATTTTCGGGTTATTAGGCCTTCGTTTTGATCGTCGCACTCGTCGCGCCATCGATCGTAACTTAGAGCTTTGCTTACCTCACATGGACAAAGAGCAACGTACGCGTTTGCGTAATCGTCGCTTACAACATATGGGCCAAACTTTCGCAGAAATGGGCCACCTGTGGACACGGGATGTGAAGTTTATATTGAATCAGTGTTATGACGGGGAAGGCGCTCAGGCTCTTAAAGAAGCAGTAGAAGGCAAAGGCGGGGTTATTCTTTTAGCACCGCATTTAGGGAACTGGGAAGCCGTAAATGTCTATATCAGTTCTATTCGTCCTATGACGGCCATGTATCGTCCCTATAAAGACAAGGCTTTGGATGCGTTTATTCTTAAGGCCCGCAACCGTGCAGGTGGCGATCTGGTGCCAACAAATCGCCGTGGTGTAATGCAAATTGTGAAAACACTGAACGCAGATGGTGTGGTTGGAATGTTACCTGATCAAGTGCCGCAAAAAGGCAGTGGCGAGTTTGCTTCGTTCTTTGGTCATCAAGCTTATACCATGACATTAGCAAGCCAGCTTGCGCAGAAGACTAACGCGAAAGCGTTTGTCGTAGGCTGTATTCAAACGAAAAAAGGCTTTGAAATGACGGCACTAGAAGTGGATCCAAGCTTCTATGACGCGGATGTGAGCACATCTCTTGAAGGCATGAATACGACGATTGAGAAAATTGTTCAACGTGCACCTAGCCAGTATCAGTGGGAATACAAGCGCTTTAAGGTTCAGCCGCATGATGCTCTGAACCCCTATAAAGAACACGATCACTAATAAAGCAGTAAGTGATATCCGTAAAAATGGGGCTAAAAAGCCCCATTTTTTATAGCTCAGCAATGTGCGAGAAAACCGTTTGCCGACATACGGCAGCGAGATCTCTGGGTGCTAAACCAATATCAAACCCTCTCTTGCCCCCACTGACATACATTTTCTCTAAAGCCTGAGCGCTGTTATCAATCACCGTTACAAGGGCTTTTTTTTGTCCAATAGGGCTGATGCCTCCAACAATATACCCAGTAAGACGTTCAGCCTCTTTTGGTTCAGTCATGCGTAGCTTCTTCACTTTCAGTGCGGCTGCGGTACGCTTCAAATTGAGCTTTCCTGTCACCGGCACGATGGCAACAAACACGTCTTTATCATCAGTAACCAGCAACGTCTTAAACACTTCTGCTTGTGCAAGTCCAAGTTTACTGGCCGCTTCCTCACCAAAATTTTGGCAATTAGAGTCATGTTCGTATTCATGCTGGGTGAAGTCAATCTTACGTTTCTTCAATGTTTGTGTGGCGGGCGTCATGAGACTCTTTCCTTATATTGCTTACTTCTGCCAGAACATAGGCGTAAATAATACCAATAAGGTGAACACTTCTAAACGCCCTAGCAACATCGCAAAACACAGCATCCATTTGGAAGGGTCATTGATGGAAGCGAAGTTAGCCGCGACTTCACCCAGACCTGGACCTAAGTTATTCAGTGTTGCAGCTACAGCAGACCATGCAGTGACTTGGTCGATACCTGTCGCCATCAAGCCAATCATTAGAATGACATAAACCAACAGGTACGCGGAGAAGAATCCCCATACCGCAGACACTACTCGTTCTTGAATCGCTTTACCGCCAACTTTGATCGGAATGACAGCATTTGGATGCACTAAACGTTGAATCTCACGAAAGCCTTGTTTGAGGATCAGTAGAATACGGATAACCTTCATACCGCCACCAGTAGAGCTTGCACAGCCACCTGCAAACGATGTGACGATTAACAAGAACGGCAGGAAATGAGGCCATACAGAGAAATCTGATGTACCAAAACCAGACGTTGTAGCAATTGATACACTTTCAAATACGGCATAGCGCAGAGAGGTCTGCCAATCAAATGTCTCAGTCAAAATCAACACCAGCGTTGCTAACGCCATGGTCGATAACAGCATAAAGAAAAAGAAACGTGCTTCTGGGTCTTTAAAGTAATGCCAGACACTGCGTGTGCGCCAAGCATAGAAATGAAGGGCGAAGTTTAATGCTGAAATCACCATAAATACGGTACAGATGATTTCAATGGTGACACTGTTGAAGTAACCAATACTGGCATCATGGGTTGAAAAACCACCGATCGCTACGGTAGAGAAGCTATGACACAATGCATCAAAGAATGTCATTCCAGCCGCCCAGTAACCCAGAGTACAGGCAAGCGTCAGAGTGGCATAAATGTACCAAAGGGCTTTGGCTGTTTCAGCGATACGCGGGGTCAGTTTGGAATCTTTAACGGGCCCAGGAGTTTCAGCACGGTATAACTGCATGCCCCCTACACCGAGCATTGGCATGATCGCAACGGCCAAGACAATGATACCCATACCACCCAACCACTGAAGCCATTGGCGGTAAAACAGTATCGACTCCGGTAAGTTATCTATGGACGTAAGAATGGTAGCCCCCGTGGTTGTTAAACCAGACAAGGATTCAAACAAAGAGTCGGTAAAGGTGAGGTGTGGATCAGTCGCCAGCAAAAAAGGTACCGAGCCAAATAACCCCAGTGTTGACCAGAATAAAACAGTGACTAAGAAGCCGTCCCGTATTTTCAAGTCTCCACGATGGTTACGAAACGGAAACCAAATTACCAAGCCGCCAATTAAGTTGATGACCAAGGCATATAGAAAAGCAAGTATCGCGCCATCTTGATAGATTAAAGACACAGCGATCGGAGGCAACAGCGTTAAGCTGAAGATCATAATGAGCAAACCGATAACGCGTAAGATTACCTGAATATGCATGCAGTAGCCTTGTAAAAAATGTCCCACGCTAGCGTGGGACAATTAATAAAATGGGTAATGTTTAAAAGAAACTTAATCCAACTTGGAACAGCTGCTCGACCGCAGGGATCTGTTTCTTATTGGAGACAAAAATAATCACGTGGTCTTCTGCTTGTATAACCACTTCACCGGTCGCGAGTATCACTTCATCTTCGCGTACGATCGCACCGATGGTAGCACCTTCAGGTAAATTGATATTAGCAATCGAGCGGCCGACTACTTTAGAGGAGCGATAATCTCCATGGGCCACTGCCTCTAATGCTTCTGCAGCGCCTTTTCGCATGGTATGAACGTTGACGACGTCACCACGACGGATGTAGCTTAGCAGCGAACTGATGGTTGTGTGCTGTGGTGATACGGCAATGTCGATCATACCTTCTTGTACGATGTCCACGTATGCTGGGTTGTTTATGATCGTCATAACAGTCCGTACCCCCAACACCTTAGCCAACATCGACGACATGATATTGGCTTCGTCGTTGTTAGTGATGGCACAGAACACATCCGTTGACTCGATGTTTTCTTCTAACAATAGCTCTTGTTT
The DNA here is from genome assembly GCF_001639725.1 of Marinomonas atlantica. Taxonomy (GTDB): domain Bacteria; phylum Pseudomonadota; class Gammaproteobacteria; order Pseudomonadales; family Marinomonadaceae; genus Marinomonas; species Marinomonas atlantica. The sequence continues at coordinate 46,065 of NZ_LTAW01000001.1, forward strand.
CGACGCGTCGCCGTTTAACACAATGGTGTTATCTAGGTTTTCAGACAAGTAGCGGCAGCGCTCAGGATCGCGTTCGATAATTTTAACGCGGTATTCTTTCTCAAGGCTCTGCGCCAAACGTTCGCCAATGTTACCGCCACCGGCAATGATGATACGACGATAAGGTGTATCCAGTGGACGCAGCTCGCTCATCACATCGAGCACATCTCGTTGTGCAGCAAGAAAGAATACCTCATCATTCGCGTGGATATGAGTATTGCCATCCGGATTAATCGATTGGCCATTACGATAGATTGCTGCAATTCGTGTTTGAATTGATGGCATGTGCTCACGTAAGAAACTGATTGGTCGATCAATCAGCGGTCCACCCTTTTCAGCTTTTACCACCACCAGCTGAACTTTGCCTTCAGCAAACTCCATTACCTGCAAGGCACCTGGATAACGAATCAAACGGCTTAAATGTTTAGTCACTTCCTTTTCTGGACTGATGCGTACGTCCATCGGTAGCGCGGTATCTGCGAAAATCTTAGGATATTTAGAGTAAGCGTTCGAACGAATACGGCCGATTTTGGTTGGCGTCTTGAATAAGGTATAAGCCACCTGACAAGCGATCATATTGGTTTCATCTTGGTTACTTACGGCGATCAGCATATCAGCATCATTACAGCCAGCTTGATCCAATACATCGGGATGAGATCCACTGCCTTGGATCGTTTGAATATCCAGTCGATCTTGCAGTTCTCGCAAACGGTTCAGATCGGTATCGATTACTGTAATGTCGTTGTCTTCATTTGCTAAGTTCTCAGCAAGTGTCGCACCAACTTGGCCAGCGCCAATAATTATGATCTTCATGGATCGCCTTAGAGCCTATTTCGCTCATCGCATTGTAAAAAGAACCGGCCTCAAACAGCTTGAGGTGATAGGACTCATTCTAAACTTGAATGCCCAAAGATTTAATGGTGTTTGTGTGAATAATGCGCATATATTTTCATAAGGGATGAACCATACTCCTCATTAAAACAGGAAGAGTATGGTAATAGGAACAGAATGGTGTGCTGCTTAGTGCTTTTGTAATAAGCAGTAGTAGAAACCATCTTGGCCATTGACGGTTGGGAACACTTGGATACCGTGTGAGACAGGTTTACCAAATGCCAGAGTCTGATCTGGGGCCAACTGATTCAGCGGACATTCGCAGGCATCCTCTTGGCGGGTAAGAAACGCAGCCATTTGTTGTTCATTTTCTTCTGGCATTAAAGAGCACGTTGCATAAAGCATGTAGCCGCCCTGCTTTAACGTTTGCCATGTCGCATCTAATATCGCCGCTTGAATCTCAACCAAGTCATCTATGTCATCTGGCTTGCGGTTGATCTTTATATCTGGATTACGACGAATCACACCTGTAGCAGAGCATGGCGCATCCAATAGAATTTTATCAAACGCTCGTTTATCCCACCATTGATCTGGCTGGCTGGCATCACCGCAGATAAGTTCTGCTGACACACCAAGACGCTCTAAGTTTGATTCAATGCGAGTCAAGCGCCAAGGTTCTAACTCCACTGCCGTCAGCTCGATGTTGGGTTGCTTTTCTAACAGATGGCCCGTTTTGCCGCCTGGCGCTGCGCATGCATCTAGAATGCGTTCGCCTGCTTGGGGAGCAAGCAAGCTTGCAGCTAGCTGTGCAGATTCATCTTGAACGCTCACATCACCTTGATCAAAATTGGGTAACATAAATACCGGAACAGCAGACTCTAGGTACAAACCTGATGCTGAAAATGCTGTTTCACGTGAAACAGTATCCTGTTCTGATAGCATTGCTTGGTATGTTCCACGTGAAACATGCAATTCATTCACGCGAATACACATTGGCGGATGAGTGTTTGTGGCCTCGACGATTTGCTCGAACGACTCAGGCCAATGCTTTTTAAAACGCTTCACCAACCACTTAGGCATATTGAACTCTACCGACGGTTGTTTGGCGAGGTTTTCTAAAATCTCATCACGTTCACGTTGGTAACGACGAAGTACGGCGTTCATTAACTTCGTTGCCCATTCTTTATCAAGCTGACGACACAGCTCTACCGATTCGTGCACCGCGGCATGATCCGGTGTACTCATGTGGTCGACTTGATACAGGCCCATCAATAAGGCGGCATACAAATCAAAATCTTTTTCTTCAAATGGCTTACTGAGCAGGCTGAGCGCGATGCTATTTAGTTGCGGATAATAACGACAGACACCAAAACAAAGTTCTTTCGTTAACCCCTGTTCATCATAGTCTACCTCACCAATTTGTTTGCCAATCTGTGTCGATAAAGAACCACGTTGCAGTAGTACTTGCTCAAGGATTTTTGCACTGACTAATCGAGCGGGTTGACTCATTCTTTGCTCCCCAGTGTTTTGCCTAATTGTAGCTGCTCTTTAAATTTACCGTTTAGCGCATCTTGAACGGACATACGCTTACCACCAGGGAATTGCAGTTCAGTGACCAAAATAGAGCCTTTGCCCGTAGCGACGACGATACCTTCTTTGCTGACCATCGTGATCTCACCACACTCGAAATCTTGATCTTGTGTGTCTAGTAAACGTGCGGCATGAATTTTCATTACCCCAGATGGCGTGTGTGTATAGGCACCTGGCCATGGTAATAGACCACGAATTCGACGGCTGATGATTGACGCATCCAAACTCCAGTTTACTTCCCCTTCTTGCTTGGTGAGTTTCTCTGCGTAGCACGTTAGATCTTCGTTTTGCTTTTCTGGTTTAGCATGGCCATGACGAATAATTTCAAGAGCGTCGATCAAGGCATCGCCACCGAGTATCGCTAAACGATCGTGTAAGCTGCCTGATGTGTCTTCAGGTTTAATATCACACTCTTTCTTGAGCAACATATCACCGGTATCTAAGCCTACGTCCATTTGCATGATCGTGATGCCAGTAATACTGTCTCCCGCAATCACTGAACGATGAATGGGCGCGGCACCACGCCAACGTGGTAATAAAGAAGCGTGAACATTAATACAGCCACGTTTGGGCGTATCCAATACGGTTTTAGGTAAAATTAAACCATAGGCCGCCACAATCATGATGTCCGCATTCAGCTCAGCCAAAGCTTTACGGTCCGCTTCGTCTTTAAAGTTCAGAGGTTGATACACTGGAATATCGTGCTCTAACGCCAATTGTTTTACTGGACTGGCAACCAGCTTTTGACCGCGACCTGCAGGGCGATCAGGTTGGGTGTAAACAGCCACAACATCGTATTGCTTAACAGCTTGTTTATCTAATACCGCTTGGAGGCTGGACGCGGCAAAGTCAGGTGTGCCTGCAAAAATGATACGTAATGGTGTGTTTGGGTTTAGCTGAGTTGTATCGGTCATAGTGTGGTCTTGTCTCATGTAACGAAAAAATCAGGCCGAGGCCTGATTTTTCATGAAGGATCATGTGCAGTGTTGTAAAAGTTCATGCAACATTGAACAGAACGAATGCGTCTCTAACTGTTAAGCACGTTGCTTTTGTGCTTTCAGTAATTTGGTTTTAATGCGATTACGCTTAAGCGGAGAAAGGTAATCCACCATTAATTTACCGTCTAAGTGATCGATCTCATGTTGAACACAGACCGCCATCAATTCATCGGTTTCCAATTCAAATGCTTTGCCGTGACGATCCAAAGCTTTTACTTTTACTTTCGCTGCACGGTAAATGTGCTCATAGTAGCCCGGCACTGACAGGCAGCCTTCTTGGAATTCGTTTGGCTCCTCATCCAACACTTCAAACTCAGGATTAACGAAGACAATTGGATCGTTGCGTTCTTCAGAGAAGTCCATCACGACAATACGATAATGGAAGTCAACTTGCGTCGCCGCAAGGCCTACACCATTCTCATCGTACATGGTGTCTAACATATCATCGATCGTCGTTTGTAACGCATCGGTGAACTCTGTAACAGGTTCAGCAACTTTGCGTAAACGCGGATCTGGATATTCTAAAACGGGTAATACAGCCATATGGTTTTCCAATCACTTATCAGTCTTTGTCCTACAGAGACATAGGGGTCAGTAGGATGAATTTCAATAATCCTATTGTAACGCATTAATCACGAAATGCGCGTATGAAGCTGGCTAAATTTTATGCAATATGCTTAAATGCGGCGCAATTTTTCAGCGTACTTACGGCGCTTTTTATTCAATCCCCTAATTTATCTCGATGCTTGCAAAGGATTGCCGCATGAATATTGCCCACAATGGTTTTACGCAACGTGACTGGATGGCCTTAAGCTTTATTCCCGGAGTTGGTCCTAACCGCCTTGCTCACCTTTGGACTTACCTAGACGCATGGGAATCAGAACAGCGAGACTCTGATGACTTATTTCAAACGTTTACAAATGCAAATCGAACTGCAGCACAATCGGTTGATTACCACGTTCTACGTGCTTTGAATTGGTCTGACAATACCGCTCGTGCGGCGATGCTCTATCTGAAAACAGGTAAACTCCCCTACGATGCCGAAGAGCGTTTTGACTTAACCGAACGCTGGTTGGCACAATCTAATCAGTCTATTGTGTTTCGCGACGATTTGAACTATCCCCACCTACTGCAGACTATTGCTGTACCGCCAACTTTTTTCTATGCGCAGGGCAATACTCAATCTTGGGCTAAACCCTGTGTTGGTGTTGTGGGTGCGCGTAATGCATCCGGTTATGGCAAGAAAATAGCAGAGCAATGGGGCCTAGAGTTATCTGAGCGTGGTTATTGTGTTTGCAGCGGTGGTGCCAAAGGCATTGATGCCCAGGCTCATCAAGGCGCACTCAACGCGCAAGCGGAGACAATCGTAGTTATGGGTACGGGGCTATTTAACTTGTACCCTCGTCAAAATCAAAAATTGTTTGAGCGAGTTCTGGATCATGCGGGTGTGCTGATTAGCGAGTACCCACTGACCACCAGCCCTAGACCACAATTGTTCCCGCCGCGTAATCGCATTATCAGTGGTATGAGCCATGGCGTGTTGGTGGTTGAAGCGTCCGAGAAAAGTGGTTCTTTAATCAGTGCTCGTTATGCATTAGAAGAAAACCGTGAAGTATTTGCTGTACCGGGTCGTGTGGGCGATCCACAAGCCTCAGGAACAAATCATTTGATTCGCCAAGGTGCAACCTTAGTCCGTTCAGTTGACGATATCATCGCTGAAATGCCTCGAGAGCTGCGTGAGCAGTCGTCTGCGCCTATGTTGACCAATTCTGATGTGGTTGATACTTCGAGTCTCTCCTCTCACGCAGCGGGGCTGTTAACCGTTCTGAGTACTGAGCGTATCAGTTTTGACTTTGATGCATTGGTTCGGCGGACAGGATTGGGTGCTGCAGATTTATCACAGACCTTAATGGAGTTGGAGTTGTCCGGGATGGTAGTGAACACCCAAGGGCAATATCAATTTGCCCCATAGTGTTTTGAGAAAGCTTTCAAGAGATATTATGCTCAGTCAGAACTGAAAATGTCGCGCTTTAATTGTTGGATATCACGGCGTTCTTTTTTGTTCGGACGATGATCCGCCATGATCCGCCCACCAAACGATTTATGTTCGACCGCTCGACGTTCTCGTTTTTCAATCGACTCTGCGGTTTCGCTATACAGCAACTGTGCTTCTGGTGCGCCTCGACGTTGCTCGCTCAGGCCTTTAATTTCAACGGTCATTTCGTCCCAGCCTTTACGGATAGTGATCAGCGCGCCGAGCTCAACATTGCGAGAGGCTTTACCTTTAGAACCGTTGTACATGACTTTGCCGCCGTCTACGGCTTCTTTACACAGCGAGCGAGTTTTGTAAAAACGTGCCGCCCAAAGCCATTTATCTAATCTTACTGCTTGTGATTGCTGATGTTTTTCTGCTTTACTCATGCTTTTCTGCTTTACTTATTAAAGTGGACACACGAATGATGAACCAAAAGAATTAGTACCATTATGATGGATGTAAGTCGTCACCCTACTTTTCAGGCACTGCAAGACATAATACACAATGCTGCTGAAGCGATCATGGAGATTTATCAGAAAGCCGACTTAGGTGTCGAGCACAAGTCTGATGATAGTCCTGTTACATCTGCAGACATTGCCGCTAATCGCATTATTATGGCGGGCTTGGCAGTGCTGACCCCAGATATTCCGATACTGTCGGAAGAAGCCGTAGTGTCCTTTGAGGAACGTAAAAATTGGCAGCAGCTGTGGGTCGTTGACCCGCTTGATGGTACCAAAGAGTTCATCAAACGCAATGGCGAGTTCAGTATTAACATTGCACTGGTAGTGGATGGCGAGCCGATCTTGGGCATTGTTTATTTACCGACTACGGGTGAAGGCTACTTTGGCGTGACGCAAACATGGCATGAGATTGAGCCGTGTGCGATCAAATGGCAAGGTGAAGCATTTGAGTCGATCTCTGTGCGAGAGCCGCGAGAGCCGTTGGTCGCCATGACCAGTCGCAGCCATGGACCTGCCCTACCTGATGATTTAAAAGACACACTTAAAGCATCTTACGAGCAAGTTCGTGAATTGCCCAAAGGCAGTTCGATCAAAGGTTGTCGTATTGCGGAAGGTATTGCAGATTTACACCTACGTCGTGGCCCAACCAGTGAGTGGGATACCGCAGCGCAACAAGCAATTATCGAAGCCGCCGGCGGTCAGCTGGTTGCACCAAGTGGTAAACCGTTCCGCTATAACCAACGTGAGTCATTACTCAATGGACACTTTATCGTCGCGGGGCCAGAGATCACCCCCGTGATTCTGGATTGGTATGAACAAAACGAAGACGAGTAAGGTCACAGTAATAGCTTTGTGTGTTTTATGAACCTAAAAAAGCCCCTTAGGCATCAGTCTAAGGGGCTTTTTAATGTCACTAGAGTAGAGATCAACGATCGCTAATCCATGAGTTTATTTGGCAACCACGTCACAAGCTCAGGGTTGAACATTACGATCAGTAGCACCAAAAGCTTAATCAAGACGAAGGGTGTAACCGAGCGGTAGATATCCAACATAGTAATCCCTGGTGGTGCGATGCCTTTTAGGTAAAACAGAGCGAAACCGTAAGGCGGTGTTTGTACCGCGATTTCGATGTTCAAAATCATCAAGATACCAAACCAGATTGGATCAAAACCAAGTGACACGGCAATCGGTGTGAAGATCGGTGCACACATCAAAACGATGATGAATTCATCAATGATGAACCCCAGCAACAGCATGATCAGCTGGAACAACAAAATGACCATCATGGGCGGTAAGCCCAAATCTTGAGTGAAGCCCGCAACCATGTTTTGCACGCCCATCAATAGATGGAAGTTACTGAACACCGTAGCACCAAAGATGATCCACATGGCGACGCTGACAAGAACCGCGGCACGTAGCCCCGCACTTCGTACCATTTTAGGCTTAAAGCGCTTAAAGAAGATTGCCAGAATAATAGCACCCACGACACCAATGGCACCTGACTCTGTCGGCGTCGCGATACCCATGATGATGCTGCCTAAAACCGCAACGATCAGCAGAAGCGATAAGCCGCCGTCACGGGCGGTCATTAGCTTTTCTTTGGTGGTTTGAGGTACGTCCGGTAATTTGTCTAACGGCGCTTTCTTCGGATTCATCTTACAAGAGATTACTACGTACGTGATCAGTAGTACGATGGTAATCAATGCTGGTACTAAGGCACCGATGAACATACGGCCGACAGAGTTCTGTGTTGACGAAGCAAACATGATCATTGGAATGCTGGGTGGGATCAAAATACCCAATCCACCACCTGCCATGATAACGCCCAGAGCTAAACGCTTGTCATAGCCACGTTCTAGCATTGGACGCAGTGCGATACTGCCTGAGGTCATGATACCTGCGCCGATGATGCCCACCATGGCGCCAATCATGGAACATACGATGATGACACTGATCGCCAATGAACCACGGACTTTACCAATCAACATTTGGCTGGCACTGAACATGGCATCGCCAATACCAGAGCGTGTTAGCAGTTGCCCCATATAAATGTATAAAGGAATGGCTAACAGAATAAAGCTGAAGTAGGTACCTTCAAGCGTGGTGGGAATCACGTTAAATAACGCATCGCCCCAGGTAATGTAGCCAACGCCCATGGCAATGCCACCTAGCGCTAGACCGACCGGTGCCCCAAGGGCAAAGGTCACTAGAATACAAACCAACAGGACGCCGGTTAATACTTCGATACTCATCATTATGCGTCGTCCTCGTCGTCAAAATTCAGCTCAGGTAATAAGCGTTTACCGGTGAATAGATAAACGGCATCGTCTAACCAGTCACTGGACAGTTGGGCAATCAACAGGCTGCTGGCAATGCAGATCATGACCCAGAAGTGGTGCATCTGCGGTGCCCATTCACTTTGACGGCGGTAGTTAAATTCAATGGCCTCTTCAAATTTGCCGATGCTCATTTTGCAGACAATGACTAAGAAGAAGATGCCTAGTGCAAACGAAAACATGTTAAACAAACAGCGAATGCGGGGTGAAACTTTGTTGTAAAGGATATCGACGTTGATATGGCCGCGGCGCTGTTGTGCGTAGGCCCCCCCTAACGCAGCAATGTAGCCGAACATAAACAATGATAAGTCATAAGCCCAGATTGTCGGCTTATTCAGGAAGTAGCGGGAAAATACTTCGAAAGCTACGACGAACGCCAAGGCTGGCATGACATAAGAAACGGATTTGCCTACGAACTCCACCACTCGGCGGACCGCATGACAATAAAGCCTCATCGCAGTCAATAACATGGGAATGTACCTCGAGATTTAAACGAAAAAAGGCGAGCGCGGAGACGCTCGCCTTTGGAGGGAGTATAGATTATTTCTGTTCTGCGCGTAGCACGTCGATCAGACGTTTGCTGTAGTCATCAGATGCAGCGTATTCGTCCCAAAGACCAGCACCGGCTTCTGCCCATGCTGCTTTGTCTGCTTCGCTTGGCGCTGGAGACCATTTCAAGCCTTTTGCTTCCATTTCAGCAACGGCTTCAGCTTCCCACTGCTTAGACTTAGTCAATTGCTCTTCAGCGTGCGTAGCAGTTGCTGCTTTCACTTCTGCTTTCTGTTCGTCCGTTAGTTTATTCCAAGCGTTACGGTTAACAACGATTGGCAAAACTTGTGCGCCGGCTAGAGGCAGTTTGTACATGTATTTTGCTACTTCAACGTGGTTACCGTCACGGTGATCGATCATGTTAGAACCGATAGACCCGTCGATTACGCCGGTTGAAAGAGACGTGTAAATTTCAGACCATGCTAGTGAAACAGGTGATGCGCCTAGGTTACGTAGGAACTTACCGTATGCACCCGGTGCACGGATTTTCAGGCCTTGGAAGTCTTCGATCGATTCGATTGGCTCTTTTGTGATGATGTAAACTGGTGGCTGAATGTATGGGTCAAGCCATACTAGGCCTTGAGAACCGTACGCTTCTTTAAGGATTTCGTCCCAACCTTTGTCGTAAAACAGTTCATGCAATTTGTCTGTGTCATCAGTACCACCTGGTAGACCGATTTCCACGACACCTGCTGGAAGCTCACCTGCGTGCATAGACTGGAATGGGGCACCCATTGTCACAAGGCCAGATTTTACTGCGCCAAGAATACCTGTTGTACCGACACCTTCACCAGAGTAAAGGACTTGTACTTTTACTGCGCCATCAGTATTGGTTTCGATATTCTTTGCTAAGTTTTCGTAGATTTCACCGAAAGCTGTTCCGCGACCGTATAGGTTTGCAAAACGCCAGTTGTAATCAGCTGCATGAGCTGAAGTTGCTACTGCGCCAGCACCGATAGCGACAGCAAGAGAACTCGCGACTAAATGTTTTTTTACTTTTTGTAGTGTTTTTAACATGAGTAACCTCTTGATAAAGAGTTGCTAGATTTAGCCATGTCCTCCCCGACGATGGCGGCTTTTATGGATATTTTCAAAAAGCTTGCACAAATTAAACCATACAAAACCTACCTAAAGTTTTGTTCTGACCAAACAATAGAACGTATTTTAAAAGTCTTTATAAATCAGATGTATAGTTGATTTAGATTCGTACTCATGCCCTAAATTAGGGCTTCGATAATGCCATAACAAAGGTACGTATTTAATGATCTAGTAAATTGATTATTAAAGCATTTTCAAAAAATAACGTTGGTTTTTTTTGGTTAATAAATGTTCAATAATGATAGCGAATATTAATGCACTTATATGGTGCATGTAATGCCGTAACTAAGCAATAAAAAAGGGGAAGCAATGCTCCCCCCTTCTCTCAGACGAATTCTAAAAAATGAATGACTATCTAATTTCAAATTGTTCAATTTGCTGAGTTAAGCTGGAAGCATGACCATGAATGTCTTGGCCTGATGCCTTGATATTTTGTGTCGCATGGTAATTATGTTCGATGCTTTGAGCAATATCATCCATGTCTTTGGCCATGGTTTGCGTGGTTAAAACAACTTCTTGAATTGATGCTGAAATCGTTTGTGTCCGCTCTGCAGCATCCAACGTTAACGCTTCCACTTCTTTGATGGTATAGACAGCTGTCTCACCTTTCTCTTTGCCTGCGGCGACTTGCTCTAAACTAGATGCCATGGCCGCGATGACATTTTGTGTTTCCCGCTGAATGCCTTCAATTTTGCTGGTGATACTGCTAGTAGCTTGAACAGTTTGCTCGGCTAAAGTTCGTACTTCGTCTGCGACCACGGCAAAGCCTCGGCCTGCCTCTCCGGCACGTGCAGCTTCGATAGCAGCGTTCAGAGCGAGCAAATTAGTTTGCTCTGCAACGCCAACAATTAGGTCGATAACGGAGTCAATTTCTTTGGAGCGCTCACCAAGCTGAGACACACTAACATGGGTTTGCTCAATGGAAGAGGCAACCGCTTGAATGGCATCAATTGCGGCATCAATTACATGTGCGCCTGACTGAGCTGACTGATGAGCGTTGTTTGCCGCATCGTTTACTTGCTGAGTCATATTTCCTACGTCAGCCGATGTGTGAGAAATTTCCTCAGTGGCAGTGGCGAGTGTATTACTTCGATCTCGAATCTGTTCACTGCTAGATACAATGGTCACTGCATCATCGCTCAGGTGATCCGCTGTTTCGACGAGTACCTGATTACTATCACGCAATTGAGTGACAAGCTGACTCAGGTTCGCTGTCATGGTACTTGAAGTCAGTAAAATTTGATCAAGTTCATCGTTGTGGTTCAGACCAGTGTCTGAATGATGTATCAGTTTGCCACTGGCGACATCTTGTAAGCGTCTTAAAATGGTTTGAATTTTTTGGCTCAGTGTATAAATCAGCGTCGCAATAATTGCACCAATAATTAACGTTAGTACAATGCCGCCAATAATCAGATTACGACGCGCGTCGTCGGCCGTCGCATGAACTTGCTGTTGCGCATTTTCCAATAACGGGCTTTGAAGATATTCGGTTGCTTGTCCTAAAGCTGCCGAGTTTTGTTCGCGTGCAGATTCTAAGCGACTCGATAATTGCTTCAAAGACATGGCTAAGCTGGACACTTGGTTTGTGGCGGTACGATAAGACTCAATCAGTGGATTGAAATCGTCACCAAAGCCAATATCGTTGATTTGTTTCATCAGGCGATCAATGCTGTTCTGCCAAGACTCCAGGTTTTCTTGGGAAGGATAGGCAAGAAAATCTTTCTCAATGGTACGCACTTCTTTAAAGGTCGCAGCGAATTGCGCCAGTATGGACAATTGTTGCTGTGCTTCCTTTGCTTGATTATTGAGAGCCAACAATGCGCCACTTTGATTATCTGCACCAAGCGACTGCATGATGTCGAGAGACTGGTTTAGGTTGGTAAAGTATTCAGGCAGGCTATCGGCTAATTGGGTAATGCTTTGCTTAGCTTGGCGGTCCAAGTAAGGGTTTTGAAGGGCTTCGCTTAGCTGGTTTTGCTCAGTCAAATGTGCCAGCTCTTGATAAAGCCAATCCATAGTAGCGGGTGTCGGGTTAGCGGCCTGGCGCTCAAACTTTAGCAACGTTGTTTCTAAATTACTCAGATTAGCGTAACTGTCTGCAATGCGATTAGCTTTTAATGCCGCATGTTGCATCTGTTGAAAGTTGACGATGGCATACAAGCCAAACCCAGCAAAGCCGAGACAGACCAAGACTAAGACAGCGATTAACTTCTGTCGTAAAGAAAGTGATAGAGACACGAAAACTCCTATTTTGAGGCAAGCGTTAGACTAAGACAGAGTTTGTCAGCGAAAAAAAAGCCCGCGTAGAGCTTCGGGCTATAAAGTAAGTACGAAGGTTTTCAATTAAGAAGCATGAAAGGGTCGTCTTAATTGCATTGAAGAAGATAAACAGGGTGATGTCATTTATCAGCGCCAACCAATAAACAGTAGAGAAGCCTAGGATTGATTGAAATGTAAACATCTAAACCTAAAGTTAGGGATTGACCAAACTTATTTGATAAGCAAAATAACTTAAACAATATATCAGAAGTCTTTAGCTATAAGGTGACTGATACATCTGATAAAGTGCAGGCTGCGTTAGAAGGGGTTGTAATGAGTATGAAAAATTATTCGCTTGGTCAAGTAGGTGACTACGAGATCAAGCAACTGAAAGTCTTTAAAACAGTCGTAGACTGTGGCGGGTTTTCAGCGGCGGAGACCATGTTAAATATTGGTCGCTCTACGATCAGCCTGCATATCTCAAATCTTGAATCGCGTTTGAATCTCACCTTATGTAAGCGAGGCCGTGGTGGTTTTTCGCTGACCGAAGAAGGCAAGATTATTTATCGTATGACCGAAACATTGCTCGAATCATTGGATGCGTTTCGTATTACCGTGAACAACCTCAATGCCAGCTTGACCGGCCGTTTGCGTGTTACCTTGTCGGACTCGGTGAGTCTCGATCCTCGCTGTCACTTTCCTGAGTTGATTCGAGAATTTACCGACCGCGCACCGGAAGTGACGCTCGAAACCAACATCTCTTCCATGGCCAAAATTGAGCGTACTATTTTAAACGATGGCGCAGACGTGGGGTTTATTCCCTATCACCGTAAACTTGATGGCCTTGAGTACATCCACTTATACAGTGAACCCTGCTATATCTATGTGGCCAAAACGCATCCATTGGCGCTGTTATCTGAGCAAGAGCAAATCGATTCTGTTGATAGTTTCCCTGCTACTCATGCGGGCTTGAAGCCTCATGAAGGGGCAAGTGAGCAGATATCTAATATGACTTTATCTGCGATCTCATATTTTTACGACACGCGTTTAGCGCTTATTTTATCCGGACGATACATTGGCTTCTTACCTGAAACCTACGCGGCGGAATATTTAAAACGCGGTAATATTGTTGCTGTTGCCACATCACAGCGGTTTTACAACCTTGGCATGGCCGTTATCTACAAGAAAACCGCTCAGCCGAATAAACCTAGAGAATTGTTTTTAACCGTCTTAAAAGAGCACTTAGCACTGAATAAAAGCACCTCAGAAGCCGCACCTTATTAGGATTAGGCTCAGAGTAAACACATGATCATTTTCTAAATCGTTAATACTGCATTTAATTTTCGGAGTCATTGGCGTTTTTTAAAGTGGGTTAGTGGTACTGTCAATGAAACATCCAAGCAGGAGCTAGCACCATGGCTGGTACAAATTTACTCGCGTTGATTGATGACATCGCTACCCTACTGGACGACATTGCGTTGATGTCTAAGGTGGCCGCTAAGAAAACCGGTGCAGTGCTCGGTGATGATCTAGCACTGAACGCTCAGCAAGTCACAGGTGTCAGTGCTGACCGAGAGCTACCAGTAGTGTGGGCCGTTGCCAAAGGCTCTTTCATTAATAAACTGATTCTAGTGCCGCTCGCATTACTGATTTCAGCCTTTGCACCGTGGCTCATTACACCGTTGTTAATGATTGGAGGCTTGTATCTTTGTTTTGAAGGCTTCGAAAAGGTTCTACACAGCTTAACGCATAAAAAAGAGCACAGTGATCAGTTGAATCTACCAGAGGGTACAGATTTGGTGGCCTATGAGAACAATAAAATCAAAGGCGCCATCCGCACTGATTTTATACTCTCAGCTGAAATCGTCGTTATTGCCTTAGGTACGGTTCAAAACGCTGCGTTTATTAGCCAAGTCTTAGTGGTTTCCCTTATAGCCTTTGTTATGACCGCCGGTGTGTATGCTCTGGTTGCTGGGATCGTTAAGCTCGATGATTTAGGACTTTATCTAAGAAAAAAGTACCCAGATGGCTTATTAAACACTCTGGGGATGGGGCTCGTAACCTTCGCACCTAAGCTAATGAAAGCACTTTCTGTGGTGGGCACCTTCGCCATGTTCTTAGTCGGCGGTGGCATCATTGCTCACGCCTTACCACACTGGGAAGCTCCGCTGTCATCCTTACCACCCGCACTCGAAACCATTGTATCTGGACTTATCCCGATGATGATTAATTTAGGGATTGGTTTATTAGCAGGGGCATTCGTTTACCTTGTCTTGGAGTACGTAGCTGGACCCGTGCTATCTAAAATACGCTCTTAGATTGGCAGAAAGGTTATCTCATCACTAAGAAAACAAATACCCATCAAAATCTGGCGACTCGGTGTCTGATAGCTCAAACAAAGTACGCTTAACGTTTTCTAGGTGCTGCCACATCGCCTCACGTGCGCCTTCAGCATCACGCTTACGCAATTGGGTTAGAACCTTTTCGTGATCTTTTAACCATTGATCGCTATAAGAAGACTCTGGAATCCGAGAATGTAGCTGTTGCCACATAGGGTTATTGTCGCGCATGTCCCACAAACGTCGAACATTGTCGACCAGCAGAGCATTCTGGGTGGCTTGAGCCACGAGTAGATGAAACTCACGATCGGCGGCATTGGCTTTTTCGACGCTATGAAGCTCCGCTTCCTCTAGTTCCAAGGTGTCTTGGAGCTTTTGTAAATCTGCTTTGGTCACCGTTTGCGCAGCACATGCGGCAATCGCGCTTTCCATCACTTGACGGGCCTGCAGCAATTCAAAGGGACCCACATCAGAGACATGCTTCGAATGCTCCAAGGGGCGACTTTTAAAATAGCTGCCAGACCCTTTTTTTACTTCGATCCACTCTTCGATTTCCAGCATGATAAACGCTTCGCGCACGAGTGTGCGACTGACACCGAATAACTCGGCATACACTCGCTCGGTTGGGAGTTTATCGCCAACGCTTAAGCCAGATTGGATGATTTCTTGTTTGATCTGTTCGCCAATTTCTTTGTAAAGACGTGCTGCCATAATGGTTACTGTATCGATTTAACGTAAGTGGTATACCATATTTGCTCATTAGCGGAAAAAAGTCGAGTAATGACCACCCTATCCTAATTTTTTCTAAATATGGTATGCCAAAAATAGATAAAAACTTGTTATTGGTGAAAAACTAAGCTACTTTTACCCTGTAATCCATTTTTTGGTATGCCAAAAATAATAAGTTAGGTTTGTCAGTATGAAAATTCGATCCGCAAAAGTGATTGTAACCTGCCCTGGTCGCAATTTGGTTACGCTTAAAATTGAAACCGATGAAGGCGTATATGGTATTGGTGATGCGACGCTCAATGGTCGAGAGAAAGCAGTCGTAGCCTATCTTGAAGACCATGTTATCCCAACGCTTATTGGTAAAGACCCGCAGCGTATCGAAGATACTTGGCAATACCTATATCGTGGTGCGTACTGGCGTCGGGGCCCGGTGACGATGACCGCGATTGCTGCCGTTGATGTGGCGCTGTGGGACATCAAAGCGAAAATGGCAAACATGCCATTGTACCAGTTGCTAGGTGGTAAAAGCCGTGAAAAAGTCATGGTCTATGGTCATGCGACTGGCTTAGACATTGAGTCGTGCTTAGAAGAAGTCCAGAAACACGTCGACTTAGGCTACAAAGCCGTGCGAGTACAATGCGGTATTCCAGGTGTTCCCACTACTTATGGTGTGGCGAAAGAAGCAGGTAAGCCTTATGAGCCAGCCGACTCAGCTTTGCCTGCGGAGCATGTTTGGTCCACTGAAAAATACCTAAATCACGTACCTAAGCTGTTTGCAGCGGTGCGCGAGCAATTCGGTGACGATCTGCATATATTGCATGATGCTCACCATCGCTTAACGCCGATTCAAGCGGCGCGTCTTGGCAAAGAAGTGGAGCCTTACCATTTGTTTTGGCTAGAAGACTGTACCCCGGCCGAGCATCAAGCGTCATACGAAACCATTCGCCAGCACACAACGACACCGCTAGCGATTGGTGAAGTCTTCAGCTCACTACACGATTGCCAAGAGCTGATTCAAAAACAGCTAATTGACTACATTCGTGCAACGATTACCCATGCCGGTGGTATTACCAATGTACGTCGAATTGCTGACTTCGCTGCCTTATATCATGTCAAAACAGGCTTCCATGGCGCGACAGACTTGTCGCCAGTGTGTATGGGCGCGGCATTGCACTTTGATACCTGGGTCCCTAACTTCGGTATTCAAGAACACATGCCCCATACAGCTGAAACCGATGCGGTATTCCCGCATGCCTACGAGTTTAAAGATGGCTTCTTTACGCCAGGTGAAGTCCCTGGTCACGGTGTCGACATCGATGAAAAACTGGCTGCTAAATACCCTTACAAACCAGCTTATCTTCCGGTTAACCGCTTAGAAGATGGCACCTTGTGGAACTGGTAACCCTATGAAAGCTTTCCAAGTAAAAAACGTTAACGAATACAACCTAATCGACACTGAGGTGCCGGAAGTGGCAGCAGGTGAAGTGATGATCAAGACGTCGTTCGCTGGAATCTGTGGTTCGGACTTACATATCATTCATGGTCAAAACCCATTCGTACAGTTTCCTCGTGTTACAGGTCATGAATTCTCAGGTGTGGTAACGGCGTTGGCGGATGATGTCGCAGGCTTTGAAGTTGGCGACCGTGTTTGCGTAGACCCTGTCATCAGCTGTGGCACCTGTTATCCGTGTCGTGCAGGACGTCATAACGTTTGTATGAATATGCAAGTGTTTGGTGTGCACCGTAATGGTGGTTTTAGCCAGTTCACGAGTGCACCTGCCACGAACGTCATTAAATTGCCAGACAATGTCACGCTAGAACAAGCGGCGTTAGTAGAGCCTTACTCCATTGCGATGAACGTGCTGTCACGTATGAATCCGATTGATGGTGATACGTTATTGGTCTATGGCGCAGGCGTCATTGGTTTGACCATTGTACAAGTCGCCAAAGCGATCGGCATAGAGCGCATTATCGTGACGGACATTGTTGCGGAGCGTTTAGAAACGGCCAAAGCATTGGGCGCCACCGACACGATCAATAGCCGTGAGCAAAACGTCGAAGAAACCATTCGCGCATGGACCAACGGTGAAGGTGTGCCATTGATTGCCGATGCGGCGTGTATACCAGCCCTACTACCTGAAATTCTGCGTATTGCCTGCCCTGCGGGTCGCATTGGCCTATTGGGCTTCAGCTCTGCGCCAAGCGATCTGTCGCAAATTGAAGTTATTAAGAAAGAGCTTACGCTAGTTGGTTCTCGCTTAAACAACCGTCGATTCCCGCAAGTGTTGGAGTTGATTGCTTCTGGTCAACTCGATCCACTGAAATTGATCAGTCATCGAGTGGCCTTGGATGAAATGCCAGATGGCATCGAGTTGATGGAGAAACACCCAGAAATTACCCGTAAAGTGCTTGTCACTATGGGTGAGTAACTTAAAACGATCGAAAATAAAAAACGGAGTTACCTATGATTAAACCAATGTTCAAAGCCCTTGCCCTTTCTTCTGCGTTAATTGCTGCGGGTCTGACCCATGCAGCGGACGTGACCCTTAAATTTGGTCACCCAGCGTCAGAAGATAATATTTGGCACAAAGCTGCGCTGAAGTTCAAAGAGGTTGCGGAAGCCGAATCGGATGGCCGAATTGAAGTGAAACTGTACCCAAATTCACAGCTTGGTAAAGAGCAAGACGTCATTAATAGCATCCAGCTAGGGACTGCTGATATGACAATGACGGGTGAATCATTACAAAACTGGGCTCCAAAAGCAGCGTTACTCGCTGTGCCGTATGCCTTCACTAGTTCTGAACAGCTTAAAAATGCTGTTGAAGGTGAAGTCGGTCAAGAGATCGAAGAGCAAATCAAGCAACAAACGGGCTTGCAGCCGATTGCTTGGTTTGAACGTGGACCTCGCCATCTAACATCGAATCGCCCGATTACGGAGCCAAGTGATTTAGCCGGTATGAAACTGCGTGTGCCGAACGTACCGCTGTTTGTTAAAGCGTGGCATAAATTGGGGGCCAAGCCGATTCCGATGTCGTTCAGTGAAGTGTTTACATCGCTTCAACAGAACACTATTGATGGTCAAGAAAACCCACTTAGCTTGATCAAAAGTGCCAGCTTCTACGAAGTACAAGACTACGTGAATCTAACCGGTCATGTGCGCAGCTGGATCTATGTTGTCATCGGTTCTCACAAATTAAACAGCATGCCAGCGGAATTACGTGAGATCGTAATGGATGCAGCGGCGCAAATGCAGTCATACGAACATGAGATGTTTGCTGCCGATGAAGCGGCACTGCGAGCAGATTTAGAAGCGCGCGGTATGACGTTTGTTGAGCCAAATATTGATGCTTTCCAAAAAGAAGTTAAAGCCGCGGTTCAAGAGTCTCTGACTTCTGAGCAGCTAGAGCTTTTGAACAAAATTTAATAACGGCACTCTCAACCTCCCCTTGCTAATCTTGCGGGAGGTTCTTTATTTTTTGGAGTTCTGTCCGATGAATGCTTCCGCATCTACGACCACTTTAACGGTGAAAGCCACCTCATTATTGCTGGCAATTCGTACAGTGATTGATAAGTGCTTCGCTATCCTCGCGTCAGCGTCGTTACTGGCGATTGCTGCCGTGGTCCTGCTACAGGTTATTTCTCGCTTTATGTTACCCACCTCGCCTGTTTGGACCGAGGAATTGTCGCGTTATCTGTTTATCTATTTAATTGTTTTGAGCTCTGGCTTGGTGATTCGGGATGATCGACATGTGCGACTAGAGTTGTTTCAGGGCTTTCTCAACCCCTTTTGGAAGCGCCTATACACTGTGGCATGCCATGTATTAACCGCGGCCTTTGCGTTGTATTTGATTCCGTTCTCGATGCAGTACGCCCAAATAGGAAAATGGCAAATGTCCCCTACCCTCGAAATGCCAATGCTCTGGGTATTCATTTCAGTGACCATTTTCTTCTACTTAACTGCTTTTTACAGCGTACTGGGTGCGATCCTAGAGCTGCTTTCATCCACTCAACGTGAGGAGCAATAACCATGGAAGTTGCGATTTTATTTGTAGCCTTTTTTTCACTGCTTCTGTTTGGTTTGCCCATCGTTTTTTGTTTGGGGTTGTCCTCGTTAGCGTACCTATTTATGGCTGATATCCCAATGACGATCGTGCCTCAGCGCTTATATGCTGGCATGGACTCATTCGTATTGTTATGTATTCCGGGCTTTATTCTGGCCGGAAACCTAATGAACGTCGGTAACATTACCGATTACATCATTCGCTTTAGTAATTCGTTATTAGGTCATATTCGCGGTGGTCTGGGTCTCGCTAACGTGGGTGGTTCAATGATTTTTGGCGGTATTTCGGGAACTGCGGTAGCCGATACGGCCAGTATAGGCTCGGTAATGATCCCGGGGATGGCACGGTCTGGCTATGATAAACCGTTTGCAGCGGCGGTCACCGCGGCATCGTCTACCATTGGTCCGATCATTCCGCCAAGTGTGCCAATGATCATTGTTGGGTCCTTGAGCGGTATATCAGTGGGTAAAATGTTCATCGCAGGCGTCGTACCGGGCTTGATGCTGGGTGTGGCAATGATGGTGACGGCTTACATCATTGCGGTACGCAAGCAGTACCCCCGTGAGAAACGCGCGACGTTCCGTGAAGTGCTAAGTGTGGGACGAGGTGCGTTTTGGGCGTTGCTGATGACCTTCATTATCCTATACGGCATTATCGGTGGCATTTTTACCCCAACGGAAGCGTCCATTGTGGCGAGTTTGTATGCATTTGTAGTTGGCATGTTTGTCTACAAAGGCATTACTTGGAAAAACCTGCCAAAAATCCTCATGGATACGGCGTTAAGTTCCTCCAGCTTATTGATCTTAGTGGGCATGGCGAATTTGTTCGGGTGGATTTTAACCAGTGAACAAATTCCGCAAATGTTGTCGGATGCTATTTTTGGTATCACGTCTAATCCAATCTTAGTGATTTTGATCCTGAATATCGTTTTGTTGCTGGTGGGAGGCTTTATGGAGACCATTGCAGCACTGATTATCCTGTTCCCAACCCTACTAAAAGTGGCGGAAGGCATAGGCATGGATCCGATTCACTTTGGTATCATGGCCGTTTTAAATCTGATGATTGGTTTAACCACTCCGCCTGTAGGGGTGTGTCTATTTGTCGCAGCGGGTATTGGTAAAATTCCGATGTCTCATGTGGTGAAAGCCATTTGGCCATTCCTATTGTGTAACCTTGCGGTATTATTGCTGGTGTCTTACGTACCGGCAGTTTCGCTGTGGCTTCCTTCATTAATGGATTAGTTGAGACAACGTTATGAATATTACTGTAGAGGCGAGTTATGTCGTCCCTGAACAGCATCAAGCTGGCATCGTTCATATTGGTTTGGGGGCTTTTCATCGAGCCCACCAAGCGGTGTACATCGAAAACACCTTAGCCAAGTTTGGCGGTGACTGGGCACTGGTCAGTGCCAACATTCGTTCGAACGTCACGCTGGTTGAGCAATTAAATAATGCTGATAACGTGTTTCATGTGGTGGAATACGCCGATCAAAATACGGCCACCGTACGTGAAATTCGTGCAATGAAAGAAGCGTTATTCGCGGGTGACACAGCGGGCCGACAAGCTTTGCTACAGCGTCTAGTGGATACACATACTAAAATTGTCACCATGACGGTGACAGAAAAAGGTTATTTCCTATCACCGGCGACGGGTACGTTGCAGAGAGATCACGCTGATATTCAGCATGACTTAGAGCACCTAGATAGCCCTAAAACCATTATTGGTTTGTTAGTACAGGGCTTACGCTTGCGCCGTGACGCGGGCCTTGAGCCATTTACGGTGCTGTGTTGCGATAACATGCCCCACAATGGCAAACGTGTGCAAAAGGCGGTTGTGAGCTTTGCCAAAGCGTTTGATGTTGAATTGGCCGAGTGGATCGAGCAGCAGGTTGCATTTCCTAGTTCCATGGTCGATCGTATCGTCCCAGCCATGACAGATGCGGACTTTGCTGCCATCAAGCAAGATACCGACATCGATAGTCCAACCGTAGTCAAGTGTGAGCAATTTAGCCAGTGGGTGGTGGAAGACAACTTCCCTCAAGGCCGTCCACAATGGGAAGCCTGCGGGGTACAGATGGTCGAAGACGTGTCGGCTTACGAAATGATGAAGTTACGTATGCTCAACGGTAGTCATTCGTTGTTAGCCTACTTAGGCCCTTTAGCGGGTTATGAAACCGTCGCCGAAGCGTTATCCGATGCGTCGATTGAACAGTTTTTGCGTCTCTATATGATGCAAGAAGTGGCACCGACCCTCCCATCGTTTGATCAACAAGAATTAGAAGATTACTGCTCTGCTTTGATTCAGCGCTTTAAAAATGACAGTTTGAAGCATCGCTTACAACAAATTGCGATGGATGGATCGCAAAAATTGCCACAGCGTTGGTTGCAAGGCTGGTGCGATTTGTCGCAGCAAGGTATGGCTTGTCAAGCGATAGAGCTTGGCCTAGCAGGTTGGATGTTGTACGTGATGCAACATCAAAAAGCGCAGACATCAATCAATGATCCGCTGGAAAAAACGCTGTTCGAGGCCGTTAGTCAAAGTGAGTATACCGCTGAGAAAGTCGCATCTTTACTGGCGATTACAGATATTTTCCCTGCACCACTGACTAATATGGCGTTGTGTAAGCGTATTAGTGGTTTAGTGACACAGCTGCAGCAGTCGCCTTTACAGTCTACACTCAATTCCCTCTCTTCTTAGACATTGCCATAGTCGCTTGATTTCTGATTGAGCGGCTATGCTTGGAGTCCTCATATGTCCAATATAAAAATTGCCTGCATCGGTGAATGCATGATCGAACTAACAACAGGCGATACCCCTAACAACTTGATTAAAAACTATGCTGGTGACACCTATAACACGGCTTATTACTTAAAGAAGCTATTGAATAACCAAGCAGATGTCAGTTATATAACAGCAGTGGGTACAGATGCGCTCAGTCATAAACTCATTGATGCGCTCAATGCCGCTGATTTGAATACGCGCTCGATTCGCTGTTTAGAAGATGGCAAAGTGGGGTTATATCTAGTCGCTAATGACGACGACGGCGAACGTCATTTTACTTACTGGCGTGAAACCTCTTCAGCGAAGCGGATGTTTGATGGCGATGAAGGCGATGCTCTATTGGCGTCGTTAAGTGACTATCAAATGGTATACTTATCAGGTATCTCGTTGGCGATTTTAACCCCTGTGGCACGTATGAAACTTGTCAATGCACTCAAAGCTGCACAGGTCGACGTTGTATTTGACCCCAATTACCGCCCTAAACTTTGGCAAAGTGCCTCTGAGGCGTCCTCATCGATGCAAGATTTGGTGTCTACTACTCATGCCACGGTCATGACGACCCTCGACGATGAGCAACTGCTCAATGACCTGCATACAGATATTGATGTGGTATCGTTTTGGCAGCAAGCAGGTGCGCAGGAAGTCATTGTTAAAAAAGGCGCTGAAGGTTGTCTAATCGCGTCAGAAGAACAACTTATACCTTCGCTTGCAGGAATTTCTCCGCTAGATACGACCGGTGCGGGTGACTCATTTAATGGCGGTTATTTAGCTGGTTTAGCGTTAGGCAAGAGTAAAGCCGACAGTGCCAAGCTTGCGCACAACATCGCAGCGCAAGTAATACAGCACCGTGGCGCGATCGTGCCAGAAAATCTGCTAAACCTAGCGTAAACGCGGATAAAAAAGCCGCTGCCCTTGTGAGGCAGCGGCTAAAAGACAAGACATACTATCTGGAGGGCATGTCTTGCAAACGGAAGTCTAGGTGGACAAATCCGTTGAAACTCAAATGTTAAGCAAGCTCTTCGAAGCAGCGCTTGAAGATTTCCATGCCTTCGTCAATGATGTCCATTTCAATCGTTAATGCTGGTAGGAAGCGGATAACGTTACCGCGGATACCACAAGAAAGCAGTACTAGACCATTTTCAGCGGCTTTTGCCGATAGGCCTTTCGCTAGCTCTGGGTATGGCTTAGTTACGTCACCGTCGTGAACGAATTCAACTGCGATCATGGCGCCAGCGTTACGCACGTCGCCAATGATTTGTGGGTAGTCCGCTTGCAGACCTTTTAGGTGCTCAACAAAGCGCGCACCCACTTGGTTAGCACGTTCACATAGGTTTTCTTCTTCGATCACGTCGAATACTGCAAGCCCCGCTGCACAACCTACTGGAGAACCGCCGTACGTACCGCCAAGACCACCAGGAATTGGCGCGTCCATGATGTCTGCTTTACCCACTACAGCTGCGATAGGGAAACCACCTGCGATGCCTTTTGCTGCCGTCATAAGATCCGCTTCGACGCCAGATTGTTCGTGGCAGAACATCGTACCAGTACGGGCGAAACCTGCTTGGATTTCATCCATAATTAACAGAATGCCATGCTCATCACATACCGCACGTAGCTTTTGTAGGAAGCTTGCTGACGCCATGTAGAAACCACCTTCGCCTTGAACAGGCTCGATGATGACCGCCGCCACTTTAGACGCCTCAATGTCACACGTAAAACGCATTTGCAGGTCAGCAAGTGCTTGCTCTTCAGTAATGCCTAGGTATTCATTTGGGTATGGCACGTGGAAAATGTCGCTTGGGAATGGACCAAAGCCAATTTTGTAAGGGTTTACTTTACCTGTTAGACCCATGGTCATGTTGGTACGGCCATGGAAGCCACCGTTGAACGCGATGATGCCCGGACGACCCGTGTAAGCACGTGCGATTTTCACACAGTTTTCAACCGCTTCTGCACCCGTCGTTACGAAGATAGATTTCTTCGGTGTGTTACCAGGTGCGGCAGCGTTTAGTTTTTCTGCAAGAGCAACGGCTGACTCGTATGGGCTCACCATGACACACGTGTGGGTGAAGCGCTCAACTTGTGCTTGGACTGCGGCTTTCACTTTCGGGTGGTTGTGGCCCGTGTTCACTACTGCGATACCCGCACCGAAGTCGATGTGACGGTTGCCTTCAACGTCCCAAATTTCAGCGTTTAGGGCACGGTCTACATACACAGGAGCCATGTTGCCTTGGCCACGTGCGATGGCGTTTACTTTGCGTTCTTGTAAGCTAGCGTTTGTCATTTGTCTTGTTCTCTCTGAAATTAGAAAGCAGACACGCTGGAGCGCACTCTAACGTGTCGTCTGTTGCGAAAGGTTGGCTTAGTGAATGCCGCCCATGCATAGGTATTTAATTTCCACGTACTCGTCGATACCGTACTTGGAACCCTCACGGCCACTGCCAGACTCTTTCACACCACCAAATGGCGCAACTTCGCTGGAGATAATGCCTTCGTTAACACCGACCATGCCGTATTCCAACGCTTCGGAAACGCGCCAAATACGGCCGATATTTTGGGAATAGAAGTAAGATGCCAAACCAAATGGGGTATTGTTTGCCATCTCAACAGCTTCTTCTTCTGTACTAAAACGGAACAGTGGTGCGACTGGGCCAAAGATCTCGCTTGAGAAAATCGCCATGTCATCGGTCACACCCGTAAGAATCGTTGGCTCAAAGAACTGCTCGCCGGCTTGAGTGGCTTTTGCCCCGCCAACTAACGCTTTCGCGCCTTGGCTGATTGCTGCATTGACAAGTTCTTCTACTTTGTTAACCGCTGCTTTGTTGATCAAAGGACCGATGTTTACGCCGTCTGCAAAACCGTTACCGGTTTTAAATTCCGCAACACGTTTTGCCAATTTCTCAGCAAAGGCATCGTAAACACCGTCTTGAACAAGAATACGGTTGGCACATACACACGTTTGGCCGGCGTTGCGGTATTTGGAAGCAATCGCGCCTTCTACCGCTGCATCAAGGTCAGCGTCATCGAATACGATGAAAGGTGCGTTGCCACCTAGCTCCATGGAGGTGCGTTTTACCGTTTGTGCGCATTGAGAGAGTAGTAGTTTTCCTACTGGTGTTGAGCCAGTAAAGCTCAATTTACGCACGATAGGATTGCCAGTCAGTACGCCGCCTATCGCCTTAGCGTCGGTACCCACTACCACGTTCAGAACACCCGCTGGGATGCCCGCCTGATGCGCCAACTCGGCAAGCGCCAAGGCACACAGAGGTGTTTCTTCTGATGGTTTGATAACGATCGTACAGCCCGCTGCAAGTGCAGGACCGGCTTTACGCGTAATCATGGCAATTGGGAAGTTCCAAGGCGTGATCGCTGCAACAACGCCCACCCCTTGCTTGATGGTTAGAACACGTTTGTCATTGGCGAAAGATGGGATCACTTCACCGTATAAACGACGTGCTTCGTCGGCAAACCAATCGATGAACGACGCGCCGTACAGCACTTCGCCTTTCGCTTCAGCAAACGGTTTGCCCTGCTCTAGAGTCATTAGCTTAGCCAGGTCTTCTTGGTTATCAAGAATCAGCTGATTCCACTTGCGTAGTAACATCGCACGTTCTTTTGCTGTTTTACCTTGCCATGCTTTTTGCGCCGCATTCGCCGCTTCGACAGCACGCGTTGTCTCGTCTGCCGCAACATCTGCTACATCAACAATGTGTTCACCCGTTGCAGGGTTGATCACTGCGAAGGTTTTACCAGAATCAGCCGCAACCCACTCACCGTTCACGAATGATTGGCTTTTCAGTAGGTTTGGTTGAGCTAATGTTACTTGCATAATAACTCCAGACTCATAATGAGGTATGTGTGTTCGGACACTATTTGTCCGTAATGATTGGATAGTAGGAGAACAATAGGATTGGAAAAATGGGAAGCTATCAATGCTTTGTTTGATGTTATTCAAACATTAGAAATCGCTACTGCGTTAAGGACAAGGTTAGTGATACACGGCCGCGTTTTTTAAACCGGTAAATAGTGATGGGACGAGACATTCAAATTGCAATTTAGCCATAAAGTTGACCAATGTATAGCCAGGTATTTTTTCGATAGCATCAAAAGGGCGTGTTTAGCGTTTGTCTGTTTTTAAAGCGAAAGACTGATTGATTTAAATGCAAATGATATTTGTTTTTAATTGATAATGATTATTGAGTGTGGTTTCATTTCTATTATGAAAACAAGATGTTGCGATTTTCGCAACGCTTTACAGGTATACACTTGGAAGCCATTCGTAATGGAAATAAAAACGTTTTTAGTGACGCCTCTTACGGCAGTAATCGCTGTTTCATCGGCTGCGCATGGCGCGCAGGAAGCCCCTATTTCTGATCGCCAAAATATGATGAATCCAATCATGATTCAAGATTACAAGGGATACGCTCAGGAGCTGCCAACATCGGGTAGCAAGTCCGATGCTGAATGGCTAGAGGTGCCACAGTCCGTATCGGTGGTGACGAATACTGAAATGGAAGACCGTGGTGCGGTGCGTATGGTGGATGCCTTGGACGGCGTCGCAGGGGTCAACAATACCCTAGGAGAAGGCAGTCGTGATCAGTTTGTGATTCGTGGTTTTGATGCGATTCGAGACGTGTATCGCGATGGTTTAAGAGACGATGGCAATTTACAGTCCTATCGCAGCTTGGCCAATGTTGAGCAAGTTGAGGTAGTAAAAGGCCCAGCTGGTGCGTTGTATGGTCGTGGTTCAGCGGGTGGGATTATTAACCTTGTCACCAAACGTGCCAATGGAGATGAATTTACACGCTTAGGTACGAGCTATGGCAGCCATGATCAGGTGACTGGTTCTATAGACAGCTCAACTCAGCTGACGGATACCGTCAATGGTCGTATCAATGCCGAGATTCGACAGTCTAATTCGTTTGTCGATCATGTGGATTCAGAAGACTATTTTATTGCCCCATCGTTGCAATTTAATCCGTCTGAAAGCCATGTGGTAAACCTTGATTTAGAGTTTATGCATCAAGAGCTAGCGCCCTACCGTGGTATTCCATCCAAAGATGGCAAACCTGTTGCGGTGCCAAGGAGTACTTACTTCGGCAGTCTTAATGATTACCAAGAATCCGACAGTGTGCGCATCGCCATTGAAGATGAGTTGACGCTGACACCAGAGATCACTTGGCATAACCGCGCGGTTTACAACCGTGTGACGCTGGAACAAAGAGGTACAAGACAGTCTACTGCGCCTGTTTCAGATACAAATGAGGTGGCACAAACCGTGAATACCTTTGGTTATGACCCACGTACCACGCAGACACTGCAATCGGAGCTGGAGTGGCAACTGAATAACCATCAATTGTTGTTTGGCACAGATTACAATCAGATTGATATTGACCTCAATCTGGCGCGTACGAATTTACCGACGAAAGATATCTACAATCCTATTGCGACTAACGCGCCCAATCCAGGCTTCCCCGCCTTCCGTGAAAACACCACCAAAACCCTAGGCCTATATTTGCAGGATATGATTACGGTGGGAGATTGGTCGTTCACAGGAAATGTACGCCAAGACCGTATGAAGTTGGACCAAACCACGGCGGCTGGCGTGAACAGCAGCAATGATGACAATAAAACCAGCTATCGTCTGGGGGCGGTGTATCGTTTGAACGACGACATGTCCGCTTACACGACCTTGGCTAAATCATGGCAGTTGCCTTATGGCGGCAGCTTTGTCAGCCCAACCCAAGCGGAATTCTTCTCCACGGAATTGCTCGAAGTGGGGGCCAAAGCCTACGTGCTAGACGATGCCTTGATGCTTAACGCCGCGGTGTTCCAAATTGACCAAGAACAGCCAAGCACCGATGCGGATGGCTTTATTGTCGATAAAAGCCGTGCCCGTCATCAAGGGATTGAATTAGAAATGCGCGGTCAGATCACCGAGCAATTGAGTGCCACCGCAAGCTACACCTATATGGATGCAGAGGATCGCGATACGGGTAAAAAACCTAATGATGTTTCCGACCATTTGGCGGCATTAGGTGCCACCTATCAGCTAGACAAGGCATGGCGTTTTGGGGGGAGCGTTAAATATGTGGGGGATCGCTTCGCGGGTAACAACGAAGCCGTTGCCCTAGGGGATTACACCCTCGTAGACGCTATGGCGTCTTACCATGTTGGCAAACATCGTATCCAACTAAACGCCTACAACCTATTCGATGAAGAGTATTACCTAGGTTCCACCAACGGCACATCGGGTGTGAACTCAATCGGTTACGGCGCTCCAGCAGAGTTTATGGTGAGTTATCACTACGAGCTTTAATGTCTGTTCAATTCTTTGTTAACAAAAGTATCGGTTTTACATCATGACTAGTCGTGACAAATCGTCAGCGAAGGGTCGGTGGTAAATGGGATCTATATAAGAAGGCGAGCCAATTGGCTCGTCTTCTTATTATGGGATAGACGTGGCACTTATTTAGCGTCTTCTTGTATACCGCCCATACACAGATATTTGATTTCGACGTAGTCTTCAATGCCATACTTCGAGCCTTCGCGACCGCTACCTGACTCTTTGATACCGCCAAACGGGGCGACTTCGGTAGAGATACCACCTTCATTAACGCCGACCATGCCGTACTCTAAGGCTTCTGAAACACGCCAAATACGGCTAAACCCTTGGGAATAGAAGTAAGATGCTAAGCCAAATGGGGTATTGTTAGCACGTTCAATCGCCTCGTCTTCTGTTTTGAAACGGTAGAGTGCGGCAACGGGACCAAAGATCTCGGTGGAAAACACATCCATATCGTCGGTTACATTGGTCAATACGGTGGGCTGATAGTAGCGCTCGTCACCTTGCTCAGAATCATGTCCGCCGACAGTCACTTGTGCGCCCTTCTTCACGGCGTCATCGACCAATTCGACTACCTTCTCTACGGCGCCTTTATTAATCAAAGGGCCCACTTTAACGCCTTCTTCAAGGCCATTGCCTGTTTTTAGCTCAGCAACGCGTTTAGTCAGCTTGTCGGCAAACTCATCGTAGATGCCGTCTTGTACTAGGATACGGTTGGCGCTGATACACACTTGGCCAGCGTTACGGAACTTACAGCCCATCAAACCATCTAGCGCAGCATCGATGTCAGCATCGTCAAAGACAATAAACGGGGCATTACCACCTAGCTCCATTGATGTGCGTTTTACGGTGTCAGAACATTGTGACTGAAGTGCCTTACCGACAGGCGTTGAGCCAGTGAAGCTCAGCTTGCGTACGGTTGGGTGGCTCGTCATCACGCCACCCACATCTTTTGAACTACTGCCGACGATGATATTGAGGACACCCTCAGGTACGCCTGCTTGGTGGGCCAATTCAGCCAGTGCCAACGCACTCAAAGGCGTCTCTTTAGATGGGCGAGCGACCACGGTACAACCAGCGGCTAATGCGGGCGCAATTTTACGCGCGATCATCGCATTCGGAAAGTTCCACGGAGTAATCGTAGCAACCACTCCAACAGGCTGTTTAATAGTAAGTACTCGCTTACCTTCAGCAAAGGTCGGAATAACATCGCCATAAATACGACGCGCTTCATCGGCAAACCAATCTATGAAAGAAGCCCCATACAAGATCTCGCCTTTCGCTTCAGCTAACGGCTTGCCCTGTTCAAGAGTCATCAACTTACCTAAGTCATCTTGGTTGTCCAAGATAAGTTGATGCCACTTACGTAAAATAAGGGAACGCTCTTTAGCTGTTTTTCGCTGCCAAGACTTAAGTGCTGCATCAGCGGCGTCAATGGCGCGTGTCGTTTCGTCAGCACCACAGTCGGCAAGATCTGCAATGGTCTCGCCATTAGCTGGATTCGTCACGGCAAAAGTCTTACCTGAATCTGCTGAGACCCATTGGCCATTGATGTAGGATTGGTTTCTCAATAAGTTTGGTTGTGCGAGTGTCATGTTCATCATTACTCCAGACTCATAGTGAGGTTTTGCGCTCAAGCTTTTGGCTCGAACACTTAATGGCTTTTGCAGGATCAATTCCTACGGTTAGTTTCAATATAGCGTTTTATTAGGGCAGTATTTGCTTAAGAAAAATGAAACCATAATGAAGAAAAGAGTAAATATGGCGATGACGCCCGATCAGAACACTAGCGTTGTTCGACGTAATATTAGGTATAATCGGCAAATGACCTGTCAAATTGATAATCAAAGGAGACACCTTTTGGCCCCAAAGCGTGCAGTTGTAAGACAAAGCCTGCCTGATGTGATTGTTGCGGATCTACGCCAACGTATTCTCTCTGGCGATTTAGAAGAAGGGGCTTTGATTCGCCAAGAATTACTCGCGCAAGAATACGATGTCTCTCGCATGCCAGTTCGTGAAGCCTTAAAGCGTTTAGACGCAGAAGGTTTAGTAGTGTTTCAAAATCATCGAGGTGCCACGGTCACCAAGCATACTT
Source organism: Marinomonas atlantica (assembly GCF_001639725.1). Taxonomy (GTDB): domain Bacteria; phylum Pseudomonadota; class Gammaproteobacteria; order Pseudomonadales; family Marinomonadaceae; genus Marinomonas; species Marinomonas atlantica. The sequence goes on from NZ_LTAW01000001.1 coordinate 76,612, forward strand.
TGGACGAAATCGCCGAGATCTTTGATTTACGCATCCAATTAGAAGTGGCTCTATTTCAGCACGCCATCCCTAAGATGACAGAACAAGATTTTACCGAGTGCGCAGCACTGCTCGAAGACATGGATGCTTCCTATGAAAAAAGTGACGTCGCACAATGGGGGCCTTTAAACACACTTTTTCATCAATGTTTATACCGAGCGGCGGGTCGCCATTTGACCGAAGCGTTGTTAGAGCGTGTGACCTTGCAAGCCAGTCGCTACGTTGGGTTGCACATTGATATTACCAACCATAAAGCCCGCTCAGACCATCAGTCTTTGTTAGAGTTTGCTCGAGCACGAGATGTGGTGAGTGCGACAGAGATGCTACGTACCCATTTGATTAATACCAAACAGCAGGTATTAGACTGGGTGCAGGAAAAACGAGAATCTGCATAGAGTAAAGTCGACAGTATGGTGGTCTAGCGCACCAAATTAAAAGACTTCCCTTGTGTCATAGCGTTATTTCATCAACAATGAAATTGGATACAAAATACAGTTTCATTGTTTGGAAAACGGAGTGCTCTATGACGTTCAAACCTCACGGTAAACATCTCATTGCTGGACAGTGGGTCGATACACAGGACTATTTTCTGTCCTCCCCCGCCAGTGGCAGTGCGCATTCTTACTCCAAAGGCCGAATCGAAGACGTCAAGGTTGCGGTGCAAGCCGCTGAAGAGGCGTTTAATGCTTACAACGAAAAGAACCGACTGGATCGCGCAAAATTTTTAAACACCATTGCTGATGAAATCGATGCCAGAGCCGATGCGATTACCGCTATTGGTACCAGCGAAACGGGATTGCCGGAAGCGCGTTTGCAGGGTGAACGAGGCCGTACTTGTGGTCAATTACGTATGTTTGCCGAACATATTCTTGATGGCATGTATTTAGATCGCCGTTTTGATTCACCTTTACCCAATCGCCAACCGCTACCCCGCGCCGATCTTAAAATGATGCAAGTGCCGATTGGCCCTGTGGCGGTGTTTGGCGCGTCCAACTTTCCGTTGGCATTTTCAACTGCAGGCGGTGATACGGCATCGGCGCTGGCCGCGGGTTGTCCGGTTGTCGTCAAAGGTCACCCTGCTCACCCCGGTACTGGGGAAATAGTGGCCGAAGCGATTCATGCCGCGATTGAGAAGTGTGACATGCCAGCCGGTGTTTTTAGCTTCATCCAAGACAGCGGTGAAAGTTTTGCCATGGGCGAAGCGCTGGTGACACACCCATTGATCAAAGCAGTGGGGTTCACCGGCTCCTTACGCGGTGGTCGTGCGCTCTACGATCTTTGTGCGCAACGTCCTGAGCCAATACCATTTTTTGGCGAGCTAGGATCAATTAACCCCATGTTTCTCTACCCTAATGCATTAGCGAAGCGAGGTGGCGAGTTGGCACAAGGCTGGGCCAACTCCCTTTGCATGGGCGCAGGTCAATTCTGTACCAACCCCGGCGTAGCGGTAGTTGTAGCTGGCAGTGAAGCCGAAGAGTTTGTTACCAAAACCAGTGCTGCGTTGTCATATGTACCCACTCAGACCATGTTAACCGACGACATTGCTGAAGCATATCGTGCAGGCCAGCAGCGCATTGCCACTAATAACAATACCCAAGAAATCTTAGCGACCGACTGCGAGGGCCGTTCTGCTACGCCATATTTGTATATAACCACGGCTCAGCAATGGTTAGCAGATGACAGCTTATCGCATGAAGTATTTGGCCCATTAGGCATTGTGGTTGTCGCCGACTCCTTGTCCGAGTTTGAGCAGATTGCCCAGCAACTGGAAGGTCAGCTGACGGTCACACTGCACGTGGATGATGCGGACCATGAAGAAGCAAAGCGACTTATGCCAACCTTGGTGCGCAAGGCTGGCCGTGTGCTGGCCAATAGCTTCCCTACAGGGGTTGAAGTATGTGACAGCATGGTACATGGCGGTCCTTACCCTGCGTCGACTAACTTTGGCGCGACGTCTGTTGGTACTCTAGCGATTAGACGCTTCTTGCGCCCCGTATGCTATCAAGACATCCCTAGTGCCTTGCTGCCAGAGGACCTAATGTTCGCACCGCTGATGGACGATGACTTTATGTAGCGTTTACCAAAAAAAAACGGCACGCTAGCGTGCCGTTTTGAGCCTTAGATCCGCTTTTGTTGAAAGCGACTAGGTTTGTTTCAACGCCAACAAATCGTCGTACAGTGTTTTAGGGATCTCAACCGCTTGGCGCGCAAGGTTATACGCTTGAGCTGCTTGTCGACGTTGAGAAGGCAAGCGCGCACCCTGATCAATGACGTCGGCAAATAAACGTTCAGCGCGATCATTGTTTTCCAGTGCGCGTCCACCGCTTAGTAGATTTGGGTCGAACGCTAAAATGATTTCGCCATGATACGGCGCTTCAGGTTTGCCTTCGGCAAAGTCCATGCTTTCTTTGCTGGTCAAATCATCGATCAAAGGCCCAGCCATCAATTCAATCATCAAAGACAGTGCCGAGCCCTTATGTCCACCAAAAGTCAGCATGGCACCGTCCATTGCGGCTTCAGCATTGGTGGTGGGCTGCCCCTCTTTATCGATCGCCACACCTTCAGGTAACGCTTTGCCAGCACGACGGTACAATTCAATTTCCCCCCTTGCGAACTGGCTGGTGGCAAAATCAAAGGTAAACGGTGATTTGCCTTGACGTGGCCAGCTGAAAGCAAACGGATTAGTGCCTAACAAACCACGACGGCCCCCCGCCGGTGCTACCCAGGCATGACTCGGCAGCATGGCCATCCCTGCTAAACCGGCTTCGGACAGCTTTTCTACTTCTGGCCATAAAGCGGAGAAATGAAAACAACGGTTGATGGCTAAGGCTGCGATGCCGTTTATTTTGGCTTTTTCGATCAGCAATGGCATGGCTGCTTGCATCGCTAGTAACGAGACACCGTCATTGGCATTGGCGCGAACTACCGCGGGTGCTGCATCTATGATGGTTGGTGCGGCAGTGCCGTCAACGCGTCCAGAGCGGATACTTTCGACGCACATAAATAAGCGGTACAAACCGTGAGAGTGGCAATCGCCGATTTGATTGGTGTAGATAATGTCCGTGATAGCACTGGCATGGGCTTGGTTAAAACCATTACTCAATAGAATCGATTCACTTAATGTACGGATATCATCCAATGATAAAGTGATTTGCTCGCTCATAGTCATTCCTATTATTGGGGCTTACTTGCGCCTTTGCGCAACGGATCCTTAAGGTTATCCATTATTTTCGACTCGCGCGTCATAAAGGCTTGTCCAGTGATACGCGGTATAATTGCACCGCTAGAATGATCGGGTGAGGTAAATTGATAGCTTAAAGTGTAGCCGCTGCCAATGATGCTTTCTTGATAAATCTCACTCTTAGGTGCCAGTAATTGATCAGCGGCTAAGCAGGCTAAGCGCGCCGAGCTACCAGTACCGCATGGCGAGCGGTCATAAGCATTGTCAGGGCATAGCACGAAATTTCGGCTGTGATGGGCAGGATCTAACGCTGGCCCATAAAAGATAATATGGTCAATAACGCCGCCCTCTTCGCCCTCTATCCCTTTGGCATACAGAGCGTCGCGAACCTTGATACTGGCTTCTGTTAATTGGCGAATATTGTTCGGGTGTACAGTCACGGGGCTTTGATCAACGATGAAAAACCAGTTACCACCGTAGGCCACATCGCCGATCACCGTGCCTACTTCGGCAACATCCAGAGCGATACCTTTTTGAAAACGGTAGCTGGGAATATTTTGCACCGTTACAGTATTGGCATCGCTTAAGGTCACTTCAACGATGCCCACTGGCGTTTCAAGACGATGGCTACCGACGCCTATTTTTCCCATGTGTGCGAGGGTTGCGGCAACGCCAATAGTGCCATGGCCACACATTCCAATGACCGCTGCTGCATCAAAGTAGATGACTCCAGCCACGCAGCTTGGGTCGTTTGGTTCCACTAATAACGCACCCACCATGGCTTCTTGACCATAAGGCTCAACGACCAAAGAACGATAAAAGTCTTGATAATCTGTTGCTAATTTTTGCGCTTGTTGAGCAAGTGTCCCCTTACCAAGATCTGGTCCACCTTCTATTATGACGCGCGTAGGCTCACCTTCCGTATGACTGTCGATTACCAGCATTCCTTGATTACCCCACCTTGTTTGAACCAATTCTTGAACCACGCTTTAAACAGTGCATATTGCTGTTCGCAGTAATGTTTTTGCGCGCTGTTCAGCTCATCTGTTGCGTTAAAGTGTAGGCGATAGGCTTGTTCTCCGTTAAGTTCCAGTAAGTATTTAAAGAATAAGACCAGTTCTGGACCTTCGTCGAAACTGGCGAGCACCCCCATGGCTTCTTCTAACTCTTTTGCACGTAGGCGGGCCTCCGCATGGCCTTGAGCGGCTTTACGAGACAAATGAGCCAACAGTAGGACCTCTTTCGGCAGTGCTGTGCCAATACCAGTGATCGCACCCACGGCCCCGCAGTTCACAAAACCGTGGTAAACCGCAGTATCCACGCCCACCATTAACAAAACATCGTTATCTTGCGAGGTGATGTTTTCTGCCGCATAGCGTAAGTCTGCGTCGCCACCAAATTCTTTGAAACCTACTAAATTAGGGTGCTCTGCACGTAAACTGAAGAACAAATCGGCTTTGGTCGCGAAACCATAGACAGGGCTGTTGTAAATAATGGCCGGAATGCTTGGAGCTGCGTTTAAAATCGCTTTGAAATGATGTCTTTGCGCCGCAATCACGCTACCTCGGGACAGTACTCGTGGAATCACCATCAGTCCCGCTGCACCGACTTTCTCAGCATGGGCAGCGTGTGCGACGGCGGATTGCGTATTAATCGCACCGGTTCCAACAATCACTGGAATGCCCGCTTGAACCAAGCGCTCCACTCCTTCCATGCGCTGAGCATCGCTTAACAATGGCCAGTCGCCCATCGAGCCACAATACACCACGGCCGACATACCTGCCGCGATCATCTCATGACCTTTCTCGACTAATGCATCAAAATCTGGAGTTCGATCGGATTGGCAAGGCGTCATCAACGCCGGTATGACACCGTGAAAGACTTGTGTATTCATAGCGAGCTCCTTGGATAATTGTATTTTGTATCCAAAATACAATTATCTTTTAAAGTACGTCAATATAAATGACAGTCTTATTGCAGCGAAAATAGTACAAAAGTAACTAATTGATAGCGAAACGGAGATTACATTTCTTTTTAAACAGTCTCTCCATATTTGCCTATAGCGTCTGATGTAGTGATAGGTTAAAAATAAACCTATCAATTGATTAGTTTTAAACATGGATACGCACGATGGATATGAAGTCAAAGTTGGAAGCGCCAAACAAAGCGGTTAATACGACCAAGATAGCGATTCTTGATGCAGCACTTGAGGCGATGCTAAAGCAAGGTTACAAAGCCATGAGCTTTCGTGATCTAGCGGCTGTAGTAGGTATAAAAAGTGCCAGCGTACATTATCATTTCCCAACGAAGGGTGACCTATGCACAGCGGTTATGCGTCGCTATAGGGATGATTACGCCGAGCGTTTGGTATTACCGAAGAAAAAACGTCAAGCCGCGCAAAAAGCACTGAATAAGTTTATCGACGATTTCAAGCTGCGAGTGATTGACGAAGAGTACGTCAGCCTTTGTACGGTCTTAGCGGTGGAAAAAACTCTACTCGACGAGGCAACGCTGGAAGCCATGTCTGAATTTTATGAAATGAAATACGATTGGCTTGCTACGGTTATTTCCTATATGAAAAAAGAATGGATGCCGACCGAAGAGTCCCGCCAATATGCCAGCCAGATCTTGGCCAGCATGCATGGCGCCTCGGTGCTGGTACGTGCTACCGGTCAGTCAGAGTGCTTTGAACAAGCGGTTGCCCCATGGCGTAACCTTGTTGATCGCATTTAATCTTATCTTAGCGAGAGCGTTCAGTGTGCGCTCTGAACAATGCTAGAATAGTTTCAATTGATGTCATACGGATTGGAGCTAAATTGTGAGTGCATTAACCGAGGATAAGATCAACGCTGTCAAAGCGTATTTGATGGGCCTGCAAGATCGCATTTGTCAGCGTCTGGAAGTATTTGAACCCAGTGCTCGTTTCCATGAAGATGCGTGGCAGCGTGACACCGGTGGCATGGGCCGTACTCGAGTGCTGTCAGGTGAAGTGATCGAAAAAGGCGGCGTTAACTTTTCCCACGTTCGTGGTGATAAGCTCCCGCCGTCTGCCACGGCCGATCGTCCAGAACTGGCCGGTGGTAGCTTTGAAGCTATGGGCGTGTCGCTTGTTATTCATCCGCGCAACCCTTACGCCCCTACATCGCACGCCAATGTCCGTTTATTCGTTGTTCACAAAGAAGGCTTAGACCCTGTTTGGTGGTTTGGTGGTGGTTTTGATCTGACCCCTTATTATGGTGATGATGCAGACTGTATCCAATGGCACCAACAAGCGTTCGACTCGTTAGCACCGTTTGGTGAAGACTATTACGACCGTTTTAAAGCGTGGTGTGACGAGTATTTCTTCCTAAAACATCGCCAAGAGCACCGCGGCATTGGTGGTCTTTTCTTTGATGATTTCAATGAGTTACCGTTCGATGAAAGCTTTGCTCTCATGCAAGCCGTCGGCGATGGCTACATTGAAGCGTACGAACCGATCTTAGCGAAACATCAAAATACGCCATTTGGCGAACATGAACGCGATTTTCAATTACATCGTCGTGGTCGCTATGTAGAATTTAACTTAGTATTTGACCGTGGCACGCACTTTGGTTTGCAAAGTGGCGCGGGGCGCACAGAATCAATACTGATGTCTTTGCCACCAGAAGTGAAATGGACTTACGGCTATGAGCCAGAAGCAGGCAGCCCAGAAGCTGCATTAACGGATTACTACTTAACGGGTCGCGATTGGCTAGGTCGCGCCTAATTTTCATAAGCATAACTAGATCAATGATTGGGGTGTACAGTGGAACAGCTCGCAGTAATTGGTAATCCAATAGAACACAGCAAGTCTCCAGATATTCATCATGCTTTTGCCGCACAAACAGAATTGTCCGTGAATTACACTAAAATTCTGGGCGACATAGAAGGCTTCGAGCAGCAAGTGCGTGACTTCTTTGCTGACGGCGGCCTAGGCTTAAATGTCACCGTACCGTTTAAACAGCGTGCTTTTGATATGTGTGACAAGCTGAGTAAGCGCGCCGAACAAGCCGGTGCAGTGAACACCTTGATGATGGGCAAAAACGGTGAGTTATACGGTGACAACACCGATGGCGCTGGCATGGTACGAGACATTGTCAAAGTACTTGAGCAACCGCTCAAAGATAAACGTATCTTGGTGTTGGGCGCAGGCGGTGCGGTACGCGGAGTATTGGGTCCAATGATGGCGCAAAATCCCGACATCATTACCATTGCGAACCGTACGGTTACCAAGGCGGAAGAGTTGGCATTGCAGTTTAATTGCGATTACTCAAGCTATGAGGATCTTGAAGGGCCGTTTGATGTCATTATCAATGGCTCATCGGCCAGCTTAGGGGGCGAACTACCGCCACTAAAAGACAGCCTCGTGAGCGATAAAACCTGGGTGTACGATATGGTGTACGGTGCTGAACCGACTGTCTTTATGCAATGGGCCTTTGCCCGTGGTGCGCAAGGTGCGGACGGGCTCGGTATGTTAGTCGGGCAAGCCGCAGAAGCGTTCTTTTTATGGCTTCATAAACGCCCAGAACAAGCCCCCGTGATTGAGAAGCTTCGCGCTGAGATGTAGATCAGTCTAATCGGTGATTCCTAAGATCATAAGATCTCCTCGCACGGACTAAAAGGGCACAGGGATGTGCTGTTGAGCTGGCTCGAAGACGATAACGAATACTCTGTAATGAAGAGAGGTCCTATGAAAGCACAATGGTTTGCATCGGTAGCGGATTTTGGCTTTGAGCGTTGGCAAGCAGCCATTGGTGACACCTCTTATCCATTTGCCCAGTACGCCTTTTATCAAGCATTAGAAGCGCACAACTGCTTGGGCGATGGTACCGGTTGGTATCCAGAATACCTGCTGGTGATGGAAGACGATGAAAGCCCAGTTGCGATCGCACCAACGTTTTTGAAAACGCACTCGCAAGGCGAATTTGTGTTTGATTGGTCATGGGCCGAAGCCTATGAGCGCTACGGTTACCCCTATTATCCCAAGCGCATTTGGGCGGTACCCTATTCGCCTGTGACAGGTCCTCGCCTGTTTACGCATCTAGATCCGAATGGCCGCTCTGAAGAATACGTGTCTATGTATGCAGCGCTGGCGCCGTTATTGACGCAAGCCAACCAAGATCGTCAGTTCTCCAGCTGGCACTTACTGTTTTGTCGCGAGCATCTTGCCAAACACTTAGGGCAATCTGATGAATACTTACATCGTGTCTCCTGTCAGTTCCATTGGTTTAACAAGGGCTACCAGTCCATGGAGGACTACTTTAGCCATTTCTCCAGCCGCAAACGTAAAAGCGCCCGAAAAGAGCGTGATAAGATTGCTCAACAAGGTCTGCATTTAACCCGTAAATTGGGTTCGGAATTAACCTCAGAAGAGATACAGTTCTTTTATACTTGCTATCAGAGTACCTATGCCAAACGCGGTCAGACAGGTTATTTAACCGAAGCCTTCTTCCAGCAATTGGTCGATACCATGGCGGATCAAATCTTATTGGTATTGGCTTATAAAGGTGATGAAGCTGTCGGCGCGTCGTGGTGTTTCTTCGACGATCACTCACTTTATGGCCGTTATTGGGGCTGTATCGAGGAATTTGACTGCTTGCACTTCGAAGCCTGTTACTACCAAGGCATCGAGTTCTGCATCGAAAAAGGGTTACAGCATTTTGATCCTGGTACCCAAGGGGAACACAAAATCGCCCGCGGCTTTGAACCAGTGTTTAGCCACAGCGTTCACTACATCGACAACCCAGGCTTTCGTGATGCGATTGGCAACTTCTGCAAAGAAGAAGCCGAAGCCGTGCGTGGCTACCATCAAGATACCCACGCGTTATTGCCATTTAAGCAGGGTTAAAACCCCCTCCCGGCCTCCCCCTTAATAAGGGGGAGGAGCAAAGACCATCAGACCTGAGATATCTTGCGTTCCTTCCCCTTGTTTCTTTAAGGGGAAGGTTAGGATGGGGTAAGCCTTTAAAAGCTTTGATGCGGTCCAAATACTTCGTAATGGATGCGATCATCGCTTACACCAAGGCTTAGCAGCTGTTCTTTGGCGAACATCATAAAGCCCACAGGACCACATAAGTAGAAGTCACCCTCTGCTAGCGGCAGTACTTCAGCGACTTGCGCCAGTTGCATTTGGCCGGCTAATACATGGTCAGCATTCTCTGGCGCATCGGTTTCATACCAAGTGTAGTAAGTCAGTGCTAACGTGTCTGCTAAGCTGGCAACATGTTCGGCGAATGAGTGTTGTTGTGGGTTACGGCATGCGTGTAGGTAGAAAATAGGGTTTTTACTGCCTTGTGCCGCCAGCGTATCCAGCATTGAATTCATTGGGGTTAAGCCCACCCCCGCTGAGATCAGAACGACTGGACGTTCACGCTCTTGGTAATGGAAGTCACCGGCTGGAGGCATTAATGCAACTTCATCGCCTTCTTGAACACTTTCATGTAGATAGTTCGATACCACACCATTTTTCACATCGCTCAGCTCGCGTTTCACGCTAATGCGGTAGCTTTTGCCATTCGGGGCCGTAGAAAGGCTGTACTGACGGATTTCATCGAATTCGTGATTGCTTGGGTGTAACTTAATGCCCAAGTATTGGCCAGGTACGTAATCGACCACCGCACCGCCATCCGTTGGCTCGAGCACAAAACTTGTCACCAACTCAGATTCAGGGTGCTTTTTGGCAACGCGGAAAGTACGGAATTCGTCCCAACCACCCTGCTTTGCTGCATTGGCTTTGTATAAATCACCTTCAATCTGTATAAACAGATCCGCCAGCTGTTGGTAAGCTGCGCCCCAAGCTTCTTCGATCTCAGGTGTGAACGCGTCACCCAGTAGCTCACGCAGCGTTTCGATAAGGTGATGACCCACGATTGGGTATTGATTAGGCTGAATGTTAAAACTGGTATGTTTATGAGCGATACGCATCACGGCGCCCGTCAATACTTCTAAGTTATCGATGTGTGTCGCGTAAGCGGCAATGGCATTAAACAAAGCCGCTGGCTGGCGGCCAGTGGCTTGATGCGACATATTGAACACGTCTTTAAGCTCAGGGTTGTGTGTGAACATACGCTTGTAAAAATGTTCGGTGATAGCCGTACCAGCAGACGCTAAGACTGGGATAGTGGCTTTGACGGTGTCGATGTGAGTTTGCGATAACATAAATAGGCTCCTAAGAACGCTTAAGGTAATAAGCTCGATTGACTGAGCAATTTTCATAACAATTACCTAGATCTATTGCGAAAACAGTGCCAGTTTTAATTTTCCTTAAAAATCATAAGGTTAATAAATCCGATAAACCTGATTTATGTCATTTTGACTCTTTTAAGGATGTGTCATTATGATTTAAATAGGTCAATATGACATAAATAAGATTGAACCAGTGAGAACTCTATGATTGCCAGCGACAATCTGCTCCGTTTTGCCTTAGATCTTGCCAGCTCTGTCACGCTTGAAGATCGCTTTGAGCGTTTAATTCGTGCGGTGCGTGCCACCATTGAAAGCGATGCCGTGGTGTTGCTTGTGCATCAAGGCGAACACCTTCAGCCGCTGGCGCAACAAGGTTTAGTGGATGATGTGATGGGTCGTCGTTTTGTAATTGCTGAGCACCCGCGCTTCGCGGCCATCTGTGACTCGTATCAGCCGGTACGCTTTCCGACCGGCAGTACACTGCCTGACCCTTATGATGGCATGGTCGCCGGACACGATGACGGTCTGCCTGTACATGCTTGTATGGGGATTCCTCTGTATGTTCAAGGGAAGCTACTGGGTGTCGTGACGCTCGACAGCATGACCCCTGGAGTCTTTGATGACATTGATTCACGGGCACTGGACATTGTCGCGACAATGGCGGCGATGAGCCTTAATACGGCCATGCTGTTGGATCGCCTTGAGCAAAAATCGAAGCATGCGCAAAACCTACTTGTCGAGTTAAACGAGGAGGCGTTGCTCAAAGAAGGCAGTGATATGGTTGGCAACAGTCAGAGTATGCAAACCCTTCGACAAAATCTTGAACTGGTCGCGCCCGCCGATCTGGCGGTATTGATTGAAGGTGAAACCGGTGTCGGCAAGGAGTTGGTGGCGCGAACCATGCATCGACTCTCGAAACGCGCCCAAGCGCCAATGGTGTACGTCAATTGTGCGGCCATTCCGGAAAACTTGATTGAAAGTGAGCTGTTTGGCCATGTGAAGGGGGCGTTTACTGGCGCGGATCGGGATCGAACGGGCAAGTTTACGCTGGCTAATGGCGGTACCCTATTTTTGGATGAGATTGGTGAGCTGCCACTCGAAGCTCAGGGCAGCTTGCTGCGAGCCATTCAAAACCAAGAAATTCAGGCGGTGGGTAAGGACACGGTCGAGTACGTCGATGTTCGCATTGTTGCGGCGACCAATCGTAACTTAAAACAAGAAGTGGCCGAAAAGCGTTTTCGAGCTGATTTGTACCACCGTTTAAGTGTGTTCCCGATTAAGGTGCCGCCATTGCGGGAGCGTCAGGGCGATGTACTCTTGTTGGCAGGTTTTTTTGCCGAACAACTGCGTCGTAAGTTTGGCTTACAGCAAATTACCCTCTCTGCAAAAGCACGCCAACAATTGCAGCAGTATCCATGGCCAGGTAATGTCAGAGAGCTAGAACACGTACTCTCGCGTGCGGCATTGTTAGCCAAACAACATACAAATCAAGGGATTACCTGTATTGACGTGACACACTTGAGTGACTTAGATACGTTTATAGCGGAGCCTGAATTATGGGAGACGCCCGCGACAGGCGAGGATGAAAAGGATGCAGTTGAAACACTCGATTTGAAACAGGTTACAGAAGCTTATCAGCGTCGTTTGATTCAAAGGGCATTGGATCAATCACAGTTAAACTGGTCGCAAGCCGCACGCTTGTTGTCCATGGATAGAGCGAACTTAGTGCGTCTAGCAAAACGACTGGGGATCGAAGTCACTAAGCAGCGCAGTTAATACGCTGCTCATCAGAGGGATTAAGATTGTGCGGCGTGTTGTGCTTGGCTGACTTGTTGAATACGTCCAGCGGGAACGCTAAATGCTGATACTAAGTATTCACGTAGGTCTTCAGGGTAGCCTAAATCACTGATCGCATCCGACATGCAGTTTAGCCAAACCAAGCGTTCGTGATCGCTGATCTTCAGGTGGGCATGAGCACGCGGCAGCGCAATCTGGCCGTATTTCTTTGCATACAGACGTTCACCACCCAACCAACCATGCAAAAACAAGATGAGCTTATCAATCGAAGTCTCAATGGGTTGCGGGTGCATGTCGTACAGCGGACGGTAAGTTGGCACTTCAGCCATGATGCGGTAAAAGTTATGAACCAGTTTGGTCAACCCTTCTAAGCCACCCACTGCTTGTAAGGTAGCGTCGCCTTCACCGTATACGCTCGTTGTAGTCGCTTCAGTCATTTTTTTGTTCCGCAGCGGCGGCTTTGTCTGCTTTAGCTTTGTCCATTTTGATGGAGTTGCGGTAACCGCCTAACGCCGCTAAAGCGCCAATGACTAAACTCATGTACATTGGAATATCAAACAACATGGTGATGCTGACAAAGACACAGCCAACGGCGAGGCCTTCAAGAATAGGTTTTAGTGCTTTTTTCATAAAATTCCCCAAAATTTTCGACGCTGAGTTTAGCAAAATACCGACTATTTTAAAGCAAATTGTGGAAAAAACACCCACTTATCCAGAAGTCAATATATCTGCCTAGAGATACAATATGAACCGTTTGTTTTGTGGGTAAACAAATTATAAGAGTGGATTGTGGATATAAATGGTGTTTATCAGCCTGGCTTGCAGTTGAAAACTTTCTAGTATTCCCTGTTTTGTGTATAAAGTGCTGTTATGTCCACAAGTGAATATTTTTCTTTGGCAGTGCATAAAATAACCACTTATCCACAATGGATGGATATCCACAGATAACCAATTATTGAGGCTTGTATTGTTTTATCAACACCTTATAAAACGTTTTCAAAAAGACGGTGAATTGAACCTGAAAATTTGGCGCATGGCCTGGCCGCCGATGGTCGCCAATATCACCACGCCTCTATTGGGATTGGTGGATACGGCGGTCGTGGGTCATTTAGGTACGGCCGTGCATCTTGGTGCTGTTGCCATTGGCGCGAGCATTTTTAGTTTTCTATTCTGGGCGTTTGGCTTTTTACGTATGGGCTCCACCGGACTGACCGCGCAAGCGCTCGGCCGAGAGGATGGCCGCCAAGTTCGAGCGTTGTTATTGCAGTCCATTACCATGGGCGTGGGACTCGGCTTGCTGCTGATTCTGTTTCAAACCCCGATCATTGAGCTTGCCATTTACTTTATGGCACCCAGTGCTGAATTAGAGCCTTGGGCGAGAGCCTATTGTGAAGCCCGAATTTACAGTGCGCCTGCCGTGTTGGCGGGTTATGCGCTGATGGGATGGTTCTTTGGTGTGCAATATTCTAAAGGCCCTCTTTGGATGCTGCTGGTGATCAACATTGCCAATATGATATTGGATTACGTGGCGGTGTATCAGTGGGACATGGCCAGTGTTGGCGTCGCTTGGGCGACCGTAGCGTCTCATTACTTGGGCGTTATGATGGCGTTATTCTTCGCAGCGAAACAATTACGACGTTTTGACGGTCATGTGCCGTTAATCGACTTATCGAAATGGCACACTTATATCGAATTGATACAAGTGAACCGTTATCTGTTTGTGCGCACGATTTTACTGCTTACCGTGATGACTTTCTTTACCGCGCAAGGGGCGCGTTTGGGGGACTCGGTCCTAGCGGCCAACGCGGTATTGCTGACCTTTCTGATGATTATCTCTAATGCTTTAGATGGCTTTGCTTTTTCTGTGGAAGCCCTGTGCGGCGAGTCTCTCGGTCGCAAGCAAAAAGCGTTGTTTCAAAAGGTGATACGGCTATCAACCTATTGGGCACTGCTCGCCGCAGTACTCTTGATGCTGATTTTTAGCGCTTTTGGCGGCCTGATCATTGATTTACTGACCAATGTTGAATCGGTTCGTGCTGACGCCAAACTGTACCTACCTTGGCTAATCGCTTTCCCACTGTTGGGTATTTGGTCGTATATGCTCGATGGCATTTTCATCGGCACGACCAGTGTGAAACAGATGCAAAACACCATGATCGCCAGTGTTCTAGGCATCTTCTTTCCATTGTGGTTTGTCACCCAAGGGTTCGGCAATCATGGCTTATGGTTCAGTATGGCGGTGTTCTTTGTCGCCCGCGCGATCACACTTTGGTGGTGTTATCGTCGGAATATGAAAAATGGTGTTTGGTTTAATTAACGCAATATCGTGAATAATTCTTACAAAATTACAGACTTTATATTGCCATAACAAAGAGGCTTTTGTATCTTGCTAGCAATTCATAATGATTTGAATTGTTAAATCTTAACTATATATTTAGGGAAAATTTCATGAAATTAGTTTCTGCAGCGATTTTAGCAACAGCCGCTTTGGCATCTACTCAAGCTCTTGCACAAGATAACATCAATCCTTGGAAACATTGTGGTATCGGTGCAATGATTTTTGATGACAATGGGACTGCAGCAGCTATCTCAAACATCATTTGGGATTTAGGAACAACAGCTGTTTCTTCAAAAGTCACATCTGAAGACTCTTGTGAAGGTAAGCGTATACAAACAGCTATGTTTATTCAAAAGAGCTTTAACAATGTGCTAGAAGAGACAGCTAAAGGTGAAGGTGAGTACGTTACTGCAATGTTAGGCATGATGGATTGTCGTGAAGAAGACTTTACCGCTATTTTATCAAATGTTCGTATCGACGTGGCGGATCAGGTGGCTCAGCCAAGTTATCAAGGACTGTCTGTTAGTGCTAAATCAGAAGCTTACTACACTGCATTGACTGCAAATGCAGCAACTTGTGGCGCCTAAGGTAATTATTTGAATTTTCTTTAAGGCCATACTTTGTATGGCCTTTTTTATTTGTGGCGCAGATGGAATGAGCCATTGATATGTATAAAATCATACTGTGTATATTGGTTGGCCTATTGAGTACTCAAGTCTACTCAACCGCATCAACTTCTCTTGAGACCATTGCAAGCACTCAGCAGTGGCGTGTCTTAGGGCATTATCAGCCGTATTTTGGCGCTTTTAAAAGCTCTATTACTTCAGCGAATTTTTTTTTGGCTAAGCAGGGTTCAAATGACCCTAAAGCCGAGCTCATTGCAACGATAGAAGCCTTTCAATCAGATCAGCTTAAAGTTTATTGTCAGTACCCTGCTAGATACCTGTTTTTACTACAATATAAATTAGTTAATCCGCGAGATGTAAAATCGGCGTGTATTGAATATCGAAACTACTTAGCAGAGCTGCCTGTAAAGAGTATCAGCTTAGTATACGCTTCCGGGTTTTTAGGTAATCCAGCTTCGATGTTTGGGCACTTGTTATTACGCTTGAACTTAGGCCAGTCTTCGCAACTATTAGATAACACTTTCAACTTTGGTGCGATTGTGCCACCAAAAGATAATAAATTCGTTTATATATTCAAAGGAATTACAGGCGGATATGTCTCCCGTTTTTCCGATGAGCCGTTTTATCATCACAGTAACATCTATAATGAAGATGAACTTCGTAACATGTGGGAGTATGAACTAGATCTTGATGAGACTCAGATATCGTTATTGCTAGCACATCGTTTTGAACTTAGAAATGTAACGTTCGACTATTACTTTTTTACGGAGAATTGCGCCTATCAACTGGCTTTTTTATTAGGCTTAGTGAATGACGAGCCTGTGTTACAGAGGAAATATCCTTGGGTACTGCCGATTGACGTGATTACAGCGCTAGCGGATTTTGAGCCCTCGATAATAACTTCCTTTAAACGTAGGCCCTCCCGACAACAGTTGTTTTATGATCGCTACCAACAATTGACAGCTATTACTCAAAATTTAATTGAAAATTACCTCTCAGAGAATCGATCTTTATCTCAAATTCTAGATTCAGTAAGTCAGAAAAGTGAGAAAAAACAGTTAATTGAAGTGTTGCTCGATTACTTTAGCTATTTAGAAATCCGCCAAGACTCGCTTACTAAGATACAATTAAAGCAGAGGCAAGAACTACTAGTTGCTCGCTTCTCTATGGGAATAGGGGCGGCTGAATGGACTACCCGTGAAGTATTACCCCCCCACAAAACTCAACGTCCAATGCTGATACAGTTATCACATGTTTGGCAACAAAATGGTTCAGAGACTCAGCTGAAGGTACGAGGCAGCTATTACGATGCCTTGTCCATTAACGAACCAGAGAACAACTTCTCAGCACTTGAAACAATGAACTTTGTATTGTCAGATAGTGAATCGAAAGGCCTGAAGAGAATAGATTTAATCAATGTTCGAAATATTAAGCCAGATAATACTCAGCTGGATGGCGATCAAAGTCATGCGTGGACTGCAAAATTTGGTTTTCAACCGGCTACAACAGCATGCTCAAATTGCTCTGTAGGATACGTTGAAGGTGGCTTCGGTAAAGCATTCGGAGGCTTCAATAGAACGGTTTATGGTTTATTAACAACACGTCTACAAACTCATCATCACAACATCGATACTGGCTATTTAGGCGCTGAAATCGGTGCCGTTATTAAACCTGTTAATTGGTGGCGTTCTAGGTTGGTGATTACGTCCGAATTAGGGTTGAATAGCTCTTTGTCGTCAGACAGTATTAAGTGGCAGCAAGCCTTCAGCTCTTCGCCTCATTGGGATGTAAGAGTAACTTTAGAAAAGTCCCAAGACACCTCATTTACTGTGGGAGCTGGGTACTATTGGTAACTTACCAAGTGCCGCTTTTTGTGCGTCGCAAGGAGCGTTGAATACGTGACTCCTCGCGGCGCATTTTCAATAGGCTGTCTTCGACAAAGATCAGATGTTCATGCACGGCTTTGCGTGCATCTTCTGGTCTGCCTTCCATAATCGCTTCATACAGTGCTTGATGCTGAGCCATCACTTGTGATCGAGCATTTTTCTTCTCAAACAAATTAGTGAGATTAGAGGAGATGCTGCGTTCTAGTGTCGAAAATAAGCTTCTTAGCGTGTGTAGCAGAACAACATTATGAGCAGCCTCTGCGATGGCCATGTGAAATTCCGCATCGAGTTTAGACTCTTGTTGTGCGTCTTCTACTTCGTTTGCTGCGACGAGTGCTTGATACTTACGTGTAAGCATTGCTTTATCGGCGGCCGTACTGCGTAGTGCCGCGTAATAAGCGGATAACCCTTCCAGAGCATCACGAAACTCAAGCTGATCGTACAGAAACTCATCATGAGAACTGAGTAAGGCTTGCAGTGGATCCGTGAACGACGCTCCCAGCTTGTCTGACACATATGTACCTCCGCCTTGGCGCGAATACAGCACATCACGAGCCACCAATTTTTGAATGGCTTCGCGTAGCGATGGACGTGATACTTCAAATTGTTCGGCCAATTGACGCTCAGGCGGAAGTTTCTCACCGGGTTTAAAGGTGCCATCTAGTATCATGCTTTCCAGCTCTTGCATGATGATGTCAGAGATTTTTGGCTGCTGTACACGGCCTAAAGGGCGTCGATCCATTTTAAATCCTGCTGTGGTTATCGCTAAATGGTTGAACTGCATAGTGTTCTAAAATTGGTCAGACCAAGGTTCATGTTATCCCATTATTCACAATATCTGTGGATAAAACTAAAATTGGTAAAACCAATAAAAATCAGCAATTGTGCGCTTAAAATCCGTTAAAGTCGTATATTGACAATGATCGGAAAGGTTTCTATTGTCTACAAAATAACAAAGGTAAATTGGTAATACCAATTTATTTTGATCGTGGAAGGCATTATGAAATCTCAGTATCAATCTCTGTTCGACAAATTATCCAGCCGCATCGCCCCAGAACGTTTAATTCATGACCCGTTGCGCACCCTCGCTTACGGCACGGATGCGAGCTTTTACCGCCTTGTGCCGCAGCTTGTGGTACGTGTGCATGACGAAGACGAAGTGCGGTTCGTGCTGCAACAGACCCGTGCGCTTGATATTCCGGTGACCTTTCGCGCCGCTGGGACCAGTCTATCAGGGCAAGCCGTGACAGAATCGGTACTGATTCAACTGTCGGATCAATGGAAAGGCTATCGCATTCACGATCACGGTCATTCGGTGTCGTTACAGCCCGGTATCATTGGTGCCCGAGCCAACCAGCTATTGGCGCCTTATCAACGCAAGATCGGCCCAGATCCGGCCTCGATCAATGCCTGTATGATTGGCGGCATTGCCGCCAATAACGCCAGTGGCATGTGTTGTGGTACCGCACAAAACAGCTACCACACCGTGAAAAGCATGCGCGTCATCATGGAAGATGGCACCTTGCTTGATACGGCCGATGAGCACAGTCGTACAGCGTTTCGCGAAAGCCACGCAGATTTGCTGTCTGAATTGGAAACACTTGCGAACAGCGTCAAAAATAACAGCGATTTAGCCAATAAAATCAGACACAAATACAGGCTAAAAAATACCACAGGGTACAGTCTGAACAGTTTGGTCGATTTTGAGGATGCGTTCGACATTCTGACCCACTTAATGATCGGTTCAGAAGGCACACTGGGATTTATCAGTGAAGTGACCTATGAAACGGTTGAAGATCACCCGATCAAAGCCGCGGCACTGATTTATTTCCCTGATATGGAAGCGACCTGTCGTGCGGTGACGGTTCTAAAAAGCACGCCTGTCTCCGCGGTTGAACTGATTGACCGTGCTGGTCTTCGTACCGTCGCCGGTAAACCGGGCATGCCAGCCATTTTGGCGGACTTAGGCGATGACGTCGCTGGCCTGCTGATCGACGTTCGTGGCAGCACAGCCGATGAACTCGATCAAAAAGTACAACAGGTAACACAATCATTGCAGGGTATGAACGCGCTGTACGAGATTGAATTTACCCAAGAAAAAGCACTTTACGATACCTACTGGAAAATCCGCAAAGGCATGTTTCCCGCGGTGGGCGCCGTCCGGAAAGTTGGCACCACCGTCATCATTGAAGATGTCGCGTTTCCCGTGGAACAATTAGCGGAAGGCGTCGCGGAACTGCAAGGCGTCTTTCAAAAGTACGGTTACAGTGAAGCTATCCTGTTTGGCCACGCGTTAGAGGGCAACTTGCACTTTGTCTTTACGCAAGGCTTTGATGATCCGGCAGAAGTAACACGTTACGAAGCGCTGATGGATGAAGTGGCGCAATTGGTGGCGGTGAAATACAACGGCTCGCTAAAAGCAGAACACGGCACGGGCCGCAACATGGCACCGTATGTGCTGCTGGAATGGGGGCAACAAGCTTACGACATCATGTGGCAGTTGAAAAAAGCCTTTGATCCTAAAGGCTTACTGAATCCCGATGTGATACTCAGTCATAACGCTAATATCCATGTGCAAAATCTAAAGCCCTTACCGCAAGCCAACGACAAGGTAGATACCTGCATCGAGTGTGGCTTCTGTGAGCACGCTTGCCCTTCCCGCGATCTGACCTTAACACCACGCCAGCGCATCGTACTGTGGCGTGAAATACAGCGTTTAGAGCGCTCTGGTGAATCGCCCCAGCGTCTTGCTGAGTTGCGAGAAGAATACAGTTACCAAGGCGTCGATACCTGCGCCGCGTGTGGCTTATGTTCAATGCAATGTCCTGTCGGCATTAATACGGGCGACCTGACTCGCGAGCTACGACATGATCGTTATCAGGACACCAAAGTTGGCTATTGGATTGCCGATCATTTTGCCGGCGTCACCAAAACCGCACGCACGGGGCTTGCTGTCGCGGGCGCGATGCGAGGTGCCTTGGGTAATGGCGCTATGAAAGCGGTGACGGGCGTGGCCCATAAAGTCAGTGGCGGCATGGTGCCGAACTGGCATCCGCAAATGCCCACAGCCGCGTCTATGCCAAAACGTATTCCTATGGTCAACGACGAACGCCCCAGCGTCGTCTACATGCCTAGTTGTGCCACCCGTGTTATGGGCGCAGGCCCAGATGCTTCTGACAAACGTCCTGTGATGGAAGTCATGTTGTCTGTACTCGAAAAAGCGGGTTATAACGTGATTGTACCTAAAGACGTCGAAAGCCAATGCTGTGGCATGGCGTTTCAATCCAAAGGCCAATTTGATGCTGCAGCGAAAAAAGCCAAGGATCTCAACACGTTACTAATGGACGCCAGTCAACAAGGCGCATTGCCGATCGTGTGTGACACCAGCCCATGCTTACTCACCATGAAAGATACCCTGGATCCATCCTTGAAACTGTACGAGCAAGTGCAGTTCCTTGCAGAGCAAGCGTTGCCGAAGCTTAATATTGAACGCAAGATCCCGAACATGGCCCTGCATATCACCTGCAGCACCACCCGTATGGGCTTGGGTCAAACCTTTATCGACTTGGCGAGACAGTTGGCAGACAATGTCGTTATACCGCCTGATATCACCTGTTGTGGCTTTGCCGGCGACAAAGGCTTCACCACACCGGAGCTGAACCAAAGCGCCCTCAAAACCCTGAAAAGCGCCGTACAAGACTGTGACGTTGGCTACTCCAACTCCCGCACCTGCGAGATAGGCTTAACCGAACATTCGGGAATAGAGTACCAATCGATCGTGTATCTAGTGGATAAGTTGGCACATTGAGCTAACCCCCTCCCAGCCTCCCCCTTGTTAAGGGGGAGGAGCTAGAGTTTTAGCACTGCGGCATTTCGAATTCCCTCCCCTTGTGTTTTTAAGGGGAGGGTTAGGGAGGGGTTAAAGTGTTTGGGTAACGTCAGGCGCTGCAACCCCCTCCCAACCTCCTCCTTAGTAAGTGGGAGGAGCTAGAGCTTTAGCACTGCGGCATTTCGAATTCCCTCCCCATGTGTCTTTAAGGGGAGGGTTAGGGAGGGGTTCATCAAAGGAGTCAAGGAATGACGAAGATATACAATCAGAAAAGAACAAAGGATTTACGTTCTCAGCTAAGAACAAATATGACAGAACCCGAACGGCGTTTGTGGAGCTATCTGCGTAAAAATCAGTTGGGTGTTAAGGTTAGACGTCAGTTTGGTATTGGACGCTATATTGTTGATTTTTACTGTCCTGCGAAGCGGCTAGTAATCGAGGTAGATGGTGATAGCCACTATACCGAAGAAGGAATGACTTACGACCAAGAGCGTGACCAATATATGGCATCGCTAGGTATTTGTGTCATGCGTTTTACAAATCAGCAAGTGATGCAAGAAATGGAAGCAGTTGTGGGCATGATCTCGGCTGAACTAAAGAAATAACTGCTTCCAACCCCCCTCCACTAGACCCTCAGCACTGCAGCATTTCGAATTCCCTCCCCTTGTTTCTTTAAGGGGAGGGTTAGGGAGGGGTTAAATTGTTCGGGTAACGTCAGACATTGCAACCCCCTCCCAGCCTCCCCCTTGTTAAGGGGGAGGAGCTAGAGCTTCAGCACTGCAGCATTTCGATTTCCCTCCCCTTGTGTCTTTAAGGTGAGGGTTACAACCAAAACGTGGTGTATAACCCAAACACACAGACGAGTAACAGCGCCCAGCCGATGAATTTGAAGAATACAGGCGTTTCGGCCTTTTGAATTTTGTCGTAAAAATGCTGGCCGATCAGGTGGCCGATGAAGGCACAAGGCAGCAGCCACAACTGGTGGATCAGTTGCAGATCGACGCCCGCAATCAAGAATGACACCATCTTGATGCAGACCAAGATAAACCACAGCACAAACAAGGTATCGCGTAACTGATGGCGCGGTACTTTGGTGGCAAACACCGAAACGATCAATGGCGCGCCGATTAATGACGTGCCGCTCACATAACCGCCCATCATCAGCAGACCGGTGCTGACAACAGGGTTGTTGCTGTAGAACGGTTTAGCCAGAATATAAGACATGGCAAATACTGCGACGATGATGAAAATCACGCCGGTAACAATGTCATTGGGCAAGGTCAGCAAACCAAACACACCGATCAATTTTGGGACAATCATAATCCCCAGCGCTTTGCGCAAATAGCCCCATGCGATATTGCCAGAAGCTTCGCCACTTTCGGTGGTGGCGTGTTCCTGTTTGGCTTTTTGCGAGCCTCGCCATGCGATCCAGCTCGAAAACACCAGTAAATGTATCGAAATGATGGGTAAAAATACTAAAGGATCATTGTGAACCAGTAGCAGGAATGGCAATGCCAAGACGGCGCCGCCAAAGCCTAACCCGGTGCGAACAAAGCCGCTCCAAATAAAAATCCCTGCGATGGCGGCGTACTGCCACCAAACTAAATGTTCCATGATGAGGTTGTCTCGTTGTGAATCTGAATGGCTAAATTATGAGGGTTTGAACCACGCTTGGCTATGGAGAAAGGCCATCAACTCATCGCGTACCAGTGTTGCTCTGACAGATAAACTGCGGCGATACGGCCATACCACATAGATTTCGCGCGATCGACCACGCCATTCAGGTAGAACACGCTTGAGCTGCCCTGCTTGTATCTCGTCATACACAAGACTTTCGGGTAAAAACGTCACCCCGTGCCCATGTTTGACGAGGTTAACCGAGATGCGCATATCATTGCAGGTGTGGCGATGGGTTTTATCGATGGTTTGCTCCGCGCCAGACGCATCGTTAATCAAATGCCACTCATTAAACAGCTGACCTGCAACACTTTGTGTTTGTTCCAGTTGTTCTATCGTCTCGGGAAAAGGTGACAGAGTGGGCGAAGCCACCAATATTCCTTGTATTTCACCCACCTTACGTTGAATTAACGATTGATTGCTGGACTGACCAGAGCGCAAAGCGAGGTCCGCTTGAGTATCTTGTAAGCTTTGAAAATCATTACTCAGCTCAATACGCAGTGAAATTTGTGGGTATTTAATGGCGAACAGAGGCCAAAACTCATCCAACGGCCCCGCACCAAGGTTCGTTGGCGCGAGGATTTTCACCTCCCCTTCTAAGCTGTTTAGCGTGTTGTCCAAATCGGAGATACGTTGGTCGAGGGCTTCGATAAATTCCGCACACTCACGGTAATAAGACGCCCCCGTCGTTGTCAGCGTCAGGCCTTTGGTAGAGCGATGCAGCAACACCGAACCAAGGGTGCTTTCAAGATTCGCTATACGACGTGACACCGTTGCGATGGTCATACCCAACTTCTCGGCTGTCGCCGTCAGGCTTTTGGTTTGCGCCGCGGTGATAAAGATTTTTAGATCATCTAGCATTTTGCATATTTGTAAAAAGGGTTCTTAAAAGTGTCTATTTTTACCAATATAGCGATTTGTTATGCTGTATGCATTGTTAAACTTATGCAGTAACGCAGAGGCTTCCTATGAAACACCGTATTATTTTCGCCACCATGATGTCTTTTGTGCTGTCGTTGTTAATGTCCGCTTGGATTACGTTTTTGAACATCGGACTGCACCCCGATTTTGTATCATTCTGGATGCACGCATGGGTATTGGCTTGGCCGGCGGCGGGTGTGATTTCTTTTTTATTCGCGCCTTTCTTGCATCAGCTGGCCCATCGCATAGCGGAGAAAGTGTAAGCCCTGAAAAGACGCCGGTTTAATGGACGCCTTCCAGTTCCAATAGCACGGCTTTGCGTTCTAGCCCGCCGGCATAGCCAGTAAGTTTGCCGTTGCTGCCAATGACGCGATGGCACGGTACTACAATGGAAATAGGGTTTTTGCCATTGGCTAGACCCACCGCGCGCACGCCTTTGGGGTTGTCGATGGCATTTGCGATGTCTTTATAGCTGCGCGTTTCACCAAAAGGTATGGCGCAGAGCGCTTGCCAGACACTTTGCTGAAACGGCGTCCCTTGAGCCGTCAAAGGCAAATCAAACACCGTCAGCTGGCCCGCAAAATATGCGTCGAGCTGGCGGCTGGCTTCGATGGTTAGCTCAGATGGGTTTGACGTGTGCGCGCCCGACGCTTCGACAAATCGAATCGCCGTAATGCCCTCCTCTGTTGCTTGAATATGAATCAGTCCACATGGGCTTTGAAGATATTGGTTGTACATAGCAGGTTCCTTATTTTTGATGACATCGGCCATGTGCCACAACTGAATGGCTAAATAACTGCGCCAAGGGGCCGCGCGCTCAGGTTGAATCGGCAGCGTCTCGGTCATAGTGCGCACGATTAAGTCGCCCGCTAACGTTCTGTCTGGGTCGCTTAGCCCGCGCATCATTATATAATCCAGCGTCCAAGGGCCAATGCCTTTTAACGCTAAAACAGCGTCGGGCGCAAAGTTTTCAGAGGCGGTGGTGGCCATATAGTGGGCAAACGCCCGCAAGGTGTTTTTTCTGGCTTGAGGCATTTTTAAGAAGTCTAGGTCACTGGACGCGACCGCCTCTGGCGTCGGAAACGTCCGCCCGAAACCATTGTCTTGCCCTAAGGCTTGAGTCAGTGTATTAACTTGGTAAATGGCCGCTTTCACCGCCACTTGCTGACCTAAAATGGCTCGGCACCCCGCTTCAAACACACTCCAAACACCGGGTAACCGCAGCCCTTCAACCGCCTCATTGGGGCTGATGCCCGCCGACAAGAGCGCTTGGAAAATGACATCAGGATCGGCATTAAGGTCGAGCACGCGCGTTAACGTCGCCAGTATGTTAGGCGCCGCTTGCAACGTATTGATGGATAAGCTCACTGCAAACCCATTATGCTCGGGTTGATGCTGAGCGTGTATCCAACCATTGACGTCATCCTCGCTAAATACGCGTCGATAGCTGTTATCACGCACCTCTTCTACTTCGGTAATAGCACGCTTACGCAAAAAATCCCGAACCACCGCCCATTGGTAAGGCGGTCGATAAGCAAGAAAGAGCGTTAACTGAGGCACAGCTTGTTCCAACCCGTCGGTGTTGGCGCGACGCAGTTGCGAAGGGGTTAGTGACCAATGGCTTTTCATCACACTCTGCAAACGTCTGGCAGAGTGAAAGCCAACGCTCGATGCCACTTCATCAATGGGCAAATTGGTTTGCTGCAACAGACGCTTAGCAAACATCAGCTGGTGGTAAAGCTGGACACTCTTAGGCGACAGCCCCAACTCGGCATGGATCAGCTTATGCAAGTAACGCTCGGAGATGCCCAAACGCTCGGCAATCGTGCTAATCGGCTCGGGTGGTAGAGTCGACAGCAGCGTTTGCGCTCGCGTGGCTGTGGTCTGAACGCCCTGCCAAGCACAGGAACCGGGCGCACTGTCAGGTCGGCAACGTAAGCACGGACGATACCCATCGCGCATGGCTTCAAGTGCTTGTTGGTAGTAGGTAACGTTGGATTCCTTCGGCAAACGCGCCGGACAAATAGGACGACAGAAAATCCCCGTGCATTTGACCGCCACGAAAAATGTCCCATCAAAGCGCGGATCACGCGCCAGCCTTGCTTGCTGAAAGGCCGACCGCTGCTGACTAGAAAGCGTATTACTGCTCATCCCAATTACCCATCAAAAAAGAGTGTCAGCAACAGTGTAAATCAACACACCCGAAAACATGCGACGAAATCGGAACTCAATAGAAACCCGCTTCTCATCTGATGGTGGGAGATGCCATGCATTTGCTTCGCTTGCGCAATGTCTCGTGCCGAGACCGTCAGCGCGAATCAAACGCATGACATCGCTTAGAAAGGCGTTTGTACGACCTTGCTGCGCGAGGGAATCCTCCCCCGCTTCGCATCTAACCTGCTGGTTTGCAATGCCACGCATTTGCTTCGCTTGCGCAATGTCTCGTTCCGAGACCGTCAGCACGAATCAAACGCACGGCATCGCTTAGCAAAGCATTTGTACGACCCGATTGTATCGGGGATAAAATGATAGCTAGGAGTATTCACTCCCCGTAATGTGACCGTGCTCTGATAATCACCACGACACAGCGGCCATTCTCGATCCGGTAGACGATTCTGTCTTGAAAGCTTAAGCGAACCGAGTAATAGCCCTTGAAGTCGCCGACGAGTGGCTTGCCAGTTTCAGGAGCGACAGAGATTTTGTAGCGCAGAATATCTTTTAGCTTGTCCTTAAGCTTTGGGGTTAGCTTGGAAATATCCTTTTGCGCCTGCTTGGTGAATTCTATTTGGTAGGACTTCTCTGTCACAGAGGTTCCCCAAACACATCGTCAAAGCTATCTGTTTGGCCTTCATCGGCCTCTTTAACAGATTGATCGAATGTCTGTTTAAAATGGGGTTGTGACAGCAAATGTAGCGTTTCCTGCAAGCTTTCGTAGTCTTCTGCAGACATGATCACCGCATTACCAGTTTTATGTTGTACCTCAATGATCTCGTGCTGCTGATTGGTTTGCTTAATCAACTCGAAAAATGATTTTCGAGCTTCTGTCGCCGTCATGGTTACCATGATGAATATCCTCTATTAACGTACCATAAAGCGTACCACTTAGTATTTTGAGAAGTATATTAGTATTTAGCTATTCAGATAAACTATTGGTCTCTTTTTAAGCTATCGGGGACTCGTTGTACGACCTCGCTGTGCGAGGGAATCCGCCCCCGCTCCGCTTCACATCTGTTGGTTTGCAATGCGTTTGTACGACCCAGTTGTATCGGGGACACGTTGTACGACCTCGCTGCGCGAGGGAATCCGCCCCCGCTTCGCATCTAACCTACTGGTTTGCAATGCCATGCATTTGCTTCGCTTACGCAATGTCTCGTTCCGAGACCGTCAGCGCGAATCAAACGCATGACATCGCTTAGCAAAGCATTTGTACGACCCGATTGTATCGGGGGCATTGCAGCGTGCTAGATGATAATAAGCAGGGTTCAACCTACTATCAGCCTGTTTTGATTGGCACTCATTTGAAAATAGATTAGTGTGTCAGCATAGCGTCAAGGAAGACGAGAGCTACACATCTTCTCCTCTCCCTGACTCGCACGGTTATTTAGAAAAACGCGCATACTTGTTTTTACAGTGAGAGAGCGCCTAAAGATTCTTTTTAACCCTTTAATAATCAAATGTTTAGCACACTTAGTCTTGAAGTGCTAAACATAATAACGAGCACGCACGGTGTGTATAAACGAGCATGCGAACTATTAAGCTGTTAGGCCCCCTATCGAGTATCACCAAAATATTCAACATCTTTAATGGAGTTTTAAAGATGGAAACAAATCTAATTGAAGTTCATGGAAACTGGGAAGATGGTTATGTATTAGATCGTCATACGATCCATAGTGAAATTGTCGGACATAATAGCTCTGGTTATCCTATATGGGATAACACTCGTTCAGAAGTCGGAGAGGCAATATATCAACTTAAATATCAAGGAAATGATGTAGGAGTTGATGAATTAGCAGAAACTATGGCTGAAATGATTGATGAACAATTTGGTGAAGTTGATGCGATCATTCCTCTCTCCCCGTCTAAAGCTAGAGCAGTTCAGCCTGTTTCTTTACTTGCTAATGCAGTAGCAGATGAGCTTGGTATAGATTGCATAGAGGATGTTCTTGTAAAAAATGGAACAACTCAGCAAATGAAAGATCTATCTTCCAAGGAAGAGCGAATGGAAGCTCTGCTTGGCTGCTTCTCTGTGATTGATAACCTCGATGACGTACATGATATAGTTCTACTCGATGATCTATTTTCATCTGGCAGTACTATGGAAGCAGCAACATTAGTACTTCGTGAGTATGATAAAATAGATAACATTTATGTTGCAGCATTTACGAAAACGAGGTCGTAATGACAACTGTATTTATATCAGGCTCAATGCGAATAAAGAAACTTGACGTAAAGGTACTTGAGCGTCTAGACAATATTATTTCTTTAGGACACAAAGTAATCGTGGGCGATGCTGATGGAGTTGACAGCTCCATTCAAGACTATTTAAAAACAAAAGAATATCTTAATGCCGTAGTTTATTGTACTGGCGATAATCCACGAAATAATTTAGCAAATTGGCAGACAAATAATATTTATTCAAAATACGAGTCTGGCACTAGAGCGTATTTCACTGAAAAAGATTTAAAAATGGCTGATGATTGTGACTTGGGTCTTATGGTGTGGGATACTAAAAGCACAGGTACATTGAGTAATACTCTTGAGCTTCTTTCTCAGAAAAAAGTCTCTTTAGTCTTCATTAACAAAGAAAAAATATTCCACAAAGTGAAAACACCTGAAGACTTGGAGCAACTAATTAAATTCATGAGTCCCTCTGCTTATGAAAAAGCAGATAAAAAACTATCTTTACAAAACAAAATAGCTAAATTAAAACACGAGCAGGGAGCACTGTTTTAGGCCTAACAAGAAAATCCAGGCGACCCTAACCGCTGCGCGGCTTTTGGTGCTTGCTCGCTTCGCGGCATTTTAGTACCAAAATCCACACATCGGTTCGGTCGCCTGATTTGAGCGTTAGGAGTCTTTCAAAGCATGGAATACAGTTTGGAATTTTCAGAAAGGCTAATCGAATCAGCTGATGCTGTTTTTCATAACTATTCTAAGTAATTGGGGTCAGATGAAAAATAGCCGTAAGTAATTGGGGTCAGATGAAAAATAGCCGTAAGTAATCGGGGTCAGATGAAAAATAGCCGTAACTGTCCACCCCGCTCACCGCTTCTTAACTTCCAACCCCAGCTCAAATCCGCAGGCTTTGGCGTATTTAAGTAACGTCAGCCAGCTTGGGTTGGCGTTGCCTCGCTCTAGTCGGCTAATGTTGCTTTTTTGCGTGTGCATACGTTCGGCGACTTGTTCTTGAGTAAGGCCAGCTTTGGTGCGCATGGAAAGCAGTTGATCGATTAAGGAAAACTCGCTTTCTAAGTTGTGGTATTCATCACGTACCTCAGGATTCGACAAAGCACGTTGTTTGAGATCTTTTAAACTCATTTCGATTGCACCTCTTTTTGTCTCTGCTTGGCTATGCTCAATTCTTTTTTAGGCGTCTTTTGGCTTTTTTTGACAAATGCATGCAAGACTATAATTTCATTACCTTTTAAGTAGCAAAACAAGCCTCGTCCAATACCTTCCTGTGCTTTTGTCCGTATCTCGAATAATCCATCGCCCATCGGCTCTGTATGGGGACGCTCCATAAGCTCTAATAATCGAATCATTCTTGCTTGTATTTTGGGTGGCATTGATAAAATTGACTCTTCAACGCCACTGTAAAACTGTAACTTCCAACTCATGATTCCCTCCATGAAAAGTTATCCTTTATGATAACTTTGGTTGGTTGTTTTTTCAACAATCCTATTAGTGCTAAAACCAGAAGTAATTTGGGTCAGATGAAAAATAGTCCCAATAATTGTTCCAACAAATGACCAAGTAAAAGAAGCATTGGATATTCTTGGCATGGATCACGATAGTTTCCAGTGCTCCTACTGTGGTGCTATTGCTTCGGCGTGGAATCGCTTGCGTTAAGTGCAATCAACTACGCGCTTGCAGAGCCGGACGCTCTTACCTCACGCCGGTTATTGTGGCATTAGCAGCTACTGTAAAGTGATGCACAATATCCTGTACATGTACTGAGTCTTAAACTAAACTTGTCCCATATATTGTACAAGTGAGGTGCAAAATGAGAATAGTCTCTTTTACCGAAGCCCGAAATAGCCTAAAAGCCGTTTTGGATAATGTCATTAATGATGCGGATACGACTGTAATCACTCGTCGTGACTCTGAAGATGCTGTTGTAATGTCATTGGATTACTACAATAGTCTTATGGAAACGGTTCATTTACTTCGTTCTCCAGCGAACGCTGAACACTTAAATCGTTCAATTGCACAGTTTAAAGCGGGTAAAACGACCCAGCGAGAACTTATTGATGAGTGACAGGTTATTATCATGGACTGATGAAGCTTGGAATGGTTACGTATATTGGCAGACTCAAGACAAGAAAACCTTGAAACGTATCAATAAGCTAATTGCCGATGTAAAGCGCACTCCATTTGCTGGGATTGGAAAACCGGAACCTCTTAAGGAAAACCTTTCAGGCTTCTGGTCTCGCAGAATAGATGATACCAATCGTTTGGTATATGCCGTGGATGATACAGCAATTACGGTTATTTCGTGCCGTTATCATTACTAGTAATTGCCCTTTCAGTTAATCGGGGTCAGATGAAAATAACCAATGTTCGACAAGAGGCGTTGTTTAAGGTCTTTTAAACTTATCAGGCCTGTACCTCTTTCTATTTGACAATGATTAGCACAAAAAACGGCCTCGGATGAGGCCGTTTTTGTTAGGCAGGTAAACCGTTACGATTTCGTCGTGGGGATGTCTTGGGTTTCATCTTGGTTGTTTTCATTCCAGATGTTTTCATCGATCTGATCTTTTAGCTCAGGGTATTCTCTGGCATCAAAGACAGGAATATGAGTTTTACGTCAAGGTAATCGGGGTCAGATGAAAAATAGTCTGAGCTTTGTTTGAGTTACGGCTAGCTTGAAGCTAAGTGCAAGGATATATGGCTCAGGGCGCATAGAATATTTTGGCTTTCTCAAAAACTGAGTGTGTCGGTTAATGATAATGATGAGGTTTTATTCGGCCCAATAAGAGCGTAGGCTTAATTGATACCCTTTAGAAGGTAAGAAGATGAATGGAATCATTATTGGTGCTGGCATTGCTGGTCTTTCGACAGCGATTGCTCTTAAGTTAAAGGGCATTGAGGTCGATATTTATGAAGCATCCGCGGAGTTGAAAGTAGTTGGTGCGGGCATCCTTGTGCCACCCAATGCAATGGCCGTTTTAGCTCATTATGGTCTGGCCGATGAGGTAAAGTCTTATGGCAAGGAAATAGATGCCCTCCGTGTTTCGAGCTTCCGAGGGGAGCCCATATCAATAACCCCATCCACGTTCGTAAACAATCGAACGCAGTTCAAAACAGTCGCTCTTCACAGAGGGAAGCTACAAGAAATATTACTTCGCAATGTCAGTGAAGAGCGCATTCATCTAGGCTATCAGTACAGCAGAGTCGAGAGTACGAATGAAGGTCTACAGGTCTCTTTTGCGAATAACCAACAACGCATTGCAGATTTCATGATAGGGGCGGATGGCCTAAGGTCGAAAGTGAGGCAGTTTGTCATGCCTGACTCCGCATTGCGTAACGGTCAGCAGGTCTGCTGGAGAGGTGTGGCAAATATTCAATTACCTGAAAGCTCTAATGCTCAACTAACAGAGCTATGGGGAGATGGCACTCGTTTTGGCTTTGTGCCAATCGGGCCAGATCAAGTATATTGGTATGCAACTGCCTCTAGTAAACGTAATTATTATTTTGAATCTGATAGAGCTGCTGACAGTTTGCGAAAGCTGTTCTCTTCTTACATAACGTGTGTCGATAACATCATTGATAGTACGCCTCAAGATTTAATAATTGAGGGGAATATGTATGACATAAAACCGCTGAAACACTGGTTTTCAAATCGAGTAGTGCTTCTAGGGGATGCGGCTCATGCGATAACACCCAACTTAGGTCAGGGTGGGGCATTAGCGATTGAAGATTCCTATGCGATTGCAGAAAAATTAGAGCACTTTAGTGACCCAGCAACAGCCTTTTTAGAGTTTCAGCAGGCTAGGCAGACCAGAGTGGATAGGGTGTCGAAAGCTTCATGGAAAATTGGTCAGATTACCAACTGGCGCTCTCCGCTCCTGTGTTCAGCACGAAACCAAATTTTAAGTAAGGTCGCGCCAATGATGGCGAACAGCCAATCGGATTGGCTTTATAATTTCGAGATATCTAAACACTCCAATAATTAAGGGCAGATGAAAATTACGCGTCGTTTTACGATGACTTGGCCACTTTATCGGTTATTGTCGTGGTGATTACGCAGGTATTTGCTGGGTAATACAATGCAAATTCCCGCCTCCCAGTAGGATTTCGCGGGCTAATTGGGGTCAGATGAAAAAACGGGTAAAAATAACCGAAAAAGCCACGTCTGTGAGTCAGACGTGGCTTTTGTGTATATTTGCGTTGTGTTTACGCCGGTATTTGCTGGGTAATACAGTGCAAGTTCCCGCCGCCCAGTAGGATTTCGCGTGAAGGAATGCCGACTAACGTATGCTCGGGAAAGGCGGTTGCTAAGACGTCTTTCGCGCATTCGTCTTGCGTGCTGTCCAGTTGTGGGTAGAAGACGGCGCCGTTGCAGATTAAGAAGTTGGCGTACGATCCGCCGAGACGTTCGCCTGCTTCGCGTGCCATGCGGTCCGGTTGTACCAAGCCTGCGGCTTCTTCCTCAGACATGTATAACGGCCCAGGTATGGGGATCTGGTGTACTTTGATCTTCCGCCCCTTGGCATCGGTTTCATTGGCCAGTATTTCGAGTGCTTGTTGGCTAATGGCATACTGCGGATCGGAGTTGTCTTCACAGACGCTCAGGATCACTTCGCCGGGTTTTACCACATGCAAAATGTTGTCGATGTGGCCGTTGGTTTCATCGTTGAATAATCCCAATGGCAGCCAGATGACTTTTTCGATGCCCAAGTAATCCATGAGGTGTGCTTCAATCTCTGCACGGCTTAAATCTGGGTTACGACTGGGGTGCAGCAGACATTCTTCAGTGGTGTAGACGGTACCTTCTCCATCGCAGTGAATGGAGCCACCTTCAAGAATAAGCGGTGCGTTGTAGCACACCACATCTTCGTGTTCGGCGATACGTATGCCAACCGTTTCGTCGTCTGACCAGTCGTCGTAGAGCCCATCAAGTTCCCCACCCCATGCGTTAAACTGCCAATTCACGGCACGTTTTTCACCGGCCTTGTTGATGACCATGGTCGGGCCGATGTCGCGCATCCAAGCATCGTTATAGGCCATCGGAAAAATCTGTACCTGTTCTGGTAGCATGGCTCTTGCTTGTATCTCTTGCTCCGGCAAAACGGCGACTTTGACGGTGACGTAGCGGCTTAGGCATTTAATAAAATGTGCGAAGGTCGCCTGTGCAGGTGCGGCTTGTTTGCGCCAGTTGTCTGGTCGAGTTGGCCACGCCAACCAAACGCTGGCAAGAGGACTATGCTCTCCCGGCATCCAAAAACCGTCTGCTTTAGGGGTAGGTACTTGCATTGCGGCTCCTATTTGACTTGTCCATCAAGGGTTTTGATCACATCGTAATGCTCTGGGCGACGATCTCGGAATAAACCCCAAGCTTTACGCTGTCGGCGCACGTCGTCTAAATCAAAGGTGTGTACTAGCACGTCTTCGCTGTCGCGCCCTGCTTGTTTGATGACGTCACCTGTTTCATCACAGATAAACGAAGAGCCATAGAATGTTAGCTCTAAATCACGATGTTGTGCGGTTTCTTTGCCAATACGGTTGGAAGCAATCACAGGTACTTGGTTGGCGGCGGCATGACCACGCATGGTGTTGGTCCAGTGTGGCATGGTATTAAGCTGAGGCTGGCTTGGCTCAGAGCCAATGGCAGTTGGGAACAATAAAATATCCGCGCCCATTAATACCATAGAGCGTGCGGTTTCAGGGAACCACTGATCCCAACAGATGCCCACGCCAACGCAGCCGAACTTGGTTTGCCATACTTTAAAGCCCGTATCCCCAGGGCTGAAGTAGTACTTTTCTAAGTAGCCATCGCTGTCTGGGATATGTGTTTTACGGTACACACCCAGTAGTTCGCCACCGGCGTCGATCATGGCAACCGAATTAAAACGCGCTTGTCCTGCTTTTTCGAACCAGCTGAATGGCAATACTACATTCAACTCTTTAGCGAGTTCGGTAAAGCGTTTAAACGCCTCATTTTCAGCAAGTGTGGTGGCCAAATCATGGTAAGGCTCGTGGATTTCAATACAAAAATACGGTGTTTCAAAGAGTTCTTGAATCAAAATGATTTGAGCGCCTTGTGACGCCGCATTACGAATCAACGTTTCCGCTCGGTTGAGGTTGTCTTGCTGATCCCAGGTACAGTGCATTTGTGTCGCTGCCACCGTTACTTTTGACATAGTGTGCTCTCCAGATCGTCACCCAGTGGGTATTGTTATGGTTATAAATAAAATTGGCAAAGACGCTGCTTTGACGTATTGCCTCATCTTAGTGAGCCGGTAAAAAAACGATATACCCCCACGGGGATATGGTGAGACAGGATGACACTCAGTTAACTTAGAACCCTAGCAATTCACTACACGTTCCTTGTGAGCGTCAGAGTAAGGAAGGACGAATGAAAACCTATCAACAATGGCAAACGCTACAAACGGAACTGTCCCTGTCGACACAGGCATACATTAATGGACGTTTCACGCCAGCGCAAAGCGGTGACACATTCGCCTGCATTAATCCGACTGACGAGCGCTTACTAGGAAACGTTGCCAGCTGTGATGCGGCAGATGTCGACATCGCCGTGGATGTGGCGAAAGCCGCCTTTAAAAGCGGTACTTGGTCTGATATGGCCCCTGGTAAACGCAAGCGCATTTTACAAAAATGGGCTGATTTACTGGAACAGCACCAAGACGAATTGGCGTTAATCGATACTTTAGATATGGGGAAATCCATTTCTGAAATGGTCAATATTGATGTGCCAGACTCGATCGACTCACTACGTTGGTCAGCAGAATGCATTGATAAGTTATATGGCGAAATTGCGCCAACCAATAAAGACAATCTAGCGTTAATCAGCCGCGAAGCGTTAGGTGTGGTGGCGATCATCACACCATGGAATTACCCCTTGATGATGGTGATGTGGAAGATTGCACCCGCGCTGGCGGCGGGCAATTGCGTCATCCTTAAACCGTCGGAAAAGTCGCCGTTGAGCGCGTTACGAATTGCCGAGTTAGCAACGCAAGCGGGGGTCCCAGATGGTGTCTTCAATGTCCTCCCCGGTTATGGTCACACCGCTGGTAAAGCCCTTGCGTTGCACCACGATATTGGCACCCTTGCCTTCACTGGTTCCAGCCGTGTCGCCGGAATGCTAATGCAATATGCAGGTCAGTCCAATATGAAGCGGGTTTGGCTTGAAGCGGGCGGTAAATCCCCGTGTTTGGTATTTGAAGATTGCAAAGACATTCAAGCGGCGGCGAAAGGCGCGGCAACGGCCATCTTTACCAACCAAGGGGAAGTCTGTATCGCTTGTTCGCGTTTGTATGTGCAAAACAGCATCAAAGACGAATTTATGGTGGCGCTACTGGAGGCGGCCAAAGCATATGTGCCGGGCGATCCATTGGACCCTGCGACGAAAATGGGACCGATGGTCGATAAAGCCCAGTTGGATACCGTGACGCGTTTTATTGAAAGTGCCATTGCAGATGGCGCGACGTTGGCTTTGGGTGGCGCACCTGAGTATCAAGAAGGACAAGGCTTCTATGCTAAGCCGACCATCTTTACCGATGCGACGCATGAGATGGAGTTTGTTCGCGAAGAAATTTTTGGCCCAGTATTGGCGGTCATGGGGTTTGACAGCGAAGACGAAGCGATTGAGCTAGCGAACGATTCCCAATATGGCTTAGGGGCGTCCGTGTGGACTAATGATTTAGGCCGCGCTCATCGTGTCAGCCGCTTGCTGGAATCTGGCATGGTGTGGGTAAACACGTGGGGCGATGGTGACAGCACAGTGCCATTTGGCGGAGTGAAAGCCTCTGGTAATGGCCGCGATAAATCATGGCACGCACTAGAGAAATACACCGAACTCAAGAATACGTGGATCAGTCTTAAATAAACGTCGGGGTTGTTAAGCCACGTTTATTGCCCTCTTAGCGTTTAAAAAAGAGGGCGGCAGGCGAACCTGCCATGAACCTATTATCAGTCTTTAAGCTTTGGAAGGTCGTTTATTATGTCATCTCCTACTCATGCAAACTCTTATTATGCGGCCTCCGCAAACGACAAAACACCGCGTCCCCAGTTAACTGGCGAGCACCGTTGCGATGTCTGTGTGGTGGGGGCTGGATTTACTGGCATCTCTACAGCGCTCGCGTTGGCCGAAAAAGGCAAACGTGTGATTGTCGTTGAAGGCAGTCGTATTGGTTTTGGCGCCTCGGGTCGTAACGGCGGTCAGATCGTTAACAGCTTCAACCGAGATATTGATTACATCTTTGATAATTACGGTGAGGTTATTGGTCATAAAATGGCGAAAATGGCCTTTGCTGGCGCGGACCTGATCCGTCATCGCATTGAAAAATACAATATTGATTGCGACCTAAAGCACGGCAACGTCTTTGCGGCTTGCAATAAAAAGCAATTTGAAGAGCTAAAAGCCAAGCAAGCATTGTGGGAGTCTCATGGCCACAATGAACTTGAGCTACTGACGTCCTCTACGATTCAAGACCACATTGGTAGTGATCGCTACGAGGGTGGTTTGCTGGATCGAAAAGGCGGCCATATTCAGCCGTTAAACCTTGTTTTAGGACAAGCACAAGCCTTTGAAAGCCTTGGTGGACTGATCTTCGAAGACTCAGAAGTGGTGCGTTTAGAAAAAGGTGTGCCAGGCAAAGTCGTGACCAAACAAGGCTCTGTGATTGCCGATAAAATCGTCGTCGCAGGTAATGCGTACATCTTTGGCATATTGCCAGAGATCGAGAAAAAGGCCATGCCTTGTGGCACGCAAGTGATTGCTACCGAGCCGCTATCGCCTGAGATGCAAAAACAGCTGTTACCAACGGATCGTTGTGTAGAAGACTGTAACTATGTGCTGGATTACTACCGCTTATCCGGCGATGGACGTCTAATTTATGGCGGCGGCACCACCTATGGCGCGCGTGATCCGGGTGAAATTGAGTCGATCATTGTGCCGAAGATGCTGAAAACCTACCCGATGTTGAAAGGCACAAAAATCGATTTTGCGTGGACCGGTAACTTCTTGTTGACCATGATGCGCATGCCTCAGGTCGGTAAAATCGGCGAGAACTTGTACTACGCACAAGGCTACTCTGGCCATGGCGTGACCAATTCACATCTGATGGGCGAAATCTTATCGGATGCGATAGACGGTGATACCGAACGCTTTGATGTGTTCGCCAGCATGCCACAGTATCAGTTCCCAGGCGGTCGCATGTTACGCGTGCCCTACACCGTTGTTGGCGCGGCGTACTACAACATGCGTGATCGATTAGGTATCTAAAAGATAAATGCCAAGAGTGTTTAGACATGCTAAAAAGCCGCTTTCAAGCGGCTTTTTTGTATTTAAACATTAAGTATTGATCGTGTTCAGCTATACGACTTCTCGATCTAATGCATCTAAGTGGCTGAGAAATAGTGTGAAAATTTCAGATTGTGTGGAGGTGTCCAAGCGCGCATGAATGTTTTTACGATGCACCTTAACTGTGCCAGCGCTGATGCCCAGTTCATTGGCAATGGACTTTGATGAGTGCCCTTTCAGTAAGAGCCCGAGTATCTCCTGCTCGCGGGTCGTTAAAACACCCTGTGCAAAGGTTTTCAGTGCATGTTTAAGCGGCCCTGTAGACGGTGCTCGTTCAATGAACTCCCCTGCTTGCGCCATCCAAAACTGCCCTATTAACGCTTCCAACATAGGGAACACAGTTTTTAGATTATTCAGCTCCGTACGGCGAACAGAGCCAACCGTTTTTTTACGCCCCAGAGACACGGCGCAGGTGGTGTTTTTATCCAAGTCCACCAAGATGTTGATCTCATCGACCAAATCAAACTTTTGATAGCAGGACTGGTAATACTCTGTTTCTTCAAATGAATCGGGCGCCATATCCACCAAACGATAAATGCCGGGTGCAATGCCTTGTTGGATCGAGTTAAACACAGGGTCGAGTAAATACGCCTGATTTAAATACGTGCGTAAGGTTTGGCTTTGTTCCGCTGGGTCGGAGGGATAAATGAGCAGTGGTTTCAGTGCTTTTTTATAAGTCACCATGATGATGGTGTCAAAGTAGCATAGATTGCTTAAAACCCCTTCTAATACACTTGGAAAGCTAGGCACACGAACGTGACAGGTCAGCGTGGCTAAATCCTTCATGATTTCTGAAAGACCTAGCTGTCCTCGTAAGGTGTTTGTTTGCATGAGTATAACGCCTCTTCTACTTGGATCGAATACGGTGTGACGGGTCAAGCAAGCCTAGCCGTCTTGACGCTGGCTTAAATGAAGCAACTTGTGCGCCAGTTTTTAGGCCTTAACGCATCCTCTATAAATCGATCAAAATGTCGGTTTTTATTTTCTTATCCCGTCTAGGAATGTGCTCTTAGTCAGACAAAAATACATCGACTTTGTATCTGACCGTGTAGTAAAAATAAATCGGATAACCCGAAATATTTTTCGCTTTAAGATGCGCAGGTTCGCTCCATTTAGGTCTGCTTCCCTATCAAAGTGCCTATATATCAATGCCTTTAGAGCAGTAAAGATAAGTAACTGTAATCCTATTAGAGTAGTTTTTATACAAATAGTGCCTTATTGCATATACCTAATCGGGGATAGTTACTCGCATCATTTGCTCGGGTTACAGTGAGTTATATCGAGAGAACCTAACCTGAAATCACTGATTTAATGCTTAACTCGAATTAAAGTTCGGCTATTCATGCGTTAAAGAGTCTCCCGCAGTAAGACTAATTTCATAAGAGAGCTTTTTATGTCGGATATTTACGATAGCAACAATGAGTTTGATTTGTTCATTACAGATCTTAACGGTAACTTGCGCGGTAAGCGTATGCCTTCGAGTGGTTTGAAAAGCGTGATGACGCAAGGAGTGAAATTGCCTCACTCTGTCATCGGTTTTGATCACTGGGGAGATGACGTGCTTGAAAATGGCATGGTGTTTGAAACAGGCGACAGCGACGGTATTTGTTTACCTGTTCATGATGCACCGATTTCTGTACCTTGGGCCGAGTCGGCACGTGATCAGCTCTTAGCGATGATGTTTAATGCCGATGGCACACCGTTTTACCCAGATCCTCGTCAAATCCTAACGCGCATCGTAAAGCGCTTTAAAGATCTCGGTTATACCCCAGTGGTTGCAACAGAATTAGAGTTTTATCTGTTGGATGGCTCGTCTGAAGCCAAGCGTGTCCCTTCGCCACCGGTCATTGTTGATGGCAATGGCTGCCGTCTTAGCAAGACAGATTGTTATTCCATTGAAGAAATGGATGGCCTAGAAGGCTTTTTCGCCGAAGTACGTGCCGCCTGTGAAGCGCAAGGCATTCCAGCGGATACGATCATTTCGGAGTTAGGCCCAGGTCAATTCGAAATTAATATGAAGCACACCGATGATGCGGTACTTGCTGCGGACCACGCGATCATGTTCAAGCGTTTAATCAAAGGCGTGGCTCGCCAACATGATTTCGGCGCGACCTTCATGGCGAAACCGTACGCGGATAAGAGTGGTAATGGCTTCCACGTACATTTCAGCTTGCTGGATGAGCAAGGTAATAACGTGTTCGACAATGGCACGGAAGAAGGCTCAGGTTTATTAAAACAAGCCGTTGCCGGACTGCTGAATCACATGTCAGATTCTATGTTGGTGTTTGCGCCGCATTTAAACTCTTATCGCCGTTTTCAGAATGGCGCTCATGCACCCACCTTCGCCAGCTGGGGCTATGAAAACCGCACCGTAGCGGTTCGTATACCGGAAAGCGAAAACATTGCCCGCCGTATTGAGCACCGTGTTTCGGGTGCTGATGCGAACCCTTACCTTGTTTTAGCCGCCGTGCTGGGCGCTGCCCTACATGGTATTGAAGCGAAAATGTCGCCACCAGAACCTATTGAAGGCGATGCCTACGCAATGTCTGAACGCTTTGAAGCACTGCCTAATCGATGGGAGTTAGCGTCTGAATCGTTCCTAGATAGCGCCTTTTTATTGGATTACTTAGGGCCTGAATTTGTCCGCGTTTATGGCTCAGCAAAAGAACAGGAACAACAAAAAATTTATGCGCGCATATCCAATGTAGAATATGAAGCCTATTTATAAGCAAACAAAAAAATAATGTCACAACTGGAATAGGCCAATCATGGTTGGCCTATAATGGGGCCCAAAATAAAACGTAATGCATGCGTATTTTGATCGCTGGCGGTTCTGATCACGATGTCGTCAAAATCCATCTCAAGGGCCCTAATTGCGGTTAGTTAGAGGAAGATAGTCAATGAAAATAGGTATTCTCGCGGCGGGCATTACCCCCGAGGTATTGCAGTCGCAGTATCCGACTTACGCTCAAATGTTTGCACAACAGCTTCAAGCGCATGAACCTGAGCTCGCGTTTGAAATCTTCGACGTACGCCTAGATGAGTTTCCAGCCAGCATCGATGTGTGTGATGGTTGGCTCATTACGGGCTCTAAATCGGATGCCTACGGCGATGAGCCGTGGATTCTTCAGCTGTGTGATTTTATTCGCGAGGTGGATGCTAAAGGCCAAGTCTTGGTCGGTATCTGCTTTGGGCATCAAGTGATTGCCCGAGCATTGGGTGGTCGTGTGGCAAAATTCCAAAACGGCTGGGGCGTGGGGGTTCATCACTACCAAGTCGTGGATGGATTTGATACGCCAGTAGGCCAAAAAGACATTGCGTTCTGTGCGTTTCACCAAGACCAAGTGCTTGAGAAACCAGAGAAGCTAGAGACGTTTTTAACCAGTGACTTCTGTCAGCATGCAGGGCTTATTTATCAAGATCGTATATTGACCTTCCAAGGTCATCCAGAGTTTTCGAAGCAATACGAAAACGAACTGATCGAGCTGTATGATGGGGTTACGTTAACGTCTGAAGTCGCCAGCAAAGCACGTCATAGTGTGGCACAAGACGACATTCAAAGCCCTCAACTCATGGCTTGGATCGGACAATTCCTAAAAGCCAAATCCTCTTAGGGGAAGAGTCTTAGAGAGAATCCATGACATTTCATTCGCTTGCGCAATGTCTCGTGCCGAGACCGTCATCACGAATCAAAACGCATGGAATCTCTCAGTAAGGCTTTTGTACGACCCGATTCTTCGGGGGACACGTTGTAAGACCGCGCCGTGCGAGGATTCTCCCCCGCCTCCCCTTCTAATTCGCTGATTTTAGTTGCCATGCAATTCATTCGCTTGCGCAATGTCTCGTGCCGAGACCGTCTGCGCGAATCAAAACGCATGGCACCTTTTCGCAAGGTTTTTGTACAACCCGATTGTATCGGGGACACGTTGTACGACCCCGCTGCGCAAGGGAACCCGTCCTGCTCACTTCTAAATTTCTGGCTAGAGATGCCATACATTTCCTTCGCTTGCGCAATGTCTCGTGCCGAGAGCGTCTGCGCGAATCAAAACGCATGGCACCTCTTAGCAAGACTTTTGTACGACCCGATTGTATCGAGGACGCGTTGTACGATCTCGCTGTGCGTGGAAGTTTAACGACCTTTGCTGAATTTCGTTATTCAAGGTCGTTAAAAATGACACTGTTTGTTGGACTGTGAGCCGGGGCATCCTTACCCTTAATTTCAAGTCAACAAACTCGAAAGAAGACATAACATGATCAATTGGCAAATTAGACGTTTCTCTCAGCTGACAACCTTGCAGTTGTACCAAATGCTCAAACTCAGAGTGGATGTGTTCGTTGTTGAGCAACAGTGTGCTTATGCCGAGCTGGATGATAAAGACCACCATCAAGGGGTACATCATCTATTAGGCTATCAAAGAGAGGTGCTTGTTGCGTGCGCGCGTCTATTGCCTCAAGGGCTGAGCTACCCTTCGGTCAGTATTGGTCGGGTGGCGATTTCAGAAAAGCATCGTGGAGGGGGTTTGGGGCATCAATTGTTGCAAGAGGCGTTAAAGGCCTGTGAAACGCTATGGCCTAATGAGTCGATCGAGATCGGTGCGCAGCATCATTTGTCCGCTTTTTATCAGCGCCACGGTTTTCAGCCCTCGTCGACGATGTATTTGGAAGACGGTATTGAGCACATTGATATGACGTTGGAAAAATGACGGACTTTAGATTCAAAAAACCAGAGTGAGCGCTCTGGTTTTTGCGTTGAGAGGTATGTGCTTGCTAAACGGTGTAGCCCAGTACAACAAAGATAGCGAAGCTTATAACGGCGCCGATGGCGACATACGGGAGTTGAGTAAGCGCGTGCGACATAGGCGAACAACCTGCACCTTGGGCCGCGAGCACCGTCGAGTCACTGAAGAAACACGCATGGCTACCGAATGATGACGCCGACAACAGGGCACCAATGATCAATGCCATATTGGCATCTACGCCCAAAGCAATTGGTACCACGATTGGAATGGCAATGATGAACGATCCCCA
This sequence comes from Marinomonas atlantica, assembly GCF_001639725.1. Taxonomy (GTDB): domain Bacteria; phylum Pseudomonadota; class Gammaproteobacteria; order Pseudomonadales; family Marinomonadaceae; genus Marinomonas; species Marinomonas atlantica. The sequence continues at coordinate 118,902 of NZ_LTAW01000001.1, forward strand.
GCTTGAAGCGGTACCAAAGACCACGGCGGCCATTACGACAAATACCAGTGCAGGCATCAATTCTGCCGTCATCAGTGGTGCTACAACGCTCACTATGTAGCTGGTCATGCCCAAGTCATCGTTCACGCTTTTAAGCATAAAACCGGCGATTACCGTCGAAAGTGGGTACAGCATCACTTTAAAGCCTTCAAAGATGCCCTTCATTTGATCTTCTAATGAAAGCAAGCCTTGCACATAGTACATTGCTACAGTGATGGCGAGCGTGACGATAATCCCTTTCAAAAGGTCAATATCGTAGTAGATGGTGGCACCAATAAGGATCAACATAGGGACGATAAAGTTAAGCATGCCGACCAAGTTGCTGGTTTTGCGGTATTCAGGTGCAGCCGCTTCCATGTTGTCCCCAGTGTAGTCATCCGGCAATGGCTGACCATTCATCGCGCGCTGTTCAGCTTTCTTCATCGGGCCGAAGTTACCCAGCATGCCACTGGCAACCAAGAACACCACTACCAGTGCAACCCAGCCATAGACCATGAATGGGATTGCCGACATATAAACGCTAAGACCTTTGCCTGTAGCGGCTAAGTCGTTTTCTTCTAACAGACCAGAGAAGAACACCGCCCAAGTAGACACAGGCACCAAGATACACATTGGCGCCGCCGTCGAGTCGATGATGTACGCCAGTTTTTCACGGGATACTTTGTAATGGTCGGTGACTTTTTTAACCGTAGACGAGACGGCTAGACAGTTTAAATAGTCGTCTATGAAAACCACTAAACCGATAAAAAAGGTCGTTAATAACGATTGGCGACGGGACTTTATGCGCCCTTTGAGCCAGTCACTGAAGCTATTAAGACAGCCGCTTTTTTCCAGTAGCACAATCAACCCGCCCATCAAACCACAGACCAACACTACCCAGACAATGGTGTCGTTGCCCATGACAGCAGAAATAGTATCCGTGAATGACGTGACCACCGTTGTGTTGTCCAGCATGATTAAACCGGCGACAACACCGATCAGTAGAGATTCAAACGGCGCGCGTGATATCAGAGCAATCGCGAGGACGAACAGTGTGGGAAATAGAGATTGAATACCCCACTCTTCCCCCGGTGAGTGGTTGACCGACAGTGACCAAAATAGAGCAATAGCGGCGAGCGTAATTAATATAGAGAGCAACAGATGTCGCTTAGGATGAATGGCTTTCATTACCTTAATGACTTGTTCCATGACGTGTTCCCGATTAGTAGAATAATTGTTATGACTTAAAAACTACCTTGAAACACAATATGGAACATATACCCCCGACTAGGTAATGCCTAGGGGATATTGTTATCTGCTGCGTTTCATCTAAAACCCCCTATAAACGGCCTCGCTGCGCGTGGGAAAAAACTAGCGTTCTCAGCAACAATGAGCTTCGCCGAATTACTGCTGGCATGCGCTGCCATGCAATTCATTCGCTTGCGCAATGTCTCGTGCCGAGACCGTCAGCGCGAATCAAACGCATGGCATCGCTTAGCAAGGCGCTTGTACGACCCGATTGTATCGGGGACAAGTTGTACCTCGTTGCGCGAGGCAATCCGCCTCTGCTCCGCTTCTCATCTGCTGGCTGGAGCAGCCATGCATTTCCTTCGCTTGTGCAATGTCTCGTTCCGAGACCGTCAGCGCTAATCAAACGCATGGCATCGCTAGCAAGGCGTTTGTACGACCCGATTGTATCGGGTACAAGCCAGCACCCTGGATGTCAATGAGCAGGGTTCAACTCTTTCAGCCTATTTTTATTGGCACTCATTTGAAAATAGATTAGGGTGTCAGCATAGCGTCAAGGAAGACGAGAACCCGCACATCTTCTCCCCTCCTTAACTCGCACGGTTATTTATAAAAACAAGCAGGCCGGATTATGCGAAGAGTAAATATGTTTTTATGGTTTATATTAAATAAATCAAAGGGTTAATGTGATTGATACAAGTAGCTAAACCAGAATAATACGCACGCACGGTTTATTGGATAAACGAGCGTGCGCATTAATAAAATGTTATAGCTCTTCAGCATCCGGAGTATGAAAAATATGAATATTTCAACGAGCGACAAAGTAAACGATTTCCTTTCTGATATACAGTCCATATCCTCTGAGCAGTTTGATATGGTGATTGCAATAAGAGATATCTTCTTAAGGGCCAATGAAGAATTAGTTGAAGGTGTTAAATATGGTGGTCTGGTCTTTAACGTGTCAGATGCGTTGATAGGAGGCATTTATTCATATAAAGAACATGTTTCAATTGAGTTCAGTAATGGCGCGGACTTTATTGATAATTATTCGATCTTGGAGGGTGCTGGTAAAAAGAGGCGGCACATAAAGATATACGAAAATGACGATGTCGTTCAAAAAAACGTCGAGTACTTTGTTAGTCAAGCAGTGAACAACTAAAGGAAACTATCGAATGGTGAAATTCGGATATACAATCAATTATGTGCGTGATGTGGATATAGCCTTGTCATTCTTTGAGAAAGCATTTGAAATGACACGACGCTTTATCACTGACGAAAATGACTATGGTGAATTGGATACGGGTGAAACAGTTCTGGCTTTCGCATCTCATGAATTAGGACTATCAAACTTCTCTGGCGGATATATAAGTTCTACTGATTCAGAAAAACCATTAGGCATTGAAATAGCACTCATAACCGATGATGTTAGTGGCATACATCAGCGCGCAATACAATATGGTGCAGTTGAGTTAAAGTCACCTGAAACAAAACCTTGGGGGCAAGTTGTTTCTTACGTTCGTTGTCCGTCTGGCATCTTAATCGAGTTATGTACTCCGATCCAGAGTTAAGCTATAACAAAAAGCTGCACGCGGACACATATTGCGGAGAGCTTGGCGTTATAGCGCATTTGGAATAATTAGGGTCAGATGAAAAATAATCTTCAAGGGATAACAGAAATATCTCCAATAAATCGGAGACTTGTAGGTGTTGGACATACTTGGAAATCAGAATAATAATTGGGGTCAGATAAAAAATAGCCCAGTAAACAGAAATGCATATCGTTTGTAGTGGTTATTAGAATAGTTGTTTTATAAACCTGTGTGTCTTGCTTAAACATTACGAATGTCTTCTTCATATTTATTTGAATAGACGATGCCCATAACGATGGATAAGATTTGCCCATATAGTAGGGAATGGTAAGAACCTAAATGGATTTGTATTGAACATTAATGCCCCATAGTTAAGGCTTTCAGGATCAGGAAAATAATCAGGTATTACCTTCACGATGTTAAATCCAGCACGTTGGTAGTATCTTACTTCTCGATCACGAGAGCGATCATTTTTTCCATGTACCCACTCTTCTATGGAGTAATCAGCAGAGCCCATATGAAATTTTGGAACACGACTACCAAGGAAGCAGCCGTGTTTTCTATGTTTGACACCTATTACCCCGGCTTTCAGCTGCAATTGCATCCCAACACCTGGGTGCTGAGGATGAGCTGTTAGACTGATACCAAACATGTAGTTGCCAGACTTCACATGAGAGTTTTTTATTGTTCCAAAGTCCGTGATTTGATTCCATGTGTGGCAGCTGTCAGAAAGATCGTTTACAAATTGAGTACCAATATAACCGACGACTTCACCTGTTGGTGTAACAGCAATGATTTGGCCTTCTTGAAATGTTTGAATTCGAGATGTGATCATTTCTCTGGAGCACCCTTGCTCTTTCCAAACGATTTCTTCTAGCTCAAGCAATTTATCAACGTCATCATCTTCAACGGATTTAAATGTATAAAAATGCTCATCGTTTTTGGGTGTTTTAGTTTGCATTGGTCTGGTATTCCTAACTAATATTTTTATTAACACTAAACTTTATGAAAAAATATTTTAAAATGAATAAAAATATAACTGATAAAATCCCTACCAGTAACATTATTGACTTATTCAACGTTGGGACAAAAAAAGCAAAAGTCACAGCTAGCGCGATGGAAAGATCTAACCAGGCGAAAACGGCAACAGGCTTCGACAATAAAGAGTCTTTTTTTTGAAAAAGTAAGACATAGCCAGATGTTATAATGCTTCCTACTCTATTTATGAGAAAACCTAGTATAAATAGAGTAGATAATGAAAAATTCAGAGAGTCAAAAGCAGCTGAATATTTCGATAAGACTTCTATACTCCACTCCCACTCTATCATCATGCCCCTGTCTATTAACATAAGAGCTAAGCCCACATTCCAAAGTAATTCTGAGAATATGAGCACGAACACAAAATCTTTACATTTAACGCCTGTCGCATTTTCAAATGCTGTAATTTTAGTCAGCATCTTACATTCCCAAAATAATTGACATACTTGTTATAGATTGAACCATATAATAATCCGGGTCAGATGAAAAATAATCTGCCCCTATCCCAACTTACTGTTTCTCAACCCCCTAGCTTTTGCATAATCGGCTAATCTAAGCCAGTTTGGATTAGCGTTGCCTCATTCTTGCAGACTAATGCGACTGTTTTGATGCGTATGTGCTTTGATCACTACATCAGTTCCCAGAACGCTTCCACCAGTGGGTTTTTCAGGCTTTTCTTTAACGTAAACAAGCCGATGTCGTACGGTTCCAGTTCGGGTTGTACGTCTAAAATCTGTACCCGTTCCATCAATGGGCTGTTATCCAGTACGATTTTCGGTACTACGCCGATGCCAAACCCTAGACTCACCATGCTGACGATCGCTTCATTACCAGCGACTTGCGCGTAGATATTCGGTGTGATGTTGAGTTCGCTAAACCAATCGTCTACGCGAATACGCGAGACACCGCCTTCTGACACGATCATCGGTATTTTTTCCCAATCTTGTAAGGTAGTGGGTGACGTCGTAGGTACGTTGGGTTGTTGCTCGACGGGCGCGATAAATACCAAGGGGGATTTGGTAATGGGTTTAAACGCCAGACCTCGATGTATGGACACTGGGCGGGCGGCGATGGTGATTTCTTCGATGCCATCTAAAATGCGTGTGATGGCTTTGTCTGGGTCGCCGGTGTGTAGCTTGATTTCAATATGTGGGTGTACCTGACGAAAGCGGTTCAATAGTTCGAATAGAAAGCTGTAACTGGCGGTGACGGAGCAATAGATGCTGATTTCACCACTCAGTTGATCAGAGTTGTCGGTTAACTCGTGACGAATTAAGTTCCACTGGCTGGTGGTTTCCCGTGCGTATTTAACAAAGCGCTTACCCTCGCGAGTCAGTGCGACGGTACGGTTGTCCCGATTAAATAAGTCGACCCCCAGCTCTTCTTCTAAGCTTCGGATGTTACGGGACAGGGCGGAAATGCTGATGTGGCACTCGTCACTGGCGCGGCCAAAGTGGAGTGTTTCCGCTAACGCGAGGAATTGTTTAAGTGCTTTTGTGTTCATAGATCCTATGATAGCTCTGTTTTGCAAAAAATGGGACGTTATATTGCAAATATATCAATTTACGAAAGGGTTGCGCTTCTATACATTGATCCCACTCGCAACACGGTCTTATTTGTTCAAGGCGTGTTTGTGTCACTCTTTTTTAATATCGGCGTGTTTAGATGTCGGTACTTTAAACATAAAATTTTAGGATGTGTTTACCATGGCTAACTACTTCAATACTTTGCCGCTACGTGAGCAATTAGCTCAACTAGCAAAATGTCGTTTTATGGACAGCTCTGAATTCTCTGATGGCGTAGAAGCGCTTAAAGGCAAAAAACTAGTTGTTATCGGTTGTGGTGCACAAGGTCTTAACCAAGGTCTTAACCTACGTGATTCTGGCCTAGACGTGTCTTACGCGCTACGTCCTGAAGCGATTGAGCAAAAGCGTCAGTCTTGGAAAAACGCGACTGAAAACGGTTTCGTTGTAGGCACTTACGAAGATTTGATCCCAACGGCGGACGTTGTTCTTAACCTAACGCCTGATAAGCAACACACACCAGTTGTTAAAGCGGTTATGCCTCTTATGAAAGAAGGCGCTTGCCTATCTTACTCTCACGGTTTCAACATCGTGGAAGAAGGCATGCAAATCCGTGACGACCTAACAGTAATCATGGTAGCGCCTAAGTGTCCTGGTTCTGAAGTACGTGCAGAATACGTTCGTGGCTTCGGTGTGCCAACACTTATCGCTGTTCACGAAGACAACGATCCTAAAGGCGAAGGTCTTGCACTAGCAAAAGCGTACGCTGTTGGTACTGGCGGTCACAAAGCAGGCGTTCTAATGTCTTCTTTCATCGCGGAAGTTAAGTCTGACCTTATGGGTGAGCAAACGATCCTTTGTGGTATGTTGCAAACTGGTTCGATCCTTTGCTTCGACAAAATGGTTGAAGAAGGTGTTGACGCAGGTTACGCATCTCGCCTAATCCAGTACGGTTGGGAAACCATCACTGAAGCACTTAAGTACGGCGGCGTGACTAACATGCTAGACCGTCTTTCTAACCCAGCTAAGATCAAAGCATTCGATCTAGCGGAAGAGCTTAAAGTGATCATGCGCCCACTTTACAACAAGCACCAAGATGACATCATCGACGGCACTTTCTCTCGCGTGATGATGGAAGACTGGGCGAACGATGATAAGAACCTTCTACAATGGCGTGCAGACACTGCTGAAACTAACTTCGAGAAAACACCAGCGGGTGACGTTGAAATCTCTGAGCAAGAGTTCTTCGACAACGGTATCTTGATGGTTGCTATGGTTAAAGCGGGCGTTGAGCTAGCATTCGAAACAATGACAGCTGCCGGCATCATCGCTGAATCTGCTTACTACGAGTCTCTACACGAAACTCCGCTAATCGCGAACACAATCGCTCGTAAGAAACTTTACGAAATGAACGCGACGATCTCTGATACAGCTGAGTACGGTTGTTACCTATACAACCACGCGTGTCTACCTCTATTGGCTGACTTCATGAAAGACATCAAAACTGACGTGATCGGTAAAGGTCTTTCTTCTGATGACAACGGCGTTGATAACGCTCGCCTAATCGAAGTAAACACAGCACTACGTTCTCACCCAGTTGAAGCGATCGGTTCTGTATTACGTGGCCATATGGCTGACATGAAAAAAATCGTTTAATTTCCCTTAGAAATTAAACGCTTAAAAAGCCGAGTGACTCATTGAGCACTCGGCTTTTTTGTCGCGTTACTTTTTGTTTTAGTCTTTGAAAAGGAATCTCTCATGGATACTGCCATCTGCTTAGACGATCTGAGCGTTAACTTTGATGATCGCTTTCACCTACATCACATCAACTGGACGATTGAGCCGAACCAGCACTGGGTCATTACCGGCACCAATGGTTCAGGGAAGTCGGCTCTGGCGGCGGTGTTGGCGGGCGTTGGCGATATCGAGCAAGGTACGTTATCCGGCGTGCCGAGCCGCGTAGGCTTGGTGTCCTTTGAAGCGCAAGCCGAGTTGATTGCCAAAGAGCTGAAAAAAGACGACGCCGACATTATGGATGTCATTTCGTTAGGAACGCCTGTTCAAGAGATGATTTTTGAAGCGTGTGCCGATCCTGAGTTGGCCGCTGATTTAGTTGAGAAGTTTGGTCTAAGCCATTTATTAGACCGTGCGTTTCGTAAGTTATCGACCGGTGAAACCCGTAAAGTGATGTTGATCCGCGCGCTTTCCAGCAAGCCAGATTTACTGATTTTAGACGAGCCATTTGATGGTTTGGACGTGGATACCTTGGCGATGTTACAGCAGCACTTGGCGTCGATTATCGATACCACGCCGATGGTGATGGTGCTGAACCGCTTTGACGAAATGCCCGACTTTATTACCCATGTGGCGTACTTAGAAAAAGCCGCCGATGATTGCGGCCTATTAGCGTTCAAAGTGGATCGTCAGGATAAAAGCGCCTTTTCGGAGTTGTACCAACTGCTGCATCTGAAGACCACCGATCTGCAAGTGCCCGCGCCGGATTCAGCGTCTAAGTTCCCAAGCCTCGACCCTGCTCAACCGCTGGTAAAGCTCACCGATGCCACCATAAAATACGATGAAACGGTGATTGTCGACAAGCTCAATTGGACGATTGAACCGGGTAAGCATTGGCAGTTAAGCGGCCCCAACGGCAGCGGTAAAACGGGCGTATTGTCATTGATTACTGGTGACCATCCGCAGTGTTACAGCAACGATATTTTTGTGTTTGGTTTTCAGCGTGGTAACGGTGAAAGCATCTGGCAGATTAAACAGTTTATTGGGTATGTTTCGACGTCGTTGCAGTGGGAATACCGCGTCAGCGTGAGCTGTAAAAACGTGATTATTTCTGGCTTCTACGACAGTATCGGTATGTACTCAAAATCGACGGATAATCAGAAAAAGATTGCCGATGAGTGGCTTGCGCTGCTCGGTATGAAAGACCGTGCTGATCAGCCGTTTAATAAGCTTTCATACGGCGATCAGCGTTTGTTACTGATTGCTCGTGCCATGGTCAAACACCCGTCATTATTGATCCTAGACGAGCCGTGCTTAGGGTTGGACGACATGAACCGCCAGCTGGTGCTAGCGTTGATTGAGAAAATCTGCGCAGGCCATGAAACAACGGTATTGTATGTAAATCATCATGCGGAAGACCAGATATCAGGCATTGATAACTACCTAGCGCTTGAAAAGAACCATTAAGCCAAGGACGAGAAAAGTCTTGAACACATAGTGTCTCAAGGCTTTTCTGTTAAGAAGGTACGATCAGTCGGTTGCTTTTAGGTGGTGCGCCAGCAGGCTGGTTAGCATCAGTTTCAGGTCTTCAAGGGTACGTAAGGCACGGCGCTCGTTTTGGTTTACCACAACTAGGTAGGTGCTGTGTGTGAATTCAAGGTATAAACGAGCAATTCGCTCACGCTCTCGGATATGCTTTTTCAAACCAATGCGTTTAAAGACTTTCGACATTTGCGAGATCACCATGTCGTCATGACGCTCGTCGAGCTCACGCAGTTCAGGCACGGAGAACATCGCTTGTACTAGTCGCAGTACCGCGCGCTGCTGGCGGTAGGTATGCAGGTTGATATCGACCACCTGATCGATGAATTCCGATAGGCTCAGCGCTTCTAAATTCCACTCTTGAATTTCTTTCAGTACGACCTCGATACTGTCGAGCCAAGTTTTGCCCATGGCGTATAAAATGGCCTGCTTGTTAGGAAAATAGTGATACAGAGAACCAACGGAGATCCCCACTTCTTTAGCGATGATCGCCGTATTTAAGTCATTTAAACCAACCGTTTCGAGCAGTTCACTGGTGACATCTAAAATCTGTTGTGTGCGTTTAATCGAGCGCGATTGTACCGGCTCGCTGCGTGGAGAAACAGATTGCAGGGTTTTCATCGTCTCGTTGGGCTTGGCCATAATGAGGTGGCATCCTTGTTAGCTAATGACGGTGAGTCGTAGACTGAAATTATACACTTCCGATTTCACACTGAATATCTTTGTTCAGTGTCAGCACGTGGTTTGTGGCGCTAGGGTAACCGGTCGAGCATAGAATAATAGAGCATACCTGCGACTAAGCCGGGCCAGCGTAATAGCGTGCCACCAGGGAAGTCTCGCATCGGCAGCCGCTCAAACGCATCGATGCCTTCCAGTGAGCCTTGCACGGCTTTGGCAAAGATAGCACCTGCATAAGTGGCCATGGCCACACCATGACCTGAGTAGCCATGTGCCACAAAGATATTGTCTTCTTGACGTGCTATGTGTGGCATACGATTGAGTGTGATGGCTAATGTACCGCCCCAAGCGTAGTCAATTTGATAGTCGCCTAGCTCGGGATAGGTTTGCAGCATGTGCTTTTTAACGAAACTGGCGATGTCTGTTGGAAAGCGGGCGCTGTAGTTTTCACCGCCGCCCCATAGCATGCGCCTATCTTTAGATAGGCGGTAATAGTTCACCACGAATTTTGAATCGGCAACGGCCAAGCGGTGCGGGTTGATACGATTTGCTACAGCCTCAGGCAAGGGGTCAGTGGCGATGATGAAATTGTTGATCGGCATGATTTTACGTGCCGCTGGGCCATTTAGGTGTCCTAGATAGCCGTTGCAGGCAAACAAGACATAACGACAGGTTACTTGCCCTTTCGCCGTGGTGATCACAGGTCGCGGTCCCGTCGTGTATTCGATGACCTCAGAATCTTCATACAGCTGAGCCCCATGAGATTGCGCTGCGTCGGCCAATCCCAATGCAAAATTTAACGGGTGGATGTGAGCGCCTTCTTTGTACCACTCGCCCCCGTGATAACGGTCGGTGCCCAGTGTTTGGGCAACGGCGCTCGCATCAAGGTATTCAACAGCCTCGTAATGCAACGTGGAGTGTTTATAGTCGACGGCCGCTTGTATCTCTTGGGCATGCCTCGCTTTATTTGCGACGTGTAAGACGCCATCGGTCAGGTCGCAGTCGATCTGATAGGCGTTGATTAAAGATTTAACCAAGGCCACTGAGTCAACTGAGCTCTGCCACAATATGTCGGCTGTCGCTCTGCCGACTTGTTTGGCGATATCCGTATGGCTCATGTTGTGACCTGGGCAAAGTTGTCCACCGTTACGTCCGGAGGCCCCCCAGCCTATTTTATTCGCTTCGAGTATGGTGACGTTAAAGCCCGCTTGTGCCAAATGCAACGCCGCAGAGGTGCCGGTAAAGCCGCCACCAATGATGCAAATATCACTGCTGTGTTCGCCGACAAGCTGGGGATGCTCTTTAATTTTTGCGGCGGTAGCGGTGTAATAAGACGTTTCATGTGTGCTCAAACAAGGACACTCCTGTTGCTATCAAAGCCTAAAAATTGGTTGCTTCGTCAGTTTATAAATGTGTCATCACTTTCTGATATCGATGTAACTGATATGGTTGATTTAACCCGTAATCTAAAATATGGTTAAACCGAAGTATTGTTCGGTTTATTGCCAAGCATAACCCAATACAAACAGATCGCAAGAGCAAAGTACGGCTTTGTATGATGTTCAAGGCCGTCCACGTAAGGTGAGTTATGACAGAATTCGAGACGTTTTTAAAAGAGCACGCCATTACGGAAGTCGAATCAACGTTAGCAGACATGACAGGTAATGCCCGAGGCAAGTTCTATCCAACATTTAAGTTCTTGGCAGAGAAAACCGGACGCCTTCCTGAAACCGTGTTAGTACAAAGTGTCACCGGAGATTGGGCCGATAACCACTACGATATTGTCGACGCCAGTGACCGCGATATGGTACTCAAGCCTGACCCAAATACCTTGCGCATGGTGCCTTGGGCAGATGAACCGACAGCGCAAGTGATTAATGATTGTTACACCACGGACGGTCGCTTGCACCCACTTTCCAGTCGCACCATATTGCGCCACATCTTGTCTTTGTATGAGAAAGAAGGCTGGCAACCGGTGATTGCACCCGAGGTGGAGTTTTACCTGATTGATCCAAACACCGACCCTGATTATGAGCTGAAACCTGCGGCTGGTCGCTCTGGTAAACGTGAGACTTCTAGACGTTCCTACAGCATTGATGCAGTGAATGAGTTCAATACCATCATCGACACACTCTACAGTTACTGTGAAGCACAGAACCTAGACGTCGATACTTTGATTCATGAATCGGGTGCGGCCCAGATGGAGATCAACTTTATCCACGGTGACCCTTTGGATTTAGCCGATCAAGTTTTTGTATTCAAACGTACTTTGCGTGAAGCCGCGTTGAAACATGGGGTTTATGCCACGTTTATGGCGAAACCTATGAGGAATGAGCCTGGTAGCTCCATGCACATTCATCAAAGTCTTATTGATGCCAAGACGGGCAGAAATGTGTTTGATGATAACGGCGAGCCCAGTGCGCTGTTTTATCATTATTTGGGAGGCTTACAGCGATATACGCCCAATGCGATTTCGTTCTTTGCGCCGAATGTAAATTCCTATCGTCGATTCTCACCAGAGATGGCGGCGCCGATCAACATGAACTGGGGGTTTGATAACCGTACGGCCGGGTTGCGTATTCCCTATGCTGTGCCTGAAGCGACACGCATCGAAAACCGTTTCCCTGGTGCGGACTGTAACCCTTATCTTGCGATCGCCGCGACACTGGCCTGTGGATATCTTGGTATGAAACAACAGCTCAACCCCACTGACCCGATACAAGGTAATGAGCCACCTTCGGAATACCCTGAAGTTGAGATTGCTCGAACGCTCGAAGAAGGTCTGCGTTTGTTGGAAGATTGCGAGCCACTGTGTGACATCTTAGGCAATGATTTTGTGACCGCCTATATGGGGGTGAAACGCAGTGAGTTTGAAACGTTTAACCGCGTAATTAGCTCTTGGGAACGTGAGCACTTGTTGCTAAACGTGTGATGACATTATTTAAGTATTTATTTAAACGGAATGTTGGGTAGTCTGGTTAACAGGTATAAAAAAAGCGGTTGGCTTATGCCAACCGCTTTTTTGCTTTTCCAGAGACTGGATTAGTCTTGTTTTGGTTTCTCGTCCCACACACTTAGGTCGATGTCTTTCTGGACTTCTGGATAGTCGTCCGAGTTAAACGTCGGTGTATGCGTTTTGTTTTGCTCGAAGTAATCTTTGGTCAGTTTCACAACCAGACCGGACAGCAATACGATTGCGATTAAGTTGATTGTCGCCATTAGACCCATCGCCGCATCGGCGGCATTGAATACCATCGCAACACTTTCGTAAGCGCCCCAAGGAATCATCGCCAGCGCTAAGATGCGTAGAATAAAGATACCCGGTTTGCTGGCCCATTTTAGGTAGGTTAGGGCGTTTTCCGCGTAGCTGTAGTTACCAATGATCGACGTGAAGGCGAAGAAGAAGATCGCAATCGCAACAAAGTAATGACCTGCGCCACCGATGTGGTGAGACAAAGCAGTCTGAGTCAGTACAATGCCTGACTCGCCGTTACCAAGTACACCAGATAACAAGATCATCAGTGCCGTCGCCGTACAGATCAGTAGCGTATCAATGAAGACACCCAGTGCCTGAACCATACCTTGTGACGATGGGTGATGCGGGTTAGGGGTTGCAACCGCCGCAATGTTCGGAGCAGAACCCATACCGGCTTCGTTAGAGAACAGGCCGCGTTTCACACCGTTTAATAGGGCACCCGCCACACCACCAGCTGCTTGCTCGATACCAAAGGCACTCTTGAAGATCAGCGCAAACATGGCCGGCACTTCGGTGATGTTCATCGCAATAACGAACAAGGCCAACAGCAAGTAGGCAATGGCCATAAATGGCACAACGATTTCAGCAAAACGAGCGATTTTACGAATGCCGCCAAAAATCACGATCGCGGCTAAGGCCATGATGATCAAGCCTGTGGTCAGCTTTGGAATACCGAACGCACCTTCCATTGCACCGGCAATCGAGTTGGCTTGAACAGCATTGAAGACCAAGCCAAACGCTAGGATCAATGCCAGCGAGAAGACCGCGCCTGCCCAAGGGGCTTTTAAGCCTTTACTGATGTAAAACGCAGGGCCACCACGTAGCTGACCATTTTGGTCACGCACTTTGTACAGCTGCGCTAAGGTACTCTCAGCGTAGGCTGTTGCCATGCCGATCAAAGCGACGACCCACATCCAGAAAATCGCACCAGCACCGCCTAATGCCAATGCAACCGCGACGCCAGCAAGGTTACCCGTACCAACACGTGATGCCAGACTGGTACACAGTGCTTGGAAAGGGGTAATTCCGCCGCGGTCAGCTTGAGGGGCTTTGAAAACGGTACGAATAAATTCTGGAAAGTGGCGAATCTGAATGAAACCCAAACGTAGGGTAAAGAACACGCCGACTGCTAACAGGCCATAAATCAGAATATAGCCCCAGAATAGGGTGTTCAAAGAATCGATAAGTGTTGCCATTAGGCACTCCCGGTTATTTGTCGTTATTTGCAGGGGGAATGGGCTCTTAAAGAGTCCTAGAAGCATTACATGCTTCCTGAGGAAGCAATGAAGGGGGCTAAGCCTAGCGATTCTGTGGGATTTGGCAATAGGAAAAGGTCAAGAAATGCTCATATTTGGTGCACTTTGCTTGCTAAAGCTTCGTATTGGTGCGAATTTCAGAGAATGATCTCTGTTTTTTGTCCTCTTTGCTAAGAATGCCGAGTTGGCATGGTGCAGCTTTTCAATTATCTACTGTGCCATTGCGACACAAAGACGTCCTCATGTGAGGCCGTCTTTGTGACTAATAGAAGCCGCGATTTTTTATTTCAAAATGGCTTGGATCGCATCCCAATCTACAATCTTGAAATTTTGATTCTCGACTTGGTATTGGTGGTCAATGTTGTACCAGTCTTGCGCGATAAACAGACCATTAGGGTAGTCTTTACCTAAGTTCGCGGATACCGCGTGAATACCATCGGTATCCGTCGCGCCATCCGTGCCCAATGCGTCATCGCCGACAATAGCGAAGCTTTTCACAAACGCACCGTTGTTGTTTAAATCGAACACGGCATAGGTATTATTGCCTTGGCTTGAAGCGATCAGCAGGTTTTGTTGCGCGGTCTGATACAGCGTTAGACCTTCGATATCATCAATCAAGTGCTCGCCATCGACCTTGGCAAACAAGGTGGCTTTATCATGACCATCAGGGCGCGCATCAAACGACCAGATCGCGTGGTCTTCTTCGCCAACATAAAGCGTTTGAGTCGCGTCATCGACGACACAACCTTCTGGTTGCGTGGCCACCTGCAAGGTGCGGACTCGCTTGCCTTCTGCGACACCCTGGTCGACGCCGATGCGCCATTGTTCAATCTGCCCATCTTTGCCGTTTACAAACACGTACGGCGTACCGTCTTCACCGCGAGACATACAGAGGCCGTACACTTCGTCGACGTTAGACAGCAGCTCTGGTGCTTCCGAGTGAACGGGACCCTGCTTCACTGGCAGAGGTTTAATCGGGGTGTTGCTGCCATCAATGGTGTAAAGAGCGATCGTGTTTAAGTCGCGATTTGACGCGGCCGCCAACGTTAGTGTGTTGCCTTGGGCGTCGCGTAGGTCTTGGCGTAGATCAACGTTATTTGGTCGACCACCTTCTAGGTATTGAACCTCTTCACCGGATAGGTTGTATGCCATCAAGCCGCCTTTTTTGTTGGTGGCAATGATAAGACTCTTTTCTGGATGCTCTTGATTGATCCACAAAGCCGGATCATCGGCTGCATCGCCACCGTTCGCCACGGCTTTTGTTTCGGCTTTCGCGGGCACCAGTTCAACACCGGTGATCTCTAGCTGACGGGGCGTGATGGCGTTAGTGACATCATAGCCAGACAAGGTTTTCAGCTCTGACCACGATAATGTCTGATAAACCGGTGCGTCCAATTCTGTGTTGCCGAGCCACAGCTGGTTGCTGGCTGTGGTGATTAATTTGGCTTCTTCGATGTTGTCGACCGCAAATCTATTGATGAAGGCGTGCGATTCGCGGTCGTAGAGTAAAAAGCCTTGGCCTTCGTCTGCGACCACTAAGGCCCCTTTGCCTTCGGCAGAGTAAAGAATGTCCATGTCTTCGATTTCTTGTAACTGGCCAATGGGGGCGACCACGTCAACCAAAGTACGGTCTTTGACATTTTCAGGATCGGCGCCGTACACCCAGATGCCGACATTTTGCTCGGCAATGTATAGCGTGCTGGTGGCATCGTCGATGGCGCAGGCGCTTAACTCTCCGCCCACTTGAGTAATACGAACCGGTAACGGGCCGTCAGTATTGTTGATAATGCTTTGTATCTGATGTCCATAGAAGCCTAACTTGTATTGCTTAACGGTACCTTCTTCATCGTAAGCGGCGACAAATAATGCGCTGGTCGTTGCGTTTTTACCCAAACATACGCCTTCGGGTGTCATGGAAACAGACAGCTGATTTAGCTTTGTTAAAGGGGTACTACTCTCTGGATCAATACGGTAAAAGCCAATTGCGTCTTCGTCTGGCAGCGCGATGGCTGCAATGTCGATGCGTGCACCATTCGCTGCTTGAATGCCATAACGCACGTCCGCTCCCATGGCTTCAACGCCTTCGATACGCTGGCGTTCTTTGCCTTGCGCGTCATACACAGCAATGCCATCGCCCTCAAGGGTCGCGATCAATAGAGACTGTTGCTGATCGCTGGACTGCCAGACCGCACTGTCGGCAATGTCTTCATAGCTGGTGTCCGTGACAACGGCGTAACTACTATTAGCGGCCAGAATGGCTGTGGCGATCAGTGTGGGTTTGAAAAAGCTCATGGTCATGCTCCAAAAATGTGTCTTAAGAAAAGCGATGCAGGCACAGTACGACCTACTCATGGCAGATTTGTGACAGGTATCATCCCCAAACTCTTTATAAGGGAGGTTTCGTGGGAGATCGACGCTGTTTGAGCTTATTTGACTGGGGTTTAGCGGTGTTTTATCAGCATGAACAGACGATATTTAACGCCAGATTCTGTTGTTTGATAAAAATTAGCGTCTTCTGTGAGCCGATCGGACTTTGGTTGTCACATAAATGTCATGTGATCGGAGTACAAAACGGTACAGTTTCTAGGAGAGTTATATGATTCGACACCTACATTATGTCGCCCTAAATACCCATAAGTTTATTAAGTTAGTCAGTTTGCATTGGGTTTGGCTAATGTCTATTCCGGTTGCTACAACATTGATTCTATTGGCAAACAGTGCGGCGGGAGCATTCATTCCCACTTCTGAATGGACTTGGTTAGACATTGCCGGAGAAGGTGGTTTCGCACTGTTTTCCGTATTTTGGATGATGATCGTGTTAGCGACCCGTAAGAAAGGTCACACAACCAATTGGCTCGCATTCGGTTTTCTTGGTATGTATGTGGCGTGCTTGCAGGATGTGATGGATGAAATGTTTTTGATTCCGGCGCACATGCATTGGGATGGCTGGGTGGAATCTTTTCCTCTTGGATTAGCGGCCTTGGCGATTGGGCTGTTATTTTGGTATCGCGAGCAGCGTCAATTGGACCACTATCTAGGCAAGCGGGCGCCAGCGTTTCAGAATCAGCCACCGCTAAACGAGGACAGTTTGCTGCCCTCTTGGGCTGGGCTTGTGAACGCCATTGATCAAGCACCGAATCGACAGTCCACGTTAGTGCTGTTGCGAGCGACCCCCGAAACCACGAATCAACCCCCTTTGTCGGTGTCTGATACCAGTAAACTACGCTTTTTGTTGGCGGAAATGTTGCTGTGGAACGTTCCTGAGTCGATCAAGGTATTCCATTTAACGGGCGAGAGCTATGCGCTGTTTTGCTCTAATCCGATTGCGCAAGAACAAATCAATGATGTGGTCTTGCTGCTGCGTGCGATGCGCTTTCATGGCGAGAAGCGTGTGTTAGCCAGCCATTTGCACGTCAAAGCGTGTACGGTATTGATTGAGGGCGTTTTGAGCGAGCGAGCGTTGCGAGACAAAGTTCAGTGTGTACAAAAGACTCTCTCGGATGAGTGCGATGGCATTCGGTCACGCCACTCAGTGACTGATGTACAAGTCGCTTAAGTGATGACTGAATGGCGCGAAAACCACGACTCGTATCTGCCTTTACAGGCTGGGTCGGCGCAATTAACCGATTTTATGCTCCAAAATGGCGAACATCTTGATGTTTTCCTGCGTAAAACCAAACTCTTTCAAAACGATTTACAGTGTCCAGATGTCACGCTTTCGGCGACGCAGCTGGCCCAGCTGTATCGCAATACCAGCGCTATGACGACTCACCCCGATTTAGCATTGCGGCTCGGGCAGCAACTTTTGCCCAGCAATTTAGTGCAGTACAGCGCCGGTTTAATGTATGCCCCAGATGTGGCGCGAGCGTTGGGTTTTTTAGAACACACTCAAGCACTGTGGTCGCCACTGGTCCACATCACTTCATTGACCAGTGTGGGTCATTTGCACTGGTATTTCAGCGATGCCCAAGGTGTACTGTTAGACGCTTACGAGCGTAATACATTGTTTGTGGCAACCATGGAAGCATTGCGTTCTGCGCTCTGCTGGTTAGGGCAAGGCGTCGACGGTCGCCAATGGCGTTATGAGCTAAACAGCTTATCGCCAGCACTAAATTCGGAGTGTCAAAGCCACTGGCTATTGGGGGATGTGCAGCACGCCGCGTTTGCTTGTTTGACGATTCCTAAAGCACAGTTGACGCAGCCGTTTATTCACGCTTCTGATAGCCTTTATCAGATGACGTGTCAGCAGATTGGAAGTGTCCCTGCGAGCTTTCTTGGGGCCATACAAAGTTACTTACTGGAGCAGGTAACCGATATGCCGTCACTGCAGCACATGGCCGACCGGCTGGCGATGAGTCCTGCAACCCTGAAGCGCAAGTTAAAAGCGCATCGCACCAGTTATCAGAAGCAAGTCGACAGCGTGCGCGCCTTACTAAGTCATCATTACGCTCATGTATTAGGCTACAGCTCTGAGCAAATTGCTGACACGTTATGCTTCTACGATGTCAGCAATTTTCGGCGCGCCATGAAGCGCTGGGTGATCATGACGTAAACGTTTAAATGCTTACTTCTGACGAATGATTTTAAGACCAAACTTGCTGATTTCACCGTTTTCAAACTCTCTGACCGTCAATTCGATCTCGCCAAAGCGGTAACGGTCGCCGATCACGACTCGTCCGTGGAATTTCTCTTGAAAGAACTCTTTCACACTGCTATCGAGGTACGCCTCTTCAACTCTGAAAAAGTAGACGTAGGCAATGTCGCGCATTTTTGCATCACTGTTGACCACAAAGTCACCATAAAACTGACTCATGGAAGTTTGTTGCATGCGTTGGCCTGGGGTGAAATATCGGTTCAGCTCGGAGTCATTTTCTAATTGAGAGAAAAACGCTGCTTTGTCTGTTCCACGTAACACTTCATCGTATTCGACCAGCAGTTGTCCACCACGCATCACGCCCATTGGTCGTGAATATGGTGTCGACGGTAGTGATTCCACAGAACACCCTACCAGGTCACTGTCATCAGGTACTTCGTAAATCAAAATATGGCGATTATTGTAGTCATCAAAGGTAATGCTAAACGCTTTTGGTGTCGCTTCTTTGTCCGGTAGCTCGATCTTGAGCCAACGTGCGACTTGAGGGATGGTCCAGCCTTGTAAAACCAGCGACATGATGACCACAACAAAAACGAAATTAAAGTAAACGGGGGTTTGCTCGACTCCAGACAAAGATGGATACATAGCAAGGATGATCGGCACGGCGCCGCGTAAGCCACACCAGCTGATAAACAGCTGTTCTCGCCACGGAAAATGAAACGGCAATAACGATATTAGTACCGCCACAGGACGTGCAATAAAGATTAATACCGCGCCGATAGCCAAAGCCGGTAATATAACAGGAGCAATGTCGCTCGGTGTGACCAATAGGCCAAGCATCAAGAACATACCTATTTGGCTGAGCCACGCCATACCATCATGGAAACGGTGAACATCACGTTTGTAGGGCATGTTATTCGAGTTACCTAAAATAACGCCAACAATATAGATGGCGAGGAAACCGCTGCCGCCCCATAAGTTGGTGATGCCAAAAATACTCAGTCCCGCACTGGTGACTAAAAGCGGGTACAACGAGCTGGCTAAATGCAGTTTTGGTAGCACCCGTTTGAGCAGCAAACCGCCCAATACACCAATGGTTAGCCCCAGCCCCATTTGTTGAATAAACTTGACCAATATGGGCCAGCCAAGGCCCTGTTCCGGGTTGCTGATCAAGCTGACCATGGTGATCGTCAAGAAAATGGCCATCGGGTCGTTGGCACCTGATTCCACTTCAAGGGTTGCCCCCGTTCGTTCCTTAATGCGTAAGCCTGCGTTACGAATTAAGCCAAATACCGCGGCGGCATCGGTTGAGCCAATGATGGCACCGAGCAGTAGGCTCTCTTTCCATGGCAGTCCAAACAACCAATACACCGCTGAAGCCGTTATCCCAGCCGTCAGCAGCACGCCTACCGTAGCTAATAAAAAGGCGGGCTTTAAACTAATCGCGAACGATTCACGTCGAGTACCCAAACCACCGTCGAGCAGAATGGTGGCTAGAGCGAGGTTACCAAATAAGAAAGCTAGCCCCGAATCATCAAATTGAATCCCGCCAATCCCGTCTTCTCCAGCCAACATTCCGATGACTAAGAACACTAATAGCAACGGTGTGCCTAAACGGCTCGACAATACGCTCGCTAAAATGCTGAGCAGTGCGAGCAAGCCTGCAAGAAAAATATATTGGCTCGAAATTTCAATAGTCATGCTGGGATCTACAGAAAAAAGTGGACGAAAACAGATACAGTGAAAACATTGATGGCGCGTAGAGCCATCTGGGTCAGTGTATGAAATGTTGAGCCCATAGAGAAGGTAGCAAGCAAGAACTCTGCCGGATTTCCGTATTTAACGACGAGAATGTCGATTAGCCATCGACGTTTCGTCAGCCGATGATGTTAAAGAAAGGTTACGAAGAAAGATGCGACTAGCATCCAACACAGCCAGAATGCTGATTTTGTTCTGGCCGTGTTGGATGGGTTATGCCTAAAATGCTTTAGGTGGTATTGGTTCAGGGTAAGTCTCAGTTTGGTGGCTATCTTGTTGCACTGGTTGCCAGTGCTTTTCAAGAGGCATCACACCGGCCCACACAGGCCAGTCCATGTCTTCAGCGTCATCAATTGCACCCTCGGCTCTAAGTTTGACACTGGCTTCGTCGATTTTTATGCGGACTAAACTGGTCGCATTGACTTCTTGGTCGGTGACAGGACGCAGCTGTGACCAACGCTCAGGTGAAACCTTGTTCACAAAGAGCTCAAAATGGCGCATTTTTTCGTCATAATCTTCAATGTTTTCTGGGACGCCAAACAAAGTCACGGAGCGATAGTTTACCGTATGATGAAATGCCGAGCGCGCCAGTACTAACCCGTCTAACTCACAAATATTGATGCAGACTTTGGCTGCCGTTTTACTCGCGCCATGGGTATTACGTGCTTTGCCATGGCCGTGCCAGTAGAGGTAGTCCCCTTCACGCCAATGACAGGTTGGTGTGACAAACACTTGGTCGTTCATCTGTTGACCGACATGGCAAATGAGTGTGTCATCGATAATTTTATGCGCCGTCGCGACATCGTACTGAGCCCGCTTCGGTCCTCTTTTGACGGTACTGTTGGAAGTTTTCAAGGTGTCGCTCATGTTCAATATCCTATGTAAATGTGGCGAATGAGATTAGGATACGAGTAGTTGGCGGTGTTAAAAATAGCCAGTTTTTAACTATTTTACCGGTCCAGATTGTGGTGTAAAAAAAGCCCATCCGAAGATGGGCTAACGCTAGCGGTGTTATTAATGGGCTATATACGTGATTTTTTTACAGGCCTAGAGCACTTTTTACAGCGACTAAACCTGGTTGGCCAGATGTTGTGGATACGTCTTTTAACCAAGCATCTAGCACCTCTGGGTTCTGTACTAACCATTGGCTTGCGGCGTCATTTGGAGACAGTCCGTCACTGGCCATGGCAATCGCGGTGTTTTCCATGTCTAACGTGAATTCCATATTTTTTAGCAACTGAGTGACGTTGTGGCATTCACTGGCGTAGTCTTTACGAGTTACCGTATGAATGGTGGCACCACCGTAGTTTGGACCAAAGTAATCGTCGCCACCGGATAGATATTTAAGATCAAAATTAACATTCATTGGGTGCGGCTCCCAAGCTAGGAACACAATGCCTTTTTCGCGTTTGACCGCGCGCGCTACTTGCGACAGCATGGCTTGCTCGCCAGATTCAACAACGCGCCAGTCCCCTAAGTCAAAATCGTTTTTGTCGATCATATTCATTAGGTTTTGGTTGGCAGGTGAGCCTGCTCCAATGCCATAAATACGCTCGCCGAAGTCTTTAGCGAAATTGTTCAGGTCTTTAAAGTCCTGCACTCCTTTGTCGTACATGTATTCAGGCACCGCTAGCGTGAATTTTACGCCGGTTAGGTTGGTACGGATGACATCTAAATTGTCGGCGTACTTTTCAATGAAAGTGCTTTGAGCCGGCATCCAGTTGCCTAAGAAAACATCTATCTCCCCGTTTTTAATACTCTCAAAACCAATTGGAACCGCTAATAATTTGATGTCCGTTTTGTAGCCAAGCGCTTCTAATACTGTCGTAGCGAAGCCATTGGTTGCACTAATATCAGTCCAGCCTGGGTCAGTCATAGTGACCGTTTGGCATTGCTCTGGTACCGCCGCGAAAGCGCCGCTAGCGGTGGTAGAAACAAGCGCGGCAAGCAGCGTTTTTTGTAGGCTTATCTTTTTCATCAGTCGGTTCCTCTGGGATATTTTTTATGTGAGTAGGTCTACGTTGGGGTTTATCGATATTCGGCCTTATACAAGGGTAGTAATAGAGCAAAAACGCGCCCATCAGGACGCGTTTTTGGACGGCATTAAACGACGCGTGGGTAGCGAGATTTTGCTTCCAAGTCGTCTAAGTCAATATGGTTACGCATGTACATTTCGGTGGCTGGGAAATGTGGCTGATGGTCCCATGCGATGTTCGTTTCGCCTTGGCTTACTGCGCGTACGATTAAGCGACGACGACGCTGGCTGATTTTGACCGCTTCTGTAATCGCGTCGGAATCCCAGCGTTGCAGGGCTTCATCGCGGAACGCTTTAACGGTCTCAGCGTGAGCTGGGTCGTTAGCCAAATTAGTCAGCTCTAGCGGATCTTTCTCTAGATCGTACAGCTGGTCTGGATCGATGCAGCAATGTACGTATTTGTACTGACCGCGACGGATCATAAACAACGGCGCAATGGCGCCTTCGCCGCAATATTCGCCGATCACTTCGTCGTGTCCGCCCGTTTTGCCTTCCACATGTGGGGTCAATGTACGGCCATCAATCGGCATCGCAAACTCGGTGCCTTGGTTGTCTGTCGCCCAGTCCACGAAAGTGGGTAGTAAGTCCATAGTGGAGACGGATTCTTTCACGCGCTTAGGTTCAAAACGATTCGGTGCACATACAATCAATGGCACGCGAGCAGAACCTTCGAAGTACGACATTTTGAACCACAGGTCGCGTTCACCCAGCATGTCGCCGTGGTCGCCAGAGAAAACAATGATGGTATCGTCTTCTAAGCCACACTCTTTCAACGCTTTAAGCACGCGGCCTACTTGGTCATCGACGTAGCTGCAAGCGCCGTAGTAAGCGTGACGGGCGTTACGAATGTCATCATCGCTGATGTCTTGATCGTAGTAGGCAAATACATCTTGCAGACGACGAGAATGAGGGTCTTGCTCTGCTTCCGGAATGCGAACTTTTGGCAGATCGATGTCATCGTGGTCGTAACGATCCCAATACTCTTGTGTAATGGCATAAGGGTCGTGTGGGTGCGTCATGGAGACGGTTAGACAGAATGGACGGTCTTGTTTACCACGTGCGTAGTCGTATAGATAACGCTCAGCGTGAAACACCACTTCGTCATCAAAGTCGAGTTGGTTACTGCGCACACAGGTGCCAGCATCCGTCACGGAAGCCATGTTGTGGTACCACGTTGGGCGTGTATCTGGGTCGTCCCAATTAGGAAACCAGCCATAGTCTGCAGGGTAGATATCGGTGGTTAAACGCTGCTCAAAACCGTGTAGCTGATCTGGACCACAGAAGTGCATCTTACCCGTGAGCGCCGTGTGGTAACCGCGCTCGCGTAAGTAGTACGGGAACGTTGGAATATCGGCTGGAAAATCGGCCGCATTGTCCCAAGCGCCAATGCGAGTTGGTAATTGGCCTGTCATCAAAACATAGCGAGAAGGCGCACAAAGCGGGCTATTGGTATAAGCTGAATCAAAGACAACACCACGTTCCGCCAGTGATGCTAAATGTGGAACTTTGGCTGTTTTGCCACCATAAAATGGCAGCGCAGAGGCGGCCATTTGGTCGGCCATGATAAATAGTATGTTGGGCTGCTTTTGAGACATTTTGCAAAACTCCAGATGACTCTTATAAATAAGTTTGGTTAATGTTTGTTTCAGCGCTGAATTCCTTATGCGTGCTAGATTGAACGTTATTAGTTATGCTGTAAACTAACCAAAAATTTATGAGTGGGATTAGTTGAGCTTATGTTATCTGAAAGCGACATGCCGCCTTTACAAATGCTTGTGGTATTTGAATCCTCCGCGCGCCACCTAAGCTTTACGGCCGCCGCCCGTGAATTGGGCACTACTCAACCGGCTATTAGCCAGCAAGTGAAGGCATTAGAGCAGTTTCTAAATACGCCACTATTTCGGCGTGTTTATCGTGGGGTTGAGTTGACGGATGAAGGTCATATCTTGCTGAAAACGACCCAGTCTAGCTTCAATGAGATCCGCAAAGTGATCAGCTATATCCGCAACAAAAACAAAGCCCCGCGAATCAATGTCGCGACCGATTTTGCTTTTGCCGCGTATTGGCTAATGCCGCGATTACCGGACTTTCGTCGTCTTTACCCAGACGTAGAAATTCGCTTGCAGACCTCGCAAAGCAATGCCGATGTGGCGCTGCAAGATATTGATCTGGCGATTCTTTTTAGTGATGGAAGACACAAAGGCTTTGTGGCTAAAAAGCTGTTTGAAGAGGAAGTGGTCCCGGTGTGTAGCCCGAAGCTGTTAGAAGAGTATGGTCCTTTTAATACGCTTGAGGATCTCACTCGAGCGCCATTGTTGAAGTTGTATGCGGAACCTGAAGAAAAATGGATGGTATGGGAAAAACTCTTTGAGCAGCACAACATGTTGTGGTCGCCATCACAGACGGTGATGGAGTTCGACAATTACACGTTGCTTGTACAGGCGGCCATTGCAGGTCAAGGTGTCGCTTTGGGGTGGCGCTCTTTATTGGATGATATGCTTGAATCAGAGCTTTTAGTGTCTTTCACTGATTTTACGACCCACTCGTCAAATGGTTATTTCTCGGTCGTCTCACCCTCTAGAGTGGATGGTTCTGTGGTTGAAAAATTTAACGAATGGCTACATCAGCAGTGCAAATAACAGTGCTTTTGTAGGTAGGAATGGTCAAATTGAGCGACAAAGGGTGGATAGCGTCAAATGATCGCAAGTCTGACATTATGCATTGAAGACAATGGCACGCCGCGTTACGAGCAGCTGCGTCAGCAGTTGCTTAGTGCCATAGAGCAGGAGCGTCTGAAGGTCGGTGATAAATTGCCATCAAGTCGCGCGTTGGCCCAAATGTTAGGGGTGTCGCGCAGTGTCGTGATGCAAACCTACGATCAGTTAATATCGGAAGGTTTGCTGTCAAGCCAGCCCAAGCGAGGGGTATTTGTTGCGCAACGTGAGTGGCTTCACTCTCCTGTTGCGACTGTCGCACCAAAGTCGACGATGCCGAGTTTACAGCGCTTTGACTCAGGTGTGGATGTTAACGTGTTTCCAAACAAAGCGTGGGCAGCGAGCATGCGAAGAGCATGGTTGAATCCTGATCCACGCTTGCTTAAAGGTGAATATGAAGCGGGTTATCCTCCATTACAGCAAGCTATTTGTGACTACTTATATGCCCTGCGTGGACTAGAGTGTAAGCCCGAACAAATCATTTTGGTCGCTGGTAATCATGATGCCGTGTCGCTGTTGCAGCATGTGTTGTCCGATACGGTGCAAAACTGGTTGTTGGAGAACCCCACGTATCCGCCTTTACGAGCCAGTTTTTCTGCCGCGCAAACACAAGACTTAGCAATCACAGAACAGGGTGTTCAGCCGCTGCGATTAGCGCAGCCTTGGGCTGCTGTGCTGACGCCGAATCGTCAATATCCATTAGGCGTATGTGCCAGCTCTGCGACACGCGAAGCGTGGTTTTCGGCATTGTCAGAAGGTCATAATTTTGTCATAGAAGACGACTATGATAATGAGTTTGTGTATCAAGGTCATGTTGCCAAACCTTGGTTTCAAGCAGCTCAACACCGTCAAGGTATCCGTGAACAGATATTTTACATTGGTAGCTTTTCGAAAGTGCTGTTTCGAGGGCTACGATTAGGGTTCATTGTGGCGCCACTGAGTCAGATTCCGCGAGTGTTAAACAGCCAAAAAACGTTGGGACTGTTTGCGTCGCAAACACTGCAGCCGGTTGTGACCGACTTTCTCGCCAGTGGTGTTTTTTATCGTCATCTTAACCGCATGAAACGTCATTACCGCAGTAAACGCGACTATTTGCTCGCACTGTTAGAGCAATATCTGTCCCCTTGGTTTACGTGGCATAAGCCGACGGGCGGAATGCATGTCGTGATCTCTGTCAAAAAGGCTTTTTCTGACGAAGATTGGTGTCGTGAATTGAACCAACATTGTTTAAAAAACGGACTAAGATTGTCGTGGTTGCAAGATCATTACGGAGTAGCCAACGCAGCACCAAAGGGACTGGTGTTAGGTTTTACCGGCCCAACGGAACTGCAGTTAGACACTTGGATTAAGCAATTGGCGGATGCGTGCCAAACTTTGGCAGCAAATAGGTCAATATAAATATTCGAGAAGCGCGTAGACTTTTTCAAATGATAATTGTTATTATTTGCGCGAACTGAATTTCTTGGGAGATATCCAATGGAAAATTGGCAGCAATACATTGTAGCGGGCGATCAAGCATTTCAGCACTGTGAAAACCATGTAGCGATTAGCTGTTATAAACAAGCCTCTGCCTGTGCGCGCCAGCAGTTAGGCTGTTGGTATGATACGCAAGCGGTTTTGTCGGCCTTAGTCTCTAGTGATTTAAAAGTTGTGGAAGCGCAATGCCGACTAGAGTGTTTTGAAGAAGCGGTAGAAACCTACTCCTCGTTGAGCTTGGAATTGCGTAAAATTCAATGCCATGTTGAACCCAGCAATCCAATTTCGGTAGTGATTACTCAAGCGATTAATCGAGTCAAAGAAGAGTTTATTAATCTCACCAAGGTGTATGCTTATGACATTTTATCTGCGTCAAGGTGTACGTGATTGTCGCTTAAATAACGTGAAAATCCGATATAATGTATCTAAGTCTGTTAAATTAATAGAGCGTTTTTTGAGTCAAATACAGTTTTATAGTCATTAATATTCCTAATTAAACCGCTATCCCAAATGGGATATGACGGGCTTTATGTAAAGGTCAAATATAGATAGCTACTAATCATCTGCTTAGTGCTGTTGCGTATTTAATTAAAAATCATAAAGCAAATAGGAACTCTCATGAAGACAATAAAAACGTTCAAAAAAGTCCTCCTCGTTTCCCTTCTTCCATGTGCTCTAGCGTCTACACAGAGCATCGCTGCCAATGTTGTTGACCCTTTAGTAGCAAATGTTGGTCCTGAATCAGATGTTCCTGTCGCCGTGCAAACGCTGCGTTGGCACATGTTAGACCGAGACGTTAACTCTCTTTCCTTCCGCTCTATGGATACATTATTTGATACGCGACAGGTTGGACGGTCAGGCGATATTTCTAAGCTGGTGAAAACCGAACAACCGATGGACTTAACCTATGAGTATAACGGCGAGACGTATAGCGCTGATGAGTTCCTAGATCGAACCTATACAAACGCATTGTTGGTGATGAAAGACGGTAAAATTGTCTACGAGAACTATCTTAATAATATGCGTCCGGATACTCGACACATGGGCTGGTCAATGACCAAATCCATTACGTCGGTGTTAGTGGGCATTGCTCATGAAGAAGGACGCATTGAATCGTTAGATCAGCCGATTACGGATTACATTCCAGAGCTTTCTGACAGTGGTTACGCAGGCGTTACCATTCGCCAAGTCCTAGAGATGACGTCTGGCGTCGATTACGAAGAACGTTATGATTTCGCTAATCCGGGCGTTGCAGCTAAAAACCACATATTAGCCTTAGTTAAAAATGTGGCACGCTTTGCGGATGCTTCCACCTCCCTTGAACGTAAGTACGAGCCAGGCACCGTTTCCGAATATAAAACCATCGATACAGCTGTATTGGGTTGGCTGTTAGAGCGTGTATTAGGTGGTACTAATGTCGCCTCTTATGCGGCTCAAAAACTATGGGAACCAATGGGTGCGCAGCAAAACGGTTTCTTTATCATGGATGGAGAGCCAGGAGTAGGCCGTGAATTCACCGGAGCTGGTTTTAACGCTACGTTGCGTGACTGGGCGCGTTTTGGACAGATGGTGCTAAACGAAGGTGAATTTAATGGTCACCGTATTGTGAGTGCAGATTACATCAAAAAATCGACCAATCCGGTCTTACCAGAAGATGACAAAATGGGCGGCTATGGATACCAGTGGTGGACCATGCCTAATTCAAATGCCTTCTCAGCGATTGGTCTGCAAGGGCAGTTTGTATACATCGATCCAGATACCGATACCGTGATTGTGAAATTGAGTTACTTCCCACAAGAAGAGATGTTCGATCTAGAAGAAGAGACGCTTACTTTCTTTGATAAAGTCTCTAACTGGCAGACTCACTAAGGCACCTTTAAGTATCAACAACGGAGGCATACTATGACTATTTCTAAAGTGTTGAGACTGTGGTGTGTGATGGCGCTGACAGTAACGGCTTTTAACGCTGCCGCAGAGGTGGTACGTCCTACTTTAGATACGTTACCTAAAGCAGAAACCCCAGAGCTTGAATTGGTGCTTGAAGGCATCGTTGATTTAGGTGAATGGATTGAAGTGGGTGAAACCGCCAAAGGCTTGCGTGGTATTGCACCCATTACTGGGGGTGAATTCCAAGGCCGTAATGGCTTCAAAGCGACAGTAAAACCGGGTGGGGCAGATTGGCAGTTAGCTCGAACGGACGGTGTTTGGGAGATTTTTGCTTTGTACTCCATTACCACTGATGACGGTGTCAATATCGTGATTGATAACCGTGGTGTGGCAGTTAATAAGAGTGATGACCCTAAGCTACCTGCTGACGAATGGTATATTGCGACCAATCCAACATTCCTTGCGCCCGATGGCAAATACAGTTGGCTTAAACAGTCGCAGTTTGCCGGCACGGTAGTTGCTGCAAAAGATGAAAGCTATGTAATTGTTCGAGTGTACGAGATCTTGCAATAGCGATTGGGCATACATTTAAGAGCAACCAAAAGGCTTCTATTTAGAAGCCTTTTTTTATAGCTGATGTCTTCATAGAGCGGATTTCAAACCGACTTAAAGTGGTGTTTGCAATCATTATTAGAAGAAATTATAAAATGATCTTATTGGTTTTAATGTGTAAGGTATTCTTATAAATATATACCTCGGAGTGGGTATTGGTTTCTTAAGTTCATAAGGAATAGTCTAACCGTACGAAGTTTGATCAATCGGGGTGGATATGCAATACGAAGAAGACAATCAGCTCTTTGCTGATATATATCGCTGTATCACAGCGCCTTCTCATTGGGTTTCTGTTCTGGATCAAGTAAAAGCCCGTATGAACGTCGCCAGTGTGGCGATACAGGTCATCAAAAAACAATACAGTGGAACCGTTGACCTGCAATGGGAAGCACGCGATTCCTTTTCCCTTGAGCATTCAGCATTGCATGACAAGTGGGTGAACAATGCGGATAACCCAAGGCTGTTGATAGAAGTAAACCAGCCTCTACAAGTAGTTCGCGATGTTGATGTGTTTAAAGAGGACTGCCCTGTTTTTCGAGGCTTCCTAAAACGACTGGCTTTAGCTGGGCTTGGCAAAGCCATCATGCTTGATATCGTGCTGCCGAATGATACTTTGCTGTCACTCATTGCTCATCGACATAGTAACGATGACCAACCTTA
Source organism: Marinomonas atlantica (assembly GCF_001639725.1). Lineage (GTDB taxonomy): Bacteria > Pseudomonadota > Gammaproteobacteria > Pseudomonadales > Marinomonadaceae > Marinomonas > Marinomonas atlantica. The sequence continues at coordinate 148,520 of NZ_LTAW01000001.1, forward strand.
TGATTCGGATATTGAGCAATTTTTATATGCTTTGGCTCCGCATCTATCGCAAGCTTTAGAAATATCACAAGCTTTCAAAAACAATCTCTGTCAGCAGCATTTGTTAGAGAGTATTGTTGACCATATCTCCATGGGACTGTTGCTTATTGATGAAAAAGGCGGCGTTCTCTGGGAAAGCCAAGCCGCTGAAAAAATGATTCGAAGCAGTGCTGTTATGACACTGCACAATCAACATTTACGCTTTTTAAATACCAGTGTTAACCACTCGTTTCGAGATATCTTATCTCGTCTCACAGAGCAATCTAGCGGCTTTGAACGTCACATTTTGGTTGTTAGAGAAGAATGCACCAGTGCCTTAGAAATTATGCTGACGCCTTTCCATAATAAGGGCGCATTGCCTTATGCATTGGTGTATTTAAAAGACATGCAATCCGCCACGTCAATCGATCCAAAAGAAGTGCAAATACTATTCTCCCTAACCCCTGCGGAAGCGAACATTGCCGTGGCTTTGGCGGATGGGCTAACGCTGTCCGAGTATGCTGACATTAAGGGTATCTCAATTGGTACGACACGCATTCAGTTGAAAAGTGTGTTTGCGAAAATGGGCATAAATCGTCAGGCTGAGTTGGTTCGTAAACTGTATTCGTCAGTATCCATCCCAATACAATAGCCGTCCATTTGAAATAGACAGTGGTATTCAGGTGCATAGTATTGCTGCTGATCCAAGTCTTTAGGCTTGTGATACGACTTTAAGACGCCATTCCCCTGTTTAGTTGTTGGCTAAACGAATATCTAGCCCTGTTAATCAGCAGGCAGCTGCACTTTCTCCGACATTAAGAGGACAGGCCAGTAAACGACCACATTTGATATAAATCTGGCGTATATTGTCCGTCTGTTTGAAAGTGAACTCGGTAGAATCGGGTTTACGATGTTAATGGGAGTTAGGAGGGCACATGGAATTCAATATAAAGCTTATTTTTAGTGTTATTGCCATTGCTTTGGCTTTGGTTGGCTTTGTGCCTTACATTGCTTTGATCATTCGGGGAAAGGTAAAGCCTCACGTGTTTTCATGGGTGATTTGGGGCATTACTACGACGGTTATTTTCTTTGCCCAGTTGGAAGCCGAGGGCGGTGTTGGTGCTTGGCCGATAGGGCTGTCAGGCTTTGTCACTATTTTGATTGCGATCTTAGCCTACTTAAAGCGAGGCGATGCAACGATCACACGAATGGATTGGGGTTTCTTAATTGCAGCCTTTGCCTCCTTGCCATTGTGGTACCTTACTAATGATCCATTATGGACGGTCGTTATTCTGACAACCATTGATATGATTGGGTTTGGTCCAACCTTCCGCAAAGCTTACCACCGACCTTTTGAAGACAGTCGAGTGTTTTTCATCATTATGATCTTACGGAACGTGTGTTCTGTCATTGCTCTTGAGGCGTACTCTGTGACGACAGTCCTGTTTCCGTTCTGCTTAGCAGTTGGTTTCTTGATTCTATTAATTATCTTGCAATATCGCCGTATTGCTCTGACACAGCAAGCCGCTTAAACCTAAAAGCAGGCCTATCATACGACGGTGTTGTTCGCTTTACGCTTAGGCGCTCAGTGTTATTTAGCTTTGCTTAAATAACGTCTTTCTGGGCGCCCAACACTGCCGTAGCTGACTTCGGCAATTAGGTCACCGCGGCTGACGAGATATTCAAGGTAACGGCGTGCGGTGGTTCGACTGGCGTTGATTTCTTTGCCCATATCCTCTGCATTAAGCGACGCTTTAGTGTCGTTCACCACTTCAATAACCTTGTTTAGGGTGAGCGAGTCGATGCCTTTTGGAAGGTGTTGTACGGCCGGCGCTGGAGCAGCTTGGCCGTTTCGCGGCAGTAATTGGTCGACATCCACTTGTGCTAAGGTTTCCATCGCACGCAGCTTCGCAAGGTGTGTGGCATAGTTCGTCAAAGCTTCTTTTAAACGCTCGAATACAAGGGGTTTGAGTATGTAATCGAAGATGCCGCCACGTAAAGCCGCTCTTAGGGTGTCCGTTTCGCGGGCGGCCGTGATGAGTATGACATCGGTTGAGCTGTCTTCCGAACGGATATCTCGCAGTAGATCTAGCCCTGTACCTGTTGGAAAGTGCACATCCAGCAACAACAGTTCCGGCTTTAATACGTCAATCAGGTCGCGGGCTTCGTCGAGGCCATGTGCAATGCCAACCAGTTCAAACCCATCAATGCGCTCTAGAAAGCGTTTTTGAATTTCTGCGATCTGTGGGTCATCTTCAGCGATAACCACGCGTATGTTAGAACTCATGAACTCTCTCCCATCGTTTTTGCTGGATCGGTAGACGGTGTGTGTTTTGGTATATAAACAGTAAAGCGGCTGCCTTCCTGATCGCCGGGGTCAATTGTGACATAGCCACCAATTCGAGTGAGAAGGCTGTAGACTAAATGTAGTCCTATTCCATGCCCGGACTCTTGCTTAGAAGAAACGCCTTTTTCAAATATACGCTCCTGTTCAGCAAGAGGTACTCCAGCCCCTTGATCTTCAATTTCAAAGATTAGATCGTTGCCTAAATCTGTCATGGTCAAACTGACTTCGCCGCTTGTGCCTTGATGTGCGAGAGTCGCCTCAAAAGCGTTATCCAGCAGGTTGCCAATGATGCTAACCAAGTGCTCACGTGGTATACGGGACGGAATGTCAGTCATATGACTGTCTGGATCAATGCTCAAGGTGAGCCCAAGCTCATGGGCTCTATTATACTTTCCTAATAAGCAACCTGCCAAAATAGGATCGGGCACGGCAGCCACAAGTAGCTTGATCAGTGCTTGATGATTAGCCGTTTCTTGACCAATAAGGGTCAAAGCTTCGTTGGTTGCGCCGATTTGGATTAGCCCTGCAATCGTATGAAGTTTGTTTGAATATTCATGGGTTTGGCTACGTAAACTGTCTGCATATTGCTTGATCCGGGTGAGTTTTCGGCTGACCATATCGAGCTCATCTTTGGGTCTAAAGCTTGAGACCACACCAATTATTTTTCCATCTTGTCGAACGGGTAATCGGTTGGTAATCAGACACAAATCTCCCAACCAAAACTCTTGGTCGAATTGTGGCTCGCCATCGTTTAAAACTTCAATGAGTAGACTGTCGGGTAGCACATCTTGAATGGGCTTACCCAATAATAGGGACTTGTCGGACAGATTAAGCGTATTGACTGCTGCTTGGTTAAAGGTGGTTATGAGTCCTTCGGCGTTGATCGATATAATACCTTCACGAATGGATTCAAGGGTCGCGTTGCGTTCCTCAAATAACAATCCAATTTGCTCAGGCTCCAGTCCGAAAATAGCGCGCTTAAAATGATTGGAAAACCACACCGCGGTGAGAATACTGAATAAAAAGGCACACAAGATCACCCCCCATAAAGTGGTTCGATACCGGGCAATGATGGTATCGACGGTGTCGAGCATAAAACCCACTGACACAATGCCGACCACATGTTCACCCGCTTGATCAAAAATAGGGGCTTTGCCACGAATCGACGCGCCTAAGCTGCCAATCGCTTTGCGTACATAGGGGAGACCTTCTAATAAAGCAGGTTCGTTGAAGTCACCTTCATCATCGTACATCGGCTTGCCGATACGCGTCGGGGTAGGGTGAGCCAAACGGATGCCAAGGCGATCACCAATGACGACAAACCGAGCGTGAGTGGTGTCTGCAAGCTTTAAGCTTAAGGGTTGTAAATACTCGGTGTTGCCTTGCTCAACTGCGTTAATGATTTCTGGCATCGCGGCGATGGTTTTGGCCACATTGAGTGCGCGCTCAGCGACTTGCTCTTCCAATGATTCGCTTAGATAGTTCAGAGCAAACACGCCCACAAAACCCGTTTGTAGTAACGCGATCATTCCGAGAATTAGGGTCATGCGGGTTTTCAGCTTTAAACCACGTAAACCTTTAGCCATATCAATGTTGCTCTTTTTTTATTCTATGATAACGAAGTTTGTTTCAAAGATAACCCAGTTCGTTTAAACGCTTGCGTGAACTTAATGAACAAAATGCATTTAAAGGACCATATAGCCTTTAAGTGCATAATATTTTTTCTTGCGAAATTGGTGACTATATTTGGCTTTCTCAATACAAATATAAAAATGAGGCACAATATGATCTCCAAACTTCTTGCTCGTAAGAAATCTACTTTATTAGCTGCTGCGATTGCGTCTACCCTGTGTATGGGCAATGCTTATGCAGAAGTCGATGAAATCCATTTCCTTATCCCTGGCGGCGCCGGCGGCGGTTGGGACGGTACAGCTCGTGGTGTGGGTGAAGCCCTAACCAAGTCTGGTTTGATTGAAAGCGCCTCATACGAAAACCTATCTGGCGGCGGTGGCGGTAAAGCAATCGCAAGCCTAATCGAAAAAGCAGATCAAAGTCACGACACGTTAATGGTGAACTCTACACCTATCGTGATTCGTTCTTTGACAAAAGTATTCCCGCAATCTTTCCGTGACCTAACGCCTGTTGCCGCGGTTATTGGTGACTACGGCGCATTTGTTGTACCAAAAGACTCTAAATACCAAACATTCAAAGATGTTGTTGCTGACTTCCAAGAAGACCCTCGCTCTGTTGCGATTGCGGGCGGCTCTGCTCGTGGTAGCATGGACCACTTAGTCGCAGCGATGGCCTTTAAGGCTGCGGGTGGCGATGCTCGTAAACTGAAATACGTAGCATACGATGCAGGTGGTAAAGCGATGGCTGGTATCCTATCTGGCGATGCACAAGTATTGTCTACAGGTTTCAGTGAAGCGATTGCTCTAGCGGAAGCGGGAGAAGTTCGTATTCTAGCCATCACAGGTGATACTCGTTCAGTGACAGCGCCTGAAGTACCGACGCTACAAGAACTTGGTTACGATGCATCATTCGTTAACTGGCGTGGTTTCTTCGGTGCGCCAGGTCTACCTGACGCAGAAGCAGACGAATACGCAGCGGCGCTTGAAAAAATGTACGCAACTGAAGAGTGGGCAACAGTACGTGACCGTAACGGTTGGACTGAAATCTTCGTTCCACGTAAGGACTTTGTGTCTTTCCTAGAAGCACAAGAAGTCTCTGTAGGTAACCTAATGCGTGAGCTTGGTTTCCTAAGATAAGAATCGCACGCTCGTAGCGATTTTCTCGGGGCTTCAAACACTCTACCCCCTTTGAAGCCCCTTATTTCCTATGATACTAGATAGGCGGACATCTGGACCGTCGAAGGTGAGCCCAATGATTATTACTAAGGATCATATTGGCGGTTTGGTATTTCTGTGCCTGTCTGCTGCCTATGGTTACTACACAGGTGACATTTCAATGTTACCTGGTGATGAATACCAACCCTTCAATGCGCAAACGTTACCCAATATATTAGCCTATTTAGGCGGTATTCTGTCGATTGCCTTGATCTTAACCGCGAGCCGTGACCCAGGTGATCGCTTATCCCTTAAAGGATACGACTTCCCAATCGTGGTCAAATTATTGGTGCTGGTTATCCTTTTCAGTGTTGCGCTGGAGTGGGTAGGGTTCTTGTTATCTACCATTTTATTCTTGATTGGTGGTTATTGGCTGTTGGGCGAGCGTCGAGTGAAAATATTGCTTATCGCATCGATTCCGTTTGCCGTCTTTATTTGGTTTGCGCTCTCTCAGTTACTCGATATTTATCTAGCCCCTGGGCGTTTATTTACCACGATGTTCGGAGGGTAAAACAATGTTAGAAGGTATATTTACAGGCCTTGGCACAGCGATAATGCCATTTAATATAATGATGGTGGTAGTCGGCTGTTTCGCCGGTACGTTCATCGGTATGTTACCAGGTCTTGGGCCGATTTCTGCGGTCGCACTGATGATACCAATCACGTATGGTCTTGACCCAGCATCGGGTATTATCTTGATGGCGGGTGTGTATTACGGTGCGGTGTTTGGTGGTTCGACATCCTCTATTTTGATTAATGCCCCCGGCTGTGCCAGTACGGTGGTGACGTCGTTTGACGGCTACCCATTAGCGCAAAAAGGCCAAGCGGGTAAAGCGCTGGCATTGGCTGCTTACTGTTCGTTCACCGGCGGTACGATCGGTGCCATCATTTTGTTATTTGCCGCGCCAGCACTGGCCAAAGTGTCATTGAGTTTCCAGTCAGGCGATTACTTTGCCTTGATGGTAATGGGTTTGACCGCGGTCGCTGCATTTTCTGGTAAAGGTCAGGTGATCAAGGCCATGATCATGGTGGTTTTCGGTTTGATGATCTCGACGGTCGGTATCGACACCATGACCGGAGCGCCTCGTTTTACATTCGGCACGATTGATCTATTAGATGGTGTGAGTTTCTTATTGTTGGCGATGGCGACCTTCGCGTTAACAGAAGTGATTATGTCCATCATGAAACGTCAGCATTTGGAAGAAGAGCCTGAAATCGATATGGCTGCGTTAGGCAGCATGAAGCTTAGCAAAGAAGAAGTGAAAGAAGTTGCGCCAACCGTCGCTCGATCTTCTGTGTTTGGTTTCATCATCGGTGTACTACCGGGTGCTGGTGCGACCATTGCGTCTTTCTTAGCGTATGGTATGGAGCGTAACTTTGCGTCAGCAAAAGAAAAGCTGAAGTTTGGTAAAGGTGCATTACGTGGTCTAGCAGCACCAGAAACAGCCAATAATGCAGCGTCTACAGGGTCGTTTGTACCACTGCTTACCTTGGGTATTCCGGGCTCTGGTACGACGGCAATCATGCTGGGTGCGCTAATTGCGGCGGGTGTACAGCCTGGTCCACGTTTGTTCGTTGATAATCCAGACGTATTCTGGTCTGTAATCATTTCAATGTACTTCGGTAACTTGGTACTGTTGATCCTGAACTTACCTCTGATCCCATACATCTCACGATTGTTAGCGATTCCACGTCAAATACTGATTCCGTTGATCTTATTCTTCTCGGTCACGGGCGTTTATTTGGTGAGTTTTAATACCTTTGATATTCAAATGATGGTGTTTATTACCGTGATTGCATTGTTCTTAAAACTGCTTGAATTCCCAATGGCACCGATGTTGCTAGGTTACATACTGGGCGGCATCATGGAACAAAACCTAAGTCGTTCATTGGTCATGTCTGATGGTAGCTTAGACTTCATCTGGGAACGTCCACTTACGTTAACGATCATTGTGATTGCTTTCATCTTGTTAATTATGCCTTTGATCAGCAAACTGTTTGAATCAAGAGCCAAACGAGGCATGGAAGAGGCTGTGAATAAAGGGGAAGGTGGCTAGTTCACACTATAACTAGCCCTAGAAAAACAAAGCCAGCTTAACGCTGGCTTTTTTTGTTCCTAGAAATTGCTAAAGCATCGCCAAGGCTTCTTCATTAGGCCGTTGCAGTAAAAGAGTTGGTTTGCTTAACAATCAATTCGCAAAGATGCTTGAGTTGCGATGCTGCAGATTGATTATCTATCTCAAGATAGAGCGGCCAGCCACAGTTAATCCGTAGGCAATCATTGTAGTCAGGATGGGTGCTGAAACATTGGCCTTGGCGAAAGTCGATACCGTGAGTCTCGGCTTGTTGTACCAGATCATGACTGTTCAACATTGGAATACGTAACCAAAGTACGATCCCTCCTTGCGGGGCGCTGATTTGAGCTTCTTTGGGTAAATGCTCACTCAGAAACTGTCGATACTGATTGATCTGATGCTGCAGCACTGGACGAACCTGATGGATATGGCGGCGGTAGTCTCCACACAAGATAAACTCAGCAATGCACGCCTGCACAAGGCTGTTTACGCCCATGCTGGTTTGGCTGTGGTGATGTAAGAATGGCTCAAAGTAGCGGCCGGGTAAACACCAACCCAATCTCAGGCCCGGTGCCAATGTCTTGGAAATCGAACTGCACCACAAAATGTAACCTTCCTTATCCCAATACTTTGCCGGCAGCGGCTTGTCCTTGTGGTGACTTAACTCAAAGTAGACATCGTCCTCAATAATCGGCATCTGATATTGCGCGGCTAGCTGCGCGATGGCTTGCTTTTGCTCTGTTGGCAGCGTGATACCAAGCGGGTTTAAATGTGTAGTGCTGAGTAGGGCTGCGGTGACTTTTCGCTCGGAAAAACACGTTTCGAGTGCGGCAAGGTCGATGCCTTCATGCGTCACGGGGATTTCAATAATACGTCTCTTTAACGTGGTCAAAAGATCCAGCAAACCACTGAAACAGGGCGAGCATACGGCGATGGTATCGCCTGCGTTGGTTAGACATTCCAAAGCGATGCGTACTGAATCCAAGCAGGAGTTAGTGATTACTAACTCCTGCGCAGAAAACGCAAAATGGCTGTCTAAGAAGTGCTCCGACAAAGCTAGGCGTAAACTGGCCACACCTTGTAATTCGGGATAACTGAAAATTGTTTGGCTGGCACGACGTGTCACGCGCTTAATGGTACGGCTGAGTTCGACTTCTGGTAATAAAGCTGGCGCGAGCAACGAAGTTCCGAGCGGTGTAAAGCCCGTTAATCCTGAGTTATAGCCTTGTTTGGGGGCGAATTGACGGGGGTCTCGTGATGTTAAACGGGGGTGTTTGAGTGTGGGGAACTCGGCGACTTCGCTGCGACTGGCAACAAAATAGCCGGCCTGCGGGCGTGCATAAATCCAGCCACCATCCTGTAAGTAGTCGTAGGCTTTACCCGCGGTCGTTAGGCTAACGCCTTGCTGTTGCGCAAGCTGACGCAAAGCAGGCAGACGAGAGCCAATAGGTAAGCGCTCACTTACAATGTCATCAATAAAGGTTTGAGCTAACGATTCGTACAGTGTCATCATGCTTACCTGTTCATGTCATCAATCGATTTTCTAAAATTGTACTCTTATTTTTATTAAAAATTGAATCTGATCTCTTTGCAAGTCTGTCGGCATACTAAGTGCTTACCAACCTGCAAAGAGGACAAGGATATGACTCGACAAGATAGCCTGTTACTGGTGCTGCTGATGGCGCTTTGGGGCTTTAACTTCAGTGTGATTAAGCTCGGTGTGAACAACATCGATCCATTTTTATTAACAGCATTACGCTTTAGCTTAGCGGTCTTACCATTGATCTTCTTCGTACGCCGCCCCAATGTGCCATGGCGTTACTTAATGACCTATGGGTTGACCTTCGGAGTTGGTGTTTGGGGTCTGACCACATTGTCCGTTGGCGCAGGACTGAGCGGCGGTTTGGCCTCGTTATTATTAGACATGAGCGTCATCAGTAGCTTGTTAGTGGGTCGTTACTTACTCAAAGAACACGTCACTGTCAGCAAAGTGCTTGGCTCGCTGTTGGCCTTGCTAGGACTTGGCCTGATTATCTGGCACCAAGACGGCACCGTCACACCGCTGGGGTTGGCGCTGGTATTGAGTGCCTCAGTATTTTGGAGCATCAATGGCTTAATCGTGAAACGCTCCGGAACACGCGAAGTCTTTGCGTTTAATATCTGGGGCATGGCGTTCGCACCGATCCCATTGTTGTTACTGGCATTGATCGTCAGCGGCCCTGCATCCGTGATGCAATCTATTGCCGACATCAACGGCTCGGTACTGTTCTCGGCCGCCTTCCAAGCGTACCCAACCACGCTTTTAGGTTACTGGTTCTGGAACAAAATGATCGTCAAATACTCCGTCTCCAGCGTCGCCCCCATGACACTGCTGGTACCTGTATTTGCCCTCATCGGCGGCTATATCTTCTTCGGAGAAAGCCTTGATGTGGTACAAGCCATCGCGGCAGTGGTGATCTTGTTGGGTGTCGCCGTAAGCGAAATTAAGTTACCAGCAAGAACCGAGATCGCGAAGGTCAGTTAATAGGAGAGGAGTAGATCCATTACATTCGTTAAACTTAAGCTCTGTTCCATGCGTTTGATTGGTGCTGACGCGTCGATGCTGAGGAACGAAGCAAGACAATGCGCAAGCCAATTGAATGGCATGGAACATCGCCTACAAAGAGGGTTCTGCTATGTTCATACTCGCTCTTCTTCACGCAGTGTCAGCACTTCATAGCCCGATTCTGTCACCAAAATTGTATGTTCCCACTGGGCTGATAACTTGCGATCGGCGGTCACTACCGTCCAACCGTCTTTCTTGGTTTTGGTCTTGGCGCGGCCTTGATTGATCATGGGTTCAATCGTAAAGGTCATGCCGGCTTGAAGCGCTAACCCTTGGCCTGGACGACCCATGTGCATGACTTGTGGAGCTTCGTGCATTTCGCGCCCGATGCCGTGACCACAGTATTCCTGCACTACGCTGTATTGATGGGCGTGAGCATGGCTGGCGATGGCGTGACCAATGTCCCCCAGTGTGGCCCCAGGCTTGACCTGTTTAATGCCTTGCCACATAGCTTCATAGGTGGCTTTGACCAAGCGACGTGCCTCTGGTCCTGCATTGGGCATCACGTACATCTTGCTGGAGTCGGCGATAAAACCGTTCTTTTCCAACGTGATGTCCAGATTGATGGTATCCCTAGGGTGCAGGGCGTAATGCTCTTTGGGTAGACCATGGCAGACGACTTCGTTGACGGACGCATTCAACACGTACGGGTAATCGTATTGCCCTAGGCTGGCTGGGCGTGCATTGAGCTCATGACGAATATAACGTTCGACTTCGTCGTTGATTGCCATGGTGGTGACGTCTTCTTTAACGAAGGTATCCAGGTGCTTAAACACCTGTGCTAGCAAGCGTCCCGCTTCCCGCATTAATTCGATTTCGTCGGGTGTTTTGATGAAAACTGCATCAGTCATGCGATGGCCTGCACGGTATCATCTTGTTCACCTTCAGCAAGATCTGCTTTATCCAGTTCCATTTGAATGATTTCAGCGAAACTCAGTGTTGGGTTGCGTTCAGCAAGACGTCCCATCTTGATCCAGAACTCAGCTTGCGCATTAATAGAGCGTGACATGACGGTCGCTGAGCGGCGCACATCATCGTGTACTTGATCTGAAATTTTGATAATTCCCATACTATGAACCATATATAAAATGTATATGGTTCATAGTATAGGATTTGTCTGATAGAAAAAAGCGAAAGTTAAGGCCACAGTGCGATGGCTTGGGGAAGTTACTCCTGACTCTGACAAGCCAGCATGGCTTTTTCGAGTTGCTCCCAATCCAGTTCTTTAGAGCTGATGATTTCGATGCGTGAATCCCGGCGGTAGGCCACTTTGTCGAAGTCGTGTTCGTCTTTTACGCGGTTAAAGAACACCCATGCATGGCCGATGCGGATCACGCCTTTGATACGTTCAATGTCGTCCAGTTCTGTTAGGATTTTTTCCAGAGCCCAGAAGTCGAAGCAGTCGTCGCGGTGAAAGATCCAGCCGCAGCTAAATAAACCACTGCCGTTACCTGTTTTGCGTATCGGTTGGTTCGGTTCCGCGACGGCCTCTGGCGTGGTTTCCTGAGCTGGGTGATGGTCGTGGTGATGATGCTCATGACCGTGATCATGATGGTGTGCTTCCGGAAATTGGGCTTTCAATTGGCCATTGCGTACTAGGTCGAGCAGGAATGGGTCAATCACGCCTTTGGTAGTGCGGGCGATGTGCTGCTTGGGTGGAAACATATTGCTCAAACTGGTTTCAGCTAGCTCGATCAGGTCCGTTTCCGCAATGTCACATTTATTGATCATGACAACGTCAGCAAGGTTAAGCTGGTCATGGAATGTTTCATTGTTGACTACTTCTTCGAGTTGCAGTGAACGCGGGTCTAATATGCAAACCGTGGCGCGTAGATCGAGTTTGTCTTTAAAAGCAGGTCCCATCAGTGTGTCGATGATGCCTTCAGGGTGGCCGATGCCGGTAGGCTCGATGATCAAACGGTCTGGATTGGCGTGTTCGATTAACGCTTTTAACGTTGGGGTCAGAGAGGCACCTAAGGCACAGCAGATACAGCCGCCGGCCATTTCTTTTACGAACAGGCCTTCTTCAGTGGGCATCATTTCTTGGTCGATACCGACTTGACCAAATTCATTGACCAGCACCGCCCAAGACTCGCCGTCCGGTTTGTTTGCCAAGAGTGCATTAATGGCTGTGGTTTTACCGACACCAAGAAAACCAGAGATGATGTTGGTCGGGATGGCTTTGGGTTGCTCGTTCATAGTTGCTCTTTGATGTTGGAAAATATGTTATATTATAACTATTAAATGTGGTCATCACAGTATAGAAAAATGATAGCTAAATAGATCATTATGACGACCTAGACTATGACGCCTATTCTGATAGAACTCCGTTACGAGTTCTTCACCTAAAACGCCACTTTAGCGATTCATATCTTACTCTTCAAACTCTCCGCTATAGAATCAGTCGCTTTACCTCGTCTCAATCATTATAATCAAATGATAATAATTGAACGTTTAAGGCTGCCTAATGGAAAGCAAAACTGCCCGTTTTACTGTATTGCTCGACCCGCGTAAGAAAAAGGCGTTCGAGAAGCTGTGCGCGTCGCAAGACTTAACACCATCCCAAGTGGTACGTCAGTTGATGCGTGGTTATTTAGAAGATCACGACGTGGATTACCTAAACGAAACGCTAGAAGACGAATCGAAGAAAGGTTAACGTCGTAAAAACATTATCATGTTATTGTCATTGCGTTATAATGCAGCGCACATTATTCCCTATTCTTATTGAGGTTATTGAAGTATGAGTCTTCCAGAATGTCCTAAATGTGGTTCTGAGTACGTTTACGAAGATCAGCCATTGTTGATCTGCCCTGAATGTGCCCACGAGTGGAATCCAAACGAAGAAGTCGTTGACGAAGATGCGATCATCCTGAAAGACTCAAACGGCAACCTACTAGCCGAAGGCGACAAAGTCACTTTAATCAAAGACCTGAAAGTAAAAGGCTCTTCACAGGTGCTTAAAGTTGGTACGAAAGCAACGATCAAACGCTTCGTTGATGGCGACCACGACATCGACTGTAAAGTGGACGGCGCTGGCGACATGATGCTGAAATCCCAGTTCGTTAAGAAAGCGTAATACAACGCTAATCGGACTTAAGAAGGCTCCTAGAAATAGGGGCCTTTTTTATGCCTGCTGTTTAAGTGCCCTAGCAAGCGGGTCAAAGGTCGTTTGAGTTGTTGTATACGTCAAATGACGTATACCTATAGTGTGTTTGGCGCATACCGCGTTGTCGTGATTTTTTGGATACTGAATGCACTGATTAAGACAAGCATGGCCGCAGAGCCGAGCACTCTTGATCGGACAATCCAACAAACATCACAAAGGACGACTCCAATCATGAAACTTAAGACGCTTGCTTCTGCCATTGCACTCTCTGGTGCAACGCTCATCGCGCTGCCTTCTATGGCGGCAGATACCATCAAAGTTGGTGTGTTGCATTCGCTGTCAGGCACCATGGCGATATCCGAAACGACGCTAAAAGATACCGTGCTGATGATGGTAGAAGAACAAAACAAAAAAGGCGGCCTACTGGGCAAAAAGCTTGAAGCCGTGGTGGTTGACCCTGCATCAAACTGGCCTTTATTTGCAGAGAAAGCCCGTGAGCTGATCACCGAAGAAGACGTGGATGTGATCTTTGGTGGCTGGACATCAGTGTCGCGAAAGTCAGTGCTACCGGTCATTGAAGAGTTAAATGGCTTGATGTTCTACCCAGTACAATACGAGGGAGAGGAGTCGTCTAAAAACGTTTTCTACACAGGCGCTGCGCCAAATCAGCAAGCGATCCCCGCGGTGAATTACTTAAAAGACGAGCTTGGGGTTGAACGTTGGGTGCTTGCGGGGACGGATTATGTTTACCCACGCACCACCAACAAAATCTTAGAAGCCTACCTTAAAGATATGGGTGTGGCGGAAGAAGACATCATGATCAACTACACGCCATTTGGCCATTCTGACTGGCAGTCGATCGTCTCTGACATTGCGAAGTTCGGTAGCGCAGGTAAGAAAACCGCTGTGGTATCAACGATCAATGGTGATGCCAACGTGCCCTTCTACAAAGAGCTAGGTAACCAAGGTATTTCTTCAGAAGACATCCCTGTTGTCGCCTTTTCTGTTGGTGAAGAAGAGTTGTCCGGTCTGGATACTGAACCATTGGTGGGTCATTTAGCCGCTTGGAACTACTTTCAAAGTGTTGAAACCGATGCCAACGAAGCGTTCATCACCAAATGGCAAGCGTTCACTAAGAACCCAGAGCGCGTAAGTAATGACCCAATGGAAGCAACCTATATTGGTTTTAACATGTGGGCCAATGCCGTTACCGAAGCTGGCACAACCGATGTCGATGAAGTTGAGCAAGCAATGATCGGTCAAGAGACACCAAACTTAACTGGCGGTATTGCCGTGATGAACAAGAACCACCATTTGAGTAAACCTGTCTTGATTGGCGAAATCCAAGACGATGGACAGTTCGAGACCGTATGGGAAACGGACGGTGTGGTCCCAGGTGATGCTTGGTCTGATTTCCTACCGGGTTCAAAAGATTTGATTGCCGATTGGACTGCTCCAATCAAGTGTGGCAATTACAACACGAAAACTAAATCGTGTTCTGGTCAGAACTACTAATTTAACCGCATCCCAGGGTTAAAGCTTGGCTCCCAGAGAAGATTCTGGGAGCCCTTTCCTCACGCCACTTCTGATCAATCCTGGAGAATTCTTGTGAAACTCTTTCTCTCACTCTGTCTCTTTTTATCCGCCTGTATGACGCCTGCGTTGGCGGCGAGTGCCGAGACAGATGCGTTGTTACAGCAACTGACGCAAACCAAATTATCGAAGATGCCGGCCATGGTGCAGCAGCTTGAAGCAACGGGGGATGAATCCCTATTACCTGTGTTTCGTGCGTGGCTTGCCGGAGATCTACATTACATCCGTGACGACAACACTCTAGTCGTTGAAGTCGACGTTAACGGTGTAGACACTTATCAAGACCCTTACACTCAAGCGACCATTGCGGGATTAACCAGCAAGCAGGTGCGCAAGATTAAAGTAAACAATAAGCTACGTGGATTACTCCGCGGCGTGATCGCTCGCATACAACTGACATCCCGCGATGCCGGTGTGCGTGAAAGTGCGGTGCGCGCATTGTTGGCAGACATTGACGGAGAGACGTTTGCAACCTTGGAGCGCATTTACCCGACTGAGCCGAACAGTGATGTAAGGTCAATGATGCAAACGGCGTTATCGATCTACACTGCACAAGATCAAAACAGCAGTCAAAGTGCGCGCCTAGCGGCCATTGACGTGTTAGGTGATAGCTTAGAAAACGATGTTCGTAATGTGCTGCTTTCTTTAGAACGCAGCGACAACCCTGTGCTCAGTAGCGCAGCGACGCAAGCATTAGTGAGTATTAATCGACAAGTAGAGCGTTATGCGTTGGTGGATCAGCTGTTCTTTGGCTTGAGCCTTGGCTCGGTGCTGTTGCTTGCGTCGATTGGGTTAGCAATTACTTTTGGTGTGATGGGCGTCATCAATATGGCCCATGGCGAAATGATCATGCTAGGCGCGTACACGACGTATGTGGTGCAGCTATTGATGCCAAATTACATCGACTACTCAATTTGGGTGGCGATTCCAGCCGCCTTTCTCGTTTCAGGATTAATGGGCGTAGTGATTGAACGTTTAGTCATTTGTCGTTTGCATGGGCGACCTTTGGAAACGCTGCTGGCGACCTTCGGTATCAGTCTGATTTTACAGCAGCTGGTACGTACCATCTTTTCACCGTTGAACCGTCAAGTATCCACACCGAGCTGGATGAGCGGCTCGTGGGAGATTAACCCTGTGTTATCTCTAACGCTAAACCGTTTATACATCTTGGCGTTTGCCTTGCTGGTCTTTTTCGCACTGGTGATGATTCTTAAGAAAAGCTCTCTAGGGCTGAATGTCCGAGCGGTGTCGCAAAACCGTAGTATGGCCAAAGCCATGGGTGTGAAAACCGAATGGGTGGATGCGATGACCTTTGGCTTAGGTTCCGGCATAGCTGGGATCGCAGGGGTAGCTTTATCACAGCTGACCAACGTCGGGCCAAACCTAGGCCAAGCTTACATTATTGACTCCTTCATGGTGGTGGTTTTCGGCGGTGTCGGTAACTTACTGGGTACCTTGGTGGCCGCATTTACCTTGGGCATTGCCAACAAATTCCTAGAGCCAACGACTGGGGCGGTACTGGCCGCCATTTTCGTCTTGGTCTTCATCATCCTCTTTATTCAGAAGCGTCCTAAAGGACTGTTCCCACAAAAAGGGAGGGCAGCAGAATGAGCAAACTAATCAATTGGTTTACCGAAGGACGCTCGTCAGGCAAATACACGCTGCCGTTTGTGATCCTGTTACTTGGCGTAACGGTGTTGGCGTCTGCCGCCAATCTGTTGTTGCCACAAGATTCCGCACTGTATGTCAGCACCTACAGCATCACCTTGTTAGGCAAGTATTTGTGTTACGCCATGTTGGCGTTGGCGGTGGACATCATTTGGGGCTACTGCGGCATTTTGAGTCTCGGGCATGGCGCATTCTTTGCGCTGGGTGGCTACGCCATGGGCATGTATTTAATGCGCCAAATAGGTGACCGCGGTGTCTATGGTCACCCAGAGTTACCGGACTTTATGGTGTTTTTAGACTGGCAAGAGCTGCCGTGGTTTTGGCTGGGCATGGATCAGTTTTGGTTTGCCATGGTTATGGCGGTGGTCGTGCCTGGGTTGCTGGCATTTGTGTTTGGTTGGTTGGCGTTTCGTTCCCGTGTGACGGGGGTGTATTTGTCGATCATGACACAGGCGCTGACCTATGCGTTATTGCTGGCTTTCTTCCGCAACGAAATGGGCTTTGGTGGCAACAATGGTTTAACTGACTTCAAAGAAATCCTTGGCTTTGATTTACAAGCTGACAGCACCCGTGTGTCGCTGTTTATTGCCACCGCTGTGATCTTGTCTCTGGTGTTACTGGCGAGCCAGCGAATCCTATCATCTCGTTTGGGTAAGGTGACGTTGGCGGTACGTGATGCCGAGCCGCGTACGCGCTTTATCGGCTACCGTACCGAGCGCTACAAAGTATGGTTATTTGTCTATTCCGCAGTGATTGCTGGGGTCGCTGGGGCGCTGTATGTGCCACAGGTCGGCATTATCAACCCAGGTGAATTTTCCCCAATTAACTCGATTGAGATTGTCATTTGGGTGGCCGTCGGCGGCCGCGGCACACTGATCGGCGCAATCATTGGAGCGTTGCTGGTGAACTATGCCAAGACGCGTTTTACCGCGATCATGCCAGATGGTTGGCTGTTCGCCTTGGGAGCACTGTTTGTCCTTGTGACGTTGTTCTTACCGAAAGGTTTGATGGGGCTTTACGGCCAGTTGCAATCGAAGCGTCGTCAAAGTGCTGAACAGGAGGTGCAATCATGAGTGCGTTAGAAAATTCATTGCAAGGTTTACGTGAGACGTTTCGTCGAGATCAAGTCTGGCCTTTTCTAATAGACAAGCAAAGTAAGGTCGACGTATCGAATCAAATGATTCTCTATGTTGAAGGCTTAAACCTAAGTTTTGACGGCTTTAAGGCGTTAAATGACCTGAACTTGTACGTAAATGACGGCGAGCTGCGCTGTTTAATTGGTGCCAATGGCGCTGGTAAAACCACTTTAATGGATGTAATTACCGGTAAATCTAAGCCTGATGCGGGCTCTGTGTACTTTGGCCAAACTCATAATTTGCTAACCAAGGATGAAGCCGACATTGCTCAGCTGGGCATCGGTCGAAAGTTCCAGAAGCCAACGGTATTTGAAGAGCAAACTGTGTTTGACAATTTAGAGCTGTCATTGAAAACCGACAAGCGTGTGATCCAAACCTTGTTTGCAAGGTTGTCGCCAAGCGAAATCGATCGCATTGACGAAGTGTTGGCCATCATTGGTCTAAAGAAACATCGTTTTATGAAAGCGGGTGCCTTATCCCATGGACAAAAACAGTGGTTAGAAATTGGCATGCTATTGGCAGCGGATCCACGTTTGTTGCTTATCGATGAGCCTGTTGCGGGTATGACGGCACAAGAGACGGAGCGCACAGCAGAGCTTCTGACCTCGTTAGCAGGAGAGCGCACCGTAATTGTCGTGGAACACGATATGGAATTTGTGCGCAGTATTGCGCGCACCGTAACGGTGCTTCATCAGGGGTCTGTGCTCGCTGAAGGAACCATGGACCAGATTCAGAATAATAAAGACGTGATCGAGGTGTACCTCGGCGAAGAAGCAGCGGAGGCGTAGCCATGATTTCCATTAACAAAGTCAGTCAATTTTACGGTGGTACACAGATCCTTTGGGATTTGGATTTAGACATCGTCCCCGGATCAATCACTTGCATTATGGGACGTAACGGTGTCGGCAAGACCACCTTGATGAAAACCATTATGGGGTTATTACCGATCAAAAGCGGTGAAATTCGAATGGGTGAAGACGCCTTGCACAAACAAAGTGCAGAACGTCGCGCCTACGCGGGCATCGGATATGTGCCACAAGGGCGCGATATCTTTCCAATGCTGACCGTTGAAGAAAACCTGCGTATTGGTTTACCGGTGCGTAAAAGCAAAGAGATTCCTGAAAAGATCTTTGAGTTATTTCCCGTATTAAAAGAGATGCTACACCGCCGTGGTGGTGACTTATCTGGTGGGCAACAGCAGCAATTGGCGATTGGACGCGCATTGGTTCTGGAGCCCAAAGTGCTGATTTTAGATGAGCCAAATGAAGGTATACAGCCGAACATCGTTAAGCAAATCGGTGATGTCATCCTAAAGCTCAATGCCGAAGAGGGTCTGACGGTGATCCTGATTGAGCAAAAGCTGGGCTTTGCGCGCCGCGTTGGCAAAGAATTTCGCCTAATGGAAAAGGGGCGGATTGTGGCAGCAGACAAGATGGAAAACCTTAACGACGACCTAATCAAGCAGTACTTAGCGGTATAAGCCGCTTTGGTCAGCTTAAGGAGCGGTATGAGCCAAGTCCTAGAAGCACACATTCCTCAACCAGGCGCCCCTATCAGTCAGTGGCAAGCGTATCTTACCCTTGGCTTTGCTAAGAGTAAGCGTGGCACCGTATTGAAAACCTGTGATCACAAAGGGCCTTTGTATGTGCAAAAGCCGTTTTATCCAGAGGGCAAAGACACCGCTCATATCTATCTTTTACACCCTCCAGGTGGATTGGTGTCTGGCGATGAATTGGTGATTAAGTCCAATCAGGCCTCTGATACTCATGTACTGATCACCACACCCGGAGCAGGGCGTGTGTACAAAGCCCGTCCTGATCGCACGTTGCAATGTCAAACGACCCATCTGCATGTACCAACAGATGCCAGCATGGAATGGTTACCTCAAGAAACCATTCTTTACCCTGATGCCAATACTCGTTTGCGTAATCACGTCGAATTGCACGGTAATGCGCGTTTTATCGGTTGGGAAATCACCTGCTTTGGCTTACCTGTGAATCGGCTGGATTTTGGTATGGGCCAAGCCGATCAAAGCTTTCAGGTGCGCATTGATGGCCGTCTTCGCTTACGTGAGCGTTTGCTGGTAGACGAACACAGTCGCACACTTATGGCAGGTAAAGCAGGGCTTCAAGGGCATCCTGTCAATGGTCTTATGCTAGCGGGTCCTTTTATCTCGGTAGCAGACGCCTTGCTTGAGACGCTGCGTGAGCAATGCCAAGTGAATGACAGCGTATCGGGGGTGACTTTAGTGGATGGCTTTATCGTGATTCGTAGCTTGAGCCACGACAGCGAAACAATGAAGCGTCTGTTTACACTTTGCTGGGAGGCTATAAGGCCAGCATTACTCGACAAGTCAGCCTGTGCTCCAAGAATTTGGGCAACCTAAGCACTACTGTCCACGGAATCAATTACGCGCTATCGCGACGAATAAAGGGTTTGAACGATGGAATTACTACCAAGAGAAAAGGATAAGCTGCTGGTGTTTACCGCAGCATTGTTAGCCGAGCGACGTTTGAATCGCGGCCTCAAGTTGAATTATCCCGAGGCCATGGCCTTTATCACCATGGAAATTATCGAAGGTGCCCGAGATGGCAAAACCGTCGCCGAGCTGATGGCGTTCGGTAAAACACTACTAAGCGCTGAACAGGTGATGGATGGTGTCGCTGACTTGATTCACGAAGTGCAAGTGGAAGCGACGTTCCCAGACGGTACCAAATTAGTGACCGTGCATAACCCGATTAACTAGCCGTGGAGGCCATATGATTCCAGGTGAAATTCAGGTCGCCGATGGGGTGATTACATTAAACGAAGACCGTAAAACGCTGACGTTACGTGTTGAAAATACCGGTGATCGCCCAGTACAGATTGGCTCTCATTACCACTTTTACGAAGTGAATCCTGCGCTGGTATTCGAGCGTGAGCAAGCTAAGGGTTATCGCTTAAACATCGCCTCGGGCACGGCGGTGCGTTTCGAACCAGGCCAAGGCCGCGAGGTGGAATTGGTAGAATACGCAGGCACGAAAACTATTTATGGATTCCGTGGTGACGTCATGGGCACCTTAACAGAGGGAGCAGAATAATGGCGGAGATGGACAGACAAAGCTATGCACAGATGTTCGGCCCGACCACAGGTGATCGCGTCCGTTTAGGCGATACAGATTTATGGATTCAGGTGGAAAAGGACTTTACGACCTATGGTGACGAGGTCAAATTTGGCGGTGGTAAAGTGATTCGCGATGGCATGGGGCAAAGCCAGCTCACCAATGAAGTGGCAGTGGATTTGGTGATTACCAATGCACTGGTGCTGGACCATTGGGGCATTGTCAAAGGCGATGTGGGCATCAAAGAAGGCCGCATTTTCAAAGTTGGCAAAGCGGGCAACCCTGATGTACAAGACAATGTTGATATCGTGGTGGGCCCCGGTACCGAAGTGATTGCAGGAGAAGGTTCTATTCTCACCGCAGGGGGCATCGATGCGCATATTCACTTTATTTGCCCACAGCAAATCGAAGAAGCGCTGACGTCTGGTGTAACGACTATGATCGGTGGCGGTACGGGTCCAGCGACGGGCACCAATGCGACCACATGTACGTCTGGCCCTTGGTACCTTGGCAAGATGTTGCAAGCAACGGACAGTATGCCAATGAACTTAGGTTTTTTAGGCAAAGGTAATGCCAGTTTGCCCGAAGCTCTGGAAGAGCAATTGGAAGCCGGTGCCTGTGGTTTGAAGCTGCATGAAGACTGGGGCACGACGCCAGCGTCGATTGATTGCTGCCTAACGGTGGCTGAAAAGTATGATGTACAGGTGGCGATTCATACCGATACCTTGAATGAGTCAGGCTTTGTCGACAGCACCTTGGATGCGTTTAAAGATCGTGTCATTCATACCTACCATACCGAAGGCGCTGGCGGAGGCCATGCGCCAGACATTATCCGTGCTGCCGGACTGACTAACGTCTTACCGTCGTCCACCAACCCGACTCGCCCGTACACTAATAATACCGTCGATGAGCATTTAGACATGCTGATGGTGTGCCATCATTTGGACAGCAACATTCCTGAAGACGTGGCGTTTGCCGATTCGCGTATTCGCAAAGAAACCATCGCTGCGGAAGACATCTTCCATGATCGTGGTGCGTTCTCGATGATTTCGTCGGATTCCCAAGCCATGGGGCGCGTGGGTGAAGTGGTCACGCGTACATGGCAAACGGCCCATAAAATGAAACAGCAATTTGGCCTACTTCCAGAAGACGCAGAGCTTGGGGCGGACAACTTCCGTGCCAAACGCTATATCGCTAAGTACACCATTAACCCTGCTATTGCTCATGGTATCAGCCATGAAGTGGGCTCGATTGAGTCGGGTAAATTGGCGGATTTGGTGTTGTGGAAACCGGCGTTTTTTGCGGTTAAACCGTCGCTGATTATCAAAGGCGGCATGATTGCCAGTGCGCCAATGGGGGATCCGAACGCGTCTATCCCAACGCCTCAGCCAGTACATTACCGACCGATGTTCGGTTCGTTTGGCAAAGCCAGCGCGGCGACCTCTGTAACCTTTGTCTCGCAAGCCGCATTAGGCAACGATCTCAAACAAAATCTGGGTTTGGAGCGTACCTTAGTCGCCTGTAAAAACACCCGAACTATTGGCAAGTCCGACATGGTTCACAATGCTTGGATGCCGAATATTACTGTCGATCCGCAAACCTATGAGGTGCGTGCAGACGGCGAATTATTAACCTGTGAGCCAGCGGAAAGCTTGCCACTGTCGCAGCTTTATAACTTGTTTTAATGCGCGACGCTGATCGGATTAGGAGTCGTCCTATGTTAGATATTTACACTCGCCTCGGTACCCATTGTCACGATGAGGTGTACACCACTGTCATATTAACCCATGAGCAACGGGAGCGCGGACGCTTGAAGTTGACCGGTGAAAATGGTGAAGACATTCGCGTGTTTTTAGACCGCGGTAAACCGCTACTAGTGGGCGAATACCTACGCGCCGAATGTGGTAAAACGATCCAGATTGTTGGTGCTGTTGAAGACATTGCCCATGCTAGCTGTGAGGATTGGGCGAACTTCGCGAAAGCGTGTTACCACCTTGGCAATCGCCACACCAAAGTCGAAGTCGGAGAGCGGTGGTTACGCATCAAGCCCGATCATGTACTGGAAGAAATGCTGCACTTATTAGGGTTAGTCGTGAGTCACGAACAAGGTGTGTTTAATCCAGAGTCGGGGGCGTATAGCCATGGACATCACCACCACTGATCATGGCCTGTTGCGCTTATTGCAACTCAGTAGCGTGAGCCTGCCCGTGGGGGGGTATGCGTTTTCTCAAGGTATGGAGTACGCCATTGATCGTGGCTGGGTGACTAAGCAAGCACATGTCTTAGATTGGACTCAGTTGCAACTACTTCAATCGTTGGCTCGAGTGGATTTACCTGTATTGCGTCTGGCGATGGCAGCTTGGGCGGAACGTGATGAAGCCCGTCTTGTTGAACTTAATGATCTAGTGCTGGCATGTCGAGAGACGAAAGAGTTACGCCTCAACGATACGGCAATGGGTGAAGCCTTAGCACGTTTGCTGCGTAGCTTAGAGATTGAGACGCCGTTTGTGCGTTTGGAAGACATTAGTTTTGTGGTGTTGTTCGCCATTGCTGCGACTCATTGGCAAATTGAATTTGATACCGCCGCATTAGGGTTTTCGTGGTCTTGGCTGGAAAACCAGATCGCCGCAGCGACCAAATTAGTGCCGCTTGGACAAACTCAAGCACAGTTATTGCTCGGTGAATTACAACCTGTGTTATCGGATGCCATTACCTTGGCGAAAACGCTTGAAGAAGACGATGTTGGCGCGGGCTTGCCTGCAGTCGCCATCGCCAGTTGTTTACACGAAACACAATACTCGCGGCTCTTTAGATCTTAGTCGGTCTAAGCCGTGTGACATTTTTGAAGAGGAACGAAATATGAGTAAACCAAAGCAAACATTACGCGTTGGTGTCGGTGGACCGGTTGGTTCAGGTAAAACTGCACTGTTACGTTCTTTGTGCTCGGCCATGCGCGAGCATTACAACATAGCCGTGGTGACCAATGATATCTATACCCAGGAAGACGCCAAGTTTTTGACTCGTCATGAAGCACTGGAGGCGGATCGCATTATTGGTGTTGAGACTGGCGGTTGTCCTCATACAGCGATTCGTGAGGATGCTTCGATGAACCTTGCGGCAATTGATCAGTTGTTGGAACGTCACGGCGAGTTGGATGTGGTGTTTGTGGAGTCGGGAGGAGACAACCTCAGTGCGACGTTTAGTCCGGAGTTATCAGACTTCACGATCTATGTCATCGATGTCTCTGCTGGGGATAAAATTCCGCGCAAAGGTGGCCCAGGGATTACTAAGTCGGACCTGTTGATTATTAACAAGATTGACCTAGCGCCGCTCGTGGGAGCTTCCCTTGAAGTCATGGACGAAGATGCAAAAGCACAGCGTGGCGAGCGTCCGTTTGTGTTTTCAAATTTAAAAGCGGCACAGGGATTAGACGAGATCATTCAGCTGATCGTGTCTGAAGGTATGTTGGAAGCAAAAGAAATCCCACCTGCTAAAGCCGTGGTGTAATGCTAAATCGATGTGTTAAGGGGAATAAAATGCAGTCTGTAATAAAGAAAATTGTACTCGTAAGCGCGTTAGCGGTCAGTTCAAGCGCAGTACTTGCGCATTCAGGTCATGAGCACACGTCGAGCTTTATGTCTGGTTTTAGTCATCCGCTGGGTGGGTTAGATCACTTATTGGCGATGGTGGCAGTAGGACTCTGGGCCGCTAGTTTAGGTGGTCGTGCATTATATGCTGTACCGGTCGCATTTGTGGCTATGATGTTACTAGGGGGTGGCGCGGCAATGGCTGGGTTGAGTGTGCCGTTTGTTGAGCAAGGTATCGTGCTGTCTGTCATCGTACTCGGTACTTTAGTGCTGGGGGCGAAGCGCTTGCCTGTTGTAGCATGCGCGGCCATTGCAGGAGGCTTTGCAATGTTTCATGGCGTGGCGCACGGTATGGAAATGCCGCTGAATGCATCAGGTGCGCAATACGCGCTTGGTTTTGCGCTGGCGACGGCTTTATTGCATGCCGCGGGCGTTGGCTTTGGTCAATGGATGGCGCGTATCGGAACACCGCTGGTGACACGTGTGGGCGGTTCTGTCATCGCACTGATGGGAATGCTGCTGGCATTGGCCTAGTGAATAATTCGAGTCCGAAAGGGATGAGTAAATCCAGTCAGCGCTGAGCGTGAAAAACGTTCAGCGTTTTGCTGGTTTGAGGTGATATGGCAGCTGCACAAAAGATATTCAAAGTACGACGGCACTATAACAAGTGGGTCGCTGACCAAACGCTAGAAGACTACGCGCTGCGTTATACCGCTAAGCAAGGTCATTCCATGAGCATTGAGCGCGTCGGGCATACTGCGCTGGGTGCGGCTGCGTTTTTGGCATTGGAAGGCTTGGCTGCCGTGATCACACTCAGCTACGGCTTCACGAATGCGGTGGCGGCGATTTTAACGGTGCTGGCAGTGTTCTTTATCACGGGTTTCCCGATCGCTTACTATTCGGCTAAGCATGGCTTAGACATTGATTTGCTGACTCGTGGTGCCGGCTTTGGTTATCTTGGCTCAACGATTACGTCGCTTATTTATGCCACCTTCACCTTTATCTTTTTTGCGATTGAAGCGGCGATTTTAGCCTCGGCGTTGGAGGTACTGCTTGGCATTCCTTTGCCCATTGGCTATGCGTTGTCTGCGTTGTTTGTTATCCCCATCGTGACGCATGGAATCCGCGCGATCAGTCGCTTTCAAAATGGCACTCAATGGATTTGGCTGGTTTTGCAAGTCGCGGCCATTGGTGTGGTGGTGACGCAAGAGTATCAGAGCTTCTACGGCTGGTCCGATTTTGTGCCGAGCCACTTACCCCAAGATACGGGCTTTGATTGGGTGCTGTTTGGAGCGGCAGCGTCGGTGTTGTTTGCCTTGATGGCGCAGATCGGCGAACAAGTGGACTATTTGCGATTTTTTCCTACAAAAACTAAACAAAATCGTCGACGTTGGTGGTTTTGGCTGATTCTTGCTGGCCCCGGTTGGGTGTTTATAGGGGCGGTGAAAATGTTGCTCGGATCGTTCCTCGCGTATTTGGCGATATCCGATGGGGCAACCGCTTTGCAAGCCACCGATCCCACGTATCTGTACCAACGTATCTTTTTATTTTTAACCACATCGCCTACCACGGCATTGATACTTGCGGCGGTATTTGTGTTTATTTGTCAGATGAAAATTAATCTGACAAATGCTTACGCAGGTTCGATTGCGTGGTCAAACTTCTTTTCCCGATTGACACATTCGCACCCAGGGCGAGTCGTATGGCTGGTCTTCAATGTCACTATTGCATTGCTGCTTATGGAGCTTGGGATTTACCAAGCGCTGGGGGCGATTTTAAGTGTGTTCGCCATCAGTGCCGTGAGTTGGCTGTCGAGCTTATCCGCGGATTTGTTGATTAATAAACCGCTGGGCTTAAGCCCCGATTATGTCGAATTTAAACGGGCTCATTTGTACGACATTAACCCTGTCGGTACTGGGTCTATGTTGATTGCTACCAGCTTGGGCTTACTCAGTTATTTAGGTCTATTTGGTGAGGTGGCGAAAAGTTTGTCGCACTTTATTTCGATTGGGGCCTGTTTTGTATGTGTCCCCTTGCTTGCATGGCTCACGAAGGGGAAATACTACATCGCGCGCCAAAGCCCTGAGCTACTGCCGTTGATTGATTTAGCGAAGCAGGAGAACCCTAATCATGTTGTTACGTTAACTTGCGGTATCTGTGAAAACGAATTTGAAAGTGAAGATATGAGCTTTTGTTCAGCGTATCAGCAGCCTATTTGTTCGTTGTGTTGTTCGCTGGATGTAAGGTGTCTCGACAGCTGTAAACCACAAGCAAGCATTGCTCAACAGAGCGATTATTTTCTTAAACTGTTTTTGCCAAAGCGCTTGGTACGAGCGATCAGTTCACGCTTGGGTCGCTTTGCTTCGATGCTGGTGGTAATCAACGTTATCAATGCGGCATTAATGATGCTGATTTATCGACAGATGGCACCTGAAACAGTCAATGAGTCAACGTTGCTGCAGGAAGCAATGTTTGCGCTGTTCTTTACCTTATTGATCGTGTCGGGTGTGTTGTCATGGTTATTTTTGTTGGCACATGAAAGCCGAGTCGTCGCTCAGAAAGAGTCGAATCGTCAGACTCGTAAACTGACACGAGAAATCGAAGCCCACAAGGAGACGGACCTGGCATTACAGGGGGCGAAAGAGCAGGCAGAGCATGCAAATGAAGCGAAAAGTCGTTATCTTAGCGGTATTAGTCATGAATTACGTACCCCTTTACAGTCTATTATTGGCTACGCTCAGTTGTTATCAGAAAAAGAAAATACGCCCTCAGGCCATCAAAATGGCTTAGATATCATTCATCGAAGTGGCTTGTATTTGGCTGATTTGATTGAAGGTCTACTGGATATTTCTAAAATTGAAGCAGGGCGGTTTGATCTGTATCGCAATACGGTGGATTTGCCGAAACTGATTGATCAGCTCAATAGCATGTTCGTGATGCAAGCGCGTGCTAAAGGTATCTCGTTCCAGACTAAGATACTGGCTCCATTGCCCAACCACGTGGTAACCGATGAAAAACGCTTGCGGCAAATATTGATCAATTTACTGTCTAATGCGGTGAAATACACGCCAAAAGGCTCTGTTATGTTCGTTGTGAACTATCGAAATCAAGTGGCAGAGTTTGTTATCCGTGATACGGGTTTGGGTATTAAGGAAGAGCATCTTGAGCGGATCTTTGATCCATTTGAACGAGTGCGTGATGTGACGACGGCTAACCTGCCGGGTACAGGATTAGGATTGACGATCGTGAAGCTTCTCGCTGAACTAATGGGTGGGGATCTGCAAGCTCAGTCTACGATAGGGCAAGGCAGTGAGTTTAAAGTGAGTTTAATGTTGCCTTGGATCTCTCAAGGTGATGAGCTTACTCATACATCACGCAAAATAGTGAGTTATCGTGGTTTTCAACGTACGGTGATGATTGTCGATGATGACCCTGTTGTGCGCGGATTATTTTCCGACATCTTGTCACCCATAGGTTTTAATGTGATTGAAGCGGCTGACGCCCAAGCGTGTTTAGCCGAGCTGAATGCGTGCTCTCCTGATTTGTTCATTTTAGATGTTTCGATGCCCGGAATGGATGGGTTAACGCTCGCGAAAACACTACGTGAGCAAAATTACAGTGTACCTATAGTGATGCTATCGGCTGACGCCCAAGAAAGTCAGCGCCACCCCGATGAGCAAAGTGCTTTCAACCAATACATCGTGAAACCCGTGAAAAACAGTGCTCTATTTGATGCCATTCAACACTGGCTTGTGTTGGAATGGGTGTATCAAGAGATAGACGGTGAAGCGCAACACTCGGCTTCGCCTGTTTCGGAGGTTTCGTTGCTAGATGATAGCGATGGAGGAACTGAGATAGGGTACTTACCTCAGATTCCGGATCACGAAAGTATTCGTGAGTTAATGGCATTTGCGCAAATGGGCTATAAAAAAGGTGTACGTGGTGTACTTGACCAATTGAGCGACAGCGATGTTTTAGCGCCGGAGCATCGAATGCAATTGGAAGCGCTATACCAAAGTTTCCAGTTCGATGGTATTGAACAATACCTGCAACAACACTCTTCTGATTCGGGTAGCGGACATGATGAATTCCACCAATAAACGCGACATTGTGCTGGTTGTTGATGACTCACCGGATGCCCTGAGCTTAATTCATGACACCCTTGAAGCCGCTGATATGGATGTGCTGGTCGCCCTCGAAGGTCGGCAAGCGTTAACCATCGCGAAGCGTATGCGTCCTGACATCATTTTATTGGATGCGATCATGCCTCACATGGATGGCTTTGAAGCGTGCCAGGCTTTGAAAAATGATCCTAGTCTTTCGAGTATCCCTGTCATCTTTATGACGGGTCTAAGTGAAACTGATGACATAGTGCGCGGACTAGAAGCAGGCGGTGTGGACTATTTGACCAAGCCGATTCAGCCAAATGAACTGATTGCCCGTATGCGCGTGCATTTATCGAATGCTCGGCTGAGCAACAATGCTCAATTTGCGCTGGATAGTATGGGGCAATATTTACTGACCTTCAGTGAGTTGGGAGGGGTGGCTTGGGCAACACCGCAAGCGTATGCCTTAATGGCGCGAGCACGATTGACCCCTTTATGGCAGATTGAGCAGCTTGCACCGCAAGTTTGTGAATGGTTGAGGCATCATCCTGAAGAAGGCAACCGCTTGATCTTAAAAGGGTTAGACTACCCTTTGGCGTTGAAGTTTATTGGTCACACGGAGCAGAAAGAAGCGTTGGTGAAGTTGGAAGATGGAAACTTGCCAACAGGCCCAGAGCGGTTAAAGATGGAATTAGCATTGACTGAGCGCGAGTCCCATGTGCTCTACTGGATTGCCAATGGTAAAACTAACCGCGAAGTGGCAGAGATTCTAGAAATGAGTCCACGAACCGTGAATAAACATTTGGAACAAATTTTCCCTAAGTTGGGCGTTGAGAATCGCACCGCAGCCGCCGGCGTCGCGTTACGAATAATGGCTGCAGCAGAGTAGCATAATACTGACATCCCAGTTTAGGGAAAAAAGCGTAGTACAACGCTGATCGAACTTAAGAAGGCTCCTAGCAACAGGACCTTTTTTATTTGCAGTACTCCGAATGCCTCGCTACATTCAATATCCTACTTATCTATCGAAAAGGACGTGCGGTAATGCAAATCGTTAATGTAGAAGAATTTACGGTATCCGGTGTGCAAGTACGCACGAAAAATGCGGATGAGATGAACGCTGACAGCGTTAAAATAGGGGGGCTTTGGCAGAAGTTTGGCTCGAGCATTGCTCCTAAATTAACATCAGACTCAATCGTCTACGGTGTATATTGCCATTATGAATCGGACGCCAATGGGGAGTTTGATGTACTTGCGGGCAGTAATGTGCTGTCTGAGGCAAACGACTTGGAAAGCGTGGTAGTTGAAGCGGGTGAGTACATGGTGTTTTCGCAAAAGGGCGAGATGCCACAGTCGGTGATTAATGCGTGGGTAGAAATTTGGCAGTATTTTTCAGAGCTACCAGAGCGTGAACGCGCGTACACCACTGACTTTGAGTGCTACAAAAGCGATGATGAGGTCGAGGTGTATATCGCTATTAAATAGGACGAGTTTAAGTCGTTAAAGGCTGCTCGATGAGCTCTGTTAGAAAATCTGCTACACAACGTACCCGTTTACTATGACGTATATCGTTGTGCAACACTAGATAGATGGGTTGTGATAGTTCCGGCAGAGCTTTTACACAGCGAACCGCTTCATCTGTGGTGATGAGGTCTGGTAGTACGGCGATGCCTAAACCCGCTTTACAGGCGGCTAGCTGTGTTGCGACAGAGGTGGTGGTCAATGTCGGTGTTTTGCCGTCAAGCGCTTGGTTTAGCCACACCGCTGCCGGTAGATCTTGGTAGTGACTATCCCAGCCAATGGCAGCTTCTGGTGTGAGTTCGATGGTTGGACCTTCCAGTGCTTGATAAAGCCCATAGCTTAATGTTCCCACTCGACGAAACGACACATGACCTTGTGTGGGCTTAGTCATGCGCAAGGCGATATCCGCGTCATGCCGATGTAAATTCGCGGTACGGATATCGGTTACGATTTCAATGTTCAAGTCTGGATGCCGTTGTTTTAACTGAGCAAGGTTTGGCAATATTAGCTTAGTCGCGAGGTTCTCAGCGGTGGCTAAGCGAACAGTGCCGGAAAGCTGAGTATCAAATGTTTGCTTAGAAAAGCCAAGCATAGCCGCTTCCATTTGTTCGGCACTGGCGACCAAAGCAATGCCTTCTTCGGTAAGTTGATAACCCATTTGTGAGCGGAAGAACAACGCTACGCCGAGGCCTTTTTCAAAGCGTTCAATACGACGCGAGAGTGTGGCGATGCCAATGCCGAGTTGTTGTGCGGCGGCAGTTAACGTGCCTGCTCGAGCAAGCGCTAAAAAGACCCGTGAATCGTCCCAATTTAATGTCATATCCATTTTCCAATATTGAAAAGCTGTCTTGTTTTATTAGCTAAATATTCTGATTTTGAGAAATGTCATGCTACGCCTACAAACTGCAAAGAAACAGAGGTGGGCTATGAATTCTGAACGATACAAGCTGGGCTGGCAGAAGTTAGCGCAAATTGATGGCGAGCAAGGGGAGAAAGTGATTCAAGCGATGGAGGACATTGCGCCGGATTTTGCACGCCTTCTGATCGAATTTCCGTTTGGCGATATCTACAGCCGTGAGGCGTTGGATCTGAAGTCTCGCGAGATCGCTACCATCGCTGCATTGGCCGCCACGGGCAATGCAGCGCCACAGCTAAAAGTTCATATCCATGGCGCTCTGAATGTCGGTTGCTCGCCCCAAGAAATCATCGAAGTGATGATGCAAATGGCGGTGTATGCGGGGTTTCCCGCAGCGCTCAATGGCTTGTTTGCCGTTCAAAATGTCTTGCAAGAGCGAGGCATAAGTCCAGACTCGGCACCGTTGCCTAGCAAACAGTCGTTATCGACTCTAGCTGGCAGCTACTTCGCCACAGCTGAACTTGAAATTACCGACACGAACCGTATTGAAGAGACAAGAACTGCGATACATGAGTTATGTCGTCAAACACGTAATGAATTAGGTTGCTACCTGTTTGAAGTGCATGAATGCACGGAGGAGCCGACTAAGTTAATGCTGTGGGAATGCTTTGCCACCGAAGCAGATTTTCATAAACATCACGCCATGCCGTACACACAAGCTTACATGGAACGAGGGTTAACCGAAGTCGTTCGACTCCACCATAGTCATTTGATGAGTTAATTTATTCGTTTGTAGTACGCGAGGGAGTCACGAATATCTTGCTCTGCTTCCTTGCGAACAAAAACTCGGTAAGTCATTACTCTTCTATAAGTTGCTTTTTAAGTAAGTGCTATTCAGAGTCGATATCCATAACGCTAAACCCAGTTTGAATGTATGTATCAGTATACGATATTGAACTTGAGCTGGTGAATTATTCGCCAGCTTCATTCCTCGGCAACCGCACTGAGATCAACGCGGTGAAAGCTATAAACCCTGCTGAGACCCAGAGACACACCGCGAGGCCATAGTCTTGGTATAGCCAGCCGGAGAGTAGGGTGCCGATGAGGCGGCCCATGGCGTTGGCCATGTAGTAAAAGCCGACGTCGAGGGAGACGCCGTCTTTGCCAGCGTAGCTGACGATCAAGTAGCTGTGTAGCGAGGAGTTGATAGCAAAAACGGCACCGAAGGCGAGTAAGCCTGCGATGACGGCGAATTCAATTTGCCACTCAAAGGTCAGCGCTAAGGCAATCGCCGCAGGGATCACACCAAGTGCCAGAGCCCAGCTAAGGGCTTGGCGGCCATCGGGGGCTTTGCCAGAAGCCTTGCCCGTAAAGCGTGGCGCAAAGCCTTGGACGATACCGTAGGCAATGATCCAAAGTGCTAAGAAACCACCTACGTACCAGTGGTCCCAGCCAAACGTGCTGGCAAGGAAAACCGGTAGCGCTACCACGAACCATACATCGCGCGCGCCGAATAAGAATAGGCGCGCGGCAGAAAGATAGTTAACGGCGGGACTTTTAGAGAAAATGTCGCCAAATTTTGGTTTATTCTTCGCTTTTCCAAGATCTTTCTTAAGTGAAAATAGGCTTGCCATCCACACCAAGGTGAGTGCAACGGCCATGCCTAGGATCGCGCCTTGAAAACCAAACAGACTCAGTAACGCACCTCCTAAGAAAAAGCCCACGCCTTTTAGCGCGTTTTTAGAACCGGTTAACAATGCGACCCATTTGTACAATTGGCCTTGAGCATCGCTTGGGACTAACAGCTTAATCGAGCTTTTCGCGCTCATTTTGTTCAGGTCTTTGGCGATTCCCGATAATGCCTGCGCGCCCATGACCCAAGGGACGGTTAAGAAACTTGCGGGCACCAGCAGCATACTCAACGCAACAATCTGCAAAAACAGTCCAATATTCATGGTGCGGTTTAAGCCAAGACGAGCCCCGAGCCAGCCACCCACTAAGTTCGTTATGACACCAAAGATCTCGTAAAACAAAAACAACATGGCGATTTCGAGTGGGCTGTAGCCCAACCCGTAGAAATACAGCACCACCAACATGCGCAGCGCGCCGTCGGTAAGCGTAAACGCCCAGTAATTCCCTGTGACCACCATATATTGGCGGATCGCTGGCGAAAGATTAGCTAATGCAGTCATTGCTAGAAGGCTCCGAGAAAGCTCCTCCCCCTGCTTCCTCTTTGCTAAGGGGGAGGCATGGAGGGGGTTAATTAGTTCTTAGTAATGCATTTTTTCATTTACTCAAGCGGCTTAACCCCACCCTAACCCTCCCCTTAAAAAAAACAAGGGGAGGGAACTTGAAACACCTCAGTAACAGCTCCTTGCTCTTACCTTAAATATGGAGAGGGAGCTTGAAGCATTGCATTGCTGAATGTCTCGTGCCTCCCCCTTTCTAAGGGGGAGGCTGGGAGGGGGTTAAGCAACCGCAGGCCTGTTAATTTTGATCCATTCGACCAACCATGCGCATTAGCTCTGCGGTCCGGTTGGCGTAGCCCCATTCGTTGTCGTACCAAGCATACAGCTTCACTTGTGTCTGATTGATGACCATCGTAGACAATGCATCGATCACGCTAGAGCGTGGGTCGGTTTTGTAATCCACCGACACCAATGGACGCTCTTCGTAGCCTAAAATGTCTTTCAGCTCGCCTTCAGCTGCGTCTTTGAGGAAGCCGTTTACTTCCGCTTCCGTCGTAGGACGGCTGACTTCAAACACACAGTCCGTCAAAGAGGCGTTGGCTAAGGGAACACGTACTGCATGGCCGTTCAGCTTGCCTTTCAGCTCAGGAAAGATATGCGTGATTGCGGTTGCTGAGCCTGTGGTCGTTGGAATTAAGCTGGAGCCACAGGCGCGGGCGCGACGCAGGTCTTTGTGTGGTGCGTCCAAGATGGTTTGGGTGTTGGTGATGTCATGAATCGTAGTCATAGAGCCGTGTTGGATGCCCAGCTTTTCATGAATCACTTTGACGACTGGCGCAAGGCAGTTAGTGGTACACGATGCGGCGGTGACAATTGGGTGTGTCGCAGGGTCGTATAGGTCATGATTCACGCCCATAACCACGTTGAGCACACTTTCTTCTTTGACAGGGGCTGTCACCACGACGCGCTTCACGCCTTGGTCCAAGTAGGCTTGCAAGAGCGCTTTGGTTTTCATCACACCGCTGGCTTCGATGACCACATCACAATCAGACCAGTCGGTGTCGCCGATGGTTTTGTTCTGAGTGCAAGGGATACGTTGACCATTGATGATCATATCGTCGCCATCGACAGTAGCTTCATGCTGCCAACGGCCGTGAACCGAGTCGAACGTGATTAGATGTGCCAGTGTCGCTGCATCGCCTGCTGGGTCATTGATCTGTACGAATTCAATGTCATCCCAGTCGAATGCCGCACGAAAAGACAGTCGCCCCATGCGACCAAAACCATTAATACCTACTTTGATAGTCATAGTGTTCTCGATCTACTCTTTAATAATGATGTGTTCTGTACAGCGATGGGTGAATTACACCGCTAGCCATTCTTTTACTTGATCTGTATGTGGAATAGAGCCTGAGTGTTTCAGTTGCTTGTCAATCACCACGGCCGGTGTGCTCATAACACCGTACTGTAAGAAAGTTTGTGCATCGGTTTCTTTACTAACGTTCACCTCAACACCTTGTTCAGAGGCAATGCGTTCAATCAGTTCTGCTGTTTTTTGACACTTCGTACAACCACTGCCTAACACTTTGATTTGTTTCATTTATGCACCTCACAAAAATGCTGAAAATCCATTAAATAGCCACCCGATAAGGGTGAATGACAGAAGCAACATAGCAAACACCGTCGCGAGCAAACGCCACTGCATCACTTGCTTCAATAGAATAAACTCTGGGAAACTGGCCGCTACAGTACTCATACAAAATGCCAGCGTTGTACCAATAGGCAAACCATTCACGATCAGGCTTTCCATGACTGGAATTACGCCGGTCGCGTTGGAATACAGCGGAATACCTAACAGAACGGCGGCTGGGACGGACCACCATTGACCGTCGCCCAAGTAATGCTCGATCCAACCATCAGGTACAAAGCCATGTAAGGCCGCACCCAAGCCCACCCCGATGATCACCCATTTCCAAACACGGCCGAAAATTTCCAGCGTTTCGTCTTTGGCAAAGCGATGACGCTCAGTAAGAGACAACTTTTCTGTTTCTTGAGAGGTTTGTAATGGTGCGTTTTGCCCAGCTTCTAGCGCTTTTTTAGCAAACGACTGCAACCAGCGCTCCGCTTTAATGGCATCCAGAAATGCCCCGCCGATAATGCCCACTGTCATACCAACGACGACGTATAAAAGCGTGAACTTCCAGCCCAATAGACTCATTAGCAGCAGAATGGCGACTTCGTTGATTAGTGGGGACGTCAACAAAAAAGACATGGTGATACCAACGGGAATGCCTGCCGAGGTAAAACCAAGAAATACTGGAATACTAGAACATGAGCAAAACGGAGTGATGGCTCCAAAGCCAGAGCCCAATATGTAACCAACACCTTTATGTTTCCCTGCTAAGTAATTACGTACTTGCTCGACGTTTAGGGAGGCGCGGAGCAGTGCGATGAAATAAATCATCACGACGAGCAAAACGTAGATCTTGCTGACATCTTCAATAAAGAAATGCACTGCGTCACCGAACTTTGAGTCCGGTGATAAACTCAGCAGATCGTAAGCCAACCAATCGGCGAATTGTGTGAATACTTCAAACATGGGGCATCCCCTTTTGGGCTAACCGACTATGAGAGTGAAGCCTTACTATGCACAGCAGGTCTTTGCGCGTTCTGGGCGGCTTCCCATGTGATCCAATCGCGCGAGATCTGCTGCGCAGTGCTCAAGGTTTTCTGCCGCAGTAACATGAAGGACTAACTTGCTCCAAGCTGGAAGCTCCTCGTTAATACTGTAGAACACCCATTGACCTTGGCGACGATCAGTGAGTAAGCCGCAATTGCGTAATTGAGCTAGATGACGAGATACCTTTGGCTGACTTTCTTGCAGTGCTTCCATCAGTTCACAGACACACAGCTCGCCTTCGAGCTGAATCAACATAAGGCAGCGTAGTCGAGTCTCGTCGGCTAAGCACTTATAAAACTGTGTTGGGTTGATCTCGATCTCAACAACATCCCCTGACATGACGTATATCCTGCTATTTGTTATATATATGGTTATCCGTATATTTTATTTTTAAGATATATGAAATTTCAGATATTTGGAAGTGCTATTTTTCAGGGTAGTTAAGAGTGAACTCTTGAATTAATTGGCGAACCCAGCGACGTAATGGATCGGCATGGGTACGTTCGTGCCAAACTTGGGTCAGGCGAACGCTGGGAATGGAGACAGGGGGAGTGTAAACCCGTAAATCTGGATGGTTTCGTTGCGCGGTTATAGCCACACTTTCAAAGCAGCTGGTGATGATTTGAGGGTTTTCGTTAATGATGTGCGCGGGTGCCAGATGACTCGAAACCCCTGCGACGACATTACGCTTTTTACCTAACTTTTCTAGTTCGAGGTCCATGTCGCTGATTAAATCTCCGGATACAGAGATGACCAGATGCTCACACTTGAGATAAGCGTCTAGGTTTAGCGTGTCAGTGATAAAGGGGTTGTCTTTGGAAGCTAGAACCAAATAATGGCGTTCGCCGATTAACTGCTGACGCATAGTATCGGGCAAATCGTTATAAAAACCTGCAATGGCAAGGTCACATTGTCCATTTTCAAGCTCTGCACGGGGCAACTCCCCGCGGGTATTACGGATAACAAAGCGCACATTAGGGGCTTGCTCGCGCATGATTTTTAAGAGATATGCCAATGAACACATTTCAAAATAATCATGGGTATAGATCACAATCTTATCGTTGCGTTGGCGAAAGTCTGGTTCAATTTGCGTGGCATAGAACGCTTCTAAATTGGGCATTAATTCGTTCACTTCTTTCGCCAACTCATGTGCTTTAGGGGTGGGGGTCAAGCCTCTTGGCGCCTTAATAAACAGAGGATCACGCCACTCGTCCCTTAGCTTGTTGAGTTTGTGACTTAACGCGGGCTGGCTGATGGACAACAGTTTGGCGGCGCGAGACGCGTTACGCTCTTGGTACAGCACATGAAACAGCAGTAATAAGTTTAAATCGCGACGAAAGATATTCATGACTCAGCCTTTAAAGCGAACAACACGAGCAAAGGCCCGTGTTGTAGGGGGTTGAGTTAAACCTTACTACGTTAGTAGCGTGCTAACCAATAGGCATAAGGCGCCGGTAATACAGAAGACGCTTGTTCTTCCTGTAAAGCTTTCGCTAGTTGGTAGGTGTAGCGCGGGTTAGCAAGATAAGCACGGCCGATCAGTACTTGATCCAGTTGTCCCTCTACCAGGGCACGTTCGGCGTTTTGTGGTTGATCAAACCCCCACGCAGAGGAAACCGGTAGACCTGTTTCATGACGAACGCGTTCAGCCACGTTGGCGAGCATAGACGGTCCCCAAGGGATTTTGACGTCGGGAGTTGAAAAGCCTACGCTGACACTCAATAGATCGAGCCCATTGTCTTTTAGTTGTTGAACTAACCATAGGGATTCTTGCAGTGTTTCTTCGTCATGATTATCGTATTCCAAGACACCAAAGCGTGCGGTTAATGGCAGCTCTTGTGGCCAAATAGCGCGAACCGCTTTAAATGTGTCCAATATAAACTTACTGCGACCTTCTTTGTCTCCGCCATACTCATCCGTACGCTGGTTTGCATCGCGATTAAAAAAAGACTGAGCCAAGTAGCCGTGGGCAAAGTGCAGCTCGAGCCACTCAAAGCCTGCGTCTAAGGCGCGTTGTGCTGCGGCGACAAAATCTTGTGTGACTCGCTCGATGTCTGCATGGGTCATTTCTTTAGGTGTTTTTGGTAAGTTGGCACCAAAGGCCACTGCCGACGGCGCAATCGTGTCCCAGCCTCGTGGATCATCTTCAGCAAGATGATCATCACCATCCCATGGGCGGTTTGCGCTGGCTTTGCGACCTGCATGTGCGATTTGAAGACCTGGTACGCTGCCATTTGCTTTAATGGACTGGGCGATTTTAGCTAATTTGTAAGCTTGTTCTTCATTCCAAAGACCAAGGCAGTTGGGTGAAATGCGGCCTTCGGGTGAGACGGCTGTAGCTTCAACGACAACTAAGCCTGCGCCGCCGCGAGCAAGCTCAGCATAGTGCTGCTGATGCCAATCATTGGCAATGCCGTCTTGATCTGCACTGTATTGGCACATTGGCGGGATACCAATACGATTTTTTAGGGTAATGTTCTTTAGTTGAAATGGTGTGAATAACTGAGCCATGGTGCGCTCCTCTTGTAATGGAGATAGCTGGCGAACGTAGGTTAGCCAGCGAGTATGTGGCACCTATGATAGGGTGTTCTTGTTATTCATAAATTGATGTTTTTGGATAACAGTCATTTAAAATTCGAATATCGTTAGATGTAAATAAAGGTCAATGTTATGCAAACTTGGATTATTTTATTCGTGGCCATTCTTTCTGAAGTGATTGCTACCTCCGCCTTAAAAGCCAGCGAGGGGTTCACTAAGTTGGGGCCAAGTGTGCTAGTTGTGGTGGGGTATGTGTTGGCGTTTTACTTTTTGTCGCTAACACTGAAAGTGATGTCAGTTGGCATTGCATATGCCATCTGGGCAGGGCTTGGCATTGTTCTAACAGCGATCATTGGATGGTTAATATTCGGCCAGAAGCTCGATGCAGCGGCTCTTGTAGGGATGGGCCTGATACTATTGGGAGTAATTGTGATTAATTTGTTTTCAAACGCAAGTGGGCATTAATTCGTCGCAAACAGGATAGTGATTTGACCGACCTCAGCGTAATTTGCCCTAAGTCAATTTGGCATATTAGAGGTATTCTATGTTTAGCTTATTAAGCAAATATCAATGCGCAAAAGAATTGGGTTTACCCATTGCTGCATTTATCGCATTACTGCTATTTAGTGCAGTTTTTACTTATTTTTGCCCTGAAAGTGGCTGGTCTACTTTCTTTGCCATTTTACCGCTTATCCCTGCTATTTGGGCGGTTCGCACTACCGTTCGCTTAGTTAAGCAAATGGAAACGAAGTTACAAGAACAGCAGCTTGTTAACTTTGCCACCAGCTTTGTTGTGGTTGGCTTGGTGACGTTCACTTACGGCTTCTTGTCGTGCTTTGCAGATTACCCAAGCTTGCCGCTGATCCTCGTTGCGCCTTTGATGGTTGCTGTATGGGTGGTAATGGATCTGCTAGCAAAGCGTCGTAACAAGTAACTCGTTCGGTCCCACTTTTCTTATGGCTGTAAAGCCATGTTTTTCCAGCCAAATTGCATTCCTCCCGGACAATAGAACAATCTGATATTTTGTAATAATCAGGTTGTTCTTCCACAACACTTGTAGCAAAGTAATGGCTTTATTAAGGACGATTAAAATGGCCAGCTTGTTCAGTTTGTTTGCCCTCGCTGCATTGTGGGGAAGCTCTTTCCTGTTTATGCGTATCGCCGCATTACCTATGGGGCCCGCTTTGATGATCGAAGCGCGTGTTGGATTAGCGGCTGTGACTTTGTTGATTGTTGCCATTATTCTGCGCAAACGTTTATCGTTCCTTTCTCATGTTAAGCATTATTTTATTCTCGGCCTGTTCAGCACAGCTTTGCCATTCATCTTGATTGCTTACGCTGCGCAAACATTAAACGCTTCGACACTTTCTATTTTGAACTCAACCGCACCAATATGGGGGGCCCTGATTGGTGCTTTTTGGGGGAAGATCCCGTTAACTCGTAAAGTCCTACTTGGGTTAGCGCTGGGGGTATTAGGGGTCAGTGTGTTGGTTGGAAAAGAAGCGCGATTGGTGGGTATCGATGCGATTGTTCCTATGTGTTGCAGCGTTATGGCAGCGTTTTGCTACGGTATTGCCACGAACTATACGAAAATTGCGCCGAAAGTGCCTTCGTTTAATAATGCTCATGGCAGTATGTGGGGGGCAACGATTCTGCTGTTGCCTCTGGCGTTGTTGATGCCTGCACGCGAGCCGATTACGTTAGAGATAGGCTTGCCGGTTTTGGCGCTTGGTATTTTTTGTACTGGCTTAGCGTATGTGTTGTACTTTCGTCTAGTGGACGACATCGGTGCTGCTTCAGCATTGTCAGTGACCTTCTTGGTCCCCGTGTTTGGTATCTTATGGGGGCATTTATTTTTAGGGGAACCTGTGGGCTGGAATACACTCATAGGTACTTTGCTTGTGCTATCAGGTACGTCTTTGGTCACGGGTTTTTCCGTTACTCGAGTCATTCGTAATGTTCGCCGAGCAGATGAATAGAAGACAATTAAGGAGACGGTTTTGTCGTCGTTTAAAGAGCGTTTAGAAAAAGCGCATGCAGAGCTGCAGGCTCAGGGTGTGTGGCTATCAAACTACAAACCACCAATGTTCAGTTTACTGCGTATGCTGGGCATCAAAGTGCCACCGCCGTACTATATTGGTTTTCACCTAAATGCCATCATCGCCTTTTGGTATTTTGCGTTGATCATTTTCTTGGTTATGTACTTTGGCATTTTAGGTAGCTCAGATACCTTTCAAACTGCGATGGACAAAGCTGCGTTGTGGGGTTTTGTTTATGGCATGGGAATGGCAATTTTCTATACCATTCGTCGTCGCAAATTATCACTCAGCGACTGGTCGTCGCTGTAACTATTTATAGGAATCTATATGTCTAGCAAAGTGTATTGTGTCGCCCAGTTTCTGCCAAAAGAAGGCCAAGAAAAGGCGCTGTTTGAAGTGCTACAAAGCCTTGAACCAAACACCCTACGTGAAGATGGCTGTCTTCAATACCGTGTGACTCGACAAGTAGCCAGCCCGTTTGCGGATGGCAAGAGCTTCCCAATTGCCTTTCATGAGCAATGGGCGGATATGGCGTCGTTTGAGGCGCATTGCCAGCGCCAGGATATCGCTGCATTTTTTGAAAAATACTGCCAAGCAGATGACGGCTTAGCAGCAGATTGGAATGTCTGTATTTACACTGATGAGCCTGCCGACTTTGATGCCCCTGTGTTTGAGTAATTAAGACTTATTTTTCTGCGTGATGTGATCAGCATTAATGACGCGGTTTCGACCGTGTTGTTTGCCGTAGTACATGGCTTTATCAGCCCGTTCGATGACGCTCACTAAGGGCTCTGGGTGTCGTGCCAGCGCGACGCCAATGGTCACACTGATTTGAATCGTCGCGTCATCCTGATGAACGATTGGCGTATGGTACACAGTATGTCGAATAAGCTCTGCCAGTGCTTTGGCCTGCTTAGCTTGCGCGGCACACAGCATAATGATGAATTCCTCCCCGCCATAGCGGTACATCGATTGATCTATATTCAATAGGTCATGTATGCGCAAAACTAACTGTTGTAACACGGTATCGCCCATATTATGGCCGTATAGGTCGTTAATCGATTTAAAGTGGTCCACATCGATAAACATTAAGGCTAATGCGCCACTGCAGTGTTCCTGCTGACCGCGAAACTCTTGTATTAAGCGTTGACGTAACGGTAAACCGGTTAGGTTATCAATTTGGGTGTAATGGTAAATGGCTTGGGTTTTGAAGTAGGCCAAGTGATCGATCAGCTCGGCTTGGCAGCGCTCGAAGTGTTCTAAATCTTCGATATTGCCCGCCAGCCCTTGGCTGATCGGTCGTGCTAAATTTCGAATAGTATCGTGCATTTGCTGGTGCACGGTCACTAAACGTTGGGTTTGCTCGGCATTGATGGATGTAAACGTGATGAGGTGTTGCGCTAAAAACTGACCAAATTGGCATAGATGGTGGGCATCGTTATGCATGACGTCATCATCCGGAAATGAGCGCAGCACGGTGCAGCGTAAAATCCTACGGCTCCACTCAAGGTGAGCTTGTTGCCCTGCATCAAGAGCGGTAACAAATTCTTGGAAATCGAATTTTTGCACGATTAGGCCATAAACTAGATTTATGAAGGTAATGTCAGTTTATCTTAGCCCAATCGAATGATCTATCGTTTGTCGAAGTGGCTTGGTATTGTGCTAAGTCAGTACTGAAGCGCAATGATCAGCAGGAAAAATGACCTAGAAGCCTTATTTAGTAAGGCTTCTAGGTATAAAACGTCGACCGGAATGTGAGCTGCTTTGCATGGCAATTCATAGAATAC
Source organism: Marinomonas atlantica (assembly GCF_001639725.1). Classification (GTDB taxonomy): domain Bacteria; phylum Pseudomonadota; class Gammaproteobacteria; order Pseudomonadales; family Marinomonadaceae; genus Marinomonas; species Marinomonas atlantica. The sequence goes on from NZ_LTAW01000001.1 coordinate 190,318, forward strand.
AAAGTATAAGGCGTACTTATCAAAACCGCATTCCAGTCGCGCTGGGAGTAAGGCATACAGCAAGTTTCTGGTCGGTAGCAGAGTTCACATGTTTCACTAATACCGACGCTAAAACTACTGTAAGCAGGGTTGGTAAGCTAACCAAGCCATAAATGTTATAATATAACATTTATGGCGAAATGCAATACTTCTTTAAATGGAATTTTGGTACGCAGTCTGAGTGCTGAAATTATTGCGCCCACGTTAACTCATTTAAGTAATAGCTTCGTTCATATGGATCAAAACGGAATCCATTCAAACGCTTGCTTACGGCCGTTTGTTGTACGTAGTAAGCGATTGGTATTACAGGCTTCTCGTTATAGATTACTTGTGCAATCTGCTGAGCTTTTTGTTTGTAAACGATAGGGTCGAGCTCAGTGACCAGAGATTTAAGTAGTGTTTGTACATTTGTATTCGCCCAATTCATACTGCCCCAGTCGCTGCCTTGAAGTGTACTGAAGTCGTCTAATAATACCGTTAGCGGGTCGGCAATTATGCCGTAATTACGTGAAATTAAGGCTGTTTCAAGCGAACCATTTGAATGAGCGATTGGGATGGCGCTGTAATGTTTAATTTCAATATTGAGCTTGATGCCGAGTTGTTTCCATTGATCTTGAATGACAGTCGCTACCTCAGCCAGTTCTGGACGAATAGGGTAGGTCAACATGTCAATTTCAAAGCGCACTTCGTTTTTTTCGAGCCAACCATCGCGGTTTTTCGTCCAGCCTTGTTGTGTCAGTAATTCGCTCGCTTTTGCCATATCTTGCTGCATTGATGTTTCTGCTAAATACCAGTCGCCCATTGATGGCGGTAGTAATTGGGCTGAAGCGGACTGGGGGGTTCGCAGTATTGCAATGGCAATACCTTGTCGGTCGATGGCAAGACTGAGGGCTTGGCGTGTCTTAATGTCCTTCAAATAAGGGTGCTCTGCATTGAGCTTAATCGCGACGGTGCGAGGCAGCTCGGAGCGCATGATATTGAGAGTGGGTTGTCGTTGCAGTGTTCCAATGATAATCGGGTCTAAATCAAAAATAATGTCGGATTTGCCGCTTCGAGCTTGCAGCATGCGGGCTTCGGTGCGAAGCCCTGTCAAATAGCGCGCATAGGGAATAGCTGCTTTTTTACCCCAATAATCATCGAACTTCTTAACCACCAGACGGTACGGAGGATCAATTTCATAACTGGCGTATGGCCCTGTACCAATCAATTGCGTATCAATGTTTTCTCGGTCAAAAGACGTCAAGTCAATGATGCCACTCGAATGGTGTGCTAAGATAGATCCTAGTGGCTGATAGGGGCTATTGAGGAAAATATCTACTTGTTGATGGCCATCCGACTGGATGCTTTTAATGGGAACATTTTGCCATGCACCGGCATTTTCCGCTGCATACTTCAAAACCTCTACGACAGTTTGAGAAGTCATAGGTTTGTCGTTATGAAAAACAACTCCGTCGCGCAGTGACAATCTCCAATGCTTGCCTTCATCTAGGATTTCCCAGCGGATTGCAAGGCTGGGCAATAACCCCCCTTGATGATCAATGTTAAGTAAGGTTTCGACCACTTGCATGCGGGTAAAAACATAGCCATAGCGAGAAAGTTCGAGGTTTTGAAAGTCGAAACTAGCGCTAACATTAACTGTGTTTGTTGGTGTGGGCTCAGCTTTAATCGATGCATTGGCACATAAAAGCAACGAAAGCATAAAGGCCATGGATACCGCTTTTGAAAAAGACATGGTAGTAACGAGACCTCAAACTATATAAGTTAATAACGATATACGGTTGTTTGCAGCTTTTAGACTTTTAATGAGCATGAAAGATTTTCATGTTCCGAATGTACTTTAAGCAACGTATAACAAAAAACCAGTGTGTTTATGAATAATAGGCTGGTTGAAATGCTTTTTCTGAAATTTTGAGTGGAGAGATTGTGAACTAATGTGTACAATTTTCGGTCGAAATTCTGATTTAAGTCAAAATTGATTATATAATGATCAATTCTGTTCTGTCACAAGTCAACAACGTAGGTATCCAATAGTGGATGATAAACAAACCAGCAACATGATGAGCAATTTTGGCGAGCTACGCCAGCCTCTTCAGTCCCTGAAGTGGGCGGCTCGTTTGAATGCGTTTGTTTTAGCTATTGTCGCGGTGAATTTAATTATTTTCCCGCTTGGCGGCGCTTACGACCCAAGTGACTTTTTCCACACGGTCTTTAAAGACCTTCCGCTTATCTCCCTGTATGCCTTCTTTGGCATGATCAGCCTCTTTGTGTTTGTCTACTGGTTATTTATGCCAAGTGGGCAATTTATGTTGCCGGAAAGAAACCGCCGTAACATAAAGCCACCGCGTCAGGTGGTTATTCGACAAGCCAACTACCGTAAGGTATCTGCTTGTCGTGCACCTCCCGTTTCTGCTTAAGGAGTTTTGCGGATTAACTAACGACTCATCCGAGTTTGCGGTTAGTCACGTACTCTTTGAGTGCACGCATTACTCCCACGCGGAAAAGTTACCGGCCTGAGCCGGTCTGAAATCCTGTCATCGTTTCGATGTCAGCCTACGTCAATCTGGGTTAGAGGATGAATCTCTTGTTAACTCGTAACTTAAGTAAAGTCGCTTTGGCAGCACTAGTAGCACTACTAGCTGGTTGTCAGGGTGGTGTGCTTGACCCGAAAGGACAAATCGGTGTGATGGAGAAGGAGCTGATTATTACAGCTACGATCCTAATGCTGCTTGTTGTGGTTCCGGTGATTCTCATGACTCTTTACTTCGCATGGAAATATCGCGAAGGTCGTGGTGAAGCATATGAGCCAAAATGGTCACACTCCACAAAAATTGAAACCGTGGTATGGGTTATTCCAATTATCATCATTGCGATACTTGGTGTAATTACTTACAAATCAACGCATGCGTTGAACCCGTACAAGCCTATCGAATCTGAAGAAGAGCCGATCACTGTTGAAGTGGTATCTCTTAACTGGAAATGGTTATTCATTTACCCAGATCTTGGTATCGCTACGGTAAATGAGTTGGCGTTCCCTGCGAATGTTCCTGTGAACTTCAAAATCACGTCTGCCGGAACAATGAACTCATTCTTCATCCCACAATTGGGTAGTCAAATCTACTCTATGGCGGGCATGGAAACGAAGCTTCATTTGATCGCAGATGAACCGGGTACGTTCAAGGGTATTTCAGCAAACTACTCTGGTCATGGCTTTACAGGCATGAAATTCGAAGCGATCGCGACACCAACGCGTGAAGACTTCCAAGAGTGGGTTGAAGGCGTTAAAGCTAGCGGTGAAACACTGTCTACTGAACGTTATGAAGAGCTTGTTGAGCCGACTGAATACCACCCAGTCGAGTACTTTGCATCGGTTAAAGATGGCTTGTACTTCGATATCATCTGGGAATACATGGGCGATATGGGGCGCATCGATTTTTACGGTAAGCCTGAATACGGTGCACAGCTTCCTGAGGGCGTAATCCTTCCTCAACGTGAGCAAAAGAGCACTACCCATGAAGCTGAGGAGGCCTCTCACTAATGAATCTTCTAGGTAAATTGTCTTGGGACGCGATCCCTCATGACCCAATTGTCCTAGTTACCCTTGCTATCGTAGCGATTGGTGGCGCGGCTTTGTTCGTGTTCATGACGTTGGCGAAGAAATGGGGCTGGCTATGGCGTGAATGGTTGACGTCTGTCGACCACAAACGTTTGGGTATCATGTACATCATTCTTGCGCTAGTAATGCTGGTTCGTGGTTTCGCGGACGCCATTATGATGCGTACACAGCTTGCTGTGGCAACCAATGGTTCGGAAGGGTATTTACCACCGGACCACTATGACCAGATCTTTACGGCACACGGTGTCATCATGATCATCTTTATGGCGATGCCATTTATGATTGGTTTGATGAACATTATCGTGCCACTACAGATCGGTGCGCGTGACGTTGCGTTCCCATTCCTGAATAACCTGTCTTTCTGGTTGGCCGTTTCGGGCGCGTTGCTAGTCAATATCTCGCTAGGCTTGGGTGAATTCGCGATGACAGGCTGGGTAGCTTACCCACCATTGTCAGGACTCGAATTCAGTCCGGGAACCGGGGTGGATTACTACATATGGGCACTGCAGATATCCGGTATCGGTACCACTCTAACGGGTGTGAACTTCTTAGTCACTGTACTTAAGATGCGTGCACCTGGCATGAAGTTGATGGATATGCCTATCTTTACTTGGACCTGTACTTGGGCCAACGTATTGATCGTAGCGTCTTTCCCGATCCTGACGGCTGCGCTAGCAATGTTGACGCTTGACCGTTACTTGGATTTCCACTTCTTCACTAACGACCTTGGCGGGAACTCGATGATGTATATCAACTTGTTCTGGGCATGGGGTCACCCTGAAGTGTATATCCTGGTATTGCCAGCATTCGGTATGTTCTCGGAAATCGTATCGACTTTCTCGGGTAAGCGATTATTCGGTCACAAGTCAATGATTTACGCATCCGGTGCGATTTCGATCCTTGGCTTTATCGTATGGCTGCATCACTTCTTTACCATGGGGGCGAGCGCGAACGTTAACGCCTTCTTCGGTATCATGACGATGATCATCGCGATTCCGACGGGTGTGAAGCTGTTCAACTGGCTATTCACTATGTACAAAGGTCGCATTCGTATGACTGTGCCAATGTACTGGGTAATGGGCTTCATGATCACCTTCTCTATTGGTGGTATGACAGGTGTATTGCTTGCTATCCCTGGTGCGGACTACGTATTGCATAACTCTTTGTTCCTAATCGCTCACTTCCATAACACGATTATCGGTGGTGCAGTGTTTGGTTACCTAGCGGGCTTTGCTTTCTGGTTCCCGAAAGCAATGGGCTTCCACTTGGATCCAAAACTGGGCAAGGTGTCTTTCTGGTGTTGGTTCATTGGCTTCTTCCTAGCATTCATGCCGCTTTACGTGCTTGGTTTCCTAGGTATGACTCGCCGTCTAAACCACACAGACAATGCTGATTGGAACATCTGGCTATACATCGCAGCAGTGGGTGCGTTCGTTATCGCTATCGGTATCGGTGCATTCGTTCTTCAATTGTTCCTTGGCTTCAAGAACAAAGACAAGAACCTTGATAAGACTGGCGATCCATGGAACGGCCACACTCTAGAATGGTCTCTAGCGTCTCCACCACAGTTCTACAACTTCGCGAAAATTCCGCATGTTGAAGACTTGGATGCGTTCACTGACATGAAAGAGAAAGGTACTGCGTACACTCGCCACGCGAGCTACGAGCCTATCCATATGCCAAGCAATACCAATGCTGGTCCGATCATGGGTCTTCTAGCTACGGCTATGGGCTTCGCCTTGATCTGGCACATCTGGTGGTTGGCTGGTGCAAGCTTCATCGGTCTGATCGTTGCCTTCATCTGCCGTGCTTACGCTAGTAACACTGATTACTACGTACAGCCAGACGAAGTGGCACGTATCGAAAATGAACATCTTGATAACGTGGCTAAGGGGTAATCATGAGTACTCATGCAGCAGCGCATCACGATGCGCACCATGAAGAACACCACGATACTGGACGTAATACTACGTTAGGTTTCTGGATTTACCTGATGACGGACTGCATCCTGTTTGCATCCTTCTTCGCAACGTACGCAGTGTTGTTTATGAACACTGCGGGCGGTGTATCTGGTAAAGATATTTTTGACCTGAACTTGATCGCGGGCGGTACGGCTGCCCTATTGTTAAGCTCGATTACATTCGGCTTTGCGATGATCTCTGCGTACAAAAACAACAAAGGCGGCACGCTGTTTTGGTTGTTTGTGACATTCTTGTTCGGCTTGGCCTTCATCGGCATCGAGCTGTACGAGTTCAATCACTTGATCCACGCAGGTAACGGTCCAAGTTCAAGTGCCTTCCTAACAGCGTTCTTCTCGCTAGTAGGTTTGCACGGCTTGCACGTAACGGCAGGTCTACTGTGGATTACGGTTCTATTTATCGATATTGCCAAGCGTGGTCTAAAAGACCGCACGGTAACTCGCTTAGGCTGCCTAAGCTTGTTCTGGCACTTCCTAGACGTAATCTGGATCTGTGTATTCTCTTTCGTCTACCTAATGGGAGCTATGTAAATGAGTCAACATGATCACGATGCACATTCTCACGGTAGCGTAAGCTCGTACGTAGTCGGCTTCGTACTATCCGTTATTCTGACTGTGATTCCATTCTGGGCAGTAATGACAAGTGCATACGACCGTGCCACCTTGTTCGCGATTATCGTCGTAACAGCAGTGGTTCAGATCGTTGTGCATCTGAAGTACTTCTTGCACCTAAACTTCTCTAAAGAAGGCAAGATCGATACTCTGTCATTTATCTTTACTGCCATCATTATTGTTATGGTCGTAGCACTATCCGTATGGATTATCTACGAATCCGTTCTGATGATGATGTACTAGGCGAAGAAGCGTATGTTTAAGCGGATCTCATCGTCGCAAAAACCAGAACAACATAGTGTGTTCGACCGTTACGTAAAAGTAACCAAGCCGGGCATTATTATGGGCAATTTGATCTCCGTGGCGGGGGGGTACTTCCTCGCCGCTCGCGGAGACATCGATTGGCTACTTATGCTAGTGACAATCATTGGATTGTCACTGGTCGTAGCCTCTGGTTGCGCAATCAACAACTGCATCGACCGCGACATTGACGCCAAGATGCAACGTACTCGTAACCGCGTAACAGTTACTGGTGAAATGTCGCTGAAAGCGGCGTTAGCACACGGACTGGTACTAGGCGTGGTTGGGTTTGGACTACTTGCGTATTTTACGAATCAAGTTGCCGTGCTCTTTGCAGCATTCGGCTACTTCGTGTACGTAGGTTTGTACAGCCTGTACTTTAAACGCAATTCGGTTTACGGCACGCTAATTGGTAGTCTGTCTGGTGCAGTCCCTCCTGTGGTGGGTTACTGTGCGGTGACAGGTCAATTCGATGCTGGTGCGGCGATTTTATTGGTGATGTTTAGTATTTGGCAAATGCCTCATTCTTATGCCATTGCCATCTTCCGCTACAAAGACTATGCAGCGGCTGGTATTCCAGTGCTACCTGTAGCCGAAGGCATTCAAAAAGCGAAACACCATATTGTATTGTGGATCGCTGTGTTTGCCGTCGCATCAGCATTGCTACCTTTGACAGGTTACGTAGGTGTTGGCTTTATGGCCGTTGCCGCGTCAACCAGTCTCTGGTGGCTTGGTATGGCCCTTAAAGGCTACCGTGCTGACATTGATGTGAACCGTTGGGCACGCCAAGTGTTCTTCTTCTCCATCATTACCGTTACGGCATTGAGTATTACCATGTCGTTAGACTTTCGTGACGTAGCCCCTGACTATCTCGTTATGCTATCGAACTAAGTCTGATTCGTCTGACGAACTTTAAAACGCCCCGCTGGCAAACCAGCGGGGCGTTTTTCGTTTGTGTTAAACCCTTGTGGGTCCTCTGGTTTTGCGCTGATGTAAGAGCAGGTGAGTTGCCGCGCAGCAAATGTAAATTAGTTGAGGCATTTCTTACAGCGCTTTAGCGAATCACTTTTTGAGGCTAAAAAATGGACCAATATAGTATGAAGTTTACTTCGCTCATTGCTTTTAGCTTAAGCGTGTTTTCCTGTGCTGTAGCAGAACAAACGGTAGGCACTGAAAACATCTGACTAAAAGAATAACGAAAAAAGCCTGCTAGCAAATGTACTAGCAGGCTTTTTAAAAGCAAACAGGCTTTAGGGAAGCTTGTCTACAGTGATGGACTAGTTCTGTTTCGCAAGGTCGAGTCCGTGTAAAGCAATGCGTTCAGGTTCCATTAGGTAGCGGTATAAGAACGCTGCCGTGAAGCCACCGATAAACAAAGCGTAGTTTGCTAAAGCAGTGAAAACGAAGCTACAGAAAATCGCCACGATACCTGCAATCACCAGCGCGTAAATACTTTTCTTATTGATACCGTTGTCATACCAGTAAATACCTTTATTTGACTCGGTATACAGCGAATCAATATCGATCTTTCCTTTCTTAATGAAGAAAAAGTCAACAATAATGATGCCGTATAAAGGGCCAATCATGGCGGCGAGTACATCGACTGTATAGTGAATGACTTCAGGGTTATTAAACAAGTTCCACGGCATCAATAAAACCGAACCAAATGCCGCGATAAAGCCACCGGCTTTAAAGCTAATTTTTTGAGGTGAGACGTTAGAAAAGTCGAATGCTGGTGCAACAAAGTTAGCAACGATATTGATGCCGACGGTCGCGAAGATAAACGTCATCGCACCCAGTATCGTGATCATGCCTGAATCTAAGCGACGAACCGTCTCGACTGGGTCTGTGATCATTTCACCAAACACTGGAATGGAGGCTGACACAATCACCACACTGAACACGGAGAATAAAATGAAATTAAATGGCAGGCCTAAAAGATTACCAAACTTCAATTGTTTGTAGCTACCGCAGTAACGAGAGAAGTCACTGAAGTTAAGAGTTGGGCCGGCAAAGTACCCAGCGACTAATGCGATGGCAATGATCATTTGCATAATCGCGTCTGTGCCAGACAAGTTGGCTTCGCCGAGGGTGAAACTAATGTTTTCCCAGCCCGCTAGGTTAATCATGTAGATGCACAAGGCAAACATCGCCACATAAATTGCAGGACCAGACCAGTCGATAACTTTACGAATCATTTCCATGCCGAACATAAACACAATACCTTGAAGGATCCACATAGCTGTGAAGCCAATCCAGCCAAGGTATGACAATCCTAGAAAGCTGTCTTCTGCTAAGGTCGCCATGCTTGGGAAGAAATACAACAACAAGATAATGAATGAGCTCGAGGCTAAGAAGGTTTGAATGCCGTACCAAACTACGGCAATTAAGCCACGAATCACCGCAGGTACATTCGCCCCGAATACGCCGAAGGCCATGCGAGCGATAACAGGAAAAGGCGCACCTGCTTTTTGTCCGGGTTTGCCCATTAGGTTCGCAAACACCAATACGATTGAAATCCCTATAAGCAAGCAGATAAAAACTTGAATACCATTTAAACCTAATGCAAACAAGCTGGCAGCAAAAACGTATCCACCGACACTATGAACATCCGACATCCAAAAAGCGAAGATAGAATACCAACCCCATTTTTGATCGGTGTCTGGCTTGAGATCTTTGTTACTGAGTCTTGGGCTCACTGGTAGTTTATGATGCATGCTAATTATTCCGTTTTAATTGTATACAATAATTAATACAATCCTCGTGCCAAAAACATAAATGTCTTTATCTACAGGAGTTTAAAGAAATAATTAGCAGTATTGAGAAACTTTAAAGCACTGATATAAGGCGTTTTTTAATTGAGGTGTTCTTTTTTTGTGCATACTGTGTATGTCGCAATTTATAGGTGTGTAGCTTTTCTTGTCATGCTATATTGTGGATGTATGTATACAAATTACACGCACTAAGTGTATACGATTATGAGAGATTAAATTTATGTCGAACGACGAAAAAATCTATCAAAAGATATTAAAAGCAATTGTTGAGCATCAGTTGCCACCTGGGGCAAGGCTACCCGAAGATCGCCTTTCGGAAGCTTTTGGTGTCAGCCGAACGGGTATTCGTAAAGTATTACAACGTCTTGCGCTGGAACATTTTGTGGTGATTGCCCGTAATAAAGGGGCTCAAGTGAATCATCCGAGCGAAGATGAAGCTTTAGAAGTATTAGACAGTCGAATCTTAATAGAGCCGCAGCTGATTGAAGGTGTACAGAGCCACTGGAATGCTGAGCAATCTGAGCGCTTTAGAGATTTAGTCGAAGAAGAGCATGAAGCTGAGCAGGTAGGTGAGATGGCTAGCTCGATTCAAGCAACAGCCCGTTTTCATTATGAGTTAGCTCAGCTGGCTGGCAACAGCGTGTTGGCAACTTTTGTAGAGCAGTTATGTTATCGCTCCTCCTTGGTAATTGCCGCTTATGGTACCCGTAGCAGTGTTAGCTGTGATTGTGGAGACCACAGTCAGCTATTAACGTTGCTTGATGAAGGGCAAACGAAGAAGGCGCAAGCGTGGATGAAGCACCACCTACAGTCCATTAAAAAGTCGCTAGTGTTGGAAGGACAAGAAGAACAGAACATCGATTTTCAGCGCTTGTTTTCATAGCAGGAAGTGCCATGCGAATTCAGATTATTAACCCTAATACCAGCACCAGCATGACTGACGTAATGGCTGACAGCGCACGTATCATCGCATTGTCTGGTACCGACATTATCGCCAGTACACCTGAGCATGGACCAAAGAGTATCGAGTGTGCGTTTGACGAAGTCATTGCAGGCGCAGCCATGCTGGATCAAGTGCAACAGGGTAAACACTTAGGTGTCGATGCCCATATCATCGCCTGTTTTGGTGACCCTGCGTTAGACGCTGCTCGCGAATTAGCGGATGTGCCAGTCATTGGGATTGCTGAAGCCGCTTTTAAATTAGCCAGTATGATCGGCCATAAGTTTGCGGTAGTGACTACTTTATCTCGAACTGTACCTGCCAGTGAGCACCTTCTACAAAAGTATGGATACAAACACCTATGCAGCGGTGTGCGAGCGACAGAAATTCCGGTATTAGCACTAGAGCATATTGAACCAAGAGCCTATTACCAATTGCGAGATGAATGTCAGGCAGCGATTGAGTACGACGGCGCGGAAGCCATCGTATTGGGCTGTGCTGGCATGTCAGCGTTGGTTGAGCGACTTAGTAGCGACCTTCCAGTCCCTATTATCGATGGCGTCGCCGCAGCGGTAAAGCTGGCAGAGTCTTTGCACCAATTAGGTATTAAAACCTCCAAAGTGGGGCAGTATGGTGTGCCAGTAAATAAACCTTTTATTGGCCGCTATGAACATTGGAATCGTTAGTAATAAGGCTATAGGAATGAAGAATTATTTAGAACGAGACTATGCAGGTTACGGTCGAGTGAACGTACCTAAAGTGGAATGGCCAAACAAAGCCCGTATTGCGTTGCAATTTGTACTGAACTTCGAGGAAGGCGGTGAAAATTGTGTGTTACACGGCGATGAGCATGCAGAAACCTTTTTGTCTGAGATCTTCGGTGCGCAGCCCTTTAAGGATCGTCATATGAGCATGGAATCGCTCTATGAATACGGCTCTCGCAATGGTGTTTGGCGTATCCTGAATGAGTTTGAAAAACGTGGATTACCGTTGTCTGTATTTGCTATTGCCACCGCGTTGAAGCGTAATCCAGAGGTTGCAAAGGCCTTTGTCGAAGGTGGTCATGAGATTGTTTGCCATGGTTTAAAGTGGATTCATTATCAAGAAATGTCCATCGAAGAAGAGCGCCAGCACATGCAAGAGGCGCTGCAAATGATTCAAGAAGTGACGGGTGTGATGCCCATGGGCTGGTACACTGGACGAGACTCACCCAATACACGAACCTTAGTAGCCGAACAGTCTCAGTTACAATACGATTCAGATAATTATGGCGACGATCTACCGTATTGGGTGGAAGTACCGCACCATGAAGACAAGACCAAAACCAAGCCTCATTTGATCATTCCCTACACGTTAGACTGTAATGATATGCGCTTTGCTTCGCCCTATGGATTCAGTCATGGTGAGGAGTTTTTCCAGTACCTAAAAGACAGCTTTGATTGTTTGTATGCCGAAGGTGAAACAGCGCCGAAAATGATGTCGATTGGTATGCACTCTCGCACGTTGGGTAAGCCTGCGCGTTTTATGGCATTAAAGAAATTTCTGGATTATGTGCAGTCTCATGATGGGGTATGGATTGCCCGAAGAAGTGATATTGCCAATCACTGGATGGAGCATCATCCGGCGCCTTAAGTGCTGAAAATAAGAGTTGCTTAACGCCTATTTCCAGCTTCAAAGGATGCGGTCATTTTAGTGGTTAGTGAGAATCAATAAGGTAGCAAGTGGGCATCGAGAAGTGCGTGTTTTCATGGCACTCTAGAAGCGCTTGCTCTTCCGCTTCAGTTTGAGTGCCTGCTTGGGCACCTCCTTGGATGCCTGATAAATTGCCAGCAATGGCTTTGTGGCCTGAGGTGGCTTGATATTTATCCCAGTGGGCCGCATCGCGGTAAGCGATCACTTCTTTAGGGTAGTTATTTTGGTTTAAGGGCGCTCTATCGGTTGTGGCTTCGTCTTCTAAACGACAACCCGTGTCTTGGTTTTGAGTATAGGCATGGCACAGTCTTAAAGCCTCTCGACGGGCTATTTCAATAGACAGTTTGTCATCGCCAAAACCTGACGCTCGCGGAATACCCTGTTTATCCCAATAAACGGCGAAGGCTTTATTCCCCTTCTTTTCTAAGTACTCTTGGTACTCTTCTTTAAGCCATTGGGTTTGTTCTAACGAGCTAGAAAAATGTGGGCGTAAGGTCGCTGTTGATTCTGCATCAATAGAATTATTGACGATAGAACAAGCGCTTAAGGTTATTATAGAAAAGGCGGACAGGCTTGTAGTAAATAAAGACGAGACTTTCATCTAATGCTCCCTGATGATTAATTAACCGTCATTGGTTCTTTTAAGTAATTAATACACTGTGGCAGCATTGTAAGTAAATCAGAATACTATGTTAAGTTTTTCTAATACGAAAATACGTATAAAGAATGCTATTTATCGATCAGACGCATCGAATAGTCAGATCAATTGATGTAGAAAACGGCCAAATTGAAACGACTATATGCTTCATTTGGCCGTCTACAAAACTAGATCTCAACGATCAATTTACCTCTATTCTCTCCACGGAATAATAAGTTAATACCGTCAGGGGCTTGGTCTAGACCGTTTAATACATGCGCTCGATAGGTGAGTTCGCCCTTACTTAGCATCGCACCAAGCGCTTGACCGTATTCTGGGATACGGTGCCAATGATCAGGCATTGTAAAACCTTGAATAGTCAAACGGCGCTTAATAATACCCACCCAGCTTGGTCCTGGCGAAGCCTCCGTCTTATTGTATTCAGCGATCATGCCACACACGGCAATGCGACCATGAGGGTTCATCGCCTCAAAAATAGGCTGTTGAGCAATGCCACCGGTATTTTCAAAGAATAGATCAATGCCATCTGTGGCCGCTGCATTGAGTTGGTCTGCAAAATCGGCGTCTTTATAATTCAGAGCATGATCAAAGTTCAACTCATCTTTTAGCCAAGCGCATTTTTCCTGCGAACCGGCAACACCAATGACTGTTAGGCCTTTGTTTTTTGCCATTTGTCCGACTAATGAGCCAACGGATCCAGCTGCTGCGGTAATGGCAATGGTTTGACCTGATTCCGGTTTGAGCACTTCAAAAAGCCCGTGGTAGGCGGTGATGCCGGGAAGTGCAATGACACTTAGTACAGCTTCGGCAGGAAGTTCGGCGGGAAGTTTGTTAAGGCCACTACCATCGCTGACCGCATATTCTGTTAACCCCATAAGGCCCATAACACGTGTACCCACTGGGAACTGTTCATTGTTCGACTGCTCAACAAAGCCTATGCCGCTAGCGCGCATGGTATCCCCCAGTTGAACCGGCGGAATGTAACTGTTTTCGTCGGCGCTCATCCAACCACGCATGGCAGGGTCCAATGAAAGATGAGTTAGTTTTACTAATAGTTCGCCGTCTTTTAATGTTGGAAGCGCTTGGCTAGTGGTCTCGAACAGATCAGGTGTGATGGCTTCGGTTGGTCGTTTAACCAGCTTAATGGCTTGATAATTCATAAGTCTCATTCCAAATTTAAAAAGTATGTAAGTGAGACTAGACTTATTTGTCCAATAGGTTAAGTATTTGGCGCTAAAATGATGGCCCTTTCCATAGTTGTTTAATAATTGGCCGGCGTTTATTCTTACTCCATAGAAATAAAAAATAATCGTTTGGCGTGAGGGATCACTGTATGACGCGATTTTATTTATGGATGTGCGTCTTAGGCACGGCGTTACCGTTTAGCAGCTTTTTACCTTGGATCACGACGTTTGGCTTTGATCTACCTCTAATATGGCAAGGTCTTTCTCATCCACTCAGTGCTTTTGCATGGTTGGACGTAGTGGTGTCGGCGCTGGTGTTAGTGGGTTTTGTGGTGGCTGAAGGGCGCCGTTTGAGTATGTCTAGGCTTTGGTTGCCTATTTTGGCAACGTGCATAGTCGGTGTTTCGCTAGGATTGCCTCTGTTCTTGTATTTACGAGAGCGACACTTAAGTGAAACAATAAACCCTGAACTCGACCTTAGTACTTCATCCAATAATTAATGGGCCCTAGATTCGTTCGTGAATATTTTTACCTCCCCTGATGTGATCCAAGAGTTTACAAGAGCCTACTTGGCTATTTTCTACACTGTCGTAGCAGTGTTTTATACTGTTCGGATTATTACCCTAAAGCGTTCTACCGGTACGGAGCGTGTTTATCACGGACCATTTTTGTCGCCTAACTGGTGGCATCATAAAATATTTGATGTGTTTCGTGTGACTATTTGGATGGTGTGTGTCGTGCGCTGGCTTTTCCCAAGCACTGATAGCTATCTTGGTATTTTTCCTGCCATATCGTCATCATTGAGTCTGCTGTTAGGCGATATTCTGCTTACGTTTGGCTTTGCTTGGACGATTTTGACGCACTTTGCATTAGGCAAGCAGTGGACCTCTGGAATTAATCAAACTGGGCCGACGAAATTGGTGACGCAAGGTGTGTATCGCGTCAGTCGCAACCCCATCTATATCGGGGTGCTGGTGTCTCAGTTTGGGTTTATGCTGGCGCTACCATCTTGGTTTTCAGTGCTGTGCTTTGCGATTGGCGTCACAACCATTTTACGTCAAACCCGAGAAGAAGAGCGCCATCTAGCTCAGCTTTTCCCTAAAGAATACCCTGTTTATCAAGCGCAAGTGCCTCGTTGGCTGTAAGATTTAGACGCGCTTGGCTAATATCACCATCAATATCCCACCTAAAATGCACAATGCTGATAATAGCAGTCGTAAGCTAATAGGCTCTGCGACAAATAATACGCCACCAAAGGCAGCAATCACTGGTACCAGCAGCTGTAAAACACCGGCTTGTGTAGCGCTCAAATGAGATAAAACAAGATACCAAACGGTATAACCTAGTCCTGAAGCAACCGCGCCAGAGAGAATGGCATAGAGCACACCTTGATAATCAAGTGAAAGCGTCGACCAACTAGCTAGCATCAAAACGATGACGAATGGTATGCAGCGTAGAAAGTTGTAAGCGGTGTCCGCTAATGGGTCACTAGAGCCTCTGCCAAGTAATGTGTATAACCCCCAAGCTGCACCTGCGATAGACATCAGCAGCACACCGGATACTGACGGCGTAGAGACTTCAGGCCATACCAAATAGACAAACCCTAGAAAGGAAACTCCGATTCCCAGCCATTCTAATTTGTGTAAGACGTGTCCTTTCAACAAGGACATGGCCACCATGGTGATTTGCACCATACCAAATAAAATCAGTGCGCCAGTTCCTGTCTCAAGCAGCAGATATGCGTAGGAAAACCCCGTTGCATAAAGAAACAACATAATACTGGCAAACCAACTGCCGTTTGTTTGCTTGGTGGCAGGGTGTTTTTGTCGAAGCCATAAAATCAGCATAAGAATGGCGCTGCCCGACAGTAAGCGAATGCTGGTGAAGCTGCCTGCGTCAATTAATGGCTCGGCCAGAGCCATACGCGTCAGAACCGAATTAGCCGCAAATGCGATCAAAGCCAAGGCCGTTAGCAGTCCAACTTTAACAATAGAGTGAGTCGACACATTGGTTCCTAATCGATGCTATGGCATGTTTTGTAGTGGCTTGAGTAAGCGCCAACCCAGTTTGTTGTTGTAATCGGCTACTATAATTTGACTGCGGAACAAAGCGGGCAGTTCAATGACACTCACTAAGATCAGTAGTGCTACGCCAAGCGGCATAATGAAGAATAATAGAATACACCCAATCAGCATAAGCATCAGGTCTAATATGCCTGCTAGCCATTCTTTTAGATAAAAGTTATGTAGGCCAGAGACAAAAAACCAATTGAGTGCAGCATAGGTATCTGGGTCTTTAATTTGAGTCGCGTACTGCTTGTAAAAGAGGCTGCGTTGTTCATCGGATAAATTGCGTAGCGCTAACCGAAGCGTTTCTTCTTGCTCAGTCACGTTTTCAGAGCGTAAATACCAAGCTTCAAACATTGATCACCTTAATCGACTGGGTCGTGAATTCTATCAACACGATCGCGCTCATTGCATCGTCTGAGACGCTTGATAGCCATGTAACAACCGATTATTGAGCCGTATTTTAAAATGGCTTGGCGAGCGTATTCAGAGCACGTCGGTGTAAAGTTACACGATACACCAAACTGTTGTGTGCCGCCGCCTTTCTGCTGATAGCGGTCGATGTGATGAAGTATAAATCGCTGTAACCAAGCCATGATATAGGATTAACGACCTAAGGTTAGAATAACCGTTTCACGTGTCCAGAACAGCCAAAAGCGCTTTTGTTCAATGACTTGGAAGACCATTTGCCAGCCTTCAGAAGCCGCTTCATTAAGTCTCGATTCAAGACGTTTGATTGGTAAACCAGAGGATCCTAAAAGCAGTGTGCCACATCCGCCTTCGGTTACGATTTCGACTTTGTATTCCTTATACATTGCTAAGCTCTCCAATTTGAGGTGCTGGGATAATACAGTCAGTTTGTTAACTATGTATGGTATTTGCAACTAAAAACAGGCTTGCGTGAGCAAGCCATAGAGGATTAATCGCCAGTCGCGTTATTTTTTGAAGAGCGAACGTGAAGTTGTAACCCAAGTAAAAAGTAACGCAAAATCTGATCTTTACATTCACGATAATGGCGGTTGTCCGGTTTACGGAAAAATGCACTGAGCTCATGTTTACTGAGATTAAATTCTGCTAAACGCATCATTTCCAGCATGTCTTCTGCTTTGAAATTCATCGCGATACGTAGCTTTTGCAGTACGATGTTATTGTTTAAACGTGTCTCTGGTACTGGCTGTTCGCCTTCGCGTGGGCCACGCTTTAAGATAATTAAACCGTTTAAGAAAGACGCCAGTTCGACATCTTCGATTGGTTCAAATCCTTCTACATCATCTTTTTTTAACCAAGCCGCTACTTGCTCTTCTGTTACCGTTACTTGCGCTAAAGCGAAGATTTCCACCATAGTGCTGTCTTTAAAATCGAAGGTGTAGCGTACGCGACGCAAAATATCATTGTTGGTCAAAATAGATTCCAGTAGTCGATAAGCCCAGCCTAATCCAGATGATTGCTGGTGAATACGCATGGTAACAGACTGTCGCGTTGGGCTATAGCTGAACGTCTAAAATTGAGAGTGGATCGACCATTTTATGTTAATAGAGCTGCTACGATGGCTTCGGGAGCATCTTCTTGCATCAAGTGGCCCGACTCTGGAACTCGAACGAGTTTGCCTGCAGTGAGTCGCTCTGCCAACTTCTGTCCTTGTGCTAATGGTATCCATTCATCCTGTTCTCCCCACAGTATTTGTACTGGATTGCTACAAACGCTATATAACCCTTCAATTTCATCGGTATACTGTTGGTCCATCTGTGAGATTTGGCGATAGAACGCCGCTTGTCCCGCTTCACCTTGCCAAGGTGCCATATGAATTCCCAGCGTCGCATCACTCAATTTAGTAAACGCTGCACCTTGTAGGTATGCTTTCAACAGCGCATCGTGTGCGTATGCGGGTAAGTCAGTGAAGGCCTTCTCATATTGACGAACGTGCTGCACAAACGGAGAGCCCCAAGGCGCTATAGCCACAGGGTCGATCAAGGTGAGGCGGCTAAATTGAATGCCATTGAGAAAATGAGCTCGTAATGCTGTCGCCCCTCCGAAATCATGACAGACAAGCTCAGGTTGATCTAATCCCCAAAACTCTAGAAGCGCTGTTAGCAAATTATTCTGAACACCTAGAGAAACATTTTGCTCTTCCCTTTTCTCTGACTGACCATAACCCAATAAATCAAAGAAATAGACCTTGTAGTGTTGACCCAATAACGGCGCAATCTTCCGCCACACTTGTGAAGAAAACGGTGTCCCATGGATCAATACCATAGGCTTACCTTTACCCAAGCAGCCCCAAGCAACAGATTGACCTTTATATTTAAACCGAGAGTTTAATGAAAGCATCCTAATATCCCCTTTGGTTTGTAACCGTTAATTTTATTAATAGGGTTACATGTTCTATATCTTCCGTGCAACCTATATAATTAAATAAAAGGTTACTTAATGGGGTGGGCAGTGATTAAACAAAATAGCTTCTCGTTCTTAGGTGGGCATCCTACATTGGATTTTATCAATACGGTTGTCGATCAAGACAAAGATAGAGGATGTAGCAGTATTGCCCAGTGGGAGCACTTTCTAGAATGGGTAAGTGCATCGGGTATGTTTACCGATGTACAGATAAAAGCATTTCATCAAATAGTCAGCAGCGCCGAGCAAGAACAATTGCTAAAGGTTATTCATAAGTTAAGAGAAAAAGAATATGCCGTTTTATCTGACATTGCGATGAATGGCTTTCAACCAAATAAACCACTGCTTGAACTTGAGTCAAAAATTAAAGAGGCAATCGGGAGAGCTTCGTTATCAGCAGCGCCTGAAGGGTATCAATGGCAACCAGACATGGCTCAGAAGCTATGGATAGAAGATGCTTTTTTATTTTCGTTCGAACAATTGCTTCGCTCGCAAGAACTTAAAAAGTTAAAAGAGTGCGGTCGCTGCAGTTGGCTGTTTTTAGATAAAGGTCGTGGGCGTGGACGACGCTGGTGCGATATGAGTACCTGTGGTAATCGAGCGAAGCTAGCCTCTTTCAGAAACCGAGCACGTGAAGAAGGCTAGAGCAATCTGCTCTACATCTTGTAAATTCACTTTGAAGTGACACTTGTGGATATTGGCAGTGAAACCGGTGTATTGGTGGAAGTTGACCGTGCTTTTAAAGGAGATGGGTAGCGTAGTGTTTCGATCCCGAATCACTACGCTACCGTGGCCGTTATCCAACCTTATATTTCACGTATATTGGGTTAGTTTATGCGTCATAGCAGCGGCGGAGATGGCGTCACAGCCACTGACATTTTGCCCTGCCCAAAGCGGAGAAAAATCCCCCGAGCCTTGTTTTTCAGCAGCCACTCGAAGCGGCGTGATGGCTGCGCCAGCCAATGGGAAAGTTGGTGTTTTCTGGCTCATTGGCCCCAACTCTGTCATGGCACGATTGACGATACCTCGTGCAGCGCCACCACTGAATAAATTGGTCAAAGCGGTGACGCGAGCCGCATTACTTTGCAGTGCTTCTCGGTGAATAGGCGTTGTTTTCGCTTCGTCACATAACAAATACGCAGTACCTACTTGCACACCCGCGGCTCCTAAGCTCATTGCTGCTTGAACCCCTTTTGCATCAGCAATGCCCCCTGCAGCAATCACGGGAATCGATACGGCCTGTGCTATTTGAGGCAACAGTGCAAAGGTGCCCATTTGTGTGCTTATGTCATGGGATAGGAAAAAACCGCGATGCCCACCAGCTTCTAAGCCTTGAGCTATGATGGCGTCGACACCGTGCTTTTCAAGCCAGAGTGCTTCTTCAACCGTGGTCGCAGTGGATAAAACTTTGCCTCCCCAGGCGCGAATTTGCGCAATGAGCGAGGGAGAAGGTAACCCAAAATGAAAACTCACTACTGGCGGCTTAAAGTGTTCTAGTACCTTGGCAAAGTGTTCATTAAATGGTGTACGGCCTCCCTCTGAATTGATTGTAGAAAGGTCGAGGCCGAATTCTTCAAAATAAGGTAGCAAGGCGGCACGCCAACCGCCTTCTATGGCACTGTCAGGCTCTGGGGGGCGATGGCAAAAGAAATTAACGCTATAAGGTTTGTCTGTTCTAAGGGTCAGAGCCGTCAATTCATGTTCGAGTGCTTCGACATCTAACATAGCGCAAGGTAAAGACCCAAGACCGCCAGCATTAGAAACCGCCGCCGCTAGTTCATGATCTTGCACACCCGCCATGGGTGCTTGGATGATGGGGAGTTTAATGCCCAGAAGTTCCTGAATCGTCATGATGCCCTCGCAAATCCATTGTTCATAGTATCAGGCTAACATTGAAATATGACGTTACCAAATACGCGTTGCATGATATTCAATATTGCACACATCAGTTGTATCTACAGTGAAGACAGCGGGTTTTCTAATCATCGCCATGAAAACACGGCATCTTTCTTTTAGAAGACTGGCATAGACTTTGCGAAAGTCTCTACAAAAATACTGAATCTGCTTACAAAACGGCATTTTTGCAGATTTGATCAACGGGGTAGAGGAAATCGGCGGCGTAAACTTGCCATATTAGCCCTTTCGCCCGTTATGTCTGATTATCAAAAGGAGTTTGTATGAGTGTGACATCATTGAAATTGAATCCTGACCTCGTGGGACGAATGAGCCTACAAACTGCGACGGTACGAGAGTTTAATGAACTTCGATCAGAGGGCTTGATTGGCGAAAACTCTGGGGCGTTGCAAGTAACCCAGAATCGAACAAGCTACGACGAGCCTATCGTGCAGCAAGATATGCTCAGGTTCTGGAGTGAGCGTACCAATACTCAGTGGTGGGCAATGATGGAGGATGGTGAATTCGGCCAGCAAGCAGCCAGTTACTTGACACAAATGACGGCAGAGAAGCGCCAAATAGCCGCTGATTATCTTTCCAGTTTTCACACTGTATCGGATGCCTTGCAAGCACATTTGGGCAATCAAGAGGGTGTTGAAGCTGATTTGGACCAATTATTGGATAACGCAGCAGCTGGACGAGCGCCGACATTGAACGCCGATGGCTCGAGTGTGGAGCATGCCGAACAGATTCAATCATTCTGGCAAGCACAGCAAGCCAACATCTCCGACGTTGAGCAGCAATACGAAGCACTAAAAACCTTTCCACAGCATCTGTCTGAGTGGCTTAACGACAAACAAATTGAACGCCCAGCACAGTTGGATGCAATGGTCGAAAAGCATCGCTACAGTGGCTTCAATGGGGTAAGGGAACGCAGTGATGCCTTAAAAGAAAGCTATCACTTCAATATTCAAGATGGAAAAGAGGCCCAGCAAGTATTACCGAGTGAGCTGAATGATATTGGTTCTAAAACAGGCATTTCTATCTTAGATGGCATAGTATTCTCTCTTCCTGTACATGAAGATTATACCAAACGATCCATTGAAATGGCCTTGATGATGGGGAATGCGGGTTCCATGAAAAGAGCTCTTGCCACCGGTATGATGCAACAAGAGCAGCAAAGCCAACTTGCCAAATACAGTAATATCTACTCAACAGTGTCCGCGAATATCCAAGCGCAAATGCAAAGTATCGAACCTAGCATGTCGCTCCAGGAAATCTTGGATAACCTTGCCGCAGGTAAAGACCCAGCGATGCTGCCTGGTGACAACTTACACCCAGATGCAGACAAAATTCGAGACTTAACAAACAAATTTGGTGGATTGATCAATGCGGTGCAAACCCAGCAACAGCAATTCGAAGACTCCCCCAAGACAGTGGGAGAATGGTTGAAGAAAGGTGAGAATAGCCAATTACTCGACCAAATCGTTTATAACAAATTTGGCTTAGAGCCTTGGGAAGTCGGTACTAATAGTCGCTTACTACGTGAGTCCAATAGCCATCCAGGTCTAGCGTTTTTCCAGCAACAAGGTGAAGACTACCGACAGAAAGTTATGGATGAAGCGGTCGAACGTCGTGACCGTCTTGAGTCGCAACTCTTTCGAATCACAGGTGGTGACAGCGCCCTCGATTTAGACACTGTGCTGCATAACTTTCGCTTTAATTTACCGCTAGGCACCATGGCAAATGGTGAGATCCACGATGCCAGTTATTCCCTGAAAACCTTTGTCGAAGACAACATGGACGACATCGCCAACCATATCGACTGGTCTTGGGTTCTTGGTGAACAAGAAAACCTCACCATGATCGACTACAACCAATGGATGGGCTATGACCGTGCGGAAAAAATCGCCGAGCCAGTAGTGGATTGGTTATTGGAAAGCTTGAGATCTAAGCAATTGTAGATGTTGGAATTTTAGTAATAGACGCTACTGGTCATCCTTAAGGCCGATCCCCTTCCATTGCCATGTGGAAGCCGCTTCGCGAGGGACGGAGAGAGACAACTCAGGACTGTTTAAGTCACGGCCAAATGCGTACTTAATATGTTCACCAGCGTCTTCAACCAAGACCTGTTTACCGTTTTTCGTATCACAGGAGAATATCACATCGGCTGACGCTAGCCCTGTACATAAGCTTCCGGCTATTACCAGCGAGGCTTTCATAATTACGCTTCTATCCATGTTAATACTCAAATACATTAGTGAAAGTGGGGGGGGGGGTAAGCACTTACTGTATAGATTCTAAAGCCGCCGTTCCAACATTTATAAAATCGAACACTTGCGCATAATAGCCCTGAGCAATGATTGAGCGGACAATATTAGGATCGATGTTTAAATAGTCATGCACTAACGCATTACGCAAACCAATGACTTTGCGCCAGTTTGTGAGCTGATCCAATGTTAGGCGCTGGTGCTGTGAGATCACTTCAAAGGCTTGATAGGCTTCGCTTGGACTGCTGCCCGCGAGCGACTTTGCCCAATGCTTTGCGACGCCAATGGCTGCTTCGATACTGACTTGCAGAGAGCGCTCTGCAGCACGGTATTCAAACGTTGATAAGTTACGCTCGGATAAAATCTTATGTAACTCGTTTAACTCTGATTGATAGGTCTTGGCGTTGGAACGAATCGCAGAAAGGTAATAAGAATCAGGCATCAGCTATTATCCAAAGTGCTTCAAATGATACTGATAGTCTAACTCAGCTTTTGACATAATGATCCCTTCAACACTTAAGCGCGCACCCTCATCACCACAATAAAGTAATTTTCCAGAGATGATATTCATCGCTAACGGAATCGGCGCATTCTGAATATCTACAATACTTAGCATTTCCTCTTCCCTGCCAAGCGCTTTTGCCCAATCCATTGCCAGCAACTCAGGTCGCAGACGGCGATCCAAAGGGTCTTCAACCCAATCATTAAACAACACAGCTAAGTCGTAATCGCTATCGGGACGATGATTGCCTTTCGCACGTGAGCCATAGAGCCATAGCGCCGAGATATTATTAGCTTCAGAGGCTAAAGTAATTAGCTTGTTAGTGATATCGTGATTCAAACAGAGTATTTCCTTTAGTTCTTTGGCGATGGGTAGGTCATACATCAACCGCAAGGTATTTGATACTGAAAGTGTGGCATCCTCTTGTCTAGTATCTATGGAGTGACTATATATGTTCAAGTTGCACGAGCGTAAATAATCAACTATTCTGTATTCACTTGGATACGAATATAAATTATGTACAACATTAAACTCACGGATGAATTTGATGTTTGGCTCAATGGCTTGAAAGACAATATCACCCGTTTACGTCTTGCTCGACGTTTAGAGAAGGCTTCGCGTGGAGCGTTGGGTGATGTGAAGTCAGTTGGTGAAGGTGTGTTTGAAATGCGTGAGCACTTCGGGGCAGGATGGCGTATGTACTACGTTCAGCAGGGCGACACCATAATCATCATGCTTGCTGGCGGTGATAAGTCTTCTCAAAGTCGAGATATAGCAAGAGCTAAGCAAATAGCGATCAATTTAAACGAGGTACGACCATGAGCAGTGCAGCATTGAAAAGCTTTGATATGGCTGAGCAACTGCGCGATGACGCGGATATCGCGGCATACTTGTCGATGGTGCTGGAAGAAGGTGATACCGAGGAGTTAATCGCAGCGATTGGCCATATCGCTAAAGCGCGAGGCATGACCCAAATAGCTAAAGAAAGTGGCCTTGGACGAGAAAGCTTATACAAGGCATTGCGATCAGGCTCGCGGCCGCAATTTGATACGATCTTGAAAGTGTTAAAAGCTCTTGGCTTAGAGCTAAAAATTGTAGGTTAGCAAAGCCATGTCTCTGACAGAGTCAGGTCGTACAGGGATAAGGCTGAAGAAGGGGTTAAAACACAGTTCCTTCTGGAAGTGTGACAAAGATTGAGTGGCGGATTTCATTGTTCAGGGCCTTTGAGCAATGGCCTTCGCCTTCAGTATCTTCAAGTAGCAGTACATCACCGCCTGCAAATTGGCGGGTTTCGCCGTCCGAGACTTTAAACTCACAACGACCTTTGATGATAAACAACAACTGACGCTGCGGCGCTGGATGCCATTTAAAGTCGTAGTCCGCGGGCGTTTCACGGAAAATCATCTGCCCTGCATCAAAACGCTCAGACAGCATACCAATTGGCCCACCGTCACGGACATCGATGTTCACGTCACCAAAATGGCTCTTGCCCTGATCATCATTATAAATTCGAGTAAATTGCATTGGATATTCCCTAAAGTAGAAAGATCTCATTGGTAAGACTCCATGCACAAAAGGGATCTGCCCCCTTTATCTAATTGGCAAGCCAATTGAATTGCATGGATGGTTGCATCAAGAAGACGCTCAAGCGCATGGAAGCTTGTTCGTTATTTCAAACTCTGCAACGTATGGTTTAGTACCGCCAAGGTCGCACTCACATCTTCGGTTGTGATGGCTTCTGCCGGGTGATGGCTGATCCCTTTTTCACAACGCACAAACAGCATAGCAACAGGGCAGATATCGGCCATGGCTACCGCATCGTGTCCAGCCCCAGAAAACAATGTATGCACACCGATATCCTGTGCTGCGATAGCATTGCATAGCACGCTTTGCAGCTCGTCGTCACATTGCACAGCGTGTGCACTGTGGGTCGGTCTATGCTCTAACGCCAAATTACGTTTTGCCGCAATGTTATCTAAGCGATCCATAATATCGGCAATGGCATCATCACGCTGAAAATCTTGCGCACTGCGAACATCAAGTGAAAATACGGTTTTTCCCGAGATCACATTGACGCCGTTAGGCCTATTGCTGATCTGGCCAACGGTGGCGACCACGCCATGCTCTTTAGCAACGCTTTCTATGGCTAAAATCATTTCGCTACTGGCTGCCAAGGTATCCAGACGCATGGGCATAGGTACGGTGCCAGCATGACCTGCCATGCCCGTAACGGTAATCTCAAAACGTTTGGCGGCGGCAATCGCACTGACGACGCCGACAGACAGGTTTCTCTGCTCTAACACGGGGCCTTGTTCAATATGTATCTCAAGGTAGCCCTTTAGATTTTCAGTTGGAATAGTCGCTTCAGAAACGTTATCGAAGTTCAAACCAAAGTGTTCTAACGCTTGGGTAAGGCTTATGCCGTCTTCGTCTTGCAGGTCGGCCCAGCTTGCTGGCCATTGACCCGTTAATGCGCGGCTGCCCAATAACGTGGAGCCAAAGCGCGTACCTTCTTCATCGCCAAAACCAACGATATCCAAGTGAAAGGGCAAACGAATGCCTTCCACATGGAGAGCTTCGATCAATGTGATAGGAGCGACCACCCCCAACATGCCATCGTACTTACCGCCATTTGGCACAGTGTCGAGATGGCTCCCCATGATATAGCGGGGTGCATCGCTCTGCTCTGCTTCAAAGCGGCCCCAAATATTACCGGCTTGATCTTGCCAAGAACGCATGCCAGCGGCAGTCATCCATTTATCTATCAGTTGATTGGCTCTCTTGTGCTGCTCAGATAAATAGCGGCGGTCCAAATAGTCGGGTGACTGACTTATTTTGCCAAGTGTTTCTAAACGTGCCATGACGGTTTGGCCGAGCGTCTGGAAGTCGATCATGACGTAGCCTTCTCTGTTACCGCACTATTTTGAGCGGTGTTATAAACAGCTAGTGCCGTATCGACACCTGCACCATTAGGCAAGCCAAGACCTTGTCCACGTAGAACCGTTTCCAATGATTGCAGGGTATGAAGCACAGCATCTTGGCGAGCGTTATAACCCATCGTGCCGATACGCCAAACCTTGCCTTTTAGTGGACCGAAACTGGTGCCAATCTCGATATTAAAAATGTTCAGCAAGTCGTGACGGACTTTCTCACCATCTACGTTGTCTGGAATAGACACACCGACCACGTTGCTCATCTTGTTGTTCAAGTCGCCATAAGGCTGTAACCCCATGGCTTGAATACCTTGCAGCATGGCATTGCCTGCAAGCTGATGGCGAGCAATAACCGTATCTTGTCCTTCCCGAAGCAGCTCAACAGCACACTGACGCGAACCAAATAACATCGTCGCCGCTTCGGTGTGATGGTTTAGACGCTCTTCCCCCCAGTAATCCATGATCATGCCAAGGTCAAAGTAGTTGGAACGAATCCGTGAACCTTTTGCGTCCTCGTGGTGGGCATCTCGAATGCCTGCTTCGACGTGGTGGCGCTGACGCACAACCGATGCAAAGCGATCGTTGAAACTGACTGGCGCACTGCCAGATGGACCACCAAGGCATTTTTGCAAGCCCACGGAGACAGCATCGATCTGCCAAGCGTCCATATCAAACGGGTTGCCGCCAATGGATGCAGTGGCATCGGTATACAGCAGCACATCGTGTGCTCGACAAATACCTCCTAGCTCGCTCAACGGTTGTAACATGGTGGTTGAAGTATCACCTTGCACGATCGCTAAGACTTTGGGTTGCACTCGTTTAATTGCCTCTTCAATTTGTTGCGGGTCAAAGACCTCGCCCCAAGGCACTTCAATGGTGTGCACGTCGGCACCTGCGCGCTCTGCAATTTCCGTTAGCAGGTGACCAAAGCGGCCAAAAATCGGCACAAGTACTTTATCGTTTGGCTCAAGCACCGATACCAAAGAGGCTTCGATGCCTGCACGAGAGGTGCCATCGATTAGGAACGTTTGTTCGTTTTGTGTATTGAATACTTGGCGATACAACGCCATGACCTCATTCATGTAGCCAGTCATGGTTGGATCGTATTGCCCGACAAGCTGCGTTGACATGGCTTGCAGAACACTTGGGTAGCAATTAATAGGGCCGGGGCCCATCAGCAAACGGGGTGGAAATTGTAGAGGTTGCATGAGGTAGCTCCTACGCTAAAACTTGATAAAGCATTCGTAAACCAGTAAAGATCAGCACGACGGCAAAGACCTTTTTCAACATGGCAGCGTTCAAACGTTGTGCAAGACCTGCACCAACGGGCGCAAACAATACCGTCAGCGGGATGATACAGGCTGCGCCGACTAGGTTTACTAAGCCAAAGGTGCCGAATGGTGAATCGATAGGTGTTTGACCCACAATAAGCATAGTGATGGCGGCAGGCAGTGAAATGATCAGGCCAACCGCTGCGGCAGTACCTACTGCTCGGTGAGCAGGGTAATTACAAAACGTAAGCGTTGGTACGGTTAACGTACCGCCTCCGATGCCAACCATAGAGCTAAAGAAGCCAATGCAAGTGGCGATGACACCTTGCCCGCCTTTGCCTGGTAGTGATTGGAACATGGCGTCCTTTTTACCCAGCAACATGTTTAAAGCGGATAGCGTTGCAATGACGCCGAACAGCAAGGTTAGCCATTGGCCTTCGACTTGTGTCACCACATAGCTGCCCACTAACACACCTAGAAAGATAAAAACGCCCCAAAACTTCAGTAACTGAAAGTCCACATTGCCTTTAGCATGATGGGCGCGGATAGAGCTGATTGACGTTGGAATGATCGTTGCGAGCGACGTTGCGGTGGCCACTAGCATCGCCGTATCAGCGCTGACGCCGAGCCCTTGGTACAAGAAGAACAGTACTGGAACAATCACGATACCGCCGCCAACACCTAAAAGGCCAGCCAAGATACCTGCGACTACGCCCGTGCCCATCATGGCTAAAATCATGGAATAGTTTTCCATTATGAATGACATGTTTTACTCTCACTTTTACGTCGAAATGTTTGTGTTATGGGAACAACAACCCCTTCTCGACCCAGCTTAATCATCCTGATTGCTGGTCTTTGAAGGGTTGTCTGCTCCTATTTAAGTCAGATTGTTTAGCAAGAAGCTGATTATGAAAAGAGTCAGCCCATGGTTGGGCGTGCCGGACTTTTGAGCAGGGATGCCCAACGGACGGCGCTTTCAGAATCAACTTCGATGCATATCAGACCCAATGACTTAACCTGAATGACTAGCCGAAGAAACCGCTAAGCCATCACTGCGTGGGTCGGTGGCGGCGTCGGTATTGCCCTCAGGGAATAGCACCACAGCGCCAGCATGGCCCATTAACTCATTGCAGGCAGGCACTTCAACAAGGTCGTGTCCATGAGCAATCAATGACTGTGCGGCATCGGCGGCGAGATCACTTTCCACTTTTAAATTATGACTGACATCGCCCCAAGTGCGGCCAAGTAGCCAGCGCCCAGCCGCGATACTAGTGTCTAAAGGCTGCTTGTGATACACGTAACGGCTGAATAAAGCCGCTTGAGTTTGTGGTTGGCCTTCGCCACCCATGGTGCCGTAGCTGATACGGCGTCCATCTGCTAGCTCTGCAAACGCAGGGTTTAAGGTATGAAAAGGTTTTAAATTGGGTTTAAGTTCCTGCAAGTTGCCTTTCTCAAGGCTGAAGGACGATCCTCTGTTGTTCCAAACAATGCCTGTGCTTGGGCTGACGATGCCACTGCCAAATTCCCAAAACAAACTTTGAATATAACTCACCATTCTTCCTTCACTGTCACAGCAACCCATCCAAATGGTGTCACCGTGCTTCGCAGGGTGTGGCCACGCTTGCGCTTGGTCGATGACAATCTTGTCCGTCATCGTTGCGAGGTTTGCATCACTGAGTAAATCCTGTAGTTCAACACTTAACCGTGTGGGATCGGTGACGTACTCATTGCGAGCGATAAAGGCTTGCTTTGTGGCCTCAATCAAAAGGTGCGCCATGTCGGTTTCGCTGCCATCCCCCATCTTGTAAATGCGGTCATACAGAGCCAAGATGATCAACGAAGCGATACCTTGTGTGGGTGCGGGTAAGTTATAAAGTGTTCCTGTGCTGGTATGCACATTGAGCGGGGTGACTTCAGTAGCACGGTAGCTCTCGAAATCCTCCACACGAATCGGTGAGCCTGCGGCTTCTAAATCGTTCGCTAATTTTTCTGCTATGGAACCATGGTAGAAATCTTCTAAACCTGCTTCTGCCAAGTGCTCTAATGTCTTTGCCAGCGTATTAAGGGTTAAGCAATTACCTTGGGTAAGTGTTTCACCCTGATCTAAAAATTGTGAAAAACCCGGTAATATTGCCAAGTCGTCGTGTACTTTACGACTTGCCGACTGCAGGCTTTCGGTAATTTCAATGCCATTCTTAGCGTGATCGATGGCATTTTTCAGAAGTTCGTTTAGAGACTTTGGTGATTGCCAAAAGGCGCTGATATCTAACGCTTTTTGCCATCCGGCCACGGCTCCGGCCATCGTTACGGCAGCCTTGCCGCCTCGAGTTGGGATGGCATCGTCTCCTGCATAAAAATCCAGCGTGGCTTTTTGCGCCGCTTTACCCGACGCATCAATGCCAATCGGTGTTTTACCTGGCTCGCTGATCAGCCAAAAACCATCACCGCCCAGACCATTCATATGGGGGTAGACCACAGCAATCGTTGCGGCAGCTGCGACCATCGCTTCGATGGCAGTGCCGCCTTGCTCAAGAATGGCTTGGCCTGCTTTGGTCGCCTCATGGTGCGGTGCGGTAAACGCGATAGAAGACATGTATTACTCCATTAATGTTTTGGCGAGGGCGATCAAACTAAGATCACTGCCTCGAGGGCCAATCAAAGACAGGCCGCATGGTGCGCCGTTGATCTCACAAACAGGTAAGTGCAATTGAGGAAGGCCGCACAGGCCAGCAATTGCAGTAAGCTCTAATAGTTGATTGCGGTAATTCGCTAACTCACTGTCTTGCATGGTTAAAAATGGAGAGCAACCGGGTGTCGTTGGCAAAATAAGCACAGCTCCTTCAAGTTGTTCATCCAACCACGAGCGAAACCTCGCTTGTTGTAATTTTGCTTGGTCTACATCTTCAGCTTTGATGGTGCTTGTCCACTCAAAACGACTGGTAATATCTGGTGCAAAATCAGGGTCATTTTGTAAAATCCAAGTGCCATGGGTTTGCCAAATTTCCGCCCCTTGTAGAGTTCGGAAGGTCGTGCTGGTTTGCCAATAAGCAGGATCAACTTCAAGACTTTGCCCAATGTTGAGCTTGTCTTGAGCATGCCAAGTATTCAGCAGCTGTAGAAGTGCGTCTTTGTGTTCAACTTGCTGAATTAAATCCTTAGCAATCAGAACTTTATTTAGTTTTGGCTGCTGTGCGGGCAGAACTTCGTGGGCTACTTTTTCAAGTTCGTCTAAGCGACGAGTCATGAAACCCACCGTATCAAACGATGGCGCAAGCGGCACCATGTTATCCATGGCAATTATGCCGTGGGTTGGACGTAAACCGAACAGACCATTGTAGCTGGAAGGCACACGAATCGATCCACCCGTATCGGTGCCTAAGCCAATGTCAGCAAAACCTTTTGCTACGGCCACCGCCGAACCAGAAGAGGAGCCTCCTGGTAAGCGATCAGGTGTTACCGGGTTCTCTGGTGTGCCGTAATGGATATTTTGACCGTTGAGGCTGTAGGCCAGTTCGTCGGTAATGGTTTTTCCGACAAACTGTGCGCCAGCTTGCAGCAGCTTGATCACGCTTGAGGCCGTTGTGGTGGGTAAATCGTGAGTGGCTAGCCAAGTAGGGTTACCTGCTGAAGTAGGTAAACCTTGCATATGAAACAAATCTTTCACGGCTAAACGCATTCCAGCCAACGGTTGCTCTGACGCAGCAGGGCAGCTTGGAAAGCTGGCCAGTGTCAGTCTTAAAAATGGGCTAGTGGTGATGGAATGCTGCATTGTTTGCTCCTTTGATTTGCCTATATGAAACAATCGTTTCCATAATCTGTCAACTGGAACAAAAGAAACATTTTATGCACCAATTTTGGTCGTTATCCCCATAATTCCTCTGGTAAATCTTGTAAGCGAAAGCCTGCAATTTTATGTACTTCGTTTAATGCGTGGCGGAACTCTTTTTCTTGGGTACTGGGTAAGCGAGCTTCAAACCCTTCAATGATTTGGTCCTTAGTTGCACCTCTGACCGCCATGATGAACGGGAAGCCGAATTTGTCACGATAGCCTGTGTTCAATGCTAAGAAATACTCCAACTCCATCGGACTTAAAGTATCTAATCCTGCGCCAGCTTGCTCATTGCTGGAAGCATCAGTTAGCTCCCCAGCCAGTGCGGCTTTTCCAGCCAGATCAGGATGAGCGCGTAACAGGGCCAGCTGTGTGCTGTGGTCAGCATTTTCAACAATGTCTTGCATGGCTTGTGCCACCGAATATTGCAGTCCCTCAGAATGCGCTTTGAGTGCATCACGTTGCTCATAAAGTGCCACAGCAACCCACTTAGAGTGTTCGTAAATATCTTTTAAGTGATTGATGAAGCTGTCTTTATCTAGTTCTAAAAGTGATGTTTTATGGTTACTCATTACATCTCCTTGTTGGTGTCTGGGGTGGATTTGTGATTAGCTGACAGTCACTTTTGATCGTAATCACTTGTCAGTGCAAGTGTTAATTTTTTAAATGGATAGTGAGCATAGGGCTATTTTGAGGGCTGGAAATGGGCTATTTAACAACACATATTTTGGATAACACGCGCGGCGTTGCTGCATCGGGTGTCATTATCGAGCTGTACAAATTAGCAGAAGATGGTACGCGAAACTTGGTCTCTAAAACGATTTCAAATACTGATGGCCGTTGTGATTCGCCGCTACTTGAAGGTGACGCTTTCCAAGCTGGGTGTTATGAATTGGCATTCTCGGTCGGTGACTACTTTGCTGAAAAAGGGGTGGAATTACCTGAGCCTCGCTTTCTGGATGTGGTGTTATTACGTTTTGGTGTAAGCGATGAAGACCGCCATTATCATGTGCCATTGTTGGTAACACCTTATTCTTACAGTACTTACCGAGGCAGTTAAGGTGCACAGATTTGATTGGTTGCACTGATTGAGTGCGCCTGGTTTTGCTTGTTAATTGCTAAAATTGACCAAATGGTTATTAAGTTCCTTGCCATCAAAGGCGTTCCTAGGAATGCCTGCTTTGGGCACAGTTCTTGCGATGTACTGTATAACGCAGTATTTAGGCAATGAGGTATCGTTATGAAAGCAATCATCATTGGTGCGGGCATCGGTGGTATGTCGGCCGCCGCGGCATTGGATCAACAAGGTATTGAGTGCGAGATCTATGAAGCAGTAAAAGAAATGAAACCGGTTGGTGCGGCGATTTCGGTTTGGTCCAATGGCGTAAAGTGCATGAATCACTTGGGGATGGGCAAAATCATGGACGATCTGGGTGGGCCGATGCATTACATGGCGTATCTTGAAGGCTTTAGTGGTGAAAAAATGACGCAATTTAGCTTATCGCCCTTGGTTGAAGAGGTGGGGGAACGACCCTGTCCGGTCTCTCGTGCAGATCTGCAATCACGCATGATTGATTGGTGGGGGCGCCATAGAGTCCAGTTTGGTAAACGCCTAGAGAGTGTCAGCCAAAATGATCAGGGTGTGACCGCCACATTTACCGACGGTAGCACGGCACAAGGGGACTTTATGATTGCGGCCGATGGTGCTCATTCTATCGCCCGTGACTATCTAATGGGTCACAAAGTGGAACGGCGCTACGCAGGCTATGTGAATTGGAATGGCTTAGTTGAGATCGATGAAAGCATTGCTCCAGCGGAGCAATGGACAATGTTTGTGGCGGATGGCAAACGTGTCTCTGTCATGCCCATTGCCGACAACCGCTTCTACTTTTTCTTTGATGTGCCGCTTGAAAAAGGCTTACCGCAAGATCGTTCTACCGTAATCAAAGACCTTAAAGGCTATTTTGAAGGGTGGGCTGAACCGGTCCAGCGCTTGATCGATGTCATTAATCCCGATACTACCAACCGTATTGAAATCCATGATGTCGACCCTTTTAGCCCGTTAGTGAAAGGGCGTGTTGCCTTGTTAGGTGATGCAGGGCACAGCACTACTCCTGATATTGGCCAAGGCGGAGGTGCCGCGCTAGAAGATGCTGTGGTACTAGGACGCAGCTTTGCAACTTGCAAGGATATCGAAGGTGCTTTGTTGCGTTACAACGATGCTCGTTTAGAGCGTGTAAAAGATTTGGTGCTTAAGGCACGCAAACGCTGTGAGGTAACCCATGGCTTTAACCCAGATGAAACCAAAGCTTGGTATGAAGAATTACGCAATGAGGATGGCACTGGTATCTTGAGCGGTTTGTCAAAAACAATTTTGGGTGGTCCTCTTGGATGATGAGATATTTTTGCATCGCCGCTGCTTATCAGTAAAATCCGTTTACCTATTGTTTGCACCTTATAACGGATTAACACATGACAAAACTCCCACCAGATCGTTTAAAACATCTTTGGTTTGAGCGTGGTGCGTACGCCAACAAAAAAGCACGTCATTTTTTGCGTGAAGAGTTTGACCCTAACGCAATCAAAAAAATCACCGTAATTCGTCATGCTGCGTTGGGTGATCAAGTGATCCTACGTCCATTCTTAGTCGAAGCGCGCAAGTTCTTTCCGAATGCAGAAATTACCTTAGCAGCTGTTTCTAATTATCAATATGGAATGCCGGTCGATTTAGTGGATCATGTGAGTATTATGCCCGGCACTGATATGCGAAAAACCACAGGTAGTAAAGATAAAATTGCCTGTGTCAAAGCACTTGGTGAACAAGACCTCATGTTTGATCTCGCCAGTACCAATCGCTCCCATTGGATGATGGCGCTGGGCAAAGCAAAGCTTAAAATTGGTTTCCCCTACAATAATTTGATCCGTAGAGTACTGTGTGACGTGGCAGTTTTTCGTTCTGACTTACAGCCTGAAGTTGAGGTGATGCTAGACATGCTGCGTATTTTAGGACATACACCACCAAGACGTTTAGAGTTTGCCTACCCAGATCACCAAGTTGTTTGTGATAAAGAGCAGCCATTTATTTTGTACTTCAATGGTGCTTCGATGAAAAGCAAAATCCTGTCTAAAGAGCAGATGCGTGACGTTGTGGAGCAGGGAATGGCTGCGTTACCAGATTACCAACATGTTTATTTAGAAGGTAAAAATGACTTTGAAAAAGGTGAGTTTCTGGAAGACTTAACGTCGAAAAGTAACTTCTCGATCCAGGCGTGTTTACCTTTAGATGACTTAGTGATGAAAGTCGCTAAAGCGTCGCTACTTGTGGCACCCGATACAGGGGTTCGAAATATCGCGATATCGACACATACGCCAACGGTAGGGATATTCTATTTTACGGTACCTTATCGCTATACGCCGCTTTACGAATCACATCATATTGTCATGCGTGCTGATGCGAGTATTCCTTCAAGCTCAGAGGTTGTAGCCAGTATGGTCAAAGCATTACAACATTAATTAAAACTGCAGAAATGGTTAAAAACCAATCTGTTTGAAGGTTGGTTTTTATTCGTAGTCATAGCACTTGGGCAGTTATTCCATCTCACCTAATTCATTGAAAAGCTGAGAAATCGCTTGGGTGCGATGATGGCCGTTTTTACCAATCAGATCATATACGCGATTAGACAACATCGACACTAAGCTCATCGGTGCAGCATAGCTGTAAAAAGGATTATCATTACCCAAATGGCACACTAAGACTTGGCTGACTTGTTGATTGTACATTTGACCGGTAGGGTCCGTGATCAGGATTGTTTGATGGTCTTGCAGTACTTCGACGATTTTCTTAAAGACACGAGTGCGGCGCTGGAAGCCAAATAACACAATCACTTCATCGTCTAAAATATCGTGTAAATCTTCCCCTAATGTCTGCCCTGGTTGAGGCAGTAAACGGATAGACGGCCGAATCTGCTGTAACTGTTGGCGAAAGTGCAACGCCACGGGATAAGAATTACGAAAGCCAATCAACGTAACACGGCTGGCGTTCGCTAATTTAGCGCACACGTCATTGAGTATATCGGCCTGCAAACCTTCAAAGGTCTGCGATAAGTTTTTTAATTCTTCAGCGGTTTGATCTATTGAGTGACCTTGAGTTAAAACAGGCACTCCGTTCTGACGCAATTGTAATTGGGCCTGTTTTGCATCTTGTTGAGATTCAAAACCTAATTGACGAAAGAAGCGGCTGACCGTGGCTTTAGAGGTATGCGTATGTTCGGCAATCTCAGCTGATGTTTGGCTAACAATTGCTAGCGGGTGCTGCTGCAAGTAATTTGCGATGGTACGCGCTGAAGGCGACAGGGTCGGGTAGTTTTGCTCGATTAAAGAAAGAACATCTTGCTTCACGTGTTGTATCGCCTTAGTAGATCAGAGTATGACGTATAAGGTAATCGAAAGCGGGTAGCGTGCCAATGTTGAATGTTTTAAACAGTGTCGAACCTTGCGCCTAAACATGCCTCAATAACCGCTTTAAGTTGTTTCTGTATGTCTGGCAGTTTTGCGTTATCCAGATGGTAAATGTCCCGTGCAGCCTGCTCTTCATTGAGGTAAGTTGCTTGTGATAATTCTAACTGAATCGCGTGGATGCCTTGCTCCGGTTGGCCGAAGTGTCGAGTAATGTAACCGCCTTTGAAGCGCCCATTAGAGACAACGGAGTAAACTGGATCAATAGTGTCGAGTACCGCGTCGAGTAGGGCTTGATCGCAGGATACGCCTTGGTTGGTGCCCCAGTTGAAATCAGGCAGTGTCCCTTCAAACAGCATGGGCACTTGGGCGGCTATGCTGTGGGCATCAAACAAGATGGCGTAGCCGAACTTGGCTTTCAATCGTGCGAGCTCCATGGCGATTGTGGTGTGGTAATGCTGCCAAATGTGTTCTTTAAACTCTGCACGTTGAGCATCAGTTGGAGCGCGTCCGGCTTCGAAAATGGGCTGCTCGTCAAATAAAATATTAGGAAACAGCCCTGTCGTTTTACTTTGGTACAGAGGTTTGTCATCAATCGGCCGATTAAGATCAATGACATAGCGAGAATAGTTGGCTTTGATGACACCGACACCTAAAGATTCTAAAAAACTATACAGCTCAGGGATATACCAGTCCGTATCAGGCAGTTTTTTAGCTTGTTCTGTTAACCCATCGACAATGCTATTTGGCACCTCTAACCCCGAGTGAGGCATGCTGACAAGCAGAGGTGTTTCGCTTTGGCGAAACTCAAATGGCGCATGGTCGAGCGTTGAACTGAATGGTGTCATGAGCTAATGATTCCCTGTTGAATGCGTTGTTTCACGAGATCTCCTCCTAACCAATAGCTTAATTCCCCCGGACTTTCTACATCCCAGCAAATAAAATCGGCTACTTTCCCCATTTCTAACGAGCCATGCGTGTGCGCCATACCCAGAGCGTTGGCGGCGTTCAAGGTGGTGCCAGCCAAGGCTTCTTCGGGTGTCATGCCAAACAGTGTACAGGCCATATTCATCATTAAGCGCAATGACAGTGCAGGCGAGGTGCCTGGGTTGGCGTCGGTGGCAATGGCAATTTTGACACCGTGCTCACGCAGCAAGCTCATTGGCGGTAGTTGGGTTTCTTTTAGCGTATAGAACGCGCCAGGCAATAACACCGCCACAGTACCAGCGCTGGCCATGGCTTTGACATCGTCTTCAGTGATAAATTCCAGATGGTCGGCAGATAGTGCCTGATAACGTGCGGCCATGGCACTACCGCCTAAGGCTGACAATTGTTCCGCATGGAGTTTGACCGGCAAGCCTAATTTAACTGCCGTTTGAAAGTAACGCTCGACTTGCTCGGGGCTGAACGCAATGTGCTCGCAAAAAGCGTCGACTGCATCGGCCACGCCTAACGCCGCGATCTTCGGCAACACCTCATCACAGAGATAATCAATGTAGCAATCTTTGTCATCAAACTCTGGGGGCATGGCATGGGCTGCCAAGCAGGTACGCTTGATCGTAACGGGCAGTTCGTTACCTAAAGTGGTTGCGACGCGCAGCATTTTTAGCTCGCTTTCAAGTGACAAACCATAGCCGGATTTGATCTCAACCGTGGTGACGCCATCCCGCATCAGGCTTTGCAGGCGACGTTTACTGCTGGCGACCAAGTCTGCTTCACTGGCAGCTCGCGTAGCACTGACGGAAGCCGCAATGCCGCCCCCTTGGGCGGCAATGTCTTGATAGCTGACACCGTTTAAGCGTTGTTCAAATTCACCCGCACGATTGCCACCAAATACTAGGTGTGTGTGGCAGTCGATTAGCCCCGGCGTGACCCAGCACCCTGCCATATCGTGCTCTTGCTGAGTCTGGTAGCGCGGCAACTGATCGGCGGGGCCGATCCACGCAATACGGCCGCCGTGAACACCGATGGCGGCGTTTTCTATCGTGCTGTATTTTCCGTCTTTCATGGTCGCGACATGAATGCCGCGCCATAAACTGTCGAGCTGCATGAGGTCGTCCGATTGCGTCATGTGAGCTCCTTAGATCAATGCAAACTTGGCAGTAAACCCTCAGGCATACTGTCATTGTGAGTCGCTTCTTTAAGCAAGTTGTTCGCCTTTTCAATGTCGGGCGCGAAGTAGCGGTCTTTATCGTAAAACGGTACGCGTGCTCTTAATGTAGCGCGTGCCAGCTCTAAAGACTCGGATGATTTAAGCGGCGCACGAAAATCCAAACCTTGTACTGCGGATAAAATTTCCACCGCGAGAATGCCACGGGTGTTTTCCGACATGTCGTTTAATCGACGAGCGGCAAACGTCGCCATGGAGACATGGTCTTCTTGGTTAGCAGAAGTCGGTAGACTGTCGACAGACGCAGGGTGGGCATAGGTTTTGTTCTCACTGGCCAATGCAGCGGCGGTGACTTGGGCGATCATAAAGCCTGAGTTCACGCCGCCATTATCGACCAAGAACGGTGGCAATTTGCTTAGGTTACTGTCGATCAGCAGCGCCATACGACGCTCTGACAAGCTGCCAATCTCAGCGATGGCTAAGGCTAAGTTGTCGGCCGCCATAGCAACGGGTTCGGCATGGAAATTCCCTCCCGAAATGATGTCACCTTCAGCGGCAAATACTAACGGGTTATCCGAGACAGAGTTGGCTTCTACGCACAGCACGCTGGCAGCGCTGCGGATTTGTTCTAAACAAGCGCCCATGACTTGTGGCTGACAACGCAACGAGTAGGGGTCTTGAACTTTTTCACAACCCACGTGGGAATCACCCAGCTCGCTGGATTCTCCTAGAAGATGGCGGTATGCGGCTGCGGCATCAATTTGTGTTTGATGACCTCGTACTTGATGAATACGGTCGTCAAATGGGCTGCGGCTGCCGAGCGCGGCTTCCACGGTTAAAGCGCCACATACGGTAGCCGAAGCAAACAAATCTTCCGCTTGGAACAGACCTTCTAAGGCAAACGCGGTAGACGCTTGGGTACCATTCAGCAGTGCTAGGCCTTCTTTCGGGGCTAAGGTAATGGGCTCTAATCCGGCAATGGCGAGTGCCGCTTTACCCGATAGGATTTCGCCTTGGTAACGGGCTTGGCCTTCGCCGAGTAGCACCGTGCTCATATGAGCCAATGGCGCTAGGTCACCGGACGCGCCCACGGAGCCTTTTTTCGGAATACACGGATAAACTTGTTTATTGATCAAGGTGATCAAGGCTTCAATCACACTTAAACGGATGCCCGAGAAACCACGTGCTAGGCTGTTTACTTTAAGCGCCATGATCAGCTTAACCGTTTGATCGTCCATCAGTGCGCCGATGCCAGCGGCGTGGGACAACACGATACTACGCTGCAGCTCGTCTAAATCTTCTGGGGCGATGCGGGTATTGGCCAGTAGGCCAAAGCCTGTGTTAATGCCATAAACCGTGCGGTTTTGTGCGATTACATCGTTGACCACTTGGGTGCTGGCATTAATCGCCGGAATAGCGCTTTCGTCCAATTGTATCTTGACCGAACGGCGGCTGATTTGGCGCAAATCGTTTAGGCTTAACTTGCCCGGTTGTAAGGTTAATTCAAACATGGTCTACCTCGAATTATTGGCCAGTGATCATTGGCAAGTTAAGTTGTTGTTCTTTGGCACAGTCGATGGCAATGTCATAGCCAGCGTCGGCATGACGCATAACGCCTGTTGCTGGGTCGTTGTGCAGTACACGCGCAATACGTTCAGCGGCATCGTCGCTGCCATCACAGACAATCACCATACCGGAGTGTTGCGAGAAGCCCATACCCACGCCACCACCGTGATGCAACGACACCCATGTGGCGCCAGAAGCGGTGTTCAAAAGCGCGTTTAATAGCGGCCAATCTGATACCGCGTCGGAGCCATCTTGCATGCCTTCGGTTTCACGGTTTGGACTGGCAACAGACCCTGAGTCTAGGTGGTCTCGGCCAATCACGATAGGCGCAGACAATTCTCCACTGCGCACCATTTCATTGAAGGCCAGGCCAAGTTTGGCCCGCTGTCCCAGTCCGACCCAACAAATACGTGCTGGCAGACCTTGGAATTGAATGCGTTCGCGAGCCATATCAAGCCAGTGATGCAGATGTTCATCGTCGGCGATCAGCTCTTTCACTTTGGCATCAGTTTTATAAATGTCTTCGGGGTCGCCTGACAGTGCCGCCCAACGGAATGGGCCAATGCCGCGACAGAATAAGGGGCGAATGTAAGCGGGTACAAAGCCTGGGAAATCAAACGCGTTTTCGACGCCTTCTTCCATCGCCATTTGACGAATGTTGTTGCCGTAATCAAATGTTGGTACGCCCATTTTTTGAAAATCCAACATGGCTTGCACGTGCTTCGCCATGGATTTTTTTGCAGCGGTGACGATTTCCTTAGGCTGCGTTTGCGCTTTGTCGCGGTATTCCTCCCAGCTCATGCCAATCGGTAAATAACCATTAAGCGGGTCGTGCGCGGACGTTTGGTCGGTCACCATATCAGGACGAATACCACGTTTGACCATCTCTGGCAGAATATCGGCAGCATTACCACAGAGGGCGATCGACACCGCTTTGCCTTCGGCTGTGTATTGCTTAATGCGTGCCATAGCATCGTCTAAATCGGTCGCTTGCTCGTCCACATAACGAGTGCGTAAACGGAAGTCGATACGGCTTTGCTGACATTCGATGTTCAATGAACAGGCACCCGCTAAGGTGGCTGCAAGAGGCTGCGCGCCACCCATGCCGCCCAAGCCTGCCGTCAGTACCCAGCGACCTGCGAGTTTGCCATCATAATGCTGGCGACCTGCTTCCACGAACGTTTCATAGGTGCCTTGCACAATGCCTTGGCTGCCAATGTAAATCCAAGAGCCCGCCGTCATTTGACCGTACATCGCCAAACCTTTGGCGTCGAGTTCGTTGAAATGTTCCCAATTAGCCCAGTGGGGCACCAAGTTAGAGTTAGCAATCAAAACGCGCGGTGCGTTGCTGTGGGTTTTGAATACGCCTACCGGCTTACCCGACTGAACCAGCAAGGTTTCGTCTTCTTCTAGTTCGGTGAGGGATTCAACGATTTTATCGTAACTTTCCCAATTGCGTGCGGCGCGGCCAATGCCACCATAGACCACCAATTCTTCTGGGTTCTCTGCCACATCTGGATCTAGGTTATTCATTAACATGCGCAGTGGCGCTTCGGTAAGCCACGATTTAGCGGTTAACTGGGTGCCGGTAGCGGCTTTGATAACGCCAGAGCGATGACGGGTATGATGATTAGGTTGTGACATGGACCACTCCTACAGTGAATACGGCTGTTTATTTTTTATTAGATGTATATACAAGCTTGTATTGAAATTAGTGGTTTTAAGGGAGGTATGCAAGTATTTCACGGACATTTTTTTATGAATAAATGAACTATTCATCAATGTTAAACCTTTTTTTTTAGGATTATTTCAAATAAAACAAACAGTTATAGATTTAAGTAAGGGTTTATGTTCATATGAGGCTTTCGTTTTACTTGTATATACATTAATGGCTCTATTACACTCTTCCTTATCGCTTCTTATTGGACATGATCATGATCGAGACGAAAACCAAACCTACAAAGAGTGACCTGTACTTCGCTAAGCGTGCATGGTCGGCGACCGGGTGGGCAAACAATGTTGTGTTGGATGTTCAAGCGGGGGTTATCCGTTCGGTGCAATCCGATCAAAAATGTCCGACAGACGCGACGCTTCTCACAGGTCCGGTACTACCAACGGTGGCCAATGTGCATTCACACGCCTTTCAGCGGGTGATGGCGGGGGCCGCTGAAGTCTGCTTGAATCCGAATGATAGTTTTTGGAGCTGGCGTGACCTGATGTACAAGGTCGTGCAAAAACTGACACCTGAAGACGCGTGTATCATCGCCAAGCAACTGTATATTGATATGCTCAAAGCGGGTTACTCCCAAGTCGGGGAGTTTCATTATCTGCATCATCAAGTCGGTGGTACGCCGTATAACGATCCCACTGAAATGGCACAGCAACTGCTTTCAGCCGCGAACGATTCGGGGATCGGGGTGACCTTGCTGCCGGTGCTTTACAGTCATTCCGGTTTCGGCGGGCAAGCGCCGACGTCTGGGCAGGCGCGGTTCATTCATTCCACCGATGCCTATTTAGCATTATACCAAGCCTGTGAGTCCTTACTGGCCGGTCAACCGCAGCATCAATTGGGCGTCTGCTTCCACTCACTAAGGGCGGTGACACAGACGCAAATTGAAACAGTTTTGCAGGCTACACCAGAGCAGGCCCGTGTACATATCCACATCGCCGAACAACAAAAGGAAGTGCAAGACTGTGTTAAATGGAGCGGTCAGCGCCCCGTGGCGTGGCTGCAAGAGCACATTGGTTTAAATAGCCGTTGGTGCCTAGTGCATGCCACCCATTTGGATGACAGCGAGTTACAGGCCATTGCGCGCTCAAACGCCGTCGCTGGTTTATGTCCTACCACGGAGGCGAATCTTGGCGATGGCATTTTCCCAGGCGTGGCGTTTGAACAGGCTGGCGGTCGCTGGGGAATTGGCTCTGACAGCCATGTGAGTTTGTCGGTCGTGGAAGAGTTACGTACTTTGGAATACAGCCAGCGTTTGCGTGATCAACAACGCAACCGGTTGTACCGTGTCAATCAGCCGCGCGTTGGCGATTATTTATTTGACCAAGCTTTACACGGGGGCAATCAAGCCTGTGACGTGACACTGGGATTGCAAGCAGGGTGTCGAGCAGACTTCATGGTGCTGGATGACACGTATCCGTTCATCGCCGCCAGTGAATCGCACGATCTGCTCAATCGCTGGTTATTTGCCTGCCAAGACAATGTCATCAAAGATGTGTTTGTCTTCGGTAAGCAGGTAGTAAAAGACTTTCAGCATGAACAAGAAGCGGAGAGTCGTCGCGATTTCGCTAATGTGATTAAAAGAGTGATATACGATGCCTAGTCTATATCGCATTATTTCACCGACTCAGTACAAGCGCATGCCGTGGAAAAATGGTCTAGGTGAAACGCTGGAAATTGTGCGTTTGGAAGATGCAATAGGTGTTCGTTTTCGCTTGAGCCAAGCGGCCGTGATCGAAGACGGTATGTTCTCCTTCTTTGATGGTTTGCAGCGAACGCTGGTGATGCTGTCTGGTAACGGAATGATGTTGTCGCATCAATCTGATAGGACGTGTCATCCCCCGCATGTTTTGAACTGCGCCTTAGATCAGGCGTCTTTTTCTGGGGGTGATAAGACGTATGCCGCATTAACTGATGGGCCGATAGAGGATCTAAATATTATGGTGAGACAAGTGGATACGGTGGCTCATGTTGCCACGCATAGCTCACCCATGATGCTTAAAAGTGAAGCGGATGTCGCCTTATTTGAAGGATTGTACGCGCAATCTGATTATCAGATCGTTATCA
Source organism: Marinomonas atlantica (assembly GCF_001639725.1). Taxonomy (GTDB): domain Bacteria; phylum Pseudomonadota; class Gammaproteobacteria; order Pseudomonadales; family Marinomonadaceae; genus Marinomonas; species Marinomonas atlantica. Next base: position 233,190 of record NZ_LTAW01000001.1, read on the forward strand.
ACGTCGCAGGTAGAGCGCCTGAAGTTGTGTCGGTTTTAAAGGACCATACTGTGCATATGCTGGCAGCGGCTGAGCTAACATTGGTGTCGGGGAGTGGCATTTGGGTAACCGTGACAGCAACTCCGAGAATTCGTTAGCGCCCAAAATGGCCAAACAGCTGGAAACGTGAGCCCGGATGCAACAAGCGTGTGGCGGTGACGATATCATCGCCCGCCCAAGTGCGTCGTTGAATTTGCAAGCAGGGTTCGCTTGTTTCAATCTGCAAATGTTGGCTTTCTTCTTTGCTTGGCATCACAGCTTCTACCAAATGTTCCCCTTCCGTCATGGGAGCGACGCTCATTAGATATTCGTAGGCAGTATGCTGAGTAAAATCTTGCGTAGGGTAGTCTGGTGCCATCAGCGCATTGACAACGCGCTCTTCGATCTGGATGGGCAAATCGTTTTCAAAATGCAGCACAGCGGAGCGAAAGATAGCGTGACCAGTCCGTAGTCCAAGCATCATGGCTTCTTCGACAGTCGCCTTGCCAGACTCCAGCAACAACAGTGTCATATGATGCTGATTGCCACGTTCACGGATTTCTTCGGCGATGTTATGCACTTCAAACAAGGCCGAATGCGCCTTTTTCTCCGCCACAAACGTGCCCAAGCCTTGCTGACGCGTAAGAATGCCTTCTGCCGTCAGCTCGCGCAGAGCACGGTTAACCGTCATGCGGCTGACGCCTAAACCCTGTACAAATTCTGCTTCGGAGGGCACCCGTTGTTTCGCCTTCCAATGGCCGCTTTGAATACGTTGAATGATCGCATGTTTCAAACGCGCATAAATCGGCTGCGGCGTATCGTCTAAGCCATCGAATAAATGCTCAAGTAATGGGTTTTCAGGTTTCGACACAGTGTGCTATCCAAGAATCCAACGAAAGCATTATGGTACTCCAAATGGGGCTAGAGACACCATGCCTAGCCCCTAGTGGCAATCGATTACTTAGGTAGAGAAAAGGTCGACGTCGCGCTTTTGCTTTGTCCTACGGCTTCATTTAACACACTAGTTAATTCATCAAGCTCTTGTGAGGTTTGCGTGTTACGGTGGATGATGTCTGCAATGGCTTGGACCTGTTGGTTGATATTACTTGCGTCCTGAACTTGTTGATTCGCCAAATGGGTGAGGTCGTTTAAACTCTGTAAGGCCAGTGCCGAGTCTTTCTCTAATTGTGATAGAGGAGTGACTACTTGCTCGATCTGATCGATTCCCTGACGCATTTTCTCTCGCCCTTGTCCCATTTCATTGGCCACTTGCGAGGCCAGCTGGCTGATTTGCGTGATAACTTGGTCGATGGATTCTGTGACGCGCGCTGTATTACTGGCAAGGTTACGTACTTCATCTGCAACCACAGCAAAACCACGGCCAGTTTCCCCTGCGCGAGCGGCTTCGATGGAAGCATTCAGTGCCAGTAAATTGGTTTGGTCGGCAACCTCTCGGATCTGATCGACAAACTCGGTGACCTTTGCTGCACTCTGCTCTAAGTTTGCTACAGAAGAGGCACTGTCGGCCATAAAGTTAGCAACGCCATTGATTTCTTTCGACGCAGAGTTAATCACTTGAACGCCATGTTGCGCTAATTGATGGGCTGTTTGTGCCTGATCTTTAGCCGAGCCCAAGTTTTGGGCAATTTGAGACGAACCTGAACTTAGCTGATTGACCGATGAATCAATGCTTGAGACCATCGATTCTTGAGCGTGAGCGCCGTCACGAACGGTATTGACGGTTTTCCCGATCGCTGTGGCAGAGTGTGACACGCTGTTAACGCTCTGATCTATTTCTCCAACAAGCCGAACCAAGCTAAGGCGCATTTTTTCAGTGCTGCTGGTCAGTTGAGCCAATTCGCCAGACGCGCCCACATTGACGACCTTTGATACATCCCCGTTGGCGACTTGGTCTAGCACTCGGCCTACTTGTTGAATTGGTAAGACGACAGAGCGAGTAATCAGTGTGGCCATCAGTAAGCCAACTAATAGTGCTAACACACCGACTACCAACATGATGAAAATGGCTTGATCGCTGCTGGCTATCACTGCTTGTTGCTGAGCCGTCATTGCTTGGCGCTGCTCATTGGCAAAGCCAAGCGCTTGTTGGGTGAATTGTTCCAGTTGAGTGCGCGTATTGCCGGCCATTTGTGTTCTTGCATCGGCCAATTCACCAAATTCTAAAGCTTCTACTGTGGCCTGTAGCGCACCTTGGTAGAGCGTCTTTTGTTCAGCTAGGCGCTTTAAAGTGCGGCTATGCTCCGCCGTCGTGACAAGTGCCTGCATCGATTTTATTTGCTGATCCATGGCAGCGTTCTTTGCGTCAATTTCTTTATAAATGGCGACGCGCTGTTCGCGCTCTTCGAGAACAAATAGCAGTAATAAACGGCTAGCCAGCCCTTCAGCAAGGTTAGTCAGTTCAGTGCTTGATTCAACTAGCATCGCTTTGCCTTCAACAATTTGTTCTAAATTGTTGGTAAAGCTATGCATACGAGTAATGGCAACACTGGTAATCACCGATAGTAAAATCAGCAATGCTAGAAAGCTGCCGATCAGTTTTCCTTTGATGGTGCTTACGACCATTATTTATTCCCCGCACGGATTAGTTAGATTTAGATCTTAAACCTTATACGAACAAGATACAGACATTCTTACACCAAAAAGAGGTTATTTTTTGTGCGATCAGTTATCCGTTTTTTATGGCCTATTCAATAATAGGCAGATTGGAGTGTGTTCGTTATATAAATAAGTGTAATTCTGTCTTTCTCAAACACGCTCTTTTTGATATGTTATAACATTATCAAAACACGTTAATACACTCATACCATGTCATCTAACCACTCAGCCTCAAAATGCGTACTAGAAGTGCGTAATCTATCCCTGTCTTTAGACCAGAAAACGCTGGTCGATAACATCAGCTTTTCGTTGTATGAAGGGGAGCGGGTGTGTCTGATTGGCGCGTCAGGATCGGGGAAGTCGCTCACTGCACGCGCGATCAACGGCACGGTAGCGCCGTATATTGAGGTAGCCGGTGATGTGATTGTGAATGGTTTGCCTGTGGCACGACAGCCGGTATTAGCGCGTCGTGCCGAAGCCCGTGTTGCTACCGTGTTTCAAGATACGTTCAGCGCGTTGAACCCACTCATGAGTGTGGGTAAACAATTGTCGCTGAGTACCAATATACAATCACGCGATGAGTTGTTGGCATTGCTCAAACAAATGCAGTTGAAAGACGCTGAGTCCCTGTTAACACGCTTGCCCTCTGAGTTGTCGGGCGGCCAGCGTCAGCGTTTATGCATCGCATTTGCTCTGTTAAGTGGCGCGAATTTGTTGGTGGCTGATGAGCCAACCACAGCGTTAGATGTGTTAAGTCAGCAGCAAGTGATCAAGGTGTTACGCCAATGCTGCGATGACCATGTGTGTTCTCATTCTGAACAACTGCATGGCAGTCCATTATCCCTGCTATTTATCACCCATGACATCAGCGTCGCTGCACAACTGTGTGATCGTGCGATTGTCATGCAAGACGGAAAAATAGTTGAACAAGGAGCATTGCAAGATCTGCTGAATGCTCCACAACATCCTTATACCCAGCGCTTAGTGCAAGCCGCGCAACAAGTCTTTTGTGATACCAGATTACCGCAAAAAAAGGCCGTTAACGCATGAGTAAGGTGCCTTTTCTAGAGCTGGAAAAGCTACGTTATGGTCGTGACCGCGCGTCCAATATCATTCATCAACTAAGCCTGAATATCGGTCAACAAGAGCGCATCGGTTTAGTCGGGGAGTCGGGTTGCGGAAAATCCACTTTGCTCAAATTGATACTCGGCGTGATTCAGGCCCAGTCAGGTCAGATTCATTGCGAAGGCGAGCCGATACGCATCAAGCCATGGCGACCAATGAACCACTATCGCAAATTGGTGCAATACATCCCACAAGACCCGCATACAGCGCTGCCTCCACAACAAACCGTGGCGAAATTACTATCAGAGCCGGTGAAACGCCTCAAACTCGGCACGCCCAATACTCAGGTGTTACAGCGCGCCATTGAGCAAGTAGAGCTGCCGCATGCTGTGTTAACGCAAAAGGCGAGTGAGTTGTCCGGGGGCCAAGCTCAGCGTGTGGCGCTAGCTCGTGCCTTGATCATCAAACCCAAATTTCTACTTGCAGATGAACCGACCAGTGGCCTCGATCTGCCGCTTCGCGAGCAGATCAAAGGCCTATTGCATCAAGTCTGCTCTGAGAACCACATGGGCTTGCTGGTGGTGACACACGATATCTCTATGGTGTCCGGTCTGTGTGAGCGCATGTTGGTGATGCAGCAAGGTCACATTATCGAGGATCGGTTGACCGAAGAAGCGCTGCGCACACCGAACAATATTTATACCCAACGCCTTCTTGAGGCGGTTCCGACTATTCATGCCAATACTTGGCATTCCCCTTCTTAATATCCTAATAAACGCAAAGGAAACTTCCATGAAACACGTAAAAAAATGGCCGTGGGTCGCGCTAGCCTTGTCTATGACAGTGCTAATCGGTTGTTTTGATGATGCCAATGACATCAACGCACAAGCCAATACATCGACGGACACGCAAGACGAACGTATTAAACTGGCGATGTTGCTTACGCCGAGAACGGGCTTGTCGCCATTAAGTGACGATGCGTTTAAATTCTCCCGCTGGAGTGTTGGTGAGACCTTGGTTTTGTTGGATAAGGAAGGCAACTTACAGCCCAGTTTGGCCACTCAATGGGAGCAACTCACACCGAACGATTGGCGCATTACCTTGCGTGATGATGTGATGTTTCACGACGGTACCAAGCTGGATGCGAAAGCCGTTGAAAATGCGTTGCAAGCTGCGATCAATGCATCCCCTAAACCGCGTATCTTAGATGGCGTGTCTTGGACGGTGAAAACAGACGGTGAAAATGCCGTTATCATCAGCAGTGCAGAACCCGACCCATTGTTAGCGCAGCGTTTAACCAGCCCGCAATTAACCATGTTGGCGCCGAGTGCCTATGCTGACAACGGTACGATTAACCCTGAGAGTACCGGCACAGGGCCGTTCCGTTTGGTCAAACTTAACGGTTCGAGCACTGCAACCATTGATCGATTCGATGGCTACTGGGGTGAAAAAGCCCAAGCACCGGGTATCGATGTCAGCTTTGTACCGGATGGCATCGCGCGTGCATCGGCGTTGCGTTCAGGTGAAGCCGATATTGTAGAAGCCATCCCTGTCTCGCAAGCGCCTTTGCTTGATCCCGATATGATTCGTGAAGTGCCGATGCCGCGTACCAATACGCTGTATTTGAATACGCATAATGGCGTCATGACCAACCCAGGCATGCGTGCTGCGGTGCGTGAAGCGATCAATCGTCAGCAGCTTATCGACAACGTTTACGAGTCGCGCGCAGACATCGGCGTAGGTCTGCTTGGGCCAGCACTGCCTTGGGCCGCGAAACTGCGCCAGTCCGTGGCTGATCCTGTAACACCCGCCGAGCCGAATGGCGTGACGATTACCTTAGGCACGTATACTGACCGCACAGAATTACCGGAAGTGGCGGTGTACTTAGCACAACAGCTAACGGATGCAGGCTTCACTGTGAAACAAGATGTGCGCGAATACTCGCAGATCGAAACCGATGCGTTAGCAGGTAAATTTGATGCCTTTATTTTGTCGCGTGCGACCATGTTAGACCTAGGTGATCCCGTGGCATACATGTCGAGCGATTTCACTTGTGACGGTTCGTATAACCTAGCTCAGTTGTGTGACCCTGCGATTGACCAAGCCATCAAAGCCGCTGCAGTGTTGCCCGCTGGAGAAGCCCGTCAAAAAGCCATTATGAAAGCTGAGAACCTGATCTTAGCGACTGACGCGGCGATTCCAATGTTGCATGAACGTGTGATCCAAGGTGAATCTAAGCGTGTGCGTGATGCCATTGCTGACCCACGAGAGCGTTTAATTATCTCAACTCGCACTCACTTGGTCTCACCTGAGATGACGGAATAAGCGTTAAGCACTTCTATGAAAATCCGTTTACGACATACCTTAAGCGCAGCGGGCAGGGTCTTAGACCTTGACCGCTCTGCGGCGTTTACCCTTTGCTCACGTTTGCTGTCATTAGCCGGCGTTGTGGTGTTGGTGGCGATGTTGCCTTGGTTATCAGGGCAAGACCCCGCATTGGCTTTGCTGCGGGCGCGTTTCTCCGAACAAAACCCAACCGAAGAAACCTTAAACGCCATTCGTGAATCATTAGGGCTGGATCAAGGTCCGATTGTGCTGATGTTCAATTGGCTCAAAGGTTTGTTCCATGGGGACGCGGGCGTATCATGGGTATCCGGCAAGCCTTTGCTGGGCGATATGCTGCAAGCGGCGAGCGTGTCACTAACGCTGATGGGCTTCGCGCTCGGTACGGCGTTTGTGATTGCGCTGTTGCTGTGTGTGCCCACCATTCGTCGTGGATTACGCGGTCAAGCGTATCGCAGCAGCGGAATATTGGCGGTGACATTCACGGCGTTACCTGAATTTGTGCTGGCCTCGATGCTGTTATTGCTGGGTGCAGTCTGGCTAGGGTGGTTACCGACCTATGGCTGGAAAGGTATTTCGTATGTGGTCCTACCTGCGCTGGCTTTGGCCATCCCTGCTGGGGGCTATTTAGGGCGTTTGTTGTCTGACAACATTGCCCAAGTATTCACCGAAGCGTGGGTGGCTACGTGGAGTGTCGCGGGCGTGAGCCGTTGGCATATTGTAGTGGCGGTAGTGCGTCGTGCTTTGGCGACCGTTTTGCCGATGATTGGTTTAACCGTGGTTGCTTTAACGGGCAGCGCGGTAGCCATAGAAAAGATCTTTGCGATTCCGGGTATTGGTCGTGCAACCTTAGGGGCGGCCATAGCCAAAGATGTGCCGGCGTTACAGTTGGGCATTCTATTAATGCTGCTGTTTGCCTTCTTGGTCGGCATGGTGGTCAATATTCTGAAAACCATGATTCTGGGGCGAGCATTACGTCAAGGCGCAATGCCAATCCCCAAAGAAGCAGACGTGGTAATGTCAAAAAGCACCCGCTTGCTGCCGCTGTTTTGTGTATTTGTCTTGCTGGCACTCATGCTCGCAGGGTTGCCGCGCGACCCTTACTCCGTCGAGTTTATGCGCTTGCAAGCGCCATCAATGGCACTGCCTTTCGGGGCTGATGCCATGGGGCGTGATCTCTTGGCGCGTTTGGCGCACGGCAGTTTATATACCTGTGTGTTGGCGATCTTAGTGGCGTTGGTGTGTTTGATGATTGGTTTTTTGATTGGTCAATTTCCACGCCTAATGGCGGGACCGATTGAAGTCGCCAATGCCTTGCCGCCCATATTGAGTGGTTTGCTCGTTGCAGCCGTTTATGGACCGGGATTAGTCGGCGCGTCCATTGCTGTGATCATCGTCAGTTGGGCGCCTTTGGCGGCGCATGCGGCAGCACTCACCGCCGAAGTCAAAGCGCGCCCCTACATTCAAATGCTGCCGTTGATTGGTGTCGGCATGATACGTCGTAATGCCTTCTACGTGTTCCCTGCCGTGATTAAACCGTTACTTCGTCATGCCATGCTGCGAGTGCCGGGGATTGCTCTCACACTCGCATCGCTGGGCTTCTTAGGCTTAGGGGCCATGCCACCGAGCCCAGAGTGGGGCCGTATCTTAGCCGAAGGCTTGCCGTATATTGAACGCAGCTACTGGGTCGTCTTAGCCCCTGTAAGCGCCTTGGCATTGCTATCGGTCTTGGCCGTCAGCACTGCCAGCGCATTTGGTAACCGCCGATAAGAGTATTGGCTAGCCCCTTAATCAACGTGCGAAAAACGTGCATTAAAGTAAATAGTGCTAATGAAATGAGCACTCTGTTGGAATCCCCTAGTGAGTGCGTTAACGTGAAATGCATAGGGTGTTTCGAAGGGACACAGTTTGGTTTTCATATTGGTCAAATGGATTGGCTAGAAACTGATTAAACAGGACACCAACGAACAGAGAGCATAACTTTCAAAAATGCCGCGCGACCTGAAAAGCGACAAGAGTAGGGGCAATCAATATAGGAAGGATGAACAATGGAAAATTACGTTATTGCGACCAATGCAGACTCTAAAGTAGAAGCGTTTTATATTGATGAATCCGGAACAGTGATGCACACATGGCAACTTGAGGATTCAAGTAAAACCAAGTGGTCTAAGCCGCAGCCCTTACAGGGCACGTGTAGTCATACGGGCAGCAATGAACCGCTGAAAAATGCAACGCGCGTTGAAGCGTGTACCAATCCAAATGGCCAAATCCAAGTGGTTGCCTACACCAAAGAAGGTGGAAAAGATGGCACTTACTACATCTGCTACCAAACGCCAGGTTTTTGGAACGGCTGGAATAAAATTACGCAAGAGTAATTTAGTGATCTGATTTTTTAAAAAGCCCCCTATGGTATGCGCCATGGGGCTTTTTCGTATAAACCGCGCTCACTTGTCTTTACGCCATCTTGCTAACACTTCCCTGACGAGCGGATGCCTTGCGTGTTTAGGCCTCATGCTATGACTCTTCAAGTATGAATTTGAAATTACGCGTATACTAGTCGGCCATTTACCTGTTTTAGGATCACATATATGTCGCTTCTGTTTGAAGAGCTGGACAGCCAAGAGTCGCCGTTAGGTGAGATTTCCCTGCGTAAGCGCCGTATCCCTGCTTTGGGTGATCGTGATATCTATGAAGTGAAACTGGGCGAAGAGTTTTTGATGTCGAGCATGTTTGTTGCGGCGGAAGAAGCATTATCAACGCTGGGTTTGGCGCAGGTAGAAGGCGAGCAACTAAAAGTAGTCGTGGGTGGCTTGGGCCTAGGTTACACCGCGGTTGCAGCCTTGGCCGATGAGCGCATTGCTGAGCTGTTGGTAGTGGACGCGTTAGAAACCGTGATTCATTGGCATCAACAGGAAATGGTGCCCTTAGGCAAAGTGCTTAACGCTGACCCTCGTAATCGCTATGTATTAGGCAGCTTCTTTGATTTAGCTACGTCCCCAGAGACAGGCTTTGATCCGCAGCAGGCAGGCAAGAAGTTTGACGCGATTTTGTTAGACATCGACCACTCGCCAACGGAATACCTCAACCCTGCCAACGCTGGGTTTTACACCACCACGAACTTGACCTTAATGGCAGAGCAACTGGTTGAAGACGGCGTATTCGCCATGTGGTCGCAGAACCCACCGGAAGACGACTTCATTGCGTTACTGAAAACCGTATTTGAAACCGTCGAACCCCACTTAGTACCGTTTGAAAACCCATTCCAAGGCGGCATCGCCACCAACTCGGTCTACGTCTGTAAACGGCCGATTCGATAAGCAAAAAATGCTTTGAAGACTCTATTCCATGTGTTTAATTCGCTTGCGCAATCCTCGTGCCTCGGCCACGTCAGCGCGAATTAAGCAACATGGAGTATCGCTATTTATACGTATGAGCGTGTTGCATCCGCGATCAAAGCGCAGCTTTGTTTAGTTGTACGACCTCGCTGCGCGAGGGAAACCGCATCACAACATAGACAATCTTCCTTCTAGGTTGCCAATGCTCCAGTGTCGGCGTGCATTAACGTTATTGCAGACTCTATCCCATGTATTTAATTCGCTTGCGCAATCCTCGTGCCTCGGCCACGTCAGCGCTCATTAAACAACATGGAACATCGCTAAAATGCCGCGTACAAGCGGATTGTATCCGCGATCAAAGCGGCAGCTTTGTTTAGTTGTACGACCTCGCTGCGCGAGGGAAACCGCATCGCAACCTAGACAATCTTCCCTCTAGGTTGGCAATGCACCAGTTTCGGTGCTCACTAACCTTATTGCAGACTCTATTCCATGTATTTAATTCGCTTGCGCAATCCTCGTGCCTCGGCCACGTCAGCGCTCATTAAACAACATGGAACATCGCTGAAATACCGCGTACGAGCGGATTGTATCCGCGATCATAATGACCGCTTTGTTCTATTGTAAGGCCTTGCTTTGCGAGGGTTTAATCTCAATTAGAAATAGCTTCAACAGCTCTTAGACCTCTTGTGGATAAGTTTAAAAAATTGTTTCTATATACAGTCTATTTTTGATTTATTAAATCCAAGGCACACTTTTATGATCTGAATGCCGTTCAGCTTCGCGGTTTGTCATGGAAGCGTTAAGGAAACTGTATTAAGATCAATAATTAAACAATGTTGCAGCCAGAATAGCGTGCTGTGGAAAACTGTTATAACGCGCATGCTCGAATTTGTGTTTTTAGTTGTTACTGGGTAAGCCTGAAAAATGTTTTTAAAACAAATCGTTAGAACATTTTCTCTGAGCTATCCAATACCGTGTAAACGCGCATGCGCACTATTAAAATGTTAGCATTCAGTGTTATACAGATAAGTAAGGAATATAAATGAATTTGGAAGAAGTAAACTTTGGTAATCAAGTTGCTGAGAATGAAGCAAATGCTCTATCTACATATTTCGTTGAAACACAGGCTTGGAAGAAATTATTTAATGGTGAGGTTGATGTCATATTCGGTAGTAAAGGTGCAGGAAAAAGTGCCTTATATACTTTGTTACTGAATAAAAGTAATAGTTTATATGAAAGGGATGTTTTTCTTATATCCGCAGAGAAGCCAACAGGTAAAACAGTTTTTTCTGATATGTCTAGTGAGCCTCCTACTCAAGAAAATGAATTCATTACACTTTGGAAAGTATATTTTTGTCAGCTCATCGTTAATTGGCTTATAGAAAATAAAATGTGTGAAGGATCTGCTAAGGTAGTCGCAGATAAGCTTGTTGACGCTGGATTGATTGAGGAAAAAAACACAATTAAGAGATTGTTAGCTAGCGCAAAGAAATTTGCTAAACAACTAACTCGTGTTGAAGGTATTGAAGGAGGTTTAGGGTTAGAAGGAGGTGTTTCGGGGAAGATTACATTTCATACTCCTGATCAAGAATTAAAGACCAAGGGATATAGCTCTGTTGATGAAATTTTGGATACACTGAATGAATATCTTAGTGAAATCGGGAAGGTAGGGTGGATTCTATGTGACCGACTAGATGTGGCGTTTGACCAAAGTATTGAATTAGAAAAAAATGCTTTGAGAGCCCTTTTTAAGGTTTATAGAGACCTAGAGGAGTATGAATCAATTTTCCTTAAAATATTTTTGAGAGATGATATTTGGAATAGAATTACTCAGGAGGGATTTAGGGAGGCGAGCCATATTAATAGAGATATAACAATATCATGGAACAGCAGGAATCTTTTGAATTTGATCGTAAGTAGAGCCCTGCAAAACACTATTTTGCTCGAACAATATAATGTAGATAGTAAAGATATATTGGCGGACTATGATAAGCAAAAAGATTTTTATTATAAAATGTTTCCGAAACAGGTTGACGTAGGAGAAAGACAATCTGAAACTTTCGAATGGGTTCTAAGTAGGATTAGAGATGGTTTAAATAGCGCACCACCTAGAGAGTTGATTCACTATTATAACGAAATGATATCGCAAGAAATAAACGAACAAGATATTGCAAACAATAATGTAGAAGAGCCAAATATTATAAGTAAAGTCGCAATAAAAAATGCAGCTTATGAGGTATCTAAAACACGGATTTTAAGAACACTTTTTGCAGAGTACCCTGAATTTAAAGATGATATCCTTGCATTTGAAAATAAAAAAGCGGAACACAATGTTGAAACGCTATGCACTGTTTGGGGAGTGGATACTAATATGGCCCTCATAAAAGCAAATAAGCTTTCAGAGTTAGGTTTTTTTGAACTGAAAACTGCCAAAAATGAAAAAGTATATAAAATTCCTTTTATCTATAGGTTTTACCTGAATGTTACACAGGGAAAAGCGTACTAAAATGCTAACAAGGCCATGAAGTCGGATTCGTTACAGTTAGCTCGTTTCGCTTCGCTCTATTATAGCTAACTGTTACTCACCGCTTATGGCGGCGTTAACTCCCCAAAGGGCGATCATGCAACCAAGTGATTTAAGGGTGTTTATCCCGAGTAAGGATTACGAAGAATCCCAATCTTTCTACAAGGCGTTGGGGTTTCAAATGGAGCCTGCCAGCGATGATTTAACGATTTTTAGCAAGGGCCCTTGTACATTCTTTTTGCAAAGATTTTTCAATGAGGAGTTGGCAAAAAATCTGATGCTTCAGCTTATCGTGTCAGATATTCAAGAGGCATTTGATGTGATATCTAAGATAAGGGACATTGATATCAGGTTTGGGCCAATCAAATCGGAGCCTTGGGGAAAGGTCATTTATCTTTGGGGGCCATCAGGGGAGTTGTGGCATGTCACTGAGTTTAGCAGTTAACAAGTCAATTATGTCACGTTGAACGTTGATGGGATGGCAAGAACATGAAGAAGTTAGCCGATGATATTTGGATTTTTGATGGCGAGTCTGTGCCGTTTTTTGGGTTGCCTTATTCCACGCGGATGACGGTGGTTAGGTTGTCTAGTGGCGATCTTTGGGTTCACAGTCCGATCAAGTTGTCGGCGTCCATTATGGCGCAGGTGGACAGTTTGGGCGGCGTTAAATATTTGATCGCGCCGAATCAATTGCACCATTTGTTCTTGCCTGAATGGATGGCGGCTTACCCTGATGCAGAGGTTTATGGCACAGATGGGGTAATGAAAAAACGCAGTGATTTGTCTTTTCATGCGCCGCTGAATAATTCACAACGTTATGCTTGGGATTCAGACATTGAGCATGAGTTGTTTACTGGCTCGCCATTGATGGAAGAGTGTGTGTTTTATCATCAAGGCTCAGGTACGTTGATTGTGACGGACTTGGTAGAGAACTTCTCGGGTAATGAGTTTAACGGCTGCCAACGTGTGGTGGCAAAAGGTGCGGGTATCTTAGCACCGAATGGCAAGACACCTTTGGATTGGCGTTTGAGTTTTATCTTTGGCAAGGCGAAAGCCCGAAAGCACCTTAATAAAGTGTTGTCTTGGAACCCGCAAAGGTTGGTAATGGCTCATGGGGAAATTGTCAGCGAAGAGACGGACAGGTTCTTACAAAGGTCGTTCAAATGGTTACTGTAGCAAGCCCTTGAATAATCCCTGCCAGCCTCGCGTTTGGCCCTTATTTTTTAATATACGTCTTGCTGCAAAAACGCTGAAATATCGTGGTACATGTTATCGTGAAGTGCAGGGCGTGTGCTTTCCCCATCTCGGCATACGATGCTGTCTCCTGGTGACTCTTCTTCCAAAATGGCTTCTGCACCTTCTTTGCAGAGTTGCATAAAGCTAAAGTGCAGTGCCTCGCTGTAGGTTTTGTAGCGACGTTTTAAAAGCGGAATGTGCTCGGCCAAAAAGCCGGTTTCCAGCTTCTCATCTAAGTCACCGATATCAATGCCGGCAGACAGTAGTAACGCTGGCGTTGAGAGGGCTTTTAAGCTGTCGGTCGATAGTCCTCGTGCGAGACCAAGGTCCAGTGAGACGACTTTTTGAATACGAGAGTCCTGTAAATTCGATGCGTCTGAAGGCGCTTTTTGTGTCAGGTCCATCTCGTCAATGACGGCTGCGATTCTAGGGTTAGGGTAGCGGTTGTATTGCGCTAACAGCTGCACTGGGTCGGTCTGAGCGCCTGCAAGTAACATAACCGTCCAACCACCTAGGGAATGTCCAATGGCACTGATGCGGTGCTGATCAATAGCGTCTTGCCAAGTGGGGCTCGCCAGCAGCCAATCTAATGTGCGGGTGAGGTCTCGTGGTCGTTGCCACCATTGCTGTGCCGCTTCTTTGTCATGGCTATAAAAGGTGGTTCCGATGTGGTCGACGCCAGCCACGATGTAGCCATCTTGTACTAAACGCGTTGCTAACCAGTTTAAATTACGCCAACTACCACGGTAGCCATGGGAGAGCAGTACCAGCGGAAAGTGTCCAGCTTGTGGTGTGGCTTCTTGTATGACTGATGTACCAAGGAAGACGCTGTTTTCAGCCACTTGCGTGACAGGCGATTGATCTGCGGTTGGATACCAGAGGGTTACTGGCACAGGGCGGTCAGACTCTTTGCCAATCTGAGTTTGAGTAAAGCCCACTTGATAAGACGGGCTGTTGGCAGACACTTCCATAGCAAACAAGAAACTGATCAGGATTAAAAGGTATTTCATCGCGGGTGACTCCTTAGTGTTAACATGGTAAGTAGCCTCAACTATGAGTGAAACACAGCATGGGTGCGTCCTAAGACCGTACTTAGGACGTCCTAAAACTCGATATAGGACATTAAAACGGTGCTAAATCATGATGATCGTAATTCTTTTAAGCACGATTGAGTCGCATTGGTTAGGCATCAAGTAAAAAAATGTCTAATGGCCCCAGCTGCTTGTGAGAGCCTTGGAACTAGGCGCGAATTAGCCTAAATTGTCCATCATGGTGTTTCAAAGAGCGAAGCGTGTATTGTTTAAAAAGCGCTTACGTCGAACAGATTAGGTGCTTATGTATGAGCATCACTTATGGCTGAGGAATTATTATGAATAATAAAATTATCGGGATTATATTGATCGCAGTTGGCGCGGCTTTGGCTCTATGGGGATACAATGTTTATGACGCTGCAGGGTCACAAATTGATCGAGCTTTGAGCGGCGATACACCTATTGAGGCTTGGCTAGGCATGGTCGGCGGTGCTGTTTGTGTCGGTATTGGCTTGTTAAGAATCAAGTAAGTCGACTGCTCGTTAGAGTCAGTTGAAACAACATTTTTTCTGACTCTAACGTAGCTAAACGCAGGCTTGGCTTATGCAGTGATTAAGCATCGTTGTAATCTAACCCTGTCGCAAGCTGGTCAAAGACAAAGCGCACTCGCGGGTTAGTTCGCAGCTCTCGGTGGCTGACTAACCAGATCGGCAATTCAAGTAAAGGTTGAGCAGTCCGGCGCGCGGCTTTAAACCCAAGGCTGTTGCCAATGTCTGTTGGCAGAATGACCAAACAGTTGCCTTGACGAGCAAGCGCCACATGTAGCCATTGAAAGCCAGTAGTTACTTGAAAGTTCTCAACACCCACTGACCAGCCACGCCGATTCAAAATTTCAATCACTTCTTCTTGTTGATCAAAGCCAATAATTTGTACATTTTTATAGTCCGTTTGCTCCAGTTGTGACACGTATTCTTGTGTGCCAAATACGTCAATCGGTTCCATTGCCAGTTTGCGAGTAATCAAGTCAGCCTGTTCGGGACGTTTATTGCGGATAGCGATGTCGGCTTCATGTGTTTTGAGGTTGGCCATTGCATTGGACACTTTAATGTTCAATTGTAGCTCGGGTGCTTGTTCACGAATGCGTTTCACAATGGGAGGGATTCGAAAAGCCGCATCCAGTTCACTGACCGCCAAGGTGATGGAGCCATGCAAACTTTCTGATTGACCTTTTGCGTTCAGTGAAATTTGCGTCGCCGCCTCTTGCATGACCTCGATATAACGAATTAATTGATGGCCTGCTTCTGTTACCTGAATCCCGCGGCCCATGCGTTCGAATAAGGTGAGCCCGAGCTGAGCTTCCAGCGAACTCATTTGTCGGCTTAGAGTAGACTGGCTGAGATCGTGTGCGTCGGCTGCAGCGGTCAATGAACCCATGTTGGCAACAGTCAGGAACACACGCGCGTGATTCCAATCAAAAGCGTTTTTATCCATCCGTTAATGCATACCTTCTAGTTTTTTTTGCCATGTATCTTTCATTTTTGCATTCGTATAGTGAGCAAATCATAACCAAGAGACAAGTAATTCGATATGAAAATTTTTATTGCAGGTTTGACTGGTGCTACGGGTAGGCTGCTTGCGTCTCAACTGCTTGCAAATGGACATACGGTATTTGGTTTTGCTCGTGATCCAAATACTTTACCTGTCAATATTCGCTTCCATTGGAATATGAGAATTCAGCGGGGTAGCTTGCTGGATATACCTGATAAGGAATTACACGCAGTACTAAATGAAGTTGAGGGTATTGCATGTTGCTTGGGCCATAACCTAACGCGACAAGGTATTTGGGGGCAGCCGCGAACGCTGGTTCGAGACGCCGTGCAGCGATTGGTTGAATTAACCCAGCACAAACCGATGCGTTTGGTGTTGATGAGCAGTAATGGTGTCATCAATATCCATAACAATGAGCAATTTAAACGAGTGGATCGTGCTGTGATTTCGATATTGCGTAAAATCTTACCGCCCCATAAAGACAATGAATTGGCGGCGGCATTGTTGCAAAACCAAACCTACTCGAATTTGGAATGGTGCATTGTCCGCCCTGATAACTTGGTTGATCATGATGACGTGACTGACTATAAGGCCTTTGCCTCACCGCAGTTAGGTGTAATTACAGATACTGGTCAAACAAGCCGAATTAACGTGGCACACTTTATGAGCACGTTGCTGACAGACGAAGTAACGTGGGAGAACTGGCGAGGCCAATGGCCAGTGTTGTATAACGCCGCTGACTTACATGAAAAATGCGTTTCATTTTCATCGTTTTAGTTTGATGTAGAGGCGCTTTTGAAGGGTTGGTTTTGTTCGTCATCTCGGACATTATGAGGGTAATAAAGCAAACTTTTAGAGCAAATGGGGGCAAAGTGAAAAATCAGAGTACGTTGTTTTTTTTCTGTGGAAAAATGGGGGCGGGGAAATCGACCAAAGCCAAGGTCATTGCGGCAGATAACCATTCCGTTCTCGTGTCAGAAGACGAATGGCTAGCAGCCCATTACCCCATGCAAATTCAAACATTTGAGGACTATATTAAGTACTCAAATCTCATCAAACCGTTTGTTAAAAAGCACATTCAAAGTCTACTCAGCCTCGGTGTAAATGTAGTCATGGATTTTCCTGCCAATACAGTGAAGCAAAGGGCATGGTTTGTATCCCTTTGTCACGAAGTGAATTGCAGCCACGAACTTTGGTTTTTAGACGTTACGGATGAGCAATGTTTGTCTCAGATCGGACAGCGTCGTATTGAATCCCCAGAACGAGCGCAGTTTGATACTGAAACTGTTTTTCATCATGTAACACAATACTTCCAGCCACCAACCGCTGATGAAGGGTTAACAATAAAGTGAGTCGCTCAAAGCGCTTGTTAACCTTGCTGGACTTGTTGCGTCAAAGCCGTCGTCCGATAACTGCACGCCAATTAGCACAACAGCTTAATGTCAGCGTACGCAGTATTTACCGCGATATTGCGACCCTGCAAGAGCAAGGAGCACAAATAGAAGGGGAAGCTGGTGTCGGCTATCAAATGGCACCGGGTTTTTGGTTACCGCCACTAAATTTCACGTCACAAGAATTAGAGGCATTGGTATTAGGCATGCGCTGGGTCACCCGACAAGCGGACCCTGAGTTGGCACACAGTGCGGCGTCTTGTTTGGGCAAAGTGTTGTCTGAGTTGCCGGACGATTTAGCCGATGAGGTGACGCACAACACGCTATTAGTTGGCCCTACTGCATCTCTGGCGGACGATACTAATGTGGCGCGTTTGCGTGCCGCACTGCAAGCTGAATTCAAAATTGAGTTTCAGTATCAAGATCAAACAGGGCGTAGTACCCAGCGGGTAGTGTGGCCGATGGCGCTGGGTTACTTTCAAACCGTGCTGATGTTGATTGCTTGGTGTGAGGCGCGCGAAGACTTCCGCCATTTTCGTGTGGATCGATTATACGATTTAGTTGTTCAAGGTCAGGTGCGTTACCCAACGGCTCGGCGCACGCTGATGAATCAATGGTACGAGCAACAACAGATCCCTAAACCGCTGCCGTTTTAAGCAAAACCCTGCTGACAGAAACTGACGCACAGGCGTTTTATGCTGTACTTCTTCTCAATACAGAATGGAGTATTAATATGATGTTAAATGGCTTTGTGCTTTATGTCGCATCTCTTTCCCAAAGTGTCGCGCTATACAGCGAGATTCTCGAACAGTCGCCCACCAGACAGTCCGATGATTTTGCGTTGTTTGTCACGCCCGCAGGGCAATCCTTGCGTTTGTGGCAACAAGATAAAGTTATCCCCACGACCAACGCCTCGGCCGGTGGCGCTGAAGTCGTCTTAAACATCGACAGTCTAGATGAGCTGCAAGCACAATGGTGTCGTTGGCAGTCACTTGGTTTGCAGCCGATCCAACCCATTGAAACCTTGAGCTTTGGCGAGACTTTCATGATGACTGATCCCGATGGTCATCGCTTACGTTTGATGAGACTGTCTGTATGAGCGCGCGGTTCTGGGTTGCCGTCGCCAGTGCTGATCATGTCGCCATCGGTGTGGCGCAAGGCTTTATGCAAGTGTGCCATGGCAAAGCAGGGCCGTTAAAGCGCTTAAACGCAGGGGATTGGGTGGCGTATTACTCGCCCACTCAAACACTTGGTGGAAAAGACAAACTACAAGCGTTTACCGCCATTGGACAGATCAAACTGGGTGAACCCTATCAAGTAGAGATAACGCCTGAATTTAAACCTTATCGACGAGATGTAGCATGGTCTCAGGTTGGTCGGTTGCCCATCCGGCCATTATTACCAAATTTGTCTTTCTCAAAATCGACCCCTAACTGGGGATACCAGCTTCGCTTTGGCTTGTTTGAAGTCACTCGTGATGATTTGAAACACATCTATCAAGGCCTCGCAGTGACGTCGTCGCTTTTGTAGACCTCGCTGCCGAGGGAAAGTAGCTCTGTTAAAGAGTTGCCTCAGCCCGCCTCTAGTACCGCTCTATTCCATGTATTTAATTCGCTTGCGCCAAGTCTCATGCTTCGACGCGTCAGCGCAAGTTAAACAATACGAAATATCGTTAATAAGCCGAGTCAGACAAACCTTGTATCGCTGGATCCAAGGTGGTCAATTCGCTTATGCGATATCAGGTTTTTGGCCTTATCTGCTTTAAAGAATGCGCGACTTAAATTCATGTTCATAGGCATGTTGAAGCGTTTGCATTAAGTTGGTCGTTAATTGTAGGTCGAGTGCTTTTTCTGGGATGGTCAATAGGAGGTCATTGAATTACTATAAGGAATGGTTATTTAATGCTCGTAAATTGAGCAACGGATATTTTGTTCATAGGGATGTTATGAAGATAAGTGGATTTTTGACTAAAAGCTTGTTCAGTTTTTTATGTCTGCTTCTATCCAGTATGACAGGTATGTTGTACGGGCAAGATATCTTAACGGCTGATGAACGACTTTGGCTGGATCAACAATCCGTTATTCGCTTTGCACCCGCCCCCAATTTTCCCCCGGTTGAATTCTTTAATGAAGATAACGAATATCAAGGTATTACGGCTGACTTTATTAAAATAATCGATCAACAACTCAACTTGGGACAGAAGCTAGAGATCGTCCAGCTTGAGGATTGGGGTGAAGTAATGTCTGAAGGGCGCTCGCGTGGAATAGATATGTGGGGCGCTGCTGAGAAAACTGTATCACGTAGTCAATATATGCAGTTTACCGAGCCTTATATACGCTTGCCAGCGGTGATTATTGTACGCCAAGAGTATACCGGTGACGGAATAGAGGCGCTTGTAGGCAAAAAAGTCGTAGGTATCGAAAATTACGCATCCTATGAACATTTGCAAGAGAACTACCCGCAACTCAATGCGTTAGGTGTACCGGATATAGAGGCAGGGCTGCGGATGGTCTCTTATGGGGCGGCTGATGCGATCGTCGCTAACAACGCAGCGGCTATTTACTATATTGAAAAAAATGGTCTGACAAATCTTAAAGTAATCGGGGAGTCGGGCTTTGAATGGAATTTACGCTTCGCGGTAAGAGATGACTGGGCACCGTTGTTGTCTATTATGCAAAAAAGCCTAGACAGTATTACCGCGTTGCAGAAACGAGATATATATCGTTATTGGATTAATTTAGATTCTTCAGATGGCTGGAAATTCACGAAGGATTATATGTTAATCGCCATGGCTGGCGCTCTGGTGCTTATTTTATTGGTCCTATTTGGCTGGGGGTGGCGAAAAAGATCTGCAGTGAAAATGCAGCTGCTGACTCAGCGAATTGAAGAGCAAAAAAAGAGAGAAGAAGAGCTAAAAAATCTCGCGACGACCGATGAGTTAACCGGTACCTATAATCGCCGTGCTATTTTGGAAATCGCACATACTGATTATCAAAAGTGCCTTGATGAAGGGCAGCTCTTTAGTGTGTTGCTGATTGATATTGATCACTTTAAGCAAGTGAATGATCAATACGGTCATGAGGTTGGAGATCGGGTAATCAGAGCTGTTGTAAACGTCTGTCGTGAGGTGTTGAAGGCCAAAAATATTGGTCATATCGGTCGTATTGGTGGCGAGGAGTTTGTGATTCTCCTTCCTATGATTGACGATATGGACGCACACTCTGTAGCAGAGCAACTAAGGGAGCGTGTTGAAAATGAGCCTATCCAATGTGTCGATAATGCTTTGCATTGCGTAACAATCAGTGTCGGTTTGGCGTCCCTGGAGCGCTCTGAAAAGTTTGATGAATTGCTAAATAGGGCGGATATAGCTATGTATCAGGCTAAGAAAGCAGGCCGTAACCGTGTGGCAATTTCGCGAGAGCTTGTCGCTGGCTAGTCATTGCTTTTCAGGCTCTATCTCATGTATTTAATTCGCTTGCGCAATCCTCGTACCTCGACCACGTCAGCGTGAGTTAAACACATGGCATATCCTTATCACGGCATTGATGTATCGGTGATGCCAATCGCACAACTTATCTACTACAAGCGCATTTTAGGTCGTGTGGTGGATCTATGCGATATCAAAGAGTTAGAGTGTTTATATAGTGAACACATTTTTAATGTGGCGTGAACCCTAAGGCAATGACAATGAACAAAGCGGTGCAAGAACGGTTTGATGAGTACCCTGAAGATGCTCGGTTGTGTCTGGAAGCATTGCGCAGTTATATCTATGAATTGGCTGATACGCTGACTCTTGGGCAGGTCGAAGAGTCTTTAAAATGGGGTGAGCCGAGCTACCGTGTGAAATCAGGCAGCCCGATTCGTATGGATTGGAAAGCAACATCGCCACAGCATTACTGTTTGTTCTTTCATTGCCAAACCAAGTTGGTCGACACGTTTCGCGCGTTACACGGCGATGAGCTGGTATTTGAAGGTAATCGGGCCATTGTCTTAGACGTACGGCAACCGATCCCTGAATTCGCGATCAAGCATTGCTTAGAGCTGGCTTTAACCTATCACCAGCGAAAGCATTTACCTCTTTTGGGGGCCTAGAAGAGCTTCAAAAAAGCCCTTCAATATTGCCTTGTTCATTGAGGCGAATGCGATTAGCGGCGGGTTCTCGTGGTAGTCCCGGCATGGTCATGATGTCTCCGCAAACGACGACGACAAAACCTGCTCCTGCGGACAGATGGACTTCTCGAATCGGTACAACATGTCCACAGGGCGCACCTTTTAACGAAGGGTCGGTGGAGAAGCTGTATTGTGTTTTGGCGATGCAGACGGGCAAATGACCGTAACCTGACTCCTCCAACATTTTAAGGTGGTCGCGTGTTTTTTGGTCGGCAGTAATGTCGTCGGCGCGATATAGACGTGTAGCAAGCGTGTGGACTTTGTTCCATAAGCTCAGGTCGTTATCATAGAGAGGCTGGCAGTTAGACTCTTCTGTTTGGGTTACATGCACGACTTGCTGAGCGAGGGCTTCGGTGCCTGCGCCGCCGTCAGACCAGTGTGAGCAAATCTCAGCTCTTACGCCATGGGATTTGGCAATGTCTCGGATCAGTTCTAGCTCCGCATCAGAGTCGGTGGTGAAGCGGTTGATGGCGACCAGTACAGGCACGTCAAACTGCTTCATATTCTCAATGTGTCGAATCAGGTTATCGCAACCAGATCGAACGGCGTCGATGTTTTCCGTATCGAGCGCTTCTTTGTTGACGCCACCGTGCATTTTTAAGGCTCTTACTGTGGCGACAATGATAGCCACATCAGGGTTTAAGCCTGCACTGCGACACTTAATGTCGATGAACTTCTCTGCGCCGAGGTCGGCACCAAAACCAGCTTCGGTGACCACATAATCGGACAATTTCAATGCGGCCCGAGTGGCAATCACCGAATTACAGCCATGGGCAATATTAGCGAATGGGCCGCCGTGAACGAAGGCTGGGTTGTGCTCGAGGGTTTGTACTAGGTTGGGCGCTAGGGCCTCTTTTAACAATACCGACATCGGGCCGGGGGCTTTAAGCTCTTTGGCCGTAATAGGGGTTTCGTCGCGACGGTAGCCGACGACGATGTTACCCAAGCGCTGCTCTAAGTCTTTTAAGTCACGAGCAAGGCAGAAGATCGCCATGACTTCTGATGCCACGGTAATATCAAAACCATCTTGGCGTGGGAAGCCATTATTGGGTCCGCCCAGTGCGCAGGTGATTTGACGTAAGGCACGGTCGTTCATGTCCATGACGCGTCGCCAAACAATGCGACGCTGGTCGAATTCTAGCTCGTTTCCCCAATGTATATGATTGTCGATTAACGCCGAAAGTAGGTTGTGCGCGGTGCTGATAGCATGAAAGTCGCCAGTAAAATGAAGGTTGATGTCTTCCATCGGAACAACCTGCGCATAGCCACCGCCAGCCGCGCCGCCTTTCATACCAAAACAAGGGCCAAGACTTGGTTCGCGCAAGCACGCTGAGGCATTATGGCCTAGCCGGTTGAGTGCGTCGGTTAGCCCTACCGTCGTGGTCGTTTTGCCTTCGCCTGCGGGGGTGGGGGTAATGCCCGTTACCAGAATGAGTTTGCCATCAGGCTTGTGTTCGAGTGTTTTTAGGTAGGCTAGGTCGACTTTGGCTTTGTGGTGTCCAAATGGCTGTAAAGCGCTTTCTGGAATGCCAAGCTTTTCGGCAATGTGCCGGATCGGCTGTAATGACGCTGCTTGAGCGATGTCGATGTCATTCATAGTGCTCACCTCTACGGCTAAACCAACTGGAAAAGATAACGGGTCAACGTTAGCTGGAAATAAAAGTATTAGTGTAGTGCATCGAAAAGAAGCTCGCCTACTTGGTAGATCAATGAGTTAGTGCTTAGTTGGGCGAGATAAAGGAAAGGGGCGAATCGCCCCTTTATAAGCGTGCTTTAAGGTGTTTCTTTCGCTTGGATGTACAGTTCACCTACTTGCAAATTCACCACTTCGACAAGAGTACCTTTGGCGATGGGGTCGTTGGTGATTAAGCGCCATTCAATGCCAGAGAAGCGATAAGTCACTTGTTTATCAGGCGCAACGTCTTCGGGCAGTACAAAGCTGTGTCCGATTAAGTCGCTGCTGACGGTGGAGTGCTCTGGGGTTTGTTGTGCCCGTTTCATAATGGGCCACAGTACGATGCCCGTTAACAGAGTGTAGACCGTGGTAGCGATCAGAGCCCATTGCCACGTGGTTGGGATCCACTCCATGTACATCGACAGGGAGGTCAACAAAAGTGCCAGCCCTGCAAACAAGAGTACAAAAGTACTGATTCCCAATACCATGACTTCCACAGCGAGTAGCACTAGCCCTAAGACAGCGAGTGCTTGAACGAGGTGAGAGGTAATAAAATCCATTACGCGTGCTTATTCAGTTGGCTGATAATAGAGGTGGCTTGAGCAACAAGAGAGCCAGCGTCCGTTGAGCTATCCGGTAGGATGACCATAGACGACTCTTTCGCAATTGCGTGCTTGGCTTCAATCGCTTTCGTAGCCAAGTCTAGCTGAATGGCTTTTTGTCCGCTTTCCGTATTCGCAGATTCACCGACCGTACGTAGGGCTTCGGCTTGTGCATTGGCAACAGCGATGATGGCTTTGGCTTCACCTTCGGCACGCAAAACCTGCTCTTCTTTATCGGCTTCAGCGGATAAAACGACTGATTGTTTTTGACCTTCTGCTCGGTTGATCGCCGCTTGGCGGTCACCTTCAGATTCTAAGATCTGGGCACGTTTCACACGTTCCGCTTTCATTTGGGCTTCCATCGCTTCCATGACAGATTGTGGTGGAATGATGTCTTTGATCTCGTAACGCAGTACCTGGATACCCCACGGGCCGGCTGCTTCGTTGATGGCCGCGACAATATTGGTGTTCAGTGCATCACGCTCTTCAAAAGTCTTATCCAGCTCCATTTTACCCAATTCAGAACGCATGGTTGTTTGAGACAGTTGAGTGACGGCAAAAACATAGTCATCGACACCATAAGTCGCTTTGTACGGATCAAGTACACGAAAGTACAACACGCCATCGACATGCAGGGAGATGTTGTCCTTGGTGATCGCACCTTGTTTCGGCACATCCACGGCTTGCTCTTTCAACGAACGATCCGCGCCGACACGATCAATAAACGGGATTAAAAAGTTCAAGCCCGCTTCTTTAGTGGAACGGAACTTACCAAAGCGTTCAATTAAGTAAGCTCGGTTTTGCGGTACAAAAATAATAGAAGATTTAAGCAGTATTAGAGCAAAAATTAGCAGTGCGACGGGCACTGTAAATAAGTTATCAATGAGAGTCTCGATCATATCCATGGCGTTGGGTCTTTCCTAGTAGGTCAATAAATAAACAGTCCGAGTTTACTGTGCTTGTTAGGGCAAAGATACCATTTAATTGGTCAATGAAATGCAGCTTAATAGTAAGTCAATAGACTGAAACGTGTTCGGTATTGGTGCATGGTATAGCGATTGTGCTTTAAGGGTTGGCGTTCATATAATTGACTTATTGGTCAACTAGTTAAGCTAGTGTTAGTTATATTTTGAGGTAATAGTTTGAATACTTGGGACTTTCGTCTCATCAAAGTCATTTAAAGAAACTTTTGTTTCATATTGGCACAGGTGTTGCAAACTTCGTTTCATATTCTCTATAAATGAAGCGAGGAAGTCTGACAATGAAAGCTCTTAAAAAACTGCTTGGTAAAACCTTAATCGCAACTGCTTGTGTGGCTGCGGCAATGACGGCAACCGCCGATGTGCTAAGTGATATTAAATCTCGTGATGAAATTCGAATTGCTGTACCGCAAGACTTTCCTCCGTTTGGCTCCGTTGGTGCTGATCTAAAGCCCCAAGGCATTGATGTTGATATGGCGCATTACATTGCTGATCAAATGGGCGTGGACTTAAAGATTGTGCCGGTTACTAGCGCAAACCGTATTCCGTATTTGCAAACCAGTAAGGTTGATCTGGTTATTTCAAGTTTGGGCAAAAACCCTGAGCGTCAGAAAGCGATTGATTTTTCGACACCGTATGCGCCGTTCTTTCTCGGTGTGTTTGGTGAGAAAAGTGTCTCAGTAGGAGAGCTTCAAGATCTATCAGGCAAAACGGTCGGTGTCACGCGAGGCTCGGTAGAAGACTTAGAGCTAGAAAAAAATGCCCCGACTAGCGTCAATATTCAGCGTTTCGAAGATAACAACACCACACTTACCGCTTACCTAACAGGTCAGGTTAACTTGATTGCGACGGGTAATTTGGTGGCAACGGAAATTGCGAAACGCAAACCAGCTCGAGCGCCAGAAGCGAAGTTTATGCTAAAAGACTCGCCGTGTTACATCGGTATGGCGAAGGGGGAAGCTGCGCTGCAAAGCGAAGTGAACGCCATCATTGCGAAAGCATTAGCCGAGGGTAAGCTCAATGACATTTCAATGAAATGGCTAAAAGCGCCGTTACCAGCAGGCTTTGGTGTGTAAGGCGTAGGCTATGCTGAATTTTTCGGACTTATTGCCGTATACCGATGTGTTTCTTGGTGGTCTGTTGACCACCATCGAGCTCACCGTGTTGACGACTTTTTTAGGGGTGATGGTGGGCACGCTGTGTGCGTCGATCCGTCAATATGGAAGCAAGGCTAGCCGTCGAGTTGTAGCGGCTTACGTGGAATTGATTCGTAATACCCCCTTTATTGTGCAGTTGTTTTTTATCTTCTTCGGTTTGCCATCGATCGGCTTTTTATTGACGCCATGGCAAGCCAGCATCATTGCGTTAACGATTAATTTAGGTGCCTACAGTACTGAGATCATTCGTGCTGGGTTGAGCAACATCCCTAAAGGGCAATGGGAAGCAGCTAAGGTGTTGGGGATGAACTTTCGCCAAACTCTGATGCGCGTGGTTTTCACGCCAGCGTTTGAAAAGATTTATCCAGCGTTAACCAGTCAATGCATCATCGTAATGTTGGGCTCGGCAGTGTTATCACAAATTTCGGTTCAAGATTTAACCTATGCCGCCAATTTAGTTCAGTCGCGCAATTTCCGCGCTTTTGAAAGCTATGTCATAACGGCGTTGATGTATTTAGGTTTGGCTATGTTAATGCGCTATGCCTTTAGCTTAATCGGCAAGCGTGTGTTTGCGTATCGGGAGGTCCGATGATTGAGTTTTCGAACTGGGACATTGTACGCAATTTGTTGTTTGCGACTCAGTGGACAGTATTGCTCTCGCTGGCGGCATTTGTGTGCGGATCCAGTGTGGCTTTATGTTTGAGCGCGATTCGCTTGACTCGCAATCCGGTTATGGTGCGTTTTGTTAAGGTCTACATTGAGCTGTTTCAAGGCACGCCGTTGTTGATGCAGATGTTCTTGTGCTTCTTTGGCTTATCCATGATGGGTTATGAAATTTCAGCATGGGGCGCCGCTATTCTGTCACTGACGCTCTTTACCAGTGCTTTTTTAGTTGAGATCTGGCGTGGTTGTATCGACACCTTACCAAAAGGGCAATGGGAAGCCAGCCGAGTATTAGGCATGAATTTTTTGCAGACGCTACGGTTCATCATTTTGCCACAAGCGATGCGTGTGGCTTTTGCTCCGACAGTCGGCTTTTCTGTGCAAGTGGTTAAGGGCACGGCACTTGCGTCGGTTATTGGTTTTGTTGAGTTAACCAAGGCGGGCACTATGTTGAATAACGCAACCTTTGAACCGTTTAAAGTCTTTATTTTCGTGGCGCTGATCTATTTTGCTTTGTGTTATCCGCTGTCACTGTTCAGCCAGTTTTTGGAGAAGAAATACCATGTCGCTCGTTAAGCTTGATCAAGTCCATAAATACTATGGCGACTTTCATGTACTCAAAGGCATCGATTTAAACATTAAGGCTGGCGAAGTCGTGTCGATCATTGGCAGAAGCGGCTCTGGCAAAAGCACACTGCTACGTTGCATTAATGGTCTTGAAGAATATCAGCAAGGTGGGATTTCGGTAGACGATAAAGAGGTGACATCAGAAGACATTCAAGTACGTCGTTTGGCGTTGAGCGTTGGTATGATCTTCCAGAATTTTAATTTGTTTCCGCATCTAACAGTCGGCGAAAACATTATGCTTGCGCCGACCATTGTGTTGAAAAAGTCAAAGCGCGACGCTGAAGTGATCGCTAAGGCAATGCTAGAAAAAGTGGGGCTTGGGGATAAGTTTGACAGTTATCCAGAGAAATTGTCCGGCGGACAGCAGCAACGTGTGGCGATTGCTCGAGCGTTGGCAATGAACCCTAAGGTATTGTTATGTGATGAAATTACGTCAGCATTAGACCCTGAATTAGTGGGCGAAGTACTGAAAGTGTTGGAGCAGCTGGCCGCAGAAGGAATGACGTTGGTGTTGGTAACCCATGAAATGAACTTTGCACGCGATGTGGGCGATCGAGTGGTGTTTATGCATCAAGGCAAAGTATGGGAACAGGGTGATTCGAAAACACTCTTATCAGAACCTCAGACAGAAGAACTGAAACAGTTTATCGGGGCGGTATTGTAGGTAAAGTGCCAGTATAGCAACAGGATTATCACCATACTGGACTTGACGGTTAGCTCAATGGATCGCTTCGAGAGTTATTAATTATCTAAAGACACGACTAGAAAGTCAGTTTTAATACTCTTAACGAGCAAAGTAGGTCATATACATATAATTAGTTCAAGATCATCAATACGCTGAGAGTTAGCATGAAAACCGCAATGATCCCATCCAAAACCCGCCACGCGTTGGGGTTGTTAAACACCGGACGCAGTAGCCGAGCACCGTAGCCTAGTGCCACAAACCAGACGATACTCGCGCAGCAGGCTCCAATGCCAAAAACAATCTGCCCGACGCCAGGGTAATGAGTCGACAAGCTGCCGAGCAAAACCATGGTGTCGAGATAAACATGTGGGTTAAGAAACGTGAACGCCAAACAGGTTAATACAGCCACTTTTAGTGAAGCTCCTGCACCTGATTGGCTGGCTTGAAGGGCGCCAGCGCCAGTCCAGGCACGGTATGCGGCTTGCAGTCCGTACACAGCAAGAAACACTGCGCCTCCAAGTTGAAGTAGATGAATGGCTTTTGGCCATTCGTTGACGATGTAGCCAATGCCCGCAACGCCGGCACTGATGAGTAAAATGTCGCTCAAGGATGTGATCGCTACGATCACGCCAACATGTCTACGTAGTAAACCTTGACGTAAAACAAACGCATTTTGTGATCCAATCGCAATGATCAAGCCTGCTCCAGTGGTGAATCCTGCTAATAGTGCTGTGAGTAGCATCAAGACTTTCCTATGAGGTGATAAGTAGGGTGAATCATGGTGTGCAACGTTAAATTAGTAAATTTAATTTTTCTGAGTATGATTAAGATAAATTAATCTGGGGTGATGATGAGTTTATTGCATCCACAATTGGCAGCGTTTGCTGCCATCATAGAAGAAGCCAGTTTTGACGGTGCGGCTAAACGCTTGGCAGTGACACCATCGGCAATCTCTCAGCGAGTCAAAGCGTTAGAGGATCGTCTCGGACAGGTCTTGATCGTACGTCAGCCGCCTTGTCGACCAACTGAAGCAGGGCAGATCTTGTTGCGTAAGGTTCAGCCGATGTTGGTACTGGAAGCTGAAGCCTTTTCAGATTTTCAGTTGGATCAACCCGCTGAGACAGCCATACGTCGCCTCAAAATTGCGGTCAATGATGACTCTCTAGAGACTTGGGTGTTGCCAGCTTTAGCCGCCTTAACTCATGATTTTGGTTACTTATTTGATGTGATTGTCGACGATCAAGATCATTCGTTAAGTTTATTGCGAGATGGCTCTGCGGTAGGAGCTGTGACGTCAGAGGCTAAGGCGATACAGGGCTGTGATATTCATTCACTCGGGACTATGCGATACCATGCGATTGCTTCATCTGCTTATCAAACGCGGTACTTTGCCAACGGTCTGACAGCTAAGGCGTTTCAGCAAGCTCCGATGCTGGTGTTTAATCGTAAGGACACTTTGCAAAGCCGCTTCATGGCGCAATTTACCGATCAGCCACTGTCGCCCCCAACACACTACTTACCAACCTCGAAAGGGTTTGTCGAGGCAGCGGCGTTAGGGTTGGGATGGTGTATGGTTCCGGAATGCATGATTCAGTCAGCGTTGGCAGAACAACGAGTTGTGTTGTTAGACAGCCGCGTCACTGTGGATGTGCCTTTGTATTGGCAGCATACCTCAGTGCGCTCCGCTGTCTTGAGTAATCTAACTCGTGTCTTTATCGCTCAAGCAAAGAGTGCGATGGGATAGGCGATTGCCAAATCTAGTTCTAAAGTATGGCGTTTACTGAGTTTAGCCAAACCTGTTGCTGCCACTGTTCGAACTTTACTTCCTTGGGGATTGAGGCATTAGCAGGGCTGGTTGAAGGTAAAATGACGAGTTCATACGCTGCAAAGAAGACTGGGTTATTTTTTAGTAAGTGGCGTTTGAAGGATTGATAAGCTTTTTGTCCGTTGAAGCAAAGCTTTGAAATGTTTGGGTACTGTGAAAGCAAACCGAGCAGATCGTTGGCCCGCTCGCTACCCGCGACAATCTTTGAGTCTAAGCTGCCTTGCCGCTCACAGTGTTGTAATACGTCCCATAACGCAACCTTAAAGCGTTTCAACATGGCTACGCGTTCTGCGTAAGCGCCTGGTACAGGCTGGTCTAATACCGCAGCTGGGATTTTCCAGAACAGATTGTAAGGGTGTGCGTAATACTGTTGCTCGTCCAGAGATGCTTGGCCTGGCATAGAGCCGAGCACCAATGTGGTTGCTTGTTCATCCACTATTGGCGCGAAACTTTTCAATAAGGGGTTAGAGGGCTTCATTTGGGTTTTCAATATCGAATAAATAAGCCCACTCTTGATCTCGTCCCATGGCATCGACCATTTGAACTTTCAGCACCCACTGCATGCGCTCATCGGTACATAAGGGCACGACGACTTGGTTTTGCCATGTATTATCTGGCAATTTTCTCAGTGGGTATTCGTAAACACCTAAGTACATGTCTCGACCTTCAAGTACGAGCTTCACGGCTTGAGCATTTTGAACTGCTTTTGGTAATTCCAATGTCGTATTAATACGGCGATTAAGGCGTATACCGTCTTCAAATTGGATGGTTGCACCGTTAAAGCGTTTCGGTGTTTCCTGTAAATAGCACGCACCAGTGTCTAAATTACAAGGTCCTAATGCCTCTGGAAGCGGGTCTTCCGAGTGAATCATTTTAACGATGGCTGCTACACCAAACACAGACACAAATGCGCCAGCGTAAAACAGCAGCTCAACTTTGCTGAAAAATTTCATAAGTCAGAGTTTCTTTAATCGAATTTTTAGTCTGTTACGTATTTTACCCTGTAACAGACCATATGAGCATTGAAGAGTTCGCGTTGCACTGGAAATTCTTTTTATGATGAGGTGCAAACGGCGGCTAATGGATTTCGGTAGGTCTTCGATAAGAAGGTGAAAAGTTGGGCAACTATTTGTCATTGGAGAGGAGTCATGTTGCAGAATTATGCATTTCCTCATGTATATTTGTTAAATTGAGAAATCTAATAGCAACTATTTAGGGCCATGATGTGCATTGATGGTGCTTTTGTATATATTGGTATGTAAACAGGTGTCCTCATAGGAGTAGGTGTGATGACGATAAGAAGGGTACAACCCATTGATTTAGAGCCATTGGTAGAACTTTGGGAAATGGTCTTTCCAGATGATCCGTCCCACAATGCACCACGCTCTATGTTACCCACGAAACTGGATGTAGATGATCTGATTTTAGTGGCTTGGGAAGAGGGCAAGTTAATTGGTGCCTGTATGCTTGGCTATGACGGTCACCGTGGCTGGTTGTATGCCGTTGCTGTACACCCAGACTACCGTCGTAAAGGTGTCGGAACAAATTTGATCAATGCTTCGTTTCAGACACTGCAATCTCTTGGCTGTATTAAAGTGAATCTTCAGGTGCGTGAGGTGAACAATCCAGAACTGATTGCTTTCTACGAATCCTTGGGTTTTGAAGTAGAAAAACGCATTAGTATGGGTAAATTAATTGACGGTTAGTGTCTGTTCTTTGAACGATCTTTGTGTCTCGTCTTGAAATACGGTGACACAAAAGGAGGCTCCGACCGTTAATACCTGCTGTTTGCTTTTTTGTCTACTTCCTCAAAACCTTGATAACGCTACCTGACATCGCGTTGTCATGGCTATTTCTTGCTTCTCATTTTAATTGCTTAGGTTTCTTTGGCATTACGATTACTAGACCGCTGAGCGTAATACCATGCCTCTTCCCTCTGTCTTATTCTACATATGTAGTAGAAGCGCATAATTTTGACGTTTTTAGTATACATTCACACGTTTAAACACGATTAAACTAAGTGTACTAGGACAAAAGTTATACAGATTTTCTTTCTTATATCGTTTTGTGCTTAAACAAAGAAGCAATGCTCTGTCGTAATGCTGATCAAAGCTGAACGCATTATTCCCAAAATAAGACAGAGAGCCCTTGTCTGGTTTTAAAAAAATTAAAACGCCAGAGCATACGAATTTAACTATCTTGCAGGTAACGAAAAGATGACTTCTATTGAGCAAATCAAATCCGCACGCGCCAGTGCGCTTTCTATGACTCAAAACGGTGCGCCTAAAGCGACTAGCAACCAATTTTTTGGTGTCGGTCCTATCACTGATATGACTCAGAATGAAGTTGATGCACGTCAATTACGCTTTGAATTTGATGCTTGGATAGAAGAAAACTATCCAAAACTGGATGACAAAGGTAACCGTATTGGCAGTTTCACAACGGCTGAGCTAGGTCGTGGTATGCACCGTGGTTACCCTGCAGATAAAGTCCTAAATGACATGATGCGTGAAATCCACCGTTACTTTGGTTTCCCTAAAGCCAACAGCATGGCTGTAGGTCTTGGTGGTGGTCACAGCGGTTTCACTGCAGCGGCTCTTCACTTGATGACAGCAAACGATCCTTCACAAATCGTTTTTGTTGATACGCCTAAGCCTGAATCAGAAGAAGGCAAAGCAGGCGGCTTCTTCCGTCAATCTTGGGGTACTCAGCTAACGGAACTTCAGCGTTATGCAACGAACGGTGACGAAAGCCGTATCCTTTTCGCAGAAGGCGAAGGCGCGATCCCTAGCGCATCTTTCCTACAAGAGAAAGGCGTTAAGTTGTTCTTTGGTGTTGGTCACGAAACAACAGGCGCGACAACTTACACAGAGCAAGAAATCCGCAACCTTCTAGAATGGGTTGACGCAAACCCAGAAGAACACCACGCGGTAATCGACGCGACATCTCTTCTAGGTGCTATGCCTTGGTCAAAAGAGCTAGTAGATGGCGTGTTGACGAAATGTAACATGTTCATGCCGTTCCAAAAGGCCATCGGTGGTATCTCTGGTTACTTCATTGTCTCTCTGACGAAGCCAGCACTTGCGCGTATCAATGCGAATCAAAAAGATCCAGCATGGGCGATTCCTCGTCAGTTGAAAATTGCTGTGCCACGCGATGCAAAAGCGCCTCTATCAAGCGAAAAAACAACAGATCTTGGTCCTATCTACGACGCTGAAAAAGATCAAATGTTGGGTGGTATCATCAACACATTCAGTACGCTTGCATTTGCTGAAACTACTTTCGCTGTATTACGCAACGAGCGCATGATCGGTGATGTATACACACTGAACGCACGTTCTGCGCAAAACCGTGTGCTAGTAAACGAGTGGATCGCAAACAGCGACCTATTTGAACTTGGTGTAGAGAACTCTGATTCTCGTGGTGCAGCGGTTACTCTTCTGAAAGTAACTGACAAAGACATCACAGATGCAGATGTACACAACCGTATCATCGTGAAATCTAAGCAAATGCTAGGTTACGAAGGCGTTACTCACACAGACGGCACCCATGAGAAAGGCCTAGACGTTGCACGTTACGTGAACGCATTCCCAGGTTCTCCAGGTGACTACCGTGCATGGATCGGTGGTATTCGTCCAACGGCTGATATTACGGCGCTACTAGACAACATCCAGTACTGCTACCTACGTGCGAAAAATGCTGTCCTAGAAGAAATTCTAGCGGAGCAAGGCGAGTCTTTCGAAAGTGCTGTTTCTGCATCAAATGCTGCTGACGTTCGTGTAGACGACGCTAACCGCGCTTACAAAGTATTGATTGCTGATCTTGTTGGTATGGTATTCAATGCAGATGGCGAAGCCGACTGCAGTGAAGTGGCCGCGTACATTAAGTCTCAAGGCGGTGAGTTCCACTTCGGTTCTGTCGCTGACGCAGGCGAGCTTGCGAAAGGTAAAGTACATTTCTTCTACCAGCCAAGCCTAAGCCGTGAAGACGAGCTGCTAGCGGAAACTGGCGAAGGTCAATACGATGCCGTGATCGCAGCAGCAACTTTCTTCCCAGCTGAGTCTAAATTCGAGCTAGGTGGCGTACGTATCGGTGCGGGTACGGGTAACATGGGTTCTGCTAGCTGGGGCGGCGGTAACGGTGAAGGTGGTGTCGCACCACTGATGAACACGCCAAGCTTCAACTCTCGTGCAACAGCACAAGCAGCAATGAAAGCGCTACTTAAAGTACTACCAGACCTACAAGTTTCTGCAATGCATGATCGCGTTGTTGCTGGTGACTTCGACACAGGTAAGAACCTTGCTGAATTCCCAACAACGAAGCTAGAAGGTAAGAAACTTGCGGTGGTTGGTTACGGTAACATCGGTCGTGAAGTCGCGAAACTGGGTGCGGCATTCGGCATGAACGTATCTGTCTACGCGCGTCCTGCTCACCAGCAGTGGATCGAATCTGAAGGCTTTACTTACGCGTCTAGCATCGTTGAAGCAGCGCAAGACGCTGATGTGCTTAGCCCACACACGGGTCTAGGTGCATTCAACGCTGACTCTGGCAAGTTCGCTAACGCTGACATCATCAATGCAGACGTTTTCTCTGCAATGAACGAAGGTGCCGTACTAGTGAACTACGACCGCGGTGAAGTAGTTGATATCGAAGCGCTTGATGCGGCACTAGCAAGCGGCCAAATCCGCTACGCAGCGATCGATGCGGATCTATTTAAAGATCCAGAGACTGGCGAATTGTCTGGTCCTATGGTTCCATACCGTAACATCTACGAAAAACACGTTGGTAAGATGGAGCTTCTTCCGCACGCTGCAGCAGACACTGAGCACGTTTCTCGTGTTGAAGGTGCTAAGCAAGCTGTTGACCAACTTCTATCGGTTATTCAATATGGTAAAGTTGTGAATCTGAAAGGTGATCTACCTGAAGGCTTTACAGATGGTGGCGCTAAAACAGTAAACGGTGTGGGCAAAGTGAACTCTAGCTCGGTTGCGAACTTATCTGCTGAGCAGATCAAGCAACTTGCAGACAGTGCAACACAATTAGCAGCTTACTGGGGCGCAATTAACGCGACAGAAGATGCAGACAAGCGTGCAGCATTGGTTGCAGAGTACACGGAAATGATGGTATTGAACTCTAATATCTACGGTACGCTACTTGCACAAAATGGTCTTCAAGGTCCATTCGGAAAGTAATCGCTATTAGCCAGTTCCAATAGATAGCTCGATAAGCCGCATCAACGCCGTGACGTAAGTCCTGTTGATGCGGCTTTTTTATATATTATGCCGCTAGGAAAATGAGGGGAACAGATTTGCATTCAGTAGATAAAGATTCCGCAGTTGCTATTTTTAACGCTGCCATTGATGCGGTCGCAGGATACAGTGCAACCTATCGAGCTGTATCGGCGCTTGATGGATTTAAGCCAGATCAAATTATTGCTGTAGGTAAGGCTGCGAGCGGCATGTGTGCCGGAGCGCTGGCAGCCTCTAACCCAGACTGCCCAGCACTGCTGGTGACCAAATACGATCACACAGATCAAACTATGTGGGCGGCGCCTAATGTGACAGTGATCGAATCGGCGCATCCGGTGCCAGATCAGCATTCATTGGATGCCGGTAAAGAAATGCTAGCGACAGTCGACGCCATGGTACCTGGGGGCAAGCTATTGTTGCTTGTTTCAGGGGGAACGTCGGCTCTATCAGAAGCCTTACCTGATGATGTGTCATTAGCAGATTGGCAGCAATTGACAGACCAAATGCTGGCGGCCGGTTATAACATTGGTCAAATCAATGCGCGCCGCAAAGAAACCTCGCTAATCAAAGACGGTAAGCTGCTGTTGAACTTTAAAGGTGCGGAAGTGCGCGTCTTAGCGATTTCGGACGTAGAGGGCGACAGCATTGCAACCATTGGCTCAGGAACGGGTGATACGAAGCGCTGTCCGACGAAGTCGAGCGTTGACCTAATCGCAACCAACGAAGTAGCGCGTACCGCGGCGGCAACAAAAGCCAAAGCGCTAGGCTTTACTGTCAATGATAACCAAGAGTGTCTCTACGATGATGTACTTGTGTTATCGGAGCGTATCGGTCAAGAGTTAGCGAAAGCAACGCCTGGTGTGTACATCTACGGTGGCGAGCCGACGGTAAAATTGCCAGAGAATCCTGGTAGCGGCGGTCGTAACCAAGCGTTAGCGTTAGGCTTGGCACAGCATATTGTCGGCCGTGATGACATACTGATTTTGGTTGCAGGTACCGATGGCAGTGATGGTCCAACCGACGCAGCTGGCGGTATTGTGGACGGTTCGACAGCCGTAAACGTAGAGCAAGTGCGTGATGCGCTTAAACGCGCTGATGCGGGGACGTATTTACGAGAGCATGATGGCATCTTTATTACGGGTCCAACTAACACCAATGTTATGGATGTTGTAATTGCGATTGTGCGCTAGTTATTACTAGTTTTTACAGCGCGTTTTAACGGTTAAAAATAGGGGAAGCGGCTGTAGATTTGAGCCGCTTCTCTTGTTTCGAGCCCGCCACTCATTCTATAGATACAGCGTAACGTGATGAGATAGCGTGCTGCGCGCGCACTATCCTTTGCGAAGGGTTTTATCTACAATATCGCTACTTCTAATGTTGAGATGATAATGTCGAATACAGTCGCTTCAGGTTTGCGTAAATACGGACGCTGGGTATTATTTGCCTGGATGCTGTCCTTGCTGGGACCCTTAGTGGTGCCAACGCAGCCGGTTGTGCAAGATGACTATGTCGTTCTGCGTGTATGTACTTTAATGAACGGCGTACAGTTTATTAAAGTACCGCTTTCCGAGTATTCAGACAGTAAAGTGAAAGACCACATTGGCCAATTACATGCCAGTTGTAAATGTGGTTTGAATGTCGATCATCTCTCTATTCTGGCTGTTGATTTTCCTCTGCCAGACACGAATTTTGCACCAGCGCGCTGGGCAATCCCCCATAATGGGCACGTTCTCGCGACTTTCGATGCTCATTATTCTCCCCGAGCACCTCCTAGTTTGGTTATCTGATTCATCCGTTACATATCAATACGCGTAAAATCCAATACCCAATTTCTAGGAGGGCAATTTATGCCTGTTAAACAGTTTATTTCATCGGTTGTATTGTTAGCGACAGCATCAGCGTCTAGCTTGGCATTGGCCAGCACTATTGAATTGTCCGATCCTGCTGTACGAGCAATGCCGCCGGGTGCGCCAGCCAGTGGTGCTTACGTGACACTGACCAATCATTCTGATCAAGAGCGTTTTTTGGTGGATGTGGAAAGTGATGCAGCGGACACGGTTGAGATCCACATCAGTAAAATGGAAGGCGACACTATGGTGATGGCGCGTGTGCCTCATATTGCTGTACCAGCACATGGGCAAGCGATGCTAAAACCTGGTGGTTATCACATCATGATGATTGGCTTAGCGAAACCCTTTAAAGCCGGCGACCAAGTCAAGTTCACGTTAGTGATGAAAAATGGTGAACGCATTCCTATGCAAGCGCCGGTGATGTCTCCTGAACAAATGGCGAGCTATATGCCAGCGGGCATGTCGATGAAACACATGGACCATTCAACGATGAAGCATGATGACATGAAGAGTCATGAAGGCCATGAGATGAAAGATAAGGATGAGCACAGCGCACATCATTAATCGATTGGCGGGGGCCGCTTAGTCGCTAGCCTCCGCCGGCGACGCGCGTTATCATTCGGTTTTAACTTTGTGACCCTGTGAAGGAATCGACCATGAGCCGCCACTTTATTCTAGGCTACGGCAGCCTTATCAGCTCAGAAAGCCGTGCTAAAACGGGTGAAACAGGCCAAGTGTGGCCAGTGAAGTTACTCGGCTATGAACGATCGTGGGCGGTGATGTCTTCGGCTCTGGGAATGAGTTCAGTAGCGGTGATGAAAGCCGAAGCGAAAGCTTGTAACGGCGTGCTAATCGAAGTGGCGGAAGATCAGTTTCCATTATTTGATGAGCGTGAACAGGGCTATCAGCGTGCTCAACTTGAGCGCCATCAATTACAGTCTTATCACCAAGAAACGTTACCAGAAGGTACCTATTGGGTATACCATACACAGCAAGTGGTAGAGCCGTGTCATGTGTACCCGATTGTATTGAGTTATGTGGATGTCATTCTAGCGGGATGCTTAGAGCATGGCGCGGCTTTCACTGATGATTTTTTATCGCTTACCAAAGGCTGGCATGCGCCACTGGTGAACGATCGCCCGACACCGATTTATCCTCGGGCCCAACTAGACCTTTCGACTGAGCGTTTGAATCATTTATTAGCGCCAGTCTCGAACCTGACCTTACATGAGCTATCTCGATCCTATGACTCTTAATTCCCCTAGCTTACTGCTAGAGCGCAACGCATCTCACTTCACTGGCAAGGTATTATTCGCCAACCCAGAAGACGCTTACCCACATAATTTAAGCAAAGACGCAACGGTCTATGCTTGGTGTCAGTCACGTACAGTGTTTGACCTTCTGACTCGACTGGGGATGGGTGAAGACGTTTTACACTTTGGTCACCAGTGGGATGATACCAAGGCGAATGAATTTGACCACGTCATTATTTATCAGCCGAAAGCGAAAGAGCTATTAGATTATCTTCTAGCGGTCACGTTACCTTTGTTGAAGCAAGGTGGCTGTGTTTGGCTAGTGGGCGATAACAAAAGTGGTGTGAAGTCTTCTATGAAGCGCTTGGTGGCGCCGCTTGAAGAAGTGGGCAAAGTTGAAAGTGCCAAGCACTGTTTGCTGTTTAGCGGGCGTAAATTGGGTGAAGCGACGCCCTTTGTATTTGATAAATGGGTCAAACGCTGGGATCAAGACGTGGCAGGGCAGACGTTCACCTTATGCAGTATTCCAGGGGTGTTTGGCCATGGTAAAACTGATAAAGGCACAACATTGCTGCTGGAACAGTTGTCGCAGCATCGTTTTATGAGTGATGTTGCCAATGCGCGCTTGCTTGATTTTGGTTGTGGTGACGGCATTATCAGTATGTGGTTACACCAAAAAACGGGCGCCAATATTTCTGCATTGGATGACTCGGCTTTGGCGTTGAAAGCCACTGAGTTGACGTTTGCGGCCAATGACGCAAGTGCCGCGCTGACGCTGATTGCATCGAATGGCTTGGATAATGTGAAAGGCCGGTTTAATTATGTGATTACCAATCCGCCATTCCACTCAGGCGTTCATACCGACTACTCCATCGCAGAGCGTTTCTTTATCGGTGTGAAACAGCATTTAACCTTAAACGGCGAACTGTTCGTAGTTGCGAATGATTTCTTACGTTACCCGCCATTGATCGATGCTTCGTTAGGTAAGCATCAAAAGCTTCATAAAGCGCAGGGTTTTGTGATTTATCACGCTCGTCAGATCAAGAAATAAGCGATACAGCGTTCAATGCGTTAGTTCTTGTTAATTAGAAAAGCACAATCCAGTTTGGTGATTGTGCTTTTTCAGTTGGATGGATTATTACAGCCAATTGTTGGCATAGATGGAGTCGCCGGTCGTTGGGGTAGTGGGGAGTCCGGAAAAAATCGCTATGCGATTATGCGTCATGTGTTAGAAGATGGCTTTTGCATGAGCTGAACAGATCCAATTGTTGGCTTTTGGCACGAGTCTGGATGCCATATAAGCCTAAAATAGAGTGGAATAAGTTGTCGTGAGAAAGTGCTGTTTCACTTGCTTTCTTTGACACACACGCTTTATCAATCCCCTTACTGTGTGCGTATTGTTCGGGTAGCCAAAGTAGCCATGGCACGTGAGTTTGCTCTTTGGGTGCTATGGCATAAGGCGTACCATGAAGATATAGGCCACTTTCGCCTAATGATTCTCCATGATCGGATATGTACGATAGGGCAATGTTGTACTGTGACTGAAAGGGTTTAAGTGTCTCAATGGTCTTGGCGATGAAATAGTCTGTGTAGGCAATGGTATTGTCATACACGTTCCGAATTGCCTCATCGGTGCAATTTTCGATATCACTTTGATTGCAGCTAGGCGAGAAAATTTCCATCGATTGAGGGTAGCGTTGCCAATAAGTCGGACCGTGGCTTCCCATCGTGTGCAGCACGACAAATTTGTTTTGTGGCGCTGACTCAATAAACGCTTTCATTGGTGCAATTAAGCTTTCATCGTAGCAGTAATCCTTTTGACAAAAAGGGCTGACTTGAGAAATAGCATTCATCGTGCTGCTTGTCCGAGCAACACCTTTATCGCCCCCGTCATTTTCAATCCATAACGTCTCGACACCGGCTTTCCTGATCACGTCGACAAGGCTATCTCGGCTTTGAGCACGTGCTTTTTCAAAATCATTTTGACCCAAATCGGAAAACATACAAGGTACTGAACGAGCGGTGTAGGTGCCACATGATGTTACATCTGTAAATGTAATGAGGGGATCGACCATAGTGTAAGGATTAGTATTACGCTCATAGCCATTATATGAAAAATTTTTTGCCCTAGCGGTTTCTCCTAAGATGAGTACCACAAGAGTTGGTTTAGCATTTTGGCTGGTGGCAATCTGGGCATCGTCACCTAACGAGACGTAAGGAAGTGGGGCTGTAAAATAGGTCTTATTTAGGTACTTTATCGAGTTAAAAAACTGAGCCGGAATGATCATTCCTCCTAAATAATGGTTATTACGACCGATGGATGCATAGTTTTTATATTCCGTTGAAAGAACGCATCCGATGCCAATGATAGCGATTAAAAAAACACCTAAGCGTGGTTTAAATTGTCCCCAGATGCCTTTCGGATACTCAATCTTAACGAAGCCAATGAATAAACTAGGGAGGATGCCGTACATCATAATAAAAAGTACCGAGCTCAGGCTAATGTAGGTACTCAATTCATTTTGATTGGTTTCAAAGACATTTTCCATCATGCTCACACCCAGTAAAATGTGGTACTGCTCAACTCCATACATGGCAACCGCTGATGTGAGTGTTAGGAAAATCATGAACGGTTTAAACACGTAAGGAAGCGAAACCACGGTAAACAGAAACGCCAGTAAGCAAAATAATAGAATGGGAGCGGTATAAGGGAATATCGCAAGATTACTGTCAGCGGCCAGTTGAAATAGCTTGTCTAATAATGCTCTGTTCAATACTAACGAGTAATACAACGATAACAGAAGAATTAAGTGTTGAATTTTAATAGAGGGCCTTGCGGATAGAATGCGTCTCACAGATAACAGCCTTAAACATTATTTTAAGCATCGCAATATATGTGGCAATTCTTAACAGTAGCTTAAGTGCTGATTGTTTACTGTACTCTTGCTTGTTTTGGGAGTTGTTCATTCGTCAGACTCATGTCATCTTAATTTACAACGTTAATTATTAAGGAAAGGGCATGAACTTTTTGACGAGTTTGTCAGAATCCATCATTCACTGGGGGGCGCTAATATTTTTGTGTGCTTTGGTTGTAGGGTGTGTGTACATCGCTTTTATGTACTGGGTTGATGTTAGCCAAACTAAACATACGATACGCCGAAATTATCCTGTCATTGGCCGCATGCGCTATACCCTTGAGCACATGGGAGAGTTTTTTCGCCAATACTTCTTTGCCTTTGACCGTGATGAGCGGCCGTTTGATCGTGCTGAGCGTTCTTGGGTTTACCGTGCTGCAAAACACGAAGATACCACAACGGCCTTTGGCTCGACACGCTCGTTAGAAACTCCTGGCGATATTTTCTTTGTCAGCAGCGTGTTTCCTAAATTGAAAGAAGAGGCGGTTAAACCAGCAGAAATTTGTATCGGTGAGCACACCGCGCGTCATCCATACCGAGCGTCGTCCTTAGTGAATATTTCCGGGATGAGTTATGGTGCCCTGTCTAAACCAGCAGTAAGAGCCTTATCAAAAGGTGCAAAACAAGCCGGTATATGGATGAATACTGGCGAGGGCGGTCTATCGCCTTATCATCTTGAAGGCGGCTGCGATATTGTCTTTCAAATTGGTACTGCAAAATACGGCGTGCAAGACGAACAAGGGCATTTAGACGATGATCGTCTATTGAAAGTCGCTTCTTATGAGCAAGTGAAAATGATCGAGATTAAGCTGTCTCAAGGCGCGAAGCCTGGCAAAGGTGGCATGCTGCCAGGGGGAAAGGTAACCGCTGAAATCGCTGAGGTCCGCCATATCAAAGAGGGTGAAGATTCGATCAGCCCCAATCGTCATGTCGACATTTCTTGTACCGATGATTTGCTTAACATGATTCACCATGTGCGTGAATTAACTGGCAAACCTACAGGTATCAAAATGGTGGTCGGTGATTTGAGCTTTTTTGATGAGTTCTTTTCTCGCATCCATCAGCGTGGTTTGGAGTATGCGCCTGACTTCATTACTTTGGACAGTGCTGATGGCGGTACGGGCGCAGCCCCGCAAACATTGATCGATTATGTAGGTGTAACCATCCGTGAGAGCTTACCTGAAGTTGTTAATCGCGTGACATCCTATGGCTTGCGTTCGCGTATCAAGATTATTGCAACAGGCAAATTAATCACGCCTGGCAAAGCGGCTTGGGCTTTGGCAATGGGGGCGGATTTTGTGGTCAGTGCTCGTGGTTTCTTATTCTCATTAGGCTGTATTCAAGCGCTGAAATGTAACCATAATACATGTCCTACAGGGATTACTACGCACGATACTGAGCTGCAAAAAGGGCTGGTGCCGGAAGAAAAATCTGTCCGTGTTGCAAACTACGCCAGTGAAATAGCGTACAGCATTGGTTTGATTGCTCATGCTTGTGGTGTGAGTGAAGCGCGCCAGCTTAATCGTAAGCATGTACGAATGATTCAAGATCAAAGTCATTCTGTTTGCTACGACGATGTGAATCCGTTGCCAAAAGAAAACGCTGACCGACATGAGGCGGATGCATTTTAACGTCTCTATCGATCTATAAAATTTAGTAATTCACTCGCCGCCACAGACAAGCATTAAGATTAACGTATGCTTGTCTGTGGCGTATCAGTTAACTTCTTCTGCGCCATGCATGATAACGCGCAAGCCATGTCATGATGGCCTTAGGCGCGTGGGATTTTTTCCATTCTCCAGCGGCATATTTGTTGGCCTCAGCCCAAGTTGGATAAGCATGAATGGTGCCCAATACTTTGTTTAATCCGAGTCCATGTTTCATCGCTAGAACAAACTCAGGCAGCATTTCTCCCGCTTGTTCAGCCACAATGGTGACACCTAAGATACGGTCTTTGTTGGGCTCAGTGAGAACCTTGATAAAACCGGTGGCTTGGCTTTCAGTAATGGCGCGATCCAAATCAGACACATCGTAAACCGTTACTTCATAGTCAATGTTTTGAGCGTTGGCCTCGGCTTCGTTCAGTCCCACACGAGCCACTTGAGGCTCAACAAAAGTGACTGCAGGAATCACACGATAATCGGCCTTAAAGCGTTTTAACTGGCCAAATAGGGCGTTTACGCTGGCATACCAAGCTTGGTGTGCTGCTACGTGCGTTAATTGGTATGGCCCTGCGACATCGCCCGCCGCCAAAATGTTCGGATACAAGGTTTCTAAAAACGCATTCGTCTCGATGGTTCGTTCGCAAGGGATGCCCAATTCTTCCAAGCCAAAGCCTTCTAAGCGTGCTTGGCGACCTAACGCTAGCAGCACATAGTCAAACTCGATACGGCTTTCTTTACCCTTCTCAGAAGCATAGACGCTGGCTTGGCCATCTTCAAAAACGAAGTGTGTGGCGTGTGTTTGTAATCGTATATCGATGCCTTCGGCCGCTAGCTTATCTTTGACTAAGCTGCTGACATCCTTATCCTCTCTTGATAGTAAAGACTCACTTTTTTCAAGCAAAGTGACTTGGCTACCAAGACGCTGCAGTGCTTGGGATAATTCACAGCCAATGGGACCTCCGCCTAGAACTAATAAACGCTTAGGTGGTACATCTAAGTCCTTAAATGTTTGCCAAAGAGTATCGCTGGTGACGTACGGAACGTCATCTAAGCCTTTCATTTTAGGCACAAAAGGTCGAGCTCCGGTGGCAATGACGATGCTGCGACTGGTTAGTGTGTCCTCACTTCCATCAGGGGAAGTAATGCGAACGGTCCAAGGGTCTATCAGCTTAGCGTGGCCTTGACGCACATCGACACCGAGATTGGTATAACGCTCAATGCTATCGTGTGGTTCAATTTGGCTGATTACGTCCTGCACGCGAGCCATAACGGTTTTAAACGAGAACTCTGGTGTGGCATTGGTTAAGCCGTAACGCTCGGCATGACGCATCTGATGCGCTACTTTGGCACTTTTGATCAAGGCTTTACTTGGTACACAGCCAAAGTTGAGGCAATCGCCTCCCATATGTTGTTGTTCTATAAGGGTAACTTTGGCTTTTACTGTAGCTGCAATGTAGGCGCTTACTAACCCTGCAGCGCCTCCACCTAAAACGATTAGGTTACGATCGAAATGCTTTGGTGGTTGATGCTGCTCGTACACTCGACGCTTTTTGATGAAGCCCAGTACCAGTTTTGCTATCCAAGGAAAAATACCCAACAGAGCGAACGAAGCGAGTAAGCTCGGAGAAACAATACTGCTAAGGCTGTCGATCTGAGCCAATTGTGTGCCTGCGTTCACGTACACGGCTGTGCCTGCCAACATGCCGACTTGAGACACCCAGTAAAAGGTCCAAGTTTTGATTGGAGTTAAACCCATGAGTAAGTTGATTAAAAAGAAAGGGAAAACCGGCACCAAACGAAGTGTGAATAAGTAAAATCCCCCATCTTTTTCAACGCCTTGGTTGATCGCCTTTAAGCGTTGATGAAAGCGTTTTTGCACCCAGTCACGCAAAAAGAAACGTGCGCCAATGAAAGCGAGCGTAGCGCCTAATGTGCTGGCAAAGGAAATAATCGCCAGACCCC
Organism: Marinomonas atlantica; assembly: GCF_001639725.1. GTDB lineage: Bacteria > Pseudomonadota > Gammaproteobacteria > Pseudomonadales > Marinomonadaceae > Marinomonas > Marinomonas atlantica. The sequence continues at coordinate 277,574 of NZ_LTAW01000001.1, forward strand.
AAGCTAAACCAAATAGAGCGCCGCCAGCCAACGTTAGCAATGTCGCACCAGGAATGGACAGCGCTGTCATCAACACATACAGCACAAAGAAAACGAGGGTGACTAAAATAGGCTGTTGATCTCGCCAGTCCTGAAATTGCGCTAGGTTTTGCTGCATCGAAGTGAGCGTAAGATAGTCACCAAATTGGGTGAAAAGGATGACGCCCAACAATAAAACAGTACAGGCTAAAACAATTTTTTTCATATAATTTTACCCGATTAAATAAGGTGATTATGCCACTCTAGTTTTGTCTGTTATTAGACGGAAGCGCTAGAAAAATATTACATCACTAACAAATAAAAATAATTTGATTTACATATGGCTTTTTTCGTGAGGTGGCTAAGTATTAGTTTTCATTAAATTAGTGACTTGTGGGTGCACATTTTACGCAAATTCTTAACAAACGGGGAACAGTACTACTGAGCTTTTACCTTTTGTGAAAATAGTTTCTACTCTAAATAAACAAACCGCCACTTTATTATTTTCACTGGGAGTTCATTTGTACCATGATTCTTTTAACCGTACTGTTTAATGTAATGGGTATTGCGTTATCTGCCGGTGGAGTTTGGCTCTTAGCTCTCGGTGGAAGCCCTTACTATTTGATTGCTGGCTTAATGTTTATCGTCGTCGGTGTGACGCTTAAGCGTCGCCGAGTAGTGGCCAATTCTGTTTACGCCTTGCTACTACTGGGAACAATGGCGTGGGCACTTTGGGAGTCAGGACTAAACTGGTGGCCACTCGCGAGTCGAATGGGGCTTTGGTTAGTGATGGCAGTGCCTCTATTGATTTTCGTACGACGCCAAGGTGTGCGTGCCAATGCTTTGTTACTGCCCGTGTGGGCAATTTGTGGAGCGATCACGTTAAGTCCACTGGCAATGGAAGACTCTACTGCGGTTAAAGGCACGATGGCAGAAAAAGTCATTGATGAAGATGCCAATACTGGTCTTGAAGGGCAAGATGAGTGGTTGGCTTATGGCCGCAGTAATCTCGGGCAACGCTTTTCACCTACGAATCAAATTACTATCGAGAATGTTTCAGATCTTGAATTAGCATGGGAGTACCAAACGGGCGATACCAAAGGGCCGAAAGATGTCACGGAAACTACTTATCAAGCAACCCCCCTTAAAATTGGCAATGCTCTGTATCTTTGTACCCCTCACAACTGGTTGATTGCACTGGATGCCGATACGGGCAAAGAACTTTGGAAGTACGATGCCAAAGTACCTGCAGAGAGTCAGCGTCAGCATCAGACGTGCCGCGGTGTTTCGTATTTGCCTTCAAGTAACTCAAACACGCAAAATATCGCCATGAAAATGACACAGCCTTCTGAAGACTTAGCGCCGGTTCAGTGTGATGCTCAGTTATTTATGCCAACATCAGATGCTCGCTTGTTGGCGTTTGATCCGGTGACAGGGGCGCTGTGTAAGAACTTTGCTGACGCTGGTACGTTAGACTTAATGCATAACATGCCTTACAAACAGTCGGGCTACTACTATTCCACGTCGCCACCGTTAGTGGCCAATGGCAAAGTGGTGGTCGCTGGTGCTGTAAACGATAATTATGCGGTTAACTCGCCATCGGGTGTGATCCGTGGTTACGATGTGAAGACCGGTGAGTTGAAGTGGAACTGGGATGCTGGCCACCCTGAGGACACGACACCCATTGGAGCAGATGAAACGTATGCGGTTAGCTCGCCAAATAGCTGGTCGGTAGCAAGTGCGGACGAAGAACTTGGTTTGGCTTATTTTCCAATGGGCAACCGTACACCTGATCAATTAGGGATGTACCGCTCTCCTGCGGATGAAAAGTACTCTACGTCTGTTGTGGCGTTGAGTCTTGAAACGGGCCAAGCGCAATGGGTGCAACAATTTGTGCATCATGATTTGTGGGACATGGATACGCCTGCACAGCCCGTTCTGATTGACTTAGACACGGACGATGGTAAGCAGCCTGCATTGGTAGTTCCAACGAAGCAGGGCGATGTCTATGTACTGAACCGTGCAACAGGCAAACCGATTTTTCCTATCTCTGAAGAACCCGCACCTAAAGGTGCCATCCCTGGCGACTTTACTGCGCCAACTCAGCCGACATCAGCGGTTACGTTTAAGCCTGATCCGCTGACAGAAGCCAAAATGTGGGGGGCCACACCTATCGACCAGATGTTGTGCCGTATTGAGTTCAACAGCTTGAATTACGAAGGTCGTTACACGCCGCCCTCTGAAGAAGGCTCTTTGATATATCCCGGTAACTTTGGCGTGTTCAACTGGGGCAGTGTAGCCGTCGACCCCAAACGCCAAGTGATGTTTGGTATGCCACTGTACTTAGCTTTTACGTCCAAGCTAGTGGCCAAAAAAGGCCAAGATTTGGGTGAAACGAATCAAGGTGAGCAAGGCCTTAACGAGAACGCAGGCGCATCTTATGCCGTGCAAATGGGGCCATTTTTGTCTCCTATTGGTATCCCATGTCAGCAACCACCATGGGGGTATGTTGCTGGGGTTGATCTGCAAACGGGCCAAACAGCGTGGCAACATAAAAACGGCACCATTGAGGATCTAACACCACTGAAATTACCGATCAAAATGGGCGTTCCTGGTATCGGTGGGCCGATTATAACAGACAGCGGTGTCGCATTTATGGCTGCAAGTGTGGACAACTATTTACGCGCCTACAATGTCAAAACAGGTGCCCAGTTATGGGAAACGCGCTTGCCAGCCGGTGGCCAAGCTACACCTATGACATACTTGAATAGTCAAGGTGAGCAAATGGTCATACAAGTAGCAGGTGGTCATGGCTCTCTGGGTACGACTATCGGGGATTATGTTGTGGCCTATAAGTTACCCTAATCGAAAGTCTCAGTCTGCAAGACCACTAAGCCCAGCCCTGCTGGGCTTTTTATTTCTTTTAGTTTTTTAATTGGAGGGGATATGAGTTTTTAGTTATAACGAAACGATGCCATAAAAGTACGATTTGATATTGGCGACAGTGTTGAGAATTCCCTATCATGCCCGCCTAACCGTAGCCAAAAGCTGCGAAATTCAAGTAATTAAGCTGGAAACAACAGTGACTATGAACAAACCTACCCCTGTGGCATTGCTGCCATTGCTTCTCTTTTTGACGCTTTTCGTCGGCAGTGGTCTTTGGTACCAAAGCCAAGACGTTGATTTTGCGTTCTATCAAATTCAAGCGCCTGTGGCGATTTTGCCAGCTTTGGTATTGGCTATATTGCTAAGCCGTGGCGCTTTAAATGACCGTATTGAAACCTTTATGAAAGGTGTGGGTGATCCCACTATCATTACGATGGTGTTGATTTACTTGCTGGCAGGTGCCTTTGCGAGCGTGGCGAAAGCCATTGGTGGGGTCGATGCAACGGTGAACTTTGGTTTAAGCATTATCCCTCCGAGCTTTATTTTACCTGGGATCTTCATCATCACCGCTTTTGTAGCGACGTCGATGGGGACTTCTATGGGAACAATCGCAGCGATTGCACCGATTGCACTGGGTGTAGCGGATGCCGCTGATTTACCGTTGCTCACGACGGTGGGTGCTGTGGTGGGTGGCGCGATGTTTGGTGATAACTTGTCGATTATTTCGGATACGACGATAGCCGCAACGCGCACTCAAGGTTGTGAAATGCGTGATAAATTCCGTATGAACTTTAAAATCGCATTACCTGCCGCGTTATTGGTGTTGGTATGGCTCTTTTTTCAAGGCTCACACGCACAAGTTGAAGATCTGCAGGACTTTGATATCTGGTTAGTTTTGCCTTATCTAACCGTTCTAGTGTTGGCTGTGCTCGGTGTTAACGTGCTGTTAGTATTGTTTTCAGGCATTGTGTTGGCTGGGGCTATTGGCTTGCTAACGATGGCGGATTACAGTGTGGCAAGCTTGTCAAAAGATATTTACTCAGGCTACACCGGTATGCAAGAAATCATGATTCTGTCTTTGCTGATCGGCGGCTTGGGCGGTCTGATGAAGTCCCAAGGTGGTTTGGAATGGATCGTACAAACGATTGAATCGATCAGTCGCCGGTTGGGTGCCAAAGAAGGCTCCCAGAGAGCGGGCGAATTAAGTATCAGTGCGTCGGTTGCGCTTACTAACTTATGTACAGCAAATAACACGGTCGCTATTTTGATCAACGGTTCCGTTGCAAAAGATGTGGCGACTCGATATGGCGTGGATCCGCGTCGTAGCGCGAGCTTATTGGATATCTTCTCTTGTGTTATACAAGGCCTGATACCTTACGGCGCGCAAATCCTATTGGCGTCTTCATTGGCCGGTATCTCACCCATTGAATTGATTACACACGTTCAATACAGCTGGATTTTAGCACTGGTTGCGTTGACTTCGATCCTATTTGGCTGGCCGAAACCAAAGACGCTATAAGCGTTTAATGCAAAAAAAACCGCTTGCCGTAACATTTACGGCAAGCGGTTTTTTTATGACTGTCATCCCCAGCCCATTTAGGGAATAGGTCGGTGATAACTGTCAAATAGCATTATTTTGAATAAGCACCTGATGCACTGCGCTCAGATAATGAGCCTTCTGCATAATCTGCAATGGCTTCACCTTGTTTCTCCCAAAGGGCTTGTTCTTCAGCCGTTGCTTTTGGCGAGAACACACCAATTTGTGCGTAGATCAGACCCAGTACAGGAGAGATCCAACAAGCGAAAGCAAGTGGGATGTACAATAGGTTTTCAAAGTTACCATCACCGATTGTCAAACCCAATGCACCGATAACAAACGCACCGCCCGCATTCCAAGGGACAAGTGGTGATACCAGTGTACCGCCTTCTTCGATTGCACGAGATAAGTTCAACGTGGAGTATTTCATGCCACGATACACCGGCGCGTACATACGACCAGGCAGTGCGATCGATAGGTACGGGTCACCTGCTACTAGGTTAGTTGCGACAGATGTAAGTGTCGCAGACGTTTGAATGCCACGGAATGAATCTACTTTTGACATAATGGCTGCGATGATCGCCTCAAGACAGCGTGTTTTCTCTAAAGCACCACCAAAACCAAGGGCAATCAAGATCAACGAAATTGTCCACATCATCGATTGAATACCACCACGATTTAATAGACTGTTGATCGCATCAGACGATGTTTGAATAGAGTAACCACTGTTTGCATACGTTAAAACGTCATGTACGCCAGCGCCTTGAGTGAACATTGCAACAGCCGCACCCGTTAACACACCCGCAAAAAGAGAGGGAATTGGGGGCATACGTTTGACGGCCAACACGATGACAACAAGTGCTGGTAATAGCAACCATGCTGAAATTTCGAAGTTATTTTGCAAAGACGTTGTTATCGAATTAATGCGCTCAAACGATGCACTATCGGTGTCGATTAAAGTAAAACCAGCCACTAAGTAAATAACCAATGCGATCAACATTGATGGCACAGTCGTTGGCATCATATTTTTAATGTGAGAAAACACATCCGTGCCAGTCACTGCAGGCGCTAGGTTTGTTGTATCTGACAGAGGTGAAACCTTGTCGCCGAAGAAAGCGCCAGATACTACGGCACCTGCAGTCCAGTACATAGGAATCTCAAAACCTGCACCGATCCCCATCAAGGCCAAACCAACTGTACCTACTGTTCCCCATGAAGTACCTAGTGAAAGCGATACAACGGAACACAGAATCATGGCTGCCGCTAGGAAAATCTGTGGTGACAATAAGGTCAGTCCATAATAGATCAATGTCGGCACAGTACCAGAAGCAATCCATACACCGACAATCATGCCTACCAAAATCAACACAGATACTGAGGGCATTGACACATGAATAACATGGAAAATACCTTCTTCGATATCCTTCCAACGAAGTCCCAATTTTATTCCGACTAACGCTGTAATGGCTAAGCCAATAGCTAATGGAATATGAGGAGTAAAATCACCGAAGTAGAAGATTTGAACACCGAGTATTGCTAGCGTCAAAATAACGGGCACAAGTGCTAAGCCGAAGCTTGGCATCTGCGCCGTTTTAGTGGGTTGGTTTATCGCCATGTTAGGTTCCTGCTCTCTTAAATGTTTTTTATATTTGGTAAACCGTCTGAGTTTACTCAGTAGTTAAGTTTTAGCAGGATCAGCTGCGTAATTTACAAACAACTCGTAATACTTTGTATCAACAATGTGAAACGGTAAGTAAACGATCACCGCTTCCAGTTGAGCGTTTAGTGCTGTCAAAAGGGTCGTGAAGCTACTCAGTAACTGACGCTATATGAAGTTATAGAAAGGCCTGAGTAACCTGTTGATATAGAGTGTATGGTCTAAAATGACGCATTTAAAACTCAACAAGTGTGTGCTAATTGGAGAAAGGCAGACGAATCATGTCGCTTTAAGGAAGGTTGCACTGAGTGGGAGCGAACATGAAAGCTAGTGATGGATTTTGAGGCAAAGCCCAAACCCTAAGTGTGCTATTTTCTTTGTTAATTGAAAGGATCTGTCATGCTCCTGTGTGATCCATTGATTTGTTTGTTATAAGTGTTCGTCATGCGTTTACATTACATCAATCTGTTTATATTTCGTTCATAACTGGATACTAAAGCAGTGCTTATCTTTTAGAGATTGAGTTGCTATAGTCCTATGACATCATCGTCTAATGACGGTTTTATGACGATGTATCTTTCCTTCCCTAATGCTAACTGTGATCAGACTATGCTGACATCTGAAATCAAAATACTTGTGGTGGACGACTCCAGTGTCACCCGAGAAACATTACAAAGCTACTTTGCTGAAGAAGGCTACAGTGTCGATGGTGTTGATACTGCAGAAGCGGCTGAGCAGCGTTTAAGCAATGACGTTTATGATCTGGTCTTATTGGACATTCGGTTACCTGGCAAAGATGGCTTAACGCTTACCCGAGAGCTTCGCTCTCGTTCTGAGATAGGCATTATTTTGGTAACGGGTAAGCAAGATGAGATAGATCGGATTATCGGTCTTGAGTGCGGTGCAGACGAATACGTATGCAAGCCATTTAACCCCAGAGAAATTCTTGCACGAGGTAAAAACCTTATTCGTCGGGTAAGAGCCCAACGAGACATGAATAAATTCACGGAAGAGCCTGTCTTACGTACTCTAGGTCCATGGCACCTGGATACTTCCCGTAGAGTGCTTGTCCGCTCTGATCGTACTATCACCCAATTGACAGAAGGCGAGTTTCAACTATTGCTTGCATTGATGGAGCATGAGGGCACGCCATTAAGTCGCGATCAATTGATGGACCGCATTAAAAATCGTACTTGGAATGCAACGGATCGAACAATTGATGTGTTGATTGGCCGTATTCGTCGCAAGCTTGCTGAAGATCCAGATTGTCCGCCTATGATCATTACAGTTCATGGGGTAGGTTATCTGTTCAGTGTCTCTGCGATTGAAGATGAGCCATGCGAACCTTAGCTGTTGCACTGAGTGCTCTGCTTTTTAGTGTGTCTAGTTGCGCGACTGAAAGCCTTTTCGATGAATCTTCTGAATTACAAGGTATGACCGTGCGCCTTTGTGGAACACCGGCTTATCCCCCAGTTTCTTGGGTTACGTCAAGTGGCCGTGTTGAAGGTGTTAATGCCATGCTTGTTCGTACTTTACTGAACTCATTTGGCGTTTCAGTGGATGACAGGCAAAGCAGTAACTGGCGGCGATGTTTAAAAGAAGTCGAACTAGGCAATGTTGATGTGATGACGGGGTTTCGAACGGAAGCTCGCACCCATTACATGGTGTTCCTAGATACACCGCTTGTTAAAGAAGACATTAACTTATTCTACCCAGCATCTGAACCGATTGAATTTAATGGCTGGGCAGGATTATCAGGAAAAAGTATTGGTGTCTTGATGGGCGATAGCTTTGGTGATCGCACAGATGCCGAATTAGCCAAGTATCCACGCTTAGAGTGGGTATCCAGTCAAGATCAAAATCTTTTGAAACTAGCGGATCGCCGTCTGGATGCTGTGCCAATGGGTAAGCGCTCTGGGCAACTTCAGATAGATGTTTTAGGGTTGGCGGGACAGATTGACTCAGTAGCGACGGATGTCAGTGATTATTGGTACATTGCGATTTCTAAACATTCCCCCTTGATAAAATGGTTGCCTGAGCTTAATAGCCAGTTAAACGTGCTGTTAAGCGATCCCAAGCTCATTCCTTTGTGGATGGCTCAACAGCGTACTATGTATCTACAAAGCGCCGAGGCGAAGACTTCTGAGAAGGATATTCCATGACACGGCCTTCAACATTAGCCAAAGTATTGGGCTACAAACAAGCCCACCCGTTAGCGTATCGTATCTTTATCAAGTTGATTTCATTGAGCTTATTACTGGCTCTCGTGTCGACCAGCATTCAAGTCTACAATGAATATCGTCGTGAACGCGCTGCACTTCAGCAACAAACCGATTTTATCACATCGTCGCATATTGAAGGCATTCGAAAAGGTTTGTGGGACCTTGATCAAGAACAGTTGCTGCTTCAGCTGAAAGGAATTATGAATTTTTCGAACGTCAATGCCGTAATGTTGCACTCGCAAGATTGGCAAGATGACATTATTGTTGGCGACCTTCCAGAAAGGGCATCCCAAGCTTACGGTACAACCTTCGATATTTACTATGAAAACCGAAACGGCTTGCAGACTGAGCGTTTGCTCGGAGAGTTAACGGTATACCACGACATGGTCGCCATCCAATCACGTTTATTGCGGTCAGCTGTAGAAATTGCCTTATTCCAAAGTGGCTTAGTATTAGTTAATGGTTTGCTATTATTGCTGATCGTGCATTTTATGGTGATCCGGCATTTGGAGTATATGTCACGTTATACTCGCTCTGTTGGTGCTGGAAACCTTAAACAAACGTTGCGTCTACCGCATAAAAAGAAAGTAGATCAAGACGATGAATTGGATGCAGTAGTCAATGCTCTGAACGATATGCGCGAAGCGATTTTAGAAGATATTAAGCAAAAAGACCGGATTGAAGCCGAGTTGCGTTACCACCGAGATCAGCTGCAAGAGCAGGTCTTACGCCGCACGCAACGATTACAAGGTGCTAAGGAAGCAGCTGAGCAAGCGAATAAAGCGAAAAGTCAGTTTTTGGCAACCATGAGCCATGAAATTAAAACACCGTTGAATGGTATTTTAGGCATGGTGGAATTGTTGCAACGCACCGAGCAAGCCGCTGCAAATCAAGAAAAGCTTGATGCTATTTATCAGTCTGGCGATGCGTTACTAGAGATTCTAAATGGCTTGCTTGACTATGCGCGTTTAGAGGAGGGTATGTACTGTCCTGAGGTGAGTGTTTTTTCAATTCAAGAGCTAGTGTCGTCAACCGGCTTGCTGTTTTCTGCCCAAGCAAAAGCTCAAAATAGCCAAATTGTCGTCAATATCAATGAGGAACTAGCTGAACACTATTCTGGTGGTGCTGGAGCGTTACGTCAGATTTTGTCGAATCTCGTATCGAATGCCATTAAATTTACTGAGGCAGGTACCGTGACCATTACGGTGATGCCCGCTAACGACCCAGACCACAGCGATGGTGTGTTTTTTGAAGTAGAAGACACTGGTATTGGTATATCGGAAGACTATTTAACGCAGATTTTCGAGCGCTTTAGCCAAGCAGACGAAAGCATTACCCGCCGCTTCGGTGGTACTGGTTTAGGGCTGGCCATTACAGCTCAGTTGGTAAAGGTGTTGCAGGGTGAAATTGGTGTGACCAGTGAAGTAGGGCATGGCAGCCTATTTTGGTTTTACGTGCCACTTGCCCCAGTAGCCACTGAAACAAGGCATGCACCTGTACCGGCAGAGGACGTGCTATCAGCGTTGCCTCCTATGTCGATTCTATTAGTAGAAGACACGCCGATAAACCAAGCTGTGACAATAGAGTTATTGACGCAAGATGGTCACCGAGTGACGTTGGCTGAAAATGGTACTCAGGCTCTCGCAGCCATTGCCTCGGATCCATTTGATCTGATTTTAATGGATATTCACCTGCCCAACATGAGCGGTTTAGAAATCGCACAACGCATTCGTTCCGAGTCTGGTGTAAACCAGCACACACCTGTCGTAGCCTTGACGGCCAATGTTCAACCCAGCAATGTGCAAAAGTGTCATGCAGCCGGTATTTGGGCGGTATTACCTAAGCCGTTTAAACAAGAATCGTTGCAGCAAATTATGCGTACTCAAACAGCCCCGTCGACTTCGCTTAAAGAAACACAAGGTGATTCTGAGTTAATTGATCCAGTTCTTCTACGGTCACACTTATCCGCTTTAGGTGAACAACGGCTGCGTAAGTTGTTAATCAGTTTAGAGCATGCCATGGCTGAAGGTTTGACAGATCTAAAGCAAATGCACGCTGAGCAAGATGATTACGAGGTAGCGGATATTGCGCACCGATTGGCCGGTGACGCGGATGCGGTTGGCGCACTACAGCTTGCTAATTTACTACGACAATTAGAAACAGCGGCCAATGTTGGTCAACTAAAGGATTTTGAACACCTTGTTACGACGCTGCAACACAGTGTGAGAAATACACTAGCAGAGTTTGATGCCATATTGGCTTAATGTACTTTAGCTTCCAAACCTTAGACACGGAGTGACGATGTCAAACATGGATTCGACGGCAAAATCAGGCATGCTTTATGGGATTACCGCGTTTCTATTGTGGTCTATCGCTCCGTTGTATTTTAAAACCATTGACCACATACCCGCGTTGGATATTTTATCGCATCGGATCTTATGGTCATTTGTGGTAGTCGTGATACTGATGACAGCGATGCGCAAATGGCGAGCGTTAAAGCAGGCTTTAAGCACAAAGGTATTGCTGGCGGTTGCAGTGTCCTCGGTATTAATTGCGGTGAACTGGGGGACTTACATTTATGCGGTGAACAGCGAGCAGCTACTGAGCGCGAGTTTGGGTTATTACATCAACCCTTTAGTTAGCATTGTATTGGGGATGGTGTTTTTTAAGGATCGCCTTGATCGACCAAAACAGTGGGCAGCTTGGCTGTGCCTGTTAGCCGTGGTGTTTGAGGTAATTCAATTCGGACGCTTACCATGGATAGCTCTAACACTGGCGCTGAGCTTTGGTTTGTATGGATTAGTGCGAAAGAAAATCGCCTTAGATAGCTTTATGGGTATGACGTTAGAAACGGCTATTTTGATGCCTTACGCGCTGTCTCAGCTGTATTGGTTTGGTGCAGATTTTGGTTTTATGCAGAGCGGCCAGTGGGCGTCTAGTTTACTTCTAATGGCCGCAGGGCCAGTCACTATGGTGCCGCTAATGTGTTTTGCTGCGGCCGCAAACCGAATCAGTTTGGTGACCTTGGGCTTTTTTCAATACATTGGACCCAGTGCCATGTTCTTGTTGGCCGTCTTTCTTTACGACGAACCGTTCTCCAGTGAGAAACTGGTTACTTTTGGGTTAATTTGGGCGGCTTTAGCCATGTTAATTGTCAGCTCGATTAAGCAACTGCGCAAACAGAAACAGGCGCTTTAGCAACACAGAAAATAGCCAACCCTTCGAGGGTTGGCTATTACGCTACGATTATTGAGAGGCTATTATGCAATCACATCTTCAGTCGTTTGCTGCTGTACACCGATTAGGTAATCGCCGGTGGCACCTGGATTCGCATCCGATGCACCAATGAAGTAGGTGCCAGACTCTTCGGCAGTGAAGGACAGGATGCCATCTTCATTACCCTCTTCAAGGGCTAGCGCTAATTCACCGTCGTTGTCCATAACGGCTAGCTGACCAGACTCTAGAGCATCGCTTTCCATGGAGATATCATAGGTCATGCCTGCTTCTAGGGAGGTGGCGAACCAGTCCTCATCGCCTGCGAAGTCTAGTGAGCTTTCAACTGTACTGCCGACATCCAGTAGGCTAGTTGTGAGAATGTCTGCAGATACGTCGTCTTCATCCAGCTCAGGAATCTCAATGGTATCTTGCCCGTCAGTGGTTAACGCTAATGTGTAGTCTCCGATAGCGGCGCTAGAGAGATCACTTGCATCAAGAAAGTAGGCTCCTGCTTCTTCTGCTGTGAAACTAATGTCTACATCATCACCCGTAATACTGAAATTATTTTCAACCGTTTGGCCTTCCGCATCACGTAGCACTAGAGCAGGGATTTCAACATTCTCAGAGGAAAATGTCATAGTGTAGTTGGTGCCTGCTTCAAGGTTCATTGAGTACCAATCTGAATCACCTGCTTGTTCGAATGTCCCTTGTACTTCCGTGTTGGCAACAATGGCACCCGCTGTCATGGTATCTGCTGTAAAATCATCTACAATCGTATCATCTGGTGATTCGTCAACAGGATCGGTTTCAGAGCCGTCTTGTGGATCTTCGGTCTCATCGACTGGATCGGTTTCAGAGCCGTCTTGTGGGTCTTCGGTCTCATCGACGGGATCGGTTTCAGAGCCGTCTTGTGGATCTTCGGTCTCATCGACTGGATCGGTTTCAGAGCCATCTTGTGGGTCTTCGGTCTCATCGACGGGATCGGTTTCAGAGCCGTCTTGTGGGTCTTCGGTCTCATCGACTGGGTCGGTTTCAGAGCCATCTTGCGGGTCTTCTGTTTCATCGACTGGGTCGGTTTCAGAGCCATCTTGTGGGTCTTCTGTCTCATCGACTGGGTCGGTTTCATCGTCTGGATCGGTTTCAGAGCCGTCTTGTGGATCTTCGGTCTCATCGACTGGATCAGTGTCATCTGACGCCGTAACGCTGATGTTGTAGTTACCAGAAGCATCGTCTTCTAGATCAGATAAATCCAAGTAGAAAACGCCTGACTGTGGCGCAGTGAAACTGAATGATGTATTGGTTTCATCGTCTTCTTGAGCATCGCTTGAAATACGCTCGCCATCACTGTTGCGTAACACTAAATAAGGTGAAGAAAGTTCGTCGCTAGTAACAGTGAAAGAGTAGTTTTCGCCTTCTTCTAATTCAATAGAGTACAGGTCGTTTTCCATGTCTGTATCAATGCTGGCATCCAGTGCCGTGTTCAGCTCTAGCGCTGTCGCATTGCTACCATAATTGTCTTCTGTGGTTTCTTCTTGCTGCTCAAATAGCGCCTCAAGACCGTTTTGTGCAAAGTAACGAACGATTTGACCTGGTGGTAAGCTGTCAAGAACTTGGGCAACGTAATCTGATGTAAGGCTTTGCTGATTCAGGTTGTCGAGCAAATATTCTGGTGTGCTCATATTGTCCTTCGCTGTGTCTAGTGCATTGCCTTGATTTGAAAATTGCTTTGCTGATTTCATGAAGACCTCCGTCCTAAGTTTGGTTTCAAAGTGTTAAGCGATGAAGATATTCGCTAACACGCCATTCAAGATAAGAGAATCGTTTCAAAGATGGTGTCAGGTGAATGTTAAGGTTCAGAAAAGCTTGTTCTGGAAAACTTACGTATTGAAAGGGTCAGTGTAAATTCACTAGCAATCGGATTTAAAAGTATAACTGTTTGAATTTTTTAATTATTTTTTTCGCTTCTCGCGTGAAGTGTGGCCTATACAAAACTAAGATAATGGCAAGGCCTTGGAATATCTGCATGATAATTGTTCTTAACAACATAAAGAGATTAGAGGATGTTGCAAGCATTACGACTTTACAGGCGGTAATGCTTGATAGAATCTTGAAGGTCGGAAAATCGCTAAGCGGTTTTAGGAAAAGAAAATTAACTTCATAGCCGCGATGCATGACATAAGACGAATCAGCCATTTAAAGTGTGCCGGTGTTACATGTTTTAAAAAGTGGTAGCCGATGAACGCACCTATTAATAGCCCTGGTAGAGCATACGCACCAATGGTTAAGCTTTCTTGGGTTAGTAGCCCGAGACCTAAATACATTGGCAACTTAATGACATCAATGATCAGAAAGGCCCAAGCACGAGTGCTGATGTAACTTTCTTTGCTAAGCTTTTGCTCCATTAAAAATAAGCTAAATAGAGGTCCTGCGGCATTTGCAACCATCGTAACCAATCCACCTGCTAGCCCCATAAGATAGGCCGTTATCGGCTTTTGCATAAAATTACTCGGCCGTGCATCCAAGTAAAGCCCCAAAAGTATCATCGAAATAATGATCACACCGAGTAGTGTGACGAACTGATCAGCGTTTAAGTCGGCGAGTAGGTATGAACCGATAAGCAACCCTATGAAAGCCAGTGGTAAAAAACGTGCCAGTACCCGCCATGAAATGTTTTTTCGATAGCTGCTCGCTGCCATCAAGTCAGTAATAATATACAAAGGCAGTAAAGCTCCGAGTGCTTCAGGGCCTGGAAAAGCGATCATGACGATCGGCAATATGATTAACCCCATCCCCCCTACGGAAAATTTTGAAAAACCAGTCACTACGCCAGCAATAAACATCACCACAAATGCGGTTGTCACGATAATCCTCCTTGGTTCTGAGTATGTTGCTTGATGAGGGTTAGCATAACGGTAATAATGAAATAAAAATAATTTCGTTTTCTAATTGTTATGAAAGGAAAATCATATCATGAAGCTGGATCAACTCAGAGCCTTCATTGCGGTGGTCGAAATGGGCAGTTTTCGTGCTGCAGCGGATGCAATACATAAGACACAGCCGAGTATCAGTGCTGCCGTCAAAGCCTTGGAAGGGCAGTATGGTATCCAATTATTGGATCGTGATAGCTACCGCCCCACGCTCACAGCGGAGGGCAAAGCCTTTTTTAAGCAGAGTAAGAAGCTGATTCTTCAAGTGAATCAGTTAGAGCACCTCGGACACCATTTAGCTCAAGGTACAGAGCAGCAGCCGTTGCGCTTGTGTATCAGTCAGATGAGTCTTACTCAACCAATTATAAATTTACTCAAAGCCTTTGAAGAGGCTCATCCTGCAGTTTCTATAGAGCTTACGACGAATCATCTAAATGGTGTACAAGAGCACCTTATTAAAGATAATTCAGAGGTCGCAATTGGCCCCAGTTATGGACTTGATGATCGGCATATCTTTGTTGAGGTGGGAAAATTGGAAATGACATGTGTCGTACATCCAGACCTGCTGCCCGCACTGCAAGCAGGGTCACAAAAAGTGAAGCAGCAGGCCTTGTATACTTTACCGCAAATCTTAGCCAGTCGCTTAGCTGAAGAGCAAGAGCATCGTTTTGTCTTACCAACGGGAAGACGCTGGCACGTGAACGATTTTCAAGCCAAGAAAACCTTGGTACAAGCGGGCATGGGCTGGGCGCGTATGCCTCATTACATGATCAAGGACTCTCTAGAGGAAGGTCGGTTGGTACGTATGGATGTGGAAAACTTCAGCTCCCATAGTCAGTTTCCTCTGTTTATGATTCGTCTTAGAAATCAGACTTTGAGCCATGAAGCACATCAATTTTGGAGTTTTATTAAAGAAGCTCTGAAACAACGCCCAAGTTAAAGGTTGTCTGCTTGCATTAAGTGTTGACTAGTATGTGAGGAAAGGTGAGGCGTATGTTTTACTCAGATTCCGTTTAAGTTTATTGAGCTGCGCTTTGAATTTATACGTTCGTTGCTTGCATTCAAAAAATTCGCTGAGGGGGTCTAAGTCGTCTTCCGAAGTTGCCAGCCTAATCTGTTTACGTCCAGCCGACTTAGCCCAGTACAGAGCGCGATCAGCGCGTCCAAGAATTTTCTCCTGCGTATCTAGATCAGATATTTGCGTCAGGCCACCTGAGATGGTGATTCTCAGTTTTGGAATGCCAGCGCAGACAACTAAATCTGTAATCGTTTCTATCAACTTTCGGGTTGTAATCCCCACCTCTTCAAACGACTGGTTAGTGAAAATGACTAGAAACTCTTCTCCACCAACTCGCCCGAAGGCGTCCCTAAGTTTTAAAGTGTTCCGAACCGCCCGAGCAAGGTTGACCAAAACATCATCGCCACATATGTGACCATAGGTGTCGTTAACGCGTTTAAAATGATCGATGTCGATAAGACAGGCCCATGCTTCCTGTCTTGCATCGATGGTCTCTTCAAGTTTTGCGAGGATATGGCGGCGATTGGATACGCCTGTGAGATCATCCGTGAAAGACTGACGGAACAAAGCATCACAGGCGAGACGAAGTTCGCGCTGAGACACATTCAATTGGGTAACGTCGGTTCCTACGTAGATGATCCATCCGTCTTTGCGCATGGTCTCAGTTACCCCGATAAACCGGCCATCGTGCAAGTCACTTTCGTAGCATCGTACAGGGGATTTTCCTCTGCGTGACCTAACGGAAGAAATCCATCCATCGATGTTGTCAGTCTTGATGATCGTACCTCGAGATGCCTGGAAATTCCGACGCATCAGGGTCTGCCAATCAAGGCTTTCATCAGGGTCGATGAAATAGGCAGCCCTGAAGGCTGCGTTGGTGTAGCGAAGTCGCTCGTACTCATCGTAGACTCCGATAAGAGCCACAGAATCATGAAGCATGTCCAAAATATCAGCCGCATTGCTGTGATCCTGTGGCGAGGGGATTCTTTGAAAAAGAGTAACGCGGTTACCGCTGGGATCACTAAGGTAAAGAGAACGAGATTCATATGAGCGTTCAATGGGATTATCAGCTGTTAATACGTTGGCTAAAGCCTTAACTGTCTGATCTAAATCGCTAACTTCAAACTGTAAGCTGCAGGCAGAGTTGGGTACTGTATTTGGTATATGTGCAAGTTCGAGTTGAACATTACTAACTTCCAATAGGGTAAGAGTTGCACCCTGACCTGAATTATCGTGCCACTGCTGCGTTATGGTAAAACCCAAGGCAGTATAAAACCTAATACATTGCTCAAAATAAGCAGTTTCAAGCCTGATTTTAACTGTAGCAATCTTCATGAGGTGATTCTCCATTATCTCTCGGCCACTTAAACAAAGTGGCACCTAACAAAGCCGCAGCATATTAAAGCTAATAAAAAGTATAGCCCGTAACCCTAAAAACGATACTTGCTAATATTTAGTGTGAGGCTCGTATTTGAAGGTTTGGATCAAATCTGACGGTTGGGTCTACAATGATTCTCTGGTGCTATTAGAATCAGAGCATGAAGCAAAACTGTTCTGGCTCTTTATGAAGCAGACCTTCAAACGGCCGACTGGAAGGCTATAAAAGCTCTAAGTCCGTAGCTGGAACTGGTGACTGATCTTGGCTGCTAAGTGAACGCCAAAAGCGGGGTGGGGAACAGGGGCAACGGACAGAACGATGTCTACCGCAGGCAAAGCTGGCCAATGGGGCTCTTTCACGACATGAAACCCTTCAGGCACGCTCGATAAGGCCATCGCGCTAACTCCAATACCTTGACGGAGTAGGCTTTTGATGGCGGTGGCGCTGGATGAACTGGCGACGAGTGTATAGGGTCGTTCTAATTTTTCTAATCCATCAATGGCCGAGCTGTGAAACTTACAGTCTGGCTCGTAGAGTATTAGCGGCAAAGGCGTGCGGTGAATCAAATCGACTGCCTCGCCGCAGACCCATACACCTCGATCATGTTTTAGCAGATAGCCCTCTTCGGCATCGGGAGCACGGGTCAAAATAGCAAGATCAATTTTGCCTTGGTCTAACATGAGACGTAATTGTGTACTGCAGTCACAAAGGATTTTAAAGGCCTGATTAGGCAGTTGTTCACGGATCAATTCCGTCACCACTGGCAGTATAGACTCTGCGTAATCGTCAGGGCATCCTAATACCAAGGGCCTATGATGGGCCGTGTGTTTAAAGTGGCTGAGTGCTTCATCGTGCAGCGATAAAATGCGTCGAGCGTAGCTTACCAATTCTTGTCCACGCTCCGTTAGAGCAACATTCCGCCCGTCTTTTGTAAATAGCGGTTGCCCAGTGTCATCTTCTAGCTTCTTCATCTGCATGCTGATCGCACTTTGCGAACGAAACGTTTGCTTTGCAGCTCTTGTGAAGCTACCAGTGTCAACATACGCAATAAAGCTGCGTAGTGCATCGATATCCATGTATTAGTTCCAGTGATTGATCTATTCGTAAATCGAAAGGGATGTATCAAAACTATTCGTTAGTCAAATGAATAGCAAGAGGGCAAACTGATTCTATTGTTTATTCACTCACAAGGAATGGCTCATGAAACTTATTATTGCGAACAAAAACTATTCATCCTGGTCATTGCGTGGCTGGATGGCTCTTAAAGCCTTTGATGTGCCGTTTGAAGAAGTAAAGCTCACTTTATTCACCGAGGGCTTTTACCAGCAGCTAGCGATGTACTCACCAGTCAAAAAGGTGCCGGTGTTGGTCGACGGCGATATCAATGTTTGGGATTCACTATCGATTGCAGAATACGTCAATGAAACTTATTTAGCAGGCAAAGGCTGGCCTGAAGATCGCTCGGCTCGTGCAGTGGCGCGCTCGACAGTAGCCGAGATGCATTGTGGTTATACGGCGTTGCGCAGTGCTATGCCAATGAATTGCCGTGTACGTCGTCAAGTGGATATCAATGATGCCATCGCAAAAGACATCGCCAATATTGACGCAATCTGGGGCGAGCAGCGTCTAGGTTATGCTGAGCAGGGCGAGTACTTATTCGGCGAATTTAGCATGGCTGATGTCTTCTTTGCGCCAGTGGTATTTCGCTTTATGACGTACGGCGTCGAGTTGTCTGAGACTGCTAAGGCGTATCAGCAAACCATGCTCAATCACCCGGCTATGCAAGCTTGGTTGGCAGATGCTCTGACTGAAACCGATATTGTTGAAGAAGACGAAGCCGGCGAGCCGTTATAACGGATAGTCGCTCAGCCTTTAACCTGTTCATGTTAAGCTTCAAAAACGGTCTACTTTAAATGCATTTAATGACAGCAGCGTTGGCTCATTCTGTATTTTTTGCAGCAACAACTCTGCGGTGATAGCCGCTTGCGTGATACCAAGGTGCTGATGCCCAAAAGCAAAACTTAAACGTGAAAATGTAGGGTGTTGGTCAATCACAGGCAGCGAGTCAGGTAAGGTCGGGCGGTGCCCCATCCATTCTGTGGGCGCCTCTTTGCCTTTGCTATACGCCTCGGGTAGAAGTGCTTTGGTGTGCTTATTGAGCACGGCATAGCGCTTCTTAATTGGAGCCAGAGATGTACCTCCGATTTCACTCATGCCAACCACACGTAAACCAGAGTCTAACGGCGACATAACAAAGCGGCGATCAGCAGATAAGACCATGTGGTTTAGATGTTGTTGATCTTTCTCTGGGAAAGTTAATTGGTAACCTCGCTCGGCTTCCAGCGGCACGGTTATACCTACTTGTTTTAGCAGTTCTGTACTCCAAGCGCCTGCGCATACCGTAACCTGATCAAACGGATAGGCTTTTTGATCTTCCAGATAGACCTGAATGGCCTTATGATGAGCCTCGAGTCCCATCACTTTTTGCTGGAAAAACTGGCCGCCTCGTTCGATGAAGGCGTTATAAAGTGTTTGGCAAACGGCATAGGGATCACTCAAGCGATAAGCATCTGGGAAGAACACCGCATGACTTAATTGCTGTGATAGCTCTGGCTCTAAATCCGCAAGGCGTTGGCCTTCGACATATTCGCAGGTGAGGCCAAAAGTGGCCATCCGCTCAATTAAAGCGTGAGCGTCCGCCTTTTTTTCAGGGTTTTCCCATACGACTAAATTGCCTACTTTGATGATCTGATCGGTGGCATCGATATCCGTAAGAAGTCGTTGCCACGCTGAGACAGAAAGTTGGTTCAGTGCAGAGAGTGCTTGTGTGCCTCGTTGCGCATTGGCAGTATTCGACGCAGCAAGAAATTTTGCATACCAAGGAATCGAATTGCGTAGATATTTCCACGGTACACAGACAGGACCATCAGGATCGAGGCATAGTTTAGGGGCACTTCGAACCGATTCAGGCGTTGCTAATGGGTCGATTAACTCTGTCGCGAGATAGCCTGCATTGCCATAAGAGGCTGCAGTCCCAGGCTCATTGCTGTCGAGTAAGGTGACGGCATAGCCTTGGCGAAGTGCTTCCAATGCGACACACAATCCTACAACGCCAGCCCCCACGACCGCAAAACTGGGTTTACCGGTCGTGTTTGAAGGAATAATGCTGGAATCCAATAATGTGTGGTTCATGGAGCTCTCCTGATGGTACGTCGATTAAGTCAGTCAATTAATTAAGAAGCGTTATAAGCTAATATAGCAGCAGCCAAATCTTCACGTGAGTCGCCAACAGATTTGAACAAGGTAATCGCCTTATCTGGATCCGCTAATTGCGCACGGCCTTTATGTTCAGCACCGCAAAGCTCTGTCAGTTCCGCACAAATATCGTCTTCTGAGAAAGCGCCTTCTTTGATAGGAATGATTAGATCCCCTGTCTCGGCTAAAGCGCCGGCACGTGTATCAACAAAGACATTTGCTGCTTGCATTGCCTGATTGTCTACTTCGCGCATAGTAGGCGTAAAGCTGCCAACGAGGTCTACGTGCGTACCTGGGCGCAACCAGCGCCCTTGAATAACCGGTTCTTTTGCCATCGTAGCACAGCTGATTAGGTCTACTTCGCCTGCAATGCGAGGCAAGTCGGCTTGTACGCAAGCATGCGCATCAATGCCTTGTGCGACAAGCTCTTTGGCAAACGCCTGCGCCATGTCTTCATTGCGATCCCAGATCCATACGGTTTCAATAGCACGCACACTCATATGAGCAGGCACTAAGAAATGTCCCATGCGTCCAGCCCCAACCATTAGCATGGAGCGAGTGTCCGAGCGTGAGAGGTAAGATGATGCCAAGGCTGACGCCGCTGCGGTGCGTCGTGCAGTGATAATATTGCCATCCATTTGCGCTAAAGTTTCACCAGTTGTACCACTGCTTAACGTATATAAACTGGTGAGCCCTGGTAAACCTTTTGCATTGTTACCCGGAAACACGCTGACTTGCTTAACGCCTAAATACTGACCTTCAATCCATGCGGGCATCAGTAGTAGAGTGGCTTGAGGCTCATCTGGAACATCCATAAAGTGATGGTGGCGTACTGGAGAGTGAACATCGGTGGTAAAGATAGTACGCAAAGCATCAATCATGGCTGGCCAAGTAAGGCGCTGGGTAAGGGTTTCGGCCGATAGGTACATTATGAATCCTTATTGCAGGGAGAGGAGATGGTCTACGCTTTATCCTAGACCTTGCCAGTTGTAAGAGTTAACCAAAACTCTGGTATTGTTGACCAAGACTATCCATAGCAACTGAGAGTTGCTATACAGAGACGGTTAGAATGAAGGGTAGCTAGGCCATATGCTAGAGAATAAGCAAAGTAGCTTGCGACGAAATAGGATTGCAACGCAGCAAGGTGAGCATATACATGACTATTCTCAGGTCTTGATTGGCTGGCAGGGCATCATGACGTGTGAACTCAGCTCCGCCGCTCTTGATTTGTCTCGTGGTCGCTTTGCCATGGCGCCAGAAGCGCTTCCCCACTTGTACCAAGGCCATTCGTCAGACTGCGAGATATTGGTCATAGACCTACTGCCGAGTGATCCGGTCATGCGCTACATTGAAGAAAGCACAGGGATGTCTGTTTCCGAACTTTTTCAGCAGTCGTCTCGCTTTGCTCAACTGCCCGCCACTGCTATGCCGTGCGTTGAGTTTGCAGCAACACAGTTACTGGGTCTTTCTGAAGTGGCAAAACAAAGGCTGACGACGCAAATGTTGCCTATGTTGCTGATGCAGATAGCCGACGCAGTGATTGAGCAAGATGTGCTTTGGCATAAAATAAGCCATTCGCGTTTAGATATTGCGGAACTCCAACGTTTGATTGACCTGTCACCAGAGCAAAATTTTAGTAATGCATGGTTAGCTCAGTATTTTAATATGAGTGAAAGTCACTTCTACACCGTATGCCAGACTTTACTTGGTATGAGCCCCCAGAAATTCGTATTGCAACGTAAATTGAATGAGGCTCAGCGTTTACTGCAAACGACTAATATTCCGATTTCGGTGTTATCCGATCGCTTTGGCTTCTCTTGTCCATCGGCTTTTTCACGGGCTTATCGTAAGACAATGGGGCAATCCCCTGCCCAGTTTCGGCGTATGCGTTAACCATTAGATTGGCTGTGCTTACTCGTCACTGGATTGTAAGGATGGACTATGCATTACTGACTTTGTGAAAGGGTAAAGATATTTCAAAGGCACTACTGGATTGTCTTGAGGCGAGCCCGTAGAGTGTAAAGACGTTTACTCAAGGAAGTATTTAATGGTGTCACATATTCAGAAGTTTTTTGCGAAATTCTTAGCCTCTTTGTTCTTCCTGCTCGCCATTTTAGTCTGTGGTAGCAGCCTTATGACTGGGTTCACTCAATTCATGGATGGAGAGGACATGACGCAGATCTTAATCAAAGTCATTAACTCTAACATTATCGCAATTGCAGTATTTGAGTTAGCCATGGTTATTAATAAAGAGTACGGCAATAAAAATGAACACGATGTAATCGTCATGATGCGGCGTACATTACCTCGATTTATTACGACGGTTTGTGTGGCGCTGTCTTTAGAAGGCTTGATCATGGTGATTAAGTACAGCCAAGCTGATATGGCAGGTAATCTATATTACCCTGTTGCCATTGTCATTAGTGCGGCATTTTTGCTGATAGCACTCGGTTTGTTTTTGCACTTTGTACCGCAAGATCCGGAAGATCATATTGATGATGACGAGCACTAGATCAGACCTTTCTTATTCGAATTGATTATTAAATAAACATGTTTGACGGCCGATACCCTTAGCTTAAACACTCAGGGAGGCCGTCACATGGCAGAGAGTCAGTTATCCTTTCAATCGCGCTACGCGCATCAAACTTCAACGTTTAGTGGTCAACGGCGAACTCGAATCGAGCAGGAGCCGGATACCAATGCAAATGCTCAACGCCCCGCAGTATTTGCACAGGCACAATTCTCTGAACGCATTACCCAGCAACAAGAGGTTGCCTTTAGTTCACAGGTACAACAAGAACTAGAGGTCGAAGATGAAGCCGCACAAAGTATCAGCATTATTGAACAGCGGTTTTCAAAAATGCTGACATTATTGGAGCGTATGTTTGGCGTTGAGATCAGCTTGTTTGATGAGCGTGATTTTCAAGAGAGCTCAGAGGCGCAGCAATCCGTCGCGCAACCGTCAGAAAGTGCACGTCAAAGCGATGAGGGAGCAGGTGGACGCCGTCAAGTTATTGAAGCTATTCAAGAGTATCGCTATGTGACAGAAACGGAATCCAGCTCTGTGGCGATCCAGGGCAAGCTTGAACTGAACGATGGGCGTAAATTGGACGTTGATTTTCGATTGGACATGTCTCGTTCGAAGGTGGAGGAATATTACGGCCAAATCACCTTATCAAGTCGCACTGTCGATCCGTTGGTGGTGAATTTAAACGGTAACGTAGCGCAGTTGACCAATCAGCGCACGTCGTTTGATATTGATGGCGACGGCGAAGAAGAGCAGATAGCGTTCGCGACCGGCGACTCTGCTTTTCTTGCGGTGGATAAAAATGGCAATGGCTCCATTGACGACGGTAACGAATTGTTTGGTCCTCGCTCAGGTAGCGGCTTTGCAGACTTAGCCAAGTATGACGATAATCAAGATGGTTTGATCGACAGTCTTGATGATGTCTGGCAAGAGTTGGTGCTGGTGCAGCGGGACGAATCAGGTAATGAGTCACTGCTTTCCTTAAAAGATGTTGGCATCAGTGCCTTTGTATTGGAACGTACCAGTTCACCGTTTAGTTTGTTTGATGATCAAGGTGAGCAAACCGGAATTGTTCGTGAAACTGGTTTATATGTGCGGGATGATGGCTCGGTAGACAGTCTACAGCATGTGGATTTAGTGGTTTGATGGGCTTGAGTTGATCAGATAAAAACCACAGAGATATATTATCTACTCTGTGGTTTTTACAGTTTAAAGGTCAACCAGAGGGTTATTACTTACTAACATGGGCGTAAGCTGCAAGGTGTTAATTTTGGTAACGCTGGCATTAATTGATTCGCTATCAGTGAGTAAGCCAAAGCGTATTTTGAAGACCTTACTGGCTTTTCCTTTAATCGTTGGTACGAGCCCTAAATTCCACTGATGCTTGCGGTTATAAGCAAAGGATGTACCGGGTTCTATACCGACAACATAACCTTGCTCGATGGTGTCGGTATTTTTCCATAAGGTCAAAACGGGGAGTGTGTCTTGTGCCCAGCTGACTTCAATGGCAGCGTCTCCCGCCGCGTTTTTCATCAGAGCATGACTCATACCTTCTTCATCAGCGATGGGCAATACATTGAATACCATCTCGTCGAAATTTTTGGTCGGTGCTGACAGTTTATCCCACTCATGTACACCATTGACCGCATAAACGTTGAAAGGCGAAATCTGCGTGGCCGCAACATGTAACGTTGCGCCTTCTTCAAGCAATGGTGCACCAAAATTATTATGGTAAATCGCCTGATAGGTATTATCGTAATTCGAGAGGTTGGTAAGTGTATCTTGAATGTGGATGTAGGGTTCGTCAGGTGTAAGAGAAAGCTCAGTTAGCACTTCAAAGTTAGTAAACTTAAAGCGTTTTTCGTCGACGCGTCCCGATAATGTAACTCGATAGGGTGGGTACTGCTCTACGGTCAGGACGACTTCATCGGCAGGTGTGTTTTGGATGCGTCCATGAAGTGTCAGCATGTCGCCGTTGTCTTCGCCAGGGTGGCCTGCCCACTGATAACCGCAACGAACAAGCATTTCATTAAAGCCATCGAGCCATCCAAGTCCGCCAGACGCTTCTTGATTGATAAAACTTGGGTGTACCACTTCAGTAACGGGAGAGTCCCAGCCATATCGCAGTTCACTCCGAGACGCATCTAAGATGGCCATAGCACGCGTTGGTATCACTCTTAGCACTTTGTCACCCACAGTTAAGGTGATGAGCTTAGAGCCTTGCTGCTTGCCGCCACGTAGTGTTTGTAGCTTACATTCAATGGCAATGTCGCTAGGAAGCCCCATATCTTCGGCTGTTAAGTGGGCTGAACTCAGTTCAATGTTGTGATCGTGACTTAGAAACGTAAAACGAAACTCAGAGGACTGAGACATAACAACTCCCTTTATAGGTGGTGACGTCACTATATCGAGTTGCTACGGTGCTGTAAAAGTGAAACCAATGGTCTACGCTTAAAGTGTGATCTGAGACTTGTCTCAAAGAATGCTGTAGATGCCAGCTTGCCTGGTTCTGCGGTGTGCTGGCGTGCAGCGGACGCTCTGTGTTCGTTTGCACGCCTTTTAATTTCCTGTCTTATTTATGTCTCATTTTGTGCAAACTGTGCTATGACTTAATTGAGTCTTACTGTTGTTAAGTGTGAGCCTTACCGACATTCCTTTTGAAACATTAAGAGTATTCAGACGCCTATGAAGTCAACCATGATGATTCGCCAGAAAGTGGTATTAGGATTAGCCGCTATTTTTGTATTAGCGATAGCTATGATTTATTTGGTGGTTGAAGGAAAAGTTAAAACGGATCTTATTGCAGAGCGACAAGCTCAAATCCAAGTTAACCAGCGTGGAGTGGTCGCGTTACTCGGTGCTAAATTAGACGAAGTACAGTTGATGACCAGTTCACTTGCGTTAGCCGCAGCACAGTTACCAAAAGACACAGCGCTTTATAAACAGGTATTCCCCCCTCTGATTGATAATCATGGCGATGACAGTATTGCGGGTGGTGGTATCTGGCCGGAGCCTAATGCGTTTACACAAGGCGTCGAGCGGCGTAGTTTTTTTTGGGCGCGTTCGGGTTCAGGAATCGAATTACTGGAAGACTATAATGATCCGGCGGGTTCGGGGTATCATAATGAGGGTTGGTATACCGTTGGGCGCAATGCGGCGATTAATCGATGTAGTTGGTCTGAAGCCTATACCGATCCAGTGTCTAAAGTGCCAATGGTAACGTGTACCATTCCGATTAAAGAGCAAAGCAAGTTTACTGGTGTCGCAACGGTTGACATGATGCTGGGTGGTATCACGCAGGTACTAGAAGAATATGGTTCCCAGAGCGAAGGGTATGTTTTTGCTTTGGATGCTCAAGGCCAGATGCTGAGTTTCCCTAAATCAGCTGCAAAAATCGTTAACGCCGATGACTCAATGGTGACCGCGAAAGAACTGGCAAGCCAACTACCTTGGTTGGCACCGGCTTTAAATGCAGCACGCAATAACTCTGAAACTATGATGGAGTTGTCTCGAGATGAAATTTTGGGGCAGTCGGCTTTCGTTGATATTATTAAAGAACCAAAAACTGGTTGGACAATTGGTTTGGTCGTTCCTAAAGGCGTTATGACCGAAGTCGCTGACAGTATGAGCTGGTTTCTAATGATCGCATTAGGCGGTTTGCTGATCGTAGTGAGTGGTATCACGCTTATGTTCTTCCGTAGTTTATTGGCTCGTATCGAGCAGACGACGGAGCAGATTAACGGTTTGGTGTCCGGTAACACCTCACAAGAGCTTCAGATTCTGCATGGCGATGAAATCGGCGCATTACGGAAATCGGTGAATGCGTATGGCGATAAACTGAAGGCCTTACTTGCGAGTATCCACGCTGAATCAAATAAGTTGGTGAGTGATGCAGGACGACTGAAAAATTTCAGTAATGAATTTTTGAGTAAGGCTAATAGCCTTAGTGACGAGAACCATACTTTGGCAGCGGCTACGGAGCAATTTGGCGCAACGTCCTCAGACGTTGCGATGTATTCCAATGAAACCAAAACGACAGTCGAGCGAATTCATGTGGAGGTTCGTACCAGCGGCGATGAGATGTCAGGTGTGATTAACACTATGCGGGTATTGTCAAAAACCATGGACGGTGCTCAGCAGAAAATCTTACAGTTGGACGAAGACAGTCGCAAAGCTCACAGCATGTTAAGTGTTATTCGGGATATTGCGGAGCAAACCAATTTGTTGGCGTTAAATGCGGCCATTGAGGCGGCTCGTGCTGGTGAGACGGGTCGAGGTTTTGCGGTCGTGGCGGATGAAGTTCGAAATCTAGCCGCTAAGAGTGAAAGCTCTGCAGTAGAGATTGAGCGTGTGCTAAACCGCTTGCAAGATGCCTCGAAAGACTCAGTTAGCTCGATGTCGCAGGGCCTTTCTGAAACGGAGAAAGCAGTAACCAGTGCAGAATCTACCGCCAGCCATTTGCAGGAAGTCGTGAGTTCATTCTCTTTGATCACCGATCAAGCAACACAGATATCGGTTGCGGCCAATGAGCAGCAAAAAGTCTCGAATGACCTAACCCAATTTGTTTCGCGCTTGCAGGCTTTAACCAGCAGCAATGCAGATGATTCAAGTCATTTGAGCCACATGAGTGAAGAAATTGACGCAATCGCTAAGCGTTTGAACGAGCTACGCTAAAACGAAAAAGTCCAGTGATTATTCCCAAAAGCCTGCAATTTAAAGCAGGTTTTTTTTGCTCGAAAAAGCCCTTTGAATTGGCGTAAGCTAAACAGAGATTGAATAATAAAGGAGCGACATGATGAAGGTAAGTTTCTTAGGGCTAGGAACAATGGGCTATCCAATGGCAGGTCATGTCAGTCGCGCTGGGCATGAAGTCACTGTTTATAACCGTACATCCAGCAAAGCTCAAAATTGGTTGGAGACATACTCTGGGGCGATGGCGTTGACGCCAGAAAGCGCTGCAAACGCCTCGGATATTGTTCTAACGTGTGTGGGTAACGATGACGATCTGCGCCAATTGTATTTAGGCGAGCAGGGGGCGTTGGCCTCAGCACGTCCAGGGACCTTGTTTATCGATCATACGACGGCTTCAGCCGAAGTCGCAAAAGAACTTGCTGAAGCGGCTGAAGCCAAAACCTGTCGCTTCTTAGATGCGCCAGTCTCAGGAGGACAAGCCGGTGCGGAAAATGGTGTCCTAACGGTTATGATAGGTGGCTCTCAATCGGACATTGATGAGGCTCAGCCAGTATTGGAGTGCTTTGCTAAAGCTTATACTCGCATGGGGGAAGTAGGTGCAGGTCAGCTGACTAAAATGGTGAATCAGATATTGGTGGGTGGTGTTTTAAGTGGACTGTCAGAAGGTATCCGCTTTGCTCAGCAAGCAGGGTTAGACATTGAAACCTTGGTGGAAACACTTAAGCATGGCGCGGCCGGCTC
This sequence comes from Marinomonas atlantica, assembly GCF_001639725.1. Classification (GTDB taxonomy): domain Bacteria; phylum Pseudomonadota; class Gammaproteobacteria; order Pseudomonadales; family Marinomonadaceae; genus Marinomonas; species Marinomonas atlantica. Next base: position 305,648 of record NZ_LTAW01000001.1, read on the forward strand.
GTGGCAGTTAGAAAACCGAGGTGCGACCATGGCTAAGGATGAATTCGATTTTGGCTTTGCTATTGAATGGATGCACAAAGATTTGGGCATTGCTTTGGCTCAAGCGCAGCGCATGGGACTAATCTTACCGTATACCCAAGTCATTGATTCGGATTATCAGGGGTTAATCGAAGACGGTCGTGGACGCCAGGACACCTCTGTGTTGATTAAAGCCTTGGGGAAATAACCCAAGGCTTTGTTTGAACATGTAAACGAGACGTTAGAACGAGTACAGCACCGATGCCGTGGTTTCAGTATCCGTAGTTTCCGTATTCGCTGGCACATCTGATGTGTATTTCACTCGATACGCTAGCTTCATGGCTAGATTATCGATCAAGTTTGCCTGTAATGAGGAAACAGACTCATTCACAGTATTGCCTCCACTAGTGCTGATTTCACTGGTCAATTCTTGGCGGAAGAGGGAGGTTTTGGTGAAGTGTTTTTCATAAGTGCCAGCTAAGCGAACAAACGTTCCACGGTCAGATTCTCCACTGGCACTATCTCGATCAATCGCAAAGTCGCGATAACCTACTCCAGCAGAGGCTTCCAAGTAAGAGCCGTCAGAGGCTTGCCAGAAGCGATTACCGTAACCTGTAGAGCCTGTGCTTTTGCTTCGGTATCCCGAAAAGCGATCATTCTCGTAGGTACCACGGACATACCAAAACTCTTCCGTGTTAAATTTGTAGTTGCTCTGTACCGAGCCAGAATATTTTTCAGCCGTTGTATCACTGTCCGAACTGCTATAAAGCGAGCTTAAACTGTAGTTAGTGCGCCATTGAATAGATTCTTGAGTCAGATCTAAACGGCCATTAATGTTGTTGGTGTCACTGTTTCCGGATGTGGAAACAAAGCCAAGCTCAGCCGAGCCTGACCAGTTGTCAGCGTTACTGTCGGTATCGGCAAAGGCAGTGGGAGAAGCCAAGCTGGTAGCAAACAAAGGGATTAGCAGAGCTCTGTTCATGTTTCGTGTCCTTTTAATCTTGAACGGCTTATGCCACCAAACGTAACATAGTCATTTATCTGACAAGAGTGAATGAGAGCAGGTTGCATTGTTTGACCATACTTTCCCTAATTTCTTGAAAATTGCTTAAGTTGATCTTGCAGCAAAGTTTTTAATTCCTTTTTTATCGAGTGGTTCGTTAAACTGCTCCACTAATAAACAGCAGAGAGTAGAGACGACTTGTGTCGGATGTTAAGCGTTATTTAAATGGCTATGAATCGAGCTTGCAACAGCAAGTAGAGGCGATGTTGTTAGCGGAGAAAACTGGGGTATGGCTGAAGAGTAAGTACCCAAACCCTCATCAGTTGGCGGGAGAAAAACAGCTCTATGAGTATGCGCAAGACATCAAACAAGAATTTATGCGAAGCTCCGCACCCATAAGCAAGGTTGTCTATGATGATAAGATTCACGTGATTAACAATGCGTTAGGGCTTCATAGCTTTGTATCGCGGGTGCAGGGTAATAAGCTCAAAGCAAAGCATGAGATTCGCGTTGCTTCGATGTTTCGGCGTGTTCCAGAAGCTATGTTGAGAATGATTTTGGTACACGAGTTAGCCCATCTTCGTGAAAAAGAACACAATAAAGCTTTTTACAAGCTGTGCCGTCATATGGAACCGAACTATCACCAGCTAGAGTTTGAGCTACGCATCTATCTTTGCCATAAAGAAAAGTTTGGTGAATTATGGAAGTGAGGACTGAAGCAGCACTTCAGTCCTTTATCAATAGAGCCTAGTCAAAGTCGGCTGAGCTGTGACGTTCAGTCAAACCATCATCAGCCCATGTATTATTTACCCTGATCCCTCGCTTAACAGCAGGACGTTCTGCAATCATCTCAGCCCAGCGTTTAACATAAGGGTAGTCATCCACTTGCAAGAATTCTGCTGCATCGTATAGCTTGCCAAGTACTAAATTGCCATACCAAGGCCAAATGGCTATGTCAGCAATAGAGTATTCGTCCCCTGCGATAAACTTGTTCTCAACAAGATGTTTATTGAGTAGATCAAGTTGACGCTTGGTTTCCATAGCATAGCGATTAATTGGATATTCGAGTTTTTCAGGCGCGTAGGCGTAAAAATGGCCAAAGCCACCACCTAGAAATGGAGCCGCTCCCATTTGCCACATGAGCCAATTTCGGCATTCTGTTTTGGCTTTGATATCACTAGGAATTAACGTATCAAATTTGTCGGCTAGATATTGCAGAATTGAACCTGACTCAAAAACACGGACTTGAGGATCTGTGGTCGTGTCGATCAAGGCTGGAATTTTTGAGTTAGGGTTTATCTCAACAAAGCCAGATGAGAACTGTGTACCTTCACCAATATCGATTGTATACGCATCGTATTCGGCATCCGTTATGCCCAGTTCTAACAACTCTTCAAACATAATGGTGGCTTTTTGGCCATTTGGAGTTGCTAAGGAATACAGTTGAAAGGGATGATTGCCTCGGGTCAACTTTTTCTCGTGAGTAGGACCTGAGTAGGGGCGATTGGTCTTAGCCCACTTTCCAGCTTCGCTTTCATCGTACTTCCAAACGTTAGGTGGTGTATATTCGTTCTCCGAACTCATGATCTACTCCTCATTAATTTGTCTTAGTAAAGTTATAGGGCGATCCAGTGAGAACCTCAAGGGTAGGAGTAAGGAGACTGTGTGCAAACAAAAAAGCCAGCATTAAATGCTGGCTTTGACTCGTTAACGAAACGTTGCTTAGGCGATTTTAGTCAACCAATTATGCTTGTCAGGTGCTTTACCCCACTGAATGTCGTTCAGTGCTTGGCGCAGCTTCTGAGCAATAGGGCCTGTATCTCCAGAACCGACTTTGTACTCTTTATCATTATGGATAAAGGTGCCAACAGACGTTAATACCGCAGCGGTACCAGAAAGCATGGCTTCTACGCCAGGCTTAGCGGCACGCTCAAGAAGTTCCTCAACTGAGACTTCACGCTCAGAAACCGTCATGCCTAGATCTTCAGCAATGGTAAGGATACTAGAGCGCGTAACGCCGTGTAGGAAGCTTGAGTCCAATGCCTTGGTGATGATTTCGTTGCCATCTACGATTAAGAAGTTGGCTGCGCCCGTTTCAGTGATGTAGCCATTTGGGCAGAAAAGAATCTGATCGGCTTGGTACTTCGCTTTCGCTTCCAGCGTTGGTGCAAGAGCACTGGCGTAGTTACCACCACTTTTGATCATGCCCATGTGTGGCGCACAGCGTTGACCGGTCTCATCAAGCAGCAGACGCAGAGCTTTAGCACCGCCGGCAAAATAGTCACCTACTGGTGAAAGCAAGATGTAAACCATCGACGTTTCAGAGGGCGCTGCCGCTTTACCAACCGCTGCTTCTGTACCGATGTGTGTCGGACGAATGTACATTGAGCCAGGAGGTAAAGGAACATCTGCAGCGTATTCAGCCACAACGTCTTTAATCATTTGAGAGACTTGTTCTTTGTCGATTTCCGGCAACGACAACAATTGGCTGCTTTGCGCGAAGCGATTGACGTTTTGGTCCATTCGAAAGACGTGCACGCTGCCGTCTTCATGACGGAATGCTTTCAAGCCTTCAAAACAAGTGCTTGAGTAGTGCAAAACGTGCGCACCTGGGTGCAGAGAGATGCTGTCAGATGAAACGATCTGAGCGTCAGACCATTGATTATTTTCGAATGTTGCTAATGCCATTTTCGGCATAAACACGCTACCAAAAGCCGCCATTATGGGTTCCTATTGAATGATAATACGATAAAGGATATGTGCGATTAAGTTTGGTCAGGCGATGAGATTAAATGTCCAAGACTTAATCTTAAAATAGTAAAACAGTTTAGCGTTGTAAGAAAGTGAGATTGTTGGAATAAAGTACTCTTGCCCTTAATTATCAATGTTTAAGTGGTTGTTATTATGTGCACAGCCGATTGATAAAGGGCTGGCGTATTAATAATCCCTTCTGTTAGCAAACATGCCGTTATAAAAAAGCCTCTTCAAAGAAGAGGCTTTTTTTAGAGTTTAGCAATGTAGATAGCTTAAGCGCTTACGTTCACTTTGGCAGATAATTGTTCAGCCGCAAGTTTAGCTGCTGGTTCAAATTCTGCTGTGCCGCTTGCAAGTTGCGCCGCTAGGATCTTCTTCATGCGACGTGACCAGAATTTAGTGATGTGGTTTTCCACGATATCCGCTACTTCTGATTCCGATCCAGCGCTCACATTGTTTTGGGCAATGTGATTGATCATCGTTACGATGCTTTCTTCTTCAGTATGAAACATAGTGCTCTCTCAATACCTACTTATTTAACAGCATCAGCGGAAGACGCTGCGCCACGCAAAAACTCATTTTGACGCTCGTGGTTGTCTTGGAAGTTCTTCTGCCATTCAGATGGCTGAGATACTTTCTCAACTTGCACTGCGGTCACCTTATACTCAGGACAGTTAGTTGCCCAGTCTGAGTTATTGGTTGTGATCACGTTTGCGCCACTGCCTGGGTGATGGAATGTTGTGTATACCACACCTGGCTGCATACGCTCAGCAACACGCGCACGAAGAACTGTTTGACCTGCGCGGCTGGTAATGCCCAACCAATCGCCTGTCTTAATGCCGCGTTCTTCAGCATCGTGGGGATGAATGTCTAGAATATCTTCATCATGCCACGCTTGGTTGTCTGTACGACGTGTTTGAGCACCTACGTTGTATTGGCTCAAAATACGGCCGGTTGTTAGCAACAATGGGAAGCGGCCGTTGGCACGCTCTGTTGTTGGTACAAACTCCGTTACAGCGAACAGTGCTTTACCTTCGTCACCGATAGGGAAGCTTTCAGTGTGCATGATCGGTGATCCCATCGGGAATTCATCGTTACATGGCCACTGTAAACTGCCGTGTTTTTCTAGCATATCGTAGCTAACGTTGGCGAAGCTTGGCGTCAATTGCGCAATCTCATCCATGATCTCAGATGGGTGAGCGTAGTTCATTGGGTAGCCAAGAGCATTTGAAAGCTCAACCGTTACTTCCCAATCTTCTTTGCCTGCAACCGGTGGCATCACTTTGCGAACGCGGTTGATACGACGTTCTGCGTTAGTGAAGGTACCGTTCTTCTCTAGGAAAGTAGACCCTGGTAGTAATACGTGAGCAAACTTCGCTGTTTCGTTTAAGAAAATGTCTTGTACGATCAAGCAATCCAATGCAGATAGAGCAGCTTCAACGTGCTGTGTGTTCGGATCAGACTGAGCGATGTCTTCGCCTTGAACGTACATGGCGCGGAATTCTCCAGACAAGGCTGCATCGAACATATTAGGAATACGCAGACCTGGTTCATCGTCTAGTTGTACGCCCCATACTTTTTCAAAGCGAGCACGGGCAACAGCGTCAGAAACGTGCTGGTAACCTGGTAACTCGTGTGGGAAAGAACCCATGTCACAAGAACCTTGTACGTTGTTCTGACCACGTAATGGGTTTACGCCCACGCCTTCACGACCCATGTTGCCTGTCGCAAGTGCAAGGTTAGCAATGCCCATTACAGTCGTTGAGCCTTGGCTGTGTTCTGTTACACCTAGACCGTAGTAGATTGACGCGTTTTTCGCCGTTGCGAACTTGCGAGCAGCTTCACGTACTTTCTCTGCTTTAACGCCAGTGATCTCTTCTACGTTTTCAGGTGCGTGACGCTCTTCGATGATGAACTCACGCCATTTCGCGTAGGCATCGCCTTCACAACGAGATGCAATGAAGTCTTTATCTTCATAACCTTCCGTCACTACCACGTGTGCAAGAGCATTCACCATAGCAACATTCGTACCCGGACGTAGAGGCAAGTGCGTTGAATTGCCTAAGTGAGGTGTGCTCAAAAGGTCGATTTCACGTGGATCAGCTACGATCAAGCTCGCACCTTCACGAAGACGGCGACGCATTAGCGAGCCGAATACTGGGTGAGCGTCTGTTGGGTTAGCACCGATAACAAGAATACAATCCGAGAACATAACCGAGTCGAATGTTTGCGTACCCGCAGATTCACCCAGAGTTTGTTTAAGACCGTAGCCGGTCGGGCTGTGACATACGCGTGCACAAGTATCGGTATTGTTGTTACCGAAGGCCGCACGAATCAGTTTTTGGACCAAGTACGTTTCTTCGTTAGTACAACGAGAAGACGTAATACCACCGATACTTTCACGGCCGTATTGTGCTTGAATTTCTTTTAGACGTTTTGCCGCAAAACCAATTGCTTCTTCCCAGCTTACTTCTTTCCAAGGCTGGTCGATGGAATCACGAATCATTGGCGCTTTAATGCGGTCTTTATGCGTTGCGTAACCGAATGCGAAACGTCCTTTAACACATGAGTGACCGTGGTTGGCGTCGCCTTCTTTCGCTGGCACCATACGTACTAACTGATCGCCTTTCATTTCTGCTTTGAAAGAACAACCTACACCACAGTAAGCACATGTTGTTGTGACGCTGTGTTCTGGTGTGCCCATGTCAATGACAGAGTTTTCCATCAGTGTTGCGGTCGGACAAGCTTGCACACAAGCACCACACGACACACATTCCGAATCAAGGAAATCTTCGTCTTGGCCCGCAGCGACTTTAGAGTCGAAGCCGCGTCCGTCGATCGTCAGTGCAAACGTACCTTGTACTTCTTCACAGGCGCGTACACAGCGTGAACAAACGATACACTTACTCGCATCGAAGGTGAAATAAGGGTTTGACTGGTCTTTTGGTGCATCTAGGTGGTTATTGCCGTCAAAGCCGTAACGCACTTCACGTAGACCTACTGCCCCCGCCATGTCCTGTAGTTCACAGTCACCGTTTGCTGGACAAGTCAGACAATCTAGCGGGTGATCGGAAATGTACAGTTCCATGATGTTACGACGAAGCTTCGCAAGCTTGTCGTTTTGAGTCGTGACTTTCATGCCAGCATCAACAGGTGTTGTACATGAAGCAGGTGTGCCACGGCGACCTTCAATCTGAACCGCACAAATGCGGCAAGAACCGAAAGCTTCTAGATTATCGCTGGCACACAATTTAGGGATATTAATGTCGTGAAGTGCGGCTGCACGCATCACAGACGTACCTTCTGGTACGGTGATTTCCACGCCATCGATTTCCAGTGTTACCATCTTCTCGCTGAGAGAAGCTGGTGTACCGTAGTCTTTGTTAGGGTCAAAATGTTGCAACATAATTAGACCTCCTTCGCTTGGGTCGCTGAAACTGCGTTCTTAACGAAGTCCTCAGTAAAGTGTTTCATGGCACTCTGTACTGGGAATGGCGTCATACCGCCCATGGCACAAAGAGAACCGTCTAACATCGTCTCACATAGGTCAGACAACAACTCCATGTTTGCGTCGACGTTCTTACCTTCGCGAATACGGTCGATCACTTCGACACCACGTGTAGAACCGATACGGCATGGGGTACATTTACCGCAAGACTCAGCAACACAGAACTCCATAGAGAAGCGTGCCTGTTCACTCATATCAACCGTGTCGTCAAACATGACAACGCCGCCGTGACCAAGAACCGCATCTTTCTGGCTAAATTCTTCATAGCCTAGTGGTGTATCCCACTGGCCTTCGTGCAGGTATGCCCCCAAAGGGCCACCTACTTGCACCGCACGTAATGGACGACCATTGCGTGTGCCACCACCGAATTCGAACATCAGTTCGTTCAGTGTAGGACCAAATGCCAATTCCACCAAGCCGCCGAACTTAACGTTACCCGCTACTTGGAATGGCAGCGTACCGCGAGAACGGCCAACGCCGACATCGGCATAGGCTTTCGCGCCTTTGTCCATAATGAATGGCACAGCCGCTAAAGACAGTACGTTGTTAACCACGGTGGGTTGACCGAATAGGCCGACAATCGCTGGCAATGGTGGCTTCGCACGCACTAGGCCGCGTTTGCCTTCTAAACTTTCTAGTAGTGACGTTTCTTCACCACAGATGTAAGCACCAGCACCCATACGCACTTCTAGGTCGAAGTGGTTGCCGCTGCATAGAATATCGGCACCTAGCAAGTTGTTTTCGTATGCCGTTTTGATCGCCAGGTTCAAGTTTTCAATTGAAAGCGGGTATTCAGAGCGACAGTAGATGTAGCCTTGTGTTGCGCCAACAGCAAGACCTGCAATGGTCATGCCTTCAATCAGCATGTATGGGTCACATTCCATTACCAAACGGTCTGCAAATGTGCCTGAGTCACCTTCGTCGGCGTTACATACGATGTATTTTTGATTCTTTGGAGATTCAACATCCAGAACCGTCTGCCATTTGATGCCAGTCGGGAACGCTGCACCGCCACGACCACGAAGGCCAGATTCTTTGACGGCATCAACGATTTGTTGAGAAGAAAGTTTAATGGCGTTTTCTAGACCTTTAAAACCGTCGTTGGCTTGGTAATCTTCAAGCGACACTGGGTTAGTGATGCCTAGGCGTGCAAACGTGAAACGCTCTTGACGTTTTAGGTAAGGAATTTCTTCAACTAAACCTAATGCTAGAGCGTGCTCTACGTCGCCTTTCCAGAATTCCGCTGCAAACAAAGACTCAATGTCGCCTTCTTTGACCGGTCCGAAACCGTAACGACCTGCTTCGGTATCCACTTCTACAAGTGGTTCGATCCAGTAAAGGCCACGGGTACCATTGCGACGTACTTCGACGTCGACTTTATGTTCTTCAGCAACGATCTCAATCAGACGCGCAATGCGATCCGCACCGCGAGCTTTGGCGGTCGTGTCAGAAGGAACGTGAATGCGAAATGTCATTAAAGAATCTCCACTCGATCGGTTTTAAGGCCTTCAACTAATTCATCGAAGCGTGTTGCGTCGACGTCAGCATGAATGTCGTCACCCACACGAATAGATGGGCCACAAGAACAGTTACCTAAGCAGTAAACTGGCTCTAGGGTAATGTTACGGTCGGCCGTGGTTTGGTGGTAGTCCACACCTAGGGTCGCTTTAACATGAGATTCTAGCGCACGAGAACCTTGCGCTTGGCAAGCCTCTGCACGGCAAATCTCAACAACGTGGCGTCCTGGCTGATGTGTACGAAAATGGTGGTAGAAGCTGATCACACCATGAACTTCTGCACGAGTTAACTTCAACGCCTGAGCGATCAAGGAAACAGCCTCTTCAGGAACATAAGAAAAACGGTCCTGAATAGCGTGTAGAATCGGTAATAGAGCTCCTGGCTTGGATTTGAGCTCATCAATGATGGCCTGGGCAGTTACTGGCTCCCATGCAACTGCTTTAGATGTAGTCATTGTATTTCCTCCTGTCGCCCAGCTACAAAATTGAGTTCGTAATCTGGTGGAAATGTTACTTATTATTGTAGCGGTTAATGCGTTTAACAGCAGTGTAGTTCAGTTAAGGTTCTCTTGCAGAACCTTCACCAGTCAACTGCTACTTATACCGCTGTCAAGAGTTTAAAGCTGATGCGCACATTAGCACAGGTCGATTCTGCTTATTTATCTTATTACGACACATTCAAGTGCTTGGGCGTATTTAATTTTCAAAAATACTGCTTCATGAAAAGGTGCTTGATTTTTGCACAAAGTGTTGTCTTAGGTCATGACTTGTGTAAAATTGGCATGCCAATTTTGGTTTAACAAATAAATTCACAACTACAAACACAAAAGTTACAAAAATATAAAAATCGTCGTAATCACGACCTGTCCTGACGCTTGCGTGCAAGATTCGTCAGGGGAGCTGGTTTCTAATTGCCTACACCCCAATATTGGGCGATAGTCCACATAAATGTCATGAATGGCACTATTGTGGGACAAATTAGAACAAAATACGGCTAAAACTCGGACAAAATAAGTGCGGCATCATTATGAAGATAGGAATACCGAAAGAGATTGAAGACGGCGAGCTGCGGGTAGCCATGACCCCAGCAGTCGCTGAGAGGGTCAAGAAGCTAGGCTTCGACTTGGTGATTGAGAGCGGCGCAGGTGCGGCAGCTTCTTATTCAGACGAGGCGTATCTAGCGGCAGGCGTTGAAGTGACCAGTGATACAAAAGCACTGTGGCACGATTCAGACGTTTTGATTAAAGTTCGTCCACCGGTTGAACACCCAGAGCTAGGCTTTTATGGCATTGAGCTTTTGGGTCAAAACCAGACACTCATTAGTACCCTCTATCCAGCGCAGAACTCAGTGAAGCTAAATCAATTAGCTGAACGAGGCACAAATGCTGTCGCTTTGGATGCCGTACCGCGTATTTCCCGTGCGCAAAAAATGGACGTATTGAGCTCCATGGCGAACATTGCGGGTTACCGTGCTGTCGTTGAAGCTGCGCAACATTTTGGCCGTTTTTTCACGGGTCAAATCACCGCCGCTGGTAAAGTTCCACCAGCGAAAGTACTTGTCATTGGTGCCGGCGTCGCAGGTCTTGCGGCCATTGGTGCAGCGAAAAGTATGGGTGCGATTGTTCGTGCGTTCGATACGCGTCCTGAAGTAAAAGAACAAGTCGAAAGTATGGATGCGGAATTCCTAGAATTGGATTTCGATGACGAAGACGGCAGTGGCGAAGGCGGTTACGCCAAAGTCATGAGCCCTGAGTTCATCGCCGCAGAAATGGCGCTTTTTGCTGAACAAGCAAAAGAAGTCGACATTATTATTACTACCGCATTGATTCCGGGCAAGCCAGCACCAGAACTGATCACTGAAGAAATGGTTCGTTCTATGAAACCAGGCAGTGTCATCGTTGACTTGGCAGCGGAAACCGGTGGTAACTGTAAGCTTACGAAAGCGAACGAAGTGGTTCAGGCGCACGGTGTTACGTTGGTGGGGTACACAAACTTGCCAAGCCGTATGGCCGCACAATCTAGCCAGCTGTTCGCAACCAATATCTATCACCTGTTAACAGAATTGTGCCCGAACAAAGATGGTCAGATTGATCTGAACATGGAAGACGAAGTCATCCGTGGTGCAACGGTTGTGAAACAAGGCAACATCACTTGGCCACCACCGGCGCCACGTTTATCTGCAGCACCAAAAGCGGATGTCAGTGAGCCTTTGCCGGAGGCGAAATCAGACGCTAAAAAAGAAGAAAAGAAACCGAGTGCCTTTGGGTTCCTTATTCCTGTCTTCCTTGTTGGTGCTTTGCTAATGGGTGTCGGCAGTGTCGCGCCGGCTGAGTTCATGGGTCATTTAACCGTCTTTGTGTTGTCGTGCTTCGTCGGTTACATGGTGGTTTGGGGAGTTAGCCACTCACTTCATACACCACTTATGAGTGTGACCAATGCCATCAGTAGTATCATCGTAGTCGGTGCGTTGACACAGGTTTCGAACGATAGTCCGATCGTTGCGATACTGGCTGCTTTGGCCATCTTTATTACCAGCATCAACATCGTCGGTGGCTTTGCCGTGACGCATCGTATGCTGAAAATGTTCCGTAAGTAGGAGACGACAATGAACTTTGGAGTAATGACGGCTGCCTACATCGGAGCCAGCGCCTTATTTATCATGGCACTGGGTGGCTTAAGCCACCAAGAAAGCGCACGCCGCGGTAACATCTACGGCATTTTAGGTATGGTATTGGCAATGGTTGTGACCATTGCTGGTGCGGTGACGGACAACTACGGTTTGCTACTATTGGGTCTTGTGCCGGGTGGTATCATCGGTTATGTCTTGGCAAAACGCGTTGAAATGACGTCGATGCCAGAATTGGTGGCGATTCTACACAGCTTAGTAGGTTTAGCGGCAGTGTTCGTTGGTTTTGCCAATGCCCTAGGCCACGGTGCTTACGAGTCGGTTGTAGCGCAGCGTATTCATGATGTCGAAACCTCTTTAGGTATCTTCATTGGTGCGATTACCTTTACGGGTTCTTTGGTTGCTTACCTTAAATTAAGCGGCAAAGTGTCGGGTAATCCACTGCAGTTACCTGGTCGTCATATGATGAACCTAGCGATTGTATTGGTTTCTCTTTACCTGATTGTTGAGTTTGCAGCGGTAGGCGCGACTGACGGTATGATGTACTTATACATCATTACATTGCTTGCCTTGGTATTTGGTGCGCATCTGGTTGTAGCGATCGGTGGTGCGGATATGCCAGTAGTTGTGTCGATGCTGAACTCTTACTCTGGTTGGGCGGCAGCGGCCATGGGCTTCATGCTAGGTAACGATCTACTTATCGTAGTCGGTGCACTAGTGGGTAGTTCAGGTGCGATTCTGTCCTACATCATGTGTCGAGCAATGAACCGTAAATTCTTGAACGTTATCCTAGGTGGTATCGGTAGCAAGAAGAAAAAATCGACGCCTGCAGCGGGTGCGGCAGCAGAAGAGCAAGGTGAGATTGTTGAGATTCAGACAGAAGAAGCCGCTCATATGCTGGAGTCTGCTAAAGAAGTCATGATCATCCCTGGTTACGGTATGGCTGTTGCGCAAGCACAGCACACAGTTTACGAGATCACTAAGAAACTACGTGAGAAAGGCGTCAATGTTCGCTTTGGTATCCACCCAGTAGCGGGTCGTATGCCAGGTCACATGAACGTATTGCTAGCGGAAGCGAAAGTGCCTTACGACATCGTTTACGAAATGGACGAAATCAACGAAGATTTCCCGAAAGTAGACGTATCTGTTGTAATCGGTGCGAACGATATCGTTAACCCTGCTGCGAATGACGTAGAAGACAGCCCAATTGCCGGTATGCCTGTACTTGAGCCATGGAAAGGTAAGCACACCATCGTACTGAAACGTGGTATGAGTCGTGGTTACGCGGGTGTCGAAAACCCACTGTTCTTCAAAGACAACACTCGTATGCTTTTCGGTGACGCGAAGCAAACAGTGGACGCTTTGCTAAAGCACTTGTCTGCTGACTAAGTTCTTTAGGCAATAAAGAAAGCCCGAGGCATCGCTCACGCCTCGGGCTTTTTTTTGTTTATGAGTTCGAGTAGGTGGTAAGCCGATGTAAGACAAAAGCATTAATTCAAAGACTTAATTTAATCTAAGCTCTTGTTAAGAAGTCTTAATCAAAGTGAATGCTTCATAAGTTTTTGAGGATGCTAAGGTATCAAGTTTTAATAAATTGGGTATCTATTAATGGAACTTTTAGAGCAAATAGTCAATATTCTTCTTCCTGTTTTCATGGTTGTGCTATGTGGCTTTGTCTATTCCAAAATATCACCGACCGATATGTCTATTGCAAATAATTTAAATATGAATTTGTTTGTACCGATCCTTATTTTCTCCGTTATGGGCAGTAAAGATTTTCAAATTCTTAGTTACCTTGGAGTGTTAGCGGCAGGTGTTTTTATTGTCTTGTTTTCTGGAGTCGCAGCGATACCAGTTGTCCGTATTATGGGTGTTAAGTGGCGTACATTCTTGCCACCTATGATGTTCAATAACATTGGTAACCTAGGCGTTCCCATTATTGTTTTGGCGTTTGGTGAATCGGCTCTCCCCGTCGCTATCGTGTTATTTATGGTTGAAAACCTACTACACTTTACTGTTGGTATGAAGATAGTAAACCCAAAGTCCAGTTTTATGCACGTGCTAAGAGTGCCTATAGTCGTGGCTTCACTTCTAGGTATTTTATTCAGTCTTTTAGGGTGGCACCTGCCAAAAACAATTCAAATATCAATGGATATGATGGGAAAGGTCTCGATTCCATTAATGCTATTTGCGCTTGGAGTTCGGATTAATGATGTTGATTTTGGTGAATGGAAAATCGGAGTAGTCGGTGGCATTCTCAGCCCAGTCACTGGTCTTGTTGGTGTTGCAATCATCGCTTTATTATTTGATTTCCCTGATATGTGGTTAGGCGTACTGGTGATTTTCGGGTGTTTACCGCCGGCCATTCTGAATTATATGGTTGCAGAGATCTATAATCAGGAAGCTCAAAAAGTGGCGAGTATTGTGATGATCGGAAATTTGATGAGTATTCTCATCTTGCCTGTTGCATTGATTGTAGTGGTTTAATGTCATTTAGTAGTGAAAGAGAGTTTGTTGCTAAAAAAAACCCCGCGAGGCGGGGCAAACTAAAAGCGAGTAACATGACGGAAAAGAGCTTTAAGTTCACTCAGTGAATGAGTGAACCGCCGTTTACGTCTATTTCTGAACCGGTGACATAGCTTGATAGATCTGAAGCTAGGAATAAGCAGCAGCCTGCTACTTCTTCAGCTTTGCCTGCGCGACCCATAGGGATTCCTTCCATGACTTTTGCGTGCATGGCGTCATCCATTTTTCCTGCTGTTATATCTGTACCGATAAAGCCAGGACAGATGGCATTAGATCGAATGTTGGTTGGTGCTAGTTCTCGAGCCATTGCTTTCGTTAGACCAAGTACGCCAGCCTTTGCTGCTGAATAGTGTGGGCCACCAAAGACACCACCGCCACGCTGAGCGGATACAGAGGATATGTTCACAATGGAGCCAGCTTGTTGTTCGCGCATAGTTGGAATTACGGCTTGGCTCATTAGGAGTGTGCCACGTAGGTTAACATCCAGCACTGCGTCGTAATTGGCACCTTTGATGTCCATGATCTTTAAAGGTTGTGTGATGCCTGCATTGTTCACAAGGATGTCTACGCGTCCCCATTTTTCTAGCAAGTTAGCGACTGCTGCTTGGCAGTCTTCCTCTTTAATAACGTTGCAAGCCAGTCCAACATGCTGTGGACCAAGATCTGCAGCGGCTTCGATAGCTTGTTCAAGATTTAGATCAAGAATGGCCACGGTAGCACCATGCTCAGCAAACATTTTCGCTGTTGATTTGCCAAGACCGTTTTTAGATGCTGCGCCAGTCACGATTGCGAATTTACCTGAAAGAATACCCATGGATAGATCCTTATTTGTTTAACCACATTTTTATTTTGGTAAGCATGGCAGAGACAGATATGCCGTATTGATCATGAAGTACAGGGAGCGCGCCTGCATCAAGGAATTCATCTGGAAGAGCAACATGCTTCATCTCAGGGAATACTTGGTTTTTCATTAAAGTCATAGCGACTGCTTCGCCAAGGCCACCAATTTCAGTATGGTTTTCTGCAACGACCACCAATCGGCCAGATTTCGCACACTCGCGCAAAATAGTTTCTGTATCGAGCGGTTTAATCGTAGGTGCGTGCAATACACTTACACCGATGTTATCTGCCTTAAGCGTTGTGGCGACTTCTAGAGCCCGCATTGTCATAAAGCCTGAGGAAATAATTAGTACATCGTTTCCTTCCGTTAGGACTTTTGCCTTGCCTAGTTCAAATTTATAGTCGTAGTCCTGCAGTACTGATGGCACTTTGCCACGTAATAAACGCATGTAGACTGGACCATCGTGAGCGGCTATCGCAGGGACAGCTTGTGCGGTATCTAAGGCATCACATGGATCAACGATGGTCATATTGGGCATGCCACGGAAAATCGCAACATCTTCGGTAGCTTGGTGGCTTGGGCCGTAACCAGTTGTTAGGCCTGGTAGGCCACACACTATTTTTACCGGAAGGTTATCTTCCGCAATAGCCATGCAGATAAAGTCGTAGGCACGACGAGATGCAAATACTGCGTAAGTTGTAGCAAATGGAACAAAGCCCTCTTTTGCCATACCCGCTGCTGCGCTGAACATTAGCTGCTCCGCCATGCCCATTTGATAAAAACGCTCTGGGTGTTTTTGTGCAAATACATGTAGGTCAGTGTATTTAGCAAGGTCAGCGGTCAAGCCAACAATATTCTCTTGTGTTTCCGCAAGTTCTGCCAAGGCGTGGCCAAATGGTGCTGAAACGGTTGGTAAGCCTTCTGCTGCAAGCGATGCAATCATTGCAGAAGTAAGTTGGCGTTCCTCTGCTGGAACTGGCTTACGAGGTTCCCATTTGGATAGACGACGACTCATACTCATGCTGGTTTCCCCTCTTCAAGAACTTGTAATGCTTTGTCCCATTCGTCTGCTTCTACACGAACAAAATGGGTGATTTCACGCTCTTCAAGGAACGGAATACCTTTACACATTTTGGTATTACAGATAATGACGCGTGGTACAGGCTTTTCGTGGTTACGAGCGTTATCAAATGCTTCAATAACGGCGTCAAGATCATTGCCATCTATGCGCTGTGTATACCAGCCAAACGCATCCCATTTTTGATCTAGGGGTTCTGACGATAAGGTCTCCGTTGATTTGCCATCTGCCTGCTGATCATTGAAATCTACAATACAAATTAGGTTATCTAGTTTGTGATGTGCGCCAGACATAGCGGCTTCCCATGTAGATCCTTCACCTAGTTCGCCATCGGACATTAAGTTATAAACGAATGAGTCAGATTTCTTCGCTTTAAGGCCCAGCGCCATGCCCACAGCAATGCCTAAACCATGACCTAAAGAGCCACCAGTAATTTCCATCCCCGGAGTGTATGAGGCCATGCCAGACATTGGCAGGCGGCTGTTGTCAGTGCCGTATGTTTCCAATTCGTACTCAGGGAGTATGTCGGCTTCTAACAGAGCAGCGTATAAGGCTATCGCGTAGTGACCAATTGAAAGTAGAAAACGATCGCGACCTTCCCATTCGGGCTCGTTTGCTCGGTAGCATAGCGAGTGGAAATACGAAACGGCAAGTACATCGGAAATGCCTAATGCTTGGCCAACATAACCTTGACCTTGAACAGCGCCCATTTGTACAGACTTATAGCGAATGTTCCATGCCCGACGCGCTAAGCTAATCGGTGTTTCTGATGATGGATTCATAACATCTCTCTTTTATTTTAATTTACAAGTTGGTAGAACTCGTGATGCTCATTCTGCGCCGCGACAAAGGGGTGGACAATTAGCAAGAATTAAAGGTTAATTAAGCTGAGCTTAAATGTCTTGGAAGTAGGTGTGAATAATGTCTCGAGATCCCAGTTTAAATGGCATGATTTATTTTGAAGCGGTAGCACGCCATGGAAAAATAGCTCGCGCTGCGGAGGAGTTGAATGTGTCACCTTCCGCGGTGAGCCAACAAATAAAATTGCTCGAAGAAATGCTTGGAGTTGCTTTGTTCAAGAGAGATAAACGACAGCTAAGCTTAACTTTGGAAGGTGAGCGTTTGTTTATGGCAAGCTCTTCAGCTTTTGGTATTTTGAAAAATGCCCGTCGTGTCATTTCTCGAAAACGTGACAGTCATCAGCTTATAGTTAAGGTGATTCCGAGCTTTGCAGTGCGTTGGCTTGGACCCCGTTTACATGCCTTTATTGAGCGGCATCCAGAGTGGGATTTGCGCATTGATGCGACACCAGATCCCACTAATTTTGAGCGGGAGGTCGTGGATTTCGATATTCGATATGGCCCAAGTCCCTGGCCAGGTCTGTCTTGCACTCCAATACTGCACGACTTTGTTATACCTTTGTGTAGTCCCGAGTATCGTGATCAGATGCGAGATCAATCCGAAAATATTCAAGAACAAGTTTATAATGCTCGATTGGTCAATAGTGTTAAAGCTACTTTGCAATGGGAGACATGGATGGGTCGCCATCGCATGAGTTCAAGCGCGAATATGCCTGCAATACGATTTGATCGCTCATCTATGGCGATCCAGCAGGCAATGAATGGAGTGGGGTTAGTATTAGAGTCAACTACGCTAGCATTAGATGAATTGATTTCGGGTAAGCTAGTCCCAGCGTTCCCTGAGCTTGGCGCTATAAAGTTGCCTTCCTACTGGATGGTGAGTCCAAGTCAGCATCAGAGCCGGAAACTTTATCAATTGTTTGCAGAGTGGCTATTGGAAGAAGCTGTGTCTCATACACAGTTAACCCTAGAAACACTTCAATCTCTAGAGGTTACTGTTATTGAAGATCAAATCATGGATGAATTGCTCGACCCTAGATAAATGTTGGATACACGAAGAAGCCTCCAAGCTTATGTCATAAGCATGGAGGCTTCTAATCTTTCTCGAAAATATGGGTACTAATATATGATTAGTGAAGGAACATAGCTAATAAGTCCTAAGACAACCAATGCGAGGAGGTAGAATGGTACTAGCTCCTTCACCACGTGACCTATCGGTACCTTGGCAATGTTAGACGATATATAGAGTGTGGTACCTACTGGTGGGGTGTATAGACCAATGGCTAAATTCACCACCATAATTAAGCCTAGTTGAACCGGATCAAGCCCAATAGAAGCTGCAATGCTTGAAAATAGAGGTGTTAATAGAAGTACTGCTGCAGGTAAGTCTAGAAAGGTCCCCACGATCAACATGATCACGTTCATCGCCAAGATAACCATCCAAGGCTCAGAGATCGTGGCAGTTACCCACAATGCTAAATTCTGTGGTACTTGTTCTAGAGTTAAAATCCATTGAATGATGGACGATGCCATAATTATTGCCATTACTGCACCAGTCATGACACCTGTATCAACAATCGCTTTGATGATGCCCCTTACATTGATGTCTCGATAAATAAAGAGACCGATAAATAACGCATAAGCAACAGCTAATACACTTATCTCAGTTGGGGTAGCGATACCAAAACGCAATGTACCGATGACAAAGATTGGCATGAAAATCGCTGGCAGGGCATGAATTAATTGTGTTTTCCATTGTTTGAACCCGCCTTCAACAGGTGAGTTTTTATAGCCGCGTTTTATAGCGATAAGCCATACTAAAAATAGCATACCGAAGCCAAGTAATATCCCTGGTAAAATGCCAGCCACAAACAAGTCAATGATCGAAGTATTGGATGAGAGCCCGTATAGTATCAAAGGTATCGACGGTGGAATCAGAACTGACACGGTTGAAGATGCCGCGTTTACTGCGCCAGCGAAACCTGCAGCATAACCTTCTTTCTTTTGTACAGGGATCAAAGCGTTACCTAATGCAGAAGCGTCTGCAACGGCAGATCCTGATACCCCACCGAACATAACTGAACCTAATACACTGACATGGCACATTCCACCTTTTAGACGGCCCACAAATAATTTAGCGCACTCAACAAGATAAGTGCCGAATTTGCCTTGCATCATTAAGCTGCCGGCGAGAATGAAAAAAGGGATTGCCAGCATTGGAAAGCTTTGAGTCGGTGTGTACAACCGCTGTGCCATCACCGCTAATGGCTTATTGTCCAAAAATAGAGCAACGCCAGAAGCACCAATCATTGCGTAAGCAACAGGCACAGACGCAATCAAAAGTAACGGAAATAACCAGAGTAATATGGTAGCCATAGTAGGAGCCTAACTGTAATTATTGTTTTCAGGATTTCTTTGCAGACTATTTTTAGACAATAAATAGTCGATGATATTGAGCAGAGAAATCAAAGCGATCAATGCGAAAGCATAAACTAAGCTGGAGTACCCAAAAATTTGTGGTAATCCTGTTTCTGCAAGTTTCGTATACTTAGATGCTTTTATGATTGGCATACTAAAATGAACTACACCGACACAAGTTGCACCAATAATCAAATTAACGCCGATAAGCATGATTTTTTGCAAAGACGTGGGCAGAGCATTGACCAGAGAGTCTATAGAAATGTTGCCTTTCAAAGTTGATGCTAACACCATTCCCGCAGCAACGGACCAAGGGAACAAGAGCTGTGGCAACTCGTATGCCCACGTTATTCCTTGATCAAAGAGGTAGCGTAAAACCACGTTAGCAAGAATGGCTGTAAACATAGCGCTGAAACTGGCAACCACTATAGTGGCGCTGAGTAGATAGATAACGTGTCGGATGAAAGCAGAGAGCTTTAAGGCAAAGTCAAAGCGAAGCTTTGACTTTGCCTCTACACTTCCGCTGGAGGTGTAGTGTTGCATTTTATTGTTCCGAAGCTTGCTTTAGTTTTTTCAGGAAGTCGCCGTACTGTATTTCGTACTTGTCATACACTGGAGCCGTTGCTTTAACAAAGGCATTGTAGTCGACGTCACTAAAAATCGCCCCCTCACTTTCAAGAACGGCTTTTAAACGCTTCGCTTCAAACATATTTCGGCCACGCTGGTACCAACCCGCTTGTTTTGCTGCATTTGTAACACAGTTTTGAGTGGCGTCATCTAAACTTTCCCACCATGCAAGTCCGGCTATGACTGGTGTGCTTTGGTACTGATGACCTGTCATAGAGATGTAGGGGGTGATCTCATGTAACTTCGCAGAGTATATGTTGGTAAGAGGGTTTTCTTGTCCGTCAAATGCGCCGCTGCGAAGAGCAGTTGGCAACTCGCTCCAAGCCAATGGTGCTGGATTTGCGCCGAGAGCTTCGAAAATGTCTAATGCCACTTCATCTGGTGGTGTACGAATCTTCATACCTTCTATATCTTCTGGTGTTTGGATAGACTTCTGAGTATGAGTAACGTTTCGGAAGCCATTATCCCAGAAAGTAATGATTTTCAGACCAGAGTTTTGTGCTTTTTCGTCGAGGATCTCACCGATCTCCCCATCTAACACACGCCAAACATCGCTTTCAGACTCAAATAAAAACGGTAGCCCAAGAGTGCCGACTTCAGGAACGATTTGGGCGGTAGTACCTTGGGAGTTAGCTGACATATTAATGATGCCTGCCTGAGCAGAGATTAATTGTTCTGCATCATCCCCCATTGTTGCAGAAGGGGCGACTTGTACGTCATATTTTCCTGCAGTACATTGTGGCACGAGCGTAGCAAACATTTCTGCAGCCTCGTAACGTGGATTGCCTTGGTTAGCTCCGTGAGCAAAGACTATTGTATCTGCAAACGCTGAGGTAGTAATTGCAGAAGCGACACCAGCTGCTACGATGGTTTTTGTGATGGTTTTCATTTGAACTCCTAGCTTATGCTAATTTATTCTTATGTTTCGTTCACTATGACATGAGTTACGTCATGGACTAATAGTCATGCAATCTGTGAAACGTAGCAATCAGGAAAACTTAAAGAAATGTTAAGTTTAGCTTAACGAAAATATCTGATGGCTTGGTATGGTGATTGCTAATAGTGTGACGAAGCTTAATGGTACAAAACTTGTTATAAGGTTGTTTCATATCTATTGAATCAGTCTTTCGAGGATAAAGGATGGAATCCCGCTAAAGCAAATCGAAGGTCTCTGCTTGACCTTATTTAGCTAGGATATAAATCGCATGGGCGTTTAATATAGCCCTAGATATAACAGCTTTAATTTATGGTTGTTTTTTTATACAGTTTTGCTCGATAAATTTGCTAGCAGGCAGGATGCCTGAGTAGCCTATCCGACACTCGGCTCTGGCTTCCATTTCGCCCTAGCACCGACATCCCTGTCGGTGAAGAATGTGCTGTCTTGGGGAGGCCGTAACTGACTTTGAGCCAGTCTAACCAACTAAAGTGCTGACAGCTACGCCATATCCAATGTTAGTAATAAGCGGTACTGGCCGTCGTCAACTCCGGGCGAACGGTGAACCGCTCCTCGGCCTTCATTTCCTTCCCAGCGCTCACCTTTTAACAGCGCCACGTCACCGACACTGATTTGTTTAACGTCAGCATCGGAACGAATTAAGCCTGAGTGACTGTCCGGCTGGCCCTTATTACCACGTCCCAGTTTTTGACGGTTTAGCGATGGCTCGTCAATCCACTCGGTAGCGGGTCCAGCATAAGTCGTAATCAGGCGACAAGGCACTTGGTCCACATGAAAACGTGGGCACATAGCGCGATCAACTTGCGTTAGACGAAGGCCTGCTGTGTTTAAATCAAATAAACAGCAGTAGGCATCAACCAATAGGGCAATGTCGCGGATCAAGGCGTCACGACCATCGATATCCGGTAGGCCACGTGTCAAAGCATCACTTACGTTTTCAGGCGAGACAATTTGATTGAGTGGAAAGCTCTTCCCTGCAGAGAGCACCTTAAACACTGCTTTTTCCGTGTCGCTGTCGAGCTTACGCTGCCACACCATTAAGTTAACGTCGTCTTGATAAATACCCGCAAGGCCCGATAACTTGTCAGAAAAATCTGAAACTGGCGAGCGTAAAGCAGCGAAGGTTTCTTCTAAAACGCTCATGCTGCCCCCTGTTGCCATTCTGGGAAGGGGTCTTCCATATTTTTCCAGACACTTTTGCCTTGCAACAACTCTTCTTCTGTTAGTAGGGCATCGTTGAGTGCTTGTGTCATGCTCTCTTGATCAAGGTTTTGACCAATGAAGACCAGCTCCTGTCGCATATCACCAAAAGGCTCATGCCAGCTTTCTTTGATCAGTGCTAATGATGCTTCGTCTTGTGGCCAATATTGTTTTGGCACTGCATGCCAAAACATACCTGCAAAACCGTACTGAGCAATGCCACCTGCTTGGCTCCATTGCCCTGCAAACTCTGGGCGCGACGCTAACCAAAAGTACCCTTTTGAGCGAATCAGCTTACCGTACTGCTCTGTGCTGTGTAGAAAGTGGTGGAAGCGTTTAGGGTGAAACGGTTTGCGAGCGACAAAACTGAAACTGGCAATGCCATATTCTTCGGTTTCAGGCGTGTGCTCACCGCGCATTTCGGCAAGCCAACCGGGTGCTTGTTGGGCTTTCTCAAAGTCGAATAATCCAGTGCCTAGCAATTTATTAACAGGCGCTTGCCCACGTTCCATTGGAAGGATTTCAGCTAGGCTGTTTAAACTGCGAAGGATGGCTTTCAGCTCATTAAGCTCTGATTCATTTACCAAATCGATTTTGCTGATCAACAATAAGTCGGCAAACTCGACTTGATCAATCAGCAAGTCGGCGACGTTGCGCTCATCTTCGTCACCTAAGAACTCACTGGTTTCTTTCAGGCTTTTGGCGGTGTTGTAGTCCTTTAAGAAATTGACGGCATCCACTACGGTGACCATGGTATCGAGTGTTGCGATGTCCGATAGGCTAATGCCATCTTCATCGGCAAAGGTGAACGTCTCAGCCACGGGCAGCGGCTCCGAAATGCCTGTGGACTCGATGACAAGGTAATCAAACTTGTCAGCTTCGGCGAGCTTGCGTACTTCAATCAATAAATCTTCTCGCAAAGTGCAACAGATGCAGCCATTACTCATTTCGACCAGCTTTTCTTCGCCGCGATTAAGTGAGACTTCTTGTTCAATGAACGCGGCATCAATGTTGATTTCGCTCATGTCGTTGACGATCACGGCAATGCGCAAGCCATCACGATTATTGAGCAAGTGGCTGAGTAAGGTGGTTTTACCAGCGCCTAAAAAACCGGATAAGACGGTAACGGGCAGTCGTTTTAGTGTGGGGGATGTGGTCATTAGATTCTCTCCTGAATTTATAAAACGTTATAACATAACATTTGTTTTTGTTAAAGCGTGTTGCTTTCTTGTGTCATCCCTTAGACCTACGCATAAATTACTTTTACTATTGACCCCTTGGTTGGAGTTGAATGTGAGGTGACGTGTGTCTGAGCGAGAACAAGAACTGCTGCAAGTGATGACTCGGGTTGATGGCGTCACGCCAGGAACGGGCCTTAAGAAGCATACGAAAATGGCAACGAGTCCATTTGTTATGCTACGAGGGGCTTCCTCTGTGTTTTATCAAGATTTGGCCAGCCTGAACTACTGTTTGCCTGACGCATTAGAATCATGGCCACTGACGATGGTGATTGGCGACTGCCATGTTTCTAACTTTGGCTTTTTTAGCGAAGAGGGCTCCCATGGGGATGAGGTTATTTTCGCGCCGAATGATTTTGATGATGCCTGTGTTGGGCATGCGGGCTGGGATCTACTTCGGTATGGCGTGAGCTTGTTATTGTGTGCTGACCATTGCCAAGGTGCTTTGGAAGCGCGTTATCAGCTATTGGAGCCAATAGATAAAAGCAAAGTCATCGATCATGATAGTACACAGCGCGCATTGACGGCTTTTTGGCAAAGTTATCGCGACACCTGCCAACGTCTACTGGATAAAGAAATCGATTATCGTTATGTCTTACAAGATTTTGCAGATGAGCATGTATTGTATAAAGCCGAGCAAAAGGCTCGTAAGCGCCAAGCTGGTGGCATCGATTTCTCAAGCAAAAGTTCTCTAGCGAAAGCGGTTGATCTCGACGCTCGTCCATTGGTTTTCAAAGAGGATGCGGAAAAGTTTAAAGCAGTGGACGGCAATACCTATCGCACTATTGAAAAGGTTTTTTCACCTTATGTGGACGATCATATTCTCGATATCGTCGAGCGTATTGGTGCTGGAACGGGTTCCGTCAACATGAAACGGTATTATCTATTGGTTGGGCCAGAGACGATTTCCACAGAAGAGGACATTACACTGTGTCATCTTGTTGAAGTGAAAAAGCAGCGGGCCGCCGCAGCGCTGTTTGAATACCAAGATTTAAGTTTAATGAATTTATTATCGCCTGCGCATTTGACCGTTAACTGTCAGCGCCGCATGCAGCGCAATCCAGATCTGGTATTGGACGATGTGAACTGGCGTAAGGCGCATTGGTTGGTTCGTTCACGACATCATGCACGAGTGGGGATCGACCCAGAAGACATTGCGTGTGGTAAGCGTGCAACAAAAGGCGGCTACGAAGAGTATGCTGTTGCCTGTGGCACAGCGTTAGCGTTAGCCCATAGTCGTTTCGATCGGCGCTCTATGCGCTTTGAACAAGTCGTAGTGAATACCTCCGATGATGCTTGGTTGGCGTTGGAAGCACTGCAGCATGATTATGCCCAGCAAGTGATCGAAGATTGGCGATGGTTAGCACAGCTGGAGTCTTTAGCGGAGTAATGCCAATATGAGACAGCGCTTTTTAGCTCTTTGTGATTTCCGCCCAACTGAATAACTGCTGATGATCAACCGTGTCTATTTGCTCTGTTTTAAGAAACGTTTTTGCGTAAGTGAGGTAGGTTTCAGTCTCGACAAACAACTTAAATAAGGGGCCATCTAGGTGTTCATCGCGCACCATAAAGGCCAGTATTTTGAGAGATTCAGAGACGGTCTTGCCAACTTTATAAGGCCGATCCGACGCGGTTAATGCTTCAAAGACATCGGCAATGGCTAAAATACGATCTTGTACGCTTAATTGTTTTGCACTGAGCTTTCTAGGATAACCACTTCCGTTGAGCTGTTCATGATGATTACTGGCGATGTTAGGTACATTCTTTAATTCTTCTGGAAACGGCAGGGATGACAGCATCTTAAAGGTCTGTACCATGTGGTCTTTAATGATAAAGCGTTCTTCTTTCGTCAACGTGCCGCGCTGAACACTTAAGTTATAAAGTTCCCCTTTGTTGAATGCCTGTTCTGGTAGATCCATATCGAAGCCCCAGATATTGTCTGAGTTATGAGCTTCGACTGCAGGTTTACGATCTCCCCATTGTTCTATGTGCTCAATCTTGTCAACTAACAAAGCCTCTTGCACTGGCAGCTGTTCTGGTGTGTTAGGAATTTGATATTGCTCGTCCTGAGATATACCAACACGGTTACTAAAATGACGTGTCCAAGTTTGGTTGGCGATACTTTGCAATCGGTCTAGGTCCTCTTGATCCATAGACTCGCTGCCAATATTGGTGTTGGCGATAAAGGTAAAGTCTTCTAGCAGGCGCTGCTGTTGAAAGTGTTTTCTTTGCGCCAGATATTCCTGATCTTCACCAGCAAGTTGTCCTGTCAGATAGGCAATCTCAGCATCGCGCCAAAGTACTTCAAAACGCGTTCTAACTTCATGTATACGGTTATAGATGGTTTCTAATTTAGTGGCCTTATCTACGACATGAACTGGGCTAGTGATTTTGCCACAATCGTGTAGCCAAGCTGCAATATGGAACTCTCGGCGTTCGTATTCGTTCATTTGAAAGTGAGCCAGCGCATCTGACTGTGATCGAACCGCCTCGTCAGCCAGCATTTCAGCCAGCTCAGGCACACGTTCACAATGACCACTGGTGTATGGCGACTTTGCATCAATTGCATCAGCAAGCAAACGAATAATACCGTCCAGTAGTGCTTGTTGGGCTTCAAATTGTTTGTGGGTGGTGATCGCCGTGGCGGCTGCACCAGAGACTTCAGACATGAAGTTATGAAATGCCTCATGATCAATGCTTGAATCTTTTGGGAGTTGAAGAACTAATACGCCAAGAATCGATTCATCTCTATCAATTAACGGTGTTAGAAATAGGCCTTTATCTTTAGCTTTTAAGGTCGTAATTAATTCAGGAAGCAGGCTGTCCCATGTCTGGCTGTGGCATTCGATCAGGTCAGGGATCGATAGATTACCTTTAGAAGCAATCTTTAATGTTAGCTCGTTCTGATTAAATAAATACACCGCTCCAGCGCTTGAAGAGGTGATTGCAATCAAATGGTTTGACACCTGCGCAAGCATACTCTCTAAATCCGGTTGATGTGCTAGTTTGTGGGAGATGGATTGAAAACTATGGATGGTTAGAGCCATGTGATCGGTGAGAGAGGAAAGCACATTAATCTCTTTCACAGAAGAATGGATCGCAATTTTGCGATTGAAGTCGAAAGAAGCGAGTTTGCTCACCTCTTGAGAAAGTTGTTGCAAAGGCTTCGAAATAGAACGGCCGACTAACAGCCCGAAAAACACCAAGATGAAGATAGCGCTCGCCGATAGTAGTAGTTGATTGATCAAGTGTTTATTGACGTCTCTTAGCAGTTCCGCTTCTGGAGTGGCATAAAGCAGAAGCCAGTCTTGATTGCTAAAGCTGTCTATCGGCAGCGTCATGCCGTACCAAGTATGTTCATTCACACTAAACTCTTCCAGATTATGTTGTGCCTTATCTAGTGTGATCAGCTGAGCGAAAGCTTTGTTGGGTAAATCTGATACGCTTTTTAAAGTGGGCTTGTTTAAATTATCGTACTCGACAAGGGGGATGTCTGGGTTGCTGTGGCCCAATATTAAATGGCTTTTATTGACCAGCGCCATTTGTACAACGTTGGAGGGCTGTAAACGTTTCATGAAGCTTGATAGGTCATTGATTGAGGCATCTACACCAACAATGGCTTTGGCATTTTGATTACGTATGGCAAGTGATGCACCGATTTCTTCAGTAGTATAAAAAGCGTAAGGTGGTGTAAGAATCAGTCCATTAGATTTTTGAGCGTCCTGAAACCAAGGCCGCTTACGGGGATCATAAGCATAATCCTTTGACGCAAGAGCAAAACCTAAGGAGTTGAGTTGTTTGTCGAAAAACTCCCAGCGAGTTTCGGTGATAATGCCAGCAGCATTGCGGTCGATTGCTTGTAATAAATAGTTTGCCTTGTCAGGTGCTGAGAGAATTTGTTTGGCGCGCGAGTTTTTTAGCGACCGTAAGAGAAAGAAGTCGCCATCGTCATAGCCAACGTACACTGAGCTCAAAATTGGGTTCATTTCCATCATACTGGCTAGCAGTGGAATGCGAGAGAGACGTTGGTCTAAGGTTGTTTGATTCACGATGGCATCATGATTAAGCAGGATGACGCTTTGTTCCGCAGTTTGGGTAACATATTCGATCTGTTGCTCAAGTGAAAGAGTCGACTGTTTGACATTAATTTCGACTTGGTCTGTTAAAGAAGAGCGCGAATAAAGATAAGAGAACAGAGTTAATGCCGCAGCCAGCATCAGCATACTGATGATAATGCTGCCACTGAATAAAACTTTGATAGGAATGCCTGATTCCTTGCGGTGCTGGTTCATCCATGTATCCCTTGGAAAGGCTAAAATACAAATAGCGATCGCCACAGTAGCTTTTTAGTATTGTCGACAGTTCAGCAATATACAAGAGGTACATGCTCGAACTAGTGCATTCTCAGCACATAAAAAGGGAAAAGGCGTGTTGAGTTATGATTTTTAATGAAAAGCCTGTAGAGGTATGAATACAGGCTTTCGATTCAAGCTAATAAGACGGACTACTGCTCCATATCTGGTGGTAGCTGACCTGATAACGCGGCTTGAATAGTACTTACCAGTTGTATAAAACCCTCTCCACCTTGATATAGATCTGCACCGGAGAAAATATAATTCTGACCTTCATCATTAGTCATGATCAATTGCGGAACACCGCCTGACCCTGGCAAGCGGCTTAAAAGCTGGCTAGCTTGTTGAACCATTTGATCGGCTTGCTGTTGCAGTGGACTGTCATTCTGCAGAGCTTGTTCAAGCATGTCTGCGTCGATGGAAATGCCTTGGTTCGCAGCCACTCCTGTAGCAATGCTCACAACAGCAGGCACTTCAGAGGTATCGATACCATCGACATAACGACGTAATTGCGTCTCATGCAGAAACAGTCCTGCTAACCCTAATTTCTGTGACTCAAGAAAAATGGATGCCTGTGTCAGCGCGCGTGATGAAAATACGCCATCTGGTTTTTTCAGTACGTTATCAAAGTAAGCATCAGAAAACTCTTGGCTAGACAGAGATTGAATCCGCAGGTCATTGGATTTTGCATGCTCTGCAATGTCGCTGGTCGGGCGGGCTTTGTAAAAAAGTCCTACGGGCGCCATTGCGATATTTCCTAGATCTGCTTCACGCAAAGCTTTAATAGCAGGTGCGGCGGCATAACACCAGCCACACAATGGATCGAATAGATAAGTAAAAGTCATAATTGACAGTCCAAATGGTCCTAAGGTCTCAACATAAAACGAACGATAAGACTTTAAAAGTGCTTTGCCGTCCAGAAGAAAGGATGGTCGTTAGAGTCGTGATTCTTGTAAAAGCCTGAAAAGAGATCAAAAAATGGTGCTTGATCTCTTTTCAGGGCTGCGTCTTAATATTCGGTGCTACGGGGTTGGTTCAAAAGTTTACAGGGTACATGCTCGTCAGTTCAGTGATTTTTGCTTGCTCCGCTTCGTCGAGCAACCAAGCTCGGAATAATGCCGCATGAGGGTGCTCAAAGCCCTGGCTTGAGCTAATCAAATAGAATGCCTCACTGGTTGCAAGCTTTTGCTCGAAAGGAGCGATCAGCTGACTGGTTGTGATCATTTCTTTAATTAAAGAGCTTCTTCCTAATGCAATCCCTTCGCCTGATTTAGCCAACTCCAATGCTGAAATTAAGGTATCAAAATGAATGCCTTGAGACGAGTCAATATGCTGAAAACCTGTTTTGTTTAACCAGTATCCCCAACCTTCATTGTAACCATCCACGTGTAACAAGGTATGCTCGGAAAGTTGATTTGGGGTGTTTAGTGGCGTAGCAGTATTCAAAAGAGTAGGGCTACAAACTGGAACAAGATGGTCCCAAGTGAGTCTGTGATAATTCACACCAGACCAGTCCCCCATCCCGTAGCGAATTTCCATGTCCGATTCTTTATCAAGGTTTTCTACCCAAATATTGGTCGGTAGTCGTAACTTGACTTCAGGGTGAAGTTTTCTAAAACGACCGAGTCGAGGAGCTAACCAGGTTGTAAAAAAAATCAAGCTGGAGCGAATTGTTAGCGGTCGAGTTTGGCCTTGACCAAACAGTTCATCGGTTACCTCCGCTAAGCGCTCAATAGATTCATGAACGATGGGAATATAAGCTCGCCCGGATTTAGTCAATTCCAAGCCTCTTGGTAAACGTTTAAACAGCACAGTGCCTAATTGTGCTTCTAATCCTTTTATTTGTTGGCTGACTGCCGCTTGGGTCATATTGAGTTCGTGAGCTGCCTGTGTAAAGTTCAGGTAGCGTGCTGAAACTTCAAATGACCTAAGCCAATTAAGGGGAGGAAGTTTTTTTTTCATTTTTATTCTTCTGAAGTTTATTGGTTCATGATCGAGCAAAAGTGCTCGTTACCAGTCATTTAAACTCTAATAGGTAGATTTTGAATTATCAGCTTTTTTAACGTATTTATTACTAACTATTAACGCCATAGCAGCTCTCTAAAACGACTTCCTAGAATTAGAATAAACTTTCCCTATGACTGAATTAAAACAAAAAAAATAGGCCAGTAAAAAAACTGGCCTATTTAATTGTAGCTAATGCTTTAATTAGCTTGGAAAGGCAAAAGACACACCTTCACGTACGCCACTGGAAGGCCAGCGCTGCGTGATGGTTTTACGCTTCGTGTAGAAACGCACACCATCTGG
Source organism: Marinomonas atlantica (assembly GCF_001639725.1). Classification (GTDB taxonomy): domain Bacteria; phylum Pseudomonadota; class Gammaproteobacteria; order Pseudomonadales; family Marinomonadaceae; genus Marinomonas; species Marinomonas atlantica. The sequence goes on from NZ_LTAW01000001.1 coordinate 335,476, forward strand.
ACCATACGCATGAAGATCGCCAAACAAAGAGCGCTTCCAGCCACCAAAACTATGGTAAGCAACTGGTACAGGCAGTGGTACGTTGATGCCTACCATGCCCACTTGGATATGATTTGAGAAATAACGCGCTGCTTCACCATCACGAGTAAAGATACAGGTACCATTACCGTATTCATGATCGTTAATAAGTTGCATCGCCTCTTCCATGGTGTTGACTCGTACGACCTGCAGTACGGGGCCAAAAATTTCTTCTTTGTAGCTCTGCATCTCAGCGGTTACACCATCAATGAGTGTCGCGCCAACAAAGAATCCATTTTCATAGCCTGAAATGTTTGGCTCGCGACCGTCGACCACAACTTTAGCGCCATCCGCTTCAGCGCTGTTAATGTAGCCCACAACTTTCTGTTGATGATCACGAGTGATGACAGGGCCAAAATCATTCGTTTTGTCGCTGTACTCACCCACCGTTAAGTTTTTCATAGCAGTTTGCATTTTTGCAACTAAGGCATCGGCTGCCTCTTCCCCTACGGCTACGGCAACCGATAGTGCCATGCAGCGCTCACCAGATGAACCAAACGCCGCACCTAGCAGTTGGTTAACAGCATTGTCCATATCTGCATCAGGCATCACAATGGCATGGTTTTTAGCGCCTCCCAATGCTTGGCAACGTTTGCCATTGGCACTGGCCGTCGCATAAATATATTCAGCAATTGGGGTTGAGCCGACAAAGCTCACGGCTTTAATTCGATCATCCGTCAGTAACACATCCACCGCTTCTTTATCACCATTGACTACGTTTAGCACGCCTTCTGGCAAGCCTGCTTCCTGTAGTAACTGAGCAATATAAAGTGTTGAGCTAGGGTCACGTTCTGAAGGTTTTAGAATAAAGGTGTTACCGCACACAATTGCAAGCGGGAACATCCACATCGGCACCATCGCAGGGAAGTTAAAAGGGGTGATACCGGCGACGACACCAAGGGGCTGGAATTCGCTCCAAGAGTCGATGTTTGGTCCGACATTTTTACTGAACTCACCTTTTAGAAGTTCTGGTGCGCCACAAGCGTATTCTACATTTTCAATGCCTCGTTGCAGCTCACCCGCTGCGTCATGGCAAATTTTACCGTGCTCTTCACCGATCATTTGGCAAATCTTATCGCTGTTTTGCTCAAGTAGCTCTTTAAAGCGGAACATCACTCGGGCACGTTTCAGCGGTGGCGTATCGCGCCACGCAGGGAAAGCGGCTTGCGCTGCAGCAATAGCGTCTTCAACTGTTTCTTTTGGTGCTAAGGCAACTTGTTTTGAAACCTCTCCAGTCGCAGGGTTGTAGACATCTTGCATGCGCTGTGAAGTGGTCACTAGTTGACCATTGATTAGGTGTCCGATGGTGTTCATTGTGTTTCCTCAAATATTGTTAGCATGGTACTAAGTTATATCGGTGATGACGGGGTTTTGTTATCACTCACCAAAGCTGTTGATAAATGTCGATGATCTGCTCTGCTGTTGGCACGATAGGGTTATTGTTAGGTGACCCCGATGCGAGCGCTTGTTCTGCCATCGTTGGCATTAAGTCAAAAAATTGCTGACGGTCGATGCCAAATTGCTCGGGTGTTGGAACCTGAAGTTCATCATTAAGAGCTCTCAGCTCAGCAATCAGTTTTTGGTTAGCGACATCATCTGAATCAGCTTGGGTAGCGACACCGATTGCGCGGGCACAGTCCGCGTATTTCTCAATAGCACTTGGGATAGAAAACTCAGTTACAGCTGGCAATAGCATGGCATTTGATAGCCCATGAGGCACATGAAATGCGGCACCGATAGGTCGACTCATACCATGAACCAAGGCAACGGAAGCATTAGAAAAAGCAACGCCAGCGAGTGTAGATCCCAACATCATCGCTTCTCGTGCCTGCTTGTCACTGCCATCGTGATACACCCGGCGTAAGTTAGGTCCAATTAACTTCATAGCAGCAAGAGCTTGGCAATCACTGTAGGCACTTGCTTTTTTACTGACATAGGCTTCCATCGCATGCGTCAACGCATCGATACCGGTGTCGGCGGTGATTCGAGCGGGTAAGCTGAGAGTCAGTTTGTAATCGACAAGTGCAGCGACTGGCATAAAGCCCACCCCGACACAAAGCATCTTTTCGTCATTGGTTTCGTCGGTAATGATGGTGAAACGTGTCACCTCTGTACCAGTGCCCGCCGTGGTTGGCACTGCTATGATAGGCAGACCTTCCTCATTAACGATTCTTGGAAATTTGTAATCGCGCATTTCGCCACCAAACTTCCCTAAGATGCTAATAGCCTTCGCACTGTCAATTGGACTGCCGCCGCCCAAGGCGATAATGCTGTCGTAGTTGCCATTACGCACGGTGTCAACGCCCGCTTGAATCGAGCTAACCGTTGGTTCAGGTACCGTATCATCGAAAACTTCCGAGTTGATCTGGTGATCTTTCAAGCAAGATTGCACTTGTCCCGCGTAGCCAAGTTCAACCATCATTTTATCGGTGATGATGAGAGGGCGAGTACACCCCAAACTGTCCAAAATGCTCGGAATTTCTAAACTAGCATTTTCTCCTACCTGTAAAATACGAGGCAGAATGATTTGGTTAGACATATCGGCTCCACTTATTGTTATTGTGTTTGACCTTAGTTCATCTCTTAACACTTTCAACATACTATTTACAGCGTAAAGACATACCTTGAATTACCGCAACCTTAGGGCTACGAAACAACCTCATTGTTATTAATAAGCGAAAGTCTTAAAAGCAATAAAAAATCACCCTAAGAGTTAAGTATTTTTATGGGTGTTGTTGCGCCCCGCCACCCTAAAATCAATATTTCTATATTTATCAGTTGTTTATGTTTTTTAAGCGTTTTTACGCTTTTTTGATATAAAAAAAATCCACCCATTGGTCTTGTTTTTATTGCTAGTAGCCGCTTTGGGGCAATTCTAGTATGCGCCCTGTGCTGATCTTCGCAGTACTTACTAATTGGCTTTGTCTTGATACCAAAAATAATTCAATACAATACGTACTGGCTTCCTTCATTTATTTGAAAGACGCTTTTTACACAGGATCAATAGAGATGAATAATAACAATCAACTACCTCTTATTGGTGTTCGAGTCGTGGACTTTGGACAACAAATTGCTGCTCCCGCTGTTGCAATGGTGCTTGCCGACCTTGGCGCAACAGTGATTCATATTGACCCACCACAAGGCCCCCAGTGGGTAAGTCCTGCCAACGCAGTGCTAAATCGCAATAAACAATGCATAAACATTGATCTAAAATCCTCCAAGGGACTAAGTCAAGCATTACAGCTGATTGATCAAGCCGACATTGTTATCGAGAACTTTCGTCCTGGTGTTTTGGCGAGACTAGGTGTTGATTTCGAAGAATTAAGAACCAAGCGCCCTGAGCTGATTACTTTATCAATACCAGGCTTTGCCAGTAATGACATGTTAAGAAGAGAATGGAAAGCAACAGAAGCGATTATAGCTGCTACGTCTGGCTCCTTTACGGATATGGGGTTTAATCGTGTACTTATGGGGATTGAACCTAGTTTCTCACCGGTTCCACTGGGTTCTTCCTATGCAATTTCACTTGCTGCAAGCTCTGCCATAATGGCCTTGTATGAACGGGCTCATCATGGCCATGGCGACCATATAGAAGTCCCTGTGGCAGCGGCTTTAATGGAAGGGCTTTCTTACAACTCTTATGTGATTGATGGTTTACCTGAACGCTATAAGACGATGCGTGAACGTGAAATTGAACACCGCCATACGTGTAGTATTGACATGAATCTATCGTATGAAGATCTACAAGAATACTTAGATCCTTTTTTTCGTACTTATGACTGTGCTGACGAAAGAAAGTTTTACTGTGTTTGCCCCTCTCATCGCAACCATGCAAAACGTGCGCTTCAAGTTCTAGGTATTTATGACGAGTTAATGGCTGAGGAGTTTCCTGAAGTCGATGATCTACATGCGCCTATTCATGAGTGGGAAGGCGAAACGTCACTCGGTGTTTATCCTCTCCCACCTAAATGGGCCAGAGTTATTTCCGAGAAAATGAAGAAAGCCTTTCTTACCAAGCCTGCTGGTGAATGGGATCGTATCTTTGGCGAAACAGGCATTCCAGGAGCTTCACAGCGTACTACCAAAGAATGGTTACGCGACGAACATACGAACCAAGCTGGTTTAATCATTGAAGTTGATGACCCAGAATATGGTTTGATGAAGCAGCCAGGGCCGTTAGTTTGGTTTGAACATAATGCCTCTGCTTTTATGCAGGCGAAGGCCAGACGGTTTGTCGACTTTGACACGGCATTAGACACCTTATGCACTGTCAGATCACCGCTTACACAGGATTTACCGCGAAGAAGTGAAGCGAATCAGCCTGGGGAAAAAGGCTGGTTAGATGGTAAAAAAGTGCTTGATCTGACTAATGTGATTGCTGGGCCACATTCGGCTGCATTTTTAGGAAGATTCGGCGCTGAAGTTATTAAGCTTGATCCTGTTAAACCGCTTTATGATCCATTAATTGGATGCCTGTACAGTTTTCAAACTGATATGGGCAAAAAGAAAGCACTGGTGAATATCATGACGGAAAAAGGCCGAGAAGTATTTAATCGACTTGTACAATCCGTCGATTTAGTGCTTATTAATGCGCCTGAGCGTCAGCTTGAAGCGCTTGGTCTTGATTCACAAAGCTTACTTGAGATCAATCCGAACGTATTGTTTTGTCGTTTGGATTGCTTCGGTGGTCCGTTGAGAGGACCTAAAACTGATTACATTGGCTATGATGATATTATTCAGGCCAATAGCGGCATCATGATGCGTTTTGGTGGCAGTGATACCCCAGAAGAACATGCTCATGTTGGAACGTTAGATGTTAACTGTGGCTTTGCTGCTGGTATGGGGATGGCGCTTTCGATGTACCATCAATTGGTCACTGGTCAAGTCAGCCGAGTGAGAACCTCTTTATCTGCCGTCACTAATATGGCGCAAATTCCATTTATGTTTGATTACGAAGGGAGAGGTCCATTCGACGAGGCCTCGGGTCGTGAAGTATTAGGCAACCATCCTCTATCGCATTTTTATGAAACAATGGATGGTTGGATTTTCCTTGATTCAGACCATAACGAGTTTGATAAATTAAAATCATTAGAAGGCTTAGCCGAACTTGGTGACACACCAGATCTGCACGAGTACTTAAAACATGCCTTCAAGCAGGCCGCAACATTGCATTGGCTAAACTTGTTAAGAGGGGCTGATATAGCGGTCGCTGAGCCAAATTCGATTGAAACACTGCGTCATGATTACGGTCGTATTCATGATGGTGAAGTAGGTACGCATTTTGGTAGCTATGCGTTCTCCGTTTATCCAGATCATCCTAGTGGTCACTGCTTTACTCAAATTGACCACTATTCTATTCGCCCTGAAAGAGCGGCCATTCGAGCCATTGCACCCACGGAAAAGTTCGGGCATTCAACCAAAGAGATCTTAGCCAGTGTTGGCTACAGTGAGTCTGAAATAGAGACCATGATCGAGGCTAATATTGCCAGCTTAGGCTGGGCTAAAGAATATTTGCCCAGTTAGGTTAAACAAAGATTAAAGGGTATGTCAGCAGGAGGAATTTGATCGCTCATGATGTGTGAGCCATTAATATCATTATGTAGAGACCCCATTTTTCTAGTTTGTTATATCTATTTTAGATTAATAGGATGACGTGGCGACAATAAAAAAAATAAAGAGGTTACCAATGCTAAAAGATAAAGAAATCGATGCCCTCATTTCCCAGCGGGGAATATTAAAAGGGCTTAATACAACCCTAGGTATAACAGCTTTAGTTATGGTTGTAGTGTTTATTCTCTATACTGTTTTGCTCGGTGAATTAGCCAGCCAGCAGTTCATAGGTCTGAAAAGTTGGATAGAAGAAACGTTAGGATGGTATTACATTCTTGTCATGCTGCTTGCTTTCGTTGTTTGTGCAACGTTAATGGTGAGTAAAGTTGGTGCAATTCGATTAGGTAGAGATAACGAAAGACCTGAGTTTTCAAACTTTGCATGGTTTTCTATGCTTTTTGGCTGTGGTACGGGTGCTGGCATGTTGTTCTTCTCCATGTCCGAACCGATGATACACTTTGCTAGCGGCTGGAGCGGTGGTAACCCTTTCATGAGTACCGAAGTGAAAGCAGCTGTGAGTGGTTTTTTTGAAGCTAAACAAGTGGCGCTTGCGGCAGGCTTACAACCAGGCGATGTGGGCTTTCCTATTCCTAATGATTTAGTCGCTGAAGCGGCCGTCGGCGGTCTAACTTTGACCGTATTCCATTGGGGGGCTGTTGCTTGGTCAATGTACGCAATCGTTGGCTTGTCGTTGGCGTATTTCTCTTTTCGTAAAGGTCTGCCTCTTTCCATTCGTTCTGCGCTTTATCCATTGATTGGAAATAGAATCTATGGACCCATTGGTCACGCTGTCGATATCTTGGCCGTTTTTGGTACCATCTTCGGTATTGCCACCACGCTGGGCTTGGGTGTAGAGCAGATTAGCTCTGGACTTATTTCGCTAAACGTTTTGGCCGAAAGATCCACCATGGTAACCGTTTTATCCATTGTATTTATTACCTTAATTGCGACCTTGTCTGCCACCAGTGGTGTTGCCAAAGGCATTAACATGCTGTCTCAATTTAATAGTTACATCTGTATTGCGATTATCTTGTATTTTCTAATTGCATCGAATGGTAACTACCTTATTGCAAACAGTTTGACTACGTTAGGTGACTACGCATCTCAATCGCTTTCTATGACGCTTTGGACGGCACGAAGCAGTGACGAACAAACTTGGCAGGGTGGTTGGACTATCTTCTATTGGGGGTGGTGGATTGCATGGTCTGCATTTGTGGGCATGTTCATCGCACGTATTTCTCGCGGCCGTACTATTCGAGAGTTTGTTATGGGAGTTGTGTTTATCCCAACACTTGTCTCCTTAGTGTGGTTTAGTGTTATTGGTTCAGCAGGTATCCATGCATCGATATATGGATCTGATATGAGCATTTACAACACCTCGGTAAACAACTGGGACTATGCAGGTACCTTGTTTACTGCTTTTGAAGTATTAACGCCTGGTGTTGCTGCGACGATCGCTAAAGTTTGTGCATTGGTTGTTGTGGTTGTGTTTTTTGTAACTGCGGCAGATTCAGGCACATTGGTATTAGGTCGACTGTTGTCATTTGGTCGTCGTCCTCCAATCCAGCAGCGTATTCTTTGGGGTACTTTATTGGGTGTGGTTACTCTGATGATTCTGCTAATGGGCGGTAATGAAGCATTGAAAGCCTTGCAAGCGGCTTCAATCGCGGGTGCTTTACCTTTCACGTTTGTCATCATTGCGATGATGTTTGGGCTAGTTAAGTCGTTACGCAAAGACAGTGAAAACTTTGTTGCGGATGAGGAGCAAGTCCGAAAAATAGTGGAAAGAGAAATAGCTGACCTTTCTTAAGAAGGGTTGCATCCACGTATCTGTTTCGACGCTTTGTCGAATTAAGAGAAGTTCCTCGCTAATACTCTACCTATTGGCGAGGAACTTAACTTAGTTAAACATTGTTCTATGTCCACTTCCTACATAAGCATAAAGGTCTAAGATAAGATTTTTAATCTAGATGTTACCTTCGACACTTTCCCGCCTAATAGCATTTTCTAGCAAACAATATAAATACCGCTAAACCTAAAAGCTTTTTCTATTTCTTAAGGGCATGACTATTGGTAGTAAAATGTCACGATAGAGTGCAAAGGTGGACCTCATGTGCTTAAAAATCGGAGCAAAGGTGCAATGGCCATAAATTGTCTGCTTGGGTGTTGAATAAAAACGCTTAGTCTTCAATTCTACATGTACGGATGAACGAAACGCTTCATGCAAAACGAATTAAACGATAAATAACCAAGGAGGCAACCATGTTGCAAGCAACACCAGAGGTTAACCATATTTCAGACATTATTAAAGTCATGAACAGCGGTATCGAGTTTTATCAAGAAGCGAAAGGGAAAGTCGACAGCGCAGAGTACACAGGCTTTTTTAACCGCATGATTGACGCTAAACAAGAGGCCGTCGCGGATCTTCAAAAGTTTGCGGTAGCCGAAACAGGTGATCTGGAAAACGGCTCTGACACCATGACGGAAGCGCGTAAAGCGTACACGAACCTTGTTGATAAGGTTTCAAGCACTTCTACAGAAACAAACTATGTCGATCAACTTGAAGAGGTTGAAGACAAAGTCTTAGCCGAAATCAGTACGGCTCTGGATAAAGACCAAGCGCCAGATTGTGAGGTGACTCTTCGTCGCGTTCACACGCGTATGAAAGAGTGCCATGACGAAATGCGTATGTTGAAAAAAGGCATTACTCATTAATCTTTAATTATTTTCAATAGTTAAAGATTAGAAGCCACACTTTCCCTAGAGCGTGGCTTTTTTGTGTCTAAAAAGTAGGCCGTTGAATATTAAACCCTTTAAGAGAAGAGTTAATTAGGTACTTGCTAAAGTAGTCGGTAAAACGCTCGTCTACTACTTTTCGTCGCAACTGGCTGGCGTGGCGTAAGTACAGTTGACCATTCTTTCTAATCGCAATGGATTGATGTGTCACATTAAGGTTTGTGCCAATCCACTGCTTCACATCGTAATTGGGTCTGACCATGCTGATAATGCTCCCAGAAGGGATACGATTAAGCAGTGCCTGATTAAGATAGGCGTCTTCTATGTATGACTTAATTGCTAACTGGTGCCATGCCTTTTGTCGACCTTTTTCGTCCAGTAATGAATCTGATTGAATGGAAAGCGCGGCTTGTTTACGTTGAGCAATGCCTGCAGTCGTCGCACGCTGCGCAACGAACAAAGCTGTAAGTGGAATATAAGGTGTTTTTACTGACTCAGGGGAGAATGGTTGGCTTTCCCGATGTAAGTCATCTAGTAATCTTTGTTTATTGACCGTAGCCGATAATCCTTGGAGTCGGTCTTCTGACATGGCTCGATACCATGCTTTTTTATCGATTATGGTTTCTGCGGAGAGTTCAAAGCCTTGTCCAACCGTTGCTGTAATATCTGTCAGTAACCATTGATTGTTGGGGATCCAATCTGTACTGGTAAAGTGGTTGCGTGTGACAAATGAGACAATACCTTGTTGATAACGGATCTTCTGCATATGCTGAGGAAAGTCTCGTGAATGGCTTGATAAGGCGCCAGCGAGTACCGTTTCTACATAGGTTGTGCAATCAAACACATCAAATCGAAATAATGGATCTTGGTCATATCGACCTATCTTGCCTTCGCCAAGGTTACCATCGACATAAGGCTTATTCATGAGGCTAGCGCTGATTACTTCCATGCGGCTAGCAGTACTCATCTTTGTGTTGTGCATGCTGTCGATCAGGCCTAGAAAATCAGCTTGTGCGTAACTATGAGAGACATGCAGTGCGATCGATGTGAAGATGATAGTCGCTGAATGTTTCAATATAGGAGGAAGCATAAACGAGCCTTAGGTAGCGCTATATTTAAATTAGTGTGCATCAGAATCATACAGAACACTAGTAGTGAACTTTTATAGGTCGTATTTTATCAATGCGGCTGGAATGGTGTGATATGGCAAGGAACGTGAACGAGAAAAACAAAAAAGAGGCGATACCTTGCGGTATCGCCTCTTTTATTGTGCTACTTTAATTAAAAATTAAAGAGCAACGATGTTCTCAGCTTGAGGGCCTTTTTGGCCTTGAGTTACAACGAACTCAACTTTTTGACCTTCAGTCAAAGTTTTGAAGCCAGAGCCTTCGATTGCACGGAAGTGAGCGAATACGTCAGGACCGTTTTCTTGTTGAATGAAACCGAAGCCTTTAGTTTCGTTAAACCATTTTACTGTACCAGTCGTTTTATTAGACATAATGTATATCCTGTAGATAAAAAATAATAAGTGCCATTAAATGGCGGATGTAGCGGAAAAAAAGACAATATTTTAGATCTTACAAGACGAAGGACTACTACTAATAACGCGACGTAACGAGGATGTAAAAAACGCAAACTTTCTAGCTGCGATAAATATATGATCAATCGTTAATCATGTCAAAGGTTATTTTCATTTCTCGCTAAAATAATTGTGATTTTCTCCAAAGTGCCCCGTTAAAGGATACGAAGTGAATGCTCTGCAAAGTTTTCACGACGCTTCATCATTCTGACATCGCAATACCTTTGGCACACTGACCACAGTTCTACATTGACAACAAAAAAAGACAAAATGATGAAATTTTAAAAAAATATTCAGTTGATGAATCTATGCGTAAGATTTTGCAGCAAGATACCCAACAACGCCGATGACAATAATGCCTAACCAAGCGGTTGCCTTAAATATTGTCTTTTGCGTTTTATGGCGAAAGTGGGTTTGACCATACAACGCACCTAAACCGCCGCCTAATAAGGCGAAAATATGTAATACAAGCTCAGGAATACGCTCTTTATTTCGTAGTTTAGATTGACGTTTGTCATACCAGTAAAGCAGCGGCATAAGAAATACATTCTGTGAGACAGCAAAACTAATCAGCAACCACATATACAGGGGCTTAAGCTCGACAAATAACGTTATTTGTCGATTTAACCAAATCGCAGTAATTAAGTTCAGAGCGCCGAACGTCAGGCTCAATAGGGTGCTTATGGAAAGCCATTTCGCATAAATCGGTGGCAAGCTTGTGTCCTTAATGAGTTGAAAAGTAAAGCGTAGCGTGTCTTCGAACGCATTAAATAACAAGTGCTAATAAGAGTCCCACTGCGCTGGCGATCATCAACGGGATGCTGGCGCGAATCAACATGGCTTTTCCTCCAATACCGACGGTTAAACCGGCTTTAAGCAGGCCATTGACAGATGCCGCGATGACGATACCCAGTACGGCTGTTTCTAGCGCAAGGTTTTCACGGCTCATTCCTGATAGAGATAAGTTAATTGGATCGACATCGGCGACACCTGAAGCGGCCGCTAATATTAAGATACCAGTGTCTCCTAGTGTGGCTTGAAGGCCGCTACTAAGTAGCAAAATGGCGGTAAGTAATAGACCAAACCCCAATGCTGACCACATAGAAAGAGGGGAGGCAGGTGGTGCGATGTCTTCAGGAACGGATTGATTACCTCGATACCAGAGCCAAAAGGCTGGCAAGTAGGTGAGTGCTGCCATGGTCAGCGTTGGTATGGCTAATGGCATCAGTAAGTCAGGGTTAATAACACTTGCAACCAGCAGGACGCGTGGGTACATGGTCCCGCATGCAAACAAAACACCAGCCGCCAACAATGGGGATGCAGCAGGGACTTGTTTAGCCATTCGAGAAAATTGCAACGTTAAAGCGGTAGACGATGCAAAGCCTGCAAACAACGCAGTGGCCATGATGCCTTTGCGTGCTCCGGCAAATTTCATGGCAAAGTAACTGACAAACGAAATGCTGGAAATGAGTACTACCATCCACCAGATTTCATAGGGATTCAGCGCATCCCAAGGCCCCATGTCTTCATTTGGGATGACTGACAAAATCACCACTGAAATCAGCAATAGCTCCAACGCTGCCCACAGTTCTTTCTTTTCAATCAGCCATAACCAGCGGTGTAGTTCGCCTTTTAAACTGAGCAGTAGCGTTGTAATAACTGCAAGTGAAGAGGCCTCCACGACATACCCCAGCATAACCATTGCGCCATAACAAAACGCTAGAAGCGAAGCAATCAAAGAGGTTAGCGAGGCGCGCTCACGAGTGCTGTTTACGACGTAAGACGCAGTCAGAGCAAAAGCCAATGCGGCAAAAAAAACGCCAAGTAAATAACTACCAAGACTCTCGGAAAGCATGGCGGAGACCGCCCCTAAGAGAGAGATTAAGCCGTAAGTTCGCAGACCAGCAACGCGTGAGCCTTCTTTTTGGTCGCGGTATTTAAAGCCACGTTCAACGCCAATTAGCAGCCCCAAAGATAAGGCAATCGCCAGCAATACAATGGAAGATTCACTAAACTGCATAGCACCATCCTATTGTTTTTATTGAAGGAACGGCTTTTACCGTCATTCTAAAAGCGTAACACAAGATATGAAAAACGGTGCTGAAACCCAGTTAAAATAATGAGAGCCTGATTAAAGATAGGCAGAGCTGAGTGGGGTTGTTACAAGGGCTGACCGAATAGTCAAATTATCAGTAAAAAACGTGCTAAAGATTGAAGTGCCGCTCTACTGCCTCATATCGTATTCATCATAATGAATACTCGACGATTTGGAGTAAAGAATGTCTTTATCAAACACTGCGCTGTTCACCCCAGTTAAGCTAGGTATATTAGAGTTGCCTAATCGAGTGATCATGGCGCCTCTAACGCGTACTCGTGCGATCAATCATCAACCCAATGAGCTGATGGCCGAATACTACGCTCAACGTGCCAGCGCTGGGCTGTTGATTTCGGAATGCACCATGGTATCTGAAGGTACCTCCGCTTTTGGTCACGATCCTGGTATCTACCATCAAGATCAAATTGACGGTTGGAAGCTAACCACTGACGCGGTTCATAAAGCCGATGGTCGCATTTTTATGCAAATTTGGCATGCAGGACGCGCTGCACATCCACTGTTTAACAATGGACGTGAGGCCGTGGCGCCCAGTGCCATTGCGATTGACGACGTCACCCACACGCCGGAGGGGAAAAAGCCGTATACCGTACCACGTGCATTAACAGTGGAAGAGATTCAACAGGTTGTAGAAGACTTCCGCCAAGGCGCGATTAACGCCCGCGAGGCAGGCTTTGATGGTGTCGAGATTCACGGCGCCAATGGTTATCTGATTGACCAGTTTTTACGTGACAGCGCCAATCAACGCGAAGATATCTATGGTGGTTCTTTGGAAAATCGTACTCGTTTTCTACGGGAGATACTCGACGCAGTTACGGAGGTAATGGGTGCAGGACGTGTTGGCTTACGCCTGTCACCGCTCAACAGTTTTAATAGTATGCGCGACAGTGATCCGGTTGAATGGATGCGCTACCTTGCGAATCTCTTAAATGGTTACGATCTGGCCTACCTGCACGTAATGCGTGCGGACTTTTTTGATCAGCAACATGCCGATGTTGTCAGTGTGGCGCGCAATACCTACCAAGGTCATCTGATGGTTAACATGGCATACAGTGTTGAAGAAGCTGGCCAAACCATTGCTGATCATCAAGCCGACAGTGTCGCGTTTGGTAAGGCCATATTGGCGAACCCTGACTTTGTTGAACGCGCGAAAATCAGCGCGCCGCTGAATGAACCTAACCCTGAGACGTTTTATACGGATGGTGCCGAAGGTTACACCGATTATCCCTTTATGAATGCATAATCGAGGATTCAAAAAAAACCGCCGCTAGCGGTTTTTTTAGGTCTGAACTGGCGTGAAAGCGTTCAAACTGAGTAAGGTCTAGATTGTCTATTTTTTACAAGACAATGGAACTCAGTGTCATCTATGCTATGGCGTGAGGAGGGCTTATGGACAGCGTGCAGCATTTCAGTTCACCAGATCGTGCGATTAGTTTGATTTCGGGGCAATATCAGTCGTTTGAATTTGAACGACATTATCATCTTGATTATCACTTTGGCCTTATTACAAAAGGCCAACAACAGTTTGTATGTGCGGGAGAGCGATATCATGTTGGCCCCGGCGACGTAGTCGTGATGCCACCTGATACGTTACACGACGGTCGATCTATGGCTCATTCAGGTTATCATTCGCATGTGTTTTCGATTGAGCCAGAATGGTTCGATCACTTCTTGAGTGAATCAAGTATCCGTTCAGGATTAGGTTTCAAAAGTATTGTTTTAAACGACTCTAACGTCTTCACCTTGCTTAGACGCACCCATCTTGCACTGCGTTCAGGTGAGCTGAGTCAATTGGCGCAGGATTGTTTGCCTTATGAAAGCTTTTCGGCGGTTGTCTCTAAATATGGGCAAACTAAGCGATTAGAAGAAAGGCGTATTGGGCGAGTAACACTGGATATGTTACGTGATTTTTTAATGGCGCACCTAGCTGATTCCGTACATCTTCATCAATTGGCCGAATTGTGTCAGTTGACGCCGACTCAGTTTCAACGACACTTCAAAGCCTCGGTTGGTATGACGCCCTATGCGTGGTTCACACGTTTACGTCTAGAGCAGGCCATGAAGCTATTAAAGACCAACTTATCGAGCACCGAGGTAGCGCACCAAGTTGGCTTTTATGATCAAGCGCATTTTAGCAAATCTTTCAAACAAACCTTTGGTCTCACACCTTCGCAAGTGCGTTAGCTGTTCGTTTTTTACAAGCGAGCGCTTTTATTGAAGTGATACAGTCTTCTGCAATGGAGGACCTATATGAACGAAGTATCTATTCTTATCACTCTGGCGACGGTGCATTTTATTGCTCTAATGAGTCCAGGCCCTGACTTTGCCTTAGTCGTACAAAATGCCACACGTTTTGGGCGTCAAACAGGGATTTATATTGCTCTAGGCTTATCTTTGGGCATTTTGACGCATGCGATATTTAGCGTGACGGGGGTGAGTTATATTGTTCACCAACATCCGACACTCTTTGCACTGCTTAAGGGTGCAGGTGGTAGTTACTTGTTGTATTTAGGATTAGGCGCTTTATTCGTAACGTGGAAGCATTGGCGTGTGCCTTCTGCTTCAATAGTGGCTGATAACGCTATGATGCTGGCAAATAAGCGTTTAGCGTTTTGTCGTGGCCTTATGACGAATTTATTGAATCCCAAAGCATTGGTGTTTTTTATTAGCCTCATGTCGAGCTTGGTTCCGATGGGGATGTCTACCGCAGGTAAGAGTGCAGCTTTGATCATTATTTGGGGCTTATCGTTTACATGGTTTGCCATGTTGGCTTGGTTACTGACTCGTCCCACTATGCAAAGTGGGCTTCGAAAAATAAGCCGATACATCGACCTGTTGTGCGGAATTGTATTTACTCTATTGGGTGCTACCATTTTATATCAACTGGTGATGATCAATTTTGTGATGACTTAATCTTTTGCCTTTCATAATGGATTTTTATGGCATGATTAGCATAAGAGGCAAATATATGATGAATTTCAGTAAATGGTTAATTTTATGTTGGGCGGCAATGATTCCATTTTCATGGGCGGAAAACATGCATGTCTCTCTGACTGCAAATGAATGGCCTCCTTACACCTCCGCTAACATTGAGGGCGGTGGTCTCGTCATTGAGTTAATCAAGTCAGCATTTGCAGAAGAAGATGTAACCATAGATTACGTTATCATGCCTTGGGCGAGAGCGATGGCATCGGTTGAAGCTGTAAGGAAGGACGCTGTTGCCGCTTGGGTATAGCGAAGAGCGTAGTGAAACGTTTGTGTTTAGTGATGTGCTGTTAATCAATCATGCCGTCATGGTTAAAAGAAAAAACTCTGACATTCAATGGCAAGAGCTAGAAGACCTAATTCCTTACAGCTTTGTTCTGTTAATAGATGCGGTTAACGAAGAGCAGTTTGATCAATATGACGCACTAGATAAAACGTATGTCGGTGAAGAAAAACAGGCATTAGACATGGTAATAAAGAAACGTGTGGATATGACGGTAAGGGATCAAGGGATGGTCGAGTATTTGATCGAAACCGAGCCTGAACGCTTTGCCGGTAAATTGGATTTTGTCGAAAAAAAGTTAGCTCATAACGCATTGTCATTGATGCTTTCTAAACAACACCCAAACCGTGAAGAAATCATCGCCCACTTTAACCGTGGGCTCAGTAAAATTAAAGAAAATGGTCGTTATCAAGCGCTGCTTGAAAAATACAATGTGAGCGCATTGGAGCACTAGCTAGACCCACATTCTGTTCTTGAAGCGTGATTTTTAGAGTTGTAATCGCTTTTTGAGATTAGCTTCTCGGTGCAAACATAATAATGGCCATACCAAGTAACGCGACCGCAGACCCCATCAAGTCCCAGACGGAAGGCCGGATACCATCGACGGTCCATAGCCATAAGATGGCGACAAAAATATACACGCCGCCGTATGCTGCATAAACACGGCCCGACGCCGTCGGGTGCAAAGTCAGCAACCACGCAAACAGCATTAAACTCAGAGCTGCAGGCAGCAATAACCAAATGGGCTTGCCTTCGCGCAACCATAAGTAAGGCAAATAGCAGCCTACGATTTCAGCCAGGGCCGTCAGTAAAAACAGTCCAAGCGTTTTCAGTTCCGGCATGGTGGGTCCTTGTATTAAGCGCTGGCAATCAATTGGCGAAAGGCGTTGCTAATCAATGCCTTTTTCACACTCGTATGGGCAACAGGTTGGTCAAACCAGAAGCTCAGCGACTGATCGTAGCCAATACCATGCATGTAGTTGTAAAGCGCCTTGCGAAGTCCGTTGCCCAGCATGTCGTGGTCGACATCGGTTGGGTCAAAGAAGTCCACATCATTTTCGGCAAACTGCGTTTCAGGGCGCTCTGCTAAGGTGATGCCATAGTCTTCTGGGTTGATGCCGATAGGACTGTGAATGGTCGCTGCAAAACGGTGCCAGTACGCCGATTGGAAGCAGCCTTGAGACATCATCTGGCGCACCATTTCAAGAGCGTCAACGGTTTCTTGCTCGGTTTGCGTTGGGAAACCGTACATGAGATAGGCATGCACTAAGATGCCCGCATCGCTGAAACCCTTGGTAACGCGCGCGACTTGCTCGACGCTGACGCCTTTTTTCATCAGCTTGAGTAGGCGGTCTGAAGCGACCTCCAAACCGCCGCTGACGGCGATACATCCTGAGTCGGCTAGAAGCTGGCACTTTTCTGGTGAAAAGGTTTTTTCAAAGCGAATGTTGCCCCACCAGCTAATCACCACACCGCGTTCAATCAAGCGCTCGGCCATGGCAAACAGGGCTTTCGGCGGGGCGGCTTCGTCGACGAAGTGAAAGCCCGTTTGACCGGTTTCTTCGATCAGTTGTTCAATTCGATCCACTAGAATATCGGCGCCGGCGTAGTCGTAGCGCTCGATGTAATCGAGGCTCACATCACAGAAACTGCATTTCTTCCAATAACAACCGTGGGCAATGGTCAGTTTGTTCCAGCGACCATCGCTCCAAATACGGTGCATTGGGTTGAGCATCTCACACAGCGCTAAATACTCGCTTAAGGGGAGGCCATCGTAGATCGGCGCGCCGACGTCAGTCTGGGGGATGTCGTGTAGGGTTTTGTTGTCATTGAAATAGACAAACGGCTCGCCGTCTTGGTCTTGCGCTAAGAAATAGGTGCGTACTAAGTCGTCGACGTCGCGCTCACCGTCAAAGTACTCGAGCAAGGTCAAAAATGGGCGCTCGCCATCATCGACACAAATAAAATCGACGAACTCAAAGACCCGCGTGTCTTTCAGGGCGCGCAGTTCGGTATTGATAAAACCACCGCCCATGACGATCGGGATATCTGGAGCAAGCTCTTTACAGGTTTGTGCGATGCGCAGCGCGCCGAGCATATTGCCGGGAAACGGCACCGTCAGGGCGACGACGCTGGGCTGCGTCTCTTCCAGATACACTTCTATCAGTTGTTCTAAGATTTCGGAGCTGAATGTCGATTCAGACATCAGGGTGTTGTATAGATCGTCAAAGCTTGGGTTCGCCGCCGCTAAGCGTTCGCCGTAACGACTGACCTCAAAATAGGGGTCAACGCCTTGGGTGATCACCGCCGATAGGTCATTGATAAACAAAGTCGCCAAGTACTTGGCTTTGTCTTGTACCCCTAAGTCGCCAAAGGCTTTTTTTAGCACATCGCCAGACACGGCTTCCATTTGTTCAATCACATCGAACGCTGGCCCTTCCGGTAGAAAGCGACGCGTATTAATGCGCATGGCAAGACTGGGGTCTTTGCCTTGTAAGAAGCGAATCGCAGGTTCGACACACAGGCGATAGCGGTCGAATTCGGCTAAAAAGGTATATATGGCCTCCGGCAGTTCATCGTCATCAAACTCGGCGAAATTATCGTCTACATGCTGGCGCATGATGTCTAAGCCCGGCTGAGTCATCATCTCCAAAAAAAGCTCAATAGCAGGGTCCCGCTGTACCGCCTCGTATCCTTGAGAACGCAAAAAGCCCGTTAAATACGCCGTCGCGGGATAGGGCGTGTTTAACTGAGTCATCGGAGGAGTCATTAGAAGAACGGTCATGGTTTACCTTGTCATGCAGAGCATAGAAAATAGGGTGCTATTTTAGCATTAACGGGTTGAATATACTGTCCAGTTTTTTTTGTCTTTTCTGTGCCAAGCCAGTTCTATAACAAGCGTTAATATGACAGACTGCCTAAGTTGTTTTTGACCACTGAAATCATAAGAAACTTGTCTTATAAAGAAGCGATTTCATGTCTCTTTTCAGGCAGGATGATAAGGAATTTGAGCTATGAATAAGTTTTCAATGAGAGCAAAATTTACGATATTGACCACCTCAATTATTATTGTATTTTTAGCGGCTCTTATCGTCATTAAGTCTAAAAGTACCGATTTGGCAGATAGTTTTCACCGTTTCTACAGTGAAAATCACTCCGTTTCAGTTAGCTTAGAACGTATCAAAGAAACCCAAGTGGACATTGTGTTAAATGTTAGAGGGCTACAAATTGGATATTTGCTGTCGCTAGAAAATCAGATTCCTCCTTATTTAAAAACCATCAATGATGCGTATGCCAAAACGCCTGCGCAATTTGAGGACTTAAAAACAGGCTACTCTGGAGATGCGCAAGCGCTAAAAGCGTTAAACGTGTTGGTTAAAGATTTCCAAGCCAAAACCAAAACGTTTGTATCAACAATGCAAACTACGCCAGATCACAAAGCGCCTTTCCCTGTATTCTCAGCGTTCATGAATTCTTATACGGCGTTGATGGATGAGTTTGAGAGCTTTTCAGAAGCCAATAATAGTGCAGTAGCCGCGGCTAAAAGTGACACCGAAAGCTTAATCTCAGAAATTGAATGGAGCTTTTGGGGGGCGATTGTAATAACGCTAATTGTATCGCTTTCGTTGAGCTATGCTATTTCTGGCAGCATCGTAAAACGTATTCAAAATGTTAGAGCCGCCGCTCAAGAAATGGCAAAAGGTCATTTGAATAAACCTGTAGAAGTGAGCGGCGATGATGAAATTGCAGATTTAGGGCGTGCAATTAATGCCTCAACTGAGCATTTACGTTCTGTGATCACGAATATATTGGGCGCAGTAGACGCTGTTAATCAAAACAGTCTAGGTGTACTGCAAGCTAATAAAGAGGCGGGTAAACGTTCGGTTGATATTATGGAGAACACCGAGCTTGTGGTCGTGGCGCTAGAGCAAATGTCAGCGAGTAACCGCAGTATTTCTGAGAATACGCAAGATTCTTCTGACGCCGCAAATGGCATACGCAGTGTTGCACAAAACAGTCTTACTACTGCTGATAAAACGCTTTCTGAAACAGATAATTTGGTGGCAACGTTAAATGAAACCAATGTGGCGGTGACAGAGCTACGCAGTGAAACCAATAATATTGAAACCATTCTAGGCGTTATTCGCGGCATTTCAGAGCAGACTAACTTGCTGGCTTTGAATGCGGCCATCGAAGCGGCGCGTGCAGGTGAAACCGGTCGTGGATTCGCAGTCGTTGCAGACGAAGTTCGCGCGTTAGCTCAACGTTCTCAAGACAGTGTGAATGAAATTGAAGCTTTGTTATCTAAATTGAATCAAGCGAGCCAGCGAGCAGTAAGTCAAATGGATAACAGTTTGACGCTAGTGGACAGTTCGCGCAAACATGTGTCTGAAACCAATGATTTAACCCGTAACATTCTGGAGCGTATTGAACGTATTTCTGAGCAAGCTAATCAAATTGCATCTTCTGTCTCTGAGCAGATTGCAGTAACGGATGATATCAACCAAAAAATGCACTCGGTGCGTGATTTGACGCATCGTAATGCGGAAGAAGGCAAAAGCTCCGGTCAGAATGTGATGGACAGCAGCACCGATGTGAAGAAACAACTAGAGTTCTTTAAGATATAAAAACACCAACGGAGAGTAGATATGTTCAGTCATGTGATGCTTGGTACAAATGATATAGAAAAGTCGAAAGCGTTTTACGATGCGGTTTTATCAGTATTAGGCTACAAAGAAGGTTTCTATGATCAGAAAGGCCGTTGTATTTATCTCAACGATGAGTCAGTGTTTTTGCTGACTAAACCCATTGACGGCGAACCTGCTACACACGGCAATGGCATGACCATTGGTTTCAAAGCTAGCAGTACTGACTTAGTCGATGCTTGGCATAAAGCAGGTGTCGCCAGTGGTGGTGAACCCATTGAGAATCCACCTGGTGCACGTCAAGTTGGCGACCAAGAGCTTTACCTTGCCTATCTAAGAGATCCTGCGGGTAATAAAATCTGTGCAATGCATAAGGTGCCAGGCTAATTAGTTCAACACTTGATGTAATGAAAAGAGGGCTAATCTAAGCCCTCTTTTCATTACAGGAAGTTTGTTCGCTTGTTACAGAACTTGTATGACTTGATGCGATGCTAGGCGGGATTTTGGCAGTGGTGCATTGTAGTCATTTTCATCACAGCGATAACCCATGGCCAGTGCAACATCACAGCGATAACCACGCAGTTCATCTGCGAACAATTCACTTAGCATCTCATGATCAACGCCTTCCATGGGAGTAGAGTCAATGCCTAAGCGCGCTAAAGTATGCAGCGTGTTGCCCAGCGCTAAATACGTTTGAGCTTTGGTCCACGTTTCCGTATTACCTTCAGCGTTTGTATTCAGCTCAGCAAAGGCGAACGCTCCGAAGGCTGCTTCACGATTCGCCTCAGGAGTCCGACCAGCCTCAATATCTTGCTCAATGACTTTTGCGTAGTCATCTCGTGTGTAATGGGTTTTATGCGCAAATAGCACAATATGGGATGCCGCTTTAACGTGTTTCTGATTGAATTGAAACTTATTAACAAATGAGTCGTGTAAACGCTGCTTAGCAGCATCGCTTTCAATCACAATAAATTTCCATGGCTGAGAATTAATGGACGAAGCAGATAGACGTAATGCTTCATAAATAACTGTCAGATCTGCTACTGGTATGCGTTTTTTCGCATCGTAGAGTTTTGTGGTATAGCGTTTCGATAAATCAGAAATAATAGGGTGGTTCATAGCGAGCCTCAATAATTCAGTGTTCTGGCAAGATAGATGCTTTGAAAGTGAGGCTATGCTAAGGAATTCACTTGATTATAAAAATAGGCTAATAGTTGAAATTTTATCAAAAATAAATTGATAATAAATTTCTGGCACACATTGGGTATAAACGTCCATGCAAATCCAAGATTTAGAAGTAGTCTTAAAAGTCGCAGAGCTTGGCAGCATTACGGCTGCGGCAAAGCAGCTAGACATGCAAACGGCTACTGCCAGCGCGGCCGTAAAGCGTGTCGAAGCCTATATAGGGGCCGAATTATTTATTCGTACGACACGTCAGCTGCGTCTTTCTAATGTTGGAGAGCGGTATATTCCGCAATGCCAACAAGCTTTGATGGGGCTAGATCTAGCGAGGCAAGCGGTACATCAAGAGCAAGGTATTATAAGTGGTGAGGTCCGTGTCGCAGTGTCATCAGATTTAGGCCGTAACCTAGTTATGCCTTGGATTGATGATTTTCTTGAAGCGCACCCAAAAGTGTCAGTTCGTGCGCATTTGAGTGATAGTAATATCGACTTTTATCGGGATGCGTTGGATATCGCAGTGCGCTATGGCGCACCGCCTGATTCCAGTCTATATGGCTTTAAAATTTGTGATGTACCACGTGTTTTGTGTGCTAGCCCAGAGTATCTGAAGCGACACGTTCAACCGCAAACACCGAGTGAATTGAAGCACCATAATGGCTTGTTTTACCAACTGCAGAATATCTTGAATGACACATGGCAATTTTATGATGAGCAAGGCATATACAAGGTAAAACCGAACTCAAATCGTTCGGCAAACGATGGCGAGTTAGTTCGGCGCTGGTGCGTTGCCGGTAAAGGTATTGCTGTCAAATCGAGCTTGGATATCGCGGATGACTTGTTAACAGGCAAGCTGATTCCGGTGATGCAAAACTATCAAATAACAATGGGGGAGCTTTGGCTTATATACCCAAGCCGCCAAACGATCACTCCCACCATTCGTTTATTGCGAGATATGTTTCGTGAGCGAACCCACGCACTGCTGTCTGCATTGATAGAACGTGGGTTATTGTCAAAAGAGGCTTTGTAATAGCTATTTACACTGGTAGACGCGTCACCAGTAGCTGTTCAACACGAACTCCATCTAAATCCAGTACTTCAAATTTATAGTTCTCATGGATAAATGAATCTGTACGTTTGGGTAGGCGTTTCAATTTATAAATAACAAAACCAGCAATGGTTTCGTATTGATTACGGTCGGGAAACTCATCAATCTCAAGGCTTCGCATGACATCAATAATCGGGGTCAAGCCCTCGATTAACCATGAGGCGGCGTCGCGTTGAACGATTTGTTCAGCATATTGTGGTGTGATCAAGTCGCCCATGAAACTGCTGAGTAAATCTTTTACGGTGACTAAGCCTACTACGGTACCGTATTCGTTGACCACAACGGCAAACGGTTGCGGTGCGATTTTAAAGGCATTAAGTGCTTCCGAAAGGGTCAAGGTTTCGGGCAAATAGAACAAATCTTTTTCAACTTGAGACGGCAGAATAGAGGCTTTCTCACCTTTTAACACCATACGCAAAATTTCTTTCGATTCGATCACTCCGAGTATTTTGTCGAGATTGCCATCACACACTAAAAAATCGTTATGAGGATGCTCGATGATCTTCTGACTAATGTCTTCACTGCTTTCATTGGCATCGAAATAAATAATTTGATCACGGGGCGTCATAGCGCTGCCGATGGTCAAAGTGTCCAGTTCAAACACATTACCGATCAGCTGGTACTCTTGTTTTTGCAAGCTGCCATCTTCGGCGCCTGCGTCCATCATCGCGACGATATCTTCAGTGGTGACTAATTCCTCTTGCTTCGTTGGTAAGTTCAACAAGCGTAAAACTGCATTGGTGAATCCATTAAAGAAAAAGACCAATGGCATTAATAGAAACGTTATCCAGCGCATCGGTGTGACCACTCGTATTGCAACGGCTTCAGGCATGATGATGGCCAAGCGTTTGGGTAACAAATCTGCAAAAAGAATAAACAACGAGGTGAGTGTTAAGAATGAAAGAGTAAAGCTGATTTGGTCGAGTAATGGCCCTTGATAAACCATTATTACCAACTCTTTCATATAGGGCGTTAGAGCTTGCTCACCCACAATGCCGCCAAGAATTGATATGGCATTCAGAGCAATCTGAATCATGGCAAAAAAAGCACCAGGGTTTTGCTGTAACGCGAGCACTGCTTGCGCTTTTTCGTTGCCGTCCTCAATCATCACTCGCAGCTTAATTTTACGTGCTGCCGCCATACCGATTTCAGACATGGCGAAGAGCGCGCCAAATATAACTAACAGACCAATACCAAAGAAATCACCCATTACGGCCCCTCACTTGCACGATGTTAAACCGTGCTTGGGGCAGTGCTTTGAGACGGCACTGGTGTCCATTGACGGCGTTTTCATTATGAAAACTCGCGCATTATAGAAGTAAATTGCGGCTGTGCAATGCTTATTTTATAACCAAGTAAGAAACGTTTTAAGGCGCTTGGAGTGCATGAGTGAGTGAACACTTAATTTAAAATAGCGGATAAATGTTGTGCGCTTAATTGATCCATTTGACGTTCTATCCAAGATACGCGCTCGCGAAGCGGGTAGCTAAGACTATTAGGGTTGCGGGTTCGAGGACTTGGTAATAGAACAGCAAGTCGAGCGGCTTGGCGTGGCGTAATGTTCCGTGCAGAGCGACCAAAGTAATGTTGACTCGCTGCTTCTACGCCATAAATACCTTGACCAAATTCAGCGATGTTCAAATACACTTCTAAGATACGCTGTTTACCCCAAATAGCTTCTAAGCCAAGTGCTAAACCGGCTTCCAGCCCTTTACGAATCAGACTGCGACCAGGCCATAGAAAAACATTTTTTGCCGTTTGTTGGGTGATCGTGCTGGCACCGCGTAAACTTTCGCCATCGCCGTAATCATGTAAAGCATCGCTGATGGCTTTGACATCGACACCAAAGTGATTGGGGAAGCGTTGATCTTCAGATGCGACCACCGCTAAAGGCAGGTATGTTGGCAATTCATCAATCGGTACCCATTTTTGAGTCACTGGATAAGGACTTTGCAACATGAAAGCGGTCGTTGGCAGAGGAGCAAAGCGAAACAGCAGTAATACCAGCATCAGTAATAGCAAGACTTTCCAAAGAATGGACCAAATCCAACGAATCACACCACGTTTACGTTTTGCCATTTCATCCTCGGTAAAAGAAAGTAGCCACCTATTTATTGACATCATAACAAGTTTTGGCTGTGCACAATGTTGAAGCGTTTGCGACGGCCAGTACCCTTAAATGAATAAGAGTTGTTAGTAATTGAATGAGTGTAAATCATCATTGTTGTTATGGTGTAGACACGATAACAACAAAAAAGGAAAAATGGATGTCGGTTGAGCAGAACAAGACTGGGGCTAATTCGTTTTGGCCAGTGTTAGGCATGGCGCTTGTGTCAGCATTGATCGCCGCTGTTGGAACTTTATTTTTACCTTCTATACAAGCGGCGATGCTAGGAATATTAGTTCTATGTGCAGCGTTGTGGGCGACTTCCTACGTACCAGAATACTGGCCTGCCGTGGCGCTGTTTGGATTGATTACCGTAACGCAGATTGCTCCCGGCAGTGTTGTATTATCAGGGTTTACTTCATCTACATTCTGGTTATTGTTCAGCGGTATGGTCTTTGGCGCTGCGATCCAGTTCACGGGGCTGAATCATAAAGTCGCGCGCTTGTTGATTCAGATATTAGGACGGCGTTATCGCAGAGTCATCACTCGTACCGTTATGTTCGGCTTGTTTTTGGCGTTTTTGATTCCGTCAGGGATTGGGCGAGTAGTGTTATTGATCCCTATAGTAATCGCTATTGCTGATCAGCTAGGTTATCAAGAAGGCTCAAAAGGGCGTTACGGTATTTTGCTGGCGGCCGCTTTTGGTACCTTTCTGCCATCGTTTTCTATTTTGCCCGCCAATGCCCCTAATATGCTGTTATCGGGTATCAATGAAGCCTTGTACGGCAACACGTTGTCCTATTGGGATTATTTGGTGCTGCATTTTCCGGTGTTAGGGCTTGCCAAAGCGCTGGTCGTGATTGCAGTGATCTTGTGGTTGTTCCCAGCTCAAGACCCTAGTCATCCAGTGAAACAGCGTCAGTTAAACACGTCAGAGCCCATCTTCAACGCAAAAGAAAAGCAACTGTTACTGGTTTTGATTGCTTGCTTTTGCGCCTGGTTTACCGACAGCTTACATCATATTTCTCCCGGTTGGATTGGGTTGGTAGCGTGTTCGGTATTGCTCTGGCCAAACGGTGGCTTTACCAGTAAGCAATGTTTGAGTAAGGATTTGAACTATGGGCCGTTATTTTTTGCCGCTGGGATCATTGGTCTTGGTGCGACCATTGCGTTCACGGGATTAGGCGATTCCATGGTGAATGCTTTAACGCACATTGCGCCGTTTAAAGAAGGCACTCATGTTCTGAATTTAGCCTTGGTAACCGCCATATCATTAATGGTAGGAATCATCGCAAATTTATCGAGTATTCCAGCGATCATCACGCCCTTGGCAGCGGATTTAGCCGACATTACCGGGCTGTCGAGTGACGCCATCGTTATGTCAGAAGTGATGGCTTTTTCCACCGTATTATTACCGTATCAAGCCCCTCCTCTGATTACGGCCATGGCGCTTGGTAAGCTACCACTGAGCATCGTGAGTAAAGTCTGCTTAATTACCTTTGCGATCACATTGTTTGTATTGCTACCGCTTAATATCCTATGGTGGCAAATCGTTGGCATGCTGTGACCGTATATGTTTCGTTTACAGTGGTTTTTGACGGTAAAACTGACACAGCAAGCGGTAGACGTCGGGTAAATGGCTGGCTAAGGCTTGAGGGTCTTCAAAAAAGGTTTCGCTACAGACGGCAAAGAACTCGGCAGGATTGGTGAGGGCGTATTCATCTAAAGGTAAAGACGCATGGTGTTGCCAGCGTTGTTCAAGTTGCTGCCATGCCGCGGTAAACACATCATGCCATTCACCGGCTTTCATTCCCAAATGCATTGGCGGAGCGCCATTGGCACCGTCGCGCAGCATATCGAGCTTGTGAGCAAACTCATGAATCACTACGTTGCTGGCATGGCCATGGCGTCTATGGGCGCCGCTAGCACAAACTGATGCCCACGATAAAATCACTGGGCCGCGCAACCAAGCTTCGCCACTGAGCCCCGGCGCTTGGTTATGAACGATACCATCGTCACTGATATAGGGTCGATTGGGGATGAAATCCCCTTGATAGAGGATCACTGTTTGCCAGTGATCGTACCAATTTAAACCAAGGTTAAGGATTGGCACACAGGCCATGGTGGCAACGCGTAAACACATCTCATCTGTGATGTCCGCATCGCCGCCTGGGGTGATGGTTTTATGAACTAAAAAGCGCAATGTGAGTTGGTAAAGCTCGTCGCGTTCGTCCCCTTGATAACGAGAGAGCACTGGCCATTCTGCATTAGCAGCTTCCCATTGTTCTCGGGTGACGGGCAGCTGTTTGATCTTACGGTCTTCCCACCAGTGCGTGATTGTATCGAACATATTAACACCTAGTTTCATTGCAGTTGTCAGGCGATGAGCTTGTTAACCCTATAATAGTTCTCGTCTTGTTACGATGGCGGATAAAAGGAAAAGCCCCGCATATTAGGTGAGGCTGTTGTTGAATCAATTTGTATAAGGATGATAATGCGTCTTCAATTTGGTTGGAAAATGACCATGACAGCCCCCGCGAATTGAGATAACGTCTGAGTGGAAAAAGTAACGACTTTCGACAATATACTGATTAAAAATAACAAAGGACTCGCTATGAAATTTGAATCTCTAGCCCTTCACCATGGCTATACCTCAGAAGCAACCACCAAAGCTGCCGCTGTACCAATTTATCAAACCACGTCCTACACATTTGACGATACGCAGCACGGCGCAGATCTGTTTGATCTGAAAGTGGCTGGTAATATTTACACACGTATCATGAACCCAACGAACGCCGTTCTAGAAGAACGTGTTGCCGCACTAGAAGGTGGTATTGGCGCGCTAGCGGTCGCTTCAGGTATGGCAGCGATTACTTATGCGATTCAATGTATCGCCGAAGCAGGGGACAACATCCTGAGTACGAGCCAGTTGTATGGCGGTACGTACAACCTTTTTGCGCATACTTTCCCAAAGCAAGGAATTGAAGTTCGCATGATCTCTCACGATGACTATGCGGGGTTTGAAGCGGCAATTGATGACAAAACAAAGGCCATTTTCTGTGAGTCGATTGGTAACCCTGCGGGGAATGTTGTCGATATTGAGCGTTTAGTTGCCGTGGCACACAAACATGGCATCCCCGTGATTGTCGACAACACTGTCGCGACGCCTTATTTATGTCGTCCATTTGAACTTGGCGCTGACATTGTGGTGCATTCCCTCACAAAATATATGGGTGGCCACGGTACCAGTGTGGGTGGTGTGATTGTCGACTCAGGCAAGTTTGATTGGAAAGCAAACAGTCAACGTTTCCCAGCATTAAATGAACCAGATCCGTCCTACCATGGTGTTGTCTACACCGAAGCTCTGGGTGAAGCCGCTTATATTGGTCGTTGTCGTGTGGTGCCATTACGCAATACTGGCGCGGCCTTGTCTCCCCAAAATGCTTTCTTGATTTTACAAGGCATTGAAACGCTCGGTTTGCGTATGGAACGTCATTGTGAAAATGCTGAAAAAGCCGCCGCTTTTTTGCAGCAGCATGAAAAAGTAAGCTGGGTAAACTACGCAGCGTTACCGGATAGCCCTTACTATGAAACGTGTCAGAAAATTACTCGCGGTAAAGCGTCAGGTATCATCAGCTTTGGTATCAAAGGTGGACGTGAGGCCGGTGGTCGTTTCATCGATGCGTTGCAAATGATCTTGCGACTGGTAAACATTGGCGATGCGAAATCGCTTGCCTGTCATCCGGCCTCGACGACACACCGTCAATTGAATGCTGAAGAGCTTAAAAAAGCCGGTGCTAGTGAAGACATGGTGCGCTTGTCGATTGGCATTGAGCACATTGATGACATCATTGCAGATATCCGCCAAGCGCTTGATGCCGCTTAAACACTCTATTTCTTTATGTGCATGAAAAAACGAGTGGCTCTCAATGATTTGAGAGGCACTCGTTTCTTGTTTAAGCACTAGTCAGACGACTGAACTAGGTCTCCGACAACGTGAGACACATGTTCTGCGCCTTTCAGAATTTCATCGATAATGCCCGATGCTTCGCGGATATTTTCTGAGCTGGTCTGCACCTGAGCGTTCACTTTAATCATGCTGTCTTTGGCTTTGGCTACAAGCTGAGTGTTTTTGTTCACCATGTCGTTAATTTCATCCGTTGACTTGCTGGTTCGAGCCGCAAGAGTACGTACTTCATCAGCAACGACGGCAAAGCCGCGTCCATGTTCACCTGCACGCGCTGCTTCAATCGCAGCATTTAAAGCAAGTAAGTTAGTTTG
The DNA here is from genome assembly GCF_001639725.1 of Marinomonas atlantica. GTDB lineage: Bacteria > Pseudomonadota > Gammaproteobacteria > Pseudomonadales > Marinomonadaceae > Marinomonas > Marinomonas atlantica. The sequence continues at coordinate 364,181 of NZ_LTAW01000001.1, forward strand.
ATCGGCAATCGAGCCAATGGTATCAACAATCTTAGAAATCTCTGCTGATTGATGATTAAGGTCTTCAATCAAGTTACTAGAGGTTTTTACATCTTCGACGATGCTTTCTGAATTCGTCACCGTATCTTTCAGGATGGTTGCACCGCGCTCTGACACTTGAGCGGTTTCAACCGAGGTGCTGTGTGCGACTTCGGCTGCCCGCTGAATAGAGAGCTGCTTATTGACTCGCTCGGTAATGTCCGTCGCGACTTTAACAACTTTAGTAACTTTGTACTCATTGTTCCAAACAGGGTTATAAGTAGCTTCAATCCAAACGATATCGCCATTTTTACGCTGACGTTTAAACAATCCAGATTTGACTTCGCCTTGTGATAGCTCTTTCCAAAAGTTTGGGTTTTCTTGGTAGAACTCATCAAAACAAAACTCTTTATGATGCTTACCAGGAAGCTCTTTTTCACTACTGTAACCCAGTGCATGGGCAAAGTTTGCGTTCGCTTGAACGACTGTGCCATTTGGGGTGAATTCGATGACGGCATTGGATTTGTCTATAGCATCAATTAATGAACCACGCGCTAAATTTCGCTCATAAACTTCTGTAATATCTGCTGCGATCTTAAAGACTTTGATGACTTTATTATCCGAGAAAATCGGAAAGTAGGTTGCTTCAATCCAAAGGTCACTACCATCTTTGCGACGTCGAAGAAATTTACCTGAATGACTTTCGCCGCGTGCGAGGGTTGACCAAAAAGAAGCGTAGTCTTTTGCATTTGTCACGGTAGAAGGGCACAGAGTACGGTGATGTTTACCTTTGATTTCGTCTAAGGAGTATCCGATTGCCGATAAGAATAATGGGTTGGCATCCTCGATTTCCCCATCAGGCGAAAACGTAATTACGGGGCAGAACTTCTTCATAGACTCTATAATATCGGTACTGATATCTAAGCTATTGATACCCCCTTTTTCGTTTTCTTTTTTTGTCTTAAAAAACATACAGATACTCCCTTATAAACGTCAGTTTTAATACTAAAAAACCGCTTCACTTTAATAACATACATTAGAGAATCGGATAGTAGTTACGGCTCTTTGAAGGGGAGGACTGCGATCAAATTTTAACTGCACGGCAATGTAATATCGATGGTGTCCGCCAAGTTTCATTACTTAGCATATTAGCAGAGCATTGCGGATTAAACAGGCTGAGTGTTTTAAGTTGCAATGTATTGTAAGTCAGATGTTACGGAGTGTTAGAAGGTGGCGACATCTTCGATGACTAAAACGCTCTCCTGATTGAGCTATAACAAAAGTCTTTTGATAGGAACCACTTTAGGCTTTTTTACAGAATGATCGAGACATACCTACGCGTCCAAGACGTCACGACATGAATCCTGTAGTATGCGCCCACTAACGGCTTAGACTTTCTAAAACCTGTGTATCACCTGATAGAAACGCAATAAGGATATCGACCAATGGCCGATTTTAAAACCCATGTTACTGTGGCTGCTGCGCTCAGTGCACCGTTAGCCGCGAGTGCTTTTATAATGGGCTTTGCGACAACCAATGAAGCGATTTTTTATGCCTTGGCTGGCACGCTCGGCGGTTTACTACCTGATATTGATGCTGATGAATCTATTGCCATCCGGATAGTGTTTAGATTATTTGGCGCATTAATAGCAGGTCTAATGATTGCTTCAACGATGGATCAACTGTTGCCTTGGCAAGTGCTTGGTGTGGCGATAGTGGGTTATCTTGTGGTGCGCTTTCCAGTACGTTGGCTATTTGAGAAGCTTACGGTTCATCGAGGGGCGTTACACAGTGTCTTAGCGAATCTCTTTTTCGTTGCGGTGATCGTGCCCATCGCCTATCACTTGTTTGAGTTAGATGCAAAGACGACATGGGGCATTGGGGCCTTCGTTTTTTTAGGCGCGACCATCCATTTAATACTGGATGAAATGTACAGTATCGAACTGTCAGGTATGCGCATCAAACGCTCATTTGGCACAGCGCTAAAGTTGACTGATTGGAGCGAGCCACTGGCAACACTGGCCTTGGTTTTAGGGTGTGTTGTAGGCTATTGGCTTAGCCCCGATACTAATGATTGGCAGTTAGCCCTTAGTTGGATACCCGATCCGGTACACTTAGTAGAATGGTTAGCTCAAGGGATGAATGGGCTGCAAGAATTAATTCAGAAAACGAGCGCTAGATTACTGAATGCTTGAGCAGGCGGCTTGAATGATGGGTTCGAATGCACGATTTTTTAAGTAAGTAAAATAGACAGGTACAGCTGATTTGACGGTCATAATCAGCTCGACCTCTCCCTTTAGGCGAGCTTCTTGTGCAACATCTTGATGTAACAAACCAACACCTACACCACCCGATATCAGCGTCCGTAGCACTTTTTCATCGTCCACACGTATTAGTTGCTTAGGCGTGCTGCCTTGTTGTTGAAACAGAGCTTCCGCCAGTTTACCGCAGCAGGTCGAAGGGCTTGGTATCACCCATGTTTGTTGTGCCAAGTAACACCAATCTTGTTGTTTGGAATGGTCAAGCAGTCCTGCTGGTGCGACTAGGTCTACGCCGAATTGAGTCACTTGAATAACGTTTTGCTCTGGACGGGGGATGTCGCCTTCATTGTAAAACGCCACATCAAAGCGGCCGTTAATAAGCCCAGCTTGAATATCTAGTGACGGCGCATTCAGGATATCCATCTGAATATCGGGGTAGTGTTCGCTTAAGCGACTGACCAGAGTGCCTAAGGCTTGAGAGCTGGTATTGGCCGCCACACCAATGATGAGTTTTCCGCTGAGGCTGTTTTTGATTTGCTTAGCTTCGTCCAAAAAGCGCTGGTGTGCTTGAAGGGTATGTTGTGCTTTAGGCAACAAACGCGTCCCGTCTTCCGTAAGCGTCATTCCGCTTGGCGTTCTTTCAAACAGAGAAACGCCTAATATCTCTTCCATCGCTTTAATATGTGCGCTGACCGCGGGTTGGCTTAGAAAAAGCAGCTCGGAGGCACGTCGAATGCTGCCTTCATTGGCTACGGAGGCAAAACTTTTAAGTTGATGAATGTCCATATGCTTTCCTAGAGAGATAACCAGTATTTATAGCATGCCATTGATTTGCCACCAGAGAAAGTTCAACGGTAATACCCCTAAAACAGTAATAACAAAGAGGATTATGCATACTTTACTGACGGCGGCGAGCGGTAGCTTGCCCAGTGCTATAGCGGTAATAAGTGGTGGCGCTTGATAGGGTAAAAAGACACTGGAAAATGCCATCACCTCCGACATCACAATTGCATGGCTAGACAGTCCTGTAATGTCTGCAAGATCAGCCGCTAAGGGGGTAATAATGGCTGGAATACCCGCTAAGTTAGCGACCAACCCGACCAAGATGGAAATACCTGTTATCAAGGCCAAATTAAGAGCGTGTTCGCCCTCTACAAACGGGGCAACCTGAGTCAGCGCATTGACCATCGTTTCACCCAATCCAGTATAAGCAATCGTCGCACCGAGACCGATGATTCCCGCTGCAAAAAACAGCGGACCATAGTTAATATCCTTACTCAAACAGTGTTCACTGGTGAGACCCGAGTTGGGCCAGAGACACACTGCGCAAGCGACTAAGCCTATCCATCCTGGCGAAACATGGTGCAGGCTATCCGTTAACCATGCGACAAAACAGAGTACTAAAATGAGTAGCAGTTGTTTTTCTTTACGGGAAAAACAACTGTCTTGTGGGTGAGCATTTACTGGTTTCATTTGATGGCTAGGGTCTTGTGCAGGAAATAGCCATAACACCACTGCAATGAGGACAATGGTTTTAGTTAAACCTAAGACTGGAAAGTGCAATAACAGATAATCCCAGTATGAAAGTGGATTATCGTATAGAGCTTCACTGATTCCCGAAAGCAGCATGTTGGGAGCGTTAGCTGGCAGGATGGCGAATGAAGGTAGAAATGTCCCGAATGACGCCGCGAGTAGCATGCCATAGCGACCTTTTGATTCTTCTTCGTAGCCTAATTGGTCGGCAATAGCGACCACAATAGGTATCAATAGCACAACACGACCAATGCCTGAGGGAATCAAAAATCCAAGTAGAACACCGAAAAAGGCCGTTCGAGTGATGACGCTGCGATAGCTTGCTCCGAGTATTTGAATCAGTAAACCTGCCGCTTTTTGGTTCAGTCCAGTAAACTTAATGGCTGCGCCAAAGACCATACCGCTAAACAACAACCAAAATGTCGATGACTCAAAGCCTGACAAAACAATGTTGCCAGGCGCTATTTGCGTCACCGTAATAAATGCAAAGAGGGCAATAGCCGGCCAAAACTCAGGCACATAGGAGGTGGCCCACAACGCCGCACAAAATATTAAAATGCCCAGCATAGCGGCTTGCTCAACAGGTAAAAGCCACATCCCGAATACTGCGCAAAAAGCTGCCCCTAAGGCAATGTTAAGCACAGGCCAAAAAGCATTTTTGGACCTAGGTGGAACCTGATTGGCAACGCCCGATGGCTGGTTGGAAGTGTTCGACATAACGTACCCTATTAATTTAATAATTCTTACTGGCAACTTTGGCACGAGTCATGATCCGGATCGATTCGTTTATCTTGAGGGGTATAAGTATCTGTGAGTGCTTTTCATCTAAATCCAGCGAGTCATCTGTATTTTTAGTGGGTGATATTTACTTTGACAGTCAAGTTATCTACCATTTGATTATATTTGATAATCAAAGTATTTATTATGACAATCCCTAATTGCACCAAAGTCGATCAATTTTCTTACTTCGACTCAGAAAACGAAAAACGTACGCGTTATGTTCTAGCTTTAACGTTTGTCACCATGGTGCTGGAAATTGGCGCTGGGACGATATTTGGTTCCATGGCACTGTTGGCAGACGGCTGGCATATGGGAACGCATGCCGCGGCGTTTTGCATTACTTTATTTGTGTACCGATACGCACGTAAGCATAGCCGCAGTGGTCAGTTTTCTTATGGAACGGGCAAAGTCGGCGTATTGGGAGGTTATACCAGTGCCATGTTATTAGGCATGGTGGCATTGGGTATGTTGTTTGAGTCGGTACATCGGCTGGTCAGCCCCGTTGAGATTGAGTTTAATGCGGCCATTGCTGTAGCGGTGATTGGCTTAATCGTTAACCTGCTGAGCATGCTGTTGTTGGGCCACAATCATGATCATTCGGGCGCGCATGAACACAGTCATGATCACCCTCACGAGCATAACGACCACCACCATCACGATGATCACAACTTAAAAGCCGCTTACATACATGTGCTGACGGACGCCCTGACGTCAGTGTTGGCGATTGTCGCCTTGCTCGTTGGTAAGTTTGTCGGATGGACATGGTTAGACCCTATTATGGGCGTTGTCGGGAGTGTCATCATTGCCAAGTGGGCGTGGGGGTTAATGAAACAAACGTCGCCCATTTTATTGGATAAGGCTATTGAACAAACGTATCAACAACAAATTGTCATGAAACTCGACAATCTCGGTGTATCGCTGCAGGACATCCACATTTGGAAAGTCAGTGCGGACCACTACTGTGCAACCTTGACATTAAAAGATGAACAGATGCGTGAACCTGCTTTCTTCAAGCAACTCTTGGTAGAGTTTGATAAAATCGATCATCTTGTTGTTGAAGTGAACCCCGTATAGGAACGACACATGTCTACAATCGTCTCATTAAACAAAGCACTGACAGAGTTTTACGACAAAATGGCGTCGTGGGAGTCGTCCGTCGTGCGAGAGTCAGAGTACTCCTTGGCACAGATTCATACGCTGGAAGTGCTGGGTAATTATGGCGCGATGAACATGAAGTCGTTGGCTAATCAGCTGGGCATCACCACGGGCACGTTAACGGTCCAAGTGGAAAAGTTAGTAAAACTCGACTTGGTAAAGCGCCAACACAGCGAAGACGATCGTCGCTCGATTACGGTTGCTTTAACGGAAGCAGGGCAAGCGATTCATGAGCATCACAATGCGTTACACCTTTCTTTAACCGAAGATCTAAGCAAAGATTTAAGTGAAAACGAACGTCATACGTTGATGGCGTTACTGAATAAAGTGAACCAAGAGTTTTAAACGAGGAGAAGCCTCTTTTTTCTCACACCTTGTGTTTGGTACAAGCTTTTAAAAAATAGTGGCGGTACAGTTGGTAAAAGCGTGTGATGTGCGTTGGCTTCTCGCCTTTATATTGATGCAAGAAGTAGAAATGCCAATCTCTACCACGCAGATCTGGAAGCACTCTTTGTAGGCCGTTACCGTCCAAATGCGTCTGCACCAAAAACTCCGGTAATAAAGCGATGCCCATATCCAGTAATGCCGTCTCAAGTCCCGTTGTTAAGGTATTCACTTTAATAGAGTGCTCTATAGAGATCAGCTGTTTGTTGCTTAGGTTATTATCAAATATCTCTATTTTAGATCGGTGCCATGCAGTCGAGATGAATTTATGTTGTGAAAGCTCTTCTAGGCTTTTGGGGGAGCCAAATTGGGCAATATAGTTTGGCGAAGCACAGAAAACCTCGGAAACCGTGCTGACGGATAAAGCACGGTAGTCACAGTCTTTAATATCACCGCCAAAGATGGCCGCATCGAGGTTGTGCTCTATTAGGTCTTGCCACTTTGCGGTGACCACAATTTCTGGCGTGAGCATGGGGAATTCTAGGCACAATTGTCGTATGGCGGGTATGACGATTTCTTTCTCGGAAAACGGCGGTACTGAGACCTTAAAGAGCCCACTCGGTTGGGCTTTAAGTTGATTTAACTCTGTAAAAGCCATGTTTAGCTGCTCATCTAACAGTTCACTTCGAGCCAGTAAGGTTTCTCCCGCAGTGGTCAGGACAACGCCTCGTGTACTGCGTATGAGTAGTTGTTGTCCTGTTGCTTGCTCAAGCCGCTTAACTTGTTGACTGATCGCCGATTTGCTGATGCCGAGCTTTTTAGCTGCCGCTGTATAGGAGCGTCTTGTTGCGACTTCGGCAAAAATAAGCAGCAGCGGTGCCAGTTTGATGTTGTTCATTTAAGTAAACATCCTGTTAATTTTATAGTTATTGTTCAATAAACAACACAAGACTAAGCTAAGTCTATTCATTCATCCACTCAAGGAGAGAACAATATGACCAGCTTTGTCATTGTCGATTCAACTGTGATTAATCAAGAGAAATTAGCCGAGTATAGCGCTCAAGCAAAAGCCACTATCGAGCCATTCGGTGGTCGGTTCATTGCGAAGGGGGCAGCAGAACTGTTGCATGGCGTGTCAGAGACCAGCAAAAAAGCCATCATTGAATTTCCCGATAAAGAGAGCGCTAGAAACTGGTACAACAGTAAGGCTTATCAGGCATTAGTACCTCTTCGTGAACAAGGGATGATCAGTACCTTCCAGCTTTTGTAAAGCAGAGCCATGATCGTGGCGGTAGCCGACACGATCAGATGAGCCGTTCATAGAAGGGTTAAAGTAAATGATAAAAGTCGTATCGGCAGAATTACCGCCTCACAGTGCGTTACTTAAGCGAGTAGGGGCGCTTGATTTCTTAGATTGCTATCGTGTTGAATCAGTACTAGAACCACGCCAAGCAGCAGATATTATAACCGACTTCCCGTTATGGGCTCGCTCCCTAATATACGTTCGAAATGCTATAACATCGCCGTTTGGTCTTTCGAAGAATGGTCCCATAGCGGAAGATAAAGTAGGCTTTTTCCCTGTCGAGTCAGACAGTGATAGCGAGCTCATTGCGGGGTTCAATGACAAGCACTTGGACTTCAGAGTGTCGGTGATGTCCCATCAAGGGCACGTTTATCTCGCGACTTGGGTGCATCCAAATAATATGGCTGGCACACTCTATTTAAACGCCATTCTTCCTTTTCATATTGTCATTGCGCGAAATGCCTTAATGCGTGTCGGTAAGCACTGTTCGCGTGTACGTCATGAGCACTTGAGCAAGGAGAAGCGCTCCTGATATACAAGATATATTCAAGCTTTAAGCGAGTGAAATGGCAGGCTTATTTACTTCTGTAAGTTTACATCTCATCAGTTAAAACAGCGGCTATTCGGGAGACCGCTTTAACTAACGCTTCTGGCTCAGCATTCGTGAAGTTCAAACGAAGTGCTGAGTAGGAGCCTTCCATATGCGCTGGATAAAAGACAGAACTCGGCACCACAGCGACACCATTTTTTAACAGCGTTTTTGCTAAGGTGTTCACATTACAGGTTGGCAGGATGAGCCATAGAAACATGCCGCCTTCTATCGGCCAAGCAGAACACGAGTCCGGTAAGTACTCTGCTATAGCGCTTGCAAGTATCTTGTAACGGGATTCATACAATGCTCTGATCGCTTGTAAATGTTGTGGGAAATGGTCATGGGTTAATAAGCCTAATAGCAGTGCCTGCATCGGGAGACTAGAGTGCAAATCTGACGCCTGTTTAAGCGTAATTAACGGATGGATATAGTGGCTTTCACCCGTAATCACGCCCAACCTTATGCCCGGTGAGGCGTATTTCGAAAACGATCGCAGTACGATGGCCTGTTCAGGACACAGTTCAGAGACCATGGGTAGCATCTCGCCTGCAAAGCGCAGTTCACGGTAGGGGGCATCTTCTATCAGTACAACATCATAACGGCGACACAACTGAGCCACTTGTTTACGTACGGCAAGTGACCAACACACGCCAGTGGGATTATGAAAGTCGGGTACCGCATAAAATAGTTTCGGCATGTGTTGTGCAAAACACTGCTCTAGCTGCGTTAGATCTGGTCCGTCAGACGTCTGATCAACCGGAATGATACGTGCTTGAGCCAGTTCAAATACTTGCACTGCGCCGAGATAGCTGGGCGCTTCCATCACAATGCCATCGCTAGGATTAAGGTACGCTCTAGCAATTAAATCCAAACCTTGTTGAGAGCCAGTGGTCACTAAGGACTGATCCGTAGGACTTAGAGAAAAGTGTTGGTCGCAGTAGTCGAGTAACGGGGCATACCCTTGTGTCGGGCCATATTGAAACAGACTCGAATCGTTTGCGAGTTGCGACATTATGGATTGAAAAATGGGCATTGGAAAAGACTGTTCGGCCGGTAACCCACCCGCTAATGAAATGGTATTGGGGTCACCTGCGACGGCTAAGATTTCTCGGATATAAGACGGCTGTAGACACTGAAAAGACTGTGTTAATTCCATAATGGCCTCGTAGAATGAGTTAAAAGAGAAGGAGTGCCATCATGCTACTGCGGTTGGTGAAAATTTAATTGTCCATTTGTGCGAACTGATTTGTCGATATATGATCTTGTAATTGTCCATTTATGATGTTCCGCCTATGAGCGATCTACAACAATCACGTATTAACGATGTGCTGTTTTACATACACCAAGATATTAGCCAAGCGCTCAGTGCAAAAACATTGGCCGATATAGCGGCGTATTCAGAGCAGCATTTTCATCGTGTCTTCAAACGCGCCGTTGGTGAGTCGGTGCACAGTTATATTCGCCGAACAAGGATGGAGTACGCTGCTAACCAGCTGATGTTTGCCTCGAAATCGAGCATTCTAGACATTGCTAACCGTTGTGGTTTTCAGTCGGTATCGTCGTTCAATAAAGCGTTCAAAGCCACTTTTCATATGTCCCCCAGTGCCTGGCGACATTACGACAACCAAATCAGCGATAAACCTTACCTAAGCGACCCAGAGATCGCCGCGGGCTACCGTATAGTTGCGCAGCATCCATTGCCCGAGCCTAAGATCAAAGATGTATCTGAACGACTCGTCGCATATGTTCGGCACACCGGCTATGATCGCTCTATACGCCGTGCGTGGCTCATTCTCAAAGCGTGGGCCGACACCGAAGGAAGGGTGTTTTTAGATCAGCTCGGCTTGCATCACTCTAACCCAGCTTGGGTGGCATTGGACAAGTGTCGCTACGTTGCCTGTTTGGCCATTGATCGGCCTCTAGAAAGACGCTCAATAGTTTGCCAGCTGACGATACCGGCTGGCTTACACGCTATCTTTCGCCTATCAGGAAAGTATGGCGAACTGCTGCCTCAAATCAGTAAAATAGTAGAGCACTGGCTGCCCAAATCAGGCTTCAAACTGCGCTCTACACCAGCTTACGTGTACTACTATAAAAATCATTTTTTGGAAGACGACGAGATCTTTGAGTTGGACTTTTACCTGCCTATCAGCTTTTTTTAGATAATTTATAGCTAGAGTGGTTGTTGTTAATCGTCGGTATATGAGCAAAAAGTTGACTCAGAGGGTGCGCAATCTTCAGCCAAATTCTAAATAGCAATACGTACTATTTTTGCGGTTGGAAAGCGCACAAAACCAGATGGATGCGTGTCCATCTGGTGTCTAATAAGCAAGTGCTCAGCTATTCTTTTGGTAAAGCATAGGGGCCGTTCAGGAGGCCTCGGCTAGGCTGATTGATGGCTAGATTATTAGCTGCTCGGGCCACTGTAGGGGTCTGATCGCTGTATGAGTTAATGATTTGTGTTGCGACGGCATTTATTAAGTTGCCAAGGAGTCCGCCTCCGCCTGAATCTGAGCTTCTTACAGCGGAAGCCCTTGCGTTCCATAAAAGTGCGCCGGTTTTACCGTCTATTAATGTCATGGATACATCGACGACGGTTTCAGAGGACAGGATTTTGTACTTCTGCCCCCAGTCATTGATTTCTGTGTACAACACGGCGTCAGCGCCAATATGCTCATACAGTTTATCTAACGGTACAAAGTTCATTTCTTCTGGCGTTGGTAAGCCGTTTTCTTTTAGAAAAGCATCGATAACAGCGACCGGAAAAACGTAGTATCCCTTTTCTCCGAAAGGTCTACTGATGGTAGACAAATAAATATACGGGGCGTTGACCTCCACTGAATTATTTTTTGGCGGAATAATCAAAATAGATCGAGGCTCTGATGCCTGCAGAGCGTCGTAGTTATATGAGGGAGGTGCAGAACAGCCTGTTAGAAATAAAGTAATCAACACGCTTGATAATAGCGTTAGCGCTTTAATTGACGTCATTATTTTTTCCCTCAATACGAGTAAGCATGCCGTCAATCAGCGTTGCTGATTCTGGAAATAGGTTCTTTTCCAGAATCAATTCCGCTTTTGCCTGGGGCATGTTGCCTTCTAGAGCGTACATATATCCTAAGTGAGCATGAATTCCCGGAGCAATGCGCATCCCCATAGATCTACTTTTTTGAATATCTTCTAGCAGGATAGCGATCTGGGTCGCCGAATCTGCACTGCCTGGCTCTAGATACATGCCGTAAAGCATACTCTCGTACTCGCCCCAGTAGAATGTGCTGCGTGGTGCAGAACAACCTACCAAGGCGAATAAAATAATACCCAGTAAAGAGAAACGAGCCTTACTGCTGTTAATGACAGAGGTTGGCTTCATATTATTGTACGGTCCATGTACCATTTTCTAAATCACGAACGACATTGTTAACCGCTTCGGTGATGGCGAAGTTTAAAACTTTTCCGTTTAATGTTGCATCATAACCAGCCGTAGACCCAAAGCCAGCAACTTCTCGATTACTTAATTCGTATTCTCCCGCTGCTTGAGTCGCGTAAACAACTTCTCCTGTCATCACATCTACAATATTCAAACTGACTTTTGCATAAGCGGTTTGGGTTTTTCCTGAGCCTAAAATACCGAAGAGTTGTTTATCACCTGTGACTTTGCGGCCGAACTCCGTCACATCGCCCGTTAACGTATAACGCGCACCAGTTAACGATTGGGTGACACCGTTTAACTCTGCTTCACGTTTTAAAATGTTTAAATTCTCTCGATCTACGACTCTGAAGCGATTGGTTTGTTGCAAATGCGTTTTTAGGATTGTTTTTGCTTGGTTGCCAAGCTGATCCGTATTGGTCGAAAACAAACCTTGCATATAGGAAGAGCGATTTTGAAAGTTGCCAACGACCAGTGTTGTTTTAACGCCATTGTAGTCAGTTTTGTAGCTGCTGACTGTTTCAGAAGTGACTGAGTGGTTTGATTGAGTAACAGAGCAGCCGGTTGTTGCTAACAGCAGAACAACAGACACACTAATAACCGATTTTTTTAATGGGCATGAAAAAAGAATGGCCATTTTATACTCCTTGTAAAAATGCAAAAGATAGGGCAACTAAAAGTTTGCAAGATTGTATATTCCTTCCTCTACAGTGACCAGCGCCAAATGATGGAGCGATTGAAACATAAACCTTTGTCAGTATTCTTCAATACTCACTTCGGCGATTACCGCATGCTATGAACAGTCAAAGAAGAGGAGACTGTCATGGCTATTTCGACGTTAATTTCAATGAGTTTATTTGCTGTTATTTTTCGGGGGAATTACCCCATTTGCGTGTTAAGGAAATGTTAAACGAAGCACTTGCTGCCCTGTTGGTTCGTGGTGTTTTTCTTCTAAAAATTCAAATCCATAGCGTGTGTAAAACTGACGGCCAATGGTGTTTTCTTTGAACACCTCCACTTCTAGATTGTCATGCAGTTCTTGAGCTTTATCCATTAGCGCTTTACCTATTCCTCTGTCGTGGAAAGCGGGTTGAAGGAATATTGCCCCTACTTCATTGCCCATCAATGCGATAAAGCCTTGTACCTCACCATCGACTTCCGCCACCCATGTATCGGTATTAGGGAGGTATAGATTGATGATGTTTTTGCGTTCCTGTGCGATAAACTCATCGCTCATAAAGTCGTGAGCGAGCCGTGTTGCGAGTTCCCATGAATCCAGAACTGCTTCTAGGTCTGATGTTCTATATTGACGAATGATCAGTTTCATTGTGTTGGTACCTCGTGAATGAATTACCAATACTCTAGTGTGTTAACGGCACAATGCATTGAACAAAAACGGCAATTTTTAGAGGTACTCAAAGTCGCCGTAGACATCGATGGTTAAATCTCTGTTTTGCGCGTAGTCGCTAGGCGTTTGTCCAATGGTGTTCTTGAGGTAACGAATTAAATGGGGCTGATCGCTGAAATCATATTTATTGGCGACATCGCTCCAATTAATCTCCGCTTCTCCGAGCTGATATAGATAGTTCAGCAGATTTTCCAAACGGTTCATACTATGGACTTGCTTCATGGTTAGCCCCGTTACTTTTATAAAGCTACGCTCAATGGTGCGCTGTGAACGATGCAAGCTAAGGCCTATTTCCGTTATGGTTTGACCCTTATCTAGCTGTTGTAGAATGTGGCGCACTAACTGGCTATGTCGATCTTCATGACTGTTGGCTATCCAAGTCGCTAAATACGTGTCTAACCGATGACTGAGTTGCTGACTCCGTTCTGCGGCATTTACCAAGAGCGACTCGGGGGAGCATGATGTGCTGCCCCATAGCTGAGATACATCGACCGAATGCACTTGTTCGATCAGTGTACAGGGATCCTTGTCGAACAAGGAATACAAAGCACCTACTCTAAACTTGACCCCAAGAATGCTAAAAGGTGAAGAATGATCCATTGTGAACGTTTGTCTATGGGGGAAAATCCAATGACTGCCGCACAGACTCTGACGTTCCTCTTTGTGAGCATAGTCGAACACGTTATGGGGAGTGGCAATAATCAGATGAGCACAAGGGTCGGGGTTTAGTTTGGGGTAGCGGTTGCTCAGGTCATGAGGTTCTTTTTCCAAAAACCAATAACACTCAACATACTGCGCAACTGCTTCGGATAGTGGTGGTAATCTCCAAGTTTTCATTTGAGCAACTAGATTATTAAATTAGGGTCAGATGAAAATAGCAAAAATAGTATCTTGGGGGCTAGCAATTGGTCAGTATTCTTCAATACTCTCCTAAACGATTACAGCATGCTGTTGGACAGTCATATAAGAGGAGACTGTCATGGCTATTTCGACAATAATTTCTATGAGTTTGTTTGCCTTGGCGGCATCGCTTTCCCCAGGTCCAGTTAACTGGGTTGGGGTGAGCAGTGGTGCACGTTTTGGTGTGCGAGTTGGATGTTATTTTGTGACCGGCGCGACGCTTGGCTTCATTGCGCTGTTTCTTTTAATAGGATTTGGGCTACATCAGATTGTGGGTCTGATTCCGCAATTGATGGAGTATATAAAATGGGCTGGTGTTGCCTTTCTGTTATATGTCAGTTTGCAGTTAATACGGGACTCGGGCGAATTATCTGACCGGGGGAGAGCGTCTGCACCGACGCCATGGTTAGGCGCGGTTATGCAATGGCTAAACCCGAAAGCTTGGTTGGCATCCATTGCGGGGATCGCGGCGTACACGCAGCAGGCCGAAGCCAGTGCCGTTTGGGTCTTTGCAGGTATTTATTTAGTCATTTGCTGGTTATCACTTATGGCTTGGGTGCTATTAGGTGCTTGGATAAGCGATTGGTTGAGCTCGCCGCGACGCATTCGGGTGTTGAATCGAATGCTTGCTCTGGGATTAGTGCTGAGCTGTTTTGCGATTTTCTATTAGTGGTGACAAGGGGTCGTTCGATATTGCTTCGGTGTTGCGGCGACTCGCTCTTTGAAAGCTCGCTGGAAGTGAGCTTGATCACTGAATCCAAACTGACTGGCGACTTCTGCAATGGATACGCCATTTTTAAGTGCGATTTGACTAAGTTGAATACGACGATTGATTCTAAAAGCATGAGGTGTAGTTTGGTAATAACGCTTAAATTGCCGAGTTAAGTAACTGTTGCTGAAGCCAAAGCGTGCAGCAACCTTATCAATCGGGTCATCAAGGTCACCATGCTCAATCAAATAGTACGCCACCTTAGCCAGTGCTGGTGGCGCGTTCCGTTCATTGAACTCCCTTGGTAACTGTTTAATATGTTCAAACAGCTGTGTTAACCAACGATTTAACGCGACTGATTTCTCGTGAGTCGATGCATCGGACAGTAACAGATCGCAGACGTTACGCATTATTTCAGATAACGCTGAGTCTTTAATAACATCTTGCAGTGTAGGTTCCCAAACCGCTTCGTCTTGAATCCCTGCCTCAAACAGTCTTTGAGCCAGCCAATGGCAGTCAATGTGCATCATGTAATACGACCAAGCAGATTCTGGGGCTGGGTTGCAGCAATGTACCTCTTGGGCATTCATAATCACCAAATCCCCTTGAGCAACTTGATGAAGTCGGTCGCCACAGAGAAAAGAGCTTTGTCCCTTCAAAATGACTCCTATTGACCACTGCTCATGAGAATGTGGAATGTAACGAACTTGATGTCCATCGGCAATATAGCGTAAGTCTATATGCGGGAACTGTGGGTCACGCCAGAAGATAGGTTGAGAGTCGTTGGTCATTATTTGTGTCTACATACCAAACTTGGAGAGGTTTTAGTATAACAAGTTTCGATAAACATGAGGCATAGTGGTAATGCCTGGGAGATCACATTACTTAGATGAGGCGGGTTATAAGCTGGGGACGCTTTCCTCCGCTATCAATTCCTTGATAAATTGAGAAGAGTGCCAAGAACCACCACATTCAAATCATAAGGAGCCAATATGGCATCGCAATTATTAGAGCAACATGAAATTGATTCCGCCCTCATTCAACTTAATGCAGACACTATTCAGCACTGGATTATTGAAGAGGGTAAACTCACAAAAACCTTCAAGTTTAAAAGCTTCCAACACGCATTTGGTTTTATGACCATGTGTGCCATGTACGCTGAAAAGAAAAATCATCATCCAGAGTGGTCGAACGTCTACAGCAAAGTCACAGTTCAACTGATTACACATGATGTTTCTGGGCTCTCAGATAAAGACTTTGATCTTGCTAAACAAATGGATGTGTTTGCCAGTCTAGCTTGAATAAGCTGAATATGTCAGTGAGAGGGCTTCTGTTTGGAACATTTTTTACTCTTTCTCAATCACTATAGGTGTTTATCTAGGGTAAACTTAAATCTAAGTATATTGGAAAGGGGTGCTTTTGATGTTGATAAGCTTTCTGCGTCGTCCGAACAACCTCTCCCAAAAAATGATACGCGTGATTTTTTCCATCTACCTAGCGGTTACTTTGCTAATCACAAGTGTCCAATTTTTGAGTGAGTACCTGAAAACGCAGGATGCTATTATCAGTGAATTAAAGCAATTGGAAGCAACCGTACGTGGCCCAATCTCGACGAGTTTGTGGCAATACGACCAGAAGCAGTTAGATGAACTCGCCTCTGGGCTTATTCAAATGCCTATCATCGAAGGTGTCGATATCGTCGACCAAAATGAGCAAAGTATTCTATCGAAAAGGTTTTACGACCCTGACGCCATACCAGTGTCTGTTTTTGATTCGACAACCCAGTTAAGCTGGACTCTCAATGACGAAAGTATAGGGCTTGGTTCATTGAAACTTTATTCATCCTCTGATGTGGTATTTGAGCGAGTATGGTTTGGTTTTGTCTTGATAGCGACGACTGCCATTATCAAAATGACAATCTTATTTTGGCTGTTTATTTGGGCGTTTGATCGTTTTTTAGCTGCGCCTCTAAAAGAGTTGATGTCACAAGTTGATGAGGTGCAATCAAGTCAAAATATTAGTAAGCGCATCCACCTTTCAAACACGGAAGGCTATGAGCTGAACCAACTTCAAAGGCATATGAATCGGATGCTTAGTGCCATGTCGACAGATCGACAAAACTTGTTAGACGATGAGCAGGCCAAGCGAGACTGGTTGGAAGAAGCGGTCGCAAAACGCACTGAAGATTTACAAATCCTCAATAAAAAACTTAAATATCTGGCAACAAGGGACTCGCTGACGGATGTATTAAATCGCGGGAGCTTCTTTGAAGCTGCGCAGCAACGGCTGCTGCTTTCTCAGCAACAAACATCGACAGCCTCTTTTATCCTGCTGGATTTGGACTTCTTCAAGCGTATCAACGATACCTATGGCCATTTTATCGGCGACAAAGTACTGATTCAGTTTACTCAAATATTGCAGAGTTTTTTAAAAGAATCCGATCTGCTGGGCAGAGTAGGTGGTGAAGAGTTTGCCATATTTTTGCCTGATACGAAATTAGACGCTGCTTTCCAGCTCGCTGACGAAATACGCCGAGCGATCAGTGAGACAACATTGGAAATAGAAGGTAAGACTGTCACTTATACGGTAAGCCTTGGTGTTGAATCATCGGAGCCTGATGATCAACTCATTGATGATCTATTTAAACGTGCCGATTTGAAACTCTACGGAGCGAAAGATAAAGGGAGAGATCGTGTTGAAAAATAGAAAATGCAGACTTTTTTCGATTCTTTTGTGCGCTTTAATTATGAGCGTATCGAGTGCAAGTAAAGCTGTGACACTCAAAGTATGTTACGACCAATGGCCTCCCATGACAATCTTTCCCACAGAAAGTGCGCCAGAACGGGGGTTCATTATCGAGATGCTGGAGCATATCTATTCCGAAAAAGGCTACACACTTGAATACTATGAAGTGCCTCTTGCTAGAGGTCTTGATATGGTGGCGGAAGGGTTGTGTGACATGTTGCCAGAGTTCTTGTACTCCAAACATTCTGATAAAGGCTTTGTCTATGCAGATGAACCTACTTTTGCCTACAATAGCGCATTTGTCGTTAGGCAGGGCGATGCTTGGCGATATGACGGCATCTCATCGTTAAAAAATAGGCGTGTTGCGACTGGCTCTGGTTGGGACTACAGCTCCATGAGTGAAAGCTATCAGAATTATATCGACAATCCCAAAAATGCTCGGCTCGTAGAAGTGATTGCTGGCAATGATGATGTGATTGGTCGAATATTCCATATGATTAAAACCAACCGAGTCGACTTATACGCTGATAACGAGCTGGTGCTTCAGTATGTTTTAAATCAGCTGGATTTACAGGACTCACTGCAAATCGTCCGCCCCGGCTTAGAGAAAAAACTTGTCGAAATGCCGATCTATTCTATGCAGATACCCGTTGACGAAAGGCAAAGATTGATCGGTATTTGGAATCAAGGCCGTTTAGCGATGAAAGGTGAAAAGGAACAAGCGTTTATTAAGAAGTATCGAGTTTTGTTTGAAAATGATTAAAGAGAAGTAATCCGTTTCTAGTGACTTTAATGATTTTCATCGCTGTGCTTTTTGAGCTTCTATAAGTCTTCTTTAATCGCTGTGTGATCTGCTACATAAGCGCCTCGTTTACCAATCTCTTTAGGTGGGCCAATGGTGCTGTCTTTTGATGTTTGTTGCTCTGTGGCGGCATTAATAACCGCACCTAAAATAACAATGTACGCACTGATGAATAGCCACATAAGCATAATCACGACACCTCCAAGCGACCCATACGTCTCGTTATAGCTAGCAAAATGCGATACATAAAACGAAAAGCCGATCGATGCCACAATCCATAGTACTGTCGCGAAAAGTGAGCCCAATGTAATCCAGCGCCATTTAGCCACTTTGCGATGGGGGGCATAACGGTACAACAGCACTAAAGCAAAGTGAAAAATACACGCCAACAAGGGCCATGATATCAGTTTTATTAATAAATCTAGGCTGTCTTTCAGGCCGACTAAATTTAAGACAATCGGTAGTATACCGATAATAATCAAAGCAAATACGGCAACAGAAATAGCGCCCACAGAGAACATAAATCTGACTAAGAGCGCTTTGAGAAAAGAGCGTTTTTCGTATTCTCGATAGCTAATGTTGCAGGCTGTAATCAGCGCCTGACTGCCCTTAGAGCTACTCCAAATAGTTAATAGCAACGTACCAATAGCGCTTAAACTCAAACTCGTTTGAGAGCTTTGTTTAAAATCGGATACTTGCGACAAAATCAGTTCTCGGGAGCTGGCTGGTAATATTGTGACGAATTGACTCAAATGCTGCCTGATTTCATCAGGTGATACAAAATAAGCGTATATGGACACCAATGCGGCTATGGCTGGAAAAATAGCAAGCAGGGCATAAAATGCTACCCCAGCAGCTACCAATGATAGATTATCCTCTGTCATTTGGTTAAAAGTGCGTTTCGAAATATCCCACCAACCCCGAATTGGGATGCTCCATGGTTTCTCTGCTTGTAGCCCTCTTTCTTTATTACTCATGTGCAACTTTCCTGTTCATAGCTTTAAATCAAAGCATAAAAGTGGCTAAGACTAAACAAGTGTATGATAGCCGCTTTACTGATAAAGTGAATAAAGATTAACCACGGATAATAAGCTATGCCAACGAGTCAACCCAGCAGTTTAACTTTGACCAGCATATCAACACCCTCCGAGAACGTTAACAGTGATGCTGTCTCATGGTTTTTTTTTCATGATCAGTTTACGCAGCTTGTTCATTCCGCTGCGCAATTATTACCTACGCTACTGCTAGGCTTAGTTCTGTTTATAATTTGCTATGTTCTTGCTAGGCCGTTGTCACGCTTACTGATTAAGCCCATAGATTTGATGACAGATAGTAAACTTGTCGTGCTTGTGGCGAGGCGAGTAATCAGTACTCTTGTTATTCTATTGGGTGCCTATTTATTTTTACGTTTAGCGGGGCTTACTGAATTTGCAGTTGCCATCATGAGTGGCACCGGCTTGATTGGTTTAATACTCGGTTTTGCCTTCAGAGACATCGCGGAGAATTTCATCGCAAGTTTGTTATTAAGCATACAGCGGCCGTTCAAAATAGACGATGTCATAGAGGTTGATGGTCGCTTGGGCGTGATTAAAAAGGTCACTGCGCGAGCAACCACTTTGGTGGATTACGACGGTAACCATATACAAATACCTAATGCGACCGTGTATAAGAATACGATTAAAAACTTAACCGCTAACCCTAGGATGCGGGGTAAAGTAGAAATTGGCATTGGGTATGATAATGATATACGCAGCGCACAAACGCTTGCTTTGAATATCGCCAATCAGCAAACGGCCGTATTGAATGATCCTCCTGCGCAAGTATTAATAGACAGCTTAGGCGCATCTACGATCAACCTTGGTTTGTATTTCTGGGTCAACAGTGAACAACACAGTACATTGAAAGTCAGCTCTCAACTTATGAGAGCGTTGGTTAATGAGTTTACTAAGCAAGATATCAGTATGCCGGACGACGCGCGCGAACGTATTTTGTTAAACATGGCAAACGATGAGCGGACAGACACAGACTTCCATCCGCCAAAAGCTCCTAAGCATGAGACAGATACACAAGAACACTCAGATACGCTGAATGATGTGAGTAGTGATACCGATGAGATACGTGAACAAGCGGAACAGTCTCGCGATCCCGAGCAGGGTAAAAATATTATTTAGCTATTCTGGGAGCCTAAAAGACAGATTTTTAGGTTCTCAGAATCTTTCTATAGCGCTAGAGTTGATTTGCTATAAGGTGACGTTAAATTTCGTTAAACCTATGAGCTGACCTGAATCAGTCACCACTTGGACCTGCCATTGGCCCACGGCATCGTCAGGGAAATTTACTTTGTGAGTCCATGCTCGGTAGCCTTCCTCTCGGCCACCGGTAATTTTCAAAGCGATCCGATCCACTGTTTCGTTGTTATGAATCCAGACATGAAATATTTCTTCGTTTAAGCCTCTGGGCGCTTTAACTGCTGTCCAACTATAAAGTCCTTTTGCATGCAAAGCATCTGAGCTAATCGTCTTAATGCTATCGGAAGGTTTTAGTTTTTTTATATTCACATCATGGGAGATGGTAATGCCAGTTAAGCGTAACGCTGCGGGCGGCACCCAGCTACGTAACTGCCACAGCCCAACACTTAACACACAGAGCAACAAAATTAAGATTGGAAAACGCCACCACCTAGCGTTGAGCATTAAATTCCCTAAACTTGGCAAGGTGAAGATGACCGCTGTGATTAAGGCTATTTTTACACTCTGGCTTGTGGTCAGGTTCAATAGAATTGGCAATGTGACAGAAAGTACAGAAAATAGAGCGAAGTTATGAAATACAGTGAAAAGCACTTGTTGGCTTGCCAATTTTTTGTAGTAAATCGGATCAACCACTGATATCAGCGCGCAGAGAATAATTAACGAGGTAAAGATGGCTTGAGGGTGGTTCCAAGACGTCACGGCAAGAAAAAAAGGTAAAGCAAAAAATAAACTTTCCTGCTGTACCATTTGTAAGGCGAAGCGCATCACATTAGGTGAGACGGTGACACCAAAACGTTCTTTCACTTTATCGCGTAACCAGTTATCAATGATTAGCCATACCCAACTAACCAGTAAGAGAACAGCAATCATCTGTGAAAATGATTCGTTACGTTCGACTAAGACATAACTTGCAACACCACTACTGAATGCTATAACGGCCAATAGACCAGGCCACTGCTGCATCAGTACAATAAATTTTGTGATTAAGCTCTTAACATAGATCATTCAATGGAAGTCCGAGTCAGCCTGTATGATTAATGAACGGACATTATCTGCATGGCCTAGGTTAATATCGTTGTCGTAAAATTCTTTGTTATCAATAGTATAACGCCCTCATTTAAGCATGAAGACGATGGGGCGTTCATGTTAAAGGCGATTTTCGATGCATACCAGTTTTGCTCTACTTTTAGAGTGAAAAAACAATGTAATGATCATGATGACAGTCAACTGGATCAGTATTAAATGCTCTTGTAATAGGGCGTGTAGACTCCGATGAACACTTCGATGGGTTTCAGCTGGAAATGGCCGCTCACGATCCGAGCGCTTTTTATTCGGTCTATTCGGAACATCCGCGAGGACTCTCTCAGATGGTCCCAAGCCGTGATGTACCAGATTGGCCAATTGAGCAAAATGTACTGCGCTTCAATGACTCGTGTTGTGTGTTCTCCTGAGTCAGACTGGTAATCTATTTCTAAACAGCTTTGCTCTAAAAACGCTTCAGCAATACATTCTGAAAGGGCGTGTTCTGGTGCGATGTATCGAGAGACGATGTTATCACCTGCATTACTGCCGATCATGATGCGTTTACGGATATTACTGACGGCACTTCGCTGTTCCTGAGGGAATGCTTGAAACAGCTTTTGTTTAATGGCTTTTAGGTTACTGGTCAGTAGCGGGGATTGTAGGGACTCCATGATCGCTAAAGACAAGATTAACTCAACCACTTCATGATGGCTCAATTGCAGACGATCCACGCCCCATCGGCCATTTAAACGAATGCCTCCGCCACGGCCTCTTTCCGATTCTATAGGGTATCCCGCCCGCTTCAGCTCGGCCAATTCACGCATTAAGGTGCGCTGACTTATGCCCAGTTGTTCACGCAAGTCAGAGGTCTTCCAGTAGGTTTCGGAGCGCAGCAAACCAATCAGTCGGTTACGTCGCTCGGTACGCTGTTCAAAGCTTGTATTGATCATGTATCTAATGTGCCATTAAGTGGCATAAATAGCCATATACTTCAAACCAGAGGCAACATTTCATATGACATGGCGGCCATTCAACGCATTGTTCAATGTCGTCATGACGACAAGGAGTTTTAAAACATGAAGCACTATTTCAACCCAATGAGCCGAGCGATTACCACAGACTGGATGCTTAAAGAGCTGGATGCTCCACACGAAAAAATCACCATCGACTTTACGACGAATGAAAATAACACGGCTGAATTTCGTAAGATTAATCCGATGGGAAAGCTACCAGCTCTGGTAGACGGTGATACGGTGGTTACAGAAGTATCAGCGATTTGCGCGTATCTAGCGGACAAGTTTCCAGAAAAAAACCTTGCGCCAGACGTCGGTTCAGTTGAGCGTGCTGCGTATTATCGTTACTTGTTTTTTGCCTGTAATACTATAGAACCTGCCTTTGCGCTTGCCGCTTGTGGGTTTGAACACCCTGATCCTGTATCGGCTGGCTGGGGTGACATGCCGCGTGTATTGGCGGCAATAGAAGATATGACGCCGGAGACAGATTGGGCGCTTGGCGAGCAGTTCACGACAGCTGACGTTGTCTTCGGTGGTTTACTGGACTTCTCCATGACCTTTAAATGGCTAGAACCATCCCCTAAAGTCGCAGCTTATGTGGCGCGCATTCGTCAACGTCCCGCTTACCGAGCAACTCATAGCGCTTTTGACAATGCGTAAATTTCACCCGCTCTAAAGCTCCTCTGAATAAAGTGGATGGCTCTTCCTGAGAGTTGTCCACTTTTAGGCGCTGGTATTTAAAAGAGTTCGTGTCATTATTTCGATATACTGTCCCAGTTGTTACGCAAACTATTGGGGATGTTGTGAAGGATTTAATTACTCATGCTCGACAGGCAATCGCCTCAGAGAAAGGTGCACCGTTTTCTATTTATAACGCCATTAAAGAGCAGACCATAATCAATGTTCCCATCACTAAACCTTTGTTGATCTGTGTGCTGGATGGCACTAAGCGCTTGGGTGTAAACAGCGAAGTGATATGTGACTCCGGCGAATTTGTTTTCCTCTCTAATAACCCTCAAGTTCATCTACGCAATATTCCTCGAGGAGCCGAGTATTTTGCTTTATTGATCGAATTTGAGTTGTCGGATTTTGAGTGCTTGCCCAGCGATAGCAATCCTAAAGAGTCGATGATAAAGGGAAAGGTTAACGACGCGTTATATCAGAGTCTGCTGCAGTTTGTAGACTGTGCACGTTATCTCCCAGACTCGCTTTGGGCATCTCGTCGCCAAGAGCTTTTGCAGCTCTTTCAACACGAAGGGTTTCCCAACCCCCGTTGTATAACAACGACTCCAGATCTTAGTCATCAGGTGTATCGCTTGGTTAGTACGGATTTAAGTGCGGACATGAGTTCTCAGTGGTTGGCCGCCGAGTTAGCTTTAAGCGAATCCACATTACGTAGAAAGTTACGTGTAGAGGGAACGAGTGTTCAAGAGATTAAAGACCGCGTCAAACTTGGCACTGCTTTACATTTAATTCAAACAACCTTTGAGTCAATCGGCATCATTGCCGAACGCTGCGGCTATCAATCTCAGTCGCGTTTCACTGACAAGTTTAAACAGCGTTTTGGCATTACCCCGACAGCTTTACGAAAAACACGAATGCCCGATTAGGGCGAAAGTTTGATCGTTTTGGCACTAATGTCTATGTCTTGCTGGGGTTATGATTGATTGATCTGAACGAGACAAGTGAGGGATTAGTGTGGTTAATTTAAAAAAGAGTTTAATTGGGTTATCGATTGCTTTGACGTGCGGTGTTTCATACGCGGGACCATTTACGTTAACCAGCTCTGATATTGCTGATGGCAAAACCATGAGCAAGCAGCAAGAGTTTCAAGGTTTTGGCTGTACTGGTGATAATCAATCGCCTGCACTTTCATGGTCTGGAGCGCCGGAGGGTACAAAAGCCTACGCTATCTTAGTACACGATCCAGATGCCCCAACTGGCGGCAGTGGTTGGTGGCATTGGCAAATGATCAATATACCGCAAGAGGTGACTCACTTAGAGACGGGTGCAGGCAATAGCGACAATCAGCGTGTTCCAGAAGGTAGCCAGCAGATACGCAATGACTACGGTATCCAAGGCTTTGGCGGGGCATGTCCACTAAAAGGTGATCAGCCGCATCGCTATCGCTTTACCATTTATGCGCTATCACAACCACTAGACTTACCGGCTCATCCATCCGCCGCGTTAACGGGTTATATGGTCAATAGCTACGCGCTCGCTTCTGATACCATCGAAGCGATGTATCAGGTGAAATAATTAGAGTAGATGCAGTAACGTGAGGGCAGGATAAAATAAAGGTCAATGTTTACCTGCCCCAATTAATTGCGTTATTTCATTCGGCGGCGTAACTCGTTCGCTCCGGGGTAGTGCTTCTTATCTAAGTAGCGTAATGCATGCCGAATTAACCAGCGTAAGCGTTCATCAGCATCTTCTCCCCATGTTTCGCATATCGTCATAACCCATTGTGGGTTGTCTTTAGCAATATCGCCTAAATGGTTTGCAACACTGCGTTGTACATAGAGGCTTGGATCATTTTTAAGTGTCTCTAAAATGAAGCGTATCTGCTCAGGTTTTTTTCCAAATTCCGCTAGGCGCTTTCCCCATGGCAAGCGTGGTCGAGTGCCTTCACTGCACAAACGGCGTACATGATCATTTGGGTCCGTCAGCCAGTTCTGAATCGTATTGAGGGTACGCTCCGGATAGCGTAACAAGAATGGTCGAATGGAAAATTCTGCGGTAAAGCGCTTGGTTAGTTCGTATTGTGCATCCATGGACAAATCAAAAGGATCAGCTTCCCCTACCTGCGGTTCTAGGCCGTATTCGGCAATAAAGGCGCTGTGCGGCAAGTAGAAGAACACGGCAAGCCCATTATCGCTGTTTGCTGTCGACTCTGGGGTAAACGAGCGAACCAACACCTCCAATGCTTCTTCATATGACGGAGGCAAACATGCCCTCAATGCCTTTGCTATATGATTCGCCCTTTGCATTAGGGCAAGCTCTTCAAGGTTTTCGGTAGCAACCTGACAGAACATTTCCACATCGAGGTCGGGCGAAACCAACTGAATATTACGCGCCATGTAGTGAATACATTCTTCATTTAATAGCCGCTTAAGCGGTATGCCTTTTTCAATGGATTTTGAAGCTTTGGGTAATTGAGGCTCAGTGTAGCAGTACATCGTTCTTCCTCTTAAAAAGCACAGCGAGGTTTTATTCCTCACCGCGCTAGCATCGTTTTAATATCGTCTTACCAAGCTTTTGCTTGATGGTAATGTTTCGGTCCACTCCCCGGTTGATCCATCCCCACCATTAAGGTCAGATAGTCTTGGCAACATGAAAACTGCATAAAAGATTTTCCAGCGTTATTGGCGTCTTGCTCTGATTGCCAATGCACCAGATCTACCCATTGATCTCCTTCTCCTTTTAACAATTCGCGCTTTAGGTAACCCTGCTGTTGTTGTAAAAACTCCTGTTCAACTCGTTCTGCTGCCTCAATCACTTGCTCTGATGTAACATGGCTGGCAACCGTAAAAGGCGCCCATTCAATCGTGATCGTTGTATTTTGGTTTGGCATAAAAGCTCCTAATTGTTGGGTTATCTGGTCGTTATTAACCATTGCTGATAGGCTATCTGTAAACATGACATAATAAGGCATATTTTATGGGGCGTACCTCTATCTCGATTAAAATGAATCGTCTCAATCAACTGGTAGGTAGGCTTAAGTCGGGCGATATCTTCACGGCAAGTCAACTCTCCAAAGACTTTGGTGTCAGCCAACGTACACTCATGCGTGATATAGAAGTACTGAAAGAGCAGGGCTACCCTATTGAAGCAGAACAGGGAAGAGGAGGAGGTATTCGTCTACATGCCCGTTGGGGGATTGGCAGGCTTGCTCTAAACTACAGAGAGGTGATTGATCTCTTGTTGGCTCTCGCTATTCTAGACCGCTTAGACTCAGCCTTGTTCTTAACTCATCTAAGTAGTGTAAAAAACAAGCTATTCGCTTCTTTTCCCGACACGCAACGTCCTCATATACAGCAACTACGACAACGTATAATGGTTGGTTCGACAGCCTCAGAACAGGTGCTTGAAAGCTATCGAAATATGACACATGAAGAAGTTTCTGACAGTGTTATGGAAGCCTTTGTAGAAAGCCGGTGTGTTGAAATTTCGTATCAGAGAGAAGGTGGTGCGCTCAGCACACGCATTGTGGAAATCCATTATTTGTTTTTAAACTGGCCTGTTTGGTATCTCTTCTGTTGGGATCATCTACGCCAAGCGAATCGCACATTTCGTATTGACCGTTTAAGTCACGCACGTTTGATGGATCAAAGCTTTAGAATCAAACCCTTCGCATTTTTTGATGCTGAATTGCAGCAGATTGCCAAGACACTGTGATTCGCTCAAGTTGTTATTTACATTTATAAACATATATTAATTTATTCTAATAAGACTCTCCTAAGCTAAGCATATTAGCGTATTAAACGAACGCTTGTGATCAAACGAATAATTCTTAGAGCAGGGGTAATGTTATGTCTGAGTTAGGTTATCTTAATAAAGAGCATATTGAAGATAAGTGGGATGACGATTTCATTGGTGATGAACATGAACATGAACATGAACATGAACATGAACATGAACATAGGGTCTATGAAAGTGACAAAGGTCAGTACTCAAAAGTAGATGATGACGAAGCAATAGAGCTATTTGAGCATGCAAATGTCCTTGGGGGAGATGGTGCTGATAAGTTTGCATTTTCTGTGGGTTCATACGTCAGGGTAATCAACTTTGATGCAGATGAAGGTGATACAGTTATATTTAATACAGGTAATCACTTAACAAGTTCTGAAGAGTTAGCGCAGTTTGTAACGAAATTAGAATATGAGAACAACAAGCTTTCCGTTGAATTTGGAGAGTATGGTTCACTAGAGCTAGTAGGTGTTCAAGCTGACCAAATTAGTTGGGATTTGATTGATGTGATCTAGTCAAATTTGGGAAGAATGGCAAGTAAATTGATGACTAACTAAGGCCTTAATTTCTCTGATTTAGAGGAGTAGGACGATCGTACTTAGCCGCTTTCGATGTCACCTTGTTCAAAGGAATTAAATTAAGTGACACTTCCTTAAGGTTGCTTTATTAGGAAACCATAATAAGACGATAGCGGCGTAAATATACATCATTGCTATGCAGAAATTTGTAATGAAATGATCCTATCTAACAACGACTATCTTATAGCCTATAAGCGCTTGTCGAAAACATGAGGTGAAAGCCAGTTATAACAAGCGCTATTTTCATGGCTTATAGCCTTACTGTTTAAGTTAGGCGACTTGTTAAGTTCTCAAAACCACTTTCCTAATATTATAGAGAAAAGTCCTCCCCAAAAAACAGACAAAAAAGTTGACAATAGTTTGTTCGATATATAGAACGTTCAATATATGGAACAACTTTTGAGTCACGCAATGGAAAACCCCAATCTCAGTAGTCTTGGTCACAACCTGAAAACCATGCGCTTAGCACAGGGCTTATCTCTGTCTCAGCTGGCGAGCAATGCTGGCATTGCCAAGTCTAATTTAAGTCGAATAGAGCAAGGCGAGGGCAACCCAACCATTGAAACTATTTGGCGCCTAGCGGTGCAACTAAGTGTTCCGTTTGGTGATTTGATTGCTGGGACTCACGAATTCCTAGGGGAAAATGGCATTCAAGTGAAATTGGTCGACCAAGGCTCGGATGATCCAAGAGTTGATGTCTATTGGATGTCTTGTGCGGCCAATACTAAGAAAATGTCGGAGGCGCATACCAATGGCACGATAGAACAACTGACGTTGATCAGTGGCGAACTGTTCGTTGGCCCCAGTGATGCCCTGCAGCGACTTACGGCAGGCGATACTTACACGCTGAATGCAGACCAACCTCATTGCTACCAAACGCAAGAGAAGGCCGCCGCACTGATGCTTGTGATTACTTATCCAAATCAAGAGGACGCATCATGAGCACCCCAGCGCAACTACTTTTAAGCAACCCATGGAAGCAGGGGGCAAAAGACGCTCTGCCGCTTTTAGGTGGTTATATTCCCGTGGCTGTTTCCTTTGGTTTATTTTCGGTGCAGGCTGGTTTTGGCGTATTGGAAACTATTTTAGTGTCAGCGTTTATCTATGCGGGAGCATCTCAATTTCTATTTGTGGCGATGGTGGTGTCCGGTGCGCCTGTCTGGCTTGTCATTGTCATGACTCTCCTGATTAATTCACGCCATTTGGTCTACGGGCCTAATATTGCGCCGTATTTGCAAAGGGACGTGCGCTGGCTGCCGTTGATGCACTTATTAACCGATCAAATTTTTGCTTTGACACTGACGCGTATGCCGAATATGACTCCAAGTGATCGCCTGCGCTGGTATGTGAGTGCGGGCGTGATTGCATGGATGAGTTGGATCTTGGGAACCGCTTTGGGGGCTATTGCAGGAGATGAGCTGATTGAGCGCTGGCCGTTAATAAGCGAAGTGTTACCGTTCGCGCTGCCAGCTTTGTTTTTAGTGATGGTACTGCCTCGGTGCTCGGATCGCCGTTGGACCATTACCATGGTCATAGCGACCAGTACGGCCATGTTGCTTAAGCTGTTTGGCTTTCCCAACATAGCCATACCCGCAGCAGCAATTTGCGGTGCATTGGCTTATTATGCCGTTCATCCCAGCCCAACCGATAAAGGGGTGCTTTCATGAGCGGCCAGACTTGGATGATTCTTCTCAGCATCGCGTTGGGCACCTACTTGATCCGCGCCTTACCTTACGTATGGATGGCGCGAAAACTCAATAAACAAGCATCACAAGGAAATGTTAGCAGTACTCCTGTTTGGCTGACGATACTTGGTCCGACCATGATAGCCGCTATGTTTGGCACGTCCTTAGTGCCAGTTGAACCGTCTCTACTGTCTTGGGTCGCTACCGTGATTGGTTGCGTTGCAACGTATTTTATATGGCGACGCACCCGCTCTATGGGTTACCCCATTGTGGCTGGCGTCTTAGTCTTTGGTGCGCTGACTGTTTTCTTTGGATAAAGGAATGCGCTGGGAAATCACTGGGGAAGCTTAACTTTGAAAAACAGCCGCCTAGCTCCACTTACGTCTTTGCGTAGAGTCACGAGTGCTATAGACGCTTCTCAAGGCTTGCTCTGTGTTCGTCTGAATTACTTTATTGGTGTGTTTCATTAGACCATTTATTAAGGGTGCTCTCTAGTAGCGCTAAATTGACTGGCTTACTAATAAAATCGCACATGCCTACGTCGAAACAGCGTTTTTTGTCTTCTTCAAATACGTTTGCAGTGAGCGCGATGATGGGCACATCATGAAAGGCTTCCATTTGTTTGATCTCAACAGTGGCTTGCAGCCCATCTTTAATTGGCATTTGCATGTCCATAAAGATAAGGTCAAAGTGACCAGCTTTACATAAATTAATGGCTTCTTCGCCATCTTGAGCGATGGTGATGGTGCCAACTTTCAGCTGCTTAAGAAATCCGTTGAGCACAATTTGATTGGTTTTATTATCCTCAGCGATCAGTACCGTTAACTGAGAAAAATCAATCCGCTCAGAAGGGTTGTCACTGATTTGTATGGGGCGAGTCGGTTTTTCGGCTGTGTATTCACTTGTCTCAATAACAAAAAAGAACGTCGACCCTTTGGCAATTTCACTCTCTACTTTGAGTTCAGACCCCATTAAGGTGAGTAATTTGCTGGCGATAGTTAGCCCCAACCCCGTTCCACCAAATTTTCTTGTAATAGAGGTGTCTGCTTGT
This sequence comes from Marinomonas atlantica, assembly GCF_001639725.1. GTDB lineage: Bacteria > Pseudomonadota > Gammaproteobacteria > Pseudomonadales > Marinomonadaceae > Marinomonas > Marinomonas atlantica. Next base: position 394,264 of record NZ_LTAW01000001.1, read on the forward strand.
GAAAATGCATCGAACAGCTTTGCAGCGTATTCTTGCTGAATGCCCATTCCTGTATCAGTGACGCTGAACGTAATACTAACGCTTTCTTTCGGTCCCTTTATGATTTCTGCAGCCAAGGTGACTTCGCCTTGATCGGTGAACTTGATCGCGTTGCCAAGCAAATTCATGAGTACTTGCTTAATTCTTGTCTCATCACCGGTGAAGACAATATCTTTCATTCCAAGCTGGCTCTTGGTCGATAAGTTAACGCCTTTGGACACGGCGAGCCCTTTAAATAGCAGTTCAAGATCTTTCAATAACTTATTCAACACTACTGGACGATGTTCTAGCTCGATTTTATCCGCTTCGATCTTACTCAAGTTTAGAATATCATTAATAATCACCAGCAAGCTTTGCCCTGATGAGGAAATAATATCGAGCATTTCTTGTTGTGAGCCGGTCAAGGGTGTATTCGATAATTGTGTTGCCATGCCTAATATGCCGTTCATTGGCGTACGTATCTCATGGCTCATATTCGCTAAGAATTCAGATTTCATTTTAGAGGTTCGTGCAGCCGCTTGAGCCTGCTCACTTAAGCGTGTGTTTTCTTCCTCTCGTTGTTTAAGTACAGAAATAGAGACTTGAAGGGCAGCAGAACGAAGCAACTCATCATGACTATCGTGCATGGAAGGATGTACCTGAGATGCGATGCTCGTACTTTGTGCCATACGAACAATGTTCCCAGAAGCACTGACTTCTTGCTCTACCAAAACAGTCTGACGGTTATTGATATACTCTAAAGGTTTTATGCATTCGCCACGGCCTGCCCATGACAAGTCTAGCGCTCTCTCGGGCAGCAAACAGGCATCGTAAATTTCTTTGGCACTGATGCCTTTTGTCAAAAGTGGCGCGGCGTCAGAAAATTCCTCGGCGAAGCCTGGCGTCCAGTCGAGCAAACACTGCTGATCATCAAACACGGCAAAGCTACGACTGAAAGGTCGCAACTCATTCATGCAATACTCCTTGTTTACTTGTTAATTGTTCCGCGGCCATAGCGGTTCCTAGCACGCGCGCACGAATTTTAGCGAACGCCGTTTCGCGCGTGGTTGAGACATCATCGCAAAAAGGAGAAAAGCCACAGTCGTCCGTAGTGCCCAGTTGTTCTAAAGGAATATAGCGAGCCGCAAGTAACACTCGTTGGCAGACCTCTTCAGGTGTTTCAATGTTAGGGTCAATGACATCGATCACACCAATAAAGGCGCGTTGATTCGGTTTTAAATAACGTGCCACGATTTTTAAGGCGCGCTCAGGGTTGGCCTCTCCTGCCATGGCAATGTAAAAATTGCCTGCTTTCAGCTCAAATAGACTCGGCAGCAGCTCAGCGTAATCTACATCCGCACTGTGGGTCGAATCGTGATCCGCACCAGGGCAGGTATGGATACCAATCAAAGCTCGCTCTTCCTCACTAAAGCGTGCTAAAACTCGATTATTGAGCTCTATGAAGGCGTTTAATAAACCACCACTTGGGTCGAGTTTGACGGCCAAACGTCCTTCCGTAAAATCGATTTGCACTTTATAAGCACCGGCCTCAAAGCAACCACGAATTTCTCTTTCCTGTTCATCGACTAAGTCATTTAAAAACTCTTCTCGACTGTAATCTGGCAAGCTTTCTGCTGGGTACAACAAGCTTAGAGCAGAGATAGAAATAATAGACTGTTTGAGTGGAAGCGTGGTGAAACGCTTGGCTGTGCTGAACGTTTTGTAGGCGTTAAGCAAAAAGTGGAATGGGCCAGCTGTAAGACGTGGTAAACGCCGTACATGCCCATCTTGGAAGGGGATTTCGAGACCATCAGGGGCGAGATTCTTAGCGCCTTCTACAGAGTAAGTGACAAAATTGTGAGTCTTCCGCTGTTCTCCATCACTCAAAATCGGCGACCCAGTCGCTTCGAATGCGCGAATGGTCTGCTCAATCGCCTCCTCATACGATGCTTCCATTGCCGCTGAGTCGATCTTACCTTCATCAAACTGCCGTTGCGCCTGCATTAATTCTGGTGATCGAGGGATGCTTCCGATGGCTTCCGTAGGTAACAACATCATTGTTTACTCTCCTTATAAATACCCAAATATCCAAGCAACATTCAAACTACCTTTATATAAATAGCAGTGTAGACCATTCTTTTATTATGGAGAAAGAAATAAGCCTTCATGTTTAAAAGCACTTTGAATTAAGAGGTAGGTGAATAGTTGATTTTTGTGGACAAGTAATCCAATAAGATAGCCGTATCGGCTCTTAAAAAGAGCGTCTTTTGAAAGGGTCGCGAGCGCTTTGTTGTGTTGTGATTAGGTAAAATTATTGGGAGGGCTGCTAAGTGGTAGTTTTGCGCACCACTACATTGTTGTTCACGTCTTTCGATGTTCGTATTAGGTCATCCCCTGCAATCGCTTTGGCAGATTTGGCCAAACGGTCGTATAAAACAACGTTTACGGATGCCGCTAAATTCATGCATCCGACAGTGGGCACAAACACGACATGATCGGCAGCATCCACTACACTTTGGGCGATGGTTCCATCTTCTGGGCCGAAGATGTAGAGCGCTTTATCGGGGTGAGAAAACGCGGGTAATGGCGTAGCGCCAGGAATTAAGTCAACGCAGACGATTTGAGTGTCGTCGTCAACGGCATCACAAAAATTGAGCGCTGCCAAACTATCAAGGTGCAGTAGCGGGATGGCATTAGACACCTTTTTGGTGTCGGTGGACATTTTCATAGCACGGTCGTAACGTGCTCCCGAATACAGCACTTTATCAACTTGATAGCAGCCTGCTGCCCGCATAACGGAACCGACATTCTCGGTACTCTTTGGATTGGTTAATCCGATGGTGACAAATTCGGTTCTCATGACTGTTGTTCTACGTCTGAAAGTTAAAGTAGATGCACATAATACCATTTCTTGGAAATTAGGGGCAGATATCGAAATATCTACGCTAAATACTCGACAATGGCGTTATTTATCTTTCAAAGAAAATCAACATGTGGGTTTTGTCGACCTATTGAGTTGCAACCTTGGCATTCGTGGTCTCTATAGCATCGCTGTTTATCACTGTAGCGTATTCCCCATCTAAATTAGCGAGGGATATGGCGTGTACTTCGTCTGCACTGCGTGGTGTGCCGAAGTAGTCGTGCTTGGCGAAGGTAAAGCATGCGTCCGCCACGACCCAAACCTTATAGCCAAGGTTCCCGCCTGTTCTGGCAGTGGCCTCAATGGAGTTATTGGTAGCGACGCCGACAATGATCAATTCATCACTGCCAAGTTGAGTGAGAGTTTCAGCAAGCCGATTGTTGGTAAAAGCGCACGGCACTGATTTTTCCAATAACGTCTCATCGCCAACTGGCTGAAATGCCGCTTTCAACATGAAGCCGGCTTCATGGGGCCAGAACACCGAATCTGGCTCAGTAGAGCGGTGAATAACATGCACCACAGGCCAGCCTTGTTTGCGCCACTTTGCTAACAGTTTCAACATAACGCGCTCAGCATCGGGGTTATTACGTGCACCCAGCTTTGGATGATCGATGCCTTCTTGTTGATCAATAATGATAAGTGTCTGCATAGGAGCTGGCCGTGTTAGAGGATCTGTGGATAAATTTAACGTGTATCCACAGACGTGTTAAATATTTTTTGAAGCAGTGGGACATTTCAGATCAACCATCCCTCTATGATTCATTTAAAGTTTCAGTGATGGCTTCTTTTAATGGAGTATGTGGCTCAGTGCCAAGTAAGGCGATTAGTTTTTCATTGCTTAGGTGCAGTGGGTGTTGCCAAAGATAGCGCATTTCAAGCAGCTCCTTGTAGGTCGGATTGAACACAGAGGCTGCGCAAATCAACCACCAAGGAAAGGTTTTAATACAGGGCCTACTGCCTCGTTGTTGAGCAATGACCTGCGCTGCGGTATTGATCATTTGTTTACCATCATGATCCCAATGACCAGCCATGTGAAAACGAGCAAAATCGGGAAGCTCATGGCGACGCAAGATCAGTTGCATCATGACTTCCGCCACATCTGGAATATAGGCCCACTGATGGCCTATCCCTGGTTCAGCAAGATTAAAGAGACGCTTACTAGTGGCCCCTTTAGGCGCAATCCCTTTTTCAAACCAGCCACTGTTACTGCTTGGGCCAAAAAAGTCACCGCAGCGAACCACAACACAGCGTCCTCCTTGCTGTGCAAACGCTTGTAACTTTTGCTCCATTAATACTCGTATTTGTCCCTTTTTACTGGAGGGTTGTTGGGGTGTGTCTTCTCCAATGTGGGTACCTGCATGCGCATCAAAGTTATATATATTGCCCGGCACGAAAACGCATGCTTGATGATGTCGTGCTGCTTGTAATGTATTCTCCAGCATCGGTATAACAAGCGTCTCCCAGTTACGATACCCTGCAGGATTGACTGCATGCACAATTATCTGACATCCCTGACAGGCGTTGACGACATCCTTTTGGTTGAGTGCGTCGCCTTGTCGCCAATCGATCCTAGCGTCTGAGGGTAAACCTGTTAAATCTCGCTTAAGTGCAGTGACATGCCAGCCTTGTTGTAACAGCCGCTGAGTAATGGCTGAGCCAAAATTGCCTGTTGCGCCTAAGACCAAGGCTCTACTGGCTTCCAAATCATGAGTACCTATTGGACGTGATGTCGATTGTAGATGTTGTGTAGCCGTCATCTTGTTGCCTTTTTGTAGTGGTCGAATATGACAACATTAGCTACTCTTTTAGGTATATGAAATTGTCTAAAATAGCCTATCGGATATACAAAAATTTATGGATAAAGCCATTAACTGGACGTTATACCACTCCTTTTTAGCCGTTATGGAGCAGGGATCCTTATCTGGCGCCGCTCGAGTCACAGGCTCTACCCAGCCGACCATAGGACGCCATATCACAGAGCTCGAAAAAGCGCTGAATGTGAGCTTGTTTATTCGTACTCAAACAGGGTTTGTGGCAACAGATGTTGCCCATGAACTGTTGCCTCATGCGCAGCAGATGGCCGCCACGGCGGCATCGATTCAGCGCTCGGCGCAACGGGTAGGAGAGGGCATAAGTGGCTCCGTTCGAATCAGCGTCAGTGAGGTGGTTGGAGTAGAAATTCTCCCGCCTGTGCTTGCAAAACTCCGGCACACTTACCCTGAGTTAGTGATTGAATTGGTCGTTTCAGATGCTCCCCATGACCTGCTATACCGAGAGGCAGATATTGCTTTGCGCATGTTTCGACCCACCCAGAACGCATTCGTGGCGCGGTTAATCGGTCAACTTGAACTAGGCTTTTATGCCCATCGAACATACCTTAATCAACATTCAGCACCGCGGACTGTCGCAGACCTGAGTCAACATACACTCATAGGTTTCGACACAATGTCTGACTATATTCGCAACCATACAGCAGCTTTTCCAATGGCATTGGACCGTACTCTGTTTCAATATCGTTCAGACAGCAGCCTAGCTCAGCTGGCTATGCTGCGAGCGGGCGTCGGCATTGGTGTTTGTCAAAGCGGCTTGGTTGCTGACGACCCTGAAATCATCTCCGTATTGCCTGGCCAGCTCGCGCTCTCTCTTGATATGTGGCTTACCATGCACGAAGATTTAAAGCGTAATCGAGTGTGTAAAACAGTGTTTGATTTTTTAGGTGCAGCGCTCGCCGCAGACTGAGGCTAATGTTGATGTTCAGTTATTGAATAAACAGCCACCATTTTCAGAATGACGATGAGCGCTTTGAGTTGGATTTTTACCTAGCTGTAAGCCCCATTAAAGACGATTTTCATTATTCGTTTTTAATGGGCGCATGATCGGCAACGTAGGCGCCGCGTTCACCTAACGCTTTAGCCGGACCTTCAGTGCTGTCTTTTTCGGTTTGCTGCTCGGTGGCCGCATTAATCACAGCGCCTAAGATGACAATGTAGGCGCTGATGTACAACCACATGAGCATGATGACCACGCCACCAAGAGAGCCGTAGGTTTTGTTATAACTGGCAAAATTGGAGACATAAAACGAAAAGCCTACCGATGCAACAATCCACAAAATCGTAGCAATAAACGAACCTAAGGTGATCCAGCGCCACTTTGCTACTTTACGATGGGGGGCATAGCGGTATAGCAGCACCAAAGCAAAGTGAAACATAAAGGCCAGTAGCGGCCAGGACAGAGCCTTGATCAAAAAGTCTAAACTGTTTTTAAGTCCGATTAAATTCAAAGCAATGGGCAAAATACCAATGATGAAAAGGGCAAAAATCGCCACCGAAATAGCACCAACAGCAAACAAAAAGCGCACCATCAAAGCCCTAAAAAATGAGCGTCTTTCGTGTTCGCGATAGCTAATGTTGCAAGCAGTGATCAGCGCTTGGCTACCTTTTGAACTACTCCAAATGGTAATCAGAAGTGTGCCGGTGGCGCTTAAACTCAAGCTAGCTTGAGAGCTCTGAGAGAAGTCTGAGATTTGCGATAAAATCAGTTCTCTGGAGCTTTCAGGGAGGACAGTGACGAATTTAGCCAAATGCTCGCTGATTTCCATGGGCGATGCGAAGACAGTATAAATGGACACTAGGGCAGCGATGGCGGGAAAGATCGCTAGCAAGCCGTAAAAAGCCACTCCTGCTGACACTAAAGATAAGTTGTCGCGCCCCATTTGATCAAAAATGCGCTTGCTAATATCCCACCATCCTCTGAAAGGGATACCGCCAGGTTTCTTGGCTTCTTGGCCTCGTTTGGTTTTGCTCATATTTAACATTCCTATCCATGATGCGTAACTAAGGCAGAAAATAGACAACTTAAATTCGCAGTTAAGTGAATAATTACTAACCGTGGACGATACGACTGATCTATTAGCCAAAAAATACATTAGCCACGTCTGTTGTGCCTTCAATGATGCAGCTCACCCATGCTAGCACACGGGAACTAAAAACTAGTTTGCTTTGCTTTTTATTACGTTTCCTTCACTTTTAGTCTTGGCACAAAAAAACGCTGGTTTTCTGTTAATATTCTACGCCGATTCAGCATGCTGCTTATCAAAAGGAATGAGATATGATTCACCTGCAAAACTATTTTGCCCGTATTAGTTATCAAGGGCCAGCTACACCAGAGCTTTCAACCCTAACAGCCATTCACGCGCTACATCCTGCACATATTCCCTTCGAGAACATTGATGTTCTGCTTGATCGTGGCATTAGTCTGGATATCGATAATATCCAGCAAAAATTAATCGATCATCGCCGTGGCGGTTACTGCTTTGAGCACAACGCTCTTTTTATGCAGGTGCTCAAACAACTGGGGTTTGAAGTCGAATCGTTAATGGCCCGTACCGTTTGGCGACAACCCGATAATATGCCGCTTGGTCCAAGAACTCACCAAGTTCTAAGAGTTCGCATCGACGGCGAATGGTGGCTAGCAGATGTCGGTTTTGGTGGCATGGTTCTGACCGATCCATTGCGCTTGGACACTGATCAAGCGCAACAGGGGCAACATGAAGCGTTTCGTTTTAAGGCTCACAATCACGGCTGGCTGTTGCAGGTTAATATTCAGGAAGAGTGGCAAGATCTATACGACATTGGCAGCCAACCTCAAGAGCCTATCGATATTGACGTCGCTAACTGGTTTACCTCGGCTAGCCCCCAATCCAAATTTCGCAACATCTTAATGATGGCGCGAGCAACACCGGACGCTCGTTATGCGTTATTGAACAATCGTCTAACAATTCGTCCACGCAACGGAATCGCGGAGCAACGAGAATTAAACCCTGAGCAATTGGCTGCTGCGTTAGAAGAGTGCTTCGAACTAAAGGTCGAAAGCGAATGGATGCCATTACTAGAAAGGATTGTTGCCAAAGCCAATTCGTAGTTCATAGATTAATTATCATCTGACCCTAATTGTTTAAACCGCCTCTCACGCAGTGGCGGTACGCCAAACACGCGTTTATACGCACGTGAAAAGGCGGCTTCGGAGGTATAACCAAACTCCTCTGCAAGTTCTATAAGCGAAACAGGCGAATGCATAATTCTTTGGCGTGCCATCGCCATTCGCCATTCGGTGAGATATTGCTTGGCAGATATGTCCATCACTTCGGTAAAACGTGCAGAAAATCCAGATCTGGACATACCTACTTGATGAGAGAGTTGATCGAGCGTCCAAGCATATTCGGGGTGGTCATGCATCAGTGCAAGTGCTTTGCCGATTTTGGGATCTTTCAGTGCACCCAGCCAACCTTCGTTTGCTTCAGGTGCATGTTCTATCCAGTAACGGATCACTTGGATCACGATGATATCCGCTAGACTTGATAGCACCGCTTCACCACCAGCACGGAGCGTTTCGGCTTCTTTTTCCATCAGTTTGGAAAGAGTTTGAAGTGACGCTGGCAGCTCTGAATCTTTACTGGTTATATGAATCAGAGGAGGCAATTGCGACACAAGTTTTCGAGCGGTCAAATTGTCTAAGTTGATCACGCCACAGGTCAGTAAGCTTTCTTCACCGTTACCGCCGTGTTGAATGCGTTCAAACCGTTCTGAAACTTGAGTGGCCGGTATCTCAAAGAAAGGCTTACATTCGACGCTTTGATCACAAGCAATTTGATGCCCCTCGCCTCGCGGCAATAAAGCAATGTCGCCAGCTGCTAGATAAATATCTTCATGATTCGCTAAGCGAAGCCAGCACTCTCCCTTAGTCAGGATGTGGAACATCATTTTCCCTTCCATTGGGGGCATATCTATTCCCCAAGGAGCGGTTAATTCTGACTTTGAATAGAGGGCCCCTTCAAGTCTCAATGAATAGAGTGTTTCTCCGAGTATGTCTTGAAGTGCGGATATCTCTCGTTTGGAAGATGTTGTCACGATGAACTCTCATTTTGGACGAACTGCAAAAAAGTATAGATATATGATCATTAAGAGTCAAAGATTGACCCTGTACACTTGGTTTTGTTCTCTGATGACGTTGATTAAGCAACTTCTTACTAATGAAATAGGTGTACCCATGAAAGTAAAAAAAATCGCCATTGTTGGCGCTACAGGTAAAACCGGCCAACGTGTTTTGGCACAATTGCAAGCATTAGAGTATTCGGTGCGAGCACTTTCGAGAAACAGTGAATATCCGTTCGATTGGACAGATAGATCTGGTTGGTCAAAGGCTTTACAAGGAGTAGACAGCGCTTACGTGACGTACTTTCCTGATCTAGCGGTTCCCCAAGCCGCGGAAGACATTCGAGCCTTTGTTGAGCTGGCCAAATCTTTGGGAGTAAAACATATTGTTTTATTGTCAGGGCGTGGAGAAGAGGGCGCTCAGCTTGCAGAGCAGCTACTGATTGGAAGTGGACTGGAATGGAATGTCGTGCGAGCTAGCTGGTTTATGCAGAACTTCAGTGAAAGCTTTATGCTAGAGGGAATAAATGCAGGGCAATTGGTATTACCCAAACCAAAAGCAGACGAGCCATTTATTGATGTGGATGATATCGCCGATGTTGTTGTGGCTGCATTGACCCGTACTGATTTGCGCAACCTTTTACTGGAAATTACAGGTCCTCAATTACTGTCGTTTGAAGCATGCGTTGAGTCAATTGCCGAAGCGACTGGGCAAGAGATAACGTTTGCCACCGCCTCCATTGACGATTACTTGTTAGGGGCTAAAGCGCAAGGGTTACCTGATGACCTAGCCTGGCTCATCAATGAACTTTTTGAAAATGTATTAGACGGCCGTAACGAAAGCACCACAAACATGATTGAGAAAGTACTTAGGCGACCAGCTAAAAGTTTCCAGCAGTATGTCAAAGAGACAGCTCGAACGGGCGTATGGGGTTAGTAAAAGCTTTTAAATTGGGGTCAGATGAAAATAGGCGAGTGAAACCAAAGAAGCGAGGTAGAAAACCGAGTCAGATGGATTAACTTTCATCTGACTCCAATTATTTTTTCTTTGACTAGAAGCCTTAAAGAATATGTTGCGGCTCTAACACAATTTTCAGCACTTCTTTTGTATAGGAACTCAAACGATCAACTCTATGGTATATCCAGTCAACCAGCTCCTTGCCATCCATTACTTTTATATCATGCTCCTCAGCATACTTGCGATTTTCTTCTGTAACGGTTCCTGTTGTGATTAGCCACTTATCATGATGTTCCTGCTCATCAATAGCAATAAGCTGTTTAATTCCATGACGGTCGGTATTCCCTGAATGGTGTTTGGCCTGAATAAATACTCGATTAGAGGAAACTGGGTCCGTCCTTGTTGCAGAGATATCTATATCAGAAATGTCTGAGGATTTGTTTTTAGCTTCAATATGAGCTGTATATCCTTCAATCTCAAGAAGCTCCTTAAGAAGCCGTTCTAAACCATTACCACCACTTTTTAGGTTTGTTTGACCATTTTTTAAGCTATCTAACAACGCTGACTTAAATGTATCAACCGCATCGTCTAATTTCTGCTGAAATATTGTGTCAAAACACACGCTGCCACTTTCTTTAAGTTGATCAACGTAATCGTTAATCTCATCTTGAAAATCCTTCAGAGAAGCGATTGAAAATCGTATTTTTAATCGACTTTCTAACCCCTGCGAGAGTTTGGAACGCGGTATACGTATTACTTTGCCATCGACATCACGAAAGTAAGCAACTTCAACTTGGTTTTCACCATAGTTTATGCCTTCCTGAAATGATTTTTTGCCTGTTGCTATGCCTAAAACAATTGCTCGTGGAATAGGCACAACTACAAGATCACCTTCTTTTATTTGAAAGAAACGTTGGATCTGTTTCTTATGTCGGCCTAAATTGACATTATGATCTTCACGTAATGATGTATGAATTTCAGATGCAGATGAGTAGCTTGAAAAATCTATGCACCCCCAACCATAACCAGCTAAATTTTCTTTAATTAGCTGTTGTGGACTACGTACTAAAACAATATTTTTGCTACTCATTTATTAATTCCTATATTTATATTAAAGCTTTTTTATTTTAAAAGTCTGACAATATTAGGCTGAAATTATTCACCCTTAAATAAGACCTGATCCAGCAGGATACCATTTTATGGTTATATCTCCATGTCCAAAAAATACTATTCCTTCTTTTCTTGGAGTTACATTATGTTGGCTCCGATGCTGCATTAAAATTTCAATAAGTAATATTAATTGAAGTTTAAAGTCAGTATCAATAATCATTTTCTGTATATGATCTTCTAATATCCAGCATCCATGACTAAAATAGTCTTCATTATCTTCCGCAATAAAGATAAGCTTACCTTCATATTTCATGATTTCCGGATACTGTTTAGCAAACACTTTTAAACGCAAACTTTCGAAATTTTTATCAAATCAGTCCATTGTTAGCCCTCCAATTTTTTGGGTATATTATCGTATCAATACGACAAGATACGTCGCTATGACTTTCAGAGTTTCTATTAAAATTGAAGTGCAGAGTTCATACTTTTAGGAGCAAAGGTTCTAAAAAAACATAATAACGAGAACTTGAATGAGGCGATGAGTTGAAGTTTGATCGCTACTAAGTAATCACCTTTTTAAGGTGTGGTGGCCTGCCTCACCTCATAGACTAAAAATGGTCGAACTACCGATTTCATGCCCCCAAGAATCACTCGAATTGCAAAGTAGCCCTTGGCAACCGTATGAGCTTTACCTCAAACTTTGTCGTCAGCAACGAACGAGAGAGAAGCGTTACTGTACTATTCAAACATCATATACCAGAAGAATTCGGACGTATTTACAATGCCACCCAATCCGATATGGCGTTGGGGATTGAGAGGTTTAAAGGTGAGATCGAGACGTTAATAGAGAGACGAGTGACATCAAAGAAGCGAGGTAGAAAACCGAGTCAGATGGATTAACTTTCATCTGACTCCAATTGTTCCATTTACTTTAGTTTTATTCAGCTAACCAGCTAAAAAACTCACTTGGCATAGAGGCTTCGACGGTTGGCATAGACTTAATATCCACAGTTGAGTTACAACCCATCAATGGTACTTCAATTATTTCGTCTTGCTTTGACCAGACCATCTCGAGATAGCGAGATTTGTTTTCATCGTATTTGACTGACTTGACTCGGCCGTGACCATAAACCTTCATGGTTTCACCAAACTTCTCTCGTTTTTTAAGAACCACTAAATCACCAGTACAAATTGTACTAAAGCGCTTTAGTTGATGTTCGCTTTTATCAAAGTCAAATCGACAGATGCTTTCTTGCTTCCATTTGATATCTAAGCGGTTGTCAAAATTCGCTCCAGGGCAAAAGCCCATAAAGAGGATGTAGCCATCTTTTGGAGAAGATGCGTGAATTGCTTTAATAACATCTTGGGCATCTGAGTCGCCTTTAGCTAACTTGCTTTCTGCATTGTCTTTAAGTTTTGAAAGCTCGCTTCTAGTCATGTTTCCTGAACGGATTTTCTCAATTTGTTTTTGATACTTCACTGTTTATTCCCTTAGATATCTATTGCGATTTATTAAAAGATAAACATTTTTAAGTGCGATAAAAAATGAAAAATTTTCAGAATTAAAAGAGGGTTGTAACTCCCTTAAAAGAGACTTGTCTAATTGATTTTTTTAAGACCTAACGAAATCATGACATGGCGTTAGAATAGAACTAAAGAATGGAGATACCCAATAATGGGGTTGACTTTCATCTGACTCCAATTGTTCAATTAATTTAGTCAAAGTATTCAAAAGGCTCTTCTTCGTAGGCGGGTAAATTATGGATGGTGGGTTTACCGGAATAGTTCTGGCACTGAATATCATTTAGCACCTGATCACCTTTAAGCACATAAATGCCACCGCGCGTCTCTTTCTCACGGGTGCCATCGTCTTGCCATTCACCGTTACTGATAACAGAGTAAACGACATATCGATAGTCGCCATCAGTAAACGTTAAATGGCCTTCGCCGCCGCCACTGTAGGCTGTACGACTAAAATTCACCTCAGACACCAGCTCCTTCTCAATTTGTTCTGTATTACCAAAGCGATAAACTAACTTGTCATCCGTGTTGCGACACACGGACACAGTTTTAGCGTTTGTGTCACATGAAAAAGAGACACTTTCGTCTGCTTGGCAGAGTGTTTCTGCATCACTACTTGAGACATCTGCTGTGCTAGTCGTGACATCCGTATCACTAGCAGTGACATTCGCAGTACTTGTCGTGGCATCATCATTCAAAACGAGGTAGCCAGTATGCGCAACCGCCACCAAAGCAAGCCCTGTGCATAGGAGAATTTTCATAGTAAGTCTTTGTCATAATTACTAATTAAGAGTTATATCATACGCATAGTAGCGAGACTGGACTAAGCCGTCCACTGTGATCCACGACCTCTACATGTCTAGCAGTACATAAGGTTCGCTATAAAAATCACATCACAAATAAATGTTTGAGGGTTAGCTTTATACGTAGGCAAGTGACACCAAAGAAGCGTGGAAGAAAGCCGAGTCAGATGGATTAATTTTCATCTGACCCCAATTTTTAAACTGCCACCTAGCTCCTCGCTAGCCATCATATGTTTTGCTACATGTGGATGAATTGGCGTTAGGCCAGATTTAATGCCGAAGGGCTTAAATACGGTGTCGATCATTGATTGAGCTTGGTTGCCTTTGTCTTGCTCAATATCTGTTAGCGTACGACGACTCACTCCGACCAACTCCGCATAGCGAGTTTGAGAAAACCCTAAGACCTCTTTACGTAACTTTTTAAGCATTTGCCCTTGGCTTATTTCGCCTAGTAAGTGTTGTTGGAGTAGTCGTACCAATAAGGCCTGGCGTTCGGCAGGTGTCATACTCATAGGAGCCCCCAACGAGTCAGTTTCGTTTCCAGCCATTCGATTTGAATGACACTTAAAATACGTTCTGCGACGCCGCGCTCCGTTAATCTATTCTGTAGCCCAACAAGTTTTTGAGCGGTGTTTTGCAGTGCCGAAAATAAAATATCACTAGGGCAAAGGTCTTCTAATTCTTCCGTGATGGCGTGCCAGCGGTATTCGCCGCCTTCTTTCTGAATCATCACTTGCACCGGAAGCATCAGCCCACAAGCATGCTCATCATCGTAGTCAAGCCACTCAATGGAATAATCCATCTCATAGCCAAGGCTACATGGACTAGCATTGCCTTTCTCCGGCTCAGCCATATTGATGATAGCGATATCACGCCACTGTTGGTTGAACAGTGCTTGGATAGTAAGGGATTTCATAAAACACCTAAATGAGCAGTATGATGCTCATTTTAGACGATTTGAGTTATTTATGGGAAATATATTTCTCAAAATTCTCTGAAATGCTCATTTTTGAGAAGTATATTGCTCAATGAAATTGGGGGCAGATGAAAATATAGAGCAATGATCCCCTTATTGACCTAATAAGTGTTTGTCATAAGATGTTAACTAACCTGATACGAATAGGATGTTCATATCAGGGTCTTTTCAGTAAAGCTAATTTCAAAGGAGTGAAATATGGCCAGGCTTCCCCGACTTTGTCCTATTGGTATCCCGCAACACATTATCCAACGTGGCAATAACCGCCAAGTGTGTTTTGCCAGTGAAGATGACTTCATCGCTTATGCGCACTGGTTAACAGAATATGCCTATCAGTATCAGGTAAAAGTGCATGCATGGGTCTTTATGACCAACCATATACATTTACTTGCACGCCGATAATAGAGGGCGGAATATCTAAGATGATGCAAGCACTGGGTCGCCGCTATGTCCGTTATTTCAACCATACCTACCAAAGAACCGGTACATTATGGGAAGGGCGTTTTAAGTCGTGTGTCATAAGCGCTGAGGAGTACTTTTTTATCTGTCAGCGCTATATCGAGCTCAACCCCGTTAGAGCAAACATGGTGTCTCACCCTGCCGACTACAAATGGTCGAGCTACCGATTTCATGCCCAAGAAACACTCGAATTGCAAAGTGGACTTTGGCAACCGCACGAGCTTTACCTCAAACTTAGTCTTCAGCAACGAACGCGAGCGAAGCGTTACCAAGCACTATTCAAATATCATATACCAGAAGAAGAACTCGGATGTATTCGCAATGCCACCCAATCCGATATGGCGTTGGGGAATGGCAGATTTAAAGGAGAGATCGAGGCGCTAACGGGAAGGCGAGTGACACCAAAGAAGCGTGGAAGAAAGCCGAGTCAGATGGGTTAAATTTTCATCTGACCCCAATTGTTCCCTGAGGCAGTATTCTTTGAGGCTAAGACCAAACTTTCTAAGGAGTTTCTGTCAGAAGAGGCTAGCAGGTCGGTGGCCGCAACGTAAAGCCAGCACAGCCATGTCAAAGTATCCCAAACCCTATAACGAATTAACATCCCTTCCGAAAACTGGCTTACCATTGCTATTCCCCGCTTGTTTAGAAAGCCGAGTCAGATGGATTAAATTTTCATCTGACCCCAATTATTCCAGTTGACCACTACAGGTGGGTGGCCAGTTAAGACCTTAGGCTAGTGCTTCTTCAAACCTAGAAGCTCCTTCTGTAACTGTAAGATTATCTTCTTGTAGTCTTACCGTGAATAAATGCCTATAGGAAGGTTTGATTTTTGAAGATGAGAAATTATAGTATTCACTTTTGCTATTTAATTCATAATAAAATTGTAATTCATTTATTTTGTTTTTTTTGCCTATTCTTTTAAGGCTATTTTTCAATTCGGATTTCTCCCTTTTCTTATTTTTTTTCTGTACTAGAGCGTCAAAATAAAAAATAAAACTTTTTTCAATAATGGAGCCTTCTTCTTTAGTGCCTATCTCATTTGTCATGGCGTTTGATATCAAGAATTCCATGTTTCTTTCTTTGTTTATTGCAAAACACTGAACTTTAAATACATTAAAAAAAATTATTGTATCGTTTTCTTCATTTGATATATTGTACAGAGTGCTTGTTAGACCACCATGCTCACCGTTTAAAGGTCTCTTTGGTGGATTTTTGGTGTAGCCTACGTAGTGTATTTCACTTGAAATATTTAAGTTTATTTCAAAAGTCAGTAAGAAATCGTGAATTGAATATACTGTATTAATTGTTTCTAACTTGTCTTTGAAAATTATGAACCGACCAGCTGAGTCAAATTCAGGGTAGATTGGATTTCCATATAGGTCGAACCATGTTTCAAAAACAAATTCTTTAACTTCTCTTTCTCTTCCAGTCAAAACTCTTAGTTTCATGAGGCTCATAAATGGAGTAAGCACCGGTAGAGTTTGAGTGCAAAACCTAACTTTTTTTCTCGAACATATGAAGTATATGAATCTTTTTTCTAAGCACTCACTGACCTTTTTTTTTATATATTTTGCCTGATCTATAGTGGACTTTTTGCTGTTGAAATCTTCACTGTTGTTTTCAATTAAGTCATACCAATACATATGGTTATGCTCTAGCTCAACAACCCATTCCTTTAGAGATGCTTCATAATCCTTTTCACTAAGAATATGGTTAAAAATTCCTCTGTTCAATTCTATCTCCAATAATATATATGCCTGTTTCAGGCTAAAGGTAGTTATTATTTAAAACCCTTTTTTAATCGATATTTTTGAATTATGTTTCTCTTAGTTTTTAATATTATGGTGAACCATGTTAGCCAAGAATTTTCAAACACTAGTAGAGTGGCATCCTTGTGAATTGTATTGTTTATGGTTCGGCGTATAAAGGACCTGACTCCTTATAAACCTAGGTCAGATACTTTTTAAATTTATAATGACTTTTCATATAAGCAGGTTAATTTTCATCTGACACCAATTGTTCTGAATTGTTCAACAAATACCCAGCTTGTTGATTTTGGTGCTGGGACTAATCTTAGTGGAGTTAATTCGTAATCAAGCCCTTCAAGTTCTTTCACCCAAAGGCTCAAATTCTTGGCTAGTGATAAGGTTGAACGATCTAGCTCAAAAGTATTTGCATACCAATTAGTAGAACGAATATATTGCTGTGATTTTTTCCATGCTTGAGCTAACACAACACTATCTGCAATGTATTGATCTTCGGGCTTCAACTCCCTGTATTTTTTGTTTAGTAAAGCCATTTTTTCTCCAAGACCAAGGCATTATGTTAGCTATCAGAACTTTCAGTTAACTCAGCATAGTTTTTTCGCAAAAACTCTAAGCCATCAGAACTATCGATATTGATATTTAGTTGTTGTCTTATAAACTCTAGGCGATGCTTGCATTCATTTATGAGTTGCCCCCAAGTTTTTACCCAAATAGTAATGCCATTGGCGCTATGCAAAATACCTTGGTCTAATTTGTCACTACTTAGTCTATGCTTAGCATAAGAATCTAATTCATTTGAGATAATCCAGAAGTGCCAATTAGTATTTATAGTATTAAATCGTTCATCATCAGCAACCGCGAATGCGTAAGATTCAATTTGATTAATCTCTTTTTGTCCTATTTTTACTTTAGGTGCTTTCAATTCAACAACTAAGTGCTCACGTTCTGTAGGATGATTTCGGGCAATATTTCTGGTTAGCATTAAATCTACAATACCAACAGAGTCATCTAATCTTTTAACTGGTGTATCTGTGACAATCTCAATGCCCTGGTTATCTAAATGCTTACGTAATACCTGTGTTAAAGATTGGTCGCTTACAGATAGCGCAAATTGTTCACCGAAGATCCAAGTATTGTCTTCAATTATTTTGTGCAACTGGCTTCTCTCTTTGAGTGCTTTCTTTAGTTCAGGGTTAAATATTATTTCTTCAATTCCAGCTAAAAATTTTAATCTGTCGGTTATGACTTTTGTGGTGCTGATAATGGCCGAAAGAGATGCGTCTTTAAGTAACTCTGCAAAGTCTTTTTGTTTTTGCTCGCTTAAACTCAGTACTTCAGTCAAAATTGTGTGAAGATCACTGGGTTGAGTTGAGACAATTTGCTTTAGCAGGCTCAATTGTAACTTTTTCAATTGCAATGTTGATTTGTCAAACTCAGGAACCAGTTCGTTGATATTAAGCGCAAGGAAATCAAACATTTGCTTTTCAGCAACTTCAACATGACCACTAACAGCATTTCTATATGGATAGACATTTTCGTTTTTCCATTTTTCCAATTGATCTGAAGATTGCTCAATTTTTCTTCTTATCAAGTAATCTTTAATATGTTTAATGGCTTCTTCTATTGGCGCTTTCAAAGATGTTTCTAATTCACCTAAACCAAGCGTGCCTTGCCTGTTTAGCTCTGTAATATGGTCAGATTTCAAATATGCAGTAAATGAAACACTCCTGCTTCCTTTAACCTTTTTGTCTAGTGGTAGTAGAGGAAAGCCCGCTTTGTTACATAGTTGAATTTGATTTTTTGTTGATATTTTCCATTCAATTATTTGAAGTTCATAATTAAATTCTTTTTTTTCATAAAACACCTTAGGTAACTCAATTACTTCTGTATTAGAGATTACAGAATCAGGATTGATACGCTCTCCATCAATATAAAGCATTACATTTTTGTACGTGGATAAGTAGGTAGCAAATGTCGAAGTAAGATGTTCTGCGAGTCGACCATTAGTTAGTGAGGGGAATTCTTTCAACGGTTCATAAATAGAGACTTTAGTTCCCGATGTAGTAACTTGGCTTTGTGCTTGTGGACTTAAGGAGAAAGTTTTCTTGTTATCTGCAACCCCCTGTATTTTATATTCAAAAAAAACATCATCTTTTGAGTTGAACCTAGTATTCCACTCAACGACTCGACCAATTGAAAATGATTTGAACCTGCCTTGGCCTTCTTTTCCGTGTAGAGCCCTACCTTCTGGTGAAAGACCATGGGTACTCTTCCAAGAGCCACCAAGCCCCCTAAAATAGGTTGATGCTTTATCATAGTGAATACCATGCCCATCGTCTTTTATATGAATGGCAGATAGTCCCATATCATCAGCATCTACTAATACTTCAACTTTGTTGGCATCAGCGTCTAAGGCATTCCATACCAATTCAGATATAGCATTTAGAGCGTTGGCCTTAGATACCTTATCTAAATGATCTCCCTGAACTTCTACTTGAATTTGCTTGTCCATGAGCCTTCCTTACATACTAAATTAGATGGTTGTCTATAGGGTGCGGGCGCCCTAGTGCGCCTCGTCCCAGTTGTTCCCAACCCCAGCCTCAACCAACAGCGGCACGTCGATCTCGCTGCTATTCTGCATAATCTCAACGATCTTCTCTTGCGCGGGATCAAGGTCTTTCTCGGCCACTTCGAAAATGAGTTCATCGTGTACTTGCATGATCATTTTCACGTCGAGGTCGGTGTCGGCGAGCCATTGGTGCATGTTGATCATGGCGCGTTTGATGATGTCGGCGGCGGAGCCTTGCATAGGGGCGTTGATCGCGGTGCGTTCGGCGGCTTGGCGCATCATGGCGTTTTTCGCTTTGATCTCGGGAAGGTACAAGCGACGACCAAAGATGGTTTCGACGTAGCCTTGTTCTTTGGCGTTCTCACGGGTGTTGTCCATGTAGGTGCGCACGCCTGGGTAGCGTTCGAAGTAGCGTTGGACGTATTTCTGGGCTTCTGGGCGGCCAATGCCAAGTTGCTTCGCCAGGCCAAAGGCCGACATGCCGTAGATCAGACCGAAGTTGATGGCTTTGGCACGGCGGCGTTGTTCAGTAGTGACTTCTTCCGCGGTGGTATCGAAGACTTCCGCGGCCGTCGCCTTGTGCACATCCAAGTCGTTGGCGAAGGCGTCTAATAGCCCCCTATCTTGTGATAGGTGTGCCATGATTCGCAGCTCGATCTGCGAGTAGTCGGCGGCCACCAGCTTGTAGCCTTCGGGGGCAACAAACGCTTGGCGAATACGGCGACCTTCGGTGGTACGGATCGGGATGTTTTGTAAGTTCGGATCGGTCGAGGACAAGCGTCCTGTTGCGGTTACAGCTTGGTGGTAAGACGTGTGAATACGGCCCGTCTTTTGAATCATCTCGGGCAGTTTGTCGGTGTAGGTCGACTTGAGCTTGGCGAGGCTGCGGTGTTCCATAATCAAACGCGGCAGTTCGTATTGCTCGGCCAGCTCTTGCAAGATTGGCTCGGCGGTCGACGGTTGGCCCTTAGGCGTTTTCTTGATGACGGGTAACCCTTGCTTCTCGAACAAGATTACTTGTAGCTGCTTTGGTGAGCTGAGATTGAAGCTTTCACCGGCTTCTTCGTGGGCTTTGATCTCGATCTCTTGCAGTTTGGCCGCGATCTCGCTGCTTTGTGCGTGCAATAGCTCGGGGTCGATCAAGGCGCCAGTTTGCTCCATTTTCGCCAATACGGGCACTAATGGCAGCTCGATGTCTTTTAGCACGTTGACCAAGTCGCCTTCTTTTTCCAGCTTGGGCATGATGGCTTCGTGCAGGCGTAGGGTAATATCGGCATCTTCTGCGGCGTAAAAGGCCGCTTGTTCCAACTCGATTTGGTTGAAGGTTTTTTGCTTCGCACCTTTGCCCGCGATGTCTTCAAAGCTCACGGTGGTGTGGCCGAGGAATTTGGTCGCCAAGTTGTTCATGTCGTGACGGGTAGCGGTGGAGTTGAAAATGTACGACTCCAGCATGGTGTCAAACGCAATGCCACGCAGGGTAATGCCGTAGTTATTCAGCACATTGGCGTCGTATTTTAGGTGTTGGCCGACTTTCTTTTGCGTGTCGTCTTCAAGCCAAGGTTTTAGCTGTTCGAGTACCCAATCACGATCCAGTTGCTCAGGCGCGCTGTCGTAGTCGTGCGCGACGGGAATGTACGCGGCTTTGCCCACTTCGACCGAGACGCTTAACCCGACCAGCTCGGCCGCCATGTAGTTGAGCGACGTGGTTTCAGTATCAAAGGCCACTAGGTCAGCGTCTTGGATGGTTTTTAGCCATGCATAGAAACTGTCTTGATCTAAGACGGTGTCGTAGTCCACATCAATGTTGGCCGCTTGTACCGGCTCATCTTCATTGTTGACGGTGTCGTCAGCCATGCCGTGGGCAGGGGCTTTGTCGATGTCGCGCAGCCACGTTTTGAATTCTAGCTTTTGGAACCACTCACGTAGAGCGTCTTTGTTAATCTCTTCGTTTTTCAGCGTGTGGGGATCAAACGGCAGCTCGACGTCGCATTTGATGGTCGCCAGTAGGTAGCTCAGCTCGGCCATCTCTTGGTTGTCTTCCATCTTTTTCTTCATGGTTTTTGAACCACGAAAGCCCAGTGCAGCGATGTCGTCTAGGCGCTGGTAAATGTCTTTGATCGAGCCAATGCCTTGCAGTAGGGCAAGGGCGGTTTTTTCGCCGACGCCCGGAACGCCCGGGATGTTGTCGACTTTGTCGCCCATTAGCGCTAAGTAATCGATGATCAACTCCGGCGGAATGCCGAATTTGTCTTTCACACCGTCCACGTCCATCACCGTGTCAGTCATGGTGTTTACTAGGGTGACTTTATCGGTCACGAGCTGCGCCATGTCTTTATCGCCGGTCGAGACGACCACTTCGCGGCCTTCTTCGCCAATTTGCTTGGCAATGGTGCCGATCACGTCGTCGGCTTCGACGCCGTCAATGACCACAAGCGGTAAGCCCATGGCTTCGATCATGCGGTGGATCGGTTCGATCTGTACGCGCAGGTCGTCCGGCATCGGTGGGCGTTGTGCTTTGTATTCGCTGTACATCTCATCGCGAAAGGTTTTGCCTTTGGCATCGAAGATCACCACGATCGGCGAATTGGGGTAGTTATTGATTAGGCTGCGGATCATGCTGATCACACCGCGCGCCGCGTTGGTCGGTTGGCCGTCGCTGGTGGTTAACGGTGGAATCGCGTGAAAAGCACGGTAGAGGTAAGACGAGCCGTCTACCAAAACCATTGGGGAAGTGCTTGTTAATGTGTCCGTAGCCAAAATAAAACCTCTGTTATAAAACGCCGTAATTGGCGTCTATTCTAGGGCGTTCAGCAGAAATTTACAGTGTTAAAGTGGTCTGAGTGGCCGCTTAATGCTTTATTCTTCAGATGAACGGCTGACTACTTGGTCTCGACCTTGTCGTTTGGCGATGTACAGACAAGCATCGGCTTGACGGATGATGGTATCAATGTCGTTGGACTGGATATTATGAGCAACACCAATGCTGCAGGTGAGTTGCCCTACGGTTGGGAAGGTGTTTTTTCTGATATTCGTTAGACAGTTGTCGGCCACTTCTTTTGCTCGTGCTGCTGTGGCGTTGGGTAGCAAGATCACGAATTCGTCTCCGCCCCAGCGTGCAAGGCAATCTTGTTCGCTTAAACTGCCCGCTAAAATCACTGATATCTGCTTGAGTATGTCATCCCCCACTTCATGGCCGTATGTATCGTTGATGCTTTTAAAGTGATCAACGTCGATGATTAAGCCAGTGAAGTGGGCCGTGTCAGTAGAGTATTGGCTCAACCAATACAGTACGCCGCGGCGGTTTGATATGTTCGTTAGAGAATCTGTATCAGCTTGTTTTCTAGAGTACTTTAGGCTTCCCTCAATTCGATCAAAACGATCATGAAGTTCACGCTGATACGACAAAACGATAAATAATAACGCTCCCCCAGGCCCAAACAGCACCATAAGGTCTCGGCCTCGTGGTGTTTCCAGTTGTAAAGGGTGGGTGATCAGAAACAATACTATGGGCGCGCAGATCGAGATCCACATTAAGATAACGTAGCGTGTCCATGATTTAGGAATCATAAAAATCAGCACGGACATGGCGATCAGGATGATAGCGCTGATCGGAGGGAACTCTTCAATTAGGGGCCAACCATAACAGGTAGCGCCTAGGACGAAATACCACACAGGTATCACGAAAGCGATAATGTTGGCCAAATAAAGGCACTTTATCGCGGTGATTTGTCGGTTACTGGGATCTTTATGGAAGTAGGCCAACAGTAAAGTGATGCCGATACCACATGATAAAGGCACGACTTGATCTATTACATGACCCGTAGGTGAGAATAGGTGGAGGGTTCCCATAATAAAGCCAACAGCACCATACAATAGAAGTGCTATATACGTTGCTTTTATCGAAAATAGAGTTTGTTGCATTGAAACCATTCCTGTTTACGGGGTCGAGCGGATACTGCAGCACTCTTTTAAAGCGTCAATATTCAGTGTAGGCAATGGCGGCGCGAAGGTCTGTATGGATTGTGTGTGGAAAATGTCACGACCTGTTCCGTGATCGTCCTCAAACGCGCTAAAAATGCCTGTATATTGAGGTTTTTGTGATAACGAATTGACCTTTTTGCACTTATTAGGGAGCATAAGCGACTTAACGCGATTACGCTTGATCCCACATAATTTTAGGTACAGATTTTGGCTGTTTACACTTCTCTTTCGGACTCTGACATGCGCGGCCTTGTGGCCGATTACAACTTGGGTGAATTAGTGTCTTTTCAAGGCATTTCAGGTGGCGTAGAAAACACCAACTATTTCCTCACGACCACGACAGGTAAATACGTTCTTACCTTGTTTGAAGAGTTTGAATTTGATGAAGTGCCGTACTTCTTGGATGTGGTGTCACATCTACAAGAGAAGGGCTTTAATGTGCCCGCCGCATTACTCGATCAGCAAGGCGAGCGTCTGCGCGTGGTTCAAGATCGCCCGGCGATCATTGTGGATTGTTTCCCCGGCGATATCATGGATAGCACCACGGTTGAGTCATGTCGCATCATGGGCAAAGTGTTGGCGCAGTTACATACCGCTGGTACGGATTTTCCGGAGCAGCGTGACAGCCATCGTGGTATGGATTGGTGGCGCAGCACGTCTAAAGCTATTGCGCCAGAATTAGAGCCTGAGCAAGCGCACTTATTGTTAGAGCAAGTGTCTGAATTTGATACTTTTATTGCGCAATACGACGACCAGTTGGCGAAAGGTACGGTGCACGGTGATTTGTTCTTCAACAACACGTTGTTTGAAGGGGAGCAACTGTCAGCGATTATCGATTTCTACAATGCTTGCCATTCTTGGTTGATGTACGACTTTGCCATCGTTGTGAACGATTGGTGTTCGGACATGGCAACGGGTGAGTTGGATATGGACAAATACCACGCGTTGGTGAATGCCTACATTCATGAACGCCAGCCAAATGCGGCGGAAATCTTGGCGTGGCCACATATGTTGAAAATTGCGGCGTTGCGTTTCTGGTTATCACGACTTGAGGCGTGGCACGGTGCTAAAGATGATCCTGAACGATTGGCGCAACAGCATGATCCAATGGAGTTTCAGCGTATTTTGGAAGCGCGCGTACGTCATGTGCCGAGCCTGACGGAGAATTAATTAATGGGTCGCTGGAGTCACTTGATTGGCGCGGGTCTTGCTCTGTTTAGTGCAGGTCAGGCGTTGGCGCATCCGCATATTTGGATCGATTCCTACTATCAAGTGAACCTATCGTCGCCGAAAGTGCAGATTCTTGAAGCTTATTGGCAATTTGATGTGTTCTCCAGTGTGGACATGTTGATGGAGTTTGATAAAAACGCCGATGGTCAATTAACCAGTGCTGAAAAAGCCGATGCGGCAACGGCGATCACCAACCTTGCCCAATACGATTACTTTATTCGACTGCAAGTCGATGGTCGTGAGATCACGCCAGCGCAGATCGATGTGGTGGACGTGGGAGTAGTAGATCAAGCTATGACTGTTCGCCTTGGTATTACCTTGTCGGAAGACATCGATTTACGTCGTGATACCTTGCGTATGGGGTTTGGTGATCCTGAAAATTATTTTGCCATGGTGGTGCCGGAAGCTGGGCCGATCAAATTAACTGGCATGTTGGCCGAGACCTGTACGCCAGTCGAAGCGAAAGCGGATGAATTTTATATGGAAGGCTGGGTCGATCTTCAATGCGATGCCTAGAGCATTGATGTCTTTTTAATCGCTGCGTACGAGGGCGTGTCATGTTAGAGCATTTTCTATGGTTGCCATTTTTGTTGGCTATTACGGTGCTAACCATGAGCCCCGGTGTGGATACCTTGTTAGTGCTGCGCAGCTCTGCTGTGGCGGGCTGGCGTGTTGGTTTTGTCTGCAGTTTAGGTATTTGCCTAGGCTTGTTTGCCCACGCGACGGTGTCAGCGCTCGGTTTATCGGTAATTTTGCTGGGGTCGGCCACGCTGTTTACTGCGTTTAAATTAGCCGGCGCCTTGTATTTGGCGTATTTAGGCTTTCAGGCGCTGCGCAGTGCGTGTCATCCCAAAGGTTTAACTCTGAATGTCCCCGAGGGTCGTCAAGTGACGGCCAAAAGTGCGTTCCGTCAGGGCATTCTGTCAAATATCTTAAACCCGAAAACGATCGTGTTCTACATGGCGTTTCTGCCACAGTTTATTGACCCAGCGTATTCGGCTGTGGCGCAATCTCTGTTTATGGCTGCCCTTCACTTTATCATAGCGATGGTGTGGCAAACGTTTCTTGCGGTGATGGTTCACCGAGCAAGAGTATGGCTGGCGCGACCAAAAGTGGCGCAAGTCTTGGATGGCTTAACCGGCATATTGCTGGTGGGCTTTGGCATTAAATTGGCACTGACCCAACGCTGATCGCGTGGCGGTGCTTATTAGGTATCCCCTTATATGAGTCTGTTGATCTCCACTTGGATTAAGTTCTTTTTCCTGTTTGCTCCTTTCTTTGTGATGTCAATGTTTTTGGCGTTGACCCGTGGTCAGAATTCTTCTGAGCGTCGTCAAGTTGCCAATAAGTCGATTATTGCGGCTCTGGCCATTGCGTTGTTATTAATGTTTTTCGGCAGTGGTTTGTTTGAACTGCTGGGCATTACGTTGGATTCCTTTCGTATCGGTTCCGGTATCTTGCTGTTTATGTCGGCGATCAGTTTGGTGAAAGACGGTACGCGTAACCATGCGACCGGTATGCCGAATGAAGAGCGTGATGATGTGTCCGTGGTGCCGCTGGCGGTGCCAACCATTATTGGGCCTGCGACCATTGGTACGATCTTGGTCTACGGTGCCGAATTTAAAGGCTGGGATCTGGTCATCGGTGTGATGGGCTTAACCGGTGCGTTATTAACCTTAGCCGTGATTTTGTACTGCAGTTCGCTGATTGAGAAGATTCTTGGTCGCACGGGCCTGAATATCCTATCGAAAATCACCGGTTTGATTTTGGCTGCGATGGCCGCGCAAATTTTTATGGGCGGTGTTATGGGCTTTTTACACCCTGCAGCAGGATAAAAAACAGAGAATGCGTTTCCTGTATGCTACCAGTGTTATAGTATAACAGTATATTGATGGCCTGTTGGAGTTGAGGGTGCGCATAGCGAAATGGTTAGGTGTGTTTGGTCTGTTCTTTTCCAGCGTGGCGCTGGCAGCAGACCAAGTGATCGTGTTTGAAATGGGCCGTTGGGTCATGGAACAGCAACGTGATTTTCATCGTGAGCTGGCGCGTTTGGTGCAAATGCTGGCGAAAGAAGAAAATCCTGCTTTGCTGGGCAGTTTGTTAGTGGCGAGCTTTTTGTATGGTGTGTTTCATGCTGCGGGACCAGGTCACGGCAAAGCGGTGATTGCCTCCTATCTATTGTCTACTAAAGCGCCATTACGTAAAGGCATTCAGCTGTCGTTTACCTCGGCTCTATTACAAGGCGTGGTTGCCATCAGCTTGGTTTGGGTATTGGCGCAGGTCTTAGATTTAGCAGGCAGTATTACCGAAACCACACAAGTGTTGGAGCTGGCGTCTTACGCTGCGATTGGCTTAATTGGTGTCTGGATGCTGTGGCGTTTGGCACGAGGGAAATCGAGCTGTGGTCACGACCACAGTCAAGACGAACATGCCCATCAGCATAGTCATAGTTGCGAGCATCATCATGAAGCCCATCATCACGAACATCCGCATTCGTGTGGGCATGAACATGCGAGCCATCATGCGCGGCTGGAAGCGCCTAAAGATGAAATATCTACCGCCAAGCGCAGTACCCTTGCGATGGTTTCTGCGATTGGTATTCGCCCTTGTACGGGGGCTGTATTGGTGCTGTTGTTTGCCACCAGTACTGGCATATTTAAATGGGGCGTGTTGGCGACATTTGTTATGTCGCTGGGCACGGGTATTACAGTCGGGGCGTTGGCGTTGATCAGTGTATTGATCCGCGACGGTAGTTTCGCCCTTAGCCCCAGCAAATGGCGTCGTCGTCTCACCAAGGTTTTAGGGGTGTTGGCAGCGTGCGCATTAATATTTATCAGTGTCACGATGATTTACAGTGACCTACAGGTAACAGGGCGGGCATTCTAATGACCGAACACAAGCATTCTCATGAGCATGTACACAATCACGATGTGTGTATTGAACAAGCATTGGAAACCGCCGAAGCGGTGTGTACTGAGCAAGGCCAGCGCCTGACCAAAGTACGTCGTCGTGCGTTGGAGCTTATTTGGCAAAGCCATCGCCCTTTAGGGGCGTATCAATTGCTGGCAAAGTTGGCAGAAGAGGGCTTTAACTCTGCACCGCCGACAGTGTATCGCGCATTGGATTTCTTAATCTCTGCGGGTCTTATTCACAAAGTGGAATCGATGAACGCTTACCTAGGGTGCGCGCATGCAGACAAAGCGCACAAAGGTTACTTCTTAATTTGTGATGAGTGCCAAAATGTCATGGAGTTTGACTACCAAGACATTCATAAGACCTTGATTGCGAAAGCCGCTGAGCAGGGTTTTGAGCTGCGTTCAGACACGATTGAGCTGACCGGCTTATGCGCAGACTGTCGCGAAACAGGGTCACAACCATCATGAGTACCCGTTTAGCCGAATTAAAAGACATTGGCATTCGTTTTGGCGATCGCCAGTTGTTAAGCAATATTAATATTACCCTGCATCAGGGTGAAATCGTCACTTTGATTGGCCCAAACGGCAGTGGCAAAAGCACTTTAATTCGTACCTTGTTGGACCTGCAACAGCCGTCTTCTGGCAGCGTGATTCGTCATAACACTCTACGTATCGGCTATATGCCGCAAAAGCTGCACATCGATCCGACCTTGCCGTTGACCGTGAAGCACTTTTTGGGCTTGGTGCGTGGTGTGAATAAAAAAGACATTACGCCTACGTTGAATAAAGTTGGTATTCCACACCTCGAAAATTCGCAAGTGCATGTGTTGTCTGGTGGCGAAACGCAACGTTTACTGTTAGCGCGAGCGTTGTTGAATCGTCCAAATTTATTAGTGCTGGATGAGCCAGTGCAAGGTGTGGATGTGAACGGTCAAATTGAGTTGTACGGCCTGATTGCAACCATCCGCGATGAATTGAATTGTGGCGTGTTTATGATCTCCCATGACTTGCATTTGGTGATGGCACAGACCGATACAGTGGTGTGTGTGAATCAGCATGTGTGTTGTTCAGGATCGCCGCAACAAGTGAAGGATCATCCGGCGTACCGTGCCTTATTTGGTGTGTCGGGGGCGGATGCCTCGCTGGCGATTTACGCCCATCATCACGACCATGTACACGACGACAGCGGTGAAGTGGTCGAAGAAGGGCATGTTCACAGCAGCAGCTGTAAACATCACGCTCATTAACGCGGAGAAGAATTGAGATGTTAGAACTGTTAATGCGCGCGTTATTGGGTGGCTTAGGCGTCGCTGCGGTAGCAGGACCATTGGGCGCGTTTGTGGTGTGGCGTCGTATGGCCTATTTTGGTGATACGTTGGCGCACTCGGCGTTATTAGGCGTGGCGCTGGGTTTTTTGTTAGACATTAATTTAAACCTCGCCATTGTGGTGCTGTGTGTCGGCTTGGCATTGGTGCTGGTCGCGCTGCAAAAGAAGCACATTATTGCGACCGATACGTTATTGGGTATATTGGCGCATTCGTCGTTGTCGTTAGGTTTGGTGGCCGTCAGCTTCCTTGATAACGTGCGCATCGATTTGATGGCCTATTTATTTGGCGATCTGTTGGCTATTAGTCAGACGGACTTGTATTGGATTTACGGTGGTGGTTTGCTGGTGATGGCGCTTTTGGTAGCATTTTGGCGACCGTTGTTGGCGCTGACTGTGAACGAAGAGCTGGCGAAAGTCGAAGGTTACCCTGTCGAAGCGATTCGTTTATTGCTGATGTTGTTGGTGGCAGTGGTGATTGCCGTGGCGATGAAAATCGTGGGCGTGTTGCTGATTACCTCGCTTATGATTATTCCTGCCGCCACGTCAAGAAAGCTATCGCAGACACCGGTTCAAATGGCCACCTTTGCGGGTGTGCTAGGTTGTTTGTCAGTGTGTGGCGGTTTGTGGGCATCCTATCATTGGGATACGCCAACAGGGCCAAGTGTGGTGGTTTGTGCCGCGCTGTTGTTCTTGATCGCATATACCTTGCCAACGCGTAAAATGGCGTCGTAGAAACGCGGTTAGAATCAAACAATAGACCTAAAAAACGCGACCTTGAGTCGCGTTTTTTCGTTTGAAGAGAGCAATTCAGCGTTATTTTTGACTCAGTGCATCGAGCGATAATTTACCTGCACCGCGGGACATTATTAACAGTGCCAATGCGGCCCATGTGGCGTGTAAGGCATAGGCGCTTGGGTAGACAAAAATCTGAATGACTAGCGTCATTGCTAATATTCCGAATGCGCCTAAACGAGCGAATAAGCCTGTCAGTAGTAGGATGGGCAATACATGCTCAGCAATGGTCGCCAAGTACGCCGCTAATTCAAAGGGAATAATGGGCAAAGCGTACTCGTACTCAAATAAAAACAGGGTGCTGTCTTTTAACGTAGGCCAGCTGAATTCATACAAACCCGCGAACGGATTGAATGCGAAACCTTCGATTTTTGTTTGACCCGAAAGCCAAAAAGCAGCGGCTAATGCAAAGCGTGCTAGGAACAATACGAGTGACTCAGGTAAGCCTGAAAACAGGCGTTCAGTCGTGTTTTGGATTAAGCGCATAGCCATGACTCCTACGATTCATTAATGTCATCAAAGACTTGCCACGTCATTAATCGAGCAAGGGTTTGGCCTAAGTCGAAACCATCGTCATCGGGCAACGCGTGGCTAAGGCTTGGGTTCAGTTTTAGTGCCTTGATAAAGTGGTATTCAGCTTCACTCAATGGGTAGCAGCAGCCATAAAGACCTGCTTTGGTGAGCAATAAATATTCCGGTGCCGAGATCTGCAAACCCTTTAAATTGGGTTCGGGTTGTTGGTGCGCTAAATACAAGGCACCAACGGAAAAGGGGCTGTGCATGAGTTGACACTGGTCATCAATGTGTAAAGCTAAGGCTTCTGGGTGCTGCACTTGGCTGAGTGTTTGCTGTGCCGCTTCAAGCGATAGGGTCTTGGGTTCGGCCGTATTAGTCAGCTGTAGAAGACGGTATTCCAGTTCACATAAGCTTGATAAATAGGGTAATGCTTGGGCAGGTGGAAAGTCTGCAATGAAGTCGCTAAAATTGTCGCCATATTCTGACAAGATCGGAGAAGATGGCCGATTTTGTTCGATGTACTCATGTGCCATCGCGTTAAAAAAGTCTTCACCCACTAACTGTTTACACACTGGAAAAATATCTCCAAG
Organism: Marinomonas atlantica; assembly: GCF_001639725.1. Classification (GTDB taxonomy): domain Bacteria; phylum Pseudomonadota; class Gammaproteobacteria; order Pseudomonadales; family Marinomonadaceae; genus Marinomonas; species Marinomonas atlantica. Next base: position 424,645 of record NZ_LTAW01000001.1, read on the forward strand.
CGCTGTTTGTAAAGACACATGGACATTGTTGCGATAGACATTTAGCCGCTGAGTACGCTCTTCTGTAGAGTGGCCTTTGATGTCATCCAATAGCTCGTCTGATTGTTTGAACAGCGCGGCGTTAAACTGGTTCTGCATGACTTTGCTCCTTTACAAGGGTGCGCAAATAATCTGCATGGCGAGCTTCTGTGAGTAATTCTGATAGGTCAGGAAAGTTGCCGTCTCGCTCAATCAGCGTTGGACAATCACCAATCAGCTCTAATGTGTGCTGATACAACTGCCATACCTCATTGGCAACCGCTTGGTCGTGGGAGTCGATTTTGAGCGACGCTTGTTCGTCTAGGGTATAACCTGCTAAATGAATCTGTTTGACCGCATGCATGGGGTAGTTCTGTAGGTATTCACACGGGCTGCGTTGGTGGTTGAAGCAGGAGACTTCTACGTTATTCACATCCAGTAATAAACCGCATCCAGTGCGTTGTACTAATTCTGCGATAAACTGTGTTTCACATAAAACACTGCTTTGAAACTCAAAGTACGTAGATGGGTTTTCAATTAAGATCTGACGGTTAAGTCGGCTCTGTACCTGATCTACATGTTGGCATAATAGGTCTAGGCGCGCTTCGGTGTAAGGTACAGGCAGCAAATCGTTTAAGAAATGCTGTTGGTGAGTGGACCATGCGAGGTGTTCAGAGAATACAGCTGGATTGGTCCATTCGACTAACTGAGCGACACGTTCTAAGTGCTCAAGGTCGAGTGCCTCTTCGCCACCCAGTGACAAGCCTACGCCATGAACGGTGAGGTCATAGTGATTACGCACTTGCTCTAGATAATAGCGGGCAGGACCACCGGCGCTGAGGTAGTTTTCTGCATGAATCTCAAAAAAGCCTACCTTTGGCAACTCCGCTAGGATTTGCTGGTAGTAGCTTGGTTTAAGGCTCACGCCGGTGCGCTGTGCAAAGCACGAGGGTAATGTTTTACCCTCGGTTTGCGAAAAGTCTAAGGCTGTCATGGTTTACCTTAGAAGGCTTCCAGTTTGCCGTGACCTGTTGGTGATGTTTGAGATTCCATATCCATACAAGTACCTGCAGGAACCAATTTCCAAGCGTTGCTTTGGTAGTCAGTTGTTGATGTGCCTGCACAAGAAGTACCTGGGCCTGCAGCACAGTCATTTTGACCTGCTAATGCTACGCCGTAGCACTTTTCTTTATCCGCTGCTTGAGCTGGAACGGCGACTGCAGAAAGAGCCACGGCTGTACCAAGTGCTAGAGCAAGAGACGTATTTTTAGTAGACATAATTTGGATCCTCCAAAGGAACATTTTGTTAGTTACCGTCGTTAGACGCAGGCGGATATCTACTTCTTACACAAAAAAATAAAATAATTTTAAAAGCATAAAAAATATTTTTATGATGTTTTTATGATTGAAGTATTAAGTTTTTATGAAATGCGGTGGGGCGGGGTTTCGTTCTGATGATGAGGCGAGTATGGTATTTCCACAACTTAAAGATGAACCAAGGAGTTTGGATATGTCTAAGCAAGAAGTAAAAGCAATCAAATCTGAAATCAAAGAACGTAAAGAGAAAGTTGCAAAGCAGAAAGACAAGATTGCTAAGTTGAAAAAGTCATTAGCGAAGAAAGTTGAAAAGAAAGTATCAAGCAAAGCGACAAGCAAAAAACCATCTGAGTCGCCAGCCAACAAATCTGCTAAAAAAGCCTCTGGTAAAAAGTCAGCTGCGAAAAAAACAACGAAAAAATAATCGTTCGTTGTTATAGAATGTCGGCGGCATAGTTAGCATGGCTATGCTGCCATTCCCCTTTTAAGCGTTGCCATCCTTTTCCTCACGATCACTTTGTTTTACGTAACGTTGACTGATGTCTCTAAGAGACAGCATTTGTTTACCAAACTGTCGGCAGGCTGGGCACATTGCCGTATGAATGCCTAAATTCATTTTTTCTTTGTTGGACAAAGGTCGGTCGAGTTTTTCAGATAAAAGCTGGGTCGCTTGAGTGCACTTCATCATGTGTTGTTCTCCCCCTGAAACCAGTTATCTTCAAGACATTCTCGTAAACGTAATCGAGCGCGAAACAAGGTCGTGTTTAAATTGCTTACGGTCACCTCTTCGTTGTCACAAATCTCATTGGTATCCAACTCTAGAAATTCGCGCATCATAAAAAGTCGACTGTATTTAGCCGGTAAAGCCTCTAAACAAGTGTCGAAAATACGCCAAAAGTGTTTGCTTTCTACACTATGAACGGGTTCGTCCCATTTCTGTGGACGCTCATCTTTTTGCCAATGGCCATTCTCGGTAAATAAATGATCGATCAGAGCTTCATCGTTGAGGCTCGCCCCTTCTTCCAGAATACTGGCGTTGGTGTAACGTTTTTCCTTTCTCAAAATATCAATCAGCTTATTTTTGAGAATGGCAAATACCCATGTTTTTAAGGCGGCTTGGCGATTAAAACGATCAATGTTTTGATAGGCAGAGAGCATAGCATCTTGTACTGCGTCTTCTGCGAGCGCTTCATTACGTACTTGCAGTATCGCGAATTTCAACATCTGTAAACGTAGGTCATTCATAAATTCGTTGTTATGAAAGAGTTGTCCACTAGGTTGTTTGTCAGAACGAGATAAGGCCTGTGTCATAGGAAAAACTCGGCTTGTTATTAAAAAGTTACCTAGCAATGTATCTAAGTAGACGCCACAAGCCGAGGATTTCTTACACTAAAAGCCAAAAATTATGGGTTTAAGGCGTTAAGTACGTTGTCGAGGCGGGATTTATCGTAAGGCGGTTTGATAGAACCCGCAAATTTCCCTTCCGGATTGATGAGTAACACTTTGCCTTGATGAGCGGCATAGTTGTCTGCGCTCGTGACTTGAACTAAATCCTGATAAGCCGCTTGCGAAGGGGGCACTATATGTACGCCAAAGGACGCTTGCTGTGCCATTTGGCCTTGGCAAACAGCGTCACAAACATTGGGTTGCAGGTTAATGGCCTGCCATTTTTCAGCGGTTAAGCGCTCCAGTGGCGGTACATTTCGAGGAAACTCCAGTAGTTGAATGCCTAAGTTTTTTTGCGCGTCCGGTGACAGTGCTGGGCCTGCAAAGTTCTTTTGATAAGACTGTGTAGCAACCCAAAACGCACCGGCCACCAGAGCTACCCCAATAAATGGCGCACTTAAACGGCTCATTTTGATTGCCCTTCCCCTGCGGCCGCTTCTGCTAAATACTCGTCTTTGAGTTTGACGTAGTTCAGTCCGGCATATTGGAAATATTCGATTTCTTGTTCGGTCAAGGCACGTGCTGGCTTAGCAGGTGAACCTTTGTATAAAAAGCCAGATTCGAGACGCTTGCCTGGTGGTACCAAAGAGCCAGCGCCAATAATGATTTCGTCCTCTATCACCGCACCGTCTAAAATGGTGGTACCCATGCCAACTAATACTTTGTTACCGATGGTGCAGCCGTGTAGCATGGCCATATGACCGACGGTTACGTCGTCCCCGATGTGAAGAGGGTGGCCTTCTGGCTTGTACGTGCTGGCGTGAGTGATGTGCAGACACGAATTGTCTTGGATGCTGGTGCGTTGACCGATGCGAATGCGGTGCATATCACCGCGGATTGCTACCAAGGGCCAAACAGAGCTGTCGTCGCCGATCTCGACGTCACCGATGATAACAGCACTCTCATCGACCCAAACACGCTCTCCAAATGTTGGCGTGTGACCGCGAAATGTCTTAATAGTCATTGTCTCTTCCTTAGCACACACGGTGCAGCATTAATGAAAGCTATGGATGTGATCGTTGTTACCCCATTGAAAAAGCGCCAAGACCACATATCTTATATGTCAGTACTAAACCTATTATTGCAAGGTGTCGAGCATCTTGCTGACGCCAAAAAGGATACCACGATATGACACAGTCCGTATGGGATGCCACCAGTTTGCCAGAATTTTCTAACGTTGATCCGAGTTCGGTTGCCGCTGATCTTGAGGCGTTGCTTGAAAAAAATCGCACCGACATTGAAGCGATCGTAGCCAAAAACCAGCAGCCAACGTGGGCAACATTGGTGACGCCACTCGATGAAATTCATGATCGTTTAGGGCAGTTCTGGTCGCCAGTAAGCCATTTAAACTCGGTGCAAAACACGCCGGAAATTCGTGAGGCCTACAATGCGTGTTTGCCTAAGCTGAGCGAATATTACACCGAACTTGGGCAAAACAAAGCGCTATACGAAGCCTACAAAGCCTTGGCTGATAGCGAAGAGGCCAAGATACTGACACCTGCACAAAGCGAAGCGCTGACTCAAACTATTCGTGACTTTGAATTATCAGGTGTAGGTCTTGAGGGTGAGGCGAAGCAACGCTATGGCCAGATCAGCGCACGCTTGTCTGAGCTGGGCAGTCAATTTGGTGAAAATGTATTGGATTCGACGCATGCTTGGAGCAAGCTGATTACCGATGAAGCTGAGCTTGCCGGTTTGCCCGAGTCAGCCTTAGCGCAGGCAAAACAAATGGCTCAAGCCAAAGAGCAAGAGGGCTGGTTGTTCACATTAGACCTGCCATCTTACTTGCCAGTGATGAGCTACGCGGACAGCCAAGCATTACGTGAAGAGGTTTACACCGCGTATGCTACCCGCGCGTCTGAACTTAGCAATGAAGGTAAATTTGATAATGCACCTTTGATCAGTGAAATTCTAGCGCTTCGCCACGAAATGGCGCAGATCCTAGGTTTTGACAATTACGCTGAACTGTCAGTGGCAACTAAAATGGCTGAAAGTGGCCAGCAAGTCGTCGACTTCTTAGACGATCTTGCCGCGAAATCAAAGCCGTCTGCAGAGCAAGACTTAGCTGACCTGAAAGCCTTTGCTAAACAAGAGCATGGTATCGAGTCCCTGAATGCGTGGGACGTTGGCTACTACGCCGAAAAGCTGCGTGAGCAAAAATTCTCGATCTCTCAAGAAGTGTTGCGCCCTTATTTCCCAATCAACAAAGTGCTTTCGGGGTTGTTTTATACCGCACAAACGCTATTTGGCGTAGATATTCGAGAAGAGTCCAGCTTTGATACGTACCACAACGATGTGCAGCTATTTACGATCTCTAAAAATGGCGAAGACATCGCGCGTTTCTTCCTCGACCCTTACGCTCGCGAAGGCAAACGTGGCGGTGCTTGGATGGACGAATGTCGTGTGCGTCGTCGTTTAGAAGATGGCCGCTTACAGCTGCCAATAGCGTACTTGGTGTGTAACTTTACGCAGCCGATTGGTGATCAGCCAGCACTGTTGACGCACGATGAAGTCACTACCTTGTTCCATGAATTCGGACATGGTTTACACCATATGCTGACACAGGTGGATGTGTCATCGGTCTCTGGCATCAACGGTGTGGCGTGGGATGCAGTCGAATTACCCAGTCAGTTTATGGAAAACTGGTGTTGGGAGCCTCAAGCGCTAGCGCACATTGCCGGTCACTTTGAAACCAATGAGCCATTGCCACAAGATTTGCTCGACAAAATGCTGGCGGCGAAAAACTTCCAGTCTGGCATGCAAATGGTACGTCAGCTGGAGTTCTCGCTGTTTGATTTCCGCTTACACCGTGAATACCAAGATGGCATCCAAGTGCAAGATGTATTGGACGACGTACGCAGTAAGGTCTCAGTGAATGTGCCACCTGCGTTTAATCGTTTCCAAAACAGCTTCTCGCACATCTTTGCGGGCGGTTACGCGGCAGGTTACTACAGCTACAAATGGGCGGAAGTGTTGTCAGCGGATGCCTTTTCGAAATTCGAAGAAGAGGGTATTTTCAACACTGAAACCGGTGCTCACTTCCGTGATACTATATTAGCGAATGGTGGATCACGCCCTGCAGCCGAGCTGTTTGAAGCGTTCCGTGGCCGTGAACCAAGTGTCGATGCGCTGCTACGCCATAGCGGTATTGCCGCTTAGCTTTTGGTTTTCTGGCTAGGTCTGTTTCCCTTTGCTCGACGAAGGTGCACTCTTGCACCTTCGTCTCGTGTGTTCATTCATGGACGCGGTCAGAAGGAAAGCAGATCAATCTATTGGCCGTCTTTTTAGATGGCCGAAAGTCTCAATCAGTAGCGGCATGGCGTAAACTTAGATGCATTGAGCTTGACTCTACAAACCGAGGTTAATAATGACAACCAAACGCTTTATCGCGGGGGCAGTATGCCCACGTTGCAGTGAGATGGATAAAATTCGTGCATGGCGCGATGACGATGCTGAGAAGCAATTTCGCGAGTGTATTGCCTGTGGCTATGAAGACGAGCAGTCGACTAGAGTCCAAGTGCAACCACAAGAACTGGAAACTCGTGTAAATCAGCCGCACAGCTCTGCTCCCGAAGCGGATACAGCAGTCATTAATTTTGTGCCGAACCCTGGGAATACTAAGCACTAAATGATAGAAAAAGTGGCTACGCTAGTTTGCGTAGCCGCTGCCAATGGCGCTAAAGGGTAAATCGAGTTCAAGTTCCGGCACCTGTAAGCCGACCCAAGCAGGGAAGGTGTTGCTGTTGGGGCCTGGGAACACGGTATACTCGTTTTTCCAAGGGTAATCTTGTACCGCTTGATCTATTTTAGAAATTAATTCTGCTGCTTTTTCGCCTTTCATTGATAAGACTTTTTCTGGCTTCGCGCCAAACCAGTAGCGGTCAGGCGTCTTCGTCATATAGCTATATAGGGCAGGTTGACCACGTTTTACGCGCCAGCCAACAACCTCGTGGACCTTGTATTCTAATGCGCCTGCTTCTTTGGTGGCGATCCAAGTATGTACGGCAAACCAGCCTCTCCAGCTGAACGCGTCAGCCGCGTATACTTCGATGACTGCTTTAGGTTCTTTATCAGGGGTTGGCGCTATCCCTGCGGGTTCACGGCTTGCCGTACGCCAATCTGAGTTGGAGCATGCGCTTAATAACGTTGCTAGGACAGCAGCGAATACTACTTTCTTCATATCTATCTCCTCGTCTGATATCAGTGTGACAAAAAAAAGGTGCATAGCGCACCTTTCGAGAAGAGTTCCAGAATTAATTCATATTACGATCATATTTTGATAATCAGTTTGGATCATACCAAATGCTTAATCAGTTGTTCTTCAGGTACAGGCGGTAAGAATAAATACCCTTGTAAATACTCAATACCCAAATTAGTTAAAAGGCGACGCTGTTCTTCTGTCTCGACACCTTCTGCCACGACTTTGTAGTTAAACGCTGAGCCGATTTGCGAAACTGCTTCAACAATAGCGCGACCGCCGGTGTCCATGGACCAAATAAAGGAGCGATCAATTTTGACATAATCTACATCAAATTCTTGCATTACGGATAGTGATGAGTATCCCGTACCAAAGTCATCAATAGACACTTTGATGCCCGTTTTTTTGAGTTGGGTTATGTTCTCAATCAGGCGGCGCTTGTCATGGGCAAATAAAGATTCCGTAATTTCTAAATCAAGATAATGCGCCGGGAAATCTGTGTGTTTCAATATTGCCGCGACTTCGTCAGGAAAATCTTCATCCAACAGTTGCTGAATAGAGACGTTAACGCTGACGCTTAATTCAGGATTGTGGGCATGCATGCGCTTTCCTGCAAGACAGGCTTCGCCAAGTACCCATAAACCAATCGCACGAATAAAGCCGTATTGTTCGGCAACGCCAATGAATTCATCGGGTGGGATCATTTCATTGTCTAAGCGCCAGCGAAGCAGTGCTTCAACTGCATCTATTCTACCCGTATCGGTGGCAATAATAGGTTGATACACCAAAAAGAGTTCATGGCGATGAATAGCATTTTCTAGGTGGTCTCGTAAGCGCAACTCACGTAGCAAATGCTCACGTAAAGATTCATCAAAGATCCCAACACGGCCTTTCTCAGTACGTTTTTGATGATACATCGCCATATCTGCTCGCTGGATTAAGCGGTCATGTTGAGAGCCATGCTGCGGGTAGTAAGAGATACCGACGGTTGCACCAATACACAGTTTGGAGCCATCAATAACATATGGGGATGAAATCTGCGTGATCAGCTCTTGAGCGTCCTCTAGCAACTGATCATGTTGCTCAACCACTAATAAAAACTCATCCCCGCCCCAACGACACAGCAAATCACTGGGTTCTATATTTTGCTGTATGCGTTTGCTCGCCTTTCGAATGACTGTATCTCCAGTCTCATGACCCAATGAATCGTTGATGGTTTTAAAGCCATCAAGGTCAATAAATAAAACAGCAAGCTTTGTATTCGGTTGCGTTTGCAGACGGTAATAAAGCTTTTCTGAAAAAGCTTTACGGTTGAATAAACTGGTTAACGGATCGATGTTTGATAAGGAGTAAATTTCCTGAGTTCGCTTGGCGACCTCTTGCTCCATATGAGATAACAGGTGGTCATTTTGATGTTTTAAATGTATTGACCTAGATGTGAATTGCGCGGCTTTCTTTGCCCCAGATGTCATGACAATGAAGAAGGCAAACGTTAGATAGGACAGAGTATTATGGAACGGCTCATCCGAGAATAGTAAGGCGATAGCTAAAGGTAACGTAATGACAGCGCAGTATGCAGTTGATAATTTACGGGAGCCAGATAGTAAACTGATAGCACCACCAGCAAACGCGGAAATAATGATGCAGGTTATGGCGAGCTCTGCCCAACCTCGATTCTGTATTACCACTAATACGGCATAGGCGCTCCAAGTAACCCCAGTTGCAATGGCACCGATAGAAAAACGGCTAAATGCACTGCCGTAAGAAAAGTTGTCTGTGTGTCGAGTACGAAAGAAAAAATACAGCAGGTCTGTAAAGCGTAATACACAAACGAGCGCTATAAAGCCCCACCATAGAAATTGCACAGTACGCTCCTCATCAGCATGGGGAAACGTAAAGACCAATGCCGATGACGTTATAACCGTGATGAGCAGTCCTGCTCCGAGATTATTGTAGAGTAGGCTGACAGCATCTTTTTGTTCAACTCGTGAAAGTTCTGTTGGGAGCATAAAGGTATTTTTTTCTCTTAAGGACGCACAATCCAGCGCATCAATGTCGTCCCGATTCGATCAGTTATAGGTCTACGGATAGCGCTTTTTCAAAGTCATAACGCTCAAGATGTTTTCTAATTATATCCAATTTATCGGGAGAGATAGCGGAATCTTGAAGTTTGTTTAGACAAATCAGTGCTTCGTCCGCATCCCCTAACTTACAGGCTTCTTGAAATTGTTGATGCAGTTCATCTTGTAACGCTTTATCGATGCTCGCGTTCGGGTTGGCAGTAGGGCCTGAACCTGTAAGGACCTTCTCTTCTTCTTGCCTATCTTTACAAGGGATGAGCGTCATAATATCACGTAAGCTTTGACACAATTGTTGCAAGGCAACGGGCTTGGGGATGTAGTTGGAAAAGCCATTACTTAAAAAATGACGTTTTTCATGATCAAAGCTGGATGCTGTGACAGCAATAACAGGCAAAGCTTGCAGTGATGCGTTAGAACGAATGTGTTTGATCAAAGTCATACCGTCCATGTTAGGCATCCGAATATCGGAAAAGACGACATCGATATGGGCGTTTAGATAATCGAGTGCTTGCTCACCATCTTCAGCAAGTAGCACACTAAAGCCTATTTTTTTCAGCATGTGTTCGAGCATGTCTCGGCTAAGTTCATCGTCTTCGACAATAAGCGCTGTTTTGACACTGCCATGTGGTAATTGCCACTTCGCTTCCTTGTCTTCAATATTGGTCTTAATGTTTAGCGTGACTGGTATGGATACTTGTACTTCGGTGCCTTGATTGACTGTACTATGTAATGTAAACGAGCCTCCCATTGCATCAGCTAAGCGTCGAGATAATATTAGTCCTAGTCCTGTGCCACCGTGGGTTTTACCACTTTGGCCTTGGCTGAATGGCGAAAATAAACGATCTAAGTCTTCTGAGCAGATGCCGGGACCTGTGTCCAAAATCTGGATTTTAAGGTGTTTTTTGCGGTACTGAACGATGAGTTTAATAGCGCCTTGATCCGTGAACTTGACTGCATTATCTAGCGCATTAGATATTATTTGGCCGAACTTAGTTTTATCTAAAAAAACGTGATCGTGATCGTTGAGCTGAATGTTACTTTGAAACGATAACCCTTTAGTTTCGGCTCGCTGACGGTGCATGGTTGCAAGTTCTTGCAGCTCTTTCTTAATAGGGAAACTGGTTTCATTCAGTTGCAGTCGTCCTGCTTCAATTTTTGAGAGATCAAGAATGTCATTGATAAGACCCAATAAGCGATGGCCAGCAGAGTAGATACGTTGTATTTGATGATTTGACTCTTGCCCAAGGTTTTCTTGTTGAAGCAATTGTGCATAACCTAAGATCGCATTTAGTGGCGTACGTATCTCATGGCTCATATTCGCCAGAAAGACACTTTTACTGTCATTGGCTTGGTCTGCACGATGTTTGGCTTCTTGCAACTCTTGTTGCAGTAAGAACGTGTCTGTGATGTCTCGTGCCACAGATAAAATTCCAATGACTTGTTTGTCGCTGTTCACAAAAGGGGTGCGAATAATGCTGACGTAGGCTTTTCGTTCTGTGTTAGGCGAGACCCATGTTGAGGTATGACACAGTTTTTGAGCCTTGATTAGCGTGTCTTCTTGTTTCATCCAGATGATTTTTTGGTCATTGGGTAGACTCTCGAACAGAGATTGCTGATTAAAGAAGGTGCGGTAGGCGCGATTCGCGATCGGTTCTTGTTGACCGAATAAATCTAAGACGACTAAATCTGGCAAAACTTCAAAGAGCAGCGAGACTATGGCGTTGCTTTGCTGCTTCTCCGCCTCCATCACTTTACGGTTTGTGATGTTTTCAATGGTACCAATCAGCAATGCTTTTTTGCTGTGTTCATCTACTGTACTACCTTTAACTGCAAGCCAGCATGATTTGTCGCCGTTTAAGCGAAATTCGACATCGATGGGTTTGTTGCTGTCTAAACGTGCTTGACGAAATGCTTCGTAGACGGACTCCTGATCGTGCGGATGGGCTAGGTTAATTAAGTCACTTAAGCTTTTCGGATGGTCTGTTTCAAACGGCAGAATGCCTTTAAATGCTCGAGATATTTGAAAAAAAGAGGACTGTTTCACCATACGCCAGCCCGCCGCATCAATAGCGGATAATGACGCTTTGAAGTGTTTCTTCTGGCGGTTGATAAGATAGCGGCTGTACCACGCATAGCTCGTAATGCTGATCAGCAGAAACATAATTAAAGAGGACCAGATAACATAGGTCCAGTTGATCGAATTCTTACTAAAGTAGTTAGTGTTGTCTAGATACCAGCTTTCTGCTATTTGATAGCGTTGTTCGGGTGATAGAGAGTCTATCCAGCGATTAAAAATGTCATTGAGCTGCGGCCAGTCTTTGCGGACAGCAAACGCTAGATGTGCTTGTACAGGGAGTTGACCTCGAATACTGAGGTGGTTTTTTTCAAGTGTGGTGAGCTGAAACTGCCCTAATGCATACGTAGTAATGAGGTAGTTAAACTTCCCATCTTCTAGCGCAGCCAAGCCGGCTTGAATGTTTTCAACTTCGATAAAATACGTGTCTGGATAGCGCTCATAGAGCTCCCATGTATAGCCATAACCCTTAATGATGCCAATAGGGCTGGGGCTGATGTCATTAATATCATTAATTTGCCCTCCAACGCTGTTGGAGATGATCACTAGGTTGTTGCTGATATAGGAATTGGTAAACGTGTAATTGTCACGCAGTGTAAGACTGCCTAACACATCAGATAACACATCCACTTGCTGTTTATTCGCCAGTTCTAAGGTTTCGCTCCAAGAGTTGGTTTGACGAAACTCGAATTCTATACCCGTATCGGCGGTAAATTTTTTGAGGAAAGAAGGCACAATACCAAGGTATTGCCCTTGAGAGTCAAAGGCTTCAAAAGGTAGCCAGTTGGGGTCTCCTGTAAAAACGATTTTAGCCGGGTGTTGTTTTAGCCATTGCTGCTCACCCTTGGACAGATCAAAGGCCGCCACATAGGTTGAAGCAAAAATAGAAAAAGCACTAATAATCCCGTAAAGAAAAGCGCGAGCTAGTTTGACGCTTCGCATACTTTTGCCCTAGTAAGGCATAGATCCACATTGTCTGCATTGAGTGGTTCTGGCTTATGAAAATGATAGCCTTGCCCCCATTCAATGTTCATGGATTGATAGAGATCGGCCAACCCTTGGTTCTCAACGAATTCCACTACACAAGGCTTAGTTAGTTTTTTAGCGACATCTAAAATCGATTGCACCATGGCCATGCTGGCTTCTGAGTGCTCAATCTCGCGGGCAAAAATCCCATCGATTTTAATATGATCAAATGGAAAATCCCGCAGATAGCTAAAGCTTGAGTAGCCACTGCCAAAATCATCAATAGCGATGCTACAACCGAGCTGTTTAATTTGTTTAAGAATCGACGACGTTTGGTTTACATGAATGATTTGTTCGGTTTCAGTGACTTCAAAGCATAACTTTCGAGGGTTAACTGAATACTTCTCCAAGACATCTTGTATGTAGTCAACCAAATGGGCATCGCGCAATGTGGTCGCAGAAAGGTTGAGGGCGACTTGATCAATTCGTTGTTGTTGTGCCGGGTTATCACGAAGAAACTCACACACGTTGCGAATCATCCAGCGATCAATATCAGCAATCAGTTGGTAGCGCTCAGCGGCAAATAAGAAGCTGTCAGGGAATAATATTTTGTTTTGATCAGGTGCGTATAAACGAACCAAAGTTTCCATTCGTATACCGTTACTTTGCGCATTGAGAGGGCAAATCTGCTGAAAATAAACTCGGAAATGATCGTGTTTTAATGCATCAATGAGTCGTAATGCCCAGTTCTGACGTGCATTGGTTTTATTTGCTTGTGCGCTTTCATTGCTGAAATAGCTAACGCATTGGCCGCCATTACGCTTAGCGGTGTACATCACTTCATCAGCCATCATGAGTAATTGGTCAAAGGAGGTCAGGGTGTTGTCAATTTTCACAACGGCGATGGTTGCACCGACATCAAAGTGACGTTCATCCCAGAAAAACTTAAAGTGTGTAAACTCTTCATGGAGCTGATTGGCAATATTGCTGGCAATTGAAAATTCGCTGGTTGGGTAAATTACGGCAAAGCTATCACCGCTTAAGCGTGCTACAAAAGCGCTGTTGCCGACTACAAGCGAAATTAACTCGGCGGCTTCACTTAGCAGTTCATCGCCAGCGATCAAACCGCAGCTTTCATTGACGACTCGGAAACGGGAAAGGTCTATGGATAAATAATAGGCCTCTTGAAAGCGGTCTTCCAGTTGGGAGATTTGCTCTACTACAAAAGATTCTAAGGCCTTACGATTGTGTGTCCGGCTGACAAAGTCGTGATCTGCGAGATATTTAAGACGGTCTTGCATATAGCGTCGTTCATTAATCTCTTCACGCAGCAGTTTATTGGTGGTCACTAATTCTGCGGTACGTTGGCGAACACGTTCTTCCAGTTCGTTATTTAATGAACGCAGTTGCTGCATTATCTGATGTCGTTCTTTGTGGTGGGTGACGCGAGCAATCACTTCGTCGGTATTGATTGGTTTGGTGATGTAATCGTTGCCTCCGACTGCAAAGCCTTGACTGATGTCATCGGTGCGTCCAGTTACAAAAATAATAGGGGTTTCTTTAAAGCGCGGGTCTTTACGAAGGAGGCTACATAGATCAAAACCACTCATGCCAGGCATCATGACATCGAGTAACATTAATTCAGGCTCGAGCTGTTCAAGAATGGATAAAGCACGTTCGGCAGACGTAGCAACAGATACCTTGCAATCTAGCGGTGCTAGTACCTTGCGCAGTACATCAATGTTGTCTGGTACATCGTCGACGATCAATACAGTAAAAGCTTTCATCTTGATCCCATCATCTTGGATAGTTTCAGAATCGTTTATTTTTTATGCAAAGTCTAGTAACCAAGTGTTAATTGCGTATAGGTATGTTAATTAATCCTGAAAATCGGAAAGAAAGTTTGCCTCTGAAATTTGATTTCAGGATGAGGTGGGAAATTCTATTTCCCTGCTGACGTCAGTGGGATTACAGGTTTATACTGACCTTACAAATAAGCAGTAACAAAAGAATAGGATGGCCATATGACACAACATTTAGTGTTAACGGTAATTGGCGATGATCGCCCCGGATTAGTAGAAGCATTATCTCATGTAGTGGCAGAGCATCAAGGCAACTGGAGTGAGAGTCGTATGGCTCACCTTGCTGACAAGTTCGCTGGGATAGTCACAGTGGAAGTGCCAAAAGAGCACGAGCAGGGACTTATTGAAGCGCTGCAAGAGTTGTCTTCTGTGGGGTTAAAAGTCTCTGTTGAAGTAGCTGGCCGTAGTACTTATTCCGATGAAGTGGTCGTGTTGTCTGTAATGGGTAATGACCGAACCGGGATTATTCGTGAAGTCTCCAAGACTCTGAGTAGTTTAGGTGCGAACGTCATTGACTTAAACAGCTATTGTGAACCCGCCCCGATGAGTTCGGAAATGCTATTTAAAGCTGAAATTGAAATAACGCTACCAAGCGGTCTGAGTGCCAGTGATCTAGAGAAAGCAGTCGAGCAGATTAGTAGCGATCTAGTTGTTGAGTTGGCCGAGTAAGCTTAATGGTCAGTTTAAATAAGTAATTACACGGCGATTCAGGGAAATATTGTGCGATTAGTTGCAGCATTTCTTTAACCTGTTTCAATGATATTATGATCATTGAAACAGGGCGCCTCTAAACACATGCAACTCCCTCCCACGTTCCGAGCATTATCCAACTCTAACTTTAGGCTTTGGGTCATCGGAGCCTTTATCTCAAATATTGGTTCTTGGTTACAACGCACCGCACAAGACTGGATCGTTATCTCTCAACTGACGGACCATAATGCCGCGGCGGTAGGGATTGTAGTGTTCCTACAATTTATTCCCCAAATTGTATTGCTTCCTATTACTGGCTGGGCGGCAGACCGAGTTGACCGACGTACACTTTTGCTAGTGACGCAGCTCTCAATGGCATTTTTAGCGCTCTTGTTGGGCGTATTAGCGATATCGGGCATCATTGAACTTTGGCACGTCTACGCTTGTGCGCTTGGTTTAGGTGTCGTGGCGGCCTTTGATGCACCTGCTCGCCATGCCTTTGTATCGGATGTGGTGACGGAAAAGGAAGTGCCTAATGCCGTATCTTTGAATTCTATGTCATTTCATTCTGCGCGCTTGATTGGGCCTGCTATTGCGGGTCTTTTGATTGCTGGTGTGGGGGCAGGTTGGGTGTTTATATTAAACGTTGTGACGTTTTTCCCCCTTCTCATAGCGCTGTATTTACTCGGCAAACGCACGTTAGTCGGTCAACAGGAAAAATCTGAGAAAGCAGAAAGTGCGGGATTTTTGGCAGGTTTTGGCTATTTAAATCAGCACCGTGAAATGGCGATATTACTGGTCATCATTGCGATGGTGACAGGGTTCGTGATGAACTTCCCTGTTTATCTTTCTGCGATGACAGTGCATGTATTTCATGGCGATGCTGGACAATATGGTTTGTTGATTTCAATGATGGCAATTGGCTCGATTGCTGGAGCGCTTATGACGGCAAGTCGCAAGCAACCGACTTTTGGCTTTTTAGTGTATTTACCGGCGGGTGTTGCTGTGAGCAGTACGCTATTGGCGCTGGCACCGAATTTTATCAGCTTCGCGATTATGATGACGGTTTTGGGGTTTAGTGTTCAGCTGCTAACGATTTCCTCTTTTACGTTTATACAACTGTCTACTGTGCGTGTTTATCGAGGCCGTGTGATGGCGATTGCGTTGGCAACAATGCTAGGCAGCACGGCACTGGGGGCACCTTTCGTTGGATGGATTGCCGACAGCATTAGTCCAAGGTGGTCCATCGGTGTGAGTGGCCTATCAGCCTTTATGGCATTTGCCTTAGGTGCTTTCTATTATCGCCGATATTACCTGAAACGGTCGTGCGTGACGTCTGATTAAAACGCCACGCGAAATGATTACAATAATTGTTTTTCCGCATCTACGACATGGCAGCTAGGTTGAGTCGCTTGAAAGCCAAACCAGCTGGACCAAGCCTTGCGCGGGTGCAAAACAAAACCTTCGGTGAGCGTTAACCCTTGCTCAATATAAATATCTTGGTGAGCGGCTGGGTTGACTGATACGTTGTAATCCGCACTCACGGTTTTTTTACCTTGTTTCAAGCGAGTTGAAACAGTGGGGTTATAGATGGTTAAGGTGATTGGGTCACCTTGGCCAAACCCAATGCGCTCACTGTTGAATCCTCCTGCTACCAATATCACCGGTTCAACATGACAAAGCTCACCCTGTTCATTTGTGGTGAGATAACTACCTTCCCCTTTGATACCGTGTAGAAACGGTAAACTGCCTGTTTTCACCGAGGTAATATAAACCACACCCAGTGCTTCATCGGGTAAACTTGTGGCAGATGCCCTCAAAGACAGAGCACCTATAACGACGCTGATTAAGAGCACCAAGAAACCATTCATATTGGCTCTCCTTTTGGGCTCAGAAGATGTGCTCTTGGCTGGCTAGGTAGACATAAAAAGTACATCAGTAATAACATGCCAACTATTGGAATTAATATCACCAGCACACTCCAAATAGGCATGCCTGTGTCACGAATTCGACGCACGACAATGGCAAAAAATGGCACGATAGTGATGACGGAATAGAGGGCATCCAGCCAGCCGGGATTATCTATTAGGATTTCGAGGGTGGCTATGATAAGACTGACTAACAGGCTTATCAGCATGAACATCCAGAATGCTTGACGATGGGAAACGCCTTTAAAATCGGCGTAGTGTTTAATGGCTTCAATGTACCAATACATCCTATGACTCCTATGTTGGTGGAAGAGTGTTTAATATCGCTCAAAACTCGCTATGGCACGTCCTAGATCAAGATATAGGACGTCAAGGAAAACGACTTAGGACATACTGATGTCATTAGATAAACGAGAAAGGATGTAAATATGTTAGCGGTGCCTTTGCCATTTGTTGTGTCATTAATGCTGTGTGTCTTGGCAGGAAGTTTGTGGCTACAACGTCGCCGATCGACACCCTTGGCCTGTTGGTTCTTGTTAATGTGTGCTGTAACAACTGCGGTTGTTGGGTTACGTTGGACATTGGATTGGGCTGTGTTTCGGACAATGCAGCCGATTTTTGCCAGCATGATTCCTGTCGCAGCGTGGTGGATATTTGCTAAGGCGTCGAGTAGCCGAAAACCTTCGTGGTGGCATGCGCTGGTACCTATTGCGGTGACATTAGGTTCCTTGACCTATCCGCTATGGCTACCGCCATTAGATATCATGATTACAGGGCAATACATCGTCTATGGTGTGATGTTGTGGCGTGCTGCTAATGATGCTGAACATCCGCCAGAGAACGTTCGACTCAGTGATTGGCAATGGGCGATTCAGTCGAGGCGTGTGGCAGGTGTCATGTTGCTGTTTTCGGCTTTGATTGATGGTGCTATGACGGTTGATTTTATGCTGACAGATGGCAAACATGCACTTTGGATACTATCGCTTGGCCATGGGTTAATGCTGCCTATTTTAGCACTGGCAGTCATATGTATCAGCATGAGTATGGCCGATGATAGCGCCATGGAGCGCACCGATTCTTCGGACGCTGACGTTTTGTCAGAAGTGACTTCACTGCCTGAGGGATCCCTTGTTGAGCAGCAAGAGGTCATGGCGCGAACTGAATCTGTATTGCGCGAGCAGGCGTTGTATTTAGATCCCAATCTGACGTTAGCAAGATTGGCTCGTAAAGCGGGGATACCTGCTCGACAAATATCCACGGCAGTGAATAAACTGACGCAGCAAAACATTTCTCAGTGGGTTAATCAGTTCCGTATCGAGCATGCGAAAACCTTGCTAAAGCAAACAGACGACTCGATTACTCAGATCTACATGGACTCGGGTTTTCAAACCAAGTCCAACTTCCATCGTGAGTTTTCACGTATTACCGGTATGACGCCGTCTGCCTATCGTACACAATCAAAGGTTAATGATTAATCAATCTGTGATTGAGGTTTGCGGCTGAGAAAAGGCCACTTTAATCGACTCAAATACACGCCCATTAACGTCGTTGCGACGCCGATTAGCTGTAAATGAGTCAGTGCTTCATCGAACAGAAAGTAGCCTTCAATGGCTGCCAACGGTGGTACCAGCAGCATCAGTGTCGACACCTGCGAGGCTTTGACTTTGCGCAGTAGCCAGACCAACAAAAACACTCCACCACATGACAAAATCAATACGCCCCAGCCTATTAATGCGTAGGACTCCCAACTTTGCACAAACAGGCTTTCTTGCAACGTCATCATAAAGCCAAAGGCGACCACGGCTGCGGCAAGATTCTGAATCGCCATTGAGGCCAAAATGTCAGAACCTGAAATCGACATTTTTTGATAAATTGAACCAAAAGCCAGACACAACACCCCCGCGATACCGAGTAAGGCTATCCAAGGGCTAAAGGTGGCTTCTTGAACACCTAAGTTCAGCGAAGGGCTGATGACCAACAGCAATCCGGCAATGGCAATAAACATTCCGACGACGCCTAGTAGACTGGTTTTTTCTTTGATCAGTAGAAACGCCAAGAGTGTGACAAGAATAGGCTGTATAGAGCCAATCAATGCCATCACCCCAGCGGGGAGGCCTTGCGCTAAGGCAATGTAAGCAAAGCTAAGGTAAAAACTATTGAGCAGTACCCCAGCAAAAATATGCTTCGGCCATTCTTTCTTGGGGGGAAAGGTACGCTTAAGCGCAAGTGCAAGCACGACAAAGATAGCGCCTGCTATCGCAAAGCGAATGGTCAAGTACACATTGGGGTCGATTAAGCCAACAATGAACTTTCCGGTGATAAACCCCGTCGACCAAATTAGCACCAATAAAATGTAGATAATGAGCATCCGTGCAACCTATAAGGTAATGATGTTTGATAGTTTAGCTGGAAACTAACATGAATACTCTTTCAGCAAAACGAAACTTCTTAGTGAGTCAACAGTCCACTCATCAGGTCGCAAAACAGACTCCCTATGAAAGGTGAGAAGTGGTAGCATTTGCGTCCACGAAAAATAGCGTACGACAGCAAGAGACAGAGCCATGCCAACCTATACCGTATTACAACGAAATGATCAGATGCGAGCAGAACAAGACGCCGATGTTATTTATCAGCTAGGCTTGTGTGGCTATGTGGAAATTGGCTTTCAAGACGCCGATACAGCGGAGCAAGCGGTAAGCGAATATCTCGCTAACAATGAGCTGCAGGATAATTACAAAAGGCCATTAGGTCTACGTTGGTTAATGTGGGTGGGTGGAGGCGCCGCATTTTGTTGGTTCACTTACTTGATCTTCTTTTTATTGCCACTAGCGTTTCAAGACTAAGCGTTAGACGGTCTTGAATACCCTAGAACAATTGCGTCGTGGCGAGTTAGCGGGCGCGACACGGCTAACATTGAGGGAAAACCTGACGGAATTTCCGCAGGAGATTTTCTCACTGGCCGACACGTTGGAAGTGCTGGACTTGTCGGGTAATCAATTGACGAGTCTGCCCGATGATTTGTCACGCCTGCACCAGTTAAGCATCTTATTTGCCTCGAATAATCCATTCAAGCAGTTGCCCGATGTATTAGGGACGATGCCCAAGTTAAAGATGATTGGTTTCAAGTCGTGTAAGATTGAAACACTTTCTGAATACTGCCTTCCCAAGCAAACACGTTGGTTGATCCTAACGGACAATCAGATTCAAGCGCTGCCAGAAAACATCGGCGAACTTAGCCAGTTAGAAAAATTAGCGCTAGCGGGTAATCAACTGACCGCGTTGCCGGATTCCTTTTCAAATCTGATGAATCTTGGGCTGCTTCGTATTGCCGCTAACCAGCTGGCGGCCTTTCCCGATGTGCTACTCGCATTACCCAAGCTTGCGTGGTTAGCATTCTCAGGTAATCCATTTTGTGCCGCCTGTGATGAGCATCTGGATTTCAAACAAGTGCATACAAACGATTTTGTATTGCATGAAGTGCTGGGGCAAGGTGCTTCTGGGTTAATTTCGCGCGCTTCGTGGCTTAAACCAATGTACGGTTTTGACAAGCACGTTGCGGTAAAAGTATACAAAGGTGAAGTGACCAGCGATGGCTATCCACAAGATGAATTGGATGCTTGCTTAACAGTAGGGGAGCATGAAAACCTTGTAAAACCACTGGCCCATGTTCATGAGCCAGACTGCGCAGCGCTTGTTATGGCGCTTATTCCAGCGGACTATTACAACTTGGGGCAGCCCCCTAGTTTGACGACATGCACGCGCGACACGTTCACCCAAGGACAATCCTTTAGTAGGCAGCAGGCGCTATACATCATCTCGCAAATGCAGACCTTGGTGGATTATTTTGAAGCACGACAAGTGAGTCATGGTGATCTATATGCCCACAATACATTGATTAATCAAGACCATCATATTTTATTTGGGGACTTCGGCGCCGCATCCAAATACCACCACCTAGCGCCTGCACAACAATGCGGAATTCGCCGTATCGAACGTCGTGCATTGCGGTATTTTGAAGAAGATATACTAGCGCTGGTAAATGGCTGAGGTTTGTTGCTTATTTGTGTGGTGGTAAAAATCCACGGCTTGTTGCAGTGATAATGGATGACTTAAGTAATACCCTTGAAGGTAACGCGCTCCTAGATTGTTTAAGGTATCCATTTCTGCTTGGGTTTCAACACCCTCACCAAGTACCAAGCAATTGGTCTCATTGGCGAAGCCAATCAATGCAGCGGATAAAGCGCGTCGACCGAGATCTTGGTTTACGTTACAAATTAAACTGCGATCGAGTTTAATAATATCTGCAGACAGTTCTAATATATGTTGAAAACTGGCATAACCAGCACCGGCATCGTCGACGGCTAAGCGTAGACCACGTTCACGAAAGGGCTTTAGATCATTGCGGAACTGGTTGTAATCGTCGATCGGCTCTCGTTCAGTTACTTCTAACACAATACGATGTAAGGGTTGATCTTTAAGCAATTCTTTAAGCTTTGGTGAGCCCACGAATTTAGGCGATATATTCAGCGTTATAAAGCAATCGTCGGGCACTTTATCGAAAGATGCCAGCGCAATTTCAATGGCATATAGCTCAAGTAGCTCGCCAAACCCAGCTTGCGATGCTCTATTGAACCAGTAGTCTGGCGTACGATAAGGTTCGATATTGAATCTCGTTAAACATTCAAAACCAACTGTCTTTTTTTGTTGGTTATCGTAGATAGGTTGAAAAACAGACGATAAAGCATTGCTACGTATCATCGATGAGACTTCTTTTCGTATCTGCTTGTGCATTCTTTTTCGCTGTAAATCTTTTTCGAGATTACGTGCGGCAAAAGAAGAAAAGAGCGTCAATATGGATAAATCACGTTCAGATAGTGTTTCGTCGGGTTGCTCGTTAAAGCAGCACAGCGTGCCGTAACAAGAGCCATCGCTTAGGAGGATGGGCACACCGATGTAACTGCCAATAGTGAGATGTTCGGTGATCGGCATTTCGGCGGTGACAGAGTTTTCTCGGGTATTGGGGATCAAAGACGGTAACTTATTATCGGCAATCAATTTGCAATAGGTAACTTCTTCACAGTCTTTTTGCCCTGCAGCGATATTGATCTGACAACCTTCACGTTTATTGATTTGAGTAATCTCTCGAAAGCCGTTCTTAAACCGCGAAAGAAAGGCCACATCCATATTCAAATGATGCCGGATGGACTCTACCAGTAAATTGATGTCTCTATGTATGATTTTTGAACTAAGATTCTCAAGGTCTGATGGTGCAGAGAGAATACTTAAGATAGTAGAGAATGCATGCTCTGACGACTGTGTATTCGCTATTGTTTGCATACGTTGCATTCTCCTTAATAGGTCGTCTTGTACGATGTATGAAATGAATTTAGTATAAA
The DNA here is from genome assembly GCF_001639725.1 of Marinomonas atlantica. Taxonomy (GTDB): domain Bacteria; phylum Pseudomonadota; class Gammaproteobacteria; order Pseudomonadales; family Marinomonadaceae; genus Marinomonas; species Marinomonas atlantica. Next base: position 446,621 of record NZ_LTAW01000001.1, read on the forward strand.
AATAGTCATAAAATCAAAATCTTATGTAAGGTTGTCACTAGACGAGCCGTTACACAAGTGAGCTGTATTTAAGATTTAAAGGTAATGCATTGGCTCTTTAATGAATGGCTTAGTTGCGCAAGTTGCTGGCTGGTTTGAGCAACTTGGGCTGCACTTTCGTTTGATGTTTTACCGATATGAACAATCTGATCAACGCTGCTGTTTATCTCATTGGCAACGAGTGTCTGCTCTTCCGCCGCACTGGCTATTTGTATATTAACATCGGTCATGTTGCTTACATTACTTGCGACAATATCTAGCGCTTCACATACTGCTCGAGCTTGGCTCATTGTTTCTTCAGCATGCTGGGCATTGGTTCTCATAGCATTAACCGCTTTTTCGCTGCTACTTTGTAGTACTTTAATAATATCATCAATTTGTAATGTTGATTCTTGAGTTCTTGCAGCAAGTGTTCTGACTTCATCTGCGACGACAGCAAAACCTCTACCTTGTTCGCCAGCACGCGCCGCTTCGATCGCCGCATTAAGTGCCAATAAGTTGGTTTGCTCTGAGATATCACTGATTACGTTAAGAATGTTAGCAATACGTTGACTGTCGTTGCTTAGCTGATTAATGATATCGGCGGATTGCTTAATCTCATTGTTCAAGCCTTGAAGATGTTGCTCTGTATGCTCTAACTTATCACGGCCTATCGTTGTGGCTTCATCTGCTTTTTTAGCCGACTCGGCTGCTTGTGCCGCATTACTGGCAATATCGTTGACGGTTGCCGTCATTTGATTCATTGCTGTCGCCAGCTGTTCACTTTCTACTAGCTGATGATGCATATTCTGTTGAGTTTGATCGCTAATAACGCCTAGATGTTTGGCTGATTCATCCACATCATTTGTCGCTCCTTTGATTTCCTTTATAACGCTATCAAACGCCTCCATAAGGCCATTGAAATTATGACTGATTTGAGCAACTTCGTCTTTACCTCGAACGGGCACTCGGATACTAAGATCTTTTGTGTCTGCTAAATTCCGTATGATGCTGTTTAGATTTAGTATGGGTTGTACCAGCTTTCTTGAAAAAACAATCCCGATTAAGACCGCGAGTAAGCTGAAAAGAGTCAATATGATCAGGGCGCTGATAATAATACTGTGAGTGAGATCGGTTATTGTGGCAAAGGCTTCTTCGGTGTCAATTTCACTTAATAGTACCCATTTTAAACCTTTGAACTGAACCGGTGTAAAAGCAGAAATTACAGATACATTGCGATAGTCGTTGATAATGTTATAGCCGGTTTGTCCTGACAAACCTAAACGAACACTTTCAGTGTCAATCGTTTGTAAGCCAATATTACTGTTACGTTTTACGATAGCATTCACTACATCATTACTTGTGCCTCCATTGCGTAGTGCTTGGCTAAAACCGTCCGCGTCTTCAATTAGAAATCGACTTACAGTGATCGCTTTGGATTTTTGATTGACCAAATACGCTTCGCCGGAATCCCCTAAACCAGACTGCTGCCAGTTATGATTACTGGTCATAATGTTGTTAATGCCGTCAATTGGCATTTGGAATATTAATATACCCATACGTTGCCCTTTGTCGAAGATAGGGCTAGCGATAAATGAAGCATAGCTGTTATAAGATGGAAGATAAGCCTGAAATTGTGTAATTGCGGATTCGCCTTGATCAAGAGACATCGCCGCTTGATAAGCTTGCGCTAATCCAGAGTTTTTGTAAGGCCCATCTTTCAATGACGTCGCAAAATCGGCTTCTTTATAGACACTGTAAACAACATCACTTGTTTCTGCGGAGACGACAAAAATGTCATAGAAGCCAAAGTGTTCTAAGAAATTACGAAAGTAGGGATGGTAAGCGCTATGTGCTTGATCGTAGTCTGTTTTTTGATCTGCAGCGTCTAGTAAATGCTTTGACCCAAGAGGGTGCTTATTAGCACTGATGTACTGTTGTTGGAGGGCGAGAGCCGAATCACTTAGCGAAGAATACAAAGGATCCAAGGATAGACTTTCGCCAGGATTATTGTATTTGAAAGTTGTTAAAAAGGATTGTTGATAATGATTTTTAACCGCTTCAAATTGCAAGTCTCTTGATACATTGGTCTGCGAAGAATAGTTTTTATAAGCTTGAGTGAACGCCCGTGTAGCTTCAATGATTAAAGGGCTGCTCGATTCAGAAAGCAGCTGATCATTAATAGTATTTAGATAGTTTTCAAGGCTCGATTTTTTGGCTTCGCGAATAGCGATTAGTCGGTCTGCTGCCGCTTGCTCTAGTGCGACCGTCGAATCTTTTTTCATTTGCATTACTAGCACTGTCGTTAGTAAAGCAAGAGATATGATGGTTGTAATAACTAGAATAAGGATTGTTTTTAGCTTGATGGACATAATACATGTCTCCATCGGTAGTGGGCATGTTCCCATCATAACGTTACTGATAAGGCTGAAATGTAACGTTTGTTAGAGTACGTTAAGTATTTTTGTGAATGCCTAAACAAATGACCTTGAATCTGATAACCATCATATTGATTTAAAGCGATTGGTGGCGAGGTTAGTCATAAGTAACATCATGGTGCTTCAACCAACCATGAGGATGACGACCACGTGGATCATGATGCGTCCAGTGCATTACACCCCCTTTGTTGTTCCATTCGTATTCACCGTAAAATTCAACAGTATCGCCTCTACGCAAATTTGGAATCCGTGGTGCGAGATCGATGTTGTGCGCGACCAGCAGTGTTTGCCCACTGTCTAGCTTTAAAATAAAACGCTGATGTTGAGAGCCTTTGATGTCGTCTTTTAACACTTTAATGACCGTCCCGCTGCCTCGAATTTGCAGGTCACTTTGCTGAGTTTGGTACGCTTTCTGCAAACGTACATCATCTGCGTAGCTGTGTAGGGGGAGAGTGCCAGCTAGCACAATTAATAGAGCAAATAATAAGCGCATAGTTACATTCATTAAACTTTCGATATTTGATTAGTTTTTGATTCGCGATAGATTTTTGAGCCTCAAGTTTCGCGGAGGGTTAGCCTACATACTTAAGCAAAATGCTGATGGCACAGAATATGATTACGGCAAATGTCATCATCATACCGCTCTGACGAAAGATCAGTGTCTCTTTCTGCTGACTCACACCATAGGAGTGAAGTAAGCGGCCAAGACACAGAACAGCACCAAAAACGTGCACTAGTACAGGCGCACCATTCATGCTTTCATACATCCAGATCAGCAGTAATGCGAACGGGATGTACTCACCAAAGTTGGCTTGTACGCGAATAGCGCGAGTTAACAGCGTTTGCTCACCATCGCCAATACCGACTTGATATTTCATACGTAGCTTAATGACACGTGCACTGAGGAACACATAAAGGAAGGCCAGTAGTGCTGCATAAATAGGAGTGATCATAAGGACGTCCTTGAGTCGTAGGTAGAAGATTAGAGTACGCTTGTCATGCTTGAGTGCAAGGTTAGAGTACGAAAAAGTAAACATAAAAAAACCGGGCTCAGTTACCTGAGTCCGGTTTTTATGGGCGTTTACGCTATTCCGTTAGTGACGGATCAAGTGGTCGAATGCGCCTAGAGCAGCGGTTGCACCGGCGCCCATGGAGATGATGATTTGTTTGTAGGGCACGTTGGTAACGTCACCGGCAGCAAATACACCGTTCATTGAGGTACGGCCGTGTTGGTCGATAATGATTTCACCACGCTCCGTTAATTCAATTGCGTCTTTCAGAAATTCGCTGTTCGGTACCAGACCGATTTGTACGAAGATCCCAGCTAACTCTACTGTGTGAGACTCATCGGTAGTGCGATCGGTGTAGGTCAGACCATTTACACGCTCACCGTCGCCTAATACTTCTGTGGTCATCGCATTTTTGATGATGGTAACGTTTGGTAGTGACTTCGCTTTTTTCACCAAGACATCGTCGGCGCGTAGTGTGTCGCTGAATTCCAATACGGTTACGTGTTCAACTAGGCCTGCTAGGTCAATCGCGGCTTCGATACCTGAGTTACCGCCACCAATAACCGCGGTTTTCTTGCCTTTAAACAATGGGCCGTCACAGTGAGGGCAGTATGCCACGCCTTTGCCCTTGTATTCTTGCTCACCAGGTACGTTCATTTCTCTCCAACGTGCGCCAGTGGCTAAGACGATGGTTTTACTTTTCAAGACAGCCCCGTTTTCAAGCTCGACTTCTACTAAGTCTTTTTTCTCGATGCGCGCTGCACGTTGCGTTTTCATGACATCCACGTCGTACTCTAAAACGTGCTGCTCTAGATTGGCGACCATTTTCGGGCCATCTGTCGCTTGTACGGAGATGAAGTTTTCAATCGCCATGGTGTCGGCAACTTGGCCACCGAAGCGCTCGGCAACGACACCGGTACGGATGCCTTTACGAGCGGCGTAGATGGCCGCAGCGGCACCTGCAGGTCCACCGCCAACGATCAATACATCGTATGGATCTTTTTCGGATAGAGCGGCAGCTTGTTTATCACTCGCACCCGTATCGACTTTGTTCAAAATCTCGTCCAGCGTCATACGGCCTTGGCCGAAATGCTCACCGTTTACGTACAGCGATGGCACCGCCATGACGTTGCGTTGTTCGACTTCATCAGGGAACACGCCGCCGTCGATCATGGTCGCGGTTACTTTCGGGTTTAATACAGCCATTAAGTTAATGGCTTGAACTACGTCAGGGCAGTTGTGGCACGACAATGAGATGTAGACTTCAAAGTTTAGCTCAGTGTCTAAATTCTTAATTTGCTCAAGCGTTTCTTGTGCGGCTTTAGATGGGTGACCGCCTGCTTGTAGCAGAGCCAACACAAGTGATGTGAACTCGTGTCCCATTGGAATGCCGGCAAAGTTTACGCGAGCTTGTTCGTCTTTCGGGCCTACTGACATTTGTGGTGCGCGGCCTTGAGGATTTTCATTTACCGACAGCGTGATTTTATCACTGTTCAATGATTGTATTTCAGTAGCGAGTTCTAACAATTCGTTTGATTTGTCGCTGTTATTAACGGACACAGTAATCTCAATCGGATTAACGATGTTTTGAAGGTAAGTGCCCAACTGTTGTTTCATATTTGCGTCTAACATAATGTTCTAATCCGTATCGTTGAGATTGACTGATGTAGTGTGCCTATAAATTTCGGGCGAGAGAAGTCAGCACCTGTCTTTTGGAAAGAAGAGGGAGGTGTGAGGTACCTTAGCTCGAAAATTATTGTGGGCTTTTAACGCCTTGCGTTGGAAGGCAAAGCCCGATGTTGGGCGCTAAGCGCCCAACAAAGGAAGAGGCGTCTTAGATTTTGCCTACTAGGTCTAGAGATGGAGCAAGTGTCGCTTCACCTTCTTTCCATTTAGCAGGGCAAACTTCACCTGGGTGTGCTGCAACGTATTGAGCTGCTTTTACTTTACGCATTAGGTCTTCAGCGTCACGGCCGATGCCTTCTGCAGTGATCTCCATTGCTTGGATCGTACCTTCTGGGTCGATCAAGAATGTAGCGCGGTCTGCAAGGCCTTGACCTTCACGTAGAACGCCGAAGTTGCTAGTGATCGTTGCAGTTTGGTCACCTACCATGTAGTAGTTGATTGTGCCGATCGCTTCAGACGTGTCGTGCCAAGCTTTGTGACAGAAGTGAGTGTCAGTCGATACAGAGAATACTTCTACACCCATACCTTTTAGTTCGTCGTATTTGCTTGCAAGGTCTTCAAGCTCAGTCGGGCAAACAAACGTGAAGTCTGCTGGGTAGAAGAAGAACACGGCCCATTTGCCTAGCACGTCCTTTTCAGAAATCTCTACGAATTCGCCTTCTTTAAATGCTGTTGCGTTGAATGGCTTGATTTGAGTGTTAATCATGTTTATCTCCTAAGTAAATGTGTGTTCGCTGTTTGCGTTACCAACAGTGTCTATAATATGGGGACGATGTGACGAAATGAAATTGTGTTTTACTAAAACTAAGATAAAAAAAAACTATTAGGAATTAATAAAAGCTATTCGTCAGGGTATTGCGATCGTACGTCTGTAATCTGAACCTTTAAATCTAAAGCAATTTCGGCAAGTTTTGGGTCAAAGTGTTTGCCGCTTTGCTCTTGAACATAGTTGAAGGTTTGCTCAGTGGACCATGCGCTTTTATAAGGGCGTTTTGAAAGCAGTGCATCAATTACGTCGGCTAAAGCCACAATGCGGCCTTCGAGAGGAATGTCATCACCTTTTAAACCCGCAGGATAACCTTTGCCATCCCATCGTTCATGGTGCGTTAGCGCAATTGAGCGAGCCATATCAAATAGTGGATCACCTTCGACAGATAAGATCTCGGCCCCAAATAACGTGTGTTTTTTCATTTCTTCCCATTCAGGCTGGTCGAGCTGTCCTGGTTTGAGCAAAATTGCATCAGCAATGCCGATCTTACCGACATCATGCATTGGTGAAGCATGAAAGATACGTTCAATCCACTCTGGATCGTCTACATATTGCTCAGCGATCAAGCGCGAGATGTGGCTCATACGAATAACATGAGCACCTGTTTCGTTGTCCTTATACTCCACCGCGCGACCTAGGTGATGGATAATACGTAATTTGCTGGCCTGCAGCTCTTTTGTGCGCTCCCTGACCATTTCTTGAAGCTGGCGGTTTTGATTGTATAACGCTAGCTGATTACGGATACGTGCTCTTACTAAAGGTGGGCTAATGGGCTTTACAATATAATCGGAAGCGCCAAGCGAGAATCCTTTTTCTTCATCCGAGACGTCATGTTTGGCAGTAACAAAAATTACTGGAATGTTAGCCGTGGTTGGGTCTGATTTTAGTAGTCGACAGACTTCGTAGCCATCCATATCGGGCATCATCACATCAAGCAGTATTAAGTCTGGTTTCGGAGATTTTTGTGCAATGGCTAGAGCTTTAGGGCCATTGAGAGCAACTTTAATGCTGTAATTTTCCCGTAGTGAAGCAACCAAAACGTCGATGTTTTCTGGAATGTCGTCCACAACTAATAGTGTGGGTTTCTGCAGTGTTTCAGCGTCCTGCATTGGGATTTCATTTTCTACCATTATGGATAACTCACTTAATCTACAATACGTGCTTTTAGAGCATTTAAGTCTTCTGCTGCCTTTTCAAAGTCGTAGATGTTGACGGCATTGATGATAGCTTCCATTAAGTCTTTTTCTGTCACATGCATAAATTGTGGCGCAAGTGTTTCTGCAAGCTCGCGCGCTTCGGACAAGTTTTGTTCTATATAGTCTTCGAGCGTTTCAAGTTGCCTACGTTTTTCAGCATCGTCGATGATCACTATATCTGTATCAAAGGCGTCTGTTTGGCTCGTTTGATTTAGCCAAGTATCCAACGTTTTAAGAATAGCCTTTAATTCAGTATTTAGGCTAGAAATTGTCTCTGGTAGTGGATTTTGATGTCCTACTTGGTCTTCTAGTTCTGCTGCCAATTTGGCTAATGAATTCATCCCAAGTGTGGCTGAGGTTCCTTTAAGCGTATGCGCTAGACGAGTGGCATCTTCGTATTGTTGGTGCTCTAAGTGTTGACGCAATTGCATTGAAAAATCAGATTGTGTCACGCTAAAGCGCCCGAGTAATCGAGTATACAGTGCTAAGGTTTGAGTGTGCTGTAAGCCTGTTTCCGTATCTATTTTAGTTGAAATAGGGAGCTTAGCACTTTGATCACTGTGTTTTGATACTGCATGATTCGAAACTTGGGTGTCTAGGTTCACTTTTTTGACTGGCATCCAGCGCTCCATAGTACTGAACATACGCTCTAAATTGATTGGTTTAGCAATATGATCATTCATCCCAGCATCAATGGCTCGAGTAATGTCTTGCTGAAGAACGTTTGCGGTCATGGCGATGATTGGAAGCGCCGCATACTCAGGCTTTTGACGGATGATACGGGTGGCTTGATAACCATCCATGATAGGCATTTGACAATCCATGAGTATCATGTCGAATGGGTTGTTTTCTAATTTAGTCAGGGCATCTTGTCCGTTGACGGCAACTTTTACATTTATATTTTGTTGTGAAAGAAGCTCTACTGCTAGCTCTCGATTGATTTCATTGTCTTCTACTAAGAGTATGGAGGCTCCGTTCAGATTAGCAAAACTTGTCAGTGCTGAAGGTTTGCTAAGGTCGTCTTTTCCTGTAAAACGATCAATACCGAGGCTTTCGGCGATGGTATCGAATAAGCTAGAAATGGTGATAGGTTTGGTTAAGAACCCCGCAACATCTACGCCACAAGCCGCTTGTTTGACTTTATCCAAACCGTAGGCCGTCACCATGATCATCGTTGGCAATTGGAGGTCATCGATACGGCTTATTCTACGGCACGTTTCGACACCATCTAGCTCAGGCATTTTCCAATCAACCAGAACTAGGTCATAGGGGGCATTATCTTTATGAGCTAAGGCAATCAATTCTAAGGCTTGGTAGCCATCGCCAGCTTCATCGCAATGAAGTCCAATGCTTTCAACACAGCTTTTGAGAACGTCACGAGCTGTGTCGTTGTCATCAACAATTAACACTTTGGATACGTCTAAAGTAGAGTTGCCATAACATAATGGAATTTCGTCTTCGACACGGTCCAGCACAACAGTAAAATGGAATGTGCTACCGCCCCCGTTTTGGCTTTCTAGCCAAATTGTGCCGTCCATTAGTTCAGCCAGCTGTTTTGAAATAGCCAAGCCTAGGCCTGTTCCACCAAAACGTCGAGTGGTTGACGAATCTGCTTGTGAGAAAGAGTGGAATAAGTGTTTTTGGTTCTTTTCGCTAATTCCAATGCCTGTATCGGAGACAGAAAAATGCACTTCCATCTTGTCGGCCATGTGCTTCACATAGCGAGCACGAATAACTATTTCGCCTTGCTGGGTGAATTTTACGGCGTTATTACCCAAATTCAGTAAAATCTGACGTAGCCGTGTAGCATCTCCTTGGAACACTTGGGGTAAATGTGTATCGATATCGAACACCAGTTCAAGATCTTTCTCATCAACCTTAATTGTCAAAATGTTGGCCACTTCGTTGAGTACATCCTGTAAGTAAAACGGCTCTTTTTCTAAGTCTACCTTGCCAGCTTCTATTTTTGAAAAGTCGAGGATGTCATTAATGATGCCCAGCAGTGATTCTGCTGAGCTTCGAACATTTTGTATGTAATGGTGTTGGCGATCATCTAAACCAGATTTTAAAGCAAGGTAGGACATGCCGATGATGGAGTTCATCGGGGTCCGAATTTCATGACTCATGTTAGCAAGGAAGTCACTTTTGGCTTTACTTGCTTGCTCGGCAGTTTCTTTCGCCTCTTGTAACTCTTGTGTTTGTTCCGCAATCTCTTCTTCTAATTTACTTTTATAGGATTGCAATGACACCTGATATTTGTGACGTTCCGAAATATCACGCCAGGTACAGATAATGGCAGGACTGTCGTCGAGAATGACAGAGATCATGGTCATGTCTGCATAGATCAGTTCGTCGTCTAAGTCTTTAAATACCCATTCTTGGTAGAAGTGCCCTTGTTCAAAGACTTGTTCTTCTAAAAGTGCCAGTTTCTTCAGCGATTGTTGACCATCAGTTTGAGAAAATGGCGATAAATCACTCATGCTCAATTGCAACAACATATCGTTTGAAGGGTATTTTAAGATGCTAGCGGCGGCATCATTACATTCAATAATAGCGTGGTCGCGAACAATCCAAGCAGGATCAGGAGACGATTCGAACATAGAGCGGAAGCGATCTTCACTTTCAAGCAGTTTTGACAGCTGGCGCTTTACACGCTTTGAAATGGCCCAAGATAAAAGGATGATTACGAAAACAGTAATGCCACTGATCCATAAAATTGAGGTACTTAAACGAGTCAATTGCTCTTCAATTTGTGTTTCTAGATTGTGAGTTTCGTATTGTACTGACTCACTGATTTGATCAATAAAGCGAGCTAAAGGTGAAAACACGGCTTCTACTTGATCGTTAATCTGTTGGCGTTGAGTCTCCAGCGCGATTAATGTAAAGCGTTCTCCAAATAAGCCGCCAGAACCCAGTTCAAGGTTGTATAAATCGTTAATGCGATGACCTTCACCGTAAATCAAAGCTTTAAGGTCGCTAGACTCCTTCGTGAGCGACTTGTAATACATGGGAAACTGAAACTCGGTTTGGGAAATGGCATAGTCAAGTCGTTCAAATGTTGGAGATACGCGGTTATTAAGTTGATCATATAGTTTTGATTGAGTGGGGGTAAACGGCAAGCTACTGATGACCATTTCCAAAGTAAGAATATCTTCAACCGTAGTGGTTAACGCACCTTCGATCGCATTGGAGCGAAGCGACATATATTCTTCACTGATTGCATTCTTATCGGTCGCTTGATCTGCACTACGATACTGAAAAAGTAAGACGCCTTCTTTTAACCGTGAACGACTGTTGAGTGCTTTGAGAAGGGTAGTGATTGCACTGGTTTTCTCTTGTGCACGAGCCAAGAGATTGTTGCGTTCTGAGTTAATTAATACCTGTTTTTGAGTGTTAAACCAGATATTGACTTGACTATTTAAATCCTCGATTTGTTTTCCGCGAGCTTGAAGAGCACGTCCTAGTTTCGCTATTTCCGAGTTCGACTGTGCAGACTTAATCAGCATATCAGTGGCGCTATTAAAACGTGATTCAAGATTTTGATCTAAATACTCTAGATTGGTATCTTCTAGTAGCGCTTGACGAAGGCGATTACGCTGGGAGGGTACAACCTCACGTAATTCAGATACGGCACCCAACATGGCGGCCTGACGGGCTCGTAGATTTTGTTGCTGATCTCTGAGGTCTTGGGCAGTGCTAATTAGAATAGAAGCCCCAATGATAATTGACAAAAGGCTAAACAGCGCCAAAAGCCACACGAGAGGCGATACTGAAGACTGTACTTGCCTCGATTTACTCATAGACTACCTCTTAGAAACTCATACGGTAATGTATCACCGCAAAAAGTGTGTCCCGTGCCATGGTTTATTAGTTCTAACCAAATAGGTAGTTCAGTCTGACTCAGTAGAATGTTTTCGACCACTTCTTTTTCAGTGTTTTTATGTAACCGTTGATATTGTGTTAGGTAGCTTAGAAATTCAGCTCTGGTTGGCGCTCGGCTGGGTTGAAAATGCAGCAGTACTTTTTCAACTTGTCGAGCGGCCATGTAGCCTTCTAATATAATTGATGTCGCTTTACTCGGGTCGTCATAGCGTTCAAGATCTTGCCAAAACTCTTTTATAACTGGTGAATCTAAATCATTGTCACAAGGGTGGAGTTGGGTCGATAAAATTTTTGCCTGTGTCAGCGCGAGACGCGAATTTAAGGCTTCGTGACTGACAAATGAAAGGGCAGCATATAGTGGCGAAACGCCTAGCTCATCTAGTGACGTAATTAAATCTGCTGCCGCAGGATAGGTGCTGATTAAGAAAATGGCTTTGGGTTGCGGCGATCGAGCCAGTATTTTTGCAGCCGCTTCTTCTGTAGATGGGTTATTACGAGTATAGCGAACATGCAGGATGTCACTAGGGTTCTTAAGTCCATGGCTTTCCAGTGCTTTCGTTAGGCTACGCATTGTGACTTCTCCGTAGCTATCTTGTTGCGCGAAGATAGCCATGTCACTCATTGCAATATTGAATTCTTTAGCAACGATGTTTGCTAGCAATTTAACCTCATCTTGATAGCTGGCACGATGGCTAAACATTAATGAACTGACACCTTCGCTTTGAAGCATGCTGCTGCCTGTGAAAGGCGATATGAGAGGCAATTTAAGCTCTTTTAAGACCGGAATAGCAGCCACCAAAGTAGGTGTGCCAACACTACTGATTAGGCCAACGATATTTTCATCTTTGACCAGTTTCTGAATGATTGGCACGGTACGAGCTGGTTCATAGCCATCATCTTTAGCGATAAGCGATACGGTGAAAGGTAATTCTTTGCTGCCATTTAAGCGTTTTAAGCCAAGTTCTATGCCTTCAACAAGTTGATTTCCAAGCAGACTACTTGGGCCTGATAGCGGGCCGGTGAAGCCTAGGTTGACCTCTTCCGCTTTACTGGCAAGCGGCAGCAGTAACATGGTAGTGACCAAGGTAGCCGCGAAGAAAGCGTTGCAAATACGCACAGAAAGACTCCTCAAGTAAGGAAGGGTGCAGTATGTAAGTAAGCGCTAAGAGGCGATTCCCTTCACATACGGTAGCTTAGAGTCTAGTTTAGAAATAAATTATGTAAATCTCGGCTGTTAATGTGTCAAGTATTGTAAATGGAGGACATTAAGAGGTGGAAGACATTGGAATTAACGCCATTGATTGATTCGCGACATTAATAAATGGCGTGCACGCTCGGCATGGTCGACCGTGACATAGCGAAACCCAATGCTGTCGCCCGGCTTCTTTTGAGCCAATAACGCCCCTGAACTGTGCGTCACACAGCCGATTTTTGGGTAGCCGCCGATGGTTTGACGGTCATTGAGTAACACAATAGGTTGACCATCACTGGGCACTTGAATGGCCCCATAGGCGATGCCTTCAGAGATGATTCCCTTGAGGTTTCGACCGATAGCGGTACCGTCTAAACGGTAACCCATCCGGTCGCAATGTTGACTGAGGGTGTATTCGCTACTAAAGAATCGCGCTCGATCGAGCCCTGAAAAATGGTCATACTGATAACCCGTGACCACATCGATTTCGACTTGATCGTAATTTGGGATAGCAAGACGCGGTACATGACAAGCCTTGTGGTAGGTGGTCTCTTGGAACGGCAGACGATCGCCCGTCGCTATTTTATCCCCTTTACCTGTTAGGCCACCGAGTTTTTCGCGCATGACCGTCGCAACACTGCCCAGTACGGGCTTGATTAGGAAGCCACCTTTCACGGCTAAATAGGCTCGTAAGCCGAACGTTGGTTGGTGAAAGGCCAAAACATCACCCTTGCTTATTTGGTAGGTCTGCCATGACAGAATGCTGTGACCGTTTAACGTCGCAGCCAAATCTGCGCCGGTAATGGCAATACTTGTTTGGGCTTGTGCTTCCAAGGTAAACATGCCAAAGGTAATTTCAATCTGCGCGGCATTGTCGTCATTACCAAGTAACGCATTGGCCCACCGAAAGGCTGGCTCGTCCATGGGGCCGCCTGTGGTAACGCCTAAGTGCTGGTAACCGAGGCGTCCTAAATCTTGAACTAGGGCTAACATGCCCGGTTTGATTACTTTAAACGCCATCTAGCAGTCCTCCTTGTGCCAAAAAGTCTTCCCGAGACATAGGCTTGAAGCGAACGGTATCGCCCACTTGAATCAGAGCCAAACTATCGCTCTCCCAGTCGACCAGTGAAACGGGTGTGCGGCCTAGTATTTGCCAGCCCCCCGGCGATACGCTTGGGTAAACGGCCGTTTGTTGCTCGGCGATGGCAACACTACCTTGTGGTACTTTGAGTCGTGGTGTGGTTTTTCTTGGCATGCGAATCGCTTCAGGAACATTGCCTAAAAAGGCAAACCCCGGCGAAAAGCCAATCGCATAGGCACGGTAGCGCGTTGCACAGTGCAGCTGAATGACCTCATCGGTCGATAAGCCACAATGCGTGGCGATGCCCTCAAGGTCTGGCCCAACTTCTGAACCATAATAAACCGGAATTTCCACCTCGTTTTGTGCCTGTTGTGACAGCTTCTCAAGATCGATAGCAGTGCTAATATCATGGATGTGTTTTAGGATGTTAAAGCGATCAAAGTGGTCCGTATTAAAGACAACTAATAGGGTCGTGTAAGACGGAACTAAGTCAACAACGCCCAATGAGTCGCACAGCGCGCTACTCACGGCGGCGATGACATCGGCAACCTCATTGCAGATTGTATTGGAGAATGTCAGTAAGCAGGCGTGATCACTGACCATATCGACATCAGGAGGAAATATTAACGCGTCATTCATGATTATTGACCACCGATAACAGCTCGAATCCTCTGTACTGCTTCCACAGCATGATCGCCATCCCCATGAACACAGAGGGTGTCGGCATGAACGTCTAGAGTGTTGCCTGATTCAGTGATAAGGCTGCCATGTTGGCTAAGCTGGAGCACTTGTCGCTCAATTAAGTCAAAATCCTTGTGCACCGCATTGTTTTGTTGGCGTGGTGTTAAACAACCTTCCTCGGTATATAGACGGTCTGAAAAAGCTTCGAACCACAATGCCAAGTTGTATTTTTGGGCTAAAGCTTTGACTTGCTCAACTTCTGGGATCGCCATGACCATTAAGATGAGTGAAGGGTCGAGCTCGCTGACAGCCTGCATCACGGTTTCTAAGACTGCAAAATTCGCCATCATCGTATTGTATAGCGCGCCATGGGGTTTGACATAGGTTACCTGCGTGCCTTGAGCGCGGCAGATGCCTTGCAAGGCACCGATTTGGTATTGAATAAGGGCTTTCAACTCTGCGGGGGCGATGTCCATATTACGACGACCGAAGCCGACTAAATCAGGATAGGCCGGATGCGCTCCTATGGTGACATTACATTGTTTCGCCAGTGCAACAGTCTTACTCATCGTCAGTGGATCTGACGCATGAAAACCACAGGCGATGTTGGCTTGGTCGATGAATGGCATAATCTCCTCGTCTCGCCCCATTGTCCAAGCGCCAAAAGCCTCGCCCATATCACAGTTTAATTTCATCGCGTGCTCTCCAAAACCATCCGTTACCTGAAGCCTCTAGCTTACCAGCTCTACTCTGTGCAACAAGTATGTTGCAGATGGATCGGTCTGCAAGGCTTTTACTGAGCTTTTACTCGGTGCGCCGCTATCTAAGTTGGAACGGCTTTTGTATGCTCTAGACTATAGTTGGAGATGATAATGAATAAATTGATTACCATGATTCTCAAAGGTTTGGTCGCAGTGTTGCCCATTGGCCTGACGATTTACTTGTTTTACTGGTTATTAGCGACGGCCGAAGAACTGGCGCGTCCGCTGGTATTATTGGTGTGGCCTACGGATTACTATTTTCCAGGGCTAGGTGTCATTACCAGTCTGCTTTTGCTGGCCTTAGTGGGGCTGGTGGTGAACTTTTATGGCGTGCGCTACTTGATGAAGGTCAGTCAGCGTTTGTTTGAGAAGATTCCGTTGGTTAAATCGATTTATGGTGCGCTTCAAGACATGATGACGGTGTTTAATTTGTCGAAAAAAACCGATCAGCAGAGCGTCGTGTCAATCGAAGTACAGGGAATGCAAATGATTGGCTTTGTCACAGGTGAGCAAATGGGGAAACGGTTATTTGGTGATAAAGATTTAGTTGGCGTGTATTTGCCGCTAAGCTATCAAATTGGAGGGATGACAGTGTATGTCTCCCGCGACAAACTGACACCACTCGACGTCACCATGGAAGAAGGCATGCGCATTGCCGTGACGGGTGGCGTGCAATCGAAGAAATAAATTATGATGCAATTAGAGCAACTGACTGAATTACTAGAAGAAAAAGGCTATCCAGCTAAGTTAAAAACCTTTCCAAGACGCATATATGTTGGCTCACTTGGCTCGTTCTATGGGGTCACCATTGTTCAAAATGAAAACACTGGGGCACTAAAAGTGTCTTATCAGCCTCTTATCCTAATCATTGGTAGTCTGTTACTGATTTACAGCTTTATCGTAAGTTATGGCAATGATGACATGTTATCGGCGTTGATTGGTATTACGGCTGCGTCGGTTATTGCCAACTTCATTAAATCAAGGCAGAAAAAGTTAGAAATTGAAGCGATATTACGAGATGTCACGTAGTTTAGAAAGCTATAGAAGAAACCCGCTGATAGCGGGTTTTTTTGTGCTTGAGTATGATTTATTATTTCAAATGAGCTTATATTGGTTTCATTTGAAATGATCTTGCCATCAAAATGAAATATCTCCATCGTAATCTAATCCTCGTTTGATGCATTTTATTCTTCCATATTTTAGTTTTGATACGAGGGTTACGTACCATGAATAAGTTAGCTTTAGTTTCTACAGCAGTTGGTTTAGCTGTGTCAGGATCAGCATTTTCTGCAACACAAATTGAATGGTGGCATGCAATGGGTGGTGCCAATGGTGAAAAGGTTGTAGAGATCGCTGAGGCGTTCAATCAGGCACAAGATGCATATGAAGTGAAGCCGGTATACAAGGGTAATTACACTGAAACAATGACTTCTGCGATTGCCGCATTTCGAGCGAAGCAGCAGCCAGCGCTGGTTCAAGTATTTGAAGTGGGGACTGCCAGCATGATGGCGGCAGAAGGTGCGATTTACCCAGTATACAAACTGATGCGCGAAACAGGACAGCCATTCATCCAGGACGATTACCTGAGTGCTGTGACGGGTTATTACACGGATGAAGATGGCAATATGCTGTCGATGCCATTTAACAGCTCGACGCCAGTGTTGTACTACAACAAAGAGCAATTTGAAAAAGCGGGTGTGAGCGCACCGAAAACGTGGCAAGAAATGGAAACGGTCTCGCAAAAACTATTAGACAGTGGTGTAGAGTGTGGTTTCACAACGTCTTGGCAATCATGGATTCAATTAGAGAACTTCAGTGCACGTCACAATATTCCGTTTGCCACACAGGCCAACGGCTTTGCCGGAATGGACACAGAGTTTGTGTTTAACAGCCCTGCTCAAGTCGCGCACATTGAAAAAATGCGTGAATGGCAGCAAAACGGCATCTTCAGTTATGGTGGCCGCCGCAGTGACTCTGCACCTAAATTCTATAGCCAAGAATGTTCAATGTTTATGGGCTCTTCAGCGGGTTACGCTGGTATGAAACGTAATGCCTCGTTTGACTTTGGTGTAGCACAGCTGCCTTACAATGCCGAGCAAATCGAGACACCACAAAACACCATTATCGGTGGCGCATCATTATGGGTGCTACAAGGTAAAAGTGAAGAACAGTATCAAGGTGTCGCCACTTTCTTAAATTTCCTATCGCGTGCTGATATGCAAGCTGATTGGCACCAATTCTCAGGTTACCTGCCGATCACACAAGCAGCTTATGAGCTGACCAAAGGGCAAGGTTTTTATGCGGCAAACCCTGGCACAGATGTAGCGGTAAAACAGATGACCTCCGTTGAGCCGACAGAAAACTCGAAAGGCTTGCGTTTGGGTAACTTCGTTCAGGTCCGTGACATTATCAATGAAGAGCTAGAAGCCGTGTGGGCGGGTGATAAAACCGCTCAAGTTGCATTGGATGCGGCTGCTAAGCGTGGCAACGCTTTGCTACGTAAGTTCGAAAAAGCAAACGACTAGTCATCACTGCCTCTCTATGAGAAAGCCTCCCCTACAGTGGGGAGGCTTTTAATGTGTCTTCTGATTAGTGACTGGTTGAGTCTTTTTATGTCGGTGTATTTTCCTCAAAAACTCCTGCCCTATCTGTTGCTGATGCCGCAGTTAGTGGTGACGGCTATCTTCTTCTTATGGCCCGCAGGACAGGCAGTTGAGCAAGCGTTTTATCAAGAAGATGCCTTCGGTCTAAGCCGTGATTATGTTGGCTTAGATAATTTTACTGAGTTGTTTACTAGCCCAGAGTATTTCGCATCACTCAAAACTACCATGGTGTTCAGCTTTTCGGTGGCTTTTTTAGGCCTTGCGGTGGCGCTTTGGCTAGCCGTGATGGCGGATCGTGTGATTCGTGGCGCGATGGTGTACCAAACTTTGTTGATTTGGCCTTATGCCGTGGCACCCGCATTGGCGGGTGTGTTGTGGTGGATTTTATTCGATCCGAGCATGGGGCCTATGGCCTTACTACTAGAATACATTGGTATCGATTGGAACCACTTTGTGAACGGCGATCAAGCGATGATATTGGTGGTGATTTCTGCCACTTGGAAACAAATTAGCTACAACTTCTTATTTTTTCTCGCTGGTTTACAGGCTATTCCTCGATCTTTGATTGAGGCCGCGGCGATCGATGGTGCTGGCCCGTCCAAACGATTTTGGGACATCGTATTTCCATTGTTATCGCCCACGACCTTCTTTTTATTGGTGGTTAACTTGGTGTATGCCTTTTTCGAAACGTTCGGTGTGATTGATGCCACCACACAAGGGGGACCTGGGCAAAGTACCACGACCATGGTGTACAAAGTATTCAACGATGGTTTTGTTGGTCTGGATTTGGGCAGCTCTGCGGCACAATCAGTTGTGTTAATGGTCATTGTTGGGCTGATGACAGTGGTGCAGTTCCGCTATATTGAACGTAAGGTGCAGTACTAATGATTGAAAATCGTCCTTGGCTGACCGGTTTCAGTCATCTCGTTTTGGTTCTAGGCGTGTTAGTGGTTGCATTGCCGGTCTGGGTGGCGATTGTTGCCTCTACTCATCCTGCCAATGCATTTGGTGTTGGTCATATTCCGCTGTGGTTTGGGGATCAAGCATTCGCTAATTGGCATCAGGTGTTGATTGGGAAAGAGGGGCAGGCTTCTCAAATGCTGCGTATGACCTTGAATTCATTGATCATGGCACTCGGTATTACGTTTGGCAAAATTGCGATTTCGTTGCTGTCGGCCTACGCGATTGTATTCTTCCGCTTCCCATTTCGTGGCTTGGCGTTTTGGGTAATCTTTTTTACTTTGATGTTGCCAGTAGAAGTACGCATCGTGCCGACCTATGAAGTAGTCGCCAACCTTAACCTGCTTAATAGCTACACCGGTTTAACGCTGCCACTCATTGCCAGTGCCACCGCTACCTTTCTGTTTCGTCAGTGTTTTATGAGTATTCCCGGTGAATTAGTCGAAGCCGCGCGTATTGATGGCGCAGGACCTATTCGTTTCTTCTTCGATATTCTATTGCCAATGTCACGCACCAATATTGCGGCGCTGTTTGTGATTTTGTTTATTTATGGTTGGAACCAGTATTTGTGGCCGCTGATCGTGACCACGGATGATGCTTACTACACGTTGGTAATGAGCGTGAAGCGTATGCTGTCCGTGCCGGATGGCGATATTGAGTGGAATAAAGTTATGGTGTCGACGTTGCTGGCGATGATTCCGCCAGTGTTAGTCGTTATTGGCATGCAAAAGTTATTTGTTAAAGGTTTGGTAGACGCGGAGAAGTAAAGTGTCAGATTTAGTACTTAGAAATATCGGTAAAACATACGACAACGGCTACCAAGCCATCCCAAGCATCGATTTAACCATCGAAGAAGGCGAGTTTATTGTCTTAGTGGGTCCCTCTGGTTGTGGTAAATCGACCTTGTTACGCATGGTTGCAGGACTTGAAAGTATCAGCCAAGGTGATTTACTGATTAAAGGTGATCAGGTCAATAACAAAGAGCCGGCAGAGCGAGACATCGCAATGGTGTTTCAAAATTACGCTTTGTACCCACACATGTCGGTCTATGACAACATGGCCTATGGCTTAAAAAATCGTGGTGAGCCAAAATCAGAGATTGAAACCAAAGTGAATGCCGTCGCGCAGATGCTGGGATTGGAAGAGCTACTGACACGGAAACCAAGACAGTTATCGGGAGGGCAACGCCAACGTGTGGCCATGGGACGTGCGATGGTACGAGACCCTAAAGTGTTTTTGTTCGATGAACCTTTGTCTAACCTAGATGCTAAATTGCGCGTGCAGATGCGCGTTGAAATTCGAGAGTTACAGCGTAAATTAGGGACAACGACTTTGTATGTGACCCATGATCAAGTGGAAGCGATGACGTTGGCCGACCGTCTAGTGGTGCTCAATAAAGGTCATGCAGAGCAAGTGGGTACTCCCATGGCGTTATACGAACGTCCAGCCTCGACATTTGTGGCGCAGTTTATTGGTTCACCGTCGATGAATCTTATCCCCAGTACGATAGAAAATGGGGTTTTGCAGTTAGGTGTGGACAGTCAGTTAGCTTGTCCACAGTTTTCCACGGATAAAGTCATGTGGGGCATTCGTCCAGAGCATGTGGATATCGTACCTTTGCAGGACGCTGATTTGAGCTTACAGGTTAAAGCAGTCGAAGCGCTGGGCGCAGAAACATTAATTCATGGCTCGGTAAAAACCAGTGAAGATAAGCTATACCCCTTTGTGGTGCGTTTGTCGGGTAATCATGCACCTGATATTGGGCAGCCCATTGGTATAAGAGTGCCACAACAGGCATGGCACGTATTTGATGTAGTAACAACGAAGAGGATTGAACCGCTATGAAGTTGACCAAAGTGATGGGGCATCGTGGTGCGGCATTATTGGCGCCTGAAAATACCCTTGCCTCGATCCGAGCAGCCGCAGCGACGGGGGTACAGTGGGTCGAGATTGATGTTTACCCCATTGCTCAAGGTGGCTTGATTATTTTTCACGATCATACTTTAGAGCGCTGTACGAATGGCTTTGGGAATACGTTAGAAGCAAACTTGGAAACAATGTTGTCACTGGATGCCGGTTCGTGGTTTGGGGCTGAGCACGATGGTGAAAAAGTCCCCACCCTTGAGCAGGCCATTGATTGCATCCAAGCACTCGGACTTGGCTTGAATCTGGAAATCAAATACGAAGACACCGATGTGGAGCGAATTGTACCGCCTATATTAGCCGTGCTGTCAGAGCGTTGGCAGGATAATGACAAGTTGATGATTTCAAGTTTTAACTACGAAGCTTTACAGGTCTGTTATCGCGAAGATAAGCAGCGGTACCTTGGTTTCTTAGTCGAAGATGTACCCAGTGATTGGCTGCTTAAGTTGGCGGCTATTGAGGCCTTTAGTTTGAATTGCTATTACGCAGTACTCACTGAGCAACAGGCTCGTGCCGTGAAGTCCGCTGGCTATAAGTTGTTGTGCTATACAGCCAATGAAGCGCATCTTGTCGAGCCGCATTGGAATTGGGGAATGGACACGGTAATTACCGATGATCCAAATCAATTCATGCACTTGGAGTCGTAGTTTGAAGCTAAATGAGCGTCAGCAGCATATTTTAAATTGGGTACAGCAATGCGACCTGCTGCCAGTGGAAGAAATGGTTGAGCGCTTTGGTGTGTCCTCGCAAACCATTCGTAAAGACATTAATCAATTGGCGGAAAAACAATTAGTGCGTCGTCAACATGGTGGTATTGCCCCCGTATCGACCGCAGAGAATCTGTCGTTTGCAAATCGTCAGCTTCTGAATAGCGATGCGAAGCAGTTGATCGCAGCGCAGGTAGCAGATGTTATTCCAAATGGTGCCTCGGTATTTTTGGGTGTGGGGACAACCGTAGAATTTGTCGCCAAAGCGTTGCTGAAACATCAAGACCTAAAAATATTTACCAATAATCTAACGGTGGCGACTATCTTTGCGTTGACACCACAAACCTCTGTTCATATGACAGCAGGAAGCATGCGTCATCGTCATTGTGACTTAGTTGGGTCAGATGCCATTGAAAGTATGTGTAAATATGTCTTTGATTATGGTGTTTTGGGCTGTGGCGGGTTGCATGAGCGTTTTGGTGTACTGGACTTTGATCCCGACGAAGCCAATTTAAGTCGAACTTTGATTGATCAAAGTCGCCATGTTTTGTTGGTTGCAGACCAATATAAATGGGGGCGAAAAGCCAGTGCACGGGTGGCGGGTTTTGAGCAAGTCGAAATGTTGTTTACGGATGAAATTTCTGCCCCACGACAACAGCTACTTGAAGAACAAGGAGTGCGTTTAATATTAGCAAAGGAGGCTACTGATGAATAATAGTCCAAAGCCGTTAAAGTGGTTGGACGCCTCTGTATTGAGACAGGTGCGATATCTTTTTACTGACTTTGATGACACGTTAACACTAAATGGCCGCTTACCTGCGGTGACGTTACAGGCACTATATGATCTTGATGCAGCTGGCATACATGTGATTCCGGTTACCGGTGGTTGTGCAGGATGGTCAGATATGATGGTTCGAGTCTTGCCGATTGCGGGGGTCATCAGTGAAGGTGGTGGTCTGTTTTTACAACCGAGTAAGCGTTCTGTGCAGTACCACTATTTCAATGATGAAGCATCTATGCGCGCACAGCAGGCCGAGTTATTGACGATGATACAGCCTCGATTGAAACGATTTTCTGCCTTGTCATTGACGAAAGATCAGCATTTTCGACTGACGGACGTAGCGATTGATTATGCACAGGACATCGCTCCACCAGCGACTCAAGAAAAAGAGGCGTTGCTAGCTGATTTGCTGAATCTTGGATTAAATGCAAAAGCCTCTTCGATTCACATTAATGTTTGTCAAAAAGGGGTGGATAAATACGCGATGACTGAGCGCGTCTTGACTGACTTCTTTGGTGTTTCTAGCAAAGAGGCAAAAAAATGCGTGTTGTATGTTGGCGATGCGCCTAATGACGAAAGTATGTTTGCTCAGTTCCCGCTAAGCGTTGGGGTCGCCAATATTGCCCCTCATTTGAATACATTGACCCATTTACCACGTTATATTGCGAATGATGCAGGGGGAGCAGGGTTTGCGGAGTTGGCCGAAAAAGTACTCACCAGTCGTCCATAAAAAAACGCTGCAAGATGCAGCGTTTTTTTATCGATCTAGAAACCTAAATTTAACTAGAACAAGTTCTCGATAGCGATATTACTTGAGGGCGCTTGTTCAGACGATGAGTTGTTCTGCGTATTACTGCCTGCTTGCTCAGATCGAACATTCATACGCCGTTCGGGCACGTGGTCTTGACGGAACATTTCAAACATAGCATTTGATTGCCCTGGCAATGCCCGCTCACCGGTTTCTGGGTCAATTCGTACGGTAATCAGGGATGCAGGCTTGTTGACGTAGCTGGCGGGGGTATCTGCTAATGCTGCGCGCATGTAGTTAATCCAAGTAGGCAAAGACGCTGACCCACCCCACTCGCCACGACCTAGTGGTGACATATCGTCAAATCCAGTCCAAACCGACGTCACAATGTCACCGTTGAACCCAGAGAACCAAGCATCACGTCCATCATTTGTTGTGCCTGTTTTGCCAGCAATGTCACTACGTTCCAGTACACGAGCACGACGACCAGTACCATAACGAATCACGTCACGCATAATGTCGTACATAATATAGGCAATGTCACTGTCGATGACCCGAGGAGCAACAGGCAGCTCAATTACACCGCTGTCCGTATCAAATAACCCTTTGTTGGGGGCATCAAGATTGTCGGTATCATTTTCAAGCATTGTACAGCCTTTACACACCGTCATTGGTTCTGCTTGGAAAACAACTTCTCCAGCACGATCTTCAATTCGATCAATCAAATAGGGCTGAACACGGTAGCCGCCATTTGAGAAGACAGCGTATCCTGTCGCAATTTGCAAAGGTGACAAGTTAGCACTACCTAAAGATAGCGATAAGTTGCGTGGTAGCTCATTGGGGTCAAAACCAAAGTGCTTAACGTAATCGAGAGCAGGGCGAATACCCATTTCATCAAGCAAGCGAACCGATACGACATTCTGAGAACGGTACAAAGCTTGGCGTAAGCGTGTTGGGCCATAAAATTTTCCGCCATCATTGGTTGGGCGCCAAGCGCTGGCTAGATTGCTGTCATGAAATACCACAGGCGCATCATTGATCACCGAAGCGGCAGTGTAGCCGTTGGCTAAGGCGCTGGCATAAATAAAGGGTTTAAAGTTAGAGCCCGGTTGACGTTTGGACTGTGTTACTCGGTTGAACTTGTTACTAAAGTAATCAAATCCACCGACTAAAGATTCAATTGCACCGTCTTTACTATCCAAAGAAATTAAGGCGCTTTGCACAGCAGGAGATTGCGCTAGACGCCAAGTTGTAGTGTCGTCTGGACGTAATTGAATGATGTCACCAGAAACTAATACATCTTTAACCATTTTAGGCTTTGCGCCATGGGAATCTTCGCTAAAGTACGGCGCTGCCCAATTGAGAGCATCGAATGGTAGATCAAAGGTGCTACCATCATCTAAACGAAGCTTCGCAATGGTGTCGGTTGTTTCAAGAACTAGGGCTATTGACCAGTTGGGGATATTGTTAAAACTTTTGAAGACGTCTTGCTGCTCCTCTAATGTCGCTGACACTAGGTTGGTTCGTGTGTCTAGCGTGCCGCGATAACCATGGCGTTCATCATACGCCATCACACCATCGTAGACCGATTGGTTAGCGTTGTTTTGGCGTTCGGAGTCGATGGTGGTATAAACGACCAGACCTTCGGTATAAAGTTTCTCTCCGTAGCTTTGGTAAAGTTCCTGACGTACCATTTCAGCTACATAGTTGGCTTCGATATCGGGTTGAATACCATAGTTTTCAGCTGTTACTGGCGCTTCAACAGCATTTTGATAGGCCTCTTTCTCGATCATTCCCAATGTTAGCATTCGCTGAAGAATCCAATTACGGCGGATCAAGGCTCGTGAAGAGTTCGCAACTGGATTATAGCGTGAAGGCGCTTTCGGTAAGCCTGCGATCATGGCGTATTGTGCCAACGTCAATTCGTCGAGGTGCTTACCATAATAGACTTGGGCCGCCGCTTCGAAGCCGTATGCACGCTTACCCAAGTAAATTTTGTTCATATAAAGCTCAAGAATGTCATGCTTAGACAGTTCTTGTTCTAACTTCAATGAGATGAAAATCTCGGTAAACTTACGCATGAAAGTCTGTTCAAAAGACAAGAAGTAGTTTCGAGCGACCTGCATGGTGATGGTACTACCACCACTTTGAATCTCCCCCGTTGAAACCAATTGATAGGCTGCACGTAATAAACCAACAACATCGACACCAGGATGGTGATAGAAGTTGCTGTCTTCTGCAGCCAATACGGCATTTTCTAAATCGTGCGGGATGTCTTCATAGCGGATCGGTGAGCGGCGTTGCTCGCCATATTCTCCTATGAGCTTTTCGTCTTTGGTGTAAATACGCAGTGGAATCTGAAGTTCAATATCTTTCATTTCCTCCTTGGTTGGAATGCTGTCTTTTACCTGCTGATAAACGCCATAGGTAATACCAACAGCGGCTAACGCACCAAGAAGGGCAAGAATAAAGAGAATTTTGAATGTTTTGGCCATGATCGGTCACTGGTTATTTTATGTTCTGACGATTATACCTGACTTGTGTTGACCTTGGTGGCTTGTGGGCTTGAATTTTCATGTTATCTTCTTGTAAAGATTTGGTGCCGAATGCATAAGCGTGTTCATAATCGGCAACGTTATTAAGGCTACGGATGGCTTTACTATTTTCATGGAGGGAACCATGCATTTTCTCGCGCGACCGCATTTATTGGTTTGGCGTCAAGACCACTGGCAATCATATTATTGCAAAGACTACTTTCAGAGTAATACTAAGTTGAATCAAGGGGATGTGTTGCCTGCGGCGGACACACCCATAGATGATGCATTGAAACAGTTAGCGGTGTTGCTTCGTCAAAATGCTGTTAAACCTGTGGCTGTTTTGTTACCTGATTGTTGGGTGGAAAGTGATCAGTTTGAGCTGGACGCAGAGTTACCTGAGTCACTGTATCTAATGGCGGCCCATACGCAAGCAAGTAATGTCACTCGGCACGCCACTCAGCAGCACACGCTCAGTTATATAGTTACGTCTGAATGCAAGCATTCACCTTCAATGTACGTAGCTGTATTGCTGAAAAAATACCATGACACCTTTCTACAGCTTGGTATCCATCAGGTATTTAGTGAGCGTGTTATCCGATTGAGTAATGCTAGGTCATGGCGAGCAATACGTTCTGTTTCGAGGCCTTTTTTATCGTACCAAAAAGATTACCTTGAGCGTCGTGCAGAGCGAAAGGAGCGAATTGTACTGGCCGCGTGTATTGCTTTAGTTGCGCTCTCAGGTATTGGGGGAGGTTTAGTGATTCGTAATTTGACACCAGAGTTTGTGGAGACCTTTAAATGGCCTTGGCCAAGCATCGGTCATCACCAAGATCATGTGTTAGGCAGTTTAACTCAATTGCGCACCCTGCCGGTCAGTGTTCGTTTGGATGAAGCTTCAGTGACTAAAGATAAAGTGCATTTGATAATTACGGGAAACACTCATGATTTTCAAACATGGCATAAAAATTGGCCTGATAGATTACCGCCTCTTGAGGTAACCACGAGTAAGGAAGCGCTATGAAACACAGTATCCTTCTATCTTTTATCTCGTCTAAGTATTTGAAATGGTTGTTGTTGGTTGAGTGTTTTGCGGTAGCTTGGGGAATTCATAAGTTATGGCAACATAAATTAGAGCGTCAAACGGCGCTGGATCGTTATCTCTATCAAGAACAACAGTGGCGTAGAATTGCTCAGTCACTCAAAACGTTGCCCCAAAGATTTCCAGTTACCTTGCTTGAACAAAATGGCACGGTTATTGGGATGCGTATGACGGCGTCAATGTCATTACCTCAGTGGGCTACTGTATTAGAAACAATGCAACAGCATTTTTGGCTAACCCCAGAAACGATCGTTTGGCAGAGGCTTGAGCACAAGTGGAAAGCCGATGTGCGTTGGCAGCTACTTCGCCCCAGTACCTTAAAACCTGCGATAAATATTCTGCCGTTTGATCAACGAGTTTATCGCCCATTACCAGGTGAGTTAATCAGTACTGTTCATGGCAACCAGTCGGCCGCCTTGATAAAAGTGAATCAAAAAGAATTGTGGTTTCATGAAGGGCATTGGTCTCCAGACCTCCAAGCCACGCTTGCTCTGATCGATCAGGATTTCGTGATTTTGCAAAGCGCACAAGGACACACTCAGAAACTCTTCATGACAGGTTTAAACACATTGGAGCAATCACAAAAGGAATATTAAGATGCAGTCACTCAAAACATGGATGGTTTTATGTGGACTTTATTTTACGAGTATGACAGTTCAGGCCCTAGACGTGTTTGTGCGCCAACAGCCGCTACAACAAGTGTTACCTCAACTTGCGGCTGAATTGGGGACCAGCGTGGTAATTGACCCCAATATTGATGCGGATATTACGCTGTCTATTCGGGACGCTAATTGGCAGCAAATACTCAGTGCGGTGGCACAACAACTCACGCTGTCACTCAGTTGGCAAGACGAGATTGCGATTTTGACACAGAGGCAAGAGGGATCACTCACCGCAATGGACAGTGAACTGAGTAACGGGGAATGCGAAGATCGTATTTGGCACTTGAAACATGCTAAAGATGGGTTGGTGGGAGAGCATGTAAAGCAGTTCTTCACGGGGATAAGAGTTATTGTGGACGCTCGCACTAATGCCATTATGACCCATTATTGTGGCACCGAAGAGGTGTTAGGCAGCGCTATTGTCTGGCTAGACAGTCCTATGAGGCAAATTGAGATTGCAGCTGAAATCGCGCAAGTCAGTGATTCAGTACATGAGCAGCTGGGTGTTAACTGGCAAGCTCGATTAGTAGATCAAGTGGACAGTGGTTTGATTTCTAATGTGGACTTAGGGATTGCGTCGGCACCCATCAGCGTGGGGCTGTCCGGCGTGAGTGGCAACTTAAATTTGTCGGCGACATTGGATTGGCTTGAACGTAATGGCTCAGCGAACATTATTGCGCGGCCTAAAATTGTGACCTCAGAAGGGCAACCCGCACGGATAGAGTCAGGTACCGAAGTACCTTATCAAGTCATGGATGATGAAAACTTAAGCGTGGAGTTTCGTCAGGCGGGGCTGGTGCTAGAGGTAACGCCAGAGGTCAAAGACGCGACCACATTGTTGTTAAACTTAAAGATCCACCAAGACTCGGTTGGAGATATGGTGAACGGTGTCCCAAGCTTAGAAACCAATCGAGTTCAGACTCAAGTGGAAGTCAGTAGTGGCGAAACTCTAGTATTAGGCGGTATTTTTAGAGAAGAAAAGTTGGTAACAATTAGCAAAGTTCCAGTGTTAGGGGACGTACCATTATTGGGGGCGCTGTTCCGTCAGCGGACGGAACAGCAAGAAAAGCGGGAACTACTTGTATTTATTACGCCAAAACTGCTAAAAATGTCGGTAAACTAGGCAGTAGCCGAAATACAGTTAACTTCGAAGTACTAAAACATGATTAACGCCCCGACTATTATCTTAGTGGGTCCAATGGGAGCGGGTAAAACCACCATCGGACGCCTTCTGTCGCAACAGTTAGACAGAGAATTTTACGACTCTGATCGGGTAATTGAAGAGAATGCCGGTGCAGACATTCCTTGGATCTTTGAAAAAGAAGGTGAGGAAGGTTTTCGCCGTCGTGAAACTCAAACCCTACAAGCCATGCTGGAAGCGGACCAACCCCCTATCGTCTTAGCGACAGGTGGCGGTATCGTTATGAAAGACGAAAACCGCGATATGCTGAAACAGCAACCCTTAGTTGTGTATCTTTTTGCTTCGGTGACGCAGCAATTACAGCGTACCTCTAAGAGTAACCATCGCCCGTTATTAAAACAGGGTAACCCTAAGGAGACCCTAAAGCGCCTATTTACAGTGCGTGATCCTTTGTATCGAGAAGTGGCATCAGTCATTGTTGAAACCGATTCTCGTCACCCTAAAACCGTTGCGAATAAAGTAATGGACGCGATTAAAAAGCATTTAGCTACGGAGGCTTAAATCATGCGCACACTTACTGTCGATCTTGGAGATCGCTCTTACCCGATATACATTGGTGCGGGTATCCGCCAGCAGAAGCAACTGTTTAGTGATGCTATTGCTGGTAAACAAGTCATGGTTGTGACTAATACCACTGTGGCTGAACTTTATTTAGCCGATGTACTAGCAGTATTGGGTGATGACTACCAAGTGGATACGTGCATTTTGCCTGACGGCGAACAGTATAAAACACTGGAAACCTACGAAAGCATTATGTCTTCGTTGTTAGAAGCGAAACATAACCGCACGACAACAATCATCGCATTGGGTGGTGGCGTGGTGGGGGACATGGCTGGCTTCGCGGCGGCGACCTATCAGCGCGGCGTCCCATTTATCCAAGTACCGACAACCTTATTATCTCAAGTAGATTCTTCAGTAGGTGGTAAAACAGGTGTCAATCACCCTCTTGGCAAAAATATGATAGGTGCTTTTTATCAACCGCAAGCGGTGATCATTGATACGGATACGTTGAAAACATTGCCTGAGCGTGAGTTATCGGCGGGCATGGCCGAAGTCATTAAATATGGTTTGATCTGTGATGCCCCATTCTTTACATGGCTTGAAGACAATGTTGACGACTTAATGACGCTAGATGGTGAGAAAATCACCCACGCTATTTATGAGTCTTGCTACGCTAAGGCTCGAGTTGTGGCTCAAGACGAAAAAGAAGGTGGCATTCGTGCTATCTTGAACTTGGGTCACACATTTGGCCACGCGATTGAAACAGAAATGGGCTATGGTCAATGGCTACATGGCGAGGCCGTTGGTGCAGGTACTGTATTAGCGGTCGATCTTTCTTGGCGTATGGGCAATCTGAGTGAACAAGATGTAGAACGCAGTGTTCATTTGTTAGCTAAAGCTAAACTGCCAGTCTTACCGCCCAAAGGTATGACGCGTGATGCATTTATTGCACGTATGTTATTGGACAAGAAAGTATTGGATGGGAGCTTGCGTTTAGTGCTGTTACAGTCATTGGGTGATGCCTACGTTACATCAGCCTTTTCAATGGATGATTTTAATGGCTGTTTAGACGATGCTATTGAAGCGGCAAGTGCCCAATAAATAACCCTTAAACTTGAGGACACCCATGGCGGAGCCAAACTTTCAGTTTAATCTGGAGGAAGCCTTAGATCAGCAACCTAAAGTGATGCTGAGGAATCCGTTTGGCTCAAATGACACCCAAGTCTTCTTTTCAAGCGAAGAGCGTAACCAGCAATTGGCTATGCTGGAACATTTAAGTCGCTACTCCAATTTATTATCAGTGGTAAAAGGTGCTAGTGGCAGTGGCAAAACGCGCTTTTTGCAGGAGTTTATTCGTCTGCAAACTGACACGGCTGTGATTAGCCATGTGAAAGCGTCGATGCTGATGACAGCTGGTCAATTGTTACAAGCCGTTTATGCGGGTTATGCAGATGTGTTAGACAGCAGTAATGCTGATACGTCGTTTGGCCCGCTATTGAAGTTTGCTCATGAAACGGAAGTCAAAGGACAAAAGGCCATTATCTTGATTGATAATGCCCACGAGCTAAATACCGATGCTGTGACCATGTTGATGGACATGATGTCATTGGCGACAGAATCTCAAGAAGTCCCTCACGTGGCACTGTTCACGGAACACTCCTTAAGTCGTAATTTAGATGCCTATCAAAAGAGTCGTTACGAGCAGCTCAGTCATGAGTTGATCTTAGAACCTTTTACGCTTGAGCAAGCACGTGCTTATATGTTGCATCGTGTGCGTGCTATTGGCGGTGGTATCAACCTGCCATTCAGTGATAAACAAGTTAAGAAGATATTTCAGCAATCAGAAGGGCAACCAGGCGCCATTAATAAAGCCGCTTTGGCAATGATGGGTGATGCGACAGCCGCGCAATCATTGGGCAAAGAAAAGCGCGCAGGCTTTAAGTTTAAAGGTGGGTGGTCGTTTGGCTTTCCGATTGTCCATATGGCTTTAATGTCTGTAATTATGTTGGGCATTCTTGTAGCAGTGATTTTCAGTGATGGAGACGATGATACACCGGTTGTGAACAGCACCAGTATTGCTCCCATCGCACAAAATGCTCCGCGTCAAGCCAGCTCTGAAACCATTGCCCGAATTGAAGCGATGCAGCGACAAATCGGGCAAGAGTCTCCTGTGTCGTTACCACCTATTCCTGCTGAGGCATTGCAACCTAATGAAGCTGAAGGTACTAATCAATCCAGTAACACATCTACGTCGCCTTCTAACATTACTACGGCTCCCATTCGATTAGCGTCACCTGAATCCTCTAACCAAACAGGGCCACTGGTTTCAACACCTATTTTGCAAACTGAAACGCCTAAGGTCGCACCTAAACCCGAACCTGTGCCGTTACAGCAAGCAACCAGTGCAGACCCTTTTGATAAGACCAAAGAGTGGCTAGATCGAAACCCCAATCGTTATACCCTGCAATTGTTAGGCACCCATAATAAAGATACGGTACAGGATTTTATTCGCGACCAAGGCAGTTTAAGCGCGTTTAGTTATTTTGAGACGCTTCATAACGGCCGTTCTTGGTATGTAGTTGTGTATGGTGAGTACCGTAATCGCAGTGAGGCCATTGCAGCGGTAGAGAATTTACCTAGTGAACTGCGTAGTTTAAACCCATGGGCTCGCAGTGTACGTGGTATACAGCAGGATATTCGGAAAGTGAGTGGGTAATGAGCAAAAAATATGGCTGAATTAGGCCTGAAACTTGAAAATCTGTCGCTTTTTAGTCTGTTTTTTCAAAAAAAAAGTAAAAAAAGTAAAAAAAACCATATTTAACTGAATAACCTCCAAAGCCAGAGGATTTTTCTGCCCTGTAATCAGCCAGCCATAGATAATTCTCCTTTTCCATGAGAATGGTTTTCATCTTAGCCTAGTTTGCTATGTCCTCTGTCTAAATATCAGTCTATCAGATTTGAGCGCTCCCCTATCGCGGAGTAGTATGATTCCACGTTTTAATGGTTAGGTGAGTCTATAACAATCATTTCACAGGCATTTCAGTTGCTTGTCCGCCTAACTGTATATAAAAAATCGAAATAAAGTTTTCTATCTTTTAATTGTGGGAGTTGGTGTATGAATGCAGGTCTTTATCGTCCTGGCGAGTTCAAAGACAACTGTGGGTTTGGCCTAATCGCTCACATGGAAGGAACGTCTAGTCACGACCTTCTCAAGACCGCCATCGAATCTTTAACCAGTATGACTCACCGCGGCGGTATTGCTGCTGACGGTAAAACTGGTGATGGCTGTGGTCTGTTGATTCAAAAACCTGATGCGTTTCTTCGTGAAGAAGCACAATCACTTTTCAATCACGTCTTTTCGGATTTATACGGTATCGGCATGGTCTTTATGGACCAAGACGAAGCACTGGCACAAGAGCAACGTGACTCATTAACCAAAGCACTAGAAACTGAAGGGTTGAATGTGGTGGGCTGGCGTGACGTGCCAGTGGATCCTTCTTGCTTAGGTACTATCGCATTAGATTGCTTACCTCGAATTGAACAAGTGTTTGTAGACAGCAACCGCTTGGATGCACGCACGTTCGCAACACGACTTTTTGTTGCACGTCGTCGCTGTGAGATCGAGCTTGAGCAATATGAAAACTTTTACATCTGCTCGTTGTCTGACAAAGTGTTGGCATACAAAGGCTTAATGATGCCAGTTGATTTACCTACGTTTTATAAAGACTTAGGTAACGACAAACTTAAAACGGCAATTTGTGTTTTTCACCAACGTTTTTCGACTAACACACTGCCAAAATGGCCACTTGCTCAGCCATTCCGTATGTTGGCGCACAATGGCGAGATCAACACTATTGAAGGTAATCGTAATTGGGCGATTGCACGTGGCAATAAACTGCGTTCGCCATTGTTACCTGAAATACAAGAATTAACGCCTGTGGTTAACCTCACTGGCTCTGACTCGTCTTCTATGGACAATATGTTAGAGCTGCTGGTAACTGGTGGTATGGATATCTTCCGTGCCGCTCGTATGATCATTCCACCAGCTTGGCAAAACGTTGAAAACATGGACCCGGAGTTGCGTGCGTTCTACGAGTACAACTCGATGCACATGGAGCCATGGGATGGTCCTGCTGGTCTTGTAATGACCGATGGTCGTCATGCGATTTGTATGCTTGACCGTAACGGTTTGCGTCCAGCGCGTTGGGTTGTGACGAAGAATGGTTACATCACGCTTGCTTCTGAAATTGGTACTTACAACTACAAGCCTGAAGACGTTGTAGCAAAAGGTCGTGTGGGTCCAGGTAAGATGTTGGTCGTCGATACTCAGACAGGCCAAGTGCTACATACCGATGACATTGATAATAAACTAAAGGCTGCTCACCCATACAAAAAATGGTTGAAGCAAGAAGGTTTGCGTATCGAAGCGCTGCTCCAAGAGCATTCAATGGAATTCGTTCCGTTCACTCGCGAGCAAATGTCGACTTACCAGAAGATGTTTCAAGTCTCTTTTGAAGAGCGTGACCAAATTTTCCGTCCTTTAGCAGAAAGCGGTCATGAAGCGGTTGGCTCTATGGGTGACGACACGCCAATGGCCGTTATGTCTAGCCAGACACGCCCTGTGACTGATTATTTCCGTCAGAAATTTGCTCAGGTAACTAACCCACCGATTGACCCACTACGTGAGTCTGTTGTTATGTCGCTTGAGACATTGATCGGCGTGGAACGTAACTTGTTTGAAGAGACGCCAAAGCACGCGAATCGAATCATTCTATCTTCACCAGTACTGTCAGCGCGTAAGTACAGCCGTTTACTGTCTATGGATGATCATCGTTTCCGTTTGGTACGTTTGAATACTACGTATAATCCAGATGAAATCGGTCTTGAACAAGCGATCCGTAATCTACAGATAAGTGCGGAAGAAGTGGTACGTAACGGTGCTGTGATTGTGGTCTTAACCGACCGAGAAATCGAGAAAGGCCACTTGCCAGTACCTGCGCCGATGGCCGTTGGTGCAGTGCATCACCATTTAGTCGAAGTGGGCCTACGTTGTGATTCAAACATTGTTGCTGATACGGGTTTTGCTCGTGATCCTCATCAATTTGCAGTATTGCTAGGCTTTGGCGCCACAGCCGTATACCCATACTTATCTTACCGTTTGATCAATGACATGATCGACAAAGGTGAGGTGTTGGGTGACCCTATCATGTGTCACCAGAAGTACCGTAAAGGCATCAACAAAGGCTTGATGAAAATCATGTCCAAGATGGGTATCTCAACAATTGCTTCTTATCGTGGAGCACAATTGTTCGAGGCGGTTGGTTTAGATAGCAAAGTGGTTGATCTGTGTTTCAAAGGTGTACCAAGCCGTATCGAAGGCTCCACTTTTACAGACTTCCAGCGTGAGCAGAAGCTTATTTCTGACAACGCTTGGAAAGCACGTAAGCCAATAAACCAAGGTGGTTACCTTAAATACGTTCATGGTTCTGAGTACCATGCGTTTAACCCAGAGGTGGTACGTAATCTACAAGCATCGGTTACCAGTGGTAAGTTTGAAGACTTCAGTAAGTACGCTGAACTTGTAAACAGCCGCCCTGCATCTATGCTGCGTGACCTGTTTGCATTGAAAGATGATATTAAAACGGTTGGTCTAGACAAAGTTGAAGCGATTGAAAGTATTCTGCCGCGTTTCGATTCAGCGGGCATGTCGCTTGGTGCCTTGTCACCAGAAGCGCATGAAGCACTAGCGCAAGCGATGAACGAGCTTGGCTGTCGCTCAAACTCGGGTGAGGGTGGTGAAGACCCTGCTCGTCATGGTACTGAGCGTCGTTCTAAGATTAAACAGATTGCATCCGGTCGTTTTGGTGTGACACCTGAGTACTTGGTAAACGCTGAAGTGCTACAAATTAAAGTGGCGCAAGGTGCGAAGCCGGGTGAAGGTGGTCAACTGCCAGGTGGTAAAGTAAACGGCCTAATCGCTCGTTTACGTTACTCGGTTCCAGGTGTGACATTGATTTCACCGCCACCACATCACGATATTTACTCGATTGAAGATTTAGCGCAGCTGATCTTCGACTTGAAACAAGTAAACCCTGAAGCCTTGGTTTCAGTGAAGCTGGTTTCTGAACCGGGTGTGGGTACGATTGCCGCCGGTGTTGCGAAAGCTTACGCGGACTTGATTACCATCTCTGGTTACGACGGTGGTACAGCGGCTTCGCCAATTACTTCTATTCGTCATGCTGGTTCTCCTTGGGAGCTTGGCTTGGCCGAAGCACAACAAGCGCTTCGCTCGAACGATCTTCGTGGCAAGATTCGTCTGCAAACAGACGGTGGTTTGAAAACAGGTCTAGACGTTGTTAAAGCTGCCATTCTAGGGGCTGAAAGCTTTGGTTTTGGTACCACGCCAATGGTGGCAATGGGTTGTAAGTTCCTGCGTATCTGTCATTTAAATAACTGTGCCACGGGTGTTGCAACGCAAGACGAAAAACTGCGTGAAGAATACTTCATCGGTACGGTTGAAATGATTAAAAACTTCTTCCGCTTTATGGCAGAAGACACGCGTCAATGGATGGCGAAGTTGGGCGTAACCAAGATGACGGACCTGATTGGTCGTACGGACCTGTTGAAACTGCTTCCTGGTGAAACAGAGAAACAGGCCAACTTGGATCTGTCTCCAATTCTAAACAACGATGCGATCCCTGCAGATAAACCACAGTACTGCCAAGTACCGTTTAACCCACCACATGATAAAGGCCTATTGGCTGAAAAAATGTGGTCAGCGGTTCAATCTGCAGTAGAGGAAAAAGAAGGCGGTGAGTTTACCTTCAACGTGACTAACTGTGACCGTTCGATAGGTGCACGCTTGTCTGGCGAAATAGCCAAACGATACGGCAACCAAGGCATGGTTGATAAGCCTCTGACGTTGAAACTAACCGGTACTGCTGGTCAGTCATTTGGTGTGTGGAACGCCGGCGGTCTTCATATGTACCTAGAAGGTGATGCGAACGATTACGTTGGTAAAGGTATGACAGCGGGTAAGCTGGTTGTGCGTCCACCGAAAGGGTCTGAGTTTGACTCAAAAGATTCTGCGATCATTGGTAATACCTGTTTGTACGGTGCCACGGGCGGCAAATTATTTGCTGCAGGTACAGCAGGCGAACGCTTTGGTGTTCGTAACTCAGGTGCTCATGCGGTTATCGAAGGCGCCGGTGATCACTGTTGTGAATACATGACCGGTGGTCTGATCACGATACTGGGCAATACGGGCTACAACTTTGGTGCTGGTATGACTGGTGGTTTCGCTTATGTACTGGATTTAGACCGTACTTTCGTAGATAAGTACAACCATGAGTTAGTGGAAATTCAGCGTGTTGGAACAGAAATTACGGAAGAATACCGTTCGCACCTACGCAGCGTGATCGAAGAATATGTTCGTGAAACTGATAGCGAGTGGGGCCGTGAAATCTTAGAGAACTTCTACGATTACATCGGTAAGTTCTGGTTAGTGAAGCCAAAAGCAGCCAGTATTGGCCAGCTATTGGCAAATACTCGTCAGCGTCCAGAATAAGCGGCTTGGTTTTAGAGAATGTTCTAACCCAGTTTGACCCATTTGAAAGAGTGCCGCGCTTAGCGCGGCCACAGGAGATTGCAGCTTATGACTGAGCGCTTGAACAACGTATTTCAATTTGTTGAAGTAGATCGTAAAGATCCAAAGAAAAAGCCACTACTGACGCGTAAGTCTCAGTTTGTGGAAATTTACCGTCCATTCGAAGAAACGAATGCAAAACACCAGTCTCACCGTTGTCTAGAGTGCGGTAACCCTTACTGTGAATGGAAGTGTCCAGTACATAACTACATTCCAAACTGGTTGAAATTGGTTTCAGAAGGTAACATTTTAGAAGCCGCTGAACTGAGTCATCAGACTAATTCGCTGCCAGAGGTGTGTGGACGTGTCTGCCCACAAGACCGCTTATGTGAAGGGGCTTGTACATTGGGCGAAGGTGGCTTCGGTGCAGTAACAATCGGTTCTGTTGAGAAATACATTACTGATACGGCGTTTGCTTTAGGCTGGCGTCCTGATATGTCCAACGTAGTACCGGTTGATAAAACGGTTGCCATTGTGGGTGCTGGTCCTGCGGGCCTTGCGTGTGCAGATATCCTTGTGCGTAACGGTGTTAAACCAGTGGTATTTGATAAAAATCCAGAGATCGGCGGTCTTCTAACGTTTGGTATCCCAGAATTCAAACTTGAAAAATCTGTGATGACTCGCCGTCGTGAAGTGTTTGAGGAAATGGGCGTTGAGTTTGTGCTTGGCACAAGCGTAGGCGATGACGTACCGTTTGAGCACCTGCTGGAAGAATATGATGCTGTATTCCTAGGTATGGGCACGTACAAATACATGAAAGGTGGCTTCCCTGGTGAAGAATTGCCTGGTGTTCACGACGCTCTAGATTTCCTAATTTCGAACGTGAACCATTGCTTAGGCTTTGAAGAAAGCGAAGACGACTTTGTTAGCATGAAAGGCAAACAAGTTGTGGTGTTAGGTGGTGGTGATACGGCGATGGACTGTAACCGCACATCAATTCGCCAAGGCGCTAAGACTGTATCGTGTGCGTACCGTCGTGATGAGGCAAACATGCCTGGTTCTCGTAAAGAAGTGCAAAACGCTCGTGAAGAGGGTGTGCAGTTTCTATTTAACCGTCAGCCAATTGAAATTGTAGGTGACGGCAAAGTAGAAGGTATCAAAGTTGCGGAAACACAGCTGGGTGAGCCAGATGAAAATGGTCGCCGCCGTCCTGAGATTATCGAAGGCAGTGAGCAAATTATTCCTGCTGACGTGGTATTGGTCGCGTTTGGTTTTCAACCTAGCCCTGCACCTTGGTTTGAGAAATTTGGAATCGAAACAGATACAAGTGGTCGCGTTCTTGCACCAAACAAGGGTCAGTACATGTTCCAAACAACCAACGAAAAAATCTTCGCGGGTGGTGATATGGTACGTGGTTCAGATCTTGTTGTGACGGCCATTGACGAAGGTCGTAAAGCGGCTGAAGGCATTATGGACTTCTTAGAAGTTTAACTCTTCGTCATGTGCTTCGCTAATAAGTGATGTCTCATCTAAGCCTCTATCTTCGGGTAGAGGCTTTTTTTATATCAAAAATTAGTCTACCAGAGCTTATTTGTAATGGGCCTTTACAGATTATAGGTCTGAGTGAATATACGTTAGAGGTAAAGGTTAAAGTTATTTATTCTTTTTTAGCAAACCTTAGGAATCAGTAGTAAAGTAATATATCAGTCATAAAGAATCCTTATAATTATTGCTTGAACTGTGTTCAGGCATATTTATAATAACCCTAAAGAATATCTGTTCGCATAATAATATAGAGTTAAGCTAGACAGGGTTTGTCATAATTTATTTGTTACAGGGAATGCAATAATGAGCTTTAAGCATAAAATAGTGCTGATTTTGTTAGGTGTCGGAATTTTTCCTGCTCTTATTATGGCCGCTGTACTGACATGGGTATCTTCTCAATCAATATCAGAGTCGGTTTTTCATCATCTTTCTTCTTTACGAAGTGCTAAAGCTACAACGGTGGCACAGTACTTAGAAACCCTGTCCAATGAAGTTGAAATACTTGCTCAAAGTCCTGATGTAAAGAAGGCGATGACGACTTTAGGTTCAGCGTTTTATGATGTTACTAACGACTCAGAAAAAGTTGACAAAGACACATTGAATCGTTCATTGGGACAGTACTATAACAATGAGTTCTTACCTCGCTGGCAAGAACATAACACCAAAGTGTCAAATTATGATATTGATAAATTACTGGGTTCAATGACATATCGAGCTAAGTTTTTGCAGTATCAATACATTGCTAATAATCCAAACCCTGTTGGTAGTAAAGATGCTTTGATAGGTACGTCCTCTGATACGCCCTATAGTATTTCACATGAACAGATCCATGAGTACATGCGTGCGGTTCAGCAACGTTTTGAGTTTTACGATATCTTCCTTGTTGATATGCAAGGCTCGGTTGTGTATAGCGTATTTAAAGAAGTCGATTTTGCAACGAATCTAAAAACCGGTCCTTATGCGAATTCAGGTTTAGCTAAAGCCTTCCAAAGTGCCTTATCTCTCTCTCCGAAGCAGGTAAGCGTTACGGACTTTTCATTATATACCCCCTCTTATGAGACACCGGCTGGTTTTATGTCATCGCCTATTTATAACAATGGCAAGCAAACTGGTGTGGTGATTACTCAATTTCCGATTAGCAAGTTAAACGCCGTCATGATGAATCGTGATGGGTTGGGGGAAACAGGTGAAACCTATTTAGTCGGTCCAGATAAGTTGATGCGTTCAGACTCTTTTTTAGATACGGAGAAACGCTCTGTTGTGAAATCGTTTACAAACCCAAGTACTGGTAGCGTTGATACTGAAGCTGTGCGCAGAGCAATGAACAATCAGGCAGGTACAGATATTATCAAAGACTATAATGGCTCACCTGTATTATCGGCGTATGCACCGCTAGAATTTGCAGGGTTGGGTTGGAATATCATTGCTGAGATTGATGAAAAAGAAGCATTGGCGTCACGTAACGCGATGCTCAAAATCAGCATTGGCTTGGCACTTCTTGCTGCGGTTGCAGGCATTATCATTTCTTTAATGGTAACTCGAATGGTACTTAGGCCATTAGGTGCGGAACCAAAAGTCATGCGTGACATTGCTGACCGTATTGCTAAGGGCGATCTAACAATGGAGTTTGAGGAAAGCCAACAAGGTACTGTGTACTACTCCATGAGGTCTATGGCGACAGAGTTAAGGTCAATGGTGCTTCAAATACGAAGTGGTGCAGCAAATCAAGCTTCGACAGCAAGTGAGCTAGCGGTCATTTCTGAACAAACTTCTGGCGCTATCCGTGAACAGCATGCCAATACAGAGCAAATTGCCACGGCAACGTCTCAGATGAGTTCAACGTCTAATGAAGTATCCCAGACTGTCCAAGGGGTAGCCAGTGCAACACGTGAAGCGAAAGATAGAGTGACTCAAGGGGCTCAAACAGCTGCTGATGCGTCAAACTCATTAAAGTATGTTGCTTCAGAACTACAGAAATCGGGTGACCAAGTCGACAGTTTAGCTCAACAAGTACAGACTATTTCATCTGTTTTAGAAAGTATTCAAGGGATCTCTGATCAAACAAACTTGCTGGCATTAAATGCTGCTATCGAAGCGGCGCGTGCGGGAGAAAGTGGCCGTGGTTTTGCCGTGGTAGCAGATGAAGTGCGCACATTAGCCCAGAGTACTCAAAAAGAAACAGAACAAATTTCGGCTATTATTGATCAATTGCAGCAAGGGGCCAAGCAGACTCAATCGTTTGTACGACAAGGTATTGATGCTACACGCAAGGTATCAGAACAAACCACAGAGGCGGCTTCCCAGCTACGTGAGGCGATGGAAAAAGTAGATTATGTTGATGAAATGACGTTGCAGATTGCCAGTGCTGCAGAGCAACAATCTTTAGTGTCATCTGAGATCAGTGTTAATATTGAATCATTGAGTTCTAGTTCATCGCAAATTGAACAAGCAGTAGATGAAATTTCAAATTCAAGTGAAGAAGTTGCGCGTCTTTCAGGGGATTTAAACGTTTTAGTTGGGCGTTTTAAGGTAGCGTAGAGCCTTCAAGCTTATTTGTAAAAATAGAAAAGACGTCCGATAGGACGTCTTTTCTACATGATTACTTTTTCTCTTCCCTTTCTGCTTCGAGCTTCTGGATTTCTTTGTATAGCGCTTCTGCCTCTTCAGTAATCATCGAGTAACCTCGAATATCACCATTACGCTGAGCTTGAAGCCCTTCTTCCAGTTTTTCAGAGTATTGCTTCTGTAACACTTTCAACGGATCGGACTTGAATAAACCAAACATATATTGAGCTCGCATTTTTTAAGAATGTGTCTAGATATACGCATGCGAATTGAAAACCGATGACCATGTTTTAATGCTACCTATGAGTTCCTAACTCTTTCCCTTTAATTAAATCAATTGCTGCTCGATGTACATCCTTCGATTTTGTTAGGGTAGGGTATCTAGGCTAAAAATATAAAGGATAAAATTTGAACCCTCTTAATGACAATCAAAAAACTGAGCCTCAAGTAGAAAGCGACAGTGACCATATTGTGGTACAACGGCGTTATGATGTGGCAGGTGCAATCAATGATCTGCTTATCGCGATATGGTTTTTAATTGGTAGTTTCTTTTTTTTGAGTGAGTCTTTGACGTACAGCGGCACATGGTTGTTTATCGTCGGCAGTGCTCAGTTGATGATTAAGCCAATCATTAAATTAGTGGGATTTGTACATATAGGCCAAATACACCCGCAATTAAAGCGTCGACGTGAAGAGAAGAAAGTTAACAATTGATGATGCTTTTGCAGGAGATATTCCTGCAAAAGCAATGTCGCTAGATTAAATACGATTTAGTAATTCTGATTTCTTAGCGTTGAATTCATCTTGAGTTAGAACGCCTGCTTCGAACAACCCACCCAGCTTTTCGAGTAAAGCAAAGATCTCGTCGCTATTTGCCGAAGTTTGCGGGTTATTAACTGGCTGCGAAGTATTGTAGTCAGGCTGAGCGTTAAACGCTGGCTGTTGACTTGGCTGCGCAAAGTTAGTTTGTGGTGCTGGTTTTGACGGCTGTGAGTCATTACCAGACACTACCGGCAAACTGTCTACCGATACAGTACCGAACTGGCTGCTAAACGTCAGTGATTGATTGCCACCTTGTTGCTGGCTAACACCACCAATGTTGTGGTTGAGGGTGTCGTAAACGGTAACGGCCCCGTTCATTTCAACGGCTAATCGGTTAGGAAACACAGCGTAACGCAGGTTATTTTGAGCACCGCTGCTGAATGGTTGCCCTAGATTAGCTGGCCACCATTGATTACTACCTGGCGTGCCAGCTGGAATAACTGGAAACACTGTCGTGTAAGTCAGAGCGTTGGCCAATTCATTACACAAATTGTCGACTGTGTTTTTTAAGCCATTATTGAACATGTCGCCAACCATGGTCATGCCGCCACGCATCCATTGACCGGAGCCACCTAGTTCAGGACAGTTAAACTGAGCCATGCCACCAGAACCATTGTTGACGGCAATAAGCATATGTACGACGGCATCTTGGCTAAGTCCATAACGGTTAGAAACATCGTTGACGAGCTGTTGTCCGGCTGTGGTGAGTTGTTGCATGATCTGTATCCTACGGTTGCGCCTGTCCTTGATAGAATACTTGTAAGCATTCATATTGAGAAAAATAGGCGTGAATGAACTGCGACAGGGTGTTGTCGCAGTCTTTATGGAATGATAGCGATGCATTGTGACACATTGGCTACCCTAGGTGTTGATTATTTGATCAATTTGGGTTGTTTTAATTTTTTGCATCTACTACTGCTTAATAATGGCTTCTGCTTTGGTTAAACAACTCAGTAAGAGGGCTCTGTACATTCCCATTTCAAGAGCTTGCCTGTACTGTTAATTCACTGGGGTCATCACCCCGTCATGAAAACGTGCTTATAGTACGTGAAAAGACTGTTTAAACAGGGAGCGATACATGGGTAAGGTACACTTTGTAGGTGGTGAAAAAGGTGGTGTGGGGAAATCGATGACAGCGCGATTACTGGCGCAATATTACATTGATCACGAACTGCCTTTTTTAGGTTTTGATTGCGATGCCTCTCATGGCACTTTTTCACGCTTTTACAGCGAATTTGCCTCAACTGTTGTAATTGGTGAAGAAGACAGTCTTGACGGTTTACTCGAAGCCATGGAAGAAAACCCAGATAAAGACTTAATCATTGACTTGGCTGCACAAGCCGCTAAGCCATTAGGAGAGTGGATCGACGAAACCGATGTGTTTGGTTTACTCGATGAAATGGATTATCAAGTGTGCTTATGGCATGTTATGGATGACGGTGCAGACTCAGTCGTGTTGCTTGATCGTCTGCTAGAACGTTATCAGCAACCTGAACTTGAGTTTATTGTGGTACAGAACCTAGGGCGTGGTACTGACTTCTCGCGCTTTCAAAAGTCAGAGACGTACAAAAAAGCCGAAGCACGAGAAGCCTTTATTATTGAGCTGCCTAAATTGCAAAGTAAGCTGACCCAGAAAATTGATTTCAACAACAGTAGCTTCTGGTCAGTGGCTAACAATCGCAGTTTGATGAATATTGCTGAGCGTCAGCGCATGAAAGTATGGCTTCGTAACGCTTACGAGCAGTTAGCATTCCTAGGTTAACCTCCACTTTTACCTTGTAGTTATTCAGGTACCAACAGAATCGTATGTTGTTGTACTCTGAGTAACTACTTTCAAAGTTAGACCACAGTTCTTCTTCATTTCGACTTGAGTACCCTGAATTCACTTGCCATTGTTAAGCCTCGCCTTATTAAAAGTAGTTGCTACGATATGAAGAAAACATTGCTTATCGCTGGAGTATTACTTGTCAGTGTTGTTGGCAGTATTAGGTATGCCAATCAAAATTGGTCTGAGCCCAAAGTCATGCCTGTCGTCGGGGCAACTGCAAGAGACTGGCACCCTGAAACGTTTTGGTATGAACCTTGGGGGGCTTCTTTAGTACATAAAGGCATGGATATTTTCGCCGAGCGCGGCACACCTGTGGTCGCGGCTACTCATCATATTATCCTCTCTGAAAATGATAGCCCTCGTGGCGGCAAGAATATTTGGGCATTGGGACCCAATTGGCGCCTGCATTATTACGCCCATCTAGATTCGATTACAGAAGATCTGGGCTGGTATATCGAAGCAGGTACGCAATTAGGCACGGTTGGCAGTAGTGGCAACGCGAAAGGCAAACCGCCACATTTACATTATGCTATACGTAGCATGATTGCGGATGACTCGCGGATCGATGATTCCACTCTTGGTGAACAAAAAGCCTATTGGCTAAACCCTATTGAATACCTTAAGCCAGTCATAGTAAATTAATGAAAATGGTTGTCATTATTTAAGATGATATCTCGACTCAAACAACTGATTACAAGGACTCAAGGAATGAAAAAACGCATTTGGACGACCGTTTTATGGATAGGGTTAAGCAGCTCGGCGATTTA
The DNA here is from genome assembly GCF_001639725.1 of Marinomonas atlantica. Lineage (GTDB taxonomy): Bacteria > Pseudomonadota > Gammaproteobacteria > Pseudomonadales > Marinomonadaceae > Marinomonas > Marinomonas atlantica. Next base: position 490,169 of record NZ_LTAW01000001.1, read on the forward strand.
TGCACAAGAGGACGCTCCAAGCCCTACCGTTAATGAATTGATGAGCGTCATGCGCATGCAGGACTCCATGTCATCAGGCTTTGATGCGATGTTACCAATCATTGATGCCTTATCAGATCAATGGCAATTAACGCCTGAGCAAGAGCAGACATTAAAAGGCATTTATCGCGACTGGTTTAAAAACGATTTTGATCAAGAAAGCTTAATAAACAAAATATCATTAGAGTACGATAAGGTTTTCACTCAAGCAGAAATGCAAAAAATGATCGCTTTTTATGAAACTCCGACAGGACAAAAAGTATTAGACAGTTTGCCTCATCTGACGCAGTTAGGTGCCCAACTGGGGATGCAAGAAGGTCAGAAGAAGCAGCACCTACTTGAAGAAAAAATCCGTGTATTTTATGAAGAGAATGTTGAGTCCCAACCCTAATCTACTCGACACTTTTGTTACTCCCGCCTAATGATTTCCGTCAAAACTAACCAATCGGTTAGTTTTGGCAAGGATCCTGCTACATTAGTGATATACACTTGATTGCCTCGCTCATTAACAAGAGGAGTAATCATGATTTTTCTTGTAAGAAATCAAACAAAAATAATAGGTTACGATAATGGCTCTCGATCTTTTGAGCTTGCTGGATGAGGAGTAGCGGTAACTATGATCCGTTTTTTGCTAAATGATCAGGACATAAATGAAGAAAGCTGTGCACCGGATACAACAGTACTACAATATTTACGCACCAAAGCAGAACAGCGCGGTACGAAAGAAGGCTGTGCGTCTGGGGATTGTGGTGCGTGTACTGTTGTGCTGGTGGAAGCAACAAATGGCCAGCTGCGCTATCAAACAGTCAACAGCTGCATTACTTTGCTGGGCAGCTTGCACGGCAAACAATTGCTGACGGTTGAGCATTTGAAAGAGCAGGGTGCTTTACACCCGGTGCAGCAAGCTATGGTGGACTTGCATGGCTCCCAGTGTGGTTTTTGTACGCCAGGCTTTATCATGTCCCTGTTTGCTTTGTACAAAAACTGTGACCAACCGACCCGTGCAGATGTGGAAAACGCCTTAGCAGGTAACCTTTGTCGTTGCACTGGCTATAGGCCAATTATAGATGCAGCGCTCAGTCTAGCGGGTAAAGGCGCTTCAGATAGCTTTACTAAGAGCGAAGCATCTACTTATTTGCGCCTGACAGGCATTCTAAAGCAACACCCAAGTGGCTTTATTGAGCATGGTGCACGCCGTTTTTTGATTCCTACAAACGGCGACGAATTGTTAGCACAGCTACAGCGATTTCCGGATGCGAAATTGGTTGCAGGCGGTACCGACTTATCATTAGGCATTACCCAGCAACTACAGCAGCCTGAAACCCTTATTTATTCTGGACGAGTACAAGAACTCATGCAGATTGAAGAAAGCGCCAGTACCCTTAAGATTGGTGCAGCGGTTACTTACAGCGCGATGCAATCCTCATTACATAAATACTTTATCAGCTTTGCCGACATGCTCGAGCGCCTCGGATCGTTACAAGTCCGTAATCAAGGCACGTTAGGCGGCAATGTGGCCAATGCTTCGCCTATAGGGGATACGCCGCCTGTATTGTTAGCCTTGGATGCAACGATACACGTGCGCAGTCCAAATGGACGTGAAACGTTCCCGGTCAACACCTTCTTTACTGGCTACCGTCAAACAAAATTGCCCGCGTCAGGTTTTATTGAGTCGATTGAAATTCCGTTACAGCCCGAATGTCAGCTTTATGTGTATAAAATTTCTAAGCGTCTAGACGATGATATCTCTGCGGTCTGCGCGGCGTTTTCGATTACATTAAAGAACGGGAAAGTGAGCGACGTACGCCTTGGCTTTGGCGGCATGGCGGCCACACCAGCGCGAGCATTGAAAGCAGAGCAAGCGCTCATCGGCCAGTCATTTACCGAACAAGGCATTTTGGCGGCGCAAAAAGCGTTGGCGGAAGACTTCAGCCCCATTGATGACGTACGCGCGAGTGGCGCGTACCGTCTAAAAGTGGCACAGAATCTTCTCCTGCGCGCGGTACTCGAACAAGATAACCCGACGCAAGAAGCGTTGGAGGTGGTGCAATATGCGTAATCTAAAAGCCAGCGGTAACACTGCTATTCAAACAAGCAGTGCGACCGGCGTGGCTCGAAAGCATGAAAGCGCGACTAAGCATGTGTCTGGAGAAGCGATTTATGTCGACGACATGCTTGAGCCGCGCGGCACTCTTTTTGGCGCGGTTGGCTACAGCCCAATCGCAAAAGGTCGAATTACCTCCTTAGACTTGTCGGCTGTCCGTCAAGCCGAGGGGGTGGTAGATGTCTTGCAGCTTGAAGATATTCCGGGACATACCGACATTGGCGCAGTATTTGGGGGAGATCCGATCCTGACATCGGATGAAATCAAATACCAAGGCCAGCCAATCTTTGCAGTGGTAGCGCACAGTGAGTTGCAGGCGCGACGAGCGGTCAAGCAGGCCAAGATTGAATATGCCGAGCAAACACCGACGTTGGATGTGGTTGAAGCCTTAAGCGCTCAGCAGTTTGTTCGACCTTCCCACTTTATGACTCATGGCGATGCGAAGACCGCATTAAATAATGCGTCAAAGCGTCTAAAAGCTGAGCAGCTTGTGGGCGGGCAAGAACACTTTTATTTAGAGGGACAAGTGGCATTGGTGGTGCCGGCGGAAGACGGCGGTATGTTGGTGTACAGCTCGACTCAACATCCAAGTGAAGTGCAAAAGCTGGTCGCAGAAGTGCTCGATGTGCCAGCCAACCGCATTACCGTTGATATGCGTCGTATGGGCGGCGGGTTTGGCGGCAAAGAAAGCCAAGCGGCGGCGTGGGCGTGTATGGCGGCGGTACTGGTAAGTAAAACCAAACGCCCAGTAAAGCTACGATTGCCTCGAACAGACGACATGACCATGACGGGTAAACGCCACCCGTTTTATAACACCTATGATATTGGCTTTGATAAAGATGGCTTAATTCAAGCAGCGGACATTATGGTGGCCGGAAACTGTGGCCATTCTGCTGATTTATCAGACGCGATTGTAGACCGTGCGATGTTCCACGCTGACAACGCGTATTACTTAGCCAATGTCAGCATTGCGGGTCATCGCTGTATGACTAACACCGTCTCACACACCGCTTTTCGTGGTTTTGGTGGCCCACAAGGGATGATGATCATCGAGCGAGCGATGGACGACATCGCCCGAGCCGTAGGCAAAGATCCGCTTGATGTACGTAAACTTAATTTATACGGTGATGCTGGCCGTGACACGACGCCGTATCATCAAGCTGTCGAACACAATGTGCTCAACGAATTAATTGAACAATTAGAGCACAGCAGTGATTATCGTGCGCGTCGATCAGACATCAATGAATGGAATAAAAACAGCCGGATTCTGAAACGCGGTTTGGCGTTAACACCGGTTAAATTCGGCATTTCCTTTACCTTACAGCATCTCAATCAAGCGGGCGCTCTGATTCATATTTACACCGATGGCAGTATTCAAGTGAATCATGGCGGTACTGAAATGGGCCAAGGTCTGCATACCAAGATTATTCAGATCGTTGCCGAAGCGCTAGCCATCGATGCAAACGAGATTCAAATTACCGCGACGCGAACGGACAAAGTCCCCAATACGTCCCCTACAGCCGCGTCAAGTGGCACCGATCTCAATGGACAAGCGGCTAAAAATGCAGCTTTTACTTTAAAACAACGTATCTGTGAATGTGTTGCGGAGCATAAACAGTGTGACCTCGATACGGTGCACTTTGCTGACGGTCGCGTGTATTGGGGGGACCAAAGCGAATCCATGAGTTTTACCGATGCGGCATTATTTGCCTACGAAAACCGGGTTTCCCTCTCAGCAACGGGATACTACAAAACCCCAAAAATTTGGTATGACCGAGACAACGCGAAGGGGCGTCCATTTTTCTATTTTGCTAACGGCGCCGCAGTCTCGGAAGTCGTCGTCGACACCTTGACTGGCGAGTATCGCGTCGTAGGTGTGGACATCTTGCACGACGTAGGACGCAGCTTAAATCCCGCAGTCGACTTAGGTCAGATTGAAGGGGGCTTTATTCAAGGCATGGGCTGGCTAACAACGGAAGAGTTGAAATGGAATGATCAGGGCGCGTTGATCAGTAATGGCCCAGCCACATATAAAATCCCTACTATCAGTGATACACCAGAGCGTTTCAACGTGGCGCTATTTGAGCGAGACAACGATGAAGAAACGGTCTATCACTCTAAAGCCGTCGGTGAACCGCCGTTTATGTTAGCGATTTCGGTTTGGTCGGCTTTGCGCGATGCGATATCCTCGCTGTCGGACTACGCCATCAGCCCACCATTAGACACCCCCGCAACGCCAGAGCGTGTGCTTAATGCCATTGAAGCAACACGCCAGCAGGCACGAGAGATAGAAGAGAGCGCCTTATGATGAAGTCTTGGACGGACGTTGTCGCAACGCTCCAGCGTACCGGAGAAGCGTATGTACTTGTCACCGTTATTGGCACGCGCGGGTCATCCCCTAGAGAAGCAGGTAGCAAAATGGTGGTCACCGCTGAATACAGTTACGACACTATCGGCGGCGGGCACCTAGAGTATAAATCGATTGCCAAAGCTCGAGAGCTAATTTTGACAAAGCAGGATTGTCAGCATATCGAAGAATACCCGCTTGGGGCCACATTGGGTCAATGCTGTGGTGGAAAAGTGACGGTGTTATTCGAGCATTTTTCTGAGCGAGGTAAAGATGTCTGGGTATTTGGCGCTGGCCATGTATCCAAAGCGATGATGTCATTATTAGCCGAGTTACCTTTACGCGTGCATTGGGTAGACAGCCGCGAAGAACAATTTCCTGAGTACATTCCGAGCAATGTTGAGCAATGTCTTACCGATGACCCTGTTGGAGAATTGAAGCGTGCCACCTCAGGCAGCTACATGCTGGTGCTGACGCATAATCATCAACTGGACTATGAATTGACTGAAGCTGCATTAAAACGTGCTGATTTAGGCTTTTTGGGAGTGATTGGATCTGACACGAAAGCGTTGCGTTTTCGTCAGCGCCTCGCGCATCGCCAGTTTGATGAGGCAGCCATTGATAAGATGACCTGCCCAGTGGGTCTTGAGCAAGTGCCTGGCAAGCGCCCGATGGAAGTAGCCGTGTCTATCGTTGGCCAGTTAATTTCTTTGTATCAAGTTAAGCAACCTACTCCTTTAAAGCAACGTGCCATTGACTGGTCATCGCTTAAACAATCTTTATAGGAGGAAGCTTAAGCGATGTAGCGTTTCTTTACGGATATTACGTCTTTCTTGCGGGAAATTTGATAGATAGCATGCTTAAGTTAATGTCTATTAATTATCAAAGCCATTGTTATTGGCCTTATTAAGGAGTGCTGTATGGAAATGCCAAATTTAGGAATGGGAACGTTTCGCTTAGAAGGTGAAGAAGCTTACAACTCAGTGAAAATGGCACTTGACGAAGGTTTTCGTCACATCGATACAGCGCAGATGTATGGTAATGAAGCTGAAGTAGGTAAAGCCATTGCTGATAGTGGTGTCGCGAGAGAGGAGTTGTACGTAACCACGAAAGTTAATATGAAAAACTTCGAGCAAAAAGACTTCTTGCCAAGCGTTAAGGTAAGCCTAGAAAAGCTTAAGCTAGACTATGTAGACATGTTGTTAATACATTGGCCGTCACCGGCTAACGGTGACAATATGGATGTCTATCTCGGCGAACTTATGAAAGCAAAAGAAAATGGTTTGACGAAAAGCATCGGCGTTTCCAACTTCACCATAGGACTATTAGAAAAAGCACAAACCATATTACCAACTGGTGTTTTGGCCAATAACCAAGTAGAGGTTCATCCTTACTTACAAAATAATAAATTGCGCTCTTACTGTAACCAAGTGGGCATTCATGTGACGGCTTATATGCCATTTGCAGTAGGCAAAGTGCTTAAAGATGAAACACTTAAAGCAATCGCTGAAAAGCATGAGGTGAGTGCTGCGCAAGTGGTAATAGCTTGGGCACAGCAGCAAGGTATTACTGTTATTCCTTCGTCAACGAAGCGCGAAAACCTTCAAGATAATTTTGCTGGAGCAAATTTGTCGCTTGAATCCAAGGACATGGCCAAAATTGCTGAGTTAGAGCGTGGAGGTCGTCAAGTAGACCCAGACTTCGCACCAGAGTGGGACTAAGTTCTTTTAGATCCCCCCCTGATTTTCAGATAAAAAAAGCGGATGACAAAGCATCCGCGTAAACTCGGTTTTGTATTACCTAATCGGTTACAGATCAAATCTCTTCATCGAACAGGTAAGATCGGAGCAATGCGTCCGACGGGCCAATTATAAACGATTATTTGGAAAAGTTAATGTAAAAACAAGAATTGTTCTCATTAGAATAATTTATAGGTCTAACTGAATTGATCCTAGACCTAAATTGGCAACAGGCTAACCCTGTTGCCAAGCCCCTTGATAGAATCGACTGATGCTTTGTTTATCCCACTGGAAGACATAGAGCCACTGATTGTCGATTAGTTGTTGCAGTAACGCATGTTTGGCAACGATGGACTCGATGAACGACTTGGGAGCACGGATGTACACGGCTAAGCGTTGCGGTGTATGCATCCATTGTTGTCCATCGTGCAGCGACTGCATGGCAAGACCTATGCGTAGGTCGCCACCGTTGCCCTCAAACACACCAATATGATCACCCACGGCGTTATGCAGAACTTTATTACCACTGCCAAACTTAAAGTTATCCGTAGTGGATAAGTTGTATTGCATATTAATCCAATGCGTCACCAGCATCGGTGCTGTCATCAGGCGCTCTAAGATGCCAGCGTCAGAGTCTTGTTTGAAATCATAATCATGCAAAAAGCTACGGCCTTTTAAATCCAGATTTCGAGTGTACTGACGCGGTGCGATGATAAAGGCGTTGTTGTCCGCTAACCCCCATTCAGGACGTGTTTGTGACCAGTCTTTTGCGCGGCGTAAATACGCAGCATTACGCTCCTCTTTATCCATGTTGAGTAATGCTTGATCGACTTTTACCGCGCGTTCTTGTTGCGCTAAGTAAGTCGCTTGCATTAACCAATCAACAACGGCTGGATCGTTCACCTCGTTGTAGCAGGTAATGTGATCCGTGATGGTATTGTGCAGCGCCGCCACAAACTGGGTTTGATCCGGAATCTGATAGCCCATCGGTTTCAGCGCCTCGCGTACTTTAAGGTTGTTCAGTAACTGAGCCAAAACACGGACATTGATTTCGCCAGTCTGACCACCACATGCTCCGCACTCCAAGCCAGCACTTTGTAAGTTGTTACAGCTGTGACTCCCATGACCCACAAGGAGGATTGTGCTGGTGAAATGACGTAATCCCATGGTATCCAGCACACCTTTAGCGAGTTCGGCTTGGTCTTGAATGTCCAGCGTTCGTCCTTGGCGTGTTAGAGTCCAATGGCTACTGTGCGTCGGCGATAAAGCATGAGAGGTATCGCCTTTTAGGTTTTTCTTAAACAACTTAAAGGCGTACCACCAGCCCATGGATTCCACCATAGAGAACGTTCCTGCGGCGGCGTTGCCCCAACGGTTCCAGCTAGCTGACTGATTATCTTGGGCCAGTTTTCCTTCGTCTGCCTGGCTTTCAACGACTCGGATAGCGGGGGGCAAAAGGCCCGGTAACTGTGGGCGTGCGACTTGCGTGCCGGCTTGCTCGTATTCGATAGGCAGACCAAAAAAGCCTGCAAAACCGTATGTTTCAATGCTGCTACTTTGTTGTTCCAGTGCTCGACGATACACTTCTGAGCGCACATCAATGCAAAAGATCGCCTGCATTGCTGGTGCATCAGGGAGGTTGGTAGTGGTGTCGGTTAACTGCTGTTGAAGTGCCTGTTGCTCACTGAGCTCTAATGCGCGTGCCCAAATACGTGGGATCGCTAGTGCTTCGCTGTGTTGTTCACGCAGTTCATTTAAATGGTGCGTTTGTTGTTTCCAACGTTCAGCTAGCACATCAAAGTCATCAGGATTGTGTTTTTCTAAATAGCGCCAAACGACTAATTCCCATGCGAGTTTTATGGCTAGCAAGGAGCGTACATCATCCTGCTGTTGTCCTACTTTTTCTGCTTCAAAAGCTCTATACGCTAGATAAGAGCCCCAGCCATTAATGTCGAGCAATAAAGCTTGTCCGTATTCAGCTAAGGCATTTTGAGGAATGTTAAGTGTAGTAATGGCTTCAACAAAGAGTGCTTCTTGATCTTCTGGTAGTGCCGCGAATTCTTGTTCTAGTTTGGCTTCCGACATAATAATCGCCAAACCACGATCCAAGCGCGATACCTGTAACCAGTGCTGGTAAAGATTGAGTGACTGCTGGCGATATTGACGCTGCAGCATGGGGCGTTGCTGTTGGTAATGCGCGGCACAGAACTGACTGATTTGGTGAGTAATCTCATCGTGCCATGACATTTTATGATGGCTACGGGTTAAGTCGGCCCAATCTGCAATGTTACGCCAACTCTGGACACGGCCCGTCTCTTTACTCAAATACATGATCAGCGATTCAGCTGACACATGCACTCCGTATTCACTGGCAGCTTGCAGTAAACAATTATTTTTAATACGCCCTTGCTCATACCATTCTAAGTAAGTAGAGACAGGCATATGGCAGCGAATGCCTGCCAAAGTGGACACCTCGGTTGCCACTTGGTCAAATGGAAAGTCTACTTTGTTCCACAAGGGGTTGACCGCAATCATCCGATCCAAAGGCCAATTAGGTGCCAAACATTGTGTCGCTGTTGTAATGGCTACTTGTTGTGACTGAGTTAAAGAAGAGTGTGTCGTCATGATTATTTCTTCCAGCCTTTTGACAGGTTAGGGAACAGCAACGCTACGCCATGATGTTTGGCTTTAGAGTGCGCGGGGAGTGCCACAGGCCAGATTTTTAACGTGACTTTGGTAAACCACTCATCTAAATATAGACCTGCAAATAAGGTAATCGAGAAGCGGCGCGTCCAACTTAAATGGGCGTAGTATCGAAGGCCGACGGCTAAGGCGAACAATGTTATAAACAAAGCACATACCCAGAGATCTGCCAGGCTAAATGCCTGATTGGTATGCGCTGCAACATGACCGGATAATAGCCAGCCTGCGGCTGTTTTTAATCCGCCGTATAAGATCGACAATGCGAATGCGACTCCCGCTAAACGGAATAAAGGCGAAGGCTGTGGAACGCTGCGCCACTGAGCAATTAGCAAAGTTAATGCTATTGTCATTAGTAACCAAGGGCTAAAAGGGCCTTGGTAACCCCAAAGCCAAATAGACAGACCGACAGCGACTCCACTGAATGCGACCCCCGCACCCCAAGCCATTGCATTAGGGGTTTCATCGGGTGCAATTTTGCGTAACAAATATTCGTGTACCGCGTTGCTTGAATTTAAAAAGGCATGAGCTTTATAGACCGAATGCGTCATTAAGTGCAGAACCGCTAATTCGTACATGCCGAGAGCGCACTCTAAAAGCATCAACCCCATTTGTGCACTGGTAGACCAAGCGAGACGCACTTTGACACTGATTCGGGTGGTCATGATTAAGGCGCTAAATAAGGTCGTTAAACCCGCAACAATCAGCAATAGCCAAATTGCAGCGTTGCTTAGATGAAGCAGTGGGTAAAACGCTAATACGAGGTAGCCGCCTAAGTTAATGATGCCTGCATGCAACAAGGCGCTGACGGGAGTCGGGGCCTCAACGACTTGCATTAACCAGCCATGCACTGGCAACTGCGCACATTTCATCAGTGCAGCCATGGCAATCAAGCAGGCTGCGATCTGCTCTGTAAGTGACAGCGTTCCCTGCATCTGACTCATCAGTTGAGTTAAATACCAAGTGCCATGCTCAAGATAAAGCAGAGAAAATGCGGCCAACAGCGACAGTTCTGCGATACGTGCAAGAATAAATTTCTTATGGGCTGCAAGAATGGCGCGAGGACGTTCTGGGTAGAAGGTAAGTAAGAAGTGCAGTCCTAAACTAATGCCTACCCAGCCAGCCCAAAACGTTAATAAATGGTTACTGCTTAAGGTCAGAGTGACGGCGGATAACGTCAGCATCAACCAGCGATAATACTGCGCTACGCGGGGTTCACCGGCCATATATTGTTGCGAGAATTGGACTAAAACCCACGCCATAAAGACGACTAAAACCAACATTAAGGCGCTTAAAAGTGAACCATGAAATGGGGCATCGGGGCTTGGCGTAATGAAAAACCAAGAGGTAAGAATGGCGATGAGTAAACACGGCGCAAGACGAGCGCCCCAAAGTGCAATGCTTGCTGCATGATCACGTAGTTTGGGTAAACCACATAAAAACCCTGTTACAGCAAACAGAGCAGGCAGTAAAAAAGTCATGAAGGTCATTTTTTCGTCTTACCTAGCCAATAAATGAAAGTTGGCGTCAGTATGCAGAGAGTTTAAAGTTAATAAAAATACATATATTCTAATAAAACGTTCTGTTTTAGTTATGTAAATGCAACGCCTAAGAGGAAGCTTCATGGCGCGTCTTAATTATCATCACCTGTATTATTTTTGGCGTGTCGCCAGCATTGGCCATTTAACGCAAGCCGCTGAGCAGTTGCATGTTTCTCAATCAGCGTTGTCCGCTCAAATCAAGCAATTGGAAAACAAAATAGGTCAACCGTTGTTTGAGCGTGAAGGGCGTCGTTTAGTGTTGACGGATGTGGGGAAACGGGTGCAACTTTATGCTCAAGATATTTTCTCTACCGGCGAGGAATTAGAGCAGTTTTTAAAAAGCGGGAATACCCATCACACACACCTGAATATTGGGGTTGAAACCCACTTGTCGCGTAACTTTATCGAAGCGTTTATTACGCCTTTATTTGACGATCCAACGGTCACGTTTTCATTGTATGCACGCACTATGGGGGGATTGATGGATGGCTTAACTAACCATGAGCTAGACATTGCTTTGACCAACCGCGCAATTGCCAATGATGTGCATGGCGTGCTGTGGCAAAACCAACTGGTAGCACGTCAGTCTGTGGCCATTGTCGGCCCTTATGGTGAACAGCCCGAGCAACCTTTTCCGCAAGGTTATGAAGATAAGAAGTGGATCCTTCCGGGGCGCAATATGGGCATACGCTCGATGTTTGAATCGTTTTGTGCCACTCAGCAGTACCGTGCAGACATCAAAGCGGAAGTGGACGATATGGCAATGATGCGTTTGTTGGCGCGTGATAGTGGTTTTTTATCCGTCATGCCCCCAGTAGTAGTAAAAGATGAGATCGAAGCTAAAAAACTTCAAGTTTATCAAACGCTTCCACAAGCCTATGAGCATTTCTATGCGATCTTGTTGCCGCGTAAGTTTATTCCAGAAGTGCTACTGCATTTACTACGTAGTCAACAATTAGAGTAGCAATCTGACGTTGCCATGATGTGCGCACTGTTATTGCATGGACAAGGAAGTGATAATGCGAGCCTAGCTAATTTGGAGTTTATGTATGGATACCTTGGTCGCGGCTTTTCCAGTGGCTTTCCTTGTCTGGAGTATGACAAAGAAGCATCCGGTGGCCGCGCACGTGGCGCTGCCACTAACAGCGCTAATTGTGGCGTTACTGCAAGCATTGTATTTTAATGCCGAGTTAATGAGGCTTGCAGCCAATGCTGTGGCAGGCAGTATGGCGGTGCTAACGCCGATTTCAATTGTCGCAGGTGCGATTTTGTTAAATCGTGTGTTGGTGCTGTCTGGGACGGAAGATGTGTTGCGACAATGGCTTGAAAGCATCAGTCAAAATGCTGTGGCGCAGATTATGATCATCGGCTGGGCGTTTGCTTTTATGCTCGAAGGTGCCTCTGGTTTTGGGACGCCTGCCGCCATTGCCGCACCTATTTTAGTTGGGTTAGGTTTTCCCGCCATGCCTGTGGCTTTATTAGCACTGGTTATGAACAGTGTGCCAGTCTCTTTTGGTGCGGTAGGAACACCTGCGTGGTTTGGTTTTGCCGCGCTCAATCTGAGCGAGTCAGAGCTGCTGGAAACGTCCCAGTGGACAGCTTTGATTCATCTCGTAGCAAGTCTGTTTATTCCCGTGATTGCACTGCGTTTTCTAGTCAGTTGGCAAACCATTCGCGCCAATCTTCTTTTTGTTCTGATCAGTGCGTTGAGCTGTACACTGCCTTATTATTTATTGGCGCAGGTGAATTATGAGTTTCCGTCGTTAATTGGGGGCGCGATAGGTTTGTGTGGTTCGATCATAGCAGCGAAATATCGTATTGGATTACAACCTGAACCTGATAAATCTTCACTAACTTCTCCTGACCCTTTGGCAGCAAGCGCCATTATTAAAGCCTTGTCACCGTTTTTGTTATTAATCGTGATTCTGGTGGTGACACGCATTCAACAGCTGGGCATGAAAGGCTGGTTAAACGATGGCACTCCATGGCTAACTTTCGGAGATGTTCAGATCAGCCAAGCGTTGATCATCTCTTGGTCTTCGATCCTTGGTACAGATGTGTCATGGTCTTATAAAACCCTATATGTGCCCGCTTTGATTCCATTTGTTCTGACGGTGCTGGTGTTAATCCCCGTCTTATCGTTGAGCCAACGACACCTGTTTCAGGCCGTCGAGGAGACATGGCAGCGTATCAAGTTACCCATTTTGGCACTGATGGGCGCGCTGATGATGGTGAACTTCATGATGCAAGGAGGAGATCAAGCCCCGATTTTTATCATTGCCAATACGTTAGCCAGTACGATGGGAGCGAATTGGAGTTATGTTGCAGCGCTGCTGGGAGCATTGGGCTCGTTCTTTTCAGGCTCAGCGACGGTATCGAATCTTACCTTCGGTGGTATTCAATACAGTATTGCCGAGCAGACCCGTTTGCCGATTACACTGGTGCTGGCCTTACAGTCGGTAGGTGCATCCATGGGTAATATGATTTGTTTGAATAATATTATCGCGGTCTCGACGATCTTGGGTATTAAGAATCAAGAGGGCGCTATGATTAAACGCACCATCGTGCCAATGCTGGTGTATGCCGCCATTGCTGCGGTGATGGGTAAGTTGATTCTTATCTCTCTAATATAGAAAGCGAGTCGCTTTGTCGCTATGCTGTCGGCAAAGTACGTTGGGTACTGTTTCGTAGTAGGAAAGTGTTTGTCGTTATGGAATTTATTTGGATACTGTTTGCGTTCATTTGTGGCTTAGCCGTTAAACTGGTCAACTTACCACCGTTGATTGGTTTTTTGGCGGCCGGTTTTATTCTGAACTTTATGCAGGTGCAGCCTTCGAGTGTGTTGGAGCATTTGTCAGACCTAGGCATCACCTTGATGTTGTTCTGTATCGGTCTAAAGCTGCATGTTAAGGACTTGTTGAAGCGAGAAGTATGGGCGTCGACATTAGGCCACATGGGTGCTTGGACGATTCTGTTAATTGGCTTAGTGTCGCTACTAGGGTTAGCTGGCCTACAAGCGTTTGAAGTACTGTCACTGCGTACGGCAGCGCTGATCGGCTTTGCGCTTAGCTTCTCTAGCACTGTGTGTATCGTTAAGTTGTTAGAAGACGCGGGTGAGATGAAAACACGCCATGGGCAACTGGCGCTGGGCATCTTGGTCATGCAAGACATCGTCGCGGTGGTGTTCTTAGTCTTGGCAACGGGCCAAGTACCCTCTCTTTGGGCGATTCTGTTGTTTGCGCTGATTCCACTGCGTCCAGTATTAGGCCGCTTACTGGATAAATCTGGACACGGAGAAATGCTGCCACTGACTGGGCTTTTCTTTGCATTAGGGGGCTATGAGCTATTTTACTTGGTGGGGGTTAAAGGTGACTTGGGTGCCTTGATTTTGGGTATCTTATTAGCCTCTCACAGTAAATCATCGGAGCTGAATAAATCGCTGATGAACTTCAAAGATTTATTTTTGATTGGCTTCTTCTTGTCGATTGGTTTCAGTGCGCTACCGACATGGGAAATGGTCGGCTTGAGTTTGATTCTTACCGTTCTCTTGCTCGCAAAGTTCGTCTTGTTTTTCTACTTTTTCAGCAGTTTACGTTTGCGTGGACGCACCTCATTTCTTGGTGCGTTGGCGCTGTCAAATTACAGCGAGTTTGGCTTGATTGTCGTCGCGTTGAGTGTCGAAGCGGGTTGGATTGTAAAAGATTGGTTGGTGATTCTGGCGCTTGCTGTGTCGTTTTCATTTGTCATTACGAGTGTGCTCTATCGTAAGGCACATAGCTATTTCCGTCGTTATAAAGATACCGTGCGCCGATTCGAACATACCGTGCCGTTGCCTGAGGATTGCTTTGCGCAACCGAAAAATATGCAGGTGCTGGTGGTCGGTTTAGGTCGAGTGGGGCGTGGTGCCTACGAATCGTTAACAGGCATGATGGAAAATGGTGTGGTTGCCGGTATGGATGCGGATCAGTTCCGTATTAAGAAGATGCAAAGTGAAGAGCACAATGTATTCTTTGGCGACGGTGAGGACGTGGACCTTTGGGAGCATTTAGATCTCACCAATGTGCGATTGATTTTGCTGGCATTGCCGTCTGCGGATGACAGCGTTAATGTGGTTAAACAGTTACGCGGCAGTGGCTTTAACGGACAGGTCGCGGCGATTGCCCGTTATCACGATGAGCGTGAATACATGCTAAATGCAGGTATTGATAACGTGTTTAACTTCTACACCGAAGCCGGTACGGGATTTGCGGAAGAAAGCTTGGCGTTGATTCGCTAGGCTCGTCCATTTATTGCTATGCATAAGAAGACTCATTTACCGACAAAGGTTTGCACTGTTTGTCAGCGGCCGTTCACTTGGCGTAAAAAGTGGGCGTCTTGCTGGGAGGAGGTAAAGTACTGCTCTGAGCGTTGCCGTCGTCAGCGAGTCAACCTAGCAAAAAGCGGGGAAAGTTCGTCGTAGTGTCACGCTTATCTCGTATAATGCTGCACTGATCCCCTGCCACCTTTCAAGGAGTCTCATGCAATCCTCAGCGAACTTAGCGAAACAACTCTTCTCTATGACCTGGCCGATGCTATTTGGTATTTTGTCGATTATGAGTGTTCAGCTTGTCGACAGCGCTTTTATCGGTCAGCTTGGGGTGTTGCCATTGGCTGCTCAGGGTTTTACCGCACCGATTGCGATGATCTTCATCGGGCTGCAAGTCGGTCTAGGCATTGCTACCACTTCCCTAATTGCACGCGCGCTAGGGGCATCTGAAGCACGTTTTGCAAAGCAACTCGGCGGCCTTGTGGTTGTGCTGGGGGCGATAGGCATCTTTATTGTCTCACTGTTCGTTTGGTTCTTTCGTGATGCAGTTTTGGCTATGTTAAGTGCCCCAGAAAGTGTTTCACCCATTATCGATGCTTATTGGGGCTGGTGGCTATTCAGTACATGGCTGGGTGCGATGATCTATTTCTTTTACAGTATCTGTCGTTCTAACGGTAATACCCTGTTGCCGGGGATCGTCATGGTGGTCACTAGCTTATTAAATATTGCCTTAGACCCCGTATTTATTTTTGTGTTGGACATGGGCATTGTGGGCGCAGCCATCGCTACTATTGTTTCGTTTACAATAGGCTTGCTGCTCATCGTGCCAAAATGTCTGTCGAGCCATTGGCTAACGTTTCAGTTTGATGACCTGCATATTGCGCAAACCCTCGCTAAAATCGGCCATATTATGGGGCCAGCAATGGTCAGCCAGCTATTACCACCGCTGTCCTCGGTACTGGCAACGAAATTGTTGGCTGGCTTTGGTACCGCGGCGGTTGCGGCTTGGGCGGTCAGTTCTCGCTTTGAGTTTTTTGCCATCGTAACCGTACTTGCATTGACGATGACATTGCCGCCAATGGTTGGTCGCTTTTACGGTGCGGGTCAGTTTGAAGAAATCAAAAAGCTGATTCGTATAGCCGTTGTGTATGTGTTGGTGTTCCAAACGTTAGTTGCGCTATTGGTATGGTTTACGGCCAGCGGTATCGCAGGTTTGATGTCGAGTGATGAGCAGGTGATCGAGATTGTGACTTGGCATTTATATTGGGTCCCAATCAGCCTTGGTCCATTGGGAATTTGTATGATGATGGTGTCAGCATCCAATGCCTTAGGTAAGCCTTACAAGGCATTATGGATGTCAGCGCTACGTTTGTTTGCGTTCTTCCTACCCTGCTTGTGGATCGGTGGTCAGATTGGCGGTTTATGGGGGCTGTTCATTGGCGCTATGCTTGCTAATGTCTTTGCGGGCATCGCCGCATGGTGGATTTATCAGTCAATGTTTAAAACCGCGTGTGAAACCAAGGCCGCTTAATTCTGGCCTTGGAAATTATTGAGTCACTGTGCTTACAGTGACTCAATATTGTCCAAGCACCATTGGGCACGTTCCATAGTGCTGTCTTGCAAGGCTTTGTCTTGTTTATCCCAGTTTCCGTAAATCATGCCGATACGTGGGTTGTTAAGCAGACGGTCACGGTGTTTAAGCATGAAACGCCAGTACAGACTATTAAGCGGACAAGACTGTTCGCCCACTTTTTCTTTGACGTTGTAATGGCATGAAGAGCAGTAATCGCTCATTTTTTGAATGTAACTACCACTGGCCGCATACGGCTTAGAAGCCACCCAACCGCCGTCGGCAAATTGACTCATACTGCGTGTGTTAGGTAATTCAACCCATTCAATAGCGTCTACATAAATGCCTAAGTACCATTCGTCGACTTGATCCGGTTCAATGCCTGTCAACATGCAGAAATTGCCTGTGACCATCAATCGCTGAATATGGTGGGCGTAGCCATACTCCAGTGATTGGCCAATCGCTTGAGCCATGCAATTCATCTTGGTATCACCGGTCCAGAAATACTCCGGCAAGTCTCGATCTGCGCCGAGGGCATTCTGCTCATGATAGTCGGGCATGTTGATCCAATACATGCCGCGTACGTATTCTCGCCATCCCAATATCTGCCGAACAAACCCTTCTACTTGCGCGATGTCGATGTCTTTACGATAGCGGTAACTTAAGACGGCGGCTTTGATGACATGATTGGGGTGCAGCATTTTCGTATTGAGTGCAAACGACAAGCGGGAGTGATAAAGACTCCAACTATGAGGTGTTTTGTCGGTCATTGCGTCTTGAAAACGGCCGAAGTTTGGGAGCAAGTGATCACAAAAAAACTGCAACAGTGTCAAGGCATCATGACGGCTCACGGGCCACAGTAGTTTTTCGTGGGCCTTGCCGATATAAGCAATGTTATGACGTTCAATACGTTCTAACAGGTGTGTGACATCGTGACTGAACAGCAAAGGCTCTGGAATGTGTGCCATATCTTTTTGTTTGAGTTTTTGTCGATTGGCATTGTCATAATTCCATGTGCCACCTTCGGGTGAGTGATCGTCGTCCATCAAGATATTAAAGCGCTGGCGCATTTTGCGGTAAAAGTGCTCCATGCGAATGATGCTTTTGGCTTTGAAATGTTTCGGAATCTCATCAAATGGCAGCATAAAATGCTCAGTATCGGTAAGCGATACTGACATCGGTGCGTGGGTCGCAATGCTTTGGTATTGCATCATTACGCGGTATTCATCAGGGCGTAATAGCTCGATTCGACGCACGCCTCGTTCTTTAGCCAAGCCTAAGATAAGCGACTCTAAGGTTTGCCCTTGTGTGTCATCAAGGGTTAAATATTGTACATGATGGCCCGCATCCATAAGCACATTGGCGAAGTTCTCCATGGCCAAAAAGAACGCACATAGCTTCTGAATATGGTGCTTTACATAAGTGGCTTCCGGGTGCAGCTCGGCGATTAGATGTAGTACCCCAGGTTCGGGTTTACGGAACCAGCGGTGAGCCGCATTGAGTTGATCGCCTAAGATAACGCGTAACGTATGGTATTCGCTCATGATGGACGGCCTTTTCGACGGGAAGAAGTTCGGACATGAGTATTGAGAATGCGTTGCTTCTCTTGTTGTACGAATGTGGACTTACGAAATCCCCATAAACGATCACGGGCTGCTTTAGCCGCCTCCGCTAACGGGACGATTGGGTTAGGGTAATCGTGGCCAATTTGGCATTGATACAAGGTTTCCTCCATTGCGGTCATTTCCCAAGGTGTATGAATCAGCGGGTTTGGAATCTGAACAAGTTCAGGTAGCCAGCGGCGTAAAAATAGGCCGTCAGGATCTTGGTCTTGCGACTGTTTCACTGGATTATAAATGCGTATCGTATTGGCGCCAGTGATGCCCGCTTGCATTTGAAACTGAGGGTAATGAATCCCTGGTTCAAAATCCAAAAATAATCGCGCCAAATGATGTACGCCTAGGCGCCAATCGATGTTGAGATGGTGGCATAAAAAGCTCACCAGCATAGCGCGCATGCGAAAGTTAATATAGCCAGTAGAGTGTAAAGCACGCATACACGCATCCACCATAGGAACGCCTGTCTGTCCTGTCTGCCAAGCTACCAAATCCTGCTCTACCTGTGCGTCTTGGCGATAAGGAAAGGCATCATAACCACGATTTACCGGACGCCACTCCATAGCATGCTCGCTTTCAAATTTCTGCATAAAGTGACAATGCCAATGCAGCCTGGAACTGAGTGCAATTAATGTGCGTCGCCAGCCTTTGGTATGCCAACGAGCTAATAAGTCCTGATAGACCTCTCGTAAGCTGATATTGCCCCAAGCGAGATAGGGGGATAAACGTGTGCAGGCATTGCGACTGGTGAGAGGACTGGAAAGTTGACGATAATAATCTTGCCCACGGCCTTCATAAAAGCTGCGCAGTGTTTGCCAAGCGAGGCTTGGGCCCCCAGTTTGAACGCCTCTTTGCGGTGTTTGCCATGTGCTGTTCGGCGTAAAAGTAGGGTCTGAAGTGACTGGGTACCAATCTACGTTTTCAAGATCCGGTGATTCTATCGGTGCACGCATCACTTGCTGCCAAGCTTTGTCCCAATGTTGGCGATTGTTTAAAGTGCGAATCACCGCGCCCGATGGGCTTTCATGCCATGTGACATCGTGCGCTTTGCACCAAACATTAATAGCTTTATCCCGTTCAAAAGTAAGATTAATGCCAATTTCTTGTGAACTGTAGAGCTGAGTGAAACCGGTGATTTTCTGTAAGGCAGAAAATGCGTTTAAGGCATTTTCTTGTTTGATCAAAAGTCTTGCCCCGTACACTGACAGCTGTTCTTGTAGGTCTTGCAGTGACTGCCAAACAAAGCGCCAATGGCGCTCATCGTAATGGGGATCGTTAATGAGCTCAGGCTCAAACAAATACAGCAAAATCAGTGGTTGTCCACTGCGACATGCTTGATTGAGAGGCGTGTGGTCGGTTAAGCGTAGGTCACGCTTGAACCAAACCACAACTGGAGAAAGCGAAGTGCTCATTGTTTCGGCGCAATGGGCCAATCTGCCGCATCAACGGAGTCGAGTTGTTGATCACATTGATGACCGCCCCAACGCTCAATAAAGTGATGTTCAGGATCGTACATTTGGGTTTGTTTGTTTAAATTGAAATGACGGCCGCCTCGCGGATCAGCTCCTACACCTGCAATGTATTGCCAATTTCCCCAGTTGGATGCCACGTCAAAGTCGACTAATTGCGATTCAAAATAAGCGGCACCATAGCGCCAGTCGATACCAAGATCATAGATTAAACAGCTAGCAACGAGTTGACGACCGCGATTGCTCATATAGCCCGTGCTATTAAGCTGTTTCATGCAAGCATTCACAATCGGATATGGGGTATTACCTTGGCACCATTTCTGAAACCGTTCGGCATAAAAACTGCCTCGCGTTCCCTGTCCACGAATGCCTTGCGCACGGAACAAGTCTTTACCATAACGTGTGCTATACCATTGGAAATACTCTCGCCATAACAGCTCAAAAAATATCCAGTAGGTTGAATCGTTAGCGCAGTGATCGCGCTCGTAAACATCTAGGCAAGCTTTGATTTGACTAGGGGATATGCTGCCTTGGGCAAGCCATGGCGAGAACTTAGTGGAATTCTCCCAGCCGTCTAACGCATTACGTGTTTCTTTATAATGACTTGCCAACTCAGTGGCAAAGTAATCACTCAGTTGAGTCAGTGCTGCCAACTCGCCGCCATTAAATAAAAATTGCTCTTCACGTTGGCGTGCCACCCAGGGCGTTAAGCCAGGTAAGACAAAAGACATTTGTGGCGGTAGGTATTGTATTTCCGGTGCTGGAGGTAAGAGTTCGCTAGATTCGACAGCTTTACGAAATTTTGAAAACGTATCGGGCAGCTCTTTCAATGAAAATGGTAGCTCATTAGGGGAGAATAAAGTTAAGCCATGATGCAATTGAAATTGAATATCTGGAAAATCAAATATAAGCTGATTGAGTGATATTTGCTCATACCAGCCAGGATGATAATTGCGATAAACGTGAGTAATTGGTAACTCATTGAAGAGTATTGGGAAAATCTGTAAAGCTTGTTGCTCACTGACAAATAGATTATGTCCCATTTCAGCCAGACTGGAAGCAAGATCGTCGAGACCATCTTGGAGAAACCTTTCACGCTTTTCAGAAGGGGATGCAAGGTGGTTCAAACGCGCATGACCTGGTAGTGGCGTTTTACAATAGATACAGATCAGCTGCTCCACTTCGTGACTGGCTTGCCATAGCATGGCTTGATCTGACGTGCGCAAGTCGTTACCAAACCAAACAACACCAATGCTCATAATGCTCTCCTTATATCAATAGCTTTTTATACGTAAAAAAAGTGGGTTTGGATTGCAACAAATTATAGAGCAAATTCTTGTAAATGTAGGTGAGAATCAATATCATTGGATAATTACTGTTATTTCTTCTCTGGAGCGTGCAATGAATAGCACAATGGAACAAATTAAAGACTTCCTAATGGTTGGAGGCCCAGTTGTATGGATTTTACTAGGGTTCTCTGTGATCGCTGTGACGATTTTCTTCGTCAAGCTTTGGCAGTTAGCCATGCTTCGTGCTGAAAGCCGTAAAACAGTCGACAAAGCCTTGGATGCTTGGCGTGCACGTGACATCGACGGTGCGTTAGCAATGTTGTCTGATAAGCGTCCAGTAGAAAGTATAGTTGCTTACAGTATGGATGCTATGCGTCAGGCGAACCGAGAAGTTGCAACTATCAGAGAAGAGTCTGAACGCCGAGCAATGAACACATTGCACGATCTGCGTTCATTTTTGCGTCCCTTAGAAATCATTGGCTCGTTAAGTCCATTGTTGGGTTTATTAGGTACTGTACTGGGTATGATCACTGCCTTTCAGCAAATGGAAGGGGCAGGGGCTCAAGTCGATCCATCGGTATTATCGGGTGGTATCTGGCAAGCCTTGCTAACAACCGCTGTTGGTATTGCAGTCGCAATCCCTGTTGTGGCGATGCACGCGTGGTTGGAGCGAAAAGTTGAGCGTGTTGCACACAACATGAACGATGCCGTGACCCAGGTTTTTACATCAAAGGAAGGTGAGCGCCTTGCAGCAGTCGCTGCGCGCGAGGTGTTGCATGCCGCTTAAGCTCGATCAGCCTCGTAAGAAGCAGCTGATCAGCCTGACACCGCTTATTGATGTCGTTTTTATATTGTTACTGTTCTTCATGTTAACGTCTTCGTTTGTCGCATGGCGCGTCTTGGATACGCCACTCTCTGCTCCTCAGGCGGAGGTGATTCCTGAGCAAGATCAACAAGATCCGGTTATGTTCGAGTTACGTAGCAACGATGGTTTAGTCTGGTTTGATGGGCAGTCTATCGCCGTTGAAAACAGCGAACGTATTCGTTCAATCGTTCAAGATAATCAAGGTCGTTTATTTGTGCTACAAGCCAAAGACAGCGTTTCGTTGCAGTCTTTGATGACATTAGCCGATCAACTTAAGCTTCAGGGAGCAGAGAAGCTCTCCATTGCCAATGCGTTTAGCGAAACTCAACCATGAATATCGATCAAAAATTTATTGCCCAGCGAAACCGCCAAGGGGGGGATGATGGTGTCATACCTCTAATCAACGTTGTTTTTTTAATGTTGATCTTTTTTATGGTTGCTGGACAAATCCAAAAATCAGATCCGATCAAAATAATCCCACCGGATTCTATTAATGAACAGCGCGCAGAGTCCGAGCCAAATGTGTTGTTAGTGGTCGGTCAAGAGGGTGATATTTACTTAAATGATGAGCCTGTGTTGCTAGATCAGATTGAACCGCGTTTAACGGATCTGTTTGATCGTGCGCCAGCGCCAGACTCGTTTTGGGTGCAAATTAAAGCTGACGGTGATCTGCGTATTGAAACATTGCGTCCTATTTTTTCTAAAATCCGTGCATCAGGCTTAACAAAAGTCAGTGTTGCAACACAACTTGGTCACGGAGATGAAGAATGAAGAAAAGTCATTGGATTGTTGCAGGCGGCTTAGCTGTGTCGTTACACGCGGGGGCTTTTTATGGAGTTTTTCTGCATAACCAAGATAAGTCGGGCAGCCTGGCTGCAGGTGAACAAGGAGTTGAGTTTGATCTCGGCATGCTTGGTGACATGGGAGTTAAGCAAAAGACTGTGGTGGCGCAGGCCGAAATGTCACCAGAACCAGAGGTCGAACCCGAACCGGAGATTGAGCCTGAGCCAGAAGTTAAACCTGAACCAGAAGTAGAGCCAGAGCCTGAAATCAAACCAGAACCTGAAAATAAACCTGAGCCTAAGCCGATTCCAAAGCCTGAGCCTAAGGTTGAGGTAAAGCAAAAAAGCGAGATCATTGCGCCTAGGTCTGAGCCAAAACCCAAACCGAAACCAGAGCCAAAACCTAAACCTGTTGTTTCCAAACAGGTAACAGCAGATAAAACGGTGGTGCAACAAAAGGCCACGACAGGCCGAGCCAAAGCGGCATCGAATGGTGGAACTGCCGCAGCCAAGGCCGATTATTATGCTAAACTGGCTGCCAAACTTGCCAGCAATAAACGTTACCCGCGAGCGTCTCGGCGTCGTGGGGAACAAGGTATTGTAACTGTCTCCTTTACTGCGTTTCCAAATGGGGATGCACGTCGCATTGCGATTACGCAAAGCTCAGGGTCGAAACGATTGGATAAAGCAGCCATTGAAATGGTGAAACGCTCGCAACCTCTGCCAGCGTTTACCTTAGAAATGGGAAGTGAGCCCCTTGATATCACGCTCCCAGTACAATTTCAGTTACGTGACTGATTAGTGTTGGGCTGAGCGCGGAAGTAACAGCCACACTCGGCCAAAATGCTTAAGCTGACCCGCATGGAAGTGGGCCGATTCACCGATTCCTTGATACCAATCGATGTGCCCTGGTCCTTTAATCGCACCGCCTTTGTCTTGAGCTAACAGCAAACGAAACTCATGGCCGACTAACTCACCTTGTTCGTCTAATGTTGGCACTTCACCTAAGAGAATACTGCCTAGAGGTATCACGCGAGGGTCGACCGCGACCGAATACAGTGGTGTTAAAGGGACGTTTGCAGCCCCTACCGGAAGTGTTAATCCTTCACTAAAGAAAAGATAGCTTGGATTAGTCGACATGACTTCACGCATTTTATCTGGGTGTTGCGCCAGCCAATCACGAATGGCTTGTGCGGACATGTCTTCTCGTGTTATTTCATTTCGCTCAATGAGGACTTTGCCAATACTGCGATAAGCATGGCCGTTGACGCCTCCCCAAGACAGTAGGCGGCGCTCACCGTCTTCAAACTCCACCATGCCCGAACCCTGCACGTGCAAAAAGAAGTTATCCACTAGGCTTGAGGTATAAGCGATTTCTAAATTCTGATTGTCCAACGCGCCTTGAAAGTCGATCTCTTCACGTGAAGGTAGAGGCTCTCCTTTGGCTCGGTTTGGTTTGCGATACAGTGGGAAACGATAAGTCTCATCAGGCTGATGACGTACTTCCATGACAGGTACGTAATACCCAGTAACTTGCACGTTGCCGCGCTGGTCTTGTCCTGAAATTTGGTGCGCTGTTAACGCGGGCGAGTAAGTTGGGTGATTTAGCCAAGTATCGATTTCTTCGGCGGTGGCACGTAAATCATCTCGGCTAACGGTCAAATTATCCAATTCATAGTTTCGTGCTGAAATACGATCTAAGTAACGAATCTGTTGCTGCAGGCCATTAATAAACGTGGCATCAGGGTAGGGAAGTCCCGGAGGTAAACGTTCGCTTAGGTACAGCTCGTCACGCTTAGGCGCCTGTTCATTACGGCCGTTATTTGGGAAATCATTCGATGAATCAATTTCGCGGGTGCTACAAGCCGATAAAATTAACAGAGGTAGCAGTAAAAGTAAGAATTTTGGTGTCATAGTAACAACGCGTTGGGTGTAAAGCTGATAAGACAGAAGAAGTGCGTTATTAGTTCACCCAAGTTAATGCATTAAGCATTCATAGGCTTGGCGTAGACTAATAAACAGCTCGGGATCGCCGCCATGATCGGGGTGAGCATCATGGGCTAGCTTACGATATTGACGTTTAATCGCGTCCTTATCATCAATCAAGTCGCTGTCTAATGCCAGCGTCTTTAAGGCATCTTTACGCTCATCCGTGTTTACGATGCCGTTGTAGAAGCTGTCTAATAAACGCTCGACATCTTCTTTTTCGGTGCTGACGTATTCGTCCCAATCAGAGTAGTAGGCCGCTAACTTAGCATCTGCACTTTGAGTGAGAGTAGTGGCGTTTGAACTGGCCTGCGCGGGTGGGTCATAGAGTAGATTAATGCGCATGCCGGTGATCATCAGAGAGATTTGCTCTTCTTGCCATAGGCTGGTTTGCAGCTGATACAGCGCATTCATAATTAAGAAGTGCTGGCGAAACAGTTGTAAGTTAGGATCGTCTGCTAATTGATTTAGCATGGAGTGTTTGTTTTTTAACGCTTTAAGCAGGTCGTATTCCGAGATGCCATCAGAATGCTCACGTAATAGGGCTAGAATATCGGGAATTAGTGGATTTCTCATAGCGTTGCTCCATGCTTTGCTTAAGTGTAGGCGACGCCATTTACATGGGTCAAAGTGAGACTTGTAATCAAGAGGTTAAAATACTGATGATAGTTTACATTCTGTTACTTCTGGTGTTAATCGCCATTTTTTTTGGTCCGCAGCTATGGGTCAAAAAAGTACTGAAACAACATCAGGCGCCCCGTCCAGATCTCCCCGGTACAGGTGGTGAATTGGCACGACACTTATTAAAACGTTATGAATTACAGAGTGTTAAGGTCGAAGCGGCCGAAGAAGGTAAAGACCATTACGATATCCAAGCGAAAGTCGTACGCCTTAGTCCTTATGTGTTAAACGAACGTTCACTGACAGCTGTGGCAGTGGCAGCGCACGAAGTCGGTCATGCCATTGCCCATCATCGCCAAGAAACCGTTGCCCGCTTACGTACTCGTTATTTGCCTTATGCCATGATGATCCAGCGTTTGGCCGTGATTATGTTGTTTGCATGGCCGATTGTCAGCGCCGCGTTACGTTTACCATACACACCTATGCTGCACGGTGTAGTGATCGTGACGTTGGGGCTCGTAACGGTTTTTGTGCAGTTAGCGATTTTGCCAGAGGAATGGGATGCCAGTTTTAACAAAGCTTTACCGATGCTGACCAAAGGCCGCTACTTGCCAAGCCAAGACATTCCTAAAGTACGTCGTATCTTGACGGCCTGCGCCATGACATATGTAGCTTCAGCGTTGATGAATATTTTATTGTTCTGGCGTTTACCAAGACGCTGAATTATAGGGGGTAGATGCTCCTGTTTAATTTCCCTATATTTGTCTATATGGGCAATATGATTTCCATGGGCTGGTAAACCAGCCCTGCTATTTCGCTTATGTCACCGCACTCGACAAAACCGTATTTTTGGTACGCGGCGATGGAGGAGAGCGAAGCACTGACCGTCACTTTTTGACTGCGGGCCAGTAATAACAAAGCGTTGAGTAACTGGGTGCCAAGGCCACGTCTTTGATGATCAGGCCTGACAAACAGCATAGACACGTGATGACCTTCGCGTAACTCGGCGATACCAACTATTTCATCTTTAATCAACGCTACTAGCATATTGGTATCTTTGCTCATCCGCTCGAAGAAAGCGTCAGACGCTGCTACCTTGGTAAACGTCGCGATGCCTTCCTCTGACAGGGACTTAGCAACCGGCGTCGTAAACGCTTCCATACAGACCGCACTGACGGCTTCTAAATCCTCTATCTGTAATGTCCTTATCTGCATCAGTAGCTCCTTTTGAAGTGATTTCTAATCATTACAGCTTTCTAAGCAGACGCCAAAACATTTTGCAGCGAGCTTTAGCGTCTAGAGAAAAATGGAGGGTGTTTTCCATGCTTATGTCGTCCGGAGACCGGCCCCCTACAAAGTTGACTAGGAAATATCCCCAATGGGATTTGGGTCTAACTATGTTAAACCGATGGAAATGTTGGCGAAAAAAAGGCCTCCAAGGAGGCCTAAAAAGGAGTAACACTGGACTCAACGACTAGCGTTGTTGAGTTTGGTACTCAGGGTGGATCCATACTGGTACGTTGGCCGATGGCAGTAGAGATTTGCCTAAGATCATGTCGGCTGCTCGCTCTGCGACCATAATAGTCGGTGCATTAAGGTTGCCGTTTGGGATGGTTGGAAAGATTGACGAGTCGACCACGCGTAAGGACTCGATACCGCGAACACGACACTCGTCATCCAGCACGGCCATGGCGTCGTCATCCGCACCCATTTTACAAGTACAAGATGGGTGATATGCACTCTCCACGTTGTCTTTTACCCAACGATCAATCTGTTCATCGGTTTGAACATGGGCACCTGGTTGAATTTCTTCACCACGATATCGATCCAATGCCGGTTGATGCAGTAGCTCACGCGTCAAGCGAATCGTGTCGCGCCAGTCCTGTTTATCCTGTTCGGTACTGATGTAATTAAACTGAATGCGAGGGTTTGCTTCAGGGTCCTTACTTTCAATCCAAATTTTACCGCGACTTTCCGGTTTGTTAGGCCCTACGTGTACTTGGAACCCATGGCCATCCACCGCCGCTTGCCCATCGTAGCGCATTGCCGCAGGTAGGAAATGGTACTGAACATTTGGCCACTTCAACCCTGCACGAGAGCGGATAAAACCGCATGACTCAAAATGGTTTGTTGCGCCAAGACCATCTTTAAATAGAATCCAGCGTGTGCCGATTAAGCCTTTACTGATTAAGCCGAGTTTGCTGTTCAGTGACACTGGCTCTTTACACCAGTATTGGAAGTAGACTTCCAAGTGATCCTGAAGGTTTTCGCCTACACCCGGTAGGTTATGAATAACCGGAACATGAGCGTTGTCTAGAACAGCTTTCGGGCCAATGCCTGAGCGTTGTAAAATGGTCGGTGAACCAACAGAGCCAGCACTAAGAATGACTTCTTTGCTGGCTTTGCTATGAACGGTGTTGCCGTTATAACGGTACTCTAAGCCAACAGCACGTTTACCTTCGAATGTGACCCGCTTAGTCAATACGCCAGTAAGTAGCGTTAAATTCGGGCGCTTCATAGCACGACGAAGATAGGCATTTGAAGTCGATGCACGTACACCATCTTTAACGGTCATGTGCATGGGGCCGAAGCCTTCTTGACGGTAACCATTGTAATCGTCAGTGGTGCCGTATCCCGCTTCTGCTCCCGCATCAATAAAGGCTTGGTACAGTGGGTTCATGGACATGTCGTTACCGTTGTTGGTCGACAATGGGCCATTACCTCCGCGGTATGTATCAGCACCCCCTTTCCATGTTTCAGCACGCTTGAAATACGGTAGAACGGTTTGATAATTCCAGCCTTTAGCGCCGTGTTCTTCCCACTGATCGAAATCGCAAGCGTGGCCACGTACGTAAACCATGCCGTTGATTGACGATGAGCCACCTAACACTTTACCGCGAGGGCAATGCATTTCACGGCCGTCTAAAGCCGTTTCTTTATCAGTGTGGAACTGCCAAGCGTATTTGTCCGTATTCATAGGGTAAGACAAAGCCGTTGGCATCTGAATAAAGATGCTTTTATCTGAGCCGCCCATTTCGACGAGCAACACTTTATGTTCACCGCTTTCTGTCAAACGATCTGCTAAGACACAACCAGCAGAGCCAGCGCCAACGATGATGTAATCGTATAAATCGTTCATGTCATCTCCCACTCGTTAGTAAGGGCTTGGAATATCCGTCATTGAAACCAGCACGCTCTTGACTTGAGTGTAAGCATGCAGTGTCGCTAGACCGTTTTCACGACCGATACCAGACTCTTTGTAACCACCGACAGGCATTTCAGCCGGTGAAGCGCCCCATGTGTTGATCCAGCAAATACCTGCTTCAAGCTGTTTGATTACACGGTGTGCACGGCTGATGTCTTTGGTAAAGACGCCTGCGGCTAAACCGTATTTCGTGTTGTTGGCGCGTTGAATGACTTCGTCTTCGTCTTTAAAGCTCAATACAGACATAACTGGGCCGAAAATTTCGTCACGTACTTGTGGCATGTCGTCAGTACATCCGGTAAAGACGGTTGGTTTTACAAAAGCACCGTTTTCACAGCCATTCTCAGTGTAGCGTTCACCGCCGCACAAAAGGGTCGCGCCAGCTTCTTTTGCAGCGGCCACATAGCCCAATACTTTTTCCATGTGGTCTTTGTGAATCAATGAACCTACTTGTGTGTCCATATCCATTGGATCGCCAATAATCATGGCTTCTGTGCGTTGTTTTAGCTCAGCGTTAAAGGCTTCTAACATGTCTTCATGGACAAATACTCGAGTACCATTGGTGCAGACTTCGCCTTGGGTATAGAAGTTCGCCAACATAGCGCCTGAGACAGCTTGATCAACCGGCATATCAGGGAAAACGATCAGAGGTGATTTGCCGCCCAACTCCATTGTGACTTCTTTAAGCGAAGAGGCTGCAGCAGCCATGACTTTTTTACCGGTTCCGACTTCACCCGTGAAAGACACTTTGTCGATCTCAGGATGGTTGGTAATCAGTTGACCTGTGCGTGCATCGCCTTGGACCACATTGAACACACCGTCAGGAAGACCTGCTTGAGTGAACACTTCTGCCAGTTTATAAGCGGTCAGTGGTGTTTCTTCTGACGGTTTGAAAATCATCGCATTACCGGCTGCTAATGCAGGGCCGGACTTCCAGCAGGCAATTTGAATCGGATAGTTCCAAGCGCCGATACCGGCACAGATACCGAGCGGCTCACGACGTGTATAGTAGAAGCTGTCTGCATCTAGGTCTTGGAAGTCACCTTGAATTTTATCGGCTAGGCCTGCGTAATATTCGATCACGTCGGCACCCGTTTGAATATCAACCACAAGCGCTTCTTGCAGTGGCTTACCTGTGTCTAATACTTCTAATTTGGCGATGTCGTCGTTTTGTTCACGTAACAAATCTGCTGCACGTTTCAAGATACGACCACGTTCAATACCACTCATCGCAGACCAAACACGTTGCCCTTCTTTAGCAGAATCAATGGCAGCCTGCAGCTCTTTTTCCCCCGCAAGATCAACCGTAGCTAGCAACTCACCCGTTGCTGGGTTGTAAGTGTCAAACGTTTCTCCGGTGGTTGAAGTTACGTAGCGGCCATGAATGTATTGTTGCTTATGTGCCATGTTTCACCTCTCAAAGTCTGAAAATCAGATCCATAAATGGATGTAAATGGGTTGCTCGGTGTTGCATAGCGCATGGCTACTTTTTATTAAACGAGCATTTAATAAAAACATTGTACATAATTTGAGTGATTTTGAAATCCATATAAGGAAAAAAAGTACGGGAATAGACGAGAGGGAAGATTCTTATGAGGTTAAGACCATAAAAAAGCCCCTGTTATATAAACAGAGGCCCTTAGGAACTGTTGCAAGCGCGATTATATGTCTAGTACACAATTATGATCTGGACTAACAGGGCTTTGCGCATAGGCATCCGCATTGTCATCGTTTAGCCATGTGGTGCCATCTATCAAATAGCGGAATTGATATTGCTTGTCTTTTTCAAGATTTACGGTGGAGGCAAACACACCTGATTTCTGTTTACGCATCGGCGTCGCTAATTCATCCCAACCATTAAAGTCACCGACAAGGTAGACTTTTTTGGCGCCGTGCAATTGTTCGACGGGCAGGGCAAACTTCACTTTGCATTGAGGTTTGGTTTTTAAGTAGGTTTTTTCGATCATCTTCAGCTCCTTGAGTCCGCGACAGTGTAATCGTGACTTATGCACATTCAGCCTGTTTCCAAGCAAGTCTTACGCCAATGGGGACAAATATAGTCGTTATCCCCAGCTTAACTCGTTTTTTGCGCTCCTATAACTGATTGTACATAACTTGAACGCTAAAAATGAGGGCATATTGTTTAAACTGTGCACATTTTTTTGGCCTTGGCGACTAACCTTTAATGAGTAAAGCAATAATATGAGGAGGTTTTTATGGAATTCGCTCACATTGTTTTATTAGTACTCGCCGCTGCCTTAGTAATTAAACTCGGTTACTTGTGGCACATAAAGCATCGACGCCAAAGCCATCGACACTCACATCATCATGACTCTTGAACAATGTTGTTGGCTTGCAAATAACGTTTACGCTTAGTGTCTTTGATTTTTTCTAGGTCAACTAATACTAGACCATCAACACAGTAGCCAAAGCTGGCATCTACGCCAAAATCTAGGAACCGAACGCCGTTGTCCTCGCACAGTTCGCTGTATTGTTTGAACAGTGTTGGGACGGCAGCGCCAAGATTTCCCAATTGTTCTTTTAAGCTACGGAAGTCTTCTTCGTAGCTTTCACCGCTGAAGAAACTTTCTACTAACTGTTTGTGCTCGGTGGGGATACTGTATCGATTATAAGATGTTGCTAGGTGTTCCTTGTCGGCAAAGTAAGTACGGTAAAAGTGAACGATCATGTCTTTGGCAAGTGGTGGAAAGTTACCACTCAAACTCACTGGACCAAACATGTAACGTACTTCTGGGTGTTTAATGAGATATGCACCAATGCCATACCATAGGTAGTCGAGGCTACGTTTGCCCCAGTATTTGGGCTGCACAAAGCTGCGACCTAGCTCTATACCTTGTTCAAAATAAGGCTCCATATCACAGCTGTAGCTAAATAGAGTGCTGCTATAGATGCTATGATCAGCACCTGATTTGAGGTATCGGTAAACCTCCCCAATACGATAAGCACCAACAATTTCCAATGCTTCTTCGTCCCATAGTATCAGGTGGCGATAGTATTGATCGTATTTATCTAAATCTTTTTGTTCGCCAGTACCTTCGCCTACTTTACGAAATGAGATTTCGCGCAATCGACCAATTTCCTGCATCAAGCTGGATTCGTGCTCATACTCGGCTAAATATATTTGTTTATTGTCTTTGGTCGACCCCAAGTGTTCGGCACGTTTTAGTTCCAGTTTTAGCTGTTGGCGATTTTGTGGATGTGAGATGGTTTTCTCTGTCTTCAGCAGAGGCTTACGGCCTTTGGCAATGCGATACAGGTGCCGCTTCACGAGTTTATTTTTTTCTTTAGTGCTAAGTGGAAGTTTCGCGAGCTCCTGAATCGGAATCGGTTCACCTACTTGAATAGGGATGCGACGGTTGCGCTGGCGAAACATTTCGTTTGCGAGTTGCATCGTAGATAACGGACGATATACCCATGAACTGGTGTAAAACATCATGGAGTTACGGCCGCCGATGTGGACTGGCAGAATTGGGCTATTGGTCTTCTCCGCGATCTTAAGATAGCTAGAGTTCCATTTCATATCTTTAACGCCACTTGGTGATAAACGTGAGACCTCTCCAGCAGGAAAAATAATCACGCATTCTTCTCGTTGAAGGCAATCCATAATGGCTTTTAGTTGTTTGCGGCCGGTTTTTCCACCCATATTATCAACCGGTAAAACTAATCCTTTTAAAGCGTCAAAGCCAAGCAGTAGGTCGTTTGCAATGATTTTAACATCACTGCGGATTTCACCGATTAAACGTAAGATAGCCAAACCGTCTAAGGCGCCAAGAGGATGGTTCGCGACAATTAAAGAGCGTCCTATGGCAGGTATGTTACGACGGTCTACTTGGCTGGCTTGATAGCCAAAGTTAAAGTGATCCAAGACGCGGTCAATGAATTCAAAGCCTACGCAGTTACCGTTCTGCTCAAGGAATTGGTTGACTTCATTCTCGTGAAAAAGACGTTTTAAAAAGCTTAATGTAGGCTTTGTGATAAGAGGGCTCTTATCTAAAAAACCGGGTGCTTTGTTAGAAATGATTTGTTCGACTTGTAACACGATATAGCTCCGCTAACCTTTTGATATCTCTTAGTCAGGCTAGGGAGTGATGGTGACAGCGGGGTGACGATTTTGTGTCTGGTTGATGACAAAGTGATCAATCAAACAGCAAAAAGCCGATCAGGGACCGGCTTTTAAGATGTGTTACGCTTTTGGCTTACTGTTGCCAAGCGTAATGTGGCGTGAGCCTTTGTAGTTTGCTTGACCACTTACGCCTTGGTCTATTTGTTCGATCTGACCACCACGAGCCAAAAACTCTTCCATTTGTTTTTCGATTGTTGCTGATGTTTCCATTGGAACATCGGCTTGTTTCTTCTTCGCAGCCATGGTGTATTCCTTTTTTAATTAGATTAAGTTGTAATCATATCAAATTTCGGCTACGAAGGCTTTAGTTTATTTTTTCGACGAACTTAGGCTCCATTTAGCGCATTATTCGGATGGAAATGGCGCATTATTGGATTTAGCAAACGTGTCATCCAGCCGGTAAACTCGATCGGTGAATCGAGTATAATCAAGCAGATACACTCTTCATCTTTGGTCACACGAGGTTGATGCTTGTGATTATGGTCGCGACTAATGAAGTCGCCTTCACGGTACAAACCATCCTCATCTGAGAACGCGCCTTTCAATACGATGGTCACTTCGTTGCCCGTATGAGTGTGGCTTGGCAGGCGTGCACCGGCTTTGATTCTAGACAAAGCAATCTGCGGTCCCCCTGCTTCATTACTGAGCGTTGCCAACTTGAAGGAGGGTGTTAGGTACATCCAATTAAGTGCATTGAACCCTTTTGGTATCCAGCGTCGCAAGGAAGCTGGAATGTGAGAAAATACATCCCTTTCTTGGTGTTTGGCTTCAGTAACGTCGGCTTGGTTGATCGCCGCCATCACATTGCTTTTTAGCTGTGCCATATGATCTTGGCTGACCGTGTCAGTTTGGCTAGCAAACAACTCGGCACCAACCATGTTCAGGCGTTTAACTTGTTCACGGCATTTTGGACATTGGTCAAGGTGCACGGAAACTCCCAGTGCGTGTGCTAGGGAAAGTGAACCTGATGAATAATCGGTCAAAATGTCGATAGTTGGGTGGCAGCTAAGCATAGACGACTACCTCTTAATAATTACGGATAACTTGTTCAACGCAAGGCGAACACGAGACTTCACAGTACCTAACGGTAAACCGAGTTCTTCAGAGGCTTCAGAGTGACTTTTACCCTCTAAATATACCTTTGCAAGCACTTGTTGCTGATCATTAGGAAGCTGCTTCAGACTGTCACGAACACGTTCTTGGTCGCGCTGCTGTTGTGCTTCTCGAAATGGGTCCGCATTTTCATCGGCCATTTCACTCCAGAATTCTTCTGGATCAATATCGCTTTGATAGCGACCATTTTTACGCATGTAATCAATACGTGCGTTACGGGCGATCGTAAATACCCAAGTATTTAACGACGCCGTCGCAGGGTTGTATAAATGCGCTTTATTCCATATGCGGATCATTACTTCCTGTGCGATATCATCCGCCATTAAGTTCGCCCCCGGCTGCGCTGATAAGCAAAAAGCTCGGATGCGCGGGGCATAATGATCAAATAGCCTCTCTAATGCTCGCGTGTCGCGGGCGACGGCTACTTGTGTCATATCTTCTAAAAAAGCGTTTTTGCTGTCGCTAATCGTTTCTGAAACTGTGTTCATCCTAGGTCTCCAAACGTGCACGTGGGTCAGTCTGGGTGTGGCGAAAGACTCTCGCAAAGTTGTTATACGGTTAGATCTTTATTCTGGATCAGTGATCTGAAGTTTTTTTTAAAACGTATCTGTTTATATTGGACACAATTCAATCACTAATGGTAAGGCTATCGGGTGCATATGTATGCAAGCAAATGACACAAACTCAAAACAAGCTTTAATTGAACGCTTTAAAGTGTTTTATAAAGACGTCAAACATCCCAAACTGGATGCTATTGGAGACGTGTATGCGAGCAATATCAAATTCCGTGATCCGATCCATCAAGTGCAAGGACTTGATGAACTTCATGCTTACCTTTCTGAAACGTGTGAAAGCGTAGAAAGCGGCCGATTTGAATTTCTTGATCAACTTGTTGGGCAAGATAAAGCCTATATCAAATGGAATATGTATTTTTGTCATCCCAAATTGGGAAAAGAAACCCATGTAGTGCGTGGTATGTCACAGATACAGTTTGACGACCGTATCTACTACCATGAAGACGTCTATGATATGGGGCAAATGATTTATGAACATGTGCCAGTTGTCGGTTGGGCCGTTAAACGCTTACGCCAGCGCCTAGCCACGGAGGGATAATATGAGCGCGCAAGACGAACAGCAGAAAACAATTTGGATTACTGGAGCAAGCTCTGGTCTTGGGCTGGCCCTTGCCAAACACTACTTGTTATCAGGCAATAAAGTCATTGTATCAGCGCGTCGAGAAGGATCATTAAAGCAATTAGAGCGGCTCTACCCTGATGAGTTATCGTTTATCGCGTTTGATGTGACGAAAGCGTCCGATGTTGAGGCTGTTAAAGAAGCCTTAGCAGCGAAAACACAGCATTTGGATTTGGCGATCCTAAATGCTGGTACTTGTGAGTACTTAGACATTGATGAGCCAGATTGGGATTTGTTTGAGCGTGTCAATCAAGTGAACTACATGGGCATGGTACGATCCATTCAAGTGTGTTTGCCGCTACTGAAAGCGACACCAAATGCCCATCTGGTTGGGGTGAGTTCTCAGGCGGTGCAGGCTCCGTTTATTCGTTCTGAAGCCTATGGTGCAAGTAAAGCCGCGGTACGTTACTTACTCGAATCATTGCGTTTGGATTTAGCGCCTGACGATGTGGCAGTTAGTTGTATCTTGCCTGGCTTTATAGACACACCGCTGACCCAACGTAATGACTTTGATATGCCCTTTATTATGCCGCCAGAACAGGCGGCCCAACGTATTGAAAAAGCCATCGCTAAACGTGTCTATGAATACGCATTTCCCAAGCGTCTATCCGCTGTACTGGCAATGGCTCGACTCTTCCCTAAACTTTGGTTTAAGTACAATTCGCGTGAGCGCTCCGAATAAGGATTAAGGTATGAAGGTTGCCATTATTGGTAGCGGTATTTCAGGTTTAACAGCCGCCTATTTGTTACGCAATGAACATGATATTACGGTATTCGAGCGTGACAGTCGTATTGGCGGGCACACGGCCACGAAGGTGGTCGATGATCATGGTATTGAGCGCCATATTGATACCGGATTTATTGTTTACAACGATTGGACCTATCCAAACTTTATTCGTCTGATGGAAGAATTGGGCGTAGCAACTAAACCCACTGAGATGAGTTTCAGTGTGAGCTGTGAACGCACTGGATTGGAATATGGCGGTAACAATCTAAATACACTGTTTGCGCAACGTAAAAACCTCATCAATTGGTCTTTTCTGACCATGCTCAAAGACATTATGCGATTCAATAAAGAGTCTGTGGCAGATCTTGAATCAGGTCGAATCGATGCCAGCATTACCTTGGGCGACTATTTAAAACGTCAAGGCTACGGCGATACATTCGCTAGTCATTATTTGATTCCGATGGGCAGTGCTATTTGGTCGGCGACGCTGCAGGAAATGATGCAGTTTCCGTTGTTATTCTTTGTACGTTTCTTTAAGAATCATGGCTTGTTAAACGTCAGTAATCGTCCTCAATGGCATGTAATTAAGGGGGGTTCCAGTGCCTATTTGGAGCCGTTGACGAAAACGTTTAAGAATAAAATTCGTTTAAACAGTGATATTCAAAAAGTAGTGCGTACGCAGGGCAACGTTACCTTGCACTTTGCAGACGGCAATGCAGAGACATTCGACCATGTTGTATTTGCTTGTCATAGTGACCAAGCGTTGGCGTTATTAGGGGATGATGCATCGCAAAACGAGCGTGACATTCTTGGTGCGATTCCATACCGCAACAACGAAGTTGTGTTGCATACGGATACTCGGTTATTGCCGAAGGCCAAGTTGGCGTGGTCAAGCTGGAACTATCATTTGGGATCAGACCAAAGCAAACCAGCGACCTTGAGTTACAACATGAATATCCTGCAAGACATTGAAGGTGCTGACCAAACGTACGTCGTGACGTTAAATCATACGGATGCAATCGACCCAACGAGTATCATAGGTCGCTATCAATATGCTCATCCAACGTTTACGTTAGAGGGAATTCGAGCACAAGAGCGTTGGAAAGACATCAACTTCGGTAACACATGGTTCTGTGGCGCGTATTGGCGCAATGGTTTTCATGAAGATGGTTGTTGGAGTGGCGTACGGGTCGCGCAAGCCTTAGGAGTAAACTGGTAATGTCTGACCATTGGGCGAGTGCACTGTATACGGGGCAAGTCCGTCATCGACGCTTCTCGCCTAAAACGCATGCATTTACTTATACCGTGAGCATGATTTACTTTGACCTAGATGAAGTTGATCAATTGCTCTCTTTAACCCCTTGGTGGTCGGCTAAGCGTTGGCGTCCAGCTCGTTTTGTTAGAAGTGATTACTTTGGTGATGCCAAAAAGCCTCTTAAGCAAGCGGTGTTAGAGGAAGTGAACAGTCGTTTAGGGTTGGCGCTCAATGGCCCCGTGCGTTTGCTTACTAATGCACGTTATTTCGGTTATCTAATTAATCCCATTTCTGTTTATTACTGCTTTGATGAGCAAGAGAAATTACAGGCAATGATGCTTGAAGTGACGAACACACCTTGGCAAGAAAAGGTAGCTTACGTTATTTCTTGTGATCCGAAACGCGCTGTTCAGCGTACTAATATAGACAAATCAATGCATGTGTCGCCATTCCATCCGATGGATCATTTTTACGACTGGCGTAGTAATGTTCCGGGTAAGAAACTGGCCATCCATATGCAAAACAAAGAACAGCACGGTGAACAGAATTGTGTGTTTGATGCCACCTTAGCCTTGCGCCGAGAGCCTATTAATCAGGCCAGTCTCAATGCTAATTTGTATCGTTACCCATGGATGACAGCGAAAGTCGCATGGGGAATATATTGGCAAGCGCTCAAGCTGTTTATAAAGCGTGTCCCTGTACAAGACCACCCAAAACACACCTTGGGACATTCTTCAGATTAAGGAGTTTTCAATGGGTAACTCAGTTAGCGTCGGTTTACGAAAAAAGGCTACGCGCCGCCAAGGCTTTGTTGAGAAAGCAGCGAAAAAAGCCGTTCTAAAATTACTGGAACGTCTAGAAGTAGGGCACCTTGTTCTAGAAGACGGTGAAGATAGCTACACTTTTGGTCAAAACCTCGCTGAAGCTGAGTACCATGCTCACATTACAGTATATGACCCACAGGTCTACCGAGATGTGTTTACCAACACCAGTATCGGCGCGGCAGAAGCGTATATGAAAGGTTATTGGGGGACGCAAGATCTAACCGGTGTGATTCGATTAATGGTCGCAAATTTGAACCTCATTAACGAAGCAGATGCTAAAAGTCCAATTTGGAAACGTTTAGCCACCAAAGCGTTTCACAGTTTAAATGCCAACACCAAGGAAGGCTCGCGCAAGAATATATCAGCGCACTATGATCTGGGTAACGACTTCTTTAAGCTTTTTCTTGATCCAACCATGATGTACTCAGCAGCCATTTACCCGTCGGAAGAGGCTTCTCTTGAAGAAGCGGCGGTGTATAAGTTGGATCGTATTTGTCAGAAATTAGACCTAGGTCCAGACGATCACCTACTCGAGATTGGTACTGGCTGGGGAGGCATGGCGATCCACGCCGCTCAGCATTATGGTTGTCATGTGACGACCACGACGATTTCACAAGAGCAATACGACTACGCTAACGCGAAAGTGAAGCAGTTAGGCCTGCAAGATCGCATTACTTTATTGTTGGAAGACTACCGAGATCTGGCGGGTCAATACGACAAATTAGTGTCTATTGAGATGATCGAAGCTGTAGGTCATGAATACTATGACAGCTACTTTGAAAAGTGCAGTTCATTACTTAAGCCCAATGGGCTTATGGCGATTCAGGCCATTACGATTGCCGATCAACGTTATGACTATGCGCGTAAATCCGTTGATTTTATTCAGCGTTATATTTTTCCTGGTGGTTGTCTGCCTTCAAATGCAGTGATCGCCGACAAAATTGCTCATAAAACCGATATGCAAATTGTTGCAATTGAAGACATCACCGAGCACTACGCCGATACTTTGGCCGATTGGCGTGAGCGTTTTCACAAGGCGATGGACAGCGTCAAGCAGCAAGGATTTGATGATGTATTTTGTCGAATGTGGGACTACTACTTCGCATACTGTGAAGGTGGTTTCCGCGAACGTGCGATCAGTACTGGGCAGTTTGTTTTTGCCAAGCCTAACTATCGCTTCCCTCGCCGTTAGTTGATGATTCAACGGAGGCCAAAACCATGATGAAGTCTCTGCTGAATGCCGCTAGTTTCCAGTTGTTATGGTTTGCCTGCATATTAGGGGGTGACAATTGGTCTGTGGCAGCCATTGTGTTGTATCTGGTTGTTCACCATTATTTCTTTGTTGAGTCCGTATCAGAGTGGTGGGTCATACTGCTATTTGTGGTCTTAGGCGTATTCATCGACGGCGCGTTGATCTTCGATGGATGGCTCGTTATGCCATCCTCGATTTGGACATTTCCTATACCACCACCTTGGCTGCTTGGTCTCTGGGCTGGGGTGGGATCATTATTCTTTCACTGTTTAAGTTGGGGACTTACACGTCCTTGGCTATTGAGTATAGGTGCTGCTGTCTTTGCCCCACTCAGTTACTTCCTGGGCGCAGATTTAGCAGAAGTGTCATTAGGACGCTCTAGTATTGCAACATGGGCATTAATGGCGTTTATCTGGTTCTGGTTAATGCAGGTAGGCGTTTTTGCAACGCGATTAACGATACGACGAAATGGACGAACGCATCATGTTTAAACAATACGCAGTCATTGCGTTGACGTTGTGTAGTACGCAAGTCATCGCACAAGCCTCTAAAACAGTCATTGGCGAAGCCTTTGATGCGCAATCAAACGAGCTATTGTACGTTGAAAAGCATCGTTATGTGCAGGGCGATAAACACGAAGTAAAGTATTACGATCCGCAAGGCGAATTGTTTGCTCAGAAGCTTTTAAGCTATGGTGATTACGAACAAGCGCCCGAGTTTGAGCAAACCAAT
Organism: Marinomonas atlantica; assembly: GCF_001639725.1. Classification (GTDB taxonomy): domain Bacteria; phylum Pseudomonadota; class Gammaproteobacteria; order Pseudomonadales; family Marinomonadaceae; genus Marinomonas; species Marinomonas atlantica. The sequence continues at coordinate 529,589 of NZ_LTAW01000001.1, forward strand.
GAACTACGTGGTGAATGGATAAAAGTCACCGAGCAAGGCGATAAAATCAAAGTCGAATACCGTGAAACGTCCGATGCAGTCGTGTTTGATAAGCGTTTTGATGTGAACGATGACTTATTGGTGGATGCGGGCTTTGATCGCTATGTTAAAAAGCATTGGAACGAGCTGGTAAATTTAAAGCAAAAGCGTTCGATCGATTATCTTGTGCCGAGTCGGCTGACGACAGTGGGCTTTGACGTTAGTAAAGTGGATTGCTTAGCGGGGACCACTGAGCCTGCTGTGTGTTTTCAAATTGCGCCGACGTCATGGTGGGTATCTTTAGCCGTGGATCCTATCACCGTGGCTTACGACCCAGATAGCCATAATTTACTGCGCTTTAATGGTCGCGGCAACATCGCCAGTGCCTCAGGCAGTTATCAAACCGTAGACATACATTATCAATACCCAAACGCCGAATAATTTATAGGGAGATCCCATGTTACGACTGTTTGCCACGCTGTTTACATTAGTTTTATTGAGTGGTTGTTCATCAACCGCAGTAGAGGAATACGCAGCGAATGAACCTGAGTTCGATGTGCAAGAATTTTTCCAAGGTGACTTAGTTGCTCATGGGGTGTTGAAAGATCGTGGTGGCAAAGTCACGCGTTACTTTACGGCCGACTTAAAAGGCAGTTGGGATGACGGTGTCGGTACGTTAGAAGAATGGTTCGTTTTTGACGATGGTGAAAAACAAGAGCGTATCTGGACATTGGTGCCCAACAACGATGGCAGTTATACCGCAACAGCGGGCGATGTGATTGGCGAGGGCAAGTTGGTTACCTCAGGTAATGCGTTGTTTATGAAATACGTTCTTCGAGTGCCGTACGATGGCGATACGATTGATCTGAATGTAGACGACCGTATGTATTTAGTGACGCCTGATCATTTGATTAATGAATCGGTATTGACCAAGTTTGGCTTTGAAGTGGGGTCATTAACCCTAAGTATCCGCCAGCGTGCTCATGCAATGGAATAACGACTTTTAAACTACGATCTGCTAGTCTTCGCGCTTTAATGATCTGAGTTGAGGGTAGCTTGTGGCGCAGTTGGTTTTTCGTTTAAAGAATGTTCCTGAACAAGAAGCGGACGATGTTCGTGAGCTTCTTGAAGAGCATGACATTGAATTCTACGAGACCAGTGCTGGCCGTTGGCAAATCTCTATGGCGGGTATTTGGGTGCGCGACAAAGAGCAAGCCACAATGGCAAAAAAATTGATTGCCGAAGATCAATCCCACCGCGCATCGCGGGCAGTGCCGATTACCGCGCGCGATTGGGTCGCTGGTTTTTTAACGCATGCACGACAAAACCCAGTAGAGTTCCTGTTTACGCTGGTGGCTTTGCTGCTGGTGTTGTCGTTGAGCTTGATTCCCTTTTATGTCGGCAAACATTTAGCAGGCTAAACCTTTTCAAACAGGGATACAGGTCTTTTGAGCTTTAAGCAGAGTCTGCATCACAATCCGACGAGTGATCACGCCGATGAGACGACCGTCTTCCACGACTGGGAAAATTTTCGGTTTGTCTTCCATCATCAGTTTGGCAACTTGCATGACTTGCATACTAGGTGAAACGGACAAGACTTGTTCGTGCATCACGCTTTCCACATCCGCAAGGCTATGGCAGTAATAGACCGCTTGGCTGAGCGGTTCGAGCAGATCTTGTTCTGACACAAAACCAATAACGTGATCATAGCGATCAGTGACCGGTGCACCGCTAAGCTTATGACGTGCCAGTTGTTCGGCGCAGTCGTCAATGCGGGTGTTTGAATAAACATGAAACGTGTCACGAGACATGACGTCACGTACACATAAAGCATCGAATTTCATAAGCGATCCCCCAATTAACAATGACTATACCTTCAGTGTAGTGGGGGATTTTTGTTTTGCGAGCTAGGCGGCCGAGGTTTCTAGTGGTTCGAGTTTAGCCTGACGCTTGTTCAGTGCGGCCGTGATAAATTGCACGCTAATGGCCGCCCCTACAACTAACACCATACCAAACAAACTTAGTGTATCGGCGTGAGCGGATTTGATCACACCTTGCCATAATCCAATCTGCACACATGCCTCCGTGATAATGAACGCAATCACAGGGGTTAGGGCAATGGCGGCACTGACTTGTACCGTTTGCCAATAGCCCATAGCTTTGGCCAAAGAGCCGTAAGCCACTAAAGTATTCAAACAACAAAATGCTGCAACCCAGAATTCGAACTGGTTCATAGAAAGTAATTCGGATGGCTGACTAAAGGGCAGCATCACCAACATAGCGTAGACATAGATGCCTAATAAAATGTTTGTGGGCGACAGCTTGCTGAACAAAGCTTTTTGCAATAATGCATATAGGCACCATGCCATGGCCGACATCATAACGATTAAGAAGCCAGTCAAAATGGTATTAGGGTCGCCAACGGCCTTACCTTCTAAAACAGGGTGAAAGAAGGTCAGCATACCGACTGCTAACACAGCGAAACAAGCCCATTGTTGCAAACGCACTTTTTCTTTAAAGAAAACCAAACCACCTAATGCCAAAAATAGCGGCGCTACTTGGAAACTAAGCTGAGCGGTACCTGGATGCAGGTAGTCCAAACTCCATGCAAAGCTACTGTAGTTGATGATCAATAAACTGCCTGCGGCGAGCAGTGTTACCCAGTCTTTACGGGATAGAGTGAGGAACTCTTTGAGCTTGCCTTGCTGAATTTGCCACGCGAGTAAGACTAAAGCTGCCACAGAGAAACGCAGCCACGTAAGCGTCACGGGGTCAGAGAAGTCACCAGAAAGTTTTAAAGCAATAGGCAATGTGCTCCAAAACAGCACGCAGAGGCTACAAAAGAAGAGCCCGTATAAAAACTGCTGGCGGCTGGTGAGTGGCATGACCTGATCCTTCTGTGAAGCAAAACAATAAGGATTAAAGAGTGGGCTAGTTTTGGACTTTTATCCAATGCATAATACTTTTAATCATTATTCGTTTTATGGAAAATGCTATGCTGTCATCCGCGATGATGCACTTAGATATCAAAACGCTGAGCGCTCTGTTGTACTTACTTGAAGAGCGAAATGTAGGGCGAGTGGCTACCAAACTGTATCTAAGTCAGCCTGCCATGAGCCGTACGTTGAGTCGTTTGCGTGAAGCATTCGACGACCCTTTGTTCATACGAACCAATAAGGGCATGTTGCCGACGACGAAAGCGCTGGCGCTAGAAATGCCATTACGTCAAATACTCGAACAAATGAATGGCTTAAACAATGAACGTGAGTTTGATCCGCGTAAGTCGGAGCGTGTGTTTCGTTTGCAGACGTCCCATTATCAAGCCCAGGCTTACATGCCTACCATCGCGGAGCGGTTTTATCAGCTGGCGCCGAATGCGTCGCTTGAAACCAGCTTGGTAACCGAAAACAGTTTATTGCGAACTGAAAACCAGACCGTCGATGCGGTATTGTGCAGTGAGTATGTGCAGCTGCCATCACGCTTCGATAAGCACGTTTTAGGGCAGGAAAAGTTCGGCTGTATTATGTCTAATCATCACCCTTTAGCAGATCAAGAGCAGATCAGCTTGGACGAGTTTTTGTCGTATAATCACGTTCTTGTCACTTTAGGTGGCAGTACCCAAGTCTACAGCGAATCGGCGCTAGGTGAGCGAGCAAAAGAGCGTTGTTATACATTGCGCACGCCGTATTTTATGTCGGCTTTAGAAGCGGTTGGTAAAACTGAGCTATTGTTTAGCACTAGCCAGTTACTCGCATTGCGCTTTCAGGATCAGTTTGGTTTGATGATTAAGCCATTGCCTTATGAGTTTGCTCCAGTAAATTATTATTTATCATGGCCCTCAGAGCAAAGCCAAGATCCTGGTGGGGTTTGGCTTCGAAATCTGTGTGCAGGCGTTGTTCAAGACATGATTCCGTACCCTGCTGCGCAGTAGTATTTGTTAGTTCGTGCGAAAAGCCTTTAAAATAGATTCTTTAACGCAATGTATACACAAATTGGCCAACATAACGCATGTCGAAAAAAGAGCATAAGCTAAAGCTACATCCTCGTAACCCTCACCGCGCACGCTACAACTTCTCGTTGCTGGCTGATTCGTGCCCTGAGCTTGCGCCTTATATTCAGCTAAACCAATACGACAGTCAGACGATTAACTTTGCCGACCCGAATGCGGTAAAAGCGCTAAATAGAGCATTACTGAATCATTTTTACGGGGTTCTGTTTTGGGATATTCCTGAAGGGTACTTGTGCCCACCCATCCCTGGTCGTGCTGACTACATTCATTACCTCGCTGATTTGTTAGCGGACAGCAATGAAGGCCAAATACCGCGTGGACGCAATGTGCGGGCATTAGATGTCGGTGCTGGGGCTAATTGCGTGTATCCGATTGTTGGCTCACAAGAATACGGCTGGCAGTTTGTTGGTACAGATGTAAATCCGATTGCTATTAGTGCCGCACAAGCGGTTGTCACTGCAAACCCTTGCCTTAAAAAGCGCATTGTTTTACGTCAGCAGATCGATGCGCAGAAGATTTTTGATGGCATTTGGCAAACAGAAGATCTGTTTGATGTGACATTATGCAACCCGCCGTTTCACAGCAGTGAAAGTGCGATGGCGTCTGAGAATAAGCGCAAGTGGCGTGGTTTAAAAGGCGAGTCGAATAAAAGTACGCTGAATTTTGGTGGACATGGACCTGAATTATGGTGCGAAGGTGGCGAAGCCGGCTTTATCACTCGCATGATCAAGGAGAGCGTGTCTTATAAAGATCGTTGTTTCTGGTTCACCAGCCTGGTCGCTCGTAAAGAAAATCTGCCCGCAATCTATCGTGCCTTAGAGTCAGCTGGTGCGGTACAAGTGAAAACCATAGAAATGGCGCAAGGACAGAAGATCAGTCGATTTGTTGCGTGGAGCTTTTTGGAGCCCGCGCAAGTGGATTTTTGGCGTGACACACGCTGGCGCAAATAATCGTCTCATTGTTTCGTTAGACGTACAGTCTATGAACTAAAATAAAAAGGTTGGCGCGATAAAAAGGTGTACTTATGATCGCATTAGTCCGGTTAGTGGTTTTGTTTTTTTTAATCCTGCTGGTCACCGCAGGTGGTTTAATCATGTGTCTATTTTTAGGGCGTTCAAAAGACCGTGTGTATTTCATCGCCAAAGCGTTTGCACCAGTTGCTCGACTGTTTGGATTGTGTGTTCAGAAGCATGTTTCATACAAAACCCTGGATGTGAAACAAGGCGTTTATATTGCGAATCATCAGAATAACTTTGATTTGTTTACGTTTTCTCATGTGGTGCCGCATAGTACGGTCACTGTCGGTAAGAGTTCGCTTAAATGGCTGCCATTTTTTGGTTGGTTGTATTGGGCGACGGGTAACTTCCTCATTCAGCGCAATGATCGTCACAAAGCCATCGCGACGATTGATCAAATCGTTGAGCAAATGGGCGACACTGGCTTGTCTATTTGGATGTTCCCGGAAGGAACACGCAGTCGTGGTCGTGGCTGGCTACCTTTTAAACGTGGTGCCTTTTATGCTGCGATACAAGCGGGCGTTCCGATCATCCCCGTTGTTTGCAGTTCCACCCACAATAAGGTCAAATTCAATCGCTTTGATAACGGCCATGCCAAAGTAGAGGTCATGGATCCGATTTATACAGATGGCCTGACAGAGCAGGACATTCCTCAATTAGTCAGTCGTTGTGAAGCTCTTATGCAAGCAAAGCAACAAGAGCTCGATGATGAGTTAGCGCTGCTTTAATCCGCCTTTGCATCGTTCGGGATAGCGTGTTCTATCTCTTGCTGTAGTTCAGTGATCAGGGGGTGGTTTGGGAGAGATTGCTGCTTGTGCCATTCGGTTCTTTGAAGCAAGCGACGAAACAGCTTTTCTAGGCGCGCGACTTCTTTTGTATTAATCATTGTTTCAGCTTCGCCACGGTAAGCTTGCTGTGCTGCATGGCCACGATGGTGCAAATGTGAAATAAGCTGACAGCCACGCCACATTAATGCCATCAAACTATTTGGCGTAAGAGCGAGCACGGAGCGCTTGCGCAACTTGTTCACCAGTGTGGATTTAAATGAACGTCCTGTTTGTAGCCCTGCACCCAACAAAGCACCAAGAGTGGTCGCTGTTCCTAAGGTGAGCCCTGCACTCAGAATATCAATACCTGCGCCAATGGCCGCTCCTGTCGCGGCACTTGTGCCTGTATTGATGCCCCAGCTTTTTAGTGTGTCGGCATCAAAAAGATCTTGTTGCCATTGGCCTTCTTGCAACGCTAAATCATCCAATGCGACATCTTGGTCACGAAAATCGTAAAGTGCTAAGCAGTGGGCGATGAACGCTTGCTCTTGTTGTCGAATACTATTTTCAAACTGTTGGGTTTCTTCATTTGTGGGTGTATGGGCTTGGCAAACGTATTGCGAAGTCGCACAGTGAACCAGCATTCTAGCGAGCGCATCTTGTGCGGATTGTAGACGTTGTTCTGCGTCCTGCTCACGTTGCTTCATTAGCGCTTGTAATGTGTCGTAATGATCGGGCGCTAAGCTTTGCAGGGTTTGATAGAGCTTACGCTCATCGGCCAAGTAAAACGCCACGGTATCGTAACGTACATGGGCATGAAGTTGTCGCTCTGCCAAGCATTGGCGCCAAGCCTGCTCATGGTTGTGTTCGGCGTCACAGAAATTCAATATCGGTACAATGGGCTTGTTGGCACACGCCAGAATGGACAGTTCATCAAGATACTTACCTAAAGGCGCTTGGCGTAGATCAATCACATAAAGAATGATGTCACACTGTTTCAATTGCTTTAGTATTTTAAACTCTTGATCAAAGTCTGCTTGTAAGGCGGCGTCTTGCGTAACGTTTGTTAACCATTGATCGGAAGTAAGTGACTGATAACTGGGATCTGAACGAGTCATCCAAAGACCAATGGAATCCTCAAACCCTGGTGTATCGATCAGATCCAAAACTGGCTTCTGATTCAGTGTCAGCGCAATTTTCTCCACATGGCGTGTGGTACCGGAATAGTTTTGGATATCACCAAAACCATGATCGCGAATCATGGTTCGGATCAACGAGGTTTTACCAGTATTCGCGTGCCCCACGATAAGCAATGAAATAGGCATCGGTTAATCCTTTAAATGAATGATCTTATGTGGCGTGATCTCTCGTTCTTGCAGTGCTTGGCTCCACGCTTGAACGAATGCATTGCCATGTAAGTAAAACGATTCAGTTGTCGCATTGGCCTGACGTAAAAAACGTAAACTGCCGCGGTCAGGGCTGATGTCTGCATCAATAATAATGGCACGATGATCGATTGGATGCTGGAGGTATGCCTGTTGTTGTTCTGCATTGTTAAGCGAAGCGGCATTACATCCGTTTAATGCATCAGTGGGAATACTCTTACTCCATTCAAACAAATAACAAATCTGATCGAGCGACGTTGAGCGCTGTTCGGCGGACTCCAGCGGTCGAGGTGGCGCTATTTGTGAGTCAGACTGATTTGTAGGCGCTGGGTCGACAATTTGGCTGCTTACTTGAGCCGTGAGTGGCTTGTTCGAAGTGTATGAATGCCATACTGCGGTGCGTTTTTGGTGGTATAGGATGTGACTAAGAACAGCCAACATGAGGCGAAGTAAAACGCCATAAATAAACACGCAGGCCAGTATCCAAATGGCCCAAGTTTTTCGCGTATCCTCTGGTTGTTGGTCAATGCCTACTTGGCTGAAAGCGATATCGGCGGCACTTGGTGCAGGGAAGCCAAGCCAACTGGGGAGCGTGCTAATGCTTTGAGTTAGACTATGAAAATCCTGTTGCGTCAGCAATGTAGTTTCCCAGATAAAATGTACTTGATGGGTCATCAGGAACAATACAGCACTGAGTAAGCCGCCCAATAGGTAGCTTGTCCAGCAACAATGCAGCAAGCGAGCGACGCCCCACGTTCCAGCAGAGGAGCCAAAGCGCAGCGTTAAAAATACCTCAATGACCTCTTTGGGGAGACGCATTGTCCGCCCCAGTTTACTTAATAAAACATTGAACCAATGGTGGTTCGCGGAAACGGTAGTTCTTTTTAAACAACCGATTAGCCAAATAAACAGGCTGAGGAAATGTGTCCCTAGCAGTATGAGTAACAACCAAAAAATATTAAGTTGTTGCTGATCGTTGCTATTAAAGGCAATCGGGGCGGCCATAGCGCCGAGTAAACCAAACAACGCTATGAGCGCAATTTGCAAAGAATTGGCGAGACTTACGACTTTAGTGTAGCTTTCTAAGAGAGAAGTACTTGTTATCTTAGCCGAGGTATTTTGCTTTAGGCTCTGCAAAATTGCCTGTTGTTCTCTTTTTTTCAGTGTCATTAACAGATATCCCAAACAAGTGCATTCACGACTTGGCTCTTTTTTGTTAGTGATGTGTATCAGCGGAGTCTAACAATGTGTGTAACGGTTTGGCGAATTGTTACTTATAAAGCGTAAACTGTATGCAATTGTTAAAGAGAATTGCGCCTTTAATTGGCGCTACATTACTATCAAGCTATTCAAGTGAATAGATAAGGTTGGATCCGTTATGCGTTTAAACTCCATTCGTACCAAAGTGACCGCGCCGATAGCGTTGCTGGCCATTATACTGATAGCCGTGTTTTTCTCATCTATGTCAATCATTGATATAGGTAAAAATCATATGGAAAAGCAGGCTGAAGCTTACTTTGCTGCAAGCAGTTTAGTGTTAAATGCTGACCGCGATATTTATCAAGCGTTAGTGGCACGTAAAAATCTAATCAATGGTCAAGGCAGTGCCGCCGATAACTTGGCGGATTTCAAAGACAACGCGCAACAGGTAGCGGATCGCTTCCAAGCCTACCGTAAAGCGCTCGCCAGCGAACCTCAGCTTGTTAAACAGTTTTCCAATTTTGATGCTCTGTTTAAAAAGTGGAAAGCGGATGAAGCAACATTGCTCAATCAGGCACAGTCTGGTCAAGACTTCAGTACCGCGATGGCAACAGCGGATGCGAGTTTTTCAGCGATTCGTGATGTGTTAGATGTGGCGGGTGAAGCGGTTGATAACCGAGCACAAGAGGCCCAATTACAAGCCGAAGAAAAAATTGACAGCCTTAAATTTATAGAGATGATTTTTATTATTATCGCGCTACTGATTGCTGCGGGCTTTGGTTATGTTGTGCCAAAACGTTTACATTATCGCGTGTCGAACTTAGCGGCTCGTATCAAAGAAATTTCCGAAGGTGATGGTGATTTAACACAGCGTATTAACTCGACAGCAAAAGACGAATTAGGTGATTTGGCGCAGGAATTTGATGCCTTTGTTGAGCAACTACGTGGCATCATTAGCAGTATTCGTGAGCAGGCGCATTCACTTGGCGGCATGACCTCGGATCTTAATCACGCCTCAGATCGGACCGCTAGCGTAACCACTACGCTTGTCAACGCGTCTAACTCTATTGTCAGTGCTGCTCATGAAATGAGTATGTCAAACCAACAAATGGCAGGTGTAGCACACGATACAGCCAGTGAAGCACAGAATTCCAGTGAGTTGACGAATCAAGGGATTAAAGCGGTAAATAACTCCCAGTCGGCGATCGACAGTTTGGTCGGTGATATTGAGCAAGCCCTTTCACGTGCAACGGAACTTGAGAAAAGCTCGGAAGCCATTGCATCGGTGCTTGAAGTCATTCGCAATATCGCAGAGCAAACCAACTTGTTGGCATTGAATGCAGCGATTGAGGCGGCGCGTGCAGGTGAGCAAGGTCGAGGATTCGCTGTGGTTGCCGATGAGGTACGTACACTGGCAACTCGTACTCAAGACAGCACCAATGAAATTGAATCCATGATTGATCAGTTGAAAGTCAACGTGCAGGATTCATCGCGTGCGATCCAAAACAGCCGTACGAATGCAGATATTACTGTGTCAAATTTCGACGAAGTGATTCGAATCTTTGGTTCCCTTGAAGAGTCGTTTGGTAAAGTTCAAGAGATGGCGGCGCAAACAGCGCAAGCCACACAAGAGCAGTCCAAGGTCTCTGGGGAAATTAATGAGAACTTATCTGAGATGCAAACACAGACAGATGAAGTGCAGGCGGTTTCTGACTTAGTACAATCTCAATCGAAACAGATCAGTGATTTGTTCAAAGAACTGGATCGCCAAGTAGGTAGCTTTAAAGTCTAGATCTGATCGAAACAATTGCCTAGTACAAAAAAAGCCGCTTCGATGGAAGCGGCTTTTTGGTGTCTAAGCGAATAATCCTGAAGATTACGCGTCGATACGTTTGTATTTGATACGTGTTGGGGTAGCGTCTTTACCGGTACGTGCTTTGTAGTCGGCTTCGTATTCTTGGTAGTTACCTTCGAAGAATACGGCTTTCGAGTCGCCTTCGTACGCCAAAATGTGCGTTGCCACACGGTCAAGGAACCAACGGTCATGGGAAATCACAATCGCTGCACCTGGGAATGCCAATAGGGCTTCCTCTAGAGCGCGCAGTGTTTCAATGTCCAAGTCGTTGGTCGGTTCGTCCAATAGCAAGACGTTGCCGCCTTCTTTCAGAAGTTTGGCTAGGTGCAGACGGTTACGCTCACCACCAGACAAGTGTTTCACAAGCTTCTGTTGATCAGAGCCTTTGAAGTTAAAGCGGCCGATGTAAGCGCGTGATGGCACTTTCCAGTTGTGAACGGTAATGATGTCCTGACCGTCTGAAATCTCTTCAAACACAGTATTATCACCATTTAGTTCACGCATTTGGTCAACGTATGCCAGCTGTACTGTATCACCCAAGGTCACGCTACCAGAATCCGGTTGTTCCGCACCTGAGATCATTTTGAACAGTGTTGATTTACCCGCACCGTTACCACCGATAACCCCGACGATCGCGCCGGGTGGTAGTGTCATGTTTAGGTCTTCGATCAACATGCGACCATCAAAGCCTTTCGAGACGTTTTCGATCTCGATTACTTTGTTACCAAGGCGAGGCCCTGGTGGAATGTACAATTCGTTGGTTTCGTTACGTTCTTGGAATTCTTTCGAGTTCATTTCTTCGAAACGCGCTAGACGTGCTTTGGACTTAGACTGACGACCTTTCGCATTTTGGCGTACCCACTCAAGCTCAGACTTGATGGCTTTGTTGTGCGACGCTTGCTGCTTCGCTTCCATCTCAAGACGCGCGTTCTTTTGATCCAGCCAAGAAGAGTAGTTGCCTTCGTATGGAATACCATGGCCACGGTCAAGCTCAAGGATCCAGCCTGCGGCGTTATCAAGGAAGTAACGGTCGTGGGTAATGGCCACAACAGTACCTGGGTAATCTTTAAGGAAACGTTCTAGCCACGCTACCGATTCGGCATCCAAGTGGTTAGTCGGTTCGTCAAGCAGGATCATGTCCGGCTTGTCGAGTAGTAGACGACACAGTGCTACACGGCGACGTTCACCACCGGATAGATGCGCTACGCTTGACTCCCATGGTGGAAGACGTAATGCATCGGCCGCCACTTCTAAAGCGCGCTCAAGGTTGTGGCCGTCTTTTGCTGTGATCAGGTTTTCAAGTTCGGCTTGCTCCGCCGCCAGTGCATCAAAATCGGCATCTGGATCAGCGTAGGCAGCGTATACTTCATCAAGGCGAACCAAGGCATCTTTTACGTCTGCAACAGACTCTTCCACGATACCACGAACGTCTTTTGTCTCATCTAGCTCAGGCTCTTGAGGCAAGTAGCCGACTTTCAAACCTGGCATAGGGCGTGCTTCACCAATGTATTCTTGGTCAACGCCGGCCATGATGCGAAGCAGTGTCGATTTACCTGAGCCGTTTAAGCCAAGTACACCGATTTTTGCGCCAGGGAAAAAAGACAGAGAGATGTCTTTTAGAATCTCGCGTTTTGGCGGTACGACTTTGCCAACGCGGTTCATGCTGTATACAAACTGTGCCATAAGGTTATGTCTGTCCTAAGTTGTTAAGTGAAAAAGAGAACGCTTTACGAACGCTTCGATCGGGGCCATAACACCCGAGAAGGTGGTGTAAAATTGGAGCTAAGCATAGCACAACAACGCTTAATGCAGAATAATTCCCATCGCGCCAAATACAACTAACAAAGCACCTAACCACGCACCCGGCGCGGGGCGTTGTTTGGTCGTCAGCCATAATCCTGGCAATATTAAGACAGGAACGGTCGCCGATAGCGTTGTTACTAAGCCAACGTCGGCATTTGCGACGCCCCATACTAAAACACTCATACCAATGACCATGCCGATGGTTGCCACCACCGCTAAGCGTAGCCAAAGATTAAGAGGGAATTGTTGCAAAGGAGTGTTGCCTTGAGGCATTCGTTTGGAAAAGTACAAACGATAGGCGACTAACAGACATAGGGCGCTTGCGCTGACACGAGCGGCAGATGCCACCACAGGGTCAACGCCAGCTAACAGTGCCGGTTTGGCGAGTAATGCGCCGCTTGCCTGACACAAGGCCGCGATTAGGGCGATGCCGACAGCTAAGCCAAGTGAGCCCTTGGTGCTTTCCCACTCGTGTGTCTGGCCGCGTTTGCCAAATAAAATGGCAATCATGACGCCAATTAATACGACACCACAACAGAGCAATTCGACAATAGATAATGTCTCATCTAAGAAAAGCCACGCCAGCAAAATAGAGAAAGGTGCGTTCATGGCGAAGAGGATGCCTGCACGTCTCGGCCCAATTCTGTTAACGGCGCTAAACAAGCAGTTATCGCCAATGAAGATACCAATGACGCCGGATAAAATAAGGAGTGGTAGGTAGTCCCCCAATGTGTCCCAAGAAACAAAGCGCCACAGACTGATCAAGCACAATAGTATGGCGGCAAGGGTGATGCGACAGGTATTAAATCGAAATGTGCCCATGCTCTCGATTAAGCGGGGGGCCATCAAACTGGAGATGGTCCAGCAGAGTGCAGCAACGAGACCGGATAACTCTGCAAAAGGCATTCAAAGGCTCCGTTTTGAAAATATTAAGCGAGTGGGCTAAGTCAGTTAAACAGGTCGATGAGTAGCCAATAAGTGTCGGGATTGGTATTATTTATCATCACTATCAGCCATTTAAAACTGGCATCCATCGTACGAAATTTTCCCAATCATTGGAACCAGTATGCGTTGTCCTTTTTGTGGTACTCAAGATACCAAAGTTCTAGACTCTCGATTAGTCTCTGAGGGTGCGCAAGTCCGCCGTCGTCGTACTTGTGGCCACTGCCAAGAGCGTTTTACCACCTTTGAAGTGGCTGAACTTCAAATGCCGAGGTTGATCAAAAGTGATGGCAGCCGTGAGTCGTTTGATGAAGATAAGTTACGCTCCGGTATTGTTAAAGCCATTGAGAAACGCCCTGTCAGTGTTGAAGCGATCGAAACTGCGATCACCCGAATCAAAGAGAAGCTACAAGCCACAGGCGAACGCGAATTACCGTCTCGCATTATTGGTGAAGCGGTAATGGAAGAGTTAAAGCGCCTTGATCAAGTAGCGTATGTGCGTTTTGCTTCTGTTTATCGAAGTTTTAAAGATATCAGTGAATTCCGTGAAGAAATTGAGCGCTTAGAAAATAGCGCGACCACCCCCTCTGAGGAGAAATAAATGGCACAGCAAAATCATCAAACGTATATGGCTCGTGCTGTGCAATTGGCGCGTAAAGGGTTATACACGACCCACCCAAATCCTCGAGTCGGATGCGTCATTGTTAAAAATAATCAAGTGATCGGTGAAGGCTTTCATCTGAAAACTGGAGAGGGCCATGCCGAAGTTCAAGCGTTGGCGAACCTGACGGAATCTGCATCGGGTGCCACAGCGTATGTCACATTAGAACCATGCAGTCATCACGGTCGTACACCGCCTTGCGCCGAAGCGTTAATTAAAGCGGGCGTGACGTCTGTTGTGTATGGCATGCAGGATCCTAACCCTGAAGTCGCTGGTAATGGACTGAAATTGCTTGAACAAGCCGGTATCGAAGTCATTGGACCCGTTATGGAAACCGAGTGTCGTGGCTTGAATCCTGGTTTTATCAAACGCATGGAAGAGGGCTTGCCGTTTGTTCGGGTGAAATTGGCCATGAGTGTTGATGGCCGTACGGCGATGGAATCCGGCGAAAGTCAATGGATCACGGGCCCTGCGGCGCGCCAAGACGTGCAACGTTTGCGCGCTCAAAGCTCTGCGATTGTCACGGGTATTGGCTCGGTGATTGTGGATAACCCAAGCATGACGGTACGCATTGACCCTAACGACCAAGAGGCCGATGCCAAAACAGTACGTCAACCACTTCGCGTTATTTTAGATACCGCACTGTCGATTCCGCCGGAATCGAAGATTCTCTATCCAACCAACGAAGTGTTGGTGTTCTGTGATGAAGAAGAACTCGAGTCGGATCATCTGAAAACGTTACAAAAGAAAAAAGTCGATGTACGCTTTTTACCGCTTGCAGACGATGGACGTTTAGACCTTGTTGAAGCGATGGGACAACTAGCCGATGACGGAATCAATGAAGTACTGGTTGAAACTGGTGCAGTCTTAGCTGGTGCATTTTTAGATGCTGGGCTAGTCGACGAACTTGTTATTTACATGGCGCCAAAGTTACTGGGCTCAGAGGCTCGTCCTTTGGTCAGTTTGCCGTTAGAAAGCATGTCGGATGCTGTTGAACTACACTTGTTAGACATGGCGAAAATTGGTCAAGACATCAAGTTGGTGTACCAGCCTCAATACCGTGAAGAGGGTGAAGACGCGTAATGTTTACAGGCATCATTGAAGGGTTTGGGCGAGTCGCTCAGTTGCAGCGAAAAGGTGGTGATTTAACACTCAAGATTCACGCCGAGTCATTAGACATGAGTGATGTGAAGCTAGGCGATAGCATTGCAACGAATGGCGTGTGCTTAACGGTGACGCGTTTGGAAGGTGCCAGCTATTGGGCGGACGTATCCTCAGAAACGTTGGCCCATACTACATTAGGGCATTGGCAGGTTGGTCAAACAGTAAACTTAGAAAAAGCACTGCAGCCGATATCGCGTTTAGGTGGTCATTTGGTGAGTGGTCATGTGGATACGATTGGGGAAATTTGTGCAATTTGGCCTGATGCACGCAGTATCCGTTATCGTGTCAAAGTAATGCCTGAATTAATGCGCTATATTGCCCTTAAAGGGTCAATTTGTGTGGACGGTATCAGTCTAACTGTGACAGCGCGCGAGGCAGATGAGTTTGAGCTCAGTATTGTGCCTCATACCGCGGATGGAACAATTATGTCGGCTTATACTGTTGGAACAAAGGTTAACGTGGAGGTGGATCAAATCGCACGCTATTTAGAACGATTGATTGCACCACAATCCGCACCTGCGCCCAGCCAAGAATCGATGCTGAGCGAGGCGTTTTTGGCCGAACATGGGTTTATGGGGCGTCGATAAGGACGCTCTAAATCGAATTTAAAGGTGAAGTAGCATGGCACTTAATACCATTGAAGAAATCTTGGCAGACATGCGTCAAGGCAAAATGATCATCTTGATGGACGACGAAGATCGTGAGAATGAAGGTGATCTGATTGTTCCGGCAGAATGTATTACCCCGGAAATTATCAACTTTATGGCAATGAATGCCCGCGGTTTAATTTGCCTAACGTTAATGCCAGAGCGTTGTGCGCAGCTGAACTTACCGTTGATGGTAAATCAAAATGGTGCGGCGTTTAGTACCAATTTCACGTTGTCAATTGAAGCGGCTGAAGGTGTAACAACAGGGATTTCCGCAGCGGATCGTGCCTTGACAGTGAAACGTGCGGTTGCCGCCAATGCGAAGCCTACAGATATTGTTCAACCTGGGCACGTTTTCCCGTTAATGGCGAAGCCTGGTGGCGTATTATCGCGAGCGGGTCACACGGAAGCAGGTTGTGATTTAGCGCGTATGGCAGGCTATGAAGCCGCGTCAGTGATTATTGAAGTGATCAATGATGATGGCACCATGGCACGTCGTCCAGATTTAGAAAAGTTTGCCGAGAAACATGGCATAAAAATTGGTACAATTGCCGACCTGATCCATTACCGCACACTGAACGAAGCGACTGTCCAGCGTGAAGCTGAACAAACGATCAAGACGGAAGTGGGCGAGTTTAATCTGATCACCTACCGTGACACGGTACAGGGCCTAAGCCATATGGCTTTTGTGAAAGGTGATATCTCTCCTGACACACCGACTGTGGTACGTGTGCATGTACGTGATCCTGCCCGTGATATTGCTGGGATCATCTCTGATGAAACTGAGCAAAAATGGTCAATGTCAGGGGCGTTAGAATATGTAGCCAAAGAAGGCTCAGGTGTCGTGGTATTAGTCGATACGTTAGATCGCCCGAGTGATTTAGCGGAGAGTTTTGCGGCGACACTGAACCCGCCTGCGGGCAAAGGTTCGGATAAAAGCGGCTCAGGTACGTACTTGACCGTTGGGACGGGGTCTCAAATTCTACGTGATCTAGGTGTGGGCAAAATGCGCTTACTTAGTTCACCACGAAAATTCTCTGTCACAGGATTTGATTTAGAAGCCGTGGAATTTATTCCATACAAGGGCACGCCTGTTAGTGCCGATCTAGTTTAAAGTTTAGAGGCAAAAAATGAGCGATATTAAGACTTACGAAGGTCATTTCGCAGCACCTGGAGCAAAGTTTGCTCTTGTCGTTGGCCGTTTTAACAGCTTCATCGTTGAAAGCTTAAAAGAAGGCGCCATCGATACCCTAGTTCGCCACGGTATCAAGAAAGAAGATATCACAGTGATTTACGCACCTGGTGCGTTTGAAATTCCTGTTGTTGTGAAGAAAGTCGCAGAACAAAATCAATACGATGCTATCGTCGCATTGGGAGCCGTGATTCGCGGCGGCACACCTCATTTCGAATACGTTGCGGGTGAATGTGTGAAAGGTTTAGGCCAATTGGCACTGCAATTCGGTATTCCTGTATCGTTTGGTGTGTTGACGGTTGATACAATTGAACAAGCGATTGAGCGTGCTGGTACAAAAGCCGGCAACAAAGGCGGTGAAGCTGCCTTGTCTGCTCTAGAAACCGTTGCTGTATTACGTAATTTGGAAGAGAAATAATGAGTGATCAAGAACAGGCTAAAAAGCCTAAAAAACCTTCTCGCTCACAAATGCGTAGCGCGTCTCGTTCTTTTGCTTTACAGGCGCTTTATCAGTGGCAAATGAACCAGTCTTCTGTGAACGAGATTGAAGCTCAGTTCGCTGTGGATCATGAAATGTCTACGTGCGATAAAACGTACTTTCGTGAGTTGGTCTACGGCGTATCGTCCAAAGCCAAAGCATTGGATGAGCTATTTGAGCCGTTCTTAGATCGTTCTCTTTCTGAATTGGATGCCATCGAATTGGCGACCTTGCGAATTGGCACTTATGAGCTGTCTGAGCGCTTAGATGTGCCCTACCGCGTTGCCATCAACGAAGGGGTTGAATTGGCTAAATCGTTCGGTGCGAGCGAAAGTCATAAGTACGTAAACGGTATTTTGGACAAACTGGCACAACGAGTGCGCTTCGAAGAAATCGCAGCACGCCGTAACGCAAACAAGTAAGCCAATTACTGTATCGAGAAAAGCCATCCTTTGATGGCTTTTCTTTTATATAGCCTAGGAAATGCTATGCAAGAGTTTGAGTTAATTCGCTCGATCTTTCAGTCCTCAATGATGGCCAATACGGAAGGGCGTCACGATATCCTATTGGGGATAGGTGATGACTGTGCTCAGGTGCAGGTGCCGGAAGGTCAGAGCCTCGTCTTTTCTATGGACACTTTAGTTGAAGGACGTCATTTTCCCTTTGATGCTGACCCTGTCGATATTGGTTATCGCGCTGTTGCCACGTGCGTCAGTGACCTGGCGGCGATGGGCGCTAAACCTGCCTTTTTTACGCTTGGTTTAACCTTGCCAGAATCTGATCCTCAATGGTTGGCTGGGTTTGCGGAAGGTATGGCGGAATTAGCGGAGCCGATCGGCTTGTTATTAGTTGGCGGAGATACGACCAAAGGGCCATTAACGATTACCTTGCAAGTGCATGGCTATGTAGAGCAAGACTTAACGCCGCGTCGAAGTCAGGCTCAGGTGGGCGATGACATATACGTCACTGGAACCTTGGGTGATGCAGCTGCTGCAGTACCTATTATGACGGGTGAGTTACATGTGAATGCTGACCGTTTTGATCATTTCTATGAGCATTATTGGCGCCCGGTTCCTCGCTTAATTGCTGGTATGGCACTCAAGCGAGTTGTGCATAGTATGCTGGATGTTTCTGATGGTATCGGACAAGATCTGCAGCATATTACGCGAGCATCGGGAGTAGGGGCTCGAATTAATATCAATGCGTTGCCGATATCCGATGTGCTATTAGCATGGCAGCCTGAAAACGCTCGTGTATTGGCTTTAACGGGCGGCGATGACTACGAGCTGTGTTTTACTGCACCGCAAAGTGCGCGTGATGAAGTTCAATTAATAATGCAGACCTTGCATTTACCTTGCACACGTATTGGTGAAATAACCGAATCAGGTTTTGATGTTGAAGGCTTTGAAGGTGAAACGTCTGGCTGGCAACATTTTTAATACCTAGAGAGTCTTCGTGGCTGAAAGTACCCTGTGCCAGATACAGTTTGGCGTAACCCCATACGATTTTTAGCATTTGGCTGTTGGTGATTGCTTTATTATCCTATTGATGGTGTAAACAAATGGCTTTCATGTAGCCCCGCAGTTGGTAACAATTGCGGGGCTTTTTGTATTTTATTACGAGTTATTTCCAGCCATTAGCGTCCATTAACTCTGTCGCTAGGCGGTTATTTTCTCCAAGCTTGTCAAGCTGCAAAGAATCCGCTTTGAATTTTCCAAATGGCTCTAAAGTACTTGGATAGGCTACGCCTTCAATAACCGGATACTCGTTGTTGGCTTCAGCATACCATGCTTGGCTTTCATGATTGACTAAGAACTCGATCAAGCGACGTGCATTGCGAACATTGGTGGCTGAATTTGTGATGCCAATACCGCTGACATTGACATGCGCGCCACGTTCACCTGCCGCTTGGTTCGGCCAAAAGAGCGCAACGTGATCGTAAACAGCTTTCATAGCTGGATCATCACTGTGACCCAAGCGACCGTAATAATAGGTATTGGCTAAGGTGATGTCACAGACGCCAGCTTCAACAGCACGTAATAGGTCTGTGTCACCACCGAAAGGTGGTCGGGCAAGGTTAGCAACGAAATTATTAATCCATTTTCCTGTTGCTTCTTCTCCATTGGCGGCAATCATGGAAGCAACCAGAGATTGGTTATAAATGTTTGCCGATGAGCGGGTGCATATACGGCCACGCCATTTCGGGTTGGCTAAGTCTTCGTAAGTAGAGAGCTCATTTTTGTTCACGGTCTTCGGGTTATAGAAAATAACACGTGAACGTCGTGACAAGCTTACCCAATAGTCTTCAGAGTCTCGAAGATGAGCCGGTATGTTTTCGACTATCGTATCTGATTCGAGTTGGCGTAGTACGCCTTCTTGCTTGGCGCGATGTAAGCGTCCGGCATCCACTGTGATAAAAATGTCTGCTGGGCTGGCGTTCCCTTCTGTTTTCAAACGGTGCAGTAGTGTATCTGCATTACCCGTAATAAGGTTGACTTGTACATGATACTTATTGGAATAGGCTTCCAAAACGGGAGCAATCAGAGCTTCCTTTCGCGCTGAATAAATGTTGATCTCACCGCGAGCTTGCGCCTGTGTCGGCAAAAAATTTAATGCTATCGCAGCTCCCATGAGTAGCGAAATAGAAGCGTTTGTATGTGCCATGAGTAAATACCTAATGTAATGACTGCGTGTAAAAAAGGATACCAAGATAGATAATTATTGCTAATAGTATTGACAATCGTTCTTATTTGCAAATAATAAGCAGTGTTTTCAATTGATTTTAATTCTTATTACTATTTGAGGTTTCGCGTGTCTAATATCTTGACTGTTACCAAGGAAGAGCCAGTTACACTCCGCTCACCAATAAAATTGACTGCGCTAGCAATGGCTGTATCAAGCGCTTTATCGGGCGCAGCGTATGCACAAGAAAATACCAAAAGCCTAGATGCCTTGGTGGTTGAAGGTCAGCAAATGGCAGCGGATGCAAATCCCTACGCTGAGCCTGATGCGCCTTATAAAGCGAATCGCATGTCTGACATCAAGTACGCTCGAGATATCGCGGAAACTCCCAAAACCATTACAGTACTAACCAAGGATGCCATTGAAGAATCGGGTAAAACGGATCTGGAGTCGATTCTAAGTGCACAACCTGGTATCACATTGGGAACCGGTGAGGGCGGTAACTCGTTCGGGGATCGTTACATCATTCGTGGTTATGAGGCCCGAAGTGATGTTTACACCGACGGTTTACGTGAGCCGGGACTCATCACTCGTGAGACGTTTGCCTTAGACCAAGTGGAGATTACTAAGGGACCAAGTTCAACCTTTGGTGGTCGAGGGACTACAGGTGGTGCGGTGAACTCGGTTACCAAAAAAGCCTCCCTAGATGACGACTTTACGAACTTGAGTGGCACGTTGGGAACGGATAACAAACAGCGCTACACCTTAGATACAAATAAAGTCATTGGTGAAGACTCTGCTGTACGTTTCAATGCGCTTTACTCTGAACGTGATATTCCTGATCGTGCCCCAGCGGATGAGCAGCGCGAAGGTTTCTTGCTATCGGGTACCCATGAGGTGAACCCTGATGTGTTGATCAGTGCCGATTACTATTACTTCCGTGCCGATGACAAAGACGATGTGGGTAACAAAATTGATCGCAGCACCGGTAACATTATTGATCGTGATTATGTGGGCCAAAAGGGTTTAGATTTTAGAGATAATGAAGCCGATATTGCGACGCTGACCGTTGATGCTTATTTGACCAATAACTTGCGCTTACAGAACAAAACCCGTTACGGTGAAACTAAAAACGATTATATCGTCTCGAACCAAGATGCGCGTCCTTTCTTTGATAATAACCACCGTACCTTTACTGGCTGGCAAGAAAACGAATATCTAGGTAACCAAACTAACTTCCTATGGGATGGTGATCTGTTTGGTAAACGCAATACCGTTGTGATGGGTGTGGAATACGCTCGGGAAGAGGTGGATGCTGGCAACTACTCGGTCAATACAACGAATAGCTACGCTCTTACTGACACCAATACCAACAATAATCTATGGCAAGGTTCTTACTCTCGTAATGCGGCTCGTAGCATGCTGACGCTTGAAACTGTTTCAGCTTATTTAAGCGATACAGTGACGTTGAATGACGATTGGGAAGTGAGTGGAGGTGTACGTTACGATCACTTTGACTACGAGATGTTTGTGCCTGCCTACACGAGCCGTGGTAATAGTTACCCAGATACCAACTATCAATTCTCTGATGGTTTCTGGAATGGTCAGCTAGGCGCAGTGTACTCTCCTTGGGAACACGGTAACGTCTACGCTACTTGGTCGACGTCGTCTAATATCAACGGAGGCGAGTCAGATGCTGGTACTAACTGTGGCTACGGTGGTCTGTGTACCGATGCTGATGGTAACTACTCAACGGCCGATCCTGAGCAGTCAACAAATTACGAAATCGGTACCAAGTGGCAGCTAATGGATCATAAATTGCTGCTAACCAGTGCTTTGTTCCAAATTACTAAAGATGATGTTATCGAAGGAGGGAATGACTCGTACCAAAGCGGCGGTTCTTTGAATACCGGTAAGAACCGAGTTCGTGGTGTAGAGCTAGGCCTATCGGGTAACATTACTGACAAGCTAAGCGGCCAATTGGGGATGGCGGTTATGGATTCTGAAACCTTGGAATCTTACAATCAAGATAATGTGGGTCGTCCAAAAGCGAACTTCGCTGAGAAGAGTTTGTATGCTCAAGCGAAATACATGGTGACACCTGACTTTGCATTGGGTGGTGCGATGACGTACTCAAGCGAGATCATCGGTGGTCAACCGGATGCGGGTGCATCGGCTGACAGTGTGATCAAGCTACCGTCTTACACTGTGTACGATCTATTTGCGACTTACCAAGTGACGGAAAACTTTGATCTGCAAGCCAATATTCAGAACGTAACAGATGAAGACTACTACACAGCTGTCTACCGTGGTGGTGACATCATCTTTATTGGTGATGCACGCTCTGTCAGTCTAACTGCGAACTACCAGTTCTAAGTTCGCATTTATCAAGCTCAGGCCTCCACTTAATAAAGTGGAGGCCTTTTATCGTTTATGAGGCTCATATGGTGACGATCATACCGGAGGTACTAAGTGTCCATGAATTGGCTCAGTATCATCAACATTTAAGCCACGCAGAATGGCAGGATGGCGCAGCCACAGCCGGTGGTCAGGCGATTAGCGTAAAACAAAATCGGCAGATTGATCCAAATAGCAAGCTAGCACAACAGTTGGGTGACCATATTCTGCAAGTCTTGGCAGAGCAGTCACGCTTTATCTCTGCGGCCTTGCCATTGAAAATCTTACCGCCCATGTTTAATTCGTATCAGGATGGTGGTACCTACGGCTGGCATGTGGATAACGCCATTCGCCTTATTCCCAATACAGCGATCCGTCTGCGCACTGATTTATCGGCGACCCTCTTTTTGAATAACCCAGAAGACTACGAAGGTGGTGAGTTGTGTATTCAAGATCGTTACGGTGAACAGAAGGTTAAGTTAAAAGCTGGGGATATGGTGCTGTATCCCTCAACCAGTTTGCATCAAGTTAGCCCTGTAACGAAGGGGCAGCGTTTAGCGAGTTTTTTCTGGATTGAAAGTATGGTGCGTGATCATGAACTGCGCGAGGTGTTGTTCGACCTAGATCAGAGTATTCAACAGCTCACCGCTGAACGCGGCGCAACGGATACCGAAACCGTAAAACTGAATGCTGTTTATCATCGACTAATCCGCTTGCATGCGGACACATAATTGTATTGTTTAAGAAGGTAACCTGACCGTGAGTTATGCAGCGATTCCAGAAGATGCTTTATGTGTGGCGGACTATGAGCGTCTTGCTAAAGGGGTTTTACCCCATGCGATTTTTGAGTATGTCTATGGTGGTGGTGGCGATGAAGTGACCTTGAATCATAATCGTGATGCTTTGAATGACATAAAAATTCTACCTCGAATGCTAAATGATGTAAGCAAGGGAAGCTCCCATACGACGGTGCTTGGCCAAACTTGGCGTACGCCGATAATGCTGGCACCGGTAGCATTTCAAAAAATGGCTCATGAGCAAGGCGAGATTGCAACCGCTAAGGCCGCCAGTGCTTTGGAAGTGGGGATGATGGTCAGTACTTTGTCATCGGTGGAAATGGAGTCTATCAGCCAAGAGCTCAGTTCGGAAAAATGGTTCCAATTGTATTGGCAGTTAGATCGTAATTTTACTCTAAGCCTCATTCGGCGTGCCGAAAAAGCGGGCTTTCAAGCACTCGTATTGACTGTAGATTCGGCTATTCATGGTATTCGCAACCGTGCTCAGCGAGCTAAATTTGCCTTGCCCGAAGGGATCGAAGCGGTAAATTTAAAAGATCGACCAGAGTTGCCGCGTCAGGCTTTCACTCCGGAGCAAAGCATCGTTTTTCAAGGCATGATGAGTGAGGCTCCAAACTGGAGCGATGTGGCATGGTTGATTGAACAAACTGAAATCCCTGTGATCATTAAAGGTGTCCTGCACCCAGCGGACGCACTTAAAGCTAAAGAAATGGGTGCTCAAGGTGTGATTGTCTCTAATCACGGTGGACGTACTTTAGACTGTGTACCGAGTGCTATTGAGGTGGTTGCAGCGGTACGTGAAGCAGTAGGTGCTGAGTTTACGGTTCTGCTGGACGGTGCAATAGAGCGTGGTACCGATGTGTTTAAGGCGATTGCCTTGGGTGCAGATGCGGTTTTAATTGGGCGGCCTCAGTTCTATGCACTTGCCGTAGCGGGGGCATCTGGGGTAGCTCATATGTTACGTATTCTGCGCGAAGAGTTTGAGGTGACGATGGCCTTGGCTGGCATAGCGCAGGTCAAGGACATAACAGGCACATCACTTTATTAGAAGAGGTCACTTAGGTTTACACCTCAAGCAATCTTATATGGCCACTTGAGGTGTAAGGCTGATTAGCGAAGGTCCTCATGACGTCGCAGGTATTTTTCGAAAGAACGAATTATTAAAGACAGACTTAGGGTTAATGTTAAATACATAAAGGCAACGACGTTGTAAGTCTCAAAGAACTGGAAAGTAGAGGAACTATAGATTTTACCCAGTTGAGTAATGTCTTGTACTCCCAGTACCGATACTAAAGAGGAGTCTTTGATAAGTGCCACAAAATCATTGCCAAGCGGAGGAAGGATCTTGCGCAGAGCTTGCGGCCAAATGATGAGACGGAAGCGTTGCCAGCTGCTGAGGCCTAAGGCTTGAGCGGCTTCGATTTGTCCTTTATTCACTTCTTGGATACCAGCACGAAAAACTTCTGCTATAAAAGCGCTGTAGCTAATTGCTAGCGCCAAAATAGCACGCCACAGTAAAGTGAAATCTCTTGTACGAGCTTTGTCTAACAATCCCCATTCGATTGGTTTTTGTAGCGCCCAGTTCCAGAGTTTAATCAACTCAGGTGCACCAACAAAAGCAATATAAAAAAGCAGAACAAGTACAGGGATGCCACGTAATATTTCAACGTAGAAGCGCGAAAACTCACGAATGAGTCGCCATTTTGAAAATCCCGCGATCGCAACCATCAGGCCTAGTAAAGATGCCAAAACGAATGCACAAAGAGTGACGCCAATGGTCGTCAGCAAGCCTTTGCTAAGCGTGCGAGTGATATCTTGATAGCTCTGATCGGCAATAATATTCCAGCCTAAAAGCGCCCCGAGCACCACAGTAGCTAATAGCCACCATGGTAATTTATTAAAATAGTGTTTAGTGGGCATATAAGGAGTGACTATTGGTTGTAATCAAAAAACCATTTCTGGTTAAGGGCATTCATTGTACCGTCTTCTCGCATGCTTTTGATGGCCGCATTGACAGGTTCAATGAATGCTGAGCCGGGAGTAAAAATAAAGCCAAAAGCCTCGGCCCCCAGCGCTCCCCCGACCACTTTAAAGGCACCTGGGTTTGCTCCCATGTAACCGCGAGCAGATGTACTGTCCATCAAAACCGAGTCAACGTCACCGGTTTTAAGAGCTTGAACCGATGCACCAAAAGTTTCAAACAGGCTTATACGAGGGTTCGTTTCATCACCATCCAGCACGTCATAAACGGCGACATAAAAGTTGGTCGTAGCAGGTTGGGCACCAAAATATAGGTCATCGTTCGCGGCAAATTCTTGGGCATTTGAAAAGCGCTCTTCATCGGCTCTTACTAGCATGAATTGTTCCGAAACCATATAGGGGTCAGAGAAATCGACTTGCTGCTTACGCTCTTCATTGATGGTAATGCCGTCCATGCCTACATCATATTGGCCTTGCTTTACACCTTGAATCATGGTGTCCCAGCTACTCAGTTGCCAATCTACTTTTGCATTTAAGCGTTTGGCAATTTCATTAAAAGCATCGTATTCCCAACCAATGCCTTCACCTGTTTTAGGGTCGATGAAGTTGAGCGGTGTGTAAGCATTCTCTGTGACTGCAACAATCGTTTGTCCTTTAAGGTCGGGTAAGGTGTCCGCGTAGGAAAAAGACGATAGGCTTAGCAGAAGGATGTTGGCAATGCTGAGTAATGATTTTTTCATAGGGAACCTTTAGTTGCACGATCTTGACTGGAAATAAAGCATTATACGCATGCAAAATAAGAGCCTCTATGAAATCTTGACGCATCGGTTAAAAAAAATATTAAACTTATTATTAAGGCGTTTGGCGCGCTTCGTTCCTGTGCGTATAATTCCCTTCATTATTGATCTATTAAGGTGCTATGAACTTGTCCCGTGAATTGTCACATCATCAAGCCTTCCAAACGCACAGCCTAAATGAATTAGGTGTGGTGAGTTGGATGCATGGCACATCACCCGTTCATGGTGAGGTTTTTCGCTCGCCGCAACCTTGGCTGCGTGCTGACGGTGTGCAATCGATTGCGCCGACTGTCGAGGATGGGGCGTCTTTTCGGTCTGTTGAACGGCCTGCGCCGGTCGTTGAGCCACAACAGAAAGATGCATCAGTCGCCGATTTACGTCGTCAGCTTGGTGCGGCGCCCGAGGTCATTGTAGAAGACCTTCAACCTATAGAGGAAACGATAGCCGTTCCTAATGTGGCGTTGCCTGAAACGGTACAAGGCTTGCCTACCTCCGTTCAATTGAATGGGTATTTGTTGGCGGGGCGACTGTTACTGTTGACGGATTTGCCGCGTTCATTTAACGAGCCTGAAGCGTTAGATAAACTGGCGATAAGCCTTGCTAAAGCATTGTTGAAACAAGACATCAGTGATTGGAACAGTGGACAGTTTGTTTGGCCCGGAAAGTTAAAAAACCGTTATCTGATTGTGCGAAAGGATTGGGCACTTGGTGGGTTTGAGCAATTCTTGAGTAATCAGCTTTCAGGTCAAACCCCACAATGGATCATTTTAGCGGGTGAGCAAAGTATTCAGTTCTTTGAAACTTTGCCTGATGAGCATGCTTTAAAGCTACTACCAAACGCTAAAGTAGACAGTCTACCGCAGATGTTGCGCATCCCAGAGCTGCGTAAAGAGGCTTGGAAGATCATGCAATTGAGCTTTCGCTAAAAAGGTGAATATGACGAATCAATATATGTTGCGAGAGGCAACGCTATCTGATGCTGAGGCGATTGATGCGTTAGAGCGGTCATCTGACCCGCATCCTTGGAGTGAAGGCTTGATTAGGGAGGCGCTCCAAAGTCGACAGAATTGGGTATTGGAAAGTACGGAAAAGTCGCATCTCGTTGGCTGGTTAACGGCTTCTGCTTTGTTTGATCAATCTGAACTAGAGTTAGTGGTTACCGATGCCTCGAAACGCCGGCTAGGGTTAGGTAAACGATTGCTGCAACAATGGTTAGACTGGGCTGGTAATCAAGGCTGTACAGAAGGATTATTAGAGGTACGTGAATCGAACCAAGGTGCGATCGCTTTATATAAGCAGTTTGGCTTTGAACAGGTTGGTTCACGTAAAAACTATTACTCATTAGCTGAGGGCGGTCATGAACATGCCGTGCTCATGACATGCAAACTGAAAAAAGAGAGATAGTTTATGACGACAGTACTGGTACCGATTGCCAACGGCAGTGAAGACATTGAAGCGATCACCATTATCGATGTGCTACGTCGTGGTGGTGTCGACTTGACCGTGGCAAGCGTGCATGAAGATAAGCAAGTCAAGGCAGCCAATGGAACGAATCTTGCTGCTGATGTGTTATTGACGGATGTGGCTGAGCAAATGTTTGATGCTATTGTTCTGCCCGGCGGTATGCCAGGTGCTGAGCATTTACGAGACAGTCAGTTATTAATTGATATGCTGGAAAAGCACGATATCCAAGATGCCCTTTTGGCCGCTATCTGTGCATCACCAGCCGTTGTTTTTGGAACACATGGTTTTGTCGTTGATAAACAAGCGACTTGTTACCCAGGTTTTGAAAAGGGTTTGACGGGGGCGGAGTACATTGCCGACCAACCTGTAGTGATGGATGGTAATGTGATCACTGGGCAAGGCCCGGCAATGGCAATGGCTTTTTCGCTGGCGGTTCTAGCAAACTTAGAAGGGATTGAGAAAACACAAGACGTCGCGCAAGGCTTGTTGTGCTAAATGCTTAATCTTGTCTGAATGGTCAATTGAAAAGTCGTAAATATCGACAAACTTTGTGGTTTGCGGTTGTGTTTTGTCTGGACGAAAATGCCATATAAGAGTAAAATTGATCAGATTTATTTAGTCGCGGCAACTCATAAAAAGCAGTAGTTATGCCGACGACATCAGCGAAATTTTATGAAAGCGAGGTGGACCACGAGTTTACCTCGCTTTTTTGCAACCTAAAATAGGCTTTAACGGGAGGTTCCTTTGGCAACATCAGCGATTCTTGCTCTGGAAGACGGCACGATATTCAGAGGGGTGTCGATCGGGGCAGATGGCTCCTCAACCGCAGAGGTTGTATTTAACACCTCTATGACCGGTTATCAAGAAATTCTTACCGACCCTTCCTATGCTCGACAAATGGTCACGTTGACCTACCCACATATTGGTAACACTGGCGTTAACGCCGAAGACGAAGAGTCTAACCAAATTTGGTGTTCGGGCCTGATTATCCGTGATTTACCTCTACGCTCTAGCAGCTGGCGTCAACAAGAGACGTTAGATGACTACCTTAAACGTAAAGGCGTTGTGGGTATTGCGGACATTGATACACGTAAACTGACGCGTATTCTACGAGAGAAAGGTGCTCTAGCTGGCTGTATTATGGCAGGTGATAGCATCAACGAAGAGGAAGCTGTTGCACAAGCGCAAGCTTTCCCTGGTTTGAAAGGCATGGATTTAGCCAAAGAAGTGACAACTGAAAAGTCTTACGAGTGGACTGAGTCTACGTGGGATTTAGTAAAGGGTCACACAACACCTAGCGAATTCCCATTCCACGTTGTGGCGTATGATTTTGGTGTTAAAACAAACATTTTGCGTATGCTGGTTGAGCGTGGTTGCCGCTTGACAGTGGTACCTGCGAAAACACCGGCGAGCGACGTGCTAGCTATGAATCCAGATGGTGTTTTCTTGTCAAATGGCCCAGGTGACCCAGAGCCATGTGATTACGCAATCAATGCGATCAAAGAGATCCTAGAAACTGAAATCCCCGTTTTCGGTATTTGTCTAGGCCACCAACTGCTTGCCTTAGCAAGCGGTGCTCAAACCGTAAAAATGAAGTTTGGTCATCACGGTGCAAACCATCCGGTTCAAGACATCAAGTCTGGCCGTGTGATGATTACCAGCCAGAACCACGGTTTCGCAGTCGATGAAGCGACGTTGCCAGCGAACCTTGAAGCGACTCACAAATCTTTGTTCGACAGCTCTCTTCAAGGTATTGCACGTACTGATAAAAAAGCGTTCAGCTTCCAGGGCCACCCTGAAGCGAGCCCTGGTCCACATGATGTGGCTCCATTGTTCGATCAGTTCATTGACAACATCAAAGCAACGAAAGCCTGAGCGAGAACGAGAAGACTATGCCAAAACGTACTGACATAAAAAGCGTCTTAATCTTGGGTGCTGGCCCGATTGTTATCGGTCAGGCCTGTGAATTTGACTATTCAGGTGCACAAGCCTGTAAAGCCCTTCGTGAAGAAGGCTTCCGAGTGATTCTAGTTAACTCGAACCCTGCGACCATCATGACAGACCCTGTTATGGCGGACGCAACGTACATCGAGCCTATTGAATGGCAAACGGTTGAGAAAATCATCGAAAAAGAGCGTCCAGATGCGGTGCTTCCGACAATGGGTGGTCAAACAGCATTGAACTGTGCGCTGGATCTTGAGCGTCACGGTGTCTTGGCGAAATACAATGTTGAGATGATTGGTGCGACAGCGGATGCGATTGATAAAGCAGAAGACCGTCACCGTTTTGATGAAGCAATGAAAGCCATTGGTCTTGAATGTCCACGTGCTGGCATTGCACACAACATGGAAGAAGCGTTGAAAGTACAAAGCGAAGTTGGTCTTCCTTGTATTATTCGTCCTTCTTTCACTATGGGTGGTACCGGTGGTGGTATCGCTTACAACATGGAAGAGTTTGAAGAAATCTGTACGCGTGGTTTGGATCTATCGCCAACCAACGAACTTCTAATCGACGAATCTCTGATCGGTTGGAAAGAGTACGAGATGGAAGTTGTTCGTGACAAAAACGACAACTGTATCATTGTCTGTGCCATCGAAAACTTCGATGCCATGGGTGTTCACACTGGTGACTCGATCACAGTTGCGCCAGCACAAACTCTGACAGACAAAGAATACCAAATCATGCGTAACGCCTCGTTGGCGGTACTGCGTGAAATCGGTGTCGAAACAGGCGGTTCGAACGTACAGTTCGGTATGGACCCAGAAACAGGTCGTCTTGTTGTTATTGAGATGAATCCACGTGTATCACGTTCATCTGCATTGGCTTCGAAAGCAACGGGCTTCCCAATCGCAAAAATCGCTGCGAAATTGGCGATTGGTTACACCCTTGATGAGCTGCAAAACGATATTACCGGTGGACTAACGCCAGCAAGTTTCGAGCCTTCAATCGACTACGTTGTAACGAAAATTCCGCGTTTCACCTTCGAAAAATTCCCAACGGCAAACGATCGCCTAACGACGCAAATGAAGTCGGTTGGTGAGGTCATGGCGATTGGCCGTACGTTCCAAGAGTCGATGCAGAAAGCATTGCGTGGTCTTGAAACAGGCTCTGACGGTTTCAATCCACAGCTTGATCTTGAAGATGATGCAAGCAAAGAAATTTTGCAGCGTGAGCTGAAAGCGCCGGGTGCAGATCGTATTTGGTACATCGGTGATGCCTTCCGTGCCGGTATGAGCATGGAAGAGATTTACGAGCTAACGGGTGTCGATCCATGGTTCTTGGTGCAAATCGAAGACCTGATTAAAGAAGAGCAAGCGCTGAAAGTGACGGGTCTTGCTGAGCTTGATTACGACTACATGCGCCGTCTAAAGCGCAAAGGTTTCTCAGATGCACGTTTAGCAACATTGCTAGACGTAACTGAGAAGTCTCTTCGTGAGCGTCGTTATCTTGTAAACGTACATCCAGTGTACAAGCGTGTTGATACTTGTGCCGCAGAGTTTGCCTCTAACACGGCTTACATGTACTCGACATACGAAGACGAATGTGAAGCTGCGCCGAGTGATAAAGAGAAAATCATTATCCTAGGTGGTGGTCCAAACCGTATCGGTCAAGGTATCGAGTTTGACTACTGCTGTGTGCACGCAGCGCTAGGGTTACGCGAAGATGGCTTCGAAACCATCATGGTTAACTGTAACCCTGAAACGGTTTCGACTGACTACGATACGTCTGATCGCTTGTACTTTGAACCGGTAACGCTTGAAGACGTACTTGAGATCGTTCGTAAAGAGAAGCCAACAGGTGTGATTGTACAGTTTGGTGGCCAAACGCCGCTTAAAATTGCGCGTGCTCTACAAAACGAAGGTGTGCCAATCATCGGTACCACACCAGAAGCGATTGACCGTGCCGAAGACCGTGAACGCTTCCAAAGCATGATCCAGCGTTTAGGTTATAAGCAACCTAAAAACGCGACGGTTCGCTCTACGGAGCAAGCGATTGTGAAAGCGGCTGAAATTGGTTATCCACTGGTTGTACGCCCGTCGTACGTACTGGGTGGTCGTGCTATGGAAATCGTTTATAACGAGAAAGAACTGACGCGCTACATGACGTCGGCAGTGAAAGTGTCTAACGACAGCCCAGTATTGCTTGATCACTTCTTGAACTCAGCGATCGAGATCGATATCGATTGTATCTCTGATGGTAAAGAAGTTGTGATTGGCGGCATCATGCAACACATTGAACAAGCAGGTGTTCACTCTGGTGACTCAGCTTGTTCATTACCGCCTTACTCTTTGTCAGCGGATGTTCAAGATGACATTCGTGCGATGATTAAGAACATGGCGCTTGAGCTAGGCGTTATTGGTCTGATGAATACACAACTTGCTGTGCAAGACGGTGAAATCTACGTGATCGAGGTGAACCCTCGTGCATCTCGTACGGTTCCATTTGTTTCTAAGTGTATCGGTCGCTCACTTGCACAAGTAGCGGCATTGGTTATGGCAGGTAAATCACTTGCTGAACTAGGCTTTACGGAAGAAATTATTCCTGGCTACTACAGTGTGAAAGAAGCAGTCTTCCCGTTCAACAAGTTCCAAGGAGTTGACCCAATTCTTGGCCCTGAGATGAAATCTACGGGTGAAGTAATGGGTGTTGGTGATACGTTCGCTGAAGCCTTTGGTAAAGCTGTGTTGGGTGGCGGTACGGTGTTGCCGACGTCTGGTAATGCGTTTATCTCAGTACGTGATCAAGACAAGCCTGGCTCTGTAGATGTGGCAAAACGCCTTGTTGGATTAGGCTTCAAATTGATTGCAACGGGTGGTACAGCTAAGTACCTAACGGAGCACGGTGTTGAAGTTAAGAAAGTAAACAAGGTTAATGAAGGTCGCCCACATGTTGTTGATATGTTGAAAAACGGCGATATCAGCTACATTATTAATACAACTTCTGGTACGCAAGCGATTGCGGACTCTTCGGTTATTCGTCGTACAGCGTTGCAAGGTAAGGTGTGTTACACCACAACCCTAGCGGGTGCGGAAGCAACTAGCCTTGCGATCAGTAGCCAAGGCGAAGAGATCAAAGTCAGAAGATTACAAGATTTGCATACGGGGAAATAATGAAAAAAGT
Organism: Marinomonas atlantica; assembly: GCF_001639725.1. Taxonomy (GTDB): domain Bacteria; phylum Pseudomonadota; class Gammaproteobacteria; order Pseudomonadales; family Marinomonadaceae; genus Marinomonas; species Marinomonas atlantica. The sequence continues at coordinate 561,964 of NZ_LTAW01000001.1, forward strand.
ACCTATGACGGTTGAAGGCGAGGCGCGTTTACGCGCTGAGCTTAACCATCTTAAATCAGTTGTTCGTCCACGTGTGATTGCTGACATCGCGTCTGCACGTGAACATGGTGACTTGAAAGAAAATGCTGAATATCATGCAGCTCGTGAAGAGCAAGGTTTTTGTGAAGGTCGTATTTCTGAGATTGAAGGTAAGCTATCGGATTCTCAAGTCATCGATGTGAAAGCGATTGCTCATACTGGCAAAGTGATTTTCGGAACAACGGTAACTTTGTTTAACGTTGATACAGAAGAAACCGTTACTTACAAAATCGTCGGTGATGATGAGTCTGATGTGAAAGCTAAAATGATTTCTTATGCATCACCTATCGCAAAAGCGATCATTGGTAAAATGGAAGGCGACGAAGTTGTTGTAAAGATTCCAGCCGGTGAAGTGGTTTATGAAATTGAAACGGTAAAACACATCTAATCTAAACGTGTTTTAGCATGATCAAAAAACGCTAAGAGGGAGACTTCTTAGCGTTTTTTTGTTTTTATAAGTCAATATATCGTAAGGTTCGCCGATAAGCTGTATCACTGGCAATCTCAATTTACTCAATACGGAAGCGTCCTATGCAGCGACTATTTCTACCTTTATTTTGTGTTATCGCTCTCACTGGTTGTGGGGCATCAGAAGGGGGCGGTGATAATGGTGGTGATGTTGAAACTCCAACAACCCCAACCACACCTACAGAGCCAACGACTCCTACTGAGCCGACGACTCCTACTGAGCCAACGACTCCTACTGAGCCAACGACACCTACGGAACCAACGACTCCGACAACACCTACGGAACCAAGTAGTCCAGTAGATTATACTGTAGATGCAGCACTGCAAGCGCCAGTTTCATTAGTTGCTGTGGCCGCAAATCAGCAGATAGTAATGCGCTGGAACGACGCGCCAAATGCAGCAGTTTACACAGTTTATTATTCGACAGAAGAGATTACCGCAGACACTAGTCTAGCCGATTTGTTAATTGCTTTCGATAATGTGGAGGGAACGACTTATGTTTCTCCAGAGGCATATTTAACTAACGGTACGCCTTATTACGTTACTGTTGTTGCGAAAACATCAGCTGAGTCAACAAAAGTAAGTAGCTTTAGCCCGATTAAAAAGGTTGTTCCACAAGATAATGGTATTAATGTTGCTGATTTAGCTCAAATGCGAGAATTAAATGATACTGGGACTCGTTATGCAGTCAGCTCTGATACCCACTTGGATGCCTGTGAAGGCGGGGATCGCGGGGCAAAGGGTCAAGATTGTGCGTTTGGACGCGATGTCGATACAATTGCGAGTGATGATGTCGATGGTGTCGGTGGTTTTAGCTTTAGTAAAATCAGTAGTGATGGCAGTGTGTTGACAGCTGACTCAGAAGATTGGAGTTGTGTCTTAGACCATGTAAGTGGTTTGATGTGGGAAGTCAAAGAGGCAGGAGATAGTGCTCGTGGTAGTACCTTAAGTTCGGGTTTGCACGATGCGGATGATGCGTTTACTTGGTATGAGCCATCTTTGAGTGGCTCTGGTGTAACTGATGGGATACAAAGTAACGTCAATACTCCAGACACTTGCTTTGGCTATAACGATACAGATGGCTTCTGTAATACCTCTGAATTTGTAGCCCGAGTGAATCTTACAAATCTTTGTGGTCACAGTGATTGGCGCCTTCCTAGCGCAAATGAATTTATAAGTATCATTAATTACGGTAATAACTTTGCGCGTCGTTCAACATTTGCGGTGGATACCAATTTTTTTCCGATAACTGATGACACCTTGGTTGACAGCTACTGGACAGCATCCCCATTTTACGACAATTCTAGTCGTGCATGGCGTGTTTATTTACGTGATGTTAGATCTAGTGGTCAAGATTTAGGTAAAATTAATGGTTTATCAAAGGGTACAAGTGTAGGTGTTATGTTGGTGAGGACAGCACATGAATAAATTATCATTAGTCGTGTTACTAACAAGTATTTTTGTTAGTAGCGCTTACGCTGGTTGCAGTACTTCTACGATTGAGGCAACCACACCAACAACTAGGTTTACAATTGATGAGGAAGGCGGTGTTGTAACGGATCACTCGACTGGGTTGATGTGGAAGCGTTGTGTGGAGGGTTTTTCTGGCACAGATTGTCGTACAGGTAGCGCGCAGCAGTCTACTTTCGAGGGCGCTATAGAGCATATTGATAGCCTTAATAATAGCGCAGGATTTTCTGGCTTTACTGACTGGCGTTTACCAAATATAAAGGAGTTACGCAGCATAGTTGAAGAGCGATGTACGCGCCCCTCTTTAAATGAAGAAGTTTTCCCTCTGAAAAATACTGAGGCGGCAGATGATCAAAACTCAATAAATAATATGGTAGTTTTTTCTTCAACTCCCACGTCCTATTACGATTCTGGTGATACGTTTGTTTGGACGGTAAGTTTTGCTGAAGGGGTGTTAGATCGAAGTTCTGTCGGTGAGTATAACTTTGTTCGGTATTTTCGATTAGTACGAGACGCCCGTTAAGGTTAGGCATATGCGCAAAAAAGCATTACTTCTTGCGGTTTAGTGTGTGAGAAATCGTGCTTTTTAAGGTCAATAATAGGTGTCTGAATGCAAATTAATAAAATTTAAGCAGAGGACACTGTTATGCACCAATCACTTCTCGGCAAAAATGCGGCGATTACTGGCGCTGCATCTGGCATCGGCTGGGCCAGTGCAAAAGCAATGTTGGAGTCTGGTGCCACGGTTGTGTTAGTGGATCGTGATATAGGCGCTTTGGAGCGGGTTTGCAAGGATTACGATAAGGCAAAGCCTTTAGTTATGGATTTGCTTGATAGAGATGCCTGTAAAACGTTGATGCCCCAAATTATAAGTTTGACCGAAGGGCCTCTTGATATTTTTCATGCTAATGCGGGTTTATATGTTGGTGGTGATCTGGTGGACTCAGATCCCGATATGATCGACAGAATGCTGCATCTAAACATTAATGTGGTCATGAAAAACGTGCGCGATGTCATTCGCCATATGGTCCCTCAAAAAACGGGTGACATTATCGTTACCAGTTCCTTGGCGGCACATTTCCCTACACCGTGGGAGCCCGTTTATGCGTCTTCAAAATGGGCAATTGATTGCTTTGTGCAAACAACGCGTCGACAGGTATTTAAAGAGGGTTTGCGGATTGGTTCTGTATCACCAGGTCCTGTGATTACCTCTTTATTGGATGATTGGCCTGAAGAGCAGTTAGAGGCAGCGAAAGCGTCTGGAAGTTTGGTTGAAGCCAGTGAGATCGCTGAGATTATTTTATTTATGTTAACGCGGCCTCGAGGAATGACCATTCGAGATGTGGTTGTCATGCCAACAAACTTTGATTTATAGGAAGACATTGATGAGAAAAGGGCCGTCATAAGATGACGGCCCTTTTTAATTGATAGCGTTTAAAAGTATTTATTGAGCGTCTTTAAAGGCGGTGATCAATGCTTGAGTCGAGGCATCTAATTGCTGATTGTCAGTTTCATTAACAAGGCGATTATAGATGTCTGTGCCCAATACTTTGCCGAGCTCAACACCCCACTGGTCGAACGAGTTAATACCCCAAATTGTACCTTGAACAAAGGTACGGTGTTCGTATAAAGCAATTAACGCACCCGTTGTGAAAGGGGTAAGTTGCTCTGTCAGCAGTGTGTTGCTTGGGCGGTTCCCTGGAATCACTTTGTGCGGTGCAATCTCTTCGACTTGAGTTTCACTTGCGCCCGCATCACGTAACTCTTGCTTTGCCTGCTCCAAGCTTTTGCCGACCATTAAGGCTTGCGCTTGGCTGACGCAGTTTGCAAACAGCTGTGCGTGGTGATCAGCAACGGGGTTATGTGTTTTCAAGGGCGCAATGAAATCGACTGGAACAAGACGTGTGCCTTGATGTAATAACTGATGATAAGCATGCTGACCATTTGTGCCAGCGCCTCCCCAAATGATGGGGCCTGTATCGGTCTTCACACCTGAGCCATCGACCAAGTTCGCTTTACCGTTACTTTCCATGTCTACCTGCTGAATATGTGCAGGCATGGCACGTAAGTAATGATCATAAGGAATGAGGGCATGCGTTTGAGCGTTGTGAAAGTTACTATACCAAACACCTAATGCGCCCATGATTACTGGAAGGTTTTGATCAAAAGACGCTGTTTTAAAGTGTTCGTCCATGGCGTGAGCGCCATCTAGCAACTCATAGAAATGATCCATGCCAACGGCGACAGCAATAGGCAGTCCAATCGCAGACCAAAGTGAGTACCGTCCACCCACCCAATCCCACATAGGGAAGATGTTTTCTTCAGCCATACCAAAGTTAACGGCTTTCTCGACATTCGAGCTTACCGCAGCAAAGTGCTTTTTAATATCCGTTTCAGGTACGCCTTGGTCAATACACCAAGCACGTGCGGCATTGGCATTGTATAAGGTTTCAAGTGTGCCAAAAGACTTAGATGAGACGATGAATACGGTGGTTTCGGCATTCAGTCGTTTGAGTTTATCTGTGATGTCTGATCCATCGATATTGGCGACAAAGTGTACGTCGATATCATCGTGTTTGTAGGGTGTTAGCGCTTCTGCAACGACCTTAGGTCCAAGATAGGAGCCACCAATGCCGATGGATACGACGTCGGTGATTTTCTTGTCACTGTAACCACGCCATTCACCACTGTGTAGCTGAGAAACGAATGTCTCCATTTGTTTCAATGTGCTGCGCACTTCATCCAGTACATTCACACCATCAACCATTAGAGTTTCTTGAGCTTTGCTAGCACGAAGGGCGACATGCAACACAGAACGGTTTTCTGTGTTATTAATGGGCTCGCCACTAAACATACCTTCAATGGCTGGTTTCATACCTGCTTGCTCTACTAATTGTAGTAGCAGTTCTATGGTGTCGGCGTTTGCTCGGTTTTTAGAGTAGTCTAATGTCCACCCTGCAGCGGATGTTTTGAAAGACTTGGCACGTGTTGCGTCATCAGCAAATAGCTCGGTCATATGTACCGAAGCCATATCTTGCTGATGTTGTGCCAGTGCTTGCCACGCGGTTAGTTGCGTTGGTGAGCTCATGACAATCTCCCTAGGTTGAGTGTAAGAGTATTACGGCAGTTCAACAGTTATATTGTCGATCAACCGTGCTTTGCCTAAGTAGGCGGCAACAAGGATCACTAGTTGCTTCTCTTTCTCTGATGGTGTTAGTAAATCGTGTTGTGCACGTATTTCAAAGTAGTCACGCTCAAATCCCACTGCTTCAAGCTTCTGAAGAGCTTGTTCGCAAATGTTAGCGTAACTTACGTGACCTTCTAAAATGCTTTGCTTTGCCCATAGAAGGGTTTGGTAAATAGTCGGCGCGATGCTGAGTTCTTCAGCGCTTAAGTAACCATTACGCGAGCTCATTGCGAGACCTGAGTCTGCTCGTGCAATGTTTACACCAATGACTTCGACATTTGAGCTTAAGTCGCGTGCCATGTCTTCAATGACTTTTAATTGTTGAAAATCTTTGTTACCAAATATCGCACAATCAGGCATTACGATGTTAAAAAGTTTTGTGACGACGGTAGCGACACCCACAAAGTGTCCAGGGCGTGTTGCTCCACATAAAATGTCAGACAAGCCTGTTACTTCGATTTGAGTTTGGCTGCGTTTCCCGTCAGGGTACATTTCCAATGCCGATGGCGCGAATAAGTAGTCGCAAGTATTGCTCTCTAGCAATGCCTGATCTTCTGTTAGTGTACGAGGGTAGCGTTCGAGGTCTTCATTCGCTGAAAACTGCATCGGGTTAACGAAGATAGAGGCGACGACGACATCCCCTTCTTGACGAGCTCGGCGTACTAAATCCATGTGCCCTTCATGAAGATTCCCCATAGTTGGAACAAAGGCAATACGTTTGTCTTGTAGGCGTTCGCTTTTTAAAGCTGTGCGAAGTTCAGCAATCGTGTGAAATGTTTTCATGCGTCAAATGTATGCTCAGGTGCAGGGAATGAACCGTTTTTAACCTCTTCAACGTAAGCCGAAAAAGCTTGCTCGATACTACGGCCGTCAGTTAAAAAGTTTTTTACGAAGCGTGCCGGACGGCCAATGTTGATACCCAGCATATCGTGCATAACCAATACTTGGCCATCTGTATCGGCGCCTGCGCCGATACCAATAACGGGGACGTTAATGGCGCTCGTTAGGGTTTTACCGAGTGCGGCAGGGATGCATTCGTATAACAAAACATCTGCGCCAGCCTCTACTAATTCTAACGACTCTTTCAGGATAAGATCAGCAGCGGCTTGGTTTTGACCTTGAACCTTGTAGCCTCCCAACTTATGCACAGCTTGTGGCGTTAAACCAAGGTGTGAGCAAACCGGAATGCCTCGTTCAGAAAGCAAACGCACGGTATCTGCGAGCCAGCTACCACCTTCAAGCTTGACCATATTAGCGCCTGCTTGCATCAGTTTAGCGGCGTTGTCGAGTGCTTGATTTGGGGAGCTGTAACTCATAAAAGGCATGTCGGTCAGTATGAAAGCATGGCTGTTACCGCGTTTTACAGCGGCAGTGTGATAGCACATGTCGTCAATCGAAACCGGAAGTGTGCTGTCTTGGCCCTGTACTACCATGCCTAATGAGTCACCCACTAAAATTGTTTCCACCCCCGCTTGATTCATCGCATGGGTGAAGGTGGCATCGTAGCAAGTAAGGCAGGTGAATTTTTCACCGTCCTGTTTCATACGCTGTAGTTTGGAAAGAGTGATAGGGCGAGTAGGTTTCTTCACTGACGTGTCTGAGTACATAACTTACGCTTCTTTAATCGCTACCAAGTCACTGGTATCAAGTTGACTAACATGCTCTGCAACAGTTTTGCCATTATGCAGTAGCAGCTCTGGCGCTAGATCTAGTAAGGGACGGATCACGAACCCGCGTTCTAGCATAAAAGGATGGGGTACGGTCAGGCGTGGAAGCTCTATGGCGTCTTGGTTGAATAGTAGTATATCCAAATCGAGGGTACGAGGCCCCCAGTGGCGCTCACGAATGCGACGATGTGCTTGTTCTATATTCTGTAGTAAGTCGAGCGTTGCAATGCCATCGAGCTCCGTATTGAAATAGGCGACGGCATTAATGTAATCGGGCTGGTCTTGGGGGCCAACGGGCTTGCTTGAGTACAATGATGAGCAGGTGAAATTATGAATATCACCGTGCTTTTTTAGATCCTCTAATGCGCTTTTCAGCTGTGCCAGTGGGTTGTCTAAATTGCTTCCCAGTCCGATGTATACATGGTTCATTACGCTTATTTACTCTTCCGGTATTTGCTTTGCGTTATTTTTACGGCGGCGTGGGCGACGGCGTTTAGGTTTTACGCCATCGGTTTTGCGTTCGTCGGCTTTATTAATTAGGTCACGCTGCTGGTTCTCGGGGGCTTGCTGAAAGTTGGTCCACCAGTCGCCCAGTCCACCCATTTCTGTTCCGCTTTGTTCACGAATTAGTAGAAAGTCGTAAGCGGCACGGAAGCGAGGATGATGCAAAAGTGTTAAGGCTCGCTTGCCATAGCGTTTAGGTAAGCGGAACTGTAAATCCCAAATCTCACGCATTGGCGTAGAAAATCGACGCGGTATGGCCGTTGAGGCCACCTGATTATCTAACACCATGGTTGCAGCTTGATGCAGCGCAGGCATTTCAGGCAAACCTTGCTTTTCAAACTCTTCATGACGAAGTGCCACGCTTGGCCATAATAGGATAGCGTATAAGAAGTAAGGTGCCGTACTGCGACCACTTTGAATACGTTGATCTGTATTGTTTAAGCCTTGTAGGATGAAAGCTTCAGGGTCAATGTCTTTACGATGCCAGCCGCTCTTTAATAGGGCATCCGTATCAGGGAATAGGTATTTGAATAGGCCATATTCACGTAGCAAGGTGTATGTTGCTGCGCCATAGCCGCTGCCTAATAACTTCAGAACTTCTTCAAACAAGCGTGCGGGTGGAATGTGGTCCAATAGATGCGCCATTTCTTTAATTGGCGCAGCGGTTTCTGCTTCGATTTCAAAGTTTAGTTTGGCGGCAAATCGGATCGCACGCAACATGCGTACAGGATCTTCTTGGTAGCGCTGACGAGCGTCTCCGATGATGCGAATTTGGCGATTAGCAATGTCTTCTAGGCCACCGCAGTAATCGTTAATCGAGAAATCTGCGATGTTGTAGTACAGGGCATTGAACGTGAAGTCACGACGATTAGCATCTTCTTCGATGCTGCCATAAACATTGTCTCTTAGAATGATGCCATGTGACGATTTGGCCGTATCTTTGTCTTTTAAAGGCTTTTTCTGGTCTGTTTCTGCAGGGTGTTGTGCTGCAGTGTTGGCACGGAAAGTGGAAACTTCGATCATTTCCCGGCCATAAGTAACATGAACTAGTTTAAAACGACGACCAATTAAACGTGAATTTGAAAACAGTGCATGGGCTTGTTCTGGAGTGGCGTTAGTCACCACATCAAAATCTTTTGGCTCAATGTCTATAAGGTGATCTCGGATACAGCCACCCACTAGATAGGCATCGAATCCTGCTTCATGTAAGCGGTAAAGAACTTTCAGCGCGTTTGGACTGATGTTCTTTCTCGAGAACGTGTGTTGGTCTCTGGGGATTTCCAGAGGTAGTTGTCGAGACTCGTCTGAGCCAAAAAGGGAAGACGCTTTACGAACCAAAGACTTAAAACCTGCAAGCATTATATAAATAATTCAATTGTTGATGTGTTTGAATATTCTACACGGGTGAGATGGAAGTTACACGATAAACAAAGAAGGAATACAAAGGAATATAGCAAGTTAGAGAGTGATATTAAGAAGAAAGGGTATTACAAAGAAAAAAGCGAAAATAAAATAATCGCTTTGGATACATGAAGATACTAGTTCCGAAAACAAAGTTCGTGCTGCTTCTGCAGTTCTACTCAAGTTTTATTTTTATTATTGCAATGTCTTCATCGCCTTAACGGCTTGCATATCTAAAAAAATCAATTATCCAAAGCGATTTTTTCATCCGTAGTCTCAAATTTTATTTTTATTTTCAGAGACTACGGTGTTCCTTATGTTTTATTTTTATTTGAAGGAACGTTTACAATGATTAACTTATTTTTATTATCGTCAATCTTGTTATCGTTGTGTCATATATAAGGCATTTCTTGTGCCACTTTTCACAATGCACTGATAAATAAGGATTTATTTGTAAGGTTGTGCACTTTTTTTACTATTTAGGTTCGTTTATGTGAGTATTGTGGTAGCAAGTGTTACTTTTGTTCTGTTACTTTTCGTGGGATGTTGAGTTTTTGGCGGCGTTCCCAAAGACTTTTTCGGGATATGCCCAGAGATTGTGCAAGCTGTGTTTCGGTCATTTTATGTTGGTGCGTTAGCACAAAATGCTTAAAGTAATCATCAAGAGTGGAGCCTTCAATCTCAAACGATGAGGCTATATCGAAGGCGGCGCCATTATGCTCTGTTTTTGTTACGATTGTATGACCTTCCCTGTTCTTTAGTTTGAGGTTGTAAGCGTCCAGCTTTCCCTCGGGGCTAAGAATAACGGCGCGCTCTAGAGCGTTCTCTAATTCACGTACATTGCCAGGCCATTGATGTGATCGTATTGCTGCATCAAATGCTTTGGTGTATCGCGGTAGAGCCTTGTCGTGTTTCTTACAGGCTTTTTCGAGCAGTACCTTAGCGATGAGAGAGATGTCTTCGCCGCGCTCCCTTAAAGCTGGAACTGATAGTTCCATTACATACAGTCGGTAATACAAATCTTCACGGAACATGCCGTTTTGCACCATCTGTAAAAGGTTTCGGTGTGTCGCCGTTACTAAGCGAATGTCAACATGGCTTGACGTAACTGCGCCGACTCGACGAATTTCACCTTCTTGCAGTACTCTTAATAGCCGTGCTTGAGCTTCAAGTGGTAATTCACCGATTTCATCCAAGAATAAAGTTCCTTCATCGGCAGCCATAATAAGACCGTCTCGTGCAGATACGGCGCCAGTAAAAGCGCCTTTTTCATGGCCAAAAAGTTCTGATTCGATAAGGTTTTCGGGGATGGCTGCACAGTTTACACTGATGAGTGCGTTATTTTTGCGCTTAGATAAATTGTGGATCGACTTGGCCACCAGCTCCTTACCTGTACCAGACTCACCATGAATTAAGACTGTGGCATCTGTTTTGGCAACTTTTACGAGTTCATCAAACAAAGTGTGCATGGCTGGGCTGTTGCCAATGATACCGCTTTCAGGAGAGCCAAGTGTGGGGCTGCTAGGCACAGTTTCACGCGATGCAAATAAGCTGATGTTCTCTGGAGTGGCTGGCGATTGAGTGCTGTTGTCTTGTTTAGGTTTTTCCAGTGCTGCGATCACTTGGGCTAACACGGTGTCGGAATCTGTGGGCAGTGGAATAAAGTAGTTCGCGCCCTTAGACATGTATTCTATGGCGGCATTTAGGCTTGGACGTTGATCAAAAATGATAAAAGTATGATGCTTTATTTTTGTTAAGGCGTCTTCCGGGGCCACGTCTGCGTCAATCAGAAGTAGTTCGAAGTCATCCAGTTCGTAGTATTTAATGGCTTGGTCGATTGATTGGCTAATGTTGACGTGAAAACCATTTCGGCTTAACCAGCGATCCACTTCTTTTAGTGGTGAGTAGTCATCGCAAATCACCATAACATGATACATTTTTGTCACCCCTTGTAACTTGATGTCACGATTATACTCACTTTTAGTGGGGGTGCGAGTGCGGCTATTGGATGAGGTGTTGGTCAGTATCAAGCAAGGCAAGGTTTGCTTGGGATAGTTTTTTAGGTTGCCAGTGCTCAGTTGCCCAAGATAGTAGTTGAGGCAACGAGTAATCCTTTGGAACATCTTTGAATCCTAGATAATACAATACTCGCCGTAGAATCTGTCGCTCCCCATTTGGGATGGCTTTAGCATGATTCTGTTTGCTTATTTTATCACCGAACTCATTCACAATGAGGGGTAAGTGCATCATAAAGGGTGCTTGCCAGCCAAGCTGTTGGTAAAGCCAGAGTTGCTGGCCAGTGGTGTCCAGTAAGTCGGCACCGCGCACGATATGGCTAATGTGTTGTAGGTGGTCGTCTACCACTACTGCTAACTGGTAAGAAAAGTAGCCATCTTTGCGTTTTAATACTGGGTGATTCGATGGTTGGCTAATATCAAAATATTGTTTGCCTTGTATAGGGTCGCAATATTCGTAGCGGCCGACTTCACAGAACGCGCGCCATGAGTGAGGGTGGTTTACATCACATTGGCATTGATTTGGGTGTAGCCCGCTATTGGTCTTTAAAGACGCGCGGGTGCACTGACAAGGGTAGGCTAGGTTTGATGCAGTAAGTTGTTCCAAGAAGTGTTGATAAAGGCTTTGGCGGTCGGATTGACGCACTACATCCTCATCAGAAATAAGATGATAGCTGGCTAATGTATCGAGAATAGCTTGCTGAAAAGTGTCATGGCAACGAGTGCCGTCGACATCTTCTAGGCGAATTAACCAAGTGCCTTGTTGTTGGCGAGCATCTAGGTAACTCGCAACGGCACTGAGCAAAGAGCCGAAATGAAGCGGGCCGGTAGGCGATGGGGCGAACCGGCCGCGATAAGCATTGGGCATGGTTTAGTTGCCGATTTGCTTCTCTTTGATTTCAGCAAGTGTTTTGCAATCGATACACATGCTTGCAGTAGGACGAGCTTCAAGTCGACGGATGCCGATATCAATGCCACACTCATCACAGAAGCCGTAGTCGTCTTCGTTGATTCGCTCGATGGTTTGATTGATTTTTTTAACCAATTTACGCTCACGGTCTCGAGCACGTAACTCTAGGCTAAACTCTTCTTCTTGACTGGCGCGATCGTTTGGATCAGCGTAGTTCACCGCTTCTTCTTGTAAGTTGTGAACGGTGCGATCAACCTCTTCCATCAGGTTTTGCTTCCAGTTGAGAAGGATGCTTTTGAAATGCGCCAATTGTTTTTCGTTCATGTACTCTTCACCGTCCGCCGCAACGTAAGGTGTAAAGTCTTTCATCAATGATTCAGGATTTTTACTTGGCATAGTCTTGCCTCACTTCCCAGGTGTTCCTTGTGGTAACCTGTTTACATTAAGTTAAAGTGGTTTAATTTTTCGGGCGGAAAGTTATCAGATAATCTGAGTTATAACCACATTTTTTGCGCAAAAAGCGTTATTCTTTTCCAAGCATATTTACAAACGTTAGAGATTTAGCATGCAAACAATAGCAAAACGCGTGGAACAAATAGCCCCATTTCAGGTGATGGCGGTGATGGCGCGAGCAAAGCAATTGCAGGCCGCTGGTCAGGATGTTATCCACCTAGAAGTGGGGGAGCCTGATTTCAGTGCACCACAAGCAGTGAGCGAAGCAGGCATTGCGGCGATCAGCGAAGGAAAGACCGGTTATACCTCTGCGACAGGGTTGCCTGAGTTGAGGCAGTCGATCAGTAAGTTTTATTTACAGCGTTATGGCGTTGACGTGAGCACAGAGCGTATTGTCGTGACGCCAGGTGCGTCAGGTGCTTTATTACTGCTTAGTTCATTGATGGCAGAAGTGGGCTCAGAAGTGCTTATGCCAGACCCTTGCTACCCTTGTAATCGTCATTTTTTATTACAAGTTGGTGCGACAGCTCGTATGTTGGAATGTTTCAGTGAAAATAACTTCGAGATTGATCTTAAGCAGTTGCAAAGTGAATGGCGTGATCAGACAACAGGGTTGTGGTTAGCATCTCCGGCTAATCCAACCGGCTCAGTGTTGTCTCAGGAATATATACAGCAAGCGTGGTCGATTGTTCAGCAACAGGGCGGCCATTTGTTGGTGGATGAAATTTATCAAGGACTCGTCTTTGAAGGGCTCGATTTTACCGCGTTAAGCATCAGCGATGATATTTTTGTCGTGAACAGCTTTTCAAAATACTTTGCTATGACGGGGTGGCGCTTAGGTTGGATTGTGGTGCCAGAGTGGGCCATTGAAGGCGCAACAAAACTGGCGCAGAATTTATTTATATCTGCATCATCTGTTGCGCAATATGCTGCACTTCGCGCCTTCGAACCAGATGTGCTGGCAGAGTGCGAAGACCGTCGTCAGACCTTAGCTAAACGTCGTATTACCTTGATAAACGGCTTGAAACGTTTGGGTTTGACTATTGCGTCAGCGCCGCAAGGTGCGTTCTATGTTTATGTTGATGTGTCGTCGATTACGACAGATGCAATGCAATGGTGTTTAGATTTGTTGCAACAAGAGTATATTGCACTGACGCCGGGTGCGGACTTTGGACACAGAGAGGCGCATAAATATGTGCGGTTTGCTTATACCTGTGATTGTGAACGAATTGAGCAGGCCTTGGTGCGGATCGAGCGATTCATGGCATCTTAAGGTGCTTTTTATTGACCTTAATCGTGTTCTTTTTAGGTTTTGGAAAACCTCCTTTTAAAGCGCGTTATTACTCTGCATTATAGTTGACATTAAAATTTGTGTGCTTGGGTGTAGGGTTGATATGCGTAAAGTTCAGCTTTGGCGTCGCTTGGCGGCCGCTTTTTATGATGCTCTTTTATTGATCGCGTTGTATTTCATCGTAGGTTGGATTGCGGTGATGTCTAACGATGGTGAAGCTGTGGAGAGTTTCTGGATGTTTTGGTTGTTGCTGTTGATTGCATGGGGCTTTTTCTTCAAATTTTGGCGTTATCCTGGTCAAACACTGGGAATGCAGGTTTGGAAGTTTCGCGTAGTGCAAGAAAGCGGCGCGCCAATTACGGCTCGACAAGCGACAGCGCGCTATGTGTTTGCGTTAGTGTCTTGGGCATGTTGTGGGTTAGGATTTCTGTGGGCGCTAATTGATAAGAAGCAACAAACGTGGCATGACAAAATGTCACAGACGCGGTTGGAATTTATTGACCACAAGCAGCGCAGCCAAGATTCTTAATGGCTGCGCTGAGCGTCATTACTAATGGCGACGTTTGAGCAGGTATAAACCGATCATAAAGCAAATAAGGATCGGGATTAGGATGCCCAAAAGGGGTGGCAACGAGCTTACAAGGCTAAACCGTCCCGTGATGTAAAGGCTGTTTTGGAAGGCCAATCCAATCAATACGCCAGAGAAAATACGCCCCCCCATAGTAGATGAGCGCAGAGGTCCAAATACCGTAGAAATGGCCACGATCACTAGTGCTAACGATGATAAAGGTCTAAAGACTTTGCTCCAGAAGGCGAGCTCATAATTCCCCGCGTTAAGTCCTTGTTCCTTTAAAAAGGCTGAATACTGATATAGCTGAGTAAGTGACAGACTGTCCGGTTCTTGTGTGGATAAGTACAAGAAATCGGCCTTTAGCGAAGAGGTCCACTCTTGGCTTTTTGTGTTGCTTACTTCAACTTTAGTATCGGTAAACGTTGAAGTCTGGATGTTTTGTAGTTGCCAAGTGTCTTCAGAAACTTGAGTGGCACGCTTTGCCGCATGGATGGCGCGTAACTGATCACCTTCGCGATCGTAAATGGTAATGTTGTATAAATTACCTTCGCGATCTGCGGCATCAATATAGATATAGTCGCCATTTGTTTTAAGCCAGCTACCGCCAGTGATGGCGAAATCTTGGTTGACGCCAACTTGAAGCTTATCCACAAGATTGGCTTTTTGTTCTGCGATAGGTGATACAAATTCCGCAACCAATAACCCAAGTACAGCCAAAAGTAAGACTGGCTTACAAGCTGCAAAACCTAGACGCCATAATGGGATACCCGCGGCGCGCATAACGGTAATTTCAGAGGTGGACGCTAAGGCTCCGAGTCCAACTAAGGTTCCAATTAGAGAGGAAACAGGTAAGTATTCCGCTAGCTTTCCTGGGATACGTAGTCCAAGTACTTGGATTAAAGTGCCGGCGGTGTATTGATCATTTATCTTTTTTACTTCTTCGATAAAGGTAATCGCAAAGTCCAGTCCTAGTAAAACAAACGCCACCAAGCAGACGGCCAGTAATACGCTCATGCCAACGTAGTGGTCAAGTTTACGCATGGCGGCTCTCCTTGTTCTTAGGCAGTTTCGCGGACTTACGCGAGAAGGCTTGGTTGAAGAGCAGGAAGGTGTAGGTGCCTATCAGCAAGAAGATGACATGCACCCACCATAAACCTAATTGTGCTGGAATAATCTGTTTTTCTAACGCCGTGCGTCCCCAGATAAGCATGCCTAAATATGTGATCAGCAAAATGATAGCGGGCAGCATTTTAAAGAAACGTCCTTGTCTTGGGTTCACTTGACTGAGCGATAAACCAATAATGGCCAGTATCGGCACAATGATGACGAGGCTGATGCGCCATTGTAATTCTGCAACTAATTTTGGATCGCTGGACTGCAGTAAAGACAGGGTTGGCTGAGCTTCCTCAGCTGTAATATCTTGCATCGGGCGGTCCTCAATGCGGATAGCATAGGTATCGAAGGTCGTTAGGCTGTAGTTTCCAGTGCCAGGGGTGCCTTCATAACGTACCCCATCTTTAAGGACCAAATACTGTAACCCGTCGTGCTCAGCAAAACGCACTAACTCGCCGTAGCGTGCTAAGGTTTGAGTTGGGATACGCTGATTTGATTTGATGGTCGTGTCTGAAATAAACAGATTTTCCATCCAGCCCTCATCGGCGGTAAAATTTTCGATGTAAGTGGCTTTTTGTCCTGAGCCCTCAAACTTTCCCGGCTGTAAAAAGTCGAAAGCGGTGAGCTGGCTTTGGGAGCGAGTCATTTCTTGAGCTTTATACTCAAACGTTGGAGATACCCAAAAATTTATGGTGGCCGAGATGGCCGTCACAAAAAGTGCAATACCTAAGGTGTAGACTCCAAGTTTTACTTTGCTGACGCCACTGGCGAATAGAATCGACATTTCATTTTCGATGTACAGTCGGCCGTAAGCCAAGAGTAAAGAAAGGAAAAAAGCTAACGGCAAAATGACTTGAATAAAACTTGGTACATGGAGTCCCAAGATAATGAACAAAAAGTCAAAGCTCATTTTTCCTTCTGCGACACGTCCCAAGTAATTGACGATGCGTCCACTTAAAATGACAAGAAGTAAGATGAGCGTCACCGCTGCGGTTGACACCAACACTTCTTTAGCCAAGTATCTGAATAGTTTCAAAGGAACCTCTACTGGAGTTCTAGCGTGACTTCAGGCGATCGCTACTGTTTTAAAGCGGCCAATATTATCTCGATAGTTGCCGCAGGTAGCCAGTATTTTAGAAAGATTATTGAATTGGATGGGAAATATGAAAACACAATTGTTCAACAATGCTGCTGATGTGCAAGCTGACCTGCTTGTTGTATTCGTTCCGAGTGAAGGTGAGTTGCCAGCCGCAACGGCACAGGCAGATGAAAAAGTACAAGGCCAGATTACAGCACTACGCGAACAAACCGTTTTCAAAGCCGGTGTAGCACAAACACAATTATTGCCAAGCACATCAGAACGTCAGCCAGCACTATTGTTGGTCGGTACGGGCAAAGAAGCGCTTTCTGATATGAATGCGAAAAAAGTCATTGCGGCAATCGGTACACAAATTAAAGGACTTCCATATGCAACCGTTGCTGTCGCTGCAACAGGTTTGTCTGTTAAGAATCGTGACCAGAAAAACATTACTACCTTGTTAGCACAATGGCTTAATGAAGCGTTTTATGAATTCCTTGGCTTCAAACAATCGGATGCGGATAAAGTTACAAAAGTTGAAACCCTGTTAATTGAAGGCAGTGACCAAGCAGCGTTAGACATTGGTGTTGCAACAGCGTCTGGTTCTGCGTTCACTCGTCAATTGGGTAATTTGCCGGGTAATGTGTGTACGCCAGCTTACTTGGCCTCCAAAGCGCAGCATCTTGGTGAAGAATTCGGTATTGATATCGAATTGCTAGATGAAACCAAAATGGATGAGCTTGGTATGCACTGTCTGCTATCAGTTGGACGCGGCAGTGATCAGCCAAGCTACTTGATCGTTATGCACTACCGTGGTGGCAAAGAAGATGAAGCGCCGCATGTTTTGCTAGGTAAAGGTATTACCTTTGATACGGGTGGTATTTCATTGAAGCCCGGTGCGAAAATGGACGAAATGAAATACGACATGTGTGGTGCGGCCAGTGTATTCGGAACGATGAAGGCAATTTGTGAACTGAAGCCCGCATTGAACTTTACTGCAGTGATTGCTGCAGCGGAAAACATGCCAAGTGCACGTGCTACGAAGCCTGGCGATGTAGTACGTACAATGTCAGGTAAAACAGTGGAAGTGTTGAACACAGATGCGGAGGGACGTTTAGTGTTATGTGATGCATTGACTTATATTGAGCGTTTTAAACCTCAGTCAGTGGTTGATATTGCGACATTGACGGGAGCTTGTATTGTGGCCCTTGGTAGTGTCAATTCAGGTATGTACGCTAATAAGCAAGACGTAGCGGATGCTTTGAAAGCAGCTGGCAGTGAAGCCGCAGACAAACTTTGGCAGATGCCGTTGGATGAAGAGTATCAGCAGCAGTTGGATAGCAATTTCGCCGATATGGGGAATATTGGTGGACCGGAGGCCGGCTCGGTAACGGCGGCTTGTTTCCTTTCGCGCTTTACTGAAAGTTACCCTTGGGCGCACTTGGATATTGCTGGCACAGCTTGGACAGGTGGGGCAGCGAAAGGTGCGAGCGGCCGCCCTGTAGGTCTGTTGACTCAATACTTATTAAGTAAAGCGAACTAGAGCTCTCTTAAGTCAATAAAACCCTGTAAGTTGTCATGCTTGCAGGGTTTTTTTGTTTGCTAATGAATTTGAACTTTGCTCTTGGCGATGAAAAGTGATGAAATCGCTAGACTGTATCTTTTTTAGTTATATAGGTAGGTATAGTTTGGTGTGATTTTCGGCGCGTATCGTTAGGGTGGACTTTTGGCCAGTTCAGTGCGAAAGTTGTACAACTTGAACGTTTCCTATCGGAAAAATTTAAACTGAAATCAGTCTTGATTTAGTACGATACACTTAGGTTTGGTTGTGATTTTTTATGTCTGATGTGCTTTCTGATGCTCAAATGTTTATGTCTGAGCCGGACGAAACAGTCCTAACAGCTGCGTTACGTAATAAAGATGATATTCCTATCTTGATGGATATCGTGGGTGCAGATGATGCAGCAACACCCATTAGTCAGGAAATGCACTTGAAGAAATCTCTGTTTTCTGATGAAGCGGAGACGGAAAAGCCGACGCCAACCTTTAAGTACGAAGCGCCTGAGAAAAAGACCAAATTCCAATACGAACCACCTGAAAAAGGTGCTGAGTTTAATTACGAGCCGCCTGAAGAGACAACTGAGACCGTTACAAAGACTGTTTCCGAATCTGTCACTCAAACGGTTGAGCATGTGGCTACTGCCGTACAACCTAATACGGCAGATAAAGATCAGTCTCAACTTATTGCGGACGCCATCAAAAGCGTTCTAGAACGCAGATTGCCAGAGCTGGTTGCAGAAGTAATGATGGAAATCTCAAGACACGATGATCCTTAGGGGTGACGTGACTTTCTCGACCACTGTGTAAACGTTATAATCCCCTCAACTTTATTTTGCCATCCAAGAGCTTTAAGACACCATAATGGAAAAGACTTACCAACCTCAAAGTATCGAACAGCCTATTTACACTCGCTGGGAAGAAAACAACTATTTCGCACCAAGCGGTGATGGCACGCCATTCTCTATCATGATTCCACCGCCTAACGTCACCGGTAGCTTGCATATGGGACACGCATTCCAGCACAGTTTAATGGATGCCATGATTCGTCGTGCACGTATGCAAGGCAAGCGCACTTTGTGGCAGCCAGGTAGTGACCACGCGGGCATCGCGACGCAAATGGTTGTTGAGCGTCAGCTGGCTGCGCAAAACCAAACACGTACTGAATTAGGTCGTGAGAAGTTCCTTGAAAAAGTATGGGAATGGAAAGGTCAGTCAGGCGGCACGATCTCTGATCAAATGCGTGTATTAGGTGACTCTGTCGATTGGACTAAAGAACGTTTTACTATGGACCCAGGCATGTCTGCTGCGGTTCAAGAAGTGTTTGTACGTCTTTATGACGAAGGCATTATTTACCGTGGTCAGCGCTTGGTAAACTGGGACCCTAAACTGCACACGGCCATTTCTGACCTAGAAGTATTGTCAGAAGAAGAAAATGGTTTCATGTGGCACTTCCGTTACCCTCTAGCGGATGGTGTGAAAACAGCAGATGGCAAAGATTACATTGTGGTTGCGACAACGCGTCCTGAGACCATGCTAGGTGACTCCGCCGTTGCGGTAGCGCATGATGATGAGCGTTACTCTGACTTAGTCGGTAAAGAGATTGTGTTACCGCTTGTAGGTCGTCGTATTCCAATTATTGTTGATGAATACGTTGATAAAGAATTTGGCACAGGTTGTGTAAAAATCACACCTGCCCACGATTTCAATGACTATGAAGTAGGTAAACGCCACGACTTACCAATGCTTAACATCTTTACGGACGATGCGGCAATCAACAATGAGGCGCCTGATAAATACCGTGGCTTAGATCGCTTTGAAGCGCGTAAAGTAATTGTGAAAGATTTCGAAGCGCTAGGTCTGTTAGAGAAAATTGCCGACCACAAGCTGAAAGTACCGCGCAGTGAGCGTGGCAACACGGTTGTTGAGCCATACCTAACTAAGCAGTGGTATGTGGCGGTTGAAACGTTGGCGAAGCCAGCGATTGAAGCTGTTGAAAATGGTGATATTCAGTTTGTACCAAAACAATGGGAGAACACTTACTTCTCTTGGATGCGTGATCTACAAGATTGGTGTATATCACGCCAACTTTGGTGGGGTCATCAAATTCCAGCTTGGTATGATGCTGATGGTAAGTTCTACGTTGGTCAAAGCGAAGACGATGTACGCCAAAAATACGGCCTAGCAGCGGATGTGGAACTGGTTCAAGACGAAGATGTACTGGATACGTGGTTCTCTTCCGCATTGTGGACGTTTGCCACGCAAGGCTGGCCAGAAAAAACAGAAGACTTTGAGCAGTTTTCTGAATCAGATGTTCTGGTAACCGGCTTTGATATTATCTTCTTCTGGGTCGCGCGTATGATCATGATGACCCTGAAGTTTACCGATAAGGTACCTTTCAAAACCGTGTACATCACTGGCCTTATCCGTGATGAACGTGGCGATAAAATGTCTAAGTCTAAGGGTAACGTGATCGATCCGTTGGATTTGATCAACGGTATCGACCTTGAGTCACTTGTTGCTAAGCGTACTTATGGCATGATGCAGCCTCGTTTGGCTGAAAAAGTTGAAAAGAATACCCGCGAAACGTACCCAGAAGGCATGCCTTCTTACGGTACTGATGCACTGCGTTTCACGCTGTGTTCATTGGCATCCGGTGGTCGTGATATCAAGTTCGACTTGAATCGTCTGGAAGGCTACCGTAATTTCTGTAACAAGATTTGGAACGCAACACGTTACGTATTAATGAATACGGAAGACCAAGATTGTGCGCAAAATGGTGCAGAAGTTGAGCTTTCATTAGCCGATAAATGGATCATCTCGCGTTTACAACACGCAGAAGAGGCGGTTAATAAAGCATACGACACACATCGTTTTGACCTAGCCGCTCAAGCTATTTATGAGTTCATGTGGCACGAGTACTGTGATTGGTATCTAGAGTTATCTAAGCCTGTACTGTGGGATGAGAATTCAACGCCAGCACAATTAGCCGGTACTCGTCGTACACTGGTTCGCGTCTTGGAAGCCTTCATGCGTTTAGCTCACCCGATGATGCCCTTTATTACTGAAGAAATTTGGCAGCGTATTGCGCCATTGGCGGGTCAAACGGGTGAAACCGTTATGACGCAGGCGTACCCTGAAACGGATGAAGCGAAGAAAAATGCTGAAGCCGAAGCCGATGTTGAATGGCTAAAAGGGGTTATCGAAGGTGTTCGTAATATTCGTGGTGAAATGAACATCGCACCCTCTAAACCTCTAGAAGTGTTTTTCCGTAATGGTTCTGAGCAAGACAAGGTGCGTATGGAAGCGAACTTAGCGTTCCTTCAGAAGCTTGCGAAAATCGAATCCGTCACTTGGCTTGAAGCCGGTGCTGAGGCGCCGATGTCAGCGACAGCCTTAGTCGGTGAGATGGAAGTGTTGGTGCCTATGGCTGGTTTGATTGATAAAGAGGCTGAGCTTGCTCGTCTACAAAAAGAAATCGATAAAGCCAGTAAAGATCTACAGCGCATTGAGGGTAAGTTAGGTAACGAGTCATTTGTTGCTAAAGCGCCTGAAGCGGTCGTAGAGAAAGAGAAAGCAAAGTGTGAAGACTTGAAGTTGGTTGTTGCTCGACTTGAAGAGCAAAAGGCTAGCATCGAATCTCTATAAAGTGGCAGTCGCCTCATTGTGACCAGTGGGGCAACTGGCTAAAGTAACAAGAGGTGGTCAATGGCAGAACGGTTATTTGGCAAAGTGCGGTGGTTTAACGACACCAAAGGTGTGGGTTTTATTAAGCGTGATGGTTTTCCAGATGTATTTGTTCACTATAAGGCCATTCTGTCAGATGGGCATAAAACGTTGAAGAAAGGCCAGTCGGTGAGTTTTGATGTCATCCAGACGGATTTTGGGACACAAGCGACCGAGGTGAAACTCGAGAAACGGCCACTCTAGCCTCCTATAAAAAAACCAGCTGAATCAGCTGGTTTTTTTGTGTCTGTTTAAAGCATGCTGTGAGCCAGCTTGACAAAGTCGACAGGGCTTAAGATGCCGACCAACTTACCATTCTCGACTACCGGCAGGCTGCCGTATTTGTTTTCAATAAAGAATTCAGCTGCACTTTTTAGTGGCAAGCTAGGATCAATGGACAATGTGTCCTTGTTCATGGCATTGCGAACGGGTGTTTGCTCTTCTTTTTTCTGGAGCTGCTGAGTGCCAAATTGGCTGACAAGATAAAATGCATGTTTGAGGTATTCGCGTTGCGTCAGCATGCCTAGGCAATTACCTTGGTCATCAATAACAGGTAAGTTGCGGATATTCTTTTCTGACATCAAGGCCTTCGCAGTGGCGAGGGAATCACTCTCTTTAAGAGTAACCAAATTTGTAATCATTAAGTCGGCGACAGTTTGCACGCTTCGAACTCCTTGTATAATAGTTGTTATGAGTCTAGGAGATAATAAATGCCAAGCGCAATAGATAATAGTCAGTGGTTACTAGAGAAAGATGAATTTTGGATGGCTAAAGCGCTGGAATTAGCGCAAGAAGCAGCTGCTGAAAATGAAATCCCAGTAGGTGCACTGGTTGTACTGGATGATGAAATCATCGGCCAGGGCTTTAATTCCCCGATTCATACCTGCGATCCAACGGCGCACGCAGAGATTCAAGCCATTCGTGATGCTTGCAAAAAAATGAACAACTACCGTCTACCTGGTGCGACGTTATACGTTACCTTAGAGCCGTGTTCTATGTGCGCAGGAGCCATTATTCACAGTCGAGTGGCGCGAGTTGTTTACGGCGCAACTGAGCCAAAGAGCGGCGTAGTGGAAAGTCAGCTAGCTTTTTTTGATAGCAGTTACCTAAATCATCGTGTTGAAAGTCAGGGTGGCGTGCTTGCCGTTCAAGCGAGCGAGCAACTTTCAAACTTTTTTCAGTACCGACGTGAGCAAAAAAAACGGTTAAAACAACAAGCTAGAGAGCGAATCAACCTTGATGAGTGAGGAAAGTGTTGATTATGCAAAGTCTGTACTGGCTTAAAAACACCTCAATGATTTAAAATGTGCGCAAATTTTTCCCCAAAACCACGATATGAGGCAAAACTCGACATGCTGACTCTGCATGGTTCCGCAGCGCTTTCTGCGTTTCGCAAAGCTAAGCTTTTAGCCGGTCTAAAAGATCTGTATCCATCTATCACAGATATCGATGCCCAATTTCTACATTTTGTTGAATTGAAATCAGAACAGGCGCTGACTTCAGATCAACAAAACGTGCTAGAACAGGCTCTGACTTACGGGGCTAAGTCTGCGCCGATTCAAGTATCTGATCACTACGTATTGGTTGTTCCACGTCTTGGTACCATTTCTCCTTGGTCTTCAAAAGCGACAGATATCTTGCATAACTGTGGTCTTGAGCAAGTTGAGCGAGTAGAGCGTGGTGTTCAATATTTTATTCACTCGAATGCTGCATTGACTGATGAGCAACGTAATGAGGTTGCTGCGTTACTGCATGACCGCATGACCGAAAGTGTTTTGTTAGATCTAAACGCTGCGCAAACAATGTTTGCTCACGCGACACCAAAGCCAATGACCAGTGTTGATGTTTTAGGTGGTGGTCGTGCTGCATTGGCTGACGCCAATCAGAAGCTTGGTTTGGCGTTGGCGGAAGACGAGATTGACTACCTAGTTGAATCTTTTCAGGAGCTAGGTCGTAACCCTAACGATATTGAGCTAATGATGTTTGCCCAAGCAAACTCTGAGCACTGTCGTCATAAAATTTTTAATGCGTCTTGGACGATCGATGGCGAAGAACAAGAACGTTCTTTGTTCAAAATGATCAAAAATACCCATGAGCACAACCCTGATGGTACGTTGTCAGCTTACAAAGACAACGCAGCTGTGATGGAAGGTCACAAAGCGGGTCGCTTCTTCCCTAATCCAGAATCAAAAGAATACGACTTTTCCCAAGAAAATATCGATATTCTGATGAAAGTGGAAACACATAACCACCCAACTGCCATTGCACCGTTTGCGGGTGCAGCGACAGGTTCTGGTGGTGAGATTCGTGATGAAGGCGCAACGGGAATAGGCTCTAAACCCAAAGCGGGTCTGTCTGGTTACACGGTGTCAGATTTAAAACTTCCTGGTTTTGAACAGCCATGGGAAAGTCATTATGGCAAACCTAGTCGTATCGTGACGCCTTTGGACATCATGATCGAAGGTCCGATTGGTGGTGCAGCATTTAACAACGAATTTGGCCGCCCTAACTTGCTAGGTTACTTCCGTACCTTTGAGCAAAAAGTTCAAGGCCCAACAGGTGATGAGGTACGTGGTTACCACAAGCCAATCATGCTAGCCGGTGGTCTTGGTAATATCCGTCGTGAGCACGTTGAGAAAGATGAGATCCAAGTTGGCTCGAAGCTGGTTGTGCTAGGTGGTCCAGCGATGTTGATCGGTCTTGGTGGCGGTGCGGCCTCATCGATGGCTTCTGCGGACGGTAACGAAGATTTAGATTTTGCATCGGTACAGCGTGGTAACCCAGAAATGGAGCGTCGTTGTCAGGAAGTGATCGACCGTTGTTGGCAGCTGGGTGACAAGAACCCAATTAGCTTCATTCACGATGTGGGTGCGGGTGGTTTATCTAACGCATTGCCTGAGCTTGTTAAAGACGGTGAGCGTGGTGGTAAGTTCGATCTACGTAAAGTTTTGAACGATGAACTAGGTATGTCTCCGCTAGAGATCTGGTGTAACGAATCTCAAGAACGCTACGTAATGGCAATTCCTGCTGACCGCATTGACGAGTTTGCGGCGATTTGTGAGCGTGAGCGTTGCCCATTTGCGGTCGTTGGTGAGGCGAAAGAAGCACTGCACCTAGAAGTTGAAGATCCTCACTTCGACAACAGCCCAGTCGATCTTCCGATGTCTGTTCTATTTGGTAAAGCACCAAAAATGCATCGCGAAGCGACTAAAGCTGATGTAAAAGGCGATGACTTTGATGGTTCTGAATTGGAACTGGCGGAAGCGGTGAAACGCGTACTTAGCCTACCAACGGTAGCGTCTAAGAGCTTCTTGATTACCATTGGTGATCGTACTATCACAGGTATGGTGGCGCGTGATCAAATGGTGGGTCCTTGGCAAGTGCCTGTGGCAGACGTTGCGGTTACAACGTCATCGCTAGACACTTATAAAGGTGAAGCGATGACCATGGGTGAGCGTACGCCAGCTGCACTATTGAATGCACCAGCGTCTGGTCGCATGGCGGTGGGTGAAGCGCTAACTAACTTAGCAGCAGCGAAAATCACCAAACGTAACCACATTAAGCTCTCTGCAAACTGGATGGCGGCTGCGGGTCACGCCGGCGAAGACGAGAAACTGTACCAAACCGTGAAAGCGGTCGGTATGGAGCTGTGTCCAGCATTGGACATCGCCATTCCAGTCGGTAAAGACTCAATGTCGATGAAGACAGTATGGAAAGAAGACGGCGAAGAAAAAGCCGTTACCTCACCATTGTCTCTAGTCATCTCAGCGTTTGCACCGGTTGAAGATGTTCGTAAGACTCTTACCCCTGAACTTAAGCAGGCTGACAGCCAATTGATCCTATTGGATCTTGGGGCTGGCCAAAACCGTCTAGGTGGTTCGGTACTTGCGCAAGTCTTTAACAAAGTCAGTAACGCAACGCCTGACGTAGACAGTGCATCAGTACTGGCTGGCTTCTTCGATACGACACAAGTTTTGAACGCTGAAGGTAAACTGCTTTCTTACCATGACCGTTCCGACGGTGGTCTGTTCGCAACTTTGACGGAAATGTCATTTGCGAGCCACATCGGTCTAGATGTTGATCTAACCAATGTTGCCAAAGACAAAGCGTCTCTAGCAGCAGCGTTGTTCAACGAAGAGCTTGGTGCGGTGATCCAAGTTGCGAACAGTGAAGTAGACGCAGTACTGGCGGCTTATCAAATGGCCGGTGTATCTGCGATCGCCGTTGCAACATTAAACGATAGTGATACCTTGAACTTCACTTTCCAAGGTGAGCAAGTGCTTTCTCAAGATCGTGTGACTTGGCAGCGTACTTGGTCTGAAACCAGCTACCGTATTCAAGCACTGCGTGATAACCCAGAATCAGCACAGCAAGAGTTCGATAACTTGCTCGATGCGAAAGATCCTGGTCTCTCAGCGAAACTAAGCTTTGATATCAATGCTGACGTTGCAGCGCCTTACATCAATACAGGCGCAAAACCTCGTATGGCGGTATTGCGTGAGCAGGGTGTGAACGGTCAGGTGGAAATGGCAGCCGCCTTCCACAAGGCAGGCTTCAATCCAGTCGACGTTCATATGAGTGATATCTTAACAGGGCGCGTGTCTCTAGAAGAATTCCACGGTCTAGTGGCATGTGGTGGTTTCTCTTACGGTGACGTACTGGGCGCAGGTGAAGGTTGGGCGAAGTCTATCCTATTCAATAGCCGTGCACGCGAGCAGTTCGAAGCCTTCTTTAATCGCAAAGAAACTTTCTCTCTAGGTATCTGTAACGGTTGTCAGATGCTGTCTAACTTGCATGATCTGATTCCAGGCGCGCAAAACTGGCCGAAGTTTGTTCGCAACCAGTCAGCGCAATTTGAAGCGCGATTTGTTCAGGTGGAAGTAAAAGAGTCTAACTCTGTTCTACTAGCGGACATGGCAGGTTCGATCATGCCGATCGCGGTTGCTCACGGTGAAGGTCACACTGAGTACCGTGACGATGCACACAAAGCCATCTTGCAAGCCAATGGTCAAGTGGCTCTGCAATATGTAGATCACTATGGTCAAGCAACTGAGCGCTACCCATTCAACCCGAATGGTTCTGCGGAAGGCATTACCGGTCTAACGTCTGAAGATGGTCGAGTGACTATTATGATGCCTCATCCAGAACGTGTTTACCGTGCGGTGCAACACAGCTGGAAGCCAGAAGGTTGGGAAGAGCAAGGTCCTTGGTTACGTTTGTTCCAAAATGCACGCAAATTCCTAGGCTAATCTTCTAGCTTTAAGAATCGAAAAGCCCGCTGCTTGCAAAAGCCGTGGGCTTTTTCGTTTCTAGTGCAATGTTATGAGTGGTGAGGTTTTAAAAACGACGTCTGCTTAACCACATAGGTCAAAGTTGATTGATGTTTGACCGTTTAGGTGTTTGTTTGTGTGTTTATTAATCAAATTTGGCGCTATTTAAAAGAATGATGCGTTTTTATTAAATTAATTTAAAAACCGCTTGCACTGAAAATTCAGATGCGTATTATACGCCTCCACTGACACGGACAACGCTTCACAACAACGAAGCGGTAACGAAGTCAGACGCTCTTTAAAATAGATAATCAGATAATTTGTGTGGGCGCTCGCTGGAGACTTCTAAAAATTTTGAAGTCTTAAA
>NZ_LTAW01000010.1 GCF_001639725.1 Marinomonas atlantica
TTATCTGATTATCTATTTTAAAGAGCGTCTGACTTCGTTACCGCTTCGTTGTTGTGAAGCGTTGTCCGTGTCAGTGGAGGCGTATAATACGCATCTGAATTTTCAGTGCAAGTACTTTTTAAAAAAGTTTTAAAAGTTTTCAGTTCAGTGCATTTGACTTAAACATCCTATTGAGAGCCAGCGACAGGTAGAGGTAAAGCGCAGAAACAAAAAGAAGCGCTACGCGCTTCTTTTAGAGTAAGTTAGTAGGTCCAAACGAATACGGCAGAAGATCATCCATACTAAGCGTTTTGCGTATGCCTTTCTCTGGCGAACAAATGTGTATCAATGTTTGCTCATCTGAAAACTCTCGGATACGCTGACGGCACCCACCACATGGGGTGACTAACAATTCGCCTACTCCCATTACATATATTTGTTTAATACGTTGGCCGCCGCCCATTATCATCGCGGCAATTGCTCCCGCTTCGGCGCAGGTGCCTTCGGGGTAAGACGCATTTTCTACATTGCAACCAGAGAATACTTCACCTTCTGCTGTTTCAATGACAGCCCCCACCTGAAAGTTTGAGTAAGGCACATAGGCCTTACTCATAGCTTTCTCAGCTAATACAATCCATTGTTCTGATTTAGGCATTAAGCACGTTCCTTCACATATGGCTTACCAATCGCTTTAGGGCCTACAGCTTTACCAATGAAACCCGCTAGCAATAACACCGTCAAAACATATGGAAGTACTTCAATTGCTTGGACAGGAACCTCACCAATCCCAGGTAACGAGACACCTTGTAGACGAACCGCTACTGCATCCAAGAAACCAAACAGCAAACACGCACACAACACAGGCACTGGACGCCATTTACCAAAGATCAACGCAGCTAGCGCCATGTAGCCTTTGCCTGCACTCATATCTTTTAAGAAGCCTGCATTATGTGCTGTGGATAAATACGCTCCTGCAATACCACATAGCACCCCACAGATAATCACTGCACGATAGCGCACTAACGCAACAGAAATACCTGCAGTATCTACAGCGTGAGGGTTTTCACCTACGGCACGTAAACGTAAACCAAATCGCGTTTTAAACACTACCCAGTATGTCGCAGGCACAAAAGCAAACGCTAAATACACTAGAATGTTATGACCACTTAACAGCTCGGAGTAGATTAAACCAATGACAGGTACATCGGAGATCTGCTCTGCAAAAGGAAATGTAATCGGAGTAAAGCGTGCATCTCCTGTTAAAGCAGGCGTTTGGCCACCTTGACTAAACCAATCCAATCCCAGCGTAACCGTCAACCCTGCAACAATGGTATTAATCGCTACGCCCGATACAATATGATCACCACGATGAGTAATACAGGCAAAGCCATGAATCAAAGCAAGGCAAACTGATGCTCCAATAGCAAAGAGCAAACCTATCCAAGCTGAGCCAAATACAGCTGCCGCTGCCGCTGCCGCAAACGCGCCACCGAGCATCTTACCTTCAAGACCAATATCCACGATCCCTGAACGCTCAGAAAACAAACCCGCCAAAGCGGCTAAAATCAGTGGTGTCGATACACGTAACGTCGCATCGAGAATCAGTATTAATGTTTCAAACATACCGCGCTCCTATGCTGCCGCTCGTCTTAAGAAGAAACCTTCAATCTTGCCTTTAAACATATTCTCCAGTGCACCAGAAAACAGAATCACGAGGCCTTGAATCACTACTACAATTTCAGGGGTAATGGTCGGGATTTCAAAAGCCAGCTCTGCGCCGCCTTGATACAAAGCCCCAAACAACATCGCCGCCAAAATGATGCCCACCGGATGATTACGCCCCATCAATGCCACCGCAATACCAGCAAAGCCATACCCCGCTGTAAAGTTAAGCAGCAAGTTATGGTTCACACCCATAATTTCGTTCACACCAACCAAACCAGCAAAGCCACCTGAGATTAGCATGACCCAAATAGTCACTTTCGCGTTATCTATACCTGCGT
Source organism: Marinomonas atlantica (assembly GCF_001639725.1). Classification (GTDB taxonomy): domain Bacteria; phylum Pseudomonadota; class Gammaproteobacteria; order Pseudomonadales; family Marinomonadaceae; genus Marinomonas; species Marinomonas atlantica. Next base: position 1,983 of record NZ_LTAW01000010.1, read on the forward strand.
ACTTAGCCGCAGTTGGGTTTGTACCTACAGTACGTAACTGATATCCCCAGCGAGTGTGCCAAACTAGTCCCCAATACAACACACAACATAGAAGTGCCAATATAAACGCCATATTCAATGGCGAGTCCCCAATATCCAACCCAAACGGTGAAAACAAGTCGTGCATATACGGAAGCCATGCGCTTTCTTCAAAAGTACGACTGATAGGAGACATGACCCCTTCTGCTTTTAACCAGTTCACCATTAAATACACCATCAATGATGATGCGATGAAGTTGAACATAATGGTTGTAATCACGATGTGACTGCCACGACGAGCCTGAAGATAAGCGGGAATATAGGCCCATGCTGCACCAAACAGCGCCCCACCTATAATCGCTAACGGCGCAATCACAATTAAAGGCAATGAACTGTCAAACCATAAACATAACAAGCCTACACCTAAACCACCAATGTAAGCCTGCCCTTCTCCACCAATGTTAAAGAGCCCCGCTTTAAAAGCGATCGACACCGCTAAGCCCGTAAAAATAAGGTTCGTGGCGTAATAAAGCGTGTAACCAATACCTTCATCATACCCAAAGGCACCATAGATCAAGTAACCCGCTGCTTCGATTGGATCTTCACCAATGGCTAGGAACACGAGACCGGAAACAAGAAATGCTAGCAAGATATTCAGCAGCGGAATCAATCCAACACTGACCCACGCAGGGACTTTCGCTTGGTTCATTCCTGCGCTCCTTGCTCTTCATTCCATGCATTGGCCATCATCAGACCCAACGTACGCTCATCCGCTTCACTTGCATCTACTTGACCCACAATGGCCCCATCAAACATCACAATAATTCGATCACTTAAAGCCATAATTTCATCTAACTCGACCGAGACCAGCAGGATTGCTTTACCAGCGTCCCGCAATTTAACTATTTGTTCATGAATATTTTCAATTGCACCAATATCCACCCCTCGAGTTGGCTGACCGATAAGCAGCACCTCTGGGTTTTGCTCCACTTCTCGAGCAATGACGATTTTTTGCTGATTACCACCTGAGAAGTTTGCCGTTTTCAAATGAGGATTAGGGGGTCGAACATCCCATGCGGCCATTCTCTCATTACACTCATCCAACATAGCTTTGCGGTCCATTAGGATAGCGCCATTGTAATCGGATGAGTCATGGTAACCGAGTACTGCGGCTTCATAAGCTTCAAACCCTGTTACCAACCCCATTTTGTGTCGATCTTCCGGCACGTGCGCCATCTTAAGATCACGCATTTGTGCGGCGGTCTTCGCGGCATTCGCTGTGATCGTCTGTCCTGCGAACTGAATCTCGCCCGATGCCATCGGCGTAATCCCAGACAGAACATTCAATAATTCACTCTGACCGTTACCGGATACACCTGCTATACCGAGAATCTCACCTGCCTTGAGCTCAAGAGACACTTTTTTCAATCGTTCGACACCTTGACCATCAAAAAACGACAGCTCTTTAGCTGTCAGCACCGCTTGTTGCGGTTGAGCCTCATCTTTATTGACCTTAAGACGGACCTTTTTACCGACCATCAATTCAGCCAACTCTTCCTTGTCAGTTGTGGCCGTTTCACGATGCGCCACCATTTCACCCTGACGCATCACAGACACATTGTCTGTCGACGCAAGGATCTCGCGCAGTTTGTGCGTAATCAGTAGAACGGTGACACCTTGTTCGGTCAAAGATTTTAAAATTCGAAATAAGTGGTCAGCCTCTTGCGGCGTCAACACTCCAGTTGGCTCATCAAGTATTAGAATTTTCGCGCCACGGTACAGTGCTTTTAATATCTCAACACGCTGCTGCAAGCCTACAGGCAAGTCCTCAACGACCGCATCCACATCAATATCTAAGCTGTACTCCTGCTCTAAGCGCTTTAACTCTTTGCGCGCCGCACTAATACCTTGATTCAAGACCGCGCCACCTTCAGCGCCCAAGATGACATTCTCCAATACGGTAAAATTTTCAACCAACATAAAATGTTGATGAACCATACCTATACCTACTTTAATGGCATCTTGAGAATTGCGAATATCGACCTGCTGCCCGTCAATAGAGATCGTACCCGAGTCTGCTTCATAGAAACCGTAGATGATGCTCATCAAGGTAGATTTGCCTGCACCGTTTTCACCAATAATGCCGTGAATCGTGCCTGCGGGTACCTGCAAACCAATATCTTTATTGGCCTGTACGGCACCGAATCGTTTCGAGATCCCTTCTAACTCAATCGCGTATGGATGTGTTTGATCACTCATATTTTGTTCTATGCAAAGTTCCAAGCAAAAAAAAGCAGTTGTTCACCATTAAAAATAGTGAACAACTGCTTTTCTAGCGATTAATAATTACAAGTGCTATCAGACATGTAGTCATGTACGCTGATCTCACCACTGATGATTTTTGCTTTCACATCGTCCATCTTCGCTTTCATATCAGCCGTAATCAGGTCTTTGTTATAGTCATCCTGCGCCCAAGAAACGCCGCCATCAGACAAACCTAGTACTTCTAATCCAGGCTTCCAAGTACCGGTATTCGCCTCTTCAAACACCTTGTACGCTGCAGCATCAACACGCTTAACCATAGACGTTAACATTGTACCTGGTTGGATATGGTTTTGATTTGAATCAACACCAATGGCTAGCTTACCTTCGTCTTTCGCAGCTTGGTAAACACCAATACCGGTTCCCCCTGCGGCAGCAAACACAACATCTGCACCTTTTGAAAATTGACTTTTAGCCAATTCAGAGCCCTTGGTTGGGTCATTGAAAGCCGCACCCGTAGAGCCTGTCATATTCTGAATAACGGTAGCATTTGGCGTTATATACTTGGCACCTTGTTCATAGCCACAGCCAAATTTACGTATCAGCGGAATATCCATGCCACCCACAAAACCCACCGTATCGGTTTCAGATGCCATAGCGGCTAATGCACCGACAAGGAACGACCCTTCATGCTCTTTAAAAACAATCGACTGTACATTTGGCAGATCAATTACGGCATCAATAATGGTAAATTCCACTTCAGGGAAATCTTGAGCGACTTTGGTTACCGCAGACATCATAGTGAAGCCCACAGCGACAATTGGACTGTAACCACGTTTTGCTAAACGTCGGAGGTTTTGCTCGACCTGAGCTTCATTCTTAGGCTCAGATTCACGAACTTTAATGCCAGTATCTTCCGTAAACTCGGTAATGCCGTTATACACACCTTCATTAAACGACTTATCAAACTTGCCGGCCTGATCGTAAACTACAGCTGGCTTAATATCTGCAGCATAGGCTGATGATGCTGCAATGGCTAACGCTGTAGCCGACGCAAGAAAGACACCTTTCATTAATAAATCCTCTTTGAGTATTTCTAAATCCCAGCTTACAAGAGATAAAACTGGCTAATTGGTCAAAAATAAACTGATTATTGTTTGAGCGCAATGCTGGCGTGCACATTTGCACCATTATTGCTGTGAAATACACGTCTGCTTGAACTCACCATTAATAAAATGTAGACGTTTTCTACAGAGTTAGCCGCTTAAAACACCCACTATCGGTACAATCACTTCTGACAACGAACGCAATACACTGTGCTACGCTGCCCCTGACGAATCTCCGTCAAAGGCGCTTTACACACAACACATGGCAAATCAGCACGACCATAGACTTTAAGCTCCTGCTTAAAGTAGCCGGGCTTTCCTTCACCACTAACAAAGTCTTTTAGGGTTGTACCACCTTGCTCAATCGCAGCCGCCAATACCTGTTTAATGCAATCCACAAACAGCGCTAGGCGTTTCTTACTGATATTTCCGGCTGCTCGTGTCGGACGAATACCGGCCATAAACAAGGCCTCATTAGCGTATATGTTTCCCACTCCAACCACGACTTTACTGTCCATGATAAACTGCTTAATCGCCTGCTTTCGCCCTTTCGCTCTTTCATGGAGATAGTCCACACTGAACGCATCCGTCAGAGGCTCAGGACCGAGATGAGAAATTAGCTCATGAGAGTGCCAATCACCATCACTCCACATCATAGCGCCAAAGCGACGCGGGTCGGTATAACGCAACACTTTGTTTAGACCGACAAAATGAATGTCCACATGGTCGTGAAACATGGGAGGGGTATCGGGTTCGACAAAGTACAGACTTCCTGACATACCTAAATGAATAATTAAGGTACCCACACTTGTATGCACACCAATGTATTTGCCGCGACGCGTTACATCTTGAACGGTTTGTCCCGGAAACAATGTACTCACTGCTTCGGGGATCGGCCAACGCAGTTTCGGTTGGCGGATTTCAATGCGTGCAACGGTTTGCTCAAGAATATGCGGCGCGATGCCATTTTTAGTGGTTTCAACTTCGGGTAATTCCGGCATAAATTCCTCAAGTTCACAGTGGTTAGCTTATTCAAGATACAAAAAAACCGGCTCAAGGCCGGTCTTTTTGTTAACAAAGCAGCAAAATTATTTAATTTTCGCTTCTTTGTACATCACATGCTTACGTACAACTGGATCAAACTTTTTCATCTCCAATTTTTCTGGAGTGTTACGTTTGTTCTTGTCAGTTGTGTAAAAGTGACCAGTACCTGCAGAAGATACCATGCGAATTAGATCGCGAGCGCCTTTAGAAGCCATGATTCAGATTCCTTATACTTTTTCGCCACGAGCACGCATTTCAGTCAAAACTGAATCGATGCCTTTTTTATCGATAATACGCATGCCTTTAGAAGATACACGTAGACGTACGTAGCGGTTTTCACCTTCGACCCAAAAACGGTGCCAATGAAGGTTAGGAAGGAAGCGACGCTTTGTGTGACGCTTTGAGTGAGAAACGTTGTTACCTGTAACAGGACGCTTCCCAGTAACTTGACAGACGCGAGACATAATTTAATTACCTTATGCTATCCGAAAATTATTGGAAGTTGATACTTCCTCAGGCGGAGCGTGGGTCACTCTGGAACTTCTTCTGAGAAGAAGACACTGGGGCCACAAAATCCCGTACCGAGGATATAGCGGCGCGAATTCTCCCACAGTCCCCCGTAAACAGCAAACAATTTGTTAAAATTTGATCAGCTCTTAATTAGACTGGACTTCCATAATCCTAAAATTATCCAGTAATACGAAGATCAAGATTTCCAACACCAGGAACTAACATACCATCTTCATCAATTTGGTCCGCGTCTCCAATAAGCAAAATGTCGGCGTTTGGTATAGCCTGAGAGAGCTCAGTCAGCCCACGATTAGAATAATAAACAGAGGCAATAATAACTCTCCTCGGGCTATACTTACTTATCGCAGACTTCGCTAAATGAACCGCTGTACAGCCAGTGGCCAACACAGCTTTGGCAATAATAAGTGTGTCTACATGCTCTTTTGTATTAGGTAGGTTCATACTGCTGATATCAGCTTTTAGTGCCTCTAAGCCTCTTTGACCATTGAAACTCATGGAGCCTTTCAACGGCTCATCTAGATGTCTTGCTAACCCTTTTCCTAAGTATTGGAAGTCATCTGATGTAGTTATTACCGCACATAAAGGTATTTCAGCAGACCTACCACTAGCTTGAGCATTCATAGGTGTAGAAACTCCTGAGTCCCTCAAAAAATATAACTCGACAATTTTTTTACCTAGCTCTTCACCAAGAATAGTGACAGCACTTCTAATAGTTTCATGATTAGAAGCTTTAGATCTGATCTCTAGTTTTTTATATAACGCAAACTCACTTTCAATCTTCTCTTTCATCATTTTCTCCATTTTGAGAACTGTTTTTCTAGTTCAGATATACATCCCCAAAAATCTGAATTAATTTTTGATCTCATGAAGTTGATATGGTGGCTATCCTCTCCCCATTCATACTTCAATTCTACAGATTCATGATTCACTGAATAAAAAACTGATGCATCCGGGTTGGGTCTTCTAGGAAGTACTAATCGTAGAAAGTGATCTACATACGATAGATTTTCCCCCAATGATGCCCGCTCCTTTAAAAGCTTGAGAAAGCTTTTCTCTATTACATCTTGTAAATCATGTGAAAATTGGTATTTAGAAATCCAATACCCTTTGTAGTAATCGCCGACTTTCTTAATAAATTCTTGTTGCTTTTCCTCTGGCGTAACTTCTGCGCCCTGGAATACAAGCACTTTGGTTGGATTAGATTTATAGGCTTGATCGAACTCAGCCTCAGTTGCAGATACTCCTGTATCAAGCTCAAACCCATACCTCTCGCCAAGAAGAAGGATATAGAAGTCACATGATTCAGCCATTCGTAGAGTATGCAAGTATGGGTTAGACGCACAAGCCTCTTGAATAGGATAAGCACCCACAACTTCTACAAATGGATACTTTCCGAAAAGCTTTACTACAGCATCCCTTTCAGCTTTCATATCTTGAATCGTCGAACTGAGCATAATTTTGATTTTATCAGACACGTTAGTGCTCCAATTAATTTTAACAAATCAGCTTTCTATATAAGACCGCTCTCCGCCAAAGACAATGGCCGACCATCCCCCACGATAAAATGGTCCAATAACCTTACATCAATCAGGTCTAACGCTTTGCGTATTCGTTCGGTAATATTGATATCCGCTTGGCTCGGTTCTGAGACACCCGAAGGATGATTGTGCGCCAGAATGACGGCGGCAGCGTTGTGCGTAAGAGCGGCTTTAACCACTTCCCGAGGATACACCGCAGCACTGTCGATGGTACCCATAAAGAGCTCTTGGTATCGAATCAGTCGATGTTGGGAATCGAGGAATAGCACGGCAAAGATTTCCCGCTGGGAGTGCCGTAGTTGCGTGGCAAGATAGGTCCGCACCGCTTCGGCGCTGTTAAAAATGGTATCGCGGGTTAATTGTTCCTGTAGATGTCGCTTGGACATTTCCAGCACGGCTTGTAGCTGGGTATATTTGGCATCGCCCAAACCGAATCCTTGGCAGAATTCTTCGCGTGTGGCTGATAATAACGCTCGTAACCCACCAAACTGATGCAATACGCGTCGCGCCAACTCTACCGCACTGACACCTTGAGTGCCGGTACGTAAGAAGATCGCTAACAGCTCAGCATCACTGAGCATATGGGCGCCTTGCTGTATTAATTTTTCTCGCGGCCGTTCGGCTTCTGGCCATTGCTTGATACTCATAAACACCTCCTTGTGGTACGCTTTATCAAACTCAATACCGTGCACTGGCGAAATCCTGTCGCATAGAAACATCACGGTAAAATCGACTAATTTGTAATCAGAAGCTTATTATGTCCAGTCTTTTAAATAAACAGATTTTAGTGGGAATTACGGGGGGCATTGCGGCCTATAAAACCATTGAACTGATCCGCCTATTAACCAAAGCCGGCGCAGACGTACAAGTCGTACTAACAGAAGGCGCTAAAGCCTTTGTGACTGAAATGACCCTACAAGCTGTCTCTGGGCACCCTGTCCGCAGTAGTTTACTCGACCCGGCTGCAGAACTCGGTATGGGACATATTGAACTGGCAAAATGGGCGGATACAATTTTAGTGGCCCCGGCCTCGGCCGACTTTATGGCGCGCTACTGTCAAGGTATGGCAAACGATCTGCTGACCACGCTTTGTCTTGCTACCGAGGCTCCCGTGATTCTTGCTCCAGCCATGAATCAAGCAATGTGGAAACACCCTGCCACACAAGCCAACCTTAAAACACTTCAAAGTCGTGGTGTAGACATGATTGGACCGGCTTCCGGTGCTCAAGCCTGTGGTGATGTCGGTGTAGGTCGCATGGAAGAACCTGACGATATTTTTCAATCGCTGAAGTTTATTTTAATGCCTATACAGCAAGACTTAACTGGCCAACATTGGGTTATTACGGCCGGCCCAACCATGGAAGCCATCGATCCCGTGCGTTACATCAGTAATCACAGCTCCGGAAAGATGGGCTACGCGCTCGCCGAAGCCGCCAAAGTACGTGGCGCAACGGTTACACTCGTTAGTGGCCCAGTCAATCTACCTGCCCCTAGCGGTGTGCATCTGGTTGCCATAAAAAGCGCCGACGATATGCTTACTGCGTGTCGTGCAGCCATGACATCGTCGGCCGATGTTTTTATTGGTGCGGCCGCCGTAGCGGACTTTCGCATGAAAGACGTTGCCACACAGAAAATGAAGAAGACTGGTGACTGCGATGAAATGCAGCTGACATTAGTTAAAAACCCAGATGTGATCGCCACGTTAAGCCAAGAAAAAGCCGCAAAATGTATGGTTGGCTTTGCCGCCGAAACACAAGATGTAATTGCTTACGCAAAAAGCAAGCTAGAACGAAAAGGCTTAGATCTGATCATTGCCAATGATGTGTCACGCACAGATATTGGTTTTAACAGCGATAGCAATCAAGTCACTGTATTGTCTAAAAACCAACAATGGACACCGCCGAAAGAAGCGAAATCCGCCCTCGCAGTCGAGCTTGTCGAACTGATCACGCAATACCAATCCCAAATGTCATGAGCTAACAAATGAAACAACCTATACAACTAAAAATCTTAAACCCAAAAATCGGCACAGAGCTGCCATTACCAAGTTATGCTACAGAAGGCTCTGCAGGCTTAGACCTACGCGCCTGCCTTGATGCAGCCGTTGTACTGGCACCCGGCCAAACCACATTATTACCTACAGGCCTTGCGATTTATATTGAAGATCAAAATCTGGCGGCGACCATTTTGCCGCGCTCAGGTCTTGGTCACAAACATGGTATCGTCTTAGGCAACCTAGTCGGTCTAATTGACTCCGACTACCAAGGCGAATTAATGGTGTCATGCTGGAACCGCGGACAAACAACCTTCACTATCGAACCCGGTGAGCGTGTTGCACAGCTTGTGCTGTTGCCGGTGGTTCAGGCTGAATTCAACATCGTTGAAGAGTTTGAAGCAACCGATCGCGGTATTGGTAGCTTTGGCTCTACCGGAACCAAGTAACTCTCCGCAGTTGATTAATTTAGGTGAGTAAAGCTCACCTAAATTAGCTCTCTTTTTGAACTGCCTAATGCTTCTTACCTTTAGTAAATAAAGATCCCTTCTTGGGGTCAATTTTGCGTCAACTTTCATCATTTATAACTAGAGAGTCGACGCAGTTCACGTTATTATTTTAATAACATAAGTGGTCGCTTACACTCGCTGTAATGATTCTGCTACATGCTTCAAGTAGGCTCGGCGAACAATGCTTTGCGTCACTTCACCCTCTTCTTTGACTCAGTCAAAAGAGCTCTTTAAATAACAATAGGAGTGTTCCCATCGTGGCTTACACACGCGAATCTGCATTAGATGTTGCTCAGGTCTTGAGCGAATCTCTACCCTACATTCAACGCTTTGCTGGCAAAACGCTGGTTATCAAGTATGGCGGTAATGCTATGACTGACGAAGCGCTTCAAGCAGGGTTTGCACGCGATATTGTGTTAATGAAAGCCATCGGCATCAACCCAATTGTGGTACATGGCGGTGGTCCACAGATTGGGGAGATGCTGGCCAAACTCAGCATTGAATCTAAATTCATCAATGGTATGCGTGTAACCGACACTGCGACGATGGACGTGGTTGAAATGGTGTTGGGGGGTCAAGTAAACAAAGATATCGTCAATATGATCACTCGTGCTGGCGGCAAAGCTATTGGCTTAACAGGCAAAGATAGCGGATTTATTAAAGCAAAAAAATTGTTTGTAAAACATCAAGCAGAAGGCATGAGCGCACCAGAGCAAGTAGACATTGGTCATGTCGGTGAAGTGGCAAGCATTGATACAAGTGTTCTAAAAGTCTTAGAAAATAGTGATCTGATTCCTGTTATCGCGCCGATTGGTATTGATGAAGAAGGCAATGCCTACAATATCAATGCGGATTTAGTGGCCGGTAAAGTGGCTGAAGCGGTCAATGCTGAAAAATTGATGCTACTAACCAATATCTCGGGCGTGCAAGACAAGCAAGGTAAGGTGCTTACAGGATTGAGCACAATACAAGTCGACAACCTAATTGCAGATGGCACCATCTATGGAGGCATGCTACCGAAGATCAGCTGCGCTCTGTCTGCAGTCAATGCTGGTGTAACGAGCGCGCACATTATTGATGGTCGCGTGCCGCACGCTACCTTGCTAGAGATCTTTACGGATACGGGCGTCGGGACCTTGATCACGAATCAAAACCATAACGCTTAACTCGCAAACAACATAATTTCAAAAGCGATAGGCAACATTGATATGACGACAAAAAAAAGCGATCGACGTACGGAAATTTTACAAGCTCTGGCGGCCATGTTGGAAAGCAGCCCAGGAGCACGTATTACTACCGCTGCTTTAGCAAAAGAAGTAGGTGTCTCTGAGGCCGCCCTCTATCGTCACTTTCCCAGCAAAGCGAAGATGTTTGAAGGGTTAATCGAGTTTATCGAAGAAACGCTTTTCACTCGTATTCATCGTATTGTTCAGGAAGAAAGCGATGTGCTAGTACGATTAGAGATGATTCTGAAGTTGACGCTCGCATTCGCAGAGCAAAATCCTGGGATGTGTCGGTTACTAACCGCGGATGCGCTAGCAGGTGAAACCGAGCGACTACGTGTGCGAATCGCCCAATTGTTTGATCGTATCGAAACACAGTTACGTCAGGTATTACGTGAGTCTGAGCTGAAACAAGCCATGCGCCCAGCGATGGGAACTAACGCTTGTGCGAATTACCTATTGGCGTTATTAGAAGGGAAAATTCGTCAATACGTGCGTACTGAGTTTAAAACAAAGCCAACACAAACTTGGCAGGAGCAATGGCAAGCCATTGCTCCAAGCTTGATGATTGATCATGCCTAGGCGTGATCAATCGTTAGACACCGTATTGATCACGGTAGGCTTTTACACCTTCAAGGTGCTGAGCAAACTCAGGAGAGTCTTGTTCTGACAGATAAGTCATGATGTCATTTAATGACACAATACTGACCACAGGCATATCAAAATCACGCTCTACTTCTTGGATCGCTGATAATTCGCCTTGGCCACGCTCTTGACGGTTCAGAGCAATCAGTACACCAGCTGGCTTTGCGCCCGCCGTGTTAATGATGTCCATGACTTCACGGATAGCGGTACCCGCTGTGATGACGTCATCGATAATCATGATGTTGCCTTCCAGCGGAGCGCCGACTAATGTGCCGCCTTCGCCGTGTGATTTTGCTTCTTTGCGATTAAACACGTACGGTGTATCAATATCATGATGATCATAAAGTGCTACGGCAGTGGTCGTCGCCAGCGGGATACCTTTGTAAGCAGGGCCAAATAAAACGTCGAATGACACGCCTGCTTCGACTAGGGCTGCAGCGTAAAAGCGGCCCAGTTTAGCCAACGCTTGGCCTGAGCTAAATAAGCCAGCGTTGAAGAAATAAGGGCTCACACGTCCCGATTTAAGTGTGAACTCGCCAAAACGCAATACGTTTTGCTCGATGGCGAACTCAATAAATTCTCTTTGGTAAGGTTTCATGCCGACTCCAGAAAGATAAATAACCATAAACAAATTGCCTCTTGCCAGAAAAATATGCTTTCCTGACAAGGAATGGGCGCTAATATAACACACGGCTAGGAATTGTAGGGACCAGAAATGAAGGTCATCAGCCTTAATGTAAACGGTATAAAACAAGCAGCAGAACGCGGTTTCTTCGAATGGATGGTACGCCAAGACCCAGATGTGGTGTGTCTGCAAGACATTCAAGCGGATGAACGCAGCTTAAACGACAACGTTTTCTTTCCACCAGGGTACAACGCGTACTTTTTTGATTCGATGGAAAACCCAGAAGAAGCAGGTGTGGCCATTTACAGTAAAGCCATGCCTAAAGCAATTATGACAGGAATGGGATTCCCTGAATGTGACTTCGAAGGCCGTTTCATACAGGCCGATTTCGACAACGTCAGCATTGGCTCATTCCTCACGCCGCACGGCTCAAACCACGAAGAAGCGCTACAAGAACAAAAGTATCGCTTTATGGAAGGTTTCAAGAACCACTTAATCAAAACACGCCGCAAACGTCGCGAGTTTATTTTCTGTGGTACGTGTAATGTGGCGCGTTCACCCATTGACGTGAGCAGCTGGTTCGTCAATCAACGTAACTCAGGATTTTTGCCTGATGAGCGCAAATGGATTAACGAGATCTTCAATGATCACGAATACATCGATGCGTTCCGTCAAGTAAACAAACAAGATAAACAATACACTTGGTGGCCTGATTATGAACGCGCTTGGAAACTAGATGAAGGCGGTCGCTTAGATTATCAAATCACAACACCTGGTCTGAAACACGTCATTCAAGGTGGCAGTGTCTATAAAGGACAGCGTTTTTCGGATCACGCTCCGTTGATCATGGAATACGATCTAGACTAGCGTGCACTGAGTAAACACAAAAAAGCCCAAGAAAATACGACATTCTCGGGCTTTTCAATATACGCTCGCGCTCGTTTAATCTTGAGCGGTCGCCTCAGCATGAACAGTTAAGCGCAGCTGATGCATTTCACCGGCTGGGATCTCATACTGGTTATCCAGTGCGTTAGCAGTTTCAACACAAACGAATTGACGATAGTCACCTTCTTCCATATCCGTTCTTAACGTCGCAAGCGCTTCACCAGGGTTCCATAATACTGTAGATTGAGCCCCTTCCGACGCCACTACAAACTTACGCTTAAACACAGGATCATGAAGCTCTAACACTTCTGGAGCATTTAGATAAACACGATCTAATGCTTCACAGGGCGAAACGGCACCAGATTGTTTCGATATTTTGTTGTCATCAAACTTATCAACATACTTCACAGCATCTAAACCGTGCACTTCAGCGGATTGATTATCGCCAATATGGAAATAAGTATGAAGTGCCTCAGAAATAGGCATGGGTTTGTCGGTTAGATTGGCCGCAGAAAAATTGATACTAAACCCGTCCCCCAACCGGAACACTTGACGCAACTCAAACGCATATGGCCACATCTCTTCAATAAGAGGATGATCCTCTGATGCCAACCGAATAACGATTTTCACATCACCATTTTTGAAACGTCCGACTTCAACTAGCTGCCAACGAAAGTATCGAGCTAAGCCGTGAGCAGGTAAATCTTCGTCTTCGGCATTCGAACCAAACCAAGGCCAGCATACCGGTACACCAAAATGGCGACGCCCAAAACGCGTTTGCGCCCCTTCATTAGCCGATTGAAACAGTAAGTCAGGTTGCCCGGCCGGAACAAAACTCACCAAGTGCCCGCCCCATAGTGCAATACGGGCCGTGAAACTTGGCTGATCGATGATAATTTCATCGCATTCTCTAAGACTATTAGGCAGTATTTCACCGCCTAATTCCTCTAGCTCGCGCATCAGCTGAGCATCCATTTATCGCTCCAAAATTCTCTTCAATTGAGTCATATTAGCCCTTCACACCTGTATTACAATAGTTTGACGTTATGCTGAACATTCAAATCACAAAATAACACTGTGATTAAAAAAATTGCTTACTTATTGGCCGACTTTACGCTATAACGCAACGCGGTAAAGACAAGGATAAATCAAGCAAAACAGTCTAATTCTACTATCCTTATTTAATACGCTTCTTCCTCTTAAAACTCTTGAGAATATGACACGATGAGTGATTATTTTGACCAGAAATCTGTGATCGGTAACGCCGAATGGTGCACCTTTCCTTCATTAAATATCCCTGCAATTAAAGCTCGTGTCGACTCAGGAGCTAAGACATCGTCTTTGCATGCGGTCAACATTCAGTCCTTCCAGCGAGCAGGCCAACTTTGGGTAACATTTGAAGTTCACCCAATTCAAGAAAGTCGTAAAGTCGTTGTTTACTGCGAGGCTGAGGTCGTTGATCAACGGGTTATCAAAAGCTCAAGCGGCGACCGAGAGAAACGTTACGTCATTCAAGTACCGTTACAGCTTGGTGAGCGCACATGGGAAGTAGAGCTTACTTTAACGGATCGCGACAGCATGGGTTATCGCATGCTACTAGGCCGAGAAGCCATGAACGGCCGCCTACTGGTTGATCCTCAAGTGAGTTGTATATTCGGAGATCGCCCACAAGAAACGCTAGCAAAGCTGTATGAGACACCAGAGATTCGCGAAGGCGGTTTACGTATTGGTGTACTCGCGAGTAACCCTGAGCTATACAGCAACCGCCGCATCATCGAAGCAGGCGAAGCTATGGGGCATGAAATGCAGTTTCTCAACGTGCGCCACTGCTATATGAAACTGGATGCTACTACCCCCGAAATACACTATCGAGGCGGCCGTATTCTGAACGATTTGGATGCAGTAATTCCACGCATTCGACCAAGCATGACGTTCTATGCGTGCACCTTGCTACGTCAGTTTGAATCATTGGGCATTTTCTGTCTAAACGACTCCACTGCAATCGCTCAATCACGTGATAAGTTGCGCTCACTGCAATTACTGCTTGAACATGGACTAGCCATTCCGACAACTGGGTTTGCTAATTCACCTTTAGACACAAACGATCTGATTAATATGGTGGGTGGCGCGCCACTCATTGTAAAGCTATTAGAAGGCACACAAGGTAAAGGGGTCGTTCTAGCGGAAACGAAAAAGGCCGCTGAATCTGTCATTAACGCTTTTAAGAGCCTTAATGCGAATATTTTAGTGCAAGAGTTCATCAAAGAAGCCAGTGGTAAAGACTTACGCTGCTTTGTAATCGATGGCAAAGTGGTCGCATCCATTCAGCGTGTAGCCGCTCCAGGAGAGTTCCGCGCTAATATCCATCAAGGTGGTCGCGCTGAGTTAGTGAAAATCACGGCTGAGGAAAAACGCATTGCAATCAAAGCCGCTAAGGCGATGAACTTAAAAGTAGCAGGCGTGGATTTAATTCGTTCTAACAATGGTCCATTGCTGCTTGAAGTAAACTCCTCCCCAGGACTACAGGGCATAGAAACCGCCACCAATGAAGACATCGCTTCGATGATGATCTCGGCTATAGAAAGACGCCTTGCAGCAAAGGCTCGCGACGCCCTGTAGCAATATAAAGCAAAAAGGCTCTTACACTATGTATAAGAGCCTTTTCCTTATTCTAACGTCACTGGAAGATCTAGCCTGCAATCACGGTTTGGTTACGGCCTTTGTCTTTGGCACTGTAAAGTGCTTGATCCGCACTTTCGACCCACTGTTCGATCGAATCGTGGGCTTGGTTAAGCTCACTACAGCCTAAGCTAATAGTAATATTTAGATCACCTTTACTGGTTTTAAAGACATTTTCTTCTACTTGGCACCGAATCTTCTCGCAGTAAATTTTGGCATTTTCCTTTGTAGTATTCAGCAGCAAAATACAGAACTCTTCACCACCGTATCGGCCAACAAAATCCCCTCGACGAGATCCACTAGACAACATCTTCGCCATTTCTTGTAGCACTACATCACCTGTCTGGTGCCCATAGTTATCATTCACACTTTTAAAATGGTCTATATCAACAATGACTAGCGTGTGAGGGCCACTGCCATTCTGTATATAAGAGTCAAAAGTAAGCTTAATTGCGCGATCAAGGCTAGCACGATTGTGTAATTCGGTCAGTCCATCCGTTTTACTCAGCTGATCCAGCTTACGATTAACAGCAGAAAGTGCAGCCTTATTGACCGCTACATCCGTTACATCATAAACCACTAAGCATAAGTGACTTACCGTACCGTTGGCATTATTAATCGGACGAATCACAATATTCTGGAACATCAGTTCTGAAATGCTAGTGATGGCTCGGTAAGACTTAAACGGAAACAAATAAGGTCGTTGTTCCCATGAAATATAAATAGGCGTTCTTAACGCTAATACCGTATCCAGTTTTTGCTGTAACCAGTTTTGGTTAATGGATGGAAAGATATCAAACAAACTACGCTGGCGGGCATTTGTAGAACTCACACCAGAATGGTTTTCCATGAAGCCATTCCAAAGCTCCACTTCATAATTCTTGTTGATCACAACCAATCCCACATCGATATGCTGCAACATATCAAATAACCAATGCAGCTCGGTCATATCTGTCTGTTGCGTCATTTCAATCATCCTCAACCAAATAAGACAAAAGATTCTCCAGTACGGGTAAGGAATCTTCTGTGAACAACAACATCAAATCACAACTAATTTGGTAATTATCCACTTCATATACGATCTCAACAGCCAGTGTTCGTTTCCATTGAGCGCGTTTCACATTAATAAGATCAGCGACTTTGATATGCTGACCTAAGACCACCGGATGACTGTAACTGAAATCAATATTTAGCTGGTCGCCCAGAGCCTTTATAAAAGGCCCTATTAATACAGATGAAATATCCATCTGCAGTTCAACTTCTAAATTATGATCAATATCTTCCGTTACATTTAACAATTTGGCCATTTCAGGGAAGCTTGAGTCAGAAAAAATCAGCAGTGCTTCCATTGCAATACCAGACCCGACAAACCCTTGAGTCACAGCGGAGCAACGACCAGTATTCATTGCACCATAGGTCAAGGCCATTTGTAGCTCACTGACCTCCAAAATATTAACTTTGGGAACAGGTAGCTTCACAAACACATTGAGCATATCCGCCAATACACTCGCAGCTCTACCCATCGCGACATTTGACACTTCTTGCAAGCATTGACTCAGACTGAAATCATCTGCTGCACTGCTCTCAAGCACTAAACCTTGTGAGTTCGAACCATCACCAAATAAGTTGTGGTCTTCAAGTGCTTTTTCCAAT
The DNA here is from genome assembly GCF_001639725.1 of Marinomonas atlantica. GTDB lineage: Bacteria > Pseudomonadota > Gammaproteobacteria > Pseudomonadales > Marinomonadaceae > Marinomonas > Marinomonas atlantica. The sequence continues at coordinate 18,694 of NZ_LTAW01000010.1, forward strand.
ATGTCTTGATCGACAGGCTTTTTCAGAAAATCCAAAGCGCCCAGTGCTTTTACACGTTCCAAGGCTTTCGTCTGGATATCACCCGAAACGACTAGCACCTGAGGTGCGTTGGCGACCGACTGCAATGCTTCTAGCGTTTGGTAACCATCCATCACAGGCATATTCAAATCTAGAAACAGAACATCAACTTCGTTGGACTGAATATGCTCCAGTGCTTCTTGACCGTTTGTCGCGAATTCTACCTGAGCATCCCATTCCTTGGGCAAAACTCGAGCTAACTGCTTACGCGCAATTCCAGAGTCATCACATATGAGAACTTTTTTGCTCATTAGAGTTACAACCGCCTATGAATTAAGAGCAATTAACCGCTCAATATTTCTACAAATTTCATTAAGTGTATCGTTTTCAATACACGATTTATAGTCACTCTTTCAACACATTGTCATTAGGCAAACGATAATAGAGCTTCGACAACCTGCTGCTCATCATAACGGTCTGGCTTGTTGCAAATCAGGTCTGCTCTTATAACCGTTACGCCCCAATGCTGCAGTCGTGCTTCATCTACCTCACCGTAATCGTATTTGCTGTCTAACAATACCCAATTAAGTACCGGCGTCTGACGATTTAGCTCGGGGGCCTTCAGCATCAAACAGAGCAAATATTCGATACGAGCCATGAGCGGCCAACCTTTTTGTTCGGGGTCTTCCCCTAAGTTTGGCAAATACAGTTTAGGGTTTGAGTTTGCTATGATCGCCTCGGAAACGCCGGATACCAGTAAATTCGCGACAACACTGGTAAAAAAGCTACCCGGTGGGTAACAAATGATGTCGGCTTGTTCGATGTTCTGTCGACGGTCTTCAGGGACTTGCGCTGAAATTGGATGGTTTTCTATCAATCCATGGTTAAGCCAGATTTCTTTAATTGGAGACGACAGCGGTCGACATTCTTTTCCGGTTATTAAATGTTGGCCTAAGATACATTCACCAGAGGCTAAGCGAACCCCTAAATGATGTGTTTCATCTACAATCGTCGTAACCTCACCAAGTGTTTTAACCAACCGAGAGAATAGAAAGATAATGGGATCAAGCAACTGCTGATTACCTAAATACCCTCCCGAAATAATTAAATTCCCAACACTGGCTCCCCGAAGATCAAAATCCTCTGGCAAGTTTGCTTGTAGTCGAGCTAATTGCGCTTTGATCAACGATTTCATTGGTGCCAAAATTGGCTGCATCAAAAGATGTGAACCATCCGTTAATTGGCTAAACTCTTGCCACAACTGCTCATCAGACATATCGTGTGCCAATCGGTAGCTGAACAAATCAAACACATCGGGCTGCCCTAAAACAGTTTCGTCAGCCAGGGCCATAATGCGGCTGCGTAAATCCCCTACCGCAGGCATATCAAATGCTTGACGTAACTTTGCCGAACTACCGCCAGAGTCAAACGGGGTTACCATGTGGATCGAATGATGTGTATAGCGTTTGAGCTGGCGTGAGATTTTATTTAGCGCAGAGCCACCACTAAAAAACAATATAGATGGTGCAAGCTCTGGGAGGCTTTGATATCGATGAACTCTGACAGAGTCCGGTACCACAAGTCGACGTGAGACGTTGAACATAAAATTATCTACTACTGAGTCAATGGAGGTTCTTCTGTGAGCCTACTTGATGGAGATCGCGCCACACCATCATGCAGTTTCGACCACTACCTTTTGCTTTATAAAGACTTTTATCTGCCTGATCAAATACCTTTAGAACAGGGTCTTCAGCACCCTTCTGGACGCTAATACCGCAGCTCACAGTCAAATATTTATGAGGTGATGTTGGGTGAGGAATATGCTGGTTATAGACATCCTCAACGATGGACTGCGCAATATTCACTGCACTACGCTCAAGGCAATCTGGAATGAAGACTAAAAACTCTTCTCCACCATAGCGAATCGCAAGACCTGACGCTGGAGTATTGCGTTTAATGACAGATGCAACCATTTTAAGAATGTTATCTCCCTGTAAGTGGCCTAGCTGGTCGTTGTATTGTTTAAAGTAATCAACATCAAATAACAAAACGGCATAGCCACACTCCCCCTCCCCTGATTGGAAAGAAGCCACTTGTGTATCAAACAGCTTACGATTCAATAACCCTGTGAGAGGATCTTTTTTCGCTTCACTTTCAACCACCATCAGAGTTCGTTTGAACTCTTGCTCTGCTTTGACTTGTTCGGTGACATCCATCAGGCATACTAGATCGGCTTGTTGGTTATCCCAAAAAACTGCATTGCTGGCAATTTCGTACCAATGCTGATTTTGCTCATCAAAATACGCCTGTTTATCTGTCTCTTGAATTTCATGCCTCGACAATCGAACACACAATTGCACAGCTTCTGGGAAGTCATCGATACAGGACAGCTCTTGCCCTGCAAATAACTGATTTAAAGACTCACTGCTGTATAGTAACCACTCGTTTTGAAACACGGCAACTTTCATATGAGAATGTTTAATAATCGTCTGCAATTGATGGCTTGTGGTTTCAATTTGTCTCTGCTGAGCGGTAATCGTATCGACATAATTCTGTAGCTGCTTTACTAATACACCTAGCTCATTGCGCTCATCGAACAGCGCCACATCATCATCGGTAATAGACTTTTGCTGACCCACTAGGTGCTTTAATGCTTGCAAACGTCTGAATAACTCTCGATTGAGATATATTATTAACGAAAAAGCGACTAACAGTTGAACAACAAACATCACCGTAAGGACATCAATAAAACGCTCAGAACTTGTAGAAATATCATTTGCTTGAAGTGTTACAGTGTCTTCAGTCTCAATATAAACACGATGCCCAAAGTCCACCACGTTACCTAAAAGTATTCGGTTCTGAGTGCTCAGACCCAGCACCTCTGTTCGATAAACTTCTTTTTGAGAAAGCAGCTCGAACACGCCTTTAGGTGCACTGATCAATGGGTTTATCGCTTGAAATGACAATTCATCTCGTTGCGCTAACGATGCCAATGTTTTGCGGATGTTAATCAGCGTTCTATTCTGCTCGTAAAGGTGCTTGTTTATCGCCAATTGATTTAGATCTTGCCAAAGACCGTCCAGCAACACCTTCGTAGATGCCTGTTCTACTAATTTATAATGCTCTATAGTTTGTCTTAAAGCTTCCGTGGTGCGTGCAAACAGTGCGTCTTCCACTTGATCTAACATTGCTTTAGAGCGAGACATATTCATAACACTTGGCTCAACTTTTGCGACAATCTCCGTCAGTCTTTGAACTTGCTCATTCCCAGTACTAAGCGCTTTTAAACTAAGCTGTAGCTCTTCTATCTGCTGGCGTACCTGAGACATTAATATTCTACTGTACGCTGGTGAATTACTATTAGAGATCTCATTAGAGAGTGTTGCTAAACGTGTGATGCTCAGCTGAATACTATTCAACCTTTTTAGTGCAGGCAGCTCTTGTTCAGATTGCTTCGAAACAGCACTATTTAATTGGGAAAAGTAATACAGCGAAAAAGCGCCCGATATCAACATCAGCAGCACCATAATAAAAACCGTCGCTGCAATTCGAGCACGCAAACTTCTGCGGATACTCAACGACTCATCGGACATATCTTAATTACCTGTATTACCCAAAGGGGTACGATTAATAATACGACCTTCAATGGCTGGGGAAATAGTGTCAAATTGCTCCAAATAATCAGAAACAATATTCCAAGTAAGTCGCTGACTACTTAAATTATCTGAAACAACTTTCACGTTGGAAAAATCATAACCATCGCCACCTTCTAACATATAATCTGAAATGGCTAGGGTATAACGACCTTTATTAAGCGGCTGTCCTTGTGCATTTGTTACATTTAAGATGCGTAGACCCACAGGTTTACTCCCATCGTATTCATAATGCAGCCCAGATACTTGAAGAAACCGGCCGTCTAAGTCTTCTACACGCGACACACTGTGCTCTAAAACTTGCTTGATTTTATCAACGTTCACCTCGACAACGTAAACATTCCCTCCAAATGGTAACTCACGCTGTACATCTCGACGAGTTAAAACATAACCTGCCTCATAATCACGATAACCACGAATTCCACCTCCGACTGTCGCAGCAAAATCCGCTCGAGTATAGTGACGTATCGCATCCAAAACGATGTTACCCCAACGAGACTCTTCACTTCGTAGAGTACTGCGGTGAGAATCCATTGGCGCAGCAAGGGTGACAAGCTCTTGATTTAAAACAACATCTAATTGACTGGTATAGCGTTTGATCACAGTTTGAAGTTGATCATCCGGTGGCTCATTAGCAATATGAGCAACATGCCCTGTCATCGTAGTAGACTGAATATCAATCACCGCTAACTCGTCATCAATACCACCAGAGAACATGACTAATGGATGCTCAGAGTGCACTTTATCAGGGCCATCCTGAGTCACCATTATAATATCTAGACTGCCTAAACGATTCAAAGGGACAGATTTAAGGTAGGAATTTTCAGTAATCAACATAACTTTATCAGCACCTTGCTGACGTGCTTGCTCGACCCAACGCAGCAACTGCTCAGAGGTTTCATCAACAACAGCCTGATTAAACAGAAAAGTCGTGTTTACTTCACTCGATACTGTCATCAGTACGGCAATAGTCATATCACCTAGTGGCAACAACGCATAAGGACGCACACCTTCCACATGACTTAAAGTGCGGCGATCCAGTAAATTCGACAATACCATTGGAAACAGAGCTTGCGTACTCAGAAGAGATATTTGATCAAAACCGTCGTTAAATTCTCGTCGATTGATACCCAGAGCGTCTACAGACATAGCATTCATAATGGATATCATATGAGCACCTTTGTCATAAACCGATAATGGATTAGGGTAAAGGCTGTCACCACCATGAATAAACAAAACTGGCTCGTCGCCTTGCTTCATTCTTTTAACGTAGTTTGAGATCTTGGCCAGAGAATAACCATTTTCATCTGGATATAATTCTGGGGCATTTGATGTGAAAATAATCTTCGCTGCCTCTACGTTCGCGCTCATTAAAGAAATCGCAAGCAGCGCTGTAATCATCCTTTTCATACTGGTAGTCTCATCACTTTTTAAACTCCAGTTTATACTCAACTTATTGAGTAAACATGACAGCAACTAAATACATTGATGTTTTTTCCCCATCCATGTATTGATTACCTCATTTAGCCGATCTTTTGACACAGGTTTAGCAACATGATCGTCCATCCCAGCTTCAAAACACAGCTGATCGTCTCCTTTCATTGCATTCGCACTAAGTGCAATCACTGGCACATCTTTCGCTGTTGCCGATTCGGGCTCAAAACAACGGATCGCGCGAGAGGCTTCATAACCGTCCATGACTGGCATTTGGCAATCCATGAAAATTAAATCATAGGCTGTTTTTGCCATCATATCTAACGCTACTTGACCATTCTCAGCCACATCTACTGTTAAACCAAACAGGCTCAGCATACCTTTAGCAACAATTTGGTTTGTCAGGTTATCTTCTACTAATAAGACTTTTGCCTGTAAGTTCGCGGATGCTATCTGCTCATTTGGATCATCAGCCGATGTTTCAAGTGTACGATTTTGAATGCTCTCCAATGCCGAAAATAATGCTTTACGGTGGACCGGTTTATACACAGATGCTGCGCCACAACGCTCAACTTCGGTACTTTGACTTCCCTGACTCACGAGCACAATCACTTGATTTTGAAACATCGCCAAGACTTGACGAATCTCATCGTTTAAACAGGACTCATCAACCATCAGCACATCGGTTTCATTAACAAGGTTTGGGAGCGGTAGCTCATCCAAAAACTCATTGGGTAATTGCCATTCCCTTAACATGGCTTGAGCGTAAGGTTTATCTTCTTCAAGCCCGATTACATAGACCTTCGAAACATTTGACAACGTTTCCAAAGAGAACGCATTCACGAGACTTTTCTTAACTGGCAAGCTCAACTCAAACCAGAATGTTGCGCCTTGTCCTAATTGGCTTTCCACGCCAATCTTACCCTCCATGGCCTCGATCAATTCTTTACTGATCGCCAATCCTAAACCCGTACCACCATAACGTCTTGTCGTAGAAGCATCTGCTTGCTTGAAACGCTGGAACAAACGTTTTTGTAGGCTATCGGAGATACCGATACCACTGTCGACAACTTGTAGTTTAAATGTTGCTTGACCCCCTATTTGACTCCCTTGGTGAGCAATTAGCCGGACCACTCCACCTTTGCCAGTAAATTTGATCGCATTACCAATCAAATTAAGAAGTACCTGACGTATTCGTAAGCGATCTCCGAAAACCACTGCTTCAGGCAATAACGTTTGCGGAGCAACTAAAACTAATCCTTTCTCCTGCGCCTTGATACGCATCAAACTTGAGATATCCTCTAGTAGATCCTGCAAGTCAAAATGCTCAGGTTCAAGCTCTAATTCACCAGCCTCTATTTTAGATAAATCTAAAATATCATTCACCAAATCCAGTAATGAATCACCACTTTGGTGCGCCAACTCCACCAGCTTTTGCTGCTCAATATTCATGGCTTGGCTCTTCATTAAAGTAAGGCTACCCAGCATACCGTTTAGTGGCGTACGAATTTCATGACTCATATTCGCTAAGAAGCGACTCTTAGCTTGATTCGCTTCCTGAGCCTCTTGTGATGCAAGCTTAAGTTTCTCTCCTGACTCACGTAACGCCAAATTTGCTTTTGACAACTCTTTTGTTCGTAAGGCTACTTGTCTCTCAATCTGCGCAGCATGACTAAACACCAAACTTAGTACCCAACCTAGTAACCCAGCCACGAATAAGCCACCCACCAGCACAAAATGCGTCCCCCAAGGCTGCTCAATAAACTTTGATTGACTTACGTGAACCAACTCCCAGCGATGCGCACCAACAGGAATCATTGAGCGATGGTAAAACGGAAATGCTTGCTCTGAAACGCCTTTTAATAATGCTTCACTACTCAACGTTGCATTCTTACTAGAGGCTAAGATGTAAGGTGTTTGATTGGCTTGATGATCAACTAAATATACTTCAATACTATCTATTGGATTTCGGTCAAGGATACGCGACGATAAATCGCTAATTTCAAATAGGCCCGTTGCCATCGCATAAAGTTTTTGATTCTTGTAAGCAGGCAAAAACATAAGCACAGCTTTAGTATTTTGAATCAACGTAATAGCAGATGTCGGCATGGCAGCATTCAGTCGAATTGCATTTTTAATGGCCGTACGTCTGGTTTTTTCAGAATACACATCAAATCCAATCGCTTTTTTATTAGGCTCTAGTGGATAAACGACACCAACCGAAACATATCGATCGCGCTGCCCAACAGGCTCCATATTCCCTTCCATATTTTTTTGTTTCAAGGCAAATGGGAAGCCATACAAAGCACTCATAGTAGCTTCGTAAGAGGATATATCTCTTGCTTCTAATACATGATTCATAGACAGCGCCTTGATTGCTCGATCTTGGCTCATTACGATCTCACTATACTCCTTAAACTCTTCAGGTGAGATAAGATCACTTCCTCGAATATAGCCGGCTAAACCGTAAAGAATATCGACCGAGTTCTTCACTCGTTCACTGAGCAAGGTTGAACTCAAATCTGCATTAGAATCAAAAGCTTGATGTTGTTTTTCTAACTCAAAGTAGGCCGTAGATAGCGACAAAATTATTGTCGTTATCGCAACAATACACAACGCCATAATGATACGAATAGGATGGTCGTAATATACGGAAAAATGCTTGCGAAACAGCACCGCTAACCATGGCACTAAAACGATCACACCAACGGAGTCACCTAACCACCAACTTAGCCAATTCATCGTCGCTTGTTCTGCTGGCAGTAAGCCAAAAGAGTAGAGGATGAAGGTCCCCGTACTGGCACTGACTAAACACCCAATAGGGCCCGCCAACACAATAAAACTCAGTACATGTCGGATATTATAAAAGTGAAGTTTTTTGCCAATAAAATACCGAATTAATGCATAGCTAAACGCTGTTTGAGCAGAACTCCCCAACGCAATGAGTATAGGAACTAAAAAAGAAATTTGGCCCGTGTTGCTATAACCAATAGATATGTTTACTAAAGCTGAGCCTAAAAATACGCCAAGGACAGGGCGGTAACCAAATAATAAACATGCCGCAATAGCCACACCCGATGCAGGCCAAATAACCGTTGCATACCCCGGAGGAATGGCAAATGCTTGTCCAAGCCAACCCGCTACAAAATAACAAATTGCAGCAATAATAATTATTCTCAAACTTTGACTTATGAGCATAAATACCCTTTTCTAACCTTGGTACCCGCATTGGCAGAAGGGCTACTTAAAAGCAATCTTCTACAGCATTATCTATTCTTTCGAATATAGCAAAGCTGAGCTTTGAAACATAAGAAAAGATGAAAGAATGTGTAAGTGCGCTTCTTAGGGATTAAAAGATAGTTAACCGGCAATCACACATGCTGAATTTGAAGGTTGGTTTTTTGAAGGGGCTAGAAACTAAAAAACCCCGCTATAAGCGAGGCTTTAAATGGTGCCCAGAGGCGGAATCGAACCACCGACACGAGGATTTTCAATCCTCTGCTCTACCGACTGAGCTATCTGGGCAAGTGCGGCGTATTATAAATAACTGGTTATAGTCGTCAACACTTTTTTAAATTTTTTATTGGTAAGTTAGTAAATTAGCGCGCTCTGGTATGATAAACACATCTTGAGGAGACCTTAGATGCTAAATATTGTTTTATACCAACCAGAGATTCCACCTAATACGGGCAATGTCATCCGACTTTGCGCCAACACGGGTTACAAGCTGCATCTTATCGAGCCGCTTGGTTTTGATTTAGATGAGAAAAAAGTGCGTCGTGCTGGGCTTGATTATCACGAATTGGCAAATGTTAAACGCTACGCCGACTGGGAAACCTTTCTAGAGCAGAACGCAGGGCAATTGGGCACTGTTTATGCCTTAACCACAAAAGGCAGCCACACCCATTCTGAAGCACAGTTTAAAGCCAATGATGTTCTTGTATTTGGTCCAGAAACAAGGGGCCTGCCAAACGATTTTATTGAAGCACTGCCCTATAGCCAGCGTTTACGCTTGCCGATGCAAACTGGCTCACGTAGTTTAAACCTTTCTAACACCGTCGCTGTGATGGTCTATGAATCATGGCGACAACTAGATTACGAATTACCCAGCTCGGAATAAAGAGAACGAACTATGCTGCTTGGAAAGCTAATACATCGTCAGACTCGGTCCCGATTAAGATATCGCAAACAAGTTCACCTTCATGCAGTTAAAGACCTAAAGCGGCGTTTTTTCATGCTCGCTATGGTGGTTGCTGTGCACAGCATCGCGATGGTGTATTTTGAAGATTTAGATTGGTGGCAAGCGTTTTGGTTAACCATGACCTCGGCCAGCACCACAGGTTATGGTGACTTATCGGCAGCGACTTTTTGGGGGCAGTTTGCCACCATTGTATTAATCTATGGCATGGGCATAACCTTACTTGCTCAAATTGCCAGTGATTACGTAGAAATGCGCCTTATACGTAAAGAAATGAAGATCAAAGGACGTTTGGAGTGGAGCGACATGCAGGATCACCTTTTAATCATCAATACCCCCTCAACGAATACTGAACGCTACTTGAGCTTGATGGTTCAACAAGTTTGCAATACCCCTGGGTTAGATGATGTACCCATTCAAATTCTGACACCTAAATTTCCAGAGGGACTACCAGAAACACTTAGGGCAAAAGGCGTGGTTCACCACACAGGTGATGCAACCAGTCCTGGGATGCTCTACAGTGCTGGGGTAGCAAACGCCAGATACATTGTCGTGCTGTCACCGGATAGCTTGAATGCTCACAGTGACAGCTTAGTATTTGACACCTTACATCGCATCCAAGAAATCGGGACAGAAGCTTTTATATTGGCAGAAGCCATTGATGACGCAAACCGCCAACGCTTTCGTGAAGCGGGCGCTAAAGCAGTTATTCGACCAATACGCGCTTACCCTGAAATGCTGGTACGCTCTATTGTCGCACCAGGTACCGAGCAAGTACTCGAAGATTTGTTTCGTTACCAAGGTGATCACACTGTACGTATCAATGTCTCGTTATACGATGTACGCTGGGCGGATGTGGTGACTCAATTGATTCAACGAGATATGGGGACCGCCATTGGCTTTGAAGATACGATGGGGAACATTGTGACGCACCCTAAATCAAGTGAGCACATTAGCTTAAATGCCCTAATTTTACTAATTGGAGAAGATCAGGTAACGCCCACCGGTGCGGAAGTAAAAGCGCTTCTAGCTCCTAAAAACTGACGTTTAGATCGAGCTCTTGATGCATAAAAAAAGCCAAGCAACTCTTGCTTGGCTTTTTTAATTAAAGTTGACCCGTCAACACAAGGTACTTTTCCATCAACTGCTCTTCTGATTCCTTAAAATTAGGATCGTGAGGGATACAGTCAACAGGACATACCTGCTGGCATTGAGGCTCATCGTAGTGACCAATACATTCGGTGCATTTAGAAGGATCGATCACGTAGATCTCTTCACCTTGGCTAATTGCTTCGTTTGGACACTCTGGCTCACATACATCACAGTTGATGCATTCATCGGTAATGATTAGAGACATGATGCTCTCCTATTAATCTGATGCCGTTCGGCATTCATATAATCAATCAAGAACGCTTTTCAGCCGCCAAGGCGGCTTTATGATAGTGTTCGGTTAACACATGCTTCACTTTAGGGTGAACAAACATTCCGAAGTCACCATCCAATGAAGCAATCTCACGCACCAATGTTGACGATATATAGGAGTGCTTTTCTGACGGCGTCAAAAATAGGCTCTCTACATCCGGTGCAATAACGCGGTTCATATTCGCCAGCTGAAATTCGTACTCAAAGTCCGAGACAGCACGTAATCCGCGCACAACAACCTGCCCCTTAACAGAGCGTGTAAACTCTGTTAATAGGTTATCAAAGCCAAGTACTTCAACATTATCTAAATGCCCCAAGATATCTTTAGCCAGTTCAATTCGCACATCGTGAGCCAAGACCGGTCGTTTCTTAGGACTTGCCGCTACAGCAACAATAACCTTCGGAAACAGTTTAGCCGCACGCTCCACAAGATCAGTATGACCGTTTGTGATGGGATCAAAAGTGCCTGGGTAAACTGCGATTGTACTCATAGCTTTAGTCCAAGTTAGTTTTGTTTAAAGAACCAGACGATTCTCGGCTTACCTTTAGGCTGGGCATCATATAAGAATATTCTGCTCTACTCAAATCAGCCGCCTAAATCACTCCCAATTTGTTTAAATAACAAAAGGGGCAATAAATTGTTTCAGCACCGAAATACCCAGAAAAATAAAGATCGGTGATAAATCAAAACCGCCCAAAGATGGAATAAAACGATGGCATAAGCGATACAAAGGTTCACATATTTGCATCACCAGCAGTGCTCCAGGATGACTTGACGAAGGTGCGACCCAACTTAGGATCACCGAAATCAACATGGCCCAGAAATACAAGTCCAGCAAGTGGTAGACCACGCCTGCCACCGTATAAATCACGTAATGCGTAGGCGTTAGCTGGTAACCCACAATAGTCATCACGAGAACAAGAATTAACGCTTGCACAGCCAAAGCCAATATCACAGAAGACGTATCAACACGCCCAATGGACGGAATCACTTTGCGCAAGGGCTTCAATAGAGGGCTGGTCGCTTTCACGATTCCTTGACTGATAGGGTTATAAAAGTCCGCACGTGTTAATTGTAAAACCAAACGCAACAAGACAATAAATAGGTACAAATTACCTAATGTTTTAACGATGAGAATTAGCGGATCGCCCATTTTTGGCTCCTATTTACATTAATTGTTGGCAAACTCTTCACCAAGTTCTTTAGAGCGCTTAGCGCAAGCTTCGATCGCAGCAGTCATCAGTGGTTCAATACCCTGCTCTTCTAACGTTTCCAACGCCGCCTGAGTAGTACCATTTGGCGAGGTAATATTACGACGAAGCTGGGCAATGTCATCATCTAATTGAGTCACCATTTCAGCTGCCCCTTTCATTGCATACGTCGACAGCTTACGGCAAGTAACTTCATCCAGACCTTGCGCCTTACCTGCTTCAATCATGGCTTCTAGAACACGAAAAAAATACGCAGGCGCGCTACCAGATAACGCGGTGACCGTATGCATTTGGTCTTCTTCATTGACCCAAACATGGCTACCAAAGCTATCAAATGCCTGAGCAGCCCATTCTTTTTGCTGTTCAGTCGTCTTGTCATTGGCAATCAAACCTGACATACCACTGCCGACCAATGCTGGTGTATTCGGCATAGAGCGAATCACGGCAACGGGCTTAACCAACCATGTCGCTAATGCTCCAAGCTCAATACCTGCAGCAACGGAAATAAACAACTGATCATCACGTACCACATCGGCAAAACTTTCCACAACTGATTGCAGCATATTAGGCTTAACACATAAAAAGACTACATCCGCTTGCGCGACAGCATCTTTGTTGTCGACATACATTTTGATACCAAAACGCTGCTCAATCGCTGCATGGTCGTCTACGCTAATGGAACTGCCGACAATAGACTCGCCTTTGTAACCGCTTGCACGCAAGCCGCCAATGATCGCAGATGCCATATTACCCACACCTACGAAAGCAATTTTTAAACTCATTTTTCACCTATTTTAACGAATGACTTATGCGAGTTATACTCGCTATGATGTGTAATCTCGCGCACCGAAAATTGCAGTCCCAACACGTACCATGGTACTGCCTGATGCAATGGCAGCAGCCATATCTCCAGACATTCCTATAGACAAGGTGTCAATATCGCAATCTTGTTGTTGCAGTGCTTTAAAGGCCTGATAAAGCGGAGCATATACTTGAATTTGATCCGTTTCGCTGGTTTGCGGCGCAGGAATAGCCATTAGCCCTCGCAATTTGATATTAGGCAGCTGTTTCACCAACAATATCATGTCATCAAGCTGCTCTAATAAAATACCGGACTTAGACACTTCCCCACTAATATTTACTTGAATTAGAACATTCAATGGAGGCAAATTAGCAGGACGCTGCTCACTTAATCGACGTGCAATTTTTTCTCGATCAATGGTGTGCACCCATGTCATCGTTTCCGCTATCTGACGAGACTTATTGGATTGGATCGGACCAATGAAATGCCACTCTATATCTTTTAGATGGCTCAAACTCTCGTTTTTATCTACCGCTTCTTGAACGTAGTTTTCACCAAATCTACGCTGACCAGCCGCATAAGCTGCTTCTATATCAGCTAAAGGTTTAGTTTTACTTACCGCTAACAAACAAACGCTACCGGAGGTACGATTAACCCTTTGCTCTAGCTCTAAGATCTGTTGTCGTACATGCTTAAGGTTTTCCGCGACAGACACAACTTTTCCTCTAACGTGTTAAATGCATTAAACGTCGTATGCTTCATCTAAGCACTGAACAAACTGACCGTAATATTCGAGACGATAACCTAACTGCTCCGAAACAGCTTTAGCCGCTGCCACAGACGCAACATGCAGCTTTTTATGGTCCGCTTGCTCTGGGTACAAAGACATGCCTATTTTGACGTCGCCACTTAATATGGAAACTTGGCTCGGATCCACTTTGAGTAAGGCTCTTTCTATTTTTTGTGCCACGATTGGAGCGTCATCTAGCTGCATAATCCGCATAGCCATAACAAACTCATGATCTGTTTTATTGGCTAACAGATCATTGTCTCGCAACGTTTCTCGTAGCGTATCTGACAACAATTTTAGTTCATCAGCGTTTGCTTCTTCATTCACTAATACTGTGACATAAGCCAAGCGCTGAAAATATCGGCGTGCATCTCGCAACATCATATCCAATGCTTTATCAAAAGCATGAGACTGAAGTAAACCGGTTACTTCATTAGTGTGTTCCTGCAGCAAAACATCTGTGTGAAGGCGTCTCACGATGGCATTAAACCAATACGGTAATGCTTGCAGCACTTGTTCGATGGACCAATAGTACAGGCGACGCTCAGTTTCATTACTCAGATTTGGTGAAAATAGACAAAAAGTCAGCCAATTTTTATTCTCATCATGAAAACTCACCATGTCACATGTTTCTAAGAAGTGATCATTCAATGCCTTGTGCCAACAGGTCCAATCCGTTTTGGTTGATAGATTTTGCTCTCTCGCAAACGGTCGTGAAGGGCTGGCTACGAAAGTTGATAATGTCTGTGGTATATGGTGAAGAGCACCTAGAGAATCGGTCATTTCTGACCAATCCTGAAAGTTCAAAATGCGCCACTGAACCAGCTCTTTATCACACCAAATAACGCAAGGACGCAGAGTATTAGGAAATAGCGTCCAAATACTTTTAACAACCTGTTCAATATACGAAGTCAAACCAGCGCTGCTCGCCACTAGATCTAGCAAAACCTGATCAACTTTGCGTAGCTGTAATAAAAAGTCTCGTTGTATCAGAGGTTCATGCACGGCCTCAGTCTGTGACACATCCTGCTTCAGTGCATCCATTTTCGCTGTATCCATAGGTCCCATTACCAAACCAGTTAAAGCATCTAACAAATATAAATACGCCCAGCAGGGCGTATTTATATAAACATGATAACTCTAACATAAGTCAGAGTGTATTCTGAGCAAAGCTAGTTAAGTTTGTATACACGCTGTCCAGAAATGAAGGTTTGTACAACCCGACCCGTCATTTCTTCTCCTGAAAAGCCCGAATTCAAGCCCTTAGACTTACGCGTTGAATGATTCCATAGCCACTTTTCTGTACTATCAAAAATAACGAAATCAGCAAAACTGCCAGCGGCTAAAGAGCCCGCTTCAAGACCAAAGCACGCCGCTGGGCCATTGGTCAAAGCTGTGAGCAACTGGTCCAAAGATAGGTCTCCCTCATCCATCAAACGTAGCGCTAAAGGCAGAAGAACTTCTACGTTTGCCATACCTGACTCTGTTGCCGCAAACGGCGCAACTTTGGCCATTTTTTCGTGAGGCTGATGATCAGAACAAATCGCATTGATAACACCTGTTTTTAACCCCTCAATAAGGGTCAAACGATCATTTTCAGAACGCAATGGTGGAATAACATGGAACTGACCATCAAATTCTTTCAATACTTCATCTGTTAATAGCAGGTTATGCAGCGCAACATCACATGTGACATCTAATCCTGAGGCTTTAGCATTGGCAATCATTTCAACAGACTTAGCACAAGATATTCGAGCAAAGTGCGCTCGTACTCCGCTTTTTTCAACCAGTAACAAATCCCGCATCAGCGCAATGGTCTCTGCTGTTTCTGGAATTCCAGCCAAGCCATGCATGGTAGACATCATGCCTTCATGGGCGCATCCACCTTCAGATAGACTGCTATCATCTGAATGAAAGACCACCAATAAATCATGTGTTGCTGCGTATTCAAGCGCACGAGAAAGGACTCGATTGCTGGCTATATCATAACCATGGTTGGACAACGCCACACACCCTGCATCTGTCAAAGCAACCATGTTACTCAGTTGCTCACCTTGCAAACCTTGCGTGAGCGCACCAATAGGGAAAACATTCGCCATACCCGCGTCATCCGCTTTATCTTGAATCAAAGCAGCAACGGCTGGGGTATCCACAATCGGCTTCGTGTTAGGCGGACAAATCAGCGTGGTCACACCACCAGAAACGGCCGCCCGACCTTCAGAGGCAATGGTACCTTTTTGTGAGTAGCCAGGCTCTCTTAAGGCAACAGCGGTATCAACCAACCCTGGTAAAATCCACTTCCCTTCGACATCAATAACATCGCAGTCGTCGAAATCGGAGGGGGCTTCGCCAATGGCCACTATACGATGATCTTCGACAAACAGATCCACAACAGCATCAAGATGTTGACTTGGGTCGATGACACGACCATTACTAATACGCAATTTCATAGTTAGTCCTCATCTCCTGCTGCCTGTTGCTCTTGCATTTGTCCACTCATCGCCATGGACATCACAGCCATTCGCACAGCAATACCATTGGTCACTTGATCAAGAATGACAGCTCGGTCGCTATCCGCCACCTCCGAAGAAATTTCCACACCGCGGTTAATTGGGCCTGGGTGCATAACAATGGCATCGGGCTTAGCCCACGCCAATGTTTCTTCAGTCAAACCGTATAAACGGTAAAACTCGCTTTCACTAGGAAGCAAAGCCCCCGCCATACGCTCTTTTTGAAGTCGCAACATAACGACAACATCCACATCATCAAGACCCACTTTTAAGTCATGACAGATCGTCGCGCCCATGTCTCGAAAGTACTCTGGCACCAATGTTTTTGGCCCCACCAAACGAACATCATCAACGCCTAACGTTTTTAAAGCATGCAATTCAGAGCGTGCTACACGGGAGTGAAGGATGTCTCCCACTATGGCTACTTTTAAACCTTCGAATTGGCCCTTGTGGCGTCGAATGGTCAACATATCCAGCATTGCTTGCGTAGGGTGAGCATGACGCCCATCACCGGCATTAATAATGGCAACATTTGGAGTACAGTTTTCGGCGATGAAATGCGGAGCACCACTGTCTTGATGGCGCACGACAAACATGTCACTTTGCATCGCTTCAAGGTTTTGTAAAGTATCGAGTAAGGATTCACCTTTCGACGTCGCTGACGTGGCGATATTGAGGTTGATAACATCCGCCGATAAGCGTTTTGCCGCTAACTCAAATGTTGTACGAGTACGCGTGGAATTTTCAAAGAAGAGATTAACGACTGTTTTACCACGCAACAGAGGGACTTTCTTAACGGACTGCTCGCCCATTGAAAGGAACGATTCGGCACGATCGAGAATCTCTGTCAGAATATCTTTACTTAAGCCATCCAAGGTTAGAAAGTGCTTTAGTTGACCTTGTTCGTTTAACTGTAACGCCCGAGGGTCGGATCGCATCATAGTTTGCTTTCCTCAATCACTATGTATGATAGGAAAATGCCCGGCGTAGACTTGGCTACGCCGGGCATTCGTGGGGCTAGATGATTACCAGCGAACCACAGTATCCAAGAACTAATTGTCGTATGAGTTGCTTAAAAAATAAAGCGTAAGCACTGATTTTAGTGGGTTTCCATCACAGAAACAGACAATGGTGTCGGACCAGACAGTTTTATCCTTTGATTTTCAGCCAAAGTCAGTTTCTCGCCGACAATATCCGCACGAATCGGCAACTCACGACTATTAAGATCAAACAAGATCGCCAAGGTGATACTCGCCGGACGACCGAAATCAAAAATCTCGTTCATTGCAGCACGGATCGTACGCCCCGACATCAACACGTCATCAACCAGAATGACGTGACGATCTTCGATAGCGGGTAGATTAGTGTGCCCAACTTGTGGGTGTAGACCCGCCCGAGTAAAGTCATCACGATAAAAAGTAATGTCTAACGTTGCCAGTTCTTCACTGGTAGGTACGGCGTTAAGAATTTCATTTGCCACCCATACGCCACCTGAATGAATACCGACTACTATTGGGTTTTCTAGGTTGTGCTGCTGACAATATTCAGCTAGCTGCTGTTTCATTGAGTTCAGCGCTTTATCGAGATCCAACGTCATCTGTGATGGTTATCCTTGATTCATTCTTCGGGTTCAGACGCCTGCTGAGCAAACCATGATTCCAAAATCATTTGTGCCGCCAGCCCATCGACCGAATTTTCTTTAAAGTTCCGATGCCCGCCTTGAGCAATCACATGCCCTTTCGCTTCATAGGACGAGAGGCGTTCATCCATCATATGGTAAGGACGGTTATAACGTCCATGTAGACGCTTCGCGAATTTTCGTGCCCGTTGGCACATTTCATTTTCGCTACCGTCCATATTCAAAGGCAACCCCACCACAAAGGCATCTGGCAGCCATTCTTCAACTAAAGCACTGATCGTATCCCAGTTAGGAATGCCTTCCTTCGCTTTCAATGGATTAAGAGGACGACCTTGTCCTGTTAGGCTCTGGCCAAAAGCCACGCCAATTCGGGTCGTACCAAAGTCAAACCCCAATGCAGTGTATGCTGCATTGGGGTTTGATGGTGTATCTGATGTTGACACTTGGGTCATCAAGCGTGTCCTATTTCTGGCGATAAAAAACTCATATCCAAGCCTAGTACTTTTGTCGCGGCACTAAACTGCATATCACACGGTGTATTAAATAATACGTCTAAATCCGCTTCACACACCAGCCAATCATTGTTCGCTATTTCATTTTCTAGCTGGCCTTCATCCCATCCAGCACATCCTAAGGTAATAAGAAACGATTCAGGACCATCTCCAGCAGCAATATGCTCCAGAGTTTCAAGGGAAGCTGATAAACACACATCCTCAGTCACAGCTAATGTGTTCCCCCAACTTCTATCACTAGAATGCAGAATAAAACCTCGTTCAGACTCTACAGGGCCACCCACATAGATGGTTTCGGAAGTCAGTTTAGGGCGAGCCATCTGCATACCCAAATGCTCTGCAAGCTCGCCAAAATCAATACTGGAAGGACGGTTGATGATAACCCCCATCGCGCCAGTGTCCGTGTGCTCACATAAATACACAACGGTATGTTCAAAGTTTGGATCGTTCAAATGTGGCATAGAAATCAAAAAATGATGCTTTAACGATTGAAAAGTATTCGTCATACAAAACGCCCTCTATTTGAAAACGACGCAAGAGCTCGCGTCAGTCTTTCTCGATTGATAAAAACGCTCTTTCAAAAAACCTGTAAATCGAGAACCGTATTGCCAGTATAGGCCAAAGAATGAATTTGCCTAGAAACAAGCGCGTATTTTCTGAATTCACCTTCATTTTGCAAAAAATGCTGTTAAACTAATCAATATTCGACCAAACGGTTACATTTTTATCACATACGACGTAAATGGAGGCTCTCTTGTACGACAAATCTCAACAACTTAGTTTAGAGAAATGGCGTGATCACTACCTTGAAGAAGCCATCGACCTACGCTATTTCTTCCATAATGGCTGGTCTTCCTAGTCACACTTTCTGGTTTCATCAATTTATTTTCTGTTAGTAGGTTACCCTCTAGCACATATCGAATTTGATCATAGGAAGACAACATGACTTTAGAAGCCGTCGATTACCGCAGTCCAAATGCCGCCCAAGACTTTGTCAAATCCCTTCGAGAAACGGGCTTTGGTGTACTAAAAAATCACCCTATTCGCCAGCAACTGGTATCAGACATATACCGCGACTGGCAAGATTTTTATAACAGTGCAGAAAAGCATACTTACCACTATAACGTGGGCACACAAGACGGTTACTTTCCCCCCGAAGTGTCAGAGACAGCAAAAGGCCACAGTAAAAAAGACATCAAAGAATACTTCCACTATTACCCTTGGGGACAGTGCCCTGCACAACATAAAGACCAATTGACACATTATTACGGAGAAGCCAACACATTGGCTGAGGAGCTGCTCGGTTGGATTGAACAGCATTCACCCGAAGAGGTAGCAAGTCACTACTCTCAACCGCTATCAGGTATGATTGAAAACAGCGACCAAACTTTATTACGCGTCTTACACTATCCACCTCTGCAAGGGGATGAAGAACTCGGAGCCATTCGAGCAGGGGCACATGAAGATATAAACTTGATTACTATTCTACCTGCGGCGAATGAGCCAGGGTTACAAGTAAAGCTCAAAGACGGCCGCTGGATAGATGTACCATGCGACTTTGGCAACCTCGTTGTTAACATTGGAGATATGTTACAAGAAGCCTCTGGAGGCTATTTTCCATCGACATCCCACCGCGTTATCAATCCAGAAGGCACTGATAAAACCAAATCACGTATTTCACTGCCTTTGTTCCTGCACCCGCGTCCAGATGTTGTGTTATCGGATCGGCATACGGCAGGATCCTATTTACATGAGCGCTTAACCGAACTTGGTGTAATTTAAAAACTACACACCTAACTACAAAAAATGGCACCAGCTTAAAACTGGTGCCATTTTTTGTTAACCGTTGTTCGGTAGCAAAAAGCTTTAATAAAGGGCTTTAAGCAGCAATGTTCCACCTGAAATCAACAGCATTATCATGGCAATGCGTTTTACTATGGTAGCGGGTAATAATGACAGCAGATAACGTCGTGACAGCATGGTACCGAACAGCACAATGGGCGCACCCAACACCGACACCGTAATCATATCGCTTGTGACAAGTCCTGAGACCATAGACGCACCGGTACGAAATCCAGCCAAAACAAGAAATACGCTCAATAGCGTCGCTCGTATAACAATCAGTTCAACTGGCTGGCGATACATCAAATACGATATCGGCGGCCCTGCAGTAGAAAACAAGCCACTCAAAATTCCAGCAAATGCACCACTGACACCAAAATGCCATGATGGGGATAACGCCGCTTGCGGATCAGGGCGTAACAGTGAACTCAGGCACACGAGTATCATCACGCACCCCAGCAAGCCTTGCAATAAATTCAACGCATATTGACCCATATGTTCTAACCAATAGAGTCCAACAGCCACCATCGGTAATGCTATGGCAAGAAATACAAGCATCTGGCGAAATTGAGCCTGTCGCCAAACATTTCCATATAAGCCCGACACACTGTTTACAATGCTTAGCGCACTGGCAATAAACGCTAAGTCGGCTATTGGCAATAAACCAAGTGCACCACCAATGCCCAATACCACTAAACCAAAGCCAAACCCTGTTGCTGTTTGAATGTAGGTTCCAAAAGCAATAACCGAGAGTAAAACCATTAGTGACAGCGTCATAAAAACAACCTTATTTAAACCTTATCAAAAGCATGAAACATGCATATATGGACTCAGAGACAACAGTTTTGGACTACGAAACAAGTAATTATTACACGTTCCACTAGTGTTAAAACAGCCGTTGATAATTCTTCTTATCTTCTGAGCGACACTAAAATAATTAAGGGAGTATTTTATGAAAGCTGCTGTTGCCAATACGTTTGGCTCAATCCTTAACATTGAAGACGTACAAAAGCCTACCATTGAACCACACCAAATCTTAGTTAAAATTCATGCCTGTGGTGTTTGTCATACGGATTTACATGCCTGCCACGGTGATTGGCCCGTCAAACCTACACTGCCGCTAATTCCTGGCCACGAAGGCGTTGGTGAAATTGTAGAGCTCGGCAGCGCAGTAACACATCTCAGCCTTGGTGATCGAGTTGGTATTCCATGGCTTTACAGTGCTTGTGGTCATTGTGAATATTGCTTAGCTGGACAAGAAAGTTTGTGTATGTCGCAACAAAATGCAGGCTACTCGGTCGCAGGCAGTTACGCCGAATATTGTGCAGCGCATGCAGACTACGTCATTAAAGTTCCTGAGAACTTAAATTTCGTGGATGCGGCTCCGCTTTTCTGCGCAGGTGTAACAACGTATAAAGCATTAAAAGTATCCGATGCAAAACCAGGCCAATGGGTCGCAGTGTTTGGTATAGGTGGACTTGGGCACCTAGCTGTTCAATATGCCGTAGCAATGGGTTTACGCGTCGTCGCCGTTGATACCGGTGAAGCGAAGCGTGAATTAGCCACCTCACTAGGAGCTGAGCACTTCTTTGATTTTAAAACAGACAATGTGGTCGAAGATATCCGTGAAGCAACAGGTGGTGTTCATGGCAGTGTCTGTACAGCAGTGAGTAAAGCGGGGTTCCGACAAAGCTATGACGTGGTTCGTCGCGGCGGCAAATGCGTATTAGTTGGCCTGCCACCTGAAGACATGCCATTGCCTATCTTTGATACTGTTCTTAATGGCGTTAGTGTTGTTGGTTCAATCGTTGGTACTCGCAAAGACCTTGAAGAGTGTCTTGAATTCGCGGCACGTGGCAAAGTCAAAGCAATCATTACCGAGAAAAAGCTCGACGATATCAACGCCATCTTTGAAGACATGGAAAAAGGCGATATCACAGGCCGTATTGTAATGTCTTTATAACCCATTAGGCACTGGTTTCAATACTCTGAAGCCAGTGCCTAACTATTTAGTATTTTTACCGTTATAAGCCCTCTATTTAGCACACAAAAACACCAGTTTTTCTGCCACTTTTTCGGTCGTCTGTGTTATCTTAGCGCGTCCTTGAACATTGCTTGCATTTTTTGCAGCAACCAGCCTCTAGGACGATCACTTTATGGGGGGTTACGTGTTTTTTCAGCGAATGCAAAAATCTTTGCTGCTGTCCGTTATTTGCGGTTTTCAAATGAATACTTGGGCTCAGACCGTCACATTACCTGTGATCAACTTTCCTCCCTACATTATGATCTCAGAATCAGATAATAGTATCTCTGGTATGGACATACGTGTGGTCAAAGCCGCTTTCAAAGCCGTTGGTATTCAGACCATATTTGAAAAAAAACCATGGCAAAGCATTGTTCAAAATCTACAAGAAGGAAACGTCTTGGGAACAGTCACCTGCTCTCGACGGCCTGAACGCGCTCCTTTTATGTTTTTCAGTGACGAGCTAAGCACAACCAGTCGTGCGGTGATTAGTCGAGTAGAGCTTGATACTCATGGCATCGAGTCTGTATATGACCTTGCGGATTATCAAACGATTTCCGTAGAAGGCTGGGATATGGAACAACAATTGCTAAGTCTCAACATTCCTCATCAATTAGCACAAAACATCGCCCAAGGCCTAAACTCTGTTGTCAGTGGCGAAGCTGACCTATTTTATGTGTCTGATTACCCCGCTCTGTATCAAGCACGTATCCTTGGGATTCACAAACGCCTAAAAGTGACTAACATTGTTTCTGAGCCACTCGTCCCCTTGCACGTCTGTTTCAGTAAACACTACCCAGAGTCACGTGAGCGGCTACAAGAGTTCAATAAAGGACTACAGATCATTAAACGTAACGGCACTTACCAAGCTATCCGCGACGAATATCTATAGCCCTTTCATTTTTAGATTGGGCAAGCAGACAAATGCCAAATTTCGTCTGCGTATTCTTGGATGGTTCGATCGGATGAAAACTTAGCCATTCTCGCCGTATTCAAAATCGCCATCTTCGCCCAATGATTTTGGTCTCGATAAGCCTCACTCACTCGTTCTTGGCATTCAACATAAGCACGATAATCTACCAGCACTTTAAAGCGATCACCGTGATCTAATAAGGTGCGACGGATTTCATCGAATGCATGCGGCTCATATGGGCTAAAATACCCTGAACACAGCCAATCTAATGCATTCCTCAGTTCTTCATCTCCGTAATAGTAGTCGTACGGATTATAGCCTGTACGATCAAGCGCCTGAACATCTTCGATTTTCAGCCCAAAAATAAAGATATTCTCATCGCCCACTTCTTCTTGAATCTCAACATTAGCGCCATCCAAGGTGCCGATGGTTAATGCGCCATTCAAAGCCAATTTCATATTCCCTGTACCAGAGGCTTCTTTACCAGCAGTGGAAATTTGTTCGGATAAATCTGCCGCTGGGATGATCTTCGCCGCCAACGAAACACGATAGTTCGGCAGAAACACGACCTTTAATTTACCTTGAATGCGAACATCGTTATTAACAGCTTCCGCTACAGCATTAATGGCATAAATAATAGTTTTAGCTAAACCATAACCTGGCGCGGCTTTGGCCCCAAAAATAAAGACGCGAGGAACCATATCCATATCTGGATTGTTAAGTAATCGATGATATAAGGTTAAAATATTTAACAAGGTTAAATGCTGACGCTTGTATTCATGCAAACGCTTGATTTGCACATCAAACATAGCGTTTGGGTCTACATCAATACCGCACTCCGCTTTGATTACTTGCGCTAATACCTGTTTGTTTTGCAACTTCACCTTCATGAAGGCTTGTTGAAATTCTGGGTCGTCAGCGAAATCTTCTAACTTGCGTAAACGGTCTAAATTCTTTGGCCAATCAGATTCGATACCGCATTGATCAAATAGTTGCGCTAAACCTAAATTGCAGTTCAATAACCAGCGCCTTGGGGTAATACCATTGGTTTTGTTGGTAAACTTACCTGGATAGAACTCGTCAAAGCGCGCAAACAAATCCGTTTTCAAGAGCTGAGAATGCAAAGCAGCCACACCGTTCACTTTATGGCTACCCACGACTGCAAGGTGCGCCATACGTACCATCTTGCCTGGCCCTTCTTCAATAATAGAAAGCGCTTGCTTAATGTCATCACGTCCTGGCCAGCGGGCTTCCACGTCATCCATCAGGCGGTGGTTGATTTCATAAATAAACTGCAAATGACGCGGCAATACCTTTTCAAACAGTGCAACACTCCATGTCTCAAGCGCCTCTGGCAACAAAGTGTGATTGGTATAAGCAAAAATTCGGGTTACTAAGGACCATGCTTGATCCCAATGCAGGCGCTTGTCGTCCACTAAAATTCGCATCAACTCCACGACAGCAATCGCTGGGTGTGTATCATTTAGTTGGATCGCGGCTTTCTCCGCTAACACTTCCCAATCAGAGCCGTTATTACGTTCAAAACGTCGTAAAATATCTGCCAAAGAACAGGCCACGAAAAAGTACTGCTGTACTAGCCTTAGCTCTTTGCCATTTTCCGTTGTATCGTTTGGATAAAGCACCTTCGAGATCGTTTCACCAATGGCTTTAGATCGCACCGCTTCAACGTAGTCGCCTTTGTTGAACTCATCTAAATCAAAGTCCTCTGTTGAGCGAGAAGACCACAACCTTAGAAAGTTAACCGTTTTAGTGTCGTAACCCGCGACGGGGATATCATGGGGAATGCCCAATACATTTTTGGTGTCGACCCAAAGCGGATGATAGTTACCATAACTGTCATAAGACTCCTCTACACGGCCATAAAACTGAATGGTTTGCGCGTATTCAGGGCGAACTAACTCCCAAGGCGTTCCGTAGTTAATCCATGTATCAGGATGTTCCACTTGTTTCCCACTCTGAAACTCCTGTTTGAACAGACCAAATTCATAGTAAATGCCGTAGCCGACAGCTGGTAAATCAAGTGTTGCTAACGAATCTAAGAAACAGGCCGCCAATCGCCCTAACCCGCCGTTGCCCAACCCCATATCCATTTCTTCGTCACAGATTTCATCCCAGTTTTGGCCGAGCTCTGCAATAGCTTGCTGTGCTTGCTCGAACACTCGAATGTTGTGCACGTTATTTACCAGCATTCGCCCCATCAAATATTCCATTGAAAGGTAATAAAGTCGGCGTACATTGTCTTGATTATGACGTGCTTGAGTGTCCACCATGTCATCTATAATGCGATCACGTACGGCAAGAGATAAACAAAGCCACCAATCGCGCTTTGAAGCTTGCTCAGAACGTAGCGCTAAGGTGTAACGCATGTGGTAAAGAATGCCCTCTTTAAGCTCAAGACAAGAAGCTGTATTGACACTGGATAGCTCTTGAGAAGTATTCGGCATTGCTATCGTCCTCTAGTAAAACGTTAGGGTGCATTCAATATAGGCGCCGTATGTTGCAACGCCATTGCGAAAGCTGTCTAGAAATAAATACGCACTCAGACAACTTACTTAGTGCATTGAACTCATGCAATAAAAAAGCCGACTCTTTGAATCGGCTAAATCAAAAACAGTTGTTAGCGCTCAGCACTACCAAACAAAGTGACGGGCTTCCACACCAAGGGCACTAAAGGGAATCGAACGCCCCTGTTTCTGTGCAACCGCATGGCATACGATCAATGGAATTAGGTGCTCTTCACGAGGGTGGCAGAAACTACCTCCCTCTACCTCCGACCAATGTAACCAACGCTGTTTCGCTTCATTTATGTCAACATGACTACTGGTAATGGTTTCATCAAGCCATGCTTGAAAAGCGTGCACATCGTGCTTCACTTGAGGTGTTTTTGGGGCAAAAAATGCACGCATATTATGAAAACTAAAGCCGGAACCTATCACCAACGCTCTCTCAGGAAGAATTTCAGCTAACTGCTCTCCTAACATCCAATGCTGATCTGGACTTAAAGAGCTGGCTAACGAAATTTGCACAACTGGAATATTTGCTTCTGGGTACATCAACATCAAAGGGATAAACATACCGTGGTCGAATCCACGTTTGCCATTTAAGCGTATGCGTGTACCTTTCGCTTCCATTTTATCAGCGATATCACGCGCCAGTTTAGGTGCACTCGGAGCAGGGTATTGAAACTGATAAGACTCATCAGGAAAACCATAATAGTCATAGATCAAATTAGGATTCTCAGCTGCCGTTATTTCAAAGCCCGATGTTTCCCAATGAGCACTGATCATGATAATAACCGACGGCTGCCTTAGTAGTTGTTCGGGTAATACTTTAAGTGTAGAAACCAATTCCACGTGGCTCGGATCCCCTAACACTGGCATAGGTCCACCACCATGAGATATAAATGCGACATGAGACATACATTGCTCCATGAACCCGTTCCTTTCCTAATGTTTATCGATGCATAAACATTAGCCTTATCCTTAAAGACAATAAATACATGAAAAAGAAATGAGTCATTTCCCCATTAGAAACAGTTATAGACCGCAGTCACTTATCTAAACAGCCAATTGACTGTTCAGCGCTATACCAATAGACTCCTTAAAAACACCAAGTAGCGCCAAAAAATAACACCTAGTCAAATGTAAAATTTATGATGAGCATGGTAGATTCGACGTCATGATTTACACAAGTCGTACTTAATGCACCATGATGCTTACACATTGTCACCAATCGTGACGGCGTAAACTTAGCGGTGTAGCGAGCTGGCGATAACCAGCATCAAAATAATTAGAAGCGCTCAACGCGCGATATCACTGGAGAATCTCTATGCAAGAGTTTATTGATTTCCTTAATGGAGTCATCTGGAGCCCTGCGCTCATCTATCTATGCTTAGGAGCAGGCCTGTTCTACTCTATCCTGACTCGATTCGCTCAAGTCCGCCATTTCAAAGAAATGTGGTCATTGTTATTTAACTCTACGCCATCTGAAAAAGGTATTTCATCGTTTCAAGCCTTAGCAGTCTCTCTTTCAGGTCGTGTTGGTACAGGTAACATTGCTGGTGTTGCAGCCGCAATCGGCTTCGGTGGCCCAGGTGCAGTATTCTGGATGTGGGTTGTGGCATTCCTTGGTGCGAGTACTGCTTACGCAGAGTCCACTCTTGGTCAGATTTACAAAGTGAACGATAACGGTCAATACCGTGGTGGTCCAGCTTATTACTTTGAAAAAGGTCTACGCCTAAAATGGTTGGGCGTGCTGTTTGCTCTAGCTTCTATTCTTGCTTGTGGTGTGTTCCTGCCGGGTATCCAAGCCAACTCTGTTGGTAACGCTGTAGTTCAAGTTTTCGGTCAAGGTACTGTTATCTCAAGCTCATTCGGTGAAGTAGCATCCACTAAACTGGTTGCTCTAGCTGTGATTCTTGTTGTTCTAGCATTCATCATTTTTGGTGGCATCAAGCGCATCGCCAACTTCACTCAAGTCATCGTGCCTTTTATGGCATTGGGCTATGTGATCATGGCATTGATCGTTGTATTCCTAAATGTTGACCAAGTTCCTGGCATTTTTGGATTAATCATATCTGATGCATTCAGTGCTCAAGCTGGTTTTGGCGCAGCAATTGGTTGGGGTGTCAAACGTGGTGTTTACTCAAACGAAGCCGGTCAAGGTACTGGTCCACATGCCGCGGCAGCAGCTGAAGTTCAGCACCCGTCTCAACAAGGCCTAGTTCAAGCGTTCTCAGTTTACGTTGATACATTATTCGTTTGTACTGCAACAGCGTTGATGATTTTGATTACGCAACAGTACAACGTTCAAGGCAGTTTGCCTGATGGCCAATTCATTGTACAAAATATCCCTGCCGATGTGATCATTGCCTCACCTGCGTTCACGCAAATGGCATTGCAAAGTATCTTTGGTGGCTTTGGTTCAGCGTTTGTCGGCATCGCTTTGTTCTTCTTCGCTTTCACGACAATCTTAGCGTACTACTACATTGCTGAAACAAACGTAGCGTACCTACGCCGCGCGTTGAACGTTAATGTATCTTTAACGCTTGTTAAGCTGTTGATCATGTTCATGGTCGCATACGGAACAGTGAACACGGCTGGCTACATTTGGAACCTTGGTGACGTAGGTGTTGGTCTGATGGCATGGCTGAACATCGTTGGTATCATCGCGATCTTCTTTATGGCTCGTCCAACAATGAAAGCTCTGAAAGACTATGAAGATCAGAAAGCCGCTGGTGTGGAAGAATACACTTTCGATCCAAAAGCGCTCGGTATTCAAGGCGCTGACTTCTGGGAACAACGCCTAGAAGAGCAAAAAAACAAAAAGTCTTAATCTAACCACAGGTTAGTATGATTAATAAAAAACCGCTTGAGGTCATCTCAAGCGGTTTTTTTATGTACATAACTAATCAACCTACACCACGCTAATCGGCCAAACAGGCCTGCTAGGTAAGGTTGTGCGATAACGCTGTTGATGGGCGTTCGCCAAACAATAACCGATAATCTTTCGCAAACTGGCTCATATGCCAAAACCCCCACTGAGCTGCCAAATCAGCGATATTTTGTCCCGCTTCTGCCTCCATCAAAGCACGTCTTACCCCATTCAAACGAGATACACGTAAATATTGAATCGGACTGATATCAAGGATACTTTCAAAGGCATATTGTAAGGAACGTCGACTCACGTTGGTCACTCGGCAGAGATCCGTCACGGTTAGAGGCGTATCAGGGTTTTCATGTATAAACGCTCGCGCTAAATCCACAACCTGTTTGCGATGGTGATAGCTTTGGGTTTGAGCGGGGGCAGGACGCTCCACTTTAAGCACTTCCAACAATGCCATCATAACAAGGTCATGAGAAATACGTGCGGACAACCCTTGAGTGCTGCATGAACCTAACAACCGATTGAGCAAGAAACGCACCTCTTCCAATGTTTTTTCTGGCAACATTAATCGACCATACTCATTGAGCTCAGACCATTTCAGTTCCACATCGTGGATTTCAGCCATACGTATCAATGCTGGCAACTTAACGACCATGCCATACAACTCGTAGTCCTGTGGTGTGGTCAGTTCAAACTCACATCCACCAGGACGACACATAATATTGTCAGATCGAACTGACAACCCATTAATACGACTGTCTGATTGATCATTTAAAGGGATTCCTAACCAAACAGAATCAGGCCACACCATACATTTTTGCTGTAATGCCTGACTGGTCACTTCTTTAAACACCTGAAGATCACTAAAAGGCAGTTCCACAATCGAACCATGAAAGCCTCCACGACTGATTTGGTCATACTCTTGCTGCCAGTTCGTTAGGTTAGCTGCGTGCATGTCTGCATCAAAGGCCTGTTTGCAAGACACCTTAACGCTCTTTATTGGTGCGCCGTGATTATTTAGCCCTGTCATCTTTTTCTCCATTTATCAAATTTGCGCAAACTGCAAACATGAAGATTTTATAATTATCTGATTTATAAGGGATTTTAAAAATTGCCAAAATTCGATAACGCCCATGTAACGGTATTCAACAAAATAGATTAACTTGCTAATCACTTTACATAGCAATTCTTATTCCATAAGGCAGCGTTATCAAAGCAGGCTTTTAAAAGTAGACTCAAAGGTGCCAATATGGCAAATGACAACACACAATATCGTTTTCGGCATACAGTGGGGGGACGAACATTTGGCTTTAAGAGCCTTGCCGATTTAATGGCTAAGGCCACCCCCGCGCGCTCAGGTGACCGTCTTGCAGGTGTCGCGGCAGAGACCGCTGAAGAACGCGCCATTGCGCAAATGACATTGGCTGACGTCCCTCTCTCACTGTTCTTGGAAGATGTGCTAATTCCCTACGAAGACGATGAAATTACCCGTCTAATCATCGACGAACACGACAAGGCCGCTTTTTCTGTCATCTCACACCTCACCGTCGGTGGCTTTCGAGACTGGCTGCTAAGTGACCTAGCCACACCAATTGTCTTAGAACGCATACGCTTAGGCGTGACACCAGAAATGGCGGCTGCCGTGTGTAAGATCATGCGCAACCAAGACCTTATTCTGGTCAGTAAGAAGTGCCATGTAAAAACCGCTTTTCGGAACACCATCGGCTTACCGGGGCACTTATCAACACGTTTACAACCCAATCATCCGACGGATGATTTAACAGGCATCGCCGCCAGTATTTTAGACGGTCTGATGTACGCCAACGGGGATGCGGTCATCGGCATCAACCCCGCTACCGACAATGTGGCACAGGCTTGTCGTTTGATGAACATGATGGATGAGGTCATTCAACACTACGAGATTCCGACTCAGTCATGCGTGTTAACACACGTCACCAACACCATTGAATGCATAGAACAAGGCGCTCCAGTTGATCTGGTGTTTCAATCCATTGGCGGTACGCAAGCAACCAACGATAGTTTTGGTTTTAATCTAGCCACGCTTGCCGAGGCTCGCGAGGCTGCACTATCACTCAAGCGTGGTACGGTGGGTGACAACGTGATGTATTTTGAAACCGGACAAGGCAGCTCGCTTTCCGCTAATGCACACCACAATCTGGATCAACAAACCTGTGAAGCACGTGCCTATTCAGTAGCGCGGAAATTTAAACCATTGTTGGTTAATACCGTCGTTGGCTTTATCGGTCCAGAGTACTTATTCGACGGCAAGGAAATTACTCGAGCAGGCTTAGAGGACCATTTCTGCGCCAAGCTATTAGGTTTACCCATGGGCTGTGATGTCTGCTATACCAACCACGCCCAAGCCGACCAAAATGATATGGACAACCTGATGACGTTGCTTGCCGTTGCAGGCTGCACTTTCATCATGGGCATTCCTGGCTCTGATGACATCATGCTCAACTACCAAACCACCTCATTCCACGATGCCATGTATGTACGCCAAGCACTAGGCCTAACTCCCGCGCCAGAGTTTGATCAATGGCTAATACACACCAACATTTTTAGTGATGACCAGTTCACATTGAATCATAAAATTCCCGCAGCTTTTGAAGCGTCACTAAAACGCATGCTGGGAGACCATTAGTATGAAGCGAATCTTTCCAACGCACCCTATCGAAGAACCCGTCATTGAAAACCCATGGCAACGCTTACGTGACTTTACAGACGCACGAATTGGCTTAGGGCGAGCGGGCATTAGCGTGCCAACCAAACATCTACTTGCCTTCCAGTTGGCCCATGCCCAAGCCATTGATGCGGTTCACACTCCTCTCGATATAGATGGACTGATCGAAAATCTTGTATCTCAAAGCTGGTGCCCCAAAGGCCAGCCGCTACGTTTACATAGCCGTGCAGAACATCGCGATATGTATCTGCAACGCCCGGATTACGGTCGCCTTCTGAATAAAACCTCAGAGCAATCCTTAGAAGATCACGCTTACCTGTGTGATGACAAATACGATCTGGCGTTTGTTATTGTTGACGGTCTATCGGCCTTCGCTATTGAAGAGAACCTAGCGCCCTTTTTAGAAGAATTGATCCCGAAACTGACGAACGGCCCAGTGCCTTGGCGCATTGCTCCGCTTTGCTTGGTCGAGCAGGGTCGTGTCGCCATTGGCGATCACATAGGAGACCTTCTCAAAGCGAAATGTGTTGTTGTGCTGGTAGGTGAGCGTCCCGGCTTGAGCTCACCCGACAGCATGGGGCTCTACCTAACGTGGAACCCTAAGGTGGGGCATACAGATGCCTTTCGCAACTGTATCTCCAATATCCGTACTGCGGGGCTGAACTACCCTGAAGCTGCCCGCAAAGCACTCTACTTGCTTAATGAAGCACGTAGCAAACAACTCTCCGGTGTCAAACTTAAGGATCGCACAGACGATTCCGTGCTGGAGCATGAAAACCATAACAACAACTTCCTAATCACTAAAAAACTTTAACCATAACAGTACACATGAGGAACACACATGGCTGAACAAATGGATCAAGACTATCTGGCCAAGCGCCAGCTAAAGCGCGGCACCGCTGGTTGGATGCTACTCGCAGGCCTAGGGGTGTCGTACGTCATCTCTGGGGACTTCGCGGGCTGGAACTTCGGTATTGGCGAAGCAGGCTGGGGTGGCTTTGCCATCGCTGCCGTTTTAATGGGTATTATGTATCTTGCCTTAGTGTTATCGCTGGCCGAAATGTCAGCTTCTATCCCCGCAGCGGGTGGTGGCTACAGCTTTGCACGTCAAGCGATGGGGCCCGTCGGTGGCTATATGACTGGCTTAGCAGTACTCATCGAATACGCATTGGCACCTGCCGCGATCGTCATTTTCATTGGTTCGGCCGTCGAAGAGCTATTAGGAGTCAACGGCCCCATTGTTTATGCCCTGTTTTATCTTGTCTTTATCGGCATTCATTTGGCTGGTGTGGGTGAAGCCCTAAAAGTTATGATGGTTATTTCTGGTTTGGCAGTGATTGCAATTTTAGGCACAGCAGTCGCATTAATCGGTGACTTTGACGCCTCACGCCTGTTTGATATCGCACCTACCGACGCAGCAGGCGCATCAGAGTTTATGCCTTTTGGTTGGTACGGAGTCTGGGCAGCACTGCCGTTTGCCATGTGGTTATTTCTAGCGGTTGAAGGGGTTCCTCTAGCGGCCGAAGAAGCCAAAGACCCAGCGAAAGATGTGCCGAAAGGTATTATTGGTGCGATGATTTTCTTACTATTTACCGCAACCCTAGTCGTCTTATTGCTGGCTGGTGTTACCGGTGCAGAAGCCATTGGCAGCAGTGCGGTACCGCTAGTGGATGCTTTGAACGTAGCCGGTAAACCAACGTTGGCGACACTGGTGAATGTGCTTGCACTGGCCGGTTTGGTGGCATCATTTTTCTCCATCATCTATGGCTACAGCCGTTTAGTCTTTGCCTTGTCACGTGCTGGCTACTTACCAAAAAGCTTGTCTCTTACGAATAAACGTAAGGTTCCTGCCCGTGCTCTGATTGTTCCTGGCGTATTTGGCTTTTTAGCCTCCTTAACAGGCGAAGGGGATCTGATGTTAGGAATGGCTGTGGTCGGTGCCACCGTGTCGTATGCATTGATGGCTCTAAGTCATATTCTACTGCGCATTAAACAGCCTGATATGCCTCGTCCTTATAGAACACCAGGCGGCATTGTTACTTCCAGTATCGCCTTGGTGCTATCGATTATTGCACTAACAGGTGTCTTCGCTTATGACCCACGTGCCTTTATGTATACTTTGGTGCTGTTTGCGATCGGTGCCGCGTATTTCTTCTTGTATAGCAAAAATCGTCTCGTCGCGAAAACGCCAGAAGAAGAATTCAATATGCTGGCGCAAGCGGAAGCTGATTTAACCGCGACACCTTAAAATGCCCAAATCTCTTAGTCTTATCATAGACAACTCTCATATTTAGGAGCGCCCTTCACGATCTAATCGTGCGGGGCGTTTTTTTAGGCCAAACGGCTTCAACCACATTCGCCCATGCTTAATTCGATCCCTTAGCAATTGATGAACGTCCTTAAACGGCTGTAACCACTGACCTAGCACCCCCATATCATCAATCGCTTGCTGAGTACCAAAGCGAATGGCTTGATCATCATGCCCTGCGTGCCAGCTACCAAATAATCGATCCCAAACGGCCAACATCACACCAAAATTACGATCATAATGATGACGCGCTACCGAATGGTGTATCTGATGTTGCGCAGGTGAAATCAACCATTTTTCAATAAGAGGACCGTAGCTAAGCGCCACGCCAGAGTGGCGTAAATTTGCCCCTAATACATTAAACAAAAATGTCGTGACTAGTACGCCGTAGATCTGCCATAAACTGACTTGATTCGGAAAAGCCACCAGAAATACGCTGATAACAAAACTTTGAGAGACCATAGAGCGGAGGAAAAACAATAACCCTTCAACGGGGTGAGTGCGAAAGACGGTAAACGGCGTCAGTACTTTGGCACTGTGATGCACCTGATGAAACGCCCATAACCAAGGACTTTTATGCATACACCAGTGCACAAAAAAACGCGAAAAATCATCGATTAGAAAGTAGCATAAGGTAAATAAAACCATTACGACGGAAGTCGACCAGCCTAGCTGAAGGTCACGAAAGCCGTGTTCTTGCCAATAGAAGTATAGCCAACTAATCCAAACCGCCTGAGTCAGCGCTTTCGGGATCAATAACGCCAATAAAAGGCGATTAACCAACCACAACTTGTAGTCAGTTCGCGCTGAGTAATGGAACCAGACACGCCATGATAAATAAGGCTGTAAGCGATGCCAGCCATTACGACCATAACGAACTGTTAATAGCGCGCCAGCAAACAACAATGCCGACACAAGATACCATACAGACACTCGCTTGCTAGTATCCAACAAAGACGAGCCAGCAAATGCCAGCTCGTCTCCTAACCAAACAACAATGTTTTCCAACATTGTTAAAGCGCTCGTTTAGTCATTTTCAGCGCTTTTACCTGCGGCATTGATTTGTTCTAATACAGCGCTCATGCCGCCCGTTTTATCTTTCAGCTTCGCTTTTAAATCAAAGTGTTGGGCCAATAGGTTTTGCACTTTGATCATATTCAATTTGTACTCTTGCATAATGCCTGCATTGGTTTGAACAAAACCACCTTGGCCATCCAGTGCCACGACTTGCATGTCGCCAAACAATACTGGACTAAAGCCAATCAAACGATCCAAACCTGATTGTGCACTGCCTAAGTCGCGCCCTGCCGCTTCAAGAGACAACGCAAAACCTTTTAACTCACCCCAGTGTTTTACGTAATCACGGAATGCTTTACTAACATCGCCCTGCGCGTCTTCAATAATCGCGATTTTCTCAAGGTCAGCATAAACACTGCCTGCGTATTTGAACGCAGCCTCAGCAATGACTTGTTGCCACGCCGTCGCGATCGTTGCCGCATAGCCCTTTAATTCACCACGCTGCTCGTCAGTGAGACGTTCACCATCCGCGTCACTAATCAACTGACGGCCATCGACAAATGCCTGCATGATCGTATGGAAATATGTGGTGTCAGAGCTGGCATCGATGCTGGCAGCATAGTAAGCGTGTGCAAACGCCATTTCTGACTTCAGGTCTACGACACCATCATCATTTGCATCGGCTTTTGCGAAGTACTCAGGGTTCTGTTTCGTAATTTGCACAACCTCTTTTGGCGAAAGCTCTAAACCATGCGCTGGCGCACCAAAGTAACCAAACGCTTCATCCCATACATGTTCCTTGCCCGTATAAGGTACGCCTTCTTTATAAGCTTCGTTATTTGGATGCTGATCCGCCTCTAGTTTCTCTTCTAGATAATGATTAACCGCTTTGTTATAAAACACGGCCCCCATGGCAAACTTAGAGATTAGTTGAGTGTAGTCATAACCATTTACAGGGTCATAGCCTTGCTTACTGTTTGCTGCCAGCTCTACCAGTTGTTGTAACAACTCTTGCGCTGTTGGGTTACCCGGCCAGCCTGTGATCACGCCATCGTAAGCACTGGATAGTAGGTCTTTACCCTTAGACAGCTCATCTACTTGAGACTGTTTAATGGCAAAACCTTCCTTACTCGCAGGATCAATAATGGCACGACCTTCTTCTTTGCCAGACAAATAATTCAGCATCTTTGCCTGATCGCCTTGGCTTACCACTTTTTTCAACGAATTATGCAGCGCATGCCGTGCGATTTGACCAGAGTAAGCAACTGAAGATGTCGCACTACCGTCATAGCCTTTTAACGTCACATCGAATTCGTAAGACATGGCATTAGCCTGCGTAGCCCCCGCAGTGATTAGTAAAGCTAGTAAGGTCTTTTTCATTGTTTTAACCCTTAAATTAAAATAGTTGATAACATCAATCATATTAGATAAAACTCATTAACTGAGAAGTTAACAATTATAAGAACCATTATCAACAACAATCTTATGCAAGTCCTTATATCTATTTCTTAATCGCAAGGGTATTTGTTGAATTATATATTCTTAAAAGTCTATAAATATCGCTTTCTTTCTCCCCTAAAACTTCTATGATCGCTTTTTCTTATGCGGCTTTCTTAAAGGGTGACTGCGTGTTAAATGAAGAGTTTATCGATCTGCTAAAACACCTTATTCGCGCACCTTCGGTCGTAGGCGCAGAGCACTCGTTTTTTCGAGTTCTGCAGCGTGAGCTTGAAGAACGTGGCGCGAAAGTCACGTGGTATGAAGGTGTCTTAGTCGCACAAGGCAGTGAACCATTTAGTACTATGTTCTCTGCACACATCGACCGTCATGGCCTAGTGTGCACTGGCCCTAATGAATTTCAATACGCTGCATTTGTCTCAGCCAACCGAACCGATCTATTAAACAATTCTGTTTCTGAGCAGTTAATGACAAAGGTAACGGAGCGCTTTAACCAAGAAAATGTTTACGCTTACGAACCTTGGTCAGGCGGCTACCGTGGCAAAGGTGTTATCCGTAATGGCTACATCTGTGAATACCGAAACAACTTAATTTTCGAAGTCGAAGGCCTAGAAGGGGTTGTTGCCGGTACGCCAGTCGCTTTTGAAGATACACTTTCAAGAAACGGCAACCGTTTAGAAGGTCAGCTCGATAACGTTATTTCGGCCGCGGCACTGGTCCATCTATTCAGCCAAGGGTTTACTGGAACCGCCTTTTTTACCGCGCAAGAAGAAGCGGGTAAAAGCTGGCGCTACTTACTAGAGTGGTTTAGACGCTTTGGCGGCACAACTAACCGCCTGTTTGTTGTTGATACGAGTCCATTTCCAGATATAGAAAGCGCAGATCAACAGCTACTAGTATTGCGTGAAAAGGATGCTAACGCTTCATTTAACCCCGAAAGTACAGCGTTGCTCGAACAACTATGTGAAGAGGTTGGCTTTAGCTACTTATATAAGAACCGTTATGTCGAGGCAGAGAACGAAAAATTAGTTGCTGCTGGCCAATCGCCAAGCTCACTTGGCAGTACTGAATTAGGTCGCATCATCTCGGCATCCAATGGCTTAGTCGATGGCACTACTTTACAAATCCCAACAACGGGGTATCACACCATGCATGAATCGGCTTCATTGGCTTCAGTGAATGCGTTTCTACTATTACTGCAGGCGGTTGCAAAACTGCGTTAAGGCTTTCTAAAAGCTGGACTATACTCAAAACTACGGGCATGCGAGTGCACATTTTACTCTTATAGCCTTTTTCGAGTGATCAGCCTAAGCATTATGTGCAAAAGTTATGTAATTCAAACAGGTCTATTTCATGATTTCGAATGCGTTAACGCGCTATCATTGTGTAAAGAAGCCATAATACGTCAGTTTTTTGTCAAGTTGCTTCAAATGCTTCACAAGCCAGACATTTTTTGCACTTTTATATCTAAGTCAAATTGCAAATATTTAATGTACACTTAAGCTATTACTTAATGACATCCCCCTTAAGGAGAGAGACATGTCTAACATTTTTAAAAAAACAGCCATTCTAAGCGGTATCCTTGCAGCGTCAGCTACAGCAGTTCATGCTGAACAGCCAGTTGCAGGTTTCACACTTACACCAAGCATTGGTTATTCTGTTCCTGATAATAATCGTAATTTGGATGACGATCGTGCATTCGGTCTTAGTTTTGGTTACCAATTCGATAACCCATGGGGCGTTGAGTTCACTTACCTAAACTTAGACAGTGAACTAAGCAATGGTCAAAACATCGATGCTGATCAATACCGTCTTGACGGTTTATACAACTTCTTTAACAACTCTAGCGTAACACCTTACCTAGCAGCGGGCCTTGGTTCTACTCACTACGACTTAGATCTTGACGGTGACGAGAACACTCAGCTTAATGCCGGTGGTGGTTTGAAATTCGCACTAAGTGATAACACTTCTCTACGTGCTGATTACCGCGTTGTAGAAGACTTAGAAGCCGATCACACAGACCAAGTAGCAACAATCGGTCTTCAGTATTCTTTTGGTGCTAAAAAAGCGGCACCAGCGCCAGTTGTTGAACCTACGCCAGTGGTTGAAGTAACGCCTGTTGTTGAGCCAGAGCCAGCACCACCAGTGAAAACAGTACTACCATACGACATTCACTTCGCATTCGACTCTGCTCATGTTGCTCAGTCTGAATACTCTGACCTTCAGAACATTGCTGATCACCTAGAAGCAAACCCAGAGCAAGTAGCTCAAATCCGCGGTTTTGCTGATTCAATCGGTGCACAAGAATACAACGAAGAGCTTTCTGTAGAACGCGCTAATGCTGTTGCAAAACGCCTAGTTGAAGATTTCGGTGTCGATGCAAGCCGTCTAGACACAGTGGGTTACGGTGAAGCATACCCAGTAGTAGAAAATACTTCTAAAGCTAATCGTCAGCTAAACCGTCGTGCAACGACTGTTTCTTTCTCTTCTCGTGAAGCGATGGAAAATGATATGCCTAACTAAGTTTTGACTTAGTTAAATAAAAAACCAGACTTCGGTCTGGTTTTTTTATGTCGTTAATTTGCAAAGCTATTAGCAATTATTCTTTTTCGCTTGCCCTGGCGGACAAAAGCTTTTGTTATTGCCATCTTCATCATGTTTATGCTTTCCATCATGATCACCACTGCGACTGGCCTCAACATCGACACCACCTATTTCGCCAGCTACTCGATGTACTGAACAGCCTGACAGCATTAGTGCTACAAAAGTCACTACTAATACATTTTTCATTTATTTCTCCTGCTACACTTTCTCACCATATTAACAAACAAACTATTTAGCCCTCGAGCGTTTTTACATTGGCAACGCACTCCTTTCACAATTTAGACAAATGGCTTCTGCCATCAGTTGCACACAAAAAAGGCGATACGCAGTTGCGTATCGCCTTTTAAGTTTGGAACTGATTAATCGATGAGATTAAGCCTCGAAACGGTCCAAGTTTTCTAGTGGGTAGAAATCTGGGTAAGGTAAAGATGCAACACCAGAGTCAACGGCTGCTTTAGCCACTGCTGCAGACACTTCGGTTAGCAAACGCGTGTCCATTGGTTTCGGTAGAATGTATTCTTTACCGAACGTCAATGCAGAGCCACCGTAAGCCGCAACAACATCCGCAGGCGCTTCTTCTTTCGCTAAGTTTTTCAAAGCATTAACCGCAGCGACCTTCATCTCTTCGTTAATCTTCGTTGCTCGCACATCCAGCGCACCACGGAAAATAAACGGGAAGCCAAGTACATTATTTACTTGGTTCGGGTAATCAGAACGGCCTGTTGCCATGATCAAGTCAGAACGCGCAGCCAAAGCAGCTTCTGGATTAATCTCAGGATCTGGGTTTGAACATGCAAATACCACTGGATTGGCAGCCATTTTCATCAGCTGATCAACCGTCAACAAGTCTGGACCAGATACACCAATGAAAACATCTGCGCCATCAATGGCATCATCTAAGCTACGTGCATCTGTTTCGATTGCAAACGTTGCCTTGTATTCGTTCAAGTCATCACGACCAGAGTGAATAACGCCTTTACGATCGAGTACGTTGACGTTATCACGCTTAGCGCCACACGCAATGATCAGGTTCATACAGGCTGTTGCTGCAGCACCCGCACCTAGACATACGATCTTCGCGTCAGCAATGTTTTTGCCTTGTAGCTCAAGAGCATTTAATAAACCTGCAGCGGTTACAATAGCAGTACCGTGCTGATCATCATGGAAAACAGGGATCGAACAGCGTTCGATCAACTGACGCTCAATTTCAAAACATTCAGGTGCTTTGATGTCTTCTAAATTAATGCCACCGTATGTGTTGGCAATACGAGCAACGGTATCGATGAACGCTTCTGGGCTTTCAGCTTCTACTTCCACATCAACCGAGTTCACACCAGCGAAGCGCTTAAATAATACGCCCTTACCTTCCATTACTGGCTTAGACGCCAATGGACCAATGTTACCTAGACCAAGTACCGCAGTACCATCAGAAATGACGGCAACTAAATTACCTTTACCAGTGTAACGGTAAGCCGCTTCTGGGTCTTTTGCAATTTCACGACACGGCTCTGCTACACCTGGACTGTAAGCCAAAGATAAGTCGCGAGACGTTGCTGTTGGCTTGCTGATAGTGATGCTAAGTTTGCCTGGTACTGGTTTCTCATGGTACTCAAGCGCAGCTTGTTTTAGATCTTCTGCCATTTTTGTTATTCCGTCTATTTAATAGTGTTGTTCGTTCGCTTTGCAGCAAATGGGTGGGCGTCTTTCTGACTGTGTGATACTGAAAGTATCAGTCTAGAAGAAGCTCCTTATATAATTATCATAGTGCTTATCGGTTAATCCGACGACTTAATTCTACGTAAGTCTTGAGGATGTTTCACCGTCAATACGACGGATTTGAACCGATCTTGCTGGCGTTTCTTGCGTTGATACTGCCAGCCTCGGGCTTCGATTATCTTACCCTGTAGGTAGAATACATCTTTTTGAGCCCAATAATGCTCTGCATATCGAGGAATATTGATCACTAGATCTTGATTAGTTTCTAGCCACCATCCACCACGATTGTGTGTAACGGACGTCAGTACTGATCGTACGACCGCAAAGCCTGCTTGTGGCTGCCAATGCGTCTTAAGTTGCCATACCCCATGTTTAGCATCACGAGCACTTTGCTCTGCTTGCTCAAAACAATCTTGATATTTTAGATTGGGTGGCACGGCGACACGATAACCCATCCCATCGGATAGTAACCGACTTGTTATCGAGCCTCGATCTTTCGTAAATAAATAATACAGCTTACGACCGTATCGGTCTTCGTTTTCTTGCGCGCTTTGCCAAAAAACATGACTGCCTGCAAGCGCCATCAAGCGCAGCTTGGCTTCCAAAGCATACGCTTCATGATGTCCCTGCTCGTGATCAAGCTCCGGTGTATTAATACCAACAAGACGAATTTTACGCCCATCCTTGAAGTATAGGGTATCACCATCAATGACTTTATCTACCTGTGCCAGCTGCAACCCCCCAACGGCAAGACATTGTCCGAAGCTTGGGAATGACAGGCACAAAAAAAGCGCCAAGATAGCTTGGCGCTTTTTTTGAATCAGCATACGTCTTATCCACCAATTACTTAGTAGTACGACGAGCTCCGAAACGTTTGTTGAAGCGATCAACACGACCACCTGTATCAAGCATTTTTTGCTGACCAGTGTAGAACGGGTGACATTGGCTACATACGTCGATGTGTAGATCGTTGCCAAGTGTTGAGTTCAGAGACAAAGTGTTGCCACAAGTACAAGTTGCAGAAACAGTAGAGTAATTTGGGTGGATATCTTTTTTCATCGTTTTTTACCTTCAGGTTTGGTGTGCCGCCACTTAGTCAGTAATTCAGATTGCTAAGCACCGCACGATTCGTTGTACATCAATTGTACAGTGGTACCAAGAGCCGCGTATTTTAGGCGTCAAAACAGCTTTCGGCAAGCCCTTTTACGATAATTTCACTCTCTGAAAGCGGGTGAAAAGTTCACATTTTCCCGTCAGACTGACGTACACTTAACAGATACACTGTTGTTTGAAATCTTTTTGTTGATAAATCAAGGTATTAGTCTTTTATGGAAGACGCACTGCTCACCAAAGCCCCCTATGTCAAAGTGGCCTTAAATGTGCCACTACGAGCCAGTTTTGACTATAAAATCCCTAAAGCCTTGGCCTATCGCCACCATATTCGCCCGGGGATGCGAGTCAAAGTCCCGTTTGGAAATGGTGATCGTCAAAGCATTGGCCTTGTCATTGAAACCAGCACTCAAAGTGATTTTAGTGATGCTCAAATAAAGCCCTTA
Organism: Marinomonas atlantica; assembly: GCF_001639725.1. Classification (GTDB taxonomy): domain Bacteria; phylum Pseudomonadota; class Gammaproteobacteria; order Pseudomonadales; family Marinomonadaceae; genus Marinomonas; species Marinomonas atlantica. The sequence continues at coordinate 60,431 of NZ_LTAW01000010.1, forward strand.
ACGGCGCTGCTGGACGACAGTCCCATCATTCCTCAGGAACTGTTTGACCTATGTGCTTGGGCGGCACGCTATTACCACCACCCTATTGGCGAAGTCTTTTTTCACGCATTACCAACCAGTTTACGTAAAGGTGAAAGCGCAGATTTTCGTACTGAAACCTGGTGGTTTGTGACAGAACCCGGTCTACAAACAAACATCGACGATTTAAAGAATGCGAAACAACAAAAAGCATTTTTAGAGGCCATACAACAGCACGCTGAGCATGGCTTAAGCCCACACCTAATAAGTGTGTTAGAGCTCACCACCAATGCCGCAAAAGGGCTTGAGAAAAAGGGCTTGGTACGCAGTGAACAGCGTAATTTAAAACGAACAGTAGAAACGCATGCTCATCAAACTCAAGTGCCGCCGAGCCTAAACTTAGAGCAAGCCGCCGCAACAAAAACCATCCTCGCCATGCGTAATGAATTTGGTGTGGCATTATTAGACGGTATTACCGGCAGTGGTAAAACTGAGGTGTTTTTACGCGTCATTGAGGCCCTACTTCAAGAAGACAAGCAAGTCTTAGTAATGGTCCCTGAGATTGGCTTAACGCCTCAAACACTGCGACGTTTTGAAAGCCGCTTTAATACTGACATCGTCTTGATGCACTCGAATATGACGGATCGTGAACGCTTAGATGCATGGCTGATGATTGAACACGGTGACGCAAAAATTATTATTGGCACACGTTCATCAGTGTTTATTCCTACCGCTAATCTAGGGCTGATTATCATTGATGAAGAACACGATGCATCCTACAAACAACACGAAGGTTTCCGTTACCACGCGCGTGACATGGCTATAAAACGCGCGCAAGGGCAAAATATTCCAGTATTACTTGCGTCAGCCACACCATCCTATGAAAGTCTCACCAATGCCTTACAAAAGCGCTACTTATGGCTCAAGCTACGTCAGCGTGCAGGGGAGGCTGAGTTACCACAAATGGAACGTGTTGACCTACGCGGCCAAAGCTTAAAGCAAGGCTTCAGCGAATACACACTGGAACGCATGCGCCAAACCTTGGAGCGACGCGAACAAGTACTGGTATTCCTCAATCGTCGCGGCTATGCCCCCACATTGATGTGCCATCAGTGCGGCTGGATCGCGGCATGTGATCATTGCGATGTGAATCTCACCGTGCACAAACGCGCCAATAAATTACACTGTCACCATTGCGACAGTCATAAAGCGCTCACTCAAGAATGCCCAGAGTGCCATAGCAATGAACTGTTTACTGTGGGTGAAGGCACTGAGCAAATCGAAGGTGTACTCAACCAGTACTTCAAACAGACCCCCGTATTACGTATTGACCGTGACAGCACCCAACGCAAGTCGGCACTCACGCAAATCACACAAAAAATCCACGAACACGATCAAGCGATACTGGTGGGCACGCAAATGCTTGCCAAAGGCCACCACTTCCCGAATGTGACCTTAGTCGTGATCATGGACGCCGACGTGGGCCTTTTTTCCTCTGATTTTCGTGGTATGGAACGTACGGCTCAACTGATCACCCAAGTGGCTGGACGCGCCGGTCGCAGCAGCAAACGCGGCCACGTACTGCTGCAAACGTACCATCCGGACCATGCAGCGATTCAATGCTTGTGCGAACAAGGCTACGAAGCCTTAGCGATGGATGGCTTAAGGGAGCGTCAACAACTCGCTCTGCCGCCATTTCATCACCAAGTGGTTATTCGAGCCGAATCACAACAAGAACAACAAGCCATGGGTTTATTGATGCACTTACGCAACGAATTATCGATACACCTGTCTGAAGATATGCAGATAGTCGGTCCCTATGCCGCGATCATTGTCCGTAAAGCGGGACAACACCGCGCATTGTTAAGTATAAAAAGTCCCCAACGGGGGAATTTACACCGTGTCATAGCATCTGCCAGTCAATGGCTTGAACAAAACACGAAAAATCACAGAATTCGGTTCGCCATAGACGTCGATCCGCTGGAAACTTTCTAATGCACTGCGCATAATGTGCGCACTCAACTAAAACAATGATTCTCAAATGTTAGATTTCATGCTGTTAGCGACCCAGAACAACCGCTCTAGAAAAGGAGCGACGCGTAAAGCACCGCCGCCACCACCAAAACGCACCTTACCATGGTGGCTTTGGCTCGTTGTGCCGGCGCTATTAGCGTCCTTTATTTTTGTGTTGGTCAAATTAGCCTCGGTGGAAACACAACCTAGTGCGACCAAAGTGCCGACCATTGCACCTGCCAAACCTGCGTCAGCCAAACCAAAAGAAACTGTGAAAGCGCCACCTAAAGCAGCGGAGAAACCTCAAAGTGATAAGTTTGAGTTTTATCAGCTGTTACAGGATAGCGAAGTGGATACCAGTCACGTCGATGCTTACGAGTATCAACCACGAGAAGAGGAAAACTTCAGCTATATGATACAAGCGGCATCGTTCCGCTCCAACGCTGATGCAGATCGCCTTCGTGCTAAGTTGATTTTATCTGGCCTAACGGCATCGATTAAAGCCAGTCAAAGCAAAGACGGTGGTACTTGGTATCGTGTCATAGTGGGGCCGTACGAAACTCGCTCCGCAGAAAGTCGTGCGCAAGATAAACTCGCGCAAATGGGAATGAACTCGTACACCTACAAAATCAAAAAAGAACCGTAAAAAAAGCGCAACAACCCGTAAAGCGCCTAACGATTCCGTTTAGGCGCTTGAAATCCTCACGCTTACCCCCATTTTGATTAATAATCGAATGTGGAGTAAATCATGACTACGATTCTAACCGTACGTAAAGACAACCAAGTCGTCGTTGGCGGCGATGGCCAAGTTTCCCTAGGCAACACCGTAATGAAGGGCAATGCCCGTAAAGTCCGTCGTCTATACCGTGGCGAAGTCATCGCTGGTTTTGCCGGTGGCACTGCCGATGCATTCACCCTGTTCGAACGATTTGAAAGCCAACTAGAAAAGCATCAAGGCCACCTTGTGCGTGCTGCGGTGGACCTTGCCAAAGACTGGCGTTCAGACAAAGCCCTACGCAAACTGGAAGCTATGCTGATTGTGGCTAACAAAGAAAGCACACTCATTATCACGGGTAACGGCGATGTGGTCGAACCGCAACACGGCGCCCTAGCCATTGGCTCTGGCGGTAACTTTGCCGAAGCCTCAGCCCGAGCCTTACTCGAAAACACCGAGCTAAGTGCGCAAGATATCGTTGAAAAAAGCCTAAACATTGCGGCAGATATCTGTGTCTTCACTAACCACAGCCTGACAATCGAAACCGTAAACATCGACCCTCAGCTTGAAGACAACTCACAGTAACGAATTTAAGAGACTAGACCCATGAGCTATATGACTCCAAGAGAAACGGTCAATGCCTTAGACCAACACATTATCGGCCAACAAAAGGCAAAACGCGCGGTCGCAATCGCCTTGCGTAATCGCTGGCGTCGCATGCAATTGCCAGAAGAAATGCGCGCAGAAATCACACCTAAGAACATCCTGATGATTGGACCAACCGGTGTCGGTAAAACTGAAATCGCACGCCGTTTAGCAAAGCTTGCTAACGCACCATTTATTAAGATCGAAGCAACAAAATTCACCGAAGTCGGCTATGTGGGCCGTGACGTGGACTCTATTATCCGCGATCTGATGGAATCTGCGATTTCCATGTTGCGCAAGCAAGAAACAGAGCGCATGAAAGACAAAGCCGAAGACGCCGCCGAAGACCGCATCCTTGATGCCATACTTCCGCCAGCACGCGGTTTTGAAGAAGATTCCGCGTCTAACTCAACGCGCCAAGCGTTCCGTAAAAAACTGCGCGAAGGTCAGCTAGACGACAAAGAAATCGATATCGAAGTATCAGATTCCCCTGCAGGCGTAGAAATCATGACGCCACCGGGTATGGAAGAAATGACCAGCCAGCTACAAAGCCTGTTCTCTAACATGGGTGGCGACAAAACCAAAAAACGTAAGCTGAAAGTGAAAGACGCTCTGCGCCAAATTCGTGAAGAAGAAGCAGGGAAATTGGTCAACGAAGAAGAATTGAAAGCACGCGCTGTCGAAGCCGTTGAACAACACGGCATCGTGTTTCTCGATGAGATCGATAAAGTCGCGAAAAGCTCGGATCGCTCCAGCGGTGAAGTGTCCCGTGAAGGTGTACAGCGTGACTTGTTACCACTGATCGAAGGTAATACCGTCAGCACTAAGTACGGCATGATCAAAACGGATCACATCCTATTTATTGCTTCCGGTGCGTTTCACCTATCCAAACCATCGGATTTGATTCCCGAGCTACAGGGTCGTTTACCGATTCGAGTAGAACTGGACGCACTGACCGTGAATGACTTTAAGCGTATTTTGACGGAGCCAAGTGCTTCCCTGACAAAACAGTACGTAGCATTGGCGAAGACGGAGAACATCCATCTAAACTTTACCGAAGAAGGCATCACACGTATTGCAGAAATCGCTTGCCAAGTGAACGAACGTACTGAGAACATTGGTGCTCGTCGTCTGCACACCGTTTTGGAGCGTCTACTCGAAGAAGTGTCCTACTCCGCAAGCGACATGCCGGATGAGCAACAAGTTGATGTCACGGCAGAGTATGTAGATCAGCAACTTGGCGAAATCGCTGAAAACGAAGATCTTAGCCAGTACATTTTGTAATTTGATAACCTTTTAAGATAAATCGAGAGCAATCATGGCCACGCCTGTTCCAACAAAAATTCACTACCATAAACAATCCCGTGAACTGGAGCTGGCGTTTGCCGATGGCTCAAGCTATCGCCTCAGCGCTGAATATTTACGTGTTCACTCACCGTCCGCGGAAGTCCGTGGTCACGGTGCGCAAATTCCAATTTTGCAGCATGGCAAACGCAATGTGATGATTATGAACATTGAGCCTGCAGGCAACTATGCCATTAAAATCACCTTTGATGATGGCCATGATTCTGGCTTGTATTCGTGGGACTACCTATACAACCTAGGCAAAAACCACGATGAGCTCTGGCAGATGTATTTAGATCGCCTTGAGAAAGAAGGCCGCACGCGCGACTCTTCTAGCATTCAAATTCATCAAGTACACTAAATTGGATCGAAACCATGTCTTTCAGCCTTGCCGCCCTTAGCTCTATCGAACATGCTATCAACTACGCCATGAAACAAGACCCGCCGTCCCAACGCCATTTGGCAAAGCTAGCGGGGCAGCAAATTTTTCTGGAAGTAGAAGATTTTAATCTGATCATTCAGATTCATGTGTTGGAAGAAGGCATCATGCTCGACTGCCCGCAAAGCATGGAATACATGGAGCTAGACGCCAAATTGGATACCCATGTTAAAGGCCCTAGTAGCGCTTATCGCAAGCTTCTAGAAGGGGATGGGTTCTTCGATGGGGATTTACGTATTCGCGGTAACGCTCAAGCACTGATGACGTTGCATAAAGTCATGCAAGGCTTTGAGTTTGATTGGGAAGGCATATTAGCAGACAAGATTGGCGATCTACCCGCAGCGACCTTTGCACGTCTTATGCGTACTCAATGGACGTGGTCAAAAGAAGCTGCCACCAATGCCCGCGTGCATTTGGTGAACTATCTGCAATCCAACAGTGAACTATTACCAAGCAAAATAGAATTTGATCACTTTGTTGATGAGACAGAGCGTCTAGGGATGCAGATCGAGCGCTTAGACGCCAAACTCAAACAAGCTGAGCGTAAACGCCAAGCTTCGTAACACAACCCCCCCACTCTTTCTTAGTAAGGCGCTGTCACTGGAAGCGCCTTACTTTCATCTAACCATCGTTCAAAATCTGTTGCCGACATCGGCCGGGCAAAATGATAGCCCTGCAGATAATTGCATCCTTGGCATGCTAGATATTCAGCTTGAGCGACTGTTTCAACACCTTCTGCTACCACCTCCATATGAAGGCCTTGAGCCATCGCTATGGTTGCCGTAACAATGCACTCATCCGATTCATTTTTTCCGATACCGCTGACAAACGACTGGTCAATTTTTAAATAATGAGCCTCCAGCTCTTTTATGTAACTGAGCGAACAATAGCCTGTGCCGAAATCATCAATTGATATACTGATATCGTGACGACGCAAAAGCAATAAATTGCGCAGCAGCTGCTTTGAGCGCACCATCAGCGTGGTTTCAGTAAACTCAACTGCAATTGCGCTGGCAGGAATATCGTAAAGTTTCATGCTTTCCAATAACTCCAATGCAACATCTGAGTTCGACAATTGAATAGCCGAGATATTGATCGACAACTTACCAACTGGAACTTCTCGCAGGCGCCAATTCGCTAATTGACCCAATGCGGTATCGATGATCCAGCGCCCTAATTCAATGATTTGACCGCTATCTTCAGCAATCGGAATAAAGTCCGCAGGCGAAATCCACTCACCTTGTCGTTGCCAACGAACCAAGACTTCAGCACCTATAGATGCACCACTTTGAGCCGCCACTTGTGGCTGATAATGCAGCGATAACTGGTCGACTTGATGTAATGCTTCTTCTAAATGACGTTGAGTTGCAACTCGACGCTGCATGTTTTCATCCATGGACTCGTCAAAGAAGCGATATGTATTTTTACCAGATTGTTTCGCTCGATACATGGCTAAATCGGCTTGCCGTAATAGAGCAGATGCGTCAATTAAATCTATCTCATTCATCGATACACCCACACTGCAGCTCACAGAAAACGTGGTATCTCGATAGTCAAAAGGAACCGCTAACGTCGACACGATATTTTGAGCTAGATAATGTATTTGGGCTTCTGTGCCTGCAGGATGTAGGAAAATAGCAAACTCGTCACCGCCTAAGCGTGACAATAATGCTTCATCAGGCATCAGTGATTGCAACTTATTAGCAACACGTTTTAGTAATGCGTCACCGGCATCATGACCCAAGGTATCGTTGATTTCTTTAAACCGATCTAAATCGATAAACATTAATGCAACAGAACCATATTGGCGTTTAGAGACGCAGTCTTCTAAACATTGCTCAAAGTATCGGCGGTTAGCCAATCCAGTCAAATCGTCATGTTGCGCCATATACAAGACTTGCTGCTCTGCTTCCTTGCGAACAGTAATGTCTTCGTGTACCGCGATAAAATATTCGATTTCACCCTTGTTATCCATGACCGGCGTAATGGTTTGCTCAACCGTAATAAGGTTGCCGTTTTTGTGTCGGTTAACCAGCTCATGCCGCCAACTATGCCCTTGGCTGATCGTACTCCAAAGCTCTTTAAAGAATGAGCGCTCATGGACACCGGAATTTAAAACTCGCGGGGTTTTACCTCGTACCTCCTTCACGCTATAGCCAGTTAACCGAATAAAAGCATCGTTAACCCATTCAATTTTACCTTTAGGATCGGTAATAAAAATCGCATTGGCGGTACTTCGAATCGCCATACTGAGCAAATAGTTATTCCCTTGTATCTGATCTCGTTTATGTCTAAGCACGAGGTACATGGTAAGCATCAACACCAAAACACTCGCCAACACCGCAAAGATGGTTTTAACCACTTGAGCATCATGGTACCAATTAGCTAGGGCGTCTTTGTTGTAAGACCTTATGGCGATGACAATTGGATAAAAAGATGTGGCACGGTAACTATCTAGGTAATCGCCCTTTTGCCCTTGGCCTCTCATTTCCCCCCAAGATTGCTCCATAATCTGTGACTGAAACTTTTCATCTAGTAACTCAAGGTCGCTCCCAAAAACGTTTTCACCCGTAAATAAAAACAATGACACTTCACGATGACTACTGGAAACGGACTGAAACAGACTTTGATAATAATTCAGGTTAATCGACCCAATCACATACCCAACCACCTCATCTTGGAGCTTGTAAGGCACACAAATTGGCCAGTATTCAAGCCCTGGAATCATTGCCTCATCCCCCCAGAAGCGTCCCTGCTGAGAAGGCAAAAATAGTACGTCTGTATTCGATACACGTTGCGAGCATTGTTTGGCTTGGGCTAGCGGCACAACATCAATACTGCGCATTTGTGGCAGACCATGCAGCAGCCTATCCTTTAATGTTTCCAATGCACGAGGTGGCCGCTCTAACACATTGGCTGAAATCGTTTGTAATGCACCAACAGCAGATTGCAAAGAACGAATCACAGAATCCTCGAGCGCATACGCTAACGAGGCACTGGTCATAGACTGCTCTTCTAAAGAACGTTCGTGGCCACGTACAAGAATGTTTTGTAAACTGATTACCATCACTAACAACACAATAACCGCACTCGACACGATCACTGTTTGACGCTGTATGAAAGTAGATATAATTTTAAGCAATGTTGTTAACCTAGATCAGTTCAAATAAGTTATAGTTCTGCATAATAAGCGTAGCTTATCGTTTATATTAGTAAGAGGTTTTGACGTATGTCGCTTAGAGCCACAGCAAACACTTTCTTTTTTGGACTTCTTGTTCTACTGGCAGGGAATACCTTCGCGGAAACAAGCCCGACCCTCGACGCTATCACAGAACGAGGGGAAATAAATGTCTGCATTTGGCCTGACTATTTCTCCATTACCTATCTCAGCCCACGCACCCAGCAGCTTGAAGGAATCGATATTGACCTAAGCCAAGCTCTGGCAACGGATTTGGGCGTTCACGTAAATTACGTCAAAACCCATTTTGGCCGTTTTATGGATGACCTAGAAACAGGCAAGTGTGATATTGCCATGTTTGGAGTTGGTAATACCGAAGCACGTCGTCAGCGCATCGCTTTTACTGAGCCTTACTTGGCCAGCAATATGTATGCAGTCACGACACAAAATCATCCGTTTATTAAACGCTGGCAGGATATGGATCAAAAAGGCGTCATAGTGTGTGTGCAAAAGGGAACTTACATGGAAAGCGCCATGCGTAAGTCACTCAAACACGCCACACTCACCACCGTGCGCAAACCAAACGAACGAGAATTAGAAGTACTGTCTGGCCGAGCAGACGTTTTTATTACAGATTATCCTTACGGGCAGAAGATGATCCATGTATACGACTGGGCTGAGCTACTCTCGCCACCTGGTAAGACAGAGCAGTTTCAATACTCTTATGCAGTTGCCAAAGGCGACGCCAAGTGGCTAGCGCGCATGGAACAATTTGTCAGTGATATCAAGCATGATGGCCGCTTAGAAGCGGCAGCAGCACACAACAACTTGTCGCCAATCATCATTACAGAGTAAAGTCCACTCCCCTAACTAAACAATCAAAAAAGCCCGAGCATGCATACAGTACTCGGGCTTTTTAATGATCAGAAGCATTCAGCTTACATACGTTCTAGGGTTTCGATGCCTAGTAACTCTAGACCTTGTTTCAAGGTCGACGCCGTGTTCAACGCCAGTTGCAAACGGCTTTCTTTGACTGAGTCGTCAGCGTTTAGAATTGGGCAAGCTTCGTAGAAGGTCATGAAGATACCCGCAAGCTCGTATAAGTAGGCACACAAGAAATGTGGCATACCATCACTGATCACTTGCTGAATCGCTTCTTCTAACTGACAAAGTTTCACTGCCAAAGCACGCTCTTGGTCTTCTACCACGGTAATCGGCGCATTCAACGCTGATACGTCCATTTCTGAACGGCGTACAATACTCGCCACACGTGAGTATGCGTACAACAAATAAGGCGCTGTATTACCTTCGAAGCTCAACATAGAGTCCCAGTTGAACACATAATCAGAAGTACGGTTTTTCGACAAATCTGCGTATTTTACAGACGCGATACCAACCACTCGGCCGATGTTGCGTTGCTCATCTTCCGACATGTCTGGGTTTTTAGACGCTACCAATTGGAAGGCGCGTTCTTGCGCTTCTTCCAGCAATGCAGACAACTTCGCCACACCACCAGAACGGGTCTTAAATGGTTTACCATCGCTGCCCATCACCGTACCGAACGGCATGTGCTCTAGGCTGGTTTCGGGCTTCACAAAGTTCGCTTTACGCGACAAGGTAAAGATTTGCTGAAAATGCAACGACTGACGCGCATCGACGAAGTACAACACTCGATCCGCATTCAGTGCTGTCTGACGGTAACGCACTGCGGCAAGATCCGTCGTAGCGTATAAGAAGCCACCGCCCGTTTTCTGCACAATAATAGGGGTAATCTCACCCTCTTTGTTTGCAAACTCTTCCATGAAGACACACTGTGCGCCGTTTGACTCTTGCAATAGGCCCTGTGCTTTCAGCTCACTAACCACATTCGCTAAGTCGTCGTTATAAGCACTTTCAGGTTTCACATCTTTACGTGCTAGAGAAACACCCAGCATTTGGTACGTCTCTTCACAGTGCTGTAATGACACTTGAATGAATTCATTCCAAAGCTTCAAACATTGCTCATCACCAGACTGAAGTGAAACAACTAATTCACGCGCATGCGCCGCAAATGCTTCATCTTCGTCAAAACAGATTTTCGCTTCACGATAGAAGGTTTCAAGATCAGAAAGCGCCATACTCACTTCTGAACTCTGCGCACGTAGACGCTCCATGTACGCCAGCAACATACCAAACTGAGTGCCCCAGTCACCGACGTGGTTCTGACGGACAACATTGTGGCCTAAGAACTCAAGGGTACGAACTACCGCATCACCGATGACCGTAGAACGTAGGTGACCCACGTGCATTTCTTTGGCTAAGTTGGGGCCAGAGTAATCCACTACAACGTTTTGCGGATCCGCAACAATGGTCACGTCTAGGCGATCACTGTTACGCAGCTGCGCAAGAGCACCACTTAACCATTCGTTTTTCACGAAAATATTTATGAAGCCAGGGCCTGCAATTTCGACTTTGTCAGCCACATCAGACATGTCTAATTGCTCAAGTACTTTGGCCGCAAACTCTCTTGGATTCGTGCCAATTTTCTTAGCCGCACCCATGATGCCGTTGGCTTGGTAATCACCAAATTGAACTTTTGCAGACTGACGAACCAATGCTGGCGCATCTTCAGCCGCACCGGCTGCGACCATGGCCGCTTGAATACGTTGATTAAGAAGCGTTTGAATATTCACAAAAAACCCATTTGTAGAATCACACAACCCTCTGGCAAAGCAATTCACCAGAGGGTTGTCATGTTAGTAGAAGTTGGCGCTATGATAACCGATTTTCGACGATTTAGCGAAAGAACAGCTTACATGCTGGGTTATCGTTCTCGTCTTGGTAAGGGTAGCCCAGTTCATCTAAGTAGCGCGTCACATCGGTCTCTTCACCTACTGCCTGTAAGCCCACTAATACTCGACCGTAAGCATCACCATGGTTACGATAATGGAACATAGAAATATTCCACTGACCGCCCAGCGTATTGAGGAATTTTAGCAAGGCACCAGGACGTTCAGGGAACTCAAAACTGTACAGAAGCTCGCCTTTATCGCTGCGCAAATGACCGCCGATCATGTGACGTACATGAACTTTTGCCGTTTCATCATCGGTCAAATCAATGATTTCGTAGTCTTTTAGGTCATGAAGCAAATCTTCACGGCTATTAGGGCTACCACCCAAAGCCACACCAACGAATATAACCGCTTCGTTGTCATCACTGTAGCGATAGTTAAATTCGGTAATGGCACGGCCCACTAGCGCCTGACAGAAGTCTTTAAAGCTGCCTGGTGCTTCTGGAATTTTCACGGCAATGATCGCTTCGCGTTTTTCCCCCAGTTCGGCACGTTCTGACACATGGCGTAGACGGTCGAAGTTCACGTTGGCACCGGAATTAATCGCCACTAAACGCTGACCCGTTGCACCTTCGCGCTCAATGTATTTCTTCAACCCTGCCAGTGCACACGCGCCTGCCGGTTCAGTGATGGCACGAGTATCGTCGTAGATATCTTTGATCGCTGCACACATTTCATCGGTGTTCACAGTGATGACTTCATCAACGCATTCTTTGGCAATTTCAAATGTATTCTTACCAATCTCAGCGACCGCTACCCCTTCAGCAAAGATGCCTACTTGAGCCAAACGCGTTGGTTTACCTGCTTCCATAGCCGCTTTTAAGCACGCCGCATCCGTTGGTTCCACACCGATGACTTTGATTTCTGGGCGCAAGTATTTGATGTACGCCGAAACACCCGCAATTAAGCCACCACCACCAACGGGGATAAACACCGCGTCGATGTTTCCTTCGATCTGGCGCAACAGCTCCATACCGATGGTGCCTTGACCCGCAATGGTATCGATGTCATCAAACGGGTGAACGTATACTTGGCCTGTTTGCGCCATAATTTCTTGAGACTTCGCAAAGGCTGCATCAAAGGCATCACCAGACAACACCACTTCCGCACCACGAGCACGAACGGCATTCACTTTTACATCTGGCGTGGTTTCAGGCATAACGATCGTTGCTTTAATGCCTAACTTTTTCGCAGCTAACGCTAAGCCTTGTGCATGGTTACCCGCCGACGCTGCAATCACACCTTTGGCACGATCGGCTTCGGAAAGCTGAATAATTTTGTTGTATGCGCCACGAATCTTAAACGAGAACACTGGCTGTAGGTCTTCGCGTTTCAAAATAATATCGTTACCCAAACGCTTAGAAAGTTGCGTGGCACGGGAAACGGGAGTTTCTACAGCGACGTCATAGACGGGCGCTTGTAGAATTTTTTTGATGATCGTATGAGGCATATACATTCCTGCTTTTTTCTCCGAAAGCACGCCAGCAATGTGGCGTTCAAGGGGGTAACTCTGCTAAAAAACGAACCCGCAATATACTCCTTCCGCCCTTTATGAGCAAAGCCTTGGACGGGATTTGACTGCTTTTTAGGTGAACACGGCAACTTCGTCCTAGAGGGGTAACAATAGCTCGGCTAACTGACTATAATATGCCCACCCAATCGGGGTAACACCCTCACTCAAACATCAGTCACAGGTTTATCCAGCATGACGCAAGACGATTTAAAAAAAGCAGTTGCTGTCGCCGCAGTTGAATACATTTTACCGCTACTTGAAGAAGACACCATTGTCGGTGTGGGTACGGGTTCAACCGCTAACATGTTCATAGACGAATTGGCGAAACACAAACAACTATTCGACGGCACCGTTGCAAGCTCTGAAGCTTCTGCAGAACGTCTAAAAGGTCACGGCATTCCTGTGTATGACCTAAACGCTGTGAACTCGATCCGTGTTTACGTAGATGGTGCTGATGAATCAAACAATCACCTTCACCTAATTAAAGGTGGCGGTGCAGCACTAACACGCGAAAAAATTGTGGCCGCATGCTCAGAAGAATTCGTTTGCATCGCAGACGAGTCTAAACTGGTGAAAGTGCTAGGTGATTTCCCACTACCAGTGGAAGTGATCCCGATGGCGCGCAGCTACGTGGCGCGTGAATTGGTCAAACTTGGCGGCGACCCAGTGTACCGTGAAGGTGTGGTCACAGATAACGGCAACAGCATCTTAGACGTATACAACCTAGAAATCCTTGATCCGGTTGCGCTAGAAACAAGCATCGATGGCATTGTGGGTGTGGTGACCAATGGCTTGTTCGCGAAACGTGCGGCAGACATTTTGCTGCTCGGCACCAAAGACGGTATTAAAACCCTAAAAAAGTAACCTGATTGTATTCTAGTCTCAGCCATTACTTAATGTCTAAAGGGCCTTTGTACGATCCCATATGTAGTAATCGTACAAAGGTCTGCTTTTTATTCACGACCTATAAGTCATTGTTGTCACATTTTCCCTAAAATAGTCCACCTGACCATCCAACTCATGGGAAACGATATAAGTGCGGCTATCCACATCTCGCCCTTCTAGTCCATACCAAAACGATTGATCAAACGTTGTAATAAACCACCCATCATCCAATGATTCTGATGTCAGCCCCGTAATTTTTGTACCATTAGGAAACACTTCTTTACCCAATTGAGCCAATACCTTCATCAACCCTGCTTTGCTATCACAGCACTGCCATTGGGTATCAGCATCGTCTTTATAATGATCAATGCGTAGGTCAATATCATCAGAAAAAAACGTTAATAACGTCATATCTCCCGCTTCAAATAAATTTAGTACTCGGTGAATCGCAATATCACTGTGGCGCTCTAACATGTCTTACTCCTAGTGCTGACTTAGAATCGGTAATTTTCCGTTTTCATGCATCTAGAGTAGCGCCTTTAAATCAATAGATATAATATAGTTTTTATTATCTAAACATAGAAATTTTATATGATAGAAACCAAACCGCTTTATTACTTTGTGGCGGCCTATGAAGAAGGGTCCGTCACCGCGGCCGCTTCACGCTGCTTCATCGCTCAACCATCCATTACTCACGCAATTAAATCATTAGAAAACCACTTAGGAACTAAGCTATTTGAACGCAGTAAACAAGGCGTAAAGCCCACGCCAGAAGGAGAAAAGCTTTACAAGCTTGCACTAGAGCTACTCTTACAAAGCCAACAAATAGAATCCGCTTTTACGCCAGACAGTAGGATTGAAATGCCTATCTACATACAGTCCGACATAAACACTGAGTACTACCAGAATATTATTGAATCACTCCAAAGCAGCTCTTCCCTCATCGACCTATTCATTGTCAATGAGATTGAGCAAGCACAGCTAGCAATCATTGATGAAGAAAGGATACCCGCGCAATTCCAATTCAAATTGCTCAATAAAGAAGAATATAAATTGGTCGTTAGACAGGATCATCCTTTAACCAGGAAAAAAGAGATTACTCTAAGAGATTTTGAGGCTCTCACATTTATTGCCCGCCCATACTGCACCAAGCAAAAAGCTTTTGAACGTCTAACTAACGAACAAAAAATCACTATTACTTACAAAGGTAACGCGATACATGACTTACAGATTCAAGGGTTAGTAAAACTAGGGCTGGGGGTCGCACTGATACCTGAGTCGTACATGCAACAAGATAAAGGCTTAAAATATCTTTCAATCACGTTAAAAACACCTATTAAACGCTCTGTAGCACTCGCATATCGCAAATTACCGAAAGAACTGATGGAAACCGTAAAAAGAATTAGGGAGTAGCCAACCAATATCACTAATAAAGTACACAAGCACACTACGTTCCATAAAGTCGAAGATCAAAACCAGCGGCTTCTTCGCATCAGCACAAACTGACCTCCGCCTAATACCACTAAAATCACACAGAACACCCAAAAAGCGGCGCTACTATCAGTACCAGGCATACCGCCGATATTGATTCCAAACAACCCTGTTAAGAACCCGAGC
Source organism: Marinomonas atlantica (assembly GCF_001639725.1). Taxonomy (GTDB): domain Bacteria; phylum Pseudomonadota; class Gammaproteobacteria; order Pseudomonadales; family Marinomonadaceae; genus Marinomonas; species Marinomonas atlantica. The sequence continues at coordinate 75,629 of NZ_LTAW01000010.1, forward strand.
GGCATAAAAATCCCGGACAGGATCGACAGCACGTACATACGCGCGTTCATCTTCTCTGCCTGATGGTTAGCAAACTCTTCCTGCATCAATAGACAACGCTCACGTAAGGATTCTAGTCCTTCCACATAACGTGTGATCTCATTAGAGGCTTCCTGTATTTTTGCGACTTGCTCTTTCGTCATCCATGGCAGAACTTCTACAGCTAAACGCGCAATGGCTTCCTTTTGCGGCACCAGAAATCGACGTAAGCGGACGGTTTTCAAACGGCGTTCAACTAATATACTACGTTGCTCCGGCAATACTTCCTCGGCCATATCTTCTTCAAGATCACCCAGCGTATCCTCTATACCGTCAATCACCCCTGCCATTCGTATCGTGAGAGTATGCGTTAATGTGGCGATAAGGTCGGCTATGTTTTCCGCACCAATGCCCTGCTCTAACTGACTGACTTGTTCCATCACAGACAGTAAGCGTCGACGACGAGTAGATATTACAAAATGCGGCGTTACCCAAAGACGTAAAGACACCATGTCGGACGGATCTGAGTCAGGGTTAAGGTTGACACCACGTAGCGTCATTAATACACCGTTGCCCATTTTAACGGTACGTGGACGCGTTTCGTCGGCATATAACGCTTGCACGACCGCCTCTGGAATTGAATCCATATTATCCATCCATTCACGCCCACCGTTTTCAGAGCAATCGATGTGAACCCAATGCGAACCGCTTTGAGGGATTTGATCAGGCAAATCAGACAAACGCTCAGCGCCGCCATGACCGTCAAATTTCAAATAATGCAGTAAATATTCCATAACATTTCATCTCGTAACATGGAGCCCAAACCATTGAACTCATTATTTATTGGCTTTTAAGCTGACGCCAAGTCAAGGGGGTGGCATAATTTCACTAATTGATTATTTATTAAAGGATCCTATGCCATGCAAAGTCTTGCTCAATTTTTAGAGTCTGATTCCTCTTCCGCATCATTACAGGAAGTTTTGTTCGTCACAACACAAACATGTATCGAAATTTCGAGCGCGCTAAAGAAAGGTTCTTTAGCCGGTATTCTGGGCATGGCAGGCAATGAAAACGTACAAGGTGAAGAACAGAAAAAGTTAGACGTCATTTCTAACAACATGCTAAAAAGTGCGTTATTGGCTTCTCCAGCCGTTCGCGCTATCGCGTCTGAAGAAGAAGATGACATCGTTCCAGCAACGACCACAGGCGAGTATCTGATTGCCTTTGACCCATTAGATGGCTCATCAAACATCGATATTAACTCAATGGTAGGTACGATTTTCTCCATCTATCAACAAGTAGGTAGCTCTCCAGCAACCGAAGCGGATTTTCTAAAGCCTGGTAAAGAGCAAGTTGCAGCTGGCTATGTACTGTATGGCCCATCAACGATGCTGGTCTACTCTACTGGCAATGGTGTGCACATGTTCACACTGGACGTCGAAAAAGGTGAGTTTATTCTGACCCGTGAAAATGTCCAAGTTGCGACCGAAACACAAGAGTTTGCCATCAACATGTCGAACCAGCGTTTTTGGGCTGACGCCATGCAGCATTATGTGAATGACCTTGTTGCAGGCAAAGAGGGTTCGCGCGGCAAAAACTTCAACATGCGTTGGGTTGCCGCCATGGTCGGTGACGTTCACCGTATCTTGTGTCGTGGTGGTATCTTCATTTATCCATGGGACAACAAAGACCCTAACAAGGCCGGCAAACTGCGTTTGATGTACGAAGCAAACCCAATGGCAATGTTACTCGAACAAGCAGGCGGTAAAGCCTTCACGCACACAGACCGTATTTTGGATATTCAGCCTGAAGGAATTCATCAGCGTGTTGCTGTGGTACTCGGTGCGGCCAACGAAGTGGATAAGTGCCTGAGTTATTAACAATTTATTTTTGACACAAAAAGACCGACTAAATTAGTCGGTCTTTTTTATGTTCGCGAGCCAGAAATAAAGGGCTCTTGATAGGAGCGTCCTATTTAGTCTACGGCCACACCGGATAAAAACACTTGTACTTGTTGGTGGGTATCACCCCAGATATGAGACTTTACATCTTGTAAAAACTTCTGCGCTTCAGCCAATGTCACAATACCTGACATCAACTCAACACCAATCCCTTCTTGGCCAAAGAAAAAACGCCACACATGGCCATCTACTTTTATTTCACCTTCACCGTTAACATAAGATACTTGTTCGAAGGCGTACCCTGATGGTACAAAACACGATAACTCTTGCCCAGTTTCACCATACTTCAAGTCCGGAACATACCCTTGTCGATCGACTAATCCGAATTTCATACTGCACTCCTGTTGTTGTTTTATTCAGCATAGTCCTTTCAGAATTAATTTGCTGATTTTTTAATACCGGCTTGTCGAGCATCAGCTATTGAGTGCCTAACAGGTTTGTCAGCTCTCAAGTTGTTAGGCTTTGCAAGATTTAATTGCACAGTTATTGCTTACTCAAACTTTCTTGTTAATCCTCCATCAGTAAAAGCCTAATAAGGTCCTGCCTAACAGAAATAACAACACAACATAGGCAAAAACTAATGCAAACGAACGAACGTCAGCCCTTCGTTTATGCCAACATGCGTTTGGCATTTATTTTACTGATCACCTGCTTTGCCGCATGGGGTGTGGCAGCCAACATGACTGATCCCCTGGTAAAAGTGTTTAGCAAGATCTTTACCATGAGCAACCTGCAATCCGCTCTGGTGCAATTTGCTTACTACGGAGCGTACTTCTGTTTGGCATTACCGGCCGCGTTTATCAATGTACGTTTCTCCTATAAAACCGGGGTGTTAACCGGTTTAGGCTTAGCCTGCTTAGGTGCACTGGCGTTCTACCCTGCTAGCATTTCCATGACCTATGGCTTCTTCCTCGCTGCGCTGTTTATTATGGCAGCGGGGTTATCCATCCTCGAAACCTCTGCAAACCCTTTTGTTATGGCCATGGGACCGCAAGAGAATGCCACACGCCGCTTAAACTTGGCTCAGGCGTTTAACCCGGTTGGCACCAACATTGGCGTGTTTCTGGCGGCGGCGCTTATCTTGCCAAACCTGAACACGGCGACCGCTGAAGAGCGCGCGGCCATGACACAAGATGCACTCAATGCGGTACGTGCCGCTGAGCTTCAAGCCGTCATGACACCGTATGTTGGCATGGCCATCGTGTTGTTAGTGATCTGGTTATTGATCGCCTTTGTTAAAGTGCCGCGCGCAGAAAATGCGGGCATCAGTACCGAACAAGAAAACCATGATGGCTTTCCTGCAACGTTGAAACGCCTAATGAAGTTGCCACAATACCGCTGGGGTGTTGTTGCTCAGTTTTTCAATGTGGCGGCACAAACCTGTGTGTGGACGTTTACCATCCAATACGTACAAGAAACCATCGGCGGTACAGAAGCCAGTGCGTCCGACTACTTGCAGTACAGCTTAATCTTATTTTTGATTTCCCGCTTTGTTATGACTTGGTTAATCGGTATTTTCCGCCCCACCATTCTATTAGCGTTGTTGGGCGCGATTGGTGCTCTACTGTGTGTGTACGCTGCCATGGCGTCTGGCGTCTCTGGCATTTGGGCCATCGTTGCTATTTCCGCGTGTTTATCTTTGATGTTTCCAACCATTTACGGCATCGCGTTAAATGGTCTAGGCAAGGACACTAAATTTGGCTCAGCAGGCTTAGTGATGGCGATCTTAGGTGGTGCGATCATGCCGATGGTACAAGGTGCGGTGATAGATACCTATGGCGCCACAGTGTCTTATCTAGTCCCTGCTATCTGTTTTGTCATTGTTGCAGGTTACGGCGTCTTTGCAGTTCGCCACATTCAAGACTAACCCTAGTCGCGAACATTAACGATCCTAAAGCGTCTACCTTTGGTAGGCGCTTTATTGTGTTCAGCGCCTTTATGTTGACACTTTATATAGCTTTTACTACTTGAGAATCACATTGATTCGTATTTCATGCGAGGTCTGTTCAATGTCTTCTGTTTGCCCTGTTTTGCTGACAATTGATGCTGAACTAATCAACTTTCCTATGGCCATTTATGTTTTACATTGTAGATATCAAAACAGGTCTTAAGAAGGACAGCAATATGAACTATCAAGGCGAAAACATCTCATTGAATCTCTCGCGCTTCCAAGACACCTTAGTTATGAACTTAAAGCCGTCAGGCCGACCAAGTGACGATGACTTCGATAAGTTATCAAACATGATTGAGACCGCGGTATACTCAATTCAAGCACCTCACATGGCACTGCTGGTTGACCTAAGCGAACTGCAAGGCGTGAGTGCACACAGTGCATGGCGAGAATTATTGCACAGCCTCAAGATTGGATGTGAATTTGACCGCATTGCAGTGTTTGGCCATAACCACTGGCGCAACCTAATGATCAATGCGTTAAGCTGGTTGATTTCACCTAATTTAAAAGTCTTTCAACGCAAAGACGAAGCAACCAACTGGGTCATGGCGTCCTAACCTATTCCGCGTTAGGACAGCAATGAGTCGTGTACTGATGGCACTTGAGCATGTTTTGATTGCTTATGTTGATACATCGCTTCATCGGCTTCTGTCAGACTGACCTTTTTATCTTTCTTAGGGTTGCCTTTCGAAAAGCCATAGCTAATTCCAGACGTTGGCCACTGAGTTTTAAGCTCTGTCTCGATGTTCAAAATAAGCTGTTGCAGCTGAGACTTTAGCGCAATCATGTTTTTATCTTGAGCCTCTAACAGCCATACAAATTCATCGCCTCCGACTCGAAAAACACTATCATCTTCCGCTATTTGGTCACGCATCAAACTGGCCGCTTCGATTAAAAAGCGATCGCCTTCTTTATGCCCGAGACTGTCATTAATGGTTTTCATACCATCAAAGTCGATGAACACAATCCAATAATCTCCATTAAGCTCAGATAGCTTTTCATCCATCGCAAAACGATTGCCCACGTTCGTCAGCATATCGACTTTCGCTTGATATAAAATCTCCGTCAGCTCCTTTTGTTTCACACGTAGCCATTCGGACAAAGACAATAAAATACAAAAACAATCCAACGCCAACGCCGCTAATACAACCAACTCTGGGTACGGTAAAACAGACCCCGCTAAGGCATGAGATGCGGTGTAATACACCAATGAAGAGCCGTAAAGCAGGTTACCCGTTAAGTAGTATTTCGCTTTGAAATCATGCAAGGCAAGCATGGTTATCCCAGTAAAAATACTCAATGGCACCCAAATTAACGCCAGTATATGCGCCAAATAAAACACCGCTTTAAATGGTAACCACAGCATAATGACTGCCATCACAGCCCCACAAATGGCCACACCACAAAAGACACGATATAACCTTGGTGCTTGTTCTTTGGTGTTAAATAGACCTGCAGTAAACATGGCCGCACAAGCAATCGCAATGGGAAAAATATGCATGCCAGCATAGGTGAGATTGAGACCCAACGATGGCAATAGGCTGTTGATTTCGCCCGAAGCGACCGCCCAACCAATGCCGTGCAACCCCACGTACCCAGCAAACCAAAATGACAACACCAGTTTAGTGCGGAAATAAATCGCCAAGGCCAACAGTGCCAGAGTCAACATGACAAATACCGAGCCTTGAGTCACCAGTCCGACAAGGCCCTGAACTTGGTAATAATCCCATGCATTATACAGTGTGAGGGGAATCGGCGTGGGATAATACTGAGCGCTAATGACAATCCACAGCACTCCACTGCTTTGCTCAGACATGGTCAGTGGGAAAGCCTGCGCGTGCAGCATATCGGGTAAGCGTTGAGGACTTAATGTCGCGAAGTTCGCGATCTTACGTGGTTGCTGGCCCTCGGGCTGCCAATAAGCAACGCCGTTGTCCAGAAAGTTGGCTCCCACGACGACAAAGCGTGATTGGGCTTGTTCTGCAGACAGCGACAGTTTGGTCAGATACCTGCCTGTTTGACCAATGATCGTACCACTTGGCTGTGTACTTTGATGAAGCAAAGACAACGTATCCTCATCTAGATCCACGCCTTTTTCTAGCTGAATGGGATGCCATAAACCATTATCGTCTAATTTGACCGTTGCCTCACCCAACTGCAACGTCGAATCAGCCGTCGCCCAAAGCAATGAGCTAAACGACAGCAATACGAAACATGCCCCAGTAGACAAGCCAACAGTGAGTAAATAACGGCAAAAGGATCGCGGCACAGACAAAAAAGCCCCCTAAACAAATGTCTTATGGTCAATAAGTGTACCGTATTTATTAGAACTATCTGTAAGAGTATTGTTACCCCGAGAACAAACTCACTCGACAGGAACCGCAAGCTCGCGGTAACTTCGGAAATTAAGTACTCTTTTAAGTATTATCACACTAAGGATTGCGCCATGATCTCCCCCGTTATCCAAGAAGAAACCACTGGCTGTGGCATTGCCTCGGTTGCCAACATCGTCGGTAAAACGTACCCCGAGATGAAAGCCATCGCCAACAGCCTCGGCATCTACGCCGACGACACCGCACTTTGGTCTGATACGCAATATGTGCGCACCTTACTAAAGAATGAAGGCATCGCCACCTCCGATAGTGAAACACCGTTCACTACATGGGATGCCTTACCGGACACAGCACTGCTCGCGATTAAACATCATCAAGAAGATGGCAAAGACTTCTGGCACTGGGTCGTGTTTCGACGCATCGACGGTAACGCCATGGTCATCGACTCCGCCGCGTATTTAGACTCGAATATCCGAGTGGATTTTTTTGAAATGGAACCTAAGTGGTTTATTGGGGTGGGATAAGTGACTAAATAACTTTATCCCAAATAATTGTAACCAAAACTATCGCTGAAAATAAAAAGTAGGACTTTAAAACCAATAACTCTATAAAAGAAAAATCATTCCTATGACGTATATAATTATATCGAATAATACATCTATTAAAATAATAAAGTCCTCTTTCGCAATAGCGCTTTAAAATAGCGCTGTAAGATCGATATTCTTTCCTATCAGAAAACCAATTTCTCCCTGAAAACATCGAACCTTTGAAAGAAAGTTCTGTAACTTTGATTGAATCTCTCTCTACACCCATAGAGCATAAATCTTGTAAATTCTTGAGATACTTCTCAAAGTCTTCAGCACTATTTGTTCTTTTAAGATCAACCAAAACACTCTGATCACCTAAACCGATCCTTTGAAAACCTGATGAAAAAGTCGACACTTCAATTTTACCATATTGTTTAAAACTCATTATATACTTGGTTTTTCTTGGAATAACTTTAATGGATCCATCCTGTTTTTTAATTATTTGTCTTTCAGCTCGAAATATAGAAAGATTTGGACTAAATAATTTTTCATATCGAGGACTCCAAACCCCAATGCCATTTGAAGTCACATGTTTACCAAGACTTGTACTTAAGACCAACTTTTTACCTGGCCTCTCAAGAATATCGCTAATATCTACATGATCTAATGACCCATCTGAATAAAAGCTTGCCGGTAATATTTCAATCTTTTGGGTTTCAAAAGGCTGGAGTATGAGGGGATTTTCATTCATTTCTTTAAGTGTTAGATATGAGCCATCACTCAGCTGTAAGTGAATTGCATAAATCGCTTCTGCTTTATCCTTTTCATTTTTTAGCATTACTTCATTGATGAAGCTATCTTCATACTCCCAGTCAGATGTATGCCCCCATGTAGAACTAATTTTTACAGATTTCTTAAGTCTAAACTGAGCAATAGCTAAACCAATCCCCAGTCCAGCAATAATAAGGCTAAAAACAGCACCTATTGCTGAAATAACAACCCCTATAATTGTCAGCTGATCAGATGATAGTCCGTTAAATAAGCTTAGAACCCCTTTTAAGACATCCATACTCTAATAAGTACTCCATTATACAAATATTAGCTAATGACTACCCCAACTTAACCGTGGCGGCTATCCCAGGTTCTGGGCTCCATTTGCGCATTTCAGCGAAGACATCTGGGCGGTCATCGAGGTATTTTTGTGCTTCGGCGATGTCAACAAAGGTGGTTTTCGCTTGTTCGGTCATGATGCGGTCGCCAATGTCGAGCAGTTGCGCTTGGTTGAAGTAGCCGATGCCTTCTACTGTGGTGACTTGTAGTTCTACGCCAGCGAAGGTTTTGGTTTGGATATCGAGTTCCATGGTGTGTCTCTTTTTATAAATTAGGTATTAGGCCACATACTAGGTGGCCTTGGTCTGAGGAACAACTAAAACCTAGCGACGGCGAGGTTTACCGCTTTTCACCTGAGCACCACTTTGCCCTAATGCTTTGGCACGCAGTGTCTTTTTAGACGGTTTTCGCTTTGAACTGGCGGCCTCTTCTTGCACCATTGGGTTGGGTTCAAAGCCTTCCAGCCACTGTGGTACAAAGGTCTCGCCAGTGAGTTTTTCAATGTCTGTCAGTAAGTACTTTTCTTTGGACGAGACAAGTGAGATTGCTAACCCATTTTGCCCTGCACGCCCTGTGCGCCCAATACGGTGAATATAATCTTCCGCGTTGTACGGTAACTCGTAGTTGATCACGTATTGCAGCTGCTCAATGTCCAGCCCCCGAGCTGCCACATCGGTGGCCACCAACACGCGTACTTGGCCGGTTTTAAATTCTTCTAGGCCACGATCACGTGCGCCTTGAGACTTATCTCCATGCACCGCAACGGCCTTGATGCCGTCTTTGCCCAACTCTTTGGCTAGGTCGTCTACCGCTTGTTTGGTTCGGGTAAAAATCAGTACCTGTTTCCAGTTTTTTGAACCAATCAAATAGGCGATCAATGCCGCTTTACGCTTGTTATCGACTTCATAGATACGCTGCTCTACTTGTGTCGCGGCGGCATTACGCTCAGAGACTTCAATAAGCTTTGGGTCTCTTAACAAAGTTTTACTCAAAGCAAACACTTCGTTGTTAAACGTGGCGGAGAAAAACAGTGTTTGGCGAGTCTCCGGCAAGCGTTTCAAGATGCGTTCGATATCAATAATAAAGCCCATATCGAGCATGCGATCGGCTTCATCCAATACCAAGGTTTCCACGGTATTCAGATCAATCAGCTGCTTCATTGTCAGTTCAAGCAACCGTCCCGGTGTCGCTACCAGCACATCACAGCCTTCGTTTAACGCATCAATCTGAGGGTTAATGCTTGCACCGCCGTACGCCACGACGGCATTAAGGCCCAAGCCTTGACTGTATTTTACGAAGCTTTTATGGACTTGCTGAGCCAGCTCTCGCGTCGGAGTAAGTACTAACACACGAATGGCTTTTTCTGATGCTTCTCGCGTTAAATGACGCTGAATTAAAGGCAATGCAAACGCTGCGGTTTTACCGGTACCCGTTTGCGCCCCCGCCATCACATCATGACCCGCTAAGACTTCTGGGATAGCCGCCAACTGAATCGGTGTCGGCGTTTGATAGCCAAGCGTGTCGAGCACGGACAATACATCCGCATGAAGACCTAGGGTCGAAAAACTCATAAACAAAGCACCGTCATTTCAAAGGAATAATACAACGCCATTGTAACATCTTGATCCGCCATAAAAGGATGTTAAGAGCATCATTTTGCTTTAACAGATCAATAAAAGATCATGTTTCAATTGACAATTTCACGAGATAGAACAATATTCTTCATATCAGTCTTCCTTTGTTCTTACTAGATAACAATATTTAAGGATTAAAATGAATAAAAATAAGAAAAAATGGCTTTTAATCGCAGGATTAACGCTAAGCGCACCACTTTTTGCACAGGACGTGAGCTATACAACCCTAAACTGGCCACCGTTTATTGGTGAAAGCGAAGACAGAAATGGCATCCTAGCTGAAATTGTCAAACAAACAATGGACGCCTCTGGAACAGATTACACACTTGAATTTACGGACTGGAGTAAAGCACTGGAAGACGTACTCACAGGTGAAAAAGATGCCATCATCGCGGCCTATTATTCAGAAGAGCGTGCTAAAAACTATCATTACTCATTACCAATTTACAGTGTCTACACGGGGCTTGTGACACGCGAGAGTAGCGGCATTGATATTAAATTTTTTCAATCCTATGATGAGTTGAACTCTTACCGCATCAGTAAACTTGCAGATTCGGTAGTGGGTGAAACCTTCGACAAACACCCGTTCCCAAATATAAAACCTTACGCGACAGAGCAAGAAGCGGTGCAGGCCTTGTTTGATGGTGAAGTAGATTTCTACGCGGGCAATTTAGATGTTGCCAAGGACCTTGCGAAGAAGATCGGCCAAAACAGTGCGGAGCTGTCTATTGTTCAACCGCCGATTAACGAGCAAGAAATCTTTGTTATGTTCTCTAAAGCAACAGAAAATGGTTTAGAGCAACGCGATGCATTCAATAAGTCCTTGGTAAATTTACAAGCCAGCGGCCAATATGACGCCATTCTTTCAAGCTTTAAATAAGATTTGAACTCTGTGCAACATGGCTGTTTCTATTCCATGTTGCACAGAGTTTTCCTAATGCTTTTGCGCGCTCGCTAATACTTCTTCGTAAGCCATTTCTTCATACTTCCCAAACACCGATTGCTGACGTGCTTTGATCTTCGTAAAAATTGGCTGTGTTAAGCCAACCAAGAAACGAGTGATTAACACTGGCGTTACCTGCGCTTGCGGCAGCTTCTGAAGCAGCCAAGTCTTAGCTATTTGGACGTCGGCATCAAGGCTATCTATCACTTGATTGCTACCATTTCTCTCTAAAGACAAGACATTGCCGCGGCAGACCGAACAGTGTCCACAATGCTCTGGCGCATTCTGATCACCAAAGTAGCGCGCTAAGTTGTGGTTCAAACATCGGTCTAATTCAAAGAAGCGAATCATGGTGGCGATACGCTCAATTTCTGAGGTTTGTTTTTGTTCCACATAACGCTGCAAGGTTTGCGCAAGTTCAGGAGTAATTAACTCCGCGCGTACACCGTAGACCTCAGTCAGACCTTTGGTTTCTAGGGTGATCAAATCACGGTCAGCGAGTTGTTCGAATAAACTGAGCACCGTGCCGCGATCGACGCCTTGTTGATGTAAGCGTTCAAAATCCGGAACACCCCAGATTTTCTTAAACACGATGTGCTGAGCAACTTGGCTAAACAACGCTTGTTGCTCAGGCGTCAATACTTGAGCGATCTGCTCAAGGCTTTGGTTCCATTTGAGTTTCACATCACTGTAATAGCTATATCGTGGAACAATCGCCCCCGCCAGTTCCAGTTGCACCAATAATGTTTTCAGCGGCAAGGCGCGAATATTGGTGATCTGTGACAGGCCGTAAGCTTGGGTTTCCCATTCGCTATTGACGGTATTACTGAAGATTTCCTGCAACAACGCTTGAATGCTATGAGGCTCTGGCGTATCGCCGTAAACAAAGTTTTCCAGTACATGTAAACCGTCAAGGCTTGCCAACATAACGCAGCGACTCGGCTGACCATCACGCCCTGCACGCCCTATTTCTTGGCTGTAGTTTTCAATTGATTTAGGGAGGTCATAATGCACCACAAAGCGGATATCTGATTTATCAATACCCATACCAAAGGCGATTGTCGCAACGATAATGCGCGTTTGTCCTGCCATAAAATCATTTTGTATCGCCGCTCGAACCTCGTTGCCCAGTCCAGCATGATACGACACCGCCGAATAACCTGATTGTTGCAAGCTGGCGGCTAACTCGTCGGCGGTTTTTTGCTGTGTCACATAAACAATGCCCGTGCCTTGTGTTTCATTGAGCACTTGGCGCAACAGGGCTTGTTTGTCTTGGCCTTGGGCAGGGATTAAGTCGATGTCTAGGTTTTGACGATAAAAACCGGTTTGCACGATGTGCTCTGGCGCAATATTAAATTTCAGTGCCATGTCTTTTTGTACGCGACGGGTCGCCGTCGCCGTCAGCAATAGCACCAGAGGAATAGCTAACTCTTGCTGATATTGCGGCAGCTTCAAATAATCGGGGCGGAAGTTGTGACCCCACTCGGAAATACAGTGCGCTTCGTCCACCACCAACATCGACACTGGTACGTTTTGAATAAAACGTCGAAAGCGTTCATTTTTGAAACGCTCCACCGAAATCATCAAAATTTTAATACGCCCGTCGCGTACTTGTTGCATCACGGCTTGGCTTTCTTCTTTGGTTTGCGTCGAGTCTAAACTGGCGCTCGGAATGCCTTTGCTTTGCAAAAATGCAAGCTGGTCATGCATCAGCGCAATCAACGGCGAAATTACAAGCGTTAAATTCGGAAGCTGAGTCGCGGTAAATTGGTAGCAGAGGGATTTCCCTGAGCCTGTCGGGAAGACTGACAGCGCGGAATGCCCTGCTTGAAGTTGCTCGATCGTTTGTTGCTGTCCTTCGCGAAAACGGTCAAAGCCGAAGTATTGTGTTAGCAATCCTGCTAATTGTTGCATAAATCGTGGCCCTATTTTGAATAACGGTGGAAGCTGCAAAGCAGGCATACCATTGTGACGAATTCGGTGCTCCAATAACACCTATAGTCATGAACTAACTTGATCGATTCAACGCACCAACCCCTATTGGGTGTAGATCATAGAGGCAAGAGGAGCAAATGTCAGAACATCAGCACGGCCTTTTTATTGACGCAGAGCGTCATCAGCAAGCTTTATTAGTCCGAATCAAAGTCACGGGGAAGCTGACAAAGGCAGACTTTAAAGAGCTGTCTCCCAAACTGGACGCGGCGCTGTATGCTATGCGCGCATCACAGGTGAACATTTTGGTCGACATTTCAGAGTTTGATGGCTGGGAATGGCGTGCTGTATTCGATGATATAAGCCTTGGATTACGTCTCGGTGCAGAATTTAACCGAGTCGCCTTGTATGGCCAGAAGTCTTGGCAAGGGCTGTTGGCACGCAGCCGCAGCTGGATTACGGGTAGTAAGATCAAAGCTTTTACCCATTATGACGACGCATTTAAGTGGTCACTGGCTTCTTAGGCTGGAATCTCTGCTAGAATCGCGCCATTCATTTTTGCATGAGCGCTGATCTATTATGGAAACTCCGACCATTGAAGCCATTGAGGCTTGGACAACTCCTCTATTTGTCACTCAGTTGGCAGATCATGAATTTTTAAAAGATGCCCTATTAGCACACATCTATCAACGCCAAGCGGCGCAAGAAAATACTGTCGACAGTAATATTGCCGTGCTGGCAAAACACAACCTATCTGAAAGTCGTTTGGACTTTTTAGAAGACGACATTCCAGAAGTTATGGAGCTGCGTCGTATGGTCGAAGAAATGGTGGTTGATGTAGCCCTTGAGATGAACCATCAACATTGGCCAGAAGACAGTGAAGCCTACGCGCACGTGATTGAGTCTTGGTATCACATCACAAAAAATGGCGGCTACCACGACGCCCACTCTCACCCCAATTGTTCCTGGTGTGGCATTTATTATCTGGACCCAGGCGAAGCCACACTTGAAGGTCGTAATGGGATTAACCGCTTTTACGACCCTCGGGTAAACGCCGAGCATTACGCAGACCCAGGCACCGCTTATTTAGGTGGCCAAGGTTTTTGGGACTTCGCACCAAAAGAAGGTCAAGTAGTGATATTTCCATCGTATTTAAAACACTCAGCGTTGCCCTATTTCGGTCAGAAGGACCGCATTGTAGTGGCTTTTAATTGCGTGATAGAGTTGGACTAAGCAAGTCTTTTAAGAGGCCTTAACAACATGAATTTAGACGATATCCCGATGTCACCCCATGACGATCAAGCGAAACGCGATGCCCTCATCGGCTATGTATTCATGTTATTGGGTTTATTTACCGGTATTTTTTGGATCATCGGAGCGGTATGGGCCATGGCTAAAACGCGCGATGCTCAAGGTTCCATCTTCTACGATCACTTCCGTAACATCACAGGGATATTCTGGTGGGGACTTGGTATCAGTTTGATTGGCTTTGTTCTTGCCATATTCTTTATTGGCTACTTATTGCTGCTCGGTATTTGGATTTGGTCCATTGTGAAATTGGTGAAAGGGATTCTTCGTCTTACGAACAACCTTCCCTATCATGATGCGACCTAAGCTCAATTGCTGTGGAAAATGATGTCATAACTTTGATTTATGTTCGGTTTCAGGGACTTAAATAGATATGTCATAGTGGTAATATATAGTCATAATTATTACTAAATATGTTTGATTCGTTTCATAAAGGACCCTAGCTGTGTCAAGCCGCTCTGCTGCCAAAGTAAATCAGTACTTTCGTCAAACCATTCCAATGATGGTTAAGAATAATGTGCCGATTACCCCACCGTATTATACGCTCTGGTATTCCTACACCTCAGGCGATATTCCTGAACTGAGCACGCGTATCGATGACATCGTACAACGACTTGGACAATGCGATCGCTACATGTGTGACATTCTTTTAGATGAGTTTGTCGGGCATGCTGCAGAAGATACATTGGCACAAGTACACAGCAACATTAACCAAGTGGTAAAGTCTATGCACGCTTCGACAGAAAGCGCCATGAACCACACGGACCATTTAAATCAATCCATGTCAGCTGACATTGAAAGGCTGTCTCAAGAAGCAAGCCTTTCGGGCACTCAATCCGCCCATAAAATGGTGACTATTGCCCGCAGCTTTATGGATAAAACGGAAGACTACCGTACTCAGTTAGAGCTACAAAGTGCTGAAATTCAAGCACTTAAAGCCAAGATTTCCGAAACTGAAAAGCAGATGTTTATCGATGGATTAACAGAAATTAATAATCGTCGTAAATTTAATGATGACATTGTGCTTTATACCGCTTCTGCGGAGGACACCTGTTTGATGATGGTCGATATCGATCATTTCAAACCGTTTAATGATGAATATGGCCATTTGGTAGGCGATAAAGTCATCCAGACCGTTGCCAAAACACTTGAGCGAATCTGTATGCAAACTTCTGGTGCTCAGGCCTATCGTTATGGCGGGGAAGAATTTGCTGTACTCCTACCAAACGCAAACATTCAGGCTGCAACTCAATTTGCGGATAATATTCGTGAACGTGTTAGCCGTCTAAATCTAACAAATAAAAAAACTGGGCAAAGCATCCGAACCATTACAACATCTGTAGGAGTTGCGCAATTTAAACCAGGGGAATCCTTAGAAGCATTACTTGAACGTGCTGACCAATATCTCTACGCTGCCAAACATGCTGGACGCAACTGTGTTCGAGCCGCCATTAACTAGCCAGATAACTACTTGTATCTATTGCAATAATCTATCCGGTTCAGTAGGCAGTTAAGAGCTGAATTGCTAGAGTAGACGCACCATACAATAGAAGTGATTAGGAGAGCGTTTTTATGGCGCACCAATACCACCCACTCGGATTTGAAGGGTCTCGTATTGCTCAAGGATATTGGCGTCTTGCTGAGTGGGGCATGAGCGACCAAGAACTGTTGAGCTTTATTGAACAAAGCATTGCTGCGGGGATTACCACTGTCGACCATGCTGATATTTACGGCGATTACCAATGTGAAAGCCTATTTGGCCGAGCATTAGCACTGAAGCCCTCATTACGCGATAAACTGCAAATTATCACCAAGTGCGGTATTAGGCTCCCGAGCAAGAACCGCCCTGAGATTACGTTGCACCGTTACGATCAAAGCGTGCAACATATTCTGCAAAGCGTTGATAACTCTCTTCAAAACCTAAAGGTAGATCACATAGAGCTGTTATTACTGCATCGTCCTAGCCCGTTGATGGACCCCGACCACATTGCTGAAGCGTTTGAGCATTTGCATACCATAGGTAAGGTTCGACACTTTGGTGTATCAAACTTCAATCCTCAACAATTTGATTTGCTGCAGTCTCGTTTGGAAATGCCACTGTTAGTCAACCAAGTCGAGCTCTCTCCGCTCGAGTTGAAACACTTTGAAGACGGCACCTTAGAACACGCGCAACAACATGCAGTCACACCGATGGCATGGTCACCGTTTGCTGGTGGCGATATGTTCCGCTTAGAAGGTATAAACCCAACACTGTTTAAAGCGTTAACAGAGGTCTCGGAGGCACATAATGCCAGCTTGGATCAAATCATTTTGGCTTGGCTAATGCGTCATCCTTCCGGTATTGCGCCGGTGATTGGCTCAGGGAATATCGAACGAGTATTGTCTGCCCAACAGGCACAATCTATAGAGCTCAGCGACGACCAATGGTTTGCCATTTGGGTCGCGTCCAAAGGTCATCCCGTACCTTAACTGGTATTATGGCGTTGGTAGCAGTGCCAGCGCCATACCTCCTGCCAGTTTTGCTGCATTGTGATCATGACCTAAATAGGCTTGAGCAATCGCGCCTTCTTTCAAAAGGACAATCTGATTCGCCAACTGAGCCGCTCGCTCGTCCGAATAAGTCTCGCTTAAACGCATTTGCGTGTAGTCTAAGATGGCCTGCTTATGAGCATGACACAGCTCGTTCACACGATGCTGGAAAAACTCGCCATTAACTTTGACAAAGAAACACCCCTGAAACGGCATTAACGTATTCACTCGGTCATTAAACCAATCATCTAGTCCTTGAAACATCGCAGCTATCATCTCAGGGGGCGATGATGTTGAATTCATTAAGCCGAATAGCCATGCCTGAAAGCGTTCATCACGGTACGCAATCACAGCTTCTAATAATGCGTCTTTACTCGCAAAGTGGCTATACAGGGTTTTCTTAGCAATGCCTGCTTCGGCCAAAATTTGATTAATACCCACACTGTGTACGCCATTCATATAAAACAACGTAAATGCCGTTTGGATTAATTCGTCTCGTTTCGTCATACCAACTCACCTCCAATCCTAAAAAGTTTGACAGAGGTAGACCAATCTGTCTACCATTTAAAAGTAGACAACTCGGTCTACCCCTGAAACCTATTATCAATAGAGAGCCACATTATGTTGTTCAACACCGTGAATCAGTCCTCTTGGGGCAAAGCGTTGGTAGCAGGCCTCGGCGCTTGTTTGTGTATTTTTCTGCTCAGTGTGGGTGGCGAAATAAGCCCTGAATATCTGGGCTTAATGGCCCCATTTGGTGCCACCATGGTGATTCTCTTTGCCTTACCGCAAAGCCCCTTAGCGCAACCGCGTAATATCATCGGTGGACATGTGTTGACCGCTGCCATCGGTGTTCTGATGGTGCATTATTTTGCGGTATCGCCGCTTTCGTTAGGGGTTGCGGCAGGCTTAGGTGTCGCAGGCATGATGCTTACCAACACCCTACACCCACCGGCAGGCGCTAACCCACTTTTGATTATGCTAACGCAAGCACCATGGAGTTTCGTATGGAACCCTGTGCTAACGGGGTGCTTGGTTATAGTCTTCGTAGGCTGGTTATACCATCGCTTTGTGAGTGGTACGCAATACCCTAAAAAACAAGGATGATGACTCTCACTTGCTTGCTAAGCAGTTCGATTGTCCCCATGGTTACAATCATAATGAGATAACCGGAGGACAATATGTCAGTCCCATTTTCAATTTTAGATTTAGCCCCAGTCGGTGAAGGCCACTCTGTGGCAGACGCGATACAAAACAGCCAAGCCCTCGCCCAATGCGCCGAAGCACAAGGCTATCAGAGGGTGTGGCTTGCCGAACATCATGGCATGCGCGGTGTATCCAGTGCAGCGACCGCGGTTATGTTAGCGGGTATCGGGGCGGCAACACGCAAAATTCGTATTGGGTCGGGAGGCGTCATGCTTCCAAACCACGCGCCACTGGTGATTGCCGAGCAATTCGGTACGCTCGCCGAAATGTATTCTGGACGGATCGACCTTGGTTTGGGTCGCGCACCGGGAACCGATATGGCGACGGCCAGAGCATTGCGCCGTAATATGGGCGGTCAGGTAGACACTTACCAAGATGATGTAGAAGAGCTGCAAGGTTATTTTGCGGATGAAAACAAAGTGAAGCCGATTATAGCCGTGCCTGGACAAGGGACAAATGTCCCTATTTGGCTACTCGGCTCTAGCTTGTACTCAGCTCAACTGGCGGCTCACATGGGTTTACCGTTTTCGTTCGCATCCCACTTTGCCCCCGATATGTTACTCGAAGCAATCAATGTCTATCGCGCCAATTTCCGCCCTTCTGAACAACTAGATAAGCCTTATGTATCAGCCGGTGTCATGGCCTCGGTGGCTGACACTCAACGCGAAGCGGAATACCACTTCTCTTCGGCTCAACGTCAGTTTGCAAATCTACGTAGAAATGCTAACCGCCCATTTCCCGCGCCAGTAGAAGACTTGTCGTCTGCCATTGCTGCCGCCGAAATGCCGATGATAAACCAGACACTGCGCTACGCAATGGTCGGTACACCTGAACGAGTGCGAGACAAGCTGAGCCAATTTATTGAACAAACCGGCGTGGATGAAATGATCTTCTCATTTCCCATTCATGATCAAAAGGCTCGCCTAAAAGCCGTCGAATTGACGGCTGGACTCAACCTTATGCAGAAACAGGATTGGTCTTAGATTTAAATCAGACGGCTTTACTGCTCGGAAGATGTTAGTCCTTTCATTTTGCGACACAGACATGCATGATTTTACCTCTCCTGAAACAAGAGTCTTTCACCACGAAAGCGGCACGATTATTATGCCGCTTTTAGCTATTTAAATACGTTGGAGTTCCCTGATGAGCCAAACAACTGTTGAGTTACTGCAAAAATATTACGAAGCCTTTAACGCTCAAGACATGGGCACTTTTTTGTCGCTTCTCACGGATGACGTAGTACACGACATCAACCAAGGTGATCGTGAAGTAGGTAAAGACACGTTTGCGGCATTTATGGATCGCATGAATCAAAACTACAAAGAAACCATCACCGACATCGTGGTTATGTCAAACGTTGCAGGTGATCGTGCCGCGGTGGAGTTCACCGTACTGGGCGAATACTTAGCGACCGATGAAGGTTTACCCGAAGCCAACGGTCAAACTTACAAGCTTCCAGCAGGTGCGTTCTTCGATATTCGTGAAGGCAAAGTGTCGCGTGTAACGAACTACTATAACTTAGAAGATTGGATCGCCCAGGTTTCAGCCTAAGCGTTGATGAAGTGATGCTGACATTTCAACGTTTATCCGGTCCCGATCTCAACCAGTACATTGACGAACTGGCCCAGTTGCGTATGCGCGTCTTCCATGATTTCCCATATTTGTATGATGGCGATGCGGAATACGAAGCACGTTATCTAAAAACCTACATTGACGCCCCCGACAGCGTCATCATCCTAGCATTTGATGGGGATAAGATCGTGGGCGCTTCCACAGGCTTACCGCTGCGCCATGAAACCGACGAGGTAAAACAGCCATTTTTAGACGCCGGCTATGACCTTGACGATATCTTCTACTGTGGCGAATCAGTGTTGCTGTCGGAGTATCGTGGTCAAGGTGCTGGTGTGGCGTTCTTCGATCATCGTGAAACGCATGCGCAAAGCATAAATGGTATGAAATATTCTTGCTTCTGTGGTGTGCAGCGCCCTGACAATCACCCAGCTCGTCCAGCAGACTACGCGCCACTAGACCAGTTCTGGGGCAACCGTGGTTACCTTAAGTGTCCAGAACTGACGACGCATTTTAGTTGGAAAGACGTCGGGGACACCGAAGAATCCCTTAAACCCATGACCTTTTGGATGAAGCCACTACCATGAGCGTATTCAAACTTGCCACCGCCCAATACGACATTAGCTTTTTCAGTGAATGGCAAGGGTTTGTCGACAAGCTCGACACTTGGGTCGCGGGTGCCGCTCAGCAAGGCGCCAAACTATTGGTGTTCCCTGAATACGGCAGTATGGAGCTAGCGTCACTGTTTGGCGAAGCCGTGTACAGTGATTTACAACAACAATTGCACGCCATGCAAACGTTGCTTCCCAAATGGTATGCTTTGCACGAAGAGCTTGCCCAACGCTACGATGTCCTCATCCTCGCAAGCTCATTTCCTACAGAACAAAATAATGGCTCTTTCTTAAACCGAGCCAATCTATTCGGTCCAGAGGGATTGCTTGGTTTTCAAGACAAGCTGATGATGACGCGCTTTGAAAACGAGCAATGGCACATCACGGGAGGCGAAGAAATCAAAGTGATCGATACGCGACTGGGGCGTATTGGCATTCATATCTGCTACGATTCTGAATTCCCAATGATCGCAAATCAACAAGTCGCGGCGGGAGCGGATCTGTTATTAGTGCCCAGCTGTACCGACACTCAAGCGGGATTCTATCGTGTGCGTATTGGCTGTCAGGCTCGCGCCTTAGAAAACCAATGTTACGTGATCCAATCTCCGACCGTTGGCAACGCACCTTGGTCCGAAGCCGTTGACATCAATACTGGCCGCGCCAGTGTTTATACGCCAGTGGATTATGGTTTCCCTGATAACGGTATTTTAGCCGAAGGCAACGATAATGAGATTGGCTGGGTTTACGCCACCGTCGACTTAACCGAAATCGCCCGTATTCGCGATGAAGGCCAAGTCTTCAACTACCGTGACTGGCCCAAGCAATTCGCTCTAAGTGGCCCTAGAGGGTAGCCATTCCTAATTAAAGTCGCCTCACATCCCTTACAAAGACAATCTGGGACATTCTCTATGTGTTTCATTAGCGCTGACGCGTCGGTGCCGAGGCACGAGGCGAGACAGGCGCAAGCTAATTGAACCATATAGAGATAGGTCCCTCTGATAGACGAGCAAAAGCACATACACTTAGTACTTAACGACAATAACTAGATCCATTGGCTCGAATTTAGGAGTACAATGCGCGCCATCTTTTATTTGTGGTAGATAAAAATGGCCATTAAAGCAACGATTTATAAAGCATCAGTCCAAGTGTCCGACATGGACCGAAATCATTACCAAGGTTATGAGTTAACACTCGCCTTACATCCGTCTGAAACCGAAGAACGCATGATGGCTCGTTTAGCTGTCTTTGCATTACTTGCAGATGAGAAAGACGGTGCGGAACAACTGTCCTTTACCAAGGGGATCAGTACCGATGAAGAACCGGATTTATGGCAGAAAAACTTTTCTGATGAAGTCTTGCTTTGGGTCGAGCTAGGTCAACCGGAAGAGAAGCGTCTACGCAAAGCGTGTGGTCGAGCGCAGCAAGTTGTCATTGTGAATTACAATGACAAATCAGACATCTGGTGGGAACAAAACAAAAGTAAATTGAGCCGCTTCAACAACCTGCGCGTGCTGCAATTTGCCGAATCAGAAATCAAAACGTTTGAAAACCTGTGCAGCCGCTCTATGCAGCTCAATGTGACCATTCAAGATGGCGAGATGTGGATATCAAACGAACAAGGTGAGTGCGTCCTGCGCCCTACTTGGCGCTAGACGTTGAGTCAGGCGGGCTCTGCTCGCCAGATGAACCAAAGCGAGTTGCAACGTATTGACTAATGACACCAAATAATTCTGTTTGGATGCCCTTTAAAACCGTTCGTCGTGTTTGGTGGGCTGTCTCACATTGCGTAGTCAAACCCAAGACAAAGCTGATCACCAAACCCTTCGTGCTCGAAACAGACTCTAAGGTTTGTTTTTTGATAAGAGTACGGTCCGCACCGGCTTTCGCCTGCTGACGTTTGCAACGCTTGTAGAGCTTTTCACGCTCTTGGTACATCTCATTTAATCCAAACATTAGTCATCCTCATTGTCTGTCGGAATAATCGCATCTAAAGTTCGAGTCAGATCAAGTCGCTGCAATGTGCGTTTAATTAGATACACTAAAAAAAAGGCGCCTAGCAAAGTCACAATAAATGCAGTAAATACAATGCCAAGTAAGGGTAGCCCCGCGTACCATGCTGCGGTAGCAATAAGCGCTATTAGCAGCAGCCAGCTTGTTACCAACAGGAAAACTGCACCACTTAGCAAAGCGACGAGTTGAGCTCCTGACGTCATCCAGATCTTGGCTTCTAATGCGCCAAGTCCAATGATGCTTTTGAGCCACTTTTTGTGGCTCATAGTCAGCTGATCGACTGTTACTGCCTCATCAGTAGAGGGAGTATCTTGCGTGCTGGTTCGGTTTTCGTTTTCCTGTTGGTTCATGCAGTGCCTTCCATTTGCGGGCAGAGGTTACTTTCGTTTACACAAAAGGCTTGCCGCCACTGCGCCAGCAAGAAATGCAAAGCCGACTGTTTTTAATGGGTTTTCTTTCGCATAAGTTCCAACTGCACTGCTGACTTTTTCAGATTGTTCACGTGCCGTATCGGCAATCTGGTGCGCTTGTTCACTAATCTGATGCGCTACGGCTTCAATGCGTTCTTGCCCATTTTCCGCTGCAGCGGCCGCACCATCAACTCCTTTATGAGCACCTTCAGCGGCTTTATCAACCGCATTGTGTGCTTTGCTCTGAGCATTGTTTTTAGCTTGAGTAGTAGTGTTCTTTTCCTGAGTAGTGCTGTTTGCTGTAGCCATGGTGGACCTCCTTTGAATAAGTTCAATATCTAAACTAGCGTCACGCTGAACCGATTGAAACCTTTGTTCTCTAATCTTCTCTTTGTTTACAAGTTAGCAAAAAGCATCCAGCAAAACAGGCCGAATTAAAAACGATGGTCTGGAGCAAGTGCCGATAGCAATTCTGATGACTCTCCAGCAATACTCTGCGCTAACAACTTGGCGGTTGTAGGACCTTGGGTGAACCCTTGATGGCCGTGGCCAAAATGGAACCACATGCCTTTATGGTTAGGTGCCGCTCCTACCACGGGCAGCATATCAGGCATACAGGGCCGAGTGCCAAACCACTGGCTTTCTCTGACGCGATCCCCCATTTTCAACAAAGTGCGCAGTGATGTTACCCCTCGCTCTAGCTGAATCGGTTCGGCAGGATCATTAAGCCCGACTAACGCTGCACCAGTGGTAACGCGAATACCGCGACTCATAGGGGATGCGAGAACCCCATTTTCCACATCTAAAAAAGGGCGATTTAAGGGCACATGCGCTTTGTAGTGACCATGATAGCCGCGCTTGTACACCATCGGAATGTCATACCCGAAGCGTTTCAATAACTGCGGACTCCATGGCCCCATGGCAACTACAACATGCTCGCTGTGCATGTCCCCTTCCTCAATTTTGAGATGCCAACCCGAAGCACGCTGCTGCAAGCTATTTGCATCGCCCTGAACCAGCGTTCCACCGCGCTGAATAAATAACTCGGCATAGGCGGCCGTTAAACCGCCAGGGTCACTACAGCTCCAGCTTTGCAGCCAGTGTACTGCGCCAATGGGTGCTTGTTTTAACGCAGGTTCTTCTGCTTGATAATCCACACCATTTACCACACGTGAGTTCACACCATACAACTGCTCTAAGCATTCAGCCTTTTGCACGGCCTCTTGAAAACGCCTTTCATCACGATACAGCATCGCCAACCCTGTTCGACGAATCATCGTATCGGCTCCCGATGAACGAATCAAAAGTTCATGATCTCGCGTCGATTGTGCTGCTAACTGTGCGTAAAAAGCTGAAATAACACTATGATTCTTAGGTGCTGAGTTACGAAAATAGCGCCATAACGCGGGAGCCATTTTGATCGTTGGGATTAGTTTCCAAGTCACATCGTTGGTTTGCCCCATAGCGAAGCGCCACAACGTCACAATGTCCTGCGGCAGCGCATAAGGTTCAGCAGCTTCCGACTGAATGATACCCGCATTGCCATAACTGGTTTCCAAGCCGGGACTGACTTTATCCACCAACGTGACATGATGTCCTTGTTCTTGTAAAGCAAGTGCCGAAGAAACTCCGACCATGCCCGCTCCCAGCACTGTAACCTCTGCCATACCTTCTCCCTACTTATTACTGCGACTCATGCCTTTACTAAGCTATGAGAATAGATCATCTACTTAATTATTACCTACCGAAAAGCATTTTTGGTCCGGTGCTTGCTTCGCTATATGACGTAACGTGCGTGTCGCAGATACAACATATCTAAGTCGCTCTACGATAGCTTTCACAAAAAATTACACATATAGTAATAAAACATACATGGAATAAGGACAGAAGAATTATGCGAGTATCTAGTTTACTACTGACGACTCTTCTTGCATCGAATGCAACGGTAGCGTTAGCCGCTCAATTTGATTTCTCAAATGAATACAATACTAACTCTATCCATGCCCAAGGCGATCTATTCTTCATTAATAAGGTAAAAGAGCTCAGTGCAGGTGAGATCGACATTACCCTACATTCAGGCGGTGCTTTAGGTTATAAATCCTCAGACCACTTCTATGCGGTAGCCGATAATGCTGTGCAGATTGCCGATACATTGGCTGGTAGCATATCAGGTATTGATCCCATTTTTCTTCTGTCCTCATTGCCTTTTCTAGTTCAAGGGGAAGACCAAGCCGAACTGCTATACAACATCGCCAAACCTTATTACAAAGAAGTGTTTGAAGAAAACGATCAGATTTTATTATATGCGTCGCCATGGCCAGCAAGTGGCATTTGGTCGAAAGAAAAAGTCGATTCACAAGAAACCTTAAACGGTTTGAAAATCCGTACGTACGATAAAAATGGCACGATTACCTTGCGTGAAGCAGGTGCATCTCCGGTCAAACTGTCTTGGGCTGATGTTGTACCGCAGTTGTCTACAGGTGGCATTGAAGCTGTGCTAACGTCAGCAGACGCAGGGGCCAGCGCTAGCTTCTGGGAACATTTAGACAACTACAGTGCTATTCAGTACGCGATTCCGTTGAACATGGTACATATGAACCGTGATGAATTCGAAGATCTCTCTGACGCGGAGCAAAGCGCCATTCTTGAAGCAGCTAAGTTAACTGATGAACATAACTGGAAAACAGTTCGCATGCGCGTGAAAGACAACTACAAAGAGCTTAATGAACACACTGTAGCGATTCATGAAGACTTACCGCCTGCGTTTATGAAACACCTACAAGACTCTGCTCGCCCTGCACTAAAAGACTGGTTAGATGATGTGGGTGATCGTGCCGAAGCGATCTTAGCGGAATTCGATAAAGAGAAATAAATGCTACTCAACTTACTATTAGGCTGCTCCCGATTCCTGAATAAGGTATCGGGCAGCATTGCCATGTTATTAATCGTTTATATTTTGGGGCACATTCTCCTAGAGATTGTGCTTCGTTTTTTTGGCACATCAACCTACGTGTTGGACGAGTTTGTCGGTTATGCGGTCGCGACACTGACGTTCTTGGGTCTAGGCTATAGCCTCGAACGAGGCAGTTTGATCCGTGTTGGTTTGATCATTGAGCGCCTTCCGTCAAGCAAGCGCTGGATCTTTGACTTATTCGCCACCTTGGTATCATTGGCTATGTTCGCGTGGATCTACAGCTACTGGCAAACCAATGTGCTGCGCAGTTTTAAGCGCGGTACGACAAGCGAATCGATCATGGAAACACCACTTTGGATCCCTCAAGGGTTGGTGCTCGTTGGCTTGGGGTTACTGTGCTTTACACTGTTTACTCACGCCTTGATCTTGTTGTTTAGGCAACAGTCGCCCGAAATTTCTTCTCCCCACGAGTAAAAGGACGCTTAATATGGAAGTCGTATTATCCGCCATTGGGGTGATTACCCTAATTTTAGTGATTCTTGGTATGGGAGTTTGGGTATTTGCCGGTCTGGCCATCGTTGCGCTGCTTTCTTTGGTGCTGATTGGCGATGTCAGCCTAGATCGTTCAGGGGCTATTTTAAGCCGTATCATATTTCGAGCGGGGAACTCGTGGGAGTTGGCCGCCATTCCACTCTTCATTCTCATGGGTGAACTAATTTTTCGGTCGAATATATCGGATCGTTTATTTCGCGGTTTAGAGCCGTGGACGCGCCATATTCCGGGCGGCATATTACACACTAATGTGTTTGGCTGTGCCATGTTTGCCGCCGTCAGTGGCTCCAGTGCAGCAACCACAGCAACCGTTGGTAAGATCACGACCAATGAACTCAAAGTGCGCGGTTATGATCGAGATTTATCGATTGGCTCATTGGCTGGTGCGGGCAGTTTAGGATTATTAATACCTCCTTCTATTGTGATGATTGTGTACGGTGTTCAAGCCGAAGTGTCTATCACCAAGCTGTTCATGTCAGGCGTGTTACCAGGCCTTCTCGTTGCCGCACTGTATACCGGTTATTTAATGACTCGCGCATTGATGAACCCGTCCATTGCGCCAAAAGAAGTGGCATCTACAGTGACGAAGTGGCAGAGTCTTGGCTTACTGTTCCCAGTACTATTACTCATTACAATCGTCATGGGTGCGATCTACTCCGGTATTGCTACACCTTCTGAAGCAGCCGCTGTCGGGGTGTTAGCAACGCTACTTTTGCTGTTAGCAGAAAAACAATTGAGCATTCATATTTTCCGCGAAGCATTGATGGGCACATTACTCAGTTCAACCATGGTTTGCAGTATTTTGATCACTGCTGCCTTGCTTTCAACGGCGATGGGGTACTTGCATTTACCAGCAGAACTAGCGACTTACATCGCGAGTTTAGACTTATCTCCCGCTTGGTTACTGTTGGCGTTGGCCCTGTTTTACATACTATTGGGACTGTTTTTAGATGGTATTTCTATCACAGTAATGAGTTTACCAATTACATTACCGATCGTGATTCAGGCCGGCTTTGATCCTCTTTGGTTTGGTGTCTTCTTGGTCATCATGGTTGAGCTTGGGCAAATCACGCCACCCGTTGGCTTCAATCTTTTTGTGTTACAAGGGTTAACCGGAGAGAAGATCGGGCGTATCGCAAAAGCCTCTTTCCCATTCTTTATTCTGATGTGTATTGCGGCCTTATTATTGTGCATCTTCCCCGAGATCGCGCTATGGCTGCCTAATGCTTTAAGCTGATTCTATTTAGGCGTGAGCCACTGCGCTCGCGCCTAAATTTAGTTAATCAAAAACACTTAGAAAAACCTTAAAGCTCATACTCAAAAAAACCTCAAATAATTTGAAACTTTTCTGAAATGCATCCGTGTCTGTTTATACAACACGCTAATTCGTTAGCACATTTTCCACGTATCACAAATCATTTACAGGATAGTAATTATGAACACGACAACGTTGAAAACCTTAAAAGCTCTTTCTTTAACCATTGCACTAGCTGGAACGGCTAGCCTAGCCAGCGCCGCTCATCATGGTGTTGCAGTGGAAGGAATGGACCAAGATGTATCTCATGGTGCCGTTGCAGCAAGTATGGTGAAATCCGAAGCAAACGGTTGGCTCGTTGTGCATCGCACCGACAGCAACATGAAGCCGGGCCCTGTTGTAGGCTATGCGCCTGTAATCAAAGGTACAAATAATAATGTCAGTGCTATTTTGCAAGAGAAGGTGGAATCAGGCGATATGTTAATGCTGATGCTACACGGTGAAGCAGGCGGCATGAAAACAGGTGTCTTTGAATACACCTTGGGCGCAAAAGAAGACGGTCCAATAAAAGTCGATGGCAAACTTGTTATGGACGTCATTACCGCAAAGTAATATCGACTATAAGGCCGCTATAAAACAGCGGCCTCTTTACTCTCAGGTCAGTAAGTAATGTTTATCCGTTTAAAAATACGTCTACACTTAAAAACGAGTGTACCCACTCAATTTTATCGACGACGTTGCGCATAATCTGCCAACGACTAGGAGGATATTGCTATGTTGACGACCAAATTAGCTCAAGAGGCTTTTCGTCTAGAAATCGGACAACTAACCAAAGAAAGTGTTAACCATCTAGTCCCTTCATTTGAGCACTTACCAGAAAATCCCTACGCCGATGGTTCGTATCGTTTACGCCGATATTCACGGTTTGTATTCCGTGATGACAGCTTACAGCGCTTACCCACTAAAGCGTTTGTGCAGGACGCCAGCATCAACCACTTTCAGGGAGATGTAGAGCGAGTTTATCCAGAAATAGAACAGCAAACGGTTATCGATCCAGCATTTTTAGAATTATTCGAACACTTTCAAAAAATGGCAGATATCGGTGATGGCAGCACTATTGAAGTACATCAAATGCGCATTTTCGCAGATCAGCATCAAGTAGACGTTGCACCAGAGGGCGTTCATCAAGACGGCTTTGACCGTATTGGCATATATGTGATCCAACGACACAACATTAGCGGTGGTGAAGTCAGCATTCATACCGCCGAGAGCAGCCCTGCTATGATGAAGCACCCTCTCAATAATGGGGAATTTGTGGTCCTTAACGACCGTCGTTTTTATCATTACGCTGCCCCCATAAAGCCCATTGATGGTGAGCTTGGGTACATGGACGCATTTGTCTTAACCGCTAATTTAATACACTAAACATTGAGCTTATTAAGGTAGGTAGGTTTACATCAGGCCTGCCTTAATAAAAATTTTATTGCGCTAAACACTGCCACAAAGAGCAACATATGAATTGACCATGTGGTAAAAAAGTGGTGAGATTCCAAGAAGTTGGCTATATTAGCCTATCTTTATAAATATTGTGCATGCGTCAGAAAATCGTTGTTTTATTTAGGATGCTTAGATGAATCTACCCCTTCCCCTTCGATCAGCTTTTATTGCTATCGCCATGAGCACCCTTAGTGTCTCTACATACGCGAATACGCTATCAGATGTTAAACAAAAGGGAGATGTTAGCTGTGGTGTGTATCCTGACGATCCCGGCCGAAGTGCACTTGATAGCCACGGAAAGTGGCAAGGGTTTTATGTTGAATTTTGTCGCGGTGTAGCCGCCGCTGTTTTAAACAATCCAGAGTATGTGAACTTCGTTGAAGTTGGTTCCACCTCTCGCTTTACTTCTTTACAAGATAAAACTACGGATGTCGTGATGTACAGCTCGACCTGGACGCTTGGCCGTGAAAGCACCTATCAAGTTAGCTTTCCTGCGCTGTACCTTTTCGATGGTCAGGGATTTGTGGTACGTAATAATGCCAACATTCATCGACTTACGGACCTTCGCAATAAGACTGTTTGTGTAACAGGCAACACGACCACTCAGCAGAACTTAGAAGATTTTATTCAAACAAAAGGTTTTCAGACAAACATTGTCTATGCCAATGGCGATCAATTTTTTCGTGGTAGTATTTGTGATGCCTATAGTGCAGACCGAATGAATCTCGCTGTTAATTTAGCTAATCGAGTCGAGAATCGTGACGCTTACCGAATTTTGCCAGATACCCTCTCAAGAGAACCCATTGGACCAACGGTTCGTAACGACGATCCTCAATGGGAGCGCATTGTTCGTTCCGTTGTTCACGCCACTCTTTTAGCGGAAGAAAAAGGTATCACTAGCGATAATATTGAAGACATAAAGCAGACGACACAAAACACTGAAGTACAGAATTTATTAGGTCTAAAAGGTGATATTGGCGAGCAGCTAGGGCTTGATCCTGAATGGGCCTATCGCGTCATAAAATCCGTCGGCAATTACGCTCAAATCTACGATCGACACTTTGGGATGGGCTCTAACGTAAATCAACCCAGAGGACTTAATGCACTTTGGCGGGATGGCGGCGTTATGTTTGCGCCCCCTTTTAAGTAGTCAGTACTTACTATGTCACCAAATGGTCTATTCACAATACCTCGATTACAAAAGCTTGGCATTCGGCTAAATCTTATTCTGTTAGGGATCATTTTATTTTTCTTAGTCTCGTCCGGCTATGGTATCTGGGTCCTGCAACAACAGTCAGCTCAGTTTAAAACAATTACTCAAACCTACTATGACCGCGCTATGCTAGCCGCAGAACTTTCTCGAGATGCTGAGCTCATTGCAACTAAGGCAATGGAACAAACGGTCACCCAACGACTTAGCAGTATCGATGCTAATATCTTACAAAGTGACATCACTCGGACATTCACCGCTGCTCGTGAACGGTTAGCCGCTAAAGCTCCCGAAGAACAAGCAGTCTTAGCACGCATCGATTCGCTGACTCAACCTTACTTTAACCAGTTGACGACCTTCTATACGCTTATTGAACAGCAACAGCGTCTTAAACAAAAGATGGATATTCTCAGTTTTGATAGGGTGAAATTAACCACTCCGTACTTACCTGAATTCAAAGCAATAGATATTGAACCTTTCGACGCCCTAATAACCAGTGCGTCAAATGTCACACTATTGCTACTGGATGCTCACAGCCCTGGTCTTATAGCACGCCGTGATTCACATATTAGCGATACTATCGATGCGCTGTTATCTATATCCACACTCAATAAGTCGCAAAAACGCGATAGAGACGCCCTCATTCTTAACATAAATCAAACTCGTGAGTTGAAAGAGCAACTAGACCAGTCGCGTTTAGAAACCTTAGCAGCAATGCGTAAAACTCGACTACAAGCCCAGCGACTAAGCAGTGTATGTTTTGACTTTTACTTGCTCGTAAAGAAGCGGGCTCAAAGCGCTTCACAGAAGCACAGTCAATTAATAGAGCAAGTTACGCTTCAGATGGCATTATTTAGCATCGCGTTTTTAGGCTTGATTGGCGTCGCATACTGGCTTATTCAACACTATATCGTACGACGTTTAAACCGCTTAAGCTTTGTAATGCGTCAACATGCGATCGGGCACCCAGAGAGAATTCCAGAAGACGGTAATGATGAAATCACCGTTATAAGTAAAACCTTTGCGCAATTTGTTCAGGCAAACGATCATGCCCAAGACGAAGCTCAACGAGCCAAGAAAGTTGCCGAAGAAGCCAACGAACGCTTACGAGAACTAAATGCGACCTTGCATCAACAAAGTAACACTGATGAACTCACTCAAATTCCTAATAGAAGATCATTCTTCCATTGGTTGAACATAATCGGCCCCGAGCTGGTAGCAAAGAGACAAAGCTTAAGCATTTTTATGATCGATATCGACTGGTTTAAATCCTACAACGATCATTATGGTCATCAAGCTGGCGACGTATGCCTTCATCAAGTCGCTCAACTTCTTAGGGGTGTGACAAAAGAGTCATCAGGTTTGCTTGCAAGGTATGGTGGTGAGGAATTTATTGTCGCGATTCCAGATAGATCTCCTGAACAAGCAAACGCTTTCGGGCAGACAATACTGGATGTAATAGAACATGCACACATCCCTCATGGCTACTCGCCAAGACATCATATTACGGTGAGTATTGGCATTTCGACTGCATATGAAGGCTGTGTGGACCACTCTTGTGAAAAGCTTATTTCTAAAGCAGACCAAGCCCTTTATGAGGCAAAAGCTCTAGGAAGAGCCTCCGTAGTCAGTAATATCATGAAAGACACACTGTAGTTACTTAACTTTCCAAACGCTTTGAAGGTTGAGATAAGTAACCTTGCAGCTGATCAATTGGCATCGGTTTAGCGTATAGCCAACCTTGCGCAATCGCTTGAGGGCAATACTTTAAAATATAGTCCGCTTGCTCCTGGGTCTCTACTCCTTCAAATACTCGAACCACATTTAGCCTTTGCAACAAGCTGAAGATCGCATCAAGCATGGTTTGATTGATTGAGTCCGTGCCGATGGATTGAGTAAAGGATTTATCGACTTTAATTTCTGAGGCGTTTAGATGCCCAAGCCACGCAAGGTTTGAATAGCCAGTGCCAAAGTCATCTAACGAAATGCTAATGCCTGATTCAGTATACTGCTTAACAATATCAGACATACTCACGCTATCGCCCGCAGAACGTTCAGTGATTTCGAAGACCAGCTGTGTATGATCAATTTTGTAATGATCAGCCTTCTCCAAAATAAAAGGTAGCAGATTGAAGTCTGTAAGGTCTTGAATTGATAAATTAATGCTTAGTGTAAAATCTCGTTTTGCATCAAGCGTCGCTTGCATTTGAGCCATACTCAAATCAATAACTCGATGCGTTATTTTTCGTATAAGGCCATGTTTTTCAGCCACTTCTATAAATACATCTGGACGTACAACCCCTAAAGCATAGCTGTCCCAGCGTACTAAAGCCTCTACCCCAACAGGCTTAGAGTCCCTCAAGCGAATTTTAGGCTGGAATACAACCGATAGCTCATCTTTATTAATCGCATTTTTTAAATGGTAAACCATTGAATGTCGATGTTTACGCGCTTTATGTAGCAAAGAATACAAACCAAACCCACTAAGGCCTGAGGCGAAAACTAAGATGAGAAGCTGAGAAAACGATAAGCTAAAAAGCCCTGCACGATCTCTCTCTCCCATAACACATACGCTCACTTCTGAACACGACTCATAGCTTAATGGGGCACTTGTCATTTTGGCAGAAGGCGCTAAATTACGCTGCTGATTGAAACCAAATGTTTTAAATACGTAACGATTATTTTTACTGTAAATGATCGCCGAGACCGTTGGATCAGGGTAGCGTATGGCATCAAACGCAAAAGGAGATGTTATGGTCAGCACACTACCGGTTAACGTCATATCCATTTCAAAATGCGTTCTTATCAAAGCGCTAGAATTACGCCAAAAAGATATGCCGTTATTCAAAACCGCATCTGCCGGCGGCAGTGCGACGGCTTCCTTCAACACACCTCGTTCAGCGCTACAAATCAAGTTACCACTTTGAACGCGACCAATATCTTTTAGGTATTTATGCTGCCATAGTAAATCGCGTAGCAGTTCAAGATCGTTGTGAGAACAAGCCGTGTAGGGAGATGATTGAGCACTAACAACGCCAGTTTTTAGATCGGCTGTGACGCCACTCGCGTAGTTCAGCGCGTAATCAGAGTAATTCTTTAAGGCCGTCCATTGTTGTTTTTGCAAGACAAAGTGTGTGGCCCATAAAGCAATAGAGAGACAAATAAGTACACTGATGATCGGCTCAACTGGTAATCGCTTACTGAACACCGTTACTTGCAAAATATCTTAACTCCTCATTCATCCTTGTACGACTTATATAGCATTATTATAAGTATAATTTATTCCCATATTTTTAATATGGCTATTATTAAAAATAATACGGAAACCTTTGCAGCTTGATGAAGATAGAATAACTTTTACTATTTTAGTTACTGCTTTATTATCCACTCCTTTATTTCATCCCGCTGTTCTTGATTCGCTTGAAGGTACAGCAATTGAATAGACGTCAATAAATCACTACTCGACTCATCAGGTTCAAGTGTCTGTTGGAAAGTATTTTCTTGAGCCTTATTGTATTGATCCAACACGTTTTGAATGGCTTCCTTCGGTAGGTCTTTTTCTGTTAATGGATCATAGTTAATGGTTTTGATCGAACCATTCGCATATTTAACTCGCCAAACTGTACGATTACTAAAATACAACTCTGCTTGGCTCTTAGTGTTGAGCTGCGGTGCTAGAATTTCAATTTCATCATTTGCTAATGTATTTAAATTCATCAGCAGTGGTGGTGTTTTAAACTCGACTTCTCGCCCTCCATCTTGCACACGATTTTTATATCGAAAGACAAATTGATGATCTCCAGATTTTAAGTCACGTGGCGTTGTATTGAGTGCATCAATAACTTTTCCGTCAAGAGCCAGCAACTCTATCTCTTTATCAACATAAAGTGCGCCCGCTTGAGTCAACGGTGCCACGATCACGGCGGTTGATAATAACCAGTACTTCCAGTTTTTCATATTAGTCTCCTAAGCGTTTGCAAAATCAGCACCTCAGCATAGACACTAAAATTGGTTAATGTATAATCAGCGCCCTTGTTTGACCATACGGTTCACAAGACAATCCGATATTTGGGTTCCCTTACCCCAAACTAACTAAAAAGGTATGCCATGAGCTCTTTTTCTCCTGCGCAACAAGGCAAGGCATTGCGCTATTTAGTCGCCTTCCACCTATTGATCATCGCATCAAGTAACTACCTAGTACAAATCCCATTCACTCTATTTGGTTTTCATACCACTTGGGGTGCATTCACATTTCCATTTATTTTTCTTGCTACAGACCTAACCGTTAGAGTATTCGGTGCGAGTTTGGCACGTAAAATTATTTTTCTCGTCATGATCCCATCGTTATTCGCGTCCTATGTGTTATCGGTACTGTTTTACGAAGGTGCCTTTCAAGGGTTTGCCGCACTAAGTGACTTCAATCTATTTATTGCTCGTATTGCGGTGGCGAGTTTGATGGCTTATCTATTAGGGCAAATTTTAGATGTGCATGTGTTTAATCGTTTACGTCAATTACGTAGTTGGTGGGTTGCCCCTGCAGCCTCCACAGTGATTGGCAATGGCTTAGATACACTGGCTTTCTTTGGTATTGCTTTCTACCAAAGCCCTGATGCCTTTATGGCAACTCATTGGCAGGAAATAGCATTAGCAGACTATGGTTTCAAGCTGCTTATTAGCCTAGGCCTTTTTATTCCAATGTATGGTGTAGTGTTGGCCTTCCTTGTAAAAAAAATCACCTCATCGAAAACCGACTTCCAACTCGCTAACGTATAAAAGAATATGTCAAAGCCGCGGCTTCAATACCGCGGTTTTTTTATGTATTCCGTTTAAGCGAGTAATTTATGCGCCCCAAAATAGCTTTCTCTACATTAGGTCCTGTTGCAAAGTCTCGTATTATTGAAATGGCTTGGGAAGACCGCACACCATTCGAAGCCATCAATGATGAGTTTGGTCTTTCTGAGCAGCACGTTATCCAGCTAATGCGCTCCGAGCTCAAGCCTAACAGCTTCCGTAACTGGCGTGCACGTGTCTCTGGACGTACAACGAAGCATAAAGCTCTTAGATCAGAAGATATTATTCGCGGCTATGCACCAGCTCAATATAAGCCCAATCATGGCCTTAAAAAGCGTGTATAAAATAATTTGGACTTTTGTGACTCCATTGAACTACTTTTAGCAAAAATATCGTTTCTTGGTGATTACTCTTTGATCATTGCGTAATAAATATCGCGATAGTGTGTAAAGAGCACTAACAACCTTGCGGAAATCGTCTATTATCGCCAAAGTACATACAAGGTTAAACGAACGATGACTAACAAGAGGATTTAGAGGCATGGATTTAATTCGTATTATTTTTGCTATTTTGCTACCGCCACTTGGCGTATTCCTTCAAGTAGGTCTAGGTGGTGCTTTCTGGCTCAACATATTGCTAACTATTTTGGGCTATATTCCAGGTATTATTCATGCCGTTTGGATCATTGCCCGACGCTAAAGTTACCTGCAAGACTTTTTCATGATTCCTTAGCCCAACAAGTAGTTGGGCTTTTTTTATTTCATTTCTATAAAGAAAAAAGGGGTTATCTCATAAAAATATGGGGGTAAAGCACACACTTATCCACAATAAAATATAATAATGAAACTTACCCTCGTTAAATACCTTCTAATATTGGTTGATTATCTGTCAGCATACTTAACAACAACGATAGAATGGATGTAAAAGAGATACTGAGTACGCAGCTATCAAACATGATTGCTAATTCTCTCTTTTAAAGTGACATAATAATTTTTCGCGCACTCTTTTTATATTCCCATCAAAGACAGAGCAAACAGGATATAAAAGAGTAAACGAGTGCTGCGACGCTTGTGCTAACCCCAGATACAAAAAAAGCCCTTGCGGGACTCTCACATGGGATCCCCGCGATGCTGAGCGCCTGTGGCATGTCGAGAGCCACTTCTGAGCTCGGGATGGGATCAGGTGGTGCGATGTCTCTGTTTTTCTGAACGCCTTCTCTAATCGATGTCATAAGATACAGTCTTTTGAGGCCACGGGCTGACGCGTCGAAGCATGAGACAGGCGCAAGCGGGACACAAAAGGAGGGGCGGAATCTAGCTGAGTGGATGCGTTTAGGGAAACCGCAGATACAAAAAAGCCCTGACAGCATGGCTATCAGGGCTTCCTTTGTATGATGCTTGACGACGACCTACTCTCACATGGGAT
>NZ_LTAW01000011.1 GCF_001639725.1 Marinomonas atlantica
TTGGTGGGTCGTACTGGATTCGAACCAGTGACCAATTGATTAAAAGTCAACTGCTCTACCAACTGAGCTAACGACCCAAACTATGTTTGGCAAATGGGGTGGACGATGGGGCTCGAACCCACGACCGCCGGAATCACAATCCGGAGCTCTACCAACTGAGCTACGCCCACCATATTGCCATTTCATTTTAAAATTAGTGGTCGGAGTAGAGGGATTCGAACCCCCGACATCCTGCTCCCAAAGCAGGCGCGCTACCAGACTGCGCTATACTCCGAATGGCTCCCTGAACTGGACTCGAACCAGTGACCTAATGATTAACAGTCATTTGCTCTACCAACTGAGCTATCAGGGAATTACTAATTTTTAACTCGCTACAAACCAAATCCAAATAGGAAATGGCGGAGGAGGAGAGATTCGAACTCTCGGAAGACTATTAATCTTCGCCGGTTTTCAAGACCGGTGCATTCAACCGCTCTGCCACCCCTCCGTTGCGAGCGAGGTGTATATTACGGATTCTGAATTTCTGTGCAACTCTTTTTTTAACTTTTTTTAACTTTTTCCGTCACATAAGACTGATCGGCGGCGGCGCGGATCCAAACATTGGAAAACCAATAATAATGTCGTCCCGTTTTATCAGGCATCGTACAGTTAATGCGACCACGTCCGATAGGAAATGCACTCTTCGCCATTACGGTAAGCGTTGTCTCATCCTGCCATGTCAATGAAGCCTTACCCTGCCCTGACACATAGCACGATAATTCCTTTAGGCGATAATTCCCTTCTTTAAAGTTCAACGTCATTGAAACAGGATTACTGCTGGCAAAATCGCCGCCATCTTGGTAAGACACCAAAGGCATCGGTTGCGCATTAAGCTTCGTTTTCAAAGTAGACAGTTTGGCATATTTGCCAGCGGCAGGGAAACGCGGCAAGTTGGTAAAATCTGAATCTTTATTAACAACACCTGATTGCTGCCCAAAGGCAATCATTCCCTGTTGTGCCACTTGCTCACGAATCTCTTGATTGGATTCACCGTAAGGATAAACCAACATCTTTGGAGAATGGCCAAGCTTTTCAATCAGCAGCCTCTCAACAGTATTGACCTCTTCTGTCATGCGCTGTCGCCACTGAGCTGTTGATTCCCCTGCTTCCAGACGCAACATATATGGGTGATTGACCGTGTGATTGGCAAACACTCCACCATACTTTTCCATCTCTCTCATCTGCTCCCATGTTAAAAAACTACGATGTTTGTTTTCAATTGGGCCAGTGTTAATAAACACCGTAAAAGGGAATTCATGTTGCTTTAAGACAGGAAAACCATTTTGATAAATATTGCGATACGCATCATCAAACGTAATAGCGACTGCCTTGTCAGGCAACACTACGCCTTTCCTTATATTTGTCAGCGCTTGTGCCAAGTCCAAAACTTGAAAGCCTGCTTCTTTCAAG
Source organism: Marinomonas atlantica (assembly GCF_001639725.1). GTDB lineage: Bacteria > Pseudomonadota > Gammaproteobacteria > Pseudomonadales > Marinomonadaceae > Marinomonas > Marinomonas atlantica. The sequence goes on from NZ_LTAW01000011.1 coordinate 1,450, forward strand.
TAATCCATGTGCTCTCGAAACTCGGCGGGTGACACAGAGGTTGAACGAGGCGTCGAAGCATCAACATGGTGATACTGAAGGATTGGCAGATAATCCTGAGACAGCGCCGCTCCACTGAAGAGAAAAACCGCACAGGAAATCAACGATTTTTTAAACGTCATAGCAAACCTTAACAAATATTTTAGTTACTAACATTGTACGCGATTCAACCAATCACGAACAGCAACCCCTTTATTCCGCTTGTAGACTACATTTATTAAAAAGAAAGGAGTAGCAGCTCGATCAAACAATGTCAACCGCAATAAAAGATGATGTATTAGTGGTTGGTTTTTCCTATCCTATTGTCCCCAAGGGACAAGCTCGCATTCGTAGGCAAATTTCTGCCCCTCAAAAAATGACCTAATTGAGGCAACCTAAGCCTTTCACAAAGTCGCCCAGCAGTTAAAAATGTTGTAAGGAATACACTTTGAGAACACTTACAAAAAAGTATGCAGAAAAAGGCATTTGGCTTACTACCACTGAGCAACCTCATTACGATCAAAATGAGGTACTTATCAAAATCCATAAAACCGCGATCTGTGGCACAGACATTCACATATTCAATTGGAACGACTGGGCGCAAGAAACCATTCCCATAGGAATGACTATCGGCCATGAGTTTTATGGCACGATTGCTGAAGTAGGCTCTGCGGTGACGGGCTTAAATGTTGGTGATCGCGTTTCAGGAGAAGGCCACATTACCTGCGGTCAATGCCGAAACTGCCGAGCTGGTCAGCGCCATTTATGCAAAAGCACACAAGGAGTAGGGGTCAATCGACCAGGGGCATTTGCTGAATACTTAAGCATTCCTGCCGCTAATGTATTCAAAATTCCGGATAATATCACTGATGACGTCGCCGCGATTTTAGACCCTCTCGGCAACGCAACCCATACAGCACTAACCTTTGACCTTATTGGCGAAGACGTATTGATCACAGGTGCTGGCCCAATTGGAGTTATGGCCGCCGCAATTGCAAAACACGTAGGCGCACGCAACATAGTTGTCAGTGACATCAACGATTTCCGCCTTAAACTTGCGCAACAGCTTGGTGCCACGCGTGTCGTCAACGTCCAACAAGAATCGATAGCAGATGTCATTACAGAATTAAAGCTAGGTGAAGGCTTCTCCGTAGGTTTAGAAATGTCCGGCAACGGCAGTGCATTCGACACGATGCTGAAACATATGTCTCATGGCGGCAATGTTGCCATGCTTGGTATTCCTGAGCACAATACTCAAATTGATTGGAACCACGTAATCTTTAAAGGACTAACTATTAAAGGCATTTACGGACGCAAGATTTACGACACATGGTACAAAATGACCGCTATGCTTCAATCAGGTCTCGAAATCACACCTATTATTACTCATCATTTCACACTAGAAGAGTATCAAAAAGGCTTTGATATGATGCTTTCTGGCCAGTCTGGAAAAGTGATTATTGATTGGCAAATGTCGGTTTAATGTGGATTCTTTGTAATACAGTTGCACCCTCTTTAAGCTCAGAGTAGCGTAGCATATCGTAATAGAATTTTTTGCTGAAACGAGCCTGACATGCTAGAAATTGGAACCAAAAACCACCCAAGCCCTCACGGCAATGCGCGCTATATATTAATTGCTAAACAGAAAGTGTTAACGCTCGATAAGCACTTTCTATTCAACCTTTCAGACTTTCATCCAAGCTCTGACATGCGCAGCGTTTTCATCGGCCAATATGAAGGTATCGATATCTTTGTTTGTCGTTTTCCTCACCCACCAAAAGGGTTTACCGAAAATGGCCTACGAGATATGCTCTTTGACAGCAACGAGCAAGAGTTTGATTTACTCAGTCGCGCTCACCAACTGGCCACATGGGATGCTGATCATCAATTTTGTGGTCGTTGCGGCACACCTTTAATAAAGAAACATGAGAAAGAACACGCTAAGCTTTGCCAGCAATGCAATATTCGCCACTATCCAAGAATCTCACCTTGTATTATTGTCTCAATACGCAAAGGTAATGAACTACTATTAGCACGCTCCTTTGTTATGCCTGAAGGCCGCTACAGCAACATCGCAGGTTTTGTGGAAGCAGGGGAAAGCCTTGAACAGGCCGTGCAACGCGAAGTCTTAGAAGAAGTCGGTATCAAAGTTAAAAACATCCGGTACCAAGGAAGCCAGCCGTGGTCTTTTCCGCATCAACTTATGGTTGGTTTTTTTGCCGAATACGAATCCGGAGAAATCGTTCTCGCACCAGATGAGATCGCAGAAGCGGGTTGGTGGCGCTACGATGAATTACCAAACACTCCAAATCCAACCAGTATTTCCGGTCAATTAATCTTGACCCATACGAATATCATAGCCAATGAGTCAGCTTAGCTGACTCATTCTTTCATTAGAAGCAGCCTTCGGGCTTATGACAGGTAATACTCTGAATGAAACTTTTTAATTGCCAACAATGCTCGCAAACGCTTTTATTTGAAAATAACTTATGTGAAAACTGCCAATCAGAACTTGGTTTTTTACCTGAGCTGATGACATTAAGCGCTCTTACCCCTTTAGAAAGTGGCTTTAACGCCTTAGCGGATGATTCCGACAGTGTCTGGCATTACTGCCAAAACAAACAACACAATGTCTGTAATTGGATGGTTAAAGAGCAAGATGAACTCTGCGAAGCCTGTGACTTAAACCGTCACATCCCTAATTTAGGAAATCACGAACAACAACAAGCATGGCAAGAACTGGAATCTGCTAAACATCGTTTAGTGTATTCACTGTTGCGCTTGAACTTACCAGTTGTTAGCAAAAAAGATGCGCCTGAAGAAGGCCTTTCCTTTGACTTTATTTCAGAAGAAAACGTAGTCCCAGAAGATGCCCAAACCACCACTGGACACGCTTTAGGTCAAGTCACAATCAATGCTGCTGAAGCAGACAGCGTTGATCGCGAACAAATGCGTAAGGATATGAATGAGCCTTATCGGACATTGATCGGTCACTTACGCCATGAAGTAGGCCATTATTATTGGGACCATTTGATCGCTGAAAATGGCACTATCCTGAAAAGCTGTCGCCAGATGTTTGGTGATGAGCGAGCAGACTACGGCGAAGCTTTAGAAAAACACTATGAAACACCTGTAGCTAATTGGCAGGAGAACTTTGTCAGCAGCTACGCGTCTTCACATCCTTGGGAAGATTGGGCGGAAACATGGGCGCATTATTTTCATATACTGGATACGCTTGAAACGGCTTACGAATTTGGCATTCAAATACAACCAGTGCATGGTACACATCCATCTTTAGCCACTCAGATTACTCTAGACCCGTATCAGCATCAAAACTTTGATGAGCTTCTCAATCAGTATTTACCTCTGACGTTTGCGGCCAACAATCTTAACCGCAGCATGGGCCAACCTGATTTGTACCCATTTGTTATTGTCCCTAAAGTACGCGAAAAGCTTGGCTTTATTCACCAGCTGCTAAAACAGAATCAAGCCAACGCACTCAATGTCTCGCCTGATAAGTAATAGCCAAAATAAAGTCCAAAAAAAATGCCGCATTTAATGCGGCATTTTTGGTTCATATTCTGAGTTATTAGTCAGTAATGACTTTATAACAAGGTACGTAAGCGGTACCTGGAAGTTTCATTCGTTGTTGTTTCACGAACGCCTCTAATAACGCATCCAGCTTCTTCATCAGGCTCTTATCACCGTGAATCTCAAATGGACCATGCTCTTTAATGCTGGCAACACCTTGTGGCTTAACGTTGCCCGCAACAATTGCTGAGAACGCTCGGCGCAAATCTGCTGCCAACAGGTGCGTTTCTTGCCCAAAAAACAAGTTCAAACTGGCTACGTTTTCATGGTCCGGTTCGAAGGTGCGCTGGAACTCATCAGGTATGTGTAGTTTCCAGTTATAGTAGAATGCATCTTGATGTGCTTTACGATACAAACGCACTTCTTCCATACCTGCTTTCATTATGCGCGCCACTTTAACGCCATCATCAATGACAATTTGATATAGCGATTGGGCTTTTTCACCCAATACAGCACCAATAAACTCATTAATTTGTTCAAAATACGCAGCACTTTCTTTTGGACCAGTCAGAACCAACGGAAACGGAATGCCTTCATTTTTTGGGTGTAATAAGATACCAAGAATATACAGAATTTCTTCCGCCGTACCTGCACCACCTGGGAATACAACAATACCATGCCCCGTTCGTACAAAGGCTTCTAAACGTTTTTCAATGTCTGGCATGATCACCAGTTGATTAACGATTGGGTTCGGTGATTCCGCCGCAATAATACCCGGTTCGGTTAAACCAAGATAAACCCCATTTTGAATACGTTGTTTCGCATGGGCTATAGCCGCCCCTTTCATAGGACCTTTCATGGCACCAGGGCCACAACCGGTACAAATATTCAATTCACGTAGGCCTAATTCATGACCAACATATTTGGTGTAATCGTATTCGTGTCGAGCAATTGAATGCCCACCCCAACACACCACCATATCTGGATCTTGAATACGACGGAATACATTAGCATTACGCAGTAATTCAAATACCACGTTGGTGATTTTATCAGACGACGCATCGTTCAAGCCGCGTGCCACATTGTATTCATGGTAAGTAAATATAATGTCTCGTAACACGCTAAACAGCATTTCACGTACACTGCTAATCATTTTTCCGTCTACAAAAGCACTGCCTGGAGCATTGGTAAGCTCCAGTTTTACTCCACGCTCTTGCTGAATAATACGAATTTCAAAGTCTTTGAAAACAGACATCACTTCCGCGGGGTCGTCAGAATCGCTACCACAATTCAAAATAGCCAGTGCACAACGTCGAAATAACTCATGCAAATCACCACTGTCTTCCGACATACGAGCAATTTCTTCTTGGGATAACATTTCCAAAGCGCCTTTGGGGGATACCAGCGCGTCAACGCGATCTTCATTAATCATGATCGCTCTCCTTCTCTATGTGCTTGTCTTATAACTATATTGATCCTAGAAAATAAAAAAGCAAGTGAATTTATTCGATTAATTTGTAAAACAAATAAACATAAAAAAAGCCGCTAATGCGGCTTTCTTAATTGTTACAACTGATTAAGCACATGTTCTGCAGCACTTATTTCAAATGCTCCCGGCTCTTCAAGCCACATCTGCTGGACAATGCCATCTTCCACTAACATAGCATAACGTCGACTGCGTATACCCATTTTAGCTTTCGCCACATCGACCTCTAACCCTAATTTTTTGGTGAACTCCGCCAAACCGTCTGAGGCCATGATAATACGATTTGCATCATGAGCCTTACCCCAAGCATCCATCACAAAAACATCGTTAACAGATACACATACGATGTCATCAATATCACGTCCTTTAAAGGCTTCGTAATGCTCGACAAAGCCAGGTAAATGCTTCGCACTACAGGTTGGCGTAAACGCACCTGGGACAGCAAAAATAATGACCTTCTTATCTTTTAATAAGGCTGTCAAATCGACCTCTTGGGGAACGCCTTCCGACATCACCAATAAATTGCCGTGAGGCAACACATCACCAACTTTTACACACATGACTGTATTCCTACCCAGTATTATTAGCCCATCATAGCGCGAATAACTCCCAACAACGACCTTTAGGTTGTTTTGAACTGTCCCACTAAAGTTCTCTGATTTTGTGCTAACTCATTCATATGCTGACAATTATTTTGCCCTGCTAACGCCTCTTCCATAGCACCTTCAGAGCTGCTAGAGATTTCGTGAACACTGCGATTAATTTCTTGAGCAACATGCGACTGCTGCTCTGCTGACGTGGCAATCTGCATACTTAAGTCTCGAATTTCGACAATATACCCACGTAACTCAGACAATGAATCTCCCACACTTTGTGCTTCTAGCATGCTATCTCGAGCATGTTGGCAACTTTGATCCATGGTGCTTACTGTTGCTTTTACTCCACCTTGCAACTCAGCAATAACTCGCTGAATCTCTTCTGTAGAGGTATGTGTTCTGTTCGCCAGTGTTCGAACTTCATCAGCCACCACAGCAAATCCTCGGCCTTGTTCGCCCGCACGAGCCGCCTCAATGGCAGCATTCAATGCCAATAGATTGGTTTGCTCTGCGATGTCCTGTATTACTTCTAAAATTGAGCCGATATTCTGAGAATACTGCTCTACTTTCAACACCACTTGTGATGAAGATTCTAACTGAGCGACTAACTGTTCAACCTGAGAAATGTTGGTTGTCATTCGCTGTAAACTCGCGCCAGCACTGTCATCTACCTGCTGCACTTTTTCTAAAGATACCTCAGCATGATGAGCTACCTCACGAACAGTTGCAGACATTTCATCCATAGCCGTGGCAACAGACGTGGTTTTATCATTTTGCTCTTTCATAATCGATTGAGTATGGGAAGTGGATTGATAAACCGTATCAGCAGAGCTAACTACTTGGTCAGATGCTTGATCAATCTGCTTAATTACACCACTAAGCTTATCCACTAGGCTGTTCACCCAATACGAAAGTTGACCGAATTCATCTTTACTGGTCACCATAACCCGCTGGCTTAAGTCGCCATTGGCAATTTGATCTAATACTTTTAGTATCTTCGCTAGTGGCTTACGAATACTGATACTAACCCAATAAGCAATAAGTACCGCTATCACCACTGAAATAGCCACGACTAAGTAGGAAATTTGTTTAGCCGTATCAGAGGCTTCAAAGGCATTTCCTTTTGCTTGTTCACGTAATTGTCCAACTGAAGCAATCAGCTGAGCTTGCTCCTCTTGCATTGCTTGTAAGGAACTCAATAACAGTGCAGCCGCCTTTTCAGAGTCCGCTTGTATAAGATTGTACTCGTAAAACTCTTTGACGACGCCGTCATCTGACTCAAAGGCTTGTCGTATTTTATTAATGTTATCGTTGATCATATCGTCATTTAATTTGCCGATGACCTTGTCGACAGGGGCAAACGCTTTCCCCATCTCTTTACGAATATCCTCTAAAGCCGCCACACTGGTGGAATCAAAGTAGTCCCCAATCAACAAATGCAGACTTTCCATTTGTGTTTTAACAAGCCCCGCAGCAAACGCCTGTTCATCAGTTTCTGGATAACTAGCAAGAGACTCTAGGTCTTCAATGGCGTAACTCAGTTCATCCTTAAGGTCGAGCTTTTTATCTGCCATGGCTCGATCAAGCTCAACCATTCGGTTGTGATCAGCGACAGCTGTATCAGCAACAGAGAAAAAGCTCGTAGAAAGTTGTTCAATTTCAGACACTGAAGTCAAAACATCTGGAAAACTAGAAACCTGCTGTTTGAGAGACTCCGCTTCCATTTTGAAGTTCATTTTACCTGCTTGGTACTGATCGTAAGCACTTTCTAACATAGTGTCCGACGAAGCAATTAAGTATTGCAACGCAGCACTGCTGGTTTGCGCTAACGTCGCACTAACCTGCGTACTGCTGTCAGAAATGGACGCAATTTCTCCTGTGACTGTCTCAATTTTACTTTGCACTGAATTCAAGCCACTCACACCGGACCATGCCACAATAACGAGCAACAGTAGGAGCACTACAAACCCAAGCAGCACTCGCTGCACCACTGATAACGACATAGACGCCTCCAATTCCACCTAAAACAACTTTTTAGTGTAGGCCAAACACTACAATATTTTTATTGAATGCCCTTTTAATAAAAATACTGCCTGTTCTTTCCAGAAGGTGCAAGCCCTGTTCCAACTTTACACAAGACAAAAAATGCATCGCAAAACAAAAGAAACTCCAAAACTGGAGTGTTTTATGCATAAATCCTATTAATAAGTATCACTGAAATAAAGATTCTCTTGACCAAAAATACGACCAAGAAGCGGGATTTTTTGTTTTGAAGGAAAAAAAACTTGGCCAATTGAATCTAATAGTTAAAACTTATGTATTGAGTGAAATTTATCCTAAATTTCGTCTGTACAGTCAGGGTAAAAAGCGTACAATTCGCTTTCTTTTTAAACCATCTGGCTGTCCGGCCGATAGACTGATTAACTAAACATAAACTGGCTTGTTGCGATGGAATTTGTTGCACATCCGAAAGACTTACCCTTAGATATCCAAATTATCGAGGATCAGTCTTTTCCTACTGTTGGTACTGATCGGCTTGGCTTCGTAGGGATTACCTACTTGGCGCCATATGCCTTTCATGCAGGCACATCTGTGCGTATCACTTTACAAGAAATAGACCCTCACTTCTGTGTGGCAGGGCGTATTGTCTGGTGTGATAAAGAGCAGGACGAATATCGTATTGCTATTGAGTTCCCTAACAACGAAGATTGTTATAGTGTTCGCATGATTGAACAACTCTCGCAAATCGAACATTATCGCCGACAAGCTAAACATCAAGGCCGACGCTTAAACTATAACGAAGCCGCTGCTGAATGGATCCAACAATTCGCCGCTAGCTTCCCATCATTTACTCTTTAAAGTACCCAATGACAAATCCCCTATCTCAAGCTGACATCGACATCATCACTCAGCAGCTAGGCCGCACTCCAAGCGGTATTCGTAAAGTTGCTCACTATTCACCAAACGGCGTACCGCAAGTTCTTGAAATGGAAACTTGGGTATTTGATCAACCTTTCCCAACTCTATTTTGGTTGTCTAGCAGCGCCATTGACAAAGCGCTTGCACGCATCGAAAGTCAAGGTGTTGTGAAAGAATTAGAGCAGCGCATTAGAGATGATGAAGAACTTCGCGTGGCATACCATAAATCACATGAAGATTATGTTAACCGTCGTTGGCAAGCGATGAGCGATGACCATAAGCGCATCATTGAAGAAAGAGGCTTTACCCATTTATTTGAAACACTGGGCATCGGTGGTATTAAAAACTGGGATCAGATTCGCTGCTTGCACATGCAATACGCACACCACCTAGCGGGTGAAAACATCATCGGAAAAATTCTTGATGAAGAATATTGTATTCGCGAAATAGCAGATACCGAAGGGAAATAACCGCTTAACCCTTTCATAGGTCAGCAATCAAACTGGCCTATGTAGGGCTATATTTGCTTAGCTTTGCAAAAAAGCTTTAAGCTCTTCTTCTGTCGATACTTTTGCTAAGCCTTCACGTATTCTGTTAAATGCATTTGCTGCAACGACTGGTCTTTGAGCATAAGTAGTTAATGCCCCACCAGTCCAACCTGCCATTTTTAAAATTTCTTTTTTAAAGTTGTTGCCTGCAACACCATGCCCTGCCATTGCCATCAAATCGTCTTCAATATCCAAGTAGCTCAAACGATCGCCACCAAATTTCATAAAATCATCTTGATGTACTTCTGCGTATTGTTTAGCCATCAATACCATCCCTCAAAAAACCAATCGTAAAGTTATAAACTAGCCAGCATTTGCACTAACTACAAGCAGGTAAGCGTTTAAAAACGTAACACAGCGTATCCTTGAAGGCTTGCTAGCTTAATATCCTTAACATACTGTAATATGACCTATGGTTTCCATCATTTTTTATCAAAGGACTGAGCTTGGAGCTGTTTTCTGACTTTTCAATATGGGTTGTAGCTGGGCTTTTTGCTGCCGCTTTCATTGCAGGCCTTATAGACGCACTTGCTGGCGGTGGTGGATTAATCACCGTGCCAGTCCTAATTGCAGCAGGTGCATCACCTGTTGAAGCCCTCGCTACAAACAAACTACAAGGCTGTGCTGGCACCTTATCTGCCTCGTATCATTTTGTACGCACCAAGCAAGTTTCGCTGTCGACTATGCGCATTCCAATCTTGATGACGGCTCTCGGCAGTTTCAGTGGCACTCTATTAGTTTCTTATATCGACAGTGGCATTCTGATCAAAATGATTCCTGCCATTCTAATAGGAGTAGCGATCTTTTTTTTCTTGCTTCCGACCCTTCAACCTCTAGTCGCGAAGCTTGTTCGCATCAATATGACTCAATTTGCCTTCGTTGCAGGTTTCACAATCGGTTTTTATGATGGTTTGATTGGGCCGGGGACAGGCGCTTTCTTTTCCACTGCCTTTATCTGCTTAATGGGGTTTTCGATTATTTCAGCCACCGCCCATACTAAAATTTTAAATGCCACCAGCAACATTGCTTCACTCATCTTGTTTAGTTTTACTGGCAACGTCCTTTGGGGTATTGGAATTGTCATGGGGATTGGACAATGGTTTGGCGCTCAGATTGGCTCGCGCCTCGTCATCAGCCGAGGCCAACAGCTAATCAGGCCACTGGTGATTGTAATGTGCATTGCTCTGTCTATAAAATTGCTAACATCAAGCTAATGCTTCTTCTGGTGCATAGGATTGACATTCACTTATTAGCCAACTAAGTACTTGTTGAATCGGCTCTCGCTCGCGAAACTCATTTGGACAGGCAAACAAATACATATGACCGTTATCATAGATCTCATCAAATGGCTTTAATAATCGTCCTTCGCGAATATCATCCATAACCAGTGGCGTTCTTCCTAACGCAACCCCTTGTCCTGATAGTGCAGCTTGAACGGCAAGATCGCCTCGATTAAAGCTCATCGAACGACTGGGCCTCACACCTTTAACATTCGCTTTAGCTAGCCAAGCCTCCCATTCCGCATAGGGACTGAAAAAGCGCCACTCTGAATCATCATTAATCAGCGGTACCCTCACCAAGTCACTGGGCTCATGCAGCTGATTCTGCTCAGCAAAAGCAGGACTGCATACTGGGAACACCTTATCCATCAATAAAGGCATAGTATAAGCACTGCCAGTATGTAAGTGACTATGAATAATCGCAGCATCAATACGATCACGGGTAAAATTTACTTCCCGATCATTCGCTTGGATACGTAGTTGCAAACCAGGATATCGCTCCTGTAGCCGCCCTAAGCGTGGCATTAGCCAGCGTGTCGCTAACGATGGCATGACAGACAACGTTATAATATTAGAATCTCGCTCTTCACGTAATTCTTCGATAAGCCCATCTAGGTCAGAAAACATATGACGTAAATGCAGCGCTAATCTTGCTCCCATAGAAGTCAACTCAAGGCTGCGATGATAGCGCAAAAATAAGGCAAAACCTAAACGCTGCTCCAGCTGCCTTATCTGCTGACTTACAGCTCCTTGAGTTAAGAAAAGCTCATGAGCCGCTTTCGTAAAACTTAAGTGTTTAGCAGCAACGACGAAAGTATGTAGGAAAGGAAGAGATGCTTTGTTCATGGGTCACTCTTGCATTAGTTTAATTAATCCTAAAACGCAGTTTATATCGTTTGTCGCTCATTCATCAATCAGTACAATAAGCGCCATGTTTTGGTAGTACTGCTTCCATACACGGCGTTTTGAGCGATCACAAATGCCTTCCTAATACGTGTCCCCACAGCCATGTATTAGCGTGATGTTGGTGAGCGCCACATCACTGCAACTGCTAGTTACATTTAATCGGACTTCGGTCCGATTTTTTTTGCTTCAAATAAACCAAGGCTACAATCTAGTTTTATAAGGCAAAAAAAACGGCGACCCGAAGGTCGCCGAACTAACACACATGCTTAAATGTGTCCGGTCAGTTACGCTGCTGCAGTCTCTACAGCATTGCTATCAGCCAAAGCCATTTGCGCTAATTTTTCCATTAGTCGCACTACTTGACAGCTGTAGCCGTATTCGTTGTCGTACCAAACATACAATGTCGCTTGGTTACCACGTACTTTTGTAGATAAAGAGTCCAAAATACCTGCCTGCTCACTGCCAATGAAGTCAGAGCTAACAGCATCCGCTTCAGAACTGAAACCAATTTGACCAGTCAAGGCTGCACTTGCAGAGGCTTTCTGAAGCAACGCATTGATTTCTTCAACGGTTGTTTGTGCTTTTAGATTCAGGCTAAGAACTGCAATCGATACATTGATTACAGGAACACGAATGGCACTACCGCTTAGCTTGCCTTCTAGAGAAGGAATCGCTTTAGAAACTGCTTTCGCAGCACCTGTTTCAGTCATAACCATGTTTGTTGCTGCAGCACGGCCACGACGATCACCTTTATGAACGTTATCAATTAGGTTTTGGTCGTTCGTGTAAGCGTGAACTGTTTCAACGTGACCAGATTCAATACCGTACTTCTCTTCTAGTACAGACAGGATCGGTGTGATCGCATTGGTCGTACAAGACGCAGCAGAAAGAATTTGATCACTTGAATTGATGTCAGAATCGTTAACACCGTATACGATGTTCTTCATTTGTTTGCCAGGAGCCGTCAATACAACACGATCGATACCTGGACGATTTAGATGAACACTTAATCCATCATGATCACGCCAGCGACCAGTGTTATCAACTAATAGGGCGTTGTTGATGCCATGTTTAGTGTAATCAATTTCACTTGGATCAGAGGAATAAATAATTTTAACTGGCTGGCCATTAATAATCAGTTGCTCGTTCTCAGCATCTGCTTTAACGACACCTTCGTAAGTACCGTGAACAGAGTCAAACTTCAAAAGGCTGGCACGTTTAGCCAAATCTTTGTCGCCCGCCTTACGAACAACGATAGCCGCTAGGTGCATACCTGGTGTTGTGTGGCCTAAAGTGCACATGCGGCGTGTAAGTAAACGACCGATTCGACCGAAGCCGTAAAGTACAACCGGTGTTGTAGCACCCGCTTCAGCAAATCCTGCAAGAGAAGCAAAATCGGCATCTGCTAGTGCTTCTTCAAGCTCAACAACTGCATTGGAAGTTTGCTTTTCGATCAACTGCTCTAACACTTGATACACACGTGCTAGGTCTACACCAGGATATTGGTCAAATAACGCCACTAAACTTGTGACAGAGTCAGACATTAATGTTTGCCCAGCTAACTGAACTTTTACTGACTGCTCGCGACCTAACTTACCCAAAAGTGGAATCATTGATTCAACTTTGGCTACCGTTTCTAACCAAGTGTTTGCCATTTAACTGCCCCCGAGAAAACAAACGTTTCATAACTATTTGGGCGCAGTTTACCGATACCCTAACCTAAAAACAAATTGTAACCAGACTACAAAAAGCCAGTAAAATCACGGGTTACAGGCATTTTTTTATGAAAGCAACGTAACTAATTAAGCCTTGTCATAAAATAACAACATTTGCATTATTTGGTGTTTTTATATTGATGTTTTCTAATAAATTTACGTAATTTCACTACTGAAAATGAGGGAAAATTTCTTAAATTTTTTATAAATATCGTTTTCTTTCGGCCAATACGCCTAAGAACACAAAGCAGAGAAGAATGACAGACGGTCTAAAAACAGGTGAAAGGTGCGTCAACAACCAATAAACAAGGGGCTGCCCCCACAACGTCAGCAAGCCATACCCAAAGGTACACATCAACACAAATGCCGTAATACGGGCAAAGAACATCCAATTAGATACTGCACGTTTTAACGTTCGGTTTACGTGATCACCAAAGATCACCAACATCGTTGCCACCAATGCTAACGAGATATCATGTAAATGAGATGACAGCTTACGCGCAATATCCAAATTAAAGCTAAGTATTAAGTCCATTTATATCACTGATTTCGTTTAAGTAACGCTTCCACATCAATACGACCAGAAGCTGATTTTCGCTTCGGCACACGATCTACATAACTCACAGACACATCAAAGGTAGTATTGTGCAATTCAATTTCTGTTCCATCGACTAACATCCAGCGGGCACGACCATAGCCATCACGAATGAAACCAATCGAAGGAGGGCCATATTTTCGCTCGAGTAAACTGCCTAATTTTGACCTAAGCTCAGCGTCTTCTACCACACCAGACATTGTTGCACGCTCGACATACTCATAACGATTATAGACCACGGTCAGCTCTTTAATGCCTAAGATCCCAGTTGTACCTAAACTATAACTGGCCATCCCTTCGCGATAGGATGGATACTGTTCAAGACCCATTTTAGATAAATGCGCCTCGAACTTTGCTTTAGACAAGTCATTAAACTCTACTCCAAACAGCTCCGCTCCTTTTGAATAACTTGGCGCTGCGGGCGTCACCTCTCCCACAACCTCAGTTGAATCAGTTTGTACAAGGTCTTCTGCAACGCTTGTAAAAGAAACCAGCATAAAAACAGTGGTGCAGAACCCTTTTAGGGCCAAAGTATTTAAGTACATGAAAATCTCGAAATGTTCGTAATGTTAACCACTAAGTCAGGAAGCGATTTTAGCACTTCTCTGTTAAACTAAAGCTTAATTCTCCCACTCAGTTATGCAAATCCAATTTTTTCTTGAGGTAGCCCATGGCGCTCGTAATCGGCATCACCGGTATATCAGGCAGCGGTAAAAGCCGCCTATGCTCACTGCTAGCAGAAGGCCTTAGTAATAAGTTGACCGTCATTTGTCAGGATAGTTTCTACAAAGGCTGCGGCAACATTGATCCAGATGTTTATAACTTCGATGATTTAAACTCGCTAGACTTAGAGAGCATCACACTCGCTATACACAATTGTAAAAATCAGCAACAACCCAATGAAATTCCCGTTTACGATCATTCACAACACAAGCGTGTCGGCTATCGCAATTTGGCCCCTTCCAAAGTCGTTCTGGTAGAAGGGCACATGATGTTTCAAGACCCAGCCATCCGCGACGCGGTAGATTACCTGTTATTTGTGGATACCGATATGGATATTGCAATCGTGCGTCGTTTAAAACGCGACATCACAGAACGCGCCCGTGATGTTAATGAAGTGACTAGCCGTTATATGCGACACGTTCGTCAAGCCTCACTCAAAACCATCGAGATCCGCAATAAAGCAGATTTCATCATCCCTAATAATAATAGCTTTACCAATGCAGCCAATCTGCTACGTCAATATATTGAGAGTTTACTCATAGAAAAAGGAGCCTAATGGCTCCTTTTTTGTCTCACCAAAGAAGTTAACTTACTTTTTAATCTCTTCGAAAAATCGCTTCACCCCATTAAACCAGCTTTTTTGCTTAGGAGAGTGATCTGAATTCTCCCCCATGCTTTCAGCCAATTCTTGCAGCAGCTCTTTTTGTCGATCCGTTAGGTTCACTGGTGTCTCTACCATAACCTTACAAATCAAATCTCCCACTGGACCACCACGCACAGGCTTAACGCCTTTATTGCGTAGACGGAATAGCTTGCCAGTCTGGCACTCTTCAGTCACTTTCAATCGCACACGACCATTTAAAGTCGGTACATCAATCTCGCCACCTAGAGCTGCTGTCGCAAAGCTAATCGGCACTTCACAGTATAAATTTGAACCATCACGCTCAAAGATAGAGTGAGGCTTAACCGAGACTTGAACAAACAAGTCACCTGCTGGGCCACCGAAAGTCCCCGCTTCACCTTCACCCGTTAGGCGAATGCGATCCCCCGTATCAACCCCTGCAGGGATCTTAACGTTAAGCGTTTTGTACTCTTGTTTACGACCTTGGCCATGACAAGAGTTACAAGGATCAGAAATAACCTGCCCTTGACCATGACACTGAGGACAGGTCTGCTGAACTGAGAAGAAGCCTTGTGACATACGTACTTGTCCAGCACCATTACAGGTTGGACACGTTGTCGGCTTGGTACCCGGTTTAGCACCAGAACCTTCACATTTCTCACAATCAACCGCAGTAGGAATGCGAATTTTTTCTTCACAACCCCAAACCGCCTGCTCAAGGTCAAGTTCCAGCGTGTAGCGTAAATCGGAACCGCGACGTGTACGGCTTTGACCGCCACCACCTCCGCCACCAAAAATATCGCCAAATACATCGCCAAAAATATCACTGAAACCGCCTGCACCAGCGCCACCACCAAAGCCGCCTTGACCACCTTGGCCATTGACACCTTCGTGACCAAAACGGTCATACGCAGCACGCTTGTCTTCTGAAGATAATACTTCGTAGGCTTCTGCCAACTCTTTAAATTTATCCAGTGCTTCCGCATTGTCCGGATTCTTATCTGGATGGTACTTATTCGCCAATGAGCGGTAAGCTTTTTTAATATCTTTCTTATCCGCGTCTCGGCTTACACCAAGCACTTCATAATAGTCACGTTTACTCATTGCAGGTGTTCCTGAATATGTAGTGTGAGTTTAAATCCCTAGATACAGCAAAACACGGTAGCGTCCCGTGTTTTGCATAAGTCCCATCGGGACGACGACTTAACTAAGCACTAGGCTTATTTTTTGTCGTCTTTTACTTCTTCAAATTCAGCATCAACTGCATCATCTTGTTTTTCGCCAGACGCTTGTTCAGCACCTTCAGCAGCACCGGCATCAGCCTGCTCATATAGCTTTTGAGCCAGCGTACCAGATGCTTGAGTCAACGCATTGGTTTTCTCTTCGATCTGGTCTTTGTCGTTAGACTCTAGTGCAGCCTCAAGATCCGTGATCGCAGATTCGATCGCTTGTTTCTCTTCGTCAGTCGCTTTGTCGCCAGCATCTGTCAACGTTTTACGCGTTGCGTGGATCATGCCGTCCGCAGTGTTACGAGCCTGTACAAGCTCTTCGAACTTACGGTCTTCTTCCGCATTCGCTTCTGCGTCTTTAACCATTTGCTCTACTTCATCATCGCTTAGACCAGAAGAGGCTTTGATGACGATCGACTGTTCTTTACCTGTCGCTTTATCTTTTGCAGAAATGC
Source organism: Marinomonas atlantica (assembly GCF_001639725.1). Lineage (GTDB taxonomy): Bacteria > Pseudomonadota > Gammaproteobacteria > Pseudomonadales > Marinomonadaceae > Marinomonas > Marinomonas atlantica. The sequence continues at coordinate 18,073 of NZ_LTAW01000011.1, forward strand.
TCAAGATACCGTTAGCATCAATATCGAAACTTACTTCGATTTGAGGCACACCGCGAGGCGCAGGTGGAATATCAGCCAAGTCGAAACGACCTAGAGATTTGTTTTGTGACGCTTGCTTACGCTCACCCTGTAGGGCATGAATCGTTACAGCGTTCTGGTTGTCTTCTGCCGTTGAGAATACTTGCGACTTCTTCGTTGGGATCGTCGTGTTTTTCTCGATCAGTGGTGTCATCACACCACCCATTGTTTCGATACCAAGAGACAGAGGTGTTACGTCTAGAAGAAGAACGTCTTTCACATCACCCGCTAGTACCGCACCTTGAATCGATGCACCGATTGCAACCGCTTCATCTGGGTTAACGTCTTTACGAGGCGCCTTACCAAAGAATTCTGTTACTTTCGCTTGTACCAATGGCATACGTGTTTGACCACCTACCAAGATAACTTCGTCGATGTCCGCCGCAGTAAGGTCTGCATCTTTAAGCGCTTGGCGACAAGGCTCAATAGAGTTAGCCACTAGCTCTTCAACCAATGACTCAAGCTTAGAGCGAGTCAGTTTAACGTTAAGGTGCTTAGGACCAGACGCATCAGCCGTAATGTACGGTAGGTTTACTTCTGTTTGGCTAGAAGTAGACAGCTCAACTTTCGCTTTCTCACCCGCTTCTTTTAGACGCTGTAGTGCTAAAGGATCGTTGTGTAGATCGATGCCTGTTTCTTTCTTGAACTCAGCAGCCAAGAACTCAATGACACGCATGTCAAAGTCTTCACCACCTAGGAATGTATCACCGTTGGTAGACAATACTTCAAATTGTTTCTCACCATCTACGTCAGCGATTTCGATGATAGAGATATCAAATGTACCACCACCAAGGTCGTATACAGCTACCGTTGAATCACCTGTTGCTTTGTCTAGACCGTAAGCAAGCGCAGCCGCTGTTGGCTCGTTGATAATACGTTTAACATCAAGGCCAGCAATTTTACCCGCATCTTTCGTTGCTTGACGCTGAGAGTCGTTAAAGTAAGCAGGAACCGTGATAACCGCTTCCGTTACTTTCTCGCCTAGGAAGTCTTCTGCTGTTTTCTTCATTTTCTTAAGAACTTCAGCCGAAATTTGTGGTGGCGCTTTTTTGTCGCCCTTCACTTCTACCCAAGCATCGCCATTGTCAGCGCTGATGATTTTGTAAGGCACCATAGAGATGTCTTTCTGAACGACTTTGTCTTCAAAGCGACGTCCAATCAAACGTTTAACAGCAAACAAAGTGTTTGTTGGGTTTGTTACCGCTTGACGTTTTGCTGATTGACCTACCAGTGTTTCACCATCTTCTGTGAATGCTACGATAGATGGGGTTGTACGATCGCCTTCAGCGTTTTCGATAACGCGAGCTTTTTCGCCGTCTAGGACAGCAACACAAGAGTTCGTTGTACCTAAGTCAATACCAATGATTTTGCCCATGGTTTTATCTCCAGTAAAAATTCGTTGTTCGTTTAGATAATTCTGTATTTGGGTGCTGCAATTTATATTTCAAGCTCTGGCTGTCAAAAAAATGACAGTATTTTTAGGCGGCGCTTGAAACGACTACCATTGCAGGGCGCAAAAGGCGTCCGTTCAGGGTATAACCTTTCTGAACCACATCCATTACAGTATTAGGTTCCATATTCGGATTTGGGACCATTGTCATCGCCTGATGTAATTCAGGGTTAAATGGTTCACCTTCAGGTGCCACCGCTTTAACTTCAAAGCGTGCCAACGTTTCCATTAGGTCTTTGTATGTCAGCTCAACACCTTCACGCATAGGATCTTTCTCAGAACCTTCATCTGTTGAAGACAAAGCACGTTCTAAGTTATCCGCTACCGTAATAATCGATTTAGCAAACTTCTCAAGCGCAAACTTATGAGCTTTCTCTACGTCTTGTTCTGCACGACGGCGAGCATTTTGCGCATCGGCTTGAGCACGTAGCGCTGCTTCACGGTAATTAGCCGCTTCTTCTTGCGCTTTCGCTAGTTCATCAGAGGCAGCGTCATCCACCATGCCTTCTAACACTTCTTCAGCAATGGCTGCATCTGCTTCGTTTAGCAGCTCTTCTTCTTGCTGTGCTTTATTCGTTTGATCACTCATTTTTATCTCCAAATAACAGAAAGTAACCTGTCTGTGATCGATATATGGGGATGCCTTTTAGGCTTTCAACACCTTATCCCTATTAAATGTGCGCATTTTTTTTCTTTTGACTACACTTGTCAAAAAACAACCAAATACTGTATAAAGACACATATAAAGTACTGTATAAATAACCATATCTTTTATTTGCTTTATCAGGAGCAGACCATGCTAACCAGTATTGCTATATCAAACTTTGCGATCGTTGAATCTCTAGAACTTGAGCTGAAATCCGGCATGACAGCCATTTCAGGGGAAACCGGTGCCGGTAAATCCATCATGGTTGACGCCTTGTCGTTGTGCCTAGGTGGGCGTACGGATGCTGGTGTCGTTCGCCACGGTGAAAAAAAGGCCGACATCAGTGCAACGTTTGACATTAGCACCTACCCCGCAGTGCAAAACTGGTTAGAAGAACGAGACCTTGAAAACGATCACTTGTGTATTTTACGCCGTGTCATCAGCAAAGAAGGTCGCTCCAAAGCCTATATCAACAATCGCCCTTGCACTTTGGCTGACCTAAAAGAAGCCGGTAGCTTTTTAGTCGATATCCATGGTCAACACGAACACCAATCTTTAATGAAGCGCAGTGCCCAACGTCAGCAACTGGATGAATACGGCCAACTGACCGAGTTAACACGCCAAGTTCGTGAGGAATACAATAATTGGCGTAAACTCAAAGATGAACTGCATGCTAAGCAAAATCGTTCGGCAGAGCTCGACGCCCGTATTCAGCTACTGTCATATCAGGCGGACGAACTCGCACAATTGGATTTAAAAGCCAGTGAATTGGAAGAGCTTGAAAATGAGCAAGCCTTTTTATCTAACATTGCTGACGCGCAACTTAAAGCCTATGCATCAGCAGGTATTTTACGTGACAGCGATGAGGGCAATATTTGCTCTTTGCTACACAAGGCCATTCAACAAGCGACTGCCATTCATCCTGCGACAAAAGAACTCGACAATGCGCTAGAAATGATGAATCAAGCACTGATCCAAGTCGAAGAAGCTGCCACCAGCTTAAGCCACTACCAAGATACGCTGGAGCAAGATCCAGGACGCCTGCAGGATGTAGAGCAACGTCTGAGTGATATTTACGACACCGCTCGCAAGCACAAAGTCTTACCCGAAGGCCTGCTGCCTCTTCGAGAAACTGTTGAGCAAGAATTAGCAGAACTGTCTGGTGGGGAAGAAAGCCTTGACGTTCTCAAACTGAATGAAGAAAAGGCGTATCAACAACTCACTAGCAGCGCAACACTCTTAACGGAAAAACGCACCCAAGCCAAAGAAGAGTTGGCCCAACGGGTGGAAGAGCAGATTCACGGTTTGGGGATGCCTTACGCCCGCTTTTATATTCATTGCGACCCATTAGATCAAATCAGCGCCCATGGGTATGAAGACATCGAATATATGATTGCATCAAACCCCGGCCAACCGGCGCAACCACTGCGCAAAGTTGCTTCGGGCGGTGAATTGTCACGTATTAGTTTAGGCATTCAGGTGGTCACTGCGCACACATCAGTGATCCCAACCTTAGTCTTTGATGAAGTCGATGTAGGCATCAGCGGCGGTACTGCCGAAGTAGTAGGTCGTATGTTACGTTCTGTGGGGAATCGTGGACAAGTCTTCTGTGTCACTCATTTGGCACAAGTAGCGGCGCAAGGCCATCAGCACTTCCGCGTTAGCAAAGAAGTCTTTAATGAAGCCACCGTATCGAAGGTAGAGTCTTTGGTGAAAACAAACCGTACACAGGAAATCGCACGATTATTAGGCGGGATCGAACTTACCGAGCAAACTCTGGCTCATGCTCAAGAGATGCTCGGCAACGTTCAACTTCAGTAAAAGTTTGACTGAAGTTGCTTAGCTCTTCTTTGGACGAACATAGAGGATCATGTTGTGATCTTCGATTTCGTAACCATGTGATTCTGCAATTTCGTGTTGACGCTGTTCAATTACATCGTCCACGAACTCAATAACTTTGCCCGTTTCTAAACAGATCATATGATCATGATGATCACCTTTTGCCAATTCAAATACCGCAGTGCCCGCTTCGAAATGATGACGCGCCACCAAGCCAGCGGTTTCGAATTGTGTTAGAACACGGTATACCGTTGCAAGGCCAACATCTTCACCTTGGTCCAACAGAGTACGGTAGACATCATCCGCACTCATGTGATGGTCACCGGCATTTTCAAGGATTTGTAAGATTTTCACACGTGGAAGTGTTACTTTCAGTCCCGCTTTTTTAAGTTCTTGATTTTCACTGCTCATGAGTCATTCTCTATTTCGATCTCGTTAATAATTACTTTATCATTGACCTAACCAATATAGGATAAGACCAATGAAGAAAACGATTCTCCTACTTTCAACACTTTTTACACTTAGCGCCTGTAGCTTACTGCCTTCACCGTACAAACCACCGGTTGAACAGGGCAACGTTATAAAAACCGAACAAGTACAGCAACTTCAGCTTGGCATGACACAATCTCAGGTCATGTTCGTACTCGGTACACCGATGGTAAAAAGTACATTCAATTCAAACCAGTGGCACTACTTATTCAGCAGTCTTTACACAGACAGCAAAAGTAAGCTGAGCGAAGTAAAACATCTTGTTCTGACGTTCCAAAACGGCGTCCTACAAGACATTCAGGAAAAATAATTTTTCTATTTGTCTGCTTTCGCTGCACGGTTGGCCCGAGCTTGTTTCGGGTCAACTTTTAATTCGCGATAAATCTCTACACGCTCGCCCGATCGAAGCGCTTGCTCTTCAGGCTTACGCACCGATTTACCAAAGATCCCCAGTTTAGGCGCGGTCAAATCCAGCTCTGGGAAAAAAGCGTCAATATTCGACATACGTACTGCATCCATTACAGTACAGCCTTCTTCCACATCAAGCGCCACTATTTTTTGCTTTTCCGGCAACGCATAGGCCACCTCAACTCGAATCTTAGCCATACACCACTTTCGCTCGTTCACTAAAGGCTTCAACCATTGCATTGGCGACCTGACCAAACACGCCGCCAAAGGCGAATTTGAGCATACCTTTCAACTCAAAATCGATACTTAATGCAATCTTACACGTTGTTTCTGACAAAGGCTCAAATGTCCACTCTCCTTGCAGACGTTTAAAAGGACCTTCAACCAAGCTCATCTCAACCAGGCTCGGCTCTGTCAGCACATTACGCGTCGTAAACGATTGTCGAACTGGCCCTTTGCCAACCTCTAACGTGGCAACGATTTCACGATCTGTACGTGTAATCGTGCGGGCTCCCATACAACCAGGAAGAAACTCTGGGTATTGCTCAAAATCATTTACTAAGTCATACATTTGTTTTTGACTGTAATTAACATGGGCAAATTTCTGAATATGACTCAAACTAAACTCCTATCCATCCAGCGACTGTAATCAAAACAGCAGCAGGAATGCTGATGTATTTCAGCGTAGTGTACCACCAACGAAAATGGCTGGGGTTCTTCGCAATCATTTCATTTTTTAACATTGGCTCAGGCACAACCCAAGCCACTAAAATAGATAAAGCAATGGCGGCAATCGGCAACATGATCAAAGACGTTACATTGTCCACCAATTCGAATAAATTCAAGCCGAATGCAAGTTTGTTATCCCAGTGGTTAAATGACAGCACAATGGCAACGCCACAAAACCAAATCACTAATCCAATAAGAAACGATGCCTTTAAACGCCCCACATAAAAACGCTCATGCAACCATGAAACAAACAATTCCATCAACGCAATCGCTGACGTCAGCGCAGCAAGCGCCAGTAGCGCAAAAAACACCAAGCCAATTACCTGCCCCCCGGGCAACAGATCAAAAATAATAGGCAAGGTAATAAATGGCAAACTCGGGCCAGAATCCACAGCGATACCAAAGGCAAAGGTAAGCGGAAAAATAATCAACGCAGACAAGACCGATACCAACAGATCCAAGCCGACTACAATGGTACACGCCTTAGCAATCGACATCCGCTTACTCATGTACGCACCATAGGAAAACATCGCCCCTAAACCCACACCCAGACTAAACAACGCGTGACCAATCGCAGACAACGCCACTTCAAAAGTCACTTGCTCCCAATCAAAACGCAATAAGAAGCTAATTGCTTCACCACTTGCGCCGACAATCAACGCATATACGGCTAACAGCACCAATAAAAAAATCAAAACAGGCAACAACAGCTTCACAACACTGGACAGCCCCCGTATGACCGACTGCCCGACCACCAACACCACCATTGCCAGAAACAAGGTATGCCAGAAAATCATCTCAACCGGTGCATGCAAAAAGTTTTCAAACAAGGCTTCTGACTGAACTTTGTCTAAGTTTTCTAACGCGCCAGTGATTGCGCGACGAGAATAGGCAAACGCCCAACCGGCAATGACACTGTAAAATGTCAAAATCAGCAGCCCTGTTACACCGGCTAAGTAAGGTACAAACACCCAATATTTAGGGACGACCTTCCGCTCCGCCAAATCATTGACCGTATCGACCGGATTGGAGCGCACAGTTCGGCCTAACGCTACCTCGGCCATCAGCATTGGTAACCCAACCACGACTAGACACAAACAGTAGATTAATAAAAATGCCCCACCGCCATTAGCTCCCAACATATAGGGAAAACGCCAAATATTCCCTAACCCAATTGCAGAACCTGCAGCGGCAAAAATAAATATCCAAGGGCTAGACCAAATCCCTTGTAAACAACGACTCTCGGGCATACATTAAGCTCTCAATGAGTTAAGCGAATTTTAAACATACGGCAGACCAATCAACTGTCTGTGCGAATTTACTTAAAGTTCTAAATTTTCTTATATTAGGGCGCATACCTCAAGAAAAGCATAGGCTTTTCGCCCTATCGACCGTATAATTTTTACCTATGAGTAAAGCAAAGAAAAAATCAAACAGTACTGGCACAATCGCCTTAAACAAGCGCGCACGCCACGAGTACTTTGTTGACCAGAAGTTTGAAGCCGGTTTAGTGCTATCAGGCTGGGAAGTCAAAAGTCTTCGTGAAGGGAAAGCACAACTGGTGGACAGCTATGTCATCATCCACCAAAGCGAGGCTTACCTCATCGGCGCACGCATCACTCCACTGTTGAGCGCATCGACACACGTTGTGTGCGAGCCCTTGCGCCAACGCAAACTACTGCTGAACCAACGCGAGCTTGACCGCATCATTCAGATTACCGAACAAAAAGGTAAAACCTGTGCGGCCATGGCATTGTATTGGAAAGGCAATAAAATCAAATGTGAGATCGCACTGGTCACCGGTAAAAAAGACCACGACAAGCGCGATACCGCAAGAGAACGTGATTGGGCGCGCGATAAAGAGCGCCTAATGAAACACAGCGTTTAATTTCCACATTGTGGAAACAGAGCGGTCCACTAGCTAAACGCCACAGTATTAGATAGAATGGCCGCAACTTCGGGGATGACATGGTTTCGACGCCGGTTACAAAACCTGAGGTGCATGTCGAGAGTGATACGTGATCTCGTAAATCCACATGTATCATTTATATAGTCGCAAACGACGAAAACTACTCACTAGCAGCTTAATACCCTGCTAGTGTGCTGCCCCTAGGTTGCTTGTAGCCCAGGATTCCGCAGTATCATAAATTACGAGATGCTATCCGATGCCCTGCCTGGGGATAAGGATATAAGACTAAACAGGCTCGCTGGTTACACCCTGTCCTTCGGGCGGTAAACAGTCAAATAATAGAAGAGACTAAGCATGTAGATCCAATGGCAGAGGACTGGCGGACGGGGGTTCGACTCCCCCCATCTCCACCAATCAAGCGCTTGATTTTAAAGGATATTTTGGCCTTGCAAATCAGCTCGACACACATACGACACACCCTGTCGACAGTGCGTCAACCAAAATAAAAAGGGATGATCATTTGATCATCCCTTTTTTTTGCTCGTCTTCTAGCGTTCTAATCCGTAGATCATGCCGCCAGAGTATGTACCCAACTAAAATAGTCATGCTGTTGGCACCCGCCCCAGTCAGCTGGTTAAGTAATTCTAGCTCCATTATTTGCCCACCTGCTCAGCGGCTTCGCTGCCTAGTTGGATGGCAAACGGCACAGGCACACCAAGGTGTATACCAACTGCTGCGACTAAGACGAGCGTCACCCCCTTAAACCATTTCTTCATTTAGACCATTCCTTTTTTCTTGAGCATCATGTAAGCGAATACAGCCAAGGCCACCCACTTAACCCATGAGTATTTGTCGTTGCTGAACCAGCCAGCCCCGAAACCCAGCACACCAGCGGCGACGGGTAGTATAAAAATTAACGGCATTATTTCCCCTATACCCGCACGTCAGCGGTGATTTGTTTAACGTAGTTCTGCGTTTCCTCTGGAGCGTATGACAGCCAGCTAGATCCGTGATTGTCTTTAGCCCGTCCAACATTGCCCATGCCCCAGTTGTACGCCGCTAGAGCGTCACGCCAGTTACCAAAGCGTTGCTTTAGCTCCGCTAGATATTCGGCGGCATAGTCAATGCTGGCAAATGGATCGAGCGGTTCGACAGATGGATGATACTTGCGCATGATCTGCGCTATACCTTCTGCCCCTGCAGGGGATTTAACCGCCCCCGTGATCACGTCTTGGCGGTAGTGGCTTTCCTGATGCAGCAAACGCGCAAGTAAGTTTTCAGGAAGTGAGTGTTTAAGCTCGGCTTTGTTAATAGCATCTAAGTAGGGTGCAGCACTTGCCGGCGGCACCCATTTAGCTTTTTTATCAGTAGCAGTACTCCCACTGATAATGCTGTCCATAACAACCAATTCTGCATGTTTCTTAGCCTTGTATTTAGCCCAGCCGAACAGGTGAACGCCTGTGTAGATTGCCTCGGCCACGTCTTGTGATACGCCGTCCAGTAGTTCACCAGCCTCAGCCAATAAACGATCTGCTTTGTTGCGTGGGTAGGCATTGCGATACAGCCAATCGTGCAACACAGCCGCCGCACGAATACGCCCTTTATACATGGCATACACAACGGGGATACGTGGCACACTGTCCAAATCCGTCACAAAACCAGCGGGGACGCTGTAGCGTTCCCCGTCTAATGCTGTGTAATGCCATTCCTCTAACAGCACCCAGCTTTCAGAGCTAGGAATAGGTGAAAGCTTAGGCATTTGTGACTGCATCACCACCCCCTAAGATTTGCGCCTTACGAGTTTCTACGTTCTCGACTTTACCCGCGTTGAACAGTTCGTTAATAACGTAATCAACGCCCTCAAGAATTGACGCGGCTGACAGATCAACAGCGGTTAAGCGTGAGTCATCTAGCAGTGAATAGAAGTCCTCTAAAATCGGGTCAGTCTTGCGTAGTTCTGCAATGGCGACACGTTCTGACAGAGTGAACAGCAATTTAAATTCAACGGGGGAAATGATCGACCGTTTTACCTGTTCCGGTTCGATTGGCTCAGGATCGGGAACAACTGTCGGCGCGTAGTCCGTGCCGTTGAATGTCCAACCCGCTTGTACCTCGTTAGGAATCTCGATAAATTCAGCCGCTAGAATAGGGTGAAATTGTGTGTTTGGGTCGACTGCAATATCTACAACAACGCCGTTTTTAATTCGTCCGTACATAATTAATACTCCACAGCTACTAGGCCGTTAGCGCCTAAACCCTCTGGTGAACGAGGACTAGCCCCACCGCCTGGAAATCCAGCCCCAGCCCCAGCCTGAGCAAATGTGTAATCAGTGCAAGCCCCGCCGCCGCTGGCCGCACGCTCAAAATCGGTCGAGCCAGCACCCGCGCCGATTAGATCCAACCCAAATTCTAGGCACTCTGAAAATGAATATTCATGGCCTGCTGTGACTCGTCCATAGCTTGAACCCGTTGTAACAGGAATACCCGCAGACGAGCCGCCGAAATATTCCTTACTAACTGCATCACCGCCATCACCAAGTAACGACGCTGCACCTCCGCCCACTTGTTGTGTTGTTGAGCCAGAATATTGGCCACGCCCCCCTTTAAAATTGACATCTCCTCCAACACCCTCGCCGCCGACTGCATGAGTCTTTTCAACAGGAATAACACCCGTTTCGCCTGATGTGGCAGAAACATGTGAACCGAATGAAGACGTGTTACCCAGCAACGACATGGCGACAGTAACGTTTACAATATCCCCTGCATTCAACTCGATAACTTTCATTGCAAAGCCACCGCCACCACCACCTTTATCACCCTTAGCACAACCACCAGCACCCCAAACACGGATGCGGTATTTACCCGTAATCGGGGCAGTGAACGCTTCATCTTTGAAAATGAGTTTGACTTGCCCCGTTCCGAACACGCCAGAAATAGGGTTAATAGCTGATTTTGCAGCGCTAGGCGCTTCAATTGCTGTTACTGGCATCAGTACACCTCTGTAACTGTTACAACTGCGTCAGAGCTGGAAGTATTCCAAATTCGCAACGCCGATTTAGTTCTAAGAATTGGCGACTCACCGAATAAGCTACCGCCACCGATAACCCACATACCAACCGCTTCAGTTTCGGCGGTATCAGACACACGGCATTTAGTTGTTGACTCACTCATGTTTTGAAAAATGATCTGTGAGCGATCACGGGCTGGAATGTCGATATAGTCATTTGCTGGTATTGTGTAGTCAGTTGAGAGAAACGCTGTCCCCGTCATATCAACGACTTCAACAGGCGTAACCACTTCAACATCAACAGTTGATGCAATCCCAGCAACAACAACGGGGGCAGTAATAGAGCTAACTGTCACGGGATTTGTGACCGATTCAATCACAACGGGGTCACTAATCGACTGAATAACAACAGGGTCAGTAATCGAGCTAACAACAACGGGGTCAGTAATAGAGCTAACTGTCACAGGATTAGCAATTGCTATTGCTGAGTCGATCCCAGAGATACGAACGGGCTGCACGATGCTCTGGATTAGAGTGCTGGTAATCGCTGTCATGTTAGGAGTGTATTTACCCCAGCCAATACGAATATCTATTAGCTGGTCCCCACTTCTCGACTGAATTTGTATGCGAGAAAATGACAGTTCTAATTTTTCACCCTGTCCTAATGTGACTGTTTTGATTGGTCCACCGTCAGCGCTGTAAAACGTGACATCCATGTCACCAACAGCTGAACGAATGAACAACCATTCGCCGCTATTTGATACATCAACGGGCAAACCCTGAAACACATTAACTTTCATTATTTAGCCCCTTTTTTCATAGCAACCAACATCACAGCTAGAGCGGCAATAGCTACTACCCACATCATGTATTTAGATGATGTTTTTTGTAATTCTGACTGCCCTTGAGTTAGCACATTTGTCAGTACGTCATTCATTTGATTTTGTGTTTTTTGTGCAGACGATGACAACTCATTGATTGACGTTTTAAACGCATCATTAGTTGATTTAACAGCTGTTTCACTGCTTTGCTGAACAGCATCAACGGCCACTTCTGAAAATTCAGAAACACGATCTAATGACTCATTTGAATACACAGCAAATGCGTTTAGCGCCTCACCTGATTGCGCAACGGCCACCCTAGCCATATCGGTAGTTGCAGCCATGGCGGCGGCATTAGCGGCGTTAGCTGCTGCTAGAGCATCAGCGTTTGCTTTTCTTACAGCTTCCATTGCTGCATTGCTGAGCGCTGTGTTGTTTTCAATAGCTGAATTACTTAGAGCAGTAGCATTGTTGCCCTGTTCATTCGCAAACGAAAGAGCAGCTACAACCGCTCCACCGTCTGTTAAATTGATTGTTGCGCCTTCCTCCGCGTTAAGGTTTGTAATGTCTCCGTACGTACTCTGTCCGGCTTGGCTTTTATTTATATTTTCTGTTGTTTTCTGAGACTTTGACGAGAACAAACCCATAATTAACGCCCCCGTTTCAGATAAAACACAGCAACGACGACAAAAGCCGCAACGATCATCCAGACTAAATAACCGCTACTGTTAATGCTCACAGAGTTACTAGACATTGATGGTAATGGGGGGATAGGAGGGATATAACCAAAATTAATGTTTGCCCCCCCTGACAGTCTGTCATTTCCTCCTGCGGAACTGCCTGCATCTAGACCCCCGCCGCCCGTCAAGCTCGATAAACTAGATAAATCCATCATTTACCCCGTGTTGTCATCAGCATCACAAACATAAACAACACAGCAACACCGACAATAGCGGCTGTCTGTTGATCCATACCTAAAATTTTTGGTGTTGTACTCGCCAGCGTTACATCTGTTGTCTGTTTTTGCGTAGGCGTTACAGGCTCTGTAACGCCGACGCTTGATGGAACAGGACTAGACATGCTTTCTAGCGCTTTATAAGAAGCAAAGCCCCCCACAGCCGTTTTTACAATGTCACCAAAAAAACCGCCCACTTCATCAAATAACGAATTGTTGCCAACGCCTGAATTGTCAGCGTCCCATTGCTCTTCATCCCACGAATAATATTCTGACATGAGTCCCCCTTTAGACTGTTTTCACATAGTCCGTTAGAAACTCAACAGGGCCAGCGGTTTCAACCTTGTACTTGATTGAAATCTCGTCATAGTTCGTGACCATTAAATCATTCTGAGCAAATCCCGTAGCGATTGGGTCTAAGATAAAATAGCCGTCAATGTGTTGTACTCCGCGAGACTGAGCGCGGACATCTTGCAGGTACTGACACAATTCTTTAGACACTTTCCAGTTGTGTTGAATCTGGCCATTACGCTTGCCTTCGAACTCAATTTCACTAACATCACCTTTTATATAGATGCGTCGAATATTGATATTCGGGCCTTTAATCAGCTTATCGAATGTATTGACACCGACCATTGTTGACGTAGCTACTTTACGATCAAATCGGCGCTCATATTTACGTACTAAACGCACTAAATCTAAACCACCTTTTCCATTATTCATTGCTTTGATCGGGCTAGCCACCTCACGCCAGACGTGTAAATACCAGCCGCCCGCAGGTACATTTTCAGTCGGCAGTGTGCCCAGTTCGATTTTCAGTAACCACGCATCCGACGGCATAGGGACCAATTGCGTCATAGTTTGAACGTCTAACAGCAAGGCGTCAGGATCAGAAAAGCGAATAGGAATATATTTACCTACTGTTCGGTTCTGGTGCTTTTCCAGTACGTTAACAATTTCACTACCGCTGGTAATAAGGTAATCATCAGAACCATTAACAACTGAAATTTTTGACAGCACAGAGGCGGGAATATTGGTATCTAAATACAGTGCTTGATAGATATAACCATTACCCATTGATAATTGAAGAGTGTTTCCAGATGCAATGGAGCCGTCTGGCGATTGCATACGATCCGTAGTAATGCGAGACATTAACGACCCCCTTTAGCGATTGCCGCAATTTGTTTGCCCATCTTGCCCATCTTACTCACTGCGTAGATGGCAAAACCCGCCGCGAAGACAGTAACAACGCCCGTTACCAAAAGCTTGGTATCGATGTTCTTTTTGACTTCATCTTTAATTTTGTTTGCGTCCATTATGTTTCCTGTTCGTGATATGTGTTGTTGAACAGGCTGAACTTTACAAAACCGCTCTAGGTATCCGTCAAGGCACAAAAAAGCCCCGATACCTAAAGGTATAACGAGGCTAAAATTTACACTTTCTTGACACTTAGGCCGCCAATTTTCGTAACTTGCCCGTGTCGAATTCGCCTATATTGTGGTCTGACTTTTTCATTAGGTAGTGATAGCGGGGTAACTTGATGATGTTATCAACGGGTAAATCCAGTTCATCAGCCAAGTATGCCGCATCCTTTTTGCGCTCTTGGCGTCCTACCCACTTGATAGAACATTGGCCCATAACGGTTTTAGGCACTTCCTGTCCGCGCTGGAAAATACAGATTGCATGAAGGCCAAACTTGCGGCCACCCGTTAGGATTTCCCCAAAGGCACCTCGCGCCGCGCCGCTGGTGTTAACACACTTGGCTAATTCTTCAAAGATCACCTTTAACGGCTTTTTATGTAAGCCATCCCCCGCGCCCCATATCACTTTCGAAAATGCTTCTAGGTTCTTTTGGTTGGCACCGTCTTTAGGGCTATAGGCGATCTTAAAACCTCGGCCAGCTTTAGCGGCTCGGGCGGAATACAAAGCACGGGCAAATGAAGCAAGCGAGGTATAGCGGCGCACTTCACGACCACACAAGGTTTCATAATCACTGTATGGGTCAAACAAGGCGACCTGATCGGTGGCCTTAATCACGCCAACTTGCTTAACCGCCGTGGTTTTACCGGAACCGGACGAACCTACAAAAAGCGCATGCTCTGCGCTTAGTCGGTTGTTTGGGTTACGTGGCTGTAAACTCATGCCGCGATACCTTGAGTCTGGTTTTCTTCTGCTTCACGCTTGGCCTTTTCTTCGGCCGCGTCTTTTGCCTTTAGCTTTTTGGTGGTTTCCATGCCTTCACTCGCCAATTTGCCTACGGCCATGGCCGCTTTAATTTCTGCGTCATACTGGCTTAACCATCCTGGCACTATGGCACCATACTTAATCAAAACCGGACTAAGATTTTCAATAGCATAGGCTTTTGTACTTTCCGTGAATTCAAACTCAGGGTGAAGCACACGACGCAATGCAAATTCAATGGTCCCTAAACCCATTGCCGCCGTCATGCCTGCGGTTTGTTCGTCCATTTCGGCTTGTTGTTCCGCCGCCGCTTCTTCGGCTTTGGTTTGCTCGGGGTCGATGCTTTCGGCGGCTTCTTCGGCTTCCAAAGCCTTTAGGTATTCCGCTTGATCGGTAGGTAGTTCGCCGGTGCTATCTAGTTCTAATTGCTCTTCGTTTACGCTCATGCTGTTTGTTCCTTTTGTGGTTTACGTGTGGCAAAAAATGCCGTGATCAATGCCCCAGCCAAGGCCAAAACGCCAAGCAAAACAGGTGGGGCAACGGGTGAGCCTTTAGGCTTGTTTTCGGTATCGCTTTTCGGCTTCGGTTCGGTATCCGCTGAAATGCTGGAAGCCGTATTTTCTCTAGGTATAGCGGCGGTTTCTTCGGTATCGGATTTGTACCCGTCAATTAAGTTATCTGCGGGTACGGTTAATTCATCGCGGGAAGCCTTTAGGTTATCCGTTAGGTATTTTTGACGCGCCGCGCCGTGGCCTTGATTGGTTCCGCAAGATGGGCAAACGGTATAAAGCGCCTTACGCTTTCCTCCTGCCTGCCTAACTTCTGCGATCTCGTTACAGTGCCTTTCTGAACACTGAATAAATCCGATTGGTTCAGCCATTAGCCAACGCCCTCCGTGCTAGTTCTGTGATTACCTTGTCGTTCAAAAACGCCACGCTTTCAAATTGCGCCGCGATCCCAGTCAAAGACTTAAAGCCACCCGTCATAATTGACATAGGGCTTACGCCATCTAAGCCTTTTAGGGCTTCGGTTAACTTGGATTGTGCTTCGATTCGTTTTTCTAACAGTGTTTCTAATTCTTGGTTTTCCACTTTGGTTGGTTCCTTTAGTGATAATTTTGTTGGTAATTCCCGCCCCAATCTGGAGGCGGGGAGTTATTGACACGAGTTCTAGGAAACGGCTCCGCCGCTTCTTGAAGATCAAGCCCAGAGCCAGACCCGACACGCTGGACTAGCCAGTCATATAAGCGCGTAGAGACGTATTCAGCAGTAGCGGCCACTAAGCCCTTAATGGCTTGTTTGGGTTCCCCGAACTGGTTTAATTCGCAGGATTCGTAAAGCGGTTTAAGCGTTTGTTTGCGGCCAGCATGAACGCCACCCATGAGCACTGTGAACTGTTTCCAGTCGTTCGCCATGGCCGCGTTGTAGATGTCTATAAAGGTTTCAGGAATTGACTCTTTTAAACGGCGGATTTCACGCCAGACCGTGACCGATGCCCCGCCGACAAACTGAAATTGGCGGATGCCGTGGCGAGCTTTCCACGCCTGTACACGTTCTGCAGAGTTGATAAAGTCGAGATCGGTTTCATCATCTACGCCGATGCATTGACCATCAGCGTCCACACCATCAATGTTCTTTGCGACATACTTGGCAACGTAGGCAACCGCACCGCCTTTTGCGGGGTCGAGCTTGCGCGCCTCAAAACGGCTTTTCTTTGCGCCTGCTTCCTCACCATCTACTTTGAACGCCTGCTTTTTGAATTCGGCCAGCATTGCGCCGCTTTGCTTCGGGTCAACGAATAGAATTAGATGCCAATGCGGGGTGCCATCATGGTGAGGTTCAACAACGCGAACGCCGTAATAATTGATGCCCTTGTTACTGCACGCTTTACCAAACGCCGCCCATACCTCTTTTAGATGGTTTTGAGCATCCCTAGGGGTTGGGCGTCCGAACTCGTAAAACTTGCCGTTTCGATGGCCTGTCTCTTTATGAATGGCGTGATACTTAGACGGACACGTCAACGTGATAAACCACCCTAAGTGGCCGTGATCAATCGCAAGAAATTGACAGCCTTTAACACGCACCATCAATTCAGCTTTGCAGTGAATAGGGTTTGAAATGCTCTTTTCTGCGAGCTGCGATAGTAGAAACTTTTGCTCATACTGGTTCACGGCCTCCATGCTTTCTAAGTAAGCGCGGTTGGCTTGCTTTTGTTTGCGGTGGCGTTGGATACCCCAGCGCGAGACGTACGCGCTTTGGTCGTAGCAGACTTGGCCGCATTCACGGCGGATGTTCTCAATGTGGCGATATTGTCGCTTCGCTTGGCGTTTCCACCACTCAGGGGTAAACATGCGTTGTATGAGCGCTTCTACTTTGTCCAGATCGTCCCAGCTATCAAACATGGAACCTGCAAGCGCGGCTTGTTCTTTCACGAATTCAAAGAAATCAGCGTGAAGCCTTACCAACTTACCTTTGGCCGACATTTCAAAGCGGCGGCTTTTCTCCGCCGCCCAGTCGTTCAACTTATCGCCCGTTAAATCCATGACCCATTCGTCACAGTAATACAGGCGAGCCACTACGCCCCGAACGTAGTCCAGAGCGGCGGCGGTGTTTTTACGCTTACTAATGCGCTTAGCCTCTTGGCCAACACACAAACGCATCGAACCGAGACGGGACAATAATTTGTCTATCTCAACACGCTTATCATGGTCACGTAGCCAAATATTCGCGGCCACATAGCCTTTTGTTTGGTCTAACTCGTCAAGACGCGAACGGTAGTAATCCGCGTATTGAGGGCTTAAACCATCTAAGATTTTGTCACGCCAAATAAGACAATGAGCCGTTGGAGTATGCATAATCATCCCCTACGGCCAGAACGGTGACGCCATCCAGCGGCGTACAATCTTGATTTCGTGTTCTTTCATTTGCTTCATGGCGTGCATGAAGTCAAAACGGAACATGTCAGAATTACCAAACCAGACCGAGCCGAAAAATGTCAAAAGCGCGCTTTCGTCTGGGTTGCGTTTGATCTCGGCTTGAATCGATCTAACTTTTGCCATGCTCTCTTTTTTATCCCAAAACTTTTCGAGCTCTGGCGCGGCTTCTAGCATTTTGAAAAAACGGGCTTCGGCTTCTTGATTGAACACAGTTTTTAGCTCCAAGAATTGCGCCCATAACTCGTGGAAGTTATCCGGCGCGGGGTATTGCTTGAGTTGATTGGACAGGGCGTTGTATTGCTGGGTTAGAGCGGACAAAGCGCCCTCCCCTAGTTCCACGGCTTAGCGTCAAGAAGACGGCGTGTTTCCATGATGACGTTGACGAATAAGTCACCACGGGGTGAAAACTGATGGCGAGCCATACGGCGATCATAGAGCGCCTGTTTTACTTCGTCCTCAGTCATATCTACGCGTAGTCCCCAAGCTTTTGGGGTGCAGTAAGGCCCAGGCACTTCGACAATAAATCCATCGGGAAAATGGATTTTCATAGGCTGGGCATTCATAGACTTGGCATCTGTTAGCTCATTATCGTTAACAGACTTGCGTCTTTTTGTGTCGTTCTCTGGTTTTGTTGCCTTCATCTTTCTATACTTCCCTTATATTTAACTGTTTTTAACGATATATCTATATTTGTCCCAATAATGGAACCCATACCGTGAATCGTAGTTCTACAGCTTTCACGTGTCAACACCATGGGTTCCATTTTGTTAACTTTTATAAAGGACTTTCCATGGAACGTAATACACTAGAAGTCATTGAGAGAATGATTGAAGCGGCAGGGGTAAAGAATTCTGCCGAGCTAGCACGCCTGTTCAACACCAGTTCATCAACCGTTACCAACTGGAAAAAACGCGACACCATCCCATACAAAGAGGTTTACGAATTATCGCGTCAATGTGGTGTTTCGATGGATTGGATTTTGACAGGGCAAGGCGATCAGCAAGAAGAGCGCATACAGATAGCACCAAAAGAAGATGATTACTTTCACCTCCCCCATTACAGCGTAGAGGCCAGCGCGGGGCATGGCTCATTGATCGAAGCGGAGAACATCGACCAGCATTTAGCCTTTCGTGAAAGTTGGGTACAAAGACTGGGGCTTAAGTCTGAAAACTTGATTGCCATTTATGCGCGCGGCGATTCCATGGAGCCAACCGTTTTCAGCGGTGACACACTGGTGATTGATAAAAGCATGAACACCGTCACCAGTGACGGCGGAATATACGTCATCAATTACGATGGGGAATTGTTCGTAAAGCGAGTGCAAAAGCAACTTAACGGCACCGTGGCAATCACGTCTGATAACAAAAACTATGGTGACATCGTAATAGCGTCAGCCGACCTCAACACACTAAAGATCATAGGCCGCGTTATCTGGTCTGGTCACCCGATGATTTAGGAGACGTATACATGGAAGGTAAAGCAACGAAAGATTGGAGGTTTTGGGTATTTCTAATTCTATCCATTATTTGGAGTATCAGAGTTTTCTGGCTACTAATCGAGGATCAATATTTCTCTAGTTTCAGTGGGGCAATGCCATTGAATGAAGTTGGTGATTTTCTAGCGGGATCTTTTAGCCCTCTTGCATTTGCATGGCTTGCTTATGGTTACTGGATGCAAAACAAAGAACTAAAATTAAATAGAAGATCTCTAGAAAAACAGATTGAAGAGTTTGAGAAGTCAGTTAAAAATCAAGAGGAACATTTCAATCTAGTTAAAGAAAAGGAAAACTACGATAAAAATGTAAAACTATTTCAATCTAGACCAATTTTATCTATTTCAAAAGCTTATCATTCAGAAGTAATGGATCAAAGTAGAGCGGCACACTATGACGTTGATCCTAATTATGACGCGGTAATATTCTTTATTAAGAATGATGGCGAAGAAATTTTTAACATTTCATTAAAGCTACATAATGATAAAACCATATCAAACCGCACACTAACAAATATAGGAAGATCCCATGAGATCAAAATCTATATTCAAGAACCTAAAATTCCTAAAAATTTCTTCTTAGAGGTTTCATATGACTCAAAACTTGGAGAAAGAGCTTTGGAGCATTATAGCTTCGATGAATATGTGAATGAACACAACCCTCCAGACTTTATTGAACATGAGCAAGGCCATCAAGAGGTTCAAATAAGCTTAACTGTGAATAAGATTACGGACTCAAGTGATGGCAATTAAAAAAGTTTCCAATGGCTATGAAGTCCGCTTCCGTGTTGCTGGACGCGGTAGCCGTTCATATCGCAAGACTTTCCCAACTAAGGGCGAGTGTGAGCGTTTTATGCGTTTCACTATTGCCCAGCATGAAACACAGTCGGGTGATAAACCTTGGTTAGAAAAGCCAAAGGACAGCCGCAAGTTATCCGAGCTGATCGAGACTTGGGACGAGTTACACGGGCATTTCTTGAAAGATGGCAAACGCCGTAAAGCGAAAATGTTAATGATTGCCGACCAGCTAAACGACCCCGTAGGCTCCAGTTTAACCAGTATTGAGTATATCCGCTGGCGATCCAAACGAGCGCAGGAAGGCAAAGCCCCTAAGACGTTAAACAATGACCTGACCTATCTGTCAGCCATGTTTAGCACCTTGCTTAGATCAAAGGAAATACACTTCCCTAACCCATTGGCCGAAGTGCAAAACGTGCGCGTACCAGATAACGAACTGGCGTTTTTGACCTATGACCAGATCAAAGAACTACTAGCCGCAACGGATGATTGTGATAATCCACACGTTACCCTTATAAGCAAAATATGCCTGGCAACGGGCGCACGTTGGGGCGAAGCCGAAGCCCTCACCATACAGCGCGTTCATAACAACAAAGTCATGTACACGGATACCAAAGGCAACAAAAATCGCAGTGTACCGATCAGCCCCGAACTATTCGCCGAGCTAACCGAACACGCCAAACGCACACGCGGAAACCGATTATTTACCAGCGCAATATCAGCTTTCCGCCGAGCCCTAAAACGCACGACAATCGAACTACCCGCAGGGCAAGCCAGCCACGTACTACGCCACACATTCGCGAGTCACTTCATTATGAACGGCGGCAACATACTCACCCTGCAAAAAATACTCGGCCACACTGATATAAAAATGACCATGCGCTACGCACACCTAGCGCCTGATTTTTTAGAAGAGGCCACGAGATTAAACCCATTGGACAATATGAGGTAACTAAAATGGATGCTGTTATCAACTCTATAATAGATATAAATATTGCATTTATATGTCTATTAACCAGCTACTTTTTTGCTAAAAAAATATTTTATCATGAAAAAATTAACGCATTGAAATTAGATTTAGAAAAAGATCTAACCTTTATATGGTCTTTTTTTGAACTTGACAACATCCACTCAGAAAACAAAAAAGAAATGACATTTGATTACCCAAGAGAGAAGTATGATGAGGCAATATCTCTTTTATCTGATGTAAGAGAAAAATCAATATGGAGCAATGAAATCGAAGTAGACAATAGAGAAATATTAATAGTCTGCTCCCAAGCTTTATCTATGTTAACAGCATTTAACGATGGAGATTTAAAGAATAGAATAGTAAACAGAGAATACAAAAAGATAAAAATTGAACTGGAAAGCTTCCAAAAAAGAGCCAACGATATTTTCTTAGGATTATCTTTATTAAAAAAAGAAGGGGGCATATATAACTTCATTGAAAATTACAATATAAATTCCAAAAAAGTAGGTGAGATAATAAAAAAATTATTGAAACTAGAAAATATAGAAAATCATGACACTATTGATAAAAAAAATCTTCTCATACTATCCATTATATTTTTTGAGTCTATAGTAGGTATAGCTATTCCTATAATGTTTCAGTACTACATTGAAGAGGAGTTACCTCTGAATAAGAGTTATGTCTTTACTGTAGTAGCCATGTCTATGGCGCCGTACCTGACCTTTATTCTCTATTACATTTGTAGTTATATACCTAAAAAAAAGACACACAAGTGACACACCAACCACCTTAACAAGCCACAAAATACTGTATAAAAGAACAGTATTCAATTCTATAAAAATCAATAAGTTACTGTTTCAATTGATATTTTAAATAGGGTTCGACTCCCCCCATCTCCACCAAACGCCCTCAACTGATTGTATTCCTTACAATTAGTTGTTTCTCAAGGATTCCATCTCCTATTTGGTACACCATAGTGGTACACTTAGGAGATGGATGACTTGGCTAAAACTCCCTATCTTCTAAGACGAAATGGAAAATGCTATTTCCGCATTAAGGTCCCTTCTCACCTTAAAAAAACTCTCAATAAAAATGAGATCAAAGTTAGCTTGCGCACTTCAGACTTGAAATTAGCAAAGCAGCGAATCCCACTACACCTTCTCGAAGCTCAGCAGTTATTTAGCAATGCTGAAAAAGAGTTAATTAAGCTAAGCAACCAAAATCACTCTAACTCAAGCTCTGACATATCTAACATTGAACTTGAGAGAATTGTCGCCCTCTGGTTCCAAGAACTAGAACAGCAAAGTGAGGAGTACGACTATTCTGCTCGCGTATCTATGAGCGCAGATGAAAGATACGAAGTCTTAGATTCATTAAGAGAGGACTTAGCAGGTTATGAGAGTGAAAGTGAAAACGTAATTGGCCCAGCGGTCCAACCCCGAGCAGAAAAACTTCTGATTAAGCACAACCTGTGCTTAGAAAAATCTGATAAGCAGTTCCATTACCTTTGTACACTTATTCAAAGGGCACTAATTCAACATACATATAATAGACTTAGTATTTATGGCGACATGTACAAACGCCAGTCTGATAGGCTATTCCAAATTTCGCACGCTACACCTATAAGTAAAGTCACTGTGACAACAAAAGATGAGATGACCATTACTTGGAAAGTTGTGCTCAAGCAATTTACAGAAGTTAAGAAGTCTGACGGTGTTACAGATAAGACATTAGCCAGTTACAAACTTATTAAGGATTTCACTAGTGAGTTTTTTGGGTCAGACAGAGATATCAAGTCCATAAATACAGCTTTGTGTAGGGATCTTATCAAGCAACTTTCTCAGCTCCCTTCTAATGCCAGAAAGCACCACCCTAACCTTAGCCTTATCCAAGCCACCAAACTCCCCTTAGAGGCGATCTCAAAGCGTTTGAGCGCCACTTCCATTAACAACCAAATGCAGTATCTATCAACAATATTCGCCTTTGCAGTAAATGAAGGATGGATTGATAGAAACCCTATGTCTGGAATTAAGAGAATAAAAGCAAACCACAGTGAAACGACATCAAGAGAGCCATTTACTGTAGAAGAGCTTAATAAGCTTTTCCGATCATCAATCTACAGATCTGAACGAGCACCATACAGAAGCCATAAATTTTGGCTTCCATTACTATCTCTATACTCTGGGATGCGCTTAAATGAAATCTGTCAGCTATTCGCCCATGATATCGAAATAATTGAAGGCATCCCCGTAATGCATTTAAGAGTAGACGCAGACGGAATCAAAAGCTTCAAAAATAAATCTAGTTTAAGAACTGTACCAATTCACCCAGAACTACAGCGCTTGGGGTTTGTAGATTTTGCGCTAGAAGCTCAGCACAGATTACAAAAACTACTTTTCTCGGATATCAAGCCAAGTGCAGCAGGAAGCTACTCAGACAACTTTTCCAAATGGTTTGGTCGAGCGTTAAGGTCAGAAGGGTTAAAACGAAACGGGCTCGTATTTCATAGTTTCCGTCACACATTTAGAGATGCAGCTCGAAATAGCAACTTAAACAGAGAAATTACATCTAAGATAGGTGGCTGGTCTGTATCTGACGACGTTATGGATAGATATGGCAAGGGACATAGTATTCAGAGGCTTTACGAAGAAATTTCAAAAATTAAATACCAAGGCCTCGATCTTAGCCACCTAGGAAGTTGAATGACTGCGAATCAACAGATTCGCTATCGTTTTCTTTAATTTCCTTTTCTTTATTCTTCTTTATATATAGTGGTTCAGAGGTTGAACTACCAGTGGTGCAAACTTTGCACTTCCGTGGTGCAACCTTTGCACTACCAGTTTCAAAATCAGAGTCTTTAGTTTCAAATTCCCATCAGACGATGACTGCGAATCACCAGATTCGCTATCATTTTCTTTAATTTCCTTTTCTTTATTCTTCTTTATATATAGTGGTCGCATCCTGCTACTACCAGTAGTAGCTTTCTGCAACTTCCGTAGTCGCGCTGTGCTACTACCAGTTTCAAAATCCGTGTCTTCAGTTTCAAACACCATACGATGACTGCGAATCACCAGATTCGCTATCGTCTTCTTTAATAACGTCTTCTTTATGCTTCTTTATATATAGTGGGGTAGCAATTACCCTACCAGTAGGGTAATTGCTACCCTTCCGTAGGGTAATTGCTACCCCACCAGTTTCAAAATACAACTCTAGAACTAACTTACTTTGGAGAGGTAGCGGCTAACTAATAAATCAGGCTCAAGGCCCAAAATCTCAGCAATATCCAGAACTTCAACAAAGTCTAGTTTTCTCTCCCCACTCTCATATTT
The DNA here is from genome assembly GCF_001639725.1 of Marinomonas atlantica. GTDB lineage: Bacteria > Pseudomonadota > Gammaproteobacteria > Pseudomonadales > Marinomonadaceae > Marinomonas > Marinomonas atlantica. The sequence continues at coordinate 42,108 of NZ_LTAW01000011.1, forward strand.
AGATACATAGCTCTGAGGCTTTCCAAGATTGAGAGACACTTCCACTTGAGTTAACCCTTGTTCAACACGAGCCTCCCTTAGAACCGCTCTCAATGCTTCTCGCTTCTCATCCCAAAGCCTATTTACCATGTCAGATACTCCGCACAACGAAATATCCCAAAGTAGAATATTGAACGACCTATCCCATTTTGGGATAATTGGAGGCTAAACAGCTAACCAAAAGGGATGACAAGTAATGGGAAACGACACAAACAAGTATTACGCCAAGGTTCACGGGTTTAGTGACTCACTAAAAGAACAAGAACTAGAAAGGTTAAAGAAGGACCTTGATAAGCAAGGATGTTCATACGTTGATTGCGATAAGAGCCTTAATCCATGGGTTGCTACATTTGAAGCTCCTGAAGGCTTTCAGCCTATGAAATGGTTTGACAGAAAAGGTTATGTATTCTTTTGGTTGTTTCTATTCGCTCCATTAGGAATCTATGGGCTTTTTAAGAGCAACACTTTCAATGCCCTCACCAAAGCAGCACTATCCAGCTTAATTATTCTTATTTACTCTGTCTCCATTTACTCGGGGCAAGCAAGCGAATCTGAAGCACAGGGACTTGGCTTTAAAAACCGTTCAGATTACGAAAGAGCTATGAACTTGAATATCGCAGACGCTAGCAAATACTACAAAGTTATCCAGCAAGAGGAACAACAGAAGCAAGAAGCAGCCTTGCAGAAAATTGAGCTTAAACGTTTAGCTGAAGAGGAAAAGGCCTCTCAAGAACTAGCCCAGAAGGACCTATCAAATACAGCTATGGTTATGTGTAAAGAGTTTGTTAAAAGCTATCTTGTGTCACCAAGTAGCGCTGACTTTGGGTGGCCCGATGAGTTTTTAAAATTCCGCAAAGAGAACCAGCGCTACATAATAAAGTCCCATGTCGACAGTCAAAATCAATTTGGAGCTACTATCCGCAGCAACTGGCATTGCCAAGTCAAATATATTGGAGATGGAAACGATATCTATCATCCCCAAAATTGGAAGCTAGAAAAAATGGAAATAATCTAATTCATGCATTGAGTGTAAATTAATTTATAAATTTATTTACACTCATATTTAGACCCAATATAGTGTTAATTAAATCAAATAAACAAACTTAATTTACACAAATGTAAATAAATTGATTTAATGGACACCTACTTATGGCTACTCTAGGTTATGCCCGTGTATCAACTAGTCAGCAACAACTAGACCTTCAAATTAAAGCTCTCATCAGCGCTGGTGTAAAAGATCACCCAGACTACTTATTTACAGATAAAGCCTCTGGAAAGAACAGTGAACGAGAAGGCTTAAAGTTACTAATGATCAAAGCTAGAGAAGGCGATCACATATTAGTGAAAAAGCTTGATCGACTTGGCCGAAACACTGCTGACATGATTGAAATAATAGAGACCTTGCACCAAAGAGGTATCACTGTTCAATTCCTTGATGATGGGATAAGCACTGAAGGCTCTATGGGCAAAATGGTTGTCACAATACTCGCAGCGGTAGCACAGGCAGAAAGAGAGCGAATTTTAGAGCGAACTAACGAAGGTAGAAAAGACGCTATCTCTCGTGGTGTCAAAATGGGCCGCAAACCAAGCATCAATCACAAAACCAAACTCGCTATAATCAAAGATATTGAAGAAGGCATACCTAAGACCAAAGTTGCTCAAAGACACGGAGTCAGTCGTCAATCGCTATACAAAATCATCAATGAGTTATCCAAATAGAATTTGAAACCAGTTTCAAAATTTGAGGGCCTACATGCCATTGCAAAACAGAGTCTCACCTTGGGGGACTCTACATTCAGTTTCAGCCCGAGGTGGCCTGATGGGAAACCGTGGCAGGTTACATAATCAAGCCAAAGAGATCACGCGGCTTTATCAAGGAAAAAGCTGGATAACCTGCTCCCTTATCTACAAGAACGTTTCCCGTGAAGTAATGTCACCTAATTCCTACACAGAGCTATTTTTCCTTGATGAAGCTACGGCCTTTGCTGCGGGACATCGCCCCTGTTCGCACTGCCAACATGAGCGGGCAAAGCAATTTAAAATGTTTTGGGGAAAGGCATTCGGCCAATCGAAAACGACTTTGAAAGAGATTGATGCAATACTCCATAACGAGCGAATAGATATAGCTAATGGCGTGTATCAAAGAGCAAAAGTAAACACATTACCCAACGGTACATTTATTGAACTTGATCACTGTGCTTATCTTGTTTGGGGAGGGGAGCTATTTAAGTGGTCATTCTTAGGCTATCAATCCAAGCACAATATAGACTCTAATTCAGTAGTAAGTCTTTTGACGCCTTGTTCAATTATCGAAGTTTTCAGAGCGGGATTTTTAACTAGACCTTCGCTTTGTATTTAGAGCATTAAGCTCCAAAGTGACATAGCCCTTTAATACTTACTGAAGACATAAATTAGAAGCTTGTTATGACCAGTATCAAGACCTACTACCATAATCCTCCCTAGTATTAAAACTCATTGCTATGTTCAAGGAGGAACAAATGAACAGATTAGAATCCCTACTATCAATACTTTGCTCAATCAGCATCGAAGACATCGCTCAAGCACCACGAGAAGAACAGCACCTTCTTGTGGACAATATTGAAGACCTTCAAGATCGTCTAAACGCAATTCTTCAAGCTACAGATCAACCACTATTTCCTATAATGCTATTGCCCTCCCCCCCTTCAACCATTCACTAACCATGCAAGATTATCGGGAGTGTCTCATCTATAGACACTCTCTAAGCTTACTCTCAGACCATCAATTAGTTACACTCATAACATCACCTAAGGACAACTGTGAGCGTCACCATATGCAACTCATGAAGACACTGCTAACTTCGATCATCCTTTTATGCCTCACCCAACCAGCTTGGGCGAATCAGCCTGTAAAGAAATCTAAGTCATCTATCTGCCATAGACCAGACACGGAGTATTACTCTCGAACAAAAAACTTTACTGTTTATGAAACGATTGAAGCCTGTCTTGCAAGTGGAGGAAGATTACCCAAGGGGCAGTCTTTAAGTCCTTCTCAGAGCCCATCAAGAGTAACGAAGGAAAGCTCGTCAAAGACAGCTAAATATAGTCGAGATCAATTTGGGCATGGTTGGGATGACGAAGACAGGGACTGTCAGAACACACGCCAAGAAATTCTAATCTCCATGTCTACTAACCCAGTAAGATTCGCTGATGATAAACAGTGCCGTGTAACCTTTGGCCGTTGGATTTCGATGTACTCGGGGGAGGTTATATTTGATGCGTCCAAGCTAGATATTGACCATGTAGTTCCTTTGAAGTGGGCTTGGGAACATGGGGCTCAATCTTGGAGTAAAGCTAGACGTGAACAATTCGCGAATGATCCTATCAACCTCGTTGCTGTAGAAGCTTCGTTAAATAGGCAAAAAGGAGCTAAAGGGCTTGATGAGTGGCTCCCCCCTAAGAATCAGGAACAGTACAAAGTACGTTTTCAGAGAGTAGTTTTGAAATACGGCTTAAAGTAGATATGCAAGATAAAACTTAAAGCCTGTATTATCTTCCTTGGACATTAGGCTTCAAGATGATAGAAGTGGTTTATTATTCTTTGTAAAGGACTATCTTTATGGCAACCAAAGTAAAGTTTCTAGGTTTCAAATTGAATTTCTGTAACAACATGGCACCTCAGGACTTCTACAATGAATTATTGGCTCTTAACTCACAGCAGCATCCATTAAAGCTGTATGATTATGAATATGAAGCCATTGTAGGTACACATCAAAAATATTGGGTAGGGGTTGTTACATGCTATAAAGGTGATAAGAAACTAGTTGTAACACCAACCAGTAACAACCAAGCCAACAAACGAGAAGTTAAAAAAATTGATCTTTCTAATAACGCCAAGAGCACTCAAGCCACCATTTTTTGTATAAATCCTAATACGTTAACTGGAATGTACTATTCTTATTCAGGAGGTGTTAGCAACTCTGCTTTTGCAAAACTCCTAAAAGCGGTACATAAAAACGCTCAAAAAAAATTGGAAGATAATTATGTAACTTCAAATACCACTTCATCATCTCCAACTAAAAAAGAAGTTACTCGAATTAGAAGAGAAGCTAAGGCGCACTTTGCTAATGACTTCAAACTGGAAATGATGATCCGAAACTTAGACTTCAATACGATCCTTAATGATTTCAAAGAGATAAATTCTTTTGATCTTACTATAAGTGCCGCCGCACCTTCACCAAATACAAGCATTTTTCAACCAATTTCTGAAATGTCTGATCGTTTACGGGTGCATGCTGTGATCTCCAAAAACGGTCAAGCAGTAACAAATAAGCACAATGTAAAGCAAAAGCTAGACGGTATGATTAAGGGCGCTCATTCAGGTGATATCGACGCTTTGACTATATTTGGTAAATCCCTGACGAATGAAGATCTACAAGCTAGGTTTGGTGAAAACTTAAAGCATTTTGGTGTTATTTATCTTGATGACTTTATTGATTTACTGCCAGATCAATACTGGGAAGACTATACAAGTAGTGATGCAATGAAACGACTCATTGAAACTATGGATTTATCACCTACACTTTTCCCAAAACCTTAGATTAAAGAGTAATTAGAATGGACTCAATAATAGAGATGTACGAAAGATTTCAGGTTCCATTATTCTTATCAAGTATAACCATTGGAACTTTTCTCTTCTCGATGAAAACTTTTATAATTCAAACATTGAAGAAAGAAGTATACGATACAGAAGAGCATAGAAATGCTGTAGATGAAATAAACCAACACTACTCTAAAAAATCAATAACTTATTATCGTGGACTGAAGAACTTATCCAATTTAATTTTTTACACCATTATAAGCTTTTTATTAAATTCTGTTCTTAATATAACGATTGGAAACTTTCCAAACACTCTAACCCTTACGATTTGTTTCTTAACAACAATTGTAGCTTGGACACTATTAGCAATATCATTATTCAATGTTGGATCGAGCATGCAAAGAATGATAGATTTTTCAGAAAGCAAATATAATAAAAAATAAATAAAACAATATATTAAATAAAAAAGATAAAGCCACCATGAGTGGTGGCTTATTATCTACCCTCATTGCCAAAAAAATAGAGTTTCAGGAGAACAATAATCAAAATTAAAAATAGTTTTAACTTAAAAATTTCATCAAAATAATTACACTAAAAGGAGGAACATCGTTACTAAAAAAATTCTCCTCATCATAGCTGTCCGAGTAGCAGATTCTCTGCCAACTTTCTCTCCAATGCCCATTCTTTTCATGAAAGTTTTCCATATATTTCTTAGGAACTCCCAAAAACTCCTGCTGTATCTCTTTTATATCAGATGATTTAAGAAGAGAAATCCGTAAATCAGAATCATAGAAAACATTATAATTTCCAATTACACCTAAATTTCTCACACACCTTAGCTCAATAGAGCTAGCCTTTACATATATAGGATCATATAGCCAATCTCTAGTCTCTTCCCTCATATCAGCCGTAATTCCATAGCCCATGAAAAAATTTATCATTAAAATCGCAACAGGAATTAATGCTAAAGAGAACAACTCAAAAAACATATAAATAAAAAGTGAACATTGTATAAGCCTACTCCTAACTTTTTTGTACATGTCAACTATAGGAAAACCAACAAAAGCAATGAGAATAATTATAAAAAAAAACAGAACAGGGTTGTTAAGCAAAAAACTAAAACCACTATCAATAGTAGCAAGCTTCATGTAATCGACACCTAATGTATCATAATAAGCCCATGCAAAAACGTGCCCCAACGTAAAAAGAATAGCACTTCCTAAAGCAGCAACCAAAGAAACTAAAGCTAAAACATTATTTACACTTTTAAACATAAACTAAAATTCCTTTTATCATTAAACCCCGAAAGTAAAATCCTGATTAGACTGATTTTTTATAAAAATTTTTCAAAAGACTCAATTTGCAACCTTCTTTAAATAAAGATTTGAAACCCACCCTTGAAAACCGCCAGAATCATCTTCAATTTCTACCAAAGACCATTTACGACCACTTTCAATTAAACAAACAATTTCTCCAATTTCTAAAATATAAATAATATTATTTTATTTCTTTTTGGTGTTTCACGTACACGAACCCCTTTTCCAGAAATAATCCTATAGTCTTCCAATAATGCATAATCAATGCTTTCAGGAGCGTTTTTTATCCCTTTTTTTATATCAATATAGTTAGTTATCCGAAGATGTTCCCAGTAATAGGAAAAATCAGTTTTATTTGCATCGTAAATAGCTGCACATAATAAAGACAACATAACTTGGGCAAATAGAATTAGAACTTTCTTTGCTGCGAGACTGATCGAGGAAGAGCCAACCTCATTTCCTTCTGCCACGGCAGATACAAAAGAAGCAATCTCCTCAGCAACGTCTTGGCTATCTAGTGACTCTCCACGAACTTGTAGTAAGAAGTCTTGATCTATTTCACCAAGCAGCTTGGCTACACTAGTGTAGGAAGACTCAGGGATTTCTTCTAGTGCTCCTCCAAACTCAACACTAATCGCACTGCTGTCGTAAAAACTTGTTCTTGATAATGCTTCGAATACTGAACCAATAGGCTTCTCAAATTGCTTCATAGATTGGGCAGACAGAGCAGAACCAACTAAATAACTGAAATTGTTAGGCACAACATGCCCGAGCAGGTTTCTACTAAGAGGCTCGTTAAAGCTTTCAAATAAGGAACTAAGTGCCCCCACTTTAATCACACTTTCAGCATTAAAATCTTGTACGCACTTAATTAAACTTCCCTGAAATGTACTTGATCTACTAAGTCTAAAGAAACTATCGAAGTTCATAGCAGAAAAGGTCTGCCCTATACTTACCAAGCTAGAATCTCTTACTAACGCTGAACTACTAATGTCAGCACTACCTCGAACAAGATCACCTATTCGCTGCACCGTTGAATATTGAGAACTCAATCTCGTAATACTTTCCAATGCTGCGCCTCTAAAGATTCGATTTTGCTCACTAACAACTCCTAAAGAGTTATTGAAGCTAGATAAACAAGAAGTGCTTTTCTTGATATCTTTCATTAACTTATCCAATCTTCTGTTTGAGTTGAGCTCATTCTTATCTTTCACTGCTACATTCCCTATAGATGGCACAAGCTTCAAAAACTATATAGGTATCATTCATTCATCAGTAAAAACAAGTACTAGAACATCTATATGAAACAGCTTTGAAACCAGTTTCAAAGTAAAGGCAAAATCTGTTAAATTATGGGCACATAATACTGGTACACCAATAAAAACATGAGCCACAAAATACCTATAAGAATCAATATATTGAGTGTAATGAGATCGACTCCCCCCATCTCCACCAAACATCTGAAAAGGCCGCTCAGCAATGAGCGGCCTTTTTTTGTCTATCAAATATCGCATTTTTATCTGCCTCAATAAATTAGTCTATTATTGAGTTCTCACCTCTACAGAGTTCAGGGGGATCGTTATTAAAATCAAGACTTTTCTCCCCTCTTCTGCCCTGAGTTTGCGCTGTAATGCCTCAGTATGTACGCCATTTGCTACTTTATAGTCTGCTAAGATAATGGTTCTTGAACGCTTTACTATGCGCCACTCACGCCAAGCGCTTGGGAACATCACTTCGACGATATGGGATATTTAACGCTATGTTTCAAGAATTAGCATTGGGCGGTTTGCTGTTTAGCCCGTTGGTCTTGTTTGCGCCGTTGGCCTTTATCCTCTCTTGGCTCACTCGGTTTGTGCTCTACAAAACGGGCCTTTATGTGAAAATTTGGCGCGTGGCGTGGTTTGAGGTGGGCTTATACGTCTGCTATCTCGCGCTCGTTGTCTACTTACTTGGGAACCCATCACTTTTATGAAGCATTCCTTACGCGTTGCCCTAACCGTCGCTGTTGTGCTGCTGGCGATTTTAGCGGGCTATTGGATTTGGCAGCACTATTTGTATTCCCCTTGGACTCGTGACGGCCGTGTTCGCGCAGAGGTGATTACCATTGCACCCGATGTGTCGGGCTGGGTTACCTCGCTCAATGTGACGGATAATCAAGAAGTGAAGCAAGGCGATGTGATTCTTAATATCGATGACGCCCGCGCTCGAACTATGGTAGAACAGCTGGAAGCACAAGTCGCAGGCAATCAATACGCGCTAGAATTAGCGCAACATCAGTATGAGCGCCGACGTCAGCTGAGTCAGACAGGCCAATTGGTGTCTGACGAGACGATTGAAAGCGCTCGCATTACAGTAAAGCAGGCAGAGGCGACATTAAAACTCAGCCAAGCAAAGCTCAACGCCGCTAAGTTGGATGTAGAACGTTCACAGGTCACAGCGCCGCAAGACGGTTATATTGTGAACTTGAACTTGCGTGAAGGTAACTATGTTAGCCAAGGCAAACCTGTATTGTCGCTGGTGAAAAAAGGCTCGCTGTATGTGACAGGTTACTTTGAAGAAACCAAACTGCCGATGATCCATGTTGGTCAACAAGCCAAGGTTCATCTTATGAGCGGTGGACAACCGCTAACAGGAAAAGTCACTAGTATTGGCCGAGCCATTGCTGACAGCAATACCGCGAGTAACGGACAGCTTTTGCCGCAAATACAGCAAACGTTTAACTGGGTTCGCTTAGCCCAGCGTATTCCGGTAGACATTGAACTGGACCCGTTTGATGGCGTGCAGTTGAGTGCAGGTATGTCGGCGACAATTAACCTAGCGGCTGAGTAACGGACACATTATGCAGGCCTTGCTCAACAGTATTCTGTTCCCCACAAGTGATGCGATCAAGTTTGCCATTAAAGGTGTGCTGGCAATGGCTTTGGCCTTATATGTGGCGATGTTCTTTAACTTAGATCGACCTTATTGGGCCTTGATCGGGGCGATCTTTTTGCAGATGCGCCCTGAAAGTGGGCTGGTGATTGAAAAAGGCCTGTACCAGATCATCGGCACGGTGGTCGGCGGTGCGTTCGGCATTGTGTTATTGAACAACTTCTATAGTCAGCCAACTTTGGCAATGAGCTGTCTGGCACTCTGGTTGGGGTTGAACTCAGGGCTATCGGCGTTAGTGCGCCGTGTCAACCTTGTTTATGCATTTGCCATGGCGGGTATGACTGCCAGCCTTGTGGTGCTGTTGGTGATGGTTCAACCCGCCCAAGCTGGCAGTGCGATGATTTTTGACATTGCCCAAGCAAGGGTCAGTGAGATCATTGTTGGCGTGGTGTGTGCCGCGCTGGTCAGTACGCTGATTTGGCCCAATAAAGTCAGTAAAGTTTTGCATGCCAACGCGCGTACTACGATTAATTTGACGCTTGATTACTTGGCTGTCGAGCTGGATTCGAACGGTTCCCATGACAGTCGTCATAAGTCGATTGATGGTATTTTAGAATCACTGGCAGCTCTGAACGATGACTCGTCTGCAGTCCGCTTTGAAGGGCCGCATGGTCCTGGGCGAACTCGCGCGTCCAATTTGTTGACCAATAAAACCCTGTCTTTGTTGGCATTGATTCAAATTTTTGGTCGGTTGCAACGCAATCATTCTGAACTTATTTCATCGTCTATGCGCGCCATGATGGACGATATGCACGACACCTTTGGCGAAATGGCCAGCGCCACCACGTTTACTGAGGCGCATCATCTCGCTCAGGCTTTGCGTCGTCGTCAAAGCCAGTATGCTAAAGATGCAACCAATGAATCGGCTCTTGGTCTACGTTTATTTAAAATTGCTCAAGACCTAAGTGCCGAATTGATTGTCATCCTTAAAAGCTACGATGCACTTACAGGCCACCGACAGCCCCGCTTAAATGCGCCGCGCATTAAGTCTCATCATGACCCCTTAGTTGGGCTGGCCACTGGATTACGCAGTGCAGTGATGTTTACGGTGGGCGCGGTGTTGTGGCTTGCTACAGGCGCCTCAGCGGTGGTTATGATGATGATTCTTCCGGTGGTCTTTTCCATCATGATGGCACGCTTCCCGATGCCCTTATTAACCATGGCACTGCGACGCATTCTTGTCGGTGTGGTCATTGCTGTTGTGTTAGCTGTGTTTTACGCCTTGCCATTATTGGCGCAAAGCAGCGGTGATTATGAGCTATTAATTCTGGTGTTGGCTGGCCCCTATTTTATTGGTTTGCTCTGCATTGCCAATCGCGCCACTCTACCCTTAGGTCTGGGTATTTCCATTCCCTTTAGTATCTTCGTTATGCCAGGGCCGAATATGACGCGTGCGTTTCAAATTGATTCAACAGTGAGTAATGCTTTAGCGATTTTTGTAGGTGTCAGTTTGCTGTATTGGCTGTTTAAGTTAATTACTGGCCCTAGCCTGCACATCATGATGCATCGTTTGATCAAGAATACGTACCAAGATTTGATCGATTTACCGAACCGTTCAAAAGCCGATATGTGGTTCAACGCTCGTATGGGGGACCGCCTGCTGCGCATCGCCACCTATGAAAAAAGCATGATGGAGTCACGCAATTTGATTGATCTTGCGCTGACTGGATTAAATTTGGGTCATGTTTCGTTGCATTTACACAGCTTGGTAAGAAGTCGCTGTGGTGACCATTTAGAAAATGAGCTTCATACTTTACAGCAGGCTTTAGCACAAGGGTTTGTAAACAGTTATCACGGCCAAAATACACAGGTCTTTGATCAAGCGGCACAGCACTTTCTAGCACAATTGTCACAGTCGGCGCTTTCTGATGAACAGCTAGAACTTATTCGCGGTAGCTTTGAGCGCATTTCGATGTCTCTTGAACGCTCCACAAATATGATTGCTTCCCAAGCTAGACAATAGTTGAGCTTTTTATCAAAACGCTTAATGAATGTGTCATATCTCTCATAACGCGCATTACTTGGATTTTCGATTAGAATAATAAACATCATTAACGTTGAGGGATGCTATGAAATCGCTTTGGGGTGTAATCTTATTACTGGTCGTCACGGGTTGTTCTTCAAATGTGGTGCTGTCAGGTCGTCAAGTCAGTAATGTGGATCCAGCGGCTATAATCACCCCTGAGTCTCGCATCCGTGTGGAGGCCATGTCTTCAGGTGACTCATTGACCCAGAAGCGCTATCTGCCTCAAGTGGTACAAGCCTTCCAAGCCAATGGCTTTCACTATGTTGGTCCGCTGATGAGCAAGCCCGATTTTATCGCGCGCTTTGAACTCAGTAGCCAAATGGTTACACGTGATGAAAAAGCGCCTATTTACAAAGACATACGTACCGGACGTAGCACGCATTGCTATAAAAACAAAGACGGTGAGCATTACTGTGACACCGATTATCACGTCATGCCTTATGTGGTGGGTTACGAAACGATTCCGTACTCGGTGTTAGAAGCAACTTTTCGTTTAGAGCTGGTAAATCAAGACAATCAGGTCGTACTACACAGCACCAGCACCGTGGAAAATAAAGATTGCTCTCGATGGAAGTTGTACGAGTTTCTCGTGTCAAACAGTCTTCAGCGTCTGGACCTCAGTGCCCCCCTCGACCAACCATTCCGTATCGAGATGCCAGAAACCTATCAATGTACGGACGACCAGAACTAAGCGAAGGAGCCCTGTGTTCGTCCGTTTCAATATAGCCAAACCGTCTATTACACCTCCTTCTTATAAGAAATCATTATCATCCAGTCCTGCTACTTGCTCGTATGCATCTATACTGAACGTTGTAGACGTTACTTGGGTACGTAATTAAACGTTTAAGTAAACTCTAAATTTTTACAGTCGATAGCGAGGAGGACAGCATGATTAATCATGTTTGGGGGTTGTTACACCATCCTGATCGAGAATGGCGAGAAATTAATAGAGAGCACGAATCTGTTAGTCATATGTATGCGCATCACGTGCTGATCATGGCGGCAATTCCTGTGGTCAGTAGTTTCATCGGTACGACGCAGGTAGGTTGGACGTTAAATGGTGAAGAAGGCGTGAAGCTTGGTGTGATGACCGCTTTGGGTTTGGGAGTATTATTTTACGCATTAATATTATTAGCGGTCGCGGGGGTTGGGTCGGCAATTCATGCTCTGTCGCGCCAGTACTCACATCGTCCTAGCCGAGCGGAGAGCATTGTTTTTGCCGGGTACATTGCAACACCAATGTTTTTGAGCGGTTTGTTTGCTATTTACCCTATTGCTTGGCTATGCGTATTAGCCGTCTGTATAGGGGTCGTCTATTCAGGTTACTTACTTTACAAAGGTACCCCACGCTTTTTGGGTATCAGCCATAAAGAAGGTTTTATCTTATCAACCGGTACACTGGGTATCGGTGTTCTGATTCTTGAATTCTTGTTAGCTGTTGTAGTGCTGTTGTGGAGCATGGGCTCTGAACACAGCCCACTTTGGGCATTCTTTGGATAATTACTCATCAATGAAAATCTCGTTACATTAGCCTGCTTCAAATAACCCTTAGTTATTGACCCGAAGCAGGCTTTTTTATGTCGCTTACAAATTTAGTACAATCTATAAATAAATATCTTTTATCCTAATCGTATTAAGCACACTATAACGTTGTGCCATTTATAAAAAAGCCATAACGGAGCCAGCTTAGACGATGTTTTTTTCATCTCATAAAAACCGTATTGCCGATCTAGAGCAACAAATAGAACAAGAACGTACGCAAAGCCAGCAACGTATCTCAGCACTTGAATCTGAACTGTTTCAAGCCAAACAGGACACGGCCATCAATACGGCAGATGATTACTGCTCTGAATTATTAAGCTACCAACTTCGTGGTGGCGATATGCTCAATTCTATTCGAGAAGGCTTGGCCGAAAGTGCGGAGACGCTGATCAATGAACGTATGCAACTAAAAGAAGTCGATACGCTTTTTTCAGACACACGTACCGCACTGTCACGTCTAAACGATCGTGCCGAGATAATTAATGAAGAAGCCAGCTCTAGTATGGACGCGGCTGTTGTGCTGGATAAGACTGCCAGCGGCATCAGTCAATTGGTTTCTAGTATCCAAGAAATTTCTGATCAAACCAATCTATTAGCCTTAAATGCGGCGATTGAAGCGGCTCGTGCTGGTGAAGCAGGACGCGGATTTGCAGTGGTTGCAGATGAGGTTCGTAACCTTGCCAGTAAAACCCATGCAGCCAGCGAGCAAGTGGAAGACTTGGTGCGAAAAGTGCTCGATCAGACGCAAAAAATTAAAGGCATGGTGGATAAAAACCAATCCAGTGCCGAGGATGTCGCAACGTCCGCCGGACAAATTGACAGCATTGTTGAAACCGTGATCACGACCTCTCAGAAAATGCAGAGCGTTATTAAATTGGCCGCTACGCAAGCCTTTCTTGATACGGTTAAACTTGATCATTCTGTTTGGAAAAATCAGGTGTATAACAAGATTGATAAAAAAGACTTTCGTGAAGTGGTTAACACTCACACGGAATGTCGCCTTGGTAAATGGTACTATCAAGGTTACGGCCAAAAACATTTCCAGCATTCGAACAACTTCCGTGCGATCGAAGCGCCGCATAAAACGGTACATGACTCAGGTCGAGCAGCTGTTGCCGCCGCTGAGCAAGGAAAGTCTGCTGATATGCTGCGCCATTTAGACAAGATGGAGACCGCTAGCTTACAAGTGGTGGTAAGCATTGAATCGTTGATGGAAGAAGTTAAGAGCCAATGAACTTAATCAATTGATTTGAGTCTATAAACAAGCGCTGAATTAAATTCGGCGCTTTTTTTTAATAAGAGTGCAAGACGTTATTTTTGTTACTTTTTATCGTTAAGTTTTTAAAGAAAATGTTGTTCTATCACGTTATCCTTACAGGATACTGATGAATAAGCATCGATTTGTTCACATATGATGCCGAATAAATGGAAACAGTCATGCCTTTAGTAGGGCTAGCTGTTAAAAATGCTATGAAGGAGCAGATCCGTTGAATACTCTACTGTGCATTCCCCTATTAGTATTGCTGGGAACCTTAGTCCCCTTATGTAGTACTCGCTATAGCCGAACCGCATGTGCATTTTTAACGGCTGCTTTACCTGCAGTGGCCTTATTTTTAGTACTGCAACTAGCGCCAGCCATTTTAGATGGACAGCGTTTTCAAACTGCCATTGAGTGGGTCCCCAGTCTCGGACTGAGTTTAGCCTTTCGATTGGATGGTCTGTCCTTACTGTTTAGCTTGCTGATCTTAGGCATTGGCCTTTTGGTCATTCTCTATGCCCGCTACTATCTTTCAAGCAATGACAACATCGGTAAGTTTTTCTGTTATCTGATTCTGTTTATGTTTGCCATGCTTGGCGTGGTCATGTCTGATAACTTGATCCAGATGTGGGTGTTCTGGGAGTTAACCAGTATCAGCTCATTCTTATTGATCAGTTTCTGGGGCCACAAAAGCGATGCTCGTAAAGGGGCACGAATGGCGTTAACCATTACAGGCACAGGCGGCTTGTTCTTGTTAGCAGGCCTACTGATGCTAGGTAATGTGGTCGGCAGCTTTGAGTTGCAAACCGTTTTAGACAGCGGCGATGTGATTCGTGCGAGCAGCGCCTACCCTGTTATCACTGTGTTGATTTTAATCGGTGCGTTCACTAAATCCGCTCAATTTCCCTTTCATTTCTGGTTACCGAATGCCATGGCGGCACCAACTCCAGTAAGTGCTTACTTACATTCAGCCACTATGGTAAAAGCCGGTATCTTTTTGATGGCACGTTTTTACCCATCATTAGCCGGTACCGATCTTTGGTTCTTAATGGTCAGTATGACGGGGTTAGCAACATTCCTATTAGGTGGCTATTTAGCGTTGTTCCAGCACGACTTAAAGGGTCTACTGGCAAACTCCACTATCAGCCATTTAGGTTTGATCACTCTTCTACTGGGTATGGGTACTGATCTGGCTTTGGTGGCTGCTATTTTTCACATTATTAACCATGCAACGTTTAAAGCGTCTCTATTTATGGCGGCGGGTATCATTGATCATGAGTCTGGCTCGCGAGACATGCGCCAGCTCAATGGTCTATGGAAGTACATGCCGTATACAGCCACGCTGGCGATGGTGGCGTCGATGGCGATGGCAGGTGTGCCCCTGTTGAACGGCTTCTTATCCAAAGAAATGTTCTTTAATGAAACGCTGCATCAGAATTCATTAGGCTCCATCTCTTGGATGGTACCTGTGCTGGCCACACTGGGTGGTGTTCTGTCCGTCGCTTACTCGCTTCGTTTCATTCACGATGTGTTCTTTAACGGTGAGCCGATTAATTTGCCGAAAACACCGCATGAGCCACCTCGCTATATGCGGGTACCGGTAGAAGTGCTTGTGGCATTGTGTTTGGCTGTGGGTATTTTCCCAAGCTTTATTGTTGGCGATCTGTTGTACAGTGCGTCGAATGCGGCTTTGAACGGCGATGTGCCTAGCTATAGTTTGGCGATTTGGCATGGCTTTAACATTCCGCTTCTAATGAGTGCAATCGCTTTGGTTGGCGGTCTGGTGGTGTATTACAATCGTCAACACTTATTCAAGTTCCAAGCACAGTTCCCGACGAACGATCCTAAAATCTTGTTTGAACGTGCAATTCAACAATTGGTCAGTAAAGCAACGTGGTTTATAGGGTTCACTGAGAACGGTTCGCTGCAGCGTTACATGTACTTTTTGATGATGCTGACAATCATCGTTAGTGCGTATCCGTTATTAGACCTAGATGCCACTGCAGGTCATCGCCCAGAGATTCCTCTGGATGCGTTATCCATTACCGGAGCAGTACTGTTGTCTTTGGCATCACTCGCTACCGTTATCTGGCATCGCCGTCGCATGGTTGCCTTGTTAACTCTGTCTGTTGTGGGCTTGATTGTCACACTCGCCTTTGCTCGTTTCTCGGCACCGGACTTGGCGTTGACTCAGTTATCCGTTGAAGTCGTGACGATCATCTTGCTGATGCTGGCGCTGTTTTTCTTACCACAGAAAACCCCGAAAGAGTCGAGTCCTCGTCGCGTTGTGCGTGACTTAGGCATCTCGGCCATGATTGGCGGTATCGTGGGCACTGTGATCTTTGCTTTGATGACGCGCCCGCTGGACACGATTTCTGACTTCTTCACCGAAAACAGTAAGACTGGTGGGGGCGGTACGAACGTGGTCAACGTGATTCTTGTCGACTTCCGCGGCTTTGATACGTTAGGTGAAATTACAGTATTAGGCATTGCCGCTCTTGGTATCTTTAAATTGATTTCTCGTATGCGCTTGTACATGCCATCCGGTAATGAACAAGGTCGCCCATGGTCAAGTGATCGTCATCCATTAATGTTGTCTGTGGTATCACAGAGTTTGTTGCCGCTGGCGCTATTGGTTTCTGCTTATATCTTCCTTCGCGGTCACAATATGCCTGGTGGTGGCTTCATCGCAGGCTTGATTACATCGGTTGCCATTATTCAGCAGTACGTGGCTCATGGTGTTGATTGGATCAAAGACCGCTTGAAGCTGGACTACCAAATTATGATTGGCTCTGGTATCGGTATTGCTACATTAACGGGCTTAGGCAGCTGGTTGTTTGGCCGTCCGTTCTTAACGTCTTGGTTTGACTACTTCTATTTACCTGTCATCGGTAAATTCGAGTTGGCCAGCGCCATGTTGTTTGATCTAGGCGTGTTTTTAACTGTCGTAGGGGCAACCATGTTGATCTTGGCAAATCTTGGTCAGCTGACCACGAGTGAACGTGCTGTGTATGAGGAGGAAGTATAATGGAAGGCGTATATGCTTTTTGTGTTGGCTTAATGACAGCCTGCGGTATTTTCTTAACCCTTCGCGGACGCAGCTTTTCGGTTGTAGTGGGCTTAACGCTGCTGTCTTATGCAGTGAACTTATTCTTGTTTGCAAGTGGCCGTCTAAAACTGGATGCGGCCGCAGTTTTAGGTATGTCAGAAGAGTACGGTGACCCCTTGCCTCAGGCATTGGTATTGACGGCGATTGTAATCGGCTTTGCTATGACAGCGTTTGCCGTTATCTTGGCCATGCGTGCCCGCGCCGATTTAGGTAATGACCATGTGGATGGACGCAACCCACAGACCAAGGAATCAGCTCGTCAGAAAGCCGGAGGCCAGCGCTAAATGCAACATCTTAGTATTTTACCCATTCTGTTGCCGTTGATTACTGGGGCGCTGCTACTACTTCCGCCGCTGTCTAAGAATATTAAACGTCAACGTGTCACTGCTATTTTGTCAATGTTTGCCCAAGTCATCGTGGGTTTTGCTTTGGTAGTCAGTATTCAAACAGAAGGGGTGACGCAGTACATTTTAGGCGACTGGCGTCCACCTTTTGGCATTGTGCTTGTCGCTGACGCCATGTCTACAGTAATGGTGGCCGTAACAAACTTCTTGGCTTTTGGCGCTCTTTGCTATGCCACAGGATCTCATGATCGTACAGGGGGGTATTTCTACCCGCTATTCATGTTCCAAGTCATGGGCATTAACGGCGCGTTCCTAACCGGCGATGCGTTTAACTTATTCGTATTCTTCGAAATCTTACTGATCGCTTCCTATGCCCTGCTTGTGCATGGTGGCGGTAAGCAAAAGACTCAAGCAACGGTTCATTATGTCATCTTAAACTTAGCCGGATCGAGTGTATTTCTATTCGGTTTAGGGATTTTGTATGGCACATTAGGCACACTTAATATTGCCGATATGGCACAGAAGGTATCTGAGCTAGACGGCAGTGTGGTTATTCTGACAAAAATTGGTGCATTGATGCTGCTAGTAGTGTTCGGTATGAAATCTGCTATGTTGCCCCTGCACTTCTGGCTGCCAAAGACCTACTCCAGTGCCAGTGCCCCTGTTGCTGCTATATTTGCTGTTATGACCAAGGTAGGTATCTACAGTATCTTCCGTATCCATGGCGTAGTATTTGGTGATGATGCAGGTGAATTAGCTCATATCGCACAATCTTGGTTGTGGCCATTAGCGTTAATGACAATTGTCGTTGGCACCATTGGTGTGCTGGCCAGCCCGAGCCTTAAACTGGTTACAGCCAACCTAGTTGTACTATCTGCCGGTACTTTATTAGTGTGTGCTGCTTTGCAAAATGAAGCGGCAACGAGCGCGGCTTTATACTACATGATACACAGTACATTGGTGGCGGGGGGCATGTTCCTATTAGCCGATTTAATCGGCCGCCAACGCGGTAAAGCAGAAGATCGTTTTGTGATGGCGAAAGCCATGGATAACCCTGTGTTCTTGGCGATATTCTTTTCAATAGCGGCCATTGCCATTATCGGTATGCCGCCATTCTCAGGCTTTATCGGTAAAATAATGATTCTTCAGTCGGTTCAATCTGCTACCGAACAAATGTGGGTATGGCCGATTGTTCTGCTAAGTAGCCTCGGCTCACTGATTGCACTATCTCGTGCAGGTACTACGCTGTTTTGGCGCTATTCAACCAACAAACAGTCGAGCGGCGAAGACAGCCAACCAATTCATTTGGGAGAATGGCTCGGCATCGTTTTGCTATTGTCTGCATCACCTATCTTGGCATTGTTTGCGGGGCCATTAACAGATTTAACCAATGAAGCGGCAGCTTATTTATTCAATTCAAGTTTATCGGTCGATGCGCTATTAACGGCACCGCTGTCTAAAGGAGGCGTTTAATGTCATTTTTGCCTATGCCATTCCATAGCCTTCTACTGTTTGTTGTTTGGCTATTGCTGAACAACTCAATCAGCCCAGGGCACATTTTACTCGCTACGTTCTTTGCTATCAGTATTCCCTTGTTGGTAGACAGCATGCGTAATGAACAGCCCAAAATCAAAAAGCCTTGGCTTGCAGTTCGCTATTTCTTTATGGTGCTTAAAGATATCATGATCGCCAATATGCAAGTTGCTGTCTTAGTACTTGGCCCCATCAAGAAACTTAAACCAGGCTTTGTCGCTATTCCCTTAGATGTCACTTCCGATGTTGGCATTACACTTTTGGCGAGCACGGTATCATTAACACCAGGTACTGTCAGCGTAGAGATTTCAGAGGACAAGCAATGGCTGTATGTTCACGCTCTACACTTGGATAATGAACAAGATTTGATTGATGAAATTAAACAGCGCTATGAGCGCCCAATTAAGGAGATCTTAGGATGCTAAGCTGGGCGTTATTCTTCGTCACTATTTGTATTTGTATCGCTTTATTTCTCAACTTATGGCGATTGTTAGTTGGACCACATATTTCAGACCGAATTATGGCATTGGATACGATGTACATTAATGCGATCGCGCTATTAATGCTTTACGGAATCTATATGCAAACAAGTCTGTACTTCGAAGCCGCGCTACTGATTGCAATGCTTGGCTTTGTAAGTACGTCCGCTCTTTGTAAGTACTTACTTCGCGGCGATATCATCGAGTAATAGGAGAGCAAAATGTCATTTTACACTGAGTTGTTAATTACGGTATTACTCGTCATTGGTGGGGTTTTCTTGCTTGTTGGCTCTATTGGTTTAGCACGCCTACCTGATATCTTTACTCGTCTTCATGGGCCTACTAAGGCTACCACGCTGGGTATTACAGGTATCTTGCTGTCTTCGCTGATTTATCAAACGATTAGCCAAGGGCAATTTTCGGTTTCAGAGCTGTTAATCACTTTATTTTTGCTGATTACTGCACCTGTCGCAGCAAATATGATTGCAAAAACAGCTCTTCATCGTGGCAACCCAGCTATTCCAAGAACGACTGGGCAATCTTTGATGGATAAGATTCGAGCACGCCAACCAGCTGATGCTCAGGAAGAAGATTAACTTATTCTATGGAGTCGGAAGCTCTTGGTGTAACAGTGTGATGACTTCTGATTCTGGCAGCGGTCTTTCATAGAAATAGCCTTGATGTAGATAACAACCAAGCATGTTCAACACACGTGCTTGTTCTACTGTTTCTACGCCCTCAGCAATAACTTGTAAGTCTAGGTTCTGCGCCAGTTGTATCACCGCCTCACAAATTTTGTCGCCTTCCGCATGATCACCAATCTCACAAACAAACGATTTATCTATCTTCAGAATATCCAATGGCAGCTTTTTCAGATAATGCAGCGATGAGTACCCTGTTCCAAAGTCATCCACTGAAATCTCGACATTAAGTGCTTTTAGCCCTTCCATGATTTCAATACATTGATTCATATCGTGGATGAATACCCCTTCAGTTATCTCAATTTTGAGTAGGTCTCCTGGCACTTTATAACGCCTTAATAGCATATCAATATACTGACCAAAACCCTCTGAGACAAAATGTCTACCAGAAATATTAACGGCAACAGGTAAGAGTTTAAGTCCCTGCTTTCGCCATTGATCCAGCTTGGCAATACTTTGCTCTAACACCCATTCTCCAACACGACAGATTAAATTGGACTCTTCCGCTAACGGGATGAACTCTACCGGAGAGACAAAACCTCTTTCTGGGTGTTCCCAACGAATAAGGGCCTCAAAGCCAATGATCGACTGAGTTAGCGTATTCATCTGTGGCTGATACATTAAATAAAACTGCTGAGCCCCAATAGCATTTTCAATTTCTTGCTCTAATCGAAAACGGTCTGTTATTTCATTGGCCATATGCGGTTCAAAGAATCTCGCATTATCTCGACCATTTTCTTTAGCCCAATACATGGCTAAATCAGCCTGCTGAATCAACTGCTCGGCATCATACAGATGTTCAGTTATAGCAATCCCGATGCTCGTTCCTACTTTAACTGGCTTATCGGCAAGCAAAATAGGCTCTACCATTCCGGCTAAAATCTGCTTAGCCAGCATCATTGAACGTTCAGGAGAGACTTGTTCTGTCAACATGATTAGGAATTCATCACCACCCCAACGTGCGATAATATCGGATTCTAATACAATTTGATTGAGTCTAGCTGACACCTCACACAGCAACTCATCGCCTGCTTTGTGTCCTAACGAGTCGTTTATCACTTTAAACTTATCTAAGTCTAGAAATAATAACGCCACGGCCTGATGATGTTCCTCCGCATACACGAGCGCACGCTCAAGCTGTTCTGACATGTAAGCGCGATTATAGAGGCTGGTGAGTGGGTCACTATAAGCTAGCGAACGCAATCGCTGCTGGAGCTTTACGTGGCGAGTTACATCGCGGATATGCAGCGTAAACTCTTGAAAGCTACCTTGATCATTCAGCGCTTTAGTAATTGAAATTTCTACTGGAAAAGTTTGGTTGTCACCTCGCTCTAGCTGAAAATGATTACGTCGATTAATCAGCCAACCGCCAGAACTAGAAAAGCCAGTGCCCAAGCTAGTTCGAATGCTCTTTCTGTCTTTAATTGGGACAAAACTGTCGATAAAGCTTTTCCCCTTGATTTGGCGCTTTAGTACACCAAACGTACGTTCTGAAGCAGGGTTGAATTCAATGATATGGGCATCACCGTCTATTGTAACAATGCAGTCCATTGAGGCATTAAGAATCGCCGATTTACGCATTTCACTTTCTTTAAACCAGAACAAGGCTTGGTCGCGCTCATTAATTTCTTGGCTGACTTTATCAAGTACCCGATTATATTGTTTCGCAATTTGACCGACTTCCGTGAAAGGCTCTTCAGGAACATGATTGGAGAAATCGGCCTCATCTTCTTGATAATGCATCGAATTCAAAAGATCAATCAACTCAGTAGTTGCCTTGTGTTCAGCGATATTAAGGCCCTGCTCTTCTTCCTCTTTAGTAACGCGAAGTACCATAACCTTTTGCAGTAGATATAAAGCGATACTTGTTACTACAACACAATAAATACCAATAGTAACAATGCCTAACGTTTGAACTTCAAACTGCTGCCAACGACTTAAGCCTGTCCCGACTTTATCTAAATCACCAAACAGTGAGACGGCTAAAGTCCCCCAAATCCCCGCAAATAAGTGTGCAGGTACCACATCTAAGGCATCGTCTAACTTCCAATGCTCCATCAGCATACTGCCGAACACAGTAATCAAGCCGCTAATAAAGCCAATAAAGATTGCGCTATTAACCGAAACGACATGACAACCCGCCGTGATACCAACCAATCCTGCAATCACGCCATTAAGTAGCTGTGAAACATTAATATAACGTCTTAAAGCATAGAATAAGGCGGTTGCCCCGATCCCTCCCCAAACAGCTGACATAAAGGTGTTTAATAATATATGGGGGACGGCTTGGCTCAACTGTAAGGTGCTACCTCCATTGAAGCCAATCCACCCCATCCAGATTAGCAATACTCCTAATCCTGATAATGGCAAATTGCTACCTTGCGGTAAGTGAATGCCTTTATCGAAACGACGTAAGCGCGGTCCAATCATCCAAATTGCGATTAAAGCCACCCACCCACCAACAGAATGTACGATCGTTGACCCTGCAAAATCAATGAAACCTAAAGACTCTAACCAGCCCTGACTGACATCTGAATACACGCCATTCCATGCCCAGTGCCCAATTATTGGATAGATACAAGCACTGAGAATAACAGTGATCACTAAATAGCCTGAAAAGGTCATACGTTCTGCAACTGCGCCAGAAACTAGTGTAGCGGCTGTGCCGCAGAACATCATTTGAAATAGGAAAAAGGCAATCGATGATGAGTCAGCTTGCTCACCAAACAAAAAGTCAGAGGTCCCAAATACACCAAATTGGGAAGTACCAAACATTAAGCCAAAACCGACTAAATTAAAGACTGCTGAGGATAGGATAAAATCAGAAATGTTTTTTGCAGCAACATTGATGCTATTTTTACTGCGAATGCGACCACTTTCAAGGCACAAAAAGCCTGCTTGCATTAGAAATACCAGCGCAGCAGATACCAAAAGCCAAACAACATCCACCATATATGCTCCATTTTGATGCGCGCAGCCAAGGAACGCACCAAAAAAAACGACCGTCTACGCCCCCATTTGGGGAGCAAGGCTAAAAATAAATTCTATTTCCTCCATTACATACAATTGTTAGGCCAATATTGCTCTAACGGAAAACTAAAAACAGGCACCTAAGTGCCTGTTCATAATCTAACTTAACCCAATAAGACTTGAGCCAAAGCAACTGATGCCGCATATCCCATCGTATAAACAAGTGCGAGTACAATGAAATAGCGTGCGTATGAGCCAAATGTCAGTCCATCCACTTTACTCATCGCAACAATGCCAGCAGCAGACCCGATCACAAGCAATGATCCGCCAACACCTACCGCATAGGTCAATCCTAACCACTCGGCTTCGGTCATTACGATACCCGCTTTCAGTAAAGCTGCTGTTAGCGGTACATTATCAATCACCGCAGACAGTACCCCCATTAAGAAATTCGCTATATAGGGGGGCATGATTTCATACATACGTACAATCGTATCGAGAACTTCAATTTCTTTCAGCATCCCAACCAGAAGCAAGATACCTAAGAAGAACAGCAATGTTTCAAACTCAATCACGCGAATGTATTCAAGAATAGACTGTTCCTCTTCTTCGTCATCATTGAAAAAGCGAGCGATAAGAAACATCGTTGCCATGCCCATTAAAAACATCAGTACTGGAGGGATGCCAAATAGAACATTGGCTGCAATCGTCGAAATAATTGTGCATAAGAAAGCCCCTGCGATCATTAGATCTACTGGTCTTACTTCATTATGACGAATGTTGATTTCTATTGTTTCATTTAGACCACGGCTGAGCAGTAAAGCAAGCATCATAACAGTTGAAAAAGCAGGGAGAGATAACAGCAGTAAATCTAAAATATGAACCTTACCGTCTAAGAAAATCATCAGTGTCGTAACATCACCGGTGATCAAAGAAACACCTCCTGAGTTCACGGCAAATACGACAAGCGTTGCAAACCTAACAGTTTTCTTAGTCGATAAATTAAGAGAAAGAATCAAAGTCACAGACACCAGTGTTGCTGTGATATTGTCGGCTAAGGAAGAAAACACAAAACAGAAAATAGCGGTCAAAAATAGCAACGACCTTTCTTTAATCCTCTTTGGCATAAATAAATGAATGACATTTTCAATCATCCCTTTCTTATTTAGGTAGGCAACAAACGTCATAGCCGCCACTAAAAACAACCAAAGACTCGCTATTTCAGCAATATTCTCCTCAAAGCCACGTGCAATAGCCTCTGACTCTACTTCTGAATCAGAATGAAACACGTAAAGTAAGAACCACGAAAAGGTTCCTAAAAACAACGTCACCTTTGCTTTGTTAACATGGATCACATCCTCCAACACCACTCCCAGCAAAGCGATCACCGCTAAACTGATGAGAACGACTTGCAGTACATCCGACATCAAAAACTCCAACAAGTAAATTTAAAAGCCCAAAATTTGATGTTGAAATTTTATACCGCTTTCAAATGAGCGCCTACTCATTAACAGGCATTATTTGAAACAAAATTACATAAAGAGTATTTTTAATAGTTATATTGATCAAATAAAAGTCGTTTAAAGTCAGTGAGAATTGAAAATCAGTAAAATCCGATGGATTCTTGATAGCTAATACTTACAAAACATTCAAAAACCAATCAAATTCGTAATTTCTAATTAACCATATCACTTAAGCAAATCTGTCAGAGGGTATGCCATAAGGCACTGTCTTTTGATATCAAACTCTGACGCGTCGAAGCATGAGATGGGCGCAAGCGGGACACAAAAGGGGGTGCGGAGTCTAGCTGAGTGGTGGATGCGTTTAGG
>NZ_LTAW01000012.1 GCF_001639725.1 Marinomonas atlantica
TGTGAAGAAAACACAACCGCTGTACTACAGACTACGATACCAACACTGGTTTGATACTTGGTTATCACTATTTCAAAAGTTTTATTGTTAAAGACTCAAGTTCACGAACTTGCGTGTTTTGGCTAAGGCAAACAGAAGCCACCCAAAACGATCGCAAACCCGTTTGCTTGACGATCATAGAGGCGTTGAACCACCTGATCCCATCCCGAACTCAGAAGTGAAAGGCGCCATCGCCGATGGTAGTGTGGGGGATCCCATGTGAGAGTAGGTCGTCGTCAAGCATCATACAAAGGAAGCCCTGATAGCCATGCTGTCAGGGCTTTTTTACGTCTGGGGATTAACCAAAGCTTATGCGGTGCTCACTTACCTTTGTAAGCTGCAGTACTCGCTTCCGCTTCTGTGCCCCGCTTGCGCCTGTCTTATAAATCGAAGTGTTACAAAGAAAAGTGCGCCTTGTGGGATCAATCATAAAAGGTATTGACTCATCAGCTTCTCTTTTGAATTTAGTACTGACTAATTCAACTTTCTTTACCTAAAGTCAGGTATATGTCTAAAACGACTTTTCGTAGCATTAGTATTTATTACTTCATGGGAATTTAAAGGGTTTCGTTTTGTCATCTTATCAAAGTCTTAAGCAAAGGATGTTTTTTGGGCAGCTAAAGAAAAGCGCTATGCAAGCGCTGTTGGCTGTGGGTGCACTGGCAAGTGTGACAGCATGTGCGGTAACGCCATCAGTCAATCCTGAAGAAGGGGAGGGGTTTGATTACGCTTGGTTAAAAGGGTATGCCAAGAACCTTTCTGAAAAGACCTATAGGAGTCATCAAGGCGAGGTGCCAGAGGTATTGTCGGGCCTTGATTGGGATGAATATCAGCAGTTGCACTTCAAACGGGATGAAAGTCTATGGCAACAGGATGACACGAATTTTCGTGCGGGCTTTTTCCACTTAGGGCAAGGGTTTGTATCACCGATCCAAGTTAACGTGATTGAGGACGGCAAATCGCACCCCGTGGAGTACGATGCAGGCATGTTTGATTATGGTAAAACGCCCGTCAATGGCGAGCGCTTACCAAAAGACTTAGGCTTTGCAGGATTTCGTATGCAGTACGGCACAGACTGGGAGCGCGACATCGTTGCATTCTTAGGGGCAAGCTACTTTCGTGCTGTCGGCGCCGAAATGCAGTATGGTTTGTCCGCACGAGGCCTAGCGGTGAACACTGCAATGGACGAGCCTGAAGAGTTTCCTGTGTTTACGCATTTCTGGTTTGAAAAACCACAGCCGGGCTCAGATACGGTAACGATTTACGCGTTAATGGATTCAGAGAGTATTACCGGTGCATACCGCTTTGATATGAAAGCTGGAGAGCCGTTGACCATGCGTGTGGATTCAGCGTTGTACCCTCGCAAAGAGATTGAGCGTTTAGGGGTAGCTCCCCTGACCAGTATGTACATGATTGGTGAAAATGACCGTCGTACAAATTATGACTGGCGTCCTGAGATTCACGACTCTGATGGTTTGGAGCTATTGACGGGCAATGGTGATTGGATTTGGCGTCCACTCGGTAATCCTGAACAGCTACGCTTTAATGCCTATATGGATAACAATCCTCAAGGATTTGGTTTAATGCAACGCGATCGTAACTTTGATCACTATCTAGATGATGGTGTGTTTTATGAAAAGCGTCCTAACCTTTGGATTGAGCCGATTGGCAATTGGGGTAAGGGATCTGTTCAGTTGATTGAGATTCCTACGCTGGATGAAACATTCGACAACATTGTTGCATTTTGGAACCCTGCGCAGGAGATCAAACCAGGGCAAGAGCTTTTATTCAGCTATAACATGTACTGGGGCAGTCAAGCACCATTTGAATCTGGTAAGGCCACTGTGCAAAGCACTTATACTGGTATCGGTGGGGTAGTAGGTAAAAAGCGCGAATACTATAGCAAACGTTTTGCCATCGATTTTGAAGGCGAGATTTTCGATATGCTAGGTAAGACGGCGGAAGTGAAGCCTGTGATCGAAGCCTCACGTGGTCGTGTTGAGATTACCTCAGCCCGCCCTCAAGCTCATATTGGTGGTTACCGTGCCATGTTTGATCTAGTACCTTTAGGTGACTTGCAAGAGCCCATTAATATCAAAGTCTATTTGGAAGCGAATGGTCAAAAACTGTCTGAAACATGGTCGTATCAGTGGAACCCTCCAGCGCAGAAAGATCGAGATCTGCATAATGCCGGTCATTTGAAGTAATTAGAGGTGCCCCATGATCTGGGGCGCTTTTAATTCAAGTGTTAACTGACGAACCGCATAGCAACTAAGTTAGGTTGTTTTATTCTATAGCGTTGCAGTCTTCCGTAAAGATCTTCGGGTAGGCTGTTCTCGTTCTCAATCAGTGCAAAGCCGCTGCGTTGATAAAACTCTATAAGTTCCGGCTGATTTAAACAGTAACTGACTTGTTTTTCGAGCGCAGGCTTTAGGGCGGCTAAAAGCGCTGCAGCATAACCTCTATTACGATAGTCGGGGTGTGTGACGAGTCCGGTTAGAAGTACACAGTGTGTTAGCGGTTTTAGTCGCACCGCCGACTTTATTAGCGCTCCATCTTTAATAACCCATATTGGCTCTGATTTGTTTGGCTTTCCGCTTGGGTAATATGCTTGATAGAACTTCTTAACAAGCGGAAACCATAGGGCTTCAACGGGCCTTGGGTTGATTGAACTGTTCAAATTCGTTGCCTGATGCTAGTGATTTGTTTTATATCCGCTATCATAAGCGTTTCGTTTAAATGCTCAATGGGATAGAACAATGCGCCTGCATCGATTTGTAATGACTTTTCTACTTGCCAGCATATCGTGCTGTATTTCTGCTAATGAGTGGGTGCAATTGAAAGGTGAGCCTTTTGTGGAATACCGTGAGCGCCTTAGTCATTTCATCACTGGCCGCAAGGCTTGGGTAGACGCTAATAAAGGTACTATGGAGGTAGAAGCCGTGCTGCCCTATGAGCGTTTTCCTGATAAGTCTTGTTCGGGTCCGAAAATCGGTGTCCTTATGTTTCATGGTCTTTCTGACTCTCCTTTTGCTTTAAGAGACTCCGCCCAAGCTCTTTCAGATAACTGTATTTATACGCGAGTAATGATACTGCCAGGGCACGGTACTAAAGCGGAAGACCTTATTGACGTAACTCGAGATGATTGGCGTGAAGCTGTGAACAATGCAACAGAGCAGTTCTCTAAACAGGTTGATATTGTCTATCTAGCTGGGTTCTCAACGGGTGGGGCTTTGGTAACGGAGTACGCATGGAATAATCCATCTGTCGTTGAGGGAGTTGTTTTGTTCTCCCCGTTATTCAAAATAAACAGCAGCATTGATTGGCTTGCACCTTTGCTTTCTCCTTTTATTGATTGGCTAGATCATCATGAGTCTGACGACTATGCAAAGTATGCATCAATTCCTGTCCCAGCGATGGCAGAAGCCTATGAGCTTGCGGAAGAGGTTCGACAAACGGTTGTGAATGCACCGGCTCGAGTTCCTGTGTTTTTAGCTCTATCAGAAGAAGATGCAACGGTTGATTCATCAGTAACTTTAGAGGTTTTTAATACCGCATTTAAAGAGCATCCTGATAGTGAAATGGTGCTTTACAGCGCTATTAAGCAAGCGGCATTTGATGAGCAAGTTGAGATTATTAATACGGACTTGCCTGAACAGCGTATTTTCGGGTTGGCTCATATGGCAGTTCATGGGGCTCCCCGTAATCCATATTATGGCGAGCAGGGTGAATACCGCATTTGTTCTTGGTATCTAGGGGAAGCAAACCGTTATCAAGAATGTCGAGAAGCACAACAAAACTGGTTTGGTGAGCGCTCAGATAAACTGTCTTCGCTCAGTGATGTCGCAGCAAGGTTGTCTTGGAATCCATATTTTGACGATTTAATGAAACGAGTGTCGATTTTTGTATCGGACGCTCGCGAGTTATAAAAAATAGTTAAGCGGAGAGCTCTATATGAGAGAAGTTCTGGCATTACTAAGTGACAGTAAGTTTCATTCAGGGGAAGAACTGGGGGAAGCGTTAGGGGTCACTCGAGCTGCTGTTTGGAAGCGCCTCAAAAAGCTGGAAACGTTTGGCATTAAAGTCCACTCTGTCAAAGGAAGAGGTTATCGTATTCCAGAGCCAATTCTATTGTTAGAAGAGTCACGGTTACGTAGTGCTGGCATTGATTTGGACATTGCCATCGACATTCCTTTCGAAACACCATCAACAAATGATGTGCTAAAACAGAAAATGGCATTGGGGGCTCGTCTACCTGCGTTGGTAGTGACAGAGCATCAAACACAAGGCAAAGGCCGACGTGGTCGAGCTTGGGAAAGTGGTGTGGCCAAAAACATAACCATGTCCTTTGCATGGAAGTTTGAGCAAGGCCCAAGTGTTATTGAAGGGCTAAGTCTTGCCGTTGGAGTAGTGATTGCTCAGGTGTTGAGACGCTTAGGCATACCTAATCCTGGTTTGAAATGGCCCAATGATATTCACGTAGATGGCCATAAAATATGCGGTATTTTACTGGAATTAGTCGCAGACCAAGATGTTTGTCGTGTCATTATAGGTATTGGCTTAAATGTTGAGTCGACAGAAGAGCAGCAAGAGAAAGTAGATCAACCTTGGACGGACTTGACTTCACGTTTGTCCCACACGCCGGATCGCAATGATATTATTGCTCAAATTACACAAGGCTTAGTGGAAATGTGTGAAGTTTTTGAGAAAGGTAATGGCTTGCATCACTATCACTCCCAGTGGCAGGCGTTTGATGTGCTTTATAATCAGCAAGTGACCGTTTATAGCGGAACGCGTCAGCAAGTAGGTATTGCCCGAGGGGTAGATTTTAGTGGGGCGCTAAAGCTAGAAACAAATGAAGGAGTTGAACTCCTTCATGGAGGAGAAATTAGTGTGCGAAAGCAATAGTACGCTGATCGTTGATGCCGGTAATACCCGAGTTAAGTGGACTCTTTTTAAAGGGGACAGAATAACGGATAAATGGGCACAAGAGACGCCAAGTAAAGATCGTATAGGTTCACCTAAAAACATTGTGTTAGCCAGCGTGCGTTCTGCTGAGCACGATGCCGTACTTACCTCGCTCATACATCGGTCCTTTCCTGAAAGTATGATTCATAGTATTCAATCTGAGTCAGAGGCATGTGGTGTGATTAACTCCTATGTGGAGCCAAGTCGATTAGGGGTGGATCGATGGTTGGCTATAATCGCGGCCTATCATATTTATGGCGGGCCGTTGGTTGTAATAGATGCTGGAACTGCGATAAAAGCAGACTTTGTGAGCGAAGAGGGAGTCCATCTAGGGGGATACATTGTGCCTGGAATAGAATTGATGCAGTCAAGTCTAGTAAGTCAAACTGCTAAGATTCGTTATGATGCCGCTGAGGTGACCTTGGAAGAAGGTGTTCCTAATAGCACTGCGGGTGCTGTATCTGCTGGTTGTTTAGAAATGGCCTTGGGATTTATACAGAGATTATATGCTAAACATGAGCAGGCTAAATGGTTAGCGACTGGCGGGGGGAGTCAAGCACTAATGAAGCGTTTGTCGATAGATTATGTGCTAGATGAGCATCTTGTGGCAAAAGGTGCAAAGTTTGTATTGGATGCTCGAATGAAGGGTGCTAAATAAATGAAATGGTTGTTTCTGCTGACGGTCCTAGCTAACGCTGGGTTTGTTGCATGGTTGGGCTTTTCTGCTGCGGATAGCAAAATTGAGAAAGGAACTGTGTATGGTCCACCAGTAAGTGAGAAGATATACTTAATTGGAGAAGAGCATCCTGATAGTAATGTTGCATTGAGTACAAACGTGTACTCGAATGTACCTGCTTCGACGGCTGAGAGCGTAGCGGATGACGTGGGGCAGGCTGTAAATAGTATGTTGAAAAATAACGCCGCGGCAGTTATTGAGACAGAAAACTTGCTCTGCCCAGTTGTAGTATTAGAGCGTGATGCAGATCGTCGATTAGTGACTGAGGCTTTGAAAGAAGAAAAAATAGCCTTTACTCAGCAGGAAACGACGGGTAAACGAGATAAATTCTGGCTTTATATCTCAGCGCCTGCAACAACAGCCCAAGCCCAAGATATAGTCGCTCGACTAAAATTAAAGCGTATAGACAGCTATATCATTTCTCGTGGCGACATGAAAAATCGAATTTCATTAGGGCTGTTTTCTTCTCAGGAGCGTGCCGAGCAGGCGCAAGTGTCGATTACAGAGCGCTCAGGGATGCCTGTAAATGTGTACCCACATCAACGCAGCGTAAAACTTTATGAATTACTGTTAGATCAACCAATAACAGAGCAGGCATGGGAAAATTTCTTACAAACGCTGGATTTATCCAAGCTGTTAATAAAAATAGAAAAAAATCCTTGCTAGTGCTTGCAATTGAAAATCTGATTCATATAATGGCTCCCACCTTTTGAGGTGTTGCTAGCAACGCTTTGAAGTCGTGGAGGGGTTCCCGAGTGGCCAAAGGGAGCAGATTGTAAATCTGCCACGAAAGTTTCGGTGGTTCGAATCCACCTCCCTCCACCATTAATTCGCGGGTATGGTATAGTGGCTATTACCTCAGCCTTCCAAGCTGAAGAGGCGGGTTCGATTCCCGCTACCCGCTCCAGCTTATGCTCATGTAGCTCAGTTGGTAGAGCACACCCTTGGTAAGGGTGAGGTCGGCAGTTCAAATCTGCTCATGAGCTCCAGCATTTCTCAATGCTAAAACTGGCAGATTTTAAGTTGCCAATTTTATTGTCTGTTTTTTGGGCAATACTGCTTGCTAAATCTAAGTAAGTCGGTATAATTCTCCGCCCATACGAATGTAGGCCAATAGTTCAATTGGTAGAGCACCGGTTTCCAAAACCGGCTGTTGGGGGTTCGAGTCCCTCTTGGCCTGCCATATTTCGTATCCAATTTCTTAGCTAGGGATCACCTGAAGTATGAGTTCGAGTGCTGAAACTCAAGAGTCTCGCGGAGACGTTTTTAAGTGGGCGATTGTTGTCCTTCTTACGGCTACGGCGGTCGTTGGTAACAATTATTTTTCTGCTGAGTCATTGCTGTATCGCTTGATTGCTGTTTTGGTTCTAGCTGGTATTGCTGGCTTTGTTGCGCTGAATACGGCTAAAGGGCGTTCTTTTGCGAAATTAGCGAAAGAGGCGAAGACCGAAATTCGTCGTGTTGTATGGCCAACGAGACAGGAAACGGTTCAAACAACGTTGATCGTTTTGGCGGTTGTTATTTTTATGTCTCTCGTACTGTGGGGAGTTGATTCACTCCTTGGTTGGATCGTTTCCGCAGTAATAGGTTAGGAGTTGCTCGTGGCGAAACGATGGTATGTGGTACAAGCGTACTCAGGTTATGAAAAGCACGTAATGCGCTCGCTCAATGAGCGTGTTGGCATTATGGGTATGGAAGATCATTTTGGCGATATCCTAGTTCCTACTGAGGAAGTGGTTGAAATTCGCGATGGCAAGAAGCGTAAGAGTGAGCGTAAGTTCTATCCAGGTTATGTGTTGGTGCAAATGGATATGAATGATGACTCTTGGCACCTTGTCAAAGGAACAACGCGTGTACTTGGCTTTATTGGCGGTACAGCGGACAAACCATCACCGATCACTGATCGAGAAGCAGATGCGATTCTGCAGCGAGTCAATGAAGGTGTGGATAAACCTCGTCCTAAGACCTTATTTGAAGTAGGTGAAGTGGTTCGTGTTAACGAAGGTCCATTTGCTGACTTTAATGGTGTGGTTGAAGAGGTTGATTACGATAAAAGCCGAATCAAAGTGGCGGTGCTTATTTTTGGGCGCTCGACACCGGTTGATTTGGAATTTAGTCAGGTTGAGAAAACCTGATAGTACTAATCGGGTAGCCTACGGGCTGTGACCCATCTGGAGTAAAAAATGGCTAAGAAAGTCCAAGCTTACATTAAGCTGCAAGTTAAAGCGGGTCAAGCGAACCCAAGTCCACCAGTTGGTCCTGCACTAGGTCAGCACGGTGTGAACATTATGGAATTCTGTAAAGCATTCAACGCGAAAACACAAGGCGTTGAGCCAGGTCTTCCAACACCAGTTATTATCACTGTATATAGTGACCGTAGCTTCACATTTGAAACGAAGTCTACTCCAGCCTCTGTATTGCTTAAAAAGGCAGCGGGTTTGAAGAGTGGTTCTCCACGTCCAAATACTCAGAAAGTTGGTACGGTTACTCGTGCTCAACTAGAAGAGATTGTTGTTGCGAAGCAAGCTGATTTGACTGCTTCTGACATGGATGCTGCCGTACGTACTATCGCAGGTAGTGCACGTGCAATGGGTCTAGATGTTGAGGGTGTGAACTAATGGCTAAGCTAACTAAACGCGCTCGCTTGATCGCTGAAAAAGTTGAAGCAACGAAACTGTACTCTGTAGAAGAGGCAATGTCTCTTCTATCTGAACTTTCTACTGTTAAGTTCAAAGAGTCTGTAGATGTATCTGTAAATCTTGGCGTTGACCCACGTAAATCTGATCAGGTTGTTCGTGGCTCTACAGTGCTTCCTAACGGTACAGGTAAAGACGTTCGCGTTGCTGTATTCGCTCAAGGTGCAAACGCTGAAGCTGCTAAAGAAGCAGGTGCAGACGTTGTTGGTTTTGAAGACCTTGCTGAACAAGTTAAAGCTGGCAACCTAGACTTTGATGTTGTAATCGCTTCTCCAGATGCGATGCGTATCGTTGGTCAACTAGGTCAGATTCTTGGTCCTCGTGGTCTTATGCCAAACCCTAAAGTGGGTACTGTAACACCTGATGTTGCGACTGCAGTTAAAAATGCTAAAGCAGGTCAAGCGCGCTACCGTACTGACAAAAATGGTATCATCCACGCTGGCGTTGGCTCTATTGACTTCGCTGCAGATGCTATTCTAGGCAACCTTGAAGCGCTTTTAGCTGACTTACGTCGTGCTAAACCAGCCTCTTCAAAAGGTGTCTACATGAAGAAAGTGACTTTGTCCTCTACAATGGGACCTGGTCTACAAATTGATTTAGGTGCGTTAAGCTTCTAAGTCAGAGCTTTGGGGTCTGTACCTTGTGTATAGGCCGTCAAAGACCGCAGGAGTCGATGATTTAATTATAGTGTTGAGAAGCACTTGTCCTGCGCAGATGGTGTGGCCCGATTCAGAACATAAACTGGATCCAAATCACCAGTAAGTACTCCGGAAGTTTCTTTCGGGGAGTTGGTAAATTTGGGGCGTAGCCCTGCTAATCCAGGAGAAAACCAGTGGCATTAGGTCTAGAAGACAAAAAAGCCATTGTCGCCGAAGTTAGCGAAGTTGCTAAAGGCGCCTTGTCTGCTGTAGTAGCTGACTCTCGCGGTGTAACCGTGACTGACATGACTGCTCTTCGCAAACAAGCACGCGAAGCGGGTGTTTACGTACGTGTAGTACGTAACACACTGGCTCGCCGCGCAGTTGAAGGCACTGACTTCGAATGCTTGACAGAAAGCTTCGTTGGTCCAACTCTTATCGCATTTTCTAACGAGCACCCAGGTGCGGCAGCTCGTTTGTTGAAAACTTTTGCGAAAGAGAACGACAAATTTGAAGTGAAAGCATTGGCGTTCAACGGTGAGTTGATCCCAGCTGGCGACATCGATCGTTTGGCAACATTGCCAACATACGACGAAGCAATCGCGAAACTAATGAGCGTTATTCAAGGTGCGACAAGCAAACTTGCGCGTACTCTTGCGGCGATTCGCGATCAGAAAGAACAAGAAGCAGCGTAATACTAAAACGCACTTACTTGAATTCAATTGGTTTTTGTTGCCGTATAGGCAACTACAAAATGTTAGGAAATCTGAGTCATGGCTCTAACTAAAGAAGATATCATCAATGCAGTAGCAGAAATGTCTGTAATGGACGTTGTTGAACTGATCGAAGCAATGGAAGAGAAATTCGGCGTAACTGCAGCAGTTGCTGCAGCTGCAGGTCCTGCTGGCGATGCTGGCGCGGCTGCTGAAGAGCAAACTGAGTTCGACGTAGTTCTTACTGGTGCTGGTGATAAGAAAGTTAACGTTATCAAAGCTGTACGTGGCGCAACTGGTCTAGGCCTTAAAGAAGCGAAAGCAATGGTTGACGGCGCTCCAGCAACTGTTAAAGAAGGCGCTTCTAAAGAAGAAGCTGAAGAGCTTAAGAAAGCTCTTGAAGAAGCAGGTGCTTCTGTCGAAATCAAGTAATAATGTTGCTTGTTTCTCAAAAGTTCGGCATCTAGTCGGATCGGCTGGTGGTATTTTGCCACCGGCCTTTTTGGGTTTCTAAAACCCGATTAAATATTTATTATTATATCGAGAGACAAATCTCTCGATTTCGGTAGGCCTGATTAAGAGGCCTTTTGCGTCAATGTGCACAAGCTGGGGAATGCTGATGGCTTACTCATATACTGAGAAAAAACGTATCCGTAAGGATTTCGGTAAACTGCCGCCCGTTTTGGATGTGCCATACTTGCTGGCAATTCAGCTTGAATCCTACCGTAACTTCTTGCAGGAAGGTAAAAATTCTGCAGAGCGTGGGGAACTGGGTCTGCATGGGGCCTTTAAATCTGTCTTTCCAATGGTCAGCTTTTCCGGCAATGCGGCGCTAGAATACGTCGATTACCGTTTGGGCAAGCCAGTATTTGATGTAAAAGAGTGTCAGTTGCGTGGTGTTACGTATGCCGCTCCTTTACGTGTTCGTGTGCGTCTTATCATTTATGATAAAGAGTCTGCGAACAAGGCAATCAAAGACATTCGTGAGCAAGAAGTCTACATGGGTGAAATTCCACTCATGACAGAAAATGGTACCTTTGTTATTAATGGTACTGAGCGTGTTATTGTCTCTCAATTACACCGTTCACCTGGTGTGTTCTTCGACCATGATCGTGGCAAGACGCATTCATCAGGTAAGCTTCTACATTCTGCTCGTGTGATTCCTTACCGTGGTTCTTGGTTGGACTTCGAGTTTGATCCAAAAGACTGCGTGTTCGTTCGTATCGACCGCCGTCGTAAACTGCCTGTAACAATTTTGTTGCGTGCATTGGGTTTTGGTACTGAAGAAATTTTAGACACTTTCTTCGATACAACTGGTTTCTATTTAAGCCGTGACGGCGTTGAAATGGAGCTGATAGCTAGCCGTTTACGCGGTGAGACAGCTCAATTTAACATCGCTGATCAAAACGGTGAGTTGATCGTTGAGGAAGGTCGTCGAATTACGGCTAAACATATCCGCCAGATGGAAAAAGTAGGTCTTGAGCGTCTCTCAGTTCCTCTTGAGTACCTGTTGGGTAAAGTGACAGCTAAAAACCTTGTGCATCCAAGCACAGGCGAGTTAATTGCTGAAGCGAACACAGAAATGTCTGTTGATCTGCTAGAAGCTTTAGTGGCTGCTGGCATTGAAGAAATACAGGTTCTTTACACGAACGATCTTGATCACGGCCCGTTTGTTTCTGATACCTTGCGTATCGATCCGACAAATAATCAACTAGAGGCATTGGTAGAGATCTACCGTATGATGCGTCCTGGCGAGCCGCCAACTAAAGAATCAGCAGAATCCTTGTTCCAAGGTCTGTTTTTCTCAGAAGATCGTTACGATCTTTCTGGTGTTGGTCGTATGAAGTTCAATCGTCGTTTAGGTCGTGATGAAGATGAAGGTCTAGGTATTCTAGATAACGACGACATCATTGCTGTTCTGAAGACATTGTTAGATATCCGTAACGGTAATGGCATGGTCGATGATATCGACCATCTAGGTAACCGTCGTATTCGTTCTGTCGGCGAAATGGCCGAGAACCAATTCCGCGTTGGTTTAGTACGTGTAGAGCGTGCCGTGAAAGAACGTCTGTCTATGGCAGAAGCGGATGGCCTAATGCCTCAAGACCTTTTGAATGCGAAGCCAGTTGCGGCCGCGATCAAAGAGTTCTTTGGTTCTAGCCAACTGTCGCAGTTTATGGACCAAAACAACCCGCTTTCAGAAGTGACTCACAAGCGTCGTGTTTCGGCATTAGGCCCAGGTGGTTTAACGCGTGAGCGCGCAGGCTTTGAGGTTCGAGATGTACATGCAACGCACTACGGTCGTGTATGTCCAATTGAAACACCGGAAGGTCCAAACATCGGTTTGATCAACTCGCTATCTACTTACGCGCGTACTAATAGCTACGGCTTCTTAGAAACGCCTTACCGTAAGGTAGTGGATGGCAAAATGACCGACGAAACGGTTTACGTTTCTGCGATCGATGAAGCGAAATACGTTATTGCCCAGGCATCGGTTAATGTCGATGAAGAGGGTCGCTTGGTAGATGAGCTGGTTCAGGTTCGTCACATGCATGAAACGACTCTGATTCCGAAAGAAAAAGTAAATCTAATGGACGTGTCGCCACGTCAGGTTGTATCGGTAGCGGCATCGCTTATCCCGTTCCTTGAGCACGATGATGCCAACCGTGCCTTGATGGGATCAAACATGCAGCGTCAGGCTGTACCAACGCTAATCGCTGAAAAACCAGTGGTCGGTACTGGTATGGAGAAAAACGTAGCGAAAGACTCAGGTGTTTGTATCGTAGCCCGTCGTGGTGGAGCAATCGAGTCTGTTGATGCAAGCCGCATCGTCGTTCGTGTTAACTCTGAAGAAACAGAGGCTGGCGAAGCGGGTGTAGATATCTACAACCTAACGAAATACGTTCGTTCGAACCAAAACACATGTATTAACCAGCGTACATTGGTGCTGAAAGGCGACAAAGTATCTCGCGGTGACATCATGGCCGACGGCCCGTCTGTCGACATGGGTGATTTGGCCCTTGGTCAAAATATGCGTATTGCGTTCATGCCTTGGAACGGTTTCAACTTCGAGGACTCGATCTTAGTATCTGAGCGCGTAGTAGAAGAAGATCGTTTTACATCGATTCATATCCAAGAGCTAACGTGTGTGGCTCGTGATACGAAGCTTGGACCTGAAGAAATTACCTCTGATATCCCGAACGTAGGTGAGGGTGCTCTGTCTAAACTGGACAGCTCAGGTGTGGTTTATATCGGTGCAGAAGTAGAGCCTGGTGATATTCTAGTTGGTAAAGTGACGCCGAAAGGCGAAACACAGCTAACACCAGAGGAAAAGCTTTTGCGTGCGATCTTCGGCGAGAAAGCATCAGACGTAAAAGATACGTCACAACGTGTTAAAACAGGTACGCGCGGTACAGTTATCGACGTACAGGTGTTTACACGTGATGGCATCGAAAAAGATGATCGCGCTAAGTCGATTGAGAAATCTCAATTGGATGAAGTTCGTAAAGATCTTAACGAAGAATTCCGTATCGTTGAAAAAGCAACATTTGAGCGTCTAGCTGAAGCGTTGATTGGTCAACAAGCTGAAGGTGGTCCAAGTCTTGCTCGCAATGCTGTGATCACTGAAGATTACCTAGCTAATCTTGATCATCCTGAGTGGTTTAAGATCCGCGTGGCGAATGAAGAAGCCAGTGAGCAGCTTGAAAAAGCACAAGCGGCTTTGATTGAACGCCGTAAAGAGCTTGATGCGAAATTTGAAGATAAAAAACGTAAACTGCAAACAGGCGATGATTTAGCACCAGGCGTGTTGAAAATCGTTAAAGTTTACGTAGCGATTAAACGCCGTATCCAGCCAGGTGATAAAATGGCCGGTCGTCACGGTAACAAGGGTGTGATCTCTAAGATCATGCCTGTTGAAGATATGCCGTATGACGAAAACGGTGATCCAGTTGATATCGTACTAAACCCATTGGGTGTACCGTCTCGTATGAACGTAGGTCAGGTACTGGAAACTCACTTGGGTGCAGCAGCGAAAGGCTTGGGTCGTAAGATCGACGAAATGCTCAAAATTGAGCGTGAAAAAGCTGAAACTGTTAAAGAACTTCGTGTTTTCCTAAACGAAATCTATAACGGCTACGAAGACGATTTGCGTCCAGCTCGCTCAGAAGACCTAGACAGTTTCTCTGATGAAGAGATTCTTGTGCTAGCGGCTAACCTTAAGAAAGGTGTGCCAATGGCGTCTGGTGCTTTTGATGGTGCTAAAGAAGCGGAGATTAAGCGTATGCTTCGTCTTGCTGGCATTAACGAGAGTGGTCAAATCAAACTTTTCAACGGCCGTACTGGTGATGCCTTCGAACGTCCTGTAACTGTTGGTTACATGTACATGCTGAAGTTGAACCACTTGGTAGATGATAAGATGCACGCTCGTTCTACTGGCTCGTACAGCTTGGTAACTCAACAGCCGTTGGGTGGTAAAGCGCAATTCGGTGGTCAGCGTTTCGGTGAGATGGAGGTATGGGCACTAGAAGCATACGGTGCCGCCTACACGCTTCAAGAAATGTTGACTGTTAAGTCGGACGACGTGAACGGCCGTACTAAGATGTATAAAAACATCGTAGATGGTGATCACCGCATGGAACCAGGCATGCCTGAATCCTTCAACGTATTGGTGAAAGAAATCCGTTCTCTTGGTATCGATATCGAGCTAGAAAACGAATAAGCACGAATCACATTTGACCTGCTGGGAAGGTAAGCCTTCCCAGCCTTACGAGTGGGGCGAATATCCATGAAAGACTTATTAGGTCTTCTAAAAACACAGGGACAATCAGAAGAGTTTGATGCGATTCGCATTGGCTTAGCTTCTCCAGATATGATTCGTTCATGGTCTTATGGTGAAGTTAAAAAGCCAGAAACCATCAACTACCGTACGTTCAAACCAGAACGTGACGGTCTGTTCTGTGCCAAAATTTTTGGTCCTATTAAGGACTATGAGTGCTTGTGTGGTAAATACAAGCGTCTGAAGCACCGTGGTGTCATTTGTGAGAAGTGTGGCGTTGAAGTGGCGTTGTCGAAAGTGCGTCGTGAACGCATGGGACACATCGAGTTAGCTTCACCGGTTGCTCACATCTGGTTCCTAAAATCTCTGCCATCACGTATCGGTCTTATCATGGATATGACACTGCGTGATATTGAGCGTGTACTTTACTTCGAATCATTCATCGTGATTGACCCAGGCATGACAACGCTTGAGAAAGGTCAGCTACTGAACGACGAGCAGTACTTCGAAGCTTTAGAAGAATTTGGCGACGAATTTGACGCTCGTATGGGTGCCGAAGCAATTCAAATGCTTCTTCGTGACATGGATCTGCCTGAAGAAATCAGCACCATGCGCGAAGAGTTGAACGCAACTAATTCTGAAACACGTATTAAGAAGCTTTCTAAGCGTCTTAAACTGATTGAAGCTTTCCATCATTCTGGTAACAACCCAGAGTGGATGGTGTTAAATGTTCTACCAGTATTGCCGCCAGATCTTCGCCCTCTAGTACCACTAGAAGGCGGCCGTTTTGCGACGTCTGATTTGAACGATCTATACCGTCGAGTTATCAACCGTAATAACCGTCTTAAGCGCCTTCTTGAGCTGTCAGCTCCAGACATTATCGTACGTAACGAAAAACGTATGTTACAAGAGTCTGTCGATGCGCTATTGGATAACGGTCGTCGCGGTCGTGCAATCACAGGTTCAAACAAGCGTCCTCTGAAATCTTTGGCTGACATGATCAAAGGTAAGCAGGGTCGTTTCCGTCAAAACCTTTTGGGTAAACGTGTAGATTACTCTGGCCGTTCTGTAATTACAGTAGGTCCATCACTACGTTTGCACCAGTGTGGTTTACCTAAGAAAATGGCACTTGAGCTATTCAAGCCATTCATTTTCTCTAAACTAGAACTTCGTGGCATGGCAACAACCATCAAAGCTGCGAAGAAAATGGTTGAGCGTGAAACACCAGAAGTATGGGATATCCTAGATGAGGTTATCCGCGAACATCCAGTGATGTTGAACCGTGCGCCAACACTTCACCGTTTGGGTATCCAGGCTTTTGAGCCGATTCTAATCGAAGGTAAAGCGATTCAGTTGCACCCATTAGTGTGTGCGGCTTACAACGCCGACTTTGATGGTGACCAAATGGCGGTACACGTACCGTTGACGATTGAAGCACAGCTTGAAGCACGTGCGTTGATGATGTCTACCAACAACATCCTATCGCCTGCCAATGGTGAGCCGATCATCGTTCCTTCTCAGGACGTTGTATTGGGTCTGTACTACATGACGCGTGATAAAATTAACGCGAAAGGCGAAGGCATGGCCTTTGCTGACATCAAAGAAGTACATCGCGCCTATGGTTCAAAGCAAGTTGAGTTGCACGCGAAGATCAAAGTTCGTGTTAGTGAAGTAGATACAACGCTAGAAGGCGAAAAAGTACCTGCTACATTTATCGCCGACACAACCGTCGGTCGTGCATTGTTGTTTGATATCGTGCCTGATGGCCTTCCATTCTCGGTCATTAACCAGCCGATGAAGAAGAAAGCGATCTCTAACTTGATCAACCAGTGTTACCGCAAAGTTGGTTTGAAAGAAACGTGTGTTTTTGCTGACCAGTTAATGTACACAGGTTTTGAATATGCGACAGCGTCTGGTTCTTCTGTAGGTGTTGATGATTTTGTTATCCCACCAGAAAAAGTGACGATCATTGCGCAAGCCGAAGAAGAAGTTAAAGAAATCGAATACCAATTTGCCGATGGTCTTGTAACGCAAGGCGAGAAGTATAATAAGGTAATCGACTTATGGTCTCGTACTAACGAAACTGTTACTGAAGCCATGATGAAAAACTTGGCAAAAGAAACGGTTATCGATAAAGACGGGAAAGAAGTTGAGCAGCAGTCATTTAACTCTGTTTACATGATGGCCGACTCTGGTGCCCGTGGTAGTGTGGCTCAGATGCGTCAGCTTGGTGGTATGCGTGGTCTGATGGCGAAACCGGATGGTTCCATCATCGAGACACCGATCACAGCGAACTTCCGTGAAGGTCTATCGGTACTACAGTACTTTACCTCGACTCACGGTGCGCGTAAGGGTCTTGCCGATACCGCTTTGAAAACGGCTAACTCAGGTTACTTAACGCGTCGTCTAGTAGATGTTGCGCAAGACTTGGTTATCACTGAAGTAGACTGTGGTGCGAAAGAAGGCTTGCTTGTTAGTGCCTTGATCGAAGGTGGTGACGTAGTTGTGCCTCTAGGTCAGCGAGTGCTGGGCCGTGTGGTTGCACAAGACGTCATCGATTCGAAAGGTGAGCTTGTGGTTGAAGCTGGCGTTCTTATTGATGAGCACAGTGTGCGTGCCATTGAAGCTGCCGGTGTGGATGAGATG
This sequence comes from Marinomonas atlantica, assembly GCF_001639725.1. GTDB lineage: Bacteria > Pseudomonadota > Gammaproteobacteria > Pseudomonadales > Marinomonadaceae > Marinomonas > Marinomonas atlantica. Next base: position 17,214 of record NZ_LTAW01000012.1, read on the forward strand.
ATCGTACGCTCGGTTATCAGCTGTGAGACGAAGCACGGTGTTTGTGGCATGTGTTACGGTCGTGACTTGGCTCGTGGTCATTTGGTTAACATTGGTGAGGCTGTTGGTGTTGTTGCCGCACAGTCAATCGGTGAGCCAGGTACACAGCTTACCATGCGTACCTTCCACATTGGTGGTGCGGCTTCTCGAGCGTCTGCAGTAGACAGTGTTCAAATTAAGAGTGCCGGTACTGTACGTTTCCATAAGATGAAGAGCATTGAGCGTGAAAACGGTCAACTAGTAGTTGCTTCGCGTTCATCTGAATTGGCTATTGCCGATGAGGCGGGTCGTGAGAAAGAGCGTTACAAGCTTCCATACGGTGCTGTACTAAGTATCCGTGAAGGTGATCAAGTGACCGCAGGTCAGGTGGTTGCTAACTGGGATCCGCATACCCACCCAATCGTATCTGAGATGCAAGGTAAACTTGAATTCTCTGGTATGGATGAGGGGGTTACTATTCGTCGTCAATCGGATGAGCTTACGGGCTTAACGACGATTGAGGTCTTAGAAATGCGTGATCGCCCATCGTCTGGTAAAGATATTCGTCCAACTATCTCGGTAGTGGATGAAACGGGTGCACCTGTGATGATTCCGGGCACGGAAATGCCAGTGCAGTACATGTTGCCTGAAAAAGCTCTTTTGAGCTTGGATCATGGCTCAACAGTTAAGTCTGGTGAAGTACTAGCGCGTATCCCGCAAGAATCTCAAGGTAACAAAGATATTACCGGTGGTCTGCCACGCGTAGCTGACTTATTTGAAGCGCGTCGTCCGAAAGATCCTGCTGTCATGGCAGAAGCAACGGGTGTGGTAAGTTTTGGTAAAGAGACAAAAGGTAAGATCCGTTTGGTTATCACACCACAAGATGGTGGCGATCCAATCGAAACTCTGATTCCAAAATGGCGTCAGATCAACATCTTCGATGGTGAAGAAGTTGCTAAAGGTGAGATCATTGCTGACGGTCCTTTGAACCCGCATGATATCTTGCGTCTTCAAGGTGTTGTAGCGCTAGCTGACTACATTACCAACGAAGTACAAGAGGTTTACCGTCTACAGGGCGTAGGCATCAACGATAAGCACATCGAAGTTATTGTGCGTCAGATGCTTCGTAAAGTAGACATCGCTGATTCGGGTGATACTAACCTGATTCAGGGTGATCAAGTAGAATACACACAAATGCAAGAAGCGAACGAAGCTGCAGAAGCAGAAGGTCGTTTCCCTTCTAAGTACGAGCGTGTACTGCTTGGTATTACTAAAGCTTCATTGGCAACTGAGTCATTTATCTCTGCGGCATCGTTCCAAGAGACGACTCGTGTACTAACTGAAGGTGCAGTAACTGGTAAGAAAGACCATTTGCGTGGTCTGAAAGAAAACGTTGTAGTAGGTCGTCTGATTCCAGCTGGAACAGGTTTGGCTTACCATAGCGGCCGCAAAGCTAAGAAAGAGCTTGCGAAAGCAGCAGTTGAAGGTAGTGCTTCAGTAAGTGCTTCTGATGTAGAAGAAGCGCTAAGTGCAGCATTAAAAGACTAAACACTGTTGATATATGCATGGGAGGTGAATTTTTGTTCGCCTCCCTATTGACTGTTTTATAGGCGCAAATTAAACTTGCGCCTCGTTATTTTTGGCGATTTCCGCCAATAGACTTGGATGTGGAGCTTGTTAAATGGCAACCGTTAACCAGTTGGTTCGTAAACCACGTAAACGTAAAGTGGCAAAAAGTGACGTTCCTGCGTTGCAAGCTTGTCCGCAACGCCGTGGCGTCTGCACACGTGTATACACTACTACGCCTAAGAAGCCGAACTCGGCTTTGCGTAAAGTATGTCGTGTTCGCTTGACGAACGGCTTCGAAGTAACTTCATACATCGGTGGTGAAGGCCACAACCTACAGGAACACAGCGTAGTGCTGATTCGTGGCGGTCGTGTAAAAGACCTTCCAGGTGTTCGTTACCACACAGTGCGTGGTAGCCTAGATACTTCTGGCGTACAAAATCGTAAGCAAGGCCGTTCTAAATACGGTACTAAACGTCCTAAGTAAGCTATCAAGCTGCTTTAATCGTTTAGACATAATTTTTTAATACAGTAAGGCCGAGCACAGAGATGGTCTCGGACTCACCTGAAGAGGACATAACCCATGCCTAGAAGACGCGTAGTCGCAAAGCGTGAAATACTTCCGGATCCTAAACACGGAAGCCAACTGCTTGCTAAATTCATTAACCACGTAATGGTTAGTGGTAAGAAATCTGTTGCAGAAAGCATCGTTTACAATGCTTTGGAAACAGTAGCGCAGCGTACTAAATCTGAAGACCCAATGTCGGTTTTCGAAAAAGCACTTGAATCTATCCAGCCAATGGTTGAGGTTAAATCTCGCCGTGTTGGTGGTGCTACATACCAAGTACCTGTAGAAGTTCGTCCGGCACGTCGTTCAGCGCTATCTATGCGTTGGTTAGTAGACGCTGCTCGTAAGCGTGGTGAGAAGTCAATGGCACTACGTTTAGCAGGCGAAATTCTAGATGCGTCTGAGAATAAAGGTTCAGCTGTTAAGAAACGTGAAGACGTTCACCGTATGGCTGAAGCGAACAAAGCGTTCTCGCACTACCGTTTCTAATCTTCCGGAGAAGCTTAAGTGGCACGTAAGACACCCATCAATCGTTACCGCAATATTGGTATTTGTGCGCACGTTGATGCGGGTAAGACGACAACTACTGAGCGTGTTCTGTTCTACACCGGTCTTTCTCATAAGATCGGTGAAGTCCATGATGGTGCAGCCACCATGGACTGGATGGAGCAGGAGCAAGAGCGTGGTATCACGATTACTTCAGCAGCAACAACTTGCTTCTGGAGTGGCATGAATCAGCAGTTCGATCAGCACCGCATTAATATTATCGATACCCCAGGTCACGTAGATTTTACCATCGAGGTAGAGCGTTCTTTGCGTGTGCTTGATGGTGCCGTAGTGGTGTTGTGTGGATCCTCTGGTGTGCAGCCTCAGACGGAAACTGTATGGCGTCAAGCAAACAAATATGAAGTGCCTCGTATGGTATTCGTCAATAAGATGGATCGTACTGGTGCGGATTTCTTCAGTGTCGTAGGGCAACTCGAAGATCGTTTGGGCGCAAATGCAGTGCCGATTCAAATTAACATTGGCACTGAAGAAGATTTTGCCGGTGTAGTTGATTTGTTGAGCATGAAGGCCATTATGTGGAACGAAGAAGATCAAGGGATGACCTATGATCTTGAAGATGTTCCGGCAGACTTGGTTGGCGTCGCTGAAGAGTGGCGTGAAAAAATGCTTGAGGCCGCCGCGGAAGCAAATGAAGAATTGATGGATAAATACCTTGAAGAAGGTGATCTGTCAGTCGAAGATATCAAGAAAGGGTTACGAATTCGTACGCTAGCTAACGAAGTTGTATTAGTAACCTGTGGGTCTGCATTTAAGAATAAAGGAGTGCAGGCTGTACTTGATGCTGTTGTTGAATATCTGCCATCACCTTTAGAAGTGAAAGCGATTGAAGGCACCTTAGAAGATGCTGAAACCGTTGTGGCTCGTGAAGCAGATGACAGCGCACCATTTGCCTCTTTAGCATTTAAAATTGCTACGGACCCGTTTGTGGGCACATTAACTTTTGTACGTGTATATTCTGGCGTTCTAAGTTCAGGCGACGCAGTATACAACTCGGTTAAGCACAAAAAAGAGCGTGTGGGCCGTATGGTTCAAATGCATGCAAATAACCGTGAAGAGATCAAAGAAGTACGCGCAGGCGACATTGCTGCTTTGATTGGTATGAAGGATGTGACGACAGGGGATACGTTGTGTGACGGCAAAGACATTGTTGTACTCGAGCGTATGGAGTTTCCTGAGCCAGTGATATCTGTCGCTGTTGAGCCTAAATCTCAAGCGGATCAAGATAAAATGGCTGTGGCTCTTGGTAAGCTTGCGCAGGAAGATCCTTCTTTCCGCGTAGAGACACACGAAGAGACAGGTCAAACCATTATTTCTGGTATGGGTGAGCTACACCTAGACATACTTGTGGATCGAATGAAGCGTGAATTTAAAGTTGACGCGAACATCGGTAAGCCGCAAGTGTCATACCGAGAGAAAATTCGCAAAGAAGTGGAAGTTAACCACAAATTTGTGCGGCAATCAGGTGGTCGAGGACAGTACGGCCACGTAATAATGAAGCTTATTCCTACCGATAAAGAAGGCTTGGAGTTTGTGAATGAGATTGTCGGCGGTGCTATTCCTAAGGAATACATCCCAGCTGTCGAAAGAGGCATTTCAGAGCAAATGAAGAACGGTGTTGTTGCTGGCTACCCATTACTTGGGTTGAAAGTGGTATTGTTCGATGGTTCATTCCATGATGTTGACTCTAATGAAATGGCCTTTAAAATTGCAGCCTCTCAAGGCTTGAAGAAAGGTGCTGCTGACGCAGAGCCTTGTGTTCTTGAGCCCGTAATGAAAGTAGAGGTTGTAACTCCTGAAGAATACATGGGGGACGTGATGGGAGACCTGAATCGTCGCCGAGGACTTGTTCAGGGGATGGAAGATTCCTTGTCTGGTAAAATTATTCGAGCGGAAGTGCCGTTAGGTGAAATGTTCGGATATGCAACAGACGTGCGTAGTTTGTCGCAAGGGCGTGCAAGTTATGCAATGGAATTTCTGAAATACGCTGAAGCGCCAGCTAGTGTGGCAGACGCGATCATTAAAAATTAAATTTAATCATCATACTTACTAATCATAAGGTGTATGTATCATGGCAAAAGCTAAGTTCGAACGTAGTAAACCACACGTTAACGTTGGTACAATCGGTCACGTTGACCACGGTAAAACTACCCTAACAGCAGCACTTACTCGCGTATGTGCTGAAGTATTTGGCGGTACAGCGGTAGCGTTTGACGGTATCGATAATGCTCCAGAAGAGCGTGAGCGTGGTATCACAATCGCAACGTCTCACGTAGAGTACGATTCTCCAACTCGTCACTACGCACACGTAGACTGTCCTGGACACGCCGATTATGTTAAAAACATGATCACTGGTGCTGCTCAAATGGATGGTGCGATCCTTGTTTGTGGTGCGACTGATGGTCCTATGCCTCAAACTCGTGAGCACATCCTTCTTTCTCGTCAAGTAGGTGTACCTTACATCGTAGTATTCCTAAACAAAGCAGACCTTCTAGCTGAAGACTGTGGCGGCGCTGACACTGAAGAATACGCTGAGATGCAAGAGCTTGTAGAAATGGAACTACGTGATCTTCTATCTGAGTACGACTTCCCAGGTGATGACACTCCAATCATCCCAGGTTCTGCTCTAATGGCTCTTAACGGCCAAGATGAAAACGAAATGGGTACTACAGCTGTAACTAAACTAGTTGAAGCTCTAGATAACTACATTCCAGAGCCAGAGCGTGCAATCGACGGTGCATTCATCATGCCTATCGAGGACGTGTTCTCTATCCAAGGTCGTGGTACTGTAGTAACAGGTCGTGTTGAGCGTGGTATCGTTAAAGTTGGTGAAGAAGTTGAAATCGTTGGTATCAAAGATACTACGAAAACGACTTGTACTGGCGTTGAGATGTTCCGTAAGCTTCTAGACGAAGGTCGTGCTGGTGAGAACTGTGGCGTACTACTACGTGGTACTAAGCGTGATGACGTTCAGCGTGGTCAAGTACTAGCTAAGCCTGGTTCTATTAACCCACACACTGAATTCGAAGCAGAAGTATACGTTCTGTCTAAAGATGAAGGTGGTCGCCACACTCCTTTCTTCAAAGGTTACCGTCCACAGTTCTACTTCCGTACAACTGACGTAACTGGTGCTTGTGAGCTTCCAGAAGGCGTAGAAATGGTAATGCCTGGTGATAACATCCAGATGACTGTATCTCTAATTCACCCAATCGCGATGGACGAAGGTCTACGTTTCGCGATCCGTGAAGGTGGTCGTACAGTAGGTGCTGGTGTTGTTGCTAAAGTTCTTAAATAATTCAAGCTTCGCTTAATTTATTTATAGCTGTATAAAAAAGGTCGCTCAAAAGGGCGACCTTTTTTTATAGGTGCTGTTTTCAAATTGGTTACTTGACAACCAATTTCTAAACGGCTAACATTCGCCGTCCTTAAATAAGGATGGTAGGTCAAATTCTGTACAGATGACTTATCTGAACATAGTATTTGGAGTTGGAAATGCAAAGCCAAAAGATCCGTATTCGTTTGAAAGCTTTCGATCACCGTTTGATTGATGCTTCAACGCAAGAGATTGTGGACACTGCTAAGCGCACAGGCGCTCAAGTACGTGGTCCGATTCCGCTTCCTACTCGCAAAGAACGTTACACAGTACTGATTTCTCCTCACGTGAACAAAGATGCACGTGATCAATACGAAATCCGTACTCACAAACGTGTTCTAGACATCGTTGAGCCAACTGAAAAAACAGTTGACGCTCTAATGAAGCTAGACCTTGCGGCAGGCGTGGAAGTACAAATTTCTTTGGGTTAATTCCCAAAGGTTTTAGGGGTGCGATAACCAACAGGTATCTGTTGGCCTAAGCACAATAGTGGAATGATCTGGAATGATCAGCCGTAGCGGGTGATAGCCCCGTACACAACTGGCAATTGAGGTATAAAATGGCTATTCAATTAGTCGGACGTAAAGCCGGAATGACACGTATCTTCAACGAAGAGGGTGTATCCGTGCCAGTAACCGTTATCGAGGTTGAACCGAACCGTGTAACGCAGGTGAAAGACTCAGAAACTGACGGCTACTCAGCTGTACAAGTTACTGTAGGTTCTCGCCGTGCAAGCCGTGTAAACAAAGCTGCTGCAGGACACTATGCAAAAGCGAACGTTGAAGCGGGTCGTGGTTTGTGGGAGTTCCGCCTTTCTGGTGACGAAAAAGAAATTAATGTTGGTGATGAGCTGACTGTTGCGGATTTCGAAGCTGTATCCAAAGTTGACGTAATTGGTCAATCGAAAGGTAAAGGCTTCCAAGGTGCAATTAAGCGTCACAACTTTAGCATGCAAGATGCTACTCACGGTAACTCATTGTCTCACCGTGCTCCTGGTTCCATCGGTCAATGTCAAACACCTGGTCGTGTTTGGAAAGGCAAAAAGATGGCTGGTCACATGGGCGCAGCTCAAGTAACAACTCAATCTCTTGAAGTTGTTCGCGTTGATGCTGAGCGTAACCTTATCCTTGTAAAAGGTGCGGTTCCTGGCGCTGTTAATGGTGACGTAATCGTTCAACCAGCAGTTAAAGCTCGCTAAGGGGTAGACAATGAACTTGAATCTAACAGGTGCTGAGGGAACTGTAGAAGTTTCTGATGTAACCTTCGCACGTGAATACAACGAAGCGCTAGTTCACCAGGTTGTTACTTCTTACCTGGCTGGTGCTCGTCAAGGTACTCGTGCTCAGAAAACTCGCTCTGAAGTAGCTGGTGGTGGCCGCAAACCTTGGAAACAAAAAGGTTCTGGTCGTGCGCGTGCTGGTACGATCCGTAGTCCTCTATGGCGTTCTGGTGGCGTTACGTTCGCTGCGAAAAACCAAGACCACTCTCAGAAAGTAAACAAGAAGATGTACCGTGCAGCAATGCGCACCATCTGGTCTGAGCTTGCTCGTCAAGATCGTCTTGTTGTAGTTGAAGAGCTTTCTATCGAAGCTCCAAAAACTAAGCTATTCAAAGCTAAAATGGCTGAATTGAATGTTGAAAACGCGCTTGTAGTTGCGCAAGAGCTAGACAGTAATCTGTTCCTAGCTGCGCGTAACATTCCGAACGTTGACGTTCGTGATGCAGCGTCTATTGACCCTGTTAGCTTGATCGCATACGACAAAGTGTTGTTGACAGTTGGTGCTCTGAAACAAGTTGAGGAGGCACTAGCATGATCGGCGAACGCATTTATAAAGTATTGTTAGGTCCACACATCTCTGAGAAAGCGACTATCGTTGCCGAAGGTAACGGTCAGTATGTATTCCGCGTTGTTAACAACGCGACGAAACCAGAGATTAAACAAGCAATCGAAGCGTTGTTTGAAGTCAAAGTAGAATCTGTTCGCACGTTGAACCAAAACGGTAAAACTAAGCGCACAGCTCGTGGTCTAGGCAAGCGTAACGACGTTAAAAAAGCGTACGTACGTTTGGCAGAAGGCCAAGAAATTGATTTCTTGGGCGCTGAATAAGGGGAGATAGGTCAATGGCTGTTGTAAAATGTAAGCCAACGTCTGCAGGCCGTCGTCACGTTGTTAAGGTTGTTAACACTGACTTGCATAAAGGTGCGCCATACGCTCCTTTACTTGACAAAAAAAGCAAGTCTGGTGGCCGTAACAACAACGGACGCATCACTACGCGTCACGTAGGTGGTGGTCATAAGCAACATTACCGCATCGTAGATTTCCGTCGTAATAAAGATGGTATCCCAGCGGTAGTTGAACGTTTGGAATATGATCCAAACCGTTCTGCAAACATTGCACTAGTAAAATATGCTGATGGTGAGCGTCGTTACATTATCGCTTCCAAAGGTATGGAAGCTGGTACTGTTGTTTCTAACGGTGCAAGTGCTCCTATTAAAGCGGGTAATACTTTGCCTCTGCAAAATATTCCTGTAGGTAGCGTTGTTCACTGTATCGAGCTTAAGCCAGGTAAAGGTGCACAAGTTGCACGTTCTGCTGGTGCTTCTGCTCAACTTGTTGCTCGTGAAGGTCGTTACGTTACTCTTCGCCTACGTTCTGGTGAAATGCGTAAAGTTCTAACTGAGTGTCGTGCAACTCTAGGTGAAGTATCTAACTCTGAGCACACACTGCGTGTTCTTGGTAAAGCTGGTGCTAAGCGCTGGCGTGGTGTTCGTCCTACAGTTCGCGGTGCGGCAATGAACCCTGTGGATCACCCGCATGGTGGTGGTGAAGGTCGTAGCTCTGGTGGTCGTCACCCAGTTACACCTTGGGGTGTTCCTACGAAAGGTTACAAAACTCGTAAGAACAAGCGTACTGATAAACTTATTGTACGACGTCGTACTAAGTAATAAGAGGAAACGACTGTGCCACGTTCACTAAAAAAAGGTCCTTTTATCGACCTTCATTTGTTGAAAAAGGTAGAGGCTGCGGTAGAAAAGAAAGACCGTCGTCCAATTAAAACTTGGTCGCGCCGTTCTACTATCTTCCCTGAATTTGTAGGGTTGACTATCGCTGTCCATAATGGTCGCCAACATGTCCCAGTTCTAGTATCTGAAGACATGGTCGGTCATAAATTGGGTGAGTTCGCTCCGACCCGTACTTACAAGGGTCATGCTGCGGACAAGAAAGCCAAACGGTAATAAGGGGTATTAACATGAGTGAAGTAAGCGCTTCATTGAAGGGTGCTCGCCTCTCAGCGCAGAAGGCCCGTTTGGTTATAGATCAAATCCGCGGCAAATCTGTTAGCGAAGCACTGAACATTTTAACGTTCAGTCCTAAAAAGGCGGCAGTAATTGTCAAGAAAGTACTAGAGTCTGCGATAGCTAACGCTGAGCATAACGAAGGTGCTGATGTAGATGACTTGCGTGTTTCTACGGCTTACGTTGATGAGGCTATGACTCTAAAACGTATCATGCCACGTGCCAAAGGCCGTGCTGACCGTATTCTAAAACGCGGTTGCCATATTACAGTTAAAGTCGCTGACTAATTAGGAGAAACCCAATGGGTCAGAAGGTTCATCCAACCGGAATTCGCCTAGGGATAGTTAAAGACCATACTTCTACTTGGTATGCGAACAACCAAAACTACTCTAAGCAACTATTAAACGATCTTCAGGTTCGTAAGTTCCTTGAAGAGAAACTTGTACAGGCTTCTGTATCTCGTATCGAGATCCAGCGTCCTGCACAGACTGCTCGTATTACAATTCACACTGCCCGTCCAGGCATCGTGATTGGTAAGAAAGGCGAAGATGTTGAAAAACTACGTAACGCTGTATCAGCAATGATGGGTGTGCCGGTTCATATCAACATCGAAGAAATTCGTAAACCAGAACTAGACTCTAAATTGGTTGCGCAAAACATTGCGGGTCAACTTGAGCGTCGTGTTATGTTCCGTCGTGCTATGAAGCGAGCAGTGCAAAATGCAATGCGTGCTGGTGCGAAAGGTATCAAGGTTCAGGTAAGTGGTCGTCTAGGCGGAGCTGAGATTGCTCGTGCAGAGTGGTACCGTGAAGGCCGTGTGCCTCTACACACTCTACGTGCTGACATTGACTACGCTACTTATGAAGCAAACACTACTTACGGCATTATTGGCGTTAAAGTGTGGATCTTCAAAGGCGAAATCTTGGGCGGTATTGAACAAGTGCGTGCTGATAAAGGCGCACAGAAGAAGAAGTCTAAGTAGGGGGTAGTAAATGTTACAGCCGAAACGTACTAAGTTCCGTAAGATGCAAAAAGGCCGTAACCGCGGTCTAGCGCTTCGCGGAAACCAAGTTAGCTTTGGTGAATTCGGATTGAAGTCGACTGAACGTGGTCGTCTTACTGCTCGTCAAATTGAAGCGGCGCGTCGTGCAATGACTCGTCACATCAAGCGTGGCGGCAAAATTTGGATCCGTGTATTCCCAGACAAGCCGATTACTCAGAAGCCTCTAGAAGTGCGTCAGGGTAAAGGTAAAGGTAGCGTAGAATACTGGGTGGCTCAAATCCAACCAGGTAAGATGCTTTATGAAGTTGAGGGCGTATCTGAGTCTCTAGCACGCGAAGCGTTCGCGCTAGCGGCGGCTAAGCTTCCTCTATCCACAACTTTCGTAACGCGTACGGTGATGTAGATGAAAGCAAAAGAATTGCAAGAAAAGTCTGTAGCTGAGCTACAGCAGACCTTGATCGAACTGCTACGTGAGCAATTTACTCTGCGCATGCAGAAGGCCACTGGTCAGTTGGCTCAAACTCATTTGCTCTCGCAAGTTCGCCGCAATATCGCACGTGTTAAAACCGTGCTAAATGATAAGGCAGGTAACTAAGATGGCAAGTGTAGAAACTCAAGCTCGTACAGCTACTGGTAAAGTAGTAAGCGATAAGATGGATAAATCCATCGTAGTACTAGTTGAGCGTACTGAACGTCACCCTTTATACGGTAAGTTCGTTCGTCGTTCATCTAAACTGCACGCTCATGATGAAAGCAACGAGTGTCAAGTTGGTGATACAGTTAAAGTCGTGGAAACACGTCCTTACTCTAAAACTAAAACTTGGAAACTAGTTCAGGTTGTTGAGAAAGCAGCTGCTGTATAAGCAGCTTCTTCCTTCATGAGACTTGTTATCTAATTTGATTGGAGAGCAGTAATGATTCAAACAGAATCGATGCTTGATGTAGCAGATAACAGCGGCGCGAAGCGCGTTCAGTGTATTAAAGTACTGGGTGGCTCTCATCGTCGTTATGCTGCAATCGGTGACATTATCAAGGTCACAGTAAAAGAAGCGATCCCACGTGGTCGTGTTAAGAAAGGCCAAGTTATGAACGCTGTTGTCGTTCGAACTAAGAAAGGTGTGCGTCGTCCTGATGGCTCTGTGATCCGCTTTGATGTAAACTCTGCGGTTCTACTAAATGCTTCAGGCCAACCGATCGGTACTCGTATCTTTGGTCCTGTGACACGTGAATTGCGTACTGAGCAGTTCATGAAAATTGTTTCTCTTGCGCCTGAAGTGCTGTAAGAGGGAGGGGACAGAATGCGTAAAATCAAACGTGACGATGAAGTCGTAGTAATTGCTGGTAAAGATAAAGGCAAACGCGGCAAAGTTGTTAAAGTAGTAGACGAAAGCCGTGTACTTGTTTCTGGTATCAATATGGTCAAGAAACATGAAAAGCCAAACCCTATGAAGGGTACGACTGGCGGTATCGTTGAAAAAGAAGCACCTATCCAGGTTTCAAATGTAGCCATTTTCAATAATGCTACGGGTAAAGCGGATCGCGTCGGCTTTAAAGTGAATGAAGACGGTACGAAAGTACGTGTTTTCAAATCTAACAGTGAAGCGATCGACGCCTAAGAGCGAGAATTTATAGCCATGGCGAGACTTAAGCAAGTTTATAAAGATCAAGTTGTAGCTCAACTGACAGAACAGTTCAGTTACAACAACGTAATGGAAGTGCCTAAAATCACTAAAATTACGTTGAATATGGGTGTTGGTGAAGCTATCGCAGACAAGAAACTTCTTGAAAATGCGGTAAATGATCTTACAGCACTTAGCGGCCAGAAAGTGGTAGTAACGAAAGCACGCAAATCTGTTGCAGGCTTTAAAATCCGTGACGGTTACCCGATCGGTTGTAAAGTTACTCTGCGTGGCGACCGTATGTGGGATTTCTTTGACCGTCTGGTTGATGTTGCTATCCCACGTATCCGTGACTTCCGTGGTTTAAACCCGAAGTCATTTGACGGACGCGGTAACTACAGTATGGGTGTTAAAGAGCAGATCATCTTCCCAGAAATCGATTACGATAAAGTAGACCGTGTACGCGGTATGGATATTACCATTACTACTACTGCTCGTACCGACGAAGAAGGTCGTGCTTTGCTAGCCGCCTTTAGTTTCCCTTTCAAGAAATAAGAGGTAGGAATCATGGCTAAAGTATCAATGATTCAACGCGAAGCTAAGCGCGAAAAATTAGTAGCTAAGTACGCTGAAAAGCGTGCTGCTCTAAAAGCGATCATTAACGACGTTAATGCATCGGACGATGAAAAGTGGGAAGCAACGCTTAAATTGCAAGCGCTTCCTCGCGATTCATCTTCTTCACGCCAACGTAACCGTTGTCAAATTACAGGTCGTCCACACGGTGTTTACCGTCGCTTCGGCCTGTCTCGTATCAAACTGCGTGAAGCAGCGATGCGCGGCGACGTACCAGGCTTGAAGAAAGCTAGTTGGTAAGCAAGTAGAGCGCGATCATAATACATGGCAGTGAGAGGGTGTCTAAATACTGGACATTCTGCTCGCTGCTGTGTACTATGCGCGAGCTCTATTTGCTGCACAATGGTTTTTTTATTAGGAGCTCTTAAATGAGTATGCAAGATACAATTGCGGATATGATTACTCGTATTCGTAACGCACAGTTGGCTGCAAAAACAACTGTGTCTATGCCTTCATCAAACATGAAGGTGTCTGTTGCTAATGTTCTTCGTGAAGAAGGTTACGTAACTGACTACAGCGTTGAAGAAGGTGCAAAGCCTACTCTTACAATCGAACTTAAATACTTCGAAGGTAAGCCAGTAATCGAAGAGATCAAACGCGTCTCTCGCCCAAGTTTGCGTCAATACAAAGCATCAGCAGAACTACCTAAAGTAGAAGCAGGCCTAGGCGTTGCTATCATTTCTACTTCTAAAGGTTTGATGACTGATCGTGCAGCCCGTGCTGCTGGTATTGGTGGCGAAGTAATCTGCACAGTTTTCTAGGAGTTAGGTATGTCTCGAGTTGCGAAAAGCCCTGTGACGCTTCCTAGTGGTGTAGAAGTTACTCTAAATGGCCAAGCTGTATCTATTAAAGGCGGCAAAGGTGCATTAGAGCTTAACGTACACGCAAGCGTTGAAGTTAAGAAAGAAGACAATGTTCTAACTTTTGCACCACGTGATGGTGCAAAACAAACCAATGCATTAGCTGGTACTACTCGTGCCCTAGTGAATAACATGGTTGTTGGCGTTAGCCAAGGTTTTGAAAAACGTCTGCTACTACAAGGTGTTGGTTACCGTGCTGCTGTAAAAGGCAATGTACTGAACCTTGCACTAGGTTTCTCACATCCAGTTGATTATGAATTGCCTGAAGGCATCACAGCTGAGTGTGCATCACAAACAGAAGTTATTCTTCGCGGTATCGACAAACAAGCAGTTGGCCAAGTGGCTGCTGAAGTTCGCGGCTTCCGTCCACCAGAGCCATACAAAGGCAAAGGTGTTCGTTATGCTGATGAAGTTGTTCGCCGTAAAGAAGCTAAGAAAAAGTAGTAGGTAAGCATTCATGAACACTAAGAAACAATCTCGAATTCGTCGTGCTCGCCGCACGCGTTTGCATATTCGTGACCTAGGTGCGAACCGTCTTACTGTAAATCGCACACCACGTCATATGTATGCACAAGTAATTTCGCCATGTGGTAGCACAGTGCTAGCAAGCGCTTCTACTCTAGACGCGAGCCTACGTTCTTCTGCGACTGGTAACAAAGATGCAGCAGCTAAAGTGGGTGCTCTTATCGCTGAACGTGCTAAAGCAGCTGGCATCAGCGCTGTTGCATTTGACCGTTCTGGCTTCAAATACCACGGTCGCGTTCAGGCGTTAGCAGATGCTGCGCGTGAAGCTGGTCTAGAGTTCTAAGAGGTAGCAAATGGCAGTTAACGAACAACAAACTAGCGATCTACAAGAGAAGCTAGTACAAGTAAACCGCGTTGCCAAAGTAGTTAAGGGTGGTCGTATCTTCTCTTTTACTGCTTTGACAGTTGTTGGTGATGGTAATGGCAAAGTAGGTTACGGTCGTGGTAAAGCACGTGAAGTACCTCAAGCAATCCAAAAAGCGATGGAGCAAGCTCGTCGCAATATGGTTTCTGTTGCCCTAGATGGCGACACGCTTCAATACCCTGTTAAAGCTAACCATGGTGCATCTAAAGTGTACATGCAGCCAGCTTCTCAAGGTACTGGTGTTATCGCAGGTGGTGCAATGCGTGCGGTTCTAGAAATCGCAGGTGTTCACAACGTATTAGCTAAGTGTTACGGATCAACTAACCCAATTAACGTTGTTCAAGCAACGATTAAAGGTTTGGCTGACATGCGTGCACCTGAGCAAATCGCTGCGAAACGCGGTAAGTCTGTCGATCAAATTTTGGGGTAATGTGAAATGGCTAACAACACCATCACAGTTCAATTGACTCGTAGCCCTATCGGTCGTCTTCCGAAACACCGTGAGACAGTTAAAGGCTTGGGTCTTAAAAAGATTGGTCAGCGTCGTGAACTAGAAGATACTCCTTCTGTTCGTGGCATGATCAATAAAGTTTATTACATGGTTAAAGTGGTAGGAGAATAACATGTTCCTAAATACTATTCGCCCTGGCGAAGGTAGCAAGCATGCTCCTAAACGTGTAGGCCGCGGTATTGGTAGCGGTTTGGGCAAAACTGGCGGACGTGGCCACAAAGGTCTTAAGTCTCGTTCAGGCGGCTCAGTTAAACCTGGTTTTGAAGGCGGTCAAATGCCATTGCAGCGTCGTCTGCCAAAATTTGGTTTCACTTCACGTCAGGCACAGTATGTTGCTGAGGTTCGTCTTAACGAACTAACCGCAGTAAATGCAGAAGTTGTAGATTTGGCTGCTCTTAAAGGCGCAGACATCATTGGTGACAAAATTAAGTCAGCGAAAGTTATCTTGTCGGGCTCTATCGACAAAGCAGTAACGGTACGTGGCCTTAAAGTTACTAAAGGTGCTCGCGCTGCTATTGAAGCAGCTGGCGGAAAAGTCGAGGAATAGATGACAAAGCGTGGCTCACTACCTACAGGTATGCAAAACGGTCTTGGAGAGCTTTGGGCTCGAATTCGTTTTGTGTTCCTAGCAATTATTGTATATCGAATCGGTGCACACATTCCGGTCCCGGGGATTAACCCAGATCGTTTGTCTGCATTATTTGACCAGAACGAAGGCACAATCCTGAGTCTATTTAACGTATTCTCAGGCGGCGCATTGGAACGAATGAGTATTTTTGCTCTGGGTATCCTGCCATATATTTCTGCCTCGATCATTATGCAGTTATTGACTGTAGTGAGCCCACAGCTAGAGCAGCTTAAAAAGGAAGGTGAGGCGGGTCGTCGTAAGATTACTCAATACACTCGTTACGGAACAGTTTTACTTGCTCTTGTACAATCCGCCTCTATGGCGGTTGGCCTTGCTAGTCAGGGTATTTCGTTCAGCTCTGGTCTAGAGTTCTACGCAGTTGCCGTAGTTACTCTTGTGGCTGGTACGGTATTCTTGATGTGGTTAGGTGAGCAAGTTACTGAAAAAGGCATTGGTAATGGTATTTCGATCCTTATCTTTGCCGGTATCGTAGCAGGTCTTCCTTCTGCTCTAGGTCGTTCATTTGAGTCGGCCCGTCAAGGTGATATCAATATCCTTGCATTGCTGCTGATTGGCATATTAGCAATCGCTACCATCGCATTCGTAGTTTTTATCGAACGTGGTCAGCGACGAATTACTGTAAATTATGCTAAACGTCAGCAAGGCAAAAAGGTGTTTGCCGCACAAAAGAGCCATTTGCCACTAAAGGTAAATATGGCGGGTGTAATCCCTCCTATATTTGCTTCTAGTATTCTTCTGTTCCCAGCTTCGATCGGCCAGTGGTTTGGTCAAGGCGAGGGTATGGAATGGTTGCAAAATATTTCTTTGGCTCTAGCCCCTGGGCAACCGCTCTATGTGCTGTTGTTTGCGATAGCAATTGTTTTCTTTTGCTTCTTTTATACAGCGCTGGTGTTCAACCCTAAAGATGTGGCAGATAACTTGAAAAAGTCCGGAGCATTTTTGCCGGGCATTCGTCCAGGCGACCACACCGCTCGATATATCGACGGTGTTATGACTCGCTTGACACTTTTTGGTGCTTTATATATCACTCTAGTGTCACTGATGCCTCAGTTCTTTGTTGTGGCTTGGAATGTTCCTTTCTACTTCGGTGGTACTTCGATGTTAATCGTAGTGGTCGTAGTGATGGACTTCATGTCACAAGTACAAAGTCACTTAATGAGTCATCAATACGAGTCATTGATGAAAAAGTCGAACCTGACTGGATATGGTCCAAATGGCCTAATGCGTTAAGCATAGGTTGGAGTTGAACATGAAAGTACGTGCATCTGTAAAGAAAATCTGTCGTAACTGCAAAATCGTTCGTCGTAACGGTTCAGTTCGAGTGATTTGTTCTGAGCCTCGTCACAAACAGCGTCAAGGCTAATAGTCGAATTATTCGATGATGGGAGGGTGGTTGATTTTTGTCCGCTAAGCTGGCATAATCTTCCGCCCTCATGAAAGCAAAGTGATGAATTGAATTCATCCATAACAACGGAGTAAAGTGAATGGCCCGTATAGCCGGTGTCAATATTCCTGACAATAAACATGCGGTCATTTCTCTAACTTACATCTTCGGGATCGGTCGCACACGCTCACAAGAAATCTGCAAATCTGCAGAGATCGCAGAAACCGCTAAAATCGGTTCTCTAAGTGATGAAGTGCTAGACCGTCTACGTGGCGAAGTTGCTAAGTTTACTGTAGAGGGTGACCTCCGCCGTGAAGTCAGCATGTCTATCAAGCGTTTGATGGACTTAGGCTGTAACCGTGGCATCCGTCACCGCCGCAGCCTACCTGTTCGTGGTCAACGTACCAAAACGAACGCTCGTACACGAAAAGGCCCTCGCAAGCCAATTCGTAAGTAATTTAACGCGTTTCGCTCTAGCGCATTAAGTCTGCTAGAGCTGAGCATTAGATATAGGAAAAGTGCAATATGGCTAAGCCAGCAGCGCGCAGTACCAAGAAGAAAGTCAAAAAGACGGTCGTCGACGGTGTTGCTCATGTACACGCGTCTTTCAACAACACGATCGTGACTATCACTGATCGCCAAGGCAATGCTTTGTCTTGGGCGACTGCAGGTGGTTCTGGTTTCCGTGGTTCTCGTAAAAGTACCCCATTTGCAGCACAGGTTGCTGCAGAACGTGCCGGAACTGCTGCACAAGAGTTCGGCCTAAAGAACGTTGACGTAATGATTAAGGGCCCTGGTCCTGGTCGTGAATCCGCAGTTCGTGCATTGAATGCATTGGGTCTGCGCATCAATAACATCACAGACGTGACGCCAATCCCGCACAATGGTTGCCGTCCGCCTAAGAAACGTCGCGTTTAAGAGGAGACAGACACATGGCTCGTTATTTAGGTCCAACTTGTAAATTGTCTCGTCGTGAAGGCACAGACTTACAACTTAAAAGTGGCTCACGCGCTTTAGAATCAAAATGTAAAGCAGAAACAGTTCCAGGTGTGCACGGTGCACGTCGTGGTCGTCTTTCTGATTACGGTCTACAGCTACGTGAAAAACAAAAAGTTCGTCGTATTTACGGCATTCTTGAAAAACAATTCCGCAACTACTACAAAGATGCTGCTCGTATTAAAGGTGCAACAGGTGAAAACCTTCTGCAACTTCTTGAGTCACGCTTAGACAATGTAGTTTATCGTGCAGGCTTCGGCTCTACACGTGCGGAATCTCGTCAGCTAGTTGGCCATAAAGCTATTCTAGTTAACGGCGAAGTGGTAAACATTGCATCATTCCAAGTTAAAGCTGGTGATGTTGTGTCTATCCGTGAAAAAGCTAAGAAGCAGTTGCGTGTTCAAAATGCGCTAGAGCTATCTAAAAGTCGTGCACCGATCCATTGGGTCGAAGTTGATGCAACTAAACTGGAAGCAACTTACAAAGCTGCTCCAGAGCGTGCCGATTTATCAGCTGAAATTAATGAGAACCTAATCGTCGAGCTTTACTCTAAGTAATAGCTAGATGGTTAGGATTAAGAAATAGGTGGATCTATGCAGCGTTCAGTGAGCGAATTGTTAACCCCACGCAACATCGAAGTACAAGAGTTGGGCCAATCGCGCGCCAAAGTAACTCTGCAACCGCTAGAACGTGGTTTCGGACATACTTTAGGCAATGCGTTACGCCGTATACTTTTGTCTTCTATGCCTGGTTGTGCAATTGTCGAAGTAGAAATCGACGGTGTATTGCATGAGTACAGTGCGATTGAAGGGGTAAAAGAAGACGTTATTGAAATTCTTCTTAACCTAAAAGGAGTTGCGATCGCTCTACACGGGCAAGATGAAGCAACTCTAACACTAAGTAAGAAAGGTCCTGGTGTCGTAACGGCTGGAGATATCCAACTGGTTGCTGACTCTGAGATCTCTAACCCAGATCATGTGATTTGTCACCTTGATGATACTGCAGAGCTAAATATGCAGATTAAAGTGGCCCGTGGTCGTGGTTATGAGCCTGCTGACGCTCGTGTTGCTGGTGACGATGAGACTCGTCCTATTGGTCGCTTGCAGCTGGATGCCTCTTTCAGTCCTGTTCGCCGTGTTGCTTACAGCGTAGAGAATGCTCGTGTAGAGCAGCGTACTGACCTAGACAAACTTGTCATTGACATTGAGTCTAACGGTACTATTGACGCAGAAGAAGCGATTCGCCGTGCAGCGACGATTCTACAACAACAAATCGCGGTATTTGTCGCACTAGAAAGCGAAAGCGAGACAGTTGTAGAAGAAGAAGAGGATGAGATTGATCCAATTTTGCTACGCCCGGTTGATGATCTTGAGCTAACCGTTCGCAGTGCTAACTGTCTGAAAGCAGAAAATATCTACTACATCGGTGATTTGATTCAGCGTACAGAGGTTGAGCTACTTAAAACGCCTAACCTTGGTAAGAAGTCATTAACTGAAATTAAAGATGTTTTAGCACAGCGCGGTCTGTCTTTGGGAATGCGTCTAGAAAACTGGCCACCGGCTAGTCTAAAAGACGATAGCAAAGTTCTAGCTCGCTAGATCATTGTTCCCTGACCACCGTAGTTTGGTAAGGAATGTAAAATGCGTCATCGTAAGAGTGGACGTCACTTAAACCGTACTAGCTCACATCGTAAAGCGATGTTCAAAAACATGGCTGCTTCTTTATTCGAGCACGAAGTTATTAAAACTACGTTGCCGAAAGCCAAAGAACTTCGTCGCGTTGCTGAGCCTTTGATCACATTGGCGAAAGAAGATTCCGTTGCGAATCGTCGCCTAGCCTTTGCACGTACGCGTAGCAAAGATGCAGTAGGTAAATTGTTCTCTGAGCTTGGTCCTCGTTACCAAGGTCGTCCTGGCGGTTACGTTCGCATTTTAAAATGTGGCTTCCGTGCAGGTGATAACGCACCTATGGCTTACGTTGAACTGGTCGATCGTCCAGTTACGGAAGCAGCAGACGCTGAGTAATACAGCATTTGCTTTAAAAAAGCCGGGCCACAAGCCCGGCTTTTTTGTGTCTACAGTCTTTCTATTGCAAAAAGACCGATATAAATAGAAATAAAAAAAAGAGCCATAGGCTCTTTTTTATGGTTTGCACCTATTTTTAAAGCATGGGCTTCAAGAAACGAGCAGTATGTGAGATCTCGTGCTGGGCAACGGTTTCAGGTGTTCCTTCAGCAACTATGTAACCACCGCCACTACCGCCTTCTGGACCTAGGTCTACAATCCAATCCGCGGTTTTAATCACATCTAGATTATGTTCAATGACTACCACCGTATTACCATGATCGCGTAAGCGATGTAGTACCGTGAGTAGCAATTCAATGTCTGCAAAGTGTAGACCTGTAGTTGGCTCATCGAGAATGTACAGTGTTTTACCTGTATCGCGTTTTGATAGCTCTTTAGCCAACTTAACCCGTTGTGCTTCGCCACCTGATAGAGTCGTCGCTGCTTGACCTAAACGAATATAGCCTAAGCCAACATCCATTAGTGTTTGTAGCTTGCGCGCGATGGAAGGAACAGGGTCAAAGAATTCTCGAGCTTCTTCAATGGTCATGTCTAAGCACTGATGAATATTCTTCCCTTTGTAAGTGATTTCTAGCGTTTCACGGTTATAGCGTTGTCCCTTACAGACATCACAGGGAACATACACGTCTGGTAGGAAGTGCATCTCGACTTTGATTACACCATCCCCTTGACACGCTTCACAACGGCCGCCTTTGACGTTAAACGAGAAGCGCCCTGGCTTGTATCCCCGAGATCGCGCCTCTTGTGTCGCAGCGAACAGTTCACGCATAGGTGTGAAAATGCCAGTGTAAGTTGCAGGGTTTGAACGTGGCGTACGACCAATTGGACTTTGGTCTATGTCGACACATTTGTCGAAGTGATCCAAACCTTCAACTTTTTCATAGGTCGCCGGTTTTAGCGTTGTTGCACCATTAAGTGCAGTTGCCGCAAGTGGAAATAATGTACCGTTAATTAAAGTCGATTTCCCCGAGCCAGAGACACCTGTTACGCAGGTCATCACCCCTACTGGAATATTTAAAGTAACGTTATTAAGGTTATTGCCTTGTGCGCCGTGCAGCGTCAGTTGTTTTCCTTCTGTCGCTTGATGACGAATTGACGGTACTTTAATAGAACGCTTGCCAGTTAAGAATTGTCCCGTGATGGATTCTTCGCAAGCCATAATGTCTTCAGGTGTACCGGATGCAATGACTTGACCGCCATGAACACCTGCACCAGGACCGATATCAATCAGGTGGTCTGCAACACGAATAGCATCCTCATCGTGCTCGACAACGATCACCGTATTGCCTAGGTCTCGTAGTCGCGTTAGTGTGCTGATCAGGCGTTCATTGTCCCGTTGATGGAGGCCGATAGAAGGCTCATCCAATATATACATGACGCCGACTAAGCCTGCACCAATTTGACTGGCGAGACGAATACGTTGGGCTTCACCGCCGGATAATGAGTCTGCTTTGCGATCGAGCGTTAAATAATCAAGACCTACGTTTACTAAGAAGCTCAAGCGATCACGTATTTCTTTTAAGATTTTTTCTGCAATGGCCCCTTTGGCCCCTTCAAGCTTCAATGTCTCGAAATAACTTAAGCAGTCAGCAATCGGTTTTTTGACGATATCAGGCAGTGTTTCCGTGGCAATAAACACATTACGCGCGGCTTTATTCAAGCGTGTGCCATGACAAGTTGGACAGGCTTGAGTGCTGATGTATTGAGACAGATCTTCGCGAACACTGTCCGATTCTGTTTCGTGATAACGGCGATTGAGATTGGGCAATACGCCTTCGAATACATGTGAACGTGTCATTTTGTCACCACGTTCATTGATGTAGACGAAGTCGATCTTGTCTTTGCCAGAACCGTTTAAAACAACATTCTGAAACTTTTCTGGAATATCTTTAAATTTTGCATTGATATCGAATTCGTAAAAGTTGGCCAAAGCATTCAGTTGTTGGAAGTAGAAAATACTCCGACGCCCCCAGCCGCGAATAGCGCCTTCACCGAGGGTTAAGTTCTCATCTTGAATGACGCGATCGGCATCGAAGACTTGATGCGTACCTAAGCCATCACACGTTTGGCAAGCGCCATTCGGGTTGTTAAACGAGAATAAGCGAGGCTCAAGTTCCGTAATGGCATAGCCACATACTGGACAAGCGAATTTGCTTGAAAAGATGTGCTCATCGGTTTCATCATCCATATTAAGCACTTTGGCGATACCATCTGACAGCGATAAACATGTTTCAAAGGATTCCGCTAAGCGCAGCTGTAAATCTGGGCGTACCTTAAAGCGATCAACTACAACTTCAATGGTATGCTTTTTGTTTTTCTCTAACGTTGGTGCATCATCCAGATCCACGACGATGCCATCAATTCGAGCGCGTACAAAGCCTTTTGCCAGCAATTCGCTAATAGTATGAAGATGTTCACCTTTGCGATCCTTGATGATCGGCGCTAGCATCATCATCTTGCTTTCTTCTGGTAGCGAAAGCACTTTATCAACCATCTGGCTAATAGTTTGGGCTTCCAGCGGTTCGCCGTGATCTGGACAGCGTGGTTGGCCTACACGAGCAAAGAGCAGACGAAGATAGTCATAAACTTCCGTGATCGTACCGACGGTCGAACGTGGGTTATGTGACGTGGACTTTTGTTCAATGGAGATCGCTGGAGAGAGGCCTTCGATATGATCAATATCGGGCTTTTCCATCATGGACAAGAATTGACGTGCATAGGTTGATAATGATTCAACATAGCGGCGTTGTCCTTCGGCATAGAGGGTGTCGAAGGCAAGAGACGATTTACCTGAACCAGAGAGCCCAGTAATCACCACCAGCTTGTCGCGAGGGATGTCCAAATCGATGTTTTTTAGATTGTGGGTCCGCGCACCGCGAAGGGTAATAGTGTCCATGTGTCTCCAAAATGTAATGCAACCAAGGAAAAAGTCATTCAAAATAGAATAACTGTCTATTTTTACAGTAGTTAAAATAGAGCTTCAACGGTATTTTTAGTAAAATCTTCGATCTTTCAACAATCACCCCTAAATACGCAAGTAGTAGCACCTATGGATGTCATTGAACGCCGCTCAGTTTTAGCCTTAGCAATGGTTTATCTATTCCGTATGCTCGGCCTGTTTCTTATTATGCCTGTCATCAGTGTGGCCGCGGATGGGTTAGACGGTTCCGATGCCGCGTTGATTGGTGCGGCGATCGGTATATATGGGTTTACCCAAGCCTCTTTACAGATCCCGATGGGAATGATGTCTGACAAGATCGGCCGTAAAAGAGTGATTATTTTTGGTCTAATGCTGTTTGCATTAGGGAGTATTATTTGTGCCAATGCTGATAGCATTGTAACACTGATTATCGGACGAGCGATTCAAGGTGCAGGAGCGATTGCCAGTACCTTGATGGCATTGCTCAGTGATGTCACCAAAGAGCAAAACCGTACTAAGGCCATGGCGATGGTGGGTATTAGTATTGGTGCGTCGTTTATGATTTCACTGATTCTTGGGCCTATTTTGTATCAGTGGGTTGGACTATCTGGTCTGTTTTATCTGTCTTTTGGGTTTTCTATTGTAGGTATGGCGTTAGTCCTTTGGGCAGTGCCTAATGTGACACAGCATAGCTTTAGACGTGATACAACACCGAGTTTAGTAGCTCTAAAAGGCGTTTTAAAAGACAGCCAACTACGCTTTCTAAACATCAGTATATTATTGCTGCACGGCAGTTTGACGGCGTTGTTTGTGGCAATACCAAGTTTGTTAATTCATCGCTATGGGTTAGCTTTAGGTCAGCACAGTATTTTATATCTGCTGGTTATGGGAGGGGCTTTTATTTTGATGCTACCGTTGGTGATTGCGGCAGAGGGCAAAGGTAAAATGAAGCAAGTGCTTACCCTCGTTATTGGCATTCTTGGTGCGACGACTTTATTGATGGAATGGTCTGCACAACTATGGTTGTTTGCCGTGGCAGTGTGTTTGTTCTTTGTTGCATTTAATACGTTGGAAGCGACATTACCATCCGTGATTAGCAAGTTGGCTCCAGTTGGTTATCGTGGTACCGCAATGGGTGTGTTTTCAACGCATCAGTTTATGGGCGCATTCATTGGTGGAGCTGGCGGAGGCTGGTTGTTGCAACATACATCGGTTACAGTGCTGTTTTCTGTCATTGGTGGCATTTGGTTGATGTGGTCGGTTGTGAGCGCCTTTCAACCTGCGCCAAAGCAAGTGGCAAGCATGGCTTTCAGTGTGGCGGCACAGACAGAGGATGATGTGCATCAGCTTAAAAAGCAATTAATGGCAATCCAAGGAGTGGAAGATATGCAGATTTTCACAGATGAGCAAACCGCTTATTTGAAAGTAGATAAAAAGCAGTTAGACAAAGCAGCGTTGCAACGTGTAGCGCCGCAAATTCAGCTATAAGAATTTACAGTTAAAGAATTGGAGTGACCTCATGGCACGTGGAATAAATAAAGTAATCTTGATCGGTAACGCAGGCAGCGACGCAGAAGTTCGTTTTATGCCCTCAGGTGCAGCGGTGGCAAACGTAAACCTTGCTACGTCTGAAAGCTGGCGTGATAAGCAAACGGGTCAAATGCAAGAGCGTACCGAATGGCATCGTGTGGCGTTCATGGATCGAGGCAACTTTCGTCTAGGTCAGATTGCTGGTGACTTTATCAAGAAAGGCTCGAAAGTATACGTAGAAGGCTCATTGCGTACACGTGAGTGGGAAAAAGACGGTATTAAGCGCTATACAACGGAAATCGTTGCGAATGAGATGCAATTGCTTGATGGGCGAGCAGACGGTCAGCAAGGTGGTGGTTTTGGCGGTGGGCAGCAAGCGCCACAGCAAGGTGGTTACGGCGCGCAACAAGCACCTCAACAAGGTGGCTACGGTGCGCCAGGTGGTTACGGCAATGCGCCTCAGCAATCAGAACCACAGCAAGGCAGCTATGGTGCATCGCCAGCGCAGTCAGAGCCTCAGCAAGGTGGTGGTTACGGCCAGCCTCAGCAAGCACCAGCTCAGCCTCAGTCATTTGGTAGCTGGGGGAATCAACCTCAACAAGCCCCTGCGCCAGCACCACAAAAAGCGCCAGAGCCGGCTAAGCCACAACAACCTGCGCCAAGCTTTGACGACTTTGACGACGATATCCCCTTCTAGGATTCACCTAGACTGAGCGTGTAGTTGCGTTTGATCTGAAAAAAGCTGCACATTGTGCAGCTTTTTTTGTATCTAAAGAGGAAGCTTTTGTTATCTGTTTTACTCCCATGTATTTGGTAGGTAAGTTTTAAGATATTCCAAATACAACATGGAGGTAGTAAACATGATCGATTTAGATTTTGGGTTGATTCTTCACCATTTAACGCAGATGGGTGTGGCGTTTTTGCTTTCATTACCGATTGCATTTAATCGGGAGTTTCACGATCGTGGTGCAGGCTTACGTACCTTCCCACTTGTGACAATTGCATCGTGTTCATTTATGTTAGTGGGCATGAGTGTGTATGAAGGCTCTGATGCAGAAGCTCGCGTAATGTATGCCGTGATCACGGGCATGGGTTTCATTGGTGGTGGCGCCATTTTTAAAAGTGGCGGCTCTGTATCAGGCACTGCTACCGCAGCTGGAATTTGGAATACTGGTGCTATTGGTGTTTCAGTTGCCTATAGTCGTTATGAAATAGCGATATTATTATCGGTCATTAGCTTTTTAATTTTTCAATTCTCAAGTTTTTTGAAAAAAAGGGATGACGCTGAAAATAATAGCTAAGCCTTTGCTATTAGTGGTTCTGAATAGATTGCTGTTATAATGAAACTAACATTTTTAGCAC
Organism: Marinomonas atlantica; assembly: GCF_001639725.1. Classification (GTDB taxonomy): domain Bacteria; phylum Pseudomonadota; class Gammaproteobacteria; order Pseudomonadales; family Marinomonadaceae; genus Marinomonas; species Marinomonas atlantica. Next base: position 43,040 of record NZ_LTAW01000012.1, read on the forward strand.
AATTTGCTCACCAAAAGTCGTTAGACATGGTTAGCAGAGATTACCCTACAGCTTGTATAGGGGCTCCTACGGGAGCCTTTCTTGTATCTAGCTGTCGTAAATGAATAGGGTGCAAAGTTTGAGGTGATCTATGCAAGAGGATGATGATTTCTCTTTGTTTGCGCAGGAAGTAAAGGGGATTCGCCCAATAAAAAAGACCGAGATATACCTTGGTAAAAAAAAGGGCGAAGTGGACTTTACGCAACGTCAGAAGGCCGCTTTGATTGCAAAGGTTGAAGACCGTAATCACTTGTCCAAAGATTATGTTGAGCGAGTTGATCCTGATGACATGCTTGAATATAAAAAAGACGGTGTGCAAGATGGCGTGTTTAAGCGCTTGCGTCAGGGTAAGTATGGTATTGATTCACGCCTAGATTTGCATCGACGTACCGTAGAGCAAGCTCGTGTGGAAGTATACCAGTTTGTTGCGGACTGCATGCGGCATGACATCCGTGTGGCGATTATTGTTCACGGAAAAGGTGATCGAACACCAGACCCAAATGATCAGGCAACGATAAAAAGCTTTATTAACAAATGGTTGAGAGATCTCGACGATGTCATGGCGTTTCACACAGCACAGCGTCACCATGGTGGATTAGGTGCTGTGTATGTATTGTTTCGAAAAAGTGACAAAGCGCGCCTAGAAAACTGGGAGCGTCATCAAAAGCGTTAACACAGCAGGGCGCTATATCTCTGCCGACAAAACCACAATCTTGATATAATTCACACGCTTTATTGCTTGAGATTAAGGCAAATACACCCAATCTATGTAGTAATAGAAACGATTTTTTACAGGGGTAATATATGACCATGAACAATGCACATCACCCAGCGTTTAAGGCTATTCGCAGTGAATTTATAGAAGCGTTAAATGTGACGGTACAGGAATACGAGCACAAGGAAACAGGTGCAAAGCATTTTCATATTGCCTCTGATAACGACGAAAACGTCTTTCTTGTTGGGTTAAAAACCGTACCAACCGATTCATGTGGCGTGGCGCACATACTTGAGCATACGGTTCTGTGTGGTTCCGAGCGCTTCCCAGTGCGCGACCCATTCTTTATGATGATTCGCCGTTCACTGAACACCTTTATGAACGCATTTACGTCGTCTGATTGGACGGCTTACCCATTTGCCAGTAAGAACAAGAAAGATTTCCGTAACTTACTAGATGTGTATCTAGATGCCGTATTCTTCTCACGTTTAGATCCATTGGACTTTTCGCAAGAAGGCCATCGTTTAGAGTTCGCTGAGCCAACCAATCCTGATTCAGAGCTGACATACAAAGGCGTTGTATTCAATGAAATGAAAGGGGCAATGAGTTCGCCTACGTCTGTGTTATGGCAGGCTGTGACGAAGTATTTATGCCCAAGCAATACCTATCATTTTAACTCCGGTGGTGAACCGACGGATATTCCCGATTTGTCATACGACGATTTGATGGCCTTCTACCGCAAACACTATCACCCGTCTAATGCCGTTTTTATGACATTCGGTGATATCCCCGCAGAAGAGTTACAAGCTGAGTTTGAAGCGAAGGTACTGAGCCGCTTCGAACGTTTAGACGACAAAGTCAGTGTGCCTAACGTAAAACGTTACTTCTCTCCTGTGCGAGTTGAAGAAGGTTACGCAACCGATGAGGCCAAAGAAGATGGCAGCCATGTGGTCGTAGGCTGGTTGCTGGGTGAAAGCATCGATTTGGCGCAACAGTTTGAAGCAGAACTGTTGTCCAGTGTGTTACTGGATAACTCTGCGTCACCATTGCGTCGCGCGTTGGAAAACTCTGAACTGGGTCAATCACCTTCGCCATTATGTGGTTTAGAAGACAGCAACAAAGAAATGAGCTTTATGTGTGGCTTGGAAGGCGTTAAGCGCGACAATGCTCCTCAAGTGGAAGCATTAATTCTAAACACACTGGAAGACATCGCTGAAAATGGCATTGAGCAAGACATGGTCGATGCCATGCTGCACCAATTGGAGTTAAGCCAACGCGAGATCGGTGGAGACAGCTACCCATACGGTTTACAGCTTATCCTAAGTGCCTTGTCGACTGCGGTGCATGAAGGCGATGTAATCGCGCAGTTAGACTTAGACCCTGTGATCGAAAGTATGCGTGAAAAAGTGGCTGAAAAAGACTACATCCCAACACTCGTACGCGACTTGTTGTTGTCTAATGCACATCGTATCACCTTAACGTTAAGTCCAGATGAAGCGCTAGAGGCGCGCCGTAACCAGGCAGAGAAAGACCGTCTAAGTAAGATCAAAGCAGGCTTAAACGAAGCACAAAAACAGCATATTGTTGAGCGCAGCCAAGCGCTAAAAGAGCGCCAAGAGCAAGTTGATGACATGAGCATCTTGCCGAAAGTTGGGCTTGAAGATGTACCTGCTCGCTTGCCTGAGTATGAAAACGAACAAGTGACTGAAAGTTTGCCAATTACGTTTTATCCACAAGGCACAAACGGTCTGGTATATCAGCAATTGGTGACAGAGCTTCCTGCGCTAACTGAAGACGAAACCAAATACCTGCCGTTGTATGCTTATCTGGTAACAGAGTTAGGTTTAGGTGACCAAGATTACTTAGCGGTGCAATCACGTCAAGCGCAAGTATGTGGTGGTTTAGGAGCCTCTTCCTCTATTCGGACCGAGCTTATCGATAAACAGCGTGTGAGCGGTTACTTTGTTCTCAGCTCAAAAGCGTTAGTGCCAAATGCCAAGGCCATGACTGAATTAATGGCGCAAACTTTTAATGACGTGAGATTCGACGAAGAAGGACGAATTAAAGAATTGGTTTCTCAGCGCCGTGCGCGTCGTGAGCGTTCGATTACTGGACAAGGCCATGCTCTGGCAATGAGTGCTGCCAGCAGTGGTATGTCAGGCCTCTCGGCACAACAAGAAGCGTGGGGAGGCATGAGCGGTATTCGTGATGTGATTGCACTGGATGACTCATTGAAGAATGACTCAACTGCGATGTCGACGTTGCGTTCTGTGCTAGAGTCGATTCATAGCAAGTTAGCTGGCGCTGCGAAGCAAGTACTTTTAGTCGCAGAGCCTCATCATAAAGAGTCTTTAATGTCCCAAACATCGCCTGTTTGGCAAGCAGTGGAGAACCATGAGCAGCTGACGCACTTTTCTTTACCGGCCATTGATCAAACCGTGAAGCAAGCATGGGTGACTGCCACTCAGGTCAGCTTCTGTGCTAAGGCATTTAAAGCTGTAGCGGGTGAGCATCCTGATGTGGCGCCGTTGACGGTATTAGGCGGTTTCTTACGCAACGGTTATCTACACCGAGCAATTCGAGAGCAGGGTGGTGCTTACGGTGGTGGTGCAACCTTTGATGGTAGCAGTGGCGCATTCCGCTTCTATTCATACCGTGACCCACGGTTGTTGGAAACATTGGCGGACTTTGACGCGTCGATTGACTGGTTACTTGGCAATGAGCATTCACATGATGCCCTAGAAGAAGCTGTACTAGGTGTGATTGGCTCAATGGACAAACCGGGGTCTCCAGCAGGTGAAGCACAAAGTGATTTCTTCTTGCAGCTGCATCGTCGTAGTCAAGCTTACCGTGAGGCGTTCCGAGCGGGTGTGCTTTCGGTAACGGTAGATGATCTTAAGCGTGTTGCTAAGCTTTACCTAACGAAAGAGAATGAAAGTATCGCTGTTGTGACAGCTAGCTCGAACAAGCAATTGCTCGACGATGCTGGCTTCGATATTTGTACTTTATAATCATAACGATAATTTAAACCTGAATGGACAGTTCAATGGATCAGTTTCATGACATACGCCCTTACAACGACGATGAGGTCGCCGGGGTGTTACAAAATTTAGTAAATACGCCAGACTTCATCGATACGATTGTCGGCTTCAAGTTTACTAAATGGCCGCAATGGACACGTGGTTTCTTAGCGTACGTCGTTAAGCATGTGTTGCAAAAGGAAGTGCGTAAAATCAATGATGTACGTGCTTTCCAGACGCAAGTGGCTGATTACATGGAACGCATGATTAAAACGACGACGAGCAATGTTGAATATCGCGGTGTCGACAAGTTGGCTAAGAACGAAGGCTATCTTTTCTTATCGAATCACCGCGATATCGCTATGGATCCAGCGTTCGTGAATTATGGTCTTTACCTAAATGGCCTCGATACCGTACGCATTGCGATTGGTGACAATTTGCTACGTCGTCCGTTTGTGTCTGACCTGATGCGTTTAAATAAGAGCTTTATCGTTAAACGTTCTGCGAATGGTATTCGTGAAATGATGGCCGCTTTTGGTCAATTGTCTGATTACATCACCCATTCATTGACCAAAGAGCACTGCAATATTTGGATTGCTCAAAAAGAAGGCCGCGCCAAAGATGGCATAGATCAAACCGATCCTGCCATCATTAAAATGTTTTATATGAGTCAGAAAAAACAGAAAATTGCCTTTCCTGACGCCATGCGAAATCTAAAAATTGTCCCCGTATCGATATCCTATGAGTATGATCCTTGCGCCTTCGATAAGGCGCGAGAGTTAAACGAGAAGTCGACAACAGGCTCTTACCAGAAAGCCGAATTTGAAGACATTGACAGTATTCGAAAAGGCATTGTTGGGCGTAAAGGTAAAGTCATCGTCACCTTTGGAGATGTGATTGACCATAACTGTGCGACGCCTGATGAAATGGTGGCTGAAGTGGACCGACAAATTGTAGGTAAATATGCCATTCAGTCGACTAATGAGGCGGCTTTGAAAATGCTTAATGGTCAAGCGACTGGTGACTCTGTATTTGATGAGTACATGGCAGCGTGCCCAGACGTGTTACGTGAAACGGTGTTAAACATGTATGCCAACCCACTGATTCAAAAGCAAGAGCGTGGCCTACTTTAGGCTGGAATAAATACGGAGTAAGCGCTTCATGAAACCTAGGAATTCGCTACGGGCTCTGATTGGCTCGTTATTGTTTACCTTATGCTATGGGGTCTTAACAGGCTTTACGGGAATTTTTGCGCCATTGATTGGCTTTATATTGCCACCAAGTTGGCGTCAGCCAATGCTAAATATTCATAACCACTCACTGTTGTTTTTATTTCGAGTACTCTGTGGTGTCAAAGTTGACATTATTGGTCGTGAAAACCTCCCAGGTAAAGATTGTCCTGTTGTTTTGGCGGCGAATCATCAAAGTGAGTGGGAAACTTACTTGCTGCAGGTATTGAAAACGCCGATCTCGACGGTTCTTAAGAAAGAGTTGCTCTCGATTCCATTCTTCGGTTGGGGGTTGCGATTGGTTCAACCGATCGCTATTGATCGCTCGAAGCGAGCTGGAGCCTTGAAGCAAATTCTGAAGCAAGGTAAAGATCGCTTGCAAGCCGGCCGTTCGGTGCTGATTTTTCCTGAAGGGACTCGGACTGTACCGGGGAAAGAACGTGACTTTAACAAGGGCGCTGCTATGCTTGCTGCCTCTTCAAAAAGACCTATTTTACCCATCGTACACAACGCAGGCCATGCTTGGCCTGGGCGAACGTGGCGTCGATACCCAGGTACGATTACGGTGGTGATTGGGCCGCTGATTGAAGTTGAAGGCAAAGATACCAACCAAATTCATGAAGAAATGGAGCATTGGATGCGCGATGCAATGCGTAAACATCCATAGCCTCTGTACTTGAGACACAAAAAAAACCGCTCAATGAGCGGTTTTTTTATGTCTTGAAATGCTGTAATTAGCCTTCGTATTTTTTGAAGACTAAGCTGGCATTTGTTCCACCAAAGCCAAAGCTGTTAGACATTACATAGTTTAGCTCTACGTCGTCTTGGCGAGTAAGCGCAACTGGAATATCACCCGCTTCAGGATCTAGTTCAGTGATGTTTGCAGACGCCGTGATGAATTTGTTTTCCATCATTAGCAAGCTATAGATAGCTTCGTGAACGCCAGCAGCACCTAGAGAGTGACCAGATAGAGACTTAGTGGAGCTGATTGTTGGGATTTCAGAACCAAATGTTTCGCGAACCGCTTGTAGCTCTTTCATATCACCAGCAGGCGTGCTCGTACCATGAGTATTGATGTAGTCAATTTTACCATCAATAGTGCTCATTGCCATTTGCATACAACGAACCGCACCTTCGCCTGACGGCGCTACCATGTCATAGCCGTCAGACGTTGCACCGTAGCCTACCACTTCAGCGTAGATCTTAGCGCCACGTGCTTTAGCGTGTTCAAGCTCTTCAAGAACAAGAATACCGCCACCACCAGCAATAACGAAGCCATCACGCTTAGCATCATAGGCGCGAGATGCTTGATCTGGCGTATCGTTGTACTTAGAAGACAGCGCACCCATTGCATCAAACATGCATGTTTGCGTCCAGCTTTCTTCTTCACCGCCACCAGCGAATACAACGTCCTGCTTTCCTAGTTGGATAAGCTCCATTGCATTACCGATACAGTGTGCACTGGTTGAACATGCAGACGTAATGGAGTAGTTAACGCCTTTGATCTTGAACGGTGTCGCAAGACAAGCAGACACAGTGCTACCCATAGTTTGCGTAACACGGTAAGGACCTACACGCTTAACACCTTTCTCGCGTAACGTATCGGCTGATTCTACTAGATTTCGAGCCGATGCACCGCCAGAGCCAGCGATCAAACCTGTACGAATGTTAGAAACTTGGTCTTCAGCTAGGCCTGAGTCAGCAATCGCTTGCTGCATGGAAACGTAAGCGTAAGTCGCTGCATCCCCCATGAATCGACGAACTTTACGATCAATTTCAGTATCGTCTAGATCAATACGACCGCATACATGGCTGCGAAAACCTTTTTCCTTGTAGTCTTCTGCGAAACGAATGCCTGAACGGCCTTCTTGCAGTGACTCAAGAACGGATTGTTTGTCATTGCCTAGGCAGCTAACAATGCCTAGACCAGTTACAACTACACGACGCATAACTAATGTGCCTCTTATACTCTTAATCTTTTAGAAGTTTTCTGTTGATGTGAACAAGCCTACACGTAGGTCTTTAGCCGTGTAAATCTCACGACCATCAACAGAGACACTTCCGTCAGCAATGCCCATTACAAGCTTGCGTTCGATCACGCGCTTCAGGTCAATACGGAACGTTACTTTCTTAGCGGTTGGCAGGATTTGCCCAGTGAATTTCACTTCACCAGAACCCAATGCACGGCCACGTCCTTTGTTACCTTTCCAGCCAAGGAAGAAGCCAACAAGCTGCCACATGGCATCCAGACCTAAACAGCCTGGCATCACAGGATCGCCTGGGAAATGGCAGTCGAAGAACCAAAGGTCAGGAGTGATATCCAATTCAGCAATTATCTCACCTTTTCCGAACGCACCGCCTTCGGTAGAGATGTTGGTGATTCGGTCTATCATTAGCATGTTGCCGACAGGAAGCTGAGCATTACCTTCGCCAAACATTTCGCCGTTGCCGCACTTTAAAAGTTCGTCTTTTTCAAACGATGAAGCTGTAGTCATTATAGTCCTATTTCCACCACTCCTTGTTTACCTAAGCAAAGTAATAGAGCGCGTGGTCCAGTTAGCAGTATGAAAATCCATGAGATTATATCGGTTCAGGCAAGTAATATGAATGTTTGTGCGGAAAAAAACCAATTGTGAGTCGGTAAAAGTACGTTTTTTTTGTCTATTTACGTAACAAAAAGACAAAATTTACATGTGTGCCTGTGTGTCGATAGCATATTGGTCTTGTCTGCAGCACTAAAAAATACGGATGATGGTACAAAATAGGAGCAACTATGAGCACGTTAACCTATCAACAAGAATTGTTGCCAGTGTCAGATACCGAGTTGTCGATTTATTTACGCTTGCTCGAAAGCCACTCCCAAGCTTTGCACTTTCTCCATGGTAATGGTTTTGCAGTACGTAGCTATGATGCTTTGTTGGAAGGAATTGTAAAGTGTGAGGACCTCATGCTGCAAGACGCGGCGGGGCATGGTTTATCTCCTACAGGTGATCGATTTGTGGGATGGGAAGAGTCTTCATATCGCTTTTATAGGACATTAATTGAGCAGAAACAGATTCAGCAATGGGAAGATTTAGTAGGCGTTGGTCATAGCTTTGGGGGATGTATGACGCTACTCATGAATCATCGTGATCAGCAGCTATTTAAGCAAATGGTCTTATTAGATCCGGCTTGGTATCCGCCGGAAATGATTGCACAATTAAACGACGAGAATGAGCAGGATAAACGTTCAAAGTCGCTTTTGGTTCGACAAACCGAGCGTCGGCGAACACTGTGGCGTGATACGCAGGAGGTGTTTAGCAGCCTGCGTGGTCGAGGAGCATTTGTGGGGTGGCAAGATCGGTGTTTATTCGACTATGTGACGCATTCGACGTACGAAAACCAAGAAGGGTTTCGACAATTAAACTGCCCCCCCTGGCTGGAGGCTGCTGTATTTGGTAGTTCTCCTAGCATGTTATGGCAAGCGATAGCGCGGCTTGAGACGCCAACATATGTGATCTGGGGGACGGATACGCATGAAATGTTTCAAGCATCGTATCACTTAGCGCAAGCAATGAACTCAAACCTACAGTTTATTGAAGTGCAGGGTGGACATTGTTTTATGATGCAGCAACCGGATCAAACCGCACGCTTGGTGCGTGCGGTGATTGATCATGACGGTGAAACCATCAATGCATTAAAACACTCGGGATTTGTAATTAAGTGCGACGATTTACCGCCGCATTGGCTAAGTTAATCAGGGCTTGCTTATAAGGTGAATCAGGTAGAATGCTGATTGCAGAAATAGCGAGATCAGATTGCTTTCTGGCTTCGGCCTCTGTGTATTCGATCGCGCCACAATCACGGACGTCGGCAAGAATAGTCTCTAGATTTTCTAGGCCACCGGTCTCAATGGCGGAGCGTACGCGTTGTTTGGCATCCTCAGTCCCATGCTTCATGGTAAAGATCAGCGGTAAGGTCGGTTTTCCTTCTGCTAGATCGTCGCCCACACTCTTGCCCATTTCTTCTGCTGTGGAAGTGTAGTCCATAACGTCATCGATGAGCTGGAATGCAGTGCCAACGTACATACCATACTGGCGTAGCGCTTCTTGGTAGACGTCGCTGGCTTCGGCCACCACAGCGCCACATAAGGCAGCACCTTCAAACAGTTTTGCTGTTTTGTATTGGATGACTTTGATGTAGCTTTCTTCGGTAGTATCTGGGTCGCCGCAGTTGATTAGCTGCTGAACTTCACCTTCCGAGATGATGTTGGTAGTACCAGATAGGATTTCCATGCATTGGAAACTGCCTACGTCGACCATGATTTGAAACGCTCGAGTATATAGAAAATCTCCTACCAAGACGCTGGGCGCATTGCCCCATTCTTCATTGGCGGTTTTTTTGCCGCGGCGCATATCGGATTCGTCAACCACGTCATCATGTAGCAATGTAGCGGTGTGAATGAACTCGATAATAGAGGCCATTTTCACGGCATTGCTCAAAGAGGTTTCACTAAGACCGTTGGCAGATTGTGCGGCACGGGCTGACAGTAACACCATTAGCGGGCGCAAACGCTTGCCGCCATTACTAATGATATAGTAACCAATTTGCTCGATGAGAGGGATCTCGCTCTTAAGTTGCGAAACAATGTAGTCATTTACTTGACCGAATTCATCGGCCACCACGTCATGAATATTAGTAGGTTGCATGGAACTTCCGAAGCTAAAATATAGTCAAGCCGAACAGCAAGAGGCGTCAATGCTAGGTAAGCTCCTACAGCGGGTCAACCCAAAACAGTAAAAATACTGATCGGAAGGTGAATTGGCTTGTTTTTGTTGGTTCTCTTTTGTACAATTCGGCGTCCGATTTGCCCACACTTTTGCTCCCTATCATATGGTGAAATGTAAGCCCTTGAAGGGTATATGTTTGTAAGCCACTAGAAGTAGGTCAAATACAATCCAGTAGCCGGGCAAATTCATTTGGAGAGAGATAATGTTTGCAGTGATCAAAACAGGCGGTAAGCAATACCGTGTACAAGAAGGTCAAACTCTTAAAGTTGAGAAACTAGCTGTTGAAGCCGGTTCTGCAATCGACTTTAACGAAGTTCTTCTTGTAAGCAACGGCGACGACGTAAAAGTTGGCGCGCCAGTTGTTGAAGGCGTGAAAGTGACAGCTGAAGTTGTTGCACACGGCCGTGGCGACAAAGTTAAAATCTTGAAATTCCGTCGTCGTAAGCACTCTATGAAACGCCAAGGTCACCGTCAGTGGTTCACAGAAGTGAAAATCACTGGTATTAACTAATTAAGCGTTTAAAGATTTAATATTTAGGAGTAAATCATGGCTCATAAGAAAGCTGGTGGTAGTACTAAAAACGGTCGCGACAGTCAGTCGAAACGCTTAGGTGTTAAACGTTTCGGCGGTCAGGTTGTGATCCCAGGTAATATTCTTGTTCGTCAACGTGGTACTGAGTTCCACGCAGGCGAAGGCGTTCGTGTTGGTAAAGACCACACTTTGTTCGCTGTTGCTGAAGGTCAAGTGAAATTCGAAGTGAAAGGTAAATTCAAGCGTCGCACAGTTTCTGTTGTGTCTGCTGCCTAATCGCATCGCGAATCACTAAAAAAGAGCTCCGCAGCGCGGGGCTTTTTTTTTGGAAAAATTCTATAATCAGGGCAGTTGAACTCTGATAACGCACCTAAGAGGTGATTTTGTGAAATTTGTTGATGAAGCCACGATTTATGTTCGCGCAGGTAAAGGTGGTAATGGTGCTTTAAGCTTTTGGCGAGAAAAGTTCGTCGCCAAAGGTGGCCCAGACGGTGGTGATGGTGGTGATGGCGGTAGTGTGATGTTGGTGGCCGACGAGTCATTGAATACACTGATCGATTTCCGTTTTACCAAAAAATACATTGCTGAAAATGGTCAAGGTGGTCAAGGCCGCGATATGACTGGCTCTAAAGCACCTGATCTTGAGATCAAAGTGCCGGTTGGTACGACGGTTATTGATGAAGATACTGGTGAGACGCTAGGCGATCTAGTGCAAATTGGTCAGTGCTTGAAAGTGGCGCAAGGTGGTCATAAAGGTTTGGGAAATACTCGTTTTAAATCGAGTACAAACCGTGCGCCGCGCCAAACGACGAAAGGGACGGTGGGTGAAGAGCGTAACCTTAAATTAGAGATGAAAGTCTTGGCAGACGTGGGTCTGTTGGGTCTGCCGAATGCGGGTAAGTCTACCTTCATCCGTTCAGTGTCATCGGCTAAGCCAAAGGTGGCGGATTATCCGTTTACGACGCTGGTGCCAAACCTTGGCGTGGTAAAAGTTAAGAAGCATCAAAGCTTCGTAATTGCCGATATTCCAGGAATTATTGAAGGTGCTGCAGAAGGGGCTGGTTTAGGGATTCGATTCTTAAAGCACTTGGTACGTAACCGTATTCTTTTGCATATCGTTGATATGGCACCTTGGGATGACGTGACACCTGCGCAAGCGGCTCAGATTGCGGTGAATGAACTGCATGAATTCTCGCCTGCATTGGCTGAGAAGCGTGAGCGTTGGCTGGTTTTGAATAAGCTTGATATGGTGCCGGAAAGTGAGCGTGAGGAACGCTGTCAAAGTGTGATCGACGCATTGAACTGGGAAGGTAAAACGTACCGTATCTCAGCGATTTCCGGTGAAGGGACTGAGGTTCTGTGTCTTGATCTGATGACCGCGCTAGACGAAAAACGTGAACTGTTAGCCGAAGATGACAATGCTCGAGCTGAAGAGCGTGCAATTCGTGAATTGATTGATGAAGAAGGTCGCGATCGCATTCGTCTACTTCGTAAGAATCGCCGTAATGGCTCGGACGACGATGATTTTGATGAAGACGATTACGATGTGGACGTTGAATACGTTCGATAAACTTTTAGTGAGATAAGCTGTAGATGGACATGAGAGAGAAGATTGCATCCGCTCAACGAGTGGTTGTAAAAATAGGTAGCGCTTTATTGACTAACGACGGTCAAGGGCTAGATGTCGGCAATATTGGGCTTTGGGTTGCGCAGATTGCACAACTGCGAGCTCAGGGTAAAGAGGTAGTATTAGTCTCTTCCGGCTCCATTGCGGCAGGCATGAAACGCCTAGGCTTCTCTTCACGACCGACACAAGTAAACGAATTGCAAGCCGCTGCCGCAGTAGGGCAGATGGAGCTAGTAGGCGTTTACGAATCTCATTTTGAAGTACATGGTCTGTGTACCGCGCAAATTTTGCTGACACATGACGACTTATCCAACCGTCGTCGATACTTAAACGCCCGATCTTCGCTGCGAACGCTGTTAAAGCTTGGCGCTGTACCCATAGTTAATGAGAATGACACCGTTGTAACCGATGAGATCCGTTTTGGTGATAACGATACCTTAGGGGCGTTGGTTGCTAACCTGGTTGAGGCGGATGTATTGATTATTTTGACGGATCAGCAAGGGTTGTTTGATAAAAATCCTCGTGATCATAAAGATGCAACATTAATACAGCATGCTTCAGCAAGCGATGACACTCTGGATGCTATGGCGAGCGGTGGTGCTGGTGTTTTGGGTACGGGGGGGATGTTGACGAAAGTTCGTGCAGCGCGCTTAGCGGCGCGCTCAGGCGCGCACACAGTGATTGCATCCGGTCGTGAGGGGAGTGTCATTTTGCGAGTCGCAAATGGCGAGAACCTAGGGACATGGTTGCAACCTGAACATGGTCGTTCGGCTTCTCGTAAGCAATGGCTGGCAGGACATCTTAAGAGTCGCGGCACTTTGATTATTGATGATGGTGCGGTACGTGCTTTGCGTCAATCTGGCACCAGTTTACTTCCGGTGGGTATTAAAGACGCTGAGGGAACGTTCTCGCGAGGCGATATGGTGATCTGTGTGGATCAGCTTGGAAATATCGTTGCGCGTGGTTTGGTGAACTACAGTATTGCTGAAACACTTAAGTTGTTAGGTAAACCATCCAGCGAGCGTTATGCCATTTTAGGCTATGAGGGCGAGCCAGAGTTGATTCATCGCGATGACCTAGTGATTATTTAGAGGAAGCGGTTGCATGGCAAAACCTGGGAAAATTGGCTTAGAGCGCATGTTGGATGCGACGCGTTACTCTTATCAAGGGCTGCGTGCTCAGTGGCGTTATGAGGCGTCTTTTCGTCAAGAGGTGTGGCTATTTTTGGTGGCTCTGCCGTTGGCGTTGTGGTTTGGAGATTCAGCGTTAGAGAAAGCGTTGATGATTTTTTCAGTCGGTATTGTTTTAGTAGTGGAAACCATTAACTCGAGCATTGAGGCGATTGTTGACCGCATCAGTGATGAAAAGCATGAATTATCAGGTCGTGCGAAAGATTTAGGCTCAGCGGCCGTCATGTTAAGTTTGAGTTTAGCGGGAGTAGTTTGGTTGTTCTTGCTGTTTAACTGACAGAGACTAAGCGTGTAAAGACTAGACATAAAAAAACCGGCTCACGCCGGTTTTTTTATGGGATTAGGCCAATGCTTTGATTTTAGCATTCAAGCGGCTCTTATGGCGAGCTGCTTTGTTTTTGTGATATAGGCCTTTGTCAGCTGCTTTGTCTAGTTTAGACGCTGCAACAGAGTATGCTGCTTGAGCTTCTTCTTGGTTTCCTGCTTCAATAGCTGCATCTACTTTTTTCAAGTATGTGCGCACCATAGAGCGCAGGCTACCGTTGTGAGCGCGACGCTTGATCGCCTGGCGCGCACGTTTTTTTGAACCGGCGGAGTTTGCCACAGTCTGGCTCCTTCAATCTTCTATAATTAAAACGATACAACGGGCTGTTGAGTCGCTTGTGAATGTCAAGTTTAAACTTGAAAATCTCGCGGCGGATTTTACCAGTTTTTGGCTTTGCTACAACCCCAAACACACATTATTACTCGTGAAAAGTATATTTTTTGGCTGTTTGGTCACCAGCTAAATGCTATTCTTGGGCAAATTTTCAGGCAGAACATGATCTTATGTCGAACACGCCATCGGTTAAAAGTCGATCACTATTACGTTCCGGGTTGCTGGTTTCTATTTGTACATTTCTTTCTCGCATCCTTGGGCTGGCTCGTGATGCCTCATTGGCTTATGTATTAGGTGCCAGTGCCGGTGCCGATGCCTTTTATGTGGCATTTAAAATCCCGAACTTTTTTCGTCGTTTATTTGCGGAAGGCGCGTTTGCTCAAGCGTTTGTACCCGTGTTGAGCGATTATCGCGTTAACGAGGGGCACGATGCGGTGCGTGAGCTCATTGCGGCGGTGACAGGGTCGTTGACCTTGGTGTTGCTGGCAATGACGGCCATCTTCATGGTGGCATCTCCTTGGGTGGTGTATGTGTTTGCGCCGGGTTTTTCGGACAATCCGGGGCAGCTGGCGTTGGCGTCGACGTTGTTGACCGTGACGTTTCCATATTTGCTATTTATATCACTCACCGCGTTAGCGGGCGGGATACTAAACGCCCACGGTGAATACGGTGTGCCGGCCATTACGCCTATCTTTTTAAATATTTCATTGTTGGTAGCAACATTAGGTTTTGCCAGCAGTGCCAGCCAAGCAGAGTTGAGTATTGCTTGGGGGGTGTTTGCTGCTGGTGTTGTGCAGCTGTTGTTTCAGGTGCCTTTTTTAGCTCGGTTAAAATTGTTGCCGCGCCCAAAAGTGGGGTTTGCTCATCCTGGCGTGAAGCGTATTTTGTTATTAATGGGGCCAGCGTTGTTTGGTGTGTCCGTTGGTCAGATTAATTTATTACTAGATACGGTGCTGGCGTCATTGCTTGAAACGGGCAGCATCACTTGGCTTTATCTGTCCGATCGCTTGTATGAATTACCGTTAGGTATTTTTGCGATTGCCATCAGTACCGTTATTTTGCCGTCACTGTCGCGTAGTTTTTCGAGCGAGCGCAGCGCGCATTTCGCGAACACCTTGGATTGGGGGTTGCGTTTACTGTTATTGATTTCGGTCCCTTCGGCGTTGGCTCTGTGTATTTTAGCTAAGCCTATTATTGCGACGGTGTTCTATCGTGGTGAGTTAACGGCTCATGACGTCGATATGGCAGCGATGAGTTTGCAGGCCTATTCGTTGGGATTGGTCTTTATGATGTTAATTAAAGTATTGGCGCCGGGGTATTACGCACGCCAAGATACAAAAACACCAGTTAAAATTGGGGTTATCGCGATGATTGCCAATATGGTGTTTAACGTAATATTGGTTTGGCCTCTAGGGCACGTGGGCTTGGCTCTAGCGACAAGTTTATCAGCAGGGTTGAATGCATTGCTGCTTTGGATTGGATTGCACCGTGATGGTTGCCACCGTTTTTCACGAGATTGGTGGTTAATACTTCGAGTTTTGTTGCTTGGTTCGAGCTTGTTACTGGCTTGGTTGTGGTATTACCAGAGTTTGAATGTTGCTTGGACGGACATTTCCAGTTGGCAGCGTATTCAGCATATGGCGATCGTAGTGGTCGTTGGTGTGCTGCTTTATGGTGTGGGTTTGCTGGCGGCGGGTCTAAGAATGCGTCATTTGCGCGCGCAAGATTAAGTTGTGGGTGTGTTGCTCCCTACCTTTGCGGGGGGGAGTACTATATAATCGCGGTTATTTTTTCAGCGGCTAATTGAGTTTTTGCCGGTACGAGGTGATATGGAACTGGTTCGGGGTATTCACAATCTCCAAGACGCGCAACGTAATGGTGTGCTGACAATTGGTAATTTTGATGGCGTACATCTTGGGCATCAGGCGATCCTTAACCGAGTTAAGTCATTAGCTGAGCACTATCGGGCGCCGTCGGGCATTATGATCTTTGAGCCGCAGCCGCGCGAATTTTTTGCGCCCCAAGATGCGCCTGGTCGTTTGTCTCGCTTGCGCGATAAAGTGGCATTATTATCGAAGCATGATATCGATTATGTTCTTTGCATGCCGTTTAATACGCGACTACGGACATTAGATGCGCACGCTTTCTGCCAGCAAATATTGCATGACGGTTTAGCGGTTAAGCATTTGGTGGTCGGTGATGACTTCCGCTTTGGATGTGACCGTCAAGGCAACTTTGAATACTTAGAAGCGTTTGGCGCTCAGCATGGGTTTGATGTTGAGAATACGTCGTCCATTTTAAATGGGGAAGGTTTGCGTATCAGTAGCTCCTTGGTGCGACAACAATTAAACCAAGGTGATATGGTGTCAGCACAGGCGATGTTAGGTCACCCAATTACCATGCGTGGCCGAGTGGTTGGCGGCCAACAGTTGGCGCGCCGTTTAGGCTTCCCAACCGCTAATATCTTTTTGAAAGGCGTTACCCCTGCTTTGTCTGGGGTGTACGCAGTGACCGTTCCAGTGGATGGGAAGGAATACTCGGGTGTGGCAAACATCGGAGTTCGGCCAACAGTAGATGGCAAAACGCCAATACTTGAGGTGCACTTATTTAATTTTAGTGGCGATTTGTACACCCAATATTTAGAGGTGACATTCCGCCAGTTTATTCGTCCTGAGCGCAAAATGAATGGCTTGGATGAATTGGAAAAACAAATTCAATGTGACAAAGAAGAGGCGCTTCGCTTCTTCTCCAATCAGTGACCGATGATCTTTGAGGATAAATCGAATAACCATGAGTGATTATAAACCAACGCTGAATTTGCCAGAAACCGCATTCCCTATGCGTGGTGATCTAGCAAAACGTGAGCCTGCGATGTTGCAACGCTGGCAAGATATGGATCTATACAACAAAGTGCGTGAAGTGAGCAAAGGGCGTAAGTCTTTTATTCTTCATGACGGCCCTCCATACGCCAACGGTAGCATTCACATTGGTCACGCGGTTAACAAAATCCTCAAAGACATTATTGTTAAATCTAAAACCGTTAGTGGATACGATGCACCGTACATTCCTGGTTGGGACTGTCATGGCTTGCCGATCGAGCACAAAGTTGAGCAGATGATCGGTAAAGCGGGCGATAAAGTATCGTTCAAAGATTTCCGCGCAAAGTGTCGTGAGTACGCTTACACGCAAGTGGAAGAGCAGAAAAAAGACTTCATCCGTTTGGGTGTGATGGGCGATTGGGAAAATCCTTACCTAACGATGAACTTCGTTACCGAAGCGAACATCGTGCGCGCATTGGGTAAAATCGCTGAAAACGGCCATCTAGTAAAAGGCTTCAAGCCTGTTTACTGGAGTGTTGTGGGTGGCTCGGCACTGGCCGAAGCGGAAGTGGAATATCAAGATAAAACGTCTTTGTCTTTAGATGTGCGTTATGCACCACAAGACGAAGCCGCGTTTTTAGGTAAGTTCTCTGATGTCGAAGGTGAGGGCAAAGTGTCGGTTGTCATTTGGACCACCACGCCTTGGACGCTGCCTGCCAGCCAAGCGGTATCGATCCATCCAGAATTCAACTACGCATTGGTCGAAGTGGATATGGGGGCGGGTAAAGAGCGTCTTGTATTTGCTGAAGATATGGTCGAAGGCATCATGCAGCGTTACGGTCATGAAGCGTATCGTATCGTAGGACGTGCCGTAGGCGCAGATCTAGGTGGCTTGGTGCTTAACCATCCATTTATGGAACGTGATATCCCTGTTTTGCTAGGCGAGCACGTGACTGCGGACGCCGGTACGGGTTGTGTGCACACCGCCCCAGACCACGGCGTTGACGACTTTAACGTGGGTCGCGCAAATGGTATCGGTACCATTAACCTAGTCCAAGACAATGGTGTTTACTCTGATGCGGCGGGTGAATTCGCGGGTTTGCACGTTTACAAAGTAGACGATGCTGTATTGGAAGCCTTAGGTCGTAACGATGCGCTGGTATTCCAATCGAAAATTTTCCACAGCTACCCACATTGCTGGCGTACCAAAACACCTTTGATCTTCCGTGCGACGCCGCAATGGTTTATCAGCATGGATGAGAAGGGCTTACTGGATGATGCTAAAGCCGCTGTGAAAGGTGTTAAATGGACGCCTTCATGGGGTCAAAACCGTATGGAAGGGATGTTGAGCAATAGCCCAGACTGGTGTGTATCACGTCAGCGTACGTGGGGTGTGCCAATTGCACTGTTCATCAACAAAGAAACACAAGAGCTTCACCCAGAAACGCCTCGTCTTATCGAAGAAGTCGCACAACGTATCGAAAAAGAAGGTATGGATGCGTGGTTCGAGATGGGTGCTGCAGAACTGTTGGGTGAGGAAGCTGACAAATACAGCAAAGTTTCCGATACGCTAGACGTATGGTTCGACTCAGGTGTGACACATTACTCAGTCATTGATCAGCGCGACGAGCTAAGCTTCCCAGCAGATTTATACTTAGAAGGTTCGGATCAGCATCGCGGTTGGTTCCAGTCGTCGTTGAAAACCTCGATCGCCATCCGTGGCGTGCCACCGTATAAAGGTGTCTTAACACACGGTTTCACCGTTGATGGTGATGGCCGCAAGATGTCGAAGTCGCTGGGTAACGTGGTCTCGCCTCAGAAAGTAATGCAGACATTGGGAGCAGACATCATTCGTCTTTGGGTCGCTGCAACCGATTACACGGGTGAAATGACCGTTTCTGACGAGATTCTAAAACGTGTTGCAGACGGCTATCGCCGTATCCGTAATACAGCGCGCTTCATGTTGGCGAACCTGACTGGATTTGATCCGGCAAAAGATTTAGTGGCGCCTGAGAACATGATTGCACTGGACCGTTGGATCGTGGACCGTGCAGCTCAATTGCAGAAAGAGATCGACGAAGCGTATAACGAGTATCAGTTCCTTGCAGTGGTGCAGAAGATTCAAAATTTCTGTTCATTGGATTTGGGTGGTTTCTATCTAGATGTCATCAAAGATCGTCAGTACACCACACAAGAAGACAGCTTGGCGCGTCGTTCTGCGCAAACGGCGTTGTACCATATTGCCGAAGCGTTCACTCGTTGGATTGCTCCGATTTTGAGCTTCACCGCCGATGAAATCTGGCAAGAATTACCAGGCGAGCATTCAGAATCTGTATTCCTAGATACTTGGTATGAAGGCTTATTTGAACTGAGCGGTGATGAAGCGTTGGGTCGTCATTTCTGGAAGCAAGTATTGGATGTCAAAATGGCCGCCAATAAAGTGCTTGAGGCGGTGCGTAAGGAAGGCAAGATTAAGGCGAGCCTAAGTGCTGAGATTACACTTTACTGCGATGCTGAGTTGCAAGCGACACTATCGAAGTTGGGTGATGAGCTGCGTTTCGTCTTGATTTCTTCTGAAGCGAACGTTGCATCTTTGGCTGATGCGCCTGCAGATGCGGCAGAAACAGAGCTTGCTGGCTTGAAAGTGGCTGTATTGGTGAGCGAAAAAGAGAAATGTGTTCGTTGCTGGCATCACCGTGAAGAAGTGGGCAAGCGCGAGTCTCATCCTGAGCTATGTGATCGTTGTATCTCGAACCTGCCGGAAGGCGAGGGCGAGCAGCGCCATTTCGCGTAATGATGATGCGAACGAGCATACAAAGAGTCCAGCGCTGGTGGGCGCTGGCAATTGCTGTTTTTGCCTTGGATTGGGTAACCAAGCAAGGCATTGAGGCAAACTTATACTATGGACAGGAGATTCCTCTTCTGCCTTTCTTTGACTTAACGCTGCGTTACAACACCGGTGCTGCATTCAGCTTTTTGGCTGAAGCGGGCGGATGGCAGCGTTGGTTCTTTTCTTTGATTGCGATGGCTGTCGTCATAGGCATTAGTTGGCGACTGTCAAAAATCGGTCACACTCATAAGCTAGAAGCGTTGTCATTAACGCTGATTATGTCGGGCGCTATTGGCAACCTGCATGATCGTTTGTCTTATGGGCATGTTATCGATTTTATTCAAGTCCATTGGCAATCCACTTGGTATTTTCCAGCGTTTAACATTGCTGACAGTGCGATCACTGTGGGAGTAGTTTTAATGTTGGCAGAGGGGTTGTTTCAGAAAAAACCCAAGGGTAAACAGAATGACGATTAATGAACAAAGCCGAATTACGTTACATTTTGAATTGGCTTTGGCGAATGGCCAGTTGGTTGACTCCAATTTTGAGGGTGCACCTGCACAGTTTGTTTACGGTGACGGCAGCTTATTGCCTGAGTTTGAAGCCGTATTGATTGGCATGTCAGCGGGTGATGAGGCAAGCTTTTCTATGGCGCCAGAAAAAGCTTTTGGCGCTCATAATCCGAGTAATGTGCAAACGATGGCTCGCGGCCAGTTTGGCATAGACATTGAAGAAGGTATGGTCGTATCGTTTGCTGATCAGGCGAAAAACGAATTACCTGGTGTCATAAAGAGCATTGGTGAGCAGCAGGTGGAAGTTGATTTTAATCACCCATTAGCTGGTCATACTTTGACTTACCATGTCAAAATTGTTGCGGTAGAGGAGGCCTAATGTCATTCGCTATTCATCTTGCGAATCCTCGAGGCTTTTGTGCCGGTGTGGATCGAGCTATCGAAATCGTTAAACGTTGCTTGGACATCTTTGAAGCACCCATCTATGTCCGTCATGAAGTGGTGCACAACAAATTTGTCGTAGAGTCATTAAAAGAGCGCGGTGCCGTCTTTGTTGACGAATTAGACCAAGTTCCTGATGACCAGATTGTGATATTTAGTGCGCATGGCGTATCACAAGCGGTGCGTAATGAAGCGGATCGCCGTGGCTTAAAAGTGTTTGATGCAACGTGCCCGTTAGTGACTAAAGTACATATGGAAGTTGTGCGCTATTCACGAGACGGTATGGAATGTGTATTGATTGGTCATGATGGTCACCCTGAAGTAGAGGGTACTATGGGGCAATACGATTCAAGCAAAGGCGGCGCTATTTACCTAGTTGAGCAGCCAGAAGATGTAGCCAACCTAAAAGTAAACGATCCTAGTCGACTTGCTTTCGTAACTCAGACAACATTATCAATGGATGACACGTCAATTGTGATTGATGCACTGCGTCAAAACTTCCCAGATATCCAAGGGCCAAAAAAAGACGACATTTGCTATGCGACTCAGAACCGTCAAGATGCTGTGAAAACGTTAGCTCAAGAATGCGATCTTGTTTTAGTCGTTGGCTCCGTGAACAGCTCTAACTCAAACCGCTTGCGTGAGTTGGCTGGTCGTATGGGAACGGAAGCCTACTTAATTGATAATGCCAGTGAAATTAAACCAGATTGGCTTGCTGGTATTTCTGCTGTAGGTATTACAGCAGGTGCGTCTGCACCTGAAGTGCTGGTCAATGAAGTCATTGAGCGATTAAAGCAAGAGGGTGGTGAGGCGCCTCGTGAGTTAGAGGGTCGCGAAGAGAACGTATCATTCTCAATGCCAAAAGAACTTCGCATTGTCGAAGTGATGTAACGCTTAATAATAGGTGCTTAAAGTTTATCAAAAAATTTTTCAAAAAGTGCTTGCGCTGAAAATTCATATGGGTATTATACGCACCCACTGACACGGACAACGCTTCACAACAACGAAGCGGTAACGAAGTCAGACGCTCTTTAAAATA
>NZ_LTAW01000013.1 GCF_001639725.1 Marinomonas atlantica
TGGCTATGACTAGATTCGAACTAGTGACCCCATCATTATGAGTGATGTGCTCTAACCAACTGAGCTACATAGCCTTTTGAGAGATTGGCTGGGGTAGCTGGATTCGAACCAACGCATGACGAGATCAAAACCCGTTGCCTTACCGCTTGGCTATACCCCAACATTCTCTCAACACAGACATTTTGAAACGTTGCTTCGCTGTGTCTGTGGCGCGATATTATTCACATAACCCGTTAATGGGTCAAGGATTATTTTTAAAAAAGTTAAACATTAAATCGGAAGTGCATCACGTCGCCATCTTTGACGATGTATTCTTTACCTTCTAGGCGCCATTTACCTGCTTCTTTCGCGCCGCTTTCACCTTTGTATTGGATGAAATCGTTGTATGCGACAACTTCTGCACGAATAAAGCCTTTCTCAAAGTCTGTGTGGATCACACCAGCCGCTTGAGGGCCCGTTGCACCTTGTTTAACGGTCCAAGCACGCACTTCCTTAACGCCTGCTGTGAAGTAGGTCTGAAGACCCAGTAGTTCGTAGCCTGCACGAATGACTCGATCTAAGCCGGGTTCTTCCATGCCCATTTCATCCAAGAACTCTTGCATTTCCTCTGAATCCAACTCAGAAATTTCCGCTTCAAGTTGGTTGCAAATAGGCACAACCATGGCGCCTTCAGCTTCGGCGATTTCACGAACGACGTCTAGGTGAGGGTTATTTTCAAAGCCATCTTCAGCGACATTGGCTATGTACATCGTCGGTTTAGTGGTCAAAAGATGCAGTTGTTTTACGGCTTTTTTTTCATCGTCTGAGAGTGGCATCGCGCGAACAGGTAGACCGTCTTCTAAGTGAGCTTTGATGCGTTCTAGAAACTCTTTATGAGCAATGGCTTCTTTATTGCCGCTTTTGGCATTTTTCGCTGTGCGGAACAGTTGTTTATCGATTGATTCGATATCGGCGAAAATTAGCTCAAGATTAATCACTTCAATGTCTAGTTTCGGGTTAACGTGATTGGAAACGTGGATTACGTTTTCATCTTCGAAGCAGCGAACAACATGAGCAATGGCGTCGGTTTCGCGAATGTTTGCTAGAAACTTGTTGCCTAAGCCTTCGCCTTTTGATGCGCCTTCTACTAAGCCTGCTATGTCTACGAACTCCATGGTCGTAGCCAATACGCGTTCAGGCTTCACAATTTCAGCTAATGCATCCAAACGCGGATCAGGCATAGCCACGACACCTGCGTTTGGCTCAATTGTACAGAAAGGAAAGTTTTCAGCGCCAATGCCAGCTTTGGTGAGCGCGTTGAATAAAGTTGATTTGCCGACGTTTGGTAAGCCGACGATGCCGCAATTAAAGCCCATATGAGATTCCTAAAGCTGTTAGTTTATGCTTTAAAACTATGAAGATGGTTCATTACACTGTTCCAATTGTCCGCAATGATATCGGTATGGTAGCGTAGTGATTCATCGATGGTTTGTTCGATTTTTTGGTATTCATCGCTGGGGGCTTTTTTGAGCACGTAGTTTGCCACTTGGCTTGCATGCCCAGGATGACCGATACCGATGCGAACACGACCAAAGTCTCGGTTATTACCGAGTTTGCTAATGATATCTTTAAGGCCGTTGTGACCACCGTGACCACCGCTTTTTTTAAGCTTAACAGTGCCAGGAGAGATATCGAGCTCATCGTGAACGACTAGAACTTCTTGGGGAGAGATTTTATAGAATTGACAGACGGCTTGAACTGCTTTGCCGCTTAAATTCATATAGGTCGTAGGAATAAGGAGGTAGCATTCCTGCCCACCTATAAAAACTTTGCCGAACTGACCAAAGAATTTTTTTTCAGTTCGAAGAGAACACTGACTCATACGAGCCAGTGCTTCTATCCATTGTGCGCCAGCATTGTGGCGGGTATTTTCATATTCTGAACCTGGGTTACCCAAGCCAACGAGTAATCTAAAACCTGCCACAGACTTGCCTCAATGATTAACGCTTAGCTTTACCGATACGAGCGATAGGTTGGTCGTGGTCTTCGCCTTTAAGCAAAGCAACCAATTCAACGCCTTCTGGAAGTTCAGCATCAGATAGGTGGAAAATTTGACCAAGCTGACCGTTGATTGCGTCAACGTTCAAAGCTGCTGGAAGGTCTTTTGGAAGACAACGAACTTCAGCAAGTTTTGCTTCAACTTGTAGACGACCACCTTGAGATTTAACACCTTCAGATTTAGCAGCGTTAACGAAGTTCAAAGGAACTCGTGTAACGATCTTAGTTTCTGAATCAACGCGAAGAAGGTCGATGTGCATTACATCGCCAGTTGCTGGGTGGCGTTGTAGAGATTTAACGATTACTTCTTGCTCAGCACCATCAACTGATACTTTTACTACAGAAGTTAGGAAAGCAGCATCTTTTACCGCTTTAACTACTTCGTTACCTTTGAACGAAACAGACTCAGGGTTAGTGTTACCACCGTATACTACAGCAGGAACAAGGCCTTGAAGACGAAGGCGGCGGCTCGCACCTTTACCTTCTTCGTTACGTACAGAAGCGTTTAGAACTACAGACATGTGAATATCCTAAAATAAAGTTAAGGTTGCCCAGAACTGCGACCCGTTCCGAGCGTAAATGTTTGGCTTAGGCCCCAAACATGGCACTGATTGACTCTTCATTGCATACGCGACGAACAGCCTCAGCCAAAATGTCTGACATAGACAGTTGGCGGATTTTTGCGCAATTCTGTGCCGTTTGAGTCAGTGGGATAGTGTCTGACACCACTAACTCGTCAAGTACAGAATTGCTGATATTATCAATTGCTTTGCCTGATAGAACAGGATGAGTACAGTAAGCTAATACTTTTGCAGCGCCGTGTTCTTTAAGCGCTTTTGCTGCAGCGCAAAGGGTGCCGCCAGTATCGATCATGTCGTCGACCAATACACAAGTTTTACCTTCTACATCACCAATCAAGTGCATGATTTGCGCTTCGTTTGCGCGTGGGCGACGCTTGTCGATGATGGCCAAATCTGCATCATCCAGCATTTTAGCAAATGCGCGAGCACGAACAACACCACCAACATCCGGCGAAACGACTGTAATGTTCTCATGACCTTGGCGCTGTAGATCATCTAATAGCAGTGGTGTTGCATAAACATTATCTACAGGAATGTCGAAGAACCCTTGAATCTGGTCAGCATGCAGGTCTACCGTTAGTACGCGGTTGATCCCTACAGCCGAGATCATGTCTGCAACGACTTTTGCTGTAATTGGTACACGTGCTGAGCGTACACGACGATCTTGACGTGCGTAGCCGAAATATGGAATTACAGCCGTTACACGGGTAGCTGACGCGCGACGCAGTGCATCAGCCATTACAATCAGCTCCATAAGGTTATCATTACTTGGAGCGCAAGTTGATTGGATAATAAAAACGTCTTTACCGCGAACGTTTTCGTTGATCTCGACCGTGATTTCTCCGTCGCTGAACTTTCCGACCGTAGCGTTGCCGATAGGGAGACCTAGGCGACGAACGACCCTGCGAGCAAGCTCAGGGTTTGCATTACCGGTAAAAACCATCAACTTGGACACTGTGTACACCCTTTGTATTTATAGCGATGAAAATATATGTTTGCGTTTTATTCAGCATTAAGTATGCTGAGATGCGATCCACTGGTTTAGTACGTCAAGAGTAGGAGATGTATTACATCCACGACAAACCCAAGTCTGCCACTTCTCTGGTGCGTAGTTTTTCACCCGCTTGGCTTCATCAATTGACTCACATGCTAAAAACAAACATGCGCCAGTGCCAGTTAGTTTTGCATTACCAAATGTTGTGAGCCACAAAAACGCTTCATCCACTTCAGGATACAGTCTCCGAGCGACGTCTAGGCAGTCGTTGTGCCCTTCCAGTTTCAAGGCGTGCGATATTCTGATCGCAGGGGTGTCTCTTGTCAAATATTTATCGGTAAAAATTTGACCAGTTGGTACTTCGCAATTTGGTTTTAAAAGCAGGTAATAAGGGGTATCAGGATTGGTTTTCGTTAGCACTTCACCAATCCCTTCTGCAAATGCCGAGTGGCCAAATACAAATATGGGGACGTCGGCTCCTAGCTGTTTTCCTAAGTGTGCGAGTTCTTCCAGTGATAGATCGCAGTTCCATAGTGTATTTAGCGCCAATAGCGTTGTTGCAGCATTACTGCTACCACCACCTAATCCGCCGCCCATAGGTAGGATCTTACTAATTGATATAGCGATACCTTGGTGTGTTTTCTTGTGCGCTTCTAGAAGGCGTGCGGCTTTTACGATTAAGTTATCTTCGTGATCGACGCCATTAATTTCAGGGATAAGGCTAATATCAGGATTATCGGTAAGGGTGAAGCTTAACTCATCACTTAGATCAAGGAATTGAAACAAGGTTTGCAGTTCGTGGTAACCATCGCTTCGACGACTTGTGATATGTAAAAATAAATTCAATTTTGCTGGAGATGGCAAAGTAAGTGTCGTCATTGAACATTCCAGTCTGTAATGATCAAGTTAACCCGATATGGGGGGTGAGTAACTTGCATTTTTTGCGGTAATTTTAAATGTTCTAACTCAGTGAATTCTTTATAGGTAATGGTCCAACCATTTTGTACGATTTGCTCTGGTGTGGTGCCATCTTGTTGATAAGTGATTTCCGCTGCACTGTTCGGAGCGGCTAGTCCTCGAATCCAATATTGTACGCTGGTAACAGGGAAGTGCCAGCCTAGCTCATGGTAAAGCAAAGCATCGGCGCTTGGCCCAGTTAAGTCTTTGTCGTCATAAGTCAAACGCGACTCTTTGCCGGGGATGCCTTCCAAGCGTGTTGCACCTTGACCAAAGGGGCCGTAAATATTGAGTTCGTAATACTCAGGAGAGTGCTCCCAATTAAAGTTACCGGAGATTGCATCTTGCTCTGTGCGAATGCCGACTCGGCCTTCATTTTGCCAGGCCATTATATCAGCGTTACTTTCAGGTAATGGTGTCTTGGGTGATGTTGGTGATGAACTACAGCCAGCTAAAAAAATGCTAGCTAAAAAGCCAATAACCAAATTTTTCATTTTCATGGTTCTTCCTTATGAGCCTAATAGAGTAGGTGCGTATTGCTCTAAAGTTTCAAGTAATACTGGCAACTCACTATTGTTTCTTAATGCCTGCCGCCAGATTTTTATCGCGTTCTCTCGGTCCTCAAGCTGCCACAACACTTCGCCATAATGAGCACCTATTTCAGCATCCTGCATGGCGTCCCATGATTGTGAAAGTAACGTTTCAGCTTGTTCTAAGTTACCTTGTAAATAATACGCCCATCCCATACTGTCCATGATTGCTGCGTCCTCGCTGTTAAGGTCATAAGCTTTTTGTATCAACTTAAAAGCTTGGTCGAACTGATCAGGATAGCGAACCATCATAGTGTAGCCAAGTGCATTAATATAAGACGGATCATTAGGGTGCTTTTGATATAGTATTGTAAGGTCTTGTATCGCTTGAGACCACTGCTGTTGCATATCGTAAGTAATTGCACGTTTATAGCGTAGCCCGTCAGCGTCAGGAAAAATGGGAAGAGCCCGAGTAAGTAGGTCAATTGCTAAGTCTGGACGTTGGTTATGTAGATGTAAATCTGCAACGCCAGTGATATGGCCAGGTTCTACATCAACAACAGCCCGTTTCAAAATGAAAGAGTTCACTTGGTCTGCTTGATCGGCTGAATAAAGCCATTGTACTAATAGGTTAGAAGCCTCCCAGCTTAGTTTGCCAAACACATTTAATAAGCTTTTTAGAGCGTCATTGTAACGTTCGGCTTGATGTTGTGCATTGGCTAAAATAAATAATAAGTCATCACGTAAACCGCCATGTTTTGGCAATTTGGAAATTAACTGTATAGCAAGCTCAGGTTGTTTTTTTTGCATTAACAATTGGGCGATAGCAGTACCAATTTGTTGTTGTAAATAAGGGTTGAGTTGAGCTTCATCAAACGCTGACAATGCGGTTTGATACTCATCATTTTTAACAAGTATTTCTAGATAGTTGGCCATCAAACGCTGGCTTTTAGGGAAGCTCTTCAAACCTTGTTTGAGAGTCTTTTGAGCACTCTCTTTTATTCCCAGTTGTTCTTCACTTACTGCCTTTATGATGAATAACCCTTCTTGCTCGGTTTCTGGGCTCAGTTCAAATAATGGTGAAATATTGTCGAGTATGTATTGATATTTACCGTTGATAAAATGAACATGAAGTAAAGCGATGTTAACAAACAAATCGGAGGCTAATTTCGGGTCACTTAAAAGATTTTCTAAGTGGGTTGTGATGCGGTCGTGACGGATATTTTGATCCACAAAGCTAGGCAGAAAACTCAGTGGGATATCGTTCTTTTTAGCTTTTAATAGAAGTGCTTTTGCTTCGTCTAGCGCCCCTATGCTTAGCTGAGCTTGCATTAAAATAGGGTAGGCTTGAGATGCGCTCGGATCAAGTGTTAGCCATCGGGAGCTGGCTTTGAGTACCGCTTGACTGTCTTCACTCATCATGGCGGTGGAGGTGGCTCGTTTGGCAATCTCTACATCTGTACTTTGCTCAGCTAAATCTAAATACAGCGTGGTCGCAGACTCACTGCCTTGACGTTGCAAAGCAAACTCAGCGCTCAGAAGTTGTTCCAGTTGCTCCGTATGTTTGGATTGTGCTACCGGTGACCAACGGTTATCTGCGATTGGCACAGTATGTGAGTTAGGAATGGATGAGCAGGCGCTGACAGATAGACCGAATGCCATCGTAAGAAAAGCTCGTTTAATCGATACCGCGTGTTGCATTCGTTGCATAAGTGCCTGCCTTATTTGGCTAAAATCATATCCAAGTTACTATGGTAGCTCTGCAATATAGGTGTTGTCAGCCTAATAAACGGTGCATGATTGTAAGGAATTGACATATTTATTGATTTGATGGGGTGCGAAGAGCTAAAAATTCCACTTATAATAGGGGTATTTAATCATGTGTCATAATACTAGGCATATATCTGCAAACATCTGTTCGATCTCAAGTCGTGAGAAGAGTTCCTGAATGCCGCTAATTGCTGTGGGTGTGAACCACAAAACTGCACCAGTATCTATTCGAGAGAAAATTTCGTTTGCCCCTGAAAAAATGCTTGAGGCGCTCAATTCACTTGTGTCTGACGCTCAAACAAAAGAGGCAGTGATTGTTTCTACCTGTAACCGTACAGAGTTGTATTGCGCTGCCGACGGTGAGTCTGATGCTGAAAAGATCATTGCTTGGTTGGGGCGTTATCATCAAATTGAGCCTGCTGAACTAGGTCGCTTTTGTTATGCCCATTCTGGTGATGAAGGTGTGCGTCATGTGATGCGTGTGGCATCAGGGCTGGACTCTTTAATTTTAGGTGAGCCTCAGATTCTTGGGCAAGTAAAGTCTGCCTATGCAGTATCTCAAGAAGGCAAGTGTGTTGGTTCTGAACTTCAGGCCTTATTTCAGCAAACATTCTCTGTTGCAAAGCGAGTGCGTACTGACACGGCAATAGGAGAAAATCCTGTTTCGATTGCATTTGCAGCGGTCAGTTTAGCCCAACGAATATTTGCAGATGTGAAGCGCAGTACCGCTTTGTTGATTGGTGCAGGACAGACTATTGAGTTAGTAGCCCGTCATCTCAAAGAGGCTGGTATAAAGCGTATTATTGTTGCCAATCGTACGCTCGAACGCGCACAAATTCTCGCTGACGAGCTGGGTGCAGAAGCTATATTGTTGGGCGATATTAACGATTTTCTGCATCAAGCAGACATTATTATCTCTTCAACTGCCAGCCAGCTGCCGATTATCGGCAAAGGAATGATTGAGCGCGCGACAAATAAACGTCGACATAAGCCAATGCTGTTGGTCGATATTGCGGTGCCGCGAGACATCGAGCCGGAAGTACAGGAAGTTGAAGACGCGTATTTGTATACAGTCGATGACCTTCATTCTGTGATTGAGGAGAATGTTCGAGCGCGTCAAGATGCTGCTGAAGCCGCTGAAAAAATCATCGAGCAAGGCGTTGATGAGTTTAGGCGCAAACAAGAGTCTCGCAAAGTTGCTGATCTAATTGTAAGCTACCGCGCCCAAGCAGAATTAATAAAACAGTCCGAATTAGAGCGAGCACTGAAAGGTTTAGAGTCAGGACAGGCTCCGGAACAGGTGGTTGCTAAATTAGCCCATGGATTGATGAATAAACTGATCCATTCCCCAACCCAGTATTTACGCCACGCGGGTGCCGAAGCTGATCAAGAAGCTTTGCAGCGAGCTGCCGAGGTGTTGGGCATAACCGATACGAAAGAATCCTTAGAATGAAAGAATCGATTAAATTTAAGTTAGAGAGCTTATCTGAGCGTTACGAAGAACTGGCGGCATTACTCAGTGAAGCAGAAGTGATTATGGATCAAGATTTGTTCCGTAATTACAGTAAAGAGTACGCCGAGCTAGAGCCTGTCGTGAAATGCTTTTCTGAATATCAGCAGGTGTTGGAAAACATTGAAGAAGCGCAACTAATGTTAAGTGATACTGATCCAGATATTAAAGAGATGGGTCAAGAAGAACTGAAAGCTGGGCAGGCGCAAAGAGAACAATTATTGTTAGATCTTCAGTTGCTTTTGCTGCCGAAAGACCCTAACGATGCGAAAAATGTGTTCTTAGAAGTGCGTGCCGGAACCGGTGGTGATGAAGCCTCAATTTTCTCTGGTGATTTGTTCCGTATGTATTCTAAGTATGCCGAAACACAGCGCTGGAAAGTCGAAATTGTTAGTGCCAATGAAGGTGAGCATGGCGGTTACAAAGAGGTTATCGCACGCATAGTGGGTGATGGGGCATACTCTAAACTGAAGTTTGAGTCCGGTGCGCATCGAGTGCAGCGTGTTCCGGCGACGGAATCACAAGGTCGAATTCATACTTCTGCCTGTACTGTTGCGATTCTGCCTGAAATGGACGAAGTAGAGGCTATTAACATCAATAAAGCTGACCTTCGTGTTGATACCTTCCGTGCCTCTGGTGCGGGTGGGCAGCACGTCAATAAGACGGACTCAGCCATTCGAATTCTGCACATTCCGACAGGTGTGGTAGTGGAATGTCAGGATGAGCGTTCACAGCATAAGAACCGAGCTAAAGCCATGGCTTTACTGGCATCTCGCCTTCAAGCGGCGGAAGAAAGCAAAGCCGCAGCGGAGCAATCAGAAGCACGTCGTTCTTTGGTGGGCAGTGGTGATCGCTCTGAACGTATTCGTACATACAATTATCCACAAGGCCGAGTTACGGATCACCGTATTAATCTGACGTTGTACAAGTTAGATGAAATTGTTCAGGGTGATTTAGATGTACTGGTTAATCCGTTGATTAATGAGTATCAAGCTGAACAGCTTTCTGCTTTGAGTGGCGATAACTAAACTCCTTTTGTGAATACACGCGAGACATCCATGACCATAGATTCTTTGCTAAAACTGGCTTATGGGCGACTCGCGTTGCAATCGGATACAGCCCAATTAGATGCCCAATTATTGCTGGCGCATGTACTTGGCGTTTCCACAAGTTACTTTTTTACATGGCCTGAAAAAGTTGTCTCAGACTCTACTAATGAGCAATTTAATGCCTTGTTGACTCGCCGAGAGCAAGGTGAGCCAATTGCATATATATTGGGACAACAAGACTTCTGGACTCTGAGCTTAGAAACGTCAAAGCATACTTTGATTCCTAGAGCAGACACTGAGCGATTGGTTGAAGTGGCTTTGGAGCTACAGCCTAACGGTGTCAAGCGCGTTTTGGATCTTGGTACTGGCACGGGAGCGATTGCTTTAGCGTTAGCTTACGAATGGCCTTCTGCCGACGTTGTTGGTATCGACTTTCAGGCTAAAGCGGTAGCGCTAGCCCAGCAAAATGCTGTTAAAAACGATATAAAGAATGCTCGTTTTCTAAAAAGTAATTGGTTTTCAGCATTGGCCGATGAGCCTTTGTTTGATGTGATTGTCTCAAACCCGCCTTACATTGATCCCGATGATCAGCATTTGACGCAAGGTGATGTTCGATTTGAACCCATTACAGCGTTAGTGGCCGATGATCACGGTTTAGCTGATATCAAGCAGATCATAGATGGCGCTTTGCAGCATCTTATTATAGGTGGGTGGTTGATGTTTGAACACGGTTTTGATCAAGCTAAAGCTGTACAGCAATTGTTTTCTGATAAAGCATTCAAAGACATTGCCACCTATCAAGATTTAGGTGGCAATGATCGAGTAACAGTAGGGCGTTTAACCTAAGCGTTTAGTCTGTCACACCTTCAGCCCTTGTGAATACAGGCTCTAAGGGCTTAGAACGCGCTGCATCATAGCGATATCCGGCTAGATCGAAGCGTTTAATGTCTTCGATAGTCTCCGCGCCACTTTCGATTAAATAGCGTACCATTAGGCCACGAGCCTTTTTCGCATAGAAACTAATTACCTTGTATTGGCCGTTCTTCTCATCTAAGAAATTCGGTGTAATGATTGTTTGTTTGATCGCTTTTTTATCAACCGCTTTAAAGTACTCATTTGAAGCAAGGTTGACCAACAACTCGTCCTTTTCAAGCTCTTCTGTTAAAGCGTTAGCGATTTGGCTACCCCAAAAATGGTAGAGATTATCACCTTCGCTGTTCTTCAATTTTGTACCCATTTCTAGGCGATAAGGCTGCATAAAGTCTAAGGGCTTAAGTAGACCATAAAGACCGCTTAAAATTCGAAGATGGGATTGCGCGTAATGAATCTGTTCGGTACTTAGGGAATAAGCATCGAGCCCCGTGTAGACATCCCCCATAAACGTAAACAGTGCAGGACGGCTGTTGTTCGCATTATGCTGTTGTGACCAAGTTTGATAGCGTTCAACATTAAGTGTTGCTAACTTATCGCTCAGCTTCATCAGTGAAGCAATATCCGCTGGTGTATAGGGTTTAATCGTATTAATTAGTGACTGCGCTTGATCTAAGAAGCGTGGTTCAGAGTACTTTATATCAGGCGTCTTACTGTCTAAATCCAGTGTTTTCGCCGGAGAAATCAAATATTTCATTGTCTTACCTTGGCATAGCGTTGCGTTTTAATTAGATTATCCATAGAGTGTCAGTAGATATCCACTAATAGCCTTGATAGAGATATTGTATGAAGGACAACGTAATACCATTTCCGGTGCAGCTTGAATCGCGGAGCGATGATGAGGCAGTGGTGTCGCGTGTGGAAGAAAAAGCGTCAGAACGTCAGTTAGATGAATTACGTCATGCTTTTGATGAAGCTCGTAAACTTTGGCCATTAGAGCTATCAGAGTTACCAGAGCAGAATAGAAAATGTGCCACATCTCGTAAGCGATAATAATAAAAACTTCAAGGAAGGCGGACATTGCTTACTTTTTTAGTTAAACACTCACTTGTGTGCATGTTTTTATGTGCTTTGCTTGGCTTTGTGTTCCCAGTCGCCTCTAACGCATTATTCCCATTTCTCCCCTACGTATTGTTCACACTTATGTTGCTGACACTCATCGGAATGCCGATGGAGCAGTTAATTAAACGACTTTGTCACCGGTCTATTTGGCTATACGCCTTACTTCACAGTGCCTTTTTTATGGCGATTTTTGCTTTGTGCGGTGTTTTATTAGGTCTATCTGATGAGCTATTGTTGGCTATTCTAGGGGTCGGGGCGACAGGCTCATTGTTTGCCACGCCCGCCATTGTTCGAGCGTTAGGGTATGATGCTCTTGAAGCGATGGCAATGACCATCGCTACGACTCTACTTTTACCTGTGGCCTTGTTTATTTCTATTCACTCTTTGCCCATGTCACAAGGAAGCTTGGATTTCGTCACATATGGCATTCGGTTGTTGATTTTTATTGTTGGTCCAATTTTAATTTCATTTAGTCTGCATTACATTGTGCCGAAAAAGGCTTTACAGCGCGCTTTGTTGAAAGTATCACCTTATACAGTTTTGTTGGTGTTCGCGTTTCCCTTTGGGTTAATTGGTAATTATCGAGGGCTTTGGGATGAAAACGCGTCACAGGCAATGATATTTTTACTAGTTGCGGCTGTTTTGGTAAGTATTTTCTTTGTTGTTACATTTTTTTTATATCGTCATCATGGGATCGAAAAGTCGCTAACGGCTGCTATTACATCCGGAAATCGCAATGTTTTGCTTACTTACTCTATCGCTGGTGTTTTATTGGGACCAGCCTTTCTTCCCCTTGCCGGTGCCATGCAAGTACCCACTTACATACTGCCTGTAATCACTAGGCGAGTTGCTCGTTATCTAAAAAACCGTTCATAAAATTCCTGACCATACATGCAAAGTTACTAAACCTTGACTACGCTTCTTTTACTGAATGTGTACGAAATAAAGACATTATTGTTTTTGTTGAAGCATGTATTCAATAAGCCAATAGGCTTTTTTGGAAGTCATGAGGGAATTATGAGAAAGAATCTACCTGTCACTAACGTGGAAAGAGTTGTGCCTAAAGGTGTTCGATTGATTTCCACTACCGATCTGAAGGGCAAAATCACCTACTGCAACCAAGATTTTATCGATATTAGTGGGTTTACCTATGAAGAGCTTCTAGGGGCACCACATAATTTAGTCCGTCACCCTGATATGCCTACAGAAGCGTTTGATATTATGTGGAGCCATTTAAAAAATGGTAAACCTTGGATGGGGTTGGTTAAAAACCGTAGTAAAAATGGCGACTATTATTGGGTCGATGCTTACGTAACGCCTGTCACAGAAAAAGGGCAAGTAATCGGCTATGAATCCGTGCGTTCGACACCCGATCGCAAAGATGTGGAGCGAGCTGAAAAGCTGTATGGCTCGATTCGAGAGGGAAAAAAAAGCGTAACAGTTCCATTAAGTATTGTTGTACCTATTCTTGTCGTAATAGCTTGGATTGCGTCTTTGTTGATGTTTTTTATGGATGTACCTTCTGCGACAGCCCCTGCATTGGTATCCTCTGTTTTATTGGCGTTCTATTACAGATTTACACAGTGGAAGATGCACCAAATTTTACAGGGATCCTTGAGTCATTCATTTACCCACCCTTTAGCGGCTAAGACCTATTCAGATCATAATACTGAGCTTGGCCAACTTGAAGTTGGTATTAAAAGCCAAGCGATGCATCTTGATACGGTACTGACTCGGATTGAAACGGAATCAATGGAAGTTTCTAAAAAATCAGAGCACGGTTTAGAGCAGACCGGTAGTTCGACTAAAAAAATTCAACAGCAAATGCATGAAACGCAAGAAGTGGCAGCCGCCATGCAGCAAATGACTGCCACTGTTTCGGATGTGTCTAAGCATGTTCAGCATACCGCCCACAGTGCTGAGCAAGCCAAAAGTTTAGCTTTAGAAGGTGATAAGACACTTGAGGAAACCACGTCAGCGGTACAGGAGTTAGCATCGTTAGTCGAGCGGATCAGTGAGTCTGTCAGTAATCTATCAAAGCAGTCAGAGAGTATAGCTGAGGTGGCTGTGATGATTGACCAAATAGCTGAACAAACGAATTTGTTGGCTTTAAATGCGGCTATTGAGGCTGCACGAGCAGGAGAACATGGTCGTGGTTTTGCCGTGGTTGCCGATGAAGTGCGTCAGCTGGCTCAAAGAACCCAGGGTTCGACCCAAGAAATTCACAGTATTATTGAGCGTCTTCGTAGTGGTGCTCACGACGCAGTTAAGGTGGCTGGCAATGGGCAAGAGAGTGCAAATGTAGGTCTACAAAAAATGTCAGATGCTCAAGCTTCTTTGCAAACTATTGTTTCAGCCGTTACTAGTATTTCTGATATGTCGACGCAGATGGCGGCCGCAGTGGAAGAACAGGCTCATGTCTCTGAAGATATTAATCAGCAATTAGTTAGAATCTCAGACTTAGCAAATGAGAGTAAAGATGAAGCGGAAGGTGCTATGCAGAGCATGGTTACGCTAAGAGGGGTTGCTTCAGATATGCATGAACTGGTCGTTCGCTTTAAATAAGCGCTATCATTCTTTGATGAATAAAATGCCGAGCATTGCTGCTCGGCATTTTTGGTTTAGTGAGGAAGCGGTAACGCTTTCATAGATAGGCTGTCATTATGAATGCGCTTGACGATAAGCTCTTGTGCTACATCAATATCGCCCATGGCTTGTAAAAGCATACTGAGCTCAACAATGGCTTCTGAAGAGGCGTCTGCATGCAATGCTTTTTCATAGTAATCGCGGGCCTTTCCCCACAATTGTAAGCGCTGACAAATTCGTCCAGCTGCTAAGTAAAGTGGGGCGCTTTCAGGATGTCGGCGAATCCACGTCTCAGCATTGCTCAGCGATTTCTTCATAGAGACATCTGTTAACTGACCGTATACACCTGCAAGTGCATCAGACCACTGATCATTTAGCGACGAACGAATGAAGGCTTCTGCCTTTTCTTCGCTGCCGAACTCGATTAATGTGCTGGCATACAGCACCTGCATTTCATCATCTTTAGCTAAGGCATCCAGTTTTTTCCAAATGCCTTGAAGTTCATTCAAAAGGACTTCTTTACTTTCGCCTGTCTTTGCTCGGAAATGCAGTTTTTCTAAAAGTGCTAGAAATGCGTTTTTCTCAAGCTCTAGTAGGTTATGGTCGTCAAAAATTCCTTGTTTCTTAAGTGTCGGAGTTAACTCTTGTAAAGCTTCCCAGTCTTTTAACTGAGTATGCGTAGTTACCAACATTTTAAGGGTTTGGCGGTGTTTTGGCTTCATGCTGTGTAGGCGTTTTAAGGAAGCTAGGGCACTTTCATAATGGCCTTGTTTAAGCTGAAGTTGACTTTGTACAAAGCTGATGGCGAACTCAGCATCAGGTGATGCTTGGTGTGCTTTACGCAGTAGTTCTTTTGAGCGCTCATGCTCTTCTTGTTCGCTGGCAGCGTAAGCCGCACCGATGTAGTTCAGTAACGGGTAAGATACTTTGTTAGCAGATGTTGTAAGCAGTTTCTCAGCTTTTCCCCAATTGCCACCAGCTAACTCAAGCATCCCTTTAATGGTAGATTTCAAAGCACGCTTATGGGAAAGCGTACCTGTTAATTTGGATAAAGATGAGTTCGGGTGAAGCAGTACCCAAATGAGCTTAAACAGCATAACCGCTGCTACATAGCCTATTATGACAAGTGTCAGCATCACCCATAGGCTCATTTCTAGCGTTACGCTTTTGAAAGAAATCATTACGTAGCCAGGGTCTTGCTTCATAATTAGGCCAATAGCACCCCCAATTAGTAGGACAATAATGAGAGATAAGAGAATTTTTCTCATAAAGCTTGCTCCTCATTAGTGACTGCGGAAGTGTCTTCTTGCGTCTGTATGGCACTGGCTTTCCAGTTCTTCATCAAGTTTTTCATTGCCTGAAGTGAAGCGCGAGGAAGTGGAACATCAGGGTTCGGGTTTACTTGTTGTAATGATGTGAGTGTTGTCATAAAGGCAATTGTTGCTTGAGATGACGTGTCAAAATGTTGATTGACAGCTATGGCAACACGGCTTAATGACTTCTCGTAGATCGCTGGCTCGCCTTTTAGAAGTGCGACTTGTGCAACATCAAGCTGTAGCTGAATGCCTGTGACTAGCTCTTGATATTCTGCTGGTGGTAAAAGTGGTTTGATGGGCTTTTGGTTGTAATTAATAACGACCAAAGACTTCAAGCCTTGCCAAGCTTCTGCAAACAATTGCTTGATCGCGGATGATGTTGTTACTTCAGTAGTCTGAGAGTTAGCCTCTGTTTGTTGCTCTTGCCATGATTTGGATGGTTCACGCTGCGGTAGTTTGGCAACCTGGTCGTACAGTGCAGAAAGTTGCAAATAGCGACCTTCAAGATCAAATGAAGCTATAGACTTCAACGCTTGTAAGTCTTGGGCGATGGCTTTGCGCGTGTCAAACATCAAGGGATCTTCTAGGTCCGCAAGAATGGTGTCAGCGCTGCTTAATAGAGAAATTGTGCCCTTGGTATCTTTATCAAGTAGTAGGCGTTGATTTGCAAGGCGGATTAAATATTCTGCTTCGGCCAGCAACCAGTCGTTTTTATCCGCACTGCTTAGCTTGTTGATCTTGCTTGAAAGATCAACTAAGGCTTGTTCTGTCTGTGTTTTCACACTATTAGATTGCGCTTGTATGTTAGCTAGCGCTTCATCAAAGTCGCCAATACGAGTCGTAAGGGAGGTATTACTTTCAACTCGGCGGTTAAGGCGATTCACTTGTTGTTCAAGTGCAACCACTTTATTTTGGGCATCCGCTAAGGCTTGGTTATCAGAGTTCATATATTGGCTCTGATAAAACTGCCAGCCACTTAAACCTAGCGCGGCAACGCCAGCGAGCAGTGCAATGGCGGGTAAAGCTTTATTGCTTTTAGAGGCATCGTGAGTGCTGGTGACGTTGTGAGCATCACTAGAGGGAGCGGAATTGCTCTCGCGAGAGGACTCTAAGGACGTAGAGTCTACGCTGTTTTCCGTGTTCTCGGTTAAAGCCTTGTCGTTTTTATCAGTCATGTTGTCGTCCTAAATGCTGCTGTGTGGCTGAGATTAAACGTTGATCGTCAGCGCCATGTGCACAGATTACCTGATTCCAATGAAGGGACTTTGCTTGTTGCGCCACTCTTTCACTTGGAACAAATAAGACAGTGTCTTTGAGGTTTGGGGCAAATTGCTCAACGTAAGTTGTCAGATTGGCCACACTTTCTCCACTAGTAGCCCATATTACGTCAGGATGATCTAAGAATAAAAAAGTTTGTGCCGTATATTGTGGCATATGTCGCTTATAGAGCTCTAAGTGGTCGACAATTGCACCACGTTCTTCTAGCGCTTTTGCCAAATCCGGTCGGCCGCCACAGCCTCTAACAATCAGCACTTTTTCACCGCGCATTTTGACTGGCTTCAACCAATCCAGCATGGTTTCAGTGTTGTTTCCTGGGTTGCTTAAGGCGGGTATGTGTAATTCTTGCAGCGTTTGTGTTGTACCTTGCCCAATTCCCAACCAATTAATGTTAACGGGTAACATTGGCCAGCATTCGTCAATCAATTCAGACCCAATTCGCGCCGCATTTTTGCTAACAAAAATCACGAAGCGATAAAGATCAAGGTTATAGAGTTGAGTGCGCAGTGCTGCGCGGGCGGTGGGATCTGTTGTTTCCTGTATATCTAGCATTGGAAGTGATATAGGGGTGGCGCCAAGCGCAGTAAGCGCTTGGAAGGTCAAACCGTTCTCGGGTTCAGGTCGAGTGACCAAAACTTTTAAGCCTTGCATGGTGGGTGATTTCCCAATCAGGTTGCGAATTAGTCTTGGTACACTTCATCCAATAGCGCCTGAGCGCCTTTCCCAAGCAGTTCATCGGCTAACTGGATACCTAATGATTCGGCATGTTCTTTGGCGCCGCGAATCTGACTGCGTACCATACGTTTACCATCGGTGCTGCCGACTAAAGCGCGTACATAAAGTTCTTCACCTTCAAACACGGCGAAACAAGCAATCGGAGCTTGGCAGCCACCGTTCAGACGCTTATTTACGGCACGCTCGGCGGTTACACGGTAGGCTGTTTCTTGGTGTTGTAAGGGGGCAAGTAATTTGATCAGTTCTTCGTCGTTGGTGCGACACTCTATTCCCATTGCACCTTGACCGCCTGCTGGTAAAGAAAACGTGTCACTGATTCGTGTTTTGATACGGTCTGCCATTTCCAAGCGGACTAGGCCTGCTGTAGCTAAAATAATGGCATCGTATTCGCCATTGTCCAGTTTACGTAGACGCGTATTGACATTGCCACGCAGGTTTTTTATTTCGATATCAGGACGGTGCATTTGCAGTTGGCTCGCGCGTCGCAAGCTAGAGGTGCCGACAATTGCACCTTCTGGTAGATCGTCGATGCAGTCATATGTGTTGGAGACAAACGCATCGGTCGGGTCTTCACGTTCACAAATAACGCTTAGGCCTAGGCCTTCAGGAAATTCCATTGGCACGTCTTTCATAGAGTGTACTGCAATGTCTGCTTCACCATCGAGAAGGGCTTTTTCTAATTCTTTAACGAATAAACCTTTGCCGCCAATTTTTGAGAGCGGCGAGTCTAGGATCTGGTCGCCTTTAGTGGTCATGCCCATCAATTCGACATTGATCTCAGGGTAGAGAGCCTCCAAAGAAGCTTTTACGTTGTTTGCTTGCCAAAGGGCCAGTTGGCTTTCACGGGTTGCAATGACGATTTTATTTCTCACATTCTCTCCTAGAGTCGACATCGAGTACGAAAATAACGATAAAATTTCGCTATATCATACTCGCTTGCCTGTTGGTCGTCATCCCGCAGCCCTTTATAAAGGGCGCGTCATCAGGTAATCTTGCCGCAACATTGATCTCAGACTGGGAAATGAATAAATGACTGATACAAACAAAACCACTAACCAGCAATGGGGTGGTCGCTTCTCTGAACCTGTTGATGCGTTTGTCGCTCGTTTTACCGCATCGGTTGAGTTTGACCAGCGTATGGCGGGACAAGACATTCGTGGTTCGATTGCACATGCAACGATGTTGGCAAAAGTCGGTGTGTTAACAGAGGCTGAACGCGACCAAATTATCCAAGGCTTAACGGAAATTGAGCAAGAGATTGCTCGTGGTGAGTTTGAGTGGTCTATAGAATTAGAAGATGTTCATATGAACATCGAAGCTCGTTTAACACAGAAAATCGGTATTACGGGTAAGAAATTGCACACAGGTCGTTCACGTAATGATCAAGTAGCGACCGACATTCGCCTCTACATGCGCGATGAAATCGACTTTTTGCTCGAAGAAGTAACACGTTTGCAGCAAGGTATTTTATCTCTTGCAGAACGAAATACAGACACAATTATGCCTGGCTTTACGCATTTACAAACGGCTCAGCCAGTGACATTTGGCCATCACTTGATGGCGTGGTATGAAATGGCACAACGTGATTACGAGCGTCTACTGGACTGCCGTAAACGCGTTAATATCTTGCCACTAGGTGCCGCAGCATTGGCTGGGACGACTTACCCAATCGACCGCTTTATGACAGCAGACTTGCTAGGATTTGAACGTCCTACATACAACTCATTAGATTCGGTAAGTGATCGTGACTTTGCAATTGAATTCACGGCTGCAGCTTCGATTACCATGATGCATTTATCTCGTTGGGCTGAAGAATTGGTTATGTGGGCCTCGGCTCAATTTAACTTTATTTTCCTTCCTGATCGCTTCTGTACTGGCTCATCTATCATGCCGCAGAAGAAAAACCCAGATGTACCTGAGCTTGTGCGTGGTAAAACAGGTCGTGTTTATGGCCACTTAATGGGTCTATTAACATTGATGAAATCCCAGTGTTTGGCGTACAACAAAGATAACCAAGAAGACAAAGAACCGTTATTTGATACAGTAGATACATTACGTGGTTCACTGCGTGCGTTTGCAGATATGATTCCAGCGATCGAAGCGCGTAACGAGCATATGTATGAAGCGGCGCGCCGTGGATTCAGTACTGCGACAGACCTTGCTGACTACCTAGTGCGTAAAGGCGTGGCGTTCCGTGATGCTCACGAAATCGTCGGTAAAGCAGTTGGGTTTGGTGTGCAAGAAAGTCGCGATTTATCTGAAATGACGTTAGTGGAGCTACAAGGTTTCGGCGACATGATTGAACAGGATGTGTTCGAAGTATTAACGCTTGAAGGTTCGGTAGCGGCACGAGATCACATTGGAGGTACAGCGCCAGCTCAGGTGAAATCTGCGATTGAACGTGCTAAGGCAGAATTAGCACAACGTTAATAAAACGACGTTTCCTCTGCAATACTCTAAAAACCTCGCATTAAGCGGGGTTTTTTAATTATTGCCAAACGGGAGGTCTTGAAAAGGAGCCGTCCGTAATATATCCATCGTGATATTCAGTTCAAACCTGAACATGTCTTTTTGCCCCGAGCAACCAGACAGAACTACCTGCCACTCTTCAGTGCTGCCTGGCTCGGGTAGCTTCCAACATAACCCTTTGATATTGACATAGCGAGTACCGTCAGCATCTTCTGTAATGGGATATTTCTGTTCTTCAATAATACCTTTCTCATATTCATTTTGAATATTTTTTGCTTTGTAGAGCGCTTGTCGAAATTTTGGTGAAAAAGCATCTTTAGTCGGGTCTAAAGTCGGTTTTTTGGCGCTGACTCCTTCAATATCGAGCAAGCTGTTGGCTTTCCAGTCAGGAGAGGAGGTTACCGCTTCGGTCGCATCGACGATGTCACTCAATGTGAAACGGGGTTGTGCCGTCGGCATGGGTACACGAGCTGCTTCTGCTGCTGGCGCTTTGAGTGGCTCAGTCTGTGAAGGCGGTTCGGTTATTTGACTTAGTTCTGTTGGGTCTTGTTTGATTGTAGCTGGTTCAGACTCAGATTCAGATTCAGACTCAGATTCAGACTCAGATTCAGGCGTGAGTTGTGCCGACTCCTCAGCGGCTAATATTGAAACCTGCAAATGCGTTGGTTCCGACGTTTCAGCGCCCCAGTGACGATCTTTAAACCATACAAATAGAGTGGCATGCAGACCTAGTGCTGCAAGCAAAGCAACCACCCATGGTTTAAGCAAGCGTTTCATTCGAGCATCCGTATCTTGATTCTAATTCTTTTGCGTACAAAACCGCGCGTATCAAGCGCTCACTATAGCAAATCACATGGCTTTAAACAGGCAAACCGCGTAAAGATTTTCAATCAAAATAGTGAGTGGGGGTGGGAATAAAATAGGGGATCAGTATACTGTCAACAAATTATATTAATGGATGGTTATCACTGTGCCTAAGCCTATTTTTTTGTTGCTCATGACCTTAGTTCTATCGGGTTGTGGAAATAAAGGTGCCTTGTATTTACCGCAGCAATCTTTGCCAGCGGACGCAGTGTCTACTTCCTCCGATCATTGAGGTGTTCCCTTGGACTTTTTTAATTACTCTGGTCAGCAGCTTCACGCTGAAGATGTTTCATTAACGGATATCGCAAATCAATTCGGTACTCCAACTTACGTATATTCGCGTGCCACGTTCGAGCGCCATTACAAAGCGTATGCGGATGCCTTTGCGTCACACCCAACGTTGATTTGCTATGCCGTGAAAGCGTGTTCCAATATTGCAATTTTGAATGTGCTGGCGCGTCTTGGTTCAGGTTTTGATATTGTCTCCATCGGCGAGCTAGAACGCGTTTTGCGTGCAGGCGGCGATCCGAGCAAAGTGATGTTCTCTGGTGTGGCGAAGCAAGCGCATGAAATGCGTCGTGCATTAGAAATTGGTATTCACTGCTTTAACGTTGAGTCTGAGTCAGAACTTTATCGCCTAAACACTGTGGCGAGCGAAATGGGGGTTGTGGCGCCAGTTTCATTGCGTGTAAATCCTGATGTAGATGCTAAAACACATCCTTACATTTCAACGGGCTTGAAAGACAATAAATTTGGTATCGATATTCAAGATGCCGTGCGTATTTACAGCGTGGCGCATTCGTTAGAGAACCTAAATGTGATGGGGGTAGATTGTCACATTGGTTCTCAGCTAACTGAGCTTCAGCCATTTATGGACACATTTGATCGCTTGATTGGTCTGATTGATCAGTTAGCTGAACAAGGTATTACCATTAAACATCTTGATTTAGGTGGTGGTTTAGGGGTGCGCTACCGTGATGAAGTGCCACCAGAGCCGAAAGATTATGCAGATCAATTACTGGCCAAGGTAAAAGGTCGTGATCTATCACTGGCTTTTGAACCAGGTCGCTCAATTGCTGCGAACGCCGGCATTATGATGACGAAAGTTGAGTTCCTAAAATGCACCGCGCATAAAAACTTTGCCATTATCGACGGTGCGATGAACGATATGATTCGTCCCTCTCTTTATGGCGCTTGGATGGACATCGTCCCAGTTAATTTAGGTGCGACACCGGAAGGCAAACGCACCTATGACCTAGTTGGTCCGATTTGTGAAACGGGTGACTTCCTAGGCAAAGATCGTGAGTTAGACATTCAGCCGGGTGATCTACTAGCTCTTCGCTCAGCCGGAGCTTATGGTTTCACAATGGCTTCAAACTACAACAGTCGTGGCCGCGCAGCGGAAGTGATGGTTGACGGTGATAAAACATATTTAATCCGTGAGCGTGAAGACATTGATCACCAGTTAGCCGGTGAGCAACTGTTGCCTGCTTAAGGAGCGTAACGTGTTACTAAAATTTACTAAGATGCATGGCCTCGGTAATGACTTCGTCGTTGTCGATGCCGTGTCTCGAAAAGTGTATTTCAACAAGGCGCAGATCGAGCGCCTTGGTGATCGTAACCGTGGCATAGGTTTTGATCAGCTGTTGGTTGTTGAGCCTCCCTCCAACCCGGATATGGACTTTCGCTACCGTATTTATAATTGTGACGGTTCGGAAGTTGAGCATTGTGGCAATGGTGCTCGTTGTTTTGCAAAGTTTGTACTGGATCGTGAGTTGACTCATAAACGTGTCATTGATGTAGAAACAAAGCGTGGTCAGATGCAGTTGAAAATCCAAGAGGATGGTCAAGTCTGTGTGGACATGGGAGAGCCTAGTTTCATACCTGCTGACCTTCCTTTTGTAGCAGATGAATTGGCTGACGTTTATGTGATTGATGTGGCAGGTGAGCATTTCGATTTAACGCCTGTGTCAGTGGGTAACCCGCATGCAGTGATTCGTGTAGAAGCACTAACGGATGAACTTGTGCACCGCGTGGGTCCGATTATTGAAGATCATGAGCGTTTTCCAAACAATGTAAATGTTGGCTTTTTACAGGTCTTATCATCTGATGAAGTTAACTTGCGCGTATACGAACGTGGGGTTGGTGAAACACA
This sequence comes from Marinomonas atlantica, assembly GCF_001639725.1. Lineage (GTDB taxonomy): Bacteria > Pseudomonadota > Gammaproteobacteria > Pseudomonadales > Marinomonadaceae > Marinomonas > Marinomonas atlantica. Next base: position 22,824 of record NZ_LTAW01000013.1, read on the forward strand.
AGCGTGCGGAACTGGCGCATGTGCGGCCGTTGTGGCCGGAATTAAGCAAGGTTGGCTTGCCTCCAATGTTTTAGTGCATTTACCTGGTGGTGATTTGCGTATTTCTTGGCGAGGACCAGGTCATTCTATTGAAATGACTGGACCTGCACAAAAAGTATTTGAAGGCCAAATTTACCTATAAGAGAGGGTTCATGTCGGAAGAGGACGTAGTTAAATACTTACAAGATACGCCAGATTTTTTCGAGCGAAATCCTGAGTTATTAGAAGAGTTGACCATTCCTCATCCGGTACATGGTGGTGCGATCTCGTTATTGGAGCGCCAAGTTTCGTTATTGCGTAAATCGACCGCAGAATACCGTGGTGAATTTGAACGCTTAGTGAGCATCGCTCGTGAAAACGAAGCCATCATGAAGAAAAGTCGTCGGCTGATCTTGAAATGTCTAAGTGGTGACTCGCTTGATGATTTTGCTGAGGTTGTCGAAGAGGTGATGCGTGAAGACTTCGCGGTCAACTATATGTCGATGGTGCTGTTTACTGAGCAACCATTAGATACGTCCGTTCGTACGGCCAGTTGGGAATCTGCAGAGCCAATTATAAAAGAAATGTTGGCCCAGTCAGGCTGCTACTGTGGCGTACTATCAGTTGTTGAGTCTGAGTTTTTATTTCAGTCGCAAAGTGACTCAGTGATGTCTTCGGCCATTCTGCCTTTAGTGTCATTCGAAGGTGGGCGATTGGTTTATCATGGCGTGTTAGCGCTTGGTTCTAATCGATTGAACCATTTTGATAAAGACAAGGGCTCCTTGTTTTTAGATTACCTTTCTGACCTATTGAGTGCGCTGCTATTAAGGCTATTACCATGAAAACATTGATTTCATTTGACTTAGACAACACCCTTTGGGATGTCGACCCAACTCTTGTCCGTGCAGAGCATGCAATGGAGAAATGGTTCGAGGGTAACTTTCCAGGATTTGCTGAGCGTTTTTATACGCCCACAATGGACCCTATCAAGTTCGAGATTTATGAGCTTTACCCAGAGATTAAACACGATGTGACAAAGGTGCGCTTAGCGCAATACCGTTTGGCCTTGCAACGTTATGGTTTGCCAGCTGAAGAAGCAGAGCAACGAGCAGAGCAAGCTTTCAATGTATTTTACGATTGGCGTCAGCGCGTTGACTTGTATCCCGATGTCCACCCGATGTTAACAAAGCTCGCTGAACGATACGAACTGGCTGCCTTAACCAATGGTAATGCCGATGTATATCATCCACATATTGCATTGGAACATTATTTTGGCACGGTTATTCGGGCTGATAAAGAAGGGATTGCCAAACCAGATCCTGAGATTTTTACGCGCCTATCGGAACGTACTGATACACCAATGGACCGTATTATCCATGTGGGCGATCATCCTATTGATGATGTTCAAGGCGCAGTGAATGCTGGCGCGCGTGCGGTGTGGTTTAACCGCCATGGAGCGCGCCGTTGGAAGGCTGAATGGAGCGTGGTACCTGATGCGGAAGTGCATTCTTTACCAGAGTTGATTACGCTAATTGAGAACATGACCTTATAGCATTTTGCTATCGTTCTAGTTAAGTATTCTGATTTTGCCGTGACGTGAATAGTGTTACACTTACACCATAAATGAATAACCGAATTTAAGGAATTTGCGATGAGCGAAAATATTATCAACGTAACTGATGCTCAGTTTGAAGAAGAAGTTCTAAAATCTGACTTGCCTGTTATCGTAGACTTTTGGGCGCCATGGTGTGGGCCTTGTAAAATGATCGCGCCAGTTCTTGAAGACGTTTCAGCAGAATACGCTGGTCGTGTGAAAGTGGTGAAAATCAATGTTGATGAAAACACCGAAACAGCGCCTAAATACAATGTACGTGGTATTCCAACACTGCTTATTATCAAAGGTGGCGAAGTTGCTGCTACCAAAGTGGGTGCAGTTTCTAAGTCTCAGCTTGTAGAGTTTGTAGAAAGCGCTCTTTAATCAGAGAGAAAACGCTTACTTTTAAAAAGGGCCGCTTACGCGGCCTTTTTTGTGTCTAACTTTTTATAAAATGCAGTGTATCAATTTTTACGAGATAGCCTCGCAAGGTAACTAGCCAAGTCTTGTGAGCGAGAGCGCTTTAGTCTCTCCATTAATGTTTGCGCATAAGGTAAAAAAGCCATCAATTCGGATTTGCTCATAGGGCTGTCGTAAGGAATATCGACGGTTTCGGGGTTTTGATGAGCACCATTAATGCGGAATTCATAATGTAGATGAGGGCCTGTTGCCCAGCCCGTTTGGCCTACATAAGCGATAGTCTCCCCTTGAGACACTTTTCTACCCGCTATTATGTGCTCGGAGAAGCCATTTAAATGTGCGTATAGGGTGGTGTAGCCGGCACCGTGATCAATAATGACCGTATTGCCATAGCCTTTCATTTCCCCCACAAAGGCCACACTACCATCCCCTGAACTTTGTACTGGCGTATCGGTTGGTGCGGCGTAATCAACACCTTGATGCGGTCGACTGGTTTTAAAGATAGGGTGCAGTCGATGAGGATTAAACTGGGAGGATACACGAGTGAAATCGACAGGTGAGCGGATGAACGCTTTACGTAATGATAAACCGTCACGAGTAAAGTAGTCCGTTTGTTGCTCGAGCTGATAGCGCAGTGCTTCAAAAACACGGCCATTATTAATAAATTGCGCAGCGATAATATTGCCCGTGCCTATTTTTTCTTCATCAATAAAGCGCTCTTCAAATAATAAGGCAAAACGGTCGCCTTGACGTATATCGAGGGCAAAGTCGATGTCCCAGCGAAAGATGCGGGTAATTTGCAGTAATAACTTGTCTGAAATACCTGCCGCCGTACCGTCTACAAACAATGAGTTCTGAATGGTGACCTCTTTGTAAGCAAGTGCCGTCTCAATGGGGGTAAGCTGCTCATTGTATCGATAACCACTGTCTACTTGCTTAAACACATGAGCGCGTTCGCGGCTCACTGAAAGAGTGAGGTTTTTCAAATTATTACTGGGAACCAAAATGTTGGTGGTGAGTTTTTGTCCAGGTTGTAGGTTACTTAGTACATTGCTTTCATCTACTTGCAGCAGTTGGGCAATCTGACGGTTACTAACGCCAAGTCGATTCAGGGTGCGTGACAGTGAATCCCCGTTTTGAAGCAACACAGTTTTAGACTCAAGTGTTTGTGGTATTGGCTTGATATGTTCTGGCGAAGGAACGTCTGCTTTAGCAGGAATCGGTCCCGCACTTGTCAGAACAGTACTCTGCTTAGGTGTATTTGTCATAGGCTCTGAGGAACCGTCCCATAGTAGCAAACTACCCCCTATGAGCAGTAAAACTAAGGATGTCCAGAAAAGTCCCTTAGATAGCAATGATTTGTCCAATATTGAGTTCCAATTTTAAGCATAAAGCCATGTAATCCTATCAACTAAGTGGCTATAATTGAATGCTAATTATTTTTACTACACTAGGATTTGGATCTAACAATGACACAACAAAACCTCGACCTATTAGCTGATTTACAAGCTCGTGGGCTTATCGCTCAAATGACAGCTGAAGAAGAGCTGCGCGCTCACTTGTCATCCGGTCGTCGTACTTTGTATTGTGGCTTTGATCCAACGGCCGACAGCCTACACCTTGGCCACTTAGTGCCTTTGTTGGTACTGAAGCGCTGTCAAGATGCGGGACATAACCCAATTGCGCTTGTTGGTGGTGCCACTGGTATGATTGGTGACCCAAGCTTTAAAGCCGCAGAGCGTTCATTAAATACGTCTGATATCGTGGCAAGTTGGGCTGATAAAATTAAAGGTCAGGTAAGTCAGTTTGTTGCGTTCGAGGGTGTTGATAACCCTGCGCGCGTGGTAAACAACCTAGATTGGACTGGCAATATGAATGTGATCGATTTCTTGCGCGAAATCGGTAAGCATTTCTCTGTCAATGCCATGATTAACAAAGAGTCGGTTCAGCAACGTCTAAACCGCGAAGGTGCTGGGATTTCTTTTACCGAGTTTTCATACGCATTGTTGCAAGGCATGGACTTCGCAGAATTGAACCGCTTGTACGATTGTACGCTTCAGGTAGGCGGCAGCGATCAGTGGGGCAATATCGTTGGTGGTATTGATCTGTCTCGTCGTCAAAATCAATCGCAAACATTTGGTTTAACAGTTCCCTTGGTAACGAAATCTGATGGTACTAAATTTGGTAAAACAGAGTCTGGTGCGGTTTGGTTAGATCCTACGAAGACCAGCCAATACTCGTTCTATCAATTCTGGTTGGGTACAGCTGACGCAGATGTATACAAATTCTTGAAGTACTTCACGTTTATGTCAATCGAAGACATTGATGCGATTGAAAAAGCCGATCAAGAAAATGGCGGTAAGCCGCAAGCACAAGCAGTACTAGCGCATGAGGCAACTCGTTTAGTGCATGGTGAGGAAGGTTTGGCCGCCGCTGAGCGTATTACGCAAGCGTTGTTCAGTGGTGAAACGGACAAGCTAAGCGAACAAGACCTTGAGCAAATTCAACTGGATGGTCTACCAAGCAGTTCTTTAGAAGGTATCAATTTAGCGGAAACGCCAATGACCTCACTGCTTGCGGATGCTGGACTAGCCGCGAGTGGCAAACAAGTAAAAGATGCTCTGCAGCGTAATTCTGTATTTGTAAATGGTGTAGCAAAAGGCATGGATGACAACATGTCTGCAGCGGATATCTTTACCACGCAGAACGGTTACTACGGCAAGTACTTCCTAGTGAAATTAGGTAAGAAGAAACACCACTTATTTGCTCTATAAGCATGATAAATGGTTCATACTAAAGGCGCTTCGGCGCCTTTTCTGTTTGTTAGGTAAAGCATGATTGTATTATCGACAGAAACATTGCAAAGGTTGTTAGGGGAGCAAGGAAAGATCTATATTGCTTACAGCGGCGGTATGGATTCCCATGTTTTGCTTCACTGTGTGATGAGGCAGCTTTCTTCTGATTTACGGTCACGTGTGTCTGCCATTCATATACATCATGGTTTGAGTGACAATGCAGATGCTTGGGCGCTGCATTGTCAGACGATATGTGATGGTTATCAGATTCCGTTGTTCAATGAGCGGGTCACACTTGATACTCACCAATCACTTGAAGAGCAAGCTCGGCGTAAGCGTTATGAGGTGTTTGAGCGCTACTTAGAGAATGGTGATGTATTGCTGCAAGGTCATCATGCGAACGATCAAGCAGAGACGCTGCTCTTTCGTTTAGAACGAGGCACTGGCTGGCGCGGCATTCAAGGTATTCCTGCCCAGCGTCCACTCGGTTTGGGTCAACTTTGGCGTCCGTTGTTAACGATCTCACGACAAGTATTAATGGAATATGCTCAACAGCAATCACTTCACTGGATTGAAGATGAATCGAATGCTGACGTGCGATTCCGACGAAACTTTCTTCGTCATCAGGTAATCGAACCCTGGGAAGATAACGATGGGGCTCTTATGGCGCAAGTGGCTAAAAGTGCCGAATTTATGCAGTCAGAAGGTCGTGTTATTGAGCGCTTAATCAGAACCACTCTCCAGACACATATTAATGAAACTGGAGGACTGAATTTAGCCTCTTTGCCGGTTGATGAAAGAGCCTTTTGGTTGTCGAGTTACCTTAAAGAACAGAACGTTTCGCTCACGCAAGCTCAGTTATCTGCTGTTGTTGCTATGTTTTATGGCGCTCAAAGTAAGCAGCCTTTGTATCAAACTTCAGGGTATCGACTTGTGCGTTATATCGAGCATTTGTATGTATTGCCTGAAGAGCGTTTGCCTGTACTGGGTGCGCTCAAAAAACGCGTTTGGTTTGAACGAGAGTTTGATTGTATTCGTTGTAGTGAGGCTGTAGAGCTTAAATCTCGTCCAGAAGGGGAGCGTTTATTACTAGCAAATGGCAAACATCGTTCACTCAAAAAATGGCTACAAGATCAAAGAATTCCAATCTGGTGGCGCGACCATCTACCTTATATCTATCAAGCTGATACCTTGGTTGCGATTGGGGATCTTTGGCAGCATCCTGAAGCTATTTTAACCGTAGAGTGGCACAGAAATGAGCGTCTATGTTGGCCTAACTGAAAGGCCCAGAGGGTAGTCTGGGCCTTTGTACGTTAAAGAACATCTGCTAACGCTAGAAAGAGCGGCTGTATTGTATCCCTAGCAACAAAGCATCAGCGTGTGTCGTACCTTGAATGCTGGATAGCTGAGTGCCTTCTTGCACGTTTGTATCTTCACCTATGAGATAGGTCGCACCAAAGTCGATACTGCTGGTTTGACTTGGGCGGTAGGTAAAGCCAGCGGATAACCATTGGCGATCGGAATCAGGAACAGAAAGTGAGCGCATATCAGCTTGAGCGCTGGTATCGTACATATAGCCTGCACGCAACTCCCAAGCGTCATCCATGTAATAAGTACCACCAATAGAGTAATGCCACGCATCTTGCCATTGGTAGTTGTTGATTAGACCGGCTTGTTTGGCTTCCAGTACATCAAATTCAGACCAGCGAATAAATTGCACGCTGTAATGAACCGCGTATTCTGGTGCCAAGCGGTGATAACCTGAAAATTCAGCCATATCAGGTAGAGGCATTATTACAGTATCGGATTGTTTTGTGGGGGTAGAACCAAAACGGTAGACCTCTCCGTTTGCCTCAATGTCTGGGCTGTAATGGTAGTCTAAGCCAAATCGATTATTGTCATCGACCTCAAATAGTAACCCAAGATTGTATCCCACAGCCCAACCATCGGCCTCAATCTCTAAAAGATTGTTGGTATTAAATTGAGCGGCAACTACAGGATTGGCTGGTCGTATAAACGTACCTTTTCCATAAACGGCATCAATACCTGCACCGACAGCCAATTGATCGGTTACTCGATATGAGCTAACCAGTCCAAAGTTAACGCTTTTGACATCGGTTTTACCGCCGTATTCATAACCTTGGTAGCCGCTGCTGAATTCGGTTTTAGTTCCGAAGTTAGAGTAAGCGTTGAAACCCCAAGCGAACTTGTCGTCGACCGGTCGGATATAATGAAAGTTTGGTGCGACTGACGTGCCGCCGATATCATCAGTGTTTGCGCTGGTATTGCTTGCTGTTAGATTATTGGTGTAGGTAGTATCTTTTGTTTCTATATCAGTTGTAATGGTTTCAGCACCAATAGACATCGCTGGTGACTCGAACAGTGCCATGCCGGCAGGGTTTCTTGAAATGATGCTCGCGTTATCACCAATGACAGCATCACCTGCATAAGCTCGGCCTAGACCGGTCGCAGATTGGGCGTTGAGTTGGAATCCTGCCGCGTGCAGTTGAATGGTAGACAACGCAAATGCAGAAGCAATCAGCGTTTTCTTATACGGGAAAGACGAGGTCATAAATGGTTTCCTTTTTGTTATAATTCGGTTGGCTATGAACCCTGACGTGCAACGCCATTTGTAAGATTGTTCGTAAAACATAGCGCCATAACCAAAGAGTTTCCATGTTATTTTGTTGCGATATTAGTGGCAAAATCGTTCAAATAATATGCAGAATATGATCTGCATATTGTTGGCTTAGATCGGCGATTTGAGCATTGAGAGCATCGTTGATTTGAATCTTGTGTTTCGCTTCTTCCGCACTGATCCCCCACGCTTGTTGGTGTCTAATGGCTAATTGAGCCATGGCATGCTCCAGTTCTAAATGAATGAACCAACGAAAATCGAGAAATTCTGACGCTTTTTCAAAGCCATGCTGTTGGTGCAGCACATACAAACCTTCCACAATCAGTATTTTGATATCAGGATCAATTATCACATCGTTTAATACAGGATCGCCGATAGCATGATCGAAACTAGGCCAGCTAAGAGGCTTTGAGGGGTGCTGTTTGAAATGACGTAAATGTTCTATAAAACTCTCACTGTCGAACGTCCAGGGCGCTCCTCGCCGTGCAAGCGCTGCTTCTGGATCAGCCATAGCGCTAAGTTTCGCTTTGCTTATGTGAAAGCCGTCCATACTAACGCAGGCCACTTTATGAGGGTATTGCTGGTTAGTTCTATTACAGATGTATTCGGCTAACGTTGATTTCCCGGAACCAGGAATGCCGCCAATACCAATGATAATTCTACTTTTAAGGTTGGGTAAGAGCTTATTCACTTTCGTCAAAGCATCTTGGTACACAGTGTTATGGTCGAGTTTTTTTAATAAGTCTGATGAGATCATGATGTAGACGTATGACATCCAGTTTAGAAAAGTTTGCGTACAATATTACGTATTCTAGAAGGAGAGTAGCGAAATGACCTTATCCGAGCTAGCAAAAATAACTGAAATTGAAAAAGTCTGTATTCATTCACTTGAGTCTAACTTATACCAACTATCTATTATTTCAGAAGGAGAAGAACATTACATTACTGATCAAAAAGGTGTGTTTGTGACCAGTCATAACAAGCTTGATCTACAGAAAATCTTCACCAATAAGCAGGTTGAGCAGATGGTTCTGTGTCACCAAAGTGCTTACGATGAAATGGTGGGACAACCAGTGGGGGGTACCAATATTCTTGAAGTACCGTTGGGAGATCCATTTAAACAATAAATACATCCTTGCAACAGCGTATTTCTTCTTTCGAAAGTCTCTTCTATATTAATGGTAAGTTATTATTTGTACTTGAGGAGGGTGGATGAAAGCCATTATGCTGGATTTAATTGTGAGCCACATTCTCAAAGAAGCGGAAGATGTGATCCGCTTAACGTTAGTTGAACAAGATGGTGGTACGTTGCCATCCTATAAAGCAGGGGCACACATCGAATTGCAATTGCCTAGCGGTTTGTTGAGGCAGTATTCGTTGTGTCGTTTACCGACAACGGGAAAAGAATTTGAAGTGGCCGTGTTACGTGATCCAAATTCTCGTGGTGGCTCTGCCGAAATCCATCGTCTAAAAAAAGGCGATAAGCTCAAAGCGAAGCCTCCTGAAAATCACTTCCCTCTCAGTAATTCTAGACTCCCTGCTTTACTGATGGCCGCAGGTATTGGTGTTACTCCTCTCATACCAATGGCGCAAAAGTTATCTCAATCAGGTGCGGAGTTTTTGTTTCATTATTCCGCTAAAAATGCTCATCAAGCGGCATTCTACAGTACGCTCAAAAATGCTTCTTTCTCTGATAAAGTTGAATTTCACTTCACCAAAAAGCAAGGTGAACGGGTTGATATCCAAGCTTTGCTCGCGTCGTTGCCGGATAAACGTAATATCTATGTTTGTGGCCCAAATGACTTTATACATACTGTACTTGATACTGCGCGAAGTTTAGGCTGGCCGGAAGAAAAATTGCATTATGAGTTCTTCAAAGGGGTTACGTCTCCTGAGGTGGACATCGCCCCTCGGGAGACTTTTCAAATAAAAGTGGCCAGTTCAGGGGAGGTATTTGATGTTGAAGAGGGACTAAGTATCACGCAGACGTTAGAAATAAATGGCATCGATATTCCCATTTCATGTGAAGAAGGTTGGTGTGGAACGTGTATGACTCGGGTTGTAGAGGGCATTCCAGATCACCGAGATACTTTCTTATCAAATGATGAGCGTGCTTCCAGTGATTTGATCATGCCATGTTGCTCTCGATCCCGAAGTGACTGTCTTGTGTTGGATATCTAGATTGCCTGTGTTTACATAGATTTTCCCTGATTCACACGTTTCGTTTATAAAAGACGCAAATCTTGTCTGCTTTTACGTTGAGTGAAAGGGGGGCTGGTGCTATTATTTGCTCCCGTCATAAAGGTGCTTTTTAAGTGCCTTTTCTCATTTCGATCTCACACATTTAAGGCGGGCTTAATACACATGGCGACACGATATATTTTCGTCACAGGCGGCGTGGTTTCATCACTTGGTAAAGGGTTAGCATCGGCTTCATTGGCAGCGATCCTAGAATCCCGTGGTCTGAAAGTCACCATGCTAAAACTGGATCCATACATTAACGTTGATCCAGGCACGATGAGCCCATTCCAGCACGGTGAAGTTTTCGTGACTGAAGACGGTGCTGAGACAGACCTAGATTTGGGTCATTATGAGCGTTTTATCTCTACGAAGATGAACAAGCGCAACAACTTTACATCTGGCCGAGTTTATCAGCACGTTCTACAGAAAGAGCGTCGTGGTGACTACTTAGGCGGCACTGTTCAAGTTATTCCTCACATTACTGATGAAATTAAACGTCGTGTCATTGCTGGCGCTGAAGGTGCAGACATTGCTCTAGTTGAGATCGGTGGTACGGTCGGTGATATTGAGTCGCAACCTTTCTTAGAAGCGATTCGTCAGCTAAAAGTTGAGTTAGGCTCTCATCGAGCACTATTCATGCACTTGACGTTGGTGCCTTACATTCGTACAGCTGGCGAAACGAAAACCAAGCCGACCCAGCATTCGGTTAAAGAGATGCGCTCGATTGGTATTCAACCTGATGTGCTGGTATGCCGTTCGGAAGTTTCGATTGATATCGCAGATCGTAAGAAAATTGCATTGTTCACTAACGTGGACGAGCGTGCCGTTATCTCACTACCTGATGCAGACACTATCTACAAGATCCCACAAATGTTGGCCGATCAAGGTCTTGATAGTCTCATCGTTCAGCGCTTTAACCTAGACTGCAACATTGCTGATTTAGAAATCTGGAATAAGGTTGCGCAAGCGAAACTTAACCCAGAGAAGCAAGTAAACATCGCCATGGTAGGTAAATACATGGAGTTGTTGGATGCTTACAAATCGTTAATTGAAGCAATGGATCATGCGGGTATTCATGCTCGTACTAAAGTGAAATTGCATTACATTGACTCTGAAAAGGTTGAAGAAGAAGGCACTTCCGTGTTGGAAGGTATGGATGCGATCCTAGTACCTGGTGGCTTTGGTGAACGTGGTGTGGAAGGTAAGATCCGTACTGCGCAATACGCACGTGAAAACAAAATTCCGTACTTGGGTATCTGTTTAGGTATGCAAGTAGCTGTGATTGAGTTTGCGCGTAACGTGGCAAATTTGAAAGGGGCTCACAGCACCGAGTTTAATCTTAAAACAGAGAACCCTGTGGTTGGTCTAATCACTGAATGGGTCAACTCTGAAGGTTCAAAAGAAATCCGCTCAGAGCAATCCGATCTAGGCGGAACGATGCGTCTAGGCGCACAAAACTGTAACTTAGTAGATGGTACGAAAGCACATGCTGCGTACGGCGAACCAGTGATCAGTGAGCGTCATCGTCATCGTTATGAAGTAAATAACTACTATGTGTCAGCGTTAAAAGAAGCCGGTTTAACGATCTCAGGCTTATCTGGAGATAACTCACTAGTAGAAATGGTAGAAATTGCCGACCATCCTTGGTTTGTTGCATGTCAATTCCACCCAGAATTTACATCTACACCAAGATACGGACACGGCCTGTTCAGTGCATTTGTACATGCTGCGCTGAAGTATGCAGGAAAAGAAAAATAGTATTAGCAGACAGAAGTTTGTGAATTTTTCATCTACAAAAAGGGGTTTGTTATGAGTCAAATCGTTGATATCAAGGCCAGAGAAGTTCTGGATTCACGCGGTAATCCAACAGTGGAAGCTGACGTGATCCTAGCCGACGGCTCGTTTGGTACAGCATGCGCACCTTCTGGTGCCTCGACCGGTTCTCGTGAAGCTTTGGAACTACGTGATGGTGATAAAAGCCGTTACTTAGGTAAAGGTGTATTGAAAGCGGTTGCAGCGGTAAACGGTCCTATCCGTGAAGCGCTTATTGGCAAAGATGCGACAGCACAAGCTGAACTAGATAAGGTCATGATTGATCTTGATGGAACTGAGAACAAATCTCAATTTGGTGCTAACGCAATCTTAGCAGTGTCTTTGGCCGCTGCGAAAGCCGCAGCCGCTTCTAAGAAAGTGCCATTGTACGTACACATAGCTGACATCAACGGCACGTCTGGTATGTATTCTATGCCTGTACCAATGATGAACATCATTAACGGTGGCGAGCATGCAGATAACAATGTTGATATCCAAGAGTTCATGATTCAGCCTGTAGGTGCACCTAATTTCCGTGAAGCACTACGTTACGGTGCGGAAATTTTCCACGCCTTGAAGAAAGTGCTAAGCGAACGTGGCCTTAGCACAGCGGTAGGTGATGAAGGTGGTTTCGCACCGAATCTTGCTTCTAATGCAGAAGCGCTAGCTGTGATCAAAGAAGCGGTTGCAGCGGCGGGCTACGAATTAGGTAAAGACATTACCTTAGCGATGGACTGTGCAGCATCTGAGTTCTACGAAGATGGTCAGTACAACCTTAAAGGTGAAGGCAAAGTCTTCACGTCAGAGGGTTTTTCTGACTACCTTGCAGAGCTATGCAACGATTATCCAATTGTGTCTATTGAAGATGGCTTAAATGAATCTGACTGGGACGGCTTTGCTTATCAGACTAAGATTCTTGGCGACAAGATTCAATTAGTTGGTGACGACTTGTTTGTGACCAATACTAAGATACTGCAGCGCGGTATCGATGAAGGTATTGCAAACTCTATCCTGATCAAATTCAACCAAATTGGTTCTTTGACGGAAACTCTGGAAGCCATCAGAATGGCGAAAGAAGCAGGTTACACGGCTGTCATTTCCCATCGTTCAGGTGAGACAGAAGACGCAACAATTGCTGATTTAGCCGTAGGTACCGCAGCAGGCCAAATTAAAACAGGCTCGCTATGTCGTTCTGACCGAGTGTCTAAGTACAATCAATTGTTACGTATTGAAGAACAGCTAGGTGGTAAAGCACCTTATAAAGGTCGTTCTGAGATCAAAGGCCAAGCGTAAAGTTTGGTCTGATTTTAAAAGGGAGAACATTCGTTCTCCCTTTTTTATGTTTTTTTCTCCCATTTCGCGAAATAATGGGCACTCCTTTGTCCAGAGTCTGAATCTTCCAACATGATGTTGCGTATTTTTATTGCCATATTTCTAAGCGTGTCTGCTTATTTCTTTTACCAAAGCTATTGGGGAGAGCAGGGCATAAAGCGCGAAGAAGAACTGGCCAAGCAGATTGAGTATCAAGAACAGATTAATAAGCGTCTGAAAGTGCGTAATGATGCCTTACGTGCCCAAATAAGTGATTTGCGTCGAGGCGGAGATGCGATCGAAGAACACGTTCGGACAGAACTTCAATATATCAAAGACGGTGAAGTCTTTTATCGAATAGTAGAAAAGTAATGACACAGTATTGGGTAATTATTCCAGCCGCAGGGGTTGGTAAGCGCATGGCAAGTGCGCAACCAAAGCAATATCTAATGCTTAATGATAAAACTATCCTTGATACCACAATATCTCGTTTTATTGGTCATCCTAATGTAGCTGGGGTCGTTGTTGGTGTCAGTCCAGACGATGAGTATTGGCCGGATTCTGAATGGTCAACGCATCCTCAAGTGGTTCGTTTTGACGGTGGTGAAGAGCGATCGGATACGGTATTAAATGGTCTGCAAGTATTATTGGCCCTTGGTGTTTCTGAAACTGATTCCGTATTAGTACATGATGCGGTACGTCCGTTACTCTCTCAATCGGCTCTGACACGTATTGTGTCGCATACCGGTGAGCAAGGTGCTTTATTGGCTATCCCGTGTAAAGACACATTGAAACTAGCAAACGATCAATGCGCGACTGCAACGGTTGACCGCAGTGTTATATGGCAGGCTCAAACACCTCAAAAATTCCCACTGATGGCATTGTATGAAGGTATTGCTAGCGCGACAGAAGAAGGAATCGCGATTACCGATGAAAGCTCGGCAATGGAGCTATTAGATTGGCAACCGGATTTGATCGAAGGTGAATCGAGCAATTTAAAAATTACGGTACCGGATGATTTAGTGATCGCTCAAGCGCTTATTAGTATTCACAGTTCCGAGTTATAGTAAGGAGATTTTTATGGTGCCATTTCGAATTGGCCATGGCTTTGACGTTCATAAGTTTGGCGAAGGCGATCATATCGTAATCGGGGGGGTAACCATTCCTTATGAAAAAGGGCTGGTAGCTCATTCCGATGGCGATGTAGCTTTGCATGCTTTGACGGATGCTTTATTAGGCGCCGCAGCTCTAGGTGATATTGGTAAACACTTTCCGGATACTGATGCTGAATTTGCAGGCGCAGACAGCCGTGGTTTATTACTTCAAGCCTATGCTGAGATCAGGAAGCTTGGCTGGTTAGTCGGAAATGTTGATGTCACTATCATTGCTCAAGCTCCCAAAATGCGTCCTCATATCGATGCTATGCGTACTAACATTGCCGTAGATCTTGAGATCGACATGTCTGCAACAAATGTAAAAGCGACAACGACTGAGAAATTAGGTTTTACGGGTCGTAAAGAAGGCATCGCTGTGGAAGCGGTTGCGCTACTGTATCGAGACAATGCATGAACACACAATGGCACTATGCATGGACGGAGCCGCAAGCCCGAGCAGACCTAAAAACGCAGGTCAGTGACTTCTTGGTAGAAGAAATCTTAGGATTTGAGCCAGAAGGGAAAGGCGAATTTGTTTATCTATGGGTAGAGAAGCAAGGCGTTAATACTGATTTCCTAGCTAAGCGTTTGGCGCAGGCCGCTGATATTTCACCGAGTCGTGTTACCTATGCAGGTGTTAAAGACCGACATGCCTGTACACGTCAATGGTTTTGTTTGCATATCATTGGTCAAGCACCAGATTTGAGTGATATTGAACAAGTTTTTCGTGAGCCGGAAACGGTGAAAGTGCTACTGCAAACGCGTCATAGTAAAAAGTTGCGCACCGGGGGATTGCTAGGGAACCGCTTTAGTTTGCGTTTGCGTAATATTCAAGGGGATCTTAATGAGATAAAGCAGCGCTTAAGTCTCATTGAGCGCCATGGCGTACCGAATTACTATGGCGAGCAACGCTTTGGTATTGATGGCAATAACTTAGTGAATGGCTACAAGTTCGTGATGCCTGGTCGTCATGGCACGTATAAGCTCAATAAAACACAGTCGTTCTGGTTGTCGGCCATTCGATCATGGTTTTTTAATGAAGCCTTGTCTCAGTTTGTCGCAGATAGCAGTTGGGATATGATAAAAACAGGTGATATTGCTCAACCAAGAGATGGCTCTCAATCGTTCCGAGTCAAAGAGTTAAGTTTGGATACCTTGTACCGAACCCGTTTAGGGGACGTTTCGCCGGTGTTGCCATTGATTAGTGATGGCTGGCCTATGGGCACAAATTCTGAACGAGCGGAAGCTATGGCCATCCTTTACGCTGAGCAAAGCGAACTATTAAAAGGGTTGATTAGCTTTGATTTTTCTCGTGACAGTCGTGCGACTCGAATTGTACCGAAAGACATGGCCTGGGAATTGCTAAATGCTACCAATGAAGCGGAGCAGTTGGTGATTCAATTTGAGCTGCCTAAGGGTGCTTTTGCGACCAGTGTGTTGCGTGAGTTGTTTATTATTAATGATCGATCCCAAGAAAAACGTCATGAGATTATTACTAGCGAATGATGACGGACTGGATGCTAAAGGCATTCAAACGTTAGCCAATTACTTACAGAAAGATTTCCAATGTACCTTAGTGGCACCTGATCGTGATCGTAGTGGTGCAAGTAACTCTCTAACATTGACGCGCCCTTTGCGTCCTACGCTGGTTCGTGAAGGCCAATATAAAGTGGATGGTACGCCAACTGATTGTGTTAATTTAGCGTTGTCTGAAGTGATTGATGGGCGCTTTGATGCCGTGATTTCTGGTATTAATCACGGTCCTAATTTAGGGGATGACGTGATTTACTCGGGTACCGTTGCCGCAGCGATGGAAGCGCGTCATCTGGGGCGGCCAGCAATTGCCGTATCTTTGGTGGGGAATCGTTACTTTGATACCGCGGCAAAATGGGTGAGTAAGCTATTACAAGACTCACATACGCTAGCGTTACCGCCTAAAGTGCTGCTTAATATTAATATTCCTGACCTGCCGTTTGCTGAAGTTAAAGGTATTAAAGTGACACGCTTAGGGTATCGCCATCAAGCACATCCAGCGATTCTAGCTAACCATCCAAAAGGTCTTGAGTGTTACTGGATTGGAGCATTAGCTGAACCAAATGATGCCCAAGAGGGAACCGATTTTCATGCGGTTGCCAATGGCTATATTTCGATTACGCCAATGCATACAGACATGACTTGTCATTCTGCATTACATCAACTGAATCAATGGGTGAATGATATAGCGCCATGAGCATTGCATTAGATGACCTTTTAAAGCGCTCACAACCGCGCTCTAGTCAAATGCTAGAGCACTTGGTTAATGAGGGGGTTAGTCATAAAGAATTGCTTGAACTAATGGCGACACTACCACGCCAAGAATTTGTTGAGCCTGCTTTTTCACATTTGGCATACAGCCCAACGGCTCTTCCTATCGGTCGTAGTCAAACCATCAGCCAACCGCTAACCGTGGCTAGAATGACGTTGTGGCTGTTGTCCTATGCACGATTAGGGCGAGTGCTTGAGATAGGGACTGGCTCGGGGTATCAAACCTGCTTGTTAGCGCATTTCTTTAATAAAGTGCATACCATTGAACGACAGAAGAGCCTTCATGTCCAAGCGCAAGAGCGTTTAAGAAATATGGGGATTAACAATGTTGAGTTTTTGCATGGTGATGGTCATTTAGGATGGCCACAAAAAGTGCAAATGGATGCCATCATCGTCACGGCAATGGCGAGTAAAGTCCCCTCAGCTCTGACAGATATGCTGAAAGAAGATGGTATTTTAATTATGCCTATTGCGGATGAGGTGCCTTCTATTGGATGTTGGCGCCGAGTCGGAGATAAATGGAAGCGTTTAGAATCGGCTCCAGCTCAGTTTGTCCCATTATTGGAAGGAAAAGTGGATGCCTAAGTGGCTAAAAATTTATTTAAGCGGTGTACTTATGGGGGCTGCGGATGTGGTGCCAGGTGTATCTGGTGGCACGATGGCGTTTATTATAGGCATCTATAGTCGCTTGATTAGTGCGCTAAGCGGTGTCAACCGTCAAAGTATTGCAATGCTTTGCAAAGGTGATATCAAGGGCTTATGGAAGCACTTTGATGGCGGTTTCTTATTAGCGCTTTTACTTGGCATCATGACCAGTATTTTTGGTCTCGCGAGCCTTATAACAACGTTATTACAAGATTATCCTGTTTGGTTATGGAGTTTCTTTTTTGGGCTAATTATTGCTTCAGCTTATGTTTTGATTCATGAAATACCAGCTTTTACTGTTAAACATGGACTTATAATGTTGATTGGTATTAGTGTCGGTAGCGGGCTTTCTTTGTTGGTGCCGACGCAAGTCAATACGAACTTAGTGATGGTTTTTTGTTCCGGCATGATTGCCATCTGCGCCATGATTTTACCTGGCATTTCCGGTAGCTTTATTTTATTAATGCTGGGAATGTACGGGTTTATTATTACGTCAGTTAAAGACCTTAATCTTGTCGTGATTATTGTTTTCGCAACTGGCGCTGTATTGGGTTTGTTAAGTTTTTCGAAGTTATTGAATTGGCTACTAACCCATGCAAAGTCGGTCACTTTAGCGATGCTAACCGGTATTATGTTAGGTGCGTTAGTGAAAGTGTGGCCTTGGAAAGAAGCCGTATCTTTTATTGATGTAGGCAGTAAGCGCCTTCCTGCCGAGGAGCATCTTCTGTTGCCATGGAATATGGACAACTTTGTGATAATCGATGGTTTGATTATTCCATGTGGTTTAATTTTACTCGGTGCGTTGTTCGTTCTTGGAACACATTACATCTTCTTACAAAAATCAAACGCGACTATTATTAATCCCGATCTGTGTAAGTAAAGTGAGTTTAAATGCAAATAGTTGGGCAGATGAGAATATTTTATAAGATCTCTAAATTGCTGACACGCAAGCTCAGCGGGGCCCTAATGCTATGTTTGGTTTTATCGGGGTGTGCATCAGACAGTTTTCATTATTCTAATACCGGGTCTTTCAAAAATTCAGCGAACAGCCCGAGAACAAGGGCTATGCCTAGTAATGGGGTATATCGTGTAAACTCGGGTGACACCTTGTTTTCTATCGCTTTTTCATTCGGTTTAGATTATCGCCAAGTGGCGAAAATTAATAATATTGTAGCTCCTTACACGATATATCCTAACCAAAAAATTCGCCTGAAAGGTTCTGTAATACGGCCATCTACAAAGACAAGGACAGTTGCTAAAACGACATCAACTCAACAAAAGTCTGTACCAAAAAATACTACTGTAAAAGTGAACTCTCCTACAAAGACTGTGTCGACTGTAAAGATACCAGATAAAAAAGTGTCTTCATGGCGCTGGCCTATTTCAGGTTCAGTAACTAGGGGCTTTTCAAATGCTGGTGTTAGTAGTAAAGGTATAGACATACGAGGCAAAGATGCTGAGCATGTAAAAGCAGCGGCTGATGGAGTTGTGGTATACGCAGGAAATGGCTTGATTGGTTATGGTAATTTAGTCATAGTGAAACACAACGAAGTTTATCTTAGTGCCTATGCTTACAATGAGCGTATCTTAGTTAAGGAAAAGCAAAGTGTTCGATCAGGTGATTCTCTCGCAATCATTGGTGGTAAAGGAACGGATAAACCTTTACTACACTTTGAGGTGAGGCGTGACGGTCAGCCAATCGATCCACTTAAAGTACTACCTAAAAAATAAGTACTACCCCAAAAAATAATAATCATAATTTGGGCGTTGAGGAGGGCTATATGAAATCAGTAGAGATGGACAAGTCGGCAGAAGAAATTCTTAAGAGTACGGATGATTTTGATTTCGAAAATATAAATGACTCTGTGTCTGAGGAAGAGGCAGATGATTTTGAATCAGCGGTAAATGCTCGTTATGCAGACAACGACGCTAAGTCTTTGGATGTGACGCAGTTATATTTAAGCGAAATTGGTTATTCCCCGTTATTGACTGCAGAGGAAGAGGTTTACTTTTCTCGATTAGCATTAAAAGGCGATGAGGCAGCTCGTAAACGGATGATTGAGAGTAATTTACGTTTGGTCGTTAAGATTTCTCGTCGTTACTTAAATAGAGGCCTAACGCTCTTAGATTTGATCGAAGAGGGCAATTTAGGTTTGATTCGTGCCGTTGAAAAATTTGACCCTGAACGAGGCTTTCGCTTTTCAACTTACGCTACGTGGTGGATTCGTCAAACCATAGAGCGTGCGATCATGAATCAGACACGAACAATCCGTTTGCCTATTCATGTAGTCAAAGAGCTGAATGTATATTTGCGAGCAGCTCGTGAGTTGACGCAAAAGCTTGACCATGAGCCAAGCCCAGAAGAAATTGCGCAAATGTTGGACCGTCCTGTAGAGGATGTTCAACGTATGCTGAGTTTAAACGAACGAGTTAGCTCCATTGATTCCCCAGTTGGTGGATTAGACAGCGATAAAAGCTTAGTGGAGGTATTGGCTGATACCCAGCATGCTGGGCCTGAAGAGGATCGGCAAGAAGGCGATGTGCATCATAATATTGAGCAGTTACTTGATGAGCTTAACGATAAGCAGTGTGAAGTGATTGCAAGACGTTTTGGTCTACGTGGCTATGAGCCAAGTACGCTTGAAGATGTTGGAGCTGAAATTGGATTGACACGAGAGCGTGTTCGACAAATACAAGTTGAGGCGTTGCGTAAATTGCGGATTATGTTACAGAACCGTGGTCTGTCATTAACGGACGTGATCAATCTAGACAGTTAGTATTGTCAAAAACATGAAAGCCCACTATCAAAAGATAGCTGGGGCTTTTATGTTTAAAGCGGCAAATTATTAAACTTCTTCGTACTCTAATGCGAGCTCATTAATTTGTTCGTCCACTCGAGTACGGTATTTCTCAGATAATCCTTTCACTGAATACGCCAATATTTCATCGCCGCTTTCAAGCTCAATGATTTCCGGCAAACTCAATATAATTCGGTTTTGAATCTCAGGTACAGTGATGATCTCTTCACTCAATACAAGTTTATTGTGAGACTCGGAGAGTGCTAATGAATTGGCTAACGTTATAAAAGGTGTAATTTCTTCTGTGTTGATTTTATTGGCTTCGTACATACGTGAAATAGACTCGTCGCCATTGTGAAGCCCCATGTGGTAACTGATCTCTGGTACTTCTTCATATAGATCACTGCTCATTAATTTAATCAGTAATTCTTGGATGAGTTCAGCGCAACAAGCTGCATTCATGTATAGATTATCGTCACAGTTTTTTGCTTGAAAAAGCATCAAGATACAATCTTTCTCATATTGGTGAACTTGGCCATTATAGTATTCAGATGCTAAGAAAATGGTTCGGTAAATAGGTGTAAGCAAATTTGCGACTTGCAAAGGAGGGAGTTCGTCCCGCCATTGATTCAGGTGTTTTAATTGAATAAATAAAGCACAGGATTCACGCTCTGACTCTTTGATTATCTGTTCAAAATTAATTTCAAATTGACCTTCTTTATCAACACTCGGTTCGGCTAAGTCGGGAGTTTGTATCTCTTTTTGTAGCGGAGCTTTTAGCTCAAGGCTCTGTAGTTGCTGAACATGATGAATTAGCTCATGAGCCTCTCGATAGCTTTTTTCTGGCATGGGTGCATTGTTTGTACCATTGGTATACGCCTCTAACGCATCAGTGGCTCTTGTAATAGGAATGAACAAACGTCTTGTTATCAGTACTAAAATTATACTGGTGATCGCGGTGAGAAAAATGCCTAAGCCGATGACCAAGTTGCTAATATGGCTCAAGGTATTCTGAGCGGATGACTTATCCAGCGTAATTAGAACATGGCCTACAACATCATCACGAAAGCGTATCGGGGAGCTGTAGACTCGATGCTTGTCAGAAGGGCGAAGGTCGACCTCACTTTTAGACTGGTTGCCATTGATATTCGCTTCGGCAAGCAGTTCGTCTTTTTTGTTGTACACGCGTGCACTCAAAATATTGTCGCTGACAACAAGACGGTTCAACAAAACATTTAAACTGAGTAGATCATTGGTCAAGATCGATTGGGTTGCGTTAAAAGCGGCTTGGGTCGCTAAGCTGCTGCCCAGTACATCGGTTTGTTGATTAAGATGTTTGTCAACAGCAGATGTAACCGAAAACCATACGGTCGACAGTGTAATTAGAATCAGTGCTAAATAGGTTGACAATAAAATGCTTGCTGAAGAGCATTTTTTAAGCAGCTGATAATACCCTGATGATAGTTTTTTTAAGGTGTCCATCGACGTCCCGGTACAAATATTAAGTAGGTATCTAGTTGATATACCCAATGATTTATTGGCGTTCTTATAGGTTTACGGATCTAGATGGCATTTCTTTAGGTCTTAATTGTGGTTAGCGTCTGTATGGGGATTTGATATAGTAAGTGTCCCCATTATCAGGAGTTGTTATGACCGCTTCGATTACGCTTATAGGCGATCATCTCGCCGACTACTTGCCAACCTTTGAAGCTTGGCTTGAACAACAATTATTAGAGACTTCGACAAGAGTTCTGACAAATCCTCAAGACGTATTTTGTGTTCAGCGCTACGACCTTAGCACTACCATCGACGATGGTAAATATGAAGAGCTTCGGGTGCAATTGTTAGCCATGGCGGATGCGTCTGGAATCGACCATATTTTCCAACCTTTTACACCAATACTTTCTGAGCCGGGGTTAGCTGTCTTTGATATGGACTCTACGCTGATTAAAGCTGAAGTTATGGACGAGTTAGCGGTGGAGATGGGAATAGGTGAACAAATTGCGGCCGTAACAGCCAGTGCGATGCGTGGTGAAATCGATTTTACTGAGAGCTTTGTGCAGCGTTTGTCGTTTTTAAACGGTTTGAGCAGCGATGTGATGGATTCTGTTTACCAGCGTATAGAGCATATGGATGGCATTTCAATATTGATGGAAGTACTGCATAAATTTGGTTGGAAGACGGCTATTTTATCGGGAGGTTTTACCTACTTTGCCGATCGTGTACAGCAAGATTATGGTATGACCGAAGTACATGCGAATGAATTAGACATTGTAGGCGGAACATTGACCGGTAAGCACATTGGCCCCATTGTCGATGCGAAGCGTAAGCAGCAACTGCTAGCACAGTTGAAAGAGCAATATTCTGTACCTTATTCCCAGACGATAGCGTGTGGCGATGGTGCCAATGATTTGCTTATGCTTAATGATGCAGGGTTAGGGGTAGCATTGCATGCTAAACCGATTGTGCGTAAACAAGCGCCGTGTCCAATGAGCCAGTTGGGGTTAGAAGGAGTGCTTTACTTGTTAGGACTTAGTTCAGACGAGATCACTGAATCTGTAACCTAACCAGCATTAAGCTCCTTAAAGCAATGCTTTAGGGAGCACTTTGCTTTTAATGGTCCTCTTGAACAAGTCTTGAGGTCCACTCTTTAGTAAGTACTTCTACTAAGGCGTAGCGTCGTAAGGATAATGCCGAAGACAGTTCGATGAAATTCTCATCTAAGTAATCAAATAGTATCTTTTGGCGCAGTTCCACCAGTACTCGAATCTGCTCACCTTGTTCATAGGTTACGTCTTTGTGTTCTATTAAAGCATCCAGTACTTGATCCCGACGTTCAACAGAAACATCATAGTGATGTTTAAGTACATAACGAGCGAAATCGAGCATCGAGGCCACTAATAATTGGAAGGTGTGTTCCACGGCCATTATCTCATCTTGAGTAAGCTGATCGTTTCGATCTTTTTGACGATGAACATCAAGACGTTTAATCATCTCGTGTTGATGTTCATACAATGACGCTTCCCAGTTTCTATCTCTCACAACGGTTACTCCTAATAATAGGGGATAGATCCATTAAGTGTAGTTTAGAAGCTGTTAAATGGGTAAAAGTCGAATTCACTATTTGGCGAAATATTGTGCTCCGCTGGTACATGTAAGTAACCATCTGTTTGGCAGGCAGCCAATAAAGCACCAGAACTTTGTTGAACGTGCGGTGTTGCAACGCCGTTGTTTACATGCACCCTTAAGAATTCATCTCGAGACTTATTTCCCTTACGCGAAAAATCGCATTTGACTGGTAAGGGCTTCGGTAAGTCTAAGTTTTCACCTGCGGCTGTTGCCAGTGCCAGTCTTGCAAACAGGTGGAATGTGACCAGAGTAGAGCTGGGATTACCTGGTAATCCCAGCAAAGGTGTATCAAATACCTTGGCAAACACTAAGGGCTTACCTGGTTTTATAGCGATCTTCCAAAGATGCAACTGACCATTTTTTTCAATGGTGGCTTTTACATGGTCTTCTTCGCCTACAGAAACACCGCCAGAAGAGACAATGATATCGGAGCAGTCACTGAGTTCTTTCAGGGCCGTTTGTGTGGCTTCTACGGAATCCATAGCATGTCGGCGTAAACTTACCTGATGTCCCGCACTGATTACTAATGACTCAATAAGTGGGCCATTTGAGTTGTAAATTTGCCCGGCCGTAAGAGGTTGACCAGGTTGCTGTAATTCATCACCTGTGGTGAGAACACCCACTCTTAATGGTGTAAAGACGTCGACGCAGGTAATACCAATACTGGCTAATACACCAATATCTATGGCAGATAAGCGCTTTCCTGCGGCTAACACCAGGGCATCTTTTGCAATGTCTTGTCCCGCTGGACGAATATTATCGTTTGGCTTTACGGCCTGAAGAAACGTAATATGGTCGTTTTGTTGCCTGGTATTTTCTTGCATCACAACGGCGTCAGCCCCAGCAGGGATTTCGGCGCCAGTGAAAATACGAGCGCAGGTGCCTGGCGTGAGAGGCGTTGGGGCGTTACCCGCTGCAATGCGTTGCGAAACCGATAATGTTGCACTGTCTTGCAAATCACGGGTGCAAACGGCAAAACCGTCCATCGCACTGTTGGCCGCAGGGGGGACGTCAATGTGAGAGATAATATCCTGAGACAAAATGCGTCCCAGAGCATGGTCTAATGAAACACGCTCGGTTAACGTTGCATGGGACAGGGTGTTTTTAATGTGCTGAATCGCGTCTTTAAAAGGCATTAATGCCGTCATGAATTATACCTCGTGAACAGGGGGTTGGTATGGCCCCAAAAGCATCGTAACGAAGTTACATGGACGATGACGTGCATCTAACTGCTCTTGGATAATACCGCTCCACGCAGTTCGACAAGCTCCTGTAGAGCCAGGTAAGCAGAAAATAAGTGTTTTATTGGCAAGGCCTGCAAGTGCTCTAGATTGAATTGTCGAGGTGCCAATTTCTTCATAAGATATTTGGCGGAAAAGCTCACCAAAACCATCGACTTCTTTGTCCAGCAACGGCATGATGGCTTCCGGCGTACTGTCACGTGAGTAAAAACCAGTACCGCCTGTGATCAAGACAACGTGCGCTCTGTCATCAGCTATCCAGTTGGATACCACGGCGCGCATGGCATAAACATCATCTTTTACAATCGCTCGCTCACCGAGATTATGTCCGGCGTCTTGAAGCATGGTAATGAGCGCTTCACCGGATGTGTCTTCTGCAATACCGCGGGTATCAGAAACGGTTAATACATTGATGTTAAGCGGGCGAAAAGGGGACGGGGTTTTAGCCATAATAAAATCCTTTGTTAACCGCCAGTGGCGCTCATGAAGCGCAGAATTTGGGGTTCTTCATCTAAATTAAAGTGGTGTTTCTCGGGTTTGAGTACTAAAGAATCAATAATACTCTGCTGTAATAAATCTGCATCGTCGGGATGAGTTCGTAGCACCGATTTTAAATCTTTTGAATGCTCATTGCCCAAGCAAAGTAACAGGCGACCTTCTGCCGTCAAGCGTACTCGATTGCATGTACTGCAAAAATTATGACTGTGTGGGGAAATGAATCCTACTTGCTGGCTTTCTCCGGCAATGTCGTAATAGCGTGAAGGCCCGCCAGTCGAGCGTTCTGAAAGGCTCAGTTGCCAGCGGTGTTGTAAACGTTCTAGTAACTCGTCACTGGATATGTAGACCTTGGCACGATCATGGTGAGAAATCTGACCCAATGGCATTTCTTCAATAAAACTAATGTCCATTTTATGGGCTATTGCAAATTCAACTAAGTCTTCTATTTCGTCATCATTATGACCACCTAGGATCACGGCATTCAGCTTTAATTGCTTAAAGGGGAGTTTGCTGACTGTTTTGATGCCACGTAATACTTGGTCGAGTTTATCCCGACGTGTAAGCTCTTCAAAGCGTTCACGTTTAAGGGTGTCTAAACTAATATTGATGCGAGAAACACCTGCGTCGTATAGCTGCTGGCCCATTTTTTCAAGCTGTGAACCATTCGTTGTAATGGTGAGCTCATCAAGTCCAGGTAGAGCAGCTATTTGCTTTAGAGCAAACAGAATGTCCTTTCGTACCAGAGGTTCTCCGCCCGTAATACGGATTTTTCGAGTGCCTAATGCTACGAATGAGCTTGCAACTTGAACGATCTCTTCTAGAGATAAAATATCGCGACGAGGCAAGAAAGTTGCGTTCTCATCCATGCAGTAGGTACAGCGAAAATCACAGCGGTCCGTCACCGAAATACGTAAATAATCAATTTTTCGACCAAACGGATCGATGAGCTTGGAATCTGACACTTGAATTGGCCTCGCTACAATTTGCTAATAGAAGCAAAATTTATCTACAGAGGTAAAGTCTCTCTGTATTGACTGCGGCTTACGTTATGTTCAAATAACGCAATATTTGAGTGCAATTAGAACCACTATAGGAATAGGGGAATCACAGTGCGTAGTGTTATACATAATTTGATCGATATACTCACTTTGAATCGGGTTTCTGACACTAAATTTGTCGGTAAGAGTCAAGATTTAGGGTTTCCTAAGGTCTTTGGCGGACAAGTTGTTGGTCAAGCATTGAGTGCAGCGGCACAAACCGTTCCTGAAGGACGAGTGCCGCATTCGTTACACAGCTACTTTATTCGTCCTGGAGATGCGAAGCAAATAATCGACTATGATGTTGAGACAGTGCGAGACGGTGGAAGTTTCAGTGTTCGTCGTGTTATTGCCAGCCAAAACCAGAAAACCATTTTGGTGATGACGGCTTCGTTTCAAAAACATGAAGAGGGACTCTCCCATCAAGAATCTATGCCAAATGTACCTGGCCCCGAAAATTTTAAATCAGAACTCAGTTTATTCCAGAAACATGCTGAAGAGATCCCACCTAAAATTCGCAGCTTATTGACCGCTGAACGGCCGATCGAATACCGCATTGTGGAAAATCAAAATCCGTTTCGTCCGCGTCCTGGATTGCCAGCTCGTCATATGTGGATACGAAGTATTTCTCCTCTTCCTGATAATGAATTAGTGCATCAATCAATGTTGGCTTATACCACTGATTATGGCTTTTTAGAGACTGCACTTCAGCCGCATGGAATTTCTATTGGTAATCCAAATTTGAACATTGCTAGTCTTGATCATGCTATTTGGTTTCATCGCCCATTTCGATTAGATGACTGGTTATTATATGTTGCCGATAGCCCATCTGCTTCTGGGGCTCGAGGTTTTGTACGAGGGAAAATTTTTAATAAGACGGGAGAGTTGGTTGCTTCTACTGCCCAAGAAGGGCTGATTCGTCTATTTCGTTAAAATCAGCAATGCGTACTTCTCTCTCATGAACGTGCTTTTTAGTGGATGATCCATAGTATGATTTGAATTTTGTTTATCTAGGGAGGATGTTTCTATAGTTTATTTTGTTGTTGGCGAAGGGCCCAATCAACATGTACTAAGAGCTTGTCCGATGCATTCGTTCGAGCGTTATCTAAAGCGGTGATAGCGGCCTTGGAATAGGGCGCATTGCCTAGCGCGACAGCGATGTTGCGTCGCCAGTTTTCATATCCAGTTCTTCTTATGGGGGAGCCCGCAGTTTTATTTAGAAACGTTTCCTCGTCCCACTCAAACAAAGTTAGTAGGTCTTCACTGTCTAGATTGTGTCTTGGTTGAAAATCATCTTCTAGGGTGTGTTTGGCAAACTTTGTCCAAGGGCAAACCAATTGGCAATCATCGCAACCAAAAATTCGATTACCCATTTTTCCGCGCAGTTCTTCAGGGATAATGCCATCGTATTCAATGGTTAAATAAGAAATGCATTTACTGGCGTCCAAAACCCATGGTTTAACAAAGGCATTGGTTGGGCATTTATCCAAGCATGCAGTGCAACTGCCGCAATGGCGCTGTGGCGTTTGCGGGTCAACGGGTAAAGGAAGATTTGTAAAAACCTCGCCTAATAAAAACCAACTACCTGCTTTGGGTGACAATAATAGTGTGTTCTTGCCAATCCAGCCCATGCCTGCTTGCTCAGCGATTTGACGTTCTAAGACAGGGGCACTATCAACAAAGGCGCGATAACCATGATCACCAACCTCTTCTTCAATGCGCTTTGCTAACTGAGTCAGTCGTTTGCGAATAAGCTTGTGGTAATCACGTCCAAGTGCATAACGAGCAATATAGGCTTTTTCAGGGGTTTTCAGGCGTTTTACCGTTTCCACGGATTCAGGTAGATAGGCCATGCTCAAACTGATGACGCGTTGAGTACCTTTATGAAGATTTGCTGGTTGAAAACGTAGATCATCATGATTGGCAAGGTAATCCATTTCGCCATGATAACCCTGCTCAAGCCAAGCGTGAAAATCCTCACGATATTGTTCTAGTTCAGGATTTACAATACGGCAGTCACTAAAGCCAAATTCTTTGGCCCAAGTTTTGATGTTGTTGGCAATATGCTGCAAGGAGGCTTCGTCAAAAGAGGGCATAAACACTACATGAGGTCATTCAAGGAAGTAGGAGCTTAAAAGCCCCTACTGATACGAAGGCAGAAAAATTTTTAATAAAGATTGCTATCGCTTTTTACAGTATCAATTAGAAGGTTGATAAACATGCGATCTGCATCCGTATGCTCTTCTTGAATTTTTAATGTTGTTTGGCTGGAAACCGCTTCCGCAATGACTTGATAAGCATTTGGCTCATTAATGTGTTCTTTAGCAATGCGAACTAATTCGGCAGACAATTCTGGTTCCATTAACATTTTGCGGAAACAGCGTAAGAATTCATCGATAATGCGTTGTTGGTTTAATTCTGAAGCCATAGTGGTAACTCCTTAATTCATAATAGTAAGTATGACACCATGAAAGCCCAGTCAGAGCAAGAAGAATGGCGTAAGACGGAGTGTTTTCATTGACACCTTGTTGTGTGCTTGAGAGAATACTCTTCTACGTCAACAATACCCCGTTGGCTATCTCATCTGATGGCGGCAAACAGCCCCTTCCTATACGACTAGAGTATAGTCGTTGCACTAAGTATTGTGAGTAGAATTTTTACCTGCAGTGCTTCTCCTCGCGATATAGACGCGGGCAGTGTCAAAACTGCGATTTATTGCGTTTGAGTGTTCCTTGATTTCAGGCATCTCATTTGTTTTGCAAACATCGTTTTATCAACTTTTATCTGACCTTGGTATATGGTTACAATAGCCTTACCAAAGTAGCAGATTGATGAACACTATAGAGGTTTACAAGGTGGAGTTATTATCCGGTGGTGAAATGATCGCCCGCTTCCTTAAAGATGAGGGAGTTGAGTACATATATGGTTATCCAGGTGGTGCAGCGTTACATATTTACGATGCGCTTCATCGCCAGTCAGACGTCAAACACATTCTCGTCCGTCACGAGCAAGCCGCTACACATATGGCTGATGGCTACGCGCGTGCGACTGGTAAACCAGGGGTTGTTCTGGTTACCTCTGGCCCTGGCGCAACAAATACAGTAACAGGTATTGCAACAGCTTTTATGGACTCCATCCCTATGGTGGTAATCTGTGGTCAAGTAATGAGTTACTTGATCGGCGAAGATGCATTCCAAGAAACGGATATGGTGGGTGTATCACGCCCGATTGTGAAGCATAGCTTCTCAGTAAAGCATCCTTCTGAGATTCCACTAATCCTGAAGAAAGCTTTCCATATTGCGAATTCTGGACGTCCAGGTCCTGTTGTTGTCGATGTCCCTAAAGACATGACAATGCCAAATGAAAAGTTTGAATATAACTTTCCTGAGTCTGTTTCACTGCGTTCGTACACACCGCCTACTAAAGGTCACAGCGGTCAAATTAAGAAAGCCGTTGATTTATTGTTAGCCGCTAAGCGTCCAATGATTTATGCAGGTGGCGGTGTCATTATGGGTGGAGCTTCTGAGCAACTGACTAAGCTTGCGAAAGAGCTTGGTTATCCTGTGACAAATACGTTAATGGGACTAGGTGGTTACTCTGCGACTGACGATCAGTCCGTGGGGATGCTGGGTATGCATGGCTCTTATGAAGCTAACCAAGCGATGCATCACAGTGATTTGATTTTAGCCATTGGTGCACGCTTTGATGATCGTGTTACTAATGACCCAGATAAGTTTTGTCCAAGTGCTAAAATCATTCATGTAGACATTGATCCTGCGTCAATCTCTAAAACGATTCGTGCCGATGTGCCGATTGTTGGACCTGTAATTCAAGTTCTTGAAGAAATGATGGGGTTGATTGATGATGCTCCGACGCGAACGAATCAAGATGCGATTGCTGGTTGGTGGAAGCAGATCAACGAATGGCGTCAAGTCCACGGCGGTCGTTACGATACATCCAGTGAAAAGATTAAGCCACAAGCTGCTGTAGAAGCCTGCTGGCGTGCAACCAACGGTGATGCCTATGTCGCATCGGATGTTGGTCAGCACCAAATGTTTACCGCTCAATACTATAAGTTCTCTAAACCATACCGTTGGATTAATTCTGGTGGCCTTGGAACAATGGGCTTTGGTCTGCCTGCCGCGATGGGCGTAAAAATGAATTTCCCTGAAGAAACTGTAGTATGTGTAACAGGTGAGGGTAGTATCCAGATGAACATTCAGGAACTATCCACTTGTCTACAGTACGGTATTCCAGTCAAAATTCTATGCTTGAACAATGGTTCATTAGGTATGGTTCGCCAGTGGCAGGATATGAACTATGAGGGGCGCCATTCAAACTCTTACATGGATTCTCTTCCTGAATTCAAAACATTGATGGATGCCTATCGCCATAAGTACGTTGAAATCCGTACCAAAGATGAATTAGATGCGAAGATGGAAGAAGCGTTCGCAATGACAGATCAGCTTGTGTTCATCAACTGTTATGTAGACCCAGAGGAACATGTGTACCCAATGCAAGTACCACGCGGCTCTATGCGTGATATGTTCCTAAGCAAGACGGAGCGAACTTAAGATGCGACACATTATCTCAGTTTTAATGGAAAACGAGCCGGGTGCTTTGTCGCGTGTTGTTGGTTTGTTCTCGCAACGTAACTTCAACATCGAAACATTGAATGTGGCGCCGACTGATGATCCAACGTTGTCTCGTTTAACGTTGACAACATTTGGTTCTGATCAAGTGGTTGAGCAAATCACAAAGCAGTTAAACAAATTGATCGACGTAGTTAAGTTAGTTGATCTGACAGAAGGTCAGCATATTGAACGTGAAATGATGCTTGTAAAAGTACGAGCATCTGGAGCGCAACGTGCTGAAGTCAAACGTACAGTGGATATTTTCCGTGGCAACATTGTTGATATGACACCTTCTATTTATACAATTCAGGTTGTTGGCGAGTCTGATAAGCTTGATGGCTTCTTACACGCGCTGAGTGGTATGCACATTTTGGAAGTCGTACGTACGGGTGTGTCAGGCATAGCTCGCGGTGAAAAAACGCTTTCTCTGTAAGGTTTTAGCTGGCTAATGAATTAAAAAACGCGCTTCGGCGCGTTTTTTTATGCCTGAAGAATAAGTATTACTCCCCGTTTATGTGTGATGCTTCTTTACCTATCGCTGACAAATGCTGAGAAAATAAGTATCCGCTCCTGCATTCAGTGCTTACTGGGAGCAAAAACGTAACCGAACTTTCACCTCTTTCTTTTTCTTTGAGAACTGCCACTATCTAGTCATCTCTTAAGCAAATGAAAAAAGGACGGTCATATGAAAACTTTAACGAACGCATTTACATTCGCTAAAAAAGGTACATTAGCAGCAGCCATTGCAGCGGCTTCAATGACAGCATCAGTAGCTTACGCTGATTACGATGGTGACGGCTGTGGTATGATTGAAAAGCAGGAAGCTGCGATGGAGCAAGCAAAAGCTGACAATGATTGGTCTGCTATTGTTGGTGCGCAAATGGAGCTATCTACAGCTAAGGTAGAGTGTTGGATCAATAAAAACATGGATGAAGACAACGCTGAAGATAAGTGGAATGACATCAAAGACGACTTCAACGAAGGTATGGAAGACCTACGTGATGAATACGATGAGCAAGTAGAAAACGCTAAAGATGCTTATGAAGATGCGAAAGAAGAAGCCGATACTGATGAAGCTATGGAAGAAGCAAAAGAAACTTACGATGATACAATGGAAAGTATTTCTGAGGCTTACCATGAGTCTGTAGAGTCCTTGAAAGAAGGCCTTGGTATTGATGAATAAGTTTTAATAACTGAATTTTTTAAAACGGTCACCTTGTGTGGCCGTTTTGCGTTCAAGAGCCTTTAAAAGTCGAAATTCATCACGCTACCCGTTAAGCTAAAGCAGTTTTCATCTTGATGGATATAGATATGGATAGGATTAATTGGAAATTACTCAAAGCACTTGAGTCAAATGGACGCTTAGGTTACTCAGAGCTAGCAAAGCTTGTACACCTGTCAGCACCTGCTGTTGCAGAGCGCATTAAGAAACTAGAAGATCAAGGTGTTATTACTGGTTACAAAGCTAAAATAAATCTTGAGAACGCAGGCATCCCTATTACGGCTTTGGTTGAATGTGAAGTGTACCGAACCAAAGAGCGAAAGTTTAAAGAGCTGGTACTGAACCTAGATGAAGTCTTAGATTGCTATAATGTCACAGGTCCTTCTGCTTTTATCTTACGTGTAGCAGTCTCATCTATGTCACGATTGGATATCTTACTTGAACGTTTGATTGATTTGAGCGACACAAAAACGATGATGATTCTTTCACAGCCGGTTCAACGTGATATGCCGCTCAATATCGAAGACGTTACCGGCTCGTTTCTATAGCGCTTTCTTTACGTGGCCATTGGCTTACGATCATACCGGCAAAAATGAGTGCACAGCCAAATAGAGCTCGATCACTTAGCACTTCTCCCATCAGCAGCCACCCACCGATGACTGCAAACACGGCTTCCATTGAGAGTATTAGAGCTGTTGTACTAGGTATTACCTGTCGTTGCCCCAAGGTTTGAAGGGTAAAGGCAATGCCTGAGGAAGCCACTCCAGCATACACCAATGGCCACCAAGCCAACTCTACCGCAGCAATACTAGGTTCTTCTAATGTGAATGCAGTCATGCTTGCCCACAATGTTGCGATGGCAAACTGAGCAATGGATAAAGGCAGTGCGGGTAATGAACGTGATAAGTAGCTTATTAGCAATACATGGCTGGTCCAGAATAAAGTACCTGCCAGTTCTAGTACATCACCTTTATTAATGCTGAGATTTGGTCCAATGGTTAGGACGTAGAAACCAATTAAAGAGACTGCAATGCCCCCCCAAGTTAATCGGTCAACGGACTGTTTAAACAGTAATCCAACTAAAGGGACCAGTACGATATACATGCTTGTGATGAAGCCAGCATTACCTGCTGTGGTATACAGAAGTCCGGTTTGCTGAAAGGTAAAGCCACAGAAAAGTAAGCTACCTGCGGCGATACTTCCTTTCAGTAAAGCTTTTGGATCGTAGTCTTGTTTCGTCTTGAAAATGAACAGTAATGGTATCATTGAAAGTGTCGCTAAAAGGAAGCGAACCGCATTAAAAGTATGTGGACCAATGACTTCCATTGCCGTACTTTGCGCAACAAATGCGAATCCCCAAATGCTGGCGGTGAGCCATAAAAATAAGTGCGAAATAGACATGACATACTCTTTTTTTATCGTTAAAGTTGCCGCCTATTTTAGGGTCAATGGCGTAATTCAGAACAGTAGTATACCTTTGAATATAAGGTCTCAATCCTTGATAAATAAGGTATCTCTGGATTCGTGCTTTGGAATATTAAGTCATTCATTACGAGGTAAGACTTAGAATGGCACTTCAGTTTTGGTTAACGGTTGCTCCGATCTTATTGCTGCTATCTTTTGGCCCGGGCCCAAACAACTTTACGGCTATGTATAACGGTATTCGTGTCGGAGCATCAGCCGCGGTTATTGCTGTAATTGGTCGTAATGTGGCTTTCGCTATTTTGATGGTAGTTTCTGCTTTAGGTCTTGGTGCAGTGATTGTCTCATCATCATTTTGGTTTAATGTGGTGAAATGGCTAGGCGTAGCGTATTTGTTGTATGTTGGCGTTAAAACATGGATGGCTGCTAAGCAAAATTTAAGTTCAATGGAAGAAGAGGGGATTGTTGTACAGAATTCTCATTTTTCGCGTATGCGCCAAGAGTTTATGGTTGCTATTAGTAACCCCAAAGCTGTGTTGATATTTACGGCCATATTTCCGCAGCTATTAGATTTGAATGAGCCTGTTGCTATCCAGTTCACAATATTCGGGGCGACGTTTTTAGCAACAGAGTTTATCGCTGCTTTCTTTTATGCTGTCGGTGGACGTCAATTACGTCGTATTATTCGCAGTCCAAAAGGGTTAGCAAATTTAAACCGTGGCATGGGCGGGATTTTTGTAGCGGCCAGTGCCTTCTTAGCGACGGCAACTCGTGGATAACGTTTAGAATAATCTTTAAATAGAAAGCTGCAAATAAAAAAGAGAGCCATTTGGCTCTCTTTTTTATGTCTTAATACTTCAAAGCAGATTAAGAATGTTCTGCTAAGAACTCTTCGCTTAGGTAAAGTTCAGAGTTACTGTTTACCAACACGCCGCGATCAAGAATATTACGTGCGATGTCTTTTGCTTCTTCCAGCGAGTGCATAGTGTAAGTGCCACACTGATATTCGTTTAGCTCAGGAATGTCTTCTTTCGCGACAACATCAATCACATCTTGCATAGCTGCTTTCCAGCTCTCTGCTACTTTTTCTTCGCCAGGCGTACCGATTAGGCTCATGTAAAAACCTGTACGGCATCCCATTGGTGATAGGTCGATGATTTCTACACCATTACCGTTCAAGTGGTCACGCATAAAACCAGCAAATAAGTGCTCAAGAGTATGAATGCCTTTTTCAGACAGGATTTCAGCGTTTGGAATGCAAAAACGTAGATCGAAGACTGTGATTGTATCACCTTTAGGGGTTTCCATTGTTTTCGCAACGCGTACCGCTGGAGCTTGCATACGTGTGTGATCTACTCGAAAACTGTCTAGTAGTGGCATGTGTGTTCTCTCCTAATATCTCGTTTCAATCGAACCGAGGTGAATGTTCATAGGCTTATTGTACATGAATTTTATCTTCCGGCATGGGAGGATTTTGAATTTTTAAGCTTTCCCAAGCCAAGGCTAATACAAAGACAAGGACTGCAAACAACATGTTCTGTCCGATGAAGGCAATCATCATGAGACAGCTAAAGGTTGCTAATACAGCTACCCAGCGAAAGCGTGATTCTAAGGACTTGATTGCGGTAATGCAGGTAAGTGTATAGATCAATAAGAAAGCGCCATTCGTCATTTCAATGAGCCACTCCATTTGAGTTCCAAAAAACTCGACAAATAGTAGTGATAGTAAACAAGCGACTCCCACTAAACTGACTGCTCTAATAGGCGTTCCTTTGTCTGATAACGTATTAAAATACATTGGAATTGCTCGTTGGCTTGCCATGGATTGCACCATACGAGCAAAGCCTAAGATGTACGTCCCTACATTCGAAAATGCGATAATATAGGCACCCAGTGCAAACCAGCGACGAGCTTCTTCGCCTAGTAGTGAGCCGACTAAGAGAGCTAATGATTGGCTGTTAGTAAATTCATTTCCGTACACTTTGTATTCTGCAATCATTAGCACTGTTGCGAGATAAAGCATAACGACCAGTGCAATACCACCAAGCAATGCGATGGGGAAGTCTCTACCTGGGTTTTTAAATTCCGCACCCATATGTGCCATGACTTCTATGCCAAGAAAACACCAAAAGATAGTACCCGTTGCGAGCAGTGTTGTTTCAAACTCTGACCAAGTTTGAGGGCGGTTGATGATGTTTGAAGACAGCGGCGCTCCGCTTAGTATAAATAACGCTAGTACGGTGCTTATTAAGCAAACCACCACCCCAGTTTGAAAATTGGCGGAGTTTTTCATGCCAGCAATTGAAAACAAGAGCATTCCTATTAAGGTGATGACACTTAATAGAAAGACAGAGTCCTCGGTTAAATTGAGTAATACAGCAAGATATGCCGCTGCGACTTTTATAGCCACTGCAGGACCCACAAACAAAATGCTCAAAAATAGCCACCCTACTGCACGTTCAGCTTTTTTCCCTAATACCTTGCCTATGTAGTGGGATGCACCACCCGCCGAAGGAAAGCGTCCACCAAGAAAGGCAAAAACAAAGGCAACCGGTACGATGATAGTTGCGGTGATAAGCCATGCATAAAAGGCGAAACTGCCAGCTTGTGCAACGGACATGGCAGGTAGAATCATTAACCCTGTCCCTACAAATGTTGTTACAGTCATTGCCATGCCTTGAAGAGGCCCAAGTGTCCTTTGGTATTGCATACGATAAGTCCTGCTGAAATTGCTTTGATTTTATAGTGTTAAGGATAAAATGAGTGATCTAATAAATCTGCGTACAAACTGACGCCATTTTGTAGCAAAGTGCAGGTTTACCCTACAAACTGTCGGTGTATGAAAAATAGGCCAATTGATGACGTTAGATCGTTATGACGAGAAAATTCTTGCCTTATTAGTGCGGGATGCGCGTTTATCTGTTTCGGATATCAGCAGACAAGTTAACTTGTCACGAACCGCGGTATCCGATCGTATTAAAAGAATGGAAGAGGGGGGCAAAATCACGGGTTATCATGCCCACATTGCTTTGCCAAATGAGGATTTAATTTCGGCTTACTTAGCGTTGACGTTTAGGCCGCTTTCTTGTGAACTGGTGCAACCTTACATTGAAAAGATTCCAGAAATAAAAATGGCGCATTCGATCAGTGGTGATATTGATTTGATGCTGCTGGTTCAAGTGACGTCCATGAAGCGTTTGCATGAAATTCGTTTAGAAATGGACAGCTGGCCAAATATAGATAAAGTGATGACGCACATGTGTTTAGCAACTCGGCTTGATCGTCTTTAGTGATGCGTGCCGCACTATTTTTATGATGGCGTTGTATTTGCCTAGTCTTGGTGCTTCAATTAATTAACTAGTTATAAAGTGGTAAGGAGGCGAGTCTGAAAGGATTAGATTTCATCGCACGTTGGCGTAATAGAGAATTGGCAGCGGATGATCTTTTGATACTCTCAGGCTTGGCTGTGGTCTGTGGTGTGCTAAGTAGCTTAGCGATGACAGGCATGATTGAGCTGCTTTATTGGCTTTCTTCTACTGTTTTACCTTCCCATAGTGAAAACTATGAAGCGTTATCTCCTACAGTTCGTTTTATTTTACCTGTACTTGCTTGCGCTGTCTTAACCTTTATTTGGTTGTTGGTGCCTTCGAAATTCTTAAATGTAGGTATTCCCTACGTGGTAGAGAGACTTAATTACCATCAGGGAAATTTGCCCTTTATGAACGCATTCATTCAGTTTGTTGGGGCGTTTATTGGTTTGTTTGGTGGTTTGTCGATTGGCAAAGAAGGGCCTGCTGTTCATATAGGTGCCACATTCGGAAGCCTTTTGGCACAGCGTTTTCGTTTGTCATATATTGCTGTAGATACGCTGGTTGCTTGTGGCGTAGCTGGTGCGATTGCTGCCGCTTTCCAGACGCCATTGGCTGGGGTGCTGTTTGCTTATGAAGTGATTTTTCACGAATATCGACTGCGGTTAGTGTTGCCTGTTCTATTATCATCTGTTGTTGCCACGGGTATTAGTCAGATGATTCTAGGCCGTATTGAAGTGTTTGAATTAGAAACGGTATTTTTACCCCTTTATCAGCCTGATATGCTTGTTGCTTACGCTGTCTTATCGGTTTGTCTAATTGTTGCTTCAACTTTATTTTATCAAGTGCAAAGGGGGTTGTGGCGTTTAAGTGGCTTTCCTCTTGCTGCGCGCTTTATGACAGTCGGAGTGTTGACTGGACTTGTTGGTTTGTTCTTGCCTCAAGTTTTAGGTGGCGGTTATGACACATTAAATAGCTTGTTACAGGGAGATGTTTTGCTAGTGTCTTTGCTTGGGTTGGCTTTCGCTAAAGTGCTGCTTACGTCTGTTTCAATCGGGTTAGGTATTCCCGGTGGAATGGTTGGCCCAACATTCGTGATTGGCGGTATGCTTGGTGCTCAAGTCTCCTTTTGGTTCGATACACAAATTCCTGTAGCAGCGGAACTCGCCTTATTTGTTTTATTAGGCATGGCGGGGATGATGGCAACAGTTTTTCAAGCACCGCTTACGGCGATTGTTGCTATGGTAGAGATGACGCATACATCAGTCACGATTGCTCCCGCTATTTTGGTGATCGTTGTGTCTTGCACTGCTGTGCGGCTATTGTTTAATCAGGATTCTATTTTCGTGGAGCGCTTACATTCTTTAGGTATGGTATCTGAATGGAGCCCAGTCCAAAGAGTGTTACGTCAACATGATATTCGTAGTGTCGCCAGTAAAGTAACTCACTTTCCTGAATTGCTTCATCTTGAGCGGGTCCGTGATCTGGCTTCGGGTATGATAGACTATGTCTCGATCGAGAAAGATGGACAACATTTCATTTTTTCCGTGTCTGAGATAGTTGAAAAGTTAAAAGAGCTCGATTTAGGCCCTCAGCCTTGGTTGATGGTTGAAAAAAATCGACAAGCGATGGATGTTTTAGGTGCGTTAGCTGGTGCCCCTGTTAGCGTTGTAGATTCTTCTTTGTCATTGGCTGAGTTGTTAAGCTGGTTACATAGCCATGAGCAACATCAAGTGTTAGTAAATTTTGCTAAACAGCAAGAGCTGTGGCTGGTGACATCACAGGAATTAGATCAAATGTTGTTGAAAGGATAAGTATGCTTTGGGTTAAAGCTTTTCATATAATTGCTGTCGTATGTTGGTTTGCAGCCTTGTTCTATTTGCCAAGATTGTTCGTTTATCATGCTGACGCAAAAGATCAAGAAAGTATTGAGCGCTTTAAAGTTATGGAGAGAAAGCTCTATCGTGGCATCATGACACCTTCTGCGATCGCAACGGTGATACTCGGTTTTTGGATTGTTTCTTACAATGCTGAGTACTACTTTAGCTCTGGCTGGTTTCACGCCAAAATGTTGCTGGTTGCGATGTTATTAGGCTACCACCATGCTTGTGGCAGATTGTTAAAGAAATTTGCTAACAATCAAAATACTCGTAGCCATGTTTTTTATCGATGGTTTAACGAATTTCCAGTTTTAGTTCTCATCGGCGTTGTTACTCTCGTCGTTGTTAGACCGTTTTAATTTTCAGTTTATAGTTGGATCCTATTATGAGTCGTTCAGAAGATTTATATTCTCGCGCCCAAAAACATATTCCTGGCGGTGTGAACTCACCAGTTCGAGCATTTAATGGGGTAGGGGGCTCACCAATCTTTTTTCAAAAAGGAGAAGGGGCTTATGTCTACGATGAAGATGGCCAACGCTATATTGATTATGTTGGCTCATGGGGGCCAATGATCTTAGGTCATTCACACCCTGATGTTATTGATGCTGTACGCAAACAGCTCGATTACGGTTTAAGCTTTGGTGCTCCAACCGAAGTTGAAATTACCATGGCGGACAAAGTGTGCGAACTTGTACCTTCTATGGATATGGTTCGTATGGTCAACTCCGGTACCGAAGCGACCATGAGTGCGATTCGATTGTCTCGTGGCTATACTGGCCGAGATAAAATCGTAAAATTTGAAGGGTGTTACCATGGTCACTCTGATTCTCTGCTTGTAAAAGCTGGATCGGGTGCTTTGACGCTAGGTGTTCCAAACTCTCCTGGTGTGCCTGCAGACCTTGCAAAACATACGATTACGCTGCAATACAATGATATTGAAGAAGTGAAATCTTGTTTCGCTGAAATCGGCGACCAAATTGCCTGTATTATTGTTGAGCCTGTGGCTGGCAATATGAACTGTATTCCCCCTGTATCGGGTTTCTTGGAAACATTGCGTGAAGTATGTGACGCATCCGGTGCTGTTCTGATCTTTGATGAAGTGATGACGGGGTTTCGTGTTGCATTGGGTGGTGCTCAAGAAAAATTCAATGTCACGCCTGACCTTACAACATTAGGTAAAGTCATTGGCGCGGGGATGCCCGTCGGAGCTTTTGGCGGCAAGCGTGAAATTATGGAGCAGATCTCACCGCTTGGTCCGGTATATCAAGCTGGTACCCTATCTGGAAACCCTGTTGCTATGGTTGCTGGCCTTGCCGTATTAAATAAAATCAGTGAACCATCTTTCCATGCAGAATTAGAAAGCAAAACGACTAAACTAATGGACGGTATCAAAGCTGCGGCGGATGAGTTAAATGTTCCATTAGTGACCGTGAGTGTTGGTGGTATGTTTGGTTTGTTTTTTACTGATCAAAAGCAAGTGACAACGTTTGCTGACGTACAGAAGTGTGATACGGATAAATTCAAACTATTTTTCCACCACTTATTAGAGGAAGGTGTTTATTTGGCGCCTTCTGCGTATGAAGCTGGCTTTATATCTCAAGCGCATTCAGATGAAGACATTGCATTCACCATTGCTGCGGCGAAACGCGCTTTAGCGAAACTTGTATAGATAGGAGTCCTTAATGAAGGTTGATAATATGCCTGTCGAAGAAACTGAGAAAGATATCCCAAAAGATGAAGTAGACTCAGATACTACTGAATCGAAGTCCACGCAGAAGCAACCACGTCGTGGCGTGTATCTTTTGCCTAACTTATTTACTACAGCGGCTTTGTTTTCAGGGTTCTACTCGATCATTGCGGCAATGGATGGAAACTTTACGCAAGCAGCGGTAGCGATTTTTATCTCAATGGTCCTTGATGGTCTCGATGGTCGCGTGGCGCGTCTAACTCGTACTCAAAGTGCCTTTGGTGCCGAGTATGATTCATTGGCCGATATGGTGTCGTTCGGTATTGCGCCAGCGTTAGTAGCATTTACTTGGGCCTTAGCGCCTCTTGGTAAAGTGGGTTGGATTGCCGCGTTTATTTATGCGGTGGGTGCAGCATTACGTTTGGCTCGATTTAACACTATGATCGGTAGTCAAGATAAGCGTTATTTTACAGGATTACCTAGCCCATCAGCGGCGGCGATTGTGGCTGGCGTAATTTGGGCAGCAGAAAGCGCCGGTGTTGCGGGAGAGCAAATCGCTAGTATCATGGCGTTGCTTGTACCTGTGACTGGTCTGCTAATGGTGAGCAATGTGAAGTACCGCAGCTTTAAGGATCTCAATTTGAAAGGACGAGTTCCTTTTGTCGTGCTACTTATTGCGGTACTAGTATTAGTACTTATCGCATTAGAGCCCGCATTGGTCTTAGCTGGCGTATTTTGTGCCTACGGATTGTGGGGGTTGCTTGGTATCGTTTTTAAGCAACTGCGCTAACGCTAAATAGCCATACCTTAAAGCCCGTTGCTTGTATAAGCAGCGGGTTTTTTCGTTTCTAGAGCAATAGTATGAGTGGTGAGGTTTTAAAAACGACGTCTGCTTAACCACATAGGTCAAAGTTGATTGATGTTTGACCGTTTAGGTGTTTGTTTGTGTGTTTATTAATCAAATTTGGCGCTATTTAAAAGAATGATGCGTTTTTATTAAATTAATTTAAAAACCGCTTGCACTGAAAATTCAGATGCGTATTATACGCCTCCACTGACACGGACAACGCTTCACAACAACGAAGCGGTAACGAAGTCAGACGCTCTTTAAAATAGATAATCAGATAA
>NZ_LTAW01000014.1 GCF_001639725.1 Marinomonas atlantica
TGGCGGAATGGACGGGACTCGAACCCGCGACCCCCTGCGTGACAGGCAGGTATTCTAACCAACTGAACTACCACTCCAATCAACGACGTACTAAGTCAGTGCGTCAGAAGATGAGGGCGTATTATAGGTTAAGTTTTCATGAAATCAATAATTTATTTAAAAACAGTTCGTTAAGATTAAAAATATTATTAAATTGGAGATAACAGCCCTATTTTGTTCAAATTTTAAACGACTTGTTAGGCTTTTTATAAAATTTCATTCCTGGCAGGTAGCAGTTTTAGCTATTCTTTCTCGCGGCGCTTAGTTAAGTTATTAAGAAACTCACCATCCGCAGGTTCAATCGATGCTCAACAACAAAAAACGTGCTCTGATTAACCAAATCACTGACTTTGATATCAAGCTCATTCGTTTGTTTAAAACAGTGATTGAGTGCGGAAGCTACACGGCTGCTGAATCCATACTTGGCATTACAAAGTCGGCTATTTCTATTCAAATGAATGACCTTGAAAAACGCTTAGACATGAGACTTTGCCATCGTGGCCGTGGTGGCATCAGACTTACGGAAGAAGGCGAGGCCGTTCTAAATTTATCAGAAGTGCTATTGGCTTCGATTGAGCAGTTTAGAAGTGACGTGAATCAAATTAACAACGAGCTACGAGGTGACTTAAACATAGCGCTCGTTAATAACCTCGTTACGCAACCACAAATGCGTGTTACCCATGCACTAAAAGACCTGCGCAACCTTAGCGATAAGATTAACATCAACATCACCATGTCAACACCCAGTGATATTGAGAAAGGCGTAATTGATGGACGTTTCCACGTTGGTGCGGTCCCCTCAAATAACAAAGTATCAGGGCTGGACTATCACCCTCTGTATACTGAGCAATATTACTTATATTGCAGCAATGAACACCCTCTTTTTTCTTGCTCTAAACTCGATAAGGCTTTAATAGAGCAAAGCAATACCGTTATCACTGGGCACCGTATGACCACAGACGTTGCCTTGCTTTATCAGTCGTTAAATTGTTGTGCCACCGCATCGGATCACGAAGGCATTGCTTTTTTAATTCTCACTGGCACTTATATTGGCTTTTTGCCAGATCATTACGCAGAGTACTGGATAACAAAAGGCCGAATGAAAAAGTTACTGCCCAAAACCTATAAATTTAAATCTGAGATCAATCTGGTCACCAAACGTGTTGCGTTACACAATCAAATTTTAAATCAGTTTCTCGAATTTATACAAAATGAGCGTGCTTGACAGATACCCTGACGGATTGGTCGCTTTATTGACTGTCTTCAATCGGCAACGGGGCATCCGTTTTGACGGCACGAATGGCAAAGTTACTATGTATGTCTTTCACAAAGGGCAAGGTTTGGATGGTGCGAAGAATCGCCTCGTATTCTTTTAAATTGTGTACCACCACTTCCAAGCGATAATCCGATTGCCCAGACACCACAAAGCAGCTCAACACATTAGCCATGGCAATGATTGAGGTTTCAAATTGTAAACTGGTTTGATCTTTATGATTTTCCAGTGAAACATCCACGAACACGGTCATACCAAGCCCCACTTTCTCTCGATCGAGCGTCGCTCTATAACCTGTGATCACCTGCTCACGTTCCAACTTTTTGACACGTCTTAGACAGGGTGACGGCGACAAGTGAATGCGCTCCGACAACTCTACATTGGTAAGACGACCATCTTCTTGCAGTTGGCGTAAAATCGAAAAATCTACTTTATCCGTCATTTGGCATACTCAATCTATTAGTGTCTATAAATTAGCACATTATGCCTTTATGAACATAAAGCCTTACCAACATAGCAAGGACATGCCTCGCCTGTTTCCTGAATAATGATGGCTGACCGATGCGTATTGAAACGCTTTCTTACGCCATATTCCTCATTATTAAAGGTACGCTCAGATGGCTCAACTGCACGCTTCTACATCCTCCACGGTGCCCCAGTATCGACAGCTAGCGCAAGGAAATGCGTTTCAACTTGGCATCGGCTCTGCCCTAGCAACGGTTTTCATCTGGAGCGGTTTTTTACTGTCAATGCGAGCCGGCGCCATATCTGCGTTAACCACGTATGACCTAGCGCTGATGCGTTTTGTTTTACCTGCTCTCGTGTTGTTGCCTTGGATGATTCGAGATTGGTCGTGCGTCATGGCCACCTCTAAGTGGGTGTTAGCGGGCATCGTGATTGGTGCGGGGGTGCCGTTTTTTTACCTGAGTAGCATCGGTGCGTCTTTTGCTCCGGCTGCCCATTCAGGCCTGTTGATTCCAGGCACCTTCCCATTATTCGTCACCGGCATTGCCGTTTTAGTATTTAAAGAGCCCATTTCCAAACAGCGCTTAACGGGCCTAATCTGTATTGCCATCGGCGTCTTTAGCCTAGTTGCAGTTTCCCTGCTAGATGTTGGCAGTCAGGTTTGGAAAGGTGATCTTATTTTCTTGATGGCGTCGTTACTGTGGGCGCTTTACACCCTTTGCCTAAGACTGGCTGGGTTGCCCCCGCTGGCGATTACCGGTTTTTTATGTGCTGTTTCCAGCGCAGCTCTGTTGGTGCTCTATGGGTTGGGCTATGCCAATACAGGCTTAACAGAAACCCCCATCACCACGATCGCCATACAATTTACGATACAAGCGGTGTTTGTTGGCATTGTGGCAGGTTTCACCTATGGCTTTGCGATTAACCGCATTGGCGCGGAATTGAGTGCCGCGCTTGGCTCGTTAACACCGGTTGTAGTCGCCTTATTAGCCATTTTTGTTCTTCATGAGCCGTTTACGCTTTCCACCTTTTTAGGCTTGGGATTGGTCTGCGGCGGCGTATTACTGGCCAGTGGTTTTTCTTTTCGATCAGTCTTCTCTCAATAATAGGTAACGTTTATGTTTTTTAACGCTCTTAGCGCGGCAGCGCCGGACCCGATCATGGCATTGTCTTCTCTTTGCCAACAAGATGCTCGTCCATCCAAGTTAGATTTGGGGATTGGCGTTTACCGCAATGAAGCGGGCAATACGCCAATATTTGAAGCCGTCAAAATGGCTGAACAAACGCTTTTGCATCAGCAAGACTCAAAAGCCTACGTCGGAATGCAGGGCAATCTACGTTTTAACCAAGCCATGACCACGCTCATACTCGGCGATCAACAGCCTTATGATCGTGTGCGTACCTTACAAACCCCAGGAGCCAGCGGCGCCTTG
This sequence comes from Marinomonas atlantica, assembly GCF_001639725.1. GTDB lineage: Bacteria > Pseudomonadota > Gammaproteobacteria > Pseudomonadales > Marinomonadaceae > Marinomonas > Marinomonas atlantica. Next base: position 3,211 of record NZ_LTAW01000014.1, read on the forward strand.
CGCTTGCTTGCGGATCTTATTGCTCGAACACAGCCTCACGCCACGGTATGGCTAAGTGACCCTAGCTACACCAATCACGAGCCTATTTTCCGCGCAGCGGGTCTAAAGGTCCGTCACTACCCTTACTTTGACCTCGCCACCAAGCAGATCAACCATCATGCAATGATGTCTCAATTTGCGCAGCTGGACACAAGCGATGTTGTGCTGTTACATGGCTGTTGCCACAACCCAACGGGCGCAGATCTGACTTTTACCCAGTGGCAGCAGGTAACGGAGCTTGCTTTACACAGGGGCTTTCTACCCTTTATTGACATGGCCTACCAAGGATTTGGTCAAAGTCTTGTGCAAGATGCCAAAGGGGTGCGTTACCTAACGGAACACGTTCCTTCGTATCTATTAGCCAGCTCGTGCTCCAAGAATTTTGGTTTGTACAGAGAACGCGTTGGCGTGGCGATGGTCGCAGGTGAAACCGAGACCGTCAGCGATCACATGTTGTCTCAACTGATTTGCTTAGCACGCAACAGCTATACGATGTCGCCTGATCACGGCGCGGCCGTTGTCGCACACATACTCAATGACATAGCACTAAAAGATAACTGGCAAAACGAGCTCTACACGCTTAATCAACGTATTCGTCATACACGCAGCGCTCTGCGCCAAGCGTTAGAAACTCGTTTTGATAAAGACTTTCGTTTTATTGAACAACACCAAGGTATGTTCACAATGATGGGATTATCCGCTGATAGCATTAAACGTTTGCGCACAGAAAAAGCCATTTACCTACTCGACAACGGCCGACTCAACATTGCTGGGCTAACCTCTTCGCAGGTTGACCACTTTGCAGAAAGTTTGAGAAGCGTGACCGAAGAATAAATTCTAATCGTTAGCTAAATTCTTGATTTTTCTATACTTACTTTTTAACGTATCAGGACGCTAAATAATGCTAAGCTAATCACAGTTTTATCACTCAAAAGGAATGCCCATGTTGAAACGTAACCTAACCTTTGTTGTACTGCCTTTATTATTAACAGCGTGTGCGACATTGTCTGAACCTACGAGTGAAGCTCAGATTACACATCAAATTGCATCTGATACGGCTGTTGCATCACCGAAAACAACCGAACCAAAAGAATTGTCGCTAATTGATAAGATGAAACAAAACCAGCAACAATCCAAGCAAGAACAGTTTGAAACAGAGCAAGAGACCCATTCTCGTCAGGCACGATTCGAGCACAACCTAAAACAGCCCAAGCCAGTCGGCACACAAGTTTGCACATGGCAAAACAGCATTGGTCATGTTTCAGCGGTGGAAAAAGACCGCATCCAGATCAACGTTCATGGACGAGCGCCGGAAACCACCTATGGCGCCTTCTTTGGTGCCAACCCTACAAACCAAGACATTGAAAAACAAGAAGCAATGGTCTGGACCGACGGAGATGATTGGGCAGTGTGTGGCGGTAAATAGTACTTGGGGGCCTACATACAAATCATTTTAATGAGAAAAGCATGAACGGCTAACCTGATAATCGATTGACAAACAACACCACCTTAAAGCTGGGCTTTCCCCAAACACTGAAGCCGCTCGACAAGTCTAAGTTGTCTGAAAGCCGTTCATGCAACTCTTCACTGATTCCCGCATAATCTGACAAAGTGAAACTGTCCGGCGCCCAGATATGCAGTATTACATGAGTATTGTCTTGCATTCTTCGGATATGAGGCGGCCCTTGTAGCAAAGGAAAATCCGTTAGTTTCTCCAAGATACCGTCATAGCTGTCTGCCTCAATGACCGCGCCATGACCCATACCTCGGCCTGCAAGGGCTGATAGAAAGTGGGCAAAGTCGATCCGCGCCACCGCCTCACTGTCGATCAACGCCAGCAAGCCAGTGATCAATTCATTGATATAGTGATTGGCCGCATCAAGGGCATCGTTCAGTTTGACGTTATCGCCTAATGCCTGCTGCAACTTGGCATTTTCCAGTACAAAGGTCGCGCCTGCAGATTGTCGGCAGCGTTCAATCAGCGTATCCGCCAAGATAATCCGGCGCCGCCCTTCAAAAGCAAAGGGTCTTACTACAAAAGCTAAGGTAGGAATATTTTGCTGCTCGCAGATTTCTAACAACACCGGCGTCGCGCCAGTGCCTGTTCCCCCACCGCCACCACTGACGGTGATAACCAAGTCGAACCCTGCAATCATATTCTGCAATGCTTCGGTCGATTCACGGGCAGACTGCTCCCCAACATGAGGCATAGAGCCTGCGCCAAGCCCCCTCGTCAGAACCTCACCAATCGACACCTGCACAGGCGCTTGGGTCAAATTCAGTTCTCGTTGATCCGTATTAACCGCGGCCTGTTTCACCTTGTCCAAAATAGCCGTTTGCGCCATGACCTCCACAGCACTGCAGCCGCAGCCGCAGCCACCAATACCTACTAACAAAATGTTAGGCGCCCCATCTTCAGCAAGATCAAATACCACTTCTGAATGGTTTGTGTTCATAGCAACTCTCCTTGCTCTAACACCATCCAATCCTGGTCTGCACTGTGTGTTCCAAGCCACCAAGCTAGGAGTTCGGTATCATCTTGGCGTCGAGTACCATCACGACGAACGGCATGAATCACTTCCCAACGGCCTTTACCCAAACACTCAAATTCAATCACGCGTTCTTTAACGGGCTCGTCCACTCGATAGACATAGCGTTCACCGTTTCGAATCTGCTCAATAGTGCTTTGAATATGATCGTTCATATATCGTTGCTCGTTATGAAACATCTGCTCGGTTTCGATCGCTGTCAAAGGTGGCTCCGACACAAACGGTGGCATTGGGAAAAACACATCATTAGGTCTTGCCATTAGAGCGAAGCTATGAATATCAAAAATGCCCCCTCAAAATAGAGGTTCTGCGCATAAAATTCAGACAGTAGAGGGTTGTAGAATTCGCGAAATGGACTTGGCGACAACACAGCCATAAACATAGAGAATCTATATGCCTAATATTGGAATATTTTGGTATTTGAACGGAAACGTCATTGGTCGAAGCCGACCTTTTCAGGAAGGAGAATGCAGCCTACCAGGCCTGTGGGATACACCAGATAATCATATCGATATGGGAACATGCCCCCGATAGCATCCAACTGCCGAATGAACTGAGGCAGTTGGAATATCAGTCCATACCGAGAGGGAGAGTCCTATACAATAAAAGAAGCAGAACAGCCGAATCACTCGAAAGTACTGGTAAGCGGCGTATGAATAGCTTGGTGTACCACTGATGCCGAACCTAAAAAGGCATATCTTAACTAGGGCTAATAAAAACCAATATAATTTTAACTCTCCACAAAACTCTTAGTTTTTAAGTAGCCACAATAATCATGACACTATAGATAAAAACTCGCCAATAACCATTAACTCTTCTGAGTCGTCTGCGAGCTCAATATTTGAGTACCCAAATGACGACGTATCTGGTTTAAGAATTACTTTAATGTTCACTTGCTCATCATTATCAAAGCTCTTTAAGCTTTGATAGACCTTTATAGTAAAACTACCGCCATGATCTGGATCTTCGATACTTCGATGTTGAACTAAAACTACTTTACCGTTTCTCGATCCACCGGGGTTTGACTTGAACAAACACCACGATCCACTAGGAATTCTACGATTCATGGACTCACCGATTACTTGAGCAATAAACATACCTTCACTTGCACGAATATAATCAGGAAGCTCCACCCAATCGCTACTATCCGCTATCTGCGCATCACTGAATCCACCTGCAGCTGCTTGTATATCAAATACTGGAACGTGTGTCACATAAGGGTTTGCCTCATCAAACGCAACAATATTTAATGCAAGTCCATCAAACGGTGAAGCCATATTGTTTATCTCTCGCTCGGTTGAGCAAATTGCGCTGGCTTTAAGATAGTCTAAGGTTTCTTTATCAGTAGAGTATATAAAGCAGCCTTTTTGGCCGCGCGTCATTAAGGTTCTATATGTATTCTTTATGATTTCATCAGTCAGGCTTTTTGCAAGCTCTTTGTCTTTCTTGAGCATTGTTTTAAAACCTCTAATTGATCGATCATTAGACGATCGGTTCCTTGCATCAGTGACTACGATGCCATCTCGAATAACGAAATCATCACCTAAAATCACCCCAACGTAATCAAGTTCTAACCCCTGACAAGTATGTATACAACCAACCTGATCAACCGATTTTTCAGCAATTAACCAAAGGCTTCCATCGTCCGTTAAATTCCATTGTGCTTCGAAGTTAAACTCAGGAATTACTATGTCCATTGCAGACTTATCTTTCTTACTCTTCCAATCCCAGCAATACCCTGCAACCATTCGCGCTTTGTTGGACAACCTATTCTTCTCTAAAATTGCTGTACGCATAGCATTTGGGTCATCGAATACACGAACTTCATAGTCGATATCAACGAGTGTGGTGTTCGCTGTTTGACGTACTTGAAGGACGTTATCGACCCACGAAAGATAGCCATCAGAACCGTTACATCGAAACTGAGAGCTCAAATTCAACTCTGTCACGTTTGATGAAAGCATATCCGCCCATGATCGAATAGAATCATTGGTACCGATATCTTGAAGTGTTACTCGCTGATATTCATCGATGAAGAAAATGGACAGTCTCGATCCCGAAATGATCTCTTTAATTTGATTTTCGCCAAGATTTCCATATAAACCAGACTTTAAATTAAGACGGTGAGCCTCGTCGACAATAAGCGCATGAAATTGATCTTTCTCTACTTCAGTATAAGAACCAGAACCTTTAAACAGTTGGTCGATGTGCGTCTTTTTTTTAGTACCAGTCAACTTCTTTTTAAAAACTTCTCGAGGCGCTGCGTTTTTGGAAACATATTGCACTAGCATTTCACGATTTGTCATTTCTACAAGTAAGTTAATCGCAACAACAGATTTTCCTGTTCCTGGTCCACCGTTAACTATTAGTGTTTGCTTTTTGCCAGATTTAGCCTTATGAGCCAAATCAAGCGCAGTTTCATAGACTAGCTTTTGATCATCAATCATCAAAAATTCAGGGTTACCCTTAAGCATTGAAGCTAATGCATCCGCAAGGTTTTTAGAGGGCTTTATTACACCATGCTCTATACGGTACAAAATGTTGTCACTGTCGCCGTAACGGACATACTTTTTTAGAAAGCTAGCCAAACGTATGGCATCTTGTTTAATAAATACTGGCGCCTTATTGGTGTGTGCCTCATAAAATGGATCGTTGATTACATGACCAAAATCCATGTTATGAAGGTATGCACAAGGCTGCAACAGAATGGATTCTTTACGAACGGTTTCATTGTAATCTTGAATCAACGCACCATACGACCATGCTTGATAGGAAGGATGATTTGTTTCTTTCATCCCGTGCTGAAAACGGGTTTTAACGATGGCATCTTTATTTGTCTTCTCAACATTCTGCCATTGCTTTAGCTCTATTAGGACTGCCGTATCTCGTCGATCCTTGTCCTTCCCTGTAAGAATGAAATCTACTCGTCGATTGGTCATTGGTAAATTATACTCAATTGCGACACCAGCAGATGCAGGAATATCCTCGTCCCATAAGACTTGAGACATATATTGAAGCGAGTTCTCCCAAGATATTTTTTCATTTCTAGGGGAGTTACGGTTTAATTTTCGAAAAACCTCAGTCTCTACTTTGTCAGCAATTACGTTCGATCTGACGTCAGCTAAAAATTCGCGCTTAGTTCCCGAATATACAATCATTCGTAATATTATCCATGTACTGATAGTAGCACTATTTTGATACCTCAAAGCTAATATGAGCTTGGAGCCAGTTTCTCAGAAATCCCCCCCCCACTACTACGGACGATGTAGAGTACAGTTAGAGGTTATTGATTGAAGAAATAGCACTCCAACTATATTATCTTTATCAGTTCCTCGTATGCTTAGATTTCAGCAATAACCGACACACTTAGTAAAGTAGAATGAGGCCAAGTGGCCTATATGCTTTTGGTTCTAACACAATCCGCTAAGGTGCTCAAATGAACACCCCATTTAAGCAAATCATTCTATGTGAACGATACCAGATTGAAGGCTTAAAGAAACTAGGATTTTCCGCTCGAAAGATCGCTGACAAGAAGCTGGAGCCAAGCTCATTCCAAACCAAGTATATATTGACTAACGGCCAGCACACTTTGATGCGAAAGAAGGGATTGGACACTGGGAAGGAGATACAGTCTATGGTCAGGGTGCCATCTGGTTACAGTCAAAGAGCGTGTTTCAGAGACACTGCTCATGTGCCAAGCGAAGAATAAGACAAAGAAAGTGGTATATCAGGGGATCAAACGAGTGTTAAAACCCGCACATTCATTTACTAACCCTATATCTAACTAAACACTCACGCCAATCTAAACTCGCTCTTGCTTTGCCATAGGTTCGAAGCGCTGCTCCTCGCTATCTGATACGCCCAATCTGCTACAGCCATGGATTTCTCTTTATCGCACTCAACGTAGCTGGCAAGTTCCTCAGATATCATATTCGCGTGGTTGGCAAGATTGTTTTCTTCCCATTTGTACTTGTGTTCATAGCTGGCGAGGTAATCTCGTTTACTGTTGTTGCAAGCACGATCAGCCAATACAAAGTTGTGGCCAAGATCGAACGCGTATTTGGCAAATGGGATAAAGTGATCCACTTCGGCATGTTGCTCGAGCTTTTTGCCGCAGTAGAAGCAGGTATTTTTCTGTATCTCTTGAAGTAAAGGCTTGGCATAGGCTAAAGCCTTGCGGTCTTGACCAAATAGAAATTCCGGCAAGTTGGCCTGCGCACCTACAAGATATTGGTTGTGCTTGAAAGAAATGATTCTGTCGATCCAAGCGGCCCGTGCGAGGTAAGTGATCAGGTGATAAAACTCACGAAAATAGCCCGCGATGCCAGCATTTAGCTCAATATAATTCTGTTTTTTATCATGCGGATATAAAAAGCATTCTTCTTTTTTTGCCAATATCTGCAAACGCCACAGTGGGCCATTTTTGAGGGCTGTCTTTGCTACTCTATGCACGGTTCTATAATGAGGGCTTTTATATAGCTGATTGATGTTATACAACCCTGTTTGCTGGATGCTTTGTACCGCCGTGATAATAGCGATTTGCTTATGTGAATCACTGTTTTGGTGCAATTGCATTGTTTGGCTAGAACCACCAAACGGTCGGGCCTGGTTCCAATACAAACGAAGCATTTTGTCCGCTAAAACATCTAACTGAATAGGGAGTTTACTGTTTACAGTCACACTAGAACTTTCCACACAGACATCCGCAATCGCATGTAATAACGCATACTTGTATGTTGCGGTAAAATCGCCTTCCACCAACATCCGTTGAATGTAAGCAATAAACTCGATGGCCGTTTTCATCGTTAGACTACTCTTGCTTTTCAACGATTATGTTGAGCCACTGTTCGGACGAGCGGCCCTCTCTCTGGTCACCTGTTACCCACATATCTTTGACCTCAAACCCTTCCAAATACTGCCTGACCGTTTGTTCGGTCTGGTCACAAAAGAAGCGCCCTTTTTTAACACGCTCTTCATCACCATGCTTGAACGACATGTACAAAATGCCATTTTGCTTGAGTGCTTTACGTAATCGTGAAATTGCATCCATGAGTTCTACTTTGGGGACATGCAGTAAACTTGCACAGCACCAGATGCCATCATATAAATCAGACTCATTAAATGTTTGAAAGGTGAGCACGTCGACGTCGATATTCAGATAATTCGATGCGATTAGAGCAAGCTCAGAGCTCGCATCAAAAGCCGATATCTTATGCCCTATTGATTGAAAATACTTCGCATCGCGGCCACTGCCACAACCCGCATCGAGGATATGGCCATATGGTGGGATACAAGGGAGAAAACGCTGATACAACGCAGACATATCGACTGGTAGCGTGCTCTTAGCAAAGTCTTCTGCAAACGTGTCGTAATACAAGGTCGTGTTAGCTTTCAAATCCATGTAGCACCTTGAGCGAAAGGGAATGATATAAAATTGACATGACTACTATCTGTCACGACATCAGCCCCAACACTTCTCTCGCCTGCTGGTGAATATGCTCACGCCATACTTGCGGCTCCTGCACGTCAATCGCAGCCCCGTAGCCTTGTATCCACCAAAGCGTTTGTTGGTCATCTGGTACCGTGGCAGTCAGTTGATACCAGCCGTCTTCTTCTGGTTTCAAATTTTGGTCTTCGCTTAAAGGCGTTTCGGACAGTAACCAAGCGATTTCATTTTTCACACGCGCTTTGAGCTGTACATCGTCGATGGAGACTCTGTAATCAAATGCGCTTTGATTAAGATATTCGCTTAAGTTGAAGCCTTTTAGTGGGCGAAAATTTTTTTGGGAGCGCTCTGCCCTTTGGATTCTATGCAATGCAAATTGGCGTATGTCATCGTAGTCTTTTACGGTTGCTAAAAGGTAGCTGACACTATGACGAACAACGATGGCTTGCGGATGCAGTGTGTAGTCTTTGGGTTCATTATGTTTACGGCTTAGGTAGGTTACGTCAATGGCGTACTCTTCTAACGCCGCTTCGGATACAGCGTCCCAAATACCCTGTTTAACTTGAGCAGGAAGTAAAGCTTTACCATTCGGGATGGCTTTGACGCGATTAGCCCAGCCAGAGTAGTGATTCTTAGGTAGCGCGTTTAAGTATTGTTGGGCCGCTTTGAATTGAGGCGCAATCTGATCTACAGCGATTTGCGGCAGTAAACCAGATAAATACTCATGCGCCAGTACTAACGTTAAGGCTGTTGGTGTATCCAGCCCAAGCTTTGAATCATTAAAGCTAGCTGACAAATTCCAACGGTGCTCGCCATCACCTTCTATACAATTAAGCGGTAAATGGTCCATCATGTCTTTAAGATCACGCTGAACTGTACGCAGGTTGACCACAAAACCTTTTTCTTCTAATTTTCGATGAATGGCTGAAGTGGCTCTGTAACTAGGCTTTTTGGGGATGATTTTCAGCATCGCGAGCGTGCGAAATAAGGTGCCGTGTTTTTTACCCATGTTTGTGTCCTTACATACTTCCTTCTTGACGAAAACCTTACCATAAACCCAATCAGGTAATCGCCTGTTTTATACCAAGCATTGGTTCTCTAAACGGCATTCAATAGCCAATATGCTAAGATGGCATTTTATCTCAACTCTGGGAGCCTTCATGTTACGTCGACTTATTATGGCCTTGGCACTGATCCCCCTTGCAGGGACATCCTTTGCAGCGGAGCATATCGTTAAAATGGTCAATCAAAATGATTGGGGGACGATGGCCTTTGAGCCAAGTTTTTTACACGTCGAGGTGGGTGATACGGTGACGTTTGAGCCAACAGACTATGGTCATAATGCGGTCACGATTAATTATATGGTACCAAGAGGGGCGAACCGTTACCGCGGTAAAATCAACAAGCCCATTACGATGGAGATTAATAAGTCAGGCTTTTATGGCATTGAATGTTCACCGCATTTGACCATGGGCATGGTGATGATTATTCAAGCAGGGGACGGTGATATAACAGAGTTTGAGATCCCTAAGACCTTACCCAAACAGGCCAAGCTGCGCTTCCATGCCATTAAAGACTATGCAATGTCGCAGCATTAGTCGAAGGACAATCAAAAGGTCAATGCACCCATACTTTAAAAGAGAAAGCTCAGCGGCCCTTAAGCTGAGCTTTCTCTTGTGTTATTAATCTCCTAAGACCGTTCCCTCGCGTCGAGGGTCGGCACCACCAAAGAGCTTACCCTCTTCAATCATAATACCCTGTAGTCCAGAATTAAGGTCTCGCAAAGACACTTGGTAGCCCATTGCCTCTAAGTCTTTAGCGAGCACTTCTGCAGAGGTTCCCTGTTCAATATCAAAGGTACCAAAACGGTTTAGCATATTCGGTAACGAGATCGCTTCTTGGATATCCATGCCCCACTCTAAATGCGCTATCAGTGCTTTGGAGACGTAACCAATAATGCGACTGCCGCCCGGAGAACCGACCACTAAGTACGGTTTATCGTCTTTCATCACGATAGTGGGCGCCATGGATGAACGCGGACGCTTACCCGGCTCCAGACGGTTGGCAATTGGGTAACCTTGCCTGTAAGAGGCAAATGAAAAGTCTGTTAGTTCATTATTCAGCAGGAATCCATTACTCATCACTCGGGAGCCAAAACCGTTTTCAATGGTCGTTGTAACGGACAAGGCATTTCCCTCTGCGTCGACAATAGAAATGTGGCTGGTGCTCGGGAATTCGATGGACTGATCGTCTGCCAAAGTAATGGCATTTTGCCAGTCAGGCTCGCCTGCTGACACCGTTTCTAAGGCTTTACCGGGGGTGATTAGCTTCGCTCGGCTGGCAAGATACTGTTCATCCAGCAAGCCCTTTGGCATGGGCACAAAGTCGGTATCGGCTATGTAGCGACCGCGATCAGCAAACGCTAGGCGTGAGGCATCACCAATGATTTGCCAAGCGGTTGGTGATTCAGGCCCCATGGCCGCTAGGTCAAAATGCTGAGTCATACCTAAGATTTGACCCACCGTTAATGCCCCCGAACTCGGCGGTCCCATGCCACAAATATCAAATTGCTTATAAGGCAAACATGTGGCATCGCGCTCCTTGATTTTATAAGTCATAAAATCTTCTAAGGCCAACACGCCGGGATTGTCTGATGTCGAGCGCACAGCGGTTACGATGTCTTGTGCAATGTCACCCTGATAAAAAGCATCCGCCCCTGACTTGGCAATGCTCGTCAGCGTTTTGGCATAGGCTGGATTTTTAAGCCGTGTTCCCTCTTGCAGAGGTGCGCCATTAGCATCTAAGAAATACGCGGCGGTATCAGGAAAGCGCGACAGAGATTCTTTAGTGTTAGCGATGGCACCAGCAAGTCTAGGCGAGACGTCAAAGCCATCTTGTGCCAACGCAATCGCAGGCTCAAACAGAGCTTTCCAAGACAGTTGCCCACCTTGCTCATGCAGCGTTTGCATTAAGGCCACGGTGCCGGGTGTACCCACTGAGCGCCCACCAATCACAGCATCATAAAACTTAAACGTCGTACCATCTTGGTGTTGAAATAATTCAGGTGTGGCTGCTTGAGGGGCGGTTTCACGACCATCAAAAGTTGTTAGTTTTTGAGAGTTAGCATCGTAATACACGGCAAACGCCCCGCCTCCGAGCCCAGAAGACTGTGGCTCTACCAGCCCTAATACCGCTTGCACTGCGACATAGGCGTCTAATGCCGAGCCGCCCTTTTTCAAGATGGCATAACCCGCTTCTACCGCTTTAGGGTTGGCAGCCGCCACCATGAATTGCTTTGCTTCCACTAACTGCTTTTGCTGTATTTCCCCTGCCATTTCCGGCGCCACAGCATCGGCTGTTTGCTGGGCCGCAAACGCCATTTGCGCAGAGACTAAAGACATTGATAACACTAAAGATTTGAATACAAAACGCATAGATACATTCCTTATATAACGATTGTAACGGCGGGTATTACCCGTTTTCTTAATGCTAGGTTTTCGATTTTTCTATGAAGGGGCTTTCGTATTGATCACGTTATTTTTAAAAATCTAACAAAAGCTGTCGTACTTCGCCTTCTGAACGCAACATAACACTGAGGCCCAGCAACCGAATTTCGCGACCGTTTTGACGTGTTAAAACCTCTTTCAGTAGATCATGAAAGTAAGTCAGATCCAAGCCGCTGTGCACATGCTCAATGGTCGTCTGCTGAAAGTCGGCAAATTTGACCTTAATACCTTGCTTGCTGATCAATCTGTCGGGCGATACTTTTCCTAAGCGCTCAAACAACTCTGGAAACAGCTTTTGCTCAATGATCTGCCAGCACTCATCAAAGCTGGAAATATTATGAGAAAACGTTCGTTCCACCCCTACAGACTTGCGTTGACGGTGAGGGGTGACTTCACGGCGATCAATGCCATGGCTTCGATTCCAAAGTGAGTGACCTAAGCGCCCAAATTTACGCGTTAGCTCAAGATAATCACTATTGCGAATATCTGCACAGACATAAAGCCCTGCTTCATGCAGTTTCTGTAGACTTACTTTGCCAACACCAGGAATTTTCTCTAGGGGAAGCGTATTAATGACATCTTGCATCTCTCTGGGCGTAATCACGAACTGACCATCGGGCTTGTTCATATCCGATGCAACTTTGGCAAGAAACTTTATCGGTGCGACACCAGCCGATGCAGTGAGATTCAGTTCAGTACGAATGTCATTGCGAATGGCCTCAGCAATGAGAGTTGCGGACCCTTGTAAATGAGTGCTGTCCGTAACATCTAAATACGCCTCGTCTAGGGACAAGGGTTCTATCAGATCGGTGTAGCGTGCAAAGATTGCTCGCACTTTTTGGGAGATATCTCGATACACCTGCATTCTGCCAGGCACAACGGTAAGATGAGGACAGAGCTTCTTAGCCCAAGCGGTCGACATTGCGGAATGAACACCGAATGTCCGTGCTTCATAGTTACAGGTACTGATAACACCACGACGCTTTTCGCTGCCACCTACCGCTAATGGAATTTTACGGTAGCGTGGCTCATCTCGCATTTCGACCGACGCGTAGAAAGCATCCATATCAATATGGATAATTTTCCTTTGGATTAAGTCATCGTCTTGCATTCTTAATACTGTTCAAATAAACAGTATTTATACAGATATTCTTGAACTTGTCCAGCGCCTAAAACACTTTACCCATGACTACTTAATACATAAGCTCAAATAAAATCTTTGCTCCTTTCGTTTTACAGATATAAGCAACAATTATTATCCAAATGTAACAACACTTCGCTTATGCTCTTATACAATCGCGCTAGACTGAACATAACTGAAGGCCAAAGTGAGGTTTTAGCGATAGTGTTTTTGACACAATCGACTTTGGTTCTTAGGTGTCCTTAGCCGTCATCCTGTGATCTAGCCAAGCTGCATCGTGATAAGTAAGTTAGAGTGAATGATGCCTTACGATATACTTAACAAACGTTAAGGAGAGAAGCCTCATCAACTTAGGCCTGCTAATCAGCGGCATAATGCTGATCAGTTTAAATTGTGAACGAGGAGAAGATAATGAATGATCGCTTTAACGTTGGAGACATTGTCAGATACTGTGAAAATGGCCCAAAATTAGTCGTAGAAAGTCTATCTTCGTATCCAGAGCATTACCGTTGTATATGGTTTGATGACTTCAATCGCCTACAGATCAACTCTTTTATACCAGAGACTCTTACCTTCATTGAAGCGATTAAATGCGATGAAGAAGCGCTGCACAAAGGTGAAAAAGTCAAATTAGTCTGGGGCGGACCAAAATTGATCATCGAGGCTACCAATGATGACGGAGATACTTATGTATGTTCATGGTTTGATGATCACAAGGAGTTTCATCGATCGGATATAAAGAGAGACGTTTTAAGACGTCTTGATACGTTAAGAAAACACCGTATTGACGATTTTTAGTACAGACAACGGCCATTGATTGTCTGATCGAACTTATTTCTCAAACCGCTTTTAGGTTTTGGATGTTTTATTGCTTGGCAATAAAGCCAGACACGGTCAAATCAACGTATCCGTTCGGCACTCCCCTCTATAACCTACCTTTGATGAATAGTTAAATATCGCTTAACTAAGCAGATGCCTTATATTTTTTCTTTTTCTAGCACATAAAAAAACCCCTATGATAATCATAGGGGTTTTCATTGAGCGGCCTAAAAAAGAATCAAATGTTAAGCTACTGTCGCACGTGCGCGGGCGTGTTTGTCTTCTAAATCCGTATTGTCCGTTTTAAGGATTTCAACATTGAACTCAACATCTAGGTATTCACTGTCAAAGCCATGTGCGTTGTCATTCTTTGGTGTTGCGTCAACAACCAATTCATCACGAGTCGCAAAAGCGAAGTCATCATAAGTGTATGCATCACCCGCCAAGTTAATCTGTGTTGTTAGATGCTTGTAACCTGGTTTAGATACAAAGTAGTGAATGTGAGCAGGACGGTTACCATGACGGCCAAGGCTCTGAAGCACTTTAATTGTGTTACCTTCCGGCGGCACGCCGTAGCCGTTTGGCACGATGCTGCGAGCACGGTAGCAACCGTCTGCATCCGTAATCACTCGACGACGTAGGTTGAATTCACTTTGTGTTGGATCAAAGTAAGAGTAACCACCTTTAGAGTCAGCATGCCATAGGTCAACAACTGCACCGGCTACAGGGTTACCATCTTCATCAAGTATTTTACCGTGGAGCCACATGCCTTGACCTGGAGATTGACCATCGTCCATGCGTGTTTCGCCTTCTGAGATAGGCGCATTTTCGACATATAGAGGGCCTTCGATAGTACGTGGTGTACCACCTGCTAGGCCTGCTGCTTCATCTTTAGCGTCTTCGCGAATATCTAGGAAATGATCAAAACCTAAACCTGGTGCAAGCAAAACAGCTTCTTTCGTTGTGCCAAGGTCATTTAGATAATGTACACCTTCCCAAAACTCATCAGGTGTAATGTCTAGGTCATCAATCATTTTGTAAATATCAGATACTAGGCGATAAACAATTTCTTTCATTCGCGGGTTACCTTGGTCTTTGTCCAAACCTGCCACTTTTTTCAATAACGTTTGTACTGCTTCTGTTTGAATTGTTTTAACAGTCATCTTAATCTCTCCGATTAGAGTGCCGTTAGAGCACTATTATTAAGTTTTATTTTTGTTTTAATACGTTAGAGTTACTTTATAGACGATGGGTGTTGGCATAGAGCCGTTACTTCCATCGTCATAAAAGGGTACAAAGGCAAACCTGTGAGGACTTCATGCAAATGAGCATTATCTTTCACATCAAATATACTCACATTCGAATACTGTCCGACGACACGCCATAAATGCACCCAAATCCCAGCTTTTTGTAATTCTTGTGAATAATTCTTCTCTTTCAATTTGATTGCGTCAGCTTCTTCGGACGGAAGGTCTTTAGGAATATTCACTGTCATTTCGACTTTATAAAGCATGTTCATTTCCTCATAATTGTTTGCGTTGGTGTCGTGTTATTTGCGTCGATAAAGCGCAAGCTTCTGTTCGTCAATTTCAATCCCTAAACCGGGTAAATCAGGAACATCTACACCATTTTTGTGGTAGCGAAGCGGCTGCTTGATGATGTCATCTTGTAAAAGAAGAGGGCCAAACATTTCACTACCCCAATGCAATTTCGGTAAAGTAGACCAAGCATGGATTGAAACCGCTGTGCCGATAGAACCCTCTAAAAGAGTGCCCCCGTATACTTCCAATCCCGAAGCCAAGGAAACCGTCGCAGCCTGAAGTGCTTCGATTGGTCCGCCTGACTTGGCAATTTTTAGAGCGATCGAGCCGCTAAAGCCTCGATGTGCTAATTGATATACGTCTGATGCATCAGCCACCCCTTCATCGGCCAAAATGGGGATATTAAATTTTTGCGACAGTCGCGCTAAAGCATCCCAATCTTTTGCAGGAGTGGGCTGTTCAACTAAATCCACACCCGCCTCTTGTAATGCTGCCATTCCTTTAGTTGCAGTGGATTCATCCCATGCTTGATTCACGTCGACTCGAACACTTGCGCTATTGCCTAACGCTGCTTTGATAGCCGCCACATGGGCAACATCATCATTGACATGTCGAGAACCGATTTTAAGTTTGAAATCACAGTGTCGGCCGCTTGAGATCAGCTCTTTGGCTTCTGCAATGTCTTTGTCTGTGTCGCCCGAAGCCAATACCCATAAACACGGGATATGTTGGTGAATAGCGCCGCCTAATAAAGTAGAAACAGGAACGTTTAAGTGTTTACCCTGTAAATCCAGAAGTGCGGTTTGAAGCGCAGACTTGGCAATCATATTGCCACGTACGGACATATTGATGCGCTGGATAAGCGATTTAATACTGTGTAGCGGCTGATCAATCAGTAAAGGAGCGAGATAAGTATCGATGTTCGTTTTGATGCTTTCTGGACTTTCTGGGCCATATGCCAATCCGCCAATCGTGGTGCCCTCACCTAAACCTTCACGGCCTTGATCATCCCTAACACGGACAATCACCATGGTTTGAACAGCCATAGATGTCATGGATAATTTGTGAGGTCGGATCGTAGGAATATCCACAAGCATTGTTTCAATGTGAGCAATTTTCGATGTCATGCTAAGTGTGTCCGTTTATTGTTTTTACTTACGATAGACCTCGGTAAAACTGCGTACAAATATCAAATTAGTTGTGCGAGATACCTTTTAAGTATTGCCGGTTTTTTTAATTTGCTTACTAAGTAAAGAACTTGATTCAATGCCAGTGTTTATGACACTTAGCGAGCTATTTGGTGTGATACAACCTTTCCAAGCCCCTCTGAAAACCATAAAAGCCCACATCGGTTAAATTTGACCTATATCAAATTCTGCTACTTTTTCACAACTAAATGACATAACAGTTTTATTGAGATCGCTCCGTCTCACATACCAACTCAACTTCAAAAGTGAGTCTTTTAGGAACGTTGAGGCTAAATTAATACATTTAGACGATACTGCGGGAAGGCGTCGAGTAAAGTTTGTAGGAATGGTAGGGAATGTTTTAATTCAATATACCAATCATGATTAGGTACGCTTGAAACACTCACCGTTTGAAAAACCACTTACTCTAAGACTGAGCATCATTGGTTTCGGTTAAACCCTGATGGTTAAATTACATCCTGCTGTAGCGTGGCAGAGGATATTAAGAAAAGACGTTAAAGTGGAATATCGCAGGTTATTTAAGCATTTAATGAGTAAGCCTGTTGAAACAGCTTAGGGTGTCTAGTCCTTATACAAAAAAGAAAGTGCCTCTTAGCAAGGCACTCTTTATCTTCAAAACTAGGCCCCAGCAGCCGTTTCAATAAGACTTTTACCGATTGAAGGTTCAAACTCGTCCCATATTGGAGACATAGTATTCACCCATTCAGCGCGCTGTTCAGGTGTTAATATATTAATTTTGCCTCCAGCATCAAGAATGTTTTCGCGATTCGCAGCATCCTTCTCTTTCACTAACTTGTTAGCCGATTGGTTGGCTCTTTCAGCCAGTGCTAAAAATTGCTTTCGGTCTTCATCTGACAAGCTGTTTAAAAAGTCATTCGACGTGACAAACAAATACGCTAACACCTGATGATTGGTTTCAGTAATACTGTCTTGCACTTCATAGAATTTCTTGGTGTAGATATTCGACCACGTATTTTCTTGCCCATCGACTACACCTGTTTGTAAGGCACCATAGACTTCAGAGAAAGCCATAACTTGAGGCGAAGCCCCCATCGCTCTGATCATTTCTTTGGCAATGGTTGATGACTGAACACGTATTTTTAACCCTTCGGCGTCGCTTGGAACAATCAAGGGTTTATTGGCAGAAAAATATTTCATACCTGACATCCAATATCCTAACCCCACAAAGCCTGCCGATTCTTCCATCACGTTAAGTAAATCTTTAGCATCTGGCGTTTTAGTAAAACGGATAATCTAATCAAGATCTTTAAACAAGAAAGGTAAATCAAAGACTGCATATTTGTCTGTGTATGCGCCAAATTTAGCAAGAGACGGTGCTAGCAATTGAACATCACCTAGCAGTAGAGCTTCGAGCTCTTTTGAGTCCCCAAATAAAGTCGAGTTAGGGAACCTGTGATTAAGTCCCTAGCATGAGATAATCCTCACCTTCATGATTTGAGGAATATTCGATGGATCATCAGCTTACCTTCGCCGACAGTGAATACTGTTCTAAGCGTCGCCAAACCCGAAAAGAAATCTTTCTAGGGCGTATGGAGTTGCTGATTCCTTGGCAGAGGCAGGAGTCGGTGATCGAGCCTCATTACCCTAAGGCAGGTAACGGCCGCCGCCCATATCCACTGACAACGATGCTACTTATTCATTGTATGCAGCAGTGGTACAGTATGAGCGATCCAGCAATGGAGGATGCTCTTTACGAAATTGCATCTATGCGCCTGTTTGCAGGTCTATCACTGGACAAGCCGATTCCCGATCACTCTACCATTCTAAAGTTTCATCACCTTCTGGAGCGTCATGGCTTGGCCAGAAAGGTCTTTTCTGAAGTCAGCAACTGGCTGACTGAAGCAGGAGTACTAATCAAAGAGGGTACGCTGATGGACGCCACAATCATCGAAGCGCCCAGTTCAACCAAAAACAAAGCGGGTGAGCGTGACCCCGAGATGCATCAAGCAAAAAAAGGCAATCAATGGCACTTTGGCTTGAAAGCCCATATCGGTGTCGATGCTCAAACGGGTCTGACACACACGTTTACAACAACTGCGGCCAATGAACACGATCTAAATCAGGCAAAGCATTTATTGCACGGTGACGAAGATTTTGTCTTCGCGGATGCGGGCTACCGCGGAGCAGAAAAGCGAGAAGAGTTAAAAGATGTAGCCGTTGATTGGCACATTGCAGAGCAGCCTGGAAAGGTAAGGACGCTGAAGAAGCATCCGAGGATTAATAAAATGGCTATCAATATCGAATACATGAAGGCCAGTATTCGTGCCAAGGTTGAACATCCGTTCCGCATCATCAAGTGCCAGTTTGGTTTTACCAAAGCACGTTACCGAGGTTTGATGAAGAACGACTGTAAGCTGGCTATGTTGTTTGCTCTGGCGAATATTGCTCGCGTGGATCAGATGCTTCGAGCGTAAGATAGATCCGTCTGCAAGCCTGAAAAAGGCGTGCAGGTGGTCAAAAAACAAACAAATAATAGCGGTTAAGCGGCCGAAAGGCTTTGATAATAGATACTGCGAAATAGACAGGACTTAATCACAGGTTCCCTAGTGTCTGTGCTGCATAAGTTTTATGACTGGCTGATTGATGAACAAATTTTGGAAATTAACGCTGCCGCTGGGATCACAGCAAAAAAGGTTGGCGGTAAGAAAGGTAAACGAACTAGGGTGCTAAACGATAACGAGATCAGGATACTTTGGCGCTATTTGCACGAGTCAAAAATCACTGAGAAGAACCGCATCTACATAAAATTGCTTCTGCTATTGGGCGGTCGCAAGGGCGAACTCATTCAAGCTGAAAAGCATCACTTTGACTTGCAATCTGCAATGTGGACAGTGCCCATAGAGATCCGCAAACAAGGTGAGAAAATAGGAGCGCCGATCATGCGGCCATTAATCAAACCAGCTATCGAGCTGATTGAACTGGCGATGCAGATGAGTAAATCAACTTACTTGTTTCCTGCTAACGGACAAGAAGAACTTGCCACAAATGGCTTTGATACCACTATTCCTAACAATGTGAAAATCTGGGCTCGCAGGTCGCTTGGTATTGAGATGGAACATTGGTCTATGCATGATCTTCGCAGAACGATGCGAACACGAATGTCGGCCATCACGACGCAAGAAGTTGCCGAGTTGATGATTGGCCACAGCAAAAAAGGGTTGGATGCTATCTACAACCAATATCAGTACCTGGATGAAATGCGTCATACTTACGACGTTTGGTATCAACAGCTAGAGACCATCATCGAGCCGACAGGCTTTCCATTCAACTGGCGTTTCGGACAGTAAAAGAAAGAGGCTCAGTCCTCTTTCTTCTCATACTCTTCCAAGTCTTCAATGTGCCACAGCTTGTTTCGTGTATTTCGGTTGATACGAGGTTGCGGCAAGCTGCCATCTTTTATTCTTCGCCAGAGCGTCGTATAGCTAATGTGGTAACGAGCCATAACTTCGTAAGATGTTAGAAAAGGGGTTACCTGGTGCGCTACTGCTGTCATCTACATTCTCCTGAAAATCAATGTAAAGCTATCATCGCCTGATTCATCACTTGTTGATGATCAGAAAGATGCATGATTTGTTCAGAAGATCAGCATGTATGAGGACACTGTAATTAATAGGCTAAAACTCGAAACTCTCAATATGAATCTGTCCAGCAGGAACTCCTATTGATACCAAATATTCTGTCATATCTCTCATAAACAAGGTTGGGCCACATATATACGCATACTGAAGTTCAGCATTAGGCACCAGAGTTTGTAAATGCTCTTTTGTCAATCGGCCTTGATTACTACTAATAATATTAGTGTAGCTAAAGTTTGGGTAGTTTCTTGAACGACGTACTAATTCTTGATGACAGAGAATTTCTTCTTCAAACCTTTCAACATGAATCATGGTTATTTTAGTCTGATCTTGTAGAGAAAAAGCACCAATGCCTCGTACCATAGACAAACTGGGGGTAATGCCAATACCCGCACTTAATAGAAGGAGATTATCAGGTACCACTGGCTTTTGGGTCAGTTCGTCTAATTGGATTGCGGTCATTTCACCTTGAACACCATTTAATTTGACTTCCAAACCCACTTCCGCATGGTCATGAAGCCAATTAGTAACTAAGCCGTTTGGCACACGTTTTACTGAAATATCTAAGGTATTATCACCATTGATACTATTAGGCGTTTCAGACAAGGTCCAAGTACGAATTTCAGAAGCAGCCCCACCAGAGATATCTGCAAACTCAAATGTGGCGTATTGTCCGGGTAAAAAAGCAATACGTCGAGGCACGACAAAACGAAAAGTCTTAACACTTTCAGTTTCGTTAACGATTTTAGCCAAGGTTGCCACTTGTGGGTATTCACTTTCAAGGTCGACGCTTTCTGTACCTGACACCGTAGGATTGTAAGGCGAATAATCTAAACGTTTCCAACGGTGACTAGTTACATTGTTGGTTCGAATCAAACTTGTAATATGAAAAACTATTTTTCTTGAAGCCCCTTCATAGCTGCCATCATGCTCCCAATCAACCGTTGCTCTGCCAGTCATTTGAATCATGCTGCCAGTGTCAAAATCAACCAAAGTAACACCCGCCCTATCATGGGATTCCAAATTACCGGACGTAAAGAACATGCCATTGCCTCTATACTCTGGCCACTCAATTGTGGATGGAGAAACAACACGGATAAAGCCTGGCTTACCTCCTCTATGATTGCAGTCAGTACCTACGCCTGGTGCGTAGCTACCTATCCATAAGGTGTCCATAGACTGAATAAAGTTTTGGTCATCTTCGCTTAACTTTGTACGTTCTTCTCGAATCGCATTTTTATTTATTGGATGAGCGTTGTTTGCATCATAGATAATTTCCCTACGATTAATGTATTTAGGACAATTAGGGCTGTATTCATCTACTTGTAGATTCAAGCCAGAAGTTCCCCCAACTTCCGAGGCCACTGAATGCCCATTAATTCGGTGTCTAATTCTTCGGTTTAGATCTATACCTAGCAGTGACAATGGTGTACCTGCCTCTATGAAGTTAAGGATGTCTAAGTTTGGAATGCAATCGCTAGAGATAGCCATTTCCTTTTCTGAGATCGCGGTTAAATCACCAGGTTTGCCAAACAGCGGGGTCACCCATACAGACTCACTTTTCAAATCAACACTGGCGAGCGCTGCAAATGACTGGGCTGCTAAAAATGCATCATGGCCAGAAGCAAAACTGAGAGCACTACGCTTACCCGCCGCAAGTTCAGCGGCGACACCTTTGGTTCCCGCTTTGTCTTGTGCGCTTAGTTCACCAGGATGGTAAGTTGAAACCGACATAGTACTCTCCTCATTTCACTATTGTTTAATTGGCGTGCATCATTGCCTTGAAGCCATCAATGGCCTCTACAGCGCGAAGCCATTTTTGAATTGAAGGGTAAGCATCAAGGCTAAAATTCCCTTCAGTCACTCGCGCGATATAACTGTAACAAGCAATATCAGCAATGGTCGCATGCTCACCTACTAGCCAATTGTTGCCAGATAAATGGGGTTCAAACAAATCATTAAATAATTTTTCGGTTTTTTCCCTTGCTGCAGCCTCGTCGGCTGGCATGCCGAATAATTGAATTGCCCGTAAGACGAATGGCCCATTCATTATTTCGTGCACAGCAACAGACAACCATTGCTGAATTTGTGCTTGAACCAATGCCTCTTGTGGATACCAGCTATTAGATTTATCGAACGTTCGTGCAAGATAAATAAGAATCGCTGTTGAATCGCGCAGAGTTATATCATCATGTGTAAAGGTTGGAACCTGACCTAAAGGGTTTTTCGCTAAGTATTCTGGGGCTTTATGCTCGCCTTTGGAAAGATCAACAACCTTGTCTGAATATTCCAACCCCAGAATATTTAAAAAGTTAGCGACACGGTGGCTGTTACCTGAAATAGGGTGACCGTATAGTGTAATCATTGGTATTACTCCTTAGTTGATTCAGTAAGCAACATTAAAAATTGTTCTAAAGTGCGCTGGGGTTTCTATTTCATCTAGCATTGCGATAGCAAAATCTTCTGCGCTGATATTGCTTTTGCCGCCTTGAGGATTAGTTAGCATGGTTCTACCAGCAATGCGAAACGTTCCTGTTCTTTCACCTGGTGCTATCATTCCACCTGGTGCTAATACAGTAAAATCAATGTCTGCAAGGGTCATCAGAGCAAAACCTTTCCGCATTCCGGTAGCCTCCGGCAAAATGCTTTCTGGTGTTAATTCCAGTGCACTTTGTCCATTTGGCATTTGTAATGAACTACCGCCTCCAACAGTCAGCAAGCGTTTGTTAGACTTCTGCTGAATTGCGATAAGTGCTTGCGTGAAGGCTTCGGCTTCAGCTACACCGTCATCGGTATTGCGTGGACTTAGTGCTGATACAATAACATCGGCTTGCGCTGCATGTTCGGATATAAACTCAACATCGTAAACATCGCCTTTTACTATGTTTACATTTGCAAGAGCAGGTACATTTTCAATATTACGGCTTAACGCTGTAATCGTATGGCCTCGTTCTACCGCTTCGTTCAAAATTCGGCTACCTATCATGCCTGTTGCACCAATTAAAAGAATGTTCATATGTAACTCCTAGTTAATAAAATCTATAAATACGTTTAAGCACTTGTTTCTAAGAGGCTTAAAACTAGTTCTGGACTACCATAAAACGCGCTGTGATCTACCTGTTCAATCTTTTCACCCTTAACTTGCAGTATCGTTGGTACGCCAGCAGAACCAACAAGACTCATTAGCTCGATAGCGCGCTGAGAAATGCTCTGAGCTTTTTTAGTATTTGAAAGGTGGTCAAGCTGTACGGCTTGGTCGTAATCAACACCTTCATCAACAAGAGCATTAATTACAGCTTGCTTATCTTGTGCGGACGTCCCTTCAACAAAACGCAATTTCTCTAACCTACGACGAAGAGAAAATTCTTTTTCTGCACCTTGATCATGCACAAGCGCAGCGGCGAGCGCTGAATAGCTAGAGTCTAAAACTTCGACTTTCGATCTAATAACATTCTGCGTATATATCTCACTGAAATTCTGTCCTGTGAGCTCAGCAATTCGGGCATCCATACGAATGATATAATCCCCTTTCCCATCTTTCATTTGAGGTGCATTGTCTCCTTGAAAAAGATGACGATGTAACACTTCTACATTTGCACCGCTTTCCAACAAGGCATCAAAAATTGGGGCAGCGCCGTAACACCAACCACAATAGGTGTCGTAGATGATGATAAAATTGTTTTTGCTCATATTACGTCTCTATATAAATCGCCCTAGTTGATGTAAAAACTATACGCCTACGAGACTGTTTGTAATATACTGACTTTACATAAACACTGTCAGCTTTTTATTTACAATGAACAATCACCTTAAGTACAACCTCAATCGCTTGGCTTACTTTGTCGCAATAGTCGAAGAAAAAACCATTACCGCAGCGGCTCAGCGTTTAGGTCTGAGCAAAGCGGTGGTGAGTAAGCAGTTACAGCTTCTTGAAGAGGAAGCTGGTGTTAATCTTATTGTGCGTAATACGAGGCATATGCATACAACAAAAGCGGGGGAAGTGTTTTATTTACAGAGTAAGGACGTACTAAATTATGCACAGCTTGCCTACGAAGGCTTAGCTCAAATAAGCCAAGAACCTACAGGCACAATCCGCATAACCTCACCTATTGATTTTGGTGTGGCGCAGTTATCGGCGTTTGTGGCTAATTTTTGCCAAAAGTACCCAAAAATTCAGATTGAATTGAGCTTGAGCGATGATATTGTCGACATTGTCAGTCAAGGCTTCGACCTATCTTTTCGAATTGGCTGGCTAAGTGATTCCTCTAACCGCGCAAGAAAACTTGGAACCTTTAAAGAAGTATTAGTGTGCGCCCCTAATAAAGTAACTGAGTGGCATCCTGAGAGCCCTAGTGACCTTAAACAACTTCCCTTTGCTGCGTATTATGGTATTGATCACTCCGCTCGTATATTTACGCAAAAAAATAAAACCAATAACCCAATACAAAGAACGGAAGTGCAGCTTCATTCAAATTTAACATTTAACGTGACTTCAGCACTTCGACAAGCATTACTAGAGGGGCATTACTTTGGCATTTTGCCCGATTTTGCCATTCAACAAGATTTAGACGCAGGTACTTTGGTGCTGCTTTTGCCTCATTGGCAGTTGCGAGAAGGAGGAATTTATATCGTGAGTCCACCCAGTACCTTACGAAGCCAAGCGGTTAAACTATTCATTAGCGAACTGGAAAAGAAGTTTATCTCTTAGTCATTATCGCTGAGAGCAAATACATTTATTTGCTCTCATATCCTATACCTCAACCTTAGTTAAAGGCACATACACTAAGCCCCTTTTCAAACGCTGGACGGCTTCGCAGCACTTTGACCCACTTATTTACATGTTGAAATTTTGACAGTTCAAGTCGCTCTGTCGCTAGATAATAATCCGTTAAACAGATCACCCATGGCGCAGTAGCAAAATCAGCAATAGAAATTTTGTCGCCTGCCAAGTATTCATTGTTAGGGAACCCGTGATTAAGTCCCTAGCATGAGATAATCCTCACCTTCATGATATGAGGAATATTCGATGGATCATCAGCTTACCTTCGCCGACAGTGAATACTGTTCTAAGCGTCGCCAAACCCGAAAAGAAATCTTTCTAGGGCGTATGGAGTTGCTGATTCCTTGGCAGAGGCAGGAGTCGGTGATCGAGCCTCATTACCCTAAGGCAGGTAACGGCCGCCGCCCATATCCACTGACAACGATGCTACTTATTCATTGTATGCAGCAGTGGTACAGTATGAGCGATCCAGCAATGGAGGATGCTCTTTACGAAATTGCATCTATGCGCCTGTTTGCAGGTCTATCACTGGACAAGCCGATTCCCGATCACTCTACCATTCTAAAGTTTCATCACCTTCTGGAGCGTCATGGCTTGGCCAGAAAGGTCTTTTCTGAAGTCAGCAACTGGCTGACTGAAGCAGGAGTACTAATCAAAGAGGGTACGCTGATGGACGCCACAATCATCGAAGCGCCCAGTTCAACCAAAAACAAAGCGGGTGAGCGTGACCCCGAGATGCATCAAGCAAAAAAAGGCAATCAATGGCACTTTGGCTTGAAAGCCCATATCGGTGTCGATGCTCAAACGGGTCTGACACACACGTTTACAACAACTGCGGCCAATGAACACGATCTAAATCAGGCAAAGCATTTATTGCACGGTGACGAAGATTTTGTCTTCGCGGATGCGGGCTACCGCGGAGCAGAAAAGCGAGAAGAGTTAAAAGATGTAGCCGTTGATTGGCACATTGCAGAGCAGCCTGGAAAGGTAAGGACGCTGAAGAAGCATCCGAGGATTAATAAAATGGCTATCAATATCGAATACATGAAGGCCAGTATTCGTGCCAAGGTTGAACATCCGTTCCGCATCATCAAGTGCCAGTTTGGTTTTACCAAAGCACGTTACCGAGGTTTGATGAAGAACGACTGTAAGCTGGCTATGTTGTTTGCTCTGGCGAATATTGCTCGCGTGGATCAGATGCTTCGAGCGTAAGATAGATCCGTCTGCAAGCCTGAAAAAGGCGTGCAGGTGGTCAAAAAACAAACAAATAATAGCGGTTAAGCGGCCGAAAGGCTTTGATAATAGATACTGCTAAATAGACAGGACTTAATCACAGGTTCCTTAGGATATACCTGAACGCATAACCTACCATTCTTTTCTCGATTAACGTTGGCAGCAAATTCATTAACCAATACAACTTTAGGATGTGTTGTCCCCCCTGTAACATGGCTAAATTTAACAACTTGTTCACCTGGATCACATTCATTTGCATGAACAAGGCTGCTTATTAGAGCTGTAGAAAGGGCTAAAGCGGTTAAGCTAAAAGATTTTTTTTCCATGACAGGGCGCCTATTGTTATAGTTATTAATTGCGGAGACTCGAAATATACAAATAAGTTTTACTCTCTAAATCCAGAGTTGCTTATTAATTGGCGTACATTTCTTACGGGTAAGTGAATCAACCTTAGACCCAGTATTTACAGAGAACCAATATCAAATAAGTTGCTAGCAATACCTTGGAGGTATGATGGAGTTTAGACATTTACGCTATTTCTGTGCGGTGGCAGAAGAGAAAAATCTCACTCGCGCAGCAGAAAAGCTGTTTATTGCTCAGCCCCCTCTAACGCGCCAGATTAAGCAATTAGAAGAGGATGTGGGAGCGCAATTATTTCATCGTCACTCACGAGGACTAACACTGACGCCTGCAGGGGAATACTTCTGGCAACAAGCCAAACAAATGTTGGCGAAAGCTGACATGGTCGTTGAAAATACTTGCCGTATCGCAGAAGAACAAAAGGCCGTTTTCAGTATTGGCTTTGTGCCATCCGTGTTTTACGGCCAGTTACCTTCTCTGGTTAGGGATTTGCGCCAACAGACTAACGCGAATATTTTGCTGCACGATTTAAAGACCGGTGAACAAATAGAAGCGTTGAAAACGGGGAAAATCGACATTGGTTTTGGACGTTTAATGATCCCTGATGAACAAGTTGAACAAGCTATTTTGTTTCAGGAACCCTTATTGGTTGCCTTGCATGTTGGTCACCCACTCCTTGAGCAAGGCGAACCGACGCTAGAAGATTTGGCGAAAATGCCGATGATTCTGTACCCCGCAAGCAAGGCTGCAACCCCAACCTTTGCTGATATCTGCACGTCTCTATTTACTGGTCGTGGGCTCACCACCAAAGTGACACAACAAGTCAATGATCTACAAACGGCGCTTGGGTTGGTGGCATCCGAAATGGGATTTACGTTAGTATCCGAACAAGTTCGCCATTTTGGACGGGATGATGTGGTCTTCATGCCCTTGCAAGACAAGTCCATCACCTGCCCAGTGATTTTCAGCCGTCGAAAAGAGCCAATGGACGCCATTACTGAGCTGGCTGTTAAGATCCTTAAAGATTTAGTTCAGCAGCGTCAAATTAACGATTAGCCTCATGTCACATTATGAACTATTTCGTGTGCAGTCGAATCTGTTCCGCGGCGTCTTGCAGGACTGGCAAACACTCGTCAATCAAAGTTTGATGACTGACACGTGACGCATTAGTACTCAGGTTGATTGCACCCAGCAAGGTCCCATCATACGTGAAAGCCGGCACAGCTAACGACCGTAAGCCAAGATCTAATTCTTGATCTACCACACAATAATTCTGCTCAGCGACCTGTTTCAGTTCACCCTCAAAAGCCAACTTGTCAACAATACTATGCTGAGTATAAGGATTCAGTGTCACACTTTTAAGCCATTCATCTTTTTCTTTATCCGGTAACTTGGCAACCAACATGCGCCCCATAGAAGTATAGGCTGCTGGCAGTCGAGTACCTGCGCTTAAAGTGATGGACATTAAACGATGGGCGGCGGGTGAACGAACAACATACATGATGTCTTGATTATCAAGTACAGCAAGCGACGAAGACTCTCCAAGTCGTGCCGTGATGTCATGTAAATAATGCTCTACCACATTGAGATGGTCGTTACTGACATTGTACGCATAACTTAGTGACAACACTTTAGGCGTCAACATGAACTTGCGCCCTTCTCGTTTAATGTATCCAAGCGCATGCAGGGTTAATAGAAAACGACGGGCTTTGGCTCTATCCATGCCAGTTTGCTCAGCCACTTCCGACAGCGTCATATCTTTATGCTGCGGATCAAATGACATAATGACATCCAAACCTGAAGCCAATGCACACACATAATCACGATGATCTGGTGACAGCTTTTCCTCACTCATACCCTGTTTTCTCATTGCCATTAATAACCCCGCCATTATTTATGATTCGGTACGCGCCTACCAGAGGGAAAGCACCCTTTCATAATATTTTTTGTTTAAGTCAAGACAAAATTTCAATTTTATCTTGACCAATAAACTTGGATTGATTTATCTTGTTCGCAATGCAAACTTATATTCGTATAACGAACAGGATACATTATGACAAAGTTTATGACACTAAAAGACGCTGTCGCGGCCTATATAAAAGATGGTGACACTATTGCTCTTGAAGGTTTCACACACCTCATACCTTTCGCTGCTGGACATGAAATCATCCGTCAGAAGAAGCGTGATCTGTCTCTGATTCGTATGACGCCTGATTTGATTTATGACCAATTAGTAGGTGCCGGTTGTGTACGCAAACTGACCTTCTCTTGGGGTGGTAATCCAGGTGTCGGCTCTTTACACCGCGTGCGCGATGCAATTGAACATGATTACCCTTGTAAGTTAGAAACGGTTGAACACAGCCATGCAGCTATGGCCAATGCTTATGAAGCAGGTGCAGCGGGCTTGCCATTAGCAGTTTTCCGCGGTTATGTAGGCAGTGAGTTACCTCTGGTCAACAAAGAAATTGCTTCCATTACATGCCCATTTACTGGCGAGCAATTAGCCGCTATCCCTGCCATCAAGCCTGATGTAGGCATTATTCATGCCCAAAAAGCAGACCGAGCAGGCAATGTACTGATCGAAGGGATTGTTGGTGTTCAGAAAGAAGTGGTTCTGTCAGCTAAAAACAGCATCGTTACCGTGGAAGAGATTGTTGATGACCTAGAGGTCACACCAAACGCTTGTGTGTTACCAGCTTGGACTGTGGATGCGATTGCGGTTGTGCCAGAAGGTGCGAAACCGTCTTATACACTGGGCTATTACGATCGAGACAACAACTACTACAAACAATGGGACAACATCAGTCGAGATAGAGACAGTTTCAACCAATGGTTGGAAACTCATGTGTTTGGTAAAGGAGAAGCTTAATATGACAACACGTAACGATTCAGTCCAATATACTTCTGCTGAAATGATGACCATCACAGCGGCACGTGCATTAAGAAACGACATGACCTGTTTTGTGGGTATTGGCTTACCAAGCGAGGCGGCCAACGTAGCACGTTTGACTCATGCACCAGACGTCACTTTGATCTACGAATCTGGCACATTGCAAACCAAACCCGAAGTGTTGCCGCTGTCAATTGGTGACGGTGAACTGTGTGAGTCTGCCCTAAACACCGTTTCGGTACCCGAAATGTTTCGTTATTGGCTACAAGGTGGACACATTGATGTTGGCTTTTTAGGAACGGCACAAATTGACCGTTTTGCAAACTTAAATACGACCGTCATCGCAGCCAATCACCCTGAAGATGGAAAAAGCGGCGCACACAGTTATGCTAACCCAAAAGTGCGCTTACCAGGTGGTGGTGGCGCTCCTGAGATCTCTACCAATGCGAAAGAAGTCTTTATCACCGTTAAACATTCAAAACGCACATTTGTGAAAGACGTAGATTTTATCACTACCATTGGTTTTGGTCGTGATGGTAAAGGTCGTGATAATCGACCAACCATTGGTCGGGGCCCTAGTGTGGTGATTACGGATTTATGTATTTTGAAACCCGATCCAGAATCCAAAGAACTGATTGTCACCAGTCTTCACCCTGGTACAACAAAAGAAGACGTCATTGAAGCAACGGGATGGGACATCAAATTTGCCGATGCCCTTGAAGACACACCTACGCCAAGCGAAAAAGAGCTTTCGATATTACGTGAGTTGAAAGCACGAACTGAAAAAGCACACAGTGCGCAGGAGGAAAAATGAGTTCTGTATACATTTGTCACCCTAAACGTTCTGCCGTAGGTCGCTATGCAGGCTCCTTGGCAGCAGTTCGTCCAGACGACATGCTGGCTCAAGTCATTCAAGCCGTGCTTAAAGACGTACCGGACCTAGACCCAGCAGCCATTGATGACGCTATTTTTGGTTGTGCCAATCAATCTGGTGAAGATAATCGAAACGTAGCACGCATGGCGACCCTATTATCCGGTATGCCTTACAGCGTCTCTGCGACGACGATAAACCGCTTATGTGGGTCCGGAATGGACGCTGTTGGCGCTGCATTTCGTGCCATTCAAGCGGGCGAAGCTGACTTAATGCTTGCGGGTGGTGTTGAGTCCATGTCGCGTGCGCCATTTGTGATGGGAAAACCCAACGCAGCATTCGACAGACAACAAACACTTGAAGACACCACCATGGGTTGGCGCTTCATTAACCCTGTCCTGAAAGGTTTGTATGGCACTGAAACCATGCCAGAAACTGCGGAAAACATTGCGGAACGCTACAACATAACGCGCGAGCAACAAGATCAATTCGCACTGCGCTCTCAGCAAAAAGCCAAAGCGGCGCAAGAAGAAGGTCGTTTTGCAGAAGAAATCACGCCAATCAAGATCCAACCTAAACGTGGCAATCTTATTGTGGTCGATCAAGATGAGCATCTGCGACCCAATACCACCTTGGAAGACTTAGCAAAACTGAAAGCGCCTTTTCGTAAGAATGGCTCTGTGACAGCAGGTAATGCATCTGGAATAAATGATGGTGCGGCCGCAATGTTGATTGCTAATGAAGACGCCGTTAAAAGTCATAAACTAGAACCCTTAGCAAAAATCATTGGCATGGCAACTGCTGGTGTTGAGCCAACCGTAATGGGGATTGGACCAGTCCCTGCGGTACAAAAATTATTAAAGCGTACTGGTCTTTCACTTGCCGATATGGATGTTATCGAATTAAATGAAGCCTTTGCGGTACAAGGGTTAGCCTGCATGCAAGAGTTAGGTCTTTCAGCTGATGACGAACGCATTAATCCAAATGGTGGCGCAATCGCCCTTGGACATCCACTAGGTATGTCGGGGGCTCGCTTATTACAATCTGCCGCGATGCAATTAAAACGCACGGGGGGACGCTATGCCCTGTGCACCATGTGTATTGGCGTTGGCCAAGGCATTGCCATGCTGATCGAACGGAGTGACATTTAATGCAGAAGTTATTTTTTACCTTTGAAGGTGATAACAGCAAACCTGTTATGGTACTTGGCCATCCACTTGGCATGAACAGCCGAGTTTGGGATGAGATTATGCCCGCGCTATTGAAGCATTATCTAGTGATTCGCTGGGACCTCCCCGGACACGGACTCAGTGACCCCCTTGAACCAAGCGCTTCTCCATTGACAATCAATGCATTGGTCAAACCGTTGATC
The DNA here is from genome assembly GCF_001639725.1 of Marinomonas atlantica. Classification (GTDB taxonomy): domain Bacteria; phylum Pseudomonadota; class Gammaproteobacteria; order Pseudomonadales; family Marinomonadaceae; genus Marinomonas; species Marinomonas atlantica. The sequence continues at coordinate 34,562 of NZ_LTAW01000014.1, forward strand.
GAAAAATGCGATGAACTAGGAATTGAAAAATTTCACTATGTTGGAACGTCCATTGGCGGGATGATTGGCCAACAGTTGGTTACTCAATACCCAGAGCGTTTGATCAGTGCAACCTTAACCAATACTGGAGCGAAAATTGGCAGCAAAGAAGCATGGCTAACTCGCCAGAAAGATGTCATGGCTCAAGGGTTGGAGAAAATGGCAGCGACCTTAGTAGTACGCTGGTTTAGCGAACATAGCATTCAAACAAAGCCTGACTTGGCAGACTTTTGGCAGAAGCAATTAGCTCAAGTAGATAATTATAGCTATGGTGCACTCTGTGAATGGCTTGGCAATATGGATCTTACAGATGAGTTAGGATCAAACTCGTTACCCGTTACATTAATTTGTGGTGAAAAAGATGTCGCAACCACACCAGAATTAATGCAAAAACTTGCTTCGTTAATGCGTATTAACGAGCTAAAAATCATCAATCAAGTTGGACATGTGCCATCTGTAGAGTCACCTGATGAACTTTTAGCTCTGCTTAACATTCATTAACGAGTTAGTGGTTAGTTGGCCTGGGGGGATTACCAGGCCATCGCTATGGCGAATGACAATGAGGCAGGACTTGGTGGCTCTGTCTGGACAAATGATATGAATAAAGCAAATGATGTTGCCTCAAAAATGGAATGCGGAAGCGTTTGGATCAACAAACATGGTGCGGTTCAACCTAATTCACCGTTTGGTGGTGTAAAGTCATCAGGACTAGGGGTTGAATTTGGTGAGGAAGGTTTATTAGCCTACACTAATATCCAATGTATATTGTCGTAATGCTTGGCACAGTCACCTAATAAATTTAGGTGACCTTTATAATTTTAATATTGGGTCGTTGAGATTGCATTTCGCTTAATAACGATATTTGATGTTTCTTTTATAAATTGCTTGGGTGTCAAACCAGTAAAATATTTCACTTCTTTAGATAAGTGAGATTCATCATAATAAGAAGAAAATGTTAAATCGCTTAGAGAAAAAGATTCTTTACTTCTATTAAAAACAATAAACTCAATTACACTTTGGAACCGAACTACTCTACAAAATTGCTTGGGTGACATACCAACTGAATTAGTAAATTTATCTCTAATTAAACGCTCACTTGAACCAATGTAATCAGATAAATCGGAGACTTTCAAACTTCCCCTATCTTCCAAAATTTTATTGATACTATAATCAATAAAATCCATTTTTTTGGGTTCAAAAAAACCCAAATCAAGCAACCACTTTTGAGTCAATAAGATACGCTCTTTGAAACTGATAGCATGCGTTATTTTCTCAGATAATTCACTACCGAAATTATTAACTCCAGATAAAGAAACACCTTTATTAATAAGTTCGGCATAACGTAAGAAGGTCAATCTTCGACTTACTGAGGTCGAAAGTCTAATTCCAAAATAGGTTCTACCCTTATTAAATTCTATAGATTGGGGAGCTAGGACGGAACCCCAAACGGTAGACGACACATTCTCTTTATCACAACAAAACTGAATATCCGCACATCCATCCGCAATCACTTTATTATGATCAGATGACGCATAAAACTGATATGTTTTTATAGTTAACAATACACTCTTGATAATCTTCAAAATCAGAATAAAAACAAAATTGAATAGGTATAGAACGATGGCTCATATGGAAACCTTTTTACTATTTTTGTGCCATATTTACCTGACACAAAAAATGAACTCTGTCTGCTATCCGAGCGTTTCTCCTAATCTTCCTTTTGAAACAATACGCTAGCGCCCCAGAACAAGCATTAATTTGGTCTAGGACGCTTTAACACGAGCCAACTTAATAGATGAACATTAAATTAGCTTAATTAAATAAATAGCATAGATTGATGTACATCACACATTTTTTACCGATCATTAACTTAATTTAACAATTCCTTAAACCAACTGGCGTAGCTTAGCAAAGCGTCATCTTCTCTGTATTTACCTATAAGTTGCAACCCAAGAGGAATGCCGTTCTCGTCTTTCATACCAGGCACGTTAATCACTGGTAGCCCCATGGCTTGCCATGGTCGACTCATATGTGGTGCGCCTGTAGCACTATGACCTAATGGAGCGATATCCGGTGCCGCTGGTGCCAACACAACTTCGACTTCGGGTGCGTAAGACCAAAGCCACTCTTGACACATTTGTGTCTCATGCAAGGAGTTAATATAGGTAGAACGATCCATGGTAAGGCCTTGTTTCATCAACGCCGCTAAAGGGTCGCTAAGCTGCTCTTCCTCAAAAGACTCTGTCGCTAGGTTACGACATACTTCCCAAGCCATAATATTGATGTGGTGATTAACCATGTCTTTTATGCGATTGCCTGCGTCTAGTTCAATCACTTGAACGCCTTGTGACTTAAGCAGTTCGATCGCACTTTCTGTCGCTTTTTTCATAGCAGTTGAGGTTTCACCCACACACTCACCATGGCAGACCATTACGCATTTTGGCGAGACAGCTTTGTTTGCTTTTATGGAAACGGATTGACGTAACAGTATGGCTCGTAAAAGCTGAATATCCTCGACGTTGCGCGCGAACAATCCGAGTGAGTCGAGCGATTGGGCTAAGGGTTGACCGCCGCGTAAAGAGAACTCTCCCCGACTTCCCACATAACCAATCGCGCCACAGTAGGCCGCTGGGCGAATGACTGAAGCCGCAGTTTGAGATCCCAGTGCCATAGGCACCATATTGTCAGCAATGGCAGCAGCAGATCCACTGGATGAACCACCCGGTGTGCGCTCTAAGTCGGCTGGGTTTTTGGTCTTACCGGGTTTAAAATAGGCGAATTCTGTCGTCACAGTTTTCCCTAATACGATACCACCCGCCGCACGAATTAAGGCAACACAGGTTGCGTCTTCAACTGGTTGTCTACCAACATGGATCGGAGATCCCATTTCAGTGAGCATTTCCTGAGTATCGATAATATCTTTCACACCCAGCGGTAAGCCTTTCAGTACACTGGCATCAAAAACTGCTTTGTTGGCTTGATAGTAGGCCAGATACTCTTCACGAGTACGGTTTACTTGCCATGCACCTACGTCGGATTCTCGAGCCTCTATACGATTAAAGCACGCCTCAATAAGCGCTTCGGTTGTGCAAGCATCATCCTCCAATGCACGTAGCATTTGACATAAGCCCATTTCATTCAGATCGATGTTGTTTTTCATAAATAAACCGCCTAGGGCTGCTTTATAAACGTAAAGACGTCTAATTAGTTAAAAAAGAACAAGTCAGAATTCAAACATTTCAGTCATGCTAAGCAACCGCTGTCGGACACCATAGTAGGCAGTTAGGACTTTGCCGAAAACGTGTGTTTGCGTTTTTAACATAGACAACACGAATTCGGCACTGACCAAAGTAATCCTTTTAATTCGGTAAGGCCGACCCGTAAGGAAGATTCTTGAGGATCTCGATCCTAAACAGATGAGTATTATGACTTGCTCAGTAGGATGTATTAAGGTTACTTAGTTTGAGCAACAGACTTTTCGTTCAAGCAATGATACGCTCGGTTGAAATACACTAAACCTTGACCATCCTTACCCACTTTTGCATCTTTCACACGACAATAAAATACAGTATGAGATCCAATTTCATGGCTTTCATGGATTTCACAGTCAAAACTCACTAGTGCCTCATCCAACGCAGGCGCGCCCGTTTTTAATGTTGTCCATTCGTGTTTAGCAAAGCGCTGTTCACTGTCTAATTCGCGGTTAGCAAAATCCCAAGAAACACCTTGGTGATGACTTTGTAAAACGTTTACACACAACACAGCATTCTTTTTAAAATGCGGATTAGCGAAAGAATTTCGGTTCATACACACCAACAAAGTTGGCGGCTCATCAGTCACACTGGTTACCGCCGTAGCTGTAAAACCAAAACGTCCAGCTTCACCATCGGTCGTGATCACGGACACAGCGCCACCAAGCAAGGACATACCATCGCGAAAAATTTTAATATCTATCATAGTGTTCTCCTACCCTTGTTAAGGGGTGTTAAATATCGAGGACTAGTCGCGGAGTCTGTGAGCGAGAACAACACAAAGTAATTTGATCGTTGTCTTCTTTCTCTTCTTCCGTCAAGTAAACGTCTCGGTGTTCAGGGGTGCCTTCAATCACATCGCATAGACAAGTGCCGCATGTTCCCTGTTCACAAGAAACCTTCACTTTCACTCCGGCTGCTTTCAGTGCGTCGGCAATACTTTCATTTTCACCGACCTGTACTGTTATACCGCTCTGCTCGGCAACGACTTCGAAACTTGTGCCACCCGTTTCAACTTCAACGTTAAAAAACTCTTTATGAACATTTTTATCTGCCATTCCGAGATTTTTTGCTGTGCTGATCACCCACTCCATGAAACCATTGGGCCCACAAACATATAAGTGGGTGTCTGCATCTGCATCTTTTAGAACGGTTTCCAAATCCAAGCGCTGATCGTTAGAGTCAAAATGTAAATTGACGCTGTCGGAGAAAGAGCATGAAGCTAATTCATCTAGGAAGCCGCTTGTTTCAGGTGATCTGCTGCAATAATGCAACTCAAAGGCTTTGTCTTCTGCCTTCAAGGAGTACGCCATCGCAATCATCGGTGTAATCCCAATGCCACCCCCAATCAATATGGATCGCTTGGCACTTGCCTCTAATGGAAAATGATTACGTGGGACACCAATGGATAACTCAGTACCCTCTTGCAAATTAAGATGGGCAGCAACTGATCCACCGCGCGAGTTAGGATCTTTTAGAATACCCAAACGATACGCACTGGTGTCGGCAGGATCATTACACAATGAATATTGACGGATCAGATCTTCATCAAGATGCACATCAATGTGTGCACCGGCCTCAAAAGCTGGCAATGCCTCACCATTGAGGCTCGCAAGCTCTAAAGCAACCACACCGTCGTTGTGGTTTTCTCGTTTACGAACAACTACTTTCAATAATGTTTCAGACATCCAACTCTCCTCCCGAACCAGCCTAATTCGGGCACTGGTTCTCAGATATAACTAATAAAACTCGTCAAACAGTCGGACTGTTTAACGCATAAACAAACCACCATTAACATCCCATGTTGTACCCGTGGTGAAGTAGGCTTCTGGTCGTGCGAATTGCACAACCATGTCACCTATAAAGTCTGCATCACCTAGTTGGCCAACAGGAATCGCCCCTAATAAAGTAGGTAAGCGCTCTTCTGGCACCAATGCAGAAACCATAGGCGATTCAATTGGACCTGGTGCGATGGCATTAACCGTCACGCCTTTACTCGCAAGCTCTTTGGCAAAGACTTTGGTTACCGTCAAGATACCGCCTTTGGAAGCGGCGTAATGAGCACCGGTAGAAGTGCCTCCATTTTGGCCTGCCAAAGACGACATATTGATGATACGGCCATAGCCTTGTTCAGCCATGTATTTACCTAATACTTGGCAGCCTACAAATACACCACCAAGATTGATATTTACCACTTCATTAAATTCTTCAAGGGAAATATCCATAACCGGAGTGGCTTTAGTGACTGCCGCGTTATTGACCAACACATGCAGAGCACCAAATTCAGCTATTGCAAACTTTAATGCCGCTTCAAAATCGGATTTCTTGGCGATATTCAACTCGCAAGCAATGGCGTTTTCCCCTTTGGAATCAAGGGAAAGCGCAGCGGCTTTCGCCGCTTCGCCATTAGCGTCCGTTAATACCACACGAAAACCTGCCGCAAACAATCGCGATGCGATATGAAACCCTAGCCCTTGCGCAGCACCAGTTACCAGTGCCACGTTTGATTGTGTAGATTGAGACATTTTTTCGCCCTCTTTTTGAGTCATGAAAGACCGTTAAAAGATGAAACTTACTGTGCGTAAGAACCCGTCAGCATGCATCAGCTTGACCACTTTACGATCAATCACAAAACCGTCAGCAGATGGTTTCAAGCGATATTCCAAGTCCGCTGGGTATGACACAAGATTACCGTGACGCAATTCATTCAATGTCATCGCACAGCGCACAACAATATAGTCTGCTGTTTCTTCCAAAATACGCAGGCGGGAAATCATTCGAACCGTACCACTAACAGAACCAGCGGATACCGATTCACCACTTTCCAAACGAGCCACACGCATGCGGCGCATATCGGCGTCATCTAGCGCTAGGTTCAAGGTGTTTTCATAGTCCGTTTCATTATTGTCAGTCGGTACAATATATAAACCGTCCTTACTCCAAAGAGACAACCAGTCTTGATACTCTTTGTGATCCAATAAATCAGCTTCATGCCAAATAAATGCCGTTGCCTTGTTAAGCAGGTCTGTATTAATGGTCATCTTATTTCTCCCCTTCGGCAGCCATCATTTGCTTGTATTTTTGGTACGCTCCACGCATGCCGGTTTCAGAACACACGGCACCAGCGACATTACCATCTGGTGACTTATGTAGATTTTCCATACCACGGTTAACAAGAATCCAGCCATCTTTACCTGCCATAGATCCTTTCTGAACACGCTCCCACGCTTCACCATCATCAGGCGTCCCGAAGCCCATAGGCCCTTGGAAATGCTCGTGTAGACGCATACGCTTACGATTGAAGGATGCAGGAGCGCCTTCACCACCCAGTGCGACGTGCTGAATTTCTGTTACCTCAGCACTCACTGGGCGCAATACGCGGAAGAACGCCATCGAACACGATACATTAGGGAATAAGTTCAAGTTGAAGCCAGTACCGTGTGCGGCACGAACAAGACGTTTCACTTGCTCTTCGTCTTGACCTTCATCACGCAAGGCTTGGGCAAGATCTTCAAAACGCTCAGGAATCGGCTGATCCAAGTCGTCTTCTAAATCCACTAAGTCAGGGATCATCACCATAACGCTGTGACCATGGCCCAAATCTTCAACAAAACCATCACCATCAAGGAAATCGAAAATATCTGCCGTAGCGTCATCTAATGAGCTGATGAATGACTTATGGATAATTGGAAAATGATAAGCATCCGTTGTATTTTCAAGCTGAATTTTCCAGTTACCTGGGAAGTTGAAGCGATGCTCACCTAAGACTTTTAGTGGATAACCGCCACCTTGTTTAACAAACAGATCGATCCATTTTTTCGCGCCACCTAAGAAATCTTCTAGTGGCTCAATGTCGTCTTTAAAGGTTGCAAACACCAAACCTTGGTAGGACTCATGACGCAAACTATCCAATGGCAGATCGTTTTTATCGAGGACACCCTCGTACTCTTCTGCTTTTGGAATGGCACGTAAACTACCGTCTAGACCGTAACCCCAGCCGTGGTATGGGCAAGTAAACGCTTTTGTCTTACCTTTACGGCCTTCACATACCGTTGCCCCACGGTGACGACAGCGGTTCAACAAGACATGTAGATTCTTTTTACGGTCACGACTCAAGATCACAGGATGACGACCAACGAACGCTGTTTTAAAGCTGCCGGCATCTGGCACTTCGCTTTCGTGACCAATGTAGATCCAAGTGTTCTGGAAAACTTTATCAAGTTCTTCTTCAAAGATTTCTGGGTCTGAATATAAGGCTTTGTGAACACGACCCTCTTCAACCATATCTGCCGCTTTTTGACTGATATTTTTTAATTCAATTAATTCACTCATCTTCTTTCTCTCTCTAAACTTTTGAAATCGACCCTATTGCTCTTATGTCAGCTTATTTAGGGACAGGCAATGTGGCGTCATCATTCCAATCTGATACAGGACGACTGAACAGATTTTCAGTTTGAAAGTGTGCCATTCGCCAAATGCCGTCATCACGGCGAAACGACACGCTCAAACGTGCACTGTTCAAGTGAGATCCACCGGCACTAAAACTCGACACTTGAATCATGTTCCAACTACCAAAAGCCTTGTCGCCATCCACTTGAATGACTTCAGATGACAGGTAGTGCACATTTAAAGAAAAATGCGCGGGCTCAACGGTGTATTTGGATAACATAGCGACGATGGCATCACGACCTTCAAATCCACCAAAGCTCTTCGCATAGCGGGCACCTTTACCCTCCCACTTAGCGTCTTTGGTGAACAAATCACCCAATTCATCCAATGGCGTTGATGGATTGAGGTGATCACATAAGTCCATATAACGATTGATACAAGCACGAATCGCGCGGTCGCTTTCCAAAGCGTCAATTCGTGCCAATATCGCTTCTAGCTCATTCGTGTTCTTCATACTTGTACCCTTAAATTTATCGTTAGGCCTTAGGCGCGCTGTACAATTAGTTCACGACCGATACGAGATTCGATTTTCACGTAACGCCAAAGTTTGTATGGCGTGTCGCCAACCGCTGTCGTACGTAGCAAGTTGCAGCAGGCAACTACCGTGTCGTAGTCTTTAACATCCGCTAGAAGGTAAGTAGTCCAAGGGTAGCCATCAGAAGGACCCACCATGCTTTGATCGTCATCCATATTGCCAATCACTTGAACACCATCCATATCGTGAATGCCGTTCCACATTTCACCGAATGCCGCCCAAACATCTAGTTGCTCTTCGCGTGCTGCGTCCATGAAGTTCTGGTTGATACCCATGCAAAACATAACGCGTAATGGTTTTTTTTCGCTCATCGTTCATTTCTCCAATAGTCAATAATTTTGTCTAATTACAGATAGATTTAGGTTTAATCTTATAAGTAACCTGGTAACGGTTTTTGTCCGAAGAAAATGGCTCCGGCATTTTGCCAAGTAATATCTCCCATAAACGCATGCTGAGTAACGACTTGCGCATCGTTAACAAAGCGTGACAATGGGCTGGCTTTATATACGCCCGTCATACCGGATACCATTTGCACTTTACGTGCAACATCAGCACCCACACGAGAAGCATGCGTCGAAGAAAGACGTAATAAATTGATTTGCTCTACAGATAAGGCTTCGTTCTTTTCTAAGGTCTGCCAAGCATCATTGATTGACTCATAAAAGAAGCAACGAGCAGCACGAAGATCAGCATCGGCTTTTGCCACTTCGGCTTGAGTTAGAGGACGCTCGCCGATGTTTGGTGCGCCAGTTACCGAGGCACGACCAGCCGCCATAGCTTTAAGTTCGTCCAATGCTGCTCGTGCAATACCCAAACTAACGACTGCCAACACTTGAGTTGCTAAAGAAAGCGAAGGATAACGGAATAAAGGACCTTCAACGGTAGAAGCACCGCCACGAATACAAGTCCAGTCTTCAGGTACATCAACGTTGTTTACAACCAAGTCGTGACTACCAGTACCGGCCATCCCAGTCACATCCCAGTTATGTTCTATTTTTAATTTACCTGAAGGCATTACAGCCATGCGAGGTGCACCGATGGTCTCGCCCTCACCGTCTTTAGGTAAGATACCCACACCAATCATATCAGCGCCTTTGGAGCCACTAGACCAGCTCCACCGACCTTTCACATCGTAATTTCCTGCACGAAGCTCTGCAGGTTGAGGCGGGAAAATCCCCCCTGCGAAAACAACATCGGGGGATTCTGAATAAATTTTCTCTAAAGTGGCCACAGGGAGTCCGGATAGGTATATGGCACCAATACCAAAGCTCGCTACCCAACCTGCAGAACCGTCAGCCTTGGAAATTTCTTCAACAACTTCACAAAATTGAGCTGGAGTAATTTCGTCACCACCAAATTTCTTAGACACCAAGGCGCGATAAATACCTAAACGTCGAAACTGTTCAATAACATCTTGGCTAATGAACTGTTGTTCATCGAACTCGTGATCACGAGCACGTGTTCTAATGTCATCCATTACTTTCTTAAACTCTTCAGTTCCTAACACATCAAACACAGATCCTGAGGTGTTCTTATTGTTAAGCGTTTCTATGCTATTCAGACTCATATTTAGCTCCTCAAATGCAGACTTGGTTACAGGCTCTACAGGGCGAGTGCAATATTTGATTGAAAATTCTTGTTATTTTTACTGCATTAATAAAAAACTAAAAAACTTCCTTTACTTCATCAAACCACACTAACCAGCCTTTAAACGCCCCGTTTTGCATCATTCAAAAACATCAAATAAACGTATAAAGAATGTTAATAAGGTCGTACTAATTACTTTACTTGTCAACTAATTTTTCAATTTAAAGATCAACAAAAGAAAGATACTCATAATTTTATAAAATCAAGACGAAGGGTAATAATCCACCCAAAAAAGCCATATATTTTTGATTTTAAACAAAAAAAACTATTTTTTCTTATGAATCTGGTCGTTGTAAAATATTTAAAAATCTACTTTTAAGAGTTTTTTATATTTTTAAAAAAGTGTTTTTGTTGTTTTTTTTATGTTGTTTTTTACAAAAAACAATGGCACGCTGAATTCAATCAATGAAAAAATGTGCACCTATTCGATGAATATTAAAAACATAATAAATGCCCATTGAAGCGTGACGTAATGAAGCTTTAGAGGGCTATAAGCACTCAAAAACAACCAGTTTTGATGACAAAAGGAAACTCTTATGACACCTAAAAAAGTAATTTCTACTTTATTTTTAAGCTCTATTCTGCTCACTCCTATGGCTCATGCCGACATAAAAATTGGTGTTGTAAGCTCCAGCACTGGCCCCATAGCGCTAGTAGGCATTCCTCAGAAAAATACCGTTCCATTGCTCCCAACGTCTGTCGGCGGTGAGAAAATCTCTTACATCACTTTGGATGATGGCAGTGATCCAACCGCTACAGTCAAAGCATTCAAGAAACTAATTGATGAAGAAAAAGTGGATGCCATCATAGGTCCCAGCGGGTCTGGCAATGCGATGGGGGTTATTCAGTTCGTTGCCGAGTCAGGCACACCAATGCTGGCACCTGTAGGGACCGCTGCAGTTGTTCTACCTATGACAGAGCAGAAGAAATGGGTATTTAAAACTACACAGAATGACGACCTCATTGCTGATGCATTAGTCGACTATATGAAAGCAACGGGGGTTAAAAGCATTGGTCTTATTGGCACGGCGGATCCTTATGGCGAAAACTGGTCCAAGGTTATGGAAGACCTAACTCAAGATGCAGGCATTGAAATTGTTGCAAACGAGAAATTCCAGCGCCAAGACACCTCGGTAACAGGTCAGAGCTTAAAAGTTCTACTGGCCAACCCTGATGCTGTTTTAATTGCCGCTCCTGGCAGCTCATCAGTCATGCCTCAAACCACTCTTAAAGATCAAGGGTACGGTGGAAAAATCTATCAGACTCATGGCGCAGCACTCGATCCCTTCCTTCGTCTAGGTGGAAAAGCTGTCGAAGGTACCATTCTGGCTGCAAGCTCTATGCTGGTGTTAGACGAAGTTCCAAGCAGTGACTCTAAAGACATCGCCACCAAATACATCACCGATTACAAAGCCCTTCATGGTGAAATACCCGCTACGTTTGGTGGCAATGTTTTAGATGCTGGTCTGCTTCTTGAGAACGCCATTCCAAAAGCACTTAGGTCAGGTAAACCTGGTTCAGCGGAGTTTCGTAGCGCACTTCGTGATGCACTTGAAAACACAAAAGAAATGCCGGCGACACAAGGCGTTTATAACATGACCCCAGAAGACCATAGCGGCTTTGATGAACGCGGCCGCGTTTTAATCACCGTCAAAGATGGCAAATGGACACTCTTAAAATAATACCTGCCCCATAAGGAGGTGGGCATCCACTACACCTGCACACCTCCTCTTAAATACCAAAAAAACAATTGCGGTCACGAAGCTGCAAAATTCGATGAGAACAAAAGGAATCACACTAAATGAACTTTCAGATTGCCACACTGCTTGGACAGGATGGCCTAACCAATGGGGCTATATATGCCTTATTGGCTCTGTCAATCTTGCTGGTTTTTACGGTTACACGGATACTTCTTATCCCATTAGGAGAGTTTGTTACATTTGGTGCACTAACGATGGCAGCCATGCAAATGGGCAAAGCCCCCAATATAGAATGGTTGCTGCTGGGACTTGCCCTAATCGATTGTGCACTGGACCTATACCAATACCTCAAGCACCGAGCAGAGTCTAAAAAACTCAAAGTCATCGCACTTAAGCTAAGTTACGTCGCCATTATGATCGGCCTTCTGAACCAGCTTCCGCTGTCAGAGATTCCAATGGCCCTACAAGTCGTCTTAACACTATGCTTAATCGTGCCAATTGGCCCCATTATGTACCGCCTATTCTTCCAACCCTTAGCAGAAGCACCCGCATTAGTTTTACTCATAGTGTCCATTGCCCTTCATGTCTCTATGGTAGGCATAGGTCTATTATTGTTTGGGCCTGAAGGCGCTCGTACAGAACCCTTCTCTGACTCCAATTTCCGCTTAGGGTCAGTGATGCTAAAAAGCCAAACACTCTGGGTCATTTTGGTTTCAATTGTCCTAATTGTGACGTTATTCATTGCCTTTGAACGTACTCTCTATGGCAAAGCACTGCGTGCCACAGCCGTTAATAGAATGGGCGCTCGCTTACAGGGTATTTCCCCTATTTTTGCTGGTAAAGCAACTTTTGCCCTCGCCGCCTTTATTGGTAGTGCATCGGGCATTTTGATTGCTCCGATCACCACCCTATATTACGACTCAGGTTTCATCATCAGCCTTAAAGGATTCGTTGGTGCCATCATTGGCGGACTTGTCAGTTACCCTCTTGCTGCCTTTGGCGCCATTGCTGTGGGCATGATCGAAGCCTTTTCCATGTTTTGGGCCAGCAGTTACAAAGAAATCATCGTTTTCACCCTGATTATTCCATTCTTAATCTGGCGCTCGATGAATAGCCATAACGTAGAGGATGAAGAATAAATGAAATCACGTTACTTAATTATCATTGGCTTAGTCGTACTCGCCTTTGCGCCCCAAGTACTACCTACATTTCAAGTTGCGCTATTGAACTATATTGGCCTGTACGCTCTCGTTGTATTGGGTTTGGTATTACTAACAGGCGTTGGTGGCATGACCAGCTTTGGTCAAGCCGCTTTCGTTGGACTGGGTGCATACTCCACTGCCTATCTAACGACAACCGAGCAACTACCAGGCTGGCTCGCTTGGTCAGCAGGGTCACCTTGGATTGGCTTGCTGATCGGCTTGATATTAACCGCCGCTGTGGCTTTATTTCTTGGCGCTTTAACCCTTAAATTATCTGGACACTATTTACCGCTAGGCACGATTGCTTGGGGTATTTCACTGTATTACTTGTTTGGCACCATGAGCTCTATGGGCGGTCATACAGGTATCAGCGGTTTACCCTCTTTAAGTCTGTTTGGTGTCGTTCTTGATAAAGGCGAAAAAATATACTACCTGATTTGGGCTATTTTGATGTTCGCTGTGTGGGTTACCAGCAACCTATTAAATTCTCGCGAAGGTCGAGCCATTCGTGCTCTAAAAGGTGGCCAGTTAATGGCGGAGTCCATGGGAGTGAACACCTTCCGCTCGAAAATGATTATTTTCTTAATCTCAGCATTGTTTGCAGGCATTTCGGGGTGGCTTTACGCCCACACTCAACGCTTTGTCAATCCAACGCCTTTTGGGCTTAGCATGGGCATTGACTACCTATTTATGGCATTAATTGGTGGTGTGGGAAGTGTATGGGGCGCTCTACTGGGTGCCGGCATCCTAACCATGCTTAAGCAATGGCTTCAAGATTGGCTGCCACTTATTATGGGTGGAGATGGACAATATGAAGCGATTGTTTTAGGTTTGCTAATCGTTTTCATGATGCATCGCTCACCTGGTGGCATTTGGCCTTTGCTCGTAAAACTCGCACCGGCCTCTTGGCGCAATCAGAATCACTTGAAGATAGCGCCTTCAGCAAAGAGCCTAACGCGTCGAGATTTGCCTGAAAAAGGTCAATTAATATTAGAAGCCTGTAATGTTACTCGCCGCTTTGGCGGTTTGGTTGCCAACAATCAAATGAACTTACAATTACATGCGGGTGAAATACTTGCTCTTATTGGCCCAAATGGCGCTGGGAAAAGTACGATGTTTAACCAGCTCTCTGCCGTCGACACCCCCAGCGATGGTGAAGTGCTATTTTTGGACCAAAGCTTAAAAGGTAAAACCTCTCGTGAAGTGGCACACATGGGGATGAGCCGTACGTTTCAGCATGTAAAATTGCTAACCACAATGACGGTATTAGAGAACGTTGCCTTGGGCACTCACATGCGTGGTAATAAAGGCATTATCAGCTCAGCACTTCACGCTGAAAGAACAGAAGAGCAACGCCTTCTAAAAGAAGCTGAATACCAACTTGAACGAGTGGGTTTAGGGGATCACCTATACACAGAAGCGGGAAGCCTATCCCTAGGTCAACAACGTATTCTTGAAATCGCCCGCGCACTCTGTGCTGACCCATGCGTGCTACTACTTGACGAACCCGCAGCTGGACTTAGACACAAAGAGAAACAAGCACTCGCAGAACTACTTAAAAAACTCAAAAAAGAAGGACTAGCCATTTTATTGGTTGAACATGATATGGACTTTGTGATGAATCTAGCCGATCGCATTGTGGTAATGGAATTTGGTGAAAAGATAGCGGAAGGCTTACCCGAAGAAATCCAAACCAATCCGGCGGTCTTAGAAGCCTACTTGGGAGGCGCAGAATAATGACTCAACTCACTGATAATATCCTTTTAGACGTCAGCGATCTTCATGTTGCCTACGGCAAAGTAGAAGCTCTTACAGGTATTGACCTAACCCTCAAAGAAGGAAAGCTGGTTACCGTTATCGGCCCAAATGGTGCGGGGAAAACCACGCTTCTGTCGGCAATCATGGGCATCTTACCGTCTAAAGGAACCATTCATTTTAACGGCAAAGACTTTATTAGCCCTGAGGTTGAAACCTTAGTGTCTCACGGTCTGGGACTGGTGCCAGAGAAGCGTGAGCTTTTTGCGACCATGACCGTTCAGGACAATTTATTGCTTGGCGCATTTCAACGCTACCGTCGTGGCGATAAAAGTTACGATCAAACATTGGATGAAATATACCAGCTCTTCCCACGCTTAAAAGAACGCTGCGAACAGCAAGCTGGCACCTTATCTGGTGGTGAAAGACAAATGCTAGCCATTGGTCGAGCTATGATGAGCAAACCAAAGCTCTTGATGCTAGACGAACCTAGCTTAGGGTTAGCCCCTTTAATTACACGTGAGATCTTTCGAATATTTGCCGACCTGAGAAGCCAAGGCGTGTCAATTCTTCTCGTGGAGCAAAACGCCCGCGCAGCCTTAAAAGTAGCAGATTACGCCTATGTTCTCGAAGGAGGACAAGTGGCTATGCAAGGTCCAGCGACAGAACTTGCGAACGATCCTAAGGTTATTGAAGCCTACTTAGGCTTTGCAAGTAAGCACCAAGAGTTGCTTTCCAGCTAAAGTAATTCAAACCCCTACCTCCAGTTGGAGAGAGTCCTCGCCTTAGAGGCTCTCTCATTTTTTTAAGGAACCTTTCATTATGGACATTTGTATCGCTGGCGCTGGCGCTATTGGGTGCACACTCGCCGCCCGCCTATCTGAATCAGGACAAAATGTTAAAGTACTCGCTCGGGGAACCACGCTTGAAACACTTAACAATACCGGCATCCATCTCACCGACATCGATGGCGAACACACCGCCAAGGTCTTTGCCTCAGACTCAGCAGAAGAAATTGGCCCACAAGATCTCATTTTTATTTGTAGTAAAGCCCCAGCCTTGCCTGCCATGTTAAAACTCATCGCACCCATGTTACATGAGAAAACGATTGTCATTCCCGTGGTAAATGGTATTCCCTGGTGGTATTTCGAAGGGGTTGAAGGGCGCTTCTCTGGGGACACCATACAAGCCATCGACCCTGAAGGAAGCGTAAGCAAACTGCTCCCCCAACATCATCTTATTGGCTGCGTGGTGTTTATCACAGCGTTTAGAAATGCACCCGGCGTGGTCACCTCCACCAACCCTCACCTCATTGTATTAGGGGAAATCAATCACGAAATGACTGATCGACTCGAACAAGTCCGAAAAGTCATTGAAGATGCGGGAATAGAAGCACGCACTACCGACAACATCCGTGATCAGATATGGACCAAAGTCGCCGCCAACCTCACTTCAAACCCACTCTCTGTTGTGACCAAAGGTACACTGGAGCAACTGTACGGTGACCAACGTTTGAAACTTCTGGTGCGTAAAATACTTGATGAAGTGATGCTGGTTGCTGCCGCCTACGGAGCCCGAATTCGCTTTGATCCCTATACCTTTATGGAGCTCGGAGCCGGCATGGGCTCGGTAAAAACTTCAATGTTACAGGACTATGAAGCGAATAACCCCCTAGAACTGGATGCGATTGGCTATGCTGTTTTGGAACTGGCTGACAAGATCAGCATACCGATGACTGCCACAAAGCAACTCCTAGACCTTACTCACTTTGTTGCTTCACAGCCTCTACCTAACACGCAATCTTAACACTGACATAACCATGAATTTATAAGAGTGACATAACATGAATCATTCAGCACAACGACCAACCCACATCAGCGAAGAAGAATGGGCACTTCGCGTAAAGCTAGCTCACTGCTACCACCTAATAGACTATTTTGGATGGACAGAAACCATCTTCAATCACATTTCAGCTCGCCTTCCTCATATTGAGGGTGAATATTTAGTTAATCCATTTGGTCTTAATTACACCGAAATAACCCCTGAAAATCTAATAAAAGTGGATGTTAACGGCGAAAAGCTGGATGACTCGCCATTCGATGGCAACCCAGCAGGCTTTGCTCTTCATGGCGCCATTCACGCTGCTCGAGAAGACATACACTGCGTCATTCACACCCACACTAACGAAGTGTCTGCCGTCGCAATGAAAAAGCATGGCTTTAACCATGATAGCTTCTACGGAGCGCAACTATATGGACGCATTGGCTATCATGATTTTGAGGGTATTACGCTATTTGATGACGAAAAAAGCCGCATGCTAGAAAGCCTAGGACAGAAGCATATTCTTGTCTTGAGAAATCATGGCATCGCTGTGGGCGAATTTGATATAGAGCGCACTTTTTTCCTGTTATGGACCGTACAACGTGCCGCAGAAATTCAGGTAACATCTGGCGCGCTAGGTGGTGAAGATGTAACGCTCGAGCAAAACATACAAGAAAAGTGTGCGGATCTGACGCAGATGCTGATTAAAGATAGCGGCTTTGCAGACAAGTTTTACAATGCCATGGTTCGAAAAATGGAAGCCGAGAAAGGCTCCTGCTGGTGATTTAAACATAGTCATAATGGTCAGTTTACGCTGATATTTTTTAACAATAACACACAGATCAAGATTGTAATTAAGAATCATTATTGATACAAATTATTGACAATTCAATTGACTGAAAACGTCGTATTTTGTACATTCAATTGTTAATTACAATCAAGGATTTTTATGAGCAACACGCCAAAATCACCGCGAAGTCAACGGTTTAATCCAGCTAGCGATGACTTCCATAAAGAAGATTTTCCGTTTTACTGGTTAAATCAAGTTCATGGTCGCTATAGTGCTGCCGTAGAAAGAGCCTTAAAAAAAGTCAATCTTGATATCCCAAGATGGCGTATTTTACTGACCTTAAAAGAAGAAGGTATTTGCAGCGTTTCAGAAATTGCAGTTCATGCGATCGCCAAATTACCCACTGTAACGAAAATTATCCAACGGATGAAACAAGACGGCTTGGTTGACACAAGAGTAAGAAGTGACGATGGTCGTGTTACAGAAGTAATGATCACAGATAAAGGTCTTGAGGCTGTCGAGGATATTCGTTTTGCCACTAAGGATTTGTTCAAACAAAGTTTTAAAGGACTAACCGCAGCCAAAATACAAAGACTTAATAAACTATTGGAAGAGCTTTTCCACAATTTACCTGAACACTAATGCACATGAACGGGGAATATTCTCTATCCCCATCACCGCCTTTTCTTAGCGCCAATGCTATTTCAAGCAATATTATTGTCCAAATATGGTGCTGTTGCATTTTCTTGTAACCAAAAAGCATTTTTAAAAACATAAAGTTTTTACACTATAGATGCGCTTAACAAACTTCCTCACTATCCATAAAAATCTTAATTAACATACACTTATTTAGAAAACATTCAATTTTAATGGATATGGAACGCGCTAATTCACCTCGTCACAAAGCAAAGAAATTAAAGAAATCACGCATGGCATGATACTTGAATGCATGAATCTTTATTTGAATATTCAAATAAAAATGTGCTTTTATAAAAGTGCATTATAACTCCCTCTCAGGTGAGTCGAATTAAAGTTCAAATAAAAATTACCGCGGATCAAACCGCCAAATGCAGCTCAAGTTATCTTTAGATGTTGAGCATAAGTTAGGAAGCTCAAGTAATCTATCGGTCGCGAGCACCAACAAGGAGAGACCCTATGTGTTACAAGCCATTTGTCACAGCTGTTATTTCATCCATAGCCGTATTAGGATCCATTGGAGCCACTGCTGCTCCAGTCCGCTTAGATATTCAAAGTGCTTGGCCGCTGACACTGCCTGCCAGTGGACAAAGTGCTCAGCATTTAGCTGATAGACTCAAAACCACCTCAGAAGACATTAAAGTAAAACTTTACTCTGCTGGAAAGCTGGTGCCTGCACTGGAGATATTTGATGCTGTACAACAAGGAACGCTCGATGCTGGCTACACCTCACCGCTTTACGTTGCTGGACGATTCCCTGCCCTACAACTTTTCGGTGGTATCCCATTTGGCCCATCAGCTATAGAGATGTTGGATTGGGTACACAATGGTGGCGGCTTAGAGATTTGGCGTGATATTTATGCCAAACAAGGTGTTGTAACAGTGCCATGCGGCCTTATGGACGCTGAAGCGGGTGGTTGGTACAACTTCGAAATCAACTCGATAGATGATTTAGATGGCAAAAAAATTCGCTTTGCAGGGCTTGCAGGCGAGGTCATGAATAAAGCCGGTGCATCGGTTGTATTACTAGGTGGTGGTGATATTTATCCTAATCTAGAGCGCGGTGTCATAGATGGTACTGAGTTTTCTATGCCAGCCATTGACGTGGCTATGGGGTTTGAAAAAGTCGCTAAGTACTATTATTTACCTGGCTGGCATCAACCTGCCGCGGTCAATGAACTTATTATCAATAAGCGTAAATGGGACTCGATGAGTACAGCGCAACAAGGTTTAATAGAAGATACCTGTAGAGAAACGCAATTATGGACTGTCACGTCCACTACTGCTGCCAATTCTGATGCGATTACTCAATTCAAGGCCGCAGGCACCGAAATTAAATCATTCCCTCCTGAAGTACTGGCCGAGTTCAAAAAAGGTACAGAGGAAGTTATGCAAGAAGCCGCAAGTAAAGATGCTGACTTCAAGCGCACCTTAGATTCACTGAATAGCTACCGCGAAAAAATAGCTTTATGGTCAGAATATAAAGGCAGCTAAAGTCTGGTAAAACCGAGAATCTCGCGCTCAGAATTCTCGGTTTTGCTTTCAAAATACGCCCTCTTACTTACCTTACACAACCGGAGTGTTTTTTAATGCGCAGCATAAACTCCATAGCACATAAAATAGAAGTCATATCAGTTGCAATAGGCAAAGCGGGCTCACTCATTCTGCCGCTGCTGATCTTAACCATCTTGATCAACGTTATTATGCGTTACGTGTTTAACATCGGGTTAGTCGAATTAGAAGAAGTGCAATGGCACTTAAACGCCATTGTTGTAATGTCCTGCTTGGCTTATACCTACCAAGCAGACGAGCACATTCGAGTGGACATTCTCCACAGTAGGTTCAGCCCCAAACGCCGCGCTTGGGTCGAAATTCTAGGCATTTTATTTTTGCTGTTCCCTTATGTCATTCTCGTCTCTTGGCATGCATGGGGCATCGCCAGCTACTCTTGGTCGTTGCGCGAAGGTTCACCAATGCCCTCTGGTTTGCCCGCTCGCTATATTATCAAGGGCGTAATGGCGCTTGGTTTAAGTTTGTTGGCTCTCCAAGGTGTCGCTATTCTATTGCGTAATGTGGCTTTTTTAATTCAACCGAGCAGCGTATCGGCCCCATCAACTTCAGTGAATAAGGGGACGTTCCATGAGTGAGTTATTCGTATTTCTACTGTTCTCTAGCTTCATGCTCATTCTCTTTTCAGGCTTTCCTGTTGCCTTTATTTTGGGTGGTGTCGGCGTATTATTTGCTACGTTAGGAAGCATACTTGTTTCATTTGAGATCTACGATGTAGCCGAGTTACGCACCATTGGCTTTGTCGCCAATCGAACATTTTCCACCATTTCCAGCTATTCGCTTATCCCCATGTCGATGTTCATTTTTATGGGCTACATGCTTGATCGATCTGGCATTGCAGAGCGCTTAATTGAAGCCATGCGCCGTGTGTTGGGTAAGACACCAGGCGGGTTAGCAATCGCCGTGGTTTTGATTGGTGTCGTACTGGCCGCCTCTACTGGGATTATTGGTGCCTCCGTGGTTTTGCTGTCCACCATTGCTTTGCCCACCATGTTTAAAGCAGGATATGCAAAATGGATTAGCGCAGGAACCGTCGGAGCAACGGGCTGCCTTGGCATTCTGGTGCCACCTTCCATCATGCTGGTTGTGATGGGAGATCAGCTACGAATTCCTGTTGGTGACCTATTTATGGGCGCCATTATTCCAGGACTGTTACTTGCCACCAGCTTTGTGCTTTTTATCTTTATTTATGCGCTGCTTAAACCTTCCAATATGCCGAAACTGGTCTCAGAAGAAGATGACAGCATTAGTAAGTTCGACATTGTTTTAGACATTTCTAAAGCTTTGTTTGCACCGCTTCTGTTAGTTTTAACAGTATTAGGGTCCATCATTGCTGGTATTGCCTCTCCAACAGAAGCATCTGGCATCGGTGCAGCTGGAGCTACCTTATTAGCTTGGAGTTCTGGTCGACTCAAATGGCTGGATTTACGTATCGTTTGTTATCAAACAGGTCGATCTGTCGCATTCTTATATGCACTTATCTTTGGTGCATCCTGCTTCTCAGTTGTCTTACGCGGCTATGGTGGTGATGAAGTCATTGAAAACGCACTTTATGCTTTACCACTGAGTCCGGAAGGTATTCTGTTCTGCGTGATTTTCATCATCTTTCTATTAGGATTTTTCTTAGACTGGATGGAAATTGTCTTAATTATCGCCCCTCTGGTCATGCCAATTTTAGTCAATTTTGGCTTTGATCCCGTGTGGGTAGCGATTCTAATGGCTTTGTGTTTGCAAACGTCCTTCTTGACCCCCCCTGTTGGTATGGCTTTGTTCTACATCCGAAGTGCTGCCAGTGACATCGGTATGGCGGAGATATACAAGGGTGCTATCCCATTTGTCTTACTGCAATTATTAACACTTTCCATCGTAGCGCTTTACCCCTCACTGGTTACGTGGTTGTTGTAAAAAAGGGTGATAGAGGCAAACTTTATCCCGTCTACATCAAGCATACGTTATACCTAAGACATAAAAGCCACCTAGCATAGGTGGCTTTTAAGCAAGAGAAGGCCGTGCAATTACCCGCAGAGTGAACTCTGCTAAAGAGTAAGTTTCCCGCTTAAAGTTAAGTATCAAGCATAATTTACGCATTGCAGCGGGCTCGCTGCTTGAGGTGGAAATATTGTCGAATGAATGCTAATGGAGCAGCCAGATAGCGCCATTACAGTTACTTGCCTTAAACCTTCTATCGCGCAACACCTACTAAAAAAGATATCTACCTAATATGCGCAGAAGCATTTAAAGATCCACTTGCCTATCAGGCTTTTCGCGACATTACTCATAGGTTTTTTTGAGTTAATGTAAAACGCACACGCTTGTCTTAAATTGAACTTGCTGGCAATCCCCCCTGCCAGCGCCCTGCTAACCACTCCGATTTAGTAACCTCTTTGATGAGAGGTATACTTGCGTTTAACAAAACCGTTTGCGGGCGATCTGAGGTCGTCGTAATAGCAACATCTCGCCAGAGATTCGGCTCAATAATCTCGACCGCTTCAATCTGATTGGTATCCTGTAGATGAAAAAATGCAGAGGTGGGAGCTAACAATATTCCATGACCATCCATGACATAACGCAACGTCGTCATCAGCTGACCAAAGGCTGATTTATGAAACAATTTAATACCGGTGCGATGTTCATATTGACTTATCACAAACCCAAGCGAGTCACGAGGCCCTGTTACAATGACCTTTACCATTTTAGATGGCAAACAAGTTATTGAAGGCACTGTCAACTTGGCAACCAAGACCGTCACACGTTGGCAGCCCATTAAAGACGTTCACGGAATGGTCATCTGGGACGATTTTATTGCCGCTCAGGAGATTATTGAAAGCAGTAAAGAATATGCCGATGCCCTTAAAAAACGTGGCATAGACAATGTCAAAGAAGTGGTGGCTACGCCGCTAACTGTTGGTTTCTTTGATGGCGAAGATGGGCTAAAAGAAGACGACCGTTTGCTGAAAATAGTCTCTTATTTAGACATTGGTGATGGTAATTTTTGGGCCCACCCTATTGAAGGGCTAGTGGCTGTGGTTAACCTAGAAACCAAGTCTATTGAAAAAATCGAAGACAGCGGTGTGATCCCTGTTCCCATGAAGCCAAACCCTTATGATGGTCGTGATCAGAAAAATATGGCCACGGTAAAACCCATCGCCATTTCAGAACCGAAAGGTTCGAATTACAAAATGTCCGGCAACATCATCCATTGGCAAAACTGGGACTTCCACTTAAAGCTTGATCCTCGTGTTGGCCCTGTTCTCTCGACGATGACCTACAACGACCAAGGCACCAAACGCAAAATCATGTATGAAGGTTCCCTTGGTGGCATGATTGTTCCCTACGGCGATCCTGATATCGGTTGGTATTTTAAGGCTTACCTAGATTCAGGTGTTTGCGTTTCCTGCGGTACTGAAATACCGTATCCGTTGTCTTCAATATAAAATAGATGCGGTAAATTATTCGTCGTCGAGATGTTTAGTGCCGCCCAAAACCCACTGGTCGACATCGAAGAGTCGCCACCCATTGAAACCGCAATCGCACCTACATAGCTCTCTTCTTCTAGCTGATCCCGATGATATAGAATGGACTGCGCCCAACCTGAGATAGGTGAATATTGAGCCCCCACACCACCACACATTGGGAACAACATCGCGCCCTTTCTATTCACATTAGGGTAGTTACATACAACACCGATGTCTCTGCCATCACTGTAGCCACCCGATTTTGCCAAAGGTGATGCCACCACCTCATCTAGATCGATACCCAAACTCATCACAAAGGGTCTCGAACGGTAGTAGCCCGTCGCAGCGTCATGAGGATGCGTCAAAAGAGAACCTAAAAGAATTTGGGCAAAGTCGTGCCCGCGAGCGGAAAACTGATTAAACACTAGTTTCTCAGGCACAAGCTCATGCTCTTCGATGTCATCAAGAGCGCGAGATAAAAGCATTAATCGACTGACGCTTCGCCAATCAAAATCTGGCTTATTTGTATTGAGTTTTGAAGTGCATGTTGGGGTTTCTAGCAATTCATTCATTAAGACACATCCTCTTTCTCTGCTTTTCAGCTTTATTTTTATAAGTAAGATGCAGTTAATGTTATCCACGAATTGACGAAATTATCTTTCTTAATTGCTATCTCTTTGTCACACTGAGCAACAAAGTTTCTTCAAACAACAATAAAGGGAAACAGTTCGTGCTGGATAAATTTGATATTAGTATTCTTGCGGCGCTGCAAAATGACGGCCGTTTAAGCAATAGGGATTTAGCGGATAAAATAGGGCTTTCGAACGCACCATGCTGGCGTCGACTAAAGCGTTTAGAAGACGAAGGCTACATCAGTGGCTATAAAGCTGAACTGAATGCGAAAAGGCTGAACTTAAATGTGATCGCTTTTGCACAGGTATCAATGGACAATCATCATCCTCAAACCCTTGAGCCTTTTCTCTCCATTGTCAGTGACTGCCATGAAATACAAGAGTGTCATTCCGTCAGCGGTGATTGCGACTATCTACTAAAAATTGTTACTAAAGACCTAATCACCTATGACGAACTACTAAGCCAAAAGCTCTTACAAGCTAAAGGCGTGCGCTCTGTGAATACCATGTTTTCAATGAAACAACCCAAGGTCTCGAGAGAATATCCATTACATGAATTTCCCATTAGCGACTTTTCTTGAAAACACGATTTGCAGACTAAGATAGTTGACTAAAAAAACAATTTTAAATGCACAGGGATGTAATAGAAGGTGGGTATATTTAAAAATAGAACTTACAGGGAGGAAATATCTCGTATGGTGGGTGTGGAGAGGTTCGAACTCCCGACATTCGCCTTGTAAGGGCGACGCTCTCCCAACTGAGCTACACACCCATCGCAATGATGGTAACGCTTGGCAACTTACTACTCTTTA
>NZ_LTAW01000015.1 GCF_001639725.1 Marinomonas atlantica
ATATGGTGGGCGTAGCTCAGTTGGTAGAGCTCCGGATTGTGATTCCGGCGGTCGTGGGTTCGAGCCCCATCGTCCACCCCATTAGTTGCCTTTCTTGTTTCTCTCCTATAGTTTTCTACATTTCTACATTTCTACATTTCTACATTTCTACATTTCTACATTTCTACATTTCTATATTTCTGTTATTTGTCGTCCCTTGAGTGGTTGCTATGAATAGCCGTAAGTCTTGACAGGGTTTCTTTGATAGCCTTTCAAGCCGTTTTGTTGCCTAGGTGTTGTGGTTGCTTTGGTGTTTGATGGGTCTGCAAAGTATTTCTATGCTATTGAGTGGGTCTATCTTGCTTGCTCCTTGTTTGAGTCATGCTTATTTAAAAGTCTGCACCAATCGTGGGTCGTAGATTGACTGGTTTGGGTGGGTCGTTGCTGCTTGCTAGAGTTTTCTTTGTTGTGCTCCCATTATTTACGTATCAATAACAAGCTATTTCGCTGTGGTTGGTCTGAGGTTTTATCGGGTGATTCGATGTGGGTGCAGGCTTCATGTCATGGGTGAATATAGTCAGTCTTAGTGTGTTTGGCTTTGTAGGGTGGGTTGATCGCTGACGGGGCTGACTGGTGCTTCGTTAAGGGGTTCTGTGATGTGTGGGCCTGAGAGAAAGTTTGTGTGTGGATGCCTCAGTATCAGTGATTTCTGTGGCATTCCGAGGTTTTCTTAATGGCTCGTAAATGGCTATTGATATGGGTGTTGTTTAGCTAAAAGGTATCTGAGCTAGTTGGTATTTAGTTTTAGATGTGTTTGAGAGGGTTGGGTATCTGGTTTATTGATGGAGAGGGTTTGAAGGGTTTTCTCTGATATAAATAATATTGCTATCTTTGGAGTGCTTAAATAATAAAAATGGTTTTTAATTGCTTAAGTCAGGATGACTTGATAGATAAATTTCTAATTTCGAGCGATTTTTATAAATGAAAAATCGAGAAAAGAAAAATGGTGGAGGGAGGTGGATTCGAACCACCGAAACTTTCGTGGCAGATTTACAATCTGCTCCCTTTGGCCACTCGGGAACCCCTCCACAGCAGCGAGGCATATATTACGTATGCCCCCGCCCTTTGTAAACCCTTTTTTTAACTTTTATTCGTTAAAAGTGCTAATTTCGCTTTCATGCGCTCTTCAGGCGACAGATTATCGAATTGAGGGTCTTGTTTTGGTTGGTTGCGCTCTTTGTTTGATGGGCGAGAGTTAGATTGGCTCTTGCTTTTGTTTGTTTGGGGCTTATTGCCTTGAGGACGCTTGCCTTTGTTGTGTTTAGGCATTGGTTTCTTGCTCTCAGGTGCAGCAGGCTTCTTAGTGTTAGGTAGTGCTGGCTCATCACTGACTGCGACACCTTCTAGATCAATACGAGGTTGACCTGATTGTAGACACTTCTTGTAACGGTCAGAGCGTGTGTAAGCCGCCATGGCACGCTTCTGCTTGCTAGCGTTAAAATCATCGTCCAAAGTCATATCTTTATCGATACCAACCTTAAGTGGGCGGGGGTTGTTCCAGTCAAATGCTTTAGGATAACGATCTTCCAACATTTTAATCAGGCGACGATTGTTCTTCTGATTTTTCTGACGACGCTTCTCCTCGGCACTGAGTGATGCTGTTTCAGGAGTTTCGCTAGACGTCGTAGAGGTTGTTTCAGTATGCTCAACTTCAGTCGCAGCAGTCTCTTGGATGTCAGCGGTGATCGTTGTTTGTTGTTCAGTAGTCATAGGAGAGTCTTTTATTTCTTGAATGTCTTCAGTTGGTTGATCTTCCAAAGCAGAGTGAAGAAGGTCAAAGTTTAAAGTGGTTTGGTTGTTGTTAGTTTCTGGCTCATCTGATTCAACAGGGTTGAGCAGGTCTAAACTGTCTTCAATGTACAGTTGTAGCTGTTCTTCGGTTGAACGGCGCTGGCTCATTGATGAAAGTAGATCTAATGACGCGTCGCTTGGTACGCTGGTTTCACTAGAATGGAGAGGCTCTTTTAATTGCTCAATTTCAAGTTTAGCGAGTTTTAACTGATTCACTAAATCATCAATTTTGCCTTCTAAGGCTTTGATTAAGTGGTCCATAAGTTAATTTCCTGCATCAGCAAGCCATAGTGGTACACGCGGAGCGTCTTCAAGGCCAACCATTTTATTTAGCTGCTGGGGAGTAGGGAGCACCACCAGAGAAGTTGTGCTGTGGTTCATCCAGCGATAGACACTAATCAGAGCAATACAAATAATGAAAATTGCAAACAGCTTCATGGCGTTAGAATGTTAGGCCTACGCCAATGGTTGCATGTCTGTCGTAAGCACTATCATTTGTGTTGTAAACTTTCATAAATAGATCCACTCGAGTATCTTCCGTAAGTCCGATACGAAACCCAGCTTCTGGGTAAAATACAGCGTCATCCAATATATTAACGCCAGCACCGAGGTAGCTCCAGACCGGGGCCTCGCCGTTTATATAAAATAGGGGAGATGGAGTATAAAATCGTGCACCAGCATGCACGCCTGTTTCAAAGCTGTCTCTTAAAACGAAAGACACGCCACCATAAACCGACAGGCTACGGGGGAAGGTGTATTCCATTGAGGCGTTTATAAAGCTTGAGGTCGTGCCTGTTGCTGTGGTCGGCTTGCTATATACGCCTTCAAAGCTGACTAAGGGAGAAAATTGTCCAGCGGCAAATGCGCTGGTGGCCCCTGCAAGCAGTGCCGCTGTAACAAATTTTTTCATAAGCTTTAATTAATCCAGTTGGTTAAGTTTACTCAGCATCTGATTCAAGCTGCTTTCCCAGTTTGTAGTTTGCTCAGCTTGTTGCGCTAGTTGCGCTTTAGTTTCGTCACGCTCTTCTGACAGTTCGTAGTTTTGCATTTCAAGTTCTGAGATACGTTGACGAAGTGTTGAGATCTCTTCTACTGCTGCATTGATACGCTGCTCTAGGTGATGTAATAATTCGTTGTTCATGTAACTTCTATCCTGATCATATCGATTATTGTGGCCTGATTTTATTCAATTACCAAGCAATCACAACATCTTGTTGTTGTACGTTTAGAATTCTAGCTTCCACAGCAAGTTCGCCAATAGCAAAATTCGGTTGAACTTGCGTAATAGTAACATTGATGTTGGCGTTATTAAGCTGCGTTTGCGCATTTTGTAGTTGATCAAATATCTCATAGCGACGAAAAACTTGAAACTGATCGCCTTTCTTAATTCCTGCTAGGGCTCCAGCGTTTAAATAGATCTGATTCCCTTGCGTACGAAAGATGTTTGCAACAAATGGTTGGCAACGTAAATCATCGCTCGTATCAATAGACATAGCATTAATTGTCTGTGCCACGACTCTACCATAATGTAGCGCCCAAAACTGTGAAGATCCAAAGCCAACTTTATTGTTTTCTTTGGTATCCCAGTTACCGACCTCATCATAACGATGCTGAAAGATCAAAGCACCACTAAAACCATCGTAAATATATAAGTCGAGTACAAAATTACGTTGTCCATCCTCTTTATTCGCCCAGCTGAGTAAAGAGTTAAGAGGGGTCTTGTCTTTGGGGTGTTTGGGGTACAGTTCACTGATATCTCGAATCACACCACTAATGACGTATTGAACACCAAGGTCTTCGCCGATACGAGCGACATCAGTTAGGGAACCATCATTATTCGCTGAGGTAGGAGCGTTGATAAGATCAGGGTAGACACTCAGATTGGTTGCCGCCAAAGCTCT
The DNA here is from genome assembly GCF_001639725.1 of Marinomonas atlantica. Classification (GTDB taxonomy): domain Bacteria; phylum Pseudomonadota; class Gammaproteobacteria; order Pseudomonadales; family Marinomonadaceae; genus Marinomonas; species Marinomonas atlantica. Next base: position 3,732 of record NZ_LTAW01000015.1, read on the forward strand.
TATATAACCTTGCTGGTTCATTGCGTCGACCAAGTTTTTAGGTAATTGACGACCAATGTTATGTAATGCACCGAGTGTTGCTTGTTGTGGAGATTGTAAGGCAAAGCCTGTTACGCCAACGGACTTTCGATAAGGGTTAACGGTTCCGTTATCGCACATGTCGTCGGTATTGATATTTGCCTCGATGGTAAGGCTTAAAATATTATCGAACACTTGTTCCAAAATGATATCGACATTGTCGGCTTGCCCAGAAGCTTGGATAGAGAGGTTCGAATTAAGGGTGCCATTGCTTAAACTGTCATTACTTCGTACCAATGCACTGGCTTGAAGGGTTGCTTGTTTTATAGCCTGTTGAGTAGCGCGATAGCGAGCATCGTTTATATCTTGGTTGTAAATGATAGCTTGGCCATCTGCTCGAATGACTTGAGCAGACAGGCTAAAAGAGAAAAGCAAAATTAATGATGAAATAAAAACTTTCATTATTGCACGCTATAAAATGAGGACGGTTGCTTCTTGGGGGTTGTCATAGTATTCGAAGTCGCATTGCGTTTACGTAACTGGCAGTTAGGGTTGGAGCGAATGGATTCAGGAGAGCTAGCGCATTGCCTAAAATTCTCTTGCAGTGCTAGTTCAACAACGGTTTCGAATGTACCGTCTTCTAATTCACGCTGTGAAATAACTTTTGCACCGACTAAATAAGCATTTACGTACGTTCGTAGTTGATCATGCTCAATCATCATGTTGCTTAGGGAACTGGTGCCATCCAAGCTAATGCCGTATACGCGCTCAGATAAATTTCGATATGCATCCAGTTTTGAGCCTCTCATTGTCATAAGTCGAGCTTGAGATTTAGACATAGACTTATTTGATATCGGAGAAGAGTAGCCTGTTGCATTAATCACTATTGGCTCTCTTGGTACAACATCAATGATTTCAATATCATGGGGTTGCTGTACTGCAACGGGGTTTCCTGCTACGGAAGCCATGCCATCAACACAAGGCGATGTGGAGGTACAGATGGGCGTACGTGGTTGCGTGGTCACACAACCTGAAAGTAATAAGGTCGCTGTGCAAACTACCGTTAGCAGATTACCTTTTAAATTCATTGAAACTTCTCCATTTCAGTGTGCCTTATTTACTAGGCATGCAATTTAGCGATTGTTTAACAGCGGCTCGACTTCATTAAAGGTAGGTATGCAAGGAGGCCATAGGATCGCTAAAATTATGTTCCTCTATAGTGTACGGTGTTTACCACCCAATCTTGAAGTAAATTTGCACAAAATTGCATCTTAAATCAGTGATTCTTGCGTAAAAGGTGCCTTGCGAAGTTTGAGTAAAGGAAACTCATTCTGGTTAAAGTCTGATCTGTGTCTATACTTATCTCGTTGAAAGCGGGAGGTAGCATATGATAAATGTCCTTGAACTTAGCTTGTTAAGTCAAGCTCATAACCTGCCAGCCTCATTAGCGGAACGTTTGCGTTTTGAAGTCGAGCAAACCCTAAAAGGATTATATGCTGATGAGTCTTTAGCAGACCGAATAGACGATCTTTTTTTACCCTTTTCTCGATGGGTAAGTGACTACACCAAGCCTAAGCATTCGCCGCTTATTCTTGGGCTAGGCGGGCCTCAAGGTTGTGGCAAAACCACTTTTTGTTCGGTTGTCAGTCATATTCTGGCAAAAGGTTTCGATTTGAATGCGATTGTTGTCAGCTTAGATGACTTATATTTGCAGCGTTCTGATCGTTTATCTTATGCCGAAAATGTACACCCCTTATTTGCAACTCGAGGTGCTCCAGGTACACATGACGTTCAGTTAGCACTTACTATTTTTGATCGATTAAAGAATTTAAAAGCGGGCGAAGTCATGTATGTGCCAACGTTTGATAAGTCTTTAGATGACCGTAAACCTGTTCATCGTTGGCAAGAAGTTTCTGGACCTGTTGACGTGATTTTTTTTGAAGGATGGTGTGTTGGTGCTCAGGCCATGCCTGAAGAGCATTTAATGGCGTCTATGAATGCATTAGAAAAAGATAAAGACCCTGATGGCACTTGGCGTAGAGAGGTGAATCAGCATTTGCAAGCGGATTATAAAACGTTATTTGATTTAATTGATGTGAAGATGTGGATGCAGCCACCAAGTTTTGAGGTGGTATATGATTGGCGTAATAAGCAAGAGCGTGTTCTCGAAGCGCACTTGCACGATATTCACGGCGGTGTTTTAGATACGCTTGACATAAAAGTAATGTCGCCTGAAATGTTAAAAGGCTTTATGCAGTATTATGAACGAATCACGCGTCATATGATCTGTTCGATGTTACAGCAAGCGGATGTCCAATTTGTATTAGATGAGCATCAGAAAGTGTTGGAAACGAAATTGCCACGCTCTCACTAAGTAGAACAGCAACTGTGTTGAAATATGATAGGCTATCGTAATTAACGATGGCCTATTTTTTTGGAGATAACAGTGTCTGAAATACTTGAATATATAACAGTTGATACAGCAGAAAATCCGCAGTATGGCGTGATTTGGTTGCATGGGCTGGGTGCCGATTGCCATGACTTTGAAGGTTTGGTTCCGCAGTTAGAGTTATCAGGAAAAGCTGTACGTTTCGTTTTTCCTAATGCACCGATTCGTCCCGTGACCATCAATGGTGGCATGAAGATGCGTGCTTGGTATGACATATTAGAAATGACACTTGATCGTAAAGTTGATATGGACAACATCTATGAGTCTGCGAAGCAAATTGAGGTCATCATTACAGAATTAGCCGAGCAAGGGATTTCAAGTGATAAAATTGTTATGGCAGGTTTCTCTCAAGGTGGTGTTATTGCTTATCAAGTCGCTTTATTCGGTCAGCATCGCTTTGCTGGCGTAATGGCATTGTCTACTTATCTTGCAGACCCTGAAGTCATTGAAAACGCTGTTTCGAATGCAAATCAAGAAACACCCTTTTTAATTCATCATGGTTCTTATGACCCTGTAGTGGCACCTGTTCTAGCTGATCGAGCTAAGCAGAAACTGGATGATCTCGGCTATCATTGTGAGCATAAAGTTTATGAGATGCCTCATGCTGTTTGCCCTGATCAGGTACGCGATATCGCTTCGTGGTTAAATCAACGTTTTACATGAAAGGCACGCACTAATGGATGAAGTAACCGTTGAAGAGTGGCTCAGCTATGCTAAAAGTTGGGCGGTACATGCAGGTGGAATGATTCAAGAAGCTCGCAATCTGGCAGATTTTTCTGAGCAATATAAGTCTGGGCATGAGCTAGTAACGACAACAGATTTGGCTGTAGATGATTACTTGTGCAAACAAATTAAGCAGACTTTCTCAGATCATTTAATTTTATCTGAAGAGTCTTCTCCTGATTTAGCTTTAGCGCAAAAAAGTGATGTCCCAGTATGGGTTATTGATCCTATTGATGGGACGATTAATTTTTCGCAAGGTCTGCTTTACGTTGCCGTGTCTATTGCTGTTTTATATCAAGGTGAGCGCTGGGTAGGGGTTGTGCATGCGCCGTTTCTAGATCAGACATTTAGTGCGATAAAAGGACGAGGGGCTTGGCTAAACGGAGAAGAGATCCATACCAGTAAACGATCCGATATTCGCAATGCAATTGTTGCAACAGGTTTTCCTTATAATAAAGGATCCTTACCGCAGCTGATGCATTCGCTAGGCTCTGTATTAGCAACGTGCCAAGATATACGTCGCAATGGTTCTGCGGCACTGGATCTGTGTGCAGTGGCGAGTGGTGTTATTGATGCGTATTACGAGACAGTTAAACCATGGGATATGGCTGCTGGGGCATTAATTGCTAACGAAGCGGGCGCTTTAGTTGGAAGCTATTCGGCACAAGTTAGCTCTTGGCCATCTGCTATTAATGGCGACAGTTTGCTGGTGGCTCCCCCTGATTTATATCATCCTTTATTAGATGTTTTGCAACTATCTAAAATGTAGTCTGACTCGTGTCAGCGTCGTTTATGGCATTTACTTCTAATCTGATAATGCGTGTTATAACCAGATAGGAGGTTGTTATGTTTATAGACAATGTAGTAGTAGCGGGTGTTGTGACAGTTGGGTTGATGTGTGTCTTTTTTATTGGCTTTGGTGTTATTGCATATCGTCATATAACCCATGACAAAAAGTGAAAATACTGGGCATTGCAGTATTTGTAGTGCCCATCTTCCTTCTTTTGCTGATCGTTTCCTGAACCCTGTGTAGAATAGATTCTGAGTTTATGATCAGATCTCAGGAGACTTATGTCCACAACTTCATTTTTTATTGCTTTGGCAGTTTGTTTACTTGCCATCGTAGTGTCTATTTACTTCATATCCAGACAGCTAAAGCTTAATCAACAGCGTACGGATCGCATTCAAGCGGGTGAGCAGCGCCTCCAAGAAGAGCGTGCGAAACGTATCGAAAGTATTCGTATTTTGATGCAGGCTATTGAGGAGGATGACAAGCTGACTTGGACCGAGGCTGCAATACGTGTCAAAAATTTGCTGGATCAACTAAGTATTGATTTGTCTGAACATGAAAGTGTGAGTGCTATTTATGTGATCGAGCAAAATACGCAACATATTCCAACTCATGATAAATGGAACGAGCTACCGTTAAAAGCTCGTCAGAAATACCGAGATGAAATGGATGCGCTGGAAGTCAGGCATATCGAGAAACTGCGTCAGGCAAAAATTGATTTGTTAGCGTATAAATTTGGCTAATCATGGCTCAAGCTATATTGGCGTTTTTAATTAGCTTTGTGGTGTTTATCACCATACTGTTGTTTTTCATAAAGCATCGTCAGCGTATGCCGTATTATCAGGTAGATCAAGACGGGTGTATCAAATTGCTCCAAGAAGCCATCTCAGGCTCGTTGTTAGAGCGTGACTGGCATGTCTTTATTGGTATGCAGGTACGCTATGATAATGAAATTGAGGCTTTGCGGTTGGCGTGCCTTGAAGTGGATGATAGGCATGTTATAAATACCGTTACTAAAAACGGAAAGGTGTACATGGTGTTCTCAAAACAGGGAACGCTAGTGCTCCAAGATCTGTTAGATCATTGGCAGCATAAAAAAGACTATTTAGCTTAACTAACGAGAGAGTGGGAACTACTTATGGATGACTTGGAAAAGTGGATCGACGAAGGAAGCCAATGGCTACCTTGGATAACTGAGAAAGGTGTGGCTATCATTGCTGGCATCGTCATCTTCTTTATTGGTAAATGGCTTGCTAGACGTGTATCGGACTGGGTCGAAAACCGCATGCTTAAATCCAAAGTGGATAAAGCAGTAGCAGGCTTTGCGTCGAGTATTATGTACGCTCTATTGTTTGCGGGCGTGGTGTTAATGGCCTTGGGCCAAATTGGTGTAGAAACCACATCATTTATTGCCATTTTAGGTGCGGCTGGCTTGGCCGTAGGTCTTGCTTTACAAGGGTCGTTGTCAAATTTCGCATCGGGTGTGTTGATTATTCTTCTACGTCCATTCCGTGCAGGTGATTTCGTAGACGCTGGCGGCCAAATGGGAACAGTAAATCGTATTGAACTGTTCCATACTCATATGAAAACGCCGGATAATCGAGTTATTATCGTACCAAACTCGGATATTATGGACAGCTCAATTGTTAACTTCTCGCGAGAGTCAACACGTCGTTTGGATCTTATTGTGGGAATTAGCTATGATGCTGATATCAAGAAAGCGCGTGATTTGTTGCACGAGGTTTTATCTAGTGATGAGCGTGTACTAAAAGATCCTGAAGCAATTATTTGGGTCTTTGAGTTGGCGGATAGTTCCGTGAACTTTGCCGTTCGCCCTTGGGTTAAAGCAGAAGACTACTGGGCATTGCGTTCAGATTTATTAGAAAAAATTAAATACACATTTGATGAGAACGGTATTGGTATCCCATTCCCTCAAATGGATGTGCATGTCTCAAAAGAAGGCTAATAGTCGTCCTTTATAAGTCAAAGGCGCTTCGTTTTCGAAGCGCCTTTTTTGTATCTAGAATATACGTGTAAGTAGAAAATTATGAGTCGATATCGTCCACCAGGGGCACCTAAAGCTGCCTACATAACCAAAGAGGGTGCTGATAAGTTATTAGCTGAACTCAAATATCTGTGGAAAGAAAAGCGCCCAGAAGTCACCCAAAGTGTGAGTGACGCTGCCAAGCTTGGCGATCGATCGGAGAATGCAGAATACATCTACGGAAAAAAGCAATTGCGGGAAATTGATCGCCGCGTACGCTACTTAGAGAAACGCTTAGATCAATGTACGATCGTGGATCGATTACCTATTGATCGTGGCATTGTATTTTTTGGTGCCTGGGTGACTTTGGAAGATGAAGAGGGAAATCTAGAACGTTATCGTATTGTAGGTCCTGATGAAATAGATCATCATGAGGCTTATATCAGTATGGATTCGCCTGTTGCGAAAGCATTATTAAAACGACGTGATGGGGATGAAGTCGTGTTACGGCGTGCGGGCGGAGACAGAACCTTCTTTATTGAACAAATTGAATACCTAGAGCCCTGATGTCGATGATTCGTTTTGGTATGGCTCAATGGCAACACCCTGCTTGGATCGATTGGATCTACCCAAGGTCGGAAAAAACTGGTGCTCGATTGGGGCATTACGCACGGTTTTTTAAAAGTGTAGAGGTAGGAAGTACCTTTTATACAGATGTGGCGCCAGAGCAGATTGAGCGTTGGTCAAAGCAGGTACCGAATGATTTTCGTTTTTCTTTCAAAGCGCCGCGTCGCATTACGCATCAGATTAATGAAAAACCTTTATCTGAGGTGTTAAATGACTGGCAGCAATTTCAAGCATTGCTTCAACCGATTCAAGATAAGTTGGGGCCCACTATGCTGCAGTTTCCTGCTTTTGTAGACAGTAGCTATCTCATGACAATAGCACAGTTGTGCCAAAACTGGTGTTTAACAAGCAGTTTAAGTGTTGAAGTACGCTCTTTGAGCTACTTTGATAAACAAGACGGTGAAAGAGCGTTGCTGCGTTTATTAGCAGATGGTCAATACGACAAAGTGATTATGGACTCTCGCCCGGTTTTTTCTACCGAGGCGTATTGTGACAGCCTCGAGGATGCACAACGTAAGAAGCCTCGAGTGCCTTGCCATGTATTAGCAACTGGCGGCTTTCCTGTCGTGCGTTTTATTGGACATCCTGATCTTGAGCGAAACCATATCTGGCTAGATCAGTGGGCCAGTAAACTAGAAAAGTGGTTGGCTGAGGGGCGAGAGCCGACAGTATTTGTGCATTCGTCAGACAACATTGCGGCGCCGATGTTAGCTAGTTGGCTAGATGAGAAGTTATCGATCAAAATTGACGGTTATCAGAAACAGCTAGCTTTGCCTGTTCAGCATGAACAGATGGGATTGTTATAGAGGAGTATTATTGATGTATAGCTTAGTGTTTTACGTGCCTGAAACACACTTGGAACAAGTCAAAGAAGCGGTTTTTGAGGCTGGAGCTGGAAAAATAGGGGATTATGAAGCATGTTGTTGGCAAGTGAAGGGGCAGGGGCAATTTCGACCTTCAGAATCAGCCACACCGTTCATTGGTCAAGTCGGTCAACTTGAAGAGGTGGACGAATACCGCGTTGAAATGGTGTTGCTGGAAACATTACGTGAAGGGGTGGTAAGTGCTTTAAAACTGAGCCACCCCTACGAAGAAGTGGCTTACCATTTAATTCCTATTGAGTGTTAACAATAATGCTGTCTTCATGGAAACCATATTCGCCAGATTTATGATCTTCTATAAAGAACTTAAGTGTCTTGGTGACGCTGCTGAAAGCCATCTCATCCCACGGAATGTCTGTTAATTCGAATAACTCAACCTCGGAGCTCTCCGAGGTTGGGTGAAAGTCTGCTTTCTGTAATTCTGCTAAATAGTAAATGTGTACTTGGTTAACATGCGGAATGCTGATCATTGAGAAAGGTTGCTTCGCAATGGCAATCGAGCCACTTTCTTCTAACGTTTCTCGTAAGGCTCCTTCAAGCGTGGTCTCGCTGTTTTCCATAAACCCTGCGGGCAGTGTCCAGTAGCCTTTGCGCGGCTCGATATTGCGCTTGCAGAGTAGGACTTTGCCTTGGAATAGAGGCAGTGTGCCAGTGATCATTCGAGGATTATCGTAATCGATAAATTCACAGTTAGGGCAAATCGCGCGTTTGCGATTATCGCCTTCTGGAATCGCCATGTTCACTTGGTGGCCGCATTTTGGGCAAAATCTCATAAGGTTACCTGCTAGCGTTTATGTTCTAGGCGAGCGTATTTGACAACTTTGTCTTCAATCTCTTGGATTTCGATAATGTAATTATCCACCCATAGACTAATGGGGTGTTCTGGAATGAATTCAAGCGTTTCGATGATTAGCCCGTTTAAGGTTTTAGGTCCATCTGTCGGTAGGTGCCAGCTAAGTGTTTTGTTGATGTCACGAATGTGTGTGGAGCCTTCGATCCGGAAGGAGCCGTCTTCCAGTAAGTTAATCTCTTCTTCTTCGTCTTCCTGTGGTGGCGTGAACTCACCGACAATCTCTTCGAGAATATCTTCCAGTGCTGCAATCCCTTGTACATCACCGTACTCATCGACAACGATGCCCATTTGCTGATGATCTTTTTGGAAATTTAGTAGCACAGTGTTAATCGATGTACTTTCAGGAATAAAGTAAGGCTCTAAGGTTGCTTTTAGTAGAGCAGCCTTCGAAGGGTTTGACTCTCTTAAGAATTGAGCCGCATGACGGGCATGTAAAATACCAATGACTTTATTAATCTCTCCATTGTAGACAGGCATACGAGTATGTCGAGACTGGCAGATTTGCTCAATGATTTCATCGATTGAGTCTTCGATATCGATTCCGATTACTTCGTTGCGTGGAATCATGATGTCTTCAACAGAGACATTTTCTAAATCAAGGATCGAAAGTAGCATTTCTTGGTGAGCTGCTGGAATCAAACCACTGGCTTCGTTTACGACAGTACGAAGTTCTTCTGAGCCTAGCTTATCGTTGTTGCCATGAATATGTTTCACACCGACTAAACGCATTAAGCCGTTCGACATAGTGTTTACAATGACGACTAATGGATACAGAACTTTAAGCAGAACCGTTAGCACCCAAGAAGCAGGAAAAGCAATCTTCTCTGGGTGAATCGTCGCCATGGTCTTTGGTGTCACTTCGGCAAAGATCAAAATGATCAACGTTAATGCACCGGTTGCAATCGCAACCCCTGCATCACCCCATATACGTACAGCAATTATGGTTGCGATGGCAGAAGCTAAAATATTGACGAAGTTGTTACCGATTAAGATAACGCCGATGAGACGGTCTGGCCGCTCAAGAAGTTTGCTGGCTTTTTTGGCGGAGCGATTTCCACTTTTCACGAGATGTTTGAGTCGATACTTGTTGATCGACAACATCCCTGTTTCGGAGCTAGAAAAGAACGCTGACAAAATAATTAGGAAAAACAGTATTCCAGCGAGAATACTTAAGGGAACTTCGTTCAAAAAAAATGTGCCTCAATGATATGGTCTGACCGGATTATTAGGGGTCGTAAGACGACTGTCAAATATCCTGGTCATTTATTAATGATTTCTATCGCAATCTGGGTGCCAAAGTACCCGATCATCAATAATGCAAAGCCGCTTAACGTCAGTTTTACCGCTAACTGGCCACGCCAGCCTAAATACAAACGCCCCCCAAGTAACCCTGCAAACACAAACCAAGATGCAATGGTGAAAGCTGTCTTATGCACTAAGTGCTGAGCAAACATGTCGTCAATGAAATAAAAGCCTGTAGCAATGGTGATGCTTAATAAGACAAATGCGGCCCAAATAAATTCAAACATTAAGCGCTCAAGTACTTGCAAAGGCGGTACTCGTAGTAGTTGCTTTAAATGATGATTCTTTAATTGATGCTCTTGTATTGCGAGCAAAATTCCTATGCCACAAGCGGCGGTAAATAGGCTGTAGGCGACAGAGGCAATCAAAATATGCAGAGATGTGCCTAATGAGCTACTGTGTAGCTGTTGCAAATCCCATGGTTCGACCGCATTAAGAGCAATAATGATCGCTGCCAAAGGGAAAGCAATAGAAAGTAGCAAAGATAAATCTTTGTCACGGTTGCTGAACCACAGTAATAGGTTCCCTATTAAGGCGATCAATAGACCAATGGTCAGAAAATCGAAGCCGTCTTTGCTACCAAGCAACTGAATAAGCGCCATGGTGTGAACGACAATTGCGATCGCGCCGATGGTTTGTGTCGTGCGAACTCCGGGGCGCTGGTAATAGATACCACCAGCAGTGAGCGATAATATGCAAGCAAGCCAAAGCGAAAGATGTGTCATGTATTAGGCGATCCACTGGTTAAAACTATAGGGTGACGATCAATTCTTCGTTATAATAAAGTCAATTTCACCTTGGATAAACTGAAATACGCGGTTTTTTCCATCTAAAGCAAATTTTTGAGGGCAACATGTTTGACAATCTATCCGAACGCTTAACGTCATCCTTAGACCGAATCCGTGGTCGTGCCAAACTTACCGAAGACAATATTAAAGAAGTATTGCGCGAAGTGCGCATGGCGCTGTTGGAAGCTGACGTCGCGTTGCCCGTTGTAAAAGACTTTATTAATGCGGTGAAAGAGCGTGCAGTCGGCACTGAAGTGTCGCGTAGTTTGAGCCCAGGTCAGGTGTTCCTGAAGATCGTTAAGCAAGAGCTTGAAGCGGTTATGGGGCAAGAGAACGATGAATTAAACCTTCGTGCTAAACCGCCTGCGGTGATTCTGTTAGCAGGTCTTCAAGGTGCCGGTAAAACAACTTCGGCAGCGAAACTAGCTAAATACTTAACCGAGCGCCAGAAAAAATCGGTGGCTGTGGTCAGTGCCGACGTTTACCGCCCAGCTGCGATTAAACAGTTAGAAACCTTGGCTAATGAGATTGGTGTCGATTTTATTCCAAGTGACATTTCCCAAAAGCCTATTGATATTGCCAACAATGCCATCGATGTGGCGAAAAAGAGCCACAAAGATGTACTGATTGTCGACACAGCCGGTCGTTTGGCCATTGATGAAGACATGATGGCTGAGATCAAGGCGCTGCATGGTGCGATTGATCCAGTTGAAACATTGTTCGTTGTTGACGCAATGACAGGGCAAGACGCGGCAAATACGGCCAAAGCGTTTGGTGATGTTCTGCCGCTGACCGGTGTGATCTTGACGAAGACAGACGGTGATGCCCGTGGCGGTGCCGCCTTATCGGTGCGTCATATTACAGGTAAGCCAATCAAGTTCTTAGGTGTGGGTGAAAAAACGGATGCATTAGAGCCGTTTTACCCTGACCGATTAGCGTCTCGAATTCTTGGTATGGGTGACATGTTGTCCCTGATCGAGCAAGCCGAGCAAAAGATCGACAAAGAAAAGGCAGAAAAACTCGCTGGCAAGATTAAAAAAGGCAAAAGCTTTGATCTTGAAGATTTCCGTGAGCAATTGCAGCAAATGAAAAACATGGGCGGTATGACGTCGATGTTGGACAAGCTTCCTGGTATGGGGCAGTTAGGTGATATCCAAGACAAAGTGAACGATAAAATGTTCGTACAGATGGAAGCCCTGATCAACTCTATGACACCAGAAGAGCGCCGTAACCCTGATGCAATCAACGGCTCACGAAAAAAACGTATCTCGGCGGGTGCTGGTTTACAGATTCAAGATTTAAATCGTCTTCTAAAACAGCACAAACAGATGCAGAAGATGATGAAGAAATTCAGCTCAAAAGGCGGCATGAAAAAAATGATGCGCGGCTTGGGCGGAATGATGCCTGGTGGTATGCCAGGTGGCGGGAACTTCCCGAAATTCTAAACTTTTACCTTAGAATGAAAAAATGTTTAAAGGGCGATCAATTCGCCCTTTTGTTTTTCGGTCGAATCGACTAGAATATGCCGCCTTCTTGTAGTAGGACTCACAAAGAGCCCAACAAGAGGTGTTTCGTTAAGCAATAAGGAACCAATCATATGGTAACTATTCGTCTTTCTCGTGGTGGCTCTAAGAAGCGCCCTTTCTATCACTTGAACGTGGCTGACAGCCGCCGTGCTCGTGATGGTCGTTTTATCGAGCGTATCGGGTTCTTTAACCCTGTTGCTCGTGGTCAAGAAGAACGTCTACGTGTAGACCTAGACCGTGTTAATCACTGGGTAGGCCAAGGCGCGCAACTTTCTGACCGTGTTGCTCAGCTTGTTAAAGAAGCTGGCAAAAACGCTTAATACTGGAGTAATGCTATGTCTACTGTAAAACAGGCGAAAGCTCCTGAGCAGGCGCTTGTAGTTGGACGCATTACATCAGTATATGGTGTTAAAGGGTGGGTGAAGTTGTATTCCCATACCGACCCAATGATTGGAATCTTTGATTACAAACATTGGTGGCTGAAAACCCCTAGTGGGTGGAAAGTTATAGAGTTAAGCCAAGGGCGCACACAAGGGCGTGGCTTGGTGGCAGCAATTAAAGGGTATAACGACCGCGATCTTGTTAAAGAGATCTGTGGCTTGGATATCTACATTGATGCTAATGATCTTCCTGAACTTGAGGACGGTGATTATTACTGGTCGCAATTGGAAGGTCTTAAGGTAATTACTAATGAGGGTGTTCTTCTAGGTAAAGTCTCGCAACTGATGGAAACTGGCGCAAATGATGTGGTAGTGGTTCGGAGTTGTGAAGGCAGTTACGATCGTGAAGAGCGTTTGATTCCCTATGTACCGGATCAGTTTATTTTAAGCATTGACTTAGAAAAACAAGAAATGGTCGTAGATTGGGATCCAGACTTCTAAGATCTAACGAGGCCTAGCGTGCGAATCGGTGTAGTGACGCTGTTCCCAGAGATGTTTCAAGCCATTACCCAACATGGTGTAACGGGCAGAGCCGTCAAATCTGGACTCGTCGAAGTGGATTATTTTAATCCAAGAGCCTTTGCGCACGACAAACACAAGACGGTCGATGATCGTCCTTATGGTGGTGGCCCGGGGATGCTGATGAAAGTTCAGCCCCTAAAAGATGCGATTGAGAGTGCCAAGCAATGGGTACCCAATGCAAAAGTTATTTATCTATCCCCTCAGGGGCGTACGCTGACGCAGGAAGGCGTGCAACAGCTTGCTAAACAAGCAGAATTTATTCTGGTAGCAGGCCGTTATGAAGGCGTTGATGAGCGTTTGATTCAATCTCAGATTGATGAGGAATGGTCCATTGGCGACTTTGTCCTAAGTGGTGGTGAGTTGCCGGCTATGGTGTTGATGGACTCTGTCTTTCGCATGATACCTGGCGTGTTAGGCAAACAGGCCTCTGCAGATGAAGATTCATTTTCAGATGGTTTACTTGATTGTCCACATTATACTCGCCCCGAAGTACTTGAAGGTGAACCTGTACCACCTGTACTACTTAGTGGCAACCATGAGGCGATACGGTGCTGGCGCTTAAAGCAAAAGCTCGGAAGAACTTGGCAACGCCGGCCTGACCTTCTGCAAGACCTTGAGTTGGACAAGGAACAGCAGAAGTTGTTAAAAGAGTTTATTCGTGAAACTGAAGTTTCAACCTCGGCAGAGTAGGAATCACGAGCTTATCAGAACGTTATAACCTTCGCGCTGATAAGAAACCATATCATTAGGAGTCACATCCATGAGTAATAAAACTAAGCTGATTCAACAGCTAGAGTCAGAGCAAATGACGAAAGAGATCCCGGCCTTCGGTCCTGGTGATACTGTTGTTGTTCAGGTTAAAGTAAAAGAAGGTACTCGTGAGCGTCTACAGGCTTACGAAGGTGTTGTAATTGCAAAACGTAACCGTGGCCTAAACTCTGCGTTCACAGTTCGCAAAATCTCTAGCGGTATCGGTGTGGAACGTGCGTTCCAAACTTACAGCCCGCTTGTGGATAGCATTGAAGTGAAACGTCGCGGTGACGTGCGTCAAGCTAAGATCTACTTCCTACGTGAGCGTTCAGGTAAATCTGCACGTATCAAAGAGAAATTGGCAAAACGTTAATTTCTTCTGTAGTGATAAAAAAAGGCGACTTCGGTCGCCTTTTTTTATGGAACTTCAGCAGGGTATGGTGGCCTAATAGAGCAATCATAACGAATAGAGGTTGATATGGGATACGTAGCCAAGAGTGTGTCAGCAGTCGCTTTAACACTAATAGGGATTACACAAGTGCAAGCGGGTGAGCAAGAAGTTCGAACCGCTATGGAGAATGCGCTACCGCAATATGCCGTTGAGTCGATTGAGCAGCACTCGGGCAGTGGCTTGTATGTAGTAACGCTTGATAACGGACCGATCCTGCATGTGACACCAGACGGTGAATATTTTATTGCCGGAGATCTGTTTCAAGTCGATGGTAAAAACCTGATCAATGAATCTGAGCAAAAAAAACTGGCTAAGATCGAGCAGCTTCCTGAATCTGAAATGATTGTTTATAAAGCTGCGAATGAAAAAGCTCATATATCGGTGTTCACTGATATTTCATGCGGCTACTGCCGTATGTTACACAAAGAGGTTGAAGAGCTAAACGATCTGGGTATAACGGTTCGTTATTTGGCTTATCCGCGAGCAGGTGTGGGATCGGAGTCTTACAATCAAATGGTGAATGTTTGGTGTTCAGATGATCCTAAGCAATGGATGACTAACGCGAAGTTAGGTAAAGATGTACCGGATAATAAGTGTACTAATCCTGTTGCCAGCCAGTTTCGCTTAGGAAACAGTGTTGGCGTGCGTGGTACACCTAGTATCATTTTAGACAACGGTAAGTTCATTCCTGGCTACTTGCCAGCAAAAGAGTTAGCAAAAGAGCTAAACCTTTAGATGATTAATGAAATAATCTACTAAACTAAGGTCTAGTTCAGGCTTTTCTTCGTTGGGTTTAGCCACAACTGACGGTATAATCTTTGGTCACCTGATCGCTTATTATCAGCGAGAACAAAATTATTAAAACCGTCAGTTGTGGGGTATCGTTTTGAAACCGGTAAAAGTCGGAATATGTGGTCTTGGAACAGTAGGTTCCGGTACGTTTAACATCCTGCGTAATAACGCAGAAGAAATTACACGACGTGTAGGCCGTAGCATTGTTGTAGAACAAATTGGCGCGCGTCAAGTTAACCCTACCTGTGACACCACTGACATTAATACCACGGGTGATATTTTTGAGGTTGCTAACAATCCTGATATCGACATCGTGGTTGAATTGATTGGCGGCACAAGCGTTGCTCGTGAGCTAGTGTTAACGGCGATCGAAAATGGTAAGCATGTAGTGACAGCGAACAAAGCTCTGATTGCAGAATACGGCAATGAAATCTTTGCAAAAGCGCAAGCAAAAGGCGTTATGGTTGCGTTTGAAGCGGCTGTTGCAGGCGGCATCCCAATTATCAAGATGTTGCGTGAAGGTTTGTCGTCAAACAAGATTGAATGGTTAGCTGGTATCATTAACGGTACAGGTAACTTCATCATGACTGAGATGAGCGAAAAAGGCCGTGCCTTTGATGATGTGCTTAAAGAGGCTCAAGAGCTGGGCTACGCTGAAGCCGATCCTACATTCGATGTAGAAGGTATCGATGCCGCACATAAACTGACTATTTTAGCGTCGATTGCTTACGGCATTCCGCTACAATTTGAGAAAACCTATACTGAAGGCATCAGCCGTATCACCGCGGAAGATGTATCATTTGCTAGCGAGTTAGGCTATTCCATCAAACATCTTGGTGTAGCACGTAGAACTAAAGCAGGTGTTGAGCTTCGTGTTCATCCCACTTTGATTTCCCAAAAAGCATTGCTGGCTAATGTAAACGGCGTGATGAATGCTGTGATGGTAAAAGGCGATGCGGTCGGACCTACTCTAACGTATGGCGCTGGCGCTGGCGCAATGCCAACGGGATCATCCGTTGTTGCTGACATCATTGATGTCGCGCGCACGTTAACGGCAGATCCAACTAATCGTGTTCCTCACTTAGCATTTCAATCTGATCAGCTGTCTGATGCTCAGATTTTACCGATGGATGAGATCGAATGTGGTTTCTTCCTAAATATGACGATTCAAGATCGTGCCGGTGTATTAGCCAACATTACACAAATTCTTTCGACGAACGGCATCAGCATCGAATCTGTTATCCAGCGTGAGCGTGAAGGCAGTGATCTAGTGCCATTGGTTGTCATGACGCATGACGTGAAAGAGCGCAACATGAATGCTGCCATTGCAGCGATCGAAGCTTTGCCAGATGTTGCGGGTTCTGTTCAACGAATCCGTGTTGAAAATCTGGCGTAAGAGGATTAGGTAATGAAATACGTTTCTACTCGTGGCCAAGCTCCTGCATTAGGCTTTGGCGATGTTTTGTTAGCCGGTTTGGCTAGCGACGGTGGCCTTTATGTGCCAGAAAAGCTGCCAACTTTCTCACAAGAAGAAATCGCATCTTGGGCATCATTGAGCTACCAAGAACTTGCATTCAAGGTAATGTGGCCGTTTGTTGAAGGCGATGTGCCTGAAGGCGAATTCAAGCGCATGATTGATGAAGCTTACGCTGGCTTTAATCATTCTGCTGTCGCGCCGATGGTGCAAACCGACAACAACGAATGGGTATTGGAGTTATTCCGTGGGCCAACGTTAGCGTTTAAAGATTTTGCATTGCAGTTATTGGGCCGTTTGATGGACTACATCTTGGGTCAGCGCGGTGAAAAACTGGTCATTATGGGGGCAACATCCGGTGACACGGGCTCCGCTGCCATTGAAGGTTGCCGCCATTCTGAGCACCTAGACATCTTTATCTTGCACCCTTATCAGCGTGTTTCAGAAGTACAGCGCCGTCAGATGACGACTGTGATTGATGACAATGTTTTCAATATTGCAGTGAAAGGCAACTTTGACGATTGTCAGGGCATGATTAAAGCAAGTTTTGCAGATCAAGATTTCTTAAAAGGTGCGAAATTGGGCGCGGTAAACTCGATCAACTGGGCACGTATTATGGCTCAGATCGTTTACTACTTCTCTTCGGCATTGGCAGTCGGTGGTCCGCATCGTAAAGTATCATTCTCTGTGCCAACGGGTAACTTTGGTGACATTTTTGCTGGTTACTTGGCTAAGCAAATGGGCTTGCCGATTGATCAGTTGGTTGTGGCAACAAACCAGAATGATATTTTGCACCGTACGATCGCTACGAATGATATGAGCCGCCAATCTCTGAATGTGACGCTCTCTCCAAGTATGGACATCATGGTATCAAGCAACTTCGAGCGCTTGCTATTTGATGCTCATGGTCGTGACAGTGCAGCATTAGCTGATTTGATGGCGCGCTTTAACGCAGGTGACGTTACACTCAACGATGAGGCTTGGTCATTTGTGAAAGAGAACTTTGACAGTTACAAAGTAGATGATACGCGTACCTGTGAAGTGATCTCTGAAGTGTTCCAGTCAACTCAGTACTTGCTTGATCCACACACTGCGATCGGTCTTGAAGCGGCACGTCAGTGTTGGAAAGACAAATCTGTACCAATGATTACGTTGGCAACGGCTCATCCTGTGAAGTTCCCAGAAGCTGTTGAAAAAGCAGGTTGTGACTTACCAAGTTTACCTGAGCACATGAAAGACTTATTCGAGCGTGATGAAGCGTACGAAGTCATTGATAACGATCTATCTGCCGTACAAGGCTTTGTTGCAGATCGTATTTAGTTCTAAGCAGAGCAAGTAGGCCTTCTACTTGCTCTCTTCCTCTCCCTTTTATCGATTTCTCCTATCCTATGAATCTTATTTTATTAGCTCCGGAACAAGTCGTTTCAGACGATCGCTATGCGCTCAACGAACGTCAACTAAAGCACATTCAACAGGTTCTGAAAAAAGGCCAAGGAGATACGTTACGTGTTGGCGTTCTCAATGGTGCGATAGGTGATGCTAAATTCGATGCCGTGCAAGGGGAAGCTGTTATTCAAAGTTTATCCATTGAGCCACCGAAAGCGTTACCGCTGGAGCTGGTACTAGCACTGCCGAGACCGAATATGCTTAAGCGTACGCTGATGAATATTACGGCGATGGGCGTTAAAACCATTCACTTATTGAACTCCGCAAAAGTGGAAAAAAGCTACTGGCAAAGTCCAGTCCTTACTGAAGCGTCATTACATTCGTACTTAATTGAGGGGTTAGAGCAAGCCCGCGATACGGTACTTCCTACCTTGCATCGACAAGTTCGCTTTCGACCCTTTGTGGAAGATATATTGCCTACAATAATGGATGGCAAAATTGGACTGGTAGCACACCCTTATCAAGCTGAGGCTTGTCCTGTTGCTTTGTCTGAGCCAAGCATCTTGGCCATTGGACCAGAAGGTGGATGGAATGAGTTTGAGATGCAAAAATGGGGTGAAGCCGGCATGAAAACAGTACATTTAGGGGATCGAATATTAAAGGTTGAAACCGCTGTACCTGTGCTTTTATCACGGCTTTACCCAGCGTAATAATAAAAATTTACTATCAATTTGGTCAACTTTTAAGCTATCTTTCTAGATTATATGTAGAGAGTGGAAAAGTGTATATGCCAGACTATAAGAAGCAATCATGGCATTTGATTTGTAAGCGATGGTTCTCAGTGACTTTAAACGCTGGCGCGATCAATCATTCGTTTACCAATAACTCTCGACGTACATTCATCATTAACTTATTCTGCCTTGTTGGTGTACTTTTTACTGCCCCCTTGGGCATTCTTTCGCTAGTAGAAGGCAATGTGTTTGTTGGCTTAAGTCTTCTTTTGATCGCAACAGTTTATATCCTCAATCACCTTTATCTTCGCCGTACGCGAAATTATCTTTTCTCTGCAAACGTTATTTTATATCCGCTCTACACCTTGATGCTTTACCTCGTTTACAGCGGAGGCGTTAATGGTACCGGGCATGTTTGGATCTACTGTATTCCTCCTGTTTCTTTGTTTCTTCATGGTTTGAAGCGAGGCTTGCTAGAGGTCTTCCTATTTTTAATTGCGCTGACATTCATACTTTTTGTGACTCCAACTCCTTTTGATGAGTTGGGTTATCACCCTGATTTGAAAACAAGGATTATTTACTCATTTATTCTGATTGCCTTTTTGTCGACTATTTATGAGTACATATCGTCACGCTTTAATCAGTCTCTTCAAGAGCTGTCAGTAAAGCTTGAAATAGCTGCGACCACGGACCCTTTAACAGGATTACTAAATAGACGAGGACTGCAGCAGCGCCTTGAAGAACTGCTGTGGCCTGCCCCAGCATTATTACTACTGGATATTGATTATTTTAAACAGATAAATGATGAATTCGGACACAAATGTGGTGATGAATATTTAGTCCTGTTTGCTCAAACCATTGAAATGTTTTCACTGGAGCATGAAAGCTTGGTGTCGCGTTGGGGTGGGGAAGAGTTTTTGGTTGTTTTAGAGAAAACCGATAACCTCAAAGACGTGTCAGAAGCGCTTCGAAAAAAGCTTGGAGAAATCACTTTAAGCACGGAAACAGGCGCTAATATAGCGGTGACCGTTAGTATAGGTGTGACTCAAGTTGAAGCCGGAGAGAGCATATTGAAAGCAATCTCTCGTGCCGACCAAGGGTTGTACGCAGCGAAGAATAGAGGACGAAATCGGGTAGAAGTGGTAGAGAAAAGCTGTGATCACTAGGTACTTTCAAATCAAGAAAGTACCTAGTAATAGATTAATTGCGAACTTTAGAGCCTATTAAGCCGTAATAAGCAATGTATAGATAACACAGAACAGGAAGAGCAAAAGAGATCTGCAAGCCAATGTTGTCGGCTAAAGCACCTTGCATAACCGGTACAACTGCACCTCCTACAATCGCTAGGCATAGTAAGCCAGAGCCTCTGCTTGTGTTAACACCTAAACCTTTCAAGGCCAAGCTAAAAATAGTTGGGAACATAATCGAATTACATAGGCCCACTAATAAAATTGACCACATTGCTAATACACCGTCACTGCTAATAGACAGAGCAATCAATGCAGCTGCGGCAATACTGTTAAATGCTAATAACTTACCCGCTGAAATTTTCTGCATTAATACAGCCCCTGCAAAGCGACCAACCATCGCACCGCCCCAGTAGTATGCAATGTAGTGGGCTGCTTCAGACTCAGGCATGTTTGCAATGTGCTCGAGGCCAAAATAGTTTACTAAGAAACTGCCAATTGATACTTCTGCTCCTACATACATAAAGATAGCCACAGCACCTAAGACCAAATGGCGATATTCCATTAAGCTACTTTGCGTATTTCCAATTGTTTGACTGCTCTCTTCGAGGTCTGGTGTAGGTAACGAAATACGAGTAAAAATCAAAGCCAAAATAACCAGTGCGATCGCTAGACCAAAATAAGGCACGATGACACTTTCAGCTTCCTGTGCTTTGCTCGCGAACTCAACCGTTGCTGAAAAAATCAGGATACTACCAATGATAGGTGCAACCGTTGTGCCTAACGAGTTAAACGCCTGTGTCATAGTTAGACGGCTTGATGCAGTCTCTTCAGGGCCCATAATGGTCACAAGAGGATTGGCTGCAACCTGCAAAATAGTGATACCCGATGCCAGCACAAATAGTGCCGTTAAGAAAACCCAGTAGGTCTGCACTTTGGCTGCGCCGATAAACAGTAAGCAACCTGCGGCTGCAATCATCAGTCCAATCCCTAAGCCGCGTTGGAAGCCCACTTTTTTCACTAAGTTACCGGCTGGAACAGAGACCAAAAAATAGGCTCCGAAGAAGCACATCTGTATGAGCATGGCTTGCGTGTAATTTAGTGAGAAGACAGATTTAAGATGTGGGATCAAAATGTCATTCAGTGAGGTAATAAAACCCCACATGAAAAATAATGATGTGAGTGCTACAAGTGCGAAACGTTGCCCCGACTTGCTTTGGCTCACTGATGAGGCGTGAGTGCTCATAAAACCAACCTTTTTATCGTTATGGAAAGGGATCATTAGTGGGCGCGGATAATAACTGAGCTTGTTTCGGAAAAGAGTTAAAAATACGTGAATGAGTGTTAAATTCCATTAATGATGCAATTTCAAACCTGCTTTGTAACGGTTTCTTGCGAAGCGTTACCGCACCTATTTTTTTGCGGGTGAGCCTGACTTTTGTTAGACGATAGGCAAGTAAAAAAGTGGTTACAACCTGTGGTCCTAAAGCATGCTCGCGGTGGTAGTACGAGGGACGGCAAAGTTTAAAAGGAAATATGTTACAGTAGCCGCTCCACCGTATTTCAAACCTACCGATTATAAAGACTCCTACATGCGCATTATTCAACGAACCCTGCCTGATGATTTAGTCAATGACTTTCCAGCGCACTTCCCAGCGACCTTGTCACGTATTTACCGATCCCGTGGCGTGACTGGGCTAAAAGAGCTGGAGTACAAACTTGCGAGTTTAGAGCATCCCAAGCAGTTTTTTGACATCGATAATGCCGCGGCCATTTTAGCGGATGCGGTTGAGCTGGGTCAGCGTATCGTTATTGTTGGCGATTTTGATGCAGACGGTGCGAC
This sequence comes from Marinomonas atlantica, assembly GCF_001639725.1. Lineage (GTDB taxonomy): Bacteria > Pseudomonadota > Gammaproteobacteria > Pseudomonadales > Marinomonadaceae > Marinomonas > Marinomonas atlantica. Next base: position 25,249 of record NZ_LTAW01000015.1, read on the forward strand.
GTCGACAACACTGGGTATATTAGCGTTGACCGCAATGGGGGCGATTGAGCCACAATACATTGTCCCTAACCGCTTTGAATACGGTTACGGTCTGACGCCAGAAATCGTGCTTTTAGTGCAAGAGCTGGAGGCCGATGTATTGGTCACGGTCGATAATGGCATTGCGAGTCTGGAGGGGGTTGCTGCAGCAAAAGCCGCAGGTATGAAAGTGATTGTAACCGATCATCATTTACCCGGTGATACCTTGCCGAATGCCGATGCGATTGTTAACCCTAATCATCCAGACTGTGGCTTTCCTAGCAAAGCCTTAGCTGGTGTTGGGGTGATATTTTATGTGATGTCTGCACTTCGAGCACAACTTACCCAGCGTCAATGGTTTGAAAAAGCGCATATCCCTCGTCCTAATATGTCGGATTATCTAGATATTGTGGCGCTTGGTACGGTCGCCGATGTGGTGCCGCTGGATGCCAATAACCGCATTCTAGTTCAACAGGGGTTGGCTCGAATTCAGTCCGGTAAAGCGCGCCCTGGTATTTTAGCATTGCTGGAAATAGGGGGCCGCGATGCGAGTCGAATCAAAGCGACGGATTTAGGTTTTGTGGTGGGCCCGAGATTGAATGCCGCTGGGCGCTTAGATGATATGTCTATTGGTATTGAATGCTTGTTAGCGGAACAAACCATGTTAGCACGATCTTATGCCGAGCAGCTGGATATGCTTAATCGGGAGCGTAAAGCCATAGAGTCCGATATGAAACAGCAGGCAGAGCGTTCCTTGCAAGATCTAGAAACGGGTAGCGAGCTCCCTTATGGTATGTGCTTTTATAAAGAGGACTGGCACCAAGGGGTTATCGGGATTCTGGCTTCACGGATGAAGGAGAAGTGCCATCGCCCTGTGATTGCCTTCGCCCAAGCGGATGAAGAGACATTAAAGGGTTCTGCTCGTTCTATTCCGGGTGTGCATATTCGTGACGCGCTGGATTTATTAGCAAAACGCCATCCTGCTTTATTATCCAAATTTGGCGGTCATGCCATGGCCGCAGGCATGTCGATTAAAACAGAAGACTACCCTGCCTTTGCCAAAGCCTTTGATGACATTATTGAAGAGTGGGTGACCCCAGAGCAACTGGAAGCGACGCTTCATACGGACGGTGCTTTAGCTTCTCAAGATTTTAGTCTGGAATTTGCTGAACAGTTACGCGTAGCTGGGCCTTGGGGGCAAGCATTCCCCGAGCCTTGTTTTGATGGCGAGTTTGAATTACTGCAGCAGCGTATTGTTGGGGAAAAACACCTTAAGCTAACCTTACGCGATCCACAAACGAGCATGTTGATCGATGGCATACACTTTTTTGCCGATCTTACTGTTTGGCCAAATACTGCGCAGCGAGCGAGGTTGGTTTATAAATTGGACATTAATGAATTCCGCGGTCAGCGCAATTTGCAGCTAATGGTCGATCATATCGAGCCATTGAGTTGAATTTTAACACAATAAATACCTAGGTATTTGCATACATAGGGGCGGCATTCCTTTGATAATAGGATATAATCTGCGTCCCTCACTTAACCACCGAATAATTTTTGCAGGAGTTCATTCATGGCTGCACTGGTTCTTGACGGCAAACAATGCGCGAAAGAGACCGAAGAGCGTTTAGCAAAACAAGTTGCTAAACTAAAAGAACGTACCGGCGGTACCCCTATATTGGCTACGATCCTTGTAGGTGCAGATCCATCATCTGCTACTTACGTTAAGATGAAAGGCAATGCATGTCGCCGCGTTGGAATGGACTCTCTTGCGATTGAACTGCCGGAAACCACCACCACAGAAGAATTGCTGGCAAAGATCGAAGATCTAAATGCAAATCCTGATGTTCACGGTATCTTGCTTCAGCACCCCGTGCCTGAGCAAATCAATGAGCGCGCTTGCTTCGATGCGATTGCGGCCCATAAAGACGTAGACGGTGTTACCTGTCTTGGCTTTGGTCGTATGGCAATGAAAGAGCCAGCTTTTGGCGCTGCGACACCTGCAGGTGTTATGCGTCTATTGGAAGCCTACGATATCGACATTGAAGGCAAACATGCGGTTGTAGTGGGACGAAGCCCAATTCTAGGTAAACCAATGGCGATGATGCTGTTGAATGCCAATGCAACGGTGACTATTTGCCATTCTCGCACGCAAAACCTCTCTGACATTGTTAAACAAGCGGACATCATTGTTGGCGCAGTAGGCAAACCTGAACTGATCAAAGCGGACTGGATCAAAAATGGTGCCATTGTTATTGATGCTGGTTATCACCAAGGTGGCATCGGCGATATTGAGCTTGCGCCATTATATGAGCGAGCTTCAGCGATCACACCGGTTCCAGGTGGTGTTGGCCCAATGACAATCAATACATTGATTTTGCAAACACTGGAGTCTGGCTTAAAACAATTAAGCTAAGCTTGAAGTGACTGCTTATGATCCTCATATATAGATCATAAAGAGCCGTGCCCATGGGCGCGGCTTTGTTTTTTTAATTCAGACAAAAAGGTTACTCCCCATGTCCACAGAAATGTTATTGGATACGCTGGACTTCGATTTAATTGCGGATGTATTTGTTACCGAATCTATTTCGGCATCACCGGCTGAATTGCATGGCCAACTGTGTGGGTATCTGGCGTCAGGCGTTGCATTACCTTTAGAAGACTGGCTAGCCATGGTAGCAGAGTTCTGTGATATCGAAGGTTGGAAAGAAGACGCTAGTCGTGATGCAATTGTTGAACTGTATCAATCAACGATCGAGTTGTACCGCAATGGTGAGTACGCCTTGGTGCCTTGTATGAGCGACGATGATGCGCCACTTAGTGAACGTGGTACAACGCTAGCGCAATGGGCTCATGGCTTTTTAGTTGGTTACGGCTTATCTGGGCATAAACCAAACTTGTCAGACGATGCGAAACAAGTACTACAAGATTTTGCCAACATCTCGGCCATGCAGGCTGAAATGGAAGACCTTGAAGAGAATAATGACAACGAAACCGATTTAATTGAACTGGTCGAATACGTTCGCTTGTCTGCCATGATGTTATATTCAGAGCACGGTAGTGTTGCGGAAAAAACGGATGCCAGCCAAGCACCGCTTTTCCACTAATCGCACTTGAGTGAAGTAAAAGGAGTATGCAATGAAACTGTCTAAAGAAATTTATCGCGAGCGTCGTCAGCGCCTAATGAGTGCGCTGGGTGATCATACCGTTGCGGTGATTCGAGCAGGTGAGTTAGCCACGCGTAATAATGACTGCGACTATGAGTTTCGCCCGCATTCGAGCTTCTTTTACTTAACTGGATTCAATGAACCCAGCGCGATGCTGTTTATTCTACCGACAGGTGAGAGCCACATGGCTGTGCTGCCAAAAGATCCTGAGCGAGAGCAGTGGGATGGTTTTCGTCATGGCATGACTGGAGCGATGCAGACCTTTGGTATGGACCAAGCGGTTGAGCTTGATGAGTTAGATGGCTTGGCTTTAGAGCTGTTCGATGGCGCTGATAAAATCGCTTTGTTAATGGAAGACGAGCTGTTGCGTGATCAAGCGTTAACTTGGCGTGATGCATTAGCAGCACGTGCTCGCCAAGGCGCTGTTGCACCAACCAGTATTGTCGACTTGAGCGATGCATTGTATGAGATGCGTCTAATTAAAGACGCTGCTGAAATCGACATTATGGAACGCGCAGCGCAGATTAGTGTTCAAGCACACACCCAAGCTATGAAAACGGTTGTGCCGGGTATGATGGAATACCAGTTGGAAGCTGAGCTTAACTACGTTTTTATGAAAAATGGAGCACGCGTTCCTGCTTACAATAATATCGTGGCCTCTGGTCATAATGCCTGTGTCCTGCACTACGTTAAGAACGATGAAGAAATTGCCGATGGCGACTTAATTCTGATTGATGCGGGTGGTGAATTAGGTTGTTACGCTTCCGACATAACCCGTACTTTCCCTGCAAACGGTAAGTTTAGTGAGCCGCAGGCTCAGCTATATCAGCTGGTGTTGGATGCCTATCATTCCGGCTTAGCCCAAATGACCGTTGGTAACCCGTATGAAGCCTTTCATAACAAAGCCGTAGAAGTGTTGGTTACTGGACTAGTAAAGCTAGGTTTGTTGCAAGGGGATGTCGATGAGCTGATAGAGAACAAAGCCTATCGAGATTTTTACATGCACAATACTGGGCACTGGTTAGGTTTGGATGTACACGATTGCGGCCGTTATAAAGAAGCAGGTGAATCCCGCCTTTTGCAAGCGGGTATGGTTTTGACCCTTGAGCCAGGACTTTATATTAATCCAGATAATGAGTCAGTCGACCCTAAGTGGCGTGGTATTGGCATACGCATTGAAGATGACATACTCATCCGTGAAGAAGGTCCCTACGTATTAACTCACGGATTGGTAAAAGAGATTGCTGAGATTGAAGCCTTGATGGCGTCTAAATAAGTTGGAGTAGAGGTTTGGTATGGCCAGAGAATACGATGTAGTCATTGTGGGAGCCGGAATGGTTGGCGCGTTAACCGCAGTATTAACCGCTCAGAAAGGCTTAACTGTCGCTTTGATCGATAAACACTCTGGCCGTTATACGTTATCCACACCTCCTGCGTACGATGCACGCGTGAGTGCTATCTCAAAGTTATCCCAGAAATTGCTTGAAGAAGCAGGTGCTTGGCAGCGCATTGCGCAAGATCGACTTGCTCCCTACCATAAAATGGCGGTTTGGGACGGACTTGGGGATGGTTATGTGGATTTCGATACACATTATCAACAGGGGCAAACGCTAGGGCAGCTTGTGGAAAATGCTGTTTTATGTAATGCCTTAATGAAAAGTGTGCACGATACCCGCGGTATAGATTTGTATTTTGATGACAGTGTGGTTGCTCAACGCCAAGTAGATCAAGGTGTAGAAATAGACCTTGCTTCTGATCGTCAATTACAGGGTTCTGTGCTGATTGCGGCGGATGGCGCGAACTCTCAAGTACGACATCAAAATGGCTTTGAAACGGTCGAGTGGGATTATGGTCATCACGCTATTGTGACGACAGTTGAGATCGATCAGCCACATGAAAGTACGGCATGGCAAGCGTTTGGTGAGGAAGGCATTCTAGCCTTTTTACCTTTGCCGAGTGTCGATGACAAACATTACGTATCGATTGTTTGGTCGGTGGCGCCTGATGATGCTGAGCAGTTGGTGGCTTTGGAAGAAGCAGATTTCTGTAAGCGCTTAACGTACGCCATTAATCGCCGTTTTTCTGCGCTGTCGATTACGGTTCCGCGAATGGCAATTCCGTTGCGTCAGCGCCATGCTAAACAGTATGTGCAAGAGGGGATTGCCTTAATTGGTGATGCGGCTCATACGATTCATCCTTTAGCAGGGCAAGGTGCCAATCTTGGTTTTGCCGATGTCAGTGCGTTGGTGCCTATTCTGGTAAAAGCGCATCAGCGTGGAGAAATGCTCGGATCGATGAAAGTCCTACGTCGCTATCAGCGTGCGCGTATGTTGGACAATATTGCTATGTCGGCGTCGATGGAAGCCTTCAAACGAATGTTCATGACGCAACAGCCTATTGTTGTACAGTTGCGCAATATGGGGATGGAATTGTGTCATTCATCGGCGACCATTAAGCGTCAGTTGGTGGCTCATGCCTCTGGTATTCGCTAACGTCAGAAAAGCGATTAATTAGCGACCTAATAACCGTTTAAGAGAACCTTGGTTCTCTTTTTTTGTCTATTCATCCCGTGAATTTTGTTTTTTGCCAAGTCTGCGACGATCAAAGCGGAAAAGCTATGTAAATAAAAACAGTTTTCATTTATAGTGATATTCAAATAGTTTAGCCACAACTCATATGTGTCGAGCCTCAGAATTTATAAGGTTGTAACAATGAATGCATTAGTAAGCGTATCTGGCGCGTCTGCGCGCACTTTGGTTAGTAAAAGTATCTCAATGGCTCTAGTGGCCGGTGCTGTGTTAGGCAGTACATTGGTCACTGCCGAGGGTGAAGTGAATGTTTACTCGGCGCGAAAAGAAGCGTTGATTGCACCAGCCTTGGACGCTTTTTCAAAAGCCAATGATGTCACGGTAAACCTTGTTACAGGTAATGCCGATGCGTTGTTGCGTCGTTTACAAGTTGAGGGCAGTGCGAGCCCTGCTGATGTTTTTATCACGGTGGATGCGGGTCGTTTATACCGTGCTAAAGCAGCGGGTGTGTTGCAACCTTTTGAAACCGATGTGCTGAATGATGTCGTGCCTGACAACTTACATGATCGCGATGGGTATTGGTATGGACTGTCACAGCGTGCACGTGTGATTTTCTATAATCCAGAAAAAGTAGATGCAAGTGAGCTATCGACTTACGAAGCTCTGGCTGACCCTAAATGGAAAGGTCGTATCTGTGCGCGATCTTCTTCGAATATCTATAACCAATCACTGGTAGCGTCCATGATTGAAGCGGATGGAAAAGAAGCGACTCAAAAATGGGTAAAAGGCTTTGTTGCCAACTTCGCTCGTCCACCATTTGGTGGTGATACCGATCAGCTCAAAGCAGTTGCTGCCGGCGTGTGCGATGTGACCTTGGCGAATACGTATTACTTTGGCCGTCTAGGACAAAGCGATAAGGCATCAGATCGTGCTGTATATGATCAAGTTGCGTTATTTTGGCCCAACCAAACGGAGGGTGATCGTGGGGCGCATGTCAATGTAAGTGGCATTGGCTTAACAACCTCAGCGACAAATATCGACAATGCCAAGTTGTTAGTGGAATACTTAACGAATCATGAAAGCCAAGTGTGGTACGCTGATGTTAATAACGAATACCCTGTTATTGACGGTGTTGCCCCACCAAAGAGCTTGCAACCGTTTGGCGAATTTAAAGCTGACTCTATGTCTCTAAGTGTTCTAGGCGATAATAACCGTATGGCGGTTGAAATGATGGATACTGCGGGCTGGAAATAATCTCACTGAACTAGAGTAAGTGTATTAATGTCGACATTGACTCAAGTAAATCCTGCTGCGCAAAGCCGTAGCAGGATTTCTTTATTAAAGCTCAGCGCAATTACGATTGCGTTGTTATTGGCTGTGCCTGTGTTGATCATTTTGGTCAATATTTTTTTAGGTGGCAGTGGTGTATGGCAGCATTTATTAGATACCTTGCTGTTTGATTACATTTCCAATTCCCTTTTACTCATGTTGGGTGTCACTCTAGGGACACTTGCCATGGGCGTTCCAGCGGCTTGGTTAACAAGTGTGTGCGATTTCCCAGGGCGATCAATGTTCGCTTGGGCGTTACTCCTACCGCTTGCGATGCCAGCTTACATCATTGCTTATACCTACACGGGCTTATTTGATTTTGCTGGGCCTGTACAAACCTTTATTCGTGATGTAACAGGATTAGGGTACGGTGAGTATTGGTTCTTTGAAATGCGCTCTTTAGGCGGCGCCTTTGTGATGCTTTCGTTAGTACTGTATCCATACGTGTATTTAATGAGCCGTGCGGCGTTTCTGGAACAATCGGCGAATACTTTAGAAGTGTGTCGTACACTTGGTTATTCTGCGCCACAGGCGTTTTTTCGTTTAGCATTACCTATGGCCAGACCTGCTATCGTAGCGGGTGTAACATTGGCGATGATGGAGACTTTAGCCGATTACGGTACCGTGCAGTATTTTGGCGTGACGACTTTTACAACGGGCATCATGCGTACTTTTTATGGGTTTGGTGATCTGGCGGCTGCATCGCAGCTGGCTGGTATCTTGTTGTTGTTTGTAGCTGTGCTCATTTTTGCTGAACGCTACTCCCGTAGAAAAATTTCGTACCATGCTTCTGGTCTGCGTAAAGCCAGCCAACGTAAAATCGAGTTGCGCGGTATTTATGGTGTCGCAGCCTTTACGGCGTGTGCTATTCCTGTTTTAGCGGGCTTTGTTATCCCCGCACTGATATTGTTCTATTGGGCAGTGTTTGAAGCCGAGGCAGTGGGTTGGGGTTTTATACAGCTGGCTTGGAACTCATTCTATTTGGCGGCTTTAGCGGCTTTGATCGCAGTCTCGTTAGCTATGGTGTTAGCGTACGCTGGGCGACTGAATAAAGAGAGAAGTGTTCAAACAGCGATTGTTACCTCAGGTATGGGCTATGCTTTACCGGGTACTATTACTGCTATTGGAGTCATTGTTCCATTAGCATGGTTAGATCATCGAATCATTGAATTTGTTCAGCATACCTTTGATACTAAAATCGGGTTGTTTTTCTCTGGGACCATTGCAGCGTTATTATTTGCCTATACCGTACGCTTTATGGCGGTGTCGTTAGGCTCGGTCCAAAGTGGTTTAGGGAAAATAAAGCCAAGCATGGATATGGCAGGCCGCTCATTAGGTTGTACGCCAGCTCAGGTACTGCGTCGTATCCATGTACCTTTATTAAAAAGCTCTGTACTCACAGCATTATTAATTGTTTTTGTTGATGTCTTAAAAGAGTTGCCAGCAACATTAATTTTGCGTCCATTTAACTTTAATACGCTGGCTGTCAGAGCGTTTGAACTGGCTTCTGACGAGCGTCTAGTGGATGCTGCTCCTGCATCATTAATGATTGTCGCAGTAGGCCTAATTCCAGTGATTTTGTTAAGCCGATCTATTTCATCCAGTGCACAGCATTAGGCTTAATGAGGTATAACATGACAGCAATGCCACCCAATAAAATGTTAAAAGAACTCAAATTAAGCAATATCGCAGTGGGTTACCAAGGTATACCTGTGGTGCAAGAGGCTAACTTTCGAATTGTCGAAGGCCAGATAGGTTGCTTACTCGGGCCAAGCGGTTGCGGTAAGTCGACTTTACTACGTGCCATTGCCGGTTTTGAGCCGCTTATGGGCGGTGAAATTACACTTGATAATGAAGTGTTGTCCTCTCCAACGAAAATACTGAGCCCTGAAAAGCGTAGCATTGGTATGGTCTTTCAAGACATTGCCTTATTTCCGCATTTAACTATTGGCGCCAATATTGCGTTTGGCCTAAAAGGCTGGTCGAAAAAAGAGGTTCAGGCTCGCATTGAGTACTTGCTCGAACTTGTAGGTTTAGAGGGTTATAACGAACGCTATCCACACTCCTTGTCAGGTGGGCAGCAACAGCGTGTTGCATTGGCCCGTGCTATTGCACCAAAACCAAAACTCTTACTAATGGATGAGCCGTTCTCAGGGCTTGATGCGAAGCTGCGAGAAGAGCTTGTACCTGATATTCGTGCCATCTTGCAGCATGAAAAAGTGGGTGCGATTCTTGTGTCACATGATCAAGCGGAAGCGTTTGCGATGGCGGATCAGGTCGCAATCATGGAAGCTGGGCGTATTTTACAAGTTGGAACGCCCTACGAGATTTACCATGAGCCAGCCTCTCGCTTTGTTGCCATGTTTATTGGCCAGGGTGACTTCTTGCCAGCTGTTGTGTGTGGTGATAACTGCGTGCATTCAGATCTAGGTGAGATTCATGGTGATATGGATCATGGCTTTAAGTCTGGTGCGAAAGTGGACTTACTGGTTCGCCCTGATGACATTTTGCACGATGATGACAGTGCTTTCAAAGGCCTAATTGTCAGTAAATGGTTCCGTGGGTCTTACTTTTTATATCGTGTGAAATTGCCATCTGGAAAAGTAACTTATTGCTTTGCGTCGTCGCATCACAACCATTCTGTAGGCCAAGAAATTGGCCTAAGCGTCAATTTAGATCACCTAGTGATGTTTCCTACGAATTGAGTGGGCGCCAAACTTAAAAAAGCACCTCAGGTGCTTTTTTAAGTTTGGGGATTAAAGATTACCAATACCTTGTTCGCGGCATGTATCGATAATACCTTCGAAGTCATATTCGGTGAGCGATAAATGCTCTAATGCAAAGTGTCCGATTTGCATCCACTCGTAATCTTCAGCGGCTTTCCCTAAGTGTTTATAGGTTGTGCTGATGTGCTCTGCCATTTTCAAAATAGACATAAAGGTAAGATACTTACTGTCGCCAGCAATACGTTCATTGTAGAGCTTTTGCGCACGGTGATGATGAGCAATGACGTAACAACAGGCTTTGGGTAAGGCCCAAGATTTTGCCAGATAGTAACCTACAACCGAGTGATTGGTCCGGAAGGTACGGTTTTCAATATCAGTGAGTTCAAAGTCATAACTTTGATAGCCTTCTTCTAACACTGCTTTGTAGCCTTTAAAGCGGCTCATCATAAGCGGAATACCTGCATTGTGGAACAAACCTAACGCATAACATTCGTCTTGATACTTAAAACCAATTTGATGGGCGATACTAGAACAGACGGCTGCAACATCCATCGCGTTGTCCCAAAAGTTATGCATTTCCTCAATAGCACCATCGGAGAGTTCTCCTTTGACCGCTAAGCCATTCACAATATTTGAGACAGAATGTATACCCAGCATCATCACTGCTTGTTGAATAGAGGATATTTTACGGGGTAATCCGTAATAAGCCGAGTTCACAAATTTAAGTACGGCGGCGGATAAGCCAACATCTTGCGAGATGATTTGTGCGATGCGGTTCATATCCGGCTCTGGCATCGCTTGTTCCATATGTAGGTCTACCATGACCTGCGGCTGTGGCGGAATAGCGATCCCCTGAAGCACGCGTTTGAGTTGATCGTCATTTATACCAGTAGACATTGGAGCCTCTTTTTTTTGAATCTACTTAATGAAAAGATCACGAAATACACCATTATCGTAGAAATCCAACACTGAACAATTATAATAGCGTTTTTTACGTAACCTTGGTGAGAATTTTGAGTGTAATTAGGTTAAAAGGGCAAGCGGACAGAAGACTTCGTGCTGGCCATCAGTGGATTTATAGCAATGAAGTGAACATGGATGCGACGCCTTTAAAGCAGTTTAATGCTGGAGATCAAGTAATTGTTGAAACGGCCCAAGGTAAACCTTTGGGTGTAGCAATGATTAACCCTAATACACTGATCTGTGGTCGTTTGATTAGCCGTAGCGTTGATACAGTGTTAAACAAATCGACTCTTATTCATCGATTGAAAATTGCGTTGTCGTTGCGTGATATGACATACCCTGAGCCATACTATCGCTTGGTTTTTGGTGACTCAGATGGCTTATCTGGTCTGGTTGTCGATCGCTTTGCTGATATTCTAGTGGTACAAATCTCTACTGCTGGCATTGAACGTATTAAAGACGAAGTCATTGAGGCGTTGCAAGAAGTGGTTAAGCCAAGCGCCATTTTGATGAAAAACGATGGCAAAATGCGCAATGTTGAAGGGTTAGATACCTACGTTGAAGAAGTGTTTGGTCATGTGCCAGAAGTCGTTTATTTAAAAGAGAACGACGTACTTTTCCAAGCGCCGGTTTGGGACGGTCAAAAAACTGGTTGGTTTTACGACCATCGTGAAAACCGCAAAACCATGCAAACCTTCTGTTCAGGTAAGCGTGTTTTAGACGTGTTCTCTTACGTGGGCGGTTGGGGTGTCCAAGCTGCTGCAGCCGGTGCCACGGATGTGACTTTCATAGATGCTTCGGAAGCGGCACTTGATCATGCGGATGCGAACCTTGTTTTAAACCAGTACGAAGGTGAATCCAATCTGTTACAAGGGGATGCATTTGAAGCGATGCAGTCTTTGATCGAAGAGAAACAACGTTTTGATGTCGTCGTTATGGATCCTCCAGCATTTATTGCACGCCGTAAAGACATCAAAGCTGGAGAAGGGGCTTATCATCGCGCAAATCAATTAGCGATGCGATTGGTTGCAAAAGGTGGCATTCTTGTATCTGGCTCATGTTCAATGCATTTAGAAACGAGCCGTTTGCATGATATCGTGCGCAGTAATAGTCGTCAGCTAGAGCGCTTCTCTCAGTTAGTCTACCGCGGTACGCAAGCACCTGATCATCCGGTACATCCTGCGATTCCTGAAACAGAGTACCTAAAAGCACTGTTCTATCGAATACATAACAATATGGGCTTATAGTCCTGTTGATACTAGAAAACGCAGCCTCGGCTGCGTTTTTTTAAGGGAGGTTGTTTTGTAATTGTTTTCTTATGCGGCTTAAAGCAATAGGGGTAATCCCAATATAGGATGCAATTTGTTGTTTGGGTAATGTGTCTTTTAATTCAGAGAAATCTCGGCAAAAATCCAAGTATCGCTGCGTCGCAGAATATTTCACCATGGCATGCTCTTTTTGTTCCTTGGCAATAAAGATACTTTCTAAGAACTTAATATAGGCTTGAGTAAACGCTAGATCTTGACTCATTTGTTGATAAAAGGATTGCCATGAAAATGAAAAGGCAACACTGTCCACAACAGCCTCAATACTAAAAGATGCAGGCTGAGCAAGCGTCAGTGCACGAGTCGAACCTACCAGCTTAGGCGCTTTGGCCAATGTTTGAGTGTATTCTTTGCCACTTTCGGAGAGGCTGTAATAACGCACTAAACCACGGCTCAGAAAAAACATATTTGCGCTTGCCTCACCTTGATTTAATATGCATTCCCCTTTACTAAGTGAATGCACTTTGATCTCAAGCGCCAAAGAATCCCAATGAATACCTTGTTGATACTGGTCGAAAAAGTGCATCAGTTGATGCGTCAAATATTGTTTGTCCATATCTCTATTCCGAGAGTGTTGTCTGATGACTGTCTATCATTAGGATTGCCAGTAGCACCATAAAAGTACCGATCACGAAACCATAAGAAAAGAGCAATATGGCTTCGCTTTGTGTGGCTTGATAAATAGCCACCCAAATCGGTATGGTATAGCTAAACGCCAGTAGACGTGATGCGCCCCCATAACGAATAACGAGTTGTTGCAGCACAAAGGTGAGTAGCGTCGTAAACAGTGTCAAATAGATAAGTAGTAGCCAAAATTTAGAGGCTTGCCAAGCGACATGACTTAAATCGCCCCAAGTTAGGGTAATTGGAATGAGCCAAGCCGAGCCAAACAGCATGATTCTATAAGCGCCTTCAAAAGCGGCGACGTGTCCTCCCCAGTGCTGCACACTAATGATATGTAAAGCCAATAATCCACACGCGATAAAATAAATGGCATCGCCAATATGCCAGACCATTTGACCTTCGCGAGTAAAGACTAAGACACTGATTGCACCAGCGGATCCAATCATATACCCCAGCCAATGTTTGAACGACGTGCGCTGACCAAAAGCGAACATTAGCATGGCACCTAATAACGGTACGAAAGTATACATGACCGAGGTATTCAAAGAGGACGTTGTTTTCAAAGCGGTAAAAAGTCCAATGAAGAACCCGACTAAGGACCCGCTTATCAGTAAATAGCGAAGCGTTAAAATAGGCGATTTGAACACGGTTATCAGAGAGCTTTTAGTCGAACGTTGGATGAAAAAGTAGATTGGCGACATGACTAGCAGCGCTAAGGTAAAGCGCAGCCCTGTTGTCGCCAGAGGCGACGCGTAGGGGGTGATATAGGCTGAGGCAATAAAAGATGAAGCCATCAACCCAGCCCAAAGCAACGCCACTAGAATAGAATGCATAATGGCTTCCTTTAGTTTTTCGTAATTTCTAGTTTCGGGGCGATATGATGAGTATATAGAAATTCACAAAGCTCGGGTTCGATACAGAGATCAAAGGTGTTTCGGAGTATTCCACATAATTTCTCCGGCGAATCAATAATTGAGACAGATTCAGAAGATTCTGTGGCATGTTTAAATCTTTGATTGGCGAGAGAGAATGTTTCCGTAGGTGTTTTCTGACTTACCACAACATTATTTACAAATACGGCGGATGCATGTTTATGCGAGTAAAAATGTCCGACTTCGCAGTCCGCATCACTGTACTGAGCAAGATCAAAACGGTACAAGATGAAAGGCTCGCCTTCTTTAAGTAACAGTAATTCGTACTCATTGTGATTGGTGGCTCGAATTTGGTAATACTCAAGTCCTGCTTTTTGAGGTGTATTACGGTTGAAAGCAATGGGTAAAATAGGGCACGTCGCACCAAATCCAACATCCACTAAATATGTTTCCCCCGCACACTCAACGATGGTCAATCGATGCGTTCTAGGTACCGGTCGTTCGTTGTTATTAATGACTTTTGCCAGAACCAAACGGACATTGAAGCCCCATTCGGCAAGTGCTTCATAGGCGATTTTGTTATGTTCAAAGCAGTAGCCTCCTGCACCGCGCTGAACGACTTTTTTAAGTATGGATTGACTGTCTAGTGATAGATCTTTGTGTAGTAAAACGGCTAAGTTGTTAAATGTGAAACGCTCAATATGATGCACTGTAAAAGCGTTTAAAAAGTCTAAATTAGGCTCTTGAGGACGAGCCAGATTTAGCGCTTTTAAATAGTCGGTGTAAGTCATTGTTATTCAGCTCCTACGCTAAGAATTGAACAAGATCTTGGCTTGGAATACGAACTTTTGTTGGAAGTTCAAGCGAGTCGTTTCGGTAGCCAACAGCGCAAATGACGCAGGTGTTCAAACCTTGGTTTTCAAACCCCAAAAGCTGATTAAATGCCTCTATGTCGAAGCCAGTCATAGGGCATGTGTCGATGCTTTGTGTGGCTGCTTCTGTTAACAAAGAACCCAGAGCGATATAAGCTTGCTGCTGCGCCCAGTTTTGTTGCTCTTGATGGCTTTTAGCTGCTATTGCAGATTTAATGTGATCAGAATAACCATCGAGACTGCCTATCTCGGCTCCTGTTTGCTCATAGTAGTGTTGAAAGTATTGATCAACGAGCTCATCACCAATCTTAGTTTGATGAGCGAATACAATTAAATGTGAGCATTCGTGTAGTTGGGGTTGATTAAACGTATGCTTAGCAAGTTGTTTAAGTAGGATTGGGTTTTCTATTACCCATACCTGATAAGGTTGTAAACCGTAAGAAGAGACGGAAAGTCTGGCCGCTTCCGTTAGGTCAGCAATGTGTGCTTTGGAAACTTTCTTGCTGGAAAAGTGCTTTAATGAATGCCGCCATTTCAAGGCTGGAAGAGTAGTCATGACTGTTTACCTCTGAATTAATAAGTAAGTTCAGTCACTTTAGCCAGCTTTTAACTGAAAATAATTAACCTAAGTTTAGTACCCTAAAAATTTTACCTAAATTTAAAGTCACGCTAAGATCCGCAACAATCAAGTTTTTGATGTTTGTAAAACCTGTGGCGAAGCCACCTACACGGAGTAATAGAAAATGAAACGGTTAATTGGGCTGCTTGCCCTGTTGCTGATGTTGCCACTAGTCGGATGTGCATCCAAGACAGTTACGCCACTAGAAGTAGGTACAAAAGTAACGTTGAAAGGAATAGAGAATCAGTACGGCGAACCGTTTAAAAACCAAAATTCAATGCAGGCACTTATGTTTGTAGAAGGAATGTCAGCCAAAGAAGTGCTTCAAAGTGCGCTTGATAGGCTTGATAAGAGCTGTTTGGATGAAGGAAAGTTAGTTTACCTTGCTGATATCAGTGGTATGCCGAGTTTGATTTCAAAGATGGTGGCAGTACCTAAAATGCGTACTTATGATTATCCTATCTGGCTTGATCGAGAAGGGGATATATCTGCGACGCTTCCAAGTAAAGAGGGCCATGTTTCGTTGCTTAGTATTAATAAGCAAGTAGTGACGTCTGCAAGCTTCTACGCTAACAATAATACGTTGTCTCAAGCACTGATTAATGAGTGTGGCATTGAGCGCTAGCGAATACTGAACAATCATAAAAAACGCAGCATCGACTGCGTTTTTTATGATGATAGAGACTACATAGAATTGCCACGTAGAGAAATATGTGGCCAGCCGCGCTCTTTTGCGATCTCTGTTAAGGTCGGGTCAGCGTCTACAGCAATAGGGTGTTCAACCAATTCAAGCAAAGGTAAATCATTGCGAGAGTCGCTATAGAAATAACTGCCTTCCATAGAATGACCAGTTTCTTTTAGCCAATCATTTAAGCGAGTTACCTTACCTTCTTGGAAGCTCGGGATACCGACGACATTTCCCGTGTATTGATCATCAATCACTTCCGGGACGGGCGCAATAATGTGATCCATACCGAGAGAATCTGAGATCGGGCCCGTTACAAATTGATTTGTCGCGGTAATCAATAACAAAAAATGACCTTGGTCTTTGTGAAACTTCAGTAGTTTAGAGGCTTCTTCTTGCATCATCGGACGTACTTTTACATCCATAAACTCTTGATGTAATGCGTCACGCTCGGCTTTACTGAATTGCGTGAGCGGTTTTAGGCTGAATGCTAAATATTCATAAATATCCAATGCGCCTGCTTGATACTGTTGAAAAAAACGATCGTTCGCTTGTTTATAGAGTTTTGTATCAACTAAGCCCTTCTCAACTAGGAACTGCCCCCAGTTGTAGTCACTGTCGCCGCTTAGCAGCGTTCCGTCTAAGTCAAATATTGCCAGTGTCACAGCATCACCTATTAATTGAATTATGTTGCACAGTATAACGGCGGCATTGACAAATAACATCCCGATTAATTGTGTGAAACACGGAATTATGGAACAATGATGAGCATTAGTTTTTAGTTATAAGGTGAGACCTCGTGATTGATGCAGACGGATACAGACCGAATGTAGGCATCATCTTGATGAACGAACGAGGCCAGCTTCTTTGGGCGAGGCGCGTAGGACAAAACGCGTGGCAGTTCCCCCAAGGCGGCATAAAAGCGGATGAAACACCGGAACAAGCCTTATACCGCGAACTCAAGGAAGAAGTGGGGTTAGAGCCACATCAAGTTGAGATCGTTGGTAGAACCCGAGGCTGGTTGCGTTACAGGCTTCCTAAGCGAATGCTGCGTCACAATAGCAAACCCTTATGCATCGGACAGAAACAGAAATGGTTTTTGCTTTCCATTCGCTGTGCAGATGCGTGCGTGTGTGTTGATAGCAGTGATTGTCCAGAGTTTGATGGATGGCGCTGGGTAAGTTATTGGTATCCGTTAGGCCAAGTGGTTGCGTTCAAAAAGGATGTCTATCGTCGTGCATTAAAGGAACTCGTTCCCAATGCACACAGATGGTTAAAGCGTACGAAAAAGCCGGCATAAGCTTCGCTTTATCCTGCGCCAGACAGTAGAGGATTTATGTTAAGTTTATTGAGACGAATCACCCAAGAAGTTACAGCGGCTCAGTCGTTGCAAGCTGCGCTCGATATTATTGTGCGTCGTGTGCGTCGGGCAATGCGCTCTGAAGTGTGCTCAATTTACTTAGTCGATCCTAACAGTCAAGATTACGTACTAATGGCAACCCGTGGTTTAAATGCGGACGCCGCGGGCAAACTCAGCCTTAAATCCGATGAGGGTTTGGTCAGTTTAGTGGGACGTCGAGCGGAGCCTGTTAACCTAGAAGATGCGCACGTCCACCCTGCCTTCCATTACTTAAGTGGTACTGGTGAAGAGCGTTATCGTTCATTCTTAGGTGTGCCTATTATCCACCATCGTCAAGTTCTTGGCGTGCTTGTTGTACAGCATGAAGACCGCCGACGCTTTGATGAGGGGGAAGAAGCCTTTCTGATTACCTTATCAGCCCAGCTTGCAGGTGTTATCGCGCATGCCGAAGCAACGGGCGCGATGATGTCTTTAACACCGAATACGCCACCTTCGGGAACAGACTTTCGCTACAAGGGGATTGCTGGCAGTTCGGGTGTGGCGATTGGTAAAGCGGTTGCGATTTACCCACCTGCCGATTTAGACGTTATTCCCGATCGAACACCGCAAAGTGTTGCCTCTGAGATCGAAGATTTTTATCAGGCACTTGGCGCAGTTCGTAAAGACATTAAGAAAGTTAGTAGTCGCTTAAGTCAGCACATTAGTACTGATGAAAAAGCATTGTTTGATGTGTATTTAAAAATTCTCGATGATAACTCTCTTGCTGCTGAAATCGTCCGTAAGATCGAAGAAGGCAACTGGGCACCTGGAGCATTGCGTCAGGTCGTTAAGCTTCACATCTCAGTATTCGAGCAGATGGAAGACCCTTACTTGCGTGAGCGCGCAACGGATATTCGGGATTTAGGACGTCGAATCTTATCTCACTTACAAGAAAAAACGACCAATGTTAGTGAGGAGATCACTGGGCCAGTGATTCTTGTGGGTGAAGAATTGACTGCCTCGATGCTGGGTGAATACCCGCTCGAAAAAGTTAAAGGTTTGGTGTCTGTGATGGGCTCAAGCAGTTCACACGTAGCAATTCTGGCGCGTGCAATGGGTATTCCGACGGTAATGGGGGCGGTCGACTTACCGTATACCAAGCTTGATAAAGTTGACATGATCGTGGATGGCTACTCTGGTCAGATTTATACCTATCCTTCGGAAGCAATCATCGACAGTTATCAGCAAATTGTTGATGAAGAGCGTGAGCTTGAAAGTGAGTACGAGCAACTTAAAGATCTGCCATGCGAAACCTTGGATGGTCAGCGTATAGGCTTATACGTGAACACCGGCTTATTGGCAGATGTGAACCGCTCTTTGGATCGAGGTGCAGAAGGTGTCGGTCTATACCGTACCGAAGTGCCCTTTATGATTCGCGATCGCTTCCCAACTGAAGCGGAGCAAGAGCAAATTTACCGTCAGCAGCTTGAAGGCTTTGCCCCTGCACCAGTGACTATTCGAACATTGGATATTGGTGGTGATAAAGCGCTGCCTTATTTTCCAATCAAAGAAGAAAACCCATTTTTGGGCTGGCGTGGTATTCGTGTCACATTGGATCATCTTGAGATATTTATGGCGCAAATTCGGGCCATGATCAAAGCCAGTTCAGGACTACACAATTTGAAAATCATGTTGCCGATGATTTCCAATGTGGCTGAAGTAGAAGAAGCCTTAGCATTAATTCGACGCGCTTATGCTGAAGTGAAAGAAGAAGGTTTTGATGTGGTGATGCCACTAGTTGGCGTGATGATTGAAGTGCCGAGCGCGGTTTATCAAGCCAAAGAGTTAGCGGCAATGGTCGATTTCATGTCTGTGGGTAGTAATGACTTAACCCAGTATTTGCTCGCGGTGGACCGTAATAATTCTCGTGTGGCAAATTTGTACCACACATTCCACCCTGCGGTGCTGCGAGCTTTAGCCGACATTGTCGAACGTACTCGAGGTGAGGGCGTTAAGTTGAGTGTTTGTGGTGAGCTAGCCGGGGATCCACTGGGTGCGATTTTAATCATGGCTATGGGTTACGACACCCTGTCGATGAGCTCAACAAGCTTACCAAAAGTCAAAGCAGTCTTACGCAAGCTTAGTATGGCTCAAGCGCAAGATATGTTGCATCAAGTACTACCATTGGTGCATTCTGATGCCGTTCGTCAGACCATGATGAAACTCGTACGCGAAGCGGGGGTCGAACGACTCATTCGTCCGTCTAAAACGGCCGCTCTTCAGTAACAACATCAACGAAAGACTTTTTATGATTGCCTACCCAGATATCGATCCGATAGCGGTTTCACTTGGCCCTATCGCCATTCATTGGTACGGATTAATGTACCTTATAGGCTTTGTGTCAGCTTATTACTTAGGTGTGTATCGTGCTAAACGCTCTGATGGTTTATGGACCTCCGAGCAAGTCAGTGACATGATCTTTTATGGCGCGATGGGGGTCATACTAGGGGGACGCCTTGGTTATATTCTGTTTTATCAGTTTCCATCGTTCTTAGATAATCCACTGATGCTATTCCGTATATGGGAAGGCGGTATGTCTTTTCATGGCGGGTTATTAGGGGTGATATTCGCGATGTGGATGTTTGCCCGAAAAACAAAAAAACATACCATTGATATCTTAGATTTTGTCGCACCTTTTGTGCCTATTGGGCTAGGGTTGGGCCGCTTAGGTAATTTCATCGGCGGTGAGCTTTGGGGGAAACCGACTGACGTATCTTGGGCGATGATTTTCCCTGGGGATCCGCTGCAACTGATGCGCCATCCATCTCAGTTATACCAATTCGCGCTTGAAGGCGTCGCGCTTTTTGCGATCCTGTGGTTTTTCTCTCAGAAACAAAAGCCGCGTTATTGTGTGTCCGGTATGTTCCTATTGTTTTACGGTATTTTCCGTATTCTGGTCGAGTTTGTACGAGAGCCTGATCCGCAGTTGGGCTACATTGCATTTGGTTGGTTAACACAAGGTCAAATACTGTCGACACCGATGGTGTTGTTAGGTGTTGGTCTACTGATCGTTGGCTATAAGCTGCAACGTTACCCGCAAAAGTAAACCTGTCTTTGAAACCAAAAACGCCGCATACATGATGCGGCGTTTTTGGTTGTGCTAAATGCTACACAGAAAATATAGCTACACAGAAAATGGGTAGGCAATTGGCTCGTGATATTCGTAGCCTTCCAGTTCGAAGTCTTCCAATGTGACCCACGTTTCAAGATCTTCCAAGGTTTTGATGTTTGGATTGATTTTGAAGGTTGGCACGGCCAGTGGTTCGCGTTTTAGTTGTACGTCACGCATCAGCTCAAGCTGATCTTCGTAGATGTGAGCATTCACAATCTTGTGGTACGCCTTACCCGGTTTTTTACCTGTAATCTGAGCCATGATGGCTAATAAAAAGTAGACCTGAACCATGTTAAAGTTCAACCCGAGTGGTACATCACAGCTGCGTTGTGTGCTGTTTAGGTAAAGGGTATCACCAAGCAATGAAAAGTGGTGGCTATACATACATGGACGTAGGCACGCCATGTGCAACGCACCCGGATGATAGAAGGTGAAGATTTCACCACGGTTGTCGATGCCTTGGCTAAGGTCGTCAACGATTAGGCGAAGTTGGTCAACTGAACCGCCATCTGGTTTTGGGAAATTACGGCCAATCGCACCGTAGCAAAGTCCCATATCGTCTTCGCCTTTACGGTATGGATTGTTGAGCCATACTTGGTTGTTGTTGGCATTAGCATCCCAAGTTTTAGTGCCTAAGGCGCGAAAATCTGCGGCATTATCGTAACCACGAAGGTAGCCAATAATCTCTGCAATCGCTGACTTCCAGTAGCTCTTACGTGTCGTGACTAAAGGGAATTCACCTGCGCCAACGTTGTAGGTGAGATCTGCGTTGATCACGGTTAGGCAACGCTTACCTGTACGTTCATTCGCTACCCATTCACCTTCATCAATAATACGATGACAAAGGTCGAGATACTGTTTCATGTAATTGAGCCCTTTGTTGGGGTAAAATGGTGGTAACTATAACAGATCTAAGAAAGCTCTGAGAGTTTTCGACACTATCAAATTTATCTGGAGCTAACATGCTGTCACTTATTGTTGCTATGTCGAGCAACCGTGTAATCGGGATCAATAATTCGTTACCTTGGCATTTGCCAAATGACTTGAAGTACTTCAAGCAAGTGACAATGGGTAAACCGATTGTAATGGGTCGTAACACTTATGAGTCCATTGGCAAGCCTTTACCTGGGCGTCGAAATATCGTCATCAGTCGTAATCCAGATTACCAACCTGAAGGTGTGGATGTGGTGTCGTCGCTGGATGCGGCCATCAAGCTGGGCGAAGATATTTGTTTAATAGACGGTCACGAAGAAGTGATGATCATTGGTGGCGCACAAATTTATGAATTGGCCTTACCACGTGTGGATCGCTTGTATATTACTCATGTGGATGCCGAGGTTAAGGGCGATGCGTTTTTCCCTGAAGTTAATTGGGACAACTACGAGAAAATAGGGGAAGAGTCGTTCGCTGCAGAAGGCCCTAACCCGTATGACTACCGTTTCAGTGTGTATCAACAAGGCTAATCGGCATGTGGTTTCAAAAAGAAGTAACACTTACCGCACGCAAGCGAGGTTTTCATCTGGTCACCGAAGAAATACTGCGTCAGCTACCGGAACTAAGAAAGCTGAAACTGGGGCTGTTAAATGTGTTTATTAAGCATTCTTCAGCGTCATTGACGATTAATGAAAATGCTGACCCGACGGTACGTGTGGATTTTGAGAGTTTCTTTAATCACGTGGTGCCCGAAAATGAGCCTTACTATCAGCATACGTATGAAGGCAGTGATGATATGCCAGCACACCTTAAGAGCAGTATTCTAGGGTCGAGCTTGACGATACCGGTGACGCAAGGGGATCTGAACTTGGGTATTTGGCAGGGGATTTATCTTTGTGAGCATCGTAACCACGGCGGCACGCGTACGCTAGTGCTGACGTTGCAGGGTGAATAAAGCATTTTCGGTAGCGTAAAGGGGCGTTAGCCCCTTGTTATAGGAGACGCTTTTATTCCGCTATGGAAATAGAGATACCCTTTGTCCGGCCTTTTTCTACAGCAGAGTTGGCGCTTTGAGCCAGCTCTTCAATGGTTTCGCCATCCTCTGGGAAAGTCGCTAGACCTACGCATAGATTTAAATGGCTGCTGTCGCTGAACTCCAATACTTTCTGTTCTTCTTCACGAGGTAATAAAAATTCATTGATCAGTTTCTGAGCATCTTTCAAACTGGTATTTGGTAGCAGTAATAAAAGTTTGTCATGAGCGACGCGCGCAAGAATGTCGGCTTCACGAATCTTTTTATAGATGTATCGTGCCGTTGTATGAATAGCAGTATTGCGTTTTTCTAATGGCATGTCTGCCAACAAACCACGAGCATCCAAGTCAATCTTCGCCATGGTTAATGGTGTGTACTGACGACGAGCAAGCCCTAACTGTTTGGTGAAATGTGTTAGCGCTGCACCACGGTTTAATAACCCAGTCAGTTCATCGAAGGTTGCTTGAGCACGTAAATGCTCTTCGAGAGCTTTCTGAGGGCTGATGTCTTCAATAAAGCCAATGATTTTAAGCACTTCCCCTTGAGGGCCTTGGCTATAAGTACGGCCACGCTCTCGTACCCAAGTGAACTCATCGTTTGCACGTCGAATGCGATAGTCGGACTCGTAATAGCGCTGTTTGTGGTTGATGTGCTCTTCAACCGTTCGAGTCATTTTTGGCAAGTCATCTTGATGGATACGGTCACGCCAAGCTTGACTGCTGTGAGGTGTGCTCTCCAGTGAGCAACCGAGTAGAGATGCGATCGATTGAGAACATGAAATGGTATCGTCTTCGACTTCCCACATCCAAATCCCAGCGGAAGACTCGGTCAGAGCGAACTTTAATAAAGTATTTTCCGCGACACTGAAATCCAAGTGTTCGGTGTGTGAGATATATCCGAGCACATGTCGATCATCAAGTTCTGTTAATGTGATTTCAGCGGTAATGAAGCGATCACCGACTTCGAGTTTAGCGCTTAACCGCTCGACCTCTCCACGTTGGATTTTATGTACAATACTAGCTAGATCACTATCGCTATCATTGGTTAACGATTGCCAAGTGGTTTGGCGAGCTGCACCAACATTTAGATATAGGTTCTCTAAGCTCTCGTTAGCCGCAACGATCTCGCCACTGTCGATCTGTGCGATAAACGCGGGTGTGGGCATATGATGAAATGCGTTGGTAAACGGGATGGACATAAAGACTCCTTATCAAGTCGGTTGCTCGCCAATCGAGCTTTACTCAGGTGTAATCCAACGTAGTTGGAAGTGCGCATCGTCGTCTTCTGCCAATACGTCGCGTAAATAGGGAAGAAACGCTTGGGCTTCTTTTTCCAAGGTCCATGGCGGATTAACAACAATCATGCCACTGCCAGCCATGCCACGCTTGGTTTCCGTCCCGCGGATATTCAGTTCCAATAATAACGTGTTTCTTATTTTGGTCGCCGCCACGGCATTAAGCAAATTGTCTGCTTGGCGTCGATCCAGTACAGGATACCAGATTGCAAAGGTACCTTGAGAAAAACGCTTGTAACCATCTTCAAGCGCTTTGACGACAGTTTGGTAATCTTTCTTCACTTCGTAGGGTGGATCCATCAGTACGAAGCCACGTTTTTGTGGCGGCGGAAGCATGGACTTTACGGCAAGAAAACCATCATCTTTTACCACATTTGCGATTCTTTTTTTGGGGAAAAGTGCAGCAAGTTTTGGGTAGTCGTTTGGATGCAGTTCACATAGATGCATTTTGTCTTTCTGACGTAGGTAATGATCAATCACCATCGGGCTACCAGGATAGACTTTTAGCTTACCTTTAGGGTTCAGGTCTTTGACGATATCAACAAACAGTTCAAGAGGTTCTGGTAAATCATTACGCTCAATTAAGCGGCTGATGCCTGTGTCGTATTCTTGGTTAAGCTGCGCTTGATCCGATGCCAACTCATACAGGCCGATTCCAGCATGTGTGTCCAAATAAAAGAATGGTGCTTCTTTTTTAACTAAGTGTTGGCAGACTTGGCTAGCAACTAAATGCTTAAGAATGTCGGCGTGGTTGCCTGCATGATAAATATGGCGATAACTAAGCATGGCATAGAGTCCAATATAATTAAAAAAGCCGCCCCTCTTTTATTAAGGTGCGGCTTTATAAGGTTAAGTGAGTACTAGTCTAGTTGATCTAGATCGCGTACTGCACCTTTGTCCGCACTGGTTGCAAAGTGTGCGTACACTTTCAATGCTGTAGATACTTTGCGTGGACGCTCTTCAATAGGCTTCCATGCTGCAGCACCTTTGGCTTCCATTGCTGCACGACGGTGGGCCATTTCTTCATCAGACAGCAAAACATTGATGGTACGGTTTGGAATGTCGATCAAAATGCGGTCGCCATTTTCAACGAGACCGATTGCTCCGCCCGCAGCCGCTTCAGGTGAAACGTGACCGATAGATAAGCCTGATGTGCCACCAGAGAAACGACCATCTGTCAGTAGAGCACAGTCTTTACCAAGGCCTTTTGACTTGATGTAAGACGTTGGGTAAAGCATTTCCTGCATACCTGGTCCGCCTTTAGGACCTTCGTAGCGAACGATGACAATGTCACCTGCCTCTACTTTGTCGTCCAGAATGTTCTTAACTGCTTCGTCTTGAGATTCTGTTACATGCGCACGGCCTTCAAACACAAGAATCGATTCGTCTACACCAGCACTCTTAACCACACAGCCATCTTGAGCGATGTTACCGTAAAGCACAGCTAAGCCGCCTTCGAGGGAAAAAGCGTTCTCAAGAGAACGAATACAGCCTTCTGCACGATCGCCATCAAGAGACGGCCAACGAGTTGACTGGCTAAAAGCCGTTTGCGTTGGAATGCCTGCAGGCCCTGCTTTGTAGAACTCCATGATCTCTGGCGTAGGTGAGCGCATGATGTCCCATGTCTCTAATGCCTCGAGCATGGTTTTAGAATGCACTGTATGACATTGGTTGTGTAAGATGCCAGCACGATCCAGCTCACCCAGTAAAGCAAAGATACCACCAGCACGGTGTACATCTTCAACGTGGTATTTGGGTGAATTCGGCGCTACTTTACAAAGTTGAGGTACTTTTCGGGATAGGCGGTCGATATCTTTCATAGTGAAATCAACGCCCGCTTCACGGGCAAGCGCTAACAAGTGAAGAATGGTGTTGGTTGATCCGCCCATAGCGATGTCTAGCGTCATGGCATTTTCAAACGCTTCGAAACTTGCAATGGAGCGTGGAGCCCAGTTTGCTTCGTCGTTTTGGTAGAAGCGTTTGGTGATGTCTACAATACGACGGCCTGCATCTAAAAATAACTCACGTCGATCAGAGTGCGTAGCTAATGTCGTGCCGTTGCCCGGTAGACTTAGACCAAGTGCTTCCGTTAGACAGTTCATTGAGTTGGCAGTAAACATACCTGAGCAAGAGCCACAAGTCGGGCACGCTGAGCGTTCGTACTCGGCTACTTTTTCATCTGTTGCTGTTGGATCAGCGGCGATCACCATGGCATCGACTAAATCAAGTTTGTTCTCGGACAATTTAGTTTTGCCCGCTTCCATTGGGCCACCAGATACAAAAATTACCGGAATGTTGATGCGCATAGCCGCCATTAACATTCCAGGTGTAATTTTGTCACAGTTCGAAATACAAACCATAGCATCGGCGCAATGGGCATTAACCATGTATTCAACAGAGTCTGCAATCAGGTCACGAGATGGCAGGCTGTAAAGCATACCATCATGACCCATGGCGATGCCGTCGTCGACAGCGATTGTGTTAAATTCTTTTGCTACACCGCCGGCTGCTTCGATTTCGCGAGCTACCAGTTGACCCATATCTTTAAGGTGTACATGACCCGGTACAAATTGGGTAAAAGAGTTGACCACGGCTATAATAGGCTTTTGAAAATCATCGTCTTTCATTCCGGTTGCACGCCATAGCGCGCGAGCGCCGGCCATATTACGGCCGCCAGTGGACGTTTTGGAGCGGTATTCTGGCATATGTATCCCCACAAATTGTTTTGCTTTATTTATTGGCTCATGTTACCAAGTTTATTGCTCTCGCCCAAAGCGAAATTTAGCAATATACTACGTAAATAATGACTAGTTTCGCCCGAATTCTTATCATAAGGCGATTAACGTGAGATAAGGTAGTTGAACGTATGATGTATCACAATGTTGCGCTCGCTCGACAGCCGATCGTAGACAATAAACTGGCTACGTTTGGCTATGAGCTGCTATACCGTCGTGATGTTAAGGCTAAGGATGCCGATGTTTATGATCAAATGGGAGCAACAGCCCAAGTTATAAGTGCTTGCTTGCTAGACCTTGGTATGCATAACCTTGTTGGTACAGGTAAAGCTTTTATCAACTTTCCTCGTGGTTATCTTATCAATCCAAGTGGTGTACCGCTTCCTAAGGAACACACAGTCATTGAAGTACTTGAAGATGCTGGGTTTGATGCTTTGCTGTTAGCCTCCTTACGCCGCTGGAATAATGCTGGTTTCACTATTGCTTTGGATGATTTTGTTTTTGAGCCTAAATTGGCCCCGTTTGTAGAGTTAGCTGAATATGTGAAACTCGATATTCTTGCTTTAGGCAAAGATGAGTTTCATCAGCAAGTGGAAGCCCTACGTCCCTTTAAAGTGAAGATCATCGCCGAAAAGGTGGAGACATGGGAGGACTATCATTTTGCAAAATTGCTTGAAGTGGATTATTACCAAGGTTATTTCTTTGAAAAACCTCAGTCGATGTCGAAAAAAGCTTCCAGCGTCAACCAGATGACATTATTGCAGTTGATGGCATCGCTTATGCGTGCCAACGATATGTCAATTGCTGAACTGGAAAAAATAGTTAGCCAAGACATTGGTTTGGTGCACAAGCTGCTCAAGTATTTAAATTCGCCTTTAATGGGGTTAGTTGCTTCAGTAGATTCTCTGCGCCTTGCAATTATGCTGATAGGCACTGAACAGTTAAAGTCGATTACTAACCTCTTGTTAATGTCTGAAATGACAGCGGATCGTGAAGTATTGCAAGGGCAAGTGTTGTTACGGGCAAAACATGCTGAGTTGTTTGCTCAATCACAGGAATACGCCAATGAAGATCGCTATTTTTTAGCTGGCATGTTGTCTATGATGGATGTTTGTGTCGGTATAAACCTAGATGATGTGTTGTCTGAATTACCCTTACCGCTTGAATTCACTAATGCCATCATTGAGCGTTCTGGTCGAGTTGGCTATACGCTAGACTTGATCGAATCCTACGAAAAAAATCGCCCTATTAAGTCAGAAAATGATTTGCAAATGCTGGCTGAAACTTATGCTGAAGCTGTGAAGTGGGTGGAAGGGTTTAAGGCTACTTTTTAAAAATATGCTTTTTTGTCTGATTATTCCTGCATATATGTAAGATGTTGCTGGAAAGCTGTATTAGGCTAACCCTTATCTTTTTGAATTTTAAATGATTTCTGTATTTTCATTATAGCTCTTTATGTTTTTCATTCTTCCATAATTCGAATATGGATCAGAGCTACATGGCCAAGGTTAGGCAGATCTCAAGTGAGTGGTTTGATGGATAACGATTCACTATGATGAGCGCTGTAAAGGACTTGAAACATAATGATGGGCAACTTAGGTTGCCCTTTTTATTTTCTGCTCCATACTCCTCAGTTCCTCAGTTCCTCAGTTCCTCAGTTCCTCAGTTCCTCAGTTCCTCAGTTCCTCAGTTCCTCAGTTCCTC
>NZ_LTAW01000016.1 GCF_001639725.1 Marinomonas atlantica
TTATCTGATTATCTATTTTAAAGAGCGTCTGACTTCGTTACCGCTTCGTTGTTGTGAAGCGTTGTCCGTGTCAGTGGAGGCGTATAATACGCATCTGAATTTTCAGTGCAAGCGGTTTTTAAATTAATTTAATAAAAACGCATCATTCTTTTAAATAGCGCCAAATTTGCTTAATAAACAATCACCGCCACCATAAAACAGTTCATAAAACGTACTAATCGCCACCCTGCTTCTAATGATGCCTCACATCTAGCCTAAATTGACCGGTAACTTACGTGTAATAGAAATGCTTTGTGGTGTGATTTGTGCCTGATAAGCCAATACCTCAACCCCTATCTCTACCACCTCCTTTATAGCTTCTGCATACTTAAGGTCGATATGTGCAGCCGGTTTAACCGATTCAATCCCAGTATGCGATACACAGAACATCAGAACTGCTCTATGCCCTGCTTTCACCATTTCAGCAAGTTCATATAAATGTTTTCTACCTCTCTCCGTTACAGCATCTGGAAAATATCCCTGTCCATCTTCTTCTAACAACGTGACATTTTTTACTTCAACATAACAAAGCGGCTTTTCTTCACTGCTCAGCAGCCAATCTATACGACTACTATTACCATACTTAACCTCCGCTTTTTGTGAGGTATAACCAGACAGCTCGGGAATAAGATCTTGCAGTATCGCTTCACCTACAACCTTGTTTGGTAACCCCGTATTGATACAAGCAAGATGTTCATCATCCACTTCAACAAGTTCCCATGTATAGGCCAGCTTACGTTTTGGGTTATCACTTTTTGACACCCAAACACGTGCATACTCTTGTTGGCATCGACGCATTGAACCTGTGTTAGGACAATGGGCGATGATGACCTCCCCATTAGGAAGCTCAATATCGGACAAAAAGCGTTTATAGCGTTTGAGTAATCTGCCTTCTATTAACGTAGGAAACTGCATAATGAGAATGTCCTTATGAAAAAAGGGATTTTTTACAAGTGACGAAAATCACCAAGCTAAAATTTAAGCAGCACATTATAGAATATCAAACATCTGATTGATCTAAGGCAAGCGTTTCATTTTTTAGAGATGCACAAAAAATGAGTGGGCGCTATATTAGATTTCAGACAGAGAGCAACGGATTGCTTCAGCCCTCAGGATGAGGGCTCTGTCTCCTATTAAGGATAAAACTTGCGCTGCATGGATGCAGCAGGAAACTTTCCTCATAGCCCGCCAAGAACAACCTATTATGAAAACAATTGATCGCAATTGTTAAAGCTTATAACAATTAAATATACCAACTATCCTATATAGGATATGAGCCCCCTCTTTATTCTTGCCATTCTGCTTACATGCTCTCCCCAAAAAACTAAAAAACAAAATAAAGAGGAACACATGAAAGCATCTAATCTAAGTGCACTTATTGGAATAGGCGCCAGCCTTCTGGTATCACACTCAGCCCTTGCAACAGAGAATGGAGCGCCCTCCACAGCTCCAGGCATTTATGGGTTTAGTGCAGGCTTTATGCCACCTGTCACCGATATTGGCAATTTCTCTATCCGTAGTTCATATTACAATGCGAACAAAAACCTCAATGCTAACGGAGATGAAAACCTGACGGATTTTTCTCAATCCGTTAAAGCACTCTCTCTAACTTATATAAAAATGACGGAAAAGACATTCCAAAATGCCAGCTATGGTTACGGTATTGTAGTACCTTTTTTAGAGCTTAAAATTGATGGCATGGTTCCAAATACACCTATCAATATTAATGGCAAGGATACCGGTCTCGGAGACATTCAAGTTATTCCATACATTCTCCAATGGCACCCATCTCCTAATTTAGCCACGAATACCCAACTACAAATACAAATCCCAACTGGCCATTACGATAAGAACGACACTATTACGACAGGCCTGAACCACTATACATTTTCTCCTGCATTCAACTTTACCTATATGACCGAGTCTGGTTTCGAAGTATCGTCTAGCTTTCAGCTAGATATTAATACCGAAAATAAAGATACCAACTACACCAGCGGCACCGAATATCGACATGAGT
The DNA here is from genome assembly GCF_001639725.1 of Marinomonas atlantica. Classification (GTDB taxonomy): domain Bacteria; phylum Pseudomonadota; class Gammaproteobacteria; order Pseudomonadales; family Marinomonadaceae; genus Marinomonas; species Marinomonas atlantica. The sequence goes on from NZ_LTAW01000016.1 coordinate 2,057, forward strand.
TTGCCGTGGGCAAAAACTTTGACGCTTGGACACTAGGACTGGGTGGTTTTTACTATAAGCAGCTAACGGATGATAAAGGTCCAAACGTGATAGACGGTAATCGTGCAGAAGCCTTCGCTGTAGGCCCAGAGCTAAGCTTCTTCCGCCCAGGTTTACCTTTTGTATCATTCCATGCTTACACAGAGCTTGATGCAAAAAACAGAACACAAGGCTATACCGCCGCACTGTTAGTCTCGCAAAGCTTTTAATCTCTAATGTAAGTGAACAACGGCAATAGTCCCCCCTTTCTATTGCCGTTACTCTGCCTTTATTACTCCCCGCAACCCCCCTTCAGCTACAATCGAACACAAAGCAGGCCTTCCTCTGTAAACTGCATAGTTAAATATTTATATAACAACGCCCTACACAACCATTATTGTTGTGAACAAGCTTCAGACCTCACGCACATGGAGCGTCTGCTTAAGTCGTATTGAATTTTAGAAAGGTCGGCACGTTGTTTGTATTAAAGTTATTCAACTTAGCAATGTTTTCGATAATTTATTGGTTACACTGTCAATATTGTTGGAGTACTTAAGGCTGGATATGAAAGTAGAAGAGATTTATCGTCGGGATTTAAATCTGTTAGTGGCGTTGCAAATTCTGGTTGAAGAGCGCAGTGTCAGCCGAGCTGCAGAACGCTTGAACTTGAGTCAATCTGCAATGAGCCGTGTTCTGGGTAGATTGCGCAGCTTGCTGTCTGACCCTTTGTTTACCCGTCAAGGCCAGCATCTAGTTCCAACAGAAAAAGCCTTATCTATAAATAAGGCACTAGACGAGCCTATTGGGTCTCTTAGACAACTCTTGTCCCCCATTGAATTTGACCCCAAGTCTTGTGACCAAACCTTCACCATTGTCACAACAGATTATGCGATGCAAACAATTTTACCGTTTGCATTACCTCGTATATATCAGGAAGCGCCTAATGTTGCGTTTGAGTTTCTGCCACTCCAAGACGAGCATTTGAAAGAACAACTCACCTACGGCCGAGCTGATTTAGCTATTTGTCGTCCGATATACTCTATTGACTCCTTACAATATGGAGAGCTCGGACGTGTTGGTGTGTCGTGTCTTGTTTCTAAACATCATCCATTAGCCGATAAACAAATGTGTCTGGAAGATTATTTGCATTTTCCTCATGCCATGATTGCCATTAGTGATGGGGTAAAATCGCTTATAGAACAAGCACTCGAAGGCCATCCTAAACGACGTATGGTGCTTAGGGCATATCATTTAGAAGCTGCACTGGCCATTGTCGACACAATGCCATTAATTATCACAGTACCCGCTGATTTAGCCTACTTAGTATCAGAGCGTTATGACCTGACGGTAAAACCTCTACCCTTCCATTTTACACCGTTTGATTATTCAATGATTTGGCATCCTCGCTGTGATCACTCACCTGCACAGGAATGGTTAAGGAGTATTGTAAAAGAAGAGTGCAGCAAGCTAATCGCTAAACGTGTGATTGATATGGGGCTGGATGCTGATACCACAGCTTTACCTAAGTAATCTTTCGTATATGCGCCTTGATCATACTGAAACGCCATCATAAAGCACTAATGATAACAATTTTGCCATCTCACAATCCCGCCAAAAAGCCCAAAAACTGGGCTAAAAGCACCTCAAACGCACCATTTTAATACATGCATATTATGCATGTATTACTTCACTTTTTATCATTTGAGTCCCCCCAGGATACTCTCTACACTCCGCCAATCCAGTAGCTGAGCGCTGTTTCTATCCACTTTCGCTAAGGCACTGAGCTTGCCCCCTACCGAGCTAAATAAAGGGCAATCTCATCACCATAGGCATTATTAAGAGCAATTTATGTTTACTTTCCGATTTCCACTCCTAGTTTGGCTGGGCATAGGGATTTTGATTACCAGCCTAGGGATCAGGCAATCCTTTGGTATTTTCATGACGCCTATTTCCGACTACTTTCAGACGGGACGAGAGTTCTTTAGCTTTGCTATAGCATTGCAAAACTTACTGTTCGGCATGTTCCAACCATTTGTGGGAATGGCGGCCGACCGTTGGGGTCCAAAGCGCATCATCATTTTAGGTGCTATTTCTTACGCTTTAGGTCTGTACCTAACGTCAATCACCACAGAGACAACAGTAGTATATCTATCATTAGGTATGCTAGTAGGGTTTGGTCTAAGTGCTACCAGCTACGTGATCGTACTCGGTGCCGTGGCTAAAGTGGTTCCCGCACAACATGCTGCGAAAGCCTTTGGCTTAACCACAGCAGCAGGCTCATTTGGCATGTTTGCTATGATCCCTGGTGCGCAATCTTTGCTGAGCACCTATGACTGGCAAGGTGCCCTGCAAATATTCGCTGTAATGTGTAGCTTCATGATCATGTTTGCAGTGTTTATCAATACGGCAAAGCGAGAAGACAGCTCAGGGCACCCTGTACACGAAGATACACAGACAATAAAAGAAGCCCTGAAAGAAGCGTTTGCACACAAAGGGTACTGGCTAATTATTGCTGGCTTTTTTGTCTGCGGTTTTCATGTCATGTTTATTGCCACTCACCTTCCCAGCTACGTGATGGATAAAAACTTACCGCCCTCAACGGCGGCCATGGCACTAGCTTATGTGGGTATCTTTAACATCGTTGGGTCTTACTTCTGGGGTGCTATGGCAGACCGCTACAGCAAACACTATGTGATGGCAGCTCTTTACTTGGTGCGTACGGTTGTAATCGCCACGTTTGTAATGCTACCGACCACCGAAATGTCGGCGATTATCTTCGGTGCAGCAATCGGTTTCTGTTGGCTAGGAACAGTGCCAATTACCTCCGGTTTAGTGCGTCAGATATTTGGTGCACGGTACTTATCAACGCTATACGGATTGGTGTTTTTCGCACACCAAATAGGCAGTTTCTTGGGCGCATGGGTCGGAGGCGTAATCTACGACTACTACGGATCATACGATCCGATTTGGTGGTCAGCCGTAGTACTCGCCTTTATCTCGGCACTGATCCATCTGCCTATTAATGACAAACCCGTCCCACGCTTGAATGCGGTAACCGCATAATAGTAAAAGGCTCCCAACATAAGATGCTGGGAGCCTTTTCTTGCGTAGACGAGTTCAAGCGTGAGAACGCTGAACCACCCACTGAATATGATCGAGAAACGCTTTCACTTTTGCCAATGGGTATTTGCGCCCCGAATAGAGGGCGTATAACACCAAGTCTTCCGGTTCATCTTCCCATAAATCGACTTTTACTAACGTTCCTTCATCCAACTCTTTACGGCAAGCCTCTTCAGGCAGTATTGCAAACCCCAACCCTTTAAGCGCGGCCGCCTTTGCCATATGACCACTATTGACCTTATAACAAGACACCACATTGACAGCTCCTACTTTTTTGAACTGCCATGGCATACCTTGCAATACTGATAAGCTGGTAATACAAGCATGCCGACTCAGCTCAGAGACTGAATTAGGCTTAGGACATCGCTCTAAGAGACAAGGAGACGCTACAACACAACTCGGCCATCGCACTAACTCCCTTGCCACCCAGCCTGAATCCTCTATTGCGCCACGGCCAAAGCGAATAACAACATCAAAACCTTCCAATAACCCTTCTTCTGGATCAAGTTGGGTATCGCAGCTTAGCTGAATATTCGGATGTTGATGGCAAAACTCGGCCATCGCCTCCGCTAAAAATGGCAAGTCAGGGGTAATCACTTTTAAATGCCCCACAATGACATCGCCATTTTGATGCGCTTCGTGCAGCATGTCCCCCATGGCAATCAAGAGAGGCGATAGATTGTGGTAAAACCTTTCACCCGCTTCGGTCGCAATCATTTTTCGCGTAGTACGCTCTAACAGTCGGACGTTTAACGTTTGCTCCAGTAAAGCCACGTGACGACTCACATTCGATTTAGGCAACTGAAGTGACTCCGCCGCACGTTTAAAACTCAGCTGTTCATAAACCTTCTGAAAGCTAAGCAGCCACTGTAACTCAATATTTTCTAACACAACTATCTCATTTAATGGGACAAACAAACCAAAATCAGCCCGTTTATCCTACTCAATCCCCCTGTAACAATCACCTTATCTCGTAGCAACTCGGAACATAAAGATGAAAACAGTGAAACACATGGCCATTATAGGCGCAGGGGTGGCAGGCTTAGCGCTCGCCATCTTGGCTCGAAAACAAGGTATTCAAGTGACGTTATATGAGCAAAACAAAGACTACTCTACGATTGGAGCGGGCGTGACACTGTGGCCTAACGCCACCTTTGTCATTGAACAACTAGGGCTGATGGATGAATGCCAGAAATACTGCGGTCGACCGAGATTTGTACGTCAATTTGACCCGCAATCGACGCTCGTCAATCAATTTGACATCGGACCATTAGAAGACCTTTGCGGTTTGCCCACCTTCACCGTATTAAGACAACATCTTATTAAAATACTGGCGAGCCAACTCAAAAAACATGATGTAGCCATACACTTTAACACCCCCATCACAACGGAGCAGATTCCGCTGTTACAGCAGCAATTTGATCTCGTTGTCGGCTGCGATGGGCGCATGTACTCCCCGACTCGCCATCAGCTGTATCAAGACTCCGCCTCAGCTGTTTATCAAGGCTTTATCAATATCATCGGCATTAGCGATATAGACTTGGAGCCATTCGAACAGGCCATTCATGACTATCGAGCAAACGGCGAACGCTTTGGCATTGTTCCCGTTGCCAATCAGCAATGCTATTGGGCCGCCGCATGGCCCTGCGCACTCGACCGCTCTAGACTCGAAGAAAGTTGGTATGAGGAAATGCAGCAACGCTTCCAACATTGGCCATCCAAGATTCAACTGGTATTCAGAACGTCTCGCCCCAATAGCCTAAAACGAATCTTTGTACACGACCTCGACCCTCTCCCCTACTGGCACCGAGACAACCTTGTCATCATAGGAGATGCCGCCCACGCCCCTTTACCCACCTCTGGACAAGGTGCCGGCCAAGCCCTCGAAGATGCTTGGCACTTATCGCAACGCCTTAATGAAGCAAAGCCCCTTAATGACCTATTAACGGGGTTTTATAAAGATCGCATCCATAAAACGACGATGACCCAGCAGATAGGCAGGCAAGTCGCACAGCAGATTTTTCACCAAACAACACAACCAACCGAGCCCAAACCCAGTATATCGGCGCATCAACTGAGCGAACTCTACATGCAAGGCTTACACAAGCCTTAGCACCACAAAAGCAAAAGTGGACTGGGAGTGCTTTACATCAATCGCCTGACCAACAGACAACAAAAAGCCCGCTAGATAGCGGGCTTGAGAGTGTTTATTGCTGTTCAGTGCAAGGTGTTACCTAACGCTGAATTATTCCCACTCGAATATCAATCAAAAGAAAAACCATCAATATAACAGCTAGTTAGAAAGGTGGTTTTTCTCGATACCATCATCTATACCATGCACAGATTTTTTTGATTTTTTGCAGTTCGTCGACGTTTTAGTTCCGCTTTGGCCTAAGCTGAGGATTCTTGCATATCACGACGCAGCTCTTGCTTCTCTTCGGTAGTAAGCATTCGCGGACGCGATGCAACTCTATCCACCTTACATCTCAAACTTTTCGCGGCGCCGCTCTTGCCGCTCCTCAGAGGGCAATCAACGCACTGCGGATTGGCCCTCTTCAGCCTGTACCACAGACCAACGCATACTCTCTGCCTTGACCTCTGCTGCCTGTGACGCTCGGCACTCTTGTACACTCGTACCGCCTTTCAAACTTATACTAAAAAAATCGTTAATTTGTCACTATAGTAGTAATAAAACACAGCCACAGTGATGGTTTTTATGTCATTCATTTTAATGAAGCAATGATTATCATATATTTTATATTTGCCACAATAATAACATTAAAAACATAATTTACGATATAATTGACATCATAGTAACAATCTTAGAGGCATGTATGTTATCTCTTTATACCGCTTATGATTTGCAAATGGATCTCAAAGAGTTTATCAAGTCCGCTCGGAAGAAAGATAAACTCAGCGTTCAGAAGATGGCAGATCTCTCTGGCGTGCCTTACGCGACGATCCGAAAGTTTGAGTCATCTGGCAACATCTCATTGCGTCAGTTCCTCATGCTTTATGAAACAGTCGGTGACTTGAAAAAAGTGAAAGAGCTGACAAAGTCGTCTGAGCCTGAATTTAAATCAATAGAGGATGTTCTTCGACATGCTTAAATCAGCCCTAACCGTAAAACGAACGCTTAGCACAGGTGAAAAGATACTTGTCGGCAAGCTCGTTGAGAATAGTAAGCAAAGCTTCTTTCAATTTGATGAGGCTTATTTAGGCGCTCACTCAACGTCTCTGGCTCCGTTCAATTTAAAGGCTGATACAAGCTTGCAAGTGGCGCCTAGAGAACCACATTACGGCGTTCATGGGGTTTTTGGAGATAGTCTCCCTGATGGTTGGGGTCTTTATCTCATGGATCGCGTATTTAGACTGAACGACCGTAACCCAAAGGAAGTTACCGCCCTAGAGCGTTTGGCTTACCTCGGTGAAAGGTGTATGGGGGCGTTGAGCTATGAACCTGAATTAGACTTACTTGATGAGTCCAAGGAGTCAATTGATATCATTACCCTTGGCCGAGCTGCGATTGAAGAGTTTGAAGGCACCGAGTCTGCTTTGCTTGAGCACTTGATGAATACTGGCGGATCGGGTGGTGCTAGACCCAAAATGAATGTTACACGTTTATCGAATGGGCAATATTCAACATTAGATGACGCACTAGGAACAAAACTGATCGTAAAGCTGACATCTGAAAATTTTGACTTGAAGCACTCTGAATCATTAGTCGAATATTGCTACATGCAGATGGCCCGAAATGTCGGCATTGAGGTTCCCAACTTTGATTTAATTGATGCGGGTAATGGACGATTTTGGCTAGAGCAGGAACGCTTTGATTGCACTGAACAAGGCGGTCGAATCCATATGATTTCTGCGTGCGGGTTGTTAGATGCGGCGTTTCGAGAGCCTTCTATGGACTATGTAGATTTAGTTAAAGCGTCGCGCATCATGTGTAGTGTCACTGAATCTCAGAAGCTCATTAAGCGCTGCATGTTTAATTACCTAACGGTTAACCAAGATGATCACAGTAAGAATTTCAGTTTCCTTGCCAGTGACACCGATAACTGGATGCTATCTCCTTTTTACGACATTGTTTATAGTCCCAACCCTTACAAAGAACATATGACGGCATTTGGTGGTAATGGTCGAACGCCAAAGAGCGCACTAGATCAGTTAGCGGCTCAGTCGGGATTGTCTTCAAAGAAAGCGATCATGGTTATGGCAGAGGAAATATTTGAAACAACACGCTCGTTTAGTCATGAGGCCAAACATCTGGGCTTGTCACATAGTCTCATCAAGGAAATAGATAAGGATATGATAGAAAAATTTAAGGCGCTGTAAGTGTAAAATAAATCAAATTCACCATAACTTATCAACCTACCTTCCCATATCATATTTATTAAGAACGAAAAATAAAGAGTCATCAGCCCATGCTATCGGAACAGTAGTAAAGGACGGTCCATTTAATTAGCCTCATTTTATCGATTTGATCGACCTGTAATCACCCCCTAAATAGTGGCATACCATTTTGGAGTTCTTCTGCATACACTGAGTGAATCAGGGAGAACTCGCTATGAAAAAATCACGCTATACCAAAATTCAGATTTTTTAGATATTAACAGCAATTTTATTTAATTTGGCAATGGCCTCACTCGGTAAAATCAACTCCGCTGCGGCTAAATTCTGTTGTAAATGGTTAGTTGAAGATGTTCCTGGTATTAATAGAATATTAGCTGAACGCTGAAGCAACCAAGCCAAAGCGACTTGCATTACTGTGGCGTTTAGCGATACCGCAACTTCTTCTAGAATAGATGATTGTAATGGTGTAAAGCCGCCAAGTGGAAAGAAAGGTATATAGGCAATGCCTTCTTTTGCTAGCAGTTCAATAAGTGCATCGTCTCTTCTATGCACTAGATTGTATTGGTTCTGTACACAAACAATTGGCGCGATACTGCGTGCTTCTTCAATTTGATTTGCAGTAACATTACTGACACCTAAGTGATGTATCAGACCTTCTTTTTGTAACTCGGCCAGTACGGATAATGGTTCTGCAATAGAGCCTTCGGCTGGGCCATGAGCATCAAACATAGCTCGCAGATTGACTACCTCGATTTGTTCTATGCCAAGGTTGGTTAGATTATCATGTACGGCTTGAATAAGTTCAGGCTTTGAAAAAGCGGGCAACCATTCGCCTTTCTCATTGCGACGAGCACCAACCTTAGTCACCAATGCAAGTTCTTTACTATAAGGGTGTAACGCCTCACGAATAATTTGGTTCGTAATATGTGGGCCGTAAAAATCAGAGGTATCGATATGGTTAACACCACTTTCTATTGCGGCTTGAAGGACAGCAATAGCTTCTTTTTTATCTTTAGGTGGACCGAAAACGCCGGAGCCAGCCAACTGCATAGCACCGTAACCCATTCGGTTGATTGTTTTATTACCGAGCTTAAATGTGCCAGCCTGTTGAATGTTAACCATGGTGATTTTCCTATGTGAAATGTTGAGTAGATAATCTATTCTAGGTCTGATTAATTTGTGCGACAATCCATTTAATTAGGACATATTGTGCGAGATTTAGAACAATTAAGTCACCTATGAATGATATCGCGGCATTTGTTGCTGTTGCCAAAGCCGGCGGTTTTCGTGAGGCGGCAAGAGTAGAAAATATGAGTGCTTCACGTTTAAGTGATGCCATACGACGCTTAGAAGAGGAATTGGGAGTGCGATTGTTTCATCGTAATACTCGCAGTGTTGTCCTTACGGAAGTAGGTATGGTTTTGTTAGAACGTATGAATCCTATTATGAGTGAATTTAATTCGGCGTTAGATATGGTCAATCTATATCGTGATAAACCCGCGGGTAAACTTCGTCTTAACGTACCTGTTAGTGCTGTAAAATTAATACTGCCAGCCATTGTCCCTGCATTTTTGGAAGCCTATCCTGATATTGAACTTGAAGTGACGGCGGAAAGTAATGTTATCAATATTATTGATGCAGGTTTTGATGCTGGTATTCGTTATGACGAGCGACTGGAACAGGATATGGTCGCTATTCCTATTGGCCCACGCCAACAGAGATATGCGTTAGCCGCTGCACCTAAATTGTTAGATAAATTAGGTCGACCAACTCACCCTCGCGACTTATTAAAGTATCCTTGTTTAACGGGGCGATTTCGTTCGGGGGTAGCCAATACTTGGGAATTTGAGAACGATAATAAAATTATAGAGGTCAACGTTTCAGGTCCTTTAGTGGTTAATATAGGTAGCGCTGTAGATCTTTCTGTTGATACTGCGGTTGCTGGCACCGGTGTTGTTTATTTGTTTGAGGAATGGTTACAACCCTATTTTGATTCAGGGCAACTTGAACCTATTCTTGAAAATTGGTGGTTGTCTTTTAGCGGGCCGTATTTGTATTATTCTGGTCGAAGATTGGTGCCAACTCCCTTACGGACATTTATTGATTTTGTAAAAAGTAGGGATATAAATTAATAATGCGTCTGCCTACTCGGCTCAAACGTTAAGGTTGAAATAAACGAAACTGGTTTTCTAACCAATAAAGAGAAAGTAACACTCCCTAAACAAGATACGGTTCTAATATCTCTTCTAGCCACTGTTTAAAACACCGAACTCGTTTTGATAGATTACGCCGATGAGTAACGACTAAGGATGCAATAAGTGGCTCAGGGCGTAGATTTGGTAAGACCTCCACCAGCCTCCCATTTTCTATATGACCATTAAGAGCGGGTTGCCCTGCCTGAATAAGCCCAACCCCAGCCAACCCGCATTCATGATAAGCTTGCACATTGTTTACCTGTACTGCCCCCGGCAACATAAGCGATTTATAACCGTCCTTATCAGGATATTCCCAACCACCTTTTTCACCACCCAGAGTTGGGCTGTAATGAACCATTTTATGCCCATGAGTTATGAGGTCATTTAGTGTATGGGGGGTGCCATGACGGCGCAAGTAATCAGAACTGGCAACATTAATCATCCGCAGTCGGCCCAATGGTAACGCCACTAACGTTTCATCCACAATAGGACCAAAACGAATAGCACAGTCGAAGCCTTCACGCGCTAGATCGACTCGTCGGTCCGTACTGGAAAGCTCCAATTCAAGTTCTGGGTGCGTAGAAAGTAACTGAGGAATAGCAGGGATCACGACACTTCGAGCCATTTCGGTTGACATATCGACTCTTAATTTCCCCACCAAAGAGGCTTCTTTGGCAACAAACATCATTTCCAACTCTTGCGCTTCAACCAGAAGATCGGCTGCACGCTTATAAAATGCTTGACCATCCTCTGTCAGTTGAACTCTACGCGTGGTGCGATGAAATAATGCAATTCCCAATTCTTTTTCTAAATCGCGAACGGATACAGAGGCCCGACCTTTAGGAATACCCAGTGCTTCGGCGGCGCGGGTAAAACTGGCCATTTCTGCCACTCGACAAAAAATAGTTAAAACATTGAGATTCTTCATTGTTACCAAAATCCATAACAGTTAGTTATTTTTATACTACTTTATCTACCTTAATTAAACCAATAATCTAGTCTCATCTGTTATCAATAAATAATTTTCACTGAGGAACTTGTAATGAAAGAACATAATTATCCTGTAAATAGCGTCGTTGTTTATCACTCTGGCTACGGTCACACAAAACGAATGGCCGAGGCAGTTGCCGAAGGTGCCAGAGCAACACTAATTAGCATTGATCAAGATGGAGAGATAAACAAGCAAGACTGGGAAGCGTTAAATAATGCTGATGCCATTATCTTTGGCTCTCCTACCTATATGGGAGGCCCCAGTTGGCAGTTCAAGAAGTTCGCTGATTCCTCCTCCAAAGCTTGGTTTGAAAACCGTTGGCAAAACAAAATCTTCGGCGGTTTTACGACTAGTGCAAGTATCAATGGAGATAAGCTCAACACACTCAATTATTTTGTACTCCTTGGCGCGCAGCATGGTGGTATCTGGGTCAGTATGGATATCAAACCCGCTAACCTAAAAACGTCTGATCGGAACGACCCCAATTGGCTAGGATCCTACATCGCCCCTATGGGACAAACGCCTGCCGATGCGCCAGTTGAAGAAATGCTCATAGGGGATCTGGAAACAGCCAGCCGCTATGCTGCTCGAGTGGTCTCAGTGGCTAGGCAGTTGCGCCAGTCAAACTCTATATGAGCTGTATTATGCCGAAATTGATAAATTTTAAAGCAAGGAGAAAAACATGAAGTATAACCAACTTGGTCAAACCGGGCTTTATGTTTCTGAGCTTTGTCTCGGCACCATGACTTTAGGGGGCAATGATGATGCAGGTAAGTGGTCAAATATTGGTGCCGTAAAACAAAATGAAGCAAATGCCATGATTGGACGTGCTTTCGATGCCGGTATTAATTTCATCGATACCGCTGATATTTATTCTCACGGTGAGTCAGAACGGGTGGTTGGACAAGCACTGAAAGAACTCGGCATACCACGCGATGAAGTTATTCTTGCAACGAAAACCGGTGGGCTGATGGGGCCAAAGCCCAATCAGAACGGCGCGTCACGAGGCCATATTATGGACTCATTTCAACGCAGTTTGGAACGGTTGCAACTAGATCATATCGATCTCTACCAAATTCACGCCAGTGATCCGATCACACCGATAGAAGAAACACTGCGGGCATTAGATGATCTAATCCATCAGGGTTTGGTGCGCTATGTCGGGGTTTCAAACTGGAACGCAGGTCGTATCGGTAAAGCTTTGGGCTTAAGCCAAGCACTACATACCAACCGAATTCAGACACTGCAGGCTTATTACTCTATTGCCGGACGTGATCTTGAACGTGAGTTGATGCCTCTGGTGAGTGAAGAGAAATTGGGCTTACTCGTATGGTCACCACTGGCGGGCGGTTTATTGTCTGGAAAATTCGGTCCCGGAGCACCCACGGAAGAAGGAGCGAGACGCAACAACTTCAACTTTCCACCGGTAGAGTTAGACCGAGCTTGGCAATGTGTTAGAGAGATGCGCTCCATTGCCCAGGCTAAAGGAGTGTCTGTGAGTCGTATTGCGTTAGCTTGGCTATTAAGCCGTCCGGCGGTCACTAGTGTGATTACCGGTGTGAAACGTATGGAACAACTTGAAGATAATCTCGGAGCTTGTAACGTTGTATTAAGTACTGACGAGTTAGCGCGTCTTGATAACGTCAGTGCCCTACCACCTTACTATCCCGGCTGGATGATTGCCCAGCAAAATGAGTACCGTCAACCGCCATCATCAGAGCTCCAAGTTTAATCTAGAAAATATTAGCTTACGTCGCTTTTTATAATTATCAACACTGAAAACAGTTAGGAGTAATACCATGTCTAAAGGCTACCTTATCGCACACCTTACCGTCACTAATGCTGATTTATATGCGGAGTACGGTAAAGCGGCTGAAGCCGCAGTCAAACCATTCAATCCCAAGATTGTGGCTTGGACTGGGCAATATGAAAATCTCGAAGGAGAAGCTCACCATGAGCATATGATTTTTGAATTTTCCTCTTTTGCCGAGGCTAAACGCTTTTATTACAGTGACAGCTATCAGGCCGCGAAAAAGTTACGTGCCCAGGCGGCTACTGGCACGTTTGTTCTTGTTGAAGGGGTTGAATAAGACCATCAAAGCCTTTGCGATATAACTGTCAATCCTTTGATTTGGATATAAACACTGCTAAAACTGCGGCATATTCTGGAGCCAAAAATACAAATTCGTAACCTATCGATAATAATTCATAAAAAAAGCCAGTCAGTAATACTGGCTGGCTTTTCATTTATCTTCTAAAGGCTTTAATCGCTATTTATAGCCAGCCCTACTCCCACTCGATCGTAGCAGGTGGCTTAGACGACACGTCGTAAGTCACGCGAGAAATGTGCTCGATTTCGTTGATAATACGACCAGACACTTTCTCTAGTAGATCGTATGGAAGGTGTGCCCAACGCGCTGTCATGAAGTCGATGGTTTCTACAGCACGTAACGCAACCACGTATTCGTAACGACGACCATCACCTACAACACCCACAGATTTCACTGGTAGGAAGACAGCAAACGCTTGGCTTGTTTTTTCGTACCAGCCTGCGTTACGTAGCTCTTCGATGAAGATAGCATCCGCGCGACGTAGGATGTCGGCGTATTCTTTCTTCACTTCACCAAGGATGCGCACACCAAGACCTGGTCCTGGGAATGGGTGACGGTACACCATGTCGTACGGTAGGCCTAGCTCTAGACCAAGCTTACGCACTTCGTCTTTGAATAGCTCACGTAGTGGCTCGACCAGTTGCATCTTCATGTCTTCTGGAAGGCCGCCAACGTTGTGGTGCGATTTAATCACGTGCGCGCCACCGGTTTTACCCGCTGCGGATTCGATGACGTCAGGGTAAATCGTACCTTGCGCTAGGAATTCGACTTCCGTCAGTGTTGTCGCTTCTTCATCAAACACGTCAATGAAGGTATTACCAATCACTTTACGTTTCGCTTCTGGGTCAGATACGCCGCTCAGTTTGCCAAGGAATAAGTCTTCCGCGTCAACGCGAATCACGTTAACACCCATGTTCTGCTTGAACATGGCCATTACTTGATCGCCTTCACCTAAACGAAGCAGACCGTTGTCAACGAAGACACAGGTAAGCTGTGTGCCGATGGCTTTGTGAAGCAACGCGGCGACAACAGATGAATCAACACCACCTGACAGTGCCAAAAGCACTTTCTTATCGCCTACTTGCGCTTGCATGCGCTCGATCGCGTCTTGTGCGATGTTCGCTGGCGTCCATAGGGTTTCACACTGACAGATATCAACAACGAAACGCGATAGGATGCGGCCACCTTGTAGCGTGTGTGTTACTTCTGGGTGGAATTGCAGACCGTAGAATTTTTTCGATTCATTGGCCATGGCAGCAATCGGACAGCTTTCTGTAGAAGCCATCAATGAGAAGCCTTCAGGCATTTTGTCTACTTTATCGCCGTGGCTCATCCACACATCCAATAATGGTACGCCATTATTAGCAATGTGGTCTTCGATGCCTTCTAGTAAAGAGAAGTCACCGTGGGTACGAATCTGTGCGTAACCAAACTCACGAATTTCAGATCCTTGAACTGAACCGCCCATTTGTTCCGCCATGGTTTGCATGCCGTAACAAATACCCAATACAGGTACACCCAGTGTGAACACTTTTTCAGGGGCACGTGGAGAACCTTCCATTGCAACCGACTCAGGACCACCTGCTAGGATGATACCGTTCGGATCAAAATCGATGATCTCTTGGTCGTCCATGTCAAACGCACGAACTTCACAGAAAACACCAATCTCACGTACACGACGCGCAATCAGCTGCGTGTATTGAGAGCCAAAATCAAGAATAAGAATTTTATGAGCGTGGATATCTTGCGACATTGTTAGCTAGTCCTTCGCTCCTACCCAGTAAGAGCTGTTCAAAAAAAAAGAAGATGGGACGCAGAAACTACGCCCCATCTTGGTTTTAATCTATCAGCGCTTAAACGTGATAGTTTGGTGCTTCTTTAGTGATGGTCACGTCATGAACGTGACTCTCACGCATACCTGCACCGGTAATTTGAGAGAATTGCGTTTTCGTACGCATTGTCTCGATGTCTGCTGAGCCAGTGTAACCCATTGAAGAACGGACACCGCCCATCAATTGAAGTACAACAGCCGCCATAGGGCCTTTAGAAGGTACGCGACCTTCAATGCCTTCAGGAACAAGTTTCTCTACGCCACTGCTCGCATCTTGGAAGTAACGATCAGAAGAACCTTGAGACTGAGACATCGCACCTAGCGAGCCCATACCACGGTAAGCTTTGAATGAGCGACCTTGGAATAGAACCACTTCACCTGGTGCTTCATCGGTACCTGCAAGCAAACCACCAACCATGATTACGCTTGCACCGGCTGCGATCGCTTTAGCGATATCACCAGAGAAACGTACACCACCGTCAGCAATAACTGGAATATTACGCTCATTCATCGCCGCAGCAACGTTCGCTACCGCACTGATTTGAGGAACACCCACACCTGCAACAATACGTGTTGTACAGATTGAGCCTGGACCAATCCCAACTTTAACGCCATCGGCACCCGCGTCAGCCAACGCAATCGCTGCTTCTGCCGTAGCAATGTTGCCACCAATTACTTGTACTTGAGGGAAGTTTTCTTTTACCCAACGTACGCGATCGATAACACCTTTAGAATGGCCATGTGCTGTATCAACAACAATCACGTCAACGCCGGCTTCCGCTAGTGCTTTAACACGATCGCCAGTATCTGCACCGGTACCCACTGCGGCACCAACACGAAGACTGCCGTTTTCGTCTTTGCATGCCAGCGGGAAAGTTTGCGCTTTATTGATGTCAGTAACAGTGACCATACCGCGTAGTTCAAACTGCTCGTTCACAACCAGTACTTTTTCAATACGGTGTTCGTGCAATAGTTTACGGATAGAGCCGCTTGATGCGCCTTCTAGTACAGTTACTAGACGCTCTTTTGGTGTCATGATATCAGCAACAGTTTTGTCGAAATCTTTGATGAAACGAACATCACGGCTGGTGACGATACCAACGAGGTCTTTACCTTCTACAACAGGTACACCAGAAATGTTGTTTGCGGCCGTTACTTCCATCAACTCACGGACGGTTGCAGTCGGGTGAATCGTAACTGGATCCGTAACGATGCCGCTTTCGAATTTTTTAACGCGACGAACTTCCGCTGCTTGTTGCTCAATCGTTAGGTTTTTGTGGATAATGCCCATGCCGCCTTCTTGGGCTAAGGCTATCGCCATGCGGTGTTCTGTCACCGTGTCCATGGCAGAAGAAACAAGAGGAATATTAAGTTCGATGTCCTTTGTGATGCGCGTTTTAAGCTTTACATCATTAGGCAGAACTTCAGAATAGCCGGGGATAAGCAATACGTCATCAAACGTTAATGCTTCTTGTGCAATTCGTAACATAATAGGGAATTTCCAATGCCAACTGGGTTTAAGATGGCAAGTAATTCTACTCCAACATTATGAATCGGTAAATCAAAACCAAGTGAGATTGATGAAAAACTTTACAACTTTGCACAGTTCAGAACCTACTTTCACTGTCTCGGAATTGAACCGCCAGATTCAGCAACTACTAGAAGCCAGTTTACCTTGGATATTAGTAGAGGGAGAGATCTCTAACTTGGCGCGTCCGAGCTCTGGGCACTGGTATTTTTCCCTCAAAGATGATCGCGCTCAAATCCGCTGCGCCATGTTCAAAGGCAAGAACATGGCGGTCAAATTTAAGCCCAAAGACGGTGACATGGTGCGTTTGCGCGCACGCGTTACCTTCTATGGTGCGCGCGGCGATTGTCAGCTGATGGTCGAAGGGATGGAGGCCGCTGGTGAAGGCGCATTACAAGCTGCATTTGAGCGTTTAAAGAACCAGCTACAAGCAGAAGGTTTATTCGAACAGTCACATAAAAAACCGTTACCTAGCCGCCCTGAGCGAGTCGCCATCATCACTTCTTCGAAAGGAGCCGCGGTGAAGGATATGGTGATTGCGTTCAAACGCCGCTTCCCACTCACGGAACTGACCATTCTGCCTACCTTGGTTCAAGGCAATGGTGCCGCGGTCAATATACGCCAGCAGCTTGAGCGAGCTGATGTAAGCGGTCACTTCGATGCGATCATTGTCGGGCGTGGCGGTGGCTCGCTGGAGGATCTCTGGAGCTTTAACGACGAAGCGCTTGCGCGCGCCATTTTCAAGGCAAAGACGCCAGTGGTGTCCGCTGTGGGTCACGAAGTGGATTTTACCATTGCCGACTTCGTTGCCGATGTGCGAGCAGCAACCCCTACTGCAGCGGCGGAGCTACTCAGCCCAGACATACGTAACCTAGAGCAGAAAATTACACATTTTGAGCATCTGTTTACACGCCGCTTTGAACAAACCCTGCAACAGCACCAACAGCGCTTAGACTTTTTGATCCGGCGTATTCGTCACCCTAAAGAGCGAATAGAACAGCAACAACAGCGCCTCACGCAGAGCAAACAGCGTTTACAAAGTGCCCTACAGAGCCAATTGAAACAACGTCAGGTAACGCAGCAACATGTGTCACAGCGTTTAATGTACGCCGCTCCCATTAAAAAGATTCAATCGCATCAGGAACGCATCGAGGCGTTACAACAACGTATGCGTTTAGCATTGGAGCAAAACCTGCACCGAAAACAAGATCGCTTTGCCAATGTGGTGGCTAAATTAAACTTAGTCAGCCCTTTGGATATTTTGTCTCGTGGTTACGCGATTGCCAGCAAAGGCAAACACGTGGTTCGCTCCGTGGAAGATGTCCAAACAGGTGATGCCATTAAAGTTCGTGTCGCAGATGGCACCATCGACTGTGAAGCCAAATAATCGCCATTCGCCACAGTGTCTGTTGCTGTGGCGGCAAACTGAGTAAAGTGATTGCTCAACACAGATAAGGAATCACACCATGACTGCAAAAGATTTGCTACTCGGACTCTTCATCATTTTTGCATGGGGATTCAACTTTGTAGTCATCCGCTTAGGGTTGGACGCTATGACCCCGATGATGCTCGGCGGTGCGCGCTTCCTACTATTGGCCATGGTCGGTTGTTGTTTCTTTGCACGGCCTAAAACACCGTTAAAATGGTGGCTCGCGTATGCTTTAACGCTTAATTTCGGTCAATTTGCCTTTTTGTTCAGCGCTATGATGTTTGGTATGCCTGCAGGGCTTGCCTCACTGGTGCTGCAATCACAAGCCATTTTCACACTGTTGTTTTCTGTCTTACTGCTTAAAGAAGTGGTACGGCCTTATCAAATCCTGGCCATTGCAGTCGCTTGTGGCGGGTTAGCCATCATTGGTGCCGATGGTGAGGATACCAGTATGACCGTAATCGGCTTTGCGCTCACTCTAGCGGGCGCATCAAGCTGGGCGTTGGGCAATATCGCCACCAAAGCCATCATTCAAAAAGGTTATCAAGCGGATCTTAGTTTAATTGTCTGGAGTGCATGGTTCGCTGCGCTGCCCTTTTTTATCTCATCGTATTTTGTCGACTCCCCAAGCGTTATGTGGTCCAACATTGTCGAGATAAATTGGACAACCTTAGCCATATTAGTCTATTTGACTCTCGTGGCAACGCTCGGAGGCTACGGCTTATGGAGTTATCTTATGTCTCGCTACAGTGCAGGCACAGTCGCCCCTTTGTCATTAGGCGTGCCTGTCGTAGGGCTGACATCTGCGGCCGTTGTACTCGGTGAGAGTATCAGCCATCAGCAATGGCTAGGGATTTCTGTGGTATTGATTGGCTTGTTGATGAACACGTTTGGCGCTCGCTTACGCCACCGCCAAACGCATTAGTCCCATCACTATTCTTTGCGATCAAGTTTATCGCTTAAGGCTTGCACTTGCTGCTGCAGTTGGGAAATTTGATCCACCAATGCTTGATGGTGATCTTCTTGATTCTGGTGTTCTTCTGCCATGGTTTCTCGGCTCATCACTTCCAGTACAACACCGACCATCATATTCAGAAACACAAAGGCCGTCAGGAAAATAAAGACGATGTAGAAAATCCAACTGAGCGGATAGACCTCCATCGTCTCATACATCACGTCGGTCCAATCTTCGAACGTGGCGATCCTGAATAACGTCAGCATAGAAATCGCAATATCACCCCATAAATCTTGGTTGATATGGCTGAAGAAGATCGCACCAGCCGCACCAAAGATATAAAAGATAATAAACATTAACAGACCGATATAGCCCATTTTAGGAATGGCTTTAAGCAATGCGTTAATCAGCATGCGTAAATCCGGAATGATCGATACCAATCGCAACACGCGTAATACGCGCAATAAACGCGCGACCAACACCATGTCGGTATTAGAGATCGGCACAAGGCTGCCAATAACAATGACTGTATCAAAGATATTCCAAGGGTCTTTAAAGAAGTCGGCTTTGCGATCGTAGGCGGCGAAGCGCAGCACAATTTCGACCAAGAAGAAAACGGTGATTAAAGTATCGAGGTAGTTGATCCCAAGCTCAACCGAATACGGTAACGGATAAGTTTTTGCCCCGACCGTGAGTGCCGCAATAATGATGATGGTGATGATAAAGCTTTGAAACCAAACGCTTCGTTCAATACGCTTGAGGGTATCAAACCAAGTTTGAGAGCGGGCCGTTGTCATTGCCTTGTTTTACTCCTAATGAAATAGCTCGGTACGAGCGCGAGTATCCTAAGACAATGACGGTTCAGATAAAATCCCTAATTTAACTTCGTTTCACTCTAACGACTTTCATGATTTCCATATCAATGCCTGCAACAGACTCTTGAGCAGGATAATAGGTAATGTTTACGCGCGCGCCACGTAGTGAATGATACTTGCCTTGTCGTCTAAAGCGAAACGGTACATCGTAGCCTTCTATCATCAATGTATGTAGAACCCAGTCTTCTTGGCTACGCTGAACATGTGACTTTACTTTCATTGCGTCACTGTGAATGAGGCCAGGATGCTTAGAGATCAGGGCTTCGGGCTTGGATTTCATGGAACTCTCCTACCGAACGTGCGGACATAATATAAACATGGCTTAATAGTATGCCACAAACCGAGTGGGCTGAGTGATTTTTGATCAGCTTTTGCTTTTTTCGGTTTCCTCATCATCACTTTTTAGTAACTGGGAGTGGCTTTTGGCTTCGGCTTCATCGCGATAGCAAATGACGGCTTTTTGTAAAATCATACTATTTGGATACGTCACCGTATCTCCAGTAACACGTGTAATAATGACATGGAACGTTGATATTTCATGAATTTGACCAAGGATCTCTTCATCTTTATCAACCACCTTAATCCAATCGCCAACACGGTAAGGAAAGCCAAAGAAAATAATAAGACTTGCTGTTACATTGCTTAAAATAGACCACTGAGCAAATAAGGCGATACCGACCACCGCAAACACGGATGAGAAGAACACCGCCAACTGCCCATAGCCCACCCCAAGTACCACGCACAACAAAAGCACAAAAGCGACCGTCAAACCTAGGTTAATAATCTTCGACACTAGGCTCATGCGAAGTTCATTAATACCTTGGCGCAGTGCCACGGCTCTGATCGCTGTCGAAACAAGTCGCATGGTCAAAAAGTACCCTGCGACCAACAGTATCGCTAAACAAATATGGAGCCACATAGGCCCTCCTCGTTTTTAAAGCACGAAATACAACGCCACCGGAATGCTGACCAATGACATTAAATTACCCAGCAATACGATAGAAGCCACCTTTTGAGGTTCTTGTTGGAACATTTCCGACACCATGTAATTCAGCACAGCAGGAGGCAGGCAAGCAAAAATAATCAAATAAGCAAACCACTCCTCGCGCAAACCAAACAGCCAGTAAAATGCATACGCCGCAACGAGCCCACTAACGGGACTCACTAGACCGCTGATCACGCCAATACGCCATTGACTAAAATCCACATCTTTCATGCGAACGCCTAACGCAAACAACATCAGAGGAATGGAGATTTGCCCCAGCATGTCGATGCCTGTGCCTACCCCCACGGGCATCGACCAATCTTGCCAGCTCCATACAACACCTAGCGCAGTGGCTATAATCATGGGCATTTTTAACAGATTAAACAAATTGGTGCGCGGATTGAGTAAATACATTCCCACCGTAAAATGCAGCAAGTTCTCAATCAAAAACAGCACCACGGCAATCGGCAATGCGGCCTCTCCAAACGCTAACACCATTAAAGGAATGCCTAGATTACCACTGTTATTAAACATCATCGGTGGCACAAAGGTTTTGAACTCGTAACCTAAAGCACGGGCAAAAGGCCAAGCCACAAGACCAGAGCCTAAGACAACAAATGCGCCTGCAGCGACTAAAGGTAAATAGGCTTGTATCTGAAAGTCTTTTGAGGCCATTACTGAAAATATGAGTGCAGGGATAAACACGCTCATATTAATACGGTTAGCCACGCTCATATCCGTTGGGCGAGCGCGTGCGTAAAAGAAACCAATCAATACGATGATGACAAGAGGGAAAACGGTATTGAAGATTTGCTGAAAGAGACTGGTAGTGTCCATATAACATCCTTGACGAGTATCTCGTTAGAGTAACGAGGTTCATCAAAAACGCCAATGCTGGTCTTGAAAATACTTTATTCGTGCGCGCTCTTCTGCACTAACTGGGCCGGAATGAGTATAAAACGCTGGCGCACTTCTTCGCCTTTCAGTAATGCCAACCCAATCTCAACCGCACGCTCTGCCATCAGTTTAGGCCGCTGGACCGCTGTCGCAATCCATAGATTAGGTTGCTGGATCGTATCTATCGCAAATTGTGACCCATCCACCGAGGCAAGCACAAACTCGTTTCGGTTGGCATGCTGCGCCGCCATTAACGCGCCAGAAGCCGTAGGATCATTGATAGCAAACACGGCATCTAAATGATCGTATTCTTCCATTAAATAGGTCATGGCTTCCATACCACCTTCTTGGCTGCCTGTGCCATTCAAGCGATCGCTTAATAATGAGATATGGGGATAACGATTGATCGCAGATTTACAACCCGCGACACGCTCCAGTACTGACGATACTAAAACACCATTGATAATAACAAACTGACCTTGGTAACCAATTTCCTGTGCCAAGCGCTCACAGGCGATAACTCCTGCTTGCACGTTATCAGTTGTGATCGTCGCGTCCGCACCATGCGCATTGACATCGACAGCAATGACTTTAATACCAGCCAGCTGAGCCCGCGCGACTACAGGGGCTATTTTGTACTCGTCTGCGGCGGTTAGAATGATCAAATCGACTTTACGATCAATAAATTCATTTAGCTGTCGAACCTGTCGCTTGAGGTCATACGCATCAGAACGCACGATAACATCAACCGATTGCCCCTCAACCAATTCATTAGCCCGACGTGTTACAGAGTCTACTAATTCAACAAAGTAAGGGTTGCCCAAATCCGCTACACTGATGCCGATCGAGCGCAGCGGTTGGTCAAGCTCATTACTGGCTAGCGCACTATGAGACGCCACACACAAAGCAAGTAACCCAGCCAGCCATACTTTTCTAACGGCCGAACTGCACCAACCGTTTAATTGCATGATAAATCGCTGTGCCATGGTACCCTCTGCTTTGCGTGCTATAGCGGCTAACTTTACGCAGCCTCAGGATCGGAGTCCACTTCCATCGCACCTGTCATGATTGCAACCGCTTCTGACATGGTATGAGATTCAGGGGTAATCGTCGCGGCGCACTTACCTAAACGGTGAATATGAATGCGATCGGCCACTTCAAATACATGCGGCATATTATGACTGATTAGAATGATTGGTAGACCACGATCACGTACTTCTTTAATCAAGTTCAATACTCGACGGGATTCTTTTACCCCTAATGCCGCTGTAGGTTCATCCATAATCACCACTTTGCTACCAAACAACGCAGAGCGCGCTACTGCCACCCCTTGTCGCTGACCACCGGATAAAGACTCTACCGCCTGAGAGATATTTTGAATGGTCATCAGCCCAAGCTCAGTCATCTTAGCTTGAGCACGCTCTTCCATGGCTTTTTTATCCAGCATACGGAAAACAGATCCTAATAGGCCTGGTTTACGCAGCTCGCGGCCTAGAAACAAGTTATCGGCAATGTTCAACGCAGGAGATACTGCAAGGTTCTGATAAACGGTTTCAATGCCTAGTTCGCGCGCTTCCATCGGTGAACTAAAGTGAACCGGTTTGCCGTCCAGTAAGATTTCCCCTTCATCTGGCACTAAGGCGCCAGATAAGGCTTTAATTAGTGAGGATTTACCGGCGCCATTATCACCAATGACCGCAAGAATTTCCCCTGGATACAGCGTTAAATCAGCATGATCAATGGCCGTCACACTGCCATAACGCTTTACGATACCACGCGCTTGAAGAATCGGTTGTTGATCGTAATGTGCTGTCATTATGCTGTCCCCTTTCTGATCCATTGGTCCATACCTACTGCCACGATGATCAAGATCCCTACGGTAAACTCTTGCCAAAGTACATCGACACCCGCAAGGGCTAAGCCATTTCGGAACACCCCTACTACGAGAGCTCCGACTAACGTTCCAAAGATCGACCCTCGCCCACCGAACAAGCTACAACCACCGATCACCACTGCGGTAATACTGTCTAGGTTGGTAGTGTAGCCAGCTTGTGGACTGACAGAGCCTATGCGTCCGATCAGAACCCATGCGCCAATGGCACACACGACACCCGCTAAAACATACACAGATAATAAGATACGATCAGTTCGAATACCGGCTAATTTAGCCGCCGCTGGATCATCACCAGTGGCGTATACATGACGCCCCCATGCGGTCCAATTTAAGGCGTACCAAATCAGTACAAACAATGCCAGCATCAATAGAGACCCATAGGTTAACCGAGCGCCAAAGAAGCTTACGGTTTCACCTAACCACTGCAATAAAGGTGCATTGTTGGCAATTTCCTGTGAACGAATGGTTTGACTTTCTGAGTACCAAAGATTCAATGCAAAAAAGACGTTCCAAGACCCCAGTGTTGCGATAAAAGGCGGCAATTTAAAGCGTGTAATCAGGGTGCCATTAATAAGACCAGCCAGCGCGCCAACCCCCATGCCAATTAAGAGAGCTAGCCAAGCTTCAAATCCATGATCGATGGCCATTCGACCCATCACGACAGATGCCAGCACCATGATGGCACCAACCGAAAGGTCGATACCTGCAGTTAAAATAATTAACGTTTGTGCCACACCGATCACACCAATGATGGTGACCTGTTGTAACACTAGAGATAAGTTAAACGGGTGTAAGAAGCGGTCTCCAACCAAGACACTGAAACCAATAATGGCAAGAATCAGTACAATAGTTGGTGCGGCAACCGGATACTTATGAAGAAATTTCTGAAAGCGCTGTAGTGGTGTATCTTTGTCTTCGAAATTCGCTACATAACTACCACTGCCAGCCTGATCAGCGATTTTATCGTGATCCAACACCGGTGCAGACGGTTTTGGGTTAGCAGAACTCATAATGTTAACTCCAAGCAAAAAAACCACCGCTGGCGGCATTAGCCAGCGGTGTTAGGCAGGGCTGCCTTAAACGAGGTGGATAAGTTAGGCGGTTAGCCCCAACACATAGCAAGACCAGTTTTTGATGTAACAGAATCGATACCTTGAGCCGGTTCATCTGTTATCAACTGTACACCTGTGTCGTAAAAATCAAGACCGTCAGAAGCTGTCGGACGCGAGCCAGACTTAGCAAACTCGACGATTGCACTGACGCCTTCAGAGGCCATTTTCAGAGGGAATTGCATAGAAGTAGCGCCAATCACACCATCTTTGATGTTGCTGACACCAGGACAGCCACCATCAACGGAGACAATCAATACGTCTTTTTCCATACCAAATGATTTCAGTGCTTCATACGCACCAGCGGCGGCTGGTTCATTAATGGTGTAGACCAAGTTCACACCTGGGTCTTTTTGCAGTAAGTTTTCCATCGCACGACGACCACCTTCTTCAGAGCCTTGTGTCACGTCGTTACCTACGATGCGTGGGTCTGTTTCATCACCCATTTGACTTGGGTCGTTTAGATCAATTCCGAAGCCTTTCAAGAAACCTTGGTTACGCGCTACATCGACTGTAATTTGGCTAGTACTCAGATCAAGCAGTGCGATTTTAGCGTCTTCCGCTTTATCACCCATTTTCGCTTTGGCCCATTGACCAATCATTTCGCCCGCTTTGAAGTTATCGGTCGCAAACGTCATGTCGGCTGCGCTAGCAGGAGACAGTGGTGTGTCCAAGGCAATTACCAACAAGCCCGCTTCACGTGCTTTTTCAATGGTCGGCACAATACCTGCCGTGTCACTTGGGGTAATAAGAATACCTTTCGCACCGGATGCGATTAAGTTTTCGACAGCTTGAACTTGTGTTTCATTATCGCCGTCGTAACGACCTGCGAAGGTACGCAGCTCAACACCAAGCTCTTCAGCTTTCTCTTGGGCACCTTCTTTCATTTTCACGAAGAAAGGGTTGGTATTGGTTTTAGTAATCAGACCAATGATAGGTGTTTCCGCCATCGCAGCAGTAGACAATGCGCCAGCAGCAACAAGACAAGCAAGTTTACGGAAGTTAGATTTCATGAAACGACTCCAATATTGTTTTTATTCTCGGCTTATGCCGTCGAAACAGACCATCACAGCTGTTTCATAAATTAATATCGACTATGAAAACTAACGAAAAATTTCAGCGACTAAGGATGACACTGAAATATTTGTAACAATTCACTTCATAAAACAGAAAACTTTTTCTAACTCACTGATTGTAAAGGGTTTTGAAAAAAATAAGTCTTTATCATTGAGCCCGTAACTTTCTACTAATTCATGCACAGGTAGCCCCGACATTAATAATACTTGCCCTTCCCAGCTTATATCTGCCCTCAATCTGTGCGCCAAATCGACGCCATGCAACTCTCCGGCTAGGTTAACATCACTCATAATTAAGTCAGGATGAAAGGAGCGCTCCAGCCCAATCAAAGCGTCTTCGGCACACTCGAAGGTTTGCACCATACAACCGAGTTGCTGAAGCTGTTCACGCATCACATGGGACACTTCAGGGTCATCTTCTACCAGCCAAATAAAGGCTTCATTTGGTAGATTTACGGATGGTAAATTTTCTTGGTTTAAGGGTTTTTCTGTCAGCTCGGTCTGCGCCATCACGGGTAAAAACAAACATACTTTAGTCCATTGACCCTCTTCTGATGTCACCCTTATTTCGCCACCACTTTGTTTGACGAAGCCGTAGATCATACTCAGTCCAAGCCCACTGCCCTTACCCACTGGTTTAGTAGTGAAGAACGGTTCAAAAATACGTCCAAGCACCTCTTCAGAAATTCCACTACCGGTATCTTCCACTTTTAGTCGAATAGCAGCCACGTCGGAATCGGGTAACTGGGTTGCTTTGGTAGAAAAGCTTAATGTTCCACCGCGTGGCATCGCAGCGGCACTGTTGAGAGATAGGTTCAGCAATGCATTCTCTAATTGGGACGGATCTATTAAGCAATGTTCATGAGGGCAGTTGAGATCCACCGTTACCTGTATATGATTGCCGACACTGTACTCCACCAAATCCAGCATGCCTTCGATTAAATCATCGATGTGTGTCGCCTCAGGAAACAGCTGTTGTCGCCGACTGAATGCGAGCAAACGGTGCACCAAACTGCTGCTCTTCTCAGCTACCGCTAATGCCCGCTCGATATAACGTGCTTGATCAGCAGTTTTAGGCGACGAATCAGACAGCATTTGTAAGTTACCCATAATGGCGGCCAATAAATTATTAAAGTCATGCGCCACACCGCCGGTTAACTGACCTAGCACTTCCATTTTCTGCGCTTGGCGCAATTGGCTTTCAACGCTTTTACGCTCGGTTAGGTCTGTATACAACGTGACAAAGCCGCCGTCTGGCATTGGCTTGGAACGAAATTCGACGATTTTTCCCGAGTCAAAATGCCGTTCAAAACTTTGGCTACGATGGTGCCGCGAAGCGTTAATCTCATCCATCTGAACCAATTGGTTTTCCATATTGAGATTCTTATGAGAACTTTGCGTAATAAGCCGCTGTACCGCTTCTATTGGCATACCGCGATAAAGCTGATTTGGCTGAATATCGAAAAGTGCTTCGTAGCCTTTATTCCAAGCAATTAAAATCCCCTGCTCGGTAAACACACTCAAACCGTCGTTCATATTATCAAAGATGGTTTCCAGCAAACGTTTTTGCTCGGTGAGCTCGGCAGACACTTCCAAGCGGCGAATGGCATCACGCCGAAACACTTCAAAAGCATTGGCCAGCGTGCCGATTTCGTCATTACGTCGCATGGGGGGATTGCGCGAATCCACCTGCCCTAATGACAGTTCTTTCATTCCTTGTGTGACAGCCCCTAAATCTCGTGTCATACGTCGACTAGATAGATACAGGTAACTCAACCCTAATACCAAAAATAGTGAAATACCTATTAACCAGCGCTGCCCATTGGCGACCACTTGGCCAACCTCCATGCGCTGTCGAGACACTTGCTTTTGCAGCGTACCGACGAAGCCACTGACTTGGGTGCTAAGTTGTTCCGATTTCGCTCGCAGAGCGATCAACAAATAGCGTTTTCGGTCATGAATTTCGTTCAAGCGCGTTTGTGCTAGCAGCAATGATTGCGCGATGTTGCGCACCTTTGGATCGCTCTTTAAGAGACTTAATTGGTCGACCATCTGCTGCGCTACTTGGCCAGGCTCTTCAATCAGGTTTAATAACCAAAATAGTGCCTGACGTTGTGACACATTTGTTAGTTGGTCGGGGGTTGGAATAATAGTTCTAATGGCAAATTGCTGCGCTAGGCTGTCTTCACGGATATACAACTCTTCGTGGACAAGTGTCACTAACTCATCCAATGTCGTGTCCAGATCCGCTAAGCGGTCTTCAATTTCACTTCGAAATACCGTGTCTTTTAAGTTATCAGCGACGCTGCGTAAATCCGTAATACGACGATTTAAGCGCTCTGATTCTACTTGCAGTTGAAAGGGTCGCGCCGAACCTGCCGCATAAGGGGCTGCCGCAGCAAGCTGGGCAACATTTTCCGCTAACGTCAGTGCAGTGCTTATTTCGGGGAGTGTTTGCGCTTCAAAATCAGCTAAGGATGCTTCACTGATACGCATGGATTGCCAGCCAATTACCATCATAAAAGCGGCCACCATACTAATTACGAATATAATAATGGACGCTTTTTGACGAATGCTGACTTGGCGCATTAGCTGACGCTCTTGCTAACAGGGCCTTGGAATAAATACCCCAAACCACGTTGGGTTTTAATAAACTCTGGCGCTTTAGGATTGGCTTCCAACTTACGACGTAAACGTAGAATCAGTACGTCGACGGTACGATCAAATACTTCCGTTTCAAGGCCTCGACTTAAATCAATAATTTGCTCACGACTCAGCACTCGATCGGGCCGTGTGGCCAGTGTTTCCAATAAAGAAAACTCACCTAACGTAAGTATGACCTCGTCTCCTTGCTGATCACTCAATTGGCGTGACGTCAGATCTAATATCCACTTACCAAAATATAAACAGTCGTGATCTGTGCTCAGAGGCTGAGTCGGTGTATGACGGTTACTACGACGTAATAAAGCATGAATTCGTGCGGTCAGCTCACGTAGATTGAAGGGTTTCATCATGTAATCGTCCGCCGCCAGTTCAAGACCCAGAATACGATCCGTCTCGTCTCCTTTTCCGGTTAACATCATGATCGACATGTCAAAGCGCTCTCTGACTTCTCGTGCTAACTGTAAACCATCTTCTTCTTGTAAGTAGAGGTCCATTAAGATCAAATCAACGGGGTGCTCTTCTAAGCGCTGCCACATCATCACACCATTTTGGGCTTCAAACACTTGATAGCCTTTTTGAGCCAAGGCGTCACTCAATAAGTGCCGGATATCCGGCTCGTCATCAACGATCAACAGGGTCTTTTTTCCGAGCTCGCTCATGCTGTTATCTATCCTTTTTATTTCTTATAGTTTGGCTGGATCGGCCCGTGTCGCAAGAAGCTTTACCATGTGATTGTTAATACACCATTAACAATCATCTCGTACGTCTTTTTTATATCGTTCACACCTTAGTGCGAGGCATGTTGTCACTGAAATTCTAAACAAATATCGCTATCATGCCCCCTCGCTACAGGGGATCATTATGACGTTTGCTTTGCCTATCTACTCTATCATTCCAGATTTAAAATTACAGTTAGCTCAGCACAATGAAGCCATACTTGAAGCCGCCCCTGGGGCGGGGAAAACAACGGCAGTACCTCTGGCTCTTCTAGATGAAGCATGGCTCGGTCAGCGCAAAATCATTATGCTTGAGCCGCGTCGGCTGGCCGCTAAGTGCGCAGCGAAACGGCTCGCAGATCAACTTGGCGAACCGCTTGGGCATCGTGTTGGCTATCAAATACGTCAAGAAGGTAAACAAAGTACTCATACTCAAATATTAGTCGTTACTGAGGGCATTCTCACCCGTATGTTACAGGATGATCCCAGTCTCGATGAGGTTGCCTTAATTATTTTCGACGAGTTTCATGAGCGTAACCTACACTCAGATTTGGCGTTCGCATTAAGCCTACAAGCCAGAATACTGTTCCGTGATGACGATCCACTTAAACTGTTAGTTATGTCGGCCACCCTCGACAGTGAACGATTAACTGAACTGCTGCAGTGTGATCCGATCATTTGTGAAGGACGTCAATTCCCCATTAGCATGCGCTACAGCAATCTGTCACTCAAGCAACAAGACATACCGCAACACGTCGCTAAACTGGTTCACCAAGCCTTACAAGAGGAAGGTGGATCGATACTCGTTTTTCTACCCGGCCAGCGTGAAATACATACTGTTCAATCCATGCTTGATGGCACCCTGCCAGCACAAACCGAACTGCTCAGTTTATTTGGTGATATGAGCCTATCGGAGCAAGAAAATGTTATTGCTCCTGCACACGCTGGTTATAGAAAAGTGGTTCTCGCCACCAGCATCGCGCAGACCAGTTTAACCATCGATGGTATACAAGTGGTGATTGATTCAGGACTTTCACGCGAAGCACGTTTCGATGCAAAAACGGCTACCACACGCTTACATACACGTCGTGCATCCCAAGCAGAAACAACCCAACGCGCAGGCCGCGCAGGCCGATTACAAGCCGGTGTCTGCTACCGCTGGTGGTCGGCAGATCAGCAACACCGTTTAAGTCCACACAACGCTCCACAAATCGAGCAGGAAGACTTAAGCCACTTAGTCATGGACGTGGCTCGTTGGGGGGCACAAACCCTAGAGGAACTCGATTGGATCAGCCCGCCACCTGCTGCCCACTGGCAGCAAGCTCAACAATTATTAACGTCGCTAGGAATTCTAGAACAAAGCCCCCAGTTAACATTAACGTCAACGGGGAAAACGCTAGTAGAGCTACCTTTGCCGCCGAGGTTGGCACGCTTGCTACTGGAAGCCCAACGTTACGGACAACATCAAAGCGCCACAGAAGCCGCTGCATTACTCTATGATGGCGCGGCCAAAAGCACACAAGACTCTAGCCTACTAAGTGCCATTGAATATCGAAAAACTGGCTCGCAAAAACACGCCTGGCAACGCACGCTATCCGGGTTATCCAAACACTTTTCTGAAGCGTCTGCACCAATACAGCGATCTTTAGCGGAATGCCTTGCAGTGGCCTTTCCGGACCGGATCGCCAAGCGCCACCGTCAGCATGACGATCATGTTTTATTTAAGCTAAGCAATGGTCGCCAAGCGGCTTTGCCAAGCCATGACAGTAACGCTCAGACTGAGTTTTTAATTGCATTGGAATTAGGTGGACACGCCGAACGCGATGCGGATCAAATATATCTGTCTCATCCTATTCTCAAACGCGAGCTTGAAAATGCTTTAGCCGATCGACTTGCGAGAGTAGAACGCTGCGAATGGGATAAATCCAGTGGCGGCTTAATCGGTGCGGAACAAACCTGGTTGGGTAAATTAAAGCTTGATCAAATATCTCTCACACCGCTACCTGAGTCCGCCGTGACGTTAGCAAGCTGTCACTATATTCGACAAAAAGGCTTAAGTAGCCTTCATTGGGATGATGACAGTCTAGCACTCAGAGCCCGCATTCGATTTGCCCATCAACACCTCGACGCTTCCATTCCCGACGCCAGCGATCGTTGTTTGTTGGAGCGACTAGAAGACTGGCTGGCGCCTTATTTGGTGGGCGTAACGCGCATTCAACAACTGGAAAAAATCCGCCTCGTTGAACCACTGATGGCGCTGCTCAGTTGGTCCCAACAACAGCAACTCAAAGCATTACCTCTGCGGGTCCAAGTAGCATCGGGGTCAAGCATCAAAGTAGATTATCAAGGTGACGTCCCTGTTATACGAGTCAAACTGCAAGAAATGTTCGGCGAGATCCAAAGCCCTAGAATTGCAGGGCAAGTGGTTAAAATAGAGCTGTTATCACCCGGCCAACGCCCCTTGGCGGTAACCATGGACTTAGCCTTTTTCTGGCAAGAAGCCTACCCAGACGTACGCAAAGAAATGCGCGGACGCTATCCTAAGCACCCATGGCCAGAGAACCCTCTAACCGCCGAAGCAACAGCCAAGACCAATCGAGCACTGCGCGGGTATTAAAAGCTAAGCATTACTAACGCTTGGGCAGTCAGCCGCTGACTGAATTGGGTATTTTTAGCATGAGTCGGGCACCATCCCATGATAAAGCGGTGAAAGTCAGCCCATGCAACAGGAAAAAGCTCAAACCACTCTTGAGCCACTGCCTCTGCCATGTCGGAAGACTCTCCAGTGGCGATCAGACAGCGTGATAACTCACTAAAGTATTGATCTAATAAATAATCAAGATGCTGCTCTAACACTAATTCAGATAAGCAACTACCTAGAAAATACGCCACATCTTGCACACCTATGCCGCGACCTACGTATTGGAAATCAACGGCGGCTACGCTTGATGCATCAGCTGCAAAGCAAAAATTGGCGACTTTCGCATCACCATGCACGAGCGTTTGATAGCGCGCTTGGCGCAGTGTGTTGTTTATCGTCTTGGCCGCGTCTTTGAGTGGACTCGCCGTCATCGCTTGCCACTCATTTGGACGTGTCCCAAGGTGCCAGTAGGTACCTTGAGGCCATAACCCCACCGGCCAAGACTCATTGGGGTCGAGCGATATATAATGAGCGTGGAAGATTGCCAGCCACTGCAAAACTGCCACTGCTTGCGAAAGGTCTAACTGTGTATGCCTATGATCAAACCCCTTTTCATCTAAATCTTCCAGGAGTAAAAAAACCATGTCGCTTTGCTGTAACACGCCTAGACAATGCGGCACACGCGCGACATTGACACAGCCATTGGCCCAATTCTGGTACCAGTTCGTTTCTACTTCATAAGAATGAACCTTACGCTGATGGGCTAGGTCAGACTGCCATCCTCTAGGATGCGCTTGGCTAGACGAGCTATCAATGGCTTTTAGAATCACATGAAAGTAACGGTCTTTTACTTTCACCGCGTAGCGTGAGATATGTCCATACCCGCTCCACAACGACTGCAACGTTTCAACATGCGTTACGTATTCAGCATCAAGTATGCGCTTAATAAAGAATTCTGGGGGCAATATCATGATTAACTTGAAGATAATTTATGCAAAGTTGCGAGTGGAAAGGTACAAATCAAATACCCAGCGTCGGTTGAAGCCAACTTTCCGGTTCACAGCACGCACAAGAATAAAAAAGCCTCGATCCATATATAAAGCTCCAATAACGTCTCGTTCAGCAGCCCAAGAAAAGTCTTTATCTGACTTTTCTATTTTCGTAATTCCATTTTTAATTGTTGCTCCATAATACCCAGACGACAGCAGTCGCTGTAGCTTCTCTGGTGAACCATGGCTAATATAGTGTGACTGCAAAGTCACTCCTAACTTGTTTTGTTCTGCAAACTGTGTGAACTTTTGTTCCAAGTCTTTAGCGCTTAACACATCACAGTCTGGATTATTCATCTTAAATGAATCAACCAAACGCACAAACTCACTGCGATTATGCTCTTGAGGCTTAATGTTTTGCTTAGTGTTACTTGATATAGATTCGCTACTCTTACGCGAAAATAGACGTTTCAGCATAAAACTCCGCTCCATTTGAGGAGCCTATTTAATTAGAATAATTAAGTGTAGTTGATAAGACTTGTAAATCCTTGTCATTTCAGCCTTGAATGAAAAGAGCACAAGAAGTCATGAAAACTCATATAATCTTTCATAGGAAATAAATCATAGAGAAAATTGCATTTTGCGTTAACACTTAATACAGACAGCATTACACCCTTCTTGTTTTTAGGTGGAAGTTGCTCGTACGAGCATATTCAGCAGTTGTCCATCGACCAAGGAAGCAACTGCTACGTTTATACCCTATCGCATCATTAGTGCTTTACTCCTATTTTTGGCGGCAAGTAGCTCGGCCAGCATAGCAAAAGAAAGCTACTATCAGATTGCTATTATTGACCACTTCTAACCACCTATGGAAACTTTTGAAACATAGGACGATAAAATTCAGCATCGATAGTTATATGGCGAAGTAGGCCTTGATCAAGACTACGATAAAAAAGCCTATTATCACGGCGATAAAGTCCAACTAATAGCAAACTTTGTCTTTTTCGCTACGCACTAGCCGGATAACGCAGTCCATTGAAAGAAGTTTTATTACCGCTTAATAGTTTCAATGACCAGTTTGATCAAGTACCTATAGACTCGCATATTCTATCTTGTGAGTAGTCAACATTTATAAAATCCTCTGAAACACCTTTAACTAGAGTTCATCGCGAACAATTTATGGAGACCATTCGCCAGTGAAAAAACACACCAGATTGTGTATGAACCTACTTAGTGAGTACAGTACTGGAGAAGCTAACGGTGAAAAGTGATTATAACATTCGGAGCGACTCAAGAAGAGGTAGATTATTTTGTTTCGGATAATATGTTTGTAGACATTTATACACAAGCCATTCACTACCTCAGTGCCAAGACGATATAAATGGCGAACCTTTTAGCTTCGATGTCAACGTGATGGCTACCAAGATATAGCCATTACTGCGCTAACTAGTAGAGCGCATGGAAATGTACCCAAAAGCCACTGGCCGTTATTAAAAGTAGTTCGTTTGCTGCTCCGATGGCTACCAAAAAAGCATTTTTTTAAAGACTCCTTAGCATGTCAACCCTAGACTTAAACCGACCAACTGGACTGTTCGATTTTTAATCTAAGCAAGTTGTATCTATACTATTAGAGTAAAGTTTTTCATATCGCCAATTCGTGGCAAGGATGATTACATGGGTATTAATAACATAGGCTCAAATTACGTTAACACCTCTGCTACGCAGTCACTTAATACAAGCCAAACCAATCTTGCTAGTGGTACACGTATCAACAGTGCTGCAGATGATGCAGCAGGTCTTCAGATTGCTAATCGGTTAACGAGCCAAATCGATGGGAACGGACAAGCTGTTGCGAACAGCATGTCTGGTATTTCTGTAACACAGATCGCACAAGGCGGGTTGGAGTCGATTACCAAAGACCTGTCGTCATTGCGAGAACTGGCAGTGCAGGCTGGTAATGGTATTTACTCTGATTCTGACCGACAGGCGCTTCAACAACAGGCCAATGCTCTTTTGGAGAATATTCAGGGGACAATAGGCTCAACAACCTTTGCAGGACAAGAATTGTTAAACAGTGACAGCAATCTTGATTTCCAAGTGGGTCCAGATGCTAATAGCAACATGGGAGTCGCCACAAACGATGTTAGTGGCACCCTTGCTACAAATGGCTTATTTGCTTTTGACATCACTAATCAAGCCTCTCTCGACAGTGCATTAAGTGCGGTCGACAGCAGTCTAGAAAACATAAATAGCTTGCAAGCAGAATATGGCGCAACACAAAACGCATTTAGCAGCCGTGTAGACGCATTATTAGAAAACCAAGCAAATGAATCAGCGGCCCGGTCACGGATACAAGATACTGATTTTGCAGCAGAAGTAAGTAACCAAGTGGTTAACAGCATTCTCGAACGCTCATCAGTTGCCGTTCAATCCCAAGCGAATGCAGACGCCAGCAGAGTACTAAATCTACTCACTAATTAAGACATATAAGCGCTTTTAGCCATCATTGTGTTAAAAGTGCTTTTCCCTGCAATGAGTAAAAGCGTTTAAACTCTTCTGTTTTTTACGAAAACTATTGCCCTCTTGTGTCTTTATCGTGATGCTGTGACAGAACGATTATTCGTAAAAGGAAGTAATGGTGCAGATCTCACTTTTTCCAAGCAACAAGTTACTCAAGACCTATGATGCGATAAGAACAAGCTTTTGGTTTGTTCCTTGTCTCATTATCTTTGCGACATTGTTACTCTTTGCTTGTTTGCTCTGGCTTGATCAGAACTTAGCTCTACAGAACACTCTTTGGATCAGCTTTCTCTATCACGCTGATGCTGAGGTCACTCGTGACCTACTAACCACTGTCGCAGGAAGTGTTATGACAGTGGTTAGTATTACCTTCTCTATTACCATGGTAGCTCTCACCAGTGCTTCTTCTCAATTTGGTCCAAGGCTCATTCGAAATTTTATGAATGACCCCAGTACGCAATCCGTCTTAGGTATTTTTATTTCCATCTTCCTATATTGTTTGATGCTTGCAGCGGCGAGCGAGGATTTCGCATCAGGACTTTACTTGCCTGGCCTTACTTTAGGAGGCGCAATAATACTGACTTTCAGTGGTATTTTTTTACTGATTTACTTTATCCATCATGTTGCGACCAATCTGCAAGCTGACAACGTGATCGACAAAGTATTCGAAACCATGCAGACAAATATTCTTCATATATTCGATGAGCAAAGAAGTAATGAGGCTAAAAATACTTCTTGTAAAGAAGTCGAGAGAACCCTTAAAAATTCATTTACTCCCATTCACATAAAACGATCTGGATACGTACAAGCGATTAATTATACGAATCTAGTTCAAATTCTATCTTCCAATGACCAATGTGCAGAGCTACTTGTTACACCTGGAGATTACATAACCTCTCGAATGGTGGTTATTCATCACTCGGGAGATGAACCCTCACCTACTCAAATTCAGTCACTATTAAGCTGTATTACGTTAGGCGCAAAGCGCACACCCATTCAAGACCCTGAGTTTGCAATTTTGCAATTAGTTGAAATTGCCTTAAGAGCCTTGTCACCGAGTATTAACGATCCATACTCCGCTATTGCCTGTGTCGATAAACTGAGTTCGACTCTTTGTAACTTGGTACACAAACAGTTTCCGGAAGGTATCGCCTGCGATAATGAAGATAAGCCAAGACTTATATTTAAAAAAGCCTCATTCCAAAGCTTGGCTAACAGTGCCTATGACCAAATTCGTCAGCATGCAAATGGAAGTTTGTCTGTACAGCTGAGATTGCTGGAAGGGTTATGCCGTATAGCGGAGCAGGCCCAAAGAAAGGAACATTGGGAATTCATTCGACAGCAAAAGAATATGCTTGAACACGAGCTAAGAAAACACGATTTTGTCGATCATGATATGCAAGAAATAAATGAACGCATTACCCTTCTAGAGCACATCATTGCTAAGCGATCACTTTGAGTGATTGTACTAAGTGTTACGCTCAACCACATTCGGTGACCATATAAGGTCTGTTAGGCCTATGTCTAATCCAGCTTGAGTTAATAGCGTGGTAATTTGTCCACGATGATGCGTTTGATGATTGAAAAAGTGATTCACTGCTAACCACATCTCATATTTACGCGGCTGAGGGTTTACAACACTGCGATACTCTAACGTACTATCTAAAATTTCGTCATCTAAGCCATTAGCCCAATCGATAATCATTTGGTCTGTTATTTCTCTATCAGCCTTTAAATCGTGAAAACTACCATGAAGCTCTTCATCTAGCTTAGAAACGGCATAAGGTGAACCTAGAAATCGGCCTAGCCAAATCTTATCCCCAAGCAAAAGGTGGTTTAACGTACCATAAATTGAGCCAAAGAATGCCTTTCGGTCTTCTCTAAGTTCTTGGTCTGATAACTGTGAACAAACGTCATAAATACGCTGATTCATCCAACGGTTATAATTCGCCATATCTTGTGCTAAAGCTGGACGCATAATTTCTTCCTTTTCAGAGCGGCCTAAAATTATTACATTATTAAAAATATAGACTTCTAGCAAACAGCTTCTCCTACTTCTTTAGAGAAGCAGCAATCCATAGTTTCCCCCAACGCCCATTCCACGAGAGCTGCTTCTGAACGATGAGATATAAAGACGCACTCTTTTGACGTCACGCGCTGATGCGTCGAAGCATGAGACAGGCGCAAGCAGGACACAAAAGGGGGTACGGAATCTAGCTGAGTGGATGCGTTTAGGGAAACCGCAGATACAAAAAAGCCCTGACAGCATGGCTATCAGGGCTTCCTTTGTATGATGCTTGACGACGACCTACTCTCACATGGGAT
>NZ_LTAW01000017.1 GCF_001639725.1 Marinomonas atlantica
TGGCGGAATGGACGGGACTCGAACCCGCGACCCCCTGCGTGACAGGCAGGTATTCTAACCAACTGAACTACCACTCCTAACTAAGACACAGCACTTTGGCTCCGTCATAATATGGGGCGTATTATAGGCATTGTGACTCTGAAAGCAACCCTTAATTTTAAAAATAATGCGTTAATATACAGTAGGTTAAAAAGCAAACAGCGCTTAATACCTAACACAAAAAAAATAATACCTAGGCTGCGACTTTCAGACTACTTAGTGGACAAGCACTTTCTTTTAGTCAAAAGAAACGCCCGATCACTCGGGCGTTTGGTTAGCTCAGTAAGGTGGAATTACTTTGTTAGAAAATCATCAACCCAGCTCCGATGATCACACCAGACCCGAGCAGTGCGAGGATACAATACCCCATCACATCTTTTGCTCCTAAGCCGGCAATCGCGAGCGCTGGCAACGCCCAAAAAGGTTGAATCATATTAGTCCAAGCATCGCCCCAGGCAATAGCCATGGCTGTTTTCGCTGCGTCAACGCCTAGCACAGCCCCAGCAGGCATCATGACAGGTGCCTGAACCGCCCACTGACCACCCCCCGAAGGCACAAAGAAATTCACAATACCCGCACTTAAGAAAGTAAACAAAGGGAACGTCGTCTCATTGGAAATGGCAACAAAACCTTGTGAAATCAAGCTTGCAAGACTGTCGCCAGAGCTACCCGCCGCGGTCATCATCCCCATGATGCCCGCATAAAATGGGAATTGAAGCAAAATGCCTGAACAATTCTTAGCGCCATCAGTAACCGCATTCAACAGACTCTTTGGCGTTCCATGCAATAACACCGCGGTAAATAAGAAAGTAAAGTTGACGATGTTTAGGTTCAGTGCGAAGCCATTGTTGGCAAAGTAATAAACCACATACACAAAGCCCATCAAACCAATCAGCAACGATAATAAACGGCTGCTTTCCAAGCGCTCTGCAGGTGTCATCTCTGATTTGTCTGGGGCTGGTTTGTCCATTTCCTCGCCAACCAAATTACTGGTATCAAACTCAATCGTATCTTGCGGTGCTGGATGCATTAATCGGTTTAATAACGGAATAGCGACCAACATGACGGCAAGGATGGTTAAGTTCATCGGTGAGAAAATAGTCTCAGACGTTGCAATCGGTGCCGTAACCGCACCATTTGTAACAGAGCTGATGTTGTTGCCACCCGCAATGGCCAACGGAATGGAGCCCGATAGCCCGGCATGCCAAAACAAGAAGCCACTGTAGGCCGAAGCAATCAGCAAACGATAATCGACGCCTCGCACTCGCGCAGCCAACTCACGTGCAAAAATAGCCCCGACTACTAAACCAAACCCCCAGTTTACCCAACAAGCTACAGCGCTGATAAAGGTAACGAGTAAGATCGCTTGTCCTGGCGTCGAGGCAACACCTGCAATTAAGGCCAGATTTCGCTTAAACGCTGGGGCACTTGCCATTGCATGACCGGTGACCACCACCATCGCCATCTGCATAGAGAAACTCAGCAATTTCCAGAAACCGCCCGCCCACGCTTCAACAACCTGTATTGGCCCCTGCCCTGTACTGGGCATAGCGATCACAAAGACCACCAACGTCAGCACAATTGCAAAGATAAAAGGATCCGGAAGATAGCGTTGTAGTAACGTTACAAAGAACTGACTCGCGCGTTGCAGCGCGGTTTTTTGCGTCATTGAATTAGACATAGTGTTTACCATTTTATAGTTATTTTAGGCGGGACTTGTGGCCCCTTGTTTGCTTTTATGTAAGGCAATATTAATGCGATTGACTGAGCAACATAGCTACACCCATGCCACCACCAATGCATAAAGTGGCCAGTCCTTTTTCAACTTTTTGCTTCTGCATTTCATGCAGCAAAGACACTAATACACGACAACCGGAGGCACCAATAGGATGGCCTAAGGCAATGGCGCCGCCATTCACATTCACACGCTCAGGCACTAAGCCAAGCTCTTGCCCAACACACAGCGCCTGCACGGCAAACGCCTCGTTTGCTTCGACCAACCCCAAGTCTTGTACAGACCAATCCACTTTATCTAACGCTTTTTGACTGGCCGTTATAGGGCCTGTTCCCATGATTTGTGGATCCACACCCGACGTTGCACTGGCCTCAATGGTTGCCAACACCGTCAACCCTAACCGCTTTGCCTCGTCATCTGTGGTGACAACTACCATCGCTGCACCATCGTTTAACGTGGACGCATTACCTGCGGTCACCGAGCCGTCTTGGGTAAAAGCCGGTCTTAGCGCAGCCAAAGAACTGGCATTTGTCTGTGGGCGTATCTGTTCATCTTGGTCAACAATAATGGCGGAGCTCTTGCGCTGTGGAATCGCAATAGGAACAATCTCGTCTTGGAACCGACCTGATGCTTGCGCGTTCGCCGCTTTCAGTTGTGACTGCTCTGCAAAAGTGTCTTGCTGCTCTCGGCTGATATGCCATTGGTTGGCGATGTTTTCAGCCGTTTGGCCCATATGGTAATTGTGAAAAGCATCCCATAAACCATCGACAATCATGGTATCTAGCATGCTCCAGTGACCCATTTTTTTTCCAGAGCGACTGTTCGGCAACACATGCGCCGCTTGGCTCATGCTTTCTTGTCCACCTGCCACAACCATCTTGGCATCACCATTCAACACGGCTTGCGCCGCGAGTTGAACGGCTTTCAACCCAGAGCCGCACACCATATTAACTGTCAAAGCAGAAACATGATTCGACAGGCCAGCATTTAACGCCGTTTGTCTGGCTGGGTTCTGGCCGCACCCCGCAGTCAGCACTTGCCCTAAAATCACATCATCAATATGGTTTGTCAGCTCAGGTTGCTTGGCTAGCATTCCTTGTAAGACTTGTGTCCCAATTTGCACAGCACTTAACGAGGAAAGTGCGCCATTAAAAGAACCAATTGCACTTCGCCCAGCGGCGACGATCACAGCCTTCATTATGTCTCTCCATTTATTGTTGTTTTGACACTTATATTAAGTGGTTTAAGCAAACGTCATTTCAGGTACGTGTTCAGGCACCACTAATTTTCCGGCCGTTTTCTCGACAATCTCTTCCACAGAAACACCTGGTGCGCGTTCCACCAACGTAAACTGGCCTTCATCGATCTCAATCCACGCCAAGTCAGTTAGAACTTTCTTAATGCAACCTTTGCCAGTCAGCGGAAGGCTGCAATCTGCCAACAGCTTCGACTCGCCATTTTTAGAAGCATGCGTCATGGTCACGATGATGTTGTCTGCACCGGCAACTAAATCCATGGCGCCCCCCATCCCTTTGACCAATTTATTGGGAATCATCCACGATGCGATGTTGCCATGAACATCTACTTCAAATGCCCCCAAAACCGTCAAATCTACGTGTCCCCCACGTATCATGGCAAAAGACTCTGCCGACGAGAA
Source organism: Marinomonas atlantica (assembly GCF_001639725.1). Taxonomy (GTDB): domain Bacteria; phylum Pseudomonadota; class Gammaproteobacteria; order Pseudomonadales; family Marinomonadaceae; genus Marinomonas; species Marinomonas atlantica. Next base: position 3,432 of record NZ_LTAW01000017.1, read on the forward strand.
GATAGACGCCCCCTTCACTGCCGTCACAGTTTGCTTACCAGCGTTAATCATGTCAGCGTCCAACGTTTCTTGTGTAGGGAACGCTCCCATGCCTAATAAACCATTTTCAGATTGCAGCATTACTTCCATACCTTGCGGTACAAAGTTGGCCACCAGTGTAGGAATGCCAATACCTAAATTAACGTAATAGCCATCACGCAATTCTTGCGCGACGCGCTGTGCCATTTGTTCTCGTGTAAGAGCCATAGCAACCTCTTTTTATTGTATTAATGAATGGGTAGGTGTTACGAACGAACCGTGACTTTTTCAATGCGTTTTTCAAATGAACCCTGAATAACACGATCTACATAGATACCGGGGGTGTGAATTTGCGATGGCTCCAACTCACCCACGTCTACAATTTCTTCCACTTCAACCACGGTAACCTTGCCTGCTGTCGCCGCAAGAGGATTAAAATTTTGCGCAGTATGGCGGTACATTACATTGCCATAGCGGTCAGCTTTCCAACCTTTAACAATGGCAAAATCGCCCGTGATAGACTCTTCCAACAAAAATTCTTTTTCGTGAAAAGTACGTGTTTCTTTGCCTTCAGCAACAGGCGTACCCACTCCGGTTGCGGTGTAAAAAGCGGGAATACCTGCGCCACCAGCACGCATTTTCTCTGCCAAGGTGCCTTGTGGCGTCAAGTCCACTTCAAGTTCGCCATTAAGAAGTTGCTGTTCAAACAGAGCGTTTTCACCCACATAGGAAGCCACCATTTTACGAATTTGCTTATCTTCAAGCAGAATGCCTAAACCAAATCCATCCACACCACAGTTGTTGGACACTACGGTTAAGCCTTTCGTTTGACGACGCTTAATTTCGGCAATGAGGTTTTCGGGAATACCGCACAGCCCAAATCCTCCTGCTATAACGGTCATGCCGTCGTCTAACCCTGCCATTGCTTCGTCGTATGACAACACAACTTTGTCAAAACCCGCCATTGCTCCACTCCTAATTATTATTTTGAGATTCATGCCATATGGGATGTCTGATTCCAGAGTTTGACTTATCACCAGAGATTAATTAATTTTATTTTTCATATTTATTAATAAGAAAATTAAATGAATATAAAACAGGTTAAAGCCTTTTTATCCGTAGCGGAGTCAATGAGCTTTGCGCAAGCCGCGCATCAGCTGCATTTGTCACAGCCAGCTCTGAGCTTAGCCATCAAAAGTTTAGAGGAATCGTTAGGGGGAAAACTCCTGACACGCACTACCCGCACCATAGCTTTGACCCCTGAGGGGGAAGCCTTGATGCCCATCGCACGTCAGTTATTAGCTCAATGGCAAGACGCGGAAGATGAAATGAAACAGCGCTTTGCCTTACAAATGGGCAAGATATCCATTGCCGCCATGCCATCCTTTGCGGGCTCTCTGCTGCCTAAGGCCATACATGATTACCATCAGAACTTCCCTAACATTCAGATTTCGATCGACGACGTACTGTCTGATATAGTCGTTGAGCGAGTCAGCAATAACAGTGTTGAATTAGGGGTAACATTCGAACCCAATACGTTGGAAGGACTCACTTTTCACCCTTTATACAACGATAAATTTATAGCCATACTGTCTGCTAACCACCCCTTAACGGTCTTACCAAACTTGACTTGGAAGGCGCTATTGAAACAGGATTTTATTACTCTACAACGCCCTTCTAGCGTTCGCAGCATGATTGAAAAAAGTTTAATCGATGCCAACATTGACCTCCCTGTTGCCTTTGATGCACACCAACTGACGACGGTCATTAGAATGGTGAGTGAAGGCATGGGGGTGGCGGTTGTGCCAGCCACCTGTCGACAGCAGATTCGCGAACAAAATGTCGTTGAGCGGGCAATTGACCAACCAACTATCGAACGCCGAGTGGGTGTCATATGCAAGCCACGCTCAATGCTGTCCATCGCCGCCGCTGCCATGCTGGACACATTGATTAACACTTATGCAACTGCACCCGATAACCTTCAACAAGGTGACACACTTTAATGACACATATGCCGACACAAAAACTGCGACAAGCTGCACACACCTATCGCACGATTTTAGATGCCCTAGAAGAGTGGGTGGTGGTCGTGGATCATAATGCGAGAATTTTTTACCTCAATCGTCCCTATGCGCGCTTTCTCGGGGTCAACGCCGAAGAAGTAAAAGGTAAAAAAGTCACCGAGGTCATAGAGAATACGCGCATGCACCTTACGATTAAAAATGGTGTGACGGAACGCTTGTCGATGCAACGTATTCGAGGCAGCAATATGATTGCAAACCGCTTCCCCATCACCGATCAAGGAAAGGTAATCGGCGCAGTCGGCACCGTTATTTTTCACGACACTTACGAATGGAAACGTATCAACAGTCATATTAAAGCGCTGTTAGCAGAGCATGAGTTCGCAAACCAAACTGCGCCAGTCGACACCCAGCAACCCTCTGCTCAGTATCGCTTGGCCGACATTGTTGGCGACAGCAAAGCCATTAAAACCTTGAATCAAACCATTACCCAAGTTGCATCGGGTGATGTCACCGTGCTATTACGCGGAGAATCTGGTACCGGCAAAGAGCTTTACGCTCACGCTATCCATCAACTTTCGGACAGAGGCGATGGACCTTTTATCAAAGTAAACTGTGCGGCCATTCCTGAAAATTTACTTGAAAGCGAGCTGTTTGGATATGAAGAAGGAGCCTTCACCGGCGCAAAAAAAGGCGGCAAAGCCGGCAAGTTTCAACTGGCAAATGGTGGCACCCTATTTTTAGATGAAATCGGCGATCTCCCCCTGTCAATGCAAGCTAAATTGCTACGTGTTTTGCAGGATCGAGAAGTAGAAGCCGTAGGTAGTACCTCGTCCACCCCCTTAGACATACGCTTAATCACTGCAACACATCGCCCCCTAGAGTCTTTAATAAAAAGCGGGGATTTTCGTGAAGACTTGTACTATCGCATCAATGTAGTCAATGTTTCCTTACCGCCCTTGAGGAAGCGACCTGAAGACATCTCTAAATTGGCGGAGCATTTTCTGCAAACGTTATCGCGCCGCACTGGCCGCCGAGCGCCTAAGTTAACCGCCCAAGCAATGACCGCACTGTTGGATTACGATTGGCCGGGCAATATCCGTGAGCTAGAGAACGTCATGGAGGCCGCCTTTTTTACCGCAACAGACCGGAAGATTCCATTATCGCTACTGCCTACCGCCCTGTCCCGGAAAACTGAAAACGACGTAAACAGCGCTTTTACAAATCCGCCTCACATCAGTAACACCGGCACGCTCAAGGAGCAACTTGATTTGGCGGAAAAAGCTGCATTAAAACAATCGCTTACTGAATACTACGGTAATAAAACCCAAGCTGCGAAAAGCCTAGGCGTGAGCAAATCTACCTTCTATGAGAAGCTAAACAAGCACGGATTAATATAATTCGTGCATTTTAGTCCGAAAAACCGAACTACGTCCGTATATTCGGACATATTATCAAGGTTTTAATGAGTAAGTCATCGTAAAACCGTTCGATTATCTGGAAAATAAAACATTATTCGCTTATAAAATAACAATAAATACCAATAGGCCATTGTTTTATATGAATATTATTTTTTTGGCATTTATCTTGTAACACATTCCTCTGCAACATGATTGCGACCCCAGTCACACCCAGTGACTGGCGTGTCTAAAACAACAATAAATAGGATCACATCATGAAGAATGCTGTTATTGCACTATCCTGCGCGACTGCTCTGTGTACATCGGCCCCCACCTTTGCCGATTTCGACAAAATTCGCTGGCAGGTCCCGATGGCGTTTTCGTCTACGCTAACGGCGTTAGGCGATACCATGCCAGAAGTGTCTAAAATGCTGAGCGATGTCAGTGGTGGCCGCGTCAAACTGCAGGTTTTTGAGCCAAACACCGTTATTCCAGCATTGGGCGTTTTCGAGAATGTCAGTACAGGCAACATTGATGCGGGTTACTCTTGGATGGGCTATGAGTGGGGGCAAGTCCCTGCGGCGGCACTGTTCGGAGCCACACCTTTCGGTTTAGAGTCGAGTGAATTCACCGCTTGGATGTATTTCCATGGGGGCGATGAAATGCTTAAAGCCTTGTTCAAACCGCACAATGTATACCCCATTTTATGTGGCACCATCAGCCCTGAAGCTGCGGGTTGGTACCGTAAAGAAGTCAACACACCAGAAGACATGAAAGGCCTGAAATTCCGCGCAGCAGGCGTAGGTGGAGAGATCATGTCTGAACTAGGCATGTCAGTCACCGTGTTACCTGGCGGCGAACTATACCAAGCACTGGAAACTGGCGTATTAGACGGCACTGAATTCTCTATTCCGACTGTAGATCAGCAACTTGGGTTCTTTCAAGTCGCGAAGCACTACTACCTTCCAGGTTGGCATCAACCGAGTACCAACCAGTTCCTCTACATCAATCTTGACAGTTGGAATGACTTAAACCAACAAACACAAGCTTTGATTGAGAACAGCTGTGTAGCGGCAAACACCTTGTCTATTGCCAAAGCCGAAGCGTTGCAAGGCGCAGTACTGTCTGACTTTGAAGACAAAGGTGTTGAACTGCACCAATATTCGCCAGAGATATTGATGGCATTTGAAGAAGCAACACAAAAAGTCATGGCACGCCGTTCTGCTGAGGATAAGTCTTTCGGCGACATTTACGCATCTATGAAAGCCTTCCAAAAAGAGCACGGCTCTTGGAAGAAATTTGGCTACCTACCACGTGACTGGGGTCATAACTAAGCCTCACAGCTTGCGTTTTCACAGGCCGACGCTCAGTCGGCCTTGTTTGCCAATTTCTGATTTGGAATGCTTGTATGTCAGATCGCGACAACTCACTTGATCTTGCTGAGATCGAAGCAAAATTATCGGACACGACATGGTCAGCGCTGCCTCAGACGACCCTGTCGAAACGAATCGAAACCCTTATTGAAGTCATTGGGCGCAACATTTCCTTTGTTTGGATTGTGTTGATGGTGCTTATCGTTGCCAACGCTTTAATGCGCTATTTCTTTAGCATCAATTTTATCGCATTAGAAGAACTTCAATGGCACCTCTACGCAGTGGGGTTCATGATTGGGCTGTCTTATTGTTTGATCCACGATGGCCATGTACGTGTGGATGCCGTGGTTGAGCATCGCTCCTTACGCACCCGAGCTTGGATAGAGCTGATTGGCTTGTCGGTACTATTACTGCCATTTTGCGTGATTGTTCTTGAGTATGCCCTGCCCTTTGTGACCCGCGCATATCAACTCAATGAAGTCTCTGCCTCCCCTGGTGGCTTACCTATGCGCTGGATGATTAAGTCCACTATTATCGTGGCGTTTGTCTTACTAAGCTTAGCCGCCTTTTCTCGATGGTTGCGTTGCCTAGCACTTGTGCGCCAGCCCTCCGCTAACAATGTTGTTTAGGAATTAGTATGTTTGAGACGTATGAGTTTTTAGTCATTGCCATGCTTGGCAGCTTCATTGCTCTAATTTTTACGGGATTCCCAGTTGCCTGGATACTGGCCGGTCTTGCTGTGATCTTTAGCTGTGTGGGGATTTTAGGGTACGAATACTTAGATTGGGACACATACTATATGACCAACTGGCGTATATACGGCACCTTTGTACAACGTATCTACGCACAAATGAGTAATTGGGTTCTGGTTGCCCTGCCCATGTTTATCTTTATGGGGCTGATGCTTGAGCGATCTGGCGTTGCCGAACGTCTGATGTTGAACTTTGTACGCCTATTTGGCCGTTTTCGCGGTGGCTTGGGCGTCTCGGTGATCTTAATCGGGATTCTTTTTGCAGCGTCCACGGGTATTGTCGGGGCGTCCGTTGTGTTGCTTGCCATGCTGTCCATGCCTGTCATGTTGCAGCAGAATTATTCAAAATCGTTTGCAAGCGGTATCGTCGCGTCATCCGGCACACTGGGTATTTTAATCCCGCCCAGCATTATGCTTATCATCATGGCAGATCAGTTATCTCTGTCAGTAGGCAACCTGTTTATGGGGGCACTAATGCCCGGATTACTGCTTGGCATTCTTTACATCGTGTATGTGATTGCAAGCGCTTTTCTCAACCCTAAATCCTGTGAACTGCCGACAGATTTACCCCCTGTGACGTTAGCCTTAATCAAAGAGACCTTATTTGCCGTCATTCCGCCATTGGGCTTAATTTTAGCGGTTTTAGGCTCAATTTTTATGGGCATCGTGTCGCCAACCGAGGCGGCTGGGGTGGGCGCATTAGGGGCCACATTATTGGCCATTATGAATAAGCGCTTTAGCTTCGCTATGCTAGCCGATGTATGTCGTCGCACCACCATTACCACGGCATTTGTGTTCGGTATCTTCTTAGGTGCTACAGCTTTTGCAGTTGTCTTACGCACATTAGGAGGTGATGAGTTCATCAGCGAAATGCTACAAAGCATTCCTTTATCGCCAGCTGGGATCGTAGTGGTTATTTTATTAATCACATTTGTCGCGGGCTTCTTCCTCGATTGGCTGGAAATTAGCCTTATCCTATTGCCGCTTGTTGGGCCTGTTGTTGTCGAGCTTGGCTTTAGTTTGGTGTGGTTTGTGGTGCTGTTTGCTTTGGCCTTACAAACCTCCTTCTTGACCCCTCCGGTTGGATTTTCACTGTTTTATTTGAAAGGTGTTGCGCCCCCGAATGTCACCACATTGGACATCTATAAAGGTGTAATTCCCTTTATCTTAATTCAATTATTTGCCGTGAGTCTGGTGTTTTATTTCCCTGACATCGTACTTTGGCTCCCAGATACCCTATATGGCAATTAGATAACGAGTAACCACATGAAACATACAACAGTATTAATTACCGGTGCCGCCAGTGGCATTGGTCTTGAGATTGGCATGGCTTTTTTGAAACAAGGGATGAATGTTGCCATCATCGACTTTAACGAAACGTCTCTCAAGGACGCAGAGCACCAGTTATTGCCGTATTCAGCACAATGCCAATTGCTCCAATGTGACGTCACCCATGAAACCAACCTTCTGGCGGCCATAGATCAAGTGATTGAGCACTTTGGTAAAGTCGATATTTTAATTAACAACGCAGGCTTGCAGCATGTTGCTCCCATTGAAGACTTTTCAACCGAACGATATCGTCAATTAATCGACATCATGCTGGTAGCTCCGTTTGTGGCGATTAAGAAAGTACTGCCAAGCATGAAAGAACAGGGTTTTGGGCGCATTATTAACATGGCCTCTATTAACGGGCTGGTAGGGTTTTCGGGTAAAGCCGGCTATAACTCCGCCAAACACGGCGTCATTGGCCTAACCAAAGTGGCGGCGTTAGAGGCCGCCCCATTTGGGGTCACGGTTAACGCTTTATGTCCAGGCTATGTCGACACGCCGCTGGTTCGCAATCAATTAAAGGATCTGGCTGAGACTCGAGGCGTCGCCCTAGACGATGTGTTAGAGCAAGTCATCTGGCCGCTCGTGCCACAAAAACGCTTGCTTGAGGTTGAAGAAATATCTGACTACTGCTTGTATCTTACCAGCCCATCAGCCAAAGGCATTACAGGGCAAGCCGTTGTCATAGACGGCGGTTATACCGCTCAATAGAATCGCTGCGCTGATAACAGCCCCTTTGCTATATGATCGTCCAATATAACAAACAGGGGCTGTGATTTTTAAGTCGCTTACAGCCTTCCTAATGCTCGATGCTCTAAGGTGACCGCCCACTGCGGGCCATGCATAAACTTACAAGAATGGACTTAATGCGTTGAGCTGAGCTTAGGCGTTCAAATGTGGATGCTAAAAATGCTTACAGAAAGAAACAGGGAATCTAAAATACAAAGAGGACTTATCATGGTGGGTGTGGAGAGGTTCGAACTCCCGACATTCGCCTTGTAAGGGCGACGCTCTCCCAACTGAGCTACACACCCATCGCAATGATGGTAACGCTCGCATTTACTTTGGGGAAAAGTAAATGGCGGAATGGACGGGACTCGAACCCGCGACCCCCTGCGTGACAGGCAGGTATTCTAACCAACTGAACTACCACTCCGTTGTCATAGGTTGTTTAGCCACTGTTCTATAAGTGGTGGGTGTGGAGAGGTTCGAACTCCCGACATTCGCCTTGTAAGGGCGAAAAACTAAATTCATTTCATCCAACCCAAAGTGACGTTAAATGCTAATATAAAAGAAAAACCTTATAAATCAACAAAATATTTTTTATTTTTTTTTCATAGAAAGAAAATCAAAGTTTATTTCTAATTTAGAAGAAAATAAATAATTTTTTATGGCCACATATCTAAGCAATAGAGCATAGTCACACATTTGGTAAAAATGACCTTCGCTTGAAGACGGGGCGTATAATACACTAACAAAATGTATTGTCTAATGTTTTTTCTTAAAAATAGCTCGCTTTATTCATAGTAGCCTCCCCCTTATGATCTTGGTAGACACCTACTAACTTTTTAGATCCCATTTCTAAGAGAGTGCTATGCACTTCGACAGCCAACCACTCGCCTACAAATAACCTTTTATTTAATCCTGAATCAATCACGATATACGGTTTAACTCTCACCGATCGCTCTAACACAGCGTTAATTCACAACGAATCACTTTATTAAGCACAGCACTTCCCAGACTTTACTCAAGTGCTAGTGAAGTACCCACGTGAAAAATACTTTTCTGGCAACTACGAGCAAATAGTAAAAAACCTATATCAATTTTCTGGTGATGGTCTAAACGATGTCCAGCAACTCGCCCGTCGTTTAATCGTCAACATCCTATTAGCAAACGGCGACGCCCACTTAAAAAACTGGAGTTTACTGTATTCAGGTCAAGTCACTCCCAAACTCTCACCTGCATACGGCATAGTCACCACCAGTGTTTATATTGAAAACGAACAGCACTTTGCCCTTAATCTCGCAAAGACGAAGGCTTGGTATGATGTCTCATATAAACACTTTGAACATTGGGCGACAAAATCAGATATCCCATGGCGAGCGATCAAGCCGCATTTGGACGATGCTATGGAAAAAACCAGAAGCCTTTGGCCAAACGCATTGAATGACCTACCAATGAATGAAGAGCATAAACAACACCTAAGAGAACATTAGCAAAGGCTCCATGAGGGCTTTCGAATTTAATATTCGTCTAGCAAACTATGGGAAGCCCAAAACATCACAGCATGGTTAGCGTGGTTCCTTAGCACACAACAGGTCAAAGTCTTAAGTCATGCTCGATGGAAACTTTGAACAAGGTATTAACACAACTCAGTACTATAGAGTTGCCAAAGGTAGTAAGCCAACAGCAACTCGCCACTTGGCGACCTTAGTTGAGCAAGGTTGCTTGGTCAGATCTGAATTTGGTGGATGTAGTACGCGGCATTTTCTCGGCCAATAGAAACTGAATAGTCTTGTGTGCTCGTTTACAAAACAGGTCAGTTAACTCCTATTAAGTTAGTTAGTTAACTGACCTGTTGGATTTAGTGAATTAATCCTTTATCAATACTGTTGATAGACAGTCATCGTTCCTTGTTGGCTAAACTGAACCACATTAAAACCTTTGTATCGCTGACCTTTTGCAGCCATGCCAGGAGAATACCTTGGCATTCCAGGCACAGCCAACCCTGATACATTTTCAGGTTTCTCAAGTATTAAACGTGCCACATCTTGTTCTGGCACATGCCCTTCAATTAAGTAACCGTCGATTACAGCGGTGTGACACGATTGTAGTTGCATGGGCATACCCGCATCTTTCTTTAAAGAGGACCAGTCTTCTGTGTGATGATAATTAACGGTATATCCCTCTGCCTTCATTAGCTCACCCCATTTAACACAACAACCACATGTCGGAGACTTGTAGAGATCTATTATAGGTTGTGCAAACACGCTTGCACTGACTAACGTTAAGATTGAAGCTGCAATGCTTTTATTTATTACCTTCATATATTCACCTCTTTCAAAATTAGCTATTTACTATTAATTTGGATATCTGATAATTTTACCGCCCGCAGCCTTAAAGCATTTAATATGACACTCACCGAGGACAACGACATAGCTGCAGCGGCAAAAATAGGCGATAAGAGAATACCTGTAAACGGATAAAGTACTCCTGCAGCAATCGGTACTCCTGCCATGTTATAAATGAATGCAAAGAACAGGTTCTGCCGAATATTATGCATGGTTGCTCGGGATAATCGTCGCGCTTCCACTATGCCCATCAGATCGCCACGCAACAAAGTAATGCCCGCACTTTCTATGGCCACGTCGGTTCCTGTGCCCATCGCAATACCTACATCAGCAGTTGCCAAGGCTAACGCATCATTTACACCATCTCCAGCCATAACAACAACACGCCCCTCATTCTTAAGTTGTTGAATAACCTTGCCTTTATCTTCCGGCAACACTTCTGCTTTCACTTCATCAATGTGGAGCTTGCGGGCTACGGCTTCAGCGGAAGTAAGGTTATCTCCAGTCAGCATCACCACCCGAATTCCTTCCTTCTGCAGAGCGATTATTGCCGCTTTGGAGGTATCCTTGACAGGGTCTGCAATTGCCAGCAAACCACAAACCTTCCCGTCAACCGCGGCAAAGATTACTGTGGCACCGTCTTCTCGAAGTTGGTTAGCTTCTTCCTCAAAAGTTGAAGTATTAACATTTTCTGACTGCATTAACAGTCGATTACCAAGCAGAACCCTTTTTCCATCGACTTCACCGGTAACGCCTTTGCCGTTCGGTGAGTCGAAATCTATGGCGTCTGGCAGAGTTAGATTCATGGTCTTAGCTTTATCTAAAATGGCATGAGCTAACGGATGCTCGCTGCCTTTTTCAAGACTACCGGAATAACGCATCAAATCCTCATCGCTGAAACCGTTTGCCAAGACCAGTTTTGTCACCTGAGGCTTACCTTCGGTCAAGGTCCCGGTTTTATCCACTACCACTGTGTCTACTTTTTCCATCCACTCCAATGCTTCAGCATCTCGGATCAAGACACCGATCTGAGCCCCACGACCAACACCGACCATGATCGACATAGGAGTCGCCAGACCCAAGGCACAGGGACAAGCAATAATCAGCACACTCACAGCTGCGATCAGACCAAAGGCCATGGGCGGCGTTGGACCGACGATAGACCAGACCCCGAACGCAATGATAGAGACCAGCAGAACAACTGGGACGAACCAACCAGCCATTTTGTCAGCCATTCCCTGAATAGGCGCACGACTTCGCTGTGCACTGGCAACCATCTGGACGATCTGGGACAACATTGTGTCACGACCTACTTTGTCAGCCCGTAAAATAAAACTGCCTTGCTGATTAATGCTACCACCAACTACTTGATCTCCAGTCTTTTTACTAACTGCCAGGGGTTCACCAGTGACCATGGATTCATCAACATTGGAACGGCCTTCAAGCACTTCGCCATCTAGAGGCACCTTATCGCCAGGTCTAACTCGCAATCGATCGCCAACCTTAACTTGATCGAGCGCCACATCAGACTCACTGCCGTCATCGTCCAGTTTTCTTGCCGTAGCCGGAGCTAGATCCAATAGAGCTTTGATAGCGCCAGAGGTTTTTTCTCGAGCTCGAAGTTCAAGTACCTGACCCAACAATACCAGCACAACAATGACAGCGGCCGCTTCGAAATACACTGCGACTGAGCCATCGTCAGCGTGAAAAGCGTCAGGAAATATCTGCGGAGTCAAGGTTGCGACAAAACTGTACAACAGAGAAACACCCGTACCGATGGCAATAAGTGTGAACATATTAAGATTACTATTAAGTACAGATTTCCAACCGCGTACAAAGAATGGTCCACCACACCAAACGACCACTGGAGTAGCTAAAGCCAACTGAATCCAATTGGATATTTGTGGCGACACAATATGGTCAACCTTAAAGAGATGGCCTCCCATTTCGATCAAAAAAACCGGAAGTGCCAGAGCCAGACCAATCCAGAATCGACGAGTCATGTCGGCGAGCTCTACTGAAGGGCCGTCGTCGAGGCTTACTTCCTCAGGTTCCAGCGACATGCCACAAATTGGGCATTCACCCGGGCCTTGTTGACGAATTTCTGGATGCATAGGACAGGTAAACATGGTTCCGGATGCAACCGACTCTGTCTGCTCATTTTCTTCACTGAGATACTTTTCTGGATTATTATCGAACTTCGACTGACAACCGGAAGAACAGAAATACCAAGTTTTTCCGGCATGCTGACTGCTATAATCTGCAGTTTGGGGATCCACTGACATTTTGCACACAGGGTCATGTACACCGTGGCTTTTATGTTCATGATGATTCGAATGCTCACTCATCCTGTGCTCCTTTTTTACTCGCAGGCCAGTCAGAAAAAGCAATAAAATACAACAAAACCAGATTGACCATTGGAACCAGTATCAGCAACCCCAGCCAACCAGAATATCCAGCTCGCTTGCATATTCTATAGACAGGTACAACAACTAAGGTCGCAATCACTAACATCCATAACCAGTGTCCTGCCCACATTGTGCTACCAAACATACTTTCGTTCATCATGGTATTGCCCTTTCTTTTATATTGTTGAAATTAATGGTGATGCGAGTGAAGCTTTTATTTTTCGCCTCACCGCTCATCCTTTATTTCTTGTAAAAAAGCTTAAATCCAAGCTGTCACGCCATTAGACTGCCTAATGAAATAAATGTCTTATCAATAAAAAGGCGTTAATATCGGCTCTTGTCTGACTCTTCCTCTACCATTTCACCAACTAAAACAACGAAAATTAATAGAACTCCAATCAATGCATTGGAAGCCCAACAAAGGTGGTAAACATGGCAGTGACCGCCAAGATCGCAGCCGCGACAATTTTTTCGGTTAAAATGGATTCTTGAATAACATTCGCATTGCCACGCTCTAAAATGAGCGGCACAAGATACAATTTATGATACGCTGCCATCGCAAGAATAACGGCAACCAGAGCAAGCTTGACCATCAACCAAAAGCCATAGTCTGATGACAGTAAACCTTGCCATCCTGTCAATTCATAGCTCATCCAGACGCCACAAAGTAATAAAATCGACACGGTAATAACCGCCAGCTTACCAAAGTTCTCTAATACTATATTGGACTCTTCAACTGTTGCGTGGCGCACCGCTAGCCACAATGGAAACAACAATCCCAACCACCAAGCCGCGATTAAGATGTGAATGAAAAATATCACTTGATAATACCAAGCTTGGCTCATCGAGTGCCCAGAAAGAGAAAACGAATACACTAAGCTAGCAATACCAAAAGAAGCGACCAGCAATGATAAAGACGAATAAGGCCAAGCATTCTCGCTACGTGCCTGCCCTAATAAAATTAGAGCCAGCGCCACAATAACGTAGCCGGACAAATTAACCATCACAATGCTGCCAGCAGCGGAATCCCAATAGATAGAAACCATCTCTGGATCAAACATAGACCAAAGACCTTCCTCCATCGCAGCGCCAACCAGAATAAAGAAATACGCCACCGTAGCCGCACTTCCCACCAGCACGCCGACTTTTATATACCCTTTTATACAGAGCAATAAAACAGGCTGATGGCGCAGCAAATTGAACGCAAACAAACCACCAACAACACTGGATACACCAAAGTACAACATCCAACGTGTCAATAATTGCGCGACCTCCCAATTCGTTAACGCCATACAGCCTCCCGTTATTTTTTGCTCTATTACTCAAATCAACTGCCGCGAACAATTAATGCTGCATGAAATTATACGCCCCTTTCATCATGTGCCCATCTTCCCCCATGGCTTTCCATTGAACAGAGTAAGTATCTGGCGTCAACATAGGCAGCATTACTTTAAAATGCTCCGTTGCAGCACCTTTACGATCATATTTAATCGCCACTGGTTTATTATCCGATCCAACAACTTTCAAACTCACCACGCGCATCGGCTGTTGAAAATGCATTTCTACGCGCTCAGCTTGTGCCATTAGCATGGAACCATCTTCTGGGTATGTCATTTTCATCATGCCGTGTGCATATACGTTTACAGCAGCTGTCATTGCGAATACAGAAAGCGCTAATTTGATTTTGTTCATACTATGATCCTTTAAAGTTTAATTGCTTTGAGCTTAATATTTGTTTGCACTGGCACAAAGAGGAGCCCACCTGTACCAGCATTTTGTGCGGCTCTGAAAAACCGCGTTTTACATCGATTGAAACAAACACTCATTTCAATGAAGATTTTTTCCATATAAAGTACACCGCAGGCAAAACTAATAACGTCAGTACGACCGCGCTCACCATACCGCCAACCATAGGTGCAGCGATTCGACTCATCACCTCCGATCCCGTTCCAGTACCATATAAAATTGGCAGCAAGCCGATAATGATGGATACCGCTGTCATCATCACCGGACGAACTCGCATGCCAGCGCCGTGAAGCACCGCATGGTAAAGCGTGTCCGCGCGAGGTAAGACGCCTTTTTCAGCACATTTACTTTGTGTCTCAGTCCAAGCTTGATTCAAATACATCAACATAATGACGCCGATTTCCACGGCCACGCCAGCCAATGCAATGAAGCCAACCCCCACTGCAACCGAGAAATTGAAGCCAGACAAATACATCAGCCAGATACTACCCACCATAGCAAATGGCAAAGTGCCCATAATGATCGCCACCTCGTAGAAATTACGGAAGTTGATATACAAGAGGACAATAATGATGGCCAATGTAAGCGGCACTACATAGGTCAGCTTTTCTTTTGCCCGTTGCATATACTCATATTGACCAGACCAATTTAACGAATAACCTGCTGGTAATTGCACTTGGTCTGCTACGATTTTTTGTGCGTTTTCGACATAACGGCCAATATCTACACCTTCAATGTCCACAAAGGTCCAACCGTTTAAACGCGCGTTTTCACTTTTTAATCCTGGCGGACCTTCTTCCACATACACATCAGCAATATCCCCCAAAGCAATTCGTAAACCATTCGGAGTCACGATTGGCAAAAGGGCTAATTGCTCTGGTGAATCACGATATTCTTGTGGATAGCGAACATTAATGGGATAGCGCTCAAGCCCCTCAATAGTATTCGTGACATTCATGCCACCCACCGCCGAAGAGATAAGCTCTTGAACATCTTGAATGTTCAGCCCATAACGCGATGCCTTCGCGCGATTAATGTCTATATTGACGTAACGACCACCGGCCACACGCTCAGAATAAACCGATGCCGTGCCTTCAACTGGTTTCAAGATTTTCTCTAGCTGCAAACCAATATCTTGAATCACTTTTAGATCAGGACCTGCAACCTTTATACCCACAGGGGTTTTGATGCCCGTTGCCAGCATATCGATTCGTGTTTTGATCGGCATTACCCAAGCGTTAGTAATGCCAGGGATCTTGACCAGCTGATCCAGCTCTTGCTTGATCTTGTCGCTGGTCATACCGTCTCGCCATTCAGAATGAGGCTTGAGTTGAATAAAGGTTTCGATCATCGTCAAAGGTGCTGGGTCTGTCGCGGTTTCCGCGCGGCCAACCTTCCCAAAGACAGTTTTCACTTCTGGCAAGGTCGCAATTAATTTATTCGTTTGCTGCAATACCTGACGTGCTTGTCCGATGGAGATCCCCGGATAGGCAGTTGGCATGTACATCAAATCACCTTCGTCTAGGTTAGGAATAAACTCACTGCCCAACTTATTTAACGGCCACATACCAATGGCAAATATAGCAATTGCCACCAAAATGGTGGTTTTCGGAAAACTCAACACGGCTTTCAGCGCTGGCATATACACCGCGATCAAAGCCCGATTAACGGGGTTTTTATGCTCAGGCAAGACCTTACCTCTCACAAAGTACCCCATCAAAACAGGTACGAGAGTGATTGCTAATGCCGCCGATGCGGCCATGGCATAGGTTTTGGTATAGGCCAACGGGCCAAACATCCGTCCTTCTTGGGATTCCAAGGTAAACACAGGCACAAAACTGACGGTGATAATCAGCAGACTAAAGAATAACGCGGGGCCGACTTCGGTAGCCGCGGCGGTCACAACCTGCCAACGGTTTTCCTTGGTCATTTCGACTTTTTCCATATGCTTATGGAGATTTTCTATCATCACGATTGCGCCATCAATCATGGCGCCGATGGCAATCGCAATACCGCCAAGCGACATGATATTGGCATTAATACCCTGCAAATGCATGACGATGAAGGCAGTCAAAATACCGACAGGCAGACTGATGATGGCCACTAAAGAGGAACGCACATGAAAAAGAAACACCATACAAACCAACGCAACCACAAGGAACTCTTCCAGCAGTTTGGTCCATAAATTCTCCACAGCACGATCAATCAAACCAGAACGATCATAAACAGTCACCACCTCAACGCCTTTTGGCAAGCTGGATTTCAAGGTTTCCAATTTCGCTTTTACGCCTTCGATGGTTTTCTGTGCGTTTTCACCAAAACGCATCACCACCACGCCGCCGACGGTTTCGCCTTCGCCATTTAGATCCGCTAACCCTCGACGCATTTGTGGGCCAATACCAACGTCTGCCACATCTTTGATCGTCAGCGGTGTGCCACTTTCACTGACGCCAAGCGGAATCATTTCAATATCTTCGACGCTCTGTATATAACCAGAAGCTCGAACCATGTATTCAGCTTCAGCCATTTCAATGACCGACGCGCCGACTTCTTGATTGCCGCGTTTAATGGCATTTTGAATGTGGCTCAATGGCATGTTTAACGCACGCAATTTATCTGGATTCACACTTACCTGATATTGCTTCACCATGCCGCCAATGGGCGCCACTTCAGATACACCAGGCACGGTTTGTAATTCATACTTCAAGAACCAGTCTTGCAATGAACGCAATTGACTCAAGTCGTTTTGACCGGTTTTATCGACCAAGGCGTACAAATATACCCAGCCGACACCCGTTGCGTCTGGCCCCAATTGTGCCCTTGCGTTACTGGGCAAGGATGGCGCAACCTGACTTAAATACTCCAGCACTCGGCTTCGCGCCCAGTACATATCGGTATCTTCATCAAAAATCACGTAGACATACGAATCCCCAAAGAACGAATAACCGCGCACTGTTTGAGCACCCGGCACAGACAACATCGCCGTGGTCAACGGGTACGTAACTTGATCTTCCACAACTTGTGGCGCTTGTCCTGGATAGCTGGTTTTAATGATAACTTGCACATCAGACAAGTCAGGAATGGCATCAACAGGAGTATTCTTTAACGAATACAAACCAGCGCCCACTAAAATAAAAGTAGCCAACAACACCATGAATCGGTTGTTTATGGACCAACGGATGATCGCTTCAATCATGATATTCCCCTACTCCGTCTCAGCGTCAAAATAGTCAGTGACCATGAACTTCACGCTGCTTTCACGTGTAATCTCAAGCTGAATATTTTTGCCAATCGGTAATTCTTCAACTTCCAGCCAATCGGCTAGCGTAAAGTCCATCGTCATTTTTGGCCAATTCCAATCTGCAATAGGGTCGTGGTCTACATTCACCTTGCGTGTTGTTGCATCAATACGATTAATGCGTGCGGCTACCCAAACATTGTTAGCAGGTTCTGCTACTGACATTTCATTGCCAGACATTGACGTGTTAGTCATTTCAGTGCCACTGGCAGGCATTGACGTCTGCTCACTGTCTATATTCATGCGTTTGAAATCCGAGCTTTTGCTGGATTCAGAGTCCAACAAAAACTGCGCCGATGTCACGACCTCATCACCCAACACCAAGCCATCTAAAATTTCCACGTAGTCATCGCCGAACGCGCCGGTTTCAACTGCAATCGATTTATAACGCCCTTCACCCAATGCCAGTACCACGCGATTTTGCTTGCCGCCGCGAATTAGAGCTTCTTTTGCAATCAATCGTTTTTTACCTGGGTCCGTGGTTTCAATACGAACATGGGCAAACATATCTGGCTTCAGGAGTTGCTCAGGGTTGTCTAAACGAATGCGAACACGCAAAGTGCGGTTTTTGGCATTTAGAGTCGGATAAATAAAATCCACGTTACTGGCAAAGGTTTTCCCCGGTAGGAAATCCATAACAGCCTCAACCGGTTGACCCACCGCGACAAGATGCGCTTGGCGTTCAAACACTTCGGCATCCAACCACACCTCACTCAGATCCGCGATCGACATCAAGGTTGTGCCTGGCTTAATGTAGAAACCATCTTGAATTCCAAGGTTGTCAATCACACCGCTTTGTGGCGCAAAAAATCGCACTGTTTGAGACACTTTGCGCTTTGTCTTTAACGATTGGATAAAACTGCTCGACACTTGCAGAGCTTTTAGTCTTTCTTCACCCGCGTTGATCATGCGCTGGTCTTTGCGCGCTAACGCAAAGACAAATTCTTCCTGCGCATTCACCAAGGTTGGTGAATACAGATCGAACAAAGGCTGACCTTTTTCAACTGAATCACCATTGAATTTAATAAAGCTCTTTTCAATCCAACCTTCGACACGAGGGTGAATATGAACAATCTTGTCTTCGTTGTAGGCCAAATAGCCCACTGTACGAATGTCTGGTTTCAGTACGCCTTCAAACACTTTTCCGGTTCGCACGCCAAGGTTATTAACGACTTCAGGCGAGATACTCACAGTACCAGCACCCTGATTATTGGAACCTTGATCATCACCATAAAAAGGAATCAAATCCATTCCCATAGGAGATTGACCCGGCTTGTCACGACGGTAATTTGGGTCCATTGGCGCCACCCAATATAAAGGCGCTTTTTCATCTTTCGTGACTGATGCACCAGCATTCATTTCCCCGTTCATAACATTAAATGCTTGAAGACCAAAGTGATAACCCGTAGCCGAAAGAACGCCACCTAGTACAAATACGCCGATATACCCGATTACTTTCATTTGAGTTTCACCTCTTCACCTTGTGCCATCACATAATTCAATTCTGCCAAGCGCTTGAAACGCTCAATGCGAATATTCAACAATTCAATATGCGCATTCAATGTCGCGATACGCGCCTGAACCACATCCGAAAAAACACCATCATTGCTGGTATAAGCATTCAACATGGCTTGTGCGCTTTCTCTGTAACTAGGAAGTAACTTTGTTTGATAAAGACGGATTCGTTGATCTAGCAGAGTAATATCAGATGTCAGAACACGGTATTTCGCCATGAATTCATTCAGCACCAGCTGCTTTTCAGAAAGAAAAGACTCAACTTGTAAGGACGCGGCTTTCACCTGAGCATCCTGTCGACTAGACGAAAAGATTGGTACGCTGACACTCACCGCAATAGACGCCAGATCGGCTCGATCTTTGCCGCTTAGATCATCGCCGCGATAACCGTAACCCAACGTAACGCCCCATTCTGGTTTGTACTTTTGCTCAGCAATCGATTTATCTATCTGCGCGGTATTGGATTGAACATCGACAATGCGAACCAACGGATGCAGGCTCAGGCGAGCCGCCAATGCCAATGAATTCGATGAAAGGATATTAGACGGGGTTACCATAATGGGTTCACCCGTTGTTTTCAGGGTGATATCTTGATCAGCTGTGTTCTGATCAGCCATTGTCGGAAGAATATATTGGGATAATTTTTTCAGTGCATTTTCTTTCGCTTGGCTAAGCTGCGTAAGGCGATGATCTAACTTAATCAACTCCAGTTCAGAGCGCACTAAATCTTGCTGTTTGGCTCGCCCGTACGCCGAGCTATAACTACTTTCCACTACCTCATGAAGTTGTTCGAACAAGGTTCTATTTTGCTTAACGAGTTTGATACTTTCTTCGTAGCTGTAGGCCGTTAGCCAAAGATTTGACACTTCCATTGCCAGCATTGCACGACGATCATCTCGCATCAAGGGCATTTGATCGCCTTGAACGGCGTACTTTTCCCCTGTTAAACGTAAGGTATCGCCCGCCGGAAACATCTGAGATACCGACACGCTAAATTGCGTCATCGCTTCTTGGTTAAAATCAAAGCTGTCAGTTGGCATATTCAATAAACCAACATTGATTTTTGGATCAGGCAATGCCGTCACGCCTTGGCTTAAGGCACGAATGGCATTCTCTTTTTGTTGATTGGAAGTCAACCAATCATCTTGATTGATGGCTTTTTCCACCGCTTGTTGCAGGCTTAACACTTCTGCGCTCGCAACAAAGGGCAGTAACGACAATAGGAAAACGGAGGCAATACGATTCGTTTTACCGATTAAAAATTGACGGCAATAGACACTCTGTAATACATAACAGAATGCCAAAAAGTTGTTTTTGGCCATTGGCTAAGGTACTCATTTTTTAAATTCATAAAATCTCAACGCAAATGAAAGCGATGAGTGAAACTGCGAATTTAAGAAATGACTATAGGAGGGAAATAAGGTGTATTTGGGTGGGTAGAAACGTAGAATTCAGACAACAGAGTCGTGTGAACAGAAGAAATATTGTCGGAATCAGAATGATAGCTGACCAGTAAGCCTGAAAAGCTACTGCAATGATTGTCCATACAATTTTGGTGATTGTGCTCTGATGTCAGACTAGAACATTCGTCCATCGAAGCGGACATACAAGAGACCCCCTTATCAGGAGACATATCATGATCCGATAATTCTGACGTGTCATGCATTTCCATAGACATCATATTCGAGGAAGGTGACATCATACTGTTCGTTGCCATTGCCATCGAAAATAACGATAGCAAAAACAGCAACAAACACACGAAACCGTGTTTTCTCGCTGAAATACTAACTTTATTTAAAAATAATGCAGGCATGTACAATGTACTCAACTTTGAATACACCAGACTATATGCAAGTAAATAGCGCAATGCAACTTGAAATAATTAATTTAAGCTAGAAAAAATTATAATCCTAGTTAATTTTTTTGATACAGATCTGCTTTAACTATTCAAGTTTTGTATACCCAGCCAGCCTACTTCGCCTTCATTTGACTATTTCTGTTGTGAAGTACCCAAGAAGTCAGAAACTATAGATATAACATTCTGGACTTCCCAGATGTTACTAGACCTATTAACGTTAGAACCTAGGAAGAGTACGAGTTTTAACATTGAAACCTTTCCCCTGTAACACCGTTTGTATTGTTCCTGTCGCTATATAACAACCTGGTTTATCTGGAATGGCCCTTAGAATCTCTATTTGACGAAATAACGCAGTGTAACTAGTACCCATTTTTCGACTCCCTGAGTAAATATAAAATCCCACACTACTAAGGTTTAACGCAAAAACTCGTACGATAAAAAGAAAATACTGTTTTATGTGCTTTGGTCACATTGTTTTTTCAGCTTCGTTATAAAATACCAATCAACCCTAACAATTAATTCCTTTGTTAGTCAGTGAGTTATGAGAATGTAGAAAAATACACTTTAGGTGCATTTAAGTCACTTGGCAACAAATTTGGTCACAGAAATCTTGTGACCAAAAACATCATGTTTACCATATGAACCAAAACGAGCGAAGGTCAAAAAAGAGGCTAAAATAGGTATCTGGGTGTATTTTAAAGGATGGATTCAAAATCGGAATATTCAAGATGGTCACCATATGGTCACATATTCGCCACATGATAAATTAAGAGGCTGAGAACAACTCAACATTAACAATGCTAGAAAAAGAAATAAATAATGACTAGAACAGTCATACACATATATATCAAGGATTACTAGAGGGATCTCATATGACAAAAACAATCATAAGAGTGGTGGGTGTGGAGAGGTTCGAACTCCCGACATTCGCCTTGTAAGGGCGACGCTCTCCCAACTGAGCTACACACCCATCGCAATGATGGTAACGCTTGGCAACTTACTACTCTTTAGAACTAAAGAAAGTAAATGGCGGAATGGACGGGACTCGAACCCGCGACCCCCTGCGTGACAGGCAGGTATTCTAACCAACTGAACT
>NZ_LTAW01000018.1 GCF_001639725.1 Marinomonas atlantica
TCATTCATGATGGTTCGCATCGCAGTAAGCGTTTCCATACTGTCAGGGAACTCACCACCTTTTGGGTTAAATATATCCGACTCAGCTGCGGTATCTCCAGACACACCAAATATCGACCATTATCAGTCGAAGTAAGACCCCTTCCTACACACCTCGAATAGCTACCCAAACTGCACGCATGTTTTCGTCCAATGTTGATTGACCAACAAAGCCTTTTGAATAGCGCTATCTCTAGCCGACCCCAACAAATAGCCTTCTACAGCTCGTGCTTTCTGACAAGCTTTCAAAGCAAGCGACCGGGCCTGCTCAATGGATTGATCACCACCTGCCGCAAAAGCTTCATACAAATGTTCAGGAAAAGATAACTCACTAATCGCCTGTTCACTCATGGCAAATTCACTACGCTGGGTCAGCGCAATCATATAATCAAACATGCCATGTAGCTGGGGGCCAGCATTTGGCTGTAGGATAATTAATGGGACGTATGGTGCCAACTCAGGGTAAACAATATTAGGCAGCGATGCCGCCCCCCAGTAACGTTTAGCAATCACTGCAAAATGCGCAAAATTTTGAATTGGACGTAACCCAGACTCTGCGAAAGGCAATACCTCTACCGAAGGTTTGTTACGGTCTACCGTGTCATTCGCCACATCTACATACCAGCTTCCGAGTAGAAACGCATTTTGAAAATATTCGCCGCGCAAATCCCCCCAGACTTGGCGAAACTCCCCTCCCGCCGCTATAAAAGCTTTGATAGCTTGGAATGCTATAACATGCTCAGGCGTGCTTAATTTTGATGGTTCTAACTGGGCAAACGCTACTTCGAACGCCTGGGAGATTTCAAGACATTGTCCTAATGGATAAGCCTTGCCAAGCTTTATAGGCTTTGCGTTTCGCAGATGTACGTTTAATTGCCTGCGTAGCTCAGTAAATAATTGCTCAATTTGAGGCTGATATTCACTCAGATATTCATCGGTTAAACGCCCTTGCAGCTTAGGATCTACAATACGCGGCTCATTCGGTAAACAAGGTAACATTGACACCTCGACATCAGACTTAAGACAAAACTGCTGAACATAATAAGCCCGGCATATGCCCCTTGTTGTAGGAAAATACTAGCGTATTAGCTTTATGAAAACTTTTTGGCAGTGCATAGACTATAGGGGTTGTAAGACCGTTCTCGTACTCTTTTATAACAAGTTCATCACATAATTGTATGTGTGTGAATAAACATGGTACCAATTTGGGATTCATATATTCTGGAACAATTAATGTTTCAGCCGTCATAAGATCACTGTTTGAGTCTGCCGCCAGTAGCGAATTTCGGTTCATGCTGAACACAAGACCTAAGCAAAGCCTATCTTTTATCGTTTCTTGCTGATCAAACTCCGTTTCAGGGTCAACAAAACACAATGAAATATCTATTTTCTCTGGAATTAAAATAGCATCTGGCGCTTGCTTTAACAGATGCTCATTGATGGCTACATGCCCTTCCTTTTCTAATCCCGGCAACAGTAATTCAGAGACAATTAAATCCGGCATCTGAGTATTAGGAATTTGATAATCTAACGCATCTCCCACAGCACACTGAATGCGATCATCAAGGCCTAAAATATGCATTATCTGTTTTAAAGAACTAATTGAAGCCGCATGATAATCAATCACATCTACAATCAGTTGCTTAGCCGAAAATAAGACCAGCAAAGGTAAAACCAATATGCCGTATGGACCACAACCGGGATAAAGCACGCGAACAGGCAGGTTGTCGGGCTGATTCCGTAACAACGCAGACACGCTTTGATAAACAGCGGTAAGATAGCGTCGAGTGCGGGTTAAACCAAACGCGCAATTTCCAGCCATGTCAGGCGATAATACCAATCCCGATTGAGAATACCGAGGCACTTCATGATTCGCCTCCAAACCAGCCAGCCCTATCCAGTATTGAACTAACTCAAGGCATATTTGATCCGCTCGTCCGTCGTTCTTTTCCTCTAACATCAAGTGAATCAGATCCACCAGCACTCTCTTATTTGGCGCTTCCAACATCGTTCATCCCATACCCTACAAATCATTTACCCATTAAAGCTCAAGCTCTATTGCAACGCATCATGTCATCTATCTATTATGAACAAACTGGATCAGGATGGATAAGGAATGGACTCGCATGCAAGCACGACTAAAACAAATTGTTCAGGACATACTACACTCATCTAATAGTGAGCTAAATGGCAATAAACCGATTATTGATCAGCTAGTTAAAATTCTCTGCGATATAACCGAATTAGACATCCATCCTGAAATTTTTATCGATAACAAATTCTCCGCAACGGCTCAGGGCAAAGCCGTATCCATGATTACGGCTGCCCAGTGCGCAGAAGAGTTTATGCGCACCCAGGTATTTCTAAGAGGTACGCATCAAGCTTTACAAGAGCAGCTTGAACATAAAGAACACATCCGAGTTTTATACGCTGGAACAGGGCCGTTTGGGCTTCTGTTACTGCCTTTACTACCCTTATTTCCACCGAAAAAAATAAGCGTCACGTTACTAGATATCCATCAAGAATCGTTAGATGCATTACAGAAAGTACAGAATTTACTAAACGTAAACGACCATATTGAATGCATAGACTGTGTTGATATCTTGCAGTGGCAACCACAGCCAGATCAGACGTTCGACATTATTATTTCTGAAACCATGAAGGCGATGCTGGATCATGAACCTCAAGTGTCGATTTTTGCCCATCTAAGCCCTTGGCTTGCGAAAGATGGCTGTTTAGTGCCTGAATCCATTCGCATAGACGCTTGGTTAACACAGCGGAATAACGCCACCTACTTGGGCAATGTGTTTACCTTAAACCATGAGTCTGCGCTCCAATTGAACCAGCAAGCAGAACCGTCCATTCAGCAGGCACTCACCATCCCAAGCTACCCAATCGATGCCCCATCAGACTTGAAGTTTACGACCGATATTACCGTATATAGCCAACATAAACTGAGCGAGAACCAGTGTTCTTTAAACCTGCCGCGTAGAATACGAGAAGCCAATCCTAAACCAGACTCTAAACTTTACTGTTTTTATGAATTTGGTGATCATCCAAAGTTCAAATTTGAGTTTGAACAACTGGCTTCGTTTCCAGAGCAGTCTCTTCCGCCAGCAAACAATCAAGACCTACTTAATTTGCCCTATCTAAATCGGGTTTGGCATAAACATCACCAACATCGGCATAAAAAACTGCCGCCCCATATTCAACAACAAGAATGGGCATTGGATATAAAAGTTTTCGACATTCTGAAGTTGGGGTTAGAGCGCGCGATACAATCCCTGTATCAAAGCGACAACCCTGACCAATGGGCACACTACATACTTGAGCATAACCAAGGTCAAATCACCGCCCAACAAAGCCAGCAACTTCAAGAATGTGTCGCCAGCTACTTCGCTCAAGATACAGACAAAAGTGAGACGATCCCATCACCTCTGACCAAGGAACAGCTAAACTTTTGGCAGCAGAATGGTTATCTGGTCATACCCAAAGCTTTAAGCGATCAAGAGTGCCAAGCGCTGCTGGCCGACATTTGTCATCATATGCAAATATCCCTATCTGAACCTGAGTCTTGGTATCAACACACGGCACCGCAACACCAGATAATGGTTCAGCTGTTTGATAGTCCCGCTCAAGAACATATACGTCAGAAGCAAAGCATTAAAGATATCTTTGCTCAGCTTTGGCAAACCAGCGAACTGACGCCATCCTATGACCGGGTCAGTTTTAATCCACCTGAGACGAAGTCTTGGTCTTTCCCTGGACCTCACCTACACTGGGATATTAAAGCATTCGAAACACCGCTCCCCTTTGCCACACAAGGGCTGATTTACCTAACCGACACCGCTGAGAATCAGGGCGCTTTTTGCTGTGTGCCGGGGTTCCATAAGGAATTTGACGCTTGGGTACAACAGCTACCCGAGGGAAAAGCCCCTCAACAGCAAGATTGGAGTGATTTCAATGTCACACCGATTGCCGCCCAAGCGGGAGACCTGATTATCTGGCATCATGCCCTGCCCCATGGCAGCAGTCCTAATCGCGCTCAACACCCTAGGATTGTGCAATACTTAAACATGACACCATCTAGCAGAGCAGAGTTTTAAAGGAGGCGAACCGATGCAACAGCCGCTAGCCTGCGAAGTACAGCATCTTGAGCGATTTATATCGGAACAAGAAAGCCTAGCCTTTCAAAAGTGGATGAATGAACACTATGACCTAACAGACTTTGAGGAAATTCACTTTGCGACCGGGCAGACCTATTCTATCCAGCCATGGAAAATGATGTTTGTAGATTCACGACTCACGGACTTCAACATTCTTCCGAGAGAACACGGTCGACGAGTCCTCTTTCCCCCTTTGTTAGAGAAAATAAGGAATAGAGTCAATCAACATATCGGCTTGCAATTCGACGTTTGTGTCTGTTTGTACTACCCGAATGGCCAAGAATATATGGGGTTTCACTATGATCCGCCAGCCTTCGGCTCTACCGACATCATTCCATCAATAAGCCTTGGCACAACAAGAGAATTCCAGCTTCGAAGAAAAAGTGATCACACAGAGCTGCACCGTTTTCAGTTAAACGATGGCAGTCTGTTTGTTATGGGGGAAGGTTGCCAAGATGAGTATGAGCACGCTGTCCCAGCGATGCCCGATTGCACTCAGCCTAGATTCAATCTCACATTCAGGCAGTTTCATCACCGATCCAAACAGGGAAAGCCATTATGAACTTAGGCTTTTTTCAGTTCGAAGTAACCTTTGCAGACGTACAGGAAAACCTGAACAAAATAGAAAGCGCGCTCATGCAAAGTGACTTCGACCTAGTTTTACTCCCAGAACTATGTACAACAGGTTGCCTGTTTCTCTCAAAACAACAAGCCATTGAACTCGCTGAAGACATCCCATATGGCAAAACCACCCAGACCTTAATAAAAATAGCCCAAGCCAAATCCGCTTATATTATCGCTGGCATGCTCGAAACCGAGGCTGAACAACTCTACAACTCGGCCATCATAGTTGGACCTGAAGGCTTTATCGGAAAACATCAAAAAGTCCATTTATGCTCATCGGATAAGACTTATCTCAGTGCTGGCACGCAGTTTAATACCTATGAAATTTTAGGTAAGAGAATTGGCATTTTGCTTTGCTACGATATTTGGTTCGACAGTGCTAATAAAGCTCTAACAGGTCAGGACATTGATATTCTCTTTAATCCATCTAACTTCTGTGGTGAAGACAGTCTGGAGACTATCCTGCAACAGACCCAAAAGAATGCTGTTTACTCCGTCGTTGCGAACCGCCTAGGCATGGATCATGATACGGGTACAGGCATACAGTTTATCGGTTCGAGCAGGATTATATCCCCAACAGGAGAGGTGTTAGCAGAGGCTGGAAGAAGCCAAATATTACGGACAACGACAATATAATCACTCTAATGAAAAGGAACCACTTGCTATGACAGATGCCTATCATAAATTGCCACTGACCTTTGATATTCCTCAGCTCAAGCAAGATCTAGCCAGATTACAAAATAACAACTGGCTTACTCACATCAACAAAAATGCACACAATGGCGGTTGGACATCCCTCCCTCTCAGATCGGTTGATGGTCAGATTAATAATTCCATAGTCGTTGAAACCAATCCAGATCGCTATCAAAGCACTCTGTATCTAGAGCAAAGCAGCTATTTACAAAAAGTGCTTGGTGGCTTCAGATGCCAGCTCATTTCCGCCCGCCTTATGTCATTAAAAGCAGGGCAAGAAATACGCCGTCATACAGATATGGACTTATGCTTTGAAGACGGCTGTGTACGGCTGCATATCCCGATTCAAACACACCCAGATGTTACCTTTATTATTAACGACCAGCCCATTCATTTTGCTGAAGGTGAATGCTGGTATATGAATGCCAACTACCCACATCAAGTAAATAATCATAGCAAAACAGACAGAGTTCACCTGGTCATTGATTGCCTAGTCAACGACTGGCTGGAAACACTCTTTCTTCAGTCAGGTTATAAAAAAGATATTGTCGTGTATAAA
This sequence comes from Marinomonas atlantica, assembly GCF_001639725.1. Classification (GTDB taxonomy): domain Bacteria; phylum Pseudomonadota; class Gammaproteobacteria; order Pseudomonadales; family Marinomonadaceae; genus Marinomonas; species Marinomonas atlantica. The sequence continues at coordinate 6,081 of NZ_LTAW01000018.1, forward strand.
TACGGCAACCCAGGCATTACTGATGACAATATATGGCAAGTCATCGAACAGCTTGAGCAGATTGGAGGAGAAACCGCCTTAGAAATAGCCAGCAACTACCGCGCCATTTGGTTGCAGGGTGCTTTACACACAAAATAAGCTTACGGAATATAAGTATATTTGTTGCAAATAACATGGACTTCTACTATCAATAGGGGATAAAAATTAACAAGACTGAATTGATTGATTAGCCACCTACAGAGAATAACTCACTCGGTATGAAGCAAAACAATCAAACAACTTTAATGGAATAAAGATGTCTCTAAAAACGCTTTCTCCAATGACTACTTTCGCAGACCCTAAGTTAAAAGATATTTGTAACCAAAACCTGCGTAAGCAACTTAATAATCTTTTAAATCAGCTACCAGAAAACGAGCTACAACAAGCATTACAGAATTCATTTAATACACTAGTCGCACAAATTCTCAGCGATAAACTTCCCCATACCCAGCTGGTAGACCTCTTCGCCGATGCCTATGAAAACTTACTCGCGAGTTATGATAAAGCAGAGCTAACCGAGTCAGAAAAAATGACGTCTTACATCAATGCCACGGGCTTGGTCATGTCTGTTGAAAATGCCGTCCATACCTTCCAAGATATTTACCGAGTTCAGGCTTTCCTGCGCGGCATACATCAAGCGTTGGCAGAAAAGAAAGATAGTGAAGCCGTGTATATTGTCTACCCTGCATGTGGCCCCTGCGCGCCCTTATTGCTGCCACTTATCAGCTACTATGCTTCGAGAGATATTGATCGTCAGAGATTAAAAATCACGCTCATAGATATCCAGCCGGGCGCTGTTAAAGCACTCAATAAGCTAATTTCTGACCTTGATATAGCGGATTATATTCATGAGGTTCTTTGTTGTGATGTCATGGATTTTCAGCCGAACTACAAAATTGATGTGCTGGTAATGGAAGCCCTACAACATGGTTTCACAAGAGAAGGTCATCTCGCTTTTGCGAGGCACCTTGTACCATTCCTGTCAGAAGATGCCATCATGCTACCAGAGAAGATTACCGTGACCGCTTCTTTAAACATTGGTCAACGGGAATATGTGGATCAATGGGCTAATCAAGAACGCAGCCATTCAAGCCTAGTGGATCAAGACATTCAAAACGAGCGCAGTGTGTTAGGCGAAGTATTCTCTCTTTCTCTTGATAAGCTACACAAGCTCACGATCATTCCACTTGGAGACGGAATGGAGTTGGTTGAGTGCAATCAAGTGCAAATACCAAAAGGCATAGAAAACATAAATAAGACAAGTCTATTGCTTAGCGTTACTGCCACTACATTTGGCAACGAACAGATCAAGGAATACGACTCCGGAATCACGCACCCGTTATGTGATATGTCTGTCTGTATAGACTTTGTCCCAAAAGCGGCAGAGCCTGATGATTTATTAGTTAAAAGTGGAGACTGGTTAAAATTCTACTATAAATTATCGGGGACTCCCGGTTTTTTACCTACTGTTGCATAAGGACTAAGTGAAATAACATGGACAAGTTGCGAATCACAGTACTGACCTCAGGCGCTTCATCTTTAGAACTTATTGGCTACTTGCAGCAAATAAACAAGTTGGCAGGCGTTTTGATTTTTGGCACTTGGGACCAAGAAAAAGCAATGCTGGCGCAACAATTATCTCAAGCTAATATTTCGGTGCAAAGTTGCTCCAACAATGAAAATGACACACCAATTACAGCCATCACCAGTTGGAAATGTAACCTAGGCATTGTTTTTTGCTGTCGTGAAAAAATACCGCTGCCCGTTGCCAACACACCAAAATACGGTTCCATCAATCTACATGGTTCACCATTACCTAACTATCGTGGCCCGGACCCAATATATTGGCAAATACGCAATGGTGAGACGGAATCCGCACTGACTGCTCACCTACTAACAGATCAGTTCGACCAAGGCAACATCGTTGCACAAGAGCCCATCTTTATTGGCCCATTCGATACCGCCAACCGTTTATTTAGTAACTTGATTCAAAGCATACCTGCTCTGCTAGAAACTATCTTCGAACAAATTAAGCAATTTGGGCAATTGCAAGAACGCCCCCAACAAGGCGAATGTTTGCTAACAGCGGCAAGATTAACAGAGCAAGACCTAGTCATTTATTGGCATAAAGTGACTGCGAAGCAACTATGTAGCCAAGTGAGAGCTGGTAATCCTCAGCATGGTGGCGCTAGGCTAAACATGGGGCAGAGTCACGCCCAACTATTACAGGCTACGTCCTCATTGTTATCTACCTATGATGCCCCCCCCGGAACCATTATCCACCTTTCTCCTGATCAAGGACTCATCGTGGCATTGAAAGAAGAAAGCATTAGGCTCGATATTATCGCGAACAACGATGGCGTGTTAGATGGCTACCGCTTTGCGAAAGTTTGCCAATTATCAGCAGGTATGAAGTTCACTTAGTATTTTACATTTACAGACGAAACCGAGTTATGAGAACCATAGCCATTCACTGTAGAAATAAAGTCAATTTATACATTAGGAGAGAGTAAATGGATAACTATTTAGGTACAACACTCATATTTGGCGGCAGTTTTGCCCCGAGAAATTTTGGTTTTTGCTTTGGGCAATTAGAGGCTATCTCACAAAATCAAGCTTTGTTTGCCATCTTAGGGACCCAATGGGGCGGGGATGGTCGAACCACTTTTGGACTGCCTGACCTACGAGGAAGAACTCCTGTTGGCTGGAATACCAACTTCCCTCCTTTCCACCAGTATCCCATTGGTGCTCAGTTTGGCGTTCAAGATCATGTTTTGTCCCATAGTGAGTTGCCACAACATAGCCATACCGCAGCTCTGTCCAATGTGGCAGCGACTGTCACCACCTATGCTGGAACGAGCTCTGATGACGCCGAACCAACTGGAAACTATTGGGGAATTACACCTGGGGGAATTGGTGGTCAAAAAACTTATGCAAATCATAGCTCAACAACTATGGCCGCTGATGCTGTCGAGGTCACGATTACAAGCGGCGCAGTCAGTATTGGAACATCCGGTAATTCAGTGCCACTAGATATGCATCAGCCAAGCCTTGTTATGCCCTTTATTATTTGTATGGAGGGACTTTTTCCAGCACGGAATTAGACATTAAATAGACGAATTCAGACTTGGGTTCGAATACCGAGTCTGATCGTCACCTAATAACATATGTAACTCGCTAGACAATTACTTATTTTCATTAAAACTGTAACGAACTGTTTTGTAGATTTGTTTACAAAGGAAGACACCATGCGTACGGCTTACTCTCAAATTATCTTTATTGACCCTACTGTTCCTGAACGAGACTTGCTGATTAAAGATCTCCAAGAAGGGGTAAAAGCCGTATTTTTGGAGCCGCACCAGGATGCGATCCATCAGATGAGTAGCCATCTGCAACAGTACCGTCATCTGGACGCCATTCATATCGTTACCCACGGCGCACCGGGGCAGTTGATCTTTAGTAATAGCGTATTAAATGTACAAACACTAAAACAATACCAAGTTCAACTGGCTAACTGGTCACAATTCATGTCAGATAAGGCAGATATTCTGCTTTATGGTTGTGAGACGGGGCAAGGTGATCTAGGACGTGAGTTTGTACTTTTACTAGCGGAAATGACCAACCATCCCGTACAAGCCTCTAGCTCTCTGGTCGGTAATCATGAGCTAGGCGGTACATGGGAACTCGACTTCACCTCCCACAGTAACACACATCAGCATGCACTAAGTAAAGCAATCATGAGCGATTACCGAGGCTTATTAAGCACTTCAAACGAGGTATATTTTATCGATGCATCTGTGCCAGATTCCGATACATTAATCGCAGGCCTCGATGACAATGCGGAGATTGTCTTTATAGAATCTAATGAAGACGGTGTTCTCAAAATGGCCGAGTATTTAGATGGCCGAACGGATATAGACGGTGTTCATGTTATTTCCCATGGTTCTAATGGTGCGGTTTATCTTGGCGACAGCACACTGAATAACGCTAACCTAACACAATACCAAGACGCCCTAGCCACCATTGGCTCCGCCATGGCGGAAGATGGCGATATTCTTCTCTACGGTTGTTCCATCGCAGAAGATGAAAACGGCCTAGCCTTTATCCAAGCCTTAGCCGATCTAACACAAGCGGATGTCGCTGCCTCTGATGATTTAACAGGGGCTCATGGTGATGGCGAGCTAGAGCGACAAATTGGTCATATTGAAAACTTCTCTCAGGGACTAACCAAGGCCTTTGATAGTTACCAATATGATTTGGCTACTTTTACAATGGATGGATCTGGATCAGCTCCCTATACCGAAACGGTTTCGGGAGTGACAATGACAATTACTGCTGCAGGCGGGGTAACTACAGGCAACTTTGGTAACCAATACGGCACTATTGATAATATATTAGGCGTATCTGGATCTCCAACCAGTTTGAATATTTCATTTAACACCGCTATTGATGTAACAAGCATGGTTTTAGCAAATGACTTCAACAGTCCAGACATTACCTTTAAAGTCACGCCAAACACGGGATCTGCTGTAAACCAAACTATTTCTCTAGACTCTGGTCAAGTCGTTAGCCTCGGGTTCATTGGCATAACGTCCATGACCATAGCTTATGACCCATCCGCAAATTATAACGGGTATATAGACACTATTGTTTTCACCCTACCGCCGAGCGACCCCACAATTACCAGCTCAACCTATAATGCCAGCACCGGAGTATTAGTCGTAACTGGAACGAACTTTACCGCCGATGCTGGGGCAGATGTCATCGCCAATAAACTCACCTTGACTGGCGAAGGCGGTGCGACTTATCAGCTGACCGATACGGCGGATGTTGAGATTACCAGTGCCACACAGTTTATGCTGACGCTATCAGCAATCGATCAAGCCGCAGTAAATCAGATGCTAAACAAGAACGGTTCTTCCTCAACTGGAGGAACGACGTTTAATTTAGATGCCGCGGCAGGTTTTATGCCAGCCAGTGCCGCAACATCGGATGCAACCAATGCCATTACTGTCAGCAATGTGGCCGCGCCAACAGTCACGAGTGCGGCGTATGATTATTCGACAGGCGTGTTAACGGTGACAGGTACGGGACTATTAAAAGCCTCTGGTGCAACCAATGATATTGATGTCACCAAGCTCACCATTATGGGTGAAGGTGGGGACACACGTACGCTGACCAGCAGTGATGTTGAAATCACCGACGGCACCAGTTTTTCTGTGACGTTAAATACAGCAGATCGCTTGGCGGTGAACGCGCTTTTAAATAAAGATGGCACCGCGTCTGATGGGGCGACAAACTATAACATTGCCGCGGTCGAAGATTGGAATACGGGCGCGGATGCAGCGGTGAGTATCGCCGATACCACATCCAATGCGATTACAGTCTCCAATTATGCTGCGCCTGCCATTACTAGTGCAACCTATGATTATAATTCCAACCAGCTCGTTCTAACTGGGACGAATTTTGTCGCCAAATCCGGGGAGACCAATGATGTGGATGTCTCACTTTTCACCATCACAGGCGAAGGTGGGGCACCTTATACCTTGACCAGTGCCACGGATGTGGACATCAGTTCAGCCACCTCGGCCACCATTACGTTAAGCGGCGCGGATATCCAAAATATTGAAGCTCTGTTAAATAAAGATGGAACCACATCCGCGACGGCAGGGACGACCTTTAATCTGTCTGCAGAGGATAATTGGATGGCGGGTGGTCCGGCAAGCGCGAATATATCCGATGCGACTACGGGTGTGACGGTATCGAATTATGCGGTGCCTGCGATTACGAGCGCGACATTCAATTATGACACAGGTGTTTTGACAGCCACAGGCACCAATTTTGTTAGTACCGCCGGAGCGACTAATGATATTGATGTCACAAAACTGACTCTGACAGGTGAAGGCCCTGCGACTTATACCTTGACTGGCAGCAACGTAGAAATCACTTCATCTACTCAATTTAGCGTTACGTTGGCGGGTTCTGATCTGATAAATGCACGCACCTTATTAAACAAAGATGGCACAGCATCAGCAACCTCTAGTACTACCTTTAATCTAGCTGCTGCCGAAGATTGGATGGTGGGAGCACCTGCGGGAAATACGGTTGCCGATGCAACGAGCGGGGTGACGGTTTCCAATTATACGGCGCCTGTGATTACCAGCACGACTTATGATGCATCAACAGGCGTCTTGGTATTAACTGGCACGCATTTTGTCGGTAAGAGCGGGGGGGTAAATGATATTGATGCGTCTCTTTTCACTTTTACCGGTGAAAGCGCAGCCACTTATACTTTGAACGATACGACTGATGTAGAAATCACCTCAGGAACTACAGCCACAATTACATTAAGCACGACAGATAAGTTGAATGTTAATGGTCTTTTAAATGCGAATGGAACTGCATCGAATACGTCGAACACCACTTATAATGTGGCAGCAGCTGATAATTGGATGGCGGGAGCACCTGCGGCTAATAACACTGTCGATGCAACGACGGACGTGACGGTTTCCAATGTGGCGGCACCAACATTGAGTGCAGTTGTATATGATTTTGCGGCGGGCACTTTAACATTAACCGGGACCAATTTTGTTGCCAAAACCGGGGTATCCAATGACGTGGATGTGTCGCTTTTCACGGTCACAGGTGAAGCAGGCAGTACTCGTGTGTTAACCAGTAATGATGTAGAAGTTACCTCAGAAACCTCTGCCACCATTACGTTAAACACAGCAGATAAAGCGGCAGTCAACGCTTTATTAAACAAAGATGGCACATCCTCTGTTGATGCGACGACATATAATCTTGCGGTAGCAGATGACTGGGTTGCCGGAGCCTTGGCTGGAGATACCAGTAACGCAACTACAGCAATTACCGTATCCAATTATACTGGCCCCACATTAACCAATGCAGCGTTTGACTTCTCGGCTGGCACATTGGTGTTAACAGGCACCAATTTTGTGGCCGCTTCAGGGGCGAATAATGACGTTGATGCCTCTAAGTTGTCTATTACAGGTTCAAATGGGGATACTTATACCCTGACCAGCAACAGTGTGGAAATCACTGATGGCACAACTGCGACCGTTACCTTGAATGCATCGGACCTGCTGAGCGTTCGAGGCTTACTGGATAAAAATGGTACCAGTGCAGATGACGCAACGGTTTACAATGTCGCAGCGACGGAAGATTGGATGGCAGGAGCTCCTGCGGCAAATACCATTGCTGATTTAACTGGGAATGGTATTACAGTTTCCAACTATACACTCCCAGCTGTAACCTCTGCGACTTATGACAGTGATAGCGGCCAGTTGGTTGTAACAGGCACTAACTTTGTTAGTAAAGCAGGCGCAACTAATGATATTGATATCTCCACTATCACCCTAACCGGTGGCACAACTAATGCCACCTATACCATTACTTCGACCAGTGATGTTGAAATCACCAATGCAACCAGTTTTACCATTACATTAATTGGGGCTGATAAAACCGGTGTTGATGCGCTACTGGATAAGAGTGGTACCAGCTCTGCAGCAAGTTCCACCTATAATATTGGGGTAGCAGATAATTGGATGGCTGCGGCACAAACATCCGCTGATATCGCAGATACCACTGGTAATAGTGTGACTGTTTCTATTGCACCTAAAATCACTTCGGCTACATATGATGCATCCGCAAATTCACTGGTGGTTACTGGCAGCAATATTCTAGCCAACGCTGGCGGGGCTGATATCGATGCGTCAACATTAACTGTTACTGGAGAAGGTGGTAATACTTACACGCTAACGGATACGGCTGATGTTGAACGAGACAGTATTAGCCAATTTACCTTAACCTTAAGCGCCAATGATGCCGCTGAGGTTGAGCAAATTATCAACAAAAACGGCACCTCATCCACAGGTAGCACGACTTATAACATAGCTGCAGTCGATGACTGGAACACGCAAGTCACCTCTGGTGATACAGCGGATGCAAGCAATACACTTACAGTCTCTAATGTCGCTGTTCCTGCAATTACGAGTACCACTTATAACGCCACGACAGGTGCTTTGGTCGTTACAGGGACTGGTTTTTCCAAGCTTAATAGTGGGCAAGATATTGATGCCAGCTTGTTTACTTTCACTGGAGAAAGTGGTGAAACTTATACACTAGTTGGCTCTAGTGATGTTGAGATCACTTCGGGCACCAGCTTTACCATTACATTGGATGCCACTGATAAAGCAGCGGTAAATCTGTTCATGAACAAAGCAGGGGCGGCTTCCACAGGCGGCACCGCGTACAACCTAGCCGCAGCCGAAGACTGGGCTCGCGGTGCGGACAGCGCTGTTGTGATTGCGGATACGACAGGTAATGGCATTACTGTATCCAATATTCCAATACCGACCATCACCTCGGCTACTTATCATGCGCCAACCAACAAACTGGTTGTAACGGGTACCAACTTCACTAAAGCCGATGGAAGCAATAATGATATTGATGCCTCTACCCTAACCTTCAAAGGCCAAGGTAATGCGACTTACACACTAACAGACAGTTCTGATGTCGATATTACCTCGGCGACTCAATTCACAGTAACGCTCAGCAGTACGGATAAAACAAGCGTCGCAAATATTCTCAACAAGGCTGGAACCGCATCTAATGACAGCACAACCTATAATCTCGCTGCCGCGGAAGATTGGGAAAAAGGCGCAGATCCGACGGTTAATATTGCAGATTTAACAGGTAATGGCATTACAGCTACACTTAATACCGCCCCTACCTCTGCAGATATGACTAAGGCTCTCGGCTTTAACAGCACCTATACCTTCAGCGCTGCGGACTTTGGCTTCAGTGATGTGGATACTGGCGATACACTGGACCATATCACTATCACAACCCTGCCAACGAAAGGTACCCTAGAACTCGATGGCACAGAAATCACAGCGACGGATACCGATATACAAGCAAGCAATATCGGCAATCTGACATTTACCCCAGATAGCGGTGGCACAGGTGCCGATTACGCCAGCTTCAAGTTTACTGTGAGTGATGGCACAAATGATTCAGTTACAGCGAATACAGCAACTCTGAATGTGGCTAACCCGCCTGCTCCATCAACGCCCTCGACACCGACTCAATCCACAGAAGTAGACGGCGCCACGGTCACACAGTCCACACAAACCAATGCTCAAGGCCAAACCATCGAAAC
>NZ_LTAW01000019.1 GCF_001639725.1 Marinomonas atlantica
TGCATCCGGGAGGATTCGAACCTCCGACCGCTCGGTTCGTAGCCGAGTACTCTATCCAGCTGAGCTACGGATGCATATATCTAAACTATTTACGATTAACTAACAGGATAGCATTAGCTAATTTATTCTTGCTTTACTCAAGCTAAATGGTGCATCCGGGAGGATTCGAACCTCCGACCGCTCGGTTCGTAGCCGAGTACTCTATCCAGCTGAGCTACGGATGCGCATTTAAAATGGCGGAGAGTGAGGGATTCGAACCCTCGATGAGTTTCACCCCATACTCCCTTAGCAGGGGAGCGCCTTCGGCCACTCGGCCAACTCTCCGTAACAAGTGCGGCGTATTATAGAGACACCAGTTGTTATGTAAAGGCTTTTTTTGAAAAAAGTTTAATTTTCTGTATCTTGTTCATCTTGCTCTTTCTGAATGCGAAGATAGATCTCTTCACGGTGAACAGAAACATCTTTTGGTGCATTGATACCAATACGTACTTGGTTGCCTTTTACGCCCAGCACAGTCACTGATACTTCATCACCAACCATTAGAGTTTCACCAACACGGCGAGTCAAAATAAGCATAACACTTCTCCTTAAAAATCCTTGTGAGATATCAGAAACCCCCTACCCTCTTGTAGGGATTTCCTTACAAGGTGAATTGTAGCTGCTCTCTACCTTCGAATCCATACATCAAAGCATTGAACTTGTATCAAAGTGTTACGCTTCGCTAACACCCGTATTAGGTTCGTTAAGCTTAAAGGCCGAATGTAATGAACGTACTGCCAATTCCATGTATTTCTCATCAATTATGACAGATACTTTGATTTCAGATGTGGAGATAAGTTGAATATTAATCGACTCATCCGCCAAAGTTTTAAACATATTGGTGGCAACACCCGCATGCGAACGCATCCCAACCCCTACGATTGATACTTTCGCAATCTTGTCATCTGACAACACTTCTTTCGCATTCAGGTCTTTTGCCACACCATGCAATATATTCAGTGCTTTATCGTAATCATTACGATGTACTGTAAACGTAAAGTCTGTAGTGCCGTCCATTGATACGTTTTGGACAATCATATCCACTTCAACGTTCGCTTCACTTACAGGGCCAAGAATCTTTGACGCAACACCTGGTACATCAGGTACACCTTTTAGTGTTAACTTTGCTTCATCTCGATTAAATGCGATACCAGATACAGCTGGCTGTTCCATAGTGTTCTCTCCATCAGTCGTAATTAGCGTGCCATCACCTTCTTTAAAACTGGACAACACACGCAATGGAACTTGATATTTACCCGCAAACTCAACAGAACGAATTTGCAGCACCTTTGAGCCTAGGCTTGCCATTTCAAGCATTTCTTCAAACGTAATTTTCTCTAAGCGCCTGGCACTGTCAACCACTCGAGGGTCAGTGGTATAAACCCCATCAACATCGGTGTAAATCTGACATTCATCGGCTTTCAGCGCCGCCGCCAAAGCCACACCAGTGGTATCTGAACCACCGCGACCTAGTGTGGTAATATTGCCAAACTCATCAGCCCCCTGAAAGCCGGCAACAACCAACACTGTCCCATCATCTAAATCAGAACGCATCGCGTCTGTATCAATATCTTGAATACGAGCCTTACCGTGTGAATTATCGGTTGTAATACGAACCTGGCTGCCAGTATAAGACTTCGCCTTCAAACCACGCTTCATGAGCGCCATACTCAACAAAGCAATGGTTACCTGCTCTCCTGTCGATAGCAGCACATCCATTTCGCGGGCATCAGGAGTCGCCTGAATACTCTTTGCCAAGCCAATTAGACGGTTGGTTTCTCCACTCATCGCAGAAACCACTACGACGATATCGTCCCCTTGTTGCTTATGTTTCAAGACACGATCAGCCACCGCTTCGATACGCTCAATCGAGCCGACCGAGGTGCCACCATATTTTTGAACTAACAATGCCATATTACGTCATCCCAAATAAAAAGCGCCCCAGAGGGGCGCGTCACACTATACTCGTTCGTTGACCCAGTCCGGAACAAGAGCCAGCACTTCGGCAATACCTTCAGGCTTACTACCACCCGCTTGAGCCATATCCGGTCTACCGCCACCACGACCATCAACGTAAGGGGCCGCCATTTTGATCAGGTCGCCCGCTTTAACTTTAGACGTTAACTCTTTTGTCACACCTGCAATCAAGCTTACTTTGCCGTCGTTATTCGCCGCTAGCAAAACCACAGCAGACTCTAGCTTACTTTTCAACTCATCCAATAAATCACGCAGACCTTTTGGATCGTCGATTTCAACTTGCGCGACCAACAACTTACCGCCATTGATATCAACCGCTTGAGACGCTAAGTCCGCACCCGCTTGGGCCGCCAACTTGCCTTTTAACAAATCGACTTCTTTTTGCAACGCACGAGCTTGATCATTCAACGTTACAACTTTATCAAACGCCACTTCTTTGCTGGCTTTAAACAAACCGGCGATTTGCGACAAAGAAGACTCTGTATGACGTGTTGCATCGATGGCCGCTTTACCAGTCAACGCTTCAATACGACGAACACCTGCCGCAATACCGCTTTCAGTTACAATTTTGAATAAACCAATGTCACCTGTACGCTTAACGTGAGTGCCACCACACAATTCAATCGAGTAATCAGAACCCATTGTTAGAACACGTACTTGCGCTTCGTATTTCTCACCAAAAAGAGCATGCGCGCCTTTCGCTTTGGCCGCTTCGATATCCATGACTTCGGTAATCGTTTCGTGGTTCAGGCGCACTTGCTCGTTGACGATATCTTCGATTTGCTCAAGCTCAGCAGCCGTTAACCCTTCAAAGTGAGAAAAGTCAAAACGAAGGCGTTCAGCATTAACCAAAGAACCTTTCTGCAATACATGATCACCTAAAACACGACGCAACGCTTCATGTAATAAATGGGTTGCCGAGTGATTAAGCGCCGTTGCATTACGTAATGAACGATCCACTTCTGTGGTCACAACATCGCCAACTTTTAGCGAACCTTCACGTACTTCAACATGGTGTAGATGTACCTTACCTTGCTTCGTAGTATTCGATACTTTCACCGCCGCAGGACCACGCAACCAACCTTGATCGCCTGCTTGTCCACCAGACTCACCGTAAAAAGGTGTCTCAGTCAGTACGACAAGACCTATTTGACCTTCTTGCAATACATCAACCGGCTCGCCGTCGACCAAAATTTGCTCAACTGGGCTTTGCCCTTCTAGGTAAGTGTAACCGGTAAATTCCGTTTGACCGTCAACGTCTACTGAACCAGACATATCCATGGTGAAGTTGCTTGCTGAACGAGCACGAGCACGCTGCTCATCCATCGCTTTTTCAAAGCCTTCTTCATCGATTTCAAGACCTGCTTCACGTGCAACATCATTCGTTAAGTCCGCAGGGAAACCGAACGTATCGTACAATTTAAAGATCGTCTCACCTGGAATCGTTTTACTATCACCTAGATTAGCAATCGCCTCCTCAAGAATACGCATACCTTGATCGAGTGTTTTTGCAAACTGCTCTTCTTCTTTCAGTAAAATAGAAGCGACACGGTCTTTTAGCTTACGTAACTCTGGGTAAGCTTCACCCATTTCGACATCCAGCGCTTCCACCAATTTATGGAAGAATGGCTGTTTCTGACCTAGCTTATTACCATGACGTACAGCACGACGAATAATACGGCGCAATACGTAACCACGACCTTCATTTGACGGCACTACCCCATCAACGATCATGAATGAACATGAACGAATGTGATCGGCAATAACCCGTAGTGACTGAGACGCGAAATCTTCAGTACCCACTGCCATGGCAGAGGCTTTGATTAGATTTTGGAACAAATCGATTTCATAGTTACTGTGAACACCCTGCAAAATCGCAGCAATACGCTCAAGTCCCATGCCTGTATCAACTGAAGGCTTAGGTAGGTTTGCCATTGTGCCATCTGCTGAACGGTTATACTGCATGAATACGACGTTCCAAATTTCGATAAAACGGTCGCCATCTTCTTCAGGTGTACCAGGAGGCCCACCCCAAATGTGCTCACCGTGATCATAAAATACTTCAGTACAAGGCCCACAAGGCCCGGTGTCGCCCATCGCCCAGAAGTTATCAGACGCATAACGAGCGCCTTTGTTATCACCAATACGGATGATTCTATCTTCCGGAACACCAATTTGATCTTTCCAAATGCCGAACGCTTCATCATCTTCTGCGTAGACCGTTACCAACAACTTATCTTTTGGTAGGCCAAGAACTCCAGTCAAGAATTCCCACGCAAATGAAATAGCCTCTTCTTTGAAGTAGTCACCAAAACTGAAGTTACCTAACATTTCAAAGAATGTGTGGTGACGTGCAGTGTAACCTACGTTTTCAAGGTCATTGTGCTTACCACCGGCACGCACACAACGCTGCGATGTCGTCGCTCGGGTGTATGGGCGCTTGTCAGCCCCCAAAAAAACATCTTTGAATTGCACCATACCGGCGTTAGTAAACAATAACGTTGGGTCATTACCAGGAACCAGCGAACTGGATTCCACGATCTGATGCTGCTTGCTTTCAAAGAAAGACAAAAATGATTGGCGTAATTCAGAACTCTTCATAATTGGATGAGACTCTATCTCTATAAATATCTGGCGAATAAAAACAGCACGACCGTCTTTAAGTAGACCGTTACAGTGCTTTAGAAAGGTAGAAAATAGTACACGGAAACAGCGTAGTTGATCAAAACCTAAAAAATGAATTTCATTACTTTTTGATCATATATGAGCATTTGATGCTCGTTTGAGAGCATCAAATGAAACAAAGGAAGGGATAATGGGGCTAATCAGCCTCTACATAGATCATTTTAGGTCGAGTGGTCATGCGGGTTACCAGTTCATAGCCAATGGTTTCAGACCAGTACGCCACTTTCTCTACCGGCACACCATCACCCCACAGCACAACATCATCACCAATGGCTAAAGTAGAACTGCCATCCTGTACTAAACGAGCGGTAATCATATCCATTGACACTCGGCCCGCTAATTCAGCCGCTTTTCCTTTTATCAGCATGGGGGTGCCATTATCCGCTGCGCGGGGATAACCATCACCATACCCCACCGCGATGGTTGCTAATTGATGATCGTCCTCTGCAATATAAGTTGCACCGTAACCGACCTTTTCACCTGCCGCAACCGTTCGCACAGAGATCACTTTAGATGTTAACGCCATAGCAGGTTTCAAACCTAACTCTATCCCACTTAGCTCAGCAAACGGAGAAATACCGTACAGCATGATACCTGGGCGGATCCACCCCCCCTCTGGAACACTCCATTTCATGATGGCGGCGGAATTGGCCACACTGGCTTCAACTGTCCCACCAATAGATTGACGGGCCTGTTCAAAGTACGTTAACTGCTTCATTGTCGTCAGATCAGCAAGGTCATCAGCACAAGAAAAGTGCGTCATCAGCAAGACTTCATCAACCAAACCACTGTCACGAAGACGCTGTATGTACTCATTCGCCACATCTTTAGTGACGCCCAGTCGGTGCATGCCAGTATCAAGTTTTACAAATACTTTTTCAATGCTTTGTCCAAGTTCCAACAAGCTTTCAAGCTGCATCGTATTTTCTAATGCAGTCCAAAAGCCATGTTCATGACATAATGCCCATTCCGACGCTTCAAAAACACCTTCAAGCAGCATAATAGGTGCTTCAATACCTGCTTCACGAAGCTCTAATGCCTCTTCAATGGTCGCAACTGCAAAGGCATCCGCGTCGCCCTCTAAATACTGCGCAACGCGAACGGCACCATGACCGTAGGCATTACTTTTCACAACGGCAAACGCTTTACACGATGGATGAAGCTGTTTTGCATAACGATAATTTGACAGGATCGCCTCTAAGTCGACGGTCGCTGTAAGTGGCCTTGACATTTCTGCCCCTTAATTTGCATAACGTTTAACGGCTAGGTCAGACGAATCAATCTCCGTCTTTTCACCTGCCATGATATCAGCAATAACGGCTGCTGAGCCGCAACTCATAGTCCACCCAAGCGTGCCGTGCCCTGTATTCAGATACAGACCATTAATGGGGGTTTCACCAATAATAGGGGTACCGTCTGGCGTCATCGGACGTAATCCGGTCCAATATTCAGCCTGGCTAAGATCAGCGCCCTGCGGGAAAACATCCCCCACAACATGAGTAATGGTATCCGTTCGAACTTTGGGTAGATCAAGATTATACCCTGCTAACTCTGCAGTACCAGCCGCACGAATACGATCGCCTAAACGCGTAACCGCTACTTTATAGGTTTCATCCATGATCGTAGAAACGGGAGCAAAATTAGGATCACTGATGGGCACCGTTAGCGAATACCCTTTTACCGGATAAATAGGCACGTCTACACCAATCGCTTTCAGCATTTCTTTTGAATAACTACCAAGACAGATCAATAATTGATCGCACTCTATCGTATCGTCCTGTGTCTTAATCGCCTTAATATGTGACTGTTCCACGACTAGCTTTTCAACACTCGTATTAAACACGAACGTCACCCCCATGCTTTCGCACTGCTTTTTTAAAGCTTGGCAAAACATGAAGCAATCTCCTGTTTCATCGCCCGTCAAACGTAGTCCACCTTTAAACTTATCGATCGAAGGCGCTAACCCCGGCTCAACTGTCAGAATTTCAGCTGGTGTTAATACTTCATGAGAAACACCTAAAGACTTCAGAACGTTAATGTCTTTTTGCGCGCCATCAACTTGCGCGTCAGATCGAAATAGCTGCAAAGTGCCGCCTTGTCCATCATCGTATGAAATACCAATGTCTTTTCGAAGATCAATGAAGCAATCACGACTGTATTCTGCCAAAGCCATCATACGAGATTTATTAGTGTTATAAGCCGATGCCGTACAGTTGCGAAGCATTTTGGACATCCATGCCACTTTCTTAAGCTCTAGCTCAGGGCTGATTTTCAGAGGCGCGTATTTTTGAAACAACCACTTTACTGCTTTGAGTGGCACCCCAGGTGCTGCCCACGGCGCAGAATAACCCGGAGACACCTGACCCGCATTAGCAAAGCTTGCCTCCATTGCCACATCCGATTGACGATCAATTACTGTCACCTGCATGCCTTTCTTGGCAAGATAATAAGCAGACGTCAAACCAATAACACCCGCACCTAAAATACACACTTTCATAGCAGACCTCTAAAATAGAACTATCGACTATTTTTACAGATCATTTGCAGTTTTTCTCACTGTAATTTAATAAATACAAAGATTATAAAAATGATTTTTTCTATTTGCACAGCTTATTACACCAAAACACTAAGCAATATTTTCAGTTATAATGACTTTTCTTTTTTCTGTAGAGAACCATGGCTGAACTAGACGCAAAAAATTATGCTTTATGGCTTTTAGGCGCACGCGAGCATTCGACAAAAGAACTTCAGCAGAAGCTTTTTCGTAAAGGATATGAATCCGAAACAATTGATCAAACACTGCTTTATCTAACAGAGTTAAACTATCTAAGTGATCAACGTTTCGCTGAGGCATTTAGTCGCAGCAGAGCGTCTAAGCCTCTTGGCAAACAGCGCATAATGAATGAACTCAGGATGAAGGGCATTGGTGATGAATTGGCAAAACAAGCCATTGCAAGCCTAGAGGCAGATTGGTTTGAGCTTGCTTTGGAGCTCAAACAACGCAAATTTGGTGATGCGCCGGAACGAGACTTTAAAGCTAAAGCGAAACAAACACGCTATCTTGTATACCGTGGCTTTAGCTTTGACGAGGTAAAGTACGCAATCGAATTCAGTGAAGATGTCTAAGACATTAATGAATTAAGATAGCGTTCTTCCATATTGACGTAGTTCACTTGAACTGTTTCTATTTTCATATCAAGTTCTTTTATTTTTTGTTGTAGCTCCTGCACGGCTTCAGTATCCTCTGAATTCACTGATAGCTGCTCAATTAAGCTTATTTTCTCACTCTCTAATTCTGAGTTGATCTCACGTAAGTTCTCAAGCTCTTCTTTTTCTTGTGATGACAATACTAGAGGCACCTCTTCAGCACTTTCCAAACGCGCAGTCAGCTCATCATGCTCAAGTTTGGCTTTCTCTAAGTCTCGCTCTAATACATTAACGTACAGCTCAGATTCATTAACCAGTTCTTGTAGCGAAGCTAGCTTAACACTTTGCTCCGCTTCAAAATCTGAATATTCTGGAGATAAAGGTACCTTATCCATAAAGTCTGCAATGGCGTTGACAGAATCTTGCTCACGCGCCAATGACTCCTGTGCACGTATTGGTACATCAGCTCCTGATTCTCGTAGCTTCGCATCCTTGGCTTTTAACTCTTCCTCACGCTTCCGAACATCTACATTTAAGTTATATTTTATGGTTTGAAGGCTTTCTAGTTTCTGCTCAAGTGCTTTAATCACCTTATTACTTTCTAGCAAACTCTTTTCCATTTTGGCAAATGCAATGTCATATTCAGCCATATGTACATGCCTATCATCCGTTGATACACGTTTACTTTTAAGACGTTCTTTTAACTCATTAATGGTCTGGGTACGGTAGTCTGCCAAGCTTTGTAGCTCTGCTATCTTATCGTCTAATTCATTTTTAATGGGGGCGAGGAAACTTTCTGATGAAGCACTGCCTAAAAATTCAGATAAGTTATCTAAATATTCTTCATCATGATCGCTCTTAGAGTCCATTTCTTGTTTTAAGCGCTCGGCAAACTCATGCAGACTTGCAAGTTGTGCACGAACATCAGCTAACTCTTGGTCCAACTCAAGCTCTTCATGTAACTTATCTTGCAAACCATCAAGCTTTAAATTCAAGTTTGCAGTCGTGTTCATTTGCTCAAATGCCGCATCGCCCGTTTTTTGAATCACTTTATTCAATTGTTTCAACAGCTGATTGCTCACCGACAACTGTTTGAGTAACGCATCAATTTCTTGAGCCTGTTTTAAACGCTCCAATACGAATTCGAACTTATCCAAATAGTCGGCCACATTTGCATTACCGTCTTGAATAAGAGTTCGCTCAACTTCTAAAAATGTTTGCCAGCAACGAAGTGTAAGATCTTCGTTTTCATTGTCATTTTGAGTCGTTAATAGCTCGTTACATAAGTCTATCTGTTGGTCTATTAAATCCAACCACGCATCTTTCACTGAAACTTCAACGGAACCTCTGCTGACCATCTCGGTATCATTTAACTCAGGAGCATCCTGCGGCTCATCATTGTCTGCTGGTTCATTTTCGAGTTGTTTTTTGATACGCCAATACCACCATACACTGCCAAGTAGCATTACGGTGGACACTGCCGTTGCAATAATAAGCAGTACAAAAAATGTCATCCTATACACCTTCAATAAAAATAACGCTTCTACATAGAGTAGTGGTTAATTTTTATAGACTCCATAGCTCTTACTATTTTTAACATTCAGTGCAAAAAAAAGCAGCCAATTGGCTGCTTTTATAAATTTCGCTTTAACACTAGATGTCTAGCTTTTCAGTCTCGGCCGCTAATTCTTCAGCTGCTTCATCTGGTTTCTTTTTCTTAGCCAACAACTCTTCACGAATCATCGACTCGACTTCTTGCGCTATGGCTGGGTTATCCGCTAGATATTGCGCGGCATTTGCTTTACCTTGGCCAATTTTGTTGCCACCGTATGCATACCAAGCACCTGATTTATCAATGAAACCTTGTTTCACACCTAAATCAATAATCTCACCCATGCGGTAAATACCCGCACCATACATAATTTGGAACTCTGCTTGTTTAAACGGCGGTGCAATCTTATTTTTCACCACTTTAACACGCGTTTCATTACCAATAACTTCATCGCCCTGCTTTACAGAGCCAATACGACGAATGTCTAAACGTACTGAGCTGTAGAATTTCAGCGCGTTACCACCTGTTGTCGTTTCCGGAGAACCAAACATGACGCCGATCTTCATACGAATTTGGTTGATGAATACTACAAGACAGTTAGCATGTTTAATCGAACCTGTTAGCTTACGCATTGCTTGCGATAGTAAACGAGCTTGTACACCAACAGAAGAATCGCCCATCTCACCTTCAATCTCTGACTTAGGCACTAAGGCCGCAACGGAGTCAACGATAATTACATCGACACTGTTTGAACGTACCAACATGTCACAAATTTCTAGCGCTTGCTCACCAGTATCTGGTTGAGATACCAACAAATCAGCGATGTTTACACCAAGCTTCTCTGCGTAAGAGGGATCCAATGCATGCTCTGCATCGATAAACGCACAAGTTTTACCTTGTTTTTGAGCTTCAGCAATCACACTCAACGTCAGAGTTGTTTTACCAGACGACTCCGGCCCGTAAATTTCACAAATACGGCCGAATGGTAGACCACCAGCACCCAAAGCGATGTCTAACCCAAGCGAACCGGTCGAAACGGTTTCGATGTCTAATTTCGCACCTTCACCCATTTTCATGATGGCGCCTTTACCAAACTGACGCTCGATTTGGGAAAGCGCTGCGTCTAACGCTTTTTTCTTGTTGTCTGCCGTGCTAGCCATATTTCAATCCTAACTGGTAATGTATCCGTAGATTTAAACTGAGCTTAATGTAGCGCGTTTTAAAAAAACGCTCAAGAAAATACTGTATAAAAACACAGATTTTTATACAGTCGTTTCTAAAATACCTTCTAGCGCACGTGCCAGCGCCTCTCGACGAATCGCACGACGTGTACCTTCAAACTGGCAACGCTCTACAATTACTTTTTGCCCTTTGACCTGCCAAGCAATATAGACACACCCAACCGGCTTTTCGAGACTACCGCCACTTGGTCCCGCCACACCACTGACAGCAACTGCCACGTTTCCTCCCAGAGCCAACGCGCCAGCACACATCTGGCGTACAGTTGATGCACTGACAGCGCCTTCGGTATTAAGTGTTGATTCTGACACATCTAAGGCTGCCATTTTGGCTTCATTGGCATAACTGATCACTCCGCCAAAAAACCAGCGTGAGCTGCCCGCTATCTCAGTACAATACGCGCCAATTAGACCGCCCGTACATGACTCTGCGGTTACTAACTGATACTGACGTTCGGTCAGACGTTTCGCGACTTGTTTAACCAAGTCTTTAAGGAATTTCTCTTGAACCATTGCGTTCCCTTAAATATCAATAAATTATGCCTTAGAATAACGACCCTGTTTCATCCATACAACGTGAGCACTCGCATGAGCCAATCAGATAAAGACAACCATACCCCCATGATGCGCCAATATTTTGGCCTCAAATCTCAGCACCCCAATCAGATGCTGTTTTATCGCATGGGCGACTTTTATGAGTTGTTCTATGACGACGCCAAACGAGCCGCCGAGTTGTTAGATATTACGCTCACTGCACGCGGTCACTCAGGTGGTAAACCTATTCCAATGGCGGGCATCCCCTTTCACGCGGCAGAAAACTACATTGCCCGCTTAGTTCGTATGGGCGAGTCTGTTGCCATTGCTGAACAAGTCGGTGATCCTGCCACAAGTAAGGGCCCCGTAGACCGTAAAATCGCACGCATTGTGACACCAGGCACCATCAGTGATGAAGCGTTCCTAGAAGAAAAGCGTGAAAACTTACTACTATCTGTCGCACATATACAACGTAAAGGTTTAGACGTCTTTGGTTTTTCCTATCTTGATATGGCCAGCGGCCGCTTTTGCGTCTTTGAAGTAGACGGCCATGAAGCGTTAGTCAGCGAACTACAACGCCTCACACCTAAGGAAATTCTACTTTCTGAAGACTTCCCTGCGCGCGATTTGATTACACTTGAACGCGGGGTTAGTGAACTCGGCCCTTGGCACTTTGACTACGAATCCAGCTATCGTCAACTGATTCAACAATTTAACACCAAAGACCTGTCAGGCTTCGGTTGTGAAGCATTTACCGCTGCCATTGCTTCGGCTGGAGCGCTGTTACAGTATGCCAAAGACACTCAGCGCTCAGCACTACCTCATATTCAGTCGATCAGCGTTGAACAAAGAGACGACACTGTTTTAATTGATGGCGCGACGCGACGTAACCTCGAAATCGATCAAAATCTAAATGGCAGTGCCAGTAACACCCTGATGAGCGTTATCGACAGCTGTGCCACGCCTATGGGCTCACGCCTATTAAAGCGCTGGCTACATACACCGATTCGTGACCTAAATGAGATTAATAGCCGTCAAACAGCAACACATGTACTGATGGAAAACTTCTTGTTTGAGTCACTGCAAAGCACCATTAAAAGCATTGGAGACATGGAACGTATTCTATCTCGTGTCGCCCTACGCTCTGCTCGCCCCAGAGATTTGGTCCGCCTACGCTGGGCACTGGAAACAGTACCTGAACTGCGTGGATTAATTCATGGATGCAGCACTACTGAAGGCCGCCTCGCACAACTGTACGATCGCCTTATCGAACAACCAGAACTGACCAAAGAGTTGCAACGTGCCATTGTGGAAAACCCTCCTTCCGTCATTCGCGATGGCGGTGTGATGGCGCAAGGCTATGATGAGGAGCTGGATGAGCTGATTTCATTGTCTAGCAATGCCACTGATTATTTAGCCGAGGTTGAGCGTCGAGAAAAAGAGCGTACTGGCATTTCCTCATTAAAAGTAGGTTATAACCGCGTACACGGCTATTACATTGAAATCAGCCGATTGCATTCAGACCTCGCGCCAGCGGAATACGTACGCCGGCAAACTCTCAAAAATGCCGAACGCTTTATCACGCCAGAACTAAAAGAATTTGAAGACAAAGCACTCAGCGCAAAATCCAAAGCGTTGGCTCGTGAAAAACAACTTTATGAGCAATTGCTGGATAAGCTGAACGAGATTTTAGGACCATTACAAACTGCCAGCCAAGCTGTAGCTCAATTGGATGTATTGACTTGTTTTGCCGAACGAGCGAACCGACTAGGCTTCTGCTGCCCAGAGGTTCATAACCGTGGAGGTGTGAATATTCAAGCGGGCCGACACCCTGTGGTCGAAGCGGTGATCTCCGATCCTTTCATACCTAATGATCTTAATCTGCATCAAGAGCGCAGCTTGCTGATGATCACAGGCCCAAACATGGGTGGTAAATCGACCTACATGCGTCAAATTGCCATCATTACATTGCTAGCACATACTGGTAGCTTTGTACCGGCTGAATCAGCATCCATCTCAGTCGTTGATCGTATTTTCACCCGCATGGGGTCCTCCGATGATTTGGCAGGCGGACGTTCGACCTTCATGGTGGAAATGACTGAAACTGCAAATATTTTAAACAACGCCACCAAAGACAGCTTGGTTCTAATGGATGAAGTAGGCCGTGGTACCAGTACCTTTGATGGTCTCTCTTTGGCATGGTCAGCCGTAGAATACCTGGCAAATCAACTTGGCAGTTATGTACTTTTCGCTACACACTACTTCGAATTAACAACTTTAGCGGACCGCTTACCAAATGCAGCAAACGTACACTTAACCGCTTCAGAATATGAAGATGAGATCGTCTTTATGCATCAAGTCCACGAAGGCCCAGCAAGCCAGTCTTATGGTTTGCAAGTAGCACAATTAGCCGGCGTTCCAAGAAGTGTCATTATCGACGCTAGACAGAAGTTAGGAGAATTGGAAGGTGAACGTATCCATCTAGGGGGCTCGGAAACATCTACGCCTCAGCATATAGAAGAAAGCGCTTCGCCACTTGCAACACCTGAAATACGTCCAAGCGCCCCCATGCAAGCGGATTTATTTGCAACATATGATGCGAGCCAGCTAAAAGAGGCAATAGCAGGGGTAGATTTAGACAACACAACGCCTCTAGAAGCACTTAATCTATTGTATAAACTGAAAAGCGAGCTGTAGTAGCATAAGCTAATACCAGAAAATTTAGAGGTACTGACAATTGCCTCTTGCCGCTAAACAGGCAATGCCTCTAAAATACTGGCAAAATTTTGAACTGATTCTAGGAGAAGTCGAATGGCTTTCATCGTCACTGACAATTGTATTCGTTGTAAATATACAGACTGCGTAGAAGTCTGCCCTGTTGACTGTTTTTACGAAGGCCCAAACTTTCTAGCTATCAACCCTGATGAGTGTATTGATTGTGCTTTGTGTGAGCCTGAGTGCCCTGCAGGTGCAATCTTCTCTGAAGATGAACTGCCAGAAGGTCAAGAAGTATTCGTTGAGCTAAACCAAGAACTAGCGTTGATCTGGCCAAACATCACAGAGCAGAAGGATGCGCTTCCTGATGCGGCTGAATGGGACGGTGTAGAAGACAAGCTTGAGCACCTAGAACGATAAGCCAGTTAGCAAAAACCAAAAAAGCAGCCTATGGCTGCTTTTTTATGCCTTTACCTGAGTAACAGGCAAAGAAAAGGGCAACCTAAGCTGCCCGTTTATTGCTTTAATCCATTAAAGCGCTCTATCCATGAGTTTGCGACTCCATCGCCGTCAATCCGTAACCTGCCACACCTTGGCTCTTAAACTCTATCCATCGAGTTTGAAAATCCTGAAAATCCATCTATGAGCTTTCCGAGCTCTTATCCTAATATCCGACAAAGCTCCAAGCTTTGCTGCACTTCTGTGTGCGTCTCAATCCTTGAGTTCCCTTTGAATAAGTTAAATGTACAGCATCCGATGGGAGATGCAAACTTACAAAACATCCTTGAAAACAATATATTTATATAAAAATCAAATACTTACTTATTATATTAAGTGATATTTCCATTAATCCGAATGCATTGCAGAAACACCCTACAACCATGTCAGATATTCCCTACAGTTAATCATTTTTTGATAACAATAGTAGACATAGAGGAACTGAGGAACTGAGGAACTGAGGAACTGAGGAACTGAGGAACTGAGGAACTGAGGAACTGAGGAACTGAGGA
>NZ_LTAW01000002.1 GCF_001639725.1 Marinomonas atlantica
GTAAGTGCTGTGAGGCATTGAGCTAACCAATACTAATTGCTCGTGAGGCTTGACCATATAACACCAAAATGGTTTTTACTGTCGTTGTTCCAGACAACGAACAGTACTTCCTCCTTCCATGGAGGTCGAGTGTGAAGAAAACACAACCGCTGTACTACAGACTACGATACCAACACTGGTTTGATACTTGGTTATCACTATTTCAAAAGTTTTATTGTTAAAGACTCAAGTTCACGAACTTGCGTGTTTTGGCTAAGGCAAACAGAAGCCACCCAAAACGATCGCAAACCCGTTTGCTTGACGATCATAGAGGCGTTGAACCACCTGATCCCATCCCGAACTCAGAAGTGAAAGGCGCCATCGCCGATGGTAGTGTGGGGGATCCCATGTGAGAGTAGGTCGTCGTCAAGCATCATACAAAGGAAGCCCTGATAGCCATGCTGTCAGGGCTTTTTTGTGCCTGCGGTTTTCCTAAACGCATAGATTCCGCCCCCCTCCTTTTGTGTCCCGCTTCGCTTACGCTCATCTCATGCTTCGACGTGTCAGTGCGTGACCTCAAAAGCGTGCGCCTTATGGCATCGATTAGAGAAGGCGTTCAGAAAAACAGAGACATAGGCATCACCTGATCCCATCCCGAACTCATAAGTGGCTCTCAACACGCCGCAGGCGCTCACCATCGCCGATGGTATTATGAGGATCCCATGTGAGAGTCCAGCAAGGGGATAGATATCGTCAAGCATCATACAAAGGAAGCCCTGATAGCCATGCTGTCAGGGCTTTTTTGTGTCTGCGGTTTTCCTAAACGCATCCACCACTCAGCTAGACTCCGCACCCCCTTTTGTGTCCCGCTTGCGCCCATCTCATGCTTCGACGCTTAAGCCCGTGACATCACAGGGATACTTAAACCTCGAAAAGTAATCCCTTATATGAGTGCGTTGCTGGCCGTTTGGACGCGATGCTTACTAGGTCTAATGACTCGTACTCAGGAAGAGCAGCTGTAATGACTGACACCGCCCATGCGATAAAACTCTTCTGGGCGCAAACGATAGTATTTATCTTCCATTTCTTGAGACTGCTCTTGGTAGGGGGCATTCAGTACTTCTTGTAGCTCTTTGATCAACGCGTAGTTGCCTTGTTCCGCTTGTTGATATGCTGGTACTACGAGCCATTCCCGCCATGTGTATTTTGGGTTTACCTGTATCATAGTTTTGCTAATGCCGGCTTGTTGCTCGCTGGCATTAATAGTGGTACGCCATCGATCGAGCCATTGCTGCCAATGATTTAATTGCTCTTGGGTTGGCTGTTGGTAAAAGCTACTGGTCAGGGCAGAGATTTCTTGGGGTACGTGGGACAGCTCACGGAAAAACATATTGAAGTCAGCACGAGTACTGACCATCAATTTTAACAGTTGTACCACAAGCTCAGAGTCATAGACTTCAAGTCCTAGTTTGCTCGCCCACATTGCTTCGACTTTTTGTTGCATGACATGGCTGAACTCGTCACGGATTTGCAGCAACGCCTTGTGGGCAGTCGGTTCACTTTGTAGTAATGGCTCTAATGATTTGCAAAACATACTGAAATTCTGCTGCGCAGCTAGTGGCTGATTCAAGAAGGAAAAGTGGCGACCGCCGCCTGTCCAAGGCTGGAAAGCCGGGTCGAATATTTCACAAAATCCGAATGGGCCGTAATCTAGGGTGTATCCTCCTGCGGGGCAGTTGTCGCCATTAAAGTTGCCTTGGCAGTAGCCGACACGAATCCAGTTAGCCACTAAGGAGCTTAGCCTTTCACGGAACAATTGAGCTAGCTTGAGCAGCTTGTCAGAGAAGCCTAGAGCAGGATCGATTTCTTCTTGGTACTCTCTGTCGATTAAATGCAGCACTATCATTTCAAGCTCTTCGAGTGCATCGAAATGAGCGTTGTTACGAGCGCGACGAGCAAACAGTTCTAGCTGACCGACACGTATGAATGACGGCGCGACTCGGGTTGAAATCGCCACTGGATTGGAGACCATTACTTCTGGGTCATTGGACTGAGAGCCTTCGTAGTACCAAGGGCGGTCTACGCGCTCGGATTTTGATACGAACAAGCTAAGGGAGCGAGAACTAGGAATCCCAAGGGCGTGCATCGCTTCTTGTGCTAGAAACTCGCGTACGCTTGAACGCAGTACGGCACGACCATCGGCACCGCGACAATAGGGCGTCCGTCCGCCACCTTTTAGTTGCATTTCCCAGCGCTTATCCTTGAAAACGCCTTCAAATATCGACATAGCGCGTCCGTCGCCATAGCCATTGCCTGTGCGAAAAGGGCATTGCTGATTATATTCAGTACCGTAAATGGAGAGGGCGTAACCGGTAGCCCAGCCAAGCTTTACCATCGGGGCTGGTGCTTTAGACAGGTCCCCAGAAAAAACACTTTGAAAACCTGGTGCTTTTGCCAATTCATGGTCTAACCCAAGTTCATCAAAGAAAGTGGTGCTGTGGGCAATGTATTCAGCGTTTGGTAAAGGCGTCGGCGTTACCGGTACATAATGACCCGAGTAGATTTGTCTTGGTCGATGATCCTCGCCATTTTCGTGAGCTTCAGGGTCAGGCTTGAGTGACTCTATTAAAGAGTAGTCAGCCAACTCAGCGAATTCGTTAATGGTGCAGATCTTGGGGTTGAGATCACTGGTATTGTCGTTTGCCATGCAGGATCTTCTCTCTTAAATAATCGTAGTTTGAATTCGGCTTATTTTGGACTTATGAAAATAAGAATGTTCTCGCTTTATCGCACTATTATAGTACTAAGGGGGTTGGTTAATGAATTTATCGAATTGAACCTTATTGCTTTATGAATAGCTGCGCACTTTTTTTAACTATTTCGATAATATTAGATATTGATATTGTCGATGAAAACAAGGGTTTAGTGAATGAGCAGTCAATCGTGGGTAACGAAGTTATACAAGTGGATTGTACAGTCCAGTGAAAAAGATAATGGAGACAAGCAATCGGTCGCTAAGAACTTTTTAAAATTAATTTCTGCTCAGTTTCTGACGAATACCGGTGATGCCATCGTAAACCCAAAGGTAACGCTGCCATGGTTGATGCAAAGCGTTGGAGCGCCTACATTTTTAATCGCTTGGTTGGTCCCGATTCGTGAGTCAGGCTCTTTGTTGCCGCAACTGTTTATAGCAAGTGCTATGAGGCGGTTAGCAATTCGTAAATGGGTCTGGGTATCTGGAAGTGCCGTACAGGCTTTGTCATTATTGCTCATGGCTTTGGTCGCTAAATCACTAGATGGCCTAGCTGCGGGAGTGTGTATTTTGCTATTGCTGACATTATTCAGTTTAGCGAGGGGGTTAAACTCTGTTGCAACGAAAGATATTTTAGGTAAAACCATTCCAAAGTCTGAACGCGGTCAAGTAACAGGGTTATCAGCTAGTGCTGCTGGATTGGTTACGATTGGTATTGCTGTGATGATGGCTGTGAGCTATCTGTATGACTGGCATACATCGGCATACTTTGTGTGGGGGCTCGTTTTAGGCGCTGTTTTATGGCTTCTATCAGCACTGATATTCTCTAAGGTAGAAGAGCCCAAAAGTGAGACTGAAGAATCTGAGTTTAGTTTTTTTGATTCGCTAAAACAGCTGGCATTACTTAAAACGGATAAATCATTTCGTCATTTTGTTATCACACGAGCGTGTTTTCTAGGTACGGCCTTAAGTGCCCCTTATTATGTTGTGCTAGCAGAGGATCGTATTGGTAACTCTGTTTGGGTTTTGGCAATGTTTATGGGATTAAGTGGTCTTGCTGGCCTTTTATCAGGCCCTTTTTGGGGACGATTTTCCGATGTTTCTAGTCGTAAGGTATTAATTACAGCTTCGACGTTAGGTGCGATGACAGGTGTATTTCTATTTGTCATTGCTCAATTAGCACCTTCGGCATTAAGTTCGGTATGGCTTTTACCGCTATTTTATTTCCTATTAACGGTATTTCATCAGGGCATACGTGTGGGGCGTAAAACGTATTTGGTGGATATGGCTGAGGGTAATAAACGTACCAGCTATGTAGCGGTTGGTAATACCGCGATTGGTGTGATGTTACTGATATTTAGCTTAATCGGTATTTTGGGTGATGTATTTTCACTTGAGCTACTCGTTCTAGTGTATGCCATGATTACACTGATTGGCGTGGTCATGGCCATACGTTTACCAGATGTATCTAAGTCTTAGTGATCGGGTAACGGCACAGATGCACTTTGTTTAATCTTACTCAATACGAGTGTGGAACTAACATCGCGGACACCTTCCATATTCGAGAGCGTGTCACTTAAAAAGTCAGATAAGGAACTCAAGTCTTGAGCAATCACCCTTAACCAATAATCACAACAACCTGTGACTGAGTAACACTCCAAAACAGTGTCTATTGTTAAGATACGTTCTTGAAAATGTTTGCGAGCAAGGCTGTTACCTTTATCTAATGTAACGAAGACAAACGCGGTCACCTGGTAGCCAAGTTCGGCGCTATTTAACTGTGTATTGTAAGATTCAATAAGGTTGCTTTGTTCTAATCGCTGTAAGCGCCTAGAGCACTGTGAGGGAGATAGGTTAACTTGCTCAGATAAAGCAACATTAGATAAGCGTGCATTGGACTGAAGCGCTTTAAGTAGCTTCCAATCGTATGCATCTAATTCTAAGTGATTCATTCAAGGTTCCTTGGGAATGCTGCTCAGCTTATTGTTTGATTAATATGTTTAGTTGCTGAGTTAACAGTCTTATCCTAAGTAATTCTTATGAATAAACAAGCACATTGTTTGCTTTTTTTTGGGCAAATAAGAATAAATTTGTGCTGATATGTAAAAAAGGCTGCCGAAGGCAGCCTTTTCAGTAATTAATCGGAGGGTAAATTCTTCGATAACCAACCAAGCGCTTCATTGTAAGGCGCTGGCATGTTACTCAATGATTTTATAATCGATTGAAGTTGCTCTAAATCACCAGAACAAGCATTCAAATGGCCAACTTTACGGCCTGGACGAACGTCTTTACGATACCAGTAAAGTTCTAGGCCCTTGATTGCTAGCCAATCGTAATCAACGTCAACGCCGATTAAGTTAACCATCATACTTTGGTTTTTAACTTCTGCTGGTGCAAGAGGTAGCCCTGCAACGGCACGAACATGGTTTTCAAACTGGTTCACACTTGCTCCAGCTTGAGTCCAGTGTCCACTGTTATGGACGCGTGGTGCTAGTTCGTTGATTAGCAGCTCCTCACCACAACGGAAACACTCCATTGCCATGACACCGACATAATCTAAGGCATCCATCAGCTTGCCCAGCATGCTTTCAGCTTGGTCTTGTAAGTGTTCAAGTCGCTGCAGAGGAGAGATAGAAGCGTAAAGAATACCGTTGATGTGCAAGTTTAGTGTTAATGGGTAAAAGTACTTCTCACCATTCTTACCACGCACTCCGACAACAGACACTTCTTCATCAAAGTTGATCGCTTGCTCTGCAATCGCTAGGCCTTTCCAATCATCTGGAATCTCTGTGCCTTCGCTCTGTTTCAACCAATATTGACCTTTACCATCGTAGCCACCGCGACGGCGTTTCATTAGCACACGATCGCCCAAGGTTTGATAGGCTTTTTCTGCAGTTGAATCGTCTTCAACAGGAAACCAAGGTGCTGTTGCAAGCTCAAGCTTATCAATCCACTGCTTTTGCGTTAAACGATCAGCAAGTTGTGGAAAGGTTTCCAAGTTAACGAAGTTCGGGTGCGCCGAAAGTTGTTTTGTTGCGGCTGTTTCAGGCCAATCTTCACGCTCAGCTGTAACAATATCATCGGCTTTAAGAGGTAGTGTTTCATCTGTCTCAATATCTACAGGTCGAACATCTAAACCAAGTGGATTTGCCGCTTGTTTCAACATCGCGCCAAGTTGACCAGCGCCTAGTACCCAAATAGATGACATATTTTAAGCCTCACGTGGATCTGGATTAGCTAGAACCGTATCAGTTTGCTCATCACGGAATGAATCGATACGCTGCGCAAGCTCTGCATCTTCGTTAGCTAAAATTTGACAGGCAAGTAAACCCGCGTTGAATGCGCCTGCAGTGCCGATAGCAAGTGTTCCTACAGCAACGCCTTTTGGCATTTGAGCAATAGACAGTAGACTGTCCATACCATTTAACGCTTTGCTTTGAACTGGTACACCTAGAACAGGTAAGCGTGTGTGTGCTGCGACCATACCTGGAAGGTGAGCGGCACCGCCAGCACCGCCAATGATTACTTTGAAGCCACGCTCAACAGCACTTTCAGCAAACTCAGCAAGCTTCACCGGTGTACGGTGAGCTGATACCACCTCTACATGGTACGCAACGCCTAACTTGTCCATGATTTCTGCGGCGGATTCCATTGTGGCCCAGTCACTTTTTGATCCCATAATAAGGGCTATTTTAGCTTGCAAAGTCGTTCTCCTGCGCTGTGCTCCAACGGATATGAGGGGAGTGTCGGAGGTTAAATTCAAATCATAGGAGGAGCTGCGCTCAACTCCTGTAAATAGGGGCGATAATATAGCCGATTTTCGCCGAAACCGCGAGTTAGGCTGAGCTTAGAAACGACTTTTTTAGCGTTTAAGGAGGGATTTAACAAAAACAAAAAAGGCGAGTTTAGGTTCTCGCCTTTAGATAGCTTTCATAGTCCGGAACTTGCTTTTCAAAAGCTTCATCGAACAGCGGTGAGCTGATGAGAAAGTTTGCTGATGAAACGCTGCAGGCGATTGGGATATTCCATACAGCCGCGACACGAAGAAGTGCTTTGATATCAGGGTCATGAGGCATCGGCTCAAAGGGATCCCAAAAGAAAATCAAAACATCAATTTTGCCTTCTGCAATAAGACCGCCCAATTGCTGGTCACCACCAAGAGGGCCACTAATCAATGCAGTTACAGGTACTCCTAGGTGCTTTTGTAACAAATTACCTGTCGTGCCTGTTGCCATTAGCTCATGGTTAATGAGTTTGTCTTTATGTTGTTGAGCCCAAGACGTTAGTTCAGGCTTCATATTGTCGTGAGCCACCAAAGCAACGCGTTTACGCGCTGCAGTGGTGATGGTTTTTTTATCCATTAAACGACTTCGCCCACTTTTACGGCTTTGATCATATTACTGGTGCCATGAGATACCAAGTGATCACCTTTAGTCAGAATCACTAGGTCTCCATCTTTTACTAAGCCAAGCGATTTCACTTTATTCACTAGGCCTGAAATGATGGTGTCTACGTTGTACTCTTGAGAAGAGAAAGCAACCGGTGTGACACCACGGTATAACGCACATTTATTCAGCGTTTCTTGATTTGGTGATAAGGCAAAGATGGGGAGTCCTGATGAAATACGAGACAGTAACAAAGGTGTTGTGCCAGAGGCCGTTAAGCTAATAATCGCTTTCACCCCTTCAAGGTGATTAGCAGCATACATAGCAGACATCGCAATTGTTTCAGAAACCGATGTGAAGGTGATGTCTACACGGTGTTTAGAGCGCATCACAGAGGGTTGCTTCTCAGCGCCAAGGCAAACACTGTCCATCTTCTTAACCACTTCTTCTGGAAACGAGCCCGCTGCAGTTTCAGCCGACAGCATAACCGCATCCGTACCGTCTAATACAGCGTTTGCCACGTCGAACACTTCGGCACGCGTTGGCATCGCTTGAATGATCATGGTTTCCATCATTTGTGTAGCCGTGATCACAGGGCGATTTAACTGGCGACAGCGCTTGATCATATGTTTTTGAACGCCAATCAACTCTGCATCACCGATTTCAACACCAAGGTCACCACGGGCAACCATTACAGCATCTGATGCACGAATGATGGCGTCTAGCGTTTCATCGTCAGCAACGGCTTCAGCGCGTTCAACTTTGGCCACGATACCCGTTTCTAAGCCAGCAGCGATAGCCAGTTCACGGGCTTCTTCAATATCAGCTGCACTTCGAGGGAATGATACCGCAAGATAATCGGCTTTAAGTGCAGCCGCAGTGATAATGTCTTCTTTGTCTTTTGCCGTCAGAGCCGCAGCAGAAAGACCACCACCTTGGCGGTTGATACCTTTGTTGTTTGACAGAGCACCGCCGACAACCACTTTCGTAATGACTTCATTGCCTTTGACTGCAGTGACTTCCAGCACAACACGACCATCGTCTAACAATAGTACGTTGCCTGGAGAAGAGTCCGCCGCTAATTGTGGGTAGTCGATACCAACACGTGTTTCGTCGCCAGCATTCTTGTCAAAGCCAACATCAAGAATGAAAGTTGCACCTTCTTGCAATGTGACTTTCGTCTCTTTAAAGCGAGCAATACGGATTTTAGGGCCTTGAAGGTCACCTAGGATTGCCACATGACACTTATTTTTAGCTGCCATTTCACGCACGACTTTTGCGCGATCAATATGATCTTCTGCTTGACCGTGGGAAAAGTTTAAACGAAAGACGTTTGCCCCAGCCAAAATCAACTTTTCGATCATTTCTGGTGAACTTGAAGATGGGCCTAGCGTAGCAACGATTTTGGTTCTGCGAGTCATTTTTATTCCAAATAGAGAGTTAAAGCGTGGTAACAGTATAACAGAGACGAAAAAGGCTGCGTCAGCAGCCTTTGTGAAAATGCATTATTTAGCGTTTATAAAGGCAATGGTATTGTCTAGCATTCGGTTTGAGAAGCCCCATTCGTTGTCATACCACGCCATAACTTTAACCAGTTTTCCTTGAACGCGTGTTTGAGTCGCATCAAAGTTTGAGGTATACGTGCTGTGATTGAAGTCTGATGAAACCAGAGGTTCGTAGTTTACACATAAAACCTCTGCCAAAGTCGGATCTGATGCAATGGCGTCTTCAATGATTTTGTTCACTTCTTCAGCGCTTGTTTCACGAGGAGCAAGAAACGTTAGGTCGATCAGTGAAACGTTAATTGTTGGAACGCGAACGGCCATACCATCAAATTTACCTGCAAGTGCAGGGACGACTAAACCAACCGCTGCAGCTGCACCTGTTTTAGTAGGGATCATATTCATAGCCGCCGCGCGAGCACGGTACAGGTCTTCATGATAAACGTCAGATAAACGTTGATCATTAGTGTAAGCGTGAATCGTCGTCATTAAACCACTTTCAATGCCTAGCTTTTCATTTAACGGTTTCGCTATCGGTGCTAGACAGTTAGTTGTACAAGAAGCGTTGGATATAACGGTCATATCAGAGGTAAGTACGTCTTGGTTTACACCGTAAACAACAGTTGCATCGACTTCTTTACCTGGCGCTGAAATGATGACTTTCTTTGCGCCTGCTGTAATGTGAGCACCGGCTGTTTCTTTTGTTGTGAAGAAACCAGTACACTCGTAAACAACATCAACACCTAAATCTGACCAAGGCAATTTTGACGGGTCACGTTCAGAAAAAGTTAGGATTTTATCTTCATTGATGTATAGCGCTTCAGCATCAAAATCCACTTTTGCATTGAAACGTCCGTGAACTGTGTCATATTTAGTTAAGTGAGCATTGATTTTGGAATCACCAAGGTCGTTGATGGCTACGACTTGGATTTGGTCGCGCTTGCCAGACTCGTACAGAGCTCGAAGTACGTTGCGTCCGATACGTCCATAACCGTTGATAGCTACCTTAATCGTCATATCTCACTCCTAGTATTAAAGATACATTCTGTCCTAGTCGATAATTGTAGAACAGATTTCTTTCAGTCTTATTGTAAAAACACTACAAAAATAAAAAATTCTTAATGGCTGTAATTGAAGACAATGGCGTTATTGTTCAATAAACAGTCACGTCTTTGTAATATTCAATCATATAGCCTGTTTTATAGCTCTATTCTAACGAAAAAATCAATCCTTGACAGTATTTTTGGTAAAAAAATTACGTAAAAGGGTGCTTTCGACTGGTTTTAGCTTGTTTGTTGTATTTATTTTATTAAAATGTAGTAAAATTACATAAATTGATTTTATGTGTTTCTTATGGAATATAGACGGAGAAGAGATAATGAACCCTATTGTGGAACAAGTAACCCAAGCCATTATTGAGCGTAGTAAAGACCTACGCGCTCAATATTTAGCGGATATGAAGCAGGCTGAGTTAAAGGGTCCACATCGCGGAGCATTATCATGTGGCAACTTAGCGCATGGGTTTGCTGCCTGCCAGCCTCAAGAAAAACAGAAGCTGAAATTGATGGACGAAGCCAATGTCGGCATTGTTTCTTCCTACAATGATATGTTGTCAGCCCACAAACCTTATGAAAGCTATCCTGATATTATTCGTAAGGCCGTTGCAGAGATGGGATCTATTACACAGTTTGCAGGCGGTGTACCGGCTATGTGTGATGGCGTGACGCAAGGTCTTGAAGGAATGGAGCTGTCACTTTTTAGTCGCGACAATATTGCGCAAGGTGCCGCAATTGCACTTTCTCATAATATGTTTGATGCGGCACTATTTTTAGGTATTTGTGACAAAATTGTTCCTGGTTTGCTCATTGCAGCACTTCGCTTTGGCCACCTTCCTTGTTTCTTTGTGCCTGCGGGCCCAATGCCGTCAGGTATCACCAATGCTCAGAAAGCCGCGGTTCGTCAGCGCTTCGCAAAAGGAGAAGCGACTCGTGAGGAACTATTAGAGGCAGAGTCGGCGTCTTACCATAGTGCGGGTACGTGTACTTTCTATGGCACTGCAAATTCTAATCAATTATTGGTTGAAATGATGGGGTTGCAGTTGCCCGGCTCTTCCTTTGTGAACCCAGAAGATCCGATGCGTGAGGCGTTAACGCGCCATGTTGCTCAACTGGCAACGAAGACCACGGCGTTGGGGAATGATTACCGACCTATTTATAAAGTTATTGATGAGCGTTCTATTGTAAATGCCGTCGTTGGATTGCTCGCTACTGGGGGGTCAACCAACCACACGATGCATATTGTCGCGTTCGCTCGTGCCGCAGGTATTCTTATTAATTGGCAAGATTTTTCAGAGCTATCAAAAGTTGTGCCCCTGCTAACACGTATTTATCCAAACGGCCAAGCAGATATTAATCATTTCCAAGCGGCGGGCGGTATGGCGTTTTTAACCAAGCAACTGTTAAAAGGCGGTTTGCTGCATGAAGACGTAAATACCATCATGGGGCACGGCTTAACCCACTACACCAAAGAGCCGTTTATGGATGGTGATAATGTGGTGTGGCGTGACGGTATTGAAGTCAGCCTGGATGAAGAGGTGGTTCGTCCTATTGAAAACCCATTCAGTCAAGAAGGGGGGTTGTCGCTTTTGAAAGGCAATCTTGGTCGTGCAGTGATTAAAGTATCAGCCGTGAAAGAAGAAAATCGCATTATTGAAGCGCCCGCTGCTGTGTTTCACGATCAGAATGATTTAGTGGAAGCGATCCGCAGCGGTGAGCTAAAGCAAGATTGTGTCGCGGTTGTTCGATTCCAAGGCCCGAAAGCCCTAGGTATGCCTGAGCTACATAAGCTCACACCGTACTTAGGTAACCTTCAAGATCAGGGTTATAAAGTAGCGCTGGTGACCGATGGTCGTATGTCGGGAGCATCGGGCAAAGTGCCAGCGGCGATACATTTAACGCCTGAGGCGTTGGCTGGCGGTGTCATTGGTAAGATTCAAACGGGTGATTTGGTGCGATTAGATGCTATAGAAGGCACGTTAACGGTTTTAATTAGCGATGATGAGCTTGGCCATCGTGAGCAAGCACAATGCGATTTAACCGCTTCTCATCAAGGTATGGGGCGCGAACTGTTTGCCAGTTACCGTATGTTAGTGAACGGTGCTGAACAGGGAGCATGTAGCCTGTTTCATGATTAATAGATTTCTCTGACTACTAACGTTTGTTAGTAATGGTGTTTAGGCCTCTTCGGAGGTCTTTTTTTTGACTTCAAAAAATTGAAGTCAAAAACTACCGACGTAGTTGATAGGCAAAAAAAAGCCGAGCACATAATACATGCTCGGCTTTTGTTGATAGTAACTCTATTAAACGTTTAGTCTAAAGTTTCTAGATTCTTTTCGTAAGAATCAAAAGTATCCAATACTTTTTTCTCTGGAGCTCCACTCATTAAGCTGACAACAACAATTGCCAGTGTAGAAAGAATGAAGCCTGGTACGATCTCGTAAACATCGAAAATGCCACCAGAGATTTGTTTCCAAACAACGATCGTAATACCACCGACTAAGATACCTGCTAAGGCTCCGTTACGGTTCATGTTGCGCCAGAATAAGCTAAGGATAACCGCAGGGCCAAATGCTGCGCCAAAACCTGCCCATGCATAAGATACAAGGCCTAATACAGAACTCTCAGGGTTAAAGGCTAGAATCAAGGCAATAATTGACAGAGCAACAACTCCTAAGCGACCCACATTAACAATTTGTTTCTGCGTAGCGTTAGGATTGATCCAAGATTTGTAAAAATCTTCTGCTAAGGCTGATGATGATACAAGTAGTTGAGAATCGGCAGTACTCATGATTGCAGCCAAAATTGCTGCAAGTAAAATACCGGCAACCACTGGGCTAAATACGGCATTTACCAAGATCATAAAGATCTTCTCGCCATCGGCTAATGAGCCACCCATGTTTGTGTCAACATAGACGATACCAACTAGACCGATCAGTAAAGCACCTACCATTGAAATAGCAGTCCAACCAACAGCGATACGACGAGCTGTTGCGATGTCTTTATTTGAACGTGCTGCTTTGAAACGAGCCAAAATATGAGGTTGGCCGAAGTAACCGAGGCCCCAAGCGACCAATGAGATGATACCAATCATACTTAAAGGCTCGCCATTAACATCATTCCATAGTGTCAATAGTTCAGGGTTTTTATCAGCAAGTGTTGTCGTAAGTGTTGACCAATCACCTTCCATGATGGCAAATGGCACGATGGCCAATGCGGCACACATCAAAAGACCTTGAACTAAATCAGTCCAAGATACAGCTAGGAAGCCACCGAATAGCGTATACGAAACAACACAAACAGTACCGATTATAACCGCCCAGCGGTAATCTAGACCAAATACAGTTTCAAATAGTTTACCGCCAGCAACAAGGCCAGAGCTGGTATAAAAAAGGAAGAACAGCAAGATAAAGAAGGCTGAAATCGTCTGAATCAGTTTAGAGTTATCTTGGAAGCGGCTAGAGAAATACTCCGGAAGTGTTAGGGTATTTGACTCAACACTATAAGTACGTAAGCGCTTTGCACAGATTAACCAGTTCAAATAGGTACCCGCTAATAAGCCACCGGCAAGCCAAAGAGACTCCATGCCTGCAGCAAAAGCGTAGCCAGGTAAGCCTAGCAGTAACCAGCCACTCATATCAGAAGCACCCGCTGAGAGTGCCGTAGGCCAAGGACCTAATGAGCGACCGCCAAGGAAATAGTCTTCCGAACTAGATGTGCGTTTGTATGCATATAAGCCAATACCTAGCATGACCACTAGATACGCTAGGAAGGTGAAGCTTATCGCTAAGCTATTGTCGATCATTTTTTAGTCCTCTTATTATCATAGTCAGTGAGGCACATTGTTTGCCAAGCAAGATTGTGACCGGTAAACACAATTAACTCGCTAGGCTGCCCCGTATTTAATAATCTTTATTGTGACAAGAGTTGGCAAAGTGCCACCACTGGCCACTATTTGGCGACAAGGATGCACTTTATTAAATCTAACGGACGATTCTATGTATCAATAGGATAGGATTCTTTCAGAAAAATCCGGCAAATTATCGAAATACTACGATGTAACAATAAAGATGGTTTGAGTGCATGACTCAAAAGTAGAATATGCTCTAAGCCTAGTCCGGCTTAGAGCATAAGTATAGGGTCATTCTTGCTTTGGAAGGCGCGTATCTTGAACACTCAACTTAAGTTTGCGTAGGTGCTCATTAAACTCTGGACCACGTTTTAGCAGGACACCAGTTGCCAACGCATCGATCAGTGTTAAGTACACAATTCGCGAGCTCATTGGCGTATAGATATCCGTATCTTCTGTTTCTTCGATCGGTAACACGATCGAGCAGTGTTCTGTTAGAGGTGATCCTGGGTTGGTTATTCCAACAACAGTCGCACCCGCTTCACGAGCCACTCGAGCGGTTTCAATCAACGGCAATGTTCGGCCAGAAAGTGAAATCACGACCACCGCATCACCCGGGTGAGTGCCCGCTGCAGCCATGCGCTGTACAAGAATATCTGTGTACGCTACAACTGGCATATTTAAACGGAAAAACTTATGGTGAGCATCTTTGGCAACGGGGCCTGAGGCACCTAAACCATAGAATTCAATGCGTCGTGCTTGAGCCAGTACATCAACGACACGGCTGATCAGTGCCTCTGGTAGGAGCTCTTGAGCACGCGTTAAGTTGTTCTTTGCAGCTTCAAAGATTTTGTTGGTGATGGCGCCAGCGGCATCATCAGGCTCAACGTTTAAGTTTACATAAGGTGTTCCTTTCGCCAAACTCTGCGCGAGCGCTACTTTGAAATCAGGAAAGCCACTACCGATCAGACTACGACAAAAACGGTTAACCGTTGGTTCACTTACTTCGGCACGTGCGGCAAGTTTCGCAATGCTGGAGTGAATAGTCGTTTTAGGGTCGGCTAAAATGGCTTCAGCAACCTTACGTTCAGATTTACTCAACGTACTCAGTTTTTCTTGGATTCTGCGAATAATGTCTTCGTGCTTATTCATTTATGTGCTTCAACAGTATTGTATTGACTCGAATGGTTATCAACGACATTCTGACAGCGGTTTGTTCCTCTGGCAATAAGTGATTGAAAATGTGTCCACTTTCTAAGTATTTGAAACAAATGAACTCTATCTTGCCGGAACAGGAGGGCTTGGAGGTTACTGAGTTAGATGAAGGCTTTTCCAACCACACTTATCACATCCATTGGCCTTATAACCTAGGCATTGTCGTAAGAATTTCCGCTTTGAATGACGCTGCTTTCTGTGTGAATCGTAGTGCAGAACTTGAAATATGGCAAAAAGCTGCAGAATATGGTCTGACTGCTCGAGTGCTTTGGAAAAATGAGCTTAACGTAGTCGCCAGTGAATTTTTAAACGGTAAAACCTATTCTTGGGACGTCAAACATACGACGTTGACGTTAGTGCCTATTTGCCAAGCAATGCGTGAATTACATCGTATTGCAGCAGTGACTCATGAGTATGACGTATATTCTCTTATGGCCTCTTGGTTGGATCACATCGAGCATCATCCTAATCATCATGAAATCAAATATTTATATCAGCAGGCTTTGGTATTCTTTGCAGCCTTAGACGCACCTGTTCGACCAGAACGGCTCAGGGTTTGCCACAATGATCTTAATCCTAAAAACATGCTCGTAAAAGATGGCGAGGTGCGTTTAATCGACTGGGAGTGTGCAGGCATGAACGACCCGCTATTTGATTTTGCGGTATTAGTACATTCGCATCATTTGAATGATGAGCAAGCCAAACAAGCTTATCTGATTCTATTTGAAGCGAAGCTAGACGCGTATCACTCTGCAATCATCACTCAATATCGTCAGGCCTACGTGTTAAGGGAATTAATTTGGTTGCTGTTAAAGCACCTCGTCAGTGGCACTCAAGATTTAGACTGTTTGCAGTGGTATCATGCATTGCTAACAGACCCCGTGTTTAACCCTTACTTTACAGCAGAGTGACTATGAACCTTGCAGCCGATTGGCAAGCTTATCTAGCAGAAGAATTTGATAAAGAATACATGCAGTCATTGCGTGACTTTTTGGTAAAAGAAAAAGAGGCCAAAAAGGTGATCTTCCCGCATTCAAGTGATTGTTTTAATGCGCTCAATGAAACTCGATTTGCAGATGTCAAAGTGGTGATTTTAGGGCAGGACCCTTACCACGGTCCGAACCAGGCGCACGGACTTTCATTCTCGGTTAAGCCAGGAGTGAAAACACCGCCCTCATTGGTCAATATCTATAAAGAATTGGAAGCAGATCTTAGTATCCCTATCGCAGATCACGGTTATTTAA
This sequence comes from Marinomonas atlantica, assembly GCF_001639725.1. GTDB lineage: Bacteria > Pseudomonadota > Gammaproteobacteria > Pseudomonadales > Marinomonadaceae > Marinomonas > Marinomonas atlantica. The sequence continues at coordinate 15,983 of NZ_LTAW01000002.1, forward strand.
TCAATTGGGCGCGACAAGGGGTGTTACTGCTGAACAGTGTGTTAACCGTTGAGGCATCAAAGGCAGGTTCGCATCAGAAAAAAGGGTGGGAAACGTTTACCGATCAGATCATTCAACTGATTAACGAGCACCACCAAGGGGTTGTGTTTATGTTGTGGGGGGCTTATGCGCAAAAGAAGGGTCGCCACATTAATCGTGATAAACATCTAGTGCTAGAAAGTGTGCATCCGTCACCATTGTCTGCCTATCGTGGTTTTTTGGGGTGTGGTCATTTTTCTAAAGCAAATGATTATTTGCTTGGTATTGGTAAGGAGCCGATAGATTGGAGCGCTCACCTGCAACCTGTGGAGTAGGGCAAAGCTAAAAAGGCGCGCCGTTCCGCACGCCTTTCTATTAATGGCCTAGTACGTAAGGCAGTGGGATCAATTGCATCTCTTTGCCTTCAGATACCACACTTTTTATATCACTTTGATCGACGTTCAAAATTAACTGGGCGACGGTTACGGTACCAATTTGAGCCACATCGAATATTTCGCCTATCGTTTTGTCTTCTTCGTTAGCGACACTTGAGCCGATGGTAAGTGAGTTATCACTTACGGCTAAAGCTAAATGCTTCTTAGATTTTCCACGGTATTTCATGCGCGCGACAATTTCTTGTCCGGTATAACAACCTTTGGTAAAGCTAATGCCACCGTTGCGATGCATGTTGATCCATTGTGGCAAAATCTCTTCACGAAGACTTTCGCCAATGAGAGGGCGTGCTGCCAAGAGCCCCATTACCTGATGAGCTGCTGGGTCTTCTGCGTCCGGTAATTCTTCCATAGCGGGGGCAACCGTCAACGTTTCTTGGTAATAGGTGTTATTCAGAATTAACTGACTGCAGCCATCTTGATAAGTTGTCAAAATAGCGAGTTCGTATTGCTCTTGTGGCGTAGTGTTATCTGTCAAAGCAAACATAGAACTGACATGGAACTGTTCACTGACATTGTTTAACTCGGTCTTAAAAAATACTGCGTACTTTTTTAAATGAGCTAAAAGAGTGCCCAAAACATCCAGTTTTAATACCAGCTGGTAGGACTCAGGTGCCGTTTGCACGATAAAAAAGTTTGCAATAATACGACCTTTAGGGGTACAGACAGCACCAAATGTGCTGCTCTGCTCCGACACCAGTTTCATGTCAGCGGTGGTTTGGCCTTGCAGTAACTTCGCGCTATCTGGACCAATGACGGAAATGACACCTAGGTCAGAACGGTGACTGTAACTGGTAGCGGGAAGTATTTCACTAAGAAGCTGCTGGAGCTGCATAATGACCTCAAATAAGTAAATTTAATATTACTCATAATGTGGGGTATCCCCTGCTTAATTTCAATGAGTCAAAAGCGTAAATCTGCGTACAGTGTTAGAAGCGTATGATAATTGACGCTTTTTGCCTTGTACTGATACGTAAAAAGCGGATTTCTGTGAATTGATTGACTCCCGCCTTACTTCTTTTAACACTGATGAGATAGGGCGTTTTTAGACGCCGCATAATAATAAGCACATATATTGGGTAGGTAATCATCATGTTCTTAGGGTTGGATTTAGGTACATCCGGATTAAAAGGTGTGGTTATAAATGAGCAAGGGCACGTCGTGGCGCAGGCGAACCAACCTTTGAGTGTGAGTTCACGACGCGCAACATGGTCAGAACAGGCTCCTGAGGCATGGTGGCAAGCGCTTATAAATGTGTGCTCTGCGTTGTCAGACGTTGTCGATTTAAAACAGATTCAGGCGATCGGTTTGTCAGGCCAAATGCACGGCGCAACTTTGATTGATGTGAATGGTGCAGTATTACGCCCTTGTATTTTATGGAATGATGGCCGTAGCCAAGAGCAATGTAAGACTCTTATGGAAACGAACCCAGAGCTTATGTCACTTTCTGGTAACCTTGCCATGCCAGGCTTCACATTACCTAAAATATTATGGGTAAAAGAGAATGAACCGGAGATCTACGCGCAGATAGATAAAGTGCTGTTGCCGAAAGATTATCTCGCTTACCGATTAACGGGGGTATTTTCGAGTGACTGTTCTGATGCCGCAGGAACGTTATGGTTAAACCCACAAACACGTCAGTGGGATGAGCACTTGCTGAAGCTGACGGGGCTTTCTCTTGCTCATATGCCGAGTGTTCATGAAGGTGCTCAAATCATCGGACAGCTGTCGCCCAGTGTGGCAAGTGCCCTAGGTTTTAATGACGTTCCTGTCGTCGCGGGGGCAGGTGATAATGCCGCAGGTGCTGTCGGAATGGGGATAACCGAACCGGGCCAAGGTTTTGTTTCGTTAGGCACTTCAGGGGTCTATTTTGTCGTATCAGAGTCACACAATGCCAACCCTGAAAACACAGTGCATGCCTTTTGTCATGCTTTGCCAAATCGTTGGCACCAAATGGGCGTAACGTTAAGTGCAGCGAATTCGCTATCTTGGTTTGCTAAGACGTTGTCGATGTCTGTTGCGGATCTGTTAGATGAACTTGAACTCTCATCGATTCGTAAAACCTCTGTTGTTTTCTTACCTTACTTAAATGGTGAACGAACGCCAATTAACGATTCCCTTGCTTGTGGACAGTTTTTTGGTCTTCGTAGCAGTACTCGCCGAGAGGAGATGACCTTGTCGATACTTGAAGGGATTGCCTTTTCCTTGCTTGATTGTCAAAACGCTTTGGAGAGTGCGGGCAGCTCAGTGAATGAATTGTCGTTGATTGGCGGTGGCGCTCGCAGTGAATTATGGCGCAGTATCATTGCGAGTATATTGGGTAAAACCCTAACATACCGTGATGGTGGCGATGTCGGACCTGGGCTCGGCGCTGCGCGTTTAGCGCTCTTGGGTAAAAAAGAACAGGACGGTCAAGATATAGAGGCATTGATCAAGCAACACTGTCGTATGCCTGAAGTACTGGCAACCCATTCACCTGAGCAAGATATGCAGTCCTATTATCAAGCCAAGCATGTAATTTACCAGCAGCTCTATCGCAGTACCGAATCACTGAATACTCAGATGTCACAGTTGTGTTGAAATTTTGAATAAGAAAAGCCGTCATCAAGTGGACGGCCAAAATAATCCTTATGACGAAAGTGTCAGAGAAAGGCTTAACCTTCAATACGCTGATAGTATTGAGTTCTAAAATCTCTCGGGGTAACCCCTTTTAGTTCGTGAAAACGGCGGTTGAAATTGGCCACATTGTTGAACCCTACCTGAAAGCAAATATTGGCAATTTGTTGATCTGTTTCGGTCAATAAATTGCAGGCTCGGCTGATGCGCATGCGGTTTACAAACTCTGTAAAACGGTTACCTGTGGCTTTTTTAAAGAAGCGCGAAAAGTGGCTATCGGACATGCCAATCAAGCTTGCGACATCTGCTAAAGTAATGTCATTGGCGTAGTTTTTGGAAACATAATCGACAACAGTATTAATCTTACGCTGTAACGTCTCGCTGGATTTCAAGTCGATTTGTACTGTTGATAATAAACGGTAACTGCGGCTTTGTGATAACTGATGCAGTAGCGGCAAGGCTAGGATAACTCGTTGAAGCCCCGATGCATCGCGTACCTTGGAGAAGGTTTCTTTTAAATAGTGGTAATCTATATCGAAGAACTCAATGCCAGATTTTGCGCGCTGTAACATCGGCATGATCTCCGCAAGTTCAGGAAAAATTTTAGCACCGTATTCAAACGATTCATGATCAAAACGAATCACCATATCACGTAAAGGCACACTGGTGTCTCCGTCTTGGCAGATCCAATTATGCGGAAGACGAGGGCCCGTTAGAATCAACTGTCCAGGTTTGTAATTACCAATGTAATCGCCGACGAACACTTTGCCTTGGGAGGCGACTATAAAGTGCAACTCATAATCAGTGTGCGCATGCCAGCGAATTAGCTCGCTTGGGTAGCCGTGTTCTAGGTAGCGGATCGTCTCAATATCATCATCGACGAGCTCGTATTCGGGGGTGACTCTTTTTGTTGTTATGGCCGACATAGTATTACCTATTTATTCAAACGACACGATAGCCCCAATGCCATGACAGTCATTGGGGCCAGTTGTGTAGACACTTTAGTTTAGCAGGTAAGTGTCTCGTTATTTAGCTATCTAATGGTCGCTATTGGGTCTGGGTGTATTGCTGTTGCATTGATCGAATCGCTTGGCTCAGTTGCGCTATGAACTGCGGATGCTGACGTGGTATGTCGCCCCATAAAAAGCGGTCATTAGCAAATGCCTGAATGCCTTCTTCATCATCGCTGTATGGCTGCAAAGATTCTAAGTTTGGCTCATGATAAGGTGTCGAAATAGAACCTGTGCGTGCTTTTTGAAAGTAAACGAACCAAGCCGCAATACCTTCAATCGTCTTACTGGGCGTTTGGCCTAACTGATAACACCCCGTGAGTGATGGATAAACGAAAATTGGGAATTTGGCATAACCATCGGTACAAATACGCTCAACGGTATCGCCAATGTTGGCATTGCTAAAACGACGCTCGATGATGTCTGCATACGCCTCTAGATTGACAATAGAGTTGCCAATAGCTGGGATGGCATCTTGATGCACAAAGTCACGAAAGTACTGGCGTAAAGCCTCATCGCGCATGGCTTCGTCAAAATATGTCATACCTTTTAAAGCGGCTTGATAAACGACATTGGTATGGCCTGCATTCAGAATGCGAATTTTAGCTTCTTCGTAAGGGTCTACTTGATCGACAAATTGTACACCGACTTGTTCAAGAGGCGGCTTCGCACCCGCGAAATTATCTTCTACGATCCATTGGATAAAGTCCTCGCCCATAACCGTCAGTTCATCATCGGTAGCAAAACGTTGTTGTACGTCTTGCACATGCTCGGGACTGGGTTTTGGTGTAATGCGATCGACCATGGAGCATGGAAAAGCCACATTTTCGTTGACCCATTGTGCGAGTTTTTGGTCGCCTTTTGCATTAAGAAACTGCATTAATCCAGCTTTTAATACGTCTCCGTTATGACGTAAATTATCGCAGCAGAGCAAGGTGATTTTTGCTTGGCTTGTTTGACTCCGAAGTTTTAATCCTGCGTATAAAAAAGCATACAGCGTATGACGTTGACCCGCTAAATCGCCTTTAATTGCGGGATGGTCCAGCATCAAGTGGCGTGTTTCATCAAGGTAATAGCCGCCTTCTGTGACAGTCGATGTGACAAGTTGAGTCGCGCTATCGGCCATCTGCTGATCTACTTGATCGGGGGTTTTCGCACCATCGATTTGTTTCACCAGTGAGCGAATGTGTTGGTATACAGTGGCACCGTCTGCAGCCATTGTTTTAAGAATATATTCGCCATTTTGTTCGATAAAACGAGCAAATTGAGCGCTGTCTTGGGGGCGAAGATTAACCCCTGTAATGCCCCATTTTTTTCCTTCAGGCAGGGCTAATAAACGGTCAAAATAGACCGCTTGATGGGCGCGATGAAATGCCCCGACGCCTAAATGCATCACCCCTGACGTGACATCGCTTCGAACATAATCTTGGCACTGTATTTGATTGGTATTTTGACCGAATGTTAGGCGGTTAGTCATGGCATGCCTCCTCTGCGATCACAGAAAAGACGCGGTCATTCTGGTTAAATAAAATCACTTCTTCACGTTCTAGTGAGATGTGAATTTCCTCGCCATCTTTAATGGTTGTGCGAGCTGGAGCTTTAACGATGATGGTTTGATTATTTGCGAGGCGAACATGGGTATAGGCCTCTGAACCAAGATGTTCAATCAGTTCTACCTTGCCGATAATATCACCACCAGATTCGACGATGTGCATATGTTCTGGGCGCACGCCCATTACAACGCTATCAGGTAGCGGCCCGCGAGTACGAGCAACAGGGAAGTCGATGCTGGCATTGAGCAGTTTTAGATGTAAGGTGTTGCTTTCTCGAACCACATTATCTAACGCAATCAAGTTCATCTTTGGCGTACCAATGAACTCTGCCACAAAGCGGCTGTTTGGTGAGCGGTACAGCTCTAAGGGAGTGCCCACTTGCTCAATTTGGCCAGCGTTTAAAATCACCACGCGATCGGCCAAGGTCATGGCTTCTATTTGATCGTGGGTTACATAAATCATCGTGGTGCCGAGCTTCTTATGCAGGCGCGCAAGCTCTAAGCGCATTTGTACACGAAGGGCTGCGTCTAGGTTTGAAAGCGGCTCGTCAAATAGGAAGACTTTCGGTTGACGAACAATGGCGCGGCCGATCGCCACACGTTGGCGCTGACCACCAGAGAGCTCTTTAGGTTTACGCTCTAACAGTTTGTCCAATTGCAAAGAGGCGGAGACCGATTTGACCTTTTCATCAATCACGCTTTGCTCTTCTTTCGCCAATCTTAGGGCAAAGCTCAGATTATCGGCCACAGACATGTGGGGATACAACGCATAAGATTGGAACACCATGGCCAAATCACGTTTTGATGAAGCCAGTTCGGTAATATCGCGGCCGTCCAATTCGATGTTGCCGCCAGTACTAGACTCTAAGCCGGCAATGGTGCGCAGTAGAGTGGATTTACCGCACCCAGATGGCCCCACAAAGACTATAAATTCGCCTTCTTCAATTGCCAAGTTGATACCACGTAACGCGTGGTAATTATCGTAGTGTTTCTGCAGATCGGTAATGTTTAAGTAAGCCATTATTGTTATTCCTATAGACTATTTCACAGCGCCAAATGTAAGGCCTTGTACCAGTTGCTTTTGGCAGAACCAGCCAAAAATGACGATTGGGGCACAGGCAAGCGTTGAGGCAGCTGACAGTTTTGCCCAAAACAAGCCTTCAGGGCTTGAGTAAGAAGCAATCATCGCCGTTAATGGTGCGGCTTCTGACGCCGTTAAATTGAGTGACCAGAAGGCTTCATTCCAGCATAAAACGATGGACAATAAGCCTGTTGAGGCAATGCCACCAACGGACAGGGGTAACACAACTTTGATCATTTCATCCCATGGTGTCGCGCCGTCCATACGGGCCGCTTCTAGGATTTCTTTAGGTAAATCTTTGAAGTATGAGAACAGCATCCAAACAATGATAGGCAGGTTCATCAGAGTAAAGATGATCACCAGTCCTAACTTTGAATCCAGCAGACCGTAATCACGAGACAAAATGTAAATCGGCACCAGAACCCCAACCGCAGGAAGCATCTTGGTAGATAGCATCCACAGTAAGATGTCTTTGGTGCGTTTGCCCGGGAAGAACGCCATGGAGTACGCTGCGGGAATAGCAATGATCAGCGCTAGAATCGTCGCGCCAAATGAGGTGACGACTGAGTTCCATGCGTGTTTTAGGTAGTCACTGCGCTCTTGTACCACGGTAAAGTTCTCAAGCGTTGGTTCAAAAAACAGCTGCGGTGGAACGGAAATGGCCTGCAATTCCGTTTTAAAGGATGTGATAAACATCCAGAAGATTGGAAAGAACAGCAGTAGTGCAACGCACCAAGATGCTAATCCGACCAGAAGGGTTTTGAGTTTACGTTGTTGCGTTAAAGTCATAATGATTACCTCACACTGTTAGGTTTTTGCCGACAGCGCGGATTAAGAAAAAGGCAACGATGTTGGCCAACAGTACGGCGAATAGACCACCCGCTGAGGCGACGCCTACGTCGTATTGCAATAAAGCTTGGTTGTAAATTAAGTAAGCTATGTTGGTACTGTCGTAACCTGGGCCCCCCCCGGTAGAAACATAGATCTCAGCGAAAACGGCCAATAAGAAAATTGTCTCGATCATGACAACTACGGCAATAGGGCGGGCCAAATGAGGTACCGTTAAGTAGCGGAATATATGCCAACCGTTGGCGCCATCCATTTGTGCCGCTTCTTTTTGTTCCGTGTCTTGAGACTGAAGCGCGGTAACAAATACTAAAATGGCGAACGGTAGCCACTGCCAACTCACCATAATAATGATCGACATAAGAGGATAGTCAGATAGCCAATCGATGGGCTCTAATCCGAAGGATTGAGAGATCCAAGCGAAGATTCCATAGACCGGGTTCATCATCATATTTTTCCAGATCAACGCATTGACGGTTGGCATGATGAAGAAGGGGGAAATCAATAAGACTCGGACAACGTTTCGTCCAAAGAACGGCTTATCAATCAGTGCCGATAAGGCGACCCCGAGCACCACGGTAATCAGTAGTACTGAAATCAACAGAATGAGCGTATTGGAAATGGCAATCCAGAAACCTGGGTCGGTAATGAAAAACTCAAAGTTCATCCAGCCAACGAAGTTATTACGACCCGGGTACAGAAGATTGTAATTGATGGTGGAAAAATAAATGGTCATGGACAATGGCACCAGCATCCATGCTAAGAGCAGTAGCACGGAGGGAGCCATCAGTAAGCGAGTAATGGAACGCTTCATGGGATTTTCTCTCGTTATTGTAGCTTTTAGAGCGCGTCTCACGACGGAGGAAGTACACCGAAAGGTTGTTAACCTTTCGGTGTAGAAGCTCTACTTTGTGAACTTAGTAGTAACCGGCTTGACGCATTTGACGATCAGCAGAACGATTAGCGGATTCCAGAGCTTTATCAACGGATAAGCTGCCAGCTAAGGCACCGGAGACCATTTGTCCTGTTGTTGTACCAATCGCTTGGAATTCAGGAATGGCCGCAAATTGAACACCGACGTAAGGTGAAGGTTCCAGCGTGCTGTCATTTGGGTTGGCTGAATTGATGGCCTTAAGTTCAGCTTCAGCAAACACGGCTGCTTCACGGAACTTAGGATTATCATAGGTTGATTGACGTGTGCCTGTTGGTACGGCACCCCAACCATTTTTAGCCCCTACAAGCTGGATGTATTCTTTAGAGGTGGCCCAGCGTACGAATTTTTGCGCGGCGTCAGCGTTATTCGTCGCGGCCGGAATGCCTAGCGCCCAAGACCAAAGCCAGTTAGCACCTTTCTCTGTAACGGCATAAGGCGACTGAGCAAAACCAACTTGATCTGCAACTTTCGATTGTTTTGGATCGGTAACAAAAGAGGCGGCAATGGTGGCATCAATCCACATACCACACTTACCTTCGTTGAACAGTGCTAAGTTTTCGTTAAAGCTGTTACCGCTGGCACCTGGTGGACCATAGTTATCCAGCAAATCGACATAGAATGAAACGGCATTTTTCCATTCGTCCGACGTTAGCTGCGGCTTCCAATCCATGTCAAACCATCGAGCACCAAAGGAGTTGGCCATCGCGGAAAGGAATGCCATATTGTCCCCCCAGCCAGCTTTACCACGCAGGCAAATACCGTATATGCCATTATCGGGATCATTCATGGCCGCAGCGGCATCACGAATGTGCTCCCAGCTATCGCGGTCGCTAATCGTTACGCCAGCTTTCTCAGCGAGATCTTTACGATACATGACCATAGAGCTTTCCCCATAAAAAGGGGAGGCAAACATAGTGCCATCATAAGAAAGACCGCCACGGATAGAAGGTAAGATATCCTTTACATCATAAGAGCCGCTGGTATCAATGGGCTCTAACCAGCCGCGTTCTCCCCAAATAGGTGCTTCGTACATACCTATGGTCATCACGTCATACAGACCACTACCATTGGCAATGTCTTGAGTGACATTTTGGCGCAACACGCCTTCTTCGAGTGTGACCCATTTTACTTTGATGTCTGGATTTTGTTTTTCGAATTCAGGTGTCAGCTTTTGCATCTCGATCATGTGACCGTTATTTACCGTTGCAACGGTAATTTGTGTTTCAGCAAACGTATTAAAAGTGGCGAGCGTAACAGCGCATGCGATGGCTGTTTTGGTAAGACTTTTCATAGGTTCTCCCATTTGGGTAAGTTTCTTTTTATTGTCGCACCTAAAAAGCTTGATCGATTGTTGATCAAGTAGTGTAAGAATAGGACAAGTCTTAATTGACTCACTAGTACATTAACAATGGATAGTGGTACTTTTTTGTTTCTTTAGAGGCTATATGTATGAATATGTAGTCAAAATAATACTCTTTTGACTGTGTAGATCTTGCTGTCTCACTAAGTAAAATCTAAAGACTCATATCAAGAATGCATTATTTTGCTATATCGGCTGGTTTGCCCGGACTAAGCGAGGGGCTATAATGGCGCCTCTATATTGGGGAGACCTTTCATGACTGATCAAATTGAATCGAAGGATTCACCAGGCTTTAAGCGTTTAAAATGGCAATGCCGCCGTGGAATGTTGGAGCTAGATGTATTATTTGAGCCTTTCTTAGAGGATGTGTTTTTATCACTAGAAGAAGAGGATAAGCAGCGTTTTTACAAGCTTATCGAATGTGAAGATCAAGAAATTTTTCCTTGGTTCATGCAGAAAGAAGTACCTGAAGATCCAGACTTAGCTCGTATAGTCCATGTGATTGTGACTCGTGTGCAGCCAGAGAACTATCGCGCTTAAGCCTTCTAGGCTTGCTAAAGTGGTATCACTGCTATGGCTTATAGCTGTGACTGCTTTAGTGATTTTATTGCAATGGTCAGTAGTGGCTCAATGCCTCTGCTGGTTAGCGTTAGCAGCTATATTTGTACGACAAATGCGCCAACCTGAGGTCATCGTCGAATGTTATGATGACCGAGTGGAGTGGGTTCAAAAGCAAGTTTCTGAGTACTGCCAGTTACACTATCTAACGGAGCATTGGATGGTGGTTAAAGTTCCGATGGCGCAAAAAATTACCTTTTCTGACAAACTCTCCACCCTGATTAACCGCTATCGTTTGGTTTATAGAGACCAAATGACGACAGCGGATTACCGCTATTTACGATCTAGGCTAAGCGTGGACAAGTTGATGGGCTTTCCAGCTCAGAGGAACGAATCCTCGGCTTTAAAATAGTCGGGGTACTCTTTTCGTGCTTGTCTGGATAGTCCAAAGTAAAGTGCAGGCCACGGCTTTCTTTGCGGGCCATGGCTGACTGAATAATCAAGTCTGCAACAACGGCAAGGTTTCGTAACTCAAGTAAGTCGGCCGAAACACGGTAATTGGAGTAGAACTCTTCGATCTCGGAAAGCAGCAAGTCGACTCGGTGTTTCGCTCGCAATAAACGTTTATTGGTGCGCACAATTCCGACGTAATCCCACATGAAACGGCGCAGCTCATGCCAGTTATGGGTGATCACAACGTCTTCATCAGAGTCCGTGACTTTTGAAGAATCCCAATCAGGTATTTGATAATCTGCGCGCGGCTCGTTGTCCGCTAGCATTTTTTGCGCTGCAGAGCGTGCGTAAACAATGCACTCGAGTAACGAATTACTGGCAAGACGGTTAGCGCCATGCAAGCCAGTATAGGACGCTTCCCCAATCGCATATAAGTCGGCGACATCTGTTGTACCATGTTGGTCTACCACAACACCGCCGCAGGTGTAATGCGCTGCAGGAACGACAGGTATAGGGCCTTTGGTCATGTCGTGACCATAGTTTAGGCAGCGCTTATAGATGGTTGGGAAGTGTTCTTTAATGAATTCAGGATCCTTGTGGGAGATATCCAGCAATACGTGCTTAACCCCTAAGCGTTTCATTTCATGGTCAATAGCGCGGGCAACAATGTCGCGCGGCGCGAGTTCGCCACGGTCATCAAAATTGAACATGAAACGAGTGCCATCGGGAAGCAACAAACGACCCCCTTCACCACGCACAGCTTCAGATATTAAGAACGTTTTTGCTTTGGCGTCATACAGGCAAGTCGGGTGGAATTGGTTGAACTCCATATTGCCGACGCGACAACCGGCGCGCCATGCCATGGCGATACCATCACCTGAAGCTGTATCCGGGTTACTGGTGTATAAATACACTTTACTGCTGCCCCCTGTCGCAAGTGCAACACGGTGAGCATGAAATACTTCTACTTTGTCTTCTTTTTGATTCAATGCGTAAAGACCAATGACGCGATTCTCTTCGCTTAAACCAAGTTTCTGGGTGGTCACCAAATCAATGGCGACACGGTCAGGATAGAAGTGAATATTAGGATGAGCCAGCGCATTCTTAACCAGGGTTTTAGAAATGGCTAAGCCTGTTGCATCGGCAGCATGGATAATACGTCTGTGACTGTGCCCCCCTTCTTTGGTTAGGTGGTAGTCTTCGCTTGCTCCATTGCGGGTAAACGGTACGCCTTGATCAATCAACCAGTCGATGCTTTGTTTGGAGTTTTCTACGGTGAAGCGAATAGCGTCTTCATTCCCCAGTTCCGCGCCAGCATTAATGGTATCCTGAACATGGGAATCCACGGTATCTTTGTCAGACATGACCGCCGCGACACCACCTTGAGCGTACAACGTAGAGCCTTCTGAGATGTCGCCTTTCGTCAAAATCGCAACTTTGTGCTCGTTAGCAAGCTCAAGTGCAAGAGTTAGACCGGCTGCGCCTGCGCCGATTATGACAATGTCGTGGTGAAGATGTTTGCTCATGTTGTTGTTCTAAGTAGTGTTAAACAGAATTAATATTACACTTCTTTAGAGCTTCAATGAATACCTCAGTGCGACACTCAAGTCGTACAACAGATGAAATAAATAGAATTCAATGCTTCTTAAAGGTACAAAGTATCTTTTCATGGAACTCTCCAAACCGCACGTTGTCCATATATGCAACAACTTGGTGGGCACAGTATGTTAATGAATTATGAGGTGCCTATGCAGCACGAAACGTCCAGTGATGAGGCGTTAGTTAAGCGAGTTCAGAACGGTGATAAGCGCGCATTTGATTTGCTGGTATTGAAATATCAGCACAAAGTAGCCGCGTTGATATCCCGTTATATTCAGGACAAGCATGAAGTGCTGGATGTGGCTCAAGATAGTTTTATCAAAGCGTATCGGGCAATTGATAGCTTCCGAGGGGAAAGTGCGTTCTACACTTGGCTTTACCGTATCGCGGTGAATACTGCGAAAAATTACCTTGTTAGCCGCTCTCGTCGGCCTCCTACTAGCGATGTTGAATTGGATAACGAAGACGTTCATGCGAGCTATAGGGAACTTTCCGACGGTGGTACGCCAGATGCTAACCTGAACCGTGATCGTTTAGAGTCAGAGATTCAAAGTGCGATCAAAGATCTACCGGAGGAGCTGCGTGGGGCATTAACCTTACGTGAGTTTGATGGTTTGAGTTACGAAGATATTGCCCAAGTCATGGATTGTCCTGTGGGTACTGTTAGATCGCGTATTTTTCGCGCCCGTGAAGCTGTGGAAAAACGTATTCGTCCCATATTTGGGGGAGGAGAGTAGTTATGTCAAAATTCTACGACAAACACAGCTCGGGCAATGATGATAGTTTATCGGCATTTTTAGATGGTGAAGCCACGCATGCTGATATTGATGCATTGTTAGCAAGTGATAGGCAAACGCTCGCAAGCCAAGTCGATCGTTATCACCGCATTCACCAAGCGATACAGCCTGAGCAAACGTTATTGATTGATGATGCGGGATCTTTCTTAGATCAAATTCATCGAAAATTAGACGAAGGTAAGCAAGACACAAATGTGGTGGCATTTCCGACCCAAAGCCAAGCTTTAACTAAGCCTGAAAAACTTGAGCAAGTAACATTGCCAAATATGGCATCAAGATCAAGCTTGTCGAAACGTTCGGTGTTTTCGGGGCTGGCGGTCGCCGCAAGCGTCGCATTTGCTGTTGTCCTCGGCGGTAATGTTTTATTGCAAGGTGATAGTACGGCTCAAACACCAGTATTTGCAGCAACGCCCCCTGTTCAGCAAATGCCTACTGAGCCGTTTAGTGCGCGCAGCGCTGAAGAGGCACTGCAAAACAATGAGCGTCTACAGAACTACTTGCGTCAACATGCTCAGCAAGCTTCGATGACAGTAGGCCAAGGCATGATACCGATGGCGAGAGTCGTGGGTTACCCACAAGGTAAACCGCAATGATTCGTGGGTTAGTCCTTTCACTTTTGGTGCTTACAAGTAGCACCCTCTGGGCTGCCCAGTCCGGAGTGGATTGGCTGGCCCGCATGACTGAGTCGTTTGACTCCGTTGCCTACGATGGCGTATTTGTCCATCAAGAAGCTGGCATGATGAATTCTATGCGTATTCGCCGAGGCTTAATTGGAGGTGTAGAGTACGAAAGTTTAGAGGATTTAGACGGTCAGCGTATTACGGTCATTCGAGTTGATGACAGTGTGATTTGTGTTTTTCCTGAAAAAGAAGATTACGTTGCAGGTTTTTTACCTGCTGAGCCGTTTCGACGTTTTCAAAAGCTCGATAAAGATCGTTTAACCCAAGCGTATGATGTTGAGGTGGCTCAGGAAGGTCAACGTATTGCCTCGCGCAGTGCGGTTAAGCTGACATTGACCCCTAAAGATGAATTTCGCTACGGACATGAGTTTTGGGTAGATAAAGAGAATGGCTTTCTACTGAAGCATGATGTCTTAAACTCTGATAACAAACTGCTCGAGCGAATTCAATTTACCTCAGTCGAGTTTTCGCCTGACTTGAAAGAAGCCGACTTCGCCCCCAATGATGACTCTTATACCCAAAAATTTGTAGAGATAGAGCCTGAAGTTGTTTCCCGTCATTGGCATTTTGACTGGTTGCCAGAGGGCTTTGACCTTGTTTGGAAAGATGCTCGTCGCATGAATGACACCACCAACATGTTATTGCTGTCTGATGGTATGAGCACAGTGTCTGTCTTTGTAGAGCGCACCGATAAAAAGCGTCCGCAAGCCTTAATGAATTTAGGCGCGACCATCGCGGGTGAAAAAAGTATTAAAGTGGGTGACCAAATGTTTCTTTTAACCCTTGTTGGTGAAGTGCCTGCGCAGACGATCCAACGTCTTATGGCAGTTATGATGCCGGGTTCAAATAATGATTGAAGAAAATGGTACGGTGCTGTCTATTGAAGATGGCATTGCAGAAGTGGAAACCATTCGCACCAGTAGTTGCACCAGTTGTCGTGCACGCCATGGTTGTGGTCATCATACGATTGCAAAAGTGTCTAACAGCAACCGTATGTTGATGAAAGCGATCGCTACTGATGACCTAAAAACGGGGCAAAGTGTGGTGGTTGGGATCCCTGAAGACACATTATTGCAGGCCTCTTTGTGGATGTATGCCGTACCTCTACTTGGGCTAGTGCTTGGCGCTTCATTACCTGCACTGGTTACGGAACAAACGATTGTTTCGGTTGTCGGAGCGATAAGTGGATTTGCTGGTGGTTTGCTGGCGGCGAAATGGAAGTCGTCTCAAGAAACTAAGAATCCAGATTATTATCCGCGAGTTCTGAGAATCAATACAAATCAGGCCAAGATCATTCCGGTGGTTCAAAAAGCCTGAAAAATCCCTCTTCACCTGACACTATAGCAACATACTAACTTTGGTACGTCTGAGGAGACCAATACATGAACAGATTGCTAAAACGTGTGAGCTGGGTCAGCGTCAGCTTATTGATGCTGCTCTCTTCACTGGCAAACGCAGCGAATCTTCCTGATTTTACGGATCTAGTTGAAGATGCTTCACCCGCAGTGGTGAACATCAGTACCGAGCAAACCCCTTCTTCTGACAAACGTCAATTAAACCCTGATGCGCGTGAGCTGAACGAGTTTTTTCGTCATTTCTTTGGCCAACAACCGTTTGGTCAGCAGCAACCACAGCAGCCGCGTCAGCGTCAACGTAGTTCACTTGGTTCGGGTTTTATCATTTCCCATGATGGTTATGTATTGACCAATAATCACGTGATTGATGGTGCGGATGTGATTCATGTTCGGTTAAATGACCGTCGCGAATACGAAGCGACATTAGTGGGTACCGATGCTCGTACTGATTTAGCGTTGCTTAAGATTGAAGCTGATGATGACTTGCCCATTGTGAATATGGGTGATTCAGACGATCTAAAAGCAGGACAGTGGGTGCTGGCCATCGGCTCACCATTTGGTTTTGATTACACTGTTACAGCTGGGATTGTGAGTGCTATTGGTCGTAACTTGCCAAGTGACAACTATGTGCCTTTCATTCAAACCGATGTTGCAATTAACCCTGGTAACTCAGGTGGTCCACTGTTTAACCTGGATGGCGAAGTAGTGGGTATTAACTCACAAATCTACACGCGCTCAGGTGGCTTTATGGGTGTGTCGTTTGCAATTCCGTCAAATGTTGCCATGTCTGTGGTTGAACAGCTTAAATCGGACGGCAAGGTCTCACGAGCTTGGCTAGGTGTGTTGATTCAAGATGTGAACCGTGATCTTGCTGAATCGTTTAATCTAGATCGACCACATGGTGCACTGGTGAGTCGTGTGATGCCGGATTCGCCAGCGGAAGAAGCTGGTTTGAAAGCAGGCGATATCATTATGGCCTTTAACGGTAAGACCATTGAACACTCTTCTGAATTACCTTATTTGGTTGGCGAGCTAAAAGTGGGGACGGATGCGAAAGCACAAGTATTCCGCGATGGTAAAGAGCGCACCATTACCATTGCACTAGCTAAACGTCCTGATACAGCTAAAATTGCGCAGCAAAAAGCTGATGAGAATCGTTTGGGAATGACTGTTACTGAAGTGCCTGAAAGCATGGATGTCGACGCAGGTGTCATGATTCAGCAAGTTTTAGGCGGTGCTGCAGCGCGAAATGGCCTTCAACAAGGTGATGTGATCACCATGCTTAACGGCGAAACGATCGAAGGTGTGGCAGAGTTTAATCGAATTGCACAAACCATTCCGGCAAACCGTTCGGTTCCAATGCGTGTTATCCGTGATGGTTACCCAATGTTTATTCCTTTTAAAATAGTGGAATAACACATCATTTAGATGTTTAAAGGCTCGCTATTGTCTCCAGTAGCGAGCTTTTTTTGTGTTTAACTTGAATGAAAAGTTTAGACGTGTAAGTATTTTTGCGATTAATTGAGTCTGTTGTGTGTTCAAATTTTATCTGGAGGGGTTGTGGAGACTGTTGAAAAGGGGATCTGCTTTCGCTTGGGAGAAGAGCGTTATATACACCCGCTTCATTGCGTAAAAGAAGTTCTAAGCTATCAATCTCCTTCGCCTGCACTAGGCAGTAGCCCTGGGGTAGAGGGGATGATCGAGGTTCGCGGTAATATGGTGACGGTTTTATACGGTTCGCATCTTTTGGGTATCAACCCAAACCAGTGTGATAAAGAAGGCCACATTGTCGTCATCGACCTTCCTACTGGTTACTTTGGCGTGAGAGTAGAAAGCGTTGAAAGAGTAATGGACCTGCCAGATTCATTAGAAATAGGCAGTGTAGAATACCGCTCTCATCAGTGCATACAGGGAACTATGCTGGAAGAAGGTGAGTTGTACATTATGGTCGATTTTTCAGAATATTGTTCGGCCCTGAATTGAGTCTGAGTGATAAACCAGCCACATCGATACCGCTGGTTTATCACGATCAAGAAAGCTAACTAGAAAACTAAAACTTTTTTGCAAAAATTTTAGAATTGCGTTGATAGTTATAGAGCGCTTGTTTTTGAGCTGGCAAAGATTCTAGATTAGTTTCTTTGAAACCTCGTTCAATAAACCAATGAGCAGTCCGTGTTGTCAGTAAGAAAATAGTATCAAGCCCCTGCTGTTTTGCTTCGGCTTCAATACCTTTAAGTAAGCGTTCGCCACGATTAGAGCCTCGGTATTCTGGGGAGACTGCGACACAAGCTAACTCTCCAGCACGCTCTTGTTCAAACGGATAGAGTGCAGCACATGCGACAATTGCGCCATCGCGCTCAATCACAATGAAGCGCTCGATCTCATTCTCTAGCAACTCACGGGAACGGCGGACCAAAATGCCTTTGTCTTCCAGTGGTGTTAGCAATTGCATCATGCCGCCTACATCTTCAATGGTTGCTAAGCGCAGTCGTTCATAGCTGTCTTCATCAATCATAGTGCCAGAGCCTTCACGAGTGAATAACTCACTTAGTAGGCCACCGTTTTCATTGAATGAGATGATATGCGAGCGAGGAACTTGTGCCCGTACCGCCATCAGACAGGCTTCTAGAGCATTACGTGTTTCTGGTGAAAGACTACCTTGCGCCAAAATCGTGTCAGCCTGATGCGCCAGTAACTCAGAAAACAACTCGTCTTTTTGATCAAAAATGCCCTCATCTTCAGTAAAGATGATGAGTTTGTCGGCTTTCAGCTGAATTGCTGCTTGGGTCGCAACGTCTTCTGCTTTGAGGTTAAATACTTCGCCAGTGGGAGAAAACCCTAAATGTGGCAAAAGCACCATGTTGTCATCTTCTAGAAGTCGGAAGATGGCATCACGGTCAATGCGGCGCACTTCTCCCGAGTGGCCGTAGTCAATACCATCAACCACACCTAGTGGTCGTGCCACAACGTAGTTGCCACTGCAAACACGCAGGCCGGCATTGGCCATAGGTGTATTCGATAACCCCATGGATAGCTGTGCTTCTAGCTGCACGCGCACCGCTGAAGAGGCTTGAATGACATCGATGAGCTGGTCTTGCGGCGTGACACGATAGCCGTCTTCAATACGAGACGACAACCGTCGGTTACCCAGCGCTCGGTCAATTTGTGGTCGTGCACCTTGCACAAGCACCAGTCGAATGCCAAGAGAATCCAGCAAGGCTAGATCATGGATGATGTTGGAAAAGTTAGGGCTCTCAAACGCTTCACCAGGAATTAAAATCACCAGCGTTTTACCGCGGTGCGCGTTGATGTAGGGTGAAGAGTGGCGAAACCAATCTACGTAATTGAGCTCGTCAGACACGTGATGCCTCATTTTCTGTACTCGGGGTTAAACAATAGCGTTCCACTAATCCTTTGATGACGTGCTGCATGGGCGCGATTTGATCGAGCGCCATAAACTCGTTTGGCTGGTGGGCTTGATCGATGGACCCAGGGCCTAATATTAACGTTTCCATACCTAATTGGTTTAAAAACGGTCCTTCTGTTGCAAAGGCTACTGTGGCGGCATCTTTTTGTGTGAGTCGTTCACACGCTTTAATAATATCGGACTCTTTCTGGGTTGAAAATGATGGTACATCTGGGAACAAGTGATGTAACTCGATTTGAGTTCCTGTATTTTGCTCAATGCGAGGCAACAAAGCGGTGATTTCTTGATACAAAGACTGGTTATCCATCCCCGGTAAGGCACGAATATCGAATTCTAATTCACAACGACCGCAAATACGGTTGGGGTTATCACCCCCATGGATGCAACCAAAGTTCATGGTTGGGTAGTCAATCACAAAGTTGGCATCGCGGTAGGTTTGTTTTAAGCCGTTTCGGTAGATCATCAGCTCTGACATCACGGCGTGCATGGCATCCAATGCATTGCTACCCAGCGCAGGATTTGAAGAGTGCCCCGCTTGGCCAGTGATACGAACTTTCTCCATCATAATGCCTTTATGAGCGTGAATAGGCGTTAATGAAGTAGGTTCGCCAATGAGCGCATAGCGGGCTTTAGGGCGACCTTCTTTGACCAAGGCACGAGCACCGTCCATGGAACTTTCTTCATCGGCCGTCGCAAGAATGATCAAAGGTTGCTCAAGCTTGCTTAAATCCATGTTTTTGAGGGTATCTATGACGATGGCAAAAAAACCTTTCATATCGCAGGTGCCTAAGCCGTAGAGCTTGTTGTCGCGTTCATTAAGCTTAAATGGATCACTCTGCCAGCGGTCTTCATCGTATGGAACGGTGTCCGTATGCCCAGACAGCACTAATCCGCCAGCCCCTTCACCGATCGTAGCGATCAGGTTCACTTTGTCTGGTTGTCCTGGCAGTGGCATGATTTCACATTGAAATCCTAGTCCTGTCAGCCAATTTTCTAATAATAAAATGACACCTTTATTTGACTGATCCCAACTTGCTTGGCTACAACTGATAGAGGGCGTGGCGATCAGTTGGGACATCATGCTCAGTAATGAGGGAAGTGAGGTCATGAGATACTCCTGTTGCGTACAGTGAAATTTATCTTACACACGTTCGCTTCTGGTAAACTTGCTTCTTTGCACAGTTGTCTCCGGCAAATCCGGAAGTTATGAGGTTATGAAATATGGCTACCGAGCTTGAACTAAAGTTAATGGTTCACCCCGAGTATCTCAAGTCTGCATGTGATTTTCTCGATGAATTTTGTGAAAAAAACGTCAGTTCAAGCAGTGCCCGCCAAGCGACGCTCGATTTAATGAATGGCTACTTCGATACTGCTGATGGTTTGTTATTGGGAAACGGCATTGCTCTACGTGTCCGTGCTGTTAATCAAGCCTATATTCAAACCGTCAAAACACGCGGCAGTAGTCGTATCGGTATGCATGCCCGAGGTGAGTGGGAATGGTCTTTACCTTCCGACGCGTTAGATTTAACGCTATTGAAAGAGGTACCGTTGTCCGATGCTTTACAAGACATGGCATGGTCACGGGATTTAATAGAAGTCTTCCGTACCGATTTTAAACGTCATGTCTGGTTAATCCATTATGAAGGTGCCGTCATTGAAGTGGTTTGTGACGAAGGTGAAGTGTCCTCAACGTTTGGTCGGGACAGCATTTGTGAGTTGGAGTTAGAGCTTAAGTCTGGCCCTGAGACCGCCTTGTATAGTTTTGCAAAATACATCGCCATTGATATTCCAGTTCAAGTCAGTGTCGTTTCGAAAGCCCAAAAAGGCTCGCGTTTAAAACACCGTCGTATAGAGTTTCCGAAAAAACCGAATGCGCAAGCATCGATGATGAGCTTTGCGGAGTACTGGTACGAAACATGGTTAGTGTATTGGGAAGCTATGTTCTATCTAAAAGACGAAGCGTTGCTGCAACCCATTCGATCGGCCTTACAACAATTAAAACAATGTGTTCCTGCACAAATTTCCGAGCAGTTGGAATCTCTAGATCAACGATACGATGCTTTTTTCAAAGCCAATGACGAGTCTTTGCTGTCGGGATTGGCAGGCACGTTAGAAACGGGAATAATGATGTTAGAGACGGGGCAGTGGCTGAACAAGCAGCTTGACTAAATCATGCCCGTTGCGTGAATAAAAATAAGGATGATAACTTGACGCTGACACCGATATCCCAAGTACATGCGCTCTTCACCCAAGAACAATTAGACATTAAGAACCAAGCCATTAGCGATGCAATTGCACGTCGCATGGGGCTGGAGGTGCCTAATGATGTATTGAGTCAAGCTGAGCGAATCTGGCTGTTGAGCGAATACGTGCATAAACAGCTGACTCGTTTTCCTCACTGGCTGGAAAGTTTGCTAGAGCCGGCTCAAACATTAGCGCCGCCAACGGTTGAACAGCTCTATGCCGGCGAAAAAGCCTGGGGGCAAGCTGTTAGCGAAGAAGTGCTGTTGCCAGATTGGGATGAAGCCATGCTGATGCAGCAACTACGTCGTTATCGACATTGGTGGATGACGCGCCTGATTACCAGCGATATTCAGCAAACAGTAGACTTGGAAACTCTGACAGCCCATTTAAGTAAGTTGGCTGATGTGGCTGTGAACGTTAGCCAACAATGGTCTATGCGTCAGTACCAAAATTTATACGGTCAAGCGCTCGATAGTGCTGGTGAAGCACAAAAACTGATCGTCATAGGTATGGGGAAACTCGGTGGTTATGAACTCAATTTGTCTTCTGATATCGATTTGGTGTTTGCGTTCCGAGAACACGGGGAAACCCAAGGCGGCAAAAAAGCTATATCACATCAAGAATACTTCACCAAAATCGGTCAGAAACTGATTCAACATTTGGATCAAGTGAATGCGGAGGGTTTTGTCTTCCGCGTTGATATGCGTCTACGTCCGTTTGGTCAATCTGGCGCATTGGTCATGAGCATGGACTCTTTGGAAAACTACTACCAAGATCAAGGCCGTGACTGGGAACGTTATGCGATGATTAAAGCGCGTGTTATGGCGGGTGATGCGCAAGACGTGCTTGAATTTGAGTCGATTCGCCGTCCTTTTGTGTATCGCAAGTATCTTGATTTTGGTGCCATTGGTGCGTTACGTGATTTGAAATCCATGATTGCCAAAGAAGTGCGTCGTAAGGGGATTGAACACAATATTAAACTTGGCGAAGGGGGCATTCGTGAAGTGGAATTTATCGTGCAAGCGTTACAAATACTGCACGGCGGCCGAGATCAAAGCCTACAAAAACCTGCCTTGTTTAAGGCGCTTCCAGTATTAGGTCAAGATGGCTATCTACCAGATGATCAGGTTCAAAGCTTGTTGTCTGCGTACCGTTATCTACGTCGTGTTGAGCATGCTCTTCAAGGTGCTGCAGATGAACAGACTCAGTTGTTACCAGATGACCATTTGTCGCGTACTCGATTAGCCTATCAAGTTGGCGAGCCAAACTGGCAAACTTTGTTGGACACGCTTTGGCAGCATCGACATAAAGTACACGAATGCTTTCAAAATCTTATTGATGATGGTGAAGAAAACTCCAGTGATCAGTTGGCAGAAGAAGCATGGCGAGTGATTTTAAAGCAACCGCAAGAGCAAACGCTGATTGAAGAAGCAATAGATGCGATTGCGTGGCAAGACGCAGAAGTCGCTGCTCAAGTGCTAGCTCAGTTCTTGGGATCACGTGCCGTGGCTTATATGCAGCCGATAGGGCAGGAGCGATTAGCCGTATTCTTAGCGGCATTGATGACCTGTCTGGAAGAGGAAGCCTTTCCCGATTTGGTGCTACAGCGCATCATTCCCATCATGGAAGCGGTAACTCGACGAACCTCTTACCTTGTGCTGCTGTCGGAAAACCAAAGCGCCATCGTACATTTGATAAGGTTGTGTCGTGAAAGTGTTTGGTTTTCTGAGGCGATTTCAAATTCTCCTTCGTTGTTAGATGAGTTATTAGATGCTGATACACTTTTTTCGCCACCCTCTAAGTCGGGTATGGCACAAGAGCTACGACAAATATTAGTTCGATTGCCAGAAGAAGATGAAGAAGCACACATGGATGCCATGCGTCGTTTTCGTCGCTCTATGATCATGCGAATTGCCGCCTGTGATATCACGGGTGTATTACCACTCATGAAAGTAAGTGATCACTTAACTTGGCTGGCTGAAGTTTTGTTAGAGCAAGTATTACAACAGGCTTGGCATTATTTAACTCAGCGTCATGGCTATCCCAGGCAAGATGGCGAACCAGTAACAACGCCTGAGTTGCTAATTGTTGGGTATGGAAAGTCGGGTGGTATTGAACTTGGCTACGATTCGGATCTGGACTTGGTATTTATTCATAATGCCCAGATAAAAAGCACCACTAACGGTGAGCGTAGCGTGGATAACTTGGTGTTTTATACACGTCTTGGCCAACGTATTATTCATTTGCTTACCAGCTTTACGTCGGCTGGGCGCTTGTATGAAGTGGACATGCGTTTACGCCCATCTGGTAATTCAGGCTTATTGGTAGCCAGCTTAGAGTCTTTTAAAGATTATCAACATAAGGAAGCGTGGTCATGGGAGCATCAAGCGCTATGTCGTTCACGTGTGTTAGCGGGTGATACTCAATTAGCCCAGCAGTTTAATGAAACCCGAGCAGAGGTTCTTAGCCGAAAGCGTAATCGCCCTGAGCTGAAAGAAGAAGTCATCAAGATGCGTGAAAAAATGCGTTCGCATCTTGATACCAGTGGTCGTGATAAAGGCTTCGATCTCAAGCAAGGGGCGGGTGGTATTATTGATATCGAGTTTATGGTGCAGTATATGGTGCTTGCTTGGTCTTACAAATATCCTAATTTAAGTGAGTTCTCAGACAATATCCGCCAGCTTGAAGCGGCCGCCGAAAATGGCTTATTAGAGGCTGACGTTGTCGCAAAGATGAAAGATGCCTATACCTTTTATCGTGCTACAGCCCACCGGCAAGCGTTACAAAAGCTGGGGCGTCTGGTGCCAGTGGAGACTCTAGAAGAAAACCAGGCTCTGATCTCCCAGTATTGGGATGATTTTGTAGAACAGCCATGTCAGTAGACATGTTAGAAAGCGCATGAAAGGCTTGAATGTTAAACTTTGTAACTAAAGGCGCTTTTAAAGCGGCTTATGTAAGATTAAGTTAAAGTGTATCGATGCTTTGCCGTAAAGGTGAAGTGAGTAAGACTAGGATAGTGTTGCTTACAGATATTTATTAGGAAGGGATACCACAGAAAAGAGGGTTGACTATGAATAGTGTCACTAATGTCAGCACGTCGTACGCGATGGAAATGATGGGTGTAGCGATGTCGAAAACGCAACAAGAGGAGCAAGGGCGTCAGGCTTTGCAACTGCTTGATAGTACTGCGTCGTCTTCTAAGCAGATTCAGTCTAGTGCGCCTGCTACTGGCAACCTTGGTCAAAACATCAACGTCAAAGCTTAGTATTTGATCGATGTTTAAAAAGCCGTTCACGTTTACCGTGAGCGGCTTTTTGCTTTTTAACGGCTTAAAGTTGGGGGCAATACCGTTTTTGCGGGTTGTCCGGGGATTTCTTTGGCCAATTTAGGCATCAAGTAACCTGGCAATTTCTCTGCGACTTGCCCCATAAGTCGTTGCGCGAATGACACCGATAGATCAAAGTGTGCCCCCCCTTCAATGGGGTCAAAGGTGAACATATAGTACGGTAAAATTCCGGCTGAAAATAAACGTTCGCTTAGGTCTACCTGCGCTTCTACCGAGTCGTTAACCCCTTTTAACAAGACACCTTGGTTTAATACGGTGACGCCTGCTTGTTTCAGTAAGGCTACTTTTTCCGCTACCGCTTGATCGATTTCATTGGCGTGGTTACTGTGCAGTACCAAGATAATGTCTAGGCTGCTGTTGTTGACCCACTCTAACAGTTCATGATTGATACGGTTAGGAATCACAATGGGTAAGCGGGAATGAATGCGTAGGCGTTTAAGTTGTGGCAGTGCATTCAGCTTTTCAATATGCGGCCCTAGCTGACTGTCTTTGAGCATCAAAGGGTCACCGCCACTGAGGATTACTTCGTTTACTTCTGGGTGCTGTTTGAGGTAATCGATTACACTGTCCCATTCTTTTTGCGCCAATTGGTTATCCCCATAGGGAAAATGACGTCGAAAACAGTAGCGGCAATTGACTGCACAGGTGCCTGTGGTAATCACTAAAATACGGCGCTCGTATTTATGTACGATGGCTTTTTGTGGATTGTGATTGCCTTCTTCTAACGGGTCTTTGCTGTAGCCTGCGATGGGCAGCATTTCGATGTCATCGGCTAAAACTTGTCTGAGTAATGGATCATTGGCGTTGCCATACTCCATACGCGCAACAAAAGGTCGTGGTACCAACATTTTAAAAGATGTCATGGCTTGTGTTGCAGACGGCATCGTTTGCTCAGTTAAACCGAGTAGTGGCATGAGCTCCGCTGGAGTTTTGATGGCTTGAGCCAGCTCAGTCGACCAATGAGGGGTCGTAGTATTTTGAATAGGGATCACGTCAAATATCTGCAAAATTAAGTTAAATTGAGTTATTATGTCGGCCAATCTTTGGCCGTTTGGCCAACGGCTCTAGTGAGTCTCGCATTATTATCGAGCGATTGACTCCTTGAACAAAGACTTGTTCGAACAGAGCCTTTATCTAAATCATGACATTGTGAGGATTTATGGCGAGTTATTCTACCAGCGAATTGCGCAGCGGTAACAAAGTAATGGTCGATGGCGACCCTTGTGCAGTATTAGACAACGAACACGTAAAGCCTGGTAAAGGTCAAGCGTTCAACCGTATCAAACTACGCAACTTAAAGTCTGGTCGTGTATGGGAACGTACGTTTAAGTCTGGTGAATCATTAGAAGCTGCAGATGTAATGGATACGGATATGGAGTATCTGTACACAGATGGCGAGTTCTACCACTTCATGTTAACGGATGGATCTTTTGAGCAGCACGGTGCCGATGCCAACGCAGTTGGCGAGACATCGAAGTGGCTAAAAGAGCAAGAAACGTACGTTGTCACACTTTACAACGGTGCGCCGTTGGCCGTTACGCCACCAAACTTCATTGAACTTGAAGTGACAGAAACCGATCCAGGTTTGAAAGGCGATACCGCAAACGGTGGTTCTAAGCCTGCTATTCTTTCAACTGGTGCGATGGTGCGTGTACCACTGTTTATCAACATTGGTGAGGTATTACGTGTTGATACACGTACCGGTGAGTACGTGTCTCGCGCAACAGGTAAGTAATTAGCTTTGTGAGAAAGCCCTCAAGCTGAGTGTTTGAGGGCTTTTTTTGTAGCTAAAATAGGCCATACAAGACGAACTGAGCAGCATGTACAATAAACAGATTTGGCAACCCACAGCGGATTTATCTACGCTGCAGTACCGCGCAAAGGTGTTCCATAAGATTCGAGCTTTTTTCTACGAGCGTGAAGTTTTAGAGGTGGACACGCCTTGCTTGTCGTTAGGCAGCATTAGTGACCCGCATATCGAAGTCTTGTCAACTCAAACAAAAACGCTTGGCAAGCACGTTACCTATTATCTGCAAACGTCTCCTGAATACGCGATGAAACGGTTATTGGCGGCGGGCGCACCGAGTATTTACCAATTAGGTAAAGTGTTTCGTGCTGAAGAAATTGGCCGTCGTCATGGCATTGAATTCACTATGCTAGAGTGGTATCGATTGGGATTCGATCATTGGCAGTTGATGAACGAAATAGACGACTTGCTCAGCGTACTGACGAACGATGTGATTATCTCGGAACGTTTAAGTTATCAAAACGCATTTTTACGCCATGTAGGATTGGACCCTTTTTCTGCATCGTTGTCATATTTACAGCAATGTTGCCACCAACATACAGAATACGGTCTTGAAGAAATGGATCGTGATACGTTATTAGAACTGCTGTTTACGACACTGATTGAGCCTCAAATTGGGCAAAAGCAACCCTGTTTTATTCACTCGTATCCTGCCTCGCAAGCGGCCTTAGCAAAGCAGCAAATTGAATTAAGTGGAGCGCGAACTGCAGCACGTTTTGAGTTGTATTGGCGTGGTATGGAATTGGCCAATGGTTACTTTGAGCTGACAGATGCGAAAGAGCAACAGCAGCGCTTACAAGAAGATATAGCGCAACGAGCCGAACACCATCAAGTGTGGCGCCAAGTCGACGAACGCCTAATTCGTGCGTTGGAAAAAGGGTTGCCTGATTGTGCTGGTGTCGCATTAGGTGTTGATCGTCTGCTAATGTTATTACTTGATAAGGCGCACATTGACAAAGTACTGCCATTTTCGGGTGCCCATGCTTAAACGCTAACAGAGAACTTTGAATGCCACGATTATTTGCTACCTTCAGTGATTGGTTGTCTTCGCCTCAAAGGGGCTTAGATCCAAAGCGATTTGCTTGGTTATATGTGGCGGTGTTTATTATCTGCTTGTTAACGCTGTGGCGGGGTGGCGATGCGCTCAAACAACAGCAAACCCAAGACCTCGCCATCGAAACCCAAGATCAGCTTGATCAACTTGCCAGTGTGGTTGAAAGTGTTATTGCGAAATATCAGCATATGCCGACGCTATTAGCGTCGAATGATCGAGTCCGAAAAGCGTTACGTGATGGGCTGCCATCGGATATCAATCAGCTTAACCGAGAGTTGGAGCAGATTAACCGCATTACCGAAGCTTCTGATAGTTACATTATTAATACTGATGGCGATACGATTGCCGCCTCTAACTACCGTTTAAGTACATCTTTTGTGGGTGGGAATTTTGCTTTTCGCCCTTACTTCAAAGATGCCATTCGTGGCAAACCGGGGCGATATTACGCGCTCGGCACTACCTCAAATCGCCGTGGATATTATTTTTCCTATCCTGTTTTTGAAGGGGATAGCATCATTGGTGTCGCAGTTGTGAAAGTCGACTTGACCCAATTTGAAAAGCGTTTTAGCAATCAAGCTTATGACTTTTTAATGCTAGACCCCGATGGCGTTGTATTTAGCTCATCACGTTCCCAGTGGCTTTATAAAGTAATGGGTGAGCTGTCCCATGAAGAGTTGATTCGGATCGCAGAGTCTCAGCGTTATTTTGATCAAGCGATTGAAACGCTACCAATTGTTAGCCGAAGAGCGTATGGCGAACACTCTAATATCATCGACATGTTAGATAAAGCCACAGATAATTTAGGCAACGAGTTAGTTGAAAGACGCCGTTATTTGGTCATGAGTCGACCGATACAATTACTGAATTTCCAAGTGGCCGTGTTGGTTCCTCTGACACCTATTGAAGAGCAGATTGCACTTTGGCGAGCTATTTTTGCTGGTGGTATTACGATTACCGTGCTCATCTTTGGTCTCGCACACTTACGCTCTCGAATGCTAAAAGAGCGCTCTGATGCCATAGAAATGGCACGGCATAACCAAGCTTATATTCGAGAAGTGATTCAACATACGCAGGCAGGATTGGTGACTCTTGATGACCGTTATCGAATCGAGGCACTGAACCCCGCAGTCGAAACGCTTGCTGCTCGATCTCTTTCCAGCTTAATTGGTCAGCCTTTGTCTGACTTATTTCAGGTGTCCGATAATGATCGTAAGCGATGGGTGACGGCTTTATCGACAGTATCGACAGAAGATGAAATAAGGCTGACAACAGTTGAAGGTAAGTTTGATATTGAGGGAACCTCCCAAGACGTTGCTGTTGAAGCGACTTTATGTGAACTGCAGTTGCCAAATCGTCGAAGTCACTTAGTGACGTTTCATGATATGACCGAACGTAAGCGCTTTGAACAAGAAATCACCGATGCACGTCGAGCGTTGGAAATTCGAGTAAAAGAGCGCACCTCAGAATTGGAAGACGCCAACCAACGCTTGCGTCATGAAATCGATGAACATAAAGCTACTCAACAAGAACTGATACAAACGGCTAAGTTAGCCGTGTTAGGGCAGTTAAGTGCTGGGCTTAACCATGAATTAAATCAACCGTTAACGGCTATCCGCGCGTTTGCAGAAAATGGGCTTAAGTTTTTAGAACGTGGTAAGTATGACCAAGCAAAAAGCAATTTACAGCATATAAACCAGTTAGGGCATCACATGGGTGACATCATTGCCCGATTTAAGGTCTTTGCCCGAAAAGGTAATGTGGTGCATACCCCTATTGATGTGCAAACCGCGATAAAAGGCGCTATGAAAATTATGCAGCCACGCCTAAAAGAAGCCGATATTCAAGTTGATATGCCAGAGAATATTCAGGCGGCCGTATTGGCGGATATGGTTTTTTTAGAGCAAGTGTTGGTGAACCTGTTAGCCAATGCAAGTGATGCCATTTTAGAGACGAAAACAAGTGACAAACGGATCTTTATTCGAGTTCAGCCATTCTACAGAAAAGTGCATATTTATGTACGTGATACCGGCACAGGCTTGAGTGAAGATGCCATCAAGCATTTATTTGAACCATTCTATACGTCTAAGGCCAGTGGTACAGGTCTTGGCCTTGGCTTATCCATAAGTCATAGGATTATGGACTCAATGAATGGTGACTTGACCGCTAAAAATCATCCTCAAGGTGGTGCTGAGTTTTGTGTTACTCTAAACGCTTACGAGTTAGAACAATAATAAGGATTCTGCCATGTCAGAGCTTGATCACGTCATCGTTATTGACGATGAACAGTCGGTCCGAATGGCCATTTCGCAAACTCTACAATTAGAAGACTTTGATGTGGTGGAGTTTGCCAGTGCGCAAGGTGTTGCTGAACACGTATCGATAGACTGGCCTGGGGTTATTGTTAGCGATATCAATTTGCCTGGTATGAGCGGCCTTGAGTTATTTGAACACATTAAAAAAATTGACACTGAAATTCCGTTTATTCTGATTACGGGCCATGGTGACATCAGTATGGCCGTGAATGCCATTCGAGATGGTGCTTACGATTTCATCGAAAAACCATTTTCTAACGACGATTTTATTGAAGTAGTGCGTCGTGCTTGCGAGAAACGTCGACTTACTCTAGAAAACCGTAATTTACGTTTAGAGTTGGCAGCGCATAATGCGCCTGGCCCGCGTATTATTGGTAACACCCCAGGCATCCACCGTTTGCGCCAAGCACTGCTGCATGTAGCGGATACTGGTGCGGACATTCTCGTACAAGGGGAAACAGGTACTGGTAAAGAGATGGTGGCGCGCTTTATACATGAGCACGGCTCACGACGTAGTCATCCATTTGTTGCGATTAACTGTGGTGCTGTGCCAGATTCGATCATGGAATCAGAGTTGTTCGGCCATGAGAAGGGCGCCTTTACTGATGCTAAAACCCAGCGTATTGGTAAGCTCGAGCACTCAAATGGCGGCACGTTGTTTTTAGACGAAATCGAAAGTATGCCTATGTCCATGCAAGTTCGTCTACTGCGTGTATTAGAAGAACGCAAAGTTGAGCGGCTTGGATCAAATAAGGGCGTTGATTTAGATCTACGCATTCTAGCTGCAACCAAAGTCGACCTTAAAGAACTGAGTGAAACGGGTATTTTTCGTGAAGATTTATACTATCGCTTAAACGTTGTACGCGTCGACATCCCACCGCTGCGGGCTCGCAAAGAAGATATTCCTCTCTTATGGCAACACTTTTGTTTGGTTGCCACGGCCCAATATAAGCGTGAATCAGAGCCCTTAACCGCTGAGCGAATGCACAGTTTGATGAGCTATGATTGGCCGGGAAACGTCCGCGAACTACGCAACCTTGCAGAGCGTTATGTTTTGATGGGTGAGTCTGGTTCGTTTGAATTTGATCAAATCATTACCAATGAAACCAACCCAGGCATTATGACACTGCCTGAGCAAATGGAACGTTTTGAAAAAACTTTGTTAGAACAAGAGTTGATGCGTCAAAAAGGCTCCATTAAAGATACCATGGATGCGCTAGGTCTGCCGCGTAAAACCCTTTACGATAAAATGCGTAAGTACGACCTTGATAAGGACTTGTACAAGTCATAATTTATGTAGTCAGGAAAAGGCTGGGTCAAACAAAACTTATGGAGTTGCCAGCCGCTGACTGATCAAAGGGGAATGAATAATATTGATGCTGAGGTGATCATGTTTCAGTATTATTTCTGCTAAATTGGCACCAGATTCTAGTCTTCGATCTGTACGGGGTTGGTGCTGAATAAGTAGCCATCAAAATGAGCTGATTGGTGTTCAGAAAGTTCCATAAGCGTATCTTTTACATTTTCTAGGTGCTGCCACATTGCAACACGTGCGAGGTTTGCATTTTTCTGCTGGATTGCTCGCAAGATATTTTCATGGTCGACAAGCCACTTCTTACGGTACGCTTGGTCTGTAATATGACTATGTAGTTGTTTCCACATGGGACTATTTTCACGTCGATCCCATAGAGTCTTTACTAAATCCACAAGAACACTGTTTTGTGTTGCTTCCGCAATTGCCAAATGAAACAGTTTGTCGGCACCATGGTCATTGCCGAGCACATCGATACTTTGCTTCTCTTGCTCCAATGCTTCACGCATCTTGATAATGTCTTTTTTGGTAGCTTGTGTCGCCGCAAACTCTGCAACATGGCTTTCAAGCAACTGACGTGCTTGCATCATTTCAAATGGACCAACGTCATCTTTATCTAATGACCCTCCTAGGTCGCTACTCACTGAGGCCATATTGACTTCTTTGATCAAATAAATACCGCTGCCTTTACGAACTTCAATCAGACCCATGAGTTCAAGCATGATTAATGCTTCGCGTAACACGGTGCGGCTAACTTCTAAACGTTCTGCTATATCTCGCTCTGGTGGCAAACGGTCACCTACTTTATATTGGCCTTGCATCAATTCAGTGTGTAGTTTGATGCCAACCTCTTGATAAAGTCGTTTTGGTTTTATCAGTGTACTTATCATAGCGTTCTACTTTACTTGATAATGGGAGCGAACAGTTCATTGTTGCGATAGGTTTAGTAGTTATTATACCAGCGTTTTAAGGTGGTCATAGTGTTCACTACATCTCAATCATTGTGTGCTGATTAAATTGATTTAACCTGAGTGCATGTGAAAGTCTTACGACACAGATAGAAGATGAAATTGTTAATTGGTCAAGCAATTTTTGGTCGGTATCTTAATAGGTCTTGAATCACTGTTTAAAGGTATAGATTTAAATTAAAAGATCAGATGTCAATAAAAGGCCTAGGCAAATCATTGTCTAGGCCTTTTAGACATTAGATACTGCTTTCGAAACTACTTACTATCAAGCGCTTTGATACCTTTTACGTATTCAGAGATTGCTGGGTTTTCCTTCGCTTCGTTGAACATAGGCTCAACTGCTTTGATAAAGGCATCTTTATCAACATCTAGAATTTCTACCCCCATTTTGTCAGCTTTCTTTAGCTCTTCAACGGTGTATTCAGCCCAAAGCTTTTTCATGAAAGCGGTTGCGTCTTTACCTGCTTCCATGATGACTTTTTGATTGTCGTCAGATAGCTTGTTCCAAGTATTGGTACCGATAACCAGTACATCTGGAATCATAGTATGCCCGTCTTGACTGAAGTATTTAGCAACTTCACCGTGGCGATATGTGGTGACTGCACCAATGTTGTTCTCAGCGCCATCTACAACACCTTGTTGTAGTGCCGTGTAAAGCTCACCGAATGGCAGAGGCGTAGGAGCTGCGCCCATGAGCTCCATCATCTTAATGGCACTAGGGCTTGGTTGAACGCGAATTTTCATACCCTGTAGGTCGGACGGTGAGCGTACCGGTTTCGTGGTGTAGAAATTACGTGCGCCAGCATCAAAATACGCGACGCCAACAAATCCAAACTTCTCAGAATTACGCAGAATTTTTTGACCGACTTCATTGCTCTCCATTGCTCGGTAATAGTGATCGCGGTCACGAAAAATGTAAGGGATATTGAATGCGCCGTAGGCTGGATCGAATGACTCCAGCTCACTGGCATTCGATTTTGCCATATCCAGTGCCCCACTTTGTAGAAGCTCTAAAGATTCGCGTTGCGTACCCAGTTGCCCATTAGGATAAACACGAACTTTTAGGTCACCATCGGTTTTCTCTTTTACTTCATCAGCGAAATACTTTAAAGCCTTGTGTACTGGAGACTTTGTATCACCATTGTGGCTGAGCTTTAGCGTTTCGGCATAACTGAAAGAAGAAACTCCCAAGCAGCCAACAATGAGCGCGGAGGCAAATTTTAATTTAGCGTCTGTGATTTTTAACATTTGTATATCTCCAGTTTGATATTTTTATTGTCTTTTGGATTAGCAAAACCGATGTGACACAAATAATAATTGCACGCGATTAATGATTGGTCAATCAATTCGTGTGGTTTAGTTGACCAAATATAAAAATTGGTCCAACATGTTTAGGTCAGATAAAAACTAGAATAAGTGATTAATCTCTAAAAGAGGTACTGGGTGATGAAGTTCATGTATTGGGTAGACCGTATATTGTCGGCTATTTGTGTCACGTTGATGACCGTACTTGTTGTATGTGTTGTGTGGCAGGTGTTCTCTCGTTATGTCTTAGGGGCTCCAAGTACATCTACCGATGAGCTTGCGCGATTTCTGTTTATATGGGTCAGCCTATTAGGTGCTGCTTTTACTTTAGGTCAAAAAAAGCATTTAGCAATGGACTTTATGTTGCTTGTATTAGAAGGCAAAAAGAGAGCGACCTTGAATATCGTTATCACGTTAATCGGATTGGTTTTTGCCGTAGTGATTATGTTAATTGGCGGCAGCGGATTAGTACTTAAGACGCTTAGTCATGGTCAAGTGTCACCTGTACTAGGGTGGCAAATGGGATGGGTTTACAGCGCCATTCCCCTCAGCGGTGCCTGTATGGTGGTGTATTTGTTGCGAGACTTATTGGTTTCTAACTCCAAATAGTGGGGTGTCAGTTAATAGGTTGCTGTTTCTTCTTAGTTGTTTATAAAACTCTAATAAAAAAAGGAAAACAATGTGGAATGGTTAGTTGCACTCGTTCTGTTTGGTAGTTTCTTTGTCATGTTGGTGCTTGGTGTACCAATCTCTTTTTCAATTGCGGTGGCGTCGTTGCTGTCTATTATGGTGTCGTTACCATTTGATGCTGCATTGTCGGTGGCGTCTCAAAAAATTGCTTCGGGTATGGATAGCTTTACATTATTGGCTATTCCATTTTTCATCTTAGCTGGAAATATCATGAATCGTGGCGGCTTAGCATTGAGGTTGATTGAGTTCTCTCGACTGCTTGCTGGGCGCCTACCCGGCTCACTAGGTCATGTGAATGTCATCGCTAATATGCTGTTTGGGTCGATTTCCGGTTCAGCTGTGGCTGCGGCCGCCGCCGTTGGTGGCACGATGGCACCTTTGCAAAAGAAAAGTGGTTACGATCCTGTGTTCTCTACGGCTGTAAATATAACCTCTAGCCCAGCAGGTCTACTGATTCCTCCGAGCAACGCACTTATTGTCTACTCACTGATATCGGGAGGAACGTCAATCAGTGCCTTATTCTTGGGCGGTTATTTACCTGGGATTTTGATGGGAGCTTGCGTTATGTTGGCTGTAGCCATCGTGGCAAAAAAGAAAAATTACCCTGTGTCAGAGCCTGTCTCATTCGGCGAGGCTGGAAAAATCACCTTTCGTGCATTGCCAAGTTTAGGGTTAATCGTTGTCATTATGGGGGGGATTATCGGTGGTGTATTCACGGCCACTGAAGCCTCTGCTGTGGCAGTGGTTTACGCATTACTACTGGCTCTTGTTTACAGAGAAGTCTCTTTAAAAGATATGCCGAGTATTATCCTTGGCTCTGTCATGACAGCGTCGATGATCATGCTGTTGATTGGCGCGTCAATGTCGATGGCGTGGGCGATGGCGAATGCTGACATCCCTTATGCTGTGAGTGATGCATTGTTAGCGCTTTCAGATAATCCAATTATCATTTTATTAATCATCAACTTAATCTTGCTTGGTGTGGGTATCTTTATGGATATGACGCCGGCTTTGTTGATTTTTACGCCCATATTTTTACCAATTGCATTAGAGCTGGGAATCGACCCAGTGCACTTTGGCATCATTATCACCTTTAACTTATGTATTGGTATTTGTACTCCGCCAGTGGGCAGCGCCTTGTTTGTTGGGTGTTCTGTGAGTGGTGTCCAAATAGATAAAGTGATTAAGCCTTTGCTGCCGATCTTCTTCCTGTTGTTAGTCGCATTGCTTGCGGTGACATTTATCCCTGAAATTAGTTTGTTCTTACCGTCTCTTTTGCTTGGTTATTAACCTAGAAAGTTTGCCATTTTAATATTTTTGGAGAATTGAAATTATGAAGCCAATTACG
Source organism: Marinomonas atlantica (assembly GCF_001639725.1). Classification (GTDB taxonomy): domain Bacteria; phylum Pseudomonadota; class Gammaproteobacteria; order Pseudomonadales; family Marinomonadaceae; genus Marinomonas; species Marinomonas atlantica. The sequence goes on from NZ_LTAW01000002.1 coordinate 51,107, forward strand.
AACTGGAAGCTTCTAGGTGTTGAAAATAGCCGCGTGGAAATTGAGTGTGATGACCGTCATCGACTGTATTTCTTTGTATTAGAGCCGAATGTGATTCGCGTGCTTCTGAAGAAAAATAACACGCTGCAATTGGATAACAGTTGGTGTATCTCACCTAATGATACTGAAACCGGTTGGGAAGGCCGCGATCGGATGAGTACCGAAGGCTTTTCTTGTCCCGACTTTCAAGTTTTTGAGCAGGGCGACCAGCTCACGATTGCAACGGCAGCTTTGCGTGTGACCTTATCCACGCCTTTGAAACTTACTTGGGAATACGCCGACGAGGCTGGTCAATGGCAATACCTTGCGTCAGACCGCCAAAGTGGTGCCTATATGTTGGGAGTAAAGTCGAATGACGTGCACCATTACATGGCACGCGACTTGTCAGATAAATATTATGGCTTAGGAGAGAAAACGGGTGATTTGAACCGCCACGGCTCACGCTACCAGATGCGCAATATCGATGCGATGGGGTACGACGCCAAGCATACGGATCCGCTTTATAAACATGTTCCGTTTTATATTGCGAAGACGACTCAAGCCAGCTTTGGGGTGTTCTACGATAACCTGTCTACGAGTTGGTTTGATCTGGGTAATGAGTTAGATAATTACCATGGTTATTACCGCAGTTATCATGCTGACGAAGGCGATTTAGATTTCTATTTTATGTACGGTGACAAAGTTGTCGATGTTACGAAAACCTATGTCAATCTAACCGGGCGTACGATATTCGGGCCGAAATGGAGTTTGGGATATAGTGGCTCGACCATGCTTTACACCGATGCAGAGAATGCGCAAGAGCAGCTCGGTGACTTTATAAAGCATTGTGATAACCACAGTATGCCGTGTGATTCCTTTCAATTGTCGTCTGGCTACACGTCTATTGGTAACAAACGTTATGTATTCAATTGGAACACCAGCAAGGTTCCTGACCCCGTTAAATTGAGTAGTGATTTTCATCAAGCGGGTCTTAAGTTAGCCGCTAATATTAAGCCATGTTTACTACAAGACCATCCGCGATTTGAAGAGGTTGCGTCGCAGAACCTGTTTATCCAAGATTCCGAATTTGACGCACCGGAGTCGTCACAGTTTTGGGATGATTCTGGCTCTCACTTAGATTTCACTAATCCGAATACTGTCCAGTGGTGGAAGAAAAATGTCACTGAGCAGTTGCTTGAGAAAGGTATTGATTCTACTTGGAATGACAATAACGAATACGAAGTATGGGACAGCGATGCACGTTGCGCAGGCTTTGGAAAGCAAACGCCGATCAAGCTGATTCGACCTTTGCAGCCTCTATTAATGATGCGAGCTTCGTACGAAGCGCAAATGGAATTTGCACCTTCGTTACGCCCATATTTGATTTCGCGCTCAGGTTGTCCGGGAATGCAGCGTTATGTGCAAACGTGGAGTGGTGATAACCGTACCAATTGGCAAACACTGCGTTACAACACACGAATGGGACTTGGGATGAGCCTATCTGGCTTATACAACATCGGACATGATGTGGGTGGTTTCTCAGGTGATCGTCCGGACCCTGAGTTATTTGTACGCTGGGTGCAAAATGGTGTGATGCATCCCCGTTTCACGATTCACTCGTGGAACGATGACCACACGGTCAATGAGCCTTGGATGTATCCAGAGGTCACACCGATTATTCGAGAAGCTATGGCGCTGCGTTACCGCTTGATGCCTTACTTATACGATTTGTTGTGGAAAGCCCACAAGCATCATGAGCCAATGTTACGTCCTACCTTTTTAGATCATGAGAGCGATGAGCGAACCTATGAAGAAAGCGATGACTTTTTACTGGGTAAAGACTTGTTGGTTGCGTCAGTCGTCGAACCAGAACAACGGACTCGTAATGTCTACCTTCCTGATAATGGTGATGGCTGGTACGACTTTCATCGCAAGACTTGGTATGCCGGTGGTCAAGACATTACGTTGCCCGCAGCACTAGAAGAGTTGCCATTGCTGGCTCGTGCAGGAAGCGTGATTCCTACCAGTAATCGAATTGCCCACGTTGATGCTGGCAAAGAGACACTGCGCAAATTCCTAGTTTTCCCACACAAAGGTACAGGGCAGCGTCATATATCGATATTTGACGACGATGGCCTCACGACAGGTTATTTGAATGACTTCTATCTGCAGCTCAACATCATTTTGTCATCCGATTTGTCGAGAATTGACTTAACCATCTCGCGAGAAGGCAAATGGAAACCTGCTTATGAAGACATTGCTTTTGTGCTGCCTGAGAGTGAGCAGCGCGACCTCTATGTTAATGGTCAATTGATGACCTCCTCTAAAGTGGTTCGTTTAAGTGGGCTAGTTTAAGCAAGTCAATACCTTGCCTTGCTAAGGAAGTGATATGAAAGCATTTATGACAGAAGATTTCTTACTGAGCACAGAGACAGCGAAACGCTTGTACCATGATTACGCCGCAGAGCAGCCAATTTATGATTACCACTGCCATCTGAATCCCAAGGAAATTGCAGACAATCGTCGTTTCAGTGATTTAGGTGAGATTTGGTTGGAAGGTGATCATTACAAATGGCGTGCTATGCGTACTGCAGGCGTTGAAGAGCATCTGATTACAGGTAATGCGAGCTTTAAAGAGAAATATCAGGCGTGGTCGCAGACCGTACCGCAATGCATTGGTAATCCCATTTATCACTGGACCCACCTAGAGCTACGCCGCCCGTTTGGTATTAACGGTGTATTGTTTTCCCCTGAAACAGCGGATGCCATCTGGGACCAATGTAATGAGATGCTACGACAGCCCGAGTTTTCTGCTCGCGGTATCATGCAGCAAATGAATGTCAAAATGGTGGGGACGACAGACGATCCTGCGGACAGTCTGGAACACCATAAATTGATTGCAAACGATGCAAGCTTTGATATTGCTGTCACACCAAGCTGGCGTCCTGATCGCGCATTCAAAGTGGAGCACGCTGGTTTTGTTGATTACCTCGCTAAACTTGGACGGTCAGCGGACATCGAAATTACTGGCTTCAATGATTTGATTAGTGCTCTGGCGCGACGTCTTGAAGTATTTGATGCACACGGCTGTCGAAGCGCTGACCATGGTATTGAAATCATGCGCTTTGCTGAGATCCCTGTGGAGGCAGATCTCGATACGATCATGTCAAAGCGTATAAACAATGAGTCTCTTAGCGCGCTAGAGATGGCCCAATTCTCCACTGCTGTGCAGGTTTGGCTAGGCCAACAATATGCCAAGAAAGGCTGGGTGATGCAGCTGCATATTGGTGCACAGCGTAATAACTCTTCTCGCATGTTTAAGCTAGTGGGCGGTGATTCTGGTTTCGACTCGATGGATGATCGAGCCTACGCCGCTCCCTTGTCTGACTTTTTGAATGCCTTGGATCAAAGTAACGAGCTACCGAAAACAATCTTGTACTGCCTGAATCCAATGCACAACGAAATGCTCGCAACGATGGTGGGTAATTTCCAAGGTGGCGGTGTGGCTGGCAAAGTCCAGTTCGGCTCGGGTTGGTGGTTCAATGATCAGCTTGATGGTATGCAAAGACAGCTCACCAGCGTGGCTCAGATGGGCTTATTGAGCCAGTTCGTCGGCATGTTGACCGATTCTCGCAGTTTCTTATCGTACACCCGTCACGAATATTTCCGCCGTTTGCTGTGTGACATGATCGGCGGTTGGGTAGAGCGTGGCGAAGCCCCAGCAGACATGACTCTTTTGAGTAACATGATGAAAGGTATCTGTGCGGATAATGCGAAATCATATTTTGGTTTTCAGGAATGATTGCCTCTTTCACCATACTAATAAGGAGTCATCAATGATTACGGTCCAAAGAAGTCATAGCACATACCTTCCTGAAAATGTAGGTGTTGGAATTGTGCATATTGGACTCGGTGCTTTTCATCGCGCTCATCAAGCCGTCTATATCGAGAAAAACCTCAATCGAAATCATGGTGGTGACTGGGGAATTTGCGCAGTGAATATCCGCTCGAATAGTCAATTAGTGGATCAACTAAAAGCCAACGACTGCCGCTATCACATTGCCGAATATCAGGATAGCCAACATGCTGAGTCGCGAGAGGTTAATGCTATTCGTGACGCTCTGTTTGCCGGAGAAGACAAAGAGCCTTTGTTCGACAAATTAGTGTCGCCTTCAACGAAAATCGTGACATTAACCGTGACTGAGAAAGGTTACTACTTAACACCTGCTGAAAAGGCTCTACGCCAAGATGACCCTCATATTCGGCATGATATTGCACACCCCACAGCGCCTAAAACAGCACCGGGGATTTTAGTCGAAGCGTTGCATAGAAGACGAGAGTTGGGCTTGCCGCCGTTTACAGTTTTAAGTTGTGACAACATGCCCAACAATGGCCGTTTAATCCGTAAAGCAGTATGCGCACTCGCGCGCCATCGATCCACAGAATTAGCTGAGTGGATTGAAGACAATGTCGCTTTTCCAAGCTCTATGGTGGATAGAATTGTTCCTGCAATGTCAGATACCTCCCGCGAGCGTCTGCAAGCGGAGTTACAGTGTAATGACCCTAATGCCGTGATGTGTGAGACGTTTAGTCAATGGGTTGTAGAAGACAACTTTCCACAGGGGCGACCTGATTGGGAGCACGACGGCGTGCAAATGGTCGAAGATGTTCACCCGTTTGAAACGATGAAACTGCGCCTCTTAAACGGCAGCCATTCTTTGCTTGCTTACGTCGGGCTTGCTGCAAACTACCAAACGGTTGCAGAGGCCGTAGCTGATAATCGCTTTGCTCAGTTGATTCGTCATTACATGAATGTCGAAGCTTCTCCAACACTGGATTTGCCAAAAAGTGTTGATGTTGAAGCCTACATTGAAAGGTTGGTGGAGAGATTTGGTAACGATAGCTTACAGCACCAGTTGACACAAATCGCAATGGATGGATCACAGAAAATCCCCCAGCGTTGGCTAAACGGTGCACAGGAAAGGCTGGATCATCGTGCTGACATAAATGCTACAGCGCTTGGCGTGGCGGCATGGCTCGCATTTGTAAGAGGTAAGGATCAAACAGGTCGTACCTACACCGTTGATGACCCCATGGCAGAGACATTTAGTGAACTGCACGCTCGTTGCCAAGATGCTAATCAACTTGTGAGTGAAGCGCTTAAATTAGATGACATTTTCCCTCGTCAGCTGGCGCTCAATGAAACATTTTCTAAAGCAGTGCTCAAAGCCTATCAAACAATTATTTCAAGTGGTGTAACGGCATGCTTAGGCGCCGACGACACGACTCATTTCGGAGGATAATATGGAACATACTTGGCGTTGGTTTGGACCCAACGATGAAACCACGTTGACGGATATTCGTCAGACAGGCGCGACCGGAGTGGTAACCGCATTGCATGAAATTCCGAATGGTGATGTCTGGCCTATTGAAGCCATCCAAGCACGGAAATCGATGATAGAAGCGCACGAACTTCGTTGGTCAGTGGTTGAAAGTGTCCCTGTGCATGAAGATATTAAAAAGCGTACTGGCAACTATGAAGAGTACATTGAAAACTATAAGCAATCCCTCCTTAACTTAGCAGCATGCGGAATTGATACGGTTTGCTACAACTTCATGCCAGTTCTTGATTGGACACGTACGGATCTTGATTTCGCTCTACCTGACGGTTCTCGTGCGCTACGCTTCGACCAAACAGCGTTTGCAGCCTTCGAGCTGTATATTCTTGAGCGCAAAGGGGCTGAGTTAGAATACAGCGCAGAAGAAAAGGCACAGGCGAAAGCGTATTTGGAAGCGGTAAGCGACCAGGACAGAGAGCGTTTGGTGGCTAACATTATTGCGGGTCTACCTGGCTCAGAAGAAAGCTATACCCTTGAGCAGTTTCGCGCCAAATTAGATGAGTACGCACACATCAATAAAGATACCTTGCGTGAACACTTGAAGCTGTTCTTGAAAGCTATTGTGCCTGCAGCGGAACAAGCTGGCTTGTGTTTGGCGATCCATCCTGATGATCCACCACGTCCTATATTAGGACTGCCTCGTGTTGTGTCGGTAAAAGAAGACATTGAATGGCTATTGAAAGCTGTGCCAAGCCCCGTTAACGGCATAACACTTTGTACGGGGTCTTATGGGGTCCGAGCCGACAACGATTTGGTCGATATGGTGCAGCGTTTTGGTTCCAATATCTTCTTTACTCACTTGCGTTCAACCAAGCGCGAAGAGGTGGCTGGGAGCTTTCATGAGGCCTCTCACCTTGGTGGGGACGTTGACATGGTAGGCGTCGTCAGAGCCTTGTTGCTGGAGGAGAAAAAGCGTCATGACAGCAACACGCCGCGTCTTATTCCTATGCGACCAGACCACGGGCACCAAATTCTGAATGATCTTGAGAAGAACGCTAAACCTGGTTATTCCAAACTTGGTCGTATGAAAGGTTTAGCGGAGGTCCGAGGCTTAGAGCTGGGCCTCAAGAGCACATTATAAGGGGGGCTGTACTGCATGAATGAGTCGAACAACCCAGTGCGGATCGCTTTCATTGGTGAATGCATGATACAGCTTCAGGGACCTCTGTTTGGCTCACTTAAGCAAAGTTGGGGTGGCGATACCTACAATACCGCATTGTACTTGCGCAGACTGCTGCCAGAGCAGTTTGAAGTGCACTACTTGACGGCGTTAGGGGATGACGCATTGAGTGAATATTTACAGCAAGCATGGCATGCGCAAGGGCTGGAAGTAGGTAATATTCGAACCATAGCTAACAAATCCCCTGGCTTATATCAAATCAGTACGGATGCCAGTGGCGAGCGATCGTTTCATTACTGGCGTAATGATGCAGCGGCTAAATACCTTTTTGACCAGCAGACTGTTGATGAGGTGGCAGATTTTCTCATGTCATTTGATCAAGTGTATGTGTCGGGCATTAGCTTGGCTATTTTGACGCAAGAAGGGCGCTCTGTATTACTGAGTGCATTAGAGCGATACGCCGATCACGCAGGTAAGATCGTATTTGATAATAATTACCGACCAGCTCTTTGGGTCTCGTTAGAGAAATGTCGACAGGCATACCGTCGTATTTTAGCGGTGGCCGATATCGCGCTTATTACCGAAGACGACGATCAGCTATTGTGGCAATACACCCGAAGTGATGAGATCTTTGCAGCCTATCAATGTCCGGAAGTGGTTATCAAGCGCGGCTCTGAAGCTTGTTTACTGCGTGTTAATGGCGAACGTATGGCCGTTCCGACTCAAGCTGTTGATAATGTGGTGGATACCACCGCAGCAGGCGACTCGTTCGCTGCGGGCTATTTGTTTGGGCGTCTGACATCCGAATCGCCAGAGCAATCAGTGCGCTATGGTCATATCCTTGCGGGTCGCGTGATTCGATATGCTGGGGCGATTATTGATGAATCTGCAATGCCAAATTTTTGCTAAATACACAATATTGTGGGTGTTAATCTGCTCGTCATTATTCAATTGATCTGGAACGTTTTGAGCTTCTCTTCAACTTGACTGTAGCGTGGATGCAATATTTCTGTGACGCTATTTATCGTGAATATTCAGTGTACTTTTAACGATTTTAGCAGCACGTTTGAGTACTCAGGGTTACTAAGAGTATTAGACCATTGCTCCAAAAGAATCTGAATAAAGAGGTCAGCCGACGGAGATACTGGAGTCAATGTACGTCGAATTAAACCGATAGAACGGTCAATTTTCTCGCCTGCTAAGGGGCGATAGGTGAGTACACTATTAGTGCCAAATGGCATTGCTAAGCGGGGGACAATAGACAGTCCAAGTCCTGTCTCAACTAATCCAAGTGATGTAGACAAGTGTTGTACTTCGTAAAAACTATTGAGGTTTACTTGGTCGCGTGCAATGGACTTATCTAGTAAAAGCCGATTACCGCTGGTACGGCTTACGCTTATCAATTTGTAATTTTCTAAATCCTTCCAAGTGACTTCTTCCAATGCCGTAAGAGGGTGATCTTGTCGCATACAGACGACGAAAGGGTCATCAATAAGCGGCGTAAAGCTCACTTCCGAATGCTGCGCAATAGCCATATTTATGCCAAAGTCTGCGTCACCTTGAATGACTGACTCAAGACCCTGATTAGCACTTTCATCGAGAATTCGAATTCGAATGCCGGGGTACTTTTCATTAAAAGGTTTGATCACAGAAGGCAAAAAATAAAAGGCGGCTGTCGGAATACAGGCAATGGTGATGGTGCCTTTTTGCTGGCTTGCCATGTCCTTTATCCCCAACACAGAAAGCTCAAACTCTTCTAACATTCGTCTTGCTTTAGGTAAAAACTCTCGACCCACAGTGGTCAATTTGGTTTTCCTAGTTGTTCGCTCAAATAGCGTCGCGCCCAAGACATTTTCAAGCTTCTGCATGCGTCGACTCAAGGCGGGTTGAGATAAAAATGTGGCTTCTGCCGCTTCATGAAAGTTACCCGTTTCTGCGACTTTAACAAAGATAACAAGGTCTTTAAATTCGATCTGATGCATAGATTCACCAATTGGCGGTGCGCCCGCAACAGGCGATTTTCGTTTTACCTTTGATGTAGACTATTTATACGACGGCATTCCTTTGATCGTCGTTGGTTTAGGGATCTTTGCCCTACCAGAAATTATTTCATTACTGATCAAAAATAAGTCGATTGCGACGAAAGGTAATCAGCTTGGTCAGGGGTTAGGTCAAGGCTTGAAAGACGTTATGAGCAACTTACCGCTCGTTGGACGTTCATCTGTTTTTGGTAGTCTTGTTGGTGCTATCCCAGGACTGGGTGGTTCGGTTGTGGATTGGATGACCTACAGTTTTGCCATGAGTGCTAGTAAAGATAAAAGCCAGTTTGGTAAAGGTGAAATCAAAGGTGTTATCGCCCCCGAGTCAGCTAATAATGCTTGTTCGTGCGGTAGTATGATTCCTACTATTCTATTTGGTGTTCCAGGTTCTGGCTCTGCAGCGGTATTTCTGGGTGGTATGTTGTTGCTGGGGATTCAACCTGGCGTATCAATGGTATCGACTCACCTTGACCTGACCTATACCATCATTTGGTCTTTGGCTTTAGCGAATATTTTAGGTGCGGCGTTATGTATTTTCTTAACCCGTCCTATTTCGATGCTTACTTACATCAAGTTCTCTATTTTAGCGCCGGTTATTTTAACCTTAATTCTGTTTGCTGCTTATCAAGCGACTCGTAGTTTTGGTGATTTCTTAGCGTTAGGCGGCATTGCATTGATTGGCGTATTGATGAAGAACGCAGATTGGCCTAGACCTGCATTCTTGATTGGCTTTGTATTGTCTGCGGGTGCAGAAAACTACTTTTTTCAAAGCATTCAGTTTTATGAGTACAGCTGGTTTACACGTCCTGGTGTGTTGATCATTGGTGCATTGATTCTGTGTGGCTTATTCCTGCCTACGGTATTCCGTAGAATGATGCGTAAACGTCAAACTCCTGAAGAGGCAAAAGCCGCGTCTGAAGCAGCACTTGTCACTAACTTCAATTTGGATATATGGATTGCAGGTTTGTTCTTGCTGATAGCCGTTGTATTTGGTTACCAAGTATGGGGCGAACAAACGTTAACAAGGGCCTTTCCATTGATAGCGGTGACTTTGTTGGGTGGTTCTTCTTTGATGGTCATCATTAACCATCTGCGTCATCGTGGGCAAATTGCTACGGCTGAAATTCGACAAGGGCTGTTCTATATAGTGGGCTTTTTCATCATGGCTTTCTTGTATTTCGAACTCGGTTTCTTAACCACTACTTTTGTTTTTTCACTGTCGTTTATTTACTTCTTTGCCCGTGCAGGATCAGTAAAATCGTTATCAATTGCTTTCGGTTTGCTGGTATTCCTTTTGGTGTTAGGTCGAGTGATGAGTGTCGACTATCCAGAAGGGTTGCTAGACGGCTATGTATTGGCAATAGCGAATCTGGTTTAACAAGTATCCGCTGACCCCGCGACTTGTTTAATGCCCGCCTACCTAGGCGGGCATTTTTTTGTCTATTACATAACCTATATAAAGGCTCTTTGCTGTTCGAAAAGGTATCCGCAAGTCTTGCTCAAGCTATTCTCAAAACCATAGTCTTTGTAGTAAATATCGCAACTCCCCAGTTTTTTTTTGCCGCATATATTAAACATGCTTTTGTAGATCGATTTCACATTGAGGCGATATATGCCAGCGCTATGCCATTACAGCATATGCTAAAGATAACAGTACTTGAATAAGCGGGTTTTACAGTTACATCATGCTCGATCTTGCTTCTGTGTATGGTCATCAGTGAAGCCATAGGTATTTAGATTCGCCTAAAGAAGCTAAAAAAGTGTCGGCTCATCATTTTAATCGTATTTTTAATACCATTTAAACGCTGATTGTTGGTCGTCTATTATGGTAGGGCATGTCGTTTTAGTGGAGGACTAGCAAAAAAAAGCGCCCTTAAGGGCGCTAATAACATGACAATAGTTAATGTCATAAAAGGGTGTTACTGGACAATTTCTGGTCCCATGATTGCATATGGAAGTGCAGTCGATAGAGCAGGGATGTAAGTTACAAGGATCAAGAAAACAAACAATACTGCTACGAAAGGCATGGCTGCTTTTACTACTCGAGCCAAGCTCATCCCGGTTATCCCAGAGGTTACAAAGAGGTTGAGACCTATCGGTGGTGTAATCATCCCGATCTCCATGTTTACCACCATGATGATACCTAGATGAATTGGGTCCACACCCAGCTCCATCGCAATTGGGAATACCACAGGTGCAACGATAACCAATAGACCAGATGGCTCCATAAACTGACCACCAATCAACAATAGAATGTTGACAGCGATTAGGAAAGTGAACCAGTTGAAACCAACACCTAGCATCCATTCTGTAATCGCTTGCGGAATACGCTCAGCGGATAACGTATGTGCGAACAGCAATGCGTTAGCGATGATAAACATCAGCATGATGGTTGTCTTAGTACCATCTAGCATGGTTTTACGAGTCTCTTCGCCAAATAAAGCAGGGAAGAAGCCACGTGCCATTAGCGAGAAATTACGACCCCAAATAGGCATACCCTGAGCAATACAGCTAACTAGGCTTGTTTCAAGCTTAGCACCACGTTTTGACACGTAGAAAAGAGCTAGCAACGCACCTAGAACTACACCAATAATAGCTCGTACACCAGCGGTCATTGCTTCACTGCCAGACAGAGCGAAGAAGGACATGATTTCCCATACTAGGAAAAATGACACTCCGTAAACCGTACCATTAAAACCAACACGTGCTGCGGGTGCATCCGTTTCTTTAGTCCATGTCTCGCCTTTAAGTGGCCCCATGTCGCGATACACGAATAGCGCAATGAAGATAGAGTAAATTGCTGCGACAACCGCGGCTTCTGTCGGTGTAAAAGCACCACCATAGATACCGCCCATGATGATTACGATTAGGAACAATCCCCAACCAGCGTCTTTACCTCCACGAATTAAATTGCCAAAGCCTTTCCACTCCTCCGCTGGTAGATTTTTGATACGTGCAACCACATAGATTGCCAACATCAACATACCACCCGCCATCAAGCCTGGGATAACACCCGCTAAGAACATACGACCAACAGATACGTCCGTTGCTGCAGCGTATACCACCATTACGATAGAAGGCGGAATTAAGATACCTAAAGTACCCGCATTGGCGATGATGCCGGATGCAAACTCTTTTGAGTAACCAACTTGGCGCATGCCAGCAATGGCAATGGTACCGATTGCTACCACGGTTGCTGGCGATGAACCAGACAATGCCGCGAACATCATACATGCCAACACTGACGCCATTGCCAGACCACCACGAAAGTGACCGACAGAAGCAATGGCAAAGTTAATCAAACGCTTTGCCACACCACCGGTCGACATGAATGACGACGCCAAAATGAAGAACGGAATCGCCAAAAGTGTGTAGTGTTGACCCGCACCAAATAACGAGATTGCTACCGATGACAAAGAGTCATGGGAGAAAAATGTGATGAACAGAATGGACGTTAAGCCCAAACAAATACCAACTGGCAACCCTATAAAGAGCAGAGTTAGTACCATACCAAATAAAATTAATGCTTCCACGATACGCTCCTAACCAATTAGTCTTTCAATGCACCTTTGTTCTCTTCAACAAGCTCTTGCGCTTCGTGACCACTGATCAACATATCACGCTTGCCTGTTGCGATGGCCAAGAAGGCCTGTAGAGAACGGTACGCTAGTAATGCCAAACTGATTGGCAGAATTACAAGTACTAACCAGCGATGTACACGCGGTTGAATGTCGAACGCTTCTACCATAAAGGCAGGGTAGCGGAGTTCTTCTTGTCCAAGACCAATGCGCCACATCTTGTACCAGTACTCAATGGCACCGCCACGGACGTCTATACCCAACATCGCGACCCAAGTCGAATCGAGCAGGATAAGACCATAGAGCATCGCACCTGCCGCACCGATCAAAGACAGCACTTTTGCAGTACCTTTGGGAACAGCATTCAGAAGGATATCAACGCCAAGATGTGAGCCAGTTTTTATGCCGTAGCTCATGCCTAGAAGGATCAGCCATGAGAACATAACCGTGTTAAATTCCAGCGCTGCGACCCAACCTGTGTTGAAAGCATAGCGCGCAATCACTTGGCCAAATGAAACAACCATAATCGAAGAAATAACTAGGACAAGTAAGTTCTCTTCAAATCGTTCCATGAATTTCGGAAAACGTTTTTCCAGCACCCATAGGGCTAGAATAAATATTAATAAGTATAAATGAGGCCAGTATGCCATGGGGGACTCCTAAACATCAGAAGGCAGCGTAAAAAGGCCTTTCACACCAGAGCTCACGGGTGGGTTAACACGTATGTGAAAGGCACGAAAGGGCTAGCTCCGAATGGAGCTAGCGTTGCTGCTCGGTGAGGCTGTGCTTATGCACCAGCTGCAGAGTTAATTAGATCTGTACCGATATCGCTCTCGAACTGTTTCCAAACAGGTTTCATTGTTTCAACCCATTCAGTACGTTGTACTGGCGTTAGCGTATTGATCGTTCCACCTGCTTTTAGGATATTTTCGCGGTTTGCCGCTTCTTTCGCTTTCACAGATTCATTTGCTTCCTGAGTTACAGCATCAGCAATAGCCATGAATTGAGCACGGTCTTCATCGCTTAAGCTCGATAGGAACTCTGAAGACGTCATAAATAGGTAAGCCAACAATTGGTGGTTGGTTTCCGTAATACTGTCTTGTACTTCGTAGAATTTTTTCGTGTAGATGTTTGACCAAGTATTTTCTTGACCGTCTACAACGCCTGTTTGAAGTGCACCGTATACTTCAGAGAATGCCATTGCTTGTGGTGAAGCACCCATTGCAGAAATCATTTGCTTCGCGACATCTGATGTTTGTACACGGAATTTAAGACCTTCTGCATCGCTAGGTACCATTAATGGTTTGTTAGCAGAAAAGTATTTCATACCTGACATCCAGTAACCTAGACCAACGAAACCAGCGTATTCGTCCATAGCAGTCAGAAGTTCTTTACCTTCGTCAGTATTAGTAAAGCGAATCGCATGATCCATGTCTTTAAAAATGAAAGGTAGATCAAAGACACCGTATTTAGAGGTATAAGAACCGAATTTGGAAAGGGACGGTGCTAGAAGTTGTACATCACCTAATAGAAGAGCTTCAAGCTCTTTGGAATCACCAAACAGTGTTGAGTTAGGGAAAACTTCGATACACAGTTTGCCATTCATTTCCTTGTTAACACGCTCAGCAAAATTATTAGCGGCAACCACTTTAGGGTGCGTTGTGCCACCAGTAACGTGGCTAAATTTAACAACGCGCTCACCTGAATCACAGTTTGCAAAAGCAGTAGTTGCAGTAAGTGCAAGAGCAGCAGTAGTTAGTGCAAGGCTGATTTTTTTCATTTTTATGACTCCAAATTTTAAATATTTATTATTGTTAGCTTGGGTATTGCCAAACATGCAACATAATTTGGTTGTTGCTGTCCGTACTTATTACACATTACGTGCCAACTTTTTAATTAATTGTTAGGTTGTTGAAAAGTAAGGGAATTATTTCTTTTAAGGTTTTTTAAGTATTGTAAGATGTGTTTATATGAGTGGAGCGTCGCCAATTGAAAAATCGAAATGGGTGAGGTTCCACCCATTGAAATTATGCTGATAAAAAAGAGATGACGGTGGCTTTTAGAGATTTAAAGAGATCTTTTTTACCACTGAAGCCTAAGTCATGAGCGTCTTTTTCAGTAAAGAGATTCAGAGCGCAGCCCAGTAATAGCAAGTGTTTAGGGTTATTTGGGTGTAGTTTTTTCTGTTCTAATAAATTGAGCGTTAAACGAAGTAATTGAGAACGCACGGAATCATAAGGGCGGTGGTGTTCAGAAAAATAGGTCAAATCTGACACCTCTTTGTCTGTTAATAATGGAATGTGTGGTTTTTCCCCCATGATACAGCTTGCTGCAATGGTACTAATTAAAATAGGGGTTAAGTCCTGAAGTCCAAGAGGCAGACTGTTTAGCCAGCATTGGCTAAATTGCTGGCACCATAAATGATGAGGGGGTTGGGCTATCTTAGATAGAGGTCTTAGCATCATTAAAGAGTAAGTACCGCTCGCTTGATCTTTTGCACTGCCTAGGCGTACTACCTTAAAGTCGTTTCGCTGCCAGAATGACACCACTTCAGGTGTTGCAGCAAAGCTAGTACAAAGAAAATCGATCTCTTGGCTAAGAGCAGCTTGGTAGATACTCTCGATAAGTTGGCAACCTAACCCTTGTCGTTGAAACGCCGGAGCAATGGCAATACGACTAATGCGCCAATAACGGTATTGACCTGCTTCTGCGATGCCTTCATGTGCTAATAATGACTGAGGTAACAAATGCCCTCGTGGACGACGGCGCCCTTCCATGACTTGATGCGCCAAGTCGTCGGGTAATGAACCTTCCTCACTGACAATCGCCACTCCGACCAATTGCCTTTGCTGGTAAATAAGAAACGTTAATACACTTGGATCATCGACTAGCCATCTCTTATTCTCTGGGCTTGTTTGATAGTGTGCACTCACCAATAATGAAAAAGCTTGATCTAGCAGATGAGGCTGTTGCAGCCACTGGGCTCCAGTTACAACGGTTGGTAAGTGCTCTAAATTTAGGTTTGGCTGATACTCTTGAAACAGCAGTTGATCAAGCCAGTGTTCTAGGGGGTCATTTTCCCCCCATCGTAATGGTTGTGATAAATTATGTTCATAACAGGTTTGTTTCGCCTGCTTTAGCTGCTTTCGAAAGCGTATGCCGAAGCCTCGCCCTGATCCCTCATAGCCATAGTCTGTACTGCTGAATACAACACATCGAGCTTTTCGAAGCATCCGGCTTAGCATAGGCAATGGAATGCTTGCTGCCTCATCAATGACTAAAACATCATAAGTAAGCTCATTGTCAAGCAACGCGTCTGGCGCTAAGAAAGGAAGCGGAGTCTCAGATAGCTCATTATAGCGCTGTGTTAAGACGCTAAGATTGTGAGGGCTGGAAGCACTGCAGACACAAGTTTGACCTTGTTGCTCCGCTTGGTAAATCAGCTCTGCTAGTGCAAATGACTTACCACGTCCCCTTGCAGCTAGCAAAATATGTGCGGATGCTGGCTTTGAGAGAATTCGATCAATCAACGTTTGTTGCTGCTCGGTAAGTTCATTTAGAGCTGGTACGTAAGGCGTAATGTTATCAGGCCAACTTTCTTTAAAAGGGGACTTAGGAGAATGAATGGCTTGCTCAAAAATATGTTTATACGTGCTTTTTACTTGGTGACTTTCTAAAGGCCAAGGTAAATAACGAGCTAATTCTAAATCTTCTCGTGTTCGCCATTGCCTACCTAAATGCAGAACTAGCAGACCACCGCCACGCAATGTCCCAGCTAGGATAGAAAGTGCAGCAAGATGTAAGCCATCAGAAAGATCTAAGAAGATAGCCTCATAGCTGTTGCCCAAGTATCGTTGTAAGCCATTAAAGTTAACTTGTTTGAATGATGACAGAGGTGTGAAATCATCAATGGGTAGCAAGGAGTGGCTAACCAGTAAGCAATGTTCTAGTCCAGAGCAATGTTGTGTGAATCGCGATAAGGTGTCTTCAATCGATGAATAACTGACAACACATTGGCGGTGAAGAGTTGGGTGGGTGAACATAGCAATTCCTGCTTTCAAACAAAGAAGCCTACTTAGTGTAGGCTTCTTTGAATGATACCTAGGTTCTGTATCGGAGCAACAACATAGATATTTAAAGTGTCGGAATAACTTGACTCAATTTCCCCGTAACTACCATTGAAGCAATCTAGAAAAGGGCTTTTTATAAGGTAAAGCGAGTTAAGTTTTTCTTCAGCTCCTGAGCCAAGCTATTAATGCGTTGACTTTGAATTTGCGAGTTTTGTGCTTCTTCATGAGTATTACTTGCAGCGGTCTGAAGGTCATCTACATTGCCTCGAATTTGCGTTGCGGCAACGCTTTGCTCCTCTGTTGATGCCGCTACACTCGAAATGCCATTGGCCACCACATTCATGGAGTCATTGATGCGAGAAAGAATCTGACTTGCACTCTTGGCTTGTTGTACGCTGTTTTCTACTTGATCACGTCCCTGTTGCATTGTATCAACTGCTGAACGGCTGCCTTTTTGTAAACGGTCAACAACTTGTTGAATTTCTTCCGTTGATTGTTGTGTTCGTTGAGCTAAAACACGCACCTCATCAGCGACTACAGCAAAGCCTCGGCCTTGCTCTCCAGCGCGAGCAGCTTCAATGGCCGCGTTAAGTGCAAGAAGATTTGTTTGCTCTGCAATTTCGTTTATCACATTTACCACACTACCAATACTTTCAGTGCTACTTTCCACATCTTGGATGGTTTGAGCCGCATGTTCAAAAGACGTCGAAAGGCTTGCAATCGTCGTTTCAACTTGTTGCGTTGCTTGATAGCCTTCTGTTGTTGTGGCATTCACTGAAACCGTTTCTTCTGACACTTCAGTTGAGCTGTGCGCAACTTCTTCAATAGAAGCGGATACCTGTTCGATGGCGGACGCTACTTGCGCACAACAGTCAGAGCTACTGGTAGCACTTTTTATCAAGTGATCATTTGAAGTGGAAATGTTTTTAGCCGAGTCTAGCAATTGCTCACTTGATGACTGAACTTCCTCTATAAGACTGATGAGTCCGTTGCGCATGTTTTGTACGGACACTTGTAGAACATGTGTTTCATTTTCACTGTTTTTAGAAACATCGTTTTTGAAGCGATATGTGAGATTGCCTTGGCCGATTTCACGAATACCTTTCGCTATGTCTGAAAGAGGTTTAAGTGAGAATTTGATAAATGCCCAGAGTGTTGCCGCTAGTAATATGGCGGTTACTACACAAATACCTATGATATAGAAGAGAACAGAAAGTAACTCTTCATTGTATTCAGCGCTGTACGTTTTAATAGCAACCACCCAGTCCCAGCCATCAACATGGTGATAAATTGCCTTAGATTCTTCGGCATTCTGATCTTGGCCGGCTACTTTGATCGTGTAGTAGATCACGCCTGACTTATCATCATACATTGATTCAAACGCTTTTTTGGCCGTAGGGAATAGGTCGAATAAGTTCTGGCCTAGCACTTTTTCGCTTGGGTGAATTAACAGTTTTCCTTGTTCTTCCTTGGTATCAGTGACGTAGATATAGCCACGTTTACCAATTTTAAGGGTACTAATATTTTGCTGTATCTCTTTTAAAAGGTTTTCATAAGGGATGGCAAGAACAAGCATAAGGTTCGGTTTGCCAGTAATGGTTTGATAGTGCACTAGGTAGTTTTGTTTGTTACTACGCCACTTTCCAGTGAAATGTTTTGTACTTGCTGGAAGAGTAATGTTGTCTGAAAATTTATTGGAAGTTGATGCCAGCAGATTAAGACGGCCGTTGTTTGAAGCTAACAGCAGGACTTCTGCCCCAACGTTATTTTTGATTTCATTCAGCTTTGAAGTCGACGCCTTCAGAGGTGTATTGCCCCAAGACCAAGAATTACCCTGCTGTGTAATTTCGGTTGCTAGAGTCGCATCAATGTATTTTGCCGAGCGCTCTAATGCAGTAGTGATATCAACATATTGAGTATGCAATTCATGGGCTAGTAGCTTTGCTTCTGTTTGTTGGTGATCCGTTACAATTGCATTAAGTTGCTTCTCGAATAATACATAAACAGCAAAAATCAAAATGGTGAAGATCAAAACAATTGCTATTAGCGAACCAGTCGCAAGTTGGGTCGGAAGCGACAACTGTCTAAGACGGCGAAACATAGATGCTAGGTCCTTTAATTATGTTTGCGAAATGCAAAGAGTTTGAGTGATCTTATAAAGAGGCTTACCCATAAAATCCAGCAATATCTTACGATTTTTTTACGTATTTATCATGAGAATTTTTAAGCAATGAGGTAAATCAAAGATATATTTAAAGAATTCGTCTTGAGAAAGTATGAAGAGCGTTTTTGATGGAAGAGCTGTAGAAAGGAGAAGATAATTTAAAGCGTTAGTGCCTGCAATGATGCAGGCACTTTTTGTAGTTAAATAACAAATAGATCCATAAACTTGTGGACCGCTGTTGCTTCCAGTTGTTGCTGATCTTTACATAAAGAGTAAATGTCGTTGCAACGAGCAGAGGGGAACCGAGTTACTAAATTGGCTCTGAACTTCTTCTCGAGTAGCGGAATGCCTTGTTCGCGGCGACGTCGATGACCAATCGGATACTCGACTGACACTTCCTCTGTTGATGTACCATCTTTAAAGAAGACTTGGATCGCATTGGCGATAGAACGCTTATCGGCCTCCAAGTATTCACGAGTAAAGCGTTCATCCTCAGTGATTTCCATTTTTTCACGCAGTTCATCAATAATGGGGTTCTGCAGATGGAAGTCGTCTTCATAGTGTTCAGCGATCAGGTTACCAAATGCGAGTGGTACGGCTGTCATGTATTGGAGACAATGGTCACGGTCAGCTGCGTTCGCTAATGGGCCGACTTTGGAAATGATTCGAATAGCGGATTCGTGGGTACGAATCACAATCTTCTCGATTTGATCTAAGCGATCTTTCACTTTCGGGTGTAAGGTGACGGCGGCTTCAGCCGCCGTTTGTGCATGGAACTCGGCAGGGAAAGAGATCTTAAACAGCACATTTTCCATGACATAGGTGCTGTAGTCCTGAGTAAACTTAAAGGCGCGATCTTCAGGTGCTTTTAACTGCTGGTCTTTATTGGTTTTAGAGAAAGACACATCGTAGAACCCCCATTGCGGCGCAGTAAGTACGCCGGGAATACCCATTTCACCCCGTAATGACATATCGGCTAGACGGACTGCTCGAGACGTAGCGTCCCCCGCCGCCCATGATTTACGTGAGCCAGCATTTGGAGCGTGGCGATAGGTACGTAATGCTGAGCCATCAACCCATGCTTGAGAGATCGCCGCCATGATTTGCTCACGGTTGCCGTCCATTAGCTTCGCAACAACAGCTGCTGAGGCAACGCGCACCAACAGCACATGACATAAACCAACGCGGTTAAAGGAGTTCTCTAGGGCAATCACGCCTTGGATTTCATGGGCCATGATCATGCCCTCTAATACTTCTCGCATGGTCAATGGCGCTTCGCCGCGAGAGACGCGTACTTGAGACAAGTGATCAGCAACGGCCAAAATACCACCGAGGTTATCTGATGGGTGGCCCCATTCTGCTGCAAGCCAAGTATCGTTGTAATCGAGCCAGCGAATAATACAACCGATGTCCCATGCCGCTTTCACAGGATCGAGAGTAAACGACGTGCCCGGTACTCGCGCGCCATTCGGTACAACAGTGCCTTGCACCATAGGGCCAAGGTGTTTAGTACACTCTGGAAAACGTAGGGCTAATAGGCCGCAACCAATAGTATCCATTAGACAGTTGCGAGCTGTATCGAGGGCTTCTTGGCTTTCAATTTTGAAATTTAATACATAATCCGCTATGTCTTGGATGACCTGATCGTATTCAGGGCGGTTATTTAAATCGACGTTTGCACTCATGGTGGTTCCTCTGATTCTTATCTAACCAGCTCATGCTGGTGTATCTGTCTATTAATCTCGGTCTGCAATATCTACCCAAGTGGCTTTTTCAGGGCCCGTGTAATCTGCGCAGGGTCGAATTATGCGATTGTTTGCGCGTTGCTCCATCACATGGGAGGCCCAGCCCGTCACACGTGAACATACAAAAATTGGCGTAAACAGCTTGGTTGGGATACCCATGAATCGATACGCACTGGCATGGAAGAAATCGGCATTACAGAAGAGCTTTTTCTCGCGCCACATAACTTCTTCACAACGTTCAGATACCGCATACAGATGTGTGTCGCCGACTTCTTCAGACAATCGCTTGGACCACTTCTTAATGATGTCATTGCGAGGGTCACGTTCACGATAGATTGCGTGACCAAAGCCCATAATTTTTTCTTTGTTGACCAATTTATCGAGGATCGCAGCTTCGGCTTCGTCGGCACTTTGCCAAGGCTCGATCATGTCCATTGCAGCTTCGTTGGCACCGCCATGAAGCGGGCCGCGTAAGCTGCCAATACCGCCTGTAATACAGGAGTGCATATCGGAAAGCGTTGAAGCACATACTCGTGCCGTAAAAGTAGACGCGTTAAATTCGTGTTCTGCATACAGAATAAGTGAGGCATTCATCACTTTTTCATGTAATGGATTAGGGGTGTCACTGTGCAGCATTGCTAGAAAATGCCCTGCTAGGCTGCTCACCGATGGGTTGAGTGTGTCGATACGAACACCGTCATGACTAAATCGATACCAATACAATATGATGGCAGGAAGCGTTGCTAATAAGCGATCGGCTACATCTTGTTGCTGACTAAAGTCGTTCTCCGTTTCAAGGTTACCTAGAAAAGAGCAGCCTGTTCGCATGACATCCATAGGGTGGGCGTCTTTGGGAATTAACTCCAAAGACGATTTTAGGGCTTGAGGCAGCTCCCGTAGATTCATTAGCTTAGTTTTGTAATGATCCAGTTCTGTTTGGTTTGGTAGTTTGCCATACAGAAGCAAATGCGCCACCTCTTCAAAACAGGCTTTTTCAGCCAATTCTTCTATGTCATAGCCTCGATAAGTGAGGCCAGAGCCCGTTTTACCAACGGTACAGAGAGCGGTTTCGCCTGCACTTTGACCTCGAAGGCCAGCGCCTGATAATTCTTTAGCCATTATTGATCTCCATTTTTATTTTTCGAGACTTCTTCAAAGCTACTACGTTCTTTATTTGTCTCTTTAGTGAGATATCTATTCGTGATCTTAAGTTAATTATTTATCTTTGGAAAAAAGCGCATCGAGCTTTTGTTCGTAATCGTGGTAATTCAAGAAGTCGTATAGATCCATGCGCGTTTGCATCGTGTCGACCACATTGCGCTGGTGGCCATCATTTAACAGGTGTTGATACACATTGAGGGCGGCTTGGTTCATCGCGCGGAAGGCACTGAGGGGATACAGCACCATATCGATTCCTGCGCTGGCTAACTCTTCACGACTAAACAGTGGCGTGGCGCCAAACTCAGTTATGTTAGCCAGTACTGGTACTTTTACAGCATCCACAAACTCGCGGTATTGCTCAAGAGTCAGCATGGCTTCGGGGAAGATCATATCAGCCCCTGCCTCAACGCAGGCCACGGCCCGTTCAATGGCGGAATCCATGCCTTCTACGGCTAACGCATCGGTTCGAGCCATGATGACGAAGCTGTCGTCGCTACGCGCGTCGACACAAGCTTTGATGCGATCTACCATTTCAACTTGACTGACAATGGCTTTATTAGGGCGGTGGCCACAACGCTTTTGCTGAACTTGATCTTCAATGTGAACGGCAGCCGCACCTGCTTTTTCCATTTGTTGCACGGAACGGGTGATGTTAAACGCACCGCCAAAGCCAGTATCAATATCGACCAGCAATGGCAATTGGCTGGCTGCAGTAATACGGCGTACATCTTCTAATACGTCATTCAGATCGGTCATGCCAAGATCGGGCAAACCGTATGAGGCATTGGCAACCCCACCACCTGATAAGTAAATGGCATGGTGGCCTGTTTGTTCCGCCATCATGGCGCAGTATGCGTTGACGGTACCAACGACTTGTAATGGTGAATGGTCTTTTATCGCTTGGCGAAAACGTGCGCCGGGTGATGCTAACGTCATACGATCCTCACTTTTATTGTTATTGGCTCGGTTGGCCAGTGTTACCCTGAGAAATGCTGTTGTGCAGCATCGCTTTTTTCAAAAGACTTGCGGCGCGACTAATGTGGCGACGCATGAGCAGTTCGGCTAGATCGCCTTCGCGGTTGGCGATGGCGTCTAGAATGGCTTTGTGTTCGCGCAATGCTTGACGTGGATCTGGGCGCGAGTCGGCCGTGTAGCGACGATACATACGAATCGTTGCATACAAATCTTGTGTTAATACGCGTATCAGTTTTTTGTTTTGACTGGCGTGAATAATACGCAGATGGAAGTCTTCATTGCCGTTTTGGCTGGCGTAGTGTTCATCTTGATTGGCGTCTAAATGCGCTTGGTGATCTTCTAGAAGCGTATAAAGTTGTTCAATTTCAGCTTCACTAATCAATTCCGCTGCCAAGCGTGCGGCCATTCCCTCCATCGCTTCGCGTAGCGTAAACGTGTCTAACAGGTCGGCTATATTTAGTTCAACTACACGCGCTCCCACATTGGCTGTACGTGTGATGAGGCCAAGGGTTTCCAGTTTTACTAAGGCTTCACGTAGTGGTCCACGAGACACGCCATAGCGTTTGGCGAGTTCCGGTTCTGAAATTTTACTGCCCAGTGGTAGCACCCCATCAATGATTTCAGCAGTTAAACGCTGAGTTAAATCATCCGGCAGTGTGGCAGACTTTAGAGTTGTGACCTTGTTCACGCTCATTTCCTATTTTGTTGTCTACAATGAAACCCGTTATAGAGTGAAAATGAGTATAGATCAATATGAATTGTCGACAATTCGACTTAGGTCTTAGTCTTTAAAGAAAACCAAATCCTACATTGTCGACAATGTTGAAGGTATTTCGGGATGTGTTACCAAGTGATCGATTGGTGGTTCCAGTCCATATAGCTGGCTTTTCCGTCCATTTCTAAGATATCGAGTAAGCTCAATAATTGCGAGGCGACAAACTCAGGTGTAAACAACTTCCCCTCAGGGACAGAGCGTTGGAAGGGTTCAGAAAGCGGTGTATCCGTAGTACCTGGGTGAAAAGCTAACAGCTTAACATTTTTGGCTCGCCTTGCGAGTTCCACTGAAAACGTCTGTACCATCATATTCAGAGCGGCTTTAGAAGCGCGGTAGCTGTACCAGCCTCCTAATTGATTATCACTGATGCTGCCAATACGTGCACTAAAAAAAGCCACTTTACAGGGCTCATTGCTTTTCAAATGCGGCGTTAAGTACTTTAACCAAAGCGAAGGCGTGACAGTATTCGCTTCATAGACTTTGAGCATGTTTTCAGCAGAGATGGCTTCCAGTTTACGTTCAGGTTGCAGAGAGTTTTGGTGCAAAATCCCTTGGCAAATAAATACTTTGCCGACAGGCGCGGTTAACGAAATCTGAGAACAGACTTGTTCAATGCTGGCTTCGTCGTATTGAGTGTTAATGGACGTGATTTTGGAATCAGAGAAAGTTTGTCCTCGGCTTATGGCAAGAATATGTTGGCAAGTATCTTCTTTTACTAACTTATCGATTAATGCTTGTGCAATTTTACTACCGGCACCGACAACAATGGCTGTGTGTGACATGGAGCCTCCTTCGTATAATAATGAAGCATACGCAGAAGACGTGTGACTCGGATGACTAGCGAGGAGGGCAATGGTCTTTGCTGCAAGGCTCGCAGCGCTTTTCGCCAGTTAGCCAATAAGATAGTTTGTGGCGATGTTTGGCAAATAAGAAGTAGCCTTGGTCCGCAAACCAGCGAATGACCGGCCAGCGCAACACTTTAAGCCACTTGTGTCTGCCGATGGCCTGCCAAACGGCCACATTGGCATCTAAACCTGTCACGAGTTGACCGTTGTCTAAAATAGCATGCAGTAAACGATCGGCCGCATGTTGATCAATTTGCGGATAAAGATTGTGGAAGGTGTCACTGTGAATGTCCACTAGGTTTAAGCGCTGTTCGGTATCATAGCGCTTTAGTAATGTGATTTCTTTTACACAAAGTGGGCAGTAGCCGTCGTAGAACAACGTAACCATGAGGGTTAACCTATAACTTTGGGTAGAGCATGAGCAAATGCATAGCACACACTGCTATTGTTAAACCAAAACGCAAATTAGGGTAATAACTTTGATCTGGACGAATTTGTTTCAACCAACGGACTTCCAACCAAAAGATACTGATGTAGCCGCATAACAGTAGCAGTAAAGACATGTGCGGCTGATCAATGAGTAATCCGCACCATGCGATCAACGCCACGACATTACTGGCGATGAGCAGTATTTTACATTTCGATTGAAACGGCTGTTCCAGTACTTGCCCCCAAATTGCACCGCTTAAAAAACTTAAAATAATAGCGCTGTACGCGACGAAAACAGACTGAGCAAGCAGGCCATAATGGTAAAAATTGAAGTGAAAAGCTAACGTACTCGCAATAAATGGGATAAGCCCTAAAACGCCAAGTGTTTTAATAAGCGAGCTAGAATTGTTACGCATTGTTTATCCTAAAAGTAAAAGCTGCTGACAATAATTACGTATTATCTAACAGATTAGATCTTGAGACATTTAAAAAAGTCACTAAGAGCGAACTTTTTCGGCCCATTGAGTACAGCGGGGCCACAGAGTACAATACTGAACTTATTTTATCGGCTACGCCGTTGCGCGCTAGCCGCCCCTAAATTAACGAATTAAGGTGTGTTGAAAAATGCCAGCTAAAACGATGGATGAACTCGTCTCCCTTTGTAAACGTCGTGGATTTATCTTCCAAGGCAGTGAGATTTACGGAGGTATGCAAGGTGCATACGACTACGGTCCACTAGGTATTGAGCTTAAAAACAACCTTAAAGCAGCGTGGTGGCGCGCCATGGTCTATGACCGTGACGATGTTGAAGGCCTAGACGCTGCCATTATCCAAAACAAATATGTGTACAAATACTCGGGTCATGAAGATACCTTTACAGATCCGATGGTGGACTGCCACGAATGTAAATCGCGCTTGCGTGCGGACCACATGAAAGACATCAAAGTATGTGATAACTGTGGTTCAACCAACGTGACTGAGCCTCGTGATTTCAACTTGATGTTTAAGACGAACGTTGGCCCGATGGTGAACGAAGAGTCTTACACGTATCTACGCCCAGAAACAGCTCAAGGCATTTTTACAAACTTCAAAAACGTCGTTGATTCAACATCGCGCGCATTGCCATTTGGTATCGCTCAGATCGGTAAATCGTTCCGTAACGAAATTACACCACGTAACTTTATTTTCCGTGTTCGTGAATTTGAACAAATGGAACTGGAATTCTTTTGTAAACCAGGTGAAGACGAAAAATGGCATCAAACATGGGTCGATCTTCGTACTCAGTGGTGGCTTGATCAAGGTTTGGCGAAAGAGAATATCGAGTTTGAACATGTGACAGGCGATGACCTAGCGCATTACTCAAAAGCGACGGTAGATATTTTGTATAAATTCCCACATGGCTTTGAAGAGCTGGAAGGGATTGCAAACCGTACCGACTATGACCTAGGGTCGCACACTAAGGCTCAAGAAGAGTTCGGCTTGTCAGCCAAGGTTAAACCAAATGCGCACTCAACGACTAAGCTAGCAGTACGTGATTTAGAAGAAAACAAAATGGTTGTGCCATTCTGTATCGAGCCTTCAGCAGGTTTGGATCGTGGTTTGTTGGCGGTGCTAACGGAAGCGTACACCGAAGAAGAGCTTGAAAACGGCTCAAGCCGTACTGTGTTAAAACTTAAGCCACATCTAGCTCCAATCAAAGTTGCTGTTCTACCTCTTAAGAAGAACAAACCTGAAATCGTTGAAGCAGCAAAAGGTATTAAGAACCGTCTACAGAAACTTGGCCTAGGTCGTATTCTATACGAAAATACGGGTAATGTAGGTAAAGGCTACCGTCGCCATGACGAAGTAGGTACGCCGATTTGTATCACAGTTGACTTTGATACGATTGAACAAGAGGGCGCACCGGTGACTGTTCGCCACCGTGACACCATGGAACAAGAAGTGGTTAACACGGCCGATCTTCCAAGTTTCATCTTGAACTACTTTGTAAATCAAGACTAAATCAAAGCCGCGTTCTTAAAAAATCAAAAGCCGATGCAGTGTGAACTGCATCGGCTTTTTTAGTTTTTGAAAAAGACAGGTTCTGTAATGTGTCTATTTGACTAAGGTTTACTTGCCTGCATTTCTTCTAGGCCACCACCATTGATGACATTGACAAAGCCCATATCATAAAGCTGACGTTTTGCGTGGCTGGCACGGCTGCCTGATCGGCAATACACAACAATCGATGTATTTCGATCCAATGGGTTAGCCAGCTTATTTAAACTGCTCAGTGGCATATTTATCGCTTCGTCTAGATATCCAGACTTAAATTCCTGAGCGGTACGAACGTCAATTAACATGGCGCCATTATTGAGGGCTTGCCAGGCAACATCTGAGCGTTTTGACGCCGTTGCAGTAAGGCTGAACACACCAATAATCAAAGCAATTAACGCTAATATAGAAAACTTTATAGGGGTATTGGTATCTAGCGACAAACGTTCCATATTCTTTCTCCGTTAGTATTGTCGAGCAAAAAAATCCGAGATTTCTTGGTCGATAGAGACCTCACTCGGAAGAAACCAAATCAAATTAGAAATTATGTCTACGTGCCCCATTTCTGGGAAGGTTTTTGTGGTGACTTGTCCTCGTTCAAGTTTTATTTTAGTGCTTAATAAATCGATATTGCGTTGGCCCACTAACGTATCTTCCTCTCCCCACATTAGTAGCATCGGTGGCTCATTGCCATCAATAAAGGTCGTAACCGTCATTTGAGGGTAGCGTTCTGGGGGACCAAAGATATCTTTAAGATCCTCTTCCATAGGAATAAAGTCATAAGGTCCAGACAGTCCTGCAAATGCTTTAATATTCTGGTTTGAGTGTCCTTTGTTAGATAGGTATTGTTCGTCTGCACTGATCAGCGCTCCAATGTGCGCTCCAGCAGAGTGTCCCATCACAAACAAATTATCAGGGTTTCCTTGAAAGGATCCGATGTTGTCCATTGTCCAAACAATCGCATCCGCACCATCTTCAACAAAGCTTGGAAACTTAACTTGGGGATACTTACGATAGTCAGGAATCACAACAATGTAACCACGATCAACAAAAGGCTTGGCCACAAAGGGGTACATTTCTTTATGGCCATCTTGCCAGCTACCGCCGTAGAAAAACACAATGACAGGATGTCGTTGGCCTGTTTCTTGTTGTGGCGTGTAGATGTCTAATCTTTGCTCAGGCAAGTTGCCATAACTTATATTTTCGTGGCGTATAACATCCCCAAAATGACTTGGTATGTTTGCTACGTTTACACCCACTTGAGTGCATCCTGAGCTGATGACGGCCGCAACAGTTGTAAAAAGAGATGAAAATTTGATAGGTAGCGCCTATAAAAATTTAATTATTTATTACCTTACGTAAAGTAATGTCAATCGGATCTATTTTTTACTGAAAAAAAGGAATCATTTTAAAAATAATGGACATAACTTGGCCTTACCGTCTTGGCTGTCATAATGCGTAGCATGACAAAGATAAGGAGTTATTGATGAATTCTGTTATGACGTTGTTAAAGTCACACCGATCCATTCGAAAGTTTACCGAGAAGCCGTTAGCAGACGGAATGCTTGAACAGTTAGTCAGTGCAGCTCAAGGTGCGTCATCCAGCAATCATGTTCAGGCCTACAGTATTATTCGAGTAACAGACCCAGAGAATCGTGCTAAGTTGATGGCCCTTTCTGGTGATCAAGTCTACATTCAACAAGCTGCTGAGTTTCTGGTATTTTGTGCCGATATGAAACGCAATACAGAAGCAGCAGCTCGTACAGGTATTAAACCGACCATGGGCATGACGGAACAGTTATTGGTATCAACCATTGATACGGCTTTAGTCGCGCAAAACCTAACCATAGCTGCTGAATCAGAAGGTCTTGGCGTCGTCTATATTGGCGGTGTGCGTAATAATCCAAAAGCGATCAGTGAGTTACTGCGATTGCCTGAGCATGTCTACCCAGTGTTTGGCATGTGCCTTGGCTACCCAGATCAAGATCCAGACGTTAAACCGCGCTTACCCCTAGCAACAGTATTAAAACAAGACTACTACGATGCACAACATGACCCAGTGTTAATTGATCAATACGATTCTGAGATGGGGCGTTACTATCAGGCCCGTTCGGGCGGGAACAAGTCCTCGAATTGGTCGCAAAGTATGGCCCCTATGTTCTCTGGGAAACTGCGCCCGCATATGCGTGATTTTCTGATCTCACAAGGCTTTGAAATGAAGTAAATGCGCTGTAAGCTTTCTCTAATAGTAGTGATAGAGTGAATAGAGCCCTTAGTTGCTTGATTCGTTGGGAGAATTTTACTTAATGTTCTTGGCAAGTCGATGTGGTCTGGCTATAATAGGCGCCGATTTAAGGCCCCATAGCTCAGTTGGTTAGAGCATCCGACTCATAATCGGCAGGTCCCCTGTTCAAGTCAGGGTGGGGCCACCATATAAAAAAGCCCTAGCAGGTTAATACTTGCTAGGGCTTTTTTATTGCTAGCATTTACAGTACCTCGGTTACCGAGGGAAATGCCTTAGGCTAAGCGATCTATTAAAAGTGTGGAGTAATCAGCTTGCAGAGGTCTGGTGTCACACCAAAGAGTCTATAGAAATATTAGAGTGCTGGTGTTGGGTCAGCCAATTCTCAAAGTCCGAAGCAGGTAATGGTTTTGAAAAAAAGTACCCTTGGAAGATTGTGTATCCGAGTGATTGAAGCATTTGCAGTTGCTGTTCATTTTCGACGCCCTCTGCAATCACCGCTAAACTAAGGTTATGAGCAATGGATAAAATAGATTTGCTTATTTCTGTATAAATTAATTTTGGCAAGTTCAAAACAAAAGATCGATCAAGCTTTAGTTGCGATACAGGGATTTGTGCTAGTCGATTAAAGTTGGAAAAACCAATGCCAAAATCATCCAGAGATATTTTAAGGCCAGCATTATAAAGTTCAAAAATAGTTTTCTCTGCTTGGCTATAACAGTTTATTTCTTTGCTTTCTGTTATCTCTATTGTGATATTTTTAGGATGAACTTCGTTATCTTTAAGCGTTTTTAATATTTTTTCACTGAGATACACATCGTTAAAGCTGGATGCCGAGAAGTTGACGGCCATAACGGGGAGTTCGATCCCCTTGTTTTCCCAGTCCGCTAACTGCTGGCAGACATGATCCAATACCCATAGATCCAGCTCTGAGATGAAATTATAACTTTCCGCTAAAGGGATAAACGTATCAGGGGGGATTTGTTCGCCGTCTTGTCGTATCCATCTAACTAAGGCTTCTACGCCAAACAGCGTTTCATTTCCTGCATCGTACTGAGGTTGGTAGTGAACAAAAAGCCTGCCAGCGGCCAAATCACTGACCAATTCATCCATCAGCGTTACGGAAGGGGCGGTGTTGTGAGTAGTCAGTAAGCTCTCATTAACCAACTTGATGTTGAGATACTGGTTGCCAGATATTTCAATTTCTTCTGGCAAAAAACGTAATTCAATAGGAGCGTGATTTTTAACTTTAAAGAGAAGATCGACCTGTTGGCCACTTAACTTTCGGAACTCACTTGGATGAAAAATACGCTGTTCTGATTCGAGCCAAAAGCAATCCAAAGATAAGAAATAACGATTGTGTGAAGGAGAGTAAGTAGCACCCGCCATAGGGTTACAAAAAACCACTGAATCATTACGGTCCAACACAATAAAGCATCGAATCGTTTCTTGTAAGGCAAGCCAATCAGCCGCAAAATCTGTTTTGTTAGTGTTGATCAAGATCCTACCCAAAAATTTACTACAAGCTGAAATTTGCGCCAAAATTGTAGGCTCGAACTAACGAAATAACAAAACGTCTAGGACAGTTAGTGAGGACTAATATTGCCTTAAGGGCAATTAAAGTCAAGCAATTTGCCCGTAATGCGTTGCCTAAATGGCAATAAAATGTCGAGTAATTTGCCCTATTGGTTTTGCCGGAATGGCAAAAAAATACGGATAATTCCGCTATGAATATTGGCTATGTTATAAAAACCCTTCGCAAACAACGTAAGATGACGCAAGAGCAGATTGCACTGGAGGCAGAAATTGCCACCAGTAATGTTTCGCGCATTGAAAAGGGTTTAAGACAACCCTCTCAAAAGGTATTACAAAAAATATCTAAAGCCTTAGGAATCTCGCCCTCAGTGCTTTACGCCGCATGTGAGCTGCCTGTTGCAAGCATCCCAAGCTTCCTAGAGAACTATAAAAGCGCGGCATTGCAAGAACATAGCCACCCGATTGATCTTAATGCAGACACCAGCGCCTTATTAAAGCTTTTTCACGAACTCTCACCGAGTAACAAAAGCTTATTGCTTGAGCAATTGAAAACCCTCCATCGTTGGCAAATTTCCACTGATGTGGACGTCGACAAGCACACCTCTATACATCGCTTTAATTAGGCGCTCGCCAAGGTAAAGACCATGACTGGGGAGTGCGAGGGAATAATACGTAGCAATCTTTTCGTCATTTGTAGAACCTTGGTTTCCGAGGGAAGCACACTTAGACCAAACGATCCTATTAAAAACACAAAGCAATGAGTGTTGGTGTTTTCCAGTTACTTTGTTGCGTCACTCCATGTCACTTCACTTTCTATTTATGCATTAGACTTTTTTTATCGAAAATTGACATTTACGTTTGCTTAGGTAGGTATGTTGAACCATGATAATAATACGCAAGAAGGAACGTAGGGAGAGATGCGTGTTTAAAAATCTTAAGGTATCTAATGCGATCGCGTTGGTGGGCTTTATACCACTGCTATTAGTTGTAATACTCGCTTTTTTCTTGGGTTCGAGTTTATTGAATAGTATCCGAGACACTCAGAAAGCTAATGACATTGTTCATTTAACAGAGAAACTCGATGCTATCGCTCACAACTTTGCTGTAGAGCGAGGCTTAACCGCAGGTTTTCTAGGGTCTAATGGTCAAAAAGGTAAGGATAAGGTTTTAAAACAGCGCTCGGTTGCTGACCAAGCCGAGCAAACTTTACGCAATGTTTCTGCTAGTGATTTTCATGCTTTGTCCACTTCTGAAATAAATATGCTCATTCAACCCACACTGGATTTTCTTAAAAACAAATCTTTAGTCCGTAATAAAGTAGACAGTTTATCCGCGGACAATGGAGCTTTTGCTTTTTATTCTGGTCTAAATGCATCTGCTTTGCGTGCTATCCAACGTAGTATTAATCAAGTTGCCAGTCCTAAGGTGTCACAAGCGTTGTCGTCTCGTTTAAGTCTGCTTTGGATGAAAGAGCGAATCGGACAGTATCGAGGTGCTCTAAATGGCGTATTTGCTGCGGGTGAAGTTGGAGAACGTCGTTTTGTTCAAATAACGAATTTTATTGCTGATGAAGCTGTTTGGGAAAACAATTTTAATGATGTGGCCACGCTTGATCGTCAGCGTCAGCTCGAAAGCTTAAAAAGTCAGTCCGACTGGAAAAGCGTACAGCAAGTCATCAATGATTTTATTAGCAACGATGAATTATCGACGGTTCAAGGCCCGGATAACTGGTTCGCTTTAGCGACGGCAAAGATCGGTCTTGTGAAGGGACTGTCAGACGAGATTGGGTCAACAGTCGATGATATTGCTGATGCTCAAGAAAGCCGTGATGTGACTACCTTTACGTTAGTCGTTATCGCCATCTTAGTAGTGGGATTATTGGTGCTACTACTGACGATCAGTGTGATTCGATCCGTTTCTAGCCGAGTTGCTATGGTTCACGATGCACTGAGTTCTGTGGGTGATAAGAAAGATTTCACAGTGAACTTAGAGGTCAATTCTAAAGATGAATTGGGCCATATAATGCATGAGCTGAATTTACATCTTGGGCACTTATCTAGCACGTTTGGAATGTTGTCGCAGAAGTCTCAAGAATCAAACAGCAGTATGGATGGCTTAATCGTGCAAGCGAAAGAGGCCGCAGCAGAGACTCAAGATCAGTTGGCTCGAACAGATCAAATTGCCGCTGCGATTGAAGAAATGTCATTAACCAGCGGTACTATTTCGGCAGATATGCAGGACGCTGCGAAAGCAACGGAAACGATTCAATCTCGTGCCTCGGAAGGCCGCGCAGGCATGCATTCAATTCAGTCATCGATTGAAACCTTGAGCCGTGAAGTGACCGGTGGTTTTGATTCTGTTCAACAGGTCACTAACCAAACGGAACAAATTGCGTCGATCCTACAAACTATTGAGTCTATTGCCGAACAGACTAATTTGTTGGCGCTGAACGCTGCTATTGAAGCCGCACGAGCGGGTGAACAAGGTCGCGGTTTTGCGGTAGTAGCGGATGAAGTTCGTAGTTTGGCACAGCGAACTCAAGACTCGACAGAAGAGATTCGTTCGATGATAGAGACGTTGATTAGCTCCAGTAAAAATGCTTTAGAGTCGATGGAAAGTTGTTCTTCGATGGCGACGAGCACTGCATCAGAAGTGATCAATAATGCGGAAATGATTGAAGCGTTACTTGAGTCTGTGGATGAGATTAATATGACCATTGAACGTGTTGCTACGGCGTCGGAGGAGCAGTCTCAAGTCACCGAAGACATTAACCGTAACGTGCAGATGGTGCGAGATAGATCAAGCCATATTACGGAGACGGTTAATTTGACCGAGTCTGAGGCACGTCAAACTCAGGATCGCTTTGATGAAGTGCTTAAAGAGTTACAGTCTTACCGACTACGCTAGTAGTTGATGTTGTCTAACGAACTAAGAAAAAGCCGCTCGCAAGCGGCTTTTTTGTGCAGATTATTTTTTGGCTTTGGCAAAGGGGTTACTGCGCAGTCCAGGGCCTTTTGTGACATCCGGTTTAGGTGCTTCAGTTTTCGCTTTGGCTTTTTTGCCTTGCACCTCAGGTGCAGCTTTAACCACTTTTTTCTGACTGCGTGGGTGTGTATCAGGGACGCGATGCTCTGGTTCAAAGCCAGGGATTTCTTTGCGAGGTACGCGTTGCTTTAATAGCACCTCAATAGCCCGGAGGTTTTCTACCTCATCGGCACACACTAAAGAGACTGCTCGCCCTTCTAGTCCAGCACGTCCGGTGCGACCAATACGGTGTATGTAGTCTTCTGCAACGTGTGGCAGGTCAACATTGATTACTACTGGCAAGCCTTCGATGTCCAGTCCACGAGCGGCGACGTCCGTTGCTACAAGGTAGGCTAGCTCGCCTTTTTTAAAAGCATTAATTGCTGATAAACGTGCGTACTGTGGTTTGTCGCCATGCATCGCGAGTGCATTAAAACCTTCTGCTTGCAGAATCTCAGTGATTTCATCAGCACCACGCTTTGTCTTGGTGAAGATCAACGCTTGATTCCAGTGTTGACGATTAAGCAGCTCGGCTAACAGTTCCGGTTTACGTACTTTATCGACGGTGTAAATTTGGTGACGAACGGTATTTGCAACACGGTTGCTTTGTTTTGCGGCGACTTCTTCTGGGTCCCGCAGCCATAGCTTGGCTAATTGTTTGACGGCATCAGAGTAGGTCGCAGAAAACATCATGCTTTGACGTGTTTTTGGTAGCAAAGCAAGTAACTCATTGAGTGCTTCCTCAAAGCCTAGATCCAACATACGATCAGCTTCGTCTAACACTAAAAACTCTAGCTCGTCGAACGCCACGGCATTTTGCTTGAATAAATCCATTAAGCGTCCTGGGGTTGCGACCAGTAGATCTGCGCCGCGCTTCATGCCGTTGATTTGCGGGTAAGCTTGAACGCCGCCATACATAGTCTGACTACGCAGCCCGAGACCTTGGCTGTAGGTGCGTACGCTGTCGCCAATTTGACTGGCGAGTTCGCGAGTAGGCGCCAGAATTAAACAACGAACTTGTGTTGCACTGGCGCGCTTACCTTTGGTTAGTTGTTCGATAATTGGGAGAGTAAAAGCAGCGGTTTTACCCGTACCGGTTTGTGCTGCGGCCAGTACGTCTTTACCCGATAGAATCAGTGGAATCGCTTGTGCTTGGATCGGTGTCGGGGTGTGGTAGCCCAGTTCTTTGAGAATGTCCGTAACAGCGGAAGATAAACCAAGTGTTGCAAAGGTCATTGTATTACCAAATAAAGGGAGGCAACGCTGTTTTAAACGCGTTGCACATCCACAGAAACATTAAGTGATTGACTGTCGCCACCGTCGAAAATCACGCCTTGTAGTGGGGTGACATCAGCGTAGTCACGTCCCCAAGCAGTCACGATGTGTTGTTCTTTAGGCATTAAGTCATTTGTGGGGTCGAATTCTACCCATCCTAGATCAGGAATGAAAATAGCAAACCACGCATGGGAGGCATCGGCACCGACTAATTTTTCTTGTCCTGGCGGTGGCAGTGTTTCGAGGTAGCCACTCATGTAGCGTGCGGGCAGGCCAATTGATCGAATGCAAGCAATTGCTAAATGCGCAAAATCTTGGCAGACACCGCGCTTTTCATCCAGCACTTGTTCTGCTGGGGTGCTGACGCTGGTTGCTGCTGGATCAAAGGCAAACTCTTCGAAAATTTTGTGCGTAAAGTCCATGCTTGCTTGTAGCACTGGAGTGTCATCAAGAAAGCAGTCACGCGCATAGTCTGCTAAGGCCTCGCTTCGACGAATATGCAAAGAGTCTAATGTGTATTCTTTGATCATACGCAGCTGTGGCGTAGGGGGGGTAGTGAGCTGTTCACGTAACTCTTTGCAAGTTAGGCCATGCAATGACAGTTGCCCAGAAACATCATTTGGTTGAATCTCAAAATAACATTCTACATCAATGGCGAGTTTTTTGTGCGGCTCTTGAACGGAGAAGTAGAAGGTCGGATTGCCAAAGTAGTCTTCACCGTTGGTTTGATACACAGGCGTGGGCGATACTTTAATTTGACGACTTAAACAGCGTTGATTGGGTGTATCACGCGGAAGCAAATGCGCCATGTTGTAACACAAGGTGACGGGTGCATTGTATAGGTATTCCGTTATGTGGCGGACGCGATATTTCATACGTTGTTCTTCCATTTCGCTTTCACAAGCTGCTGCGGTCCTGCGGTGTGATCAAAGTACTTATCACTCAGAATGGTAGTCAGATGTTCAAGGTTGTCCATTACCTGAGTCATTATCTCTGTTAGGTTTTGGCGTGTTTGGCTGGTTTCATCAATGTGTGATAATGAATCCAAATCTGCCAATTGAATATCGTTTAACGATTTGATGATTAAACGATTTTCTGGTGATAAACCAAGCATGCCTTGGTTTGTCGTTGGAAGCTCACTGACAAACTTACGCAATTGCTCTACCTGATAAATTAAGGAGCGCGGATTGGTTCGGTCGATCATTAATAAATCTAAACCATAAGAGACGCGCGCACGGGTCCGGTAACGACGGCGGAAAGAAATTAACGCTTCCACACTGAGTAATACCGACTCAAGGACTTGTTGCTGTTGCAAGCTCGGCAGGGGCTCGGATAATGTGTCTTTAAGTAGTTTTGCAGTCAACATTGCACGCTCAGTACGGCGACCAATCTCCTGGAACATCCAGTCCATACCACGTAACATACTTTCATGATTAAGGCCCGAAATCGCTAGCAGTGACGTCACAAGGCTGTCTAAGGACTCCTCTGGAACAGGAGGTAGACCATTAATGTAGGCACGATCGAGGCTGTGAATATGATCACGTAATTCGTTCAAAATGATACGCGTATCCGCTGACAGCATTTCTTTTACTTGTTCGGCACAGGCTAGCATCTGCTGAAGGTTCGATTTGATCGACCCCATACGTTGACTGTCTACAACAAGCGCAGCTAATTCGTCATTCGGGTTTTCAAGCAGCTCAGGTTGATCATGGAACCCCGGGAGTGAGCCACTGATATCAGACATGGCACATAACAGTATCTTTCGACTTTCGATTGGGAAAGGATCAATGCCATTAAGCTGTTTAAAGATCGTACGCATCAAACGCAGACCCATTTCAGCACGTTCTGCATACCGCCCAAACCAAAATAGGTTTTCAATAACTCGACTTGGTAAGTTAGCGGCTTCGGCTTGCGCATCCGAAAAGTTGTCTAAAGGAACATCGATATCGGCTTCTACCGTATCGCTTAACACCCACATATCTTTGCTGCGTGAGCCAGATAAGTTTTTGCTCACGATAGCTTGTTCAGTTGAATCTGCTACTCGTGATAACCCCCCTGGCATAATATGGTAACCCGCATTACTGGCTACACTAAAGGTGCGTAAGATACATGGTCTTGAGCTTAGTTTGCCATCATCCCAAATAGGACTGTGGGAACCGGGGATATACGTTTGTGCGACATAAGCGATTGGGTTTTCTAAGATTGCTGCAGCCATGTCTGCTAGACCTTGCTCATCAAGCCGATGTCCGTACACGCTTTTACTTAACTGGCTACGAAATGCAGGTTTAATGATCAGATTTGGCAGATTATTTAGGACATAATTGAGTTGATCAGCATTACCACACCAGTAACTGTCTACAGATGGTAGTAGCAGTTCTTCGCCCAATAAGCATTGAGCAATATCTGGTAAAAAAGCCAACAGGGCAGGGGTTTCTAATAAGCCTGAACCAAGTGGGTTGGTGACAATAACATTGCCTTGGCGTGCGACTTCTAGCAGTCCGGGGACGCCTAAACCAGAATCAGAACGCAATTCGGCTTGGTCGCAAAAAGCATCTTCTACGCGGCGTAAAATAACGTCCACACGAGATAAACCATCTAATGACTTCATCCATACTTTGCCATTTCGGACCGTTAGGTCTCCCCCTTGAACCAATGGATAACCTAAATGGTTTGCTAAAAAAGCTTGTTCAAAGTAAGTGCTGCTATAAGCACCTGGTGTTAGCACAACAATACGGGGGGATTCGGTAATCTCTGCCGCCAGCTGAGTTAGGGTCTCACGCACGGTTTGAAAGAAACTGGTTAGTCGCATAGTACGGCTGTCGCGAAATAAACTGGGCAAAATACGCGAGACAACTGTACGGTTTTCCAGCGCATAACCCGCCCCACTTGGGGCTTGAGTACGATCTCCAGTGACAATAAAGCGACCACTCTGGTCACGTACTAGATCTACAGCATGAAAGGTCAGTCGATGTTCGCTTGGCCATGGCATATCATGGCATTGGCGTAAAAAGCCGGGGTGAGAAAAAATGATTTCAGAAGGAATAACGCCCTCTTTGAGCAGTCGTTGCTCACCGTATAAATCTTTATAGAGCAAATCAAACAGCTTTGCACGCTGTTGTAATGCGGCTTCCAATGCCAGCCATTCGGCTTTCATCATGACATTAGGAATAATGTCTAATGACCAAACATTAGGCGAAAGAGGATCACTTTTTAAGTTATAGGTGGCCCCATCATCACGCAAAATCCGTTGCGCTCGCAGATGGCGGTCTTGCATCCCTTCAGCACCCAGCTGTTGCATCGCGGTCGAGATCGCTTGCCAAGGCAAGCGAACCGAGCCACGACCATCAAATACCTCATTGTAGGCATTTGATGGAGCTTGGTAAGGTATAACAAACAGTGCATCAGCAGTGTTTGTTATCGATGGAGCAACTGTATCTGTCATAGTTAGACGTTCTAATGGAAATTAGAGCCTAGTATACCTCTTCCTTAGATCAAGAGTATGAGGATATTCATGACAGACCTCTTCTTCTGGTGGTGCCATTGGTCGAGTCGCCTTATCGTGCGCTACCAAACTGCGCAATTCGTTGAATTGAGTTTGTCCTGGTAGCGTGCCTTGAGTAAAACCATGGTCCCAGAAACGGTTGATACGTCGAGCTTCGGCTTCGTTACTGTTGACTGGCAACGTATCGTAGCTTCGGCCACCTGGGTGACTAACATGATAAGTGCAGCCACCTATGGAAACGCCGTTCCAAGTATCGATCAAATCAAACACCAATGGTGTATCCGTACCAAGCGTTGGATGCAATGCTGACGGTGGCGCCCATGCTTTGTAACGTACCGCGCCAACCGCTTCACCTTTACGACCAGTGCTTCTAAGCGGAACTCGGCGGCCATTACAAGAAAGCACGTAGCGTCCTTCAGTTAACCCCGACAAGCGTACCTGCAAACGTTCTACAGAGGAGTCCACATAGCGAGCCGTACCAGATTGAGAAACTTCCTCGCCCAGTACATGCCATGGTTCAATCGCCCAACGCAATTCCAACTCAATATCGTCGATTTGCTGGCGGCCATAGTGCGGGAAGCGGAACTCTTCAAACGGCGCTAACCAATCAAGTTTGAATGGTAAACCGTGTTCTTGAAGGTCATCGACAACGGCTTTTATGTCCTGCCAAACAAAGTGCGGCAGCATAAATTTATCGTGTAACGAAGTGCCCCAACGTACTAATGGCTTGTGATACGGCTTGTCCCAGAAACGCGCCACCAGACATCGTAATAACAGCATCTGTACTAATGACATACGCGCATGCGGAGGCATTTCAAATCCACGGAATTCAAGTAAACCTTGGCGGCCACTGCTGGTGCCTGCGGCATACAGTTTATCAATACAAAACTCTGAACGGTGTGTGTTACCGGTGATATCTACCAGTAAGTTACGCATTAAGCGATCGACTAACCAAGGTTCATCGACCAATCCTTCTGGGATGTTTTGGAACGCAATTTCCATCTCATATAAGGCTTCATCACGACCTTCATCAGGACGAGGTGCTTGGCTGGTTGGGCCAATAAACATACCTGAGAACAAATAAGACAGGCCTGGGTGATGCTGCCAGAACGTTACTAAGCTGCGTAGCAAATCGGGACGGCGTAGTAATGGGCTGTCAGCTGGCGTAACACCGCCTAAAGTGACATGGTTACCGCCGCCGGTGCCAGTGTGGCGGCCATCGTTCATGAACTTTTCAGCACCTAAACGAGACTGATAGGCCTGCTCATACAGTGTTTCGGTATTGTGCAGTAGTTCGTTCCAGTTTTTTGCAGGATGAATGTTGACTTCGATAACACCTGGGTCTGGGGTGATTAAGAATTTCTGCATACGAGGGTCTTTCGGAGGTTCATAACCTTCGATCACCACAGGCAGTTTCAGTTCAGTGGCCACTTTTTCAATGCTGTGAAGCAAGCTAACGTAATGCTCTAAGTTTTCAAGCGGTGGCAAGAACAAGTGCAAACGACCTTCGCGAGCTTCCACACATAATGCGGTACGAATGATCGGTTTGGTTGCATTTTTAGCAGCTTGGCGTTGTGCCATTCGAGCTTGAAGCGTTCGCACTTGAGGTGTTGCTTTAGGTGCTTCGGACTGACTAAACGCAGGCAATGGGCCACGGTCGGCAAAAGGATCACACTCAGGTGTTTGATCTTCTTCTTTGATCGCCGGTAAAGAATTCAATGGCAGACGGTAGCCCATCGGGCTGTCACCCGGAATCAAGGTGATAACATCTGAACGCATTGGCCATAGGTTACTTTGCCATTTAGCACCATCAAACTCGATTGGTAATACATAACCACTGACACGTTCTAAGCCTCGGCTTAAAAGTTTGGCTAAGCGACGGCGCTCTAGGTCATCTTTTAGCGTTGCTTTGCGTGGATTGACGTCGTCTGGTAGAGAGCGCTCTAACCAAAGGTAATAAAGCGTATCCTCGTAAGACGGTTGTAGGAACTTGGTGTCGAGTTTTAACTTTTTACACAGCGCTTGGCCAAAGCGTCCGGCATCTTTTTCTGTGTGACCATAATCTTTGTCGACACGCGCTAAATAGTTAGGATCCTGCCATAAAGCTTCACCGTCTGTTCGCCAGAAACAACCTAAAGCCCAACGCGGTACTTCTTCCCCTGGATACCACTTACCTTGACCATAATGAAGCAAACCATTGGCACCGAATTCTTGTTTCATACGCAACAGTAAATCTTTGGCAAGGCGCAGTTTATCGGCACCCAGTGCGTCGGTATTCCACTGCTCCGAATCCATGTCATCAATTGACACAAACGTCGGTTCACCACCCATGGTAAGGCGAACGTCGCCTTCCTCTAAACGCTTATCAACAGCATGCCCGAGCGCTTTGATATTCTCCCACTCGTCATCGTCATAAGGTTTGGTGACACGAGGGTCTTCATGGATACGAATGACTTTGTTGGTGTAGCTAAATTCACATTCACATTCGTCTATAAGACCTGAAATAGGTGCGGCAGATATCGGCTCAGCAGTACATGCTAAAGGGATATGACCTTCGCCAGCGAACAAACCACTGGTTGGGTCAAGACCCACCCAGCCTGCACCCGGTAAGTAAACTTCACACCAAGCATGCAGATCGGTGAAATCTTCTTCAGGCCCAGAAGGCCCGTCTAACGCTTTGATGTCAGAGGTAAGCTGAACCAAGTAACCTGATGCGAAACGTGCGGCAAGACCGAGGTGGCGTAGAATCTGCACCAACAACCAAGACGTGTCACGGCAGGAGCCTTTTTTTAACATCAGGGTTTCGGCGCAGGTCTGCACACCGGGTTCAAGGCGAATACCGTAGCCAATTTCACTCGCTAGTCGGCTGTTTAACGCCACTAAAAAGTCGATCGTTACCATGGGTGTTAGGTCAACGCTTTTTAGCCATTCGTCTAATTCAGGGCAGCTTTCGGATTTGTTTAAATATGGCTGTAGTTCGTCTAGCAGCTGTTGGTCATATTTAAAGGGAAACTTATCCGCGTATTCTTCAACAAAGAAGTCAAACGGGTTAAGCACCGTCATATCGGCGATGACTTCTACTTCAAATTCAAGGCGATTGGTTTTTTCTGGAAAAACCAGACGTGCTTGAAAGTTACCGTATGGGTCTTGTTGCCAGTTTACAAAATGCTCACCTGGCTCCACTTTAAGAGAGTAGCCATGAATATGTGTACGCGAATGCGGTGCCGGGCGTAAGCGTAGAATATGCGGCGAAACATTGATAAAGCGATCAAACTCATAGGTGGTTTTATGCTGTATCGCGACGCGAATGGTCATGCCGCTTCTCCTTTCTGGAAGTTAAACCAGTTTTCCGTAATTTGCTGGTGCAAGGTAATAATACTCAGCTGAATGTCGTTTAAGTAGTCACTGAACTCATGGTTAAGGTCACTGGAGTGTTCGACGGAACGTGTTTCTTTGAGTAATCGATCCGCACTCATAATGACAATGCCTGAGCGTGGTAGCTCTGCTGCCGCCACTTTGATTTGTTCTAAACAGTAATGCTGTGAGCGAGGGAAGTATTTATCGTTCAGTAAGAAAGTCACCGCTTTGGCGCCGCGAATCGAGCTGCGCATGGTACGTCGGAAGCTCAAGTATGCACTTTGCGATTTCAATACTTTAGACCAGACGACTTGTCCAAGTTCTAGATCTTGCTCCTGTTGAGACTGCATCATCAATGACGCAGCCGCGTCGAGGATACGCGTATTCATGTCAGCACGCTCTAAATAGCGTCCTAAAATTAGGAATTGCCATCCGGCGTCGCGATCCATCGTTGCTGCTAGCAAACCAATGATTTTCTGGCAGCTCTCAATAATCGTATTGAGGTAGGCGTGTCGTGCTGAACGATTAATGCCCTGTTTGATATTCTGTTTGGCGAATAAATCCAATTCGTTAATCAGTTCCCACATTTCGTTGGGCAATACATCACGCGTCGTACGAATGTTTTCACGCACCAATTTGATGGAGTTCAATAGTGAGCTTGGGTTGTCGTCGTCTGACAATAAAAACTTCACCACATTGCGCTCATCTTGCACTTTGTAGCGGTTATTAAAAGCCTCGATACCACTGTTGATCTCGATAAGGTTATACCAAGAGATCTCGACCACATTGTGTGGTAAGTCGAACAGTAAATCGTCGTATACGCTGACTAAACGGGCCGTGTTTTCCACGCGCTCTAGGTAGCGAGCACTCCAATATAGGCGTTCTGCAACTCTTGAAAGCATGATTAGGCTCCTTTTGTATCCACAATCCAAGTATCTTTACTACCACCACCTTGTGACGAATTAACGACTAGAGAGCCTTTTTTCATCGCCACGCGGGTCAATCCCCCCGTCGTGACATAGGTGTCTTTGCTTTGCAAAATAAATGGGCGTAGATCCAAGTGGCGCGGTTCTAGTGATCCTTTTCCGATTAAGGTAGGTGCTGTGGACAGTTTCAACGTGGGTTGAGCAATGTAGTTACGAGGATTATTTTTAATCAACTCCGCAAATTTCTGTTGCTCTTTTTTGGTTGAATGTGGTCCAACAAGCATACCGTAGCCGCCAGATTCATTGGCTGGTTTTACGACTAATTCATCAAGGTGTGCCAGCACGTATTCGCGCTCTTCTGCGTTATCGCATAGGTAGGTTTTGACATTTTTCAGAATTGGCTCTTCGTCAAGGTAGTAACGAATTAACTCAGGGACATACGCGTAAACCACTTTGTCATCGGCAACACCGGCCCCCGGCGCATTGGCTAAGGCTACATTGCCCGCTTTCCAAGCGCGCATTAGACCTGCAACGCCTAATACTGAGTCTGGGTCAAAGGCTTCAGGGTCTAAGAATAAATCGTCAATACGGCGATAAATCACATCAACGCGCTCAGGCCCGTAGATGGTTTTCATATAGACACAATCGTCTTCATCGACGAACATATCTGAGCCTTCGACCAATTCAGTCCCCATTTTCTGAGCCAAAAAGGCGTGTTCAAAGTAAGCTGAATTGTAGATGCCTGGTGTCATCACGACGATCTCTGGTCGCTCAATA
The DNA here is from genome assembly GCF_001639725.1 of Marinomonas atlantica. Taxonomy (GTDB): domain Bacteria; phylum Pseudomonadota; class Gammaproteobacteria; order Pseudomonadales; family Marinomonadaceae; genus Marinomonas; species Marinomonas atlantica. The sequence goes on from NZ_LTAW01000002.1 coordinate 94,098, forward strand.
TCTCGCGGAGATAAGGCCGCAAGCGTGTCAAATAGGTTGGATGTGTAAGCACCCACAGGCAAGATTTCATCGTTTTCAAACAGTTCTGGTAACACACGTTTTGTAATAGCGCGGTTTTCCAGCATATAAGACACACCAGAAGGCACACGTAGGTTATCTTCTAATACATAGAAATCACCGTGCTCATCACGCACTAAGTCTGTACCACAAATATGTGCCCAAACACCGTATTTCGGTGACACGCCAACACATTCCGGACGAAAGTTCTTAGAGTCTTTAATTATGTGTTCTGGAATGATTCCGTCTTTGATGCAGTTTTGATCGTGGTAGAGGTCGTCGATGAAGCGATTAAGGGCGGTGAGTCGTTGTTTTAATCCTTGGGCGGTGACTTCCCAGTCTTTGGCGGCAATGGTGCGAGGGACAATATCAAAGGGCCAAGCCCGGTCAATGTTTCCTTCTTCGGTATAGACCGTGAAACTGATGCCCATTTCTTGAACGGTCGCTTCAGCCGTAATGCGGCGCTTCTCAAGCTCCTCTGACGGCAGGCCATTTAAGTAGTCAAGTAATTCCTTAGCGGGTGGGTGAGCTTGTCCTGATGAATTAATGAGTTCATCGAAAAAAACGCTAGTGTTGTAATTATCTGTCAATTTTTCCATATCTTATTATTCCCCGTTAACGTCTGCGGGAGTGCGTCAACACAGTTCATCCTCATAGCAGTATTAGTTATTGATGAACCAAATGCATGCATATAGCAAGCGAAACTTAGAACTTGCTAATACATTTGCATAATCTCCAGCAAGTATTGCGCCACAATACCTGTAGAATGTTTCCATTTAATTTATCTGTAAAACTTGATGGCTTGCCAAATTTATATCAGGTTTCTGATTTGGGTTTTTGTTATGATGCGGAATGGATTGATCAATGAGTAAGGAAAATACTGTGGCGCATTTAGACCAAGCTAAACAAGTAATCGTCGTAGGTGCTGGCATTGGAGGATTGACGGTTGCTTTAGGGTTAGCCAAGCAGGGCTTTCAGGTCAGAATCTTCGAGCAAGCGTCTTCATTGAGTGAAGTCGGTGCAGGCTTACAACTTAGCCCAAATGCAATAAAAGTACTGCGAGAATTTGGTGTGAAAGACCAAATTGAGAAGCATGCTTATACCCCACAGAAAGCCTGTATTCGAGATTATAAATCGGGTGATTATTATTTAGAAACATCGCTAGGCAAGCACATTGAGCAACGATACGGTGCGCCTTATTGGCACATCCACAGAGCTGATTTACATAAAGAATTAGTGCAAGCCTGTTACAGTGCTGGCGTCGAAATAGAGTTGGATCACAAAGTGCAGGGCTACCGTGAAGATCCTAAACATGCCACGGTACTGCTGGAAAACGGTACTGAACACGCCGACATTGTGATCGGGGCTGATGGGATTCATTCTAAAATGCGTGAGCTAATGCTGGGGGTTCAAGCGCCTATTTTTACTGGCCAAGTAGCATGGCGTGGTACGGTTCCAGTCTCGGCAATCAAAGGCGCTTCCATTCAACCGAATGCCACCGTTTGGGCTGGCCCAAATAAACATCTTGTGACCTACTATTTACGCGGAGGCGAGTTTATTAACTTTGTTGCCGTTGAAGAGCGGGCGGAATGGCGATCTGAATCATGGCGTGAGGCGGGCGATGTAGAAGAGCTCCGCCGTAAATTTTTAGGCTGGCACCCCGAAGTCACTTCGGTTTTAGAAGCCTGTGATGAAACCTTTTTATGGGCTTTAAATGGCCGTCCTACGCTCCCCAAATGGCATGATGAACGTCTGGTATTGTTAGGTGATGCCTGTCATCCAATGTTGCCCTTTATGGCGCAAGGTGCCGCGATGGCCATTGAAGATGCCTATGTTCTGGTGACAACATTGACAAAATACCCATTCAAAGAAGCCTTTGATAAATACGAAAGCGTTCGAAAACCTCGAGTTACTGCGGTTCAACGACAGTCGCGTGATAATGCTGCCTTGTACCATATGCACGGTGGTTGGGAAGGGCGCTTAAAACTCAAAGCGCTTGGTGTTGCCTCAAAATACTTCAGTCGTATCATTGATGCTAAGTTGGATCATATCTATGGACACGATGTGACCACGCTGGCTCTGTAGTGCATTGATCTGCAGCCATTTATTCAACGAAATTCGTGTCATGCATAGGACGCCTCTGTGAGCACTTCTTCTCATCTTAAAGCCGAGCTGATTTTAGTTTTGGTGACTGTCATTGCTGCATTTGGTTGGATTTTCTCCAAAGAGGCATTGGCTGGCTTACCGCCTATTTTCTTTCTTGGCGTTCGCTTTGTACTGGCCGGCTTGATTCTGTTTTTTGTCGGGGCGCGTTTTTTTAAGGGCATTACATGGCATGATCTAAAAGGCGCGATCATGGTTGGTCTCGTCATGGGCGTTGCCATGATGTTCTGGATTATCGGACTTGATCAGGTGAGTAACTTAGGTGTCGGGGCTTTCATCAATAGTCTTGGCGTGATTTTGGTGCCTGTGTTTGCACGCTTCTTATTTAACGAGCGCCCAGCCAAAAGCATTTGGTTTGCCCTGCCTATTGCAATCATTGGTCTAGCGTTGTTGGCATTGGGGAATGGCTTAGCTTTTGAGTTTGCACAGCTGTATTTCTTTATTGCAGCCGTGACCTTTGCAATACAATTCAATTTATTGACGCGTATGTCGAGCCGTTTACATGTGTTAGTGCTTACCTCGATTCAACTCATCACGGCAGGTGCATTATTACTGGTTATATCACCCACTGTAGAAGAGATTCCTCAGACAGTGTCATTACCGATTGTCGGCTGGTTTCTAGCCAGTACTGTAATTGCCACCAGTTTACGATTCTTGTTGCAAACCTATGGGCAAAGTTTAACGCCTGCCAGTCATGCTGCTGTGATTATGAATTTAGAGCCAGTTTGGACTGCACTGCTAGCCGCTATTTGGTTCAGTGAGAAAATGGCTGCCTTACAAGTGCTGGGGTGTGGTCTGATATTTGTCGCAATGCTGGTAAGTAAGTGGCGGCAAGTATTGGTTTTTCTAAGGATTCGTTGATGGTGTTACCTAGCTAATCTGGGAAAAGCTCATTCAGCATGTGTTCAAAAAGTTGATGTGATTGTTGACTAAAAGGCTCTGCGTAGTCTGCACTGCGATGAAATAAACCGTCAGTCAGTGCTACCAGAAAGCGAATGCGCGCCTGAATATCAGCGTCCTCATCAAGCGCATAACGTTGACGAACAATATTCTTGGCGTGCTCGGTTAAACGGCGGTCTGCATCGGCTTGAATCTTAGCCAGCGCTGGCGAGCGGTTAGCTTCAGCCTTGATTTCCATATTGAGAATTCGCTCTATACGAAATTCTTCGCAGTTCTTTTGTTCGAATACGCGCGCCAGCCAATCTTTCTTCTCTATAAAGTCTTCCATCATTTCCATGTATTCTTCCGTTTTACGCTCTACAACGGCACGGATGATGCTCTCTTTGTGTGCAAAATAACGGTAAATTTGACCAACACTTAATTCTGCTGTTTTAGCAACCTCCGCCATGCTGGCTTTATGAAAGCCTTTTTCCACAACGTGTACGATAAATGCATCTATGATTTGCTGGCGACGTTGTTGCTCGTTGACTGGAGGCTTGTTCATATTTATTTGCACGATTAAAAGATGGGAAGTGTAACGTCGCTAGATTATAGTAGGAATGAACGCTCATTCTCAAATGATAATTATTGGAGTTGTCACAGTTTATGCTGTCTCGGAACTTTTTATTAACAGGGGTAGTGCTGGCCTCAGCTATTTTGGCAGGATGTCAAGAAAGCGAAAGCAGTGCAGCGAAAGGTAATGCGCAAGCTCAACAAGCGCCTAAGACCCAAGTGGGGATTATCACCATAGAAAAACAAGCTGTTGAGCTAACGTCCGAGTTACCAGGCCGCACGAAATCCAGTTTAGAAGCGGAGATTCGCCCTCAAGTGGGCGGTATCGTGGAAAAACGTTTGTTTGAAGAAGGGCAAGCTGTTGCAGCAGGTGATTTACTGTATCAACTGGACGACTCCATTTATAAATCTAATTTAGAGCAAGCCCAGGCTGATTTAGACAGTGCCCGAGCTACGCTAACTTCTACAAAACAAACCTATGAACGCTACCGCCAGTTAAAAGCGCGTAATAACGTTTCTCAGCAAAATTTAGACGATGCCAATGTGGCTTATTTGTCTGCGGTGGCTTCTGAGAAACGCGCTGTAGCATCTTTGAACAGTGCCAAGATTGACCTGAAGTACACACAGATTGCCGCGCCGATTGACGGTAAGATTGGTATTTCAGAAGTGACAGTGGGCGCTTTGGTGACCGCTGGACAAGCAACACCAATGACGACGATTCGTACGACGGATCCGATGTATGTGGACCTTGCTCAAACCAGTGTAGAGCAACTTCGTATTCGCAACTTGTTAAGTCTTGAACACGTTGAATTGGGTGATCAAAATGTCACGTTAGTGTTGGAAGACGGATCCGTCTATCCCCATGAAGGTCGTTTAAAAACTCGTGAAGTGAATGTTGATGAAATGACGGGTAGTGTGACGCTGCGTGCAGAGTTTGATAACCCTGACGGTTTATTGCTACCCGGTATGTTTGTGCGAGGACGAATTAACGACTTAACCGACAGCCAAGCGATTTTAGTGCCTCAACAAGGAGTTGCTCGTGATGTAAAAGGCAAAGCCTTTTCATTGGTTGTCAACGCTGACAATAAAGTAGAACGTCGCTTTGTAACCACTGAACGTGCGGTTGGCAACCAATGGTACATTACTGATGGTATCAAAGATGGCGATAAAGTAATCGTTGAAGGCAGCATGAAGGTGCGCCCCGGCGCTGACGTCACGACGGTTGAGCTAAAGCGAGACCCTCAAACAGGTCGCATGGTAGAGGTTAATGCCGCGACGACTGGCCAGTAGCAAAGGGAGCTATAAATGATTGCGCATTTTTTCGTAAAGCGTCCGGTATTCGCGTGGGTTATCTCCATCGTTATTATGTTAGCGGGTGTGCTTGCGATTACTCAATTGCCGGTGTCTCAATACCCCAACGTGGCGCCGCCAACGGTCAGTATCTCGGCGACCTATAATGGCGCGTCGGCAGAAACCGTTGAAAACAGTGTCACTCAGATAATTGAGCAGCAACTGACAGGGATTGATGGGTTGCTTTACTTCTCATCAAGCAGCAGTTCAACGGGGCGCACTAGTATTAGTGTGACCTTTGAACAAGGCACTGATGCTGATACGGCTCAAGTTCAAGTACAAAACAAAGTACAGCAAATTACGTCTAATCTTCCTTCGTCTGTGCAGCAGCAAGGGGTCACCGTGACCAAGTCACAATCCGACTTCCTGCTGATCATGGCGCTGTACGATGAGAACGACCAAGACACCGCGAGTGATTTATCAGATTACCTTGTATCCAACATGCAAGATCCGGTATCGCGACTTGAGGGCGTTGGCAGTGTTCAAGTGTTTGGCTCGGCCTACGCTATGCGTATTTGGTTAGACCCACTTAAACTGGCAACCTACAACCTGATTCCATCGGACGTTGCCAATGCGATCAAAGCTCAAAATGTCCAAGTGGCTGCAGGTAGTTTAGGTAGTTACCCTATTGCCAAAGGCCAAGAGCTGAATGCAACAGTAACGGCTCAGTCGAAGCTGGAAACGCCGGAAGAGTTTGAAAATATCATTCTTAAGTACGACGACAACGGTGCCACAGTACGTCTTAAAAACGTCGCAACGGTTGAAATTGGCAGTGAAAACTACAACTTTTCACCTCGTTTAGATGGCCACCCTGCAACGGGTATGGCTGTGATGCTGGCTCCAAACGCGAATGCATTAGAGACTTCCGAACGTGTCAAAGCAGCGATTGAAGAGCTGAATAGAAACTTGCCAGAAGGTTACAAAACTGCGTTACCGCTAGACTCTACTGAGTTTATTAAGATCTCGATTGAAGAGGTGGTGAAAACTCTGTTTGAAGCCATCGCTTTAGTGGTCATCGTAATGTTTGTGTTTCTGCAAAGCTGGCGTGCGACCTTGATTCCAGCCATTGCTGTACCGGTGGTATTGTTGGGAACGTTCGGCGTACTGCAGGCGTTTGGTTATTCGATTAATACTTTGACCATGTTTGGTCTGGTGCTGTCGATCGGTCTGTTGGTGGACGATGCCATTGTTGTGGTCGAAAACGTTGAACGTGTGATGGAAGAAGAAAAGCTTTCACCGCGAGAAGCAACCATTAAATCTATGAAAGAAATCACCAGTGCCTTGATCGGTATTGCAGTGGTACTGTCAGCGGTATTCGTACCCATGGCTTTCTTTAGTGGTTCGACCGGCGTTATTTATCGTCAATTCTCGATCACCATTGTATCGTCGATGGTATTGTCTGTGATTGTGGCGTTGACGTTGTCGCCCGCTTTGTGTGCAACCTTGCTCAAACCAGGGCAGCATGGCCAGAAGCGAGGGTTAGGGGGCTGGTTTAACCGCAAGTTTGACTCAACCACCAATCGCTACAGTAGCCGAGTATCGAAACTGATCAAGCAACCTGTGCGTTGGTTAGCGGGTTACTTGGTGATTATTGCAGGCATGAGCTACTTGATGCTCAATGTACCGACGGGCTTCTTACCGACGGAAGACCAAGGTAACGTGATGGTGATTGTTTCTTTGCCTGAAGGCGCGTCCATGGCGCGTACCGAAGAGGTGATGGACCAGGTTCAAGATCATTTCTTAGTCAAAGAAAAAGACTATGTCGATTCTATCTTCACGATATCTGGCTTTAGCTTTATGGGAACAGGGCAAAACTCTGGTATGGCGTTCGTGCTGTTGAAGCACTGGGACGAACGTACCGAGCCTGGTAGTTCGGCGTCGGACATTGTTGGGCGTTCTTATCCTGGGCTTGCTGGCATTCGTGATGCGCAAATCTTTTCGTTGTTGCCGCCGTCTATTCGAGGCATGGGACAAAGTAATGGCTTTACGTTTGAGCTTCAGGCAGCAGGTAACACTGACCGTGACACCTTGCTAGAAATGCGTGACCGACTGCTCGGTGATGCCCGTGCAAGTCAGATTTTGTCTGGCGTTCGTATGGGCGGTCAAAGTGAAACGCCACAGCTTCACATTGACATCGACCAAGAGAAAGCATCGGCATTGGGCCTATCTATGACGGATATATCCAGTACGTTGTCAGCTGCTTGGGCGGGTAATTACGTCAATGACTTCGTTGACCGAGGCCGTGTGAAACGTGTGTATATAGAAGGTGATGCGGAATACCGAGGTTCGCCATCCGACTTACAGCACTGGTATGTGCGTGGTAATGGCGACAAAATGACTCCGTTCTCAGCCTTTGCTGACAGCGAATGGACGTTTGGCCCGAAAGCTCTGACTCGTTTTAATGGGCTGCCGTCTTATGAGATTCAAGGTTCTGCAGCACCGGGTTTAAGTTCGGGTGACGCGATGGACGAAATGGCACGCTTAGCGAACCAACTTCCTCAGGGCACGTCGTATGCATGGAGTGGTTTGTCTTTCCAAGAGCAGCAATCTGGTGGACAAACGTACTTCTTGTACGCTGTGTCTATTTTAGTGGTGTTCTTGTGTCTGGCGGCATTGTATGAAAGCTGGACGGTACCATTCTCCGTGATTATGGTAATTCCTTTAGGGGTTATTGGTGCGGCGGGTGCAATCTATCTGCGTGATCTTCAAAACGACGTTTATTTCCAAGTGGCGCTCTTGACCATCATAGGTCTGTCCTCTAAAAATGCCATCTTGATCGTGGAGTTTGCGGAGGCCGCTTACCGCCGAGGTGAAGATGTTTGGACGGCTGCGACCGAAGGCGCGCGATTACGTTTGCGTCCAATCATTATGACATCGTTAGCGTTTATCGTAGGTACGTTACCGTTAGCTTTGTCTTCTGGTGCCGGTGCTAATAGCCGAATTTCAATTGGTACCGGTATCGTGGGCGGGACGCTGACCGCTACGGTTCTAGCGATCTTCTTTGTGCCTTTGTTTTTCGTCATAGTGCGACGTTTATTTCCGAAACGCCCGATTGAAGACTAAATGATCTTGTCATCATAATAAGCCAAAAAAAGGAGCCTAGAGGCTCCTTTTTTTGTATTTGATTGGCTTAGTTTAGCGGGTGTTTTATGTCTTTTTACTGATGAAAAAGCGTGTTTTCTGATGGTTGTTACCCAGTTGGGCGATCTCTGTTGGGCGGCCCTCAGTGTCCAAACGTACATAGCCAATGCCTGATTGGTTAATCAGGCGTTCACCTTTGGAGGCGTGTTCGGGTTTACGAGGAGAGATTCGCAAAGAGCGTCGCTTAGTGAAAAGATTCAACGGAGACCACGGGGCATAAAGCCAACGGTTAAGGCGGTCAAACCATTCTAATAATGTGTTTGGAAACTCATTACGCAAGCCGCTGCTGGTAATCTGCCAAATGGTAGGGCTGCTTTTGTAGCCGCGTAGTTTTATGTCGTACGCAAAAGAGTAGTGCACATCGCCCGATAAAATTACGAAGTTAGTCGGTGTTTTGGCGTGCGTAAACAAATTCATCAAGGCATAAGCTGAACCTGGGTGCGCCATCCAGTTTTCCGCATCCACCATCAAAGGTTTACCGAACCAAGTAAACACTTCCTGAATGGCTTCGATTAGCTTCACCCCGAATACAGGGGCAGGGGAGACTAGAATGACTGAGTCCAAGTCTTTGATATCTTGTTGCAAATCCGTGATGGCTTCCCAATCCATTAACCCTGAAGGATGGTTAAAGTTTTGCTCTGAGCGCCAGCGACGGGTACGAGTGTCTAACACCACTAATTTTGGCTCAGTATCCCACTGATAGTGCCATTGTTCGTAGGCCAAGAGTTGGTCTATGTATTCATCCTGCAAGGCGCTGTCTTGGCTTTGCTGCGCGAGTTCTGCCTGTTTTAAGAATTGATCATCGTACTGAGAGGGGTTATTTCCCCAACCTTGGCAAATCATATAGCCGAACAGAGCATTGCCTAAAATACGTTTCGACAGCTCATGGCCATAAGCGGTTTGTTCCCAGTCCGCGGTTAAGTTCCAGTCATCGGTGACATCATGGTCATCAAACATCATCGCGGTAGGCAAATGAGATAACACGCGCTGAACTTGAGGCAATGTCTCAACAAACTCTTTAATGGCTTTTCGCTCTTCTAAGTAGCGTGTTTTATGATCTTCATTCGACAAACCTTCGGGAATTTCGAGTGATATGTGAGCCCATAAAGTTGGCGACCACACTAATAGATACATACACATCACTTCAGCAAAGCTAATTAAATGGTTGTGTGCCGTATCTGTGGTAAAAACGGGTTTCTTCTTGCCTTTGAAAAACTGGCGGCGAACGTCATCGCCTTCTTCTGATTTTGGCAGCAGAGCTTCACGACAGTAATAGAATGGATCGTCGTGTAAACGGTGCCCTGACTCGGGTAGGCGTTCTTCCTTGATGCCCAACAAGTCTACCGCTTGACGAATTGCGTACAGCATTGGGCCGGCGACATCGTCGGCGTAAATCTGATCCCCCGATAGCATCAGCAAAGAGGGCCAATCGCTTATATTGGTATGGGACAAATGTCGATCTGCTTGTGCTAAACCATCGCCAATGGACGCCCTGCTATCAAGCTGCTGATAGCCAAAATGGGCTTTGCGACAAGAGCCATGAAGCAGTGACGAAATTTCAGGCTTCCAAATAAACTGAATCGTGTCGTCTTTCTCGTCATATAGATAGTTATCACCATTCAGTTCGACAGGACGACCTTCTTCAAATGTTAAGCGGTAGCCAAGGGCTTCTGTTTTAGGGAGTCTGTCTTCAAGCGTGACGGTGATGAGCTTAATAAATAAGCGTTCACCAATTTGAATCGACGTACATTGAGTGTCACTGATAAGGGTATTAGCCCCGTGAAGTATGTTGACCGTTGGCGTGAGATCAAGACTTGTTGCCAGCCATAAATGCATGGCGTGAGCCTCTACTTTGCGCAAAATAGGGCCTGCGATAATTGACGGTAACGTCACATCCGTCGCCATAGAATTCATAGGGAGTGCTCCAAACCGATCAGTAAATTCTTATATCGTACCTCAGAGTCGGTTTGAAAACCTGTAGTGGGATGTAAATACTGATTCACCTTTTTTGCAAAAAGCTTTTCCCTGTAGCCATTGCAACCACCGGATGGATTCGATAGTTTAAACAACTAGAGTTGATATGTGTTTCGTGACTTTGTCACGGGCCTCTTACCCACAAAAGTTTATTTGCTTAAGAGATTCCGATGCTGAAAAAGTCGTTGTATTTACCGTTAGCCTGCGCTTTACCCCTAACAACATACGCCGAAAACCTTTCTACAGAAATGCATCCCTCCTCCCACATAGAGCAAGTATTCCATTCCAAAACCTACTTTTTAATGGCCGTTGATAACGAAATCAAAAGCGCCATTCAATATGACGACGTCAGCAAACTTCTAGGCTTACCCGCGATGAGTAAAGAAGACGCTGAAACGGTTCTTTTTGGCATGCGTAAGTCTTTACTAAAATATGCTGCTCGAGCATGGGATACGGGGGTTGCGGTAAATTATGGCAAAGAAGTAAGTGAAGTAATTGGCTTAGAAACCATCGGAACGGATGAGGTGGACGAAACAAGCTTACAAAATAAACTGTTATTGTTTCGCTACGCACAACAATATGACAACTCAAAACAAGTTATTGATCGCTACAGTGAGCAATTAGACCCCTTAGTGGAATCACTGAGCCTAAGTGCCAGCCTCAGCAACCAAGACTGCATCAATGCGGAACCACACTCCGATTACGAGTTTTATCAAAAACTCTCAACACACCTGCCCAAAACAAGTGCAGGCATATCTTTAGCAAAGAAATACGAAATTTTGATGCCCTGCCAAAAGCTCGCACTTGGAGACTTTCTTGAGCAAAACCAAAGCAACTTAAGCAAAGCTACCTTCCAACGAGGCATCGCCAGCGTCATAGCGGTTAATTAGACCTTTTTTCAATATTGAGGCGCTATTTAAGGTGCTTAAAAAAACAAATCATCAGGGGTGTCTTTCATAGTCATCGCTGTATAATACCCGCCCAATCGAAAAGCAAAACGAACGTGTTAAGGTACTCTCAACAGGTTCGTAGACTAACCTAAAGAGTTTCTAAATGGCTGACCAGCAATTTCTTGATCAAGTAAACAAGCGCAGAACTTTCGCTATTATCTCCCACCCCGATGCCGGTAAGACAACGATCACTGAGAAAGTATTGTTGTTCGGACGCGCGATTCAGTCTGCCGGTACGGTAAAAGGCCGTGGTTCCAATGCGCACGCTAAATCCGATTGGATGGATATGGAGAAAGAGCGTGGTATCTCGATCACGACGTCGGTGATGCAGTTCCCATACAATGATTGCTTGGTTAACCTGCTAGACACTCCTGGGCACGAAGATTTCTCGGAAGATACCTACCGTACGCTGACAGCGGTGGATTCTTGTTTGATGGTGATCGACGCTGCGAAAGGTGTCGAGGCGCGTACCCGTAAATTGATGGAAGTAACTCGTCTGCGTGACACGCCGATCGTAACCTTCATGAACAAGTTGGACCGTGATATTCGTGATCCGATGGAGCTATTAGACGAAGTCGAAAACGAACTGAATATGATGTGTGCGCCGATTACTTGGCCCATTGGTTGTGGCAAGCTGTTTAAAGGTGTGTATCACATTCATAATGATGAAACGATTCTGTACTCCACGGGGCAGGGGCATAAGATTCAAGATCTACGTGTTGTAAAAGGCTTGAACAACCCTGAGCTAGATGAAGCCGTTGGCGAAGAGTTGGCCGAGCAGCTACGAGAAGAGCTTGAGTTGGTGATGGGCGCATCGAATGAATTTGATCAAGAGCTGTTTCTAGCGGGTGAGTTAACGCCTGTTTATTTTGGTACAGCCTTGGGTAACTTTGGTGTCGATCACATGCTGGATGCCTTAACGCAATGGGCACCGGCTCCAATGCCACGGGAAACACATGATCGCCAAGTGGACGCTACGGAAGAGAAATTCTCTGGTTTCGTCTTTAAGATTCAAGCCAATATGGACCCGAAACACCGTGACCGAATTGCGTTTATGCGTGTGGTATCGGGTACGTACAAGCAAGGCATGAAAATGAATCATGTGCGTTTGGGTAAGCAGATCAGTATTTCTGATGCCGTAACCTTTATGGCGGGTGACCGTTCTCGTGCCGAAGAGGCCTTTGCCGGCGATATCATTGGTTTGCATAACCACGGCACGATCCAGATCGGTGACACTTTCACTCAAGGCGAAAGCTTAAAGTTCTCTGGTATTCCAAACTTTGCGCCGGAATTGTTCCGTCGTATTCGCCTAAAAGATCCATTGCGACAGAAACAGCTGTTAAAAGGCTTGGTACAGCTTTCAGAAGAAGGTGCGGTGCAAGTGTTCCGCCCGATGCAAAACAATGACTTAATCGTTGGTGCGGTCGGTGTTCTTCAGTTTGATGTGGTTGTGGCACGCTTGAAAGCGGAATATAACGTGGAAGCCATTTACGAAAACATTAACGTGGCAACAGCACGCTGGGTGCAAGCGGAAGAAGGTAAGAAGTTCGAAGAATTCAAGCGTAAAAGCGAGGCGAACTTAGCGTTGGATGGTGGTGATAATTTAACCTACATTGCGCCGACGATGGTGAATTTGAACCTAGCTAAAGAGCGTTACCCTGAAGTTGAATTCCGTGCGACGCGTGAGCACTGATCTATACTTGACTAGTTTACTTGGTTAAGAGGATAATCTTGCCATTATTTTAATGGTGTAAAGGTGTCTCGATACCTTAGTGGAGAAAGCAATGGTCGAATCAGCTGACCCTATTTCAATGACGGATGCTGCTGCAGCAAAATTGCAGTCATTGATTGTGGAGGAAGAAAACGAGCGCTTGATGTTGCGTGTGTACGTGACTGGTGGTGGTTGTTCCGGCTTCCAGTACGGATTCACGTTTGATGAAGAGTATCAAGAGGACGACACAGAAGTGATGCGCAATGGCGTAAAGCTGGTAGTTGATCCGTTAAGTTTCCAGTACTTGGTAGGCTCAGAAGTCGATTATAAAGAAAACTTAGAAGGTGCGCGCTTTACTGTGGCTAACCCTAATGCGTCTTCAACCTGTGGTTGTGGTGCAAGCTTTAGCATATAAGGGTTCGCGCTGCGAAAGCGTTACCAGTTGTCTTAGAAACCCTCGCGTAATACCGAGGGTTTTTTTATGACCTCTATCTGGTTATGGCACTGTTTGAATGATGGAAGTAGTAAGAGGTGATGCTAGGATAATGACGACGTCATCGGTAAGCTTGTTGCATGATAATCGAGTGATTGCAGCGGACTTGCTTAGAATTTCCACAGCATGACCTTTATCTAATGGGTGCGTGTACGTATGATACTCCGCTTTTTAATGAAACCGACTAGGGGAAGTTATATGAAATTTAAGTCTTACGCTTCGGCGTTGGCCCTGACTGCAGTGACTGCGGTTCCGTTTTCTGCTCAAGCAGAAGATGTTGTGCACTTTTATAACTGGTCGGATTACATCGACGAAGAAACGTTGCCAAGCTTTGAACAAAAAACGGGTACATCGGTTGTCTACGATGTGTTCGATAGTAATGAAGTGTTGGAAGCCAAGTTGCTCTCTGGCCAATCTGGCTTTGATTTAGTGGTTCCCACAAATGACTTTATTGGCAAACAAATTCAGGCGGGTGCGTTTATGCCGCTTGATCGTTCAGCGTTGCCAAACTGGTCGAACCTGGACCCGAAAATCATGTCTTTGTTAGAAGGCGTTGATCCTGATAATAAATATTCCGTGCCTTACATGTGGGGCACAACAGGTATCGGTATAAACGAAACCAAAGTAAAAGAACTTTTGGGTGAAGATGCTCCGATTGATAGCTGGTCTTTGGTGTTTGAAAAAGAATATTTAGAAAAGCTGCAATCTTGTGGTGTCGTAGCGTTGGATGCGCCAACAGAAATCATCAGTTCTGCATTGAACTACTTAGGTCTTGATCCGAATACTACTGATAAAGCGGATATTAATAAGGCAACGGATCTAATGTTGTCTGTACGCCCTTACTACCGTTATTTTCACAGCTCGAAATACATCAATGATCTAGCCAATGGTGACGTTTGTGTTGTGATTGCTTGGTCGGGTGATGTGGCGCAAGCAGCAGCTCGTGCAGAAGAGGCCAATAATGGCGTTGATATCCGATATGTGATTCCGAAAGAGGGCGCGCTGATGTGGTTTGATATGCTGGCTATTCCTCGTGATGCGAAGAATGCGGAAGGTGCCCATGAACTGATTAACTTCCTTTTGCGCCCTGAGATCACGGCAAACATAACGAACTACGTTTGGTACGCCAATGCCAACCCAGCGTCTATGAGCATGGTGGATGCCGACGTAGCCAATGATGAAAGTATTTTTCCAACACAAGAGGTGCGCGATAAGTTGTGGTTACCGAGCGTGTTGGATCAACGTACGACGCGCACCATTACGCGTGCATGGAACAAGATTAAATCCGGTCAATAACCGCATCGCCAGCGGGCGGTGCTCGCTGGCATGATTTTTAGCTTTGAGGGTTTTAAATGATTGAGCCAAGTCTTTCACGCGATGGCGTAGATGGCCACTTTCTTCAGATAAAAAGTATCGTAAAAACCTACGACGATGTGGTCGCCGTTAATGACGTTTCTTTAGACATAGCAAAAGGCGATATCTTTGCATTGCTTGGCGCGTCAGGGTCAGGCAAGTCAACCTTGCTGCGCATGTTGGCCGGATTTGAAACGCCGAACTCAGGCAAAATTATCTTAGATGGCGAAGACATTGTCTCGCTCGCGCCGTATCGTCGTCCGATTAATATGATGTTTCAATCCTATGCCTTGTTTCCACACATGACGGTTGAGCAGAATATTGCGTATGGATTGAAGCAAGACCGTATGCCCAAAGCGATGATTGCTGACAAAGTTGTGCAGATGCTGCGTTTGGTGCACATGGAGAAATACGCAAAGCGTAAGCCAGAGCAGTTGTCTGGTGGGCAGCGTCAACGTGTGGCGTTAGCGCGCAGCTTGGCGAAATCACCAAAGCTTTTACTATTGGATGAGCCAATGGGGGCGTTGGATAAAAAACTACGTAATCGTATGCAGCTTGAGGTGGTGGATATCATCGAAAGTGTCGGCGTGACGTGTGTCATGGTTACCCACGATCAGGAAGAAGCCATGACCATGGCCAACCGTATTGCCATTATGGAAGAAGGCAGTATTGTGCAGTCTGGCACTCCGCGAGATATCTATGAAGCGCCGAATAGCCTTCAGGCAGCAGAGTTTATTGGCAGCATGAATTTGTTCCGCGGTGCGATTGCCGTTGATGCAGAAGATCATGCGGTGATTGATTCAGAAGAAATTAACAATCAGCTGTACGTTTCTTATGGCGTTACTACGGCGATTGAAGACAAACACGTGGTGTTTGCGGTTCGTCCTGAAAAAACACTGATTTCCCGTGATCAGCCACAAGGTGAGTACAATTGGTGTCGTGGCGTGGTACATGACATTGCTTATCTTGGAGGACACTCGGTTTATCATATCCGTTTAGACAATGGCAAAATCCTTTACTCCTTCATGGTGAACTCCGATCGTTTTGCTGATCAACCAACGTGGGAAGAGCTAGTTTACGTTTATTGGTCTGATGACAGTGGTCTGGTGTTGCGTCCATGAAGAAAGTCACTGAGCGTCTAAAACGCCATGCTGAGCACGGTAAACGCTGGGTTATTGCCGTTCCAACCTTATGGCTGATGCTGTTTTTTGCGTTGCCATTTTTGATTGTCTTAAAAATAGCTTTTGCGGAATCGGCGATAGCGATTCCGCCATACACCCAGCTGTTAACTATGGCGGATGAAGCATTTGATCTGCATGTGTATTTTGGCAACTTTATTTTCTTAAGCGAAGATGCGTTGTATCTGACTGCTTATCTGAACAGTTTGAAGATGGCTGCAATATCGACATTTTTATGCTTGCTTATTGGCTACCCTATGGCGTATCACATTGCCCGAGCCAAACCTTCTACGCAAACCGTTTTATTGTTGTTGATCCTGTTGCCGTCATGGACATCGTTTTTGATTCGTATTTATGCGTGGATCGGTATTTTGAAAAGTAACGGTATTTTAAATAATGCGCTTATGTGGCTTGGCGTTGTGGATCAGCCATTAACCATTTTAAATACCAATGTGGCGGTCTACATTGGCATTGTGTATGCGTACCTGCCGTTTATGATATTGCCGCTATACGCTAACCTTGTTAAGCACGATCACAGTTTAATTGAGGCGTCACAAGATCTTGGTGCGCGCTGGCTGCAGTCATTTTGGCGAATCACTTTCCCGCTATCGCGTAACGGTATTATCGCAGGGAGCATGTTGGTGTTTATTCCTGTGGTGGGCGAGTATGTGATTCCAGAATTACTCGGTGGTACTAATTCGCTTGTGATTGGTAAAGTGTTGTGGCAGGAGTTCTTTAATAATCGCGATTGGCCGCTGGCGTCGTCGTTAGCCTTGATTATGTTGTTGCTCTTAATGTTGCCGATTCATTTCTTTAGAAAGTATCAAGAGAAAGAATGGGAGGAAGGCAAATGAAACCGCCTATTCGCTTCTCTAGTGTGATGTTTTGGTTTGGCATGGCATTCCTATATCTGCCGATGCTCAGTTTGGTTATTTACTCATTCAATAGCTCTCGCTTAGTGACCGTATGGGCAGGTTGGTCAACCAAGTGGTACGGTGAATTATTTCGTGATGAAGGCCTGATGGCGGCCGTATGGCGCAGTTTGGAAGTGGCATTTTGGAGCGCTAATACGGCCGTTTGCTTGGGGGTTTTGGCCTCTGTGGCGCTGACACGTTTTGGGCGCTTTCGAGGCCGCTCGATGTTGCATAGCCTTGTTGCAGCGCCTTTGGTAATGCCCGATGTGATCATTGGTTTATCGCTTCTGTTGTTATTCGTGTCGATGACAGATGTACTAGGGTGGCCTCATCAACGTGGTTTGTTCACGATATGGATCGCCCATGCAACCTTTGGCACGGCCTACGCAACCGTGGTGATTAGCTCACGCTTGAAGGAGTTGGACCGTTCTTTTGTCGAAGCTGCCATGGATTTAGGGGCGACTCCCGTTAAAGCTTTTGTGCAAGTTACCTTGCCAATCATCATGCCTGCATTAGTGTCGGCTTGGTTATTGGCATTTACGTTATCGTTAGACGATGTGGTGATAGCGAGTTTTGTATCGGGGCCTGGTGCGACGACGTTGCCGATTGAGGTGTTTAGCTCCGTTCGTCTAGGGGTGTCACCAAAAATAAACGCATTAGCGACGCTGATTATCTTGATTGTGTCCTTGGTGACATTGGTTGCTTGGTGGTTGTCTCGTCGCAAGTTAAAGCGAGATAAGTTCGCCCGTTCATAATGAGTGACTAGGCGCTGGTGTCTAATGTGCCAGAAGGTATATTGTTTTCTTCTGGTGCGTTGGCACCATGCCCGTAGGCTTCGTAATTACCAATATAAATGTAGCCCAGTGTCATATCGCTGATGAGTAATGGCAAGGCATCGTTTTGTCGCTCAAACCAAATTTGTAACCCTGAGAAGCTCACATCGTAATCTGCTTTAGACACCGCACCGCTGTTGTATAAGTCTTCTAAAGGTTCTGCTTCACCATCTTGATCAATTTCAAATACCCATTGTTGCGGCAAAGGTTCAAGCTGCTCTGCTGAGTATGGCGTATGCAGTGTCTGCTTGGGTGATAATTTGACTAGAGCTTGACGTAATGCATCGGATAAATGGTGCGTTACAAACGTCAATAAGCACACCTTTTGGGTGCCGTCAGCGCCTAATAAATGCAGTTCAATTTTCTTATTTTGTTTTTCATGCTTTAGGTCTTTGACGCTGTCACCGTAACTTGGGTCGTTATCTATAAAAGAGGGGGGCGGTGTTTGCAGCGGTAGTTTCCATGAATCGTTAGAGGGGGCAAAATGACTGAGCGCTTCCACGTGAATATGAAGTTGGTCTACTTGCTGGATAACGGCCTCTAGCATGTTAGCTATAATGCTGTCCGTAGGGGTTAGTTCAGTGGCGTATTCATACGTCAAAGTGATTTGCTGGACATGAGAGGCGGCATCACTCAGTGTGAGGCTGTCTTTTGAGGGCCGATTGCGACGCCGACGAAAGTTGGCGTGGTCTTCCCGTTCAGGAAGTTGGTTGATTCGTTTTACAGTGTCGATGAAAAGCATAGCGCGCACTCACTTTTTTAATTATGAGACCTTATCGGCGCTTTAGTTCAAAAATTAAGGCCAGCGAGTGGCTGGCCTTAATCTTAATATGCTTAACGAAGTAAGTTAGATAGCTTCGGGTTCGCTTCTAACGCTGCACGGTGGAATAGTGCAACCTTGCCGATAGTCTGAACAATCTGTGCTTTCAGCACTTTGCCAGTCTCTTCGATCAGCGCGTAACGGGCTTCACGGTCTACAACACTGTAGCGAACTTTGATTAGCTCGTGGTCTTCTAGTGCACGGTCGATCTCGGTCAGAACGGATTCTGTTAGGCCGTTGCCTGCAACAGTGACAACAGGATTAAGTGTATGCCCAATGTTGCGATATTGCTTTTTTTGAACGTTTGTCAAACTCATAATTAAAATTTCTCATCTTAGTTGACCCTCTTTATTGGAGGCTTCAGAGGTTAGGCGATATTATAGCGGAATATCGGGTGAATTAGGTATGATGAAACAGTGTAAGATCAAAAACTAACGATCTTGTGTAAGCGGAACATTTCGACAATCTTTTTGTCAAAATTTCTTGGCAAGAGAGCAATGGCTTTGGTTGATGAAAATCTGATCTTCTAGCGATGTTAGAAAGTATGGATTGGTTGAGTGAATACGACTTCAAACGACCGCTTTTCGAGTAAATTATCGTATAATCTTGCCTAAGTGATCGGAAATCATAGTTAGGTCGTAACTCCTGCTATCGATGCCGTGTTATTGTGACAGGGTAAATGATAGCTGATGCTCTTCATACATCTAAAAGTATACGAAAAAATACCTTTAGGGATTGGAAAACGTGCGTTATATCTTGTAATTTCAACCATTGATCCCAATATCTGTGGTAGCAATGTATTGATAACTCAGATTGTGTGCGGCTGATTCAGCGAAACGATTGCTGAATAGGCATGACGCCTTAGTGGAATTCTTGTTAAGGTCCTTAAAGGCTTGGCTTTTAAAACCTAAATCGATGCAGGGCCCATTGGGTTCTGTTGTCACCCGTAAACCCTATACTTTTCAGCTTAGGCTGCTAAGTGTGCTTACTAGGACGACAAATTAAAGGTTACTAAGTTTGCACGATGACAGTGCTTGCTAAACTAACCGTTAAGAGGTGTGCTCTTGAACGATATGCTTAAAAATATTTTATTGTGGTTGGTGATCGCTGCGGTCTTACTGACAGTGTTTAACAATTTTAATACCTCTGCGGAAACCAATCGAATCTCTTATTCTGAATTCGTACAAGAGGTTCATGACGGTCGTATTGCGAAAGTGGTCATTGAGGGTTATACCATCAGTGGTTCACGTTCGAGTGGTGACAGTTTTGAAACGGTTCGTCCAGCAGCAGCTGATCCAAAAATTATGGATGATCTGTTGAGCAATAATGTAGTTGTTGAAGGTCGTATGCCTGAGCAACAAAGCATTTGGACGCAACTGTTGATAGCCAGCTTCCCAATCCTATTAATTCTGGCAATTTTTGTGTTCTTTATGCGTCAGATGCAAGGTGGAGGCGGTGGTAAAGGCGGACCAATGTCGTTTGGTAAGTCTAAAGCCCGTTTACTACCTGAAGATCAGATTAAAACAACGTTTGCCGACGTTGCGGGTTGTGATGAAGCGAAAGAAGACGTGGAAGAGCTTGTAGACTTCTTACGTGAGCCAGGAAAATTTCAGCGTCTTGGCGGTAAAATTCCACGCGGTATCCTAATGTGTGGACCTCCAGGTACGGGTAAAACATTGCTTGCAAAAGCGATTGCTGGTGAAGCAAAAGTACCTTTCTTTACGATTTCTGGTTCTGACTTCGTTGAAATGTTTGTGGGTGTCGGTGCGTCACGTGTTCGTGACATGTTCGAACAAGCTAAAAAGCATGCACCTTGCATCATCTTTATTGATGAGATCGATGCAGTAGGTCGTAACCGTGGCTCAGGTATGGGCGGTGGTAACGATGAGCGCGAACAAACATTGAACCAACTGTTGGTTGAGATGGATGGTTTTGAAGGTAATGAGGGTATTATCGTTATCGCCGCAACTAACCGCCCTGACGTGTTAGACCCTGCGCTGTTGCGTCCTGGTCGTTTTGACCGTCAAGTAACGGTCGGTCTTCCTGATATTCGAGGTCGTGAACAAATTCTTAAAGTTCACCTTCGTAAAGTTCCTGTTGCGGATGATGTTGAGCCTAAGAACATTGCGCGTGGTACGCCTGGCTTCTCTGGTGCAGACCTTGCCAACTTGATTAACGAAGCGGCATTGTTTGCTGCGCGTTCGAATCGTCGTTTGGTCAACATGGAGTTACTTGAGCTCGCTAAGGATAAAATCCTGATGGGTGCTGAGCGTAAGTCGATGGTGATGAAAGAAGAGGAGAAGCGCAATACGGCTTACCATGAAGCAGGACATGCGATAGTTGGTTATCTGATGCCAGAGCATGATCCTGTTTATAAAGTAACAATCATTCCTCGTGGTCGTGCTTTAGGTGTGACCATGTACTTGCCAGAAGAAGATAAATACAGCCTCAGCAAACGTGGTATCGAATCGCAGATTTGTAGCCTTTATGGCGGTCGAATCGCCGAAGAAATGATTCATGGCTTCGACGGTGTGTCGACGGGTGCATCGAATGATATTGAACGTGCATCAAGTTTAGCTCGTAACATGGTAACGAAATGGGGGTTGTCTGAAGAGTTGGGTGCATTTGCCTACGAAGAAGACGATCAGCAAAGCATGACAGGTAGTAAGAACAATTATTTCTCGCCTGAAACAGGTAAGAAGCTTGATTCTGAAGTGCGTGGCATCATTGACCGTTGTTACCAGAAGTCGATGCAAATTCTTGAAGAGAATCGCGAGAAGTTAGAGGTCATGGCAGATGCGCTGATGGTCTATGAGACGATTGATGCGAACCAAATCAAAGAAATCATGGACGGCAAAAAGCCAAGCCCTCCAACTGGTTGGTCTGATCCAAGTGCTGGTAGTGATGTCTCTGGTGGTGGTGCGGCTGAAGTTGGTGGTACGACTGAAGCAGCACCAAGTGATCCCGCAAACCCTGATCAAATGACCGATCCGTCTGACTCAACAGGTGAGACACCGGTTCCTCAAAAACCAACTGGCGAAGCGTAAGCTTCGTCGGTTTTGTTTTTCCGAATAAAGTGAATAAACAATGTCTGTGATGGTTTTTGGCGATAAGTCTTTGGACTTATCGCTTCCTCGCGTTATGGGTATCCTAAACGTTACGCCCGATTCATTTTCTGATGGCGGCAAACATAACTCCTTAGATTCTGCATTAAAACAAGCTGAGCGCATGATAGAAGATGGTGCTGAGTTTATTGATGTGGGTGGTGAGTCAACTCGTCCTGGTGCTGCGGTTGTGTGTGAGCAAGAAGAGTTGAGTCGTGTATTGCCAGTTGTTGAAGCCATTAAATCGCGTTTTGATGTCATCGTTTCAGTGGATACCAGTACGCCTTCGGTGATAACAGGCTCTGCTGCCCTTGGCGCTGGTTTGATTAATGATGTACGTGCATTAGAGCGTGAAGGGGCATTGGAAGCGACTGCAGCGACGGGGCTGCCTGTATGTCTTATGCATATGCGTGGTACGCCGCAGACTATGCAGGAGTCACCATCGTACAGTGATTTAATTGATGATGTGGAGCGTTACCTATTAACGCGAATCGAAGCGGCTATTGCTGCGGGGATTAATAAAGAGAATATTATTCTTGATCCAGGAATCGGCTTTGGTAAAACCCTGATTCATAATACAACGTTGCTGAACTATACTGGGCGATTTTTGGATTTGGGCCATGAGGTACTGATCGGAGTTTCACGGAAAACTATGATTGGCGATATTCTTGATGTGCCTGTCTCAGAGCGTTTGTATGGCACAATGGGAGCAAATGCTTCAACCTACATGAAAGGTGCGAGGATTTTTCGTGTACACGACGTCAAGCCTCATGTAGATATGTTAAAAGTGATGCATCAAATAGAAGAGAGTCGAAATGCGTAAATATTTTGGTACCGACGGTATTCGTGGTGAGGTGGGCAATGATCCTATTACACCAGAGTTTATGCTCAAGCTAGGTTGGGCAGCGGGTCAGGTGTTCAAAGAGCATGATAAGAAAATCCTGATTGGTAAAGATACGCGCATTTCTGGTTACATGTTTGAGTCGGCACTTGAATCCGGCATTGTAGCGGCGGGTGCTGATGTGCGTTTGGTTGGCCCAATGCCGACGCCTGCCATTGCTTATCTAACGCGAACGTTCCGCGCCAGTGCGGGGATTGTTATCAGTGCATCCCATAACCCCTATACGGACAATGGCATTAAGTTTTTCTCAGCTCAGGGTGGTAAGATTTCGGACGAGCTCGAGGAAAAGATTGAATACTTTTTAGATCAGCCGATGGTCGTAGTTGAGTCCAGTTTGATTGGGCGAGCTAAACGTATTGATGATGCGGCTGGACGTTACATTGAGTACTGTAAAGGCACGTTCCCGATTGGTTTGCAGTTATCAGGACTTAAAATTGTTGTGGATTGCGCGGATGGTGCGACCTATCACGTTGCGCCCCGTGTGTTCTCTGAGTTAGGGGCAGAAGTGATCCCTATTGGTGTTAGCCCGGATGGCCTAAATATCAACGAAGACAGTGGTGCAACCAAACCTGAACTATTGCGTAAAAACGTTTTAGCCGCCGAAGCTGATATTGGTATTGCTTTAGATGGCGATGGCGATCGTCTGATCTTAGTGGATCGCTTCGGCAAGGTTTGTGATGGTGATGATGTGCTTTATATTATTGCCAACCACCTTATGCACACTGGTCGTTTTAACGGCGGTGTTGTGGGAACTCTGATGAGTAACTTCGGCCTAGAGTTAGCCTTCTCTGAAAACGGTATAGGCTTTAGTCGTGCCAAAGTAGGTGACCGTTATGTGAATGAAAAGCTGATTCAGCACGGTTGGGTACTGGGTGGTGAGCCCTCAGGACACATTGTGTGTCGTGATATTACAACGACTGGCGATGGTATTATTGCGGCGTTGCAAGTATTGCGTGCCATGATTGAAGAAGGCAAATCATTGCACGAGTTATTAGAAGGTTTAATTAAGTTTCCGCAGAAGCTAAAAAACGTTCGAGTGGCTGCACGTTTTGCTCCGGCAGAAGAGCCTGCGTTGCAAAAAGCCATTGCGATGGCTAATGAAAAACTCAACGGGTTAGGGCGTGTATTACTGCGTGCATCGGGCACTGAACCTCTGATTCGTGTCATGGTAGAAGGCCGTGACCAAGAAATGGTTGATGAACTGGTAGACTATTTAGCCACTGAAGTTGAGCGAGTTGCTCAAGGCAAGAGTAATCAATCGTCTGATTCATAACTTAAAAATCAAAAATTAGCGCTTGATCTAGGTAGGACAATTACCTAGAATAAGCGCCTCTAAATCAAGGGTATCGCTATGACACGTCGTAAGATAGTCGCTGGTAACTGGAAAATGAATGGCTCAGTAGAGTCGGTTGTTGAACTGGTTGAAAGTATTCAAGCCAATGATGCCGTTGATGTAGTGGTTGCACCGAGCTATGTATATTTGCCTTTGGTGGCCCAATCTTTGACGGGATCAAAGGTTTTGTTGGCTGCGCAAAATGCATCAGAATTTGCAAAAGGTGCATTCACTGGAGAAGTCAGCTTATCTATGCTGAAAGATTTCTCTGTGTCCCACGTGATTTTGGGACACTCAGAGCGTCGTTCTCTGTTCGCAGAAACAGATGCTCAAGTGGCGAGGAAAGTAGCCTCGACGCTAGAAGCGGGTCTAACGCCAATATTATGTGTTGGTGAAACACTGGAACAACGTGAAGCAGGAACAACCTTAACGGTATGTAACTCTCAGGTGGATGCAGTGTTAGAAGAGATCGGCGTTGAGCTGTTTGAAAAGGTAGTGATTGCGTACGAGCCTGTTTGGGCGATTGGTACTGGCAAGTCCGCTTCTTCTGAACAAGCTCAAGAAGTACATAAAGGTATTCGAGATAACATTGCTAAACGTTCCTCAAAAATTGCAGAGAAAATCGCAATTTTATACGGTGGCAGTGTTAAAGCATCTAACAGCGTTGAGCTATTTGCTCAGGCTGATATCGATGGCGCGCTTATAGGCGGTGCATCGCTGGATGCTACAGAATTTAATTCGATTATAGAATCTGCGAAGTAAATTAAATGGAAGCTTTAGTTTTAGTTGTTCATGTATTGGCGGCCGTTGCTATTATCGGGTTGGTGTTGATACAGCAGGGTAAAGGTGCTGATGCAGGTGCTTCCTTTGGTGGTGGCTCTTCTCAAACTGTATTTGGTAGTCAAGGCGGCGGTAGCTTCTTTGGTAAACTAACTGCACTGTTTGCCGTTGTGTTCTTTTTGACGAGCTTTGGTCTAGCGTTTTTTGCTAGCGAGCAAGCAAAAACAGTTGATGGAGGTTTGGAATTTGTTCCAACTGCATCACAAGTTGAAGAAACTGTGGAAGTGCCTGAGCTTGATAGCCCAGCAGAGTCTACAGATGGTCAAGATATTCCTACAGTAGATTAATATCTACTCTACGATTATGCCGATGTGGTGGAATTGGTAGACACGCTATCTTGAGGGGGTAGTGGCCTACGGCTGTGCCGGTTCGAGTCCGGCCATCGGCACCATTTCTTGAAGAGTAACGCATTCCTGTAGTAGAATGTATTCTCGTTGACGCGGGATGGAGCAGTCTGGTAGCTCGTCGGGCTCATAACCCGAAGGTCGTCGGTTCGAATCCGGCTCCCGCAACCAACCTAGTCTTATTATGGTTACATAATAAGATTAAGGTCTGAGAAGATCTTATAGTTTGGATGGCCCCTTTATGGGGTTTTTTGCTATCTGAACTGCAGTTAAATGGGCCTTGAGCCCGTTTTTTGTTTCTACGCTTTATATCGGAGAAGTCATTTGTCTACTAAGTTCACACAATTAGAAGAGCTTATCAGGCCCGTTGTTGAAGGTTTAGGCTTTGAATTTTGGGGGCTCGAATACCTATCTCACGGCAAGGATTCTGTTCTACGTGTTTTCATTGAAACAGACTCCGAAGAAGGTATTGATGTAGAGGCTTGTGCATCGGTTAGTCGTCAAGTAAGTGCGATTATGGATGTGGAAGACCCTATTTCTGGCGAATACAACCTTGAGGTTTCATCACCAGGTTTAGATCGCCCATTATTTGAACTCAGCCAGTACCAACGTTTTCTTGGTTCTGTTGTGTCATTACGCTTGCGTGTGCCGTTTGATGGTCGCCGCAAATTTAAAGGTCAGCTCACCAGCATTGAAGGTGATGAAGTAGTGCTGCTCGTAGATAACGAAGAGTACTTGCTGCCAATCGAGTTGATTGAAAAAGCAAACATAGTTCCTCAGTTTTAATTTATTCAACCTTTGAGAGAGGCTAAAAGGATGAGCAAAGAAATTCTTTTGGTAGTAGAAGCGGTATCCAACGAAAAAGATGTGCCTAAACAGGTGATTTTTGAGGCCGTAGAAACTGCACTAGCAAGCGCTGCAAAACGACGTTTTGAAGGCGAAGCCAAAGTACGTGTATCGATTGACCAACGTACAGGTGATTACAAGACATACCGTCAATGGGACATTGTAGTAGATGAAGATTATTCTGCTCCAGATTCTGAATTGACGACTGATGATATGGAAGAAATGGGTCTAGCATTAGGTGCTGGCGAAATTTTTGAAGAAGAAATTGAGTCAGAATCGTTTGGTCGTATCGCGGCACAAACAGCTAAGCAAGTAATCGTACAAAAAGTACGTGAAGCAGAGCGTGCGAAAATGGTAGCTCTGTACAGTGACAAAGTAGGCAAGCTTGTTCATGGTCAAGTTAAGAAGGTCACTCGTGACAGTCTGATCATTGATTTAGGTGAGAACGCCGAAGCGTCTTTACCAAAAGAGCACCTAATCAATCGCGAAACGTTCCGTCTAAACGATCGTATTCGTGCATTGTTGTTAGAAATTCGCGAAGACAACCGTGGTTCTCAGTTAGTGCTTTCTCGTACAGCACCTGAGTACATGATTGAGCTATTCCGTTTGGAAGTGCCAGAAATCTCTGAAGAAGTGATTGATATCCGTGGCGCGGCTCGTGATCCAGGTCTTCGTGCCAAAATCGCTGTTAAAACAAGCGATCGTCGAATTGATCCGATCGGTGCTTGTGTCGGTATGCGCGGCGCACGTGTTCAAGCGGTTTCTAACGAAATGAACGGTGAACGTGTTGATATTGTGCTTTGGGATGATAACCCAGCACAGTTAGTAATCAATGCGATGGCACCAGCAGAAGTTGACTCAATCGTTATTGATGAAGACTCACACGCTATGGATGTAGCGGTTAAGAGTGACAATCTTGCTCAAGCGATTGGTCGAAATGGTCAAAACGTTCGCCTAGCATCAGCTTTGACAGGCTGGACTTTGAATGTAATGACTGCTGAAGATGCTGAAGCGAAGCAACTAGAAGAATCACAAAAGCTGATTGATCTGTTTGTGTCTGCTTTGGACATTGATGATGACCTAGCGATTCAGCTAGCGGAAGAAGGCTTTGCATCTGTTGAAGAGATTGCATATGTGCCTATGGAAGAGATGTTAGACATCGACGGATTTGATGAAGATTTAGTAAACGAGTTGCGTACACGTGCTAAAGAAACGCTATTGAACCAAGCGCTACAAGAAGAAGAGCAGCTAGACAGTGCAAAACCTGCTCAAGACTTGCTTGAAATGGAAGGTATGGACAATCACCTTGCTTTGGTTCTAGCGTCGAAAGGCGTTGTTACGATGGAAGATTTGGCAGAACAGTCAGTTGATGAATTAATCGATATTGATGGAATGGATGAACAACGTGCAGCGACATTGATACTGACAGCGCGTGCGCCATGGTTTGCTGAATCTGAATGAAATCTGAGTAAAAAGGGGGAACTTAATGACAGTTCAAACCGTTAAGATACTATCCGAACTGGTAAACACGCCAGTCGAGAAATTATTAACTCAGATGAAAGATGCTGGTTTGCCTCATAAGAGTGTCGATCAAGAAGTATCTGATGTTGAGAAGCAAATACTGTTAAACTATCTTAAACGTCAGCATGGCGATGCAGGTGAGACGCAAGGTGAGCAACGCATCACTTTGCAGCGTCGTACCAAAAGCACATTGTCTGCTGGCGGTGGTGGCAAAACAGTAAATGTTGCAGTAAAGAAAAAACGCACCTACGTGAAGCGTCCGGATGCTGATGATGCACTGACTCGCGAGCAAGAATTGCTTGCAGAGCAGCGCGCGGCAGAAGAGCAAGCACGTATAGAGGCTGAGAAAGCTCGCGAAGAAGCAGCTAAACTTGAAGCCGAACAGGCAGCTAAAGCAAAAGCTGAAGCTGAAGAACAAGCTCGTAAAGAAGCGGAACGTCTAAATTCAGAACGTAACGCAGAACAACGAGCAACCAAGCAAGCGGAGCCAAACGACTCCGATATGGGAGCGGATAAACTCGTGGAAAATTCGAAAGAGACCAAAACCAATCGTAAGGTTTCTCAAGCGCCTGGCGAATCTAAGCCAAGTGCACCAGCACCGAAAGGTAAGAAAGCTGCAGCACCTGCTCGTGATAAAGAAAAAGCTCGTGGTCGTCAGCCAGACTCTAAGCGTAGCGGTCGTATTTCTTTGAATGATGACGATGAATTTTCTCGTCGCGGCGGTAAGCGCAAGCTTAAGAGACCTTCAAAACAAGAGCACGGTTTCCAAAAACCGACTGCTCCAATGATTCACGAAGTAGCACTTCCTGAAAGTATTACTGTTGCTGAGTTGGCCGATAAAATGGCAATCAAAGCAGCGGAAGTGATCAAGGTAATGTTTAAAATGGGTGCCATGGCAACCATTAACCAAACGATCGACCGTGATACTGCGACACTTGTGGTTGAAGAAATGGGCCACAAAGCGAAATTTATCGATGAAAACGCTGTCGAAAATGACATGCTAGAAGCGATTGATTACGAAGGTGAAGCGATCAAACGTGCACCTGTTGTTACGGTAATGGGTCACGTAGACCATGGTAAAACATCGCTACTTGACTACATTCGTACAACACGCGTAGCGGCTGCGGAATCTGGTGGTATTACACAGCACATTGGTGCTTACCACGTAGAAACTGACCACGGTATGGTAAGTTTCCTTGATACACCTGGACACGCGGCGTTTACGTCTATGCGTGCACGTGGTGCTCAAGCAACGGATATCGTTATCCTAGTATGTGCGGCAGACGACGGCGTTATGCCACAAACTATTGAAGCGATCCAGCATTCTCGTGCTGCCGGCGTTCCAATTGTTGTAGCGATGACCAAAGTCGATAAAGAAGGCGCAGACATCGACAAAGTGAAAAACGAATTGGTAGCACAAGAAGTGGTACCAGAAGAATGGGGTGGTGACATCCAATTCGTAGGCGTTTCAGCTAAGTCTGGTGAAGGTATCGATGCACTTCTAGAGGCTGTGTTGCTTCAAGCAGAAGTACTAGAGCTAACAGCCGTACCAAGTGCCCCAGGTCGTGGTGTTGTGGTTGAGTCTCGTCTTGATCGTGGCCGTGGTTCGGTGGCAACGGTACTAGTACAAAACGGTACGCTTAAGAAAGGTGATATCGTATTAGCAGGCCTACAAATGGGTCGCGTACGTGCCTTGTTGGATGAGAACGGTAAGGCGGTAATGTCCGCAGGCCCATCTATTCCAGTAGAGATCCTAGGTCTTGATGGCACACCAGAATCAGGCGAAGAATTCATCGTCGTTGCTGATGAGCGTAAAGCGCGTGAAGTGGCTAACTTCCGTCAAGGCAAATACCGTGAAGTGCGTTTTGCACGTCAGCACTCTGCTAAGCTTGAGAACCTATTCTCAGGAATGGGCGCAGACGAAGTCGGCACACTGAACATCGTATTGAAAGCAGACGTTCGCGGTTCATTGGAAGCTTTGATCAAATCTTTGAACGATCTAAGCACTGATGAAGTAAAAGTGAACATCATCTCGAGCGGTGTAGGTGGTATCACTGAAACGGATGCGACGCTAGCATTGGCTTCTGAAGCAGTAATCTTTGGTTTCAACGTTCGTGCGGACAGCTCTGCTAAGCAACTTATTGATCGTGAAAGTGTAGACCTACGTTACTACAGCGTCATCTACAACATCATCGATGATGTGAAAGCGGCTC
The DNA here is from genome assembly GCF_001639725.1 of Marinomonas atlantica. Classification (GTDB taxonomy): domain Bacteria; phylum Pseudomonadota; class Gammaproteobacteria; order Pseudomonadales; family Marinomonadaceae; genus Marinomonas; species Marinomonas atlantica. Next base: position 123,589 of record NZ_LTAW01000002.1, read on the forward strand.
TATCTGGTATGTTGTCTCCTGATCTTCGTGAAGATATCGTGGGTACTGCTGAGGTACGTGACGTATTCCGTTCACCTAAGTTCGGTCTAGTAGCCGGCTGTATGGTACTTGAAGGTACGGTTTTCCGTAACGAAAGCATCCGTGTACTGCGTGACAACGTAGTAATTTACGAAGGTGAACTTGAGTCTCTACGTCGCTACAAAGATGCTGTCAACGAAGTTCGTCAAGGCATTGAATGTGGTATCGGTGTGAAGAACTACAACGATGTTAAAGCTGGCGATAAGATCGAGGTCTTCAAGACTATCGAAGTCGCTCGTACACTTTAATAGGGATACATAATGGCAGGCGAATTCAGTCGTACTAGTCGTATCGGTGACCAGCTCCAAAAAGAGCTGGCATCCCTTATACAGTTTGAAGTGAAAGATCCACGCCTTGGCATAGTAACCATCAACGAAGTCCGAGTCGCTAAAGACTTGGGCTACGCTGATATTTACTACACAGTGCTAGGTTTGGACGACAATGTAGAGCGTTTGGCTGAAAACCAAAAAGCTCTAGACAGTGCAAAAAGCTTTTTACGTCATCGTTTAGCGAAAGAAGTAAAACTACGTGTGATGCCACATCTACGTTTCCACTACGATAACAGTGTAGTGAACGGCGCACGTATGTCTGCTTTGATCGAAGAAGCGGTCCGTAATGACCAGAATAAAGATTCAGAAGAGTAAGCGATTACCATGGGTAAAACGCAATGGCGCGCCATCGATGGCGTCGTGCTACTAAACAAACCTCTGGGTCTGAGTTCTAATCAAGCGCTACAAAAAGTCCGTCGTGTGTTCCGTGCCGCTAAGGCTGGCCACACGGGGGCTCTTGATCCTCTTGCTACTGGCATGCTTCCTCTTTGTTTAGGTGAAGCGACCAAGTTCTCCCAATTCCTGCTTGATGCCGATAAACGCTATATCACCTGTATTGAACTGGGGATACGCACAACCACCGGCGACAAAGAAGGCGATGTTTTAAGTAACGAACCTGTGCCGCAACTAACCGATGACGAATTGGAGCGCTTGCTGAATCAGTTCCGTGGTGACATCGAACAAGTCCCACCCATGTATTCTGCGTTAAAGCACGAAGGCAAGCCATTGTACGAATACGCTCGTCAAGGGATTACCATCGAGCGTAAGCGCCGTAAGGTCCGCATTTCGAATCTAGCAGTATTAGAGCGCTCAGAGAATACTCTGACGCTGGATATTAGCTGCTCGAAAGGTACCTACATTCGAACCATTGGTGAAGATATTGGTGAGGCGATGGGTTGCGGTGCGCATTTGAAAGCCCTTCATCGCGTGTCAACGGCGGATTATGATCCGGCAGACATGTTGAGCATCGAAGAGTTTGAAGCATTGGCAGAGCAGGGCGAAGACGTACTTGATCAGAACTTAATGGGCTCAGATACGGCTGTTTTACATTTACCGGAAGTCGTAATGTCTTTGCAAGAATCGAAAGATATAGTCTTCGGTAGACTGTTGGACAACAGCCGTGGTTTTGACGAAGATCAGTTGCTGCGTTTATACGTTGAAGGTACGCGTGCTTTCATGGGCTTAGGGGTCATTAAAAATGGCAAAATTAAGCCTCAACGACTGGTAAATACGAGTGAGTTAGCCAAGAATTAGTGCTATAATCCTCGCCACTAGAGTGACTGAAAATATGCTCGGCCACCCTGGATTTTTAATAGCATATTACATTGGAGATTAAGATTATGGCATTGTCTGCAGAATCAAAAGCAGCATTGGTTGCTGAGTTTCAAACTAAAGAAGGCGACACGGGTTCACCAGAAGTTCAAGTTGCATTGCTAACTAAGAACATCGAAGGTTTACAAGGTCACTTCAAGTCTCACAAAGGCGACCACCATTCTCGTCGCGGTCTTATCCGCATGGTAAACCAACGTCGTAAGTTGTTGGATTACCTTAAGCGTAAAGACGCAGCGCGTTACACTAGCCTAATCAAAAAGCTAGGTCTACGTCGCTAAGACTGAAGAAGGGCCATAGAATCTATGGCCCTTTTTTCTTATAGGCCTCTCAAGAGACAGCCTGTACTTCAAATGTATTTTTTATTTCTGCAAGAATGCATTTGAGTACTGGCTAACAAAGAACGTCTTTGAGAGAAAGTTACAAAAAATAAGTTAAGGAATACGAGTGAGTATTACGACAAAAACGTTTCAATACGGAAATCAAGAAGTCACACTAGAAACAGGTCGCATTGCACGTCAAGCGACAGGTGCTGTTCTATGTACAATGGGTGACGCACAAGTGCTTGCAACCGTGGTTGGCTCTAAAACGGCTAAACCAGGTCAAGACTTTTTCCCTCTTTCAGTACATTACCAAGAACGTACTTACGCAGTAGGTAAAATCCCAGGTGGTTTCCTTAAGCGTGAAGGCCGTCCTTCAGAAAAAGAGACGCTAACGTCTCGTTTGATCGACCGTCCGATCCGTCCACTTTTCCCAAAAGGCTACATGAACGAAGTTCAAGTAGTTTGTACGGTTATGTCGACTAACACTGATCTGGACGCTGACATCGCTGCAATGCTTGCAACATCAGCAGCGCTAACGATCTCTGGCATCCCTTTCAATGGCCCAATCGGTTGTGCACGTGTTGGTTTCAGTGATGAAACTGGCTACGTACTAAACCCGTCTAACTCTGAGCTTTCTGAGTCTCTACTAGACATGGTTGTTGCGGGTACAAAAGACGCTGTCCTAATGGTTGAGTCTGAAGCGCAAGAGCTGACTGAAGACGAAATGCTTGGCGCGGTACTTTACGCACACAAAGAAATGCAAACAGCGATTTCTGTGATCAATGACTTCGCAGCAGAAGCTGGTAAACCTCGTTGGGAATGGTCTGCTGAACAAGCAAACGCTGATCTAGTGGACGCGGTTAAACTTGGCTACGCGGATCAAATTGAAGAAGCCTACGGCATCTCTGAAAAAATGGCGCGTTACACGAAACTTGGTGAAGTGCGTGAAAAAGCAATCGCTCAGCTTGTTTCTGAAGAAGGCCCATACTCTGAATCAGATGTAACCGGTGTCTTCTCTAAACTTGAGAAAAACATCGTTCGTCGTCGCGTTATCGACGGCAAACCACGTATCGACGGCCGTGACAATAAAACGGTTCGTGGCATCAACGTTGAAGTGGGCATGTTGAAGAAAACTCACGGCTCAGCTTTGTTCACACGTGGTGAAACACAAGCCATTGCGACTTGTACACTAGGTACAAGCCGTGACGCACAGATCGCTGACGGTCTTGCGGGCGAATCAAAAGACAGCTTTATGCTGCATTATAACTTCCCTCCTTACTCTGTAGGTGAGTGTGGTCGTATGGGTGGTGTTGGTCGTCGTGAAATCGGTCACGGTCGTTTAGCACGCCGTGGTGTTCAAGCGGTTCTTCCGTCTGAAGACGAATTCCCATACACAATTCGTGTCGTATCTGAGATCACTGAATCGAACGGTTCAAGCTCAATGGCGTCTGTATGTGGCGCGTCTCTGTCTATGATGGATGCGGGTGTTCCTCTTAAAGCACCAGTTGCGGGTATCGCAATGGGTCTTATCAAAGAAGACGACGGCTTTGCAGTTCTAACAGACATTCTAGGTGACGAAGACCACCTAGGTGACATGGACTTTAAAGTAGCGGGTACTGAAGAAGGTATCACAGCGCTTCAAATGGATATCAAGATCGAAGGTATCAACGAAGAAATCATGGACATCGCGCTATCTCAAGCGATGGAAGCACGTAAGCACATCCTACGTGAAATGGCGGAAGTGATCGGCTACGCTCGTCCAGAAGTTTCTCCGAATGCACCTTCTATGGCGACATTCAAAATTGATCCAGAGAAAATTCGTGAAGTTATCGGTAAAGGCGGCGCAACCATCCGTTCTATCACTGAAGACACTGGCGCATCTATCGATCTAGACGACGACGGTACAATACGTATCTACGCACCAGATAAGACTGCTTCTGATGCGGCAATGCTACGTATTCATGAAATCACAGCGGAAGCTGAAATCGACAAACTTTACCAAGGTAAAGTGGTTCGTCTAGCGGAATTCGGTGCATTCGTGAACATCCTTCCTGGTAAAGATGGTCTAGTACACATCTCTCAGATCGCTGAAGAGCGTATCCGTGCTGTGGCTGATGTTCTACAAGAAGGCCAAGACGTAATCGTTAAAGTCCTAGACGTAGACGCACGTGGTCGTATCAAGCTATCAATTAAAGAAGTAACTGAAGAAGAAAAAGCTGGCTTCGTAGCTGGTTAATCTTAACTTTTAGTTAACTCTCTAAAAGGAGCACCTCGGTGCTCCTTTTTATTGCCTGTACGACCCGATTCCATCTCGGATGTAGCTCGCATCTGTGAAGTAGGTCGCAGAAGTCGCTAGTTCTCTAGCTTGGGCCTCCCAACCTTTATCCTATGCAATTCAATTTGCTTGCGCCTGTCTCGGCTTGTGCTTTAGCATCGACCGTCAGCGTAAGTCAAACGCATGAGTGAGAGCTAATAGGGCAATAGTCTTGCTGGAAGAAGAGTCTAATAGGGTTAATTTTCATCTGATCCTAAAAGCTCCCTTAGGGCATCAAACGACAGTTTTTGTCGTTACTTTCGCTTAAACTTTACTAATTAAAAATTTAACCAATCACAATGTGTACATTTATATAAGTAGTAAGAATATGGAAATCAAAGACCTAATAAAAAGTATCCAAGAAGACAAATACACTGAGAAACAATTAATCAATCTCTATAACAATGTGATTGCTAAGAAAGGTTTGGATGAATTAGAGAAAGAGTTGCTAATAGAGGCGATTGAGAAAAATACTAGAGTCCGTTTTCCAAAAGCTGCAAAGCGTATCTTTGGTGCGAAAGGCTCTGTCGCAAGTGAGAAGTTAGCTGCTTTTTATAATGAGCTGGAGAAGGAATTTGATTTAGCTGGTAATAAACTAAAAAATGGTGTGAAAGCTGGTGGTGATATGATTTCTGGTAAGAAGTATATCGATTTTTACATCTCTTATAAGAACTCAGCAAATCAAGGAATCTATATGGCCTTGTTGCAAAATACGGTGGATGATGAGTTAGAAACTGTCGTGACACATTATCAAACGCACAGTGTAGATGCTGGTAATCTAAATAGGCATGCTGGGACAATGGATAGCTTTGACGAGCTTGCTGATCAATTTAAAGCCTACCTTGCTGAAATCATTTGATCTTGCAAACTAATCAAGAGAGGACTCAGATGAACATATGACTTTCATTCATCTGAGACCCAGTTCCTATCTCCTAGCTGGCTGCATCAACTTGATTAAACTCGAAAGCATTTTTCTTACTAGGGCATTCAATACTGGCAACTTCGGTACGCTTTTTCAGCATGATGTAACCAAAACAGCTGAAGTAAAGTCCAATTACTAAAGCACCGACCCATTCTATACGTAGAAAATCGAGTTGGAATAATAGCGTAAGGCCGCACATCACAACGAGGTTACCAATGATATAAGGGATTAATCCAAAGCGTTCTACGGTTAGGTTAAGGTTGTCGCTATATAGACGAATCAGCGAGTCCAGCGAGTTTACCACCATCAAGATCCCAACAATGATCATTAAGGCATTGATAAAGCCTGCAATCTGTATGCCTTCAATGTGGTAGTGGTAAAGAATAGCGAACCAGATACCAATTGCGATAGATGGAAGTGCCACCATTGCTAACAGTAGCTGCCAAGTGCGGATTCCACTGACGAAACGTGCCGTGAATTGACCAATCATGATACTCCAAGAAAACCACCAGAATAGATAAAAGGCATGGTAGTCGTTAAGTGGCAACATGAACTGGTGAATATTGGTGAAGTATTCTCCGATCAAGCTGGCCTTATTTAAGAAATCCGCAGGAACACCGTTGTCCGTCATGAAAGCTCGGGACCACATAATAGCGATCAGTCCGATAAAAAGAATACTGGAACCTAAGCTAAGTAATCGGAGAAGTTTCATGCTGCTGCTTGAATAGACTGCAAGAGCGATAGATGCGAGTATAATTAGGTAGAAGGCAGGTACCACTGACTCACCATCACCAATCTGTGGTAAATACCAAGGTAAGTTAATCAGTAGTAGGCATGCTGTGAATGCACAGGTTCCTATAATCACGATGTTATTGATCAGTTTTACTAAAGGAATTTCGAAAAATTTAACGTGCGGCTCGATGATGCAGAAGTAGAAACAGGTGAGGAAATAAAAGCCCCATATCAAGAAAGCCCAAAAACCAAACTCAATCGCTAAAGGGTTGGCAAAGCTGTATTCTGGACTTTCAGCAAGGTTGGCGTAGCCGCTAAATTCGGTTAGTGGAAACATTATTAGACCTACATCCAGTCCTGATGTGAACAGGATCGCGATAAATGTAAGAGTGCGCACTGGCGTTACTCCGACGCACTTTACATTCCACCATTTGAATAAAATTACCGCTATAGCGATGAAAGAGAAGATTAGTCCTGACGATAAAAGAATATTCATAGCGTCACCACGCTTTTGGTAGTCTGACTGAGCAAGACTGAACCCAGTGCCTCATTGTGATTTAGATTAGGTTTGTTTGCACTGAATGGCTCAGTTAGAAAATACCTGTTATCGCTTATATTGAGGGTAGTGCGATCATATTTTTTGGCTAGCATTGAATCTCTCCAGATCAGTATAACGCTACATGCTCTCTTTTCTTACATGTAATTTGATGCTCGTGCGGATCAATTTTTATCCACAAGAGCTTTTTCAGTGCGTTAGTGTTTTTTGCTTTTTATTTTTAATTAAACGTTTAATTAAAAAAAATAATATGAGAAGTGAGGCAGTATTTCAATGATATGAAAGATGGAGGTGCTCTTGATGCGATGATTGTAGCGTGCGCTCTAGAGGGAAATTTTTAGGCCAAAAGATATGTAAAGAATAGATGAATCTGATTGGTCTATAGGAAAGCCTGTGTAGGAGTTTTTACTCATAAATAAGTATTTTTAATCGCTTTTTTACAATAGTAATGCTTTTCTTCCTGCTGTCAGATAGGTTTAAAATAGGCTGTTTATTACTCAGTAAGAGGCTTGTAATAACGCATGTATATGGCGTTGATAGAGCTTAGTTTTATTGTTTTTTGATGTCGCTTTTAGGAATAACGATGTCGTTTTTTTCTTTTTTTTGGGCGGCGTTAGATAATGCCAGACGCTGAAAATTTCATTTGGTAAGTGCCGAATCAGCTCAATCTCCTTATCAATTCTTCTCTAATGTAACTAAGTAGTCCTCGGGAGTCATAGGTTTGTAGAAGTAGTAACCTTGACCAATTTGGCAGTTGAGCGTTTTTACTGTCTGCATTTCTTCGTATGTTTCAATGCCTTCTGCAATACTTTGGGCTTGGGTTTTATGACAAAGGTTGATGATGCAGTCGCTCAAAATATGGTTTATGTTGCAGGTATCAATCGAGCTAACAAACATTCGGTCAAGTTTTATCTCAACAGGTGACAATGAAATAACATTGAGCATGGAGCTGTAGCCAGTACCAAAGTCATCAATCGAGAAGTTAAATCCATGTTCTTTTAGACGTGATAAGTTTGCTTTAAAAACGCTACTGTCATCAAAGATTGCGGTTTCAGTTACCTCAAGTAGTACTTGATGTGCTGGGGTTTTGTAGCGCTGTTTCAACTCAATAATTTTGTCGCAAAAGCCGGGTTGCAGTAAATCTTTCGCGGATATATTGATGGATACACTACGGTCTTTGACGACATTCGGGTTCTTACTCATCCATGAAAAAACTGTATTAAAAACATATTGAGTGATTTTAACAATCAGCCCTGTCTTTTCTGCTAGTGGTATAAATAGCGCGGGGGAGACGTTACCTAGCTCTTTACAGTGCCAGCGCAATAATACTTCCGCACCTATGATACGTTGATCATTTAGGTTTACTTGCGGCTGTAGTGCAAAGCTCAGTTGGCCATTTTTCAGATCTCTGTTGAGTAGTGATAGAATATGCAGATGGTATTTATGATCGGACTTCATTTGTTTGTTAAACGTACTCCAATCATCATGACTATGTTGATTCACCTCGGCTGCCAATTGGGCGTTTTGATACAGCTTCTCAATCGTGTTTGCGCTTTCTGAAAAATAGGCGACCCCAATATTAGTTGGATAAGAAAATTCTAGTCCTTCAATTGATAGATGTTGCTCTAAAGTCGGCATTAATTTAGACAATATTCGATCAACGTTTTTACGTGTAGTGACAAAAACGCCATTACTAGTGCTGGCTCGAATAAATCTGACTCTGGTGTTCTCTAGCCAAGGCATACTCTGTACTGCATGCAAACGCATTAGTGCATGGTTAATGTTAATAAACATTTTTTTGACGGCAAGATCGGCTTTGGCTGGCCCAACAGCTTGGATCAAAGAGTGATGTCCAGCCAATACAATTAAGACAAGGCAATCAGAGTCGTCTTCATTGTCCAATACGGGGCGTAAAGTTGGCATCTCAGTCAGTAAGAACTGGCGATTTGGAAGCCCCGTTAACGAATCCGTTAAGTTGGTATAGTGTCGGTCTTCGTTGAGCTGTCTAATACGAGCGCTGTAAGCAAAGGAGAACCCTAGCAACTGACAAAGAGACGACAACAAAAATGCGTACTCTGTCCAGCCGTTGTAGGGTATCAGCTCCCAATAGATGAGCGAGCCAGTCAACGCACCAAAGATCAAAATACTCCACGAAAATAAATACAGACGTATTGCTAAGGTATGAACGGATTTTGTATAAAATGCCCAATAGGTACAAAGCCCAGAGCCAACTATTTGCATAGTCAGAAATATTGGAGCCATTTTATTTTCTTCAAGCAAAGCACTAATGACAATTAATATGGCAAAAGTCGCATCCATTTTAAAGCGATGGGTCCAGAAGAAAGGGTGGTGCTTTTCAATGTTGAGAAAGCTGAGACTAAAACGGCACACACTCCAAAGTAGGATAGAGTGCAGCGTTAAAATATTTACCGAAAGCCACTCATGTATACGATCATTTGGCACTAAGTAGCGACTAAATCCTAAGATAAACCCGAGAGATAAAATCAGTCCAGCATTGAACAATACGTAATAGAAAAACGATCGCTCACGCGTTATTAGATAGATCAGAATGTTGTAACCAAGCAACAAGACTAATGCGGTCAGTGACATAACCCACAAGGTGTTCTGCTGTTTCTTTGCTTGATCGATCATATGCTGATCGTACAATGCAATGGGAAATAGGATTGGGCCACTGCTACTACGGCGAATTAGTAAACTGGTCTTTTTACTAGGGTCCAAGGCAATGGGAATCCAAATACCTTCGTAAATTTCATCCTTATTCCATGTCTGACGATCGCCTCTTGTCCATTCCTCCACTAAGTTCGTTCCGTGGAACAAATAAAAATTAAGCTCATCGATCATGAAGTTACTGACTTTTAGGTAGTACACTGTAGCACTATTTGATCCAGTGGCTGGGAAGGTCAATTTATGCCAGTAAGCATTATCTGAGAACCCACTAGTAGGATAATGCTCAGTTAAATAGACTTGCTTCAATGCTTCGGAGGGTAAAATTGGCTCGTTTTCAATCCATGTGGGTAAGTGCTCGCTGTAGTACGTGCCATTTATACCAGACCTGTCTATACCATATGCCTTTATCGACAGAATCATAAGAGTGATACAAAAGAGAACAATCTTCATCCGTGATGCCCTGAATGCTTGATACTGTAAGTGTATATCGTATCTTGGATACGTCAAAAAAGTGGTGCAGATTAAAGGATGGTTTGGCGCGTTGTATTATTTCCTGTCGTAACTTTGCAGGTGATTCAATACCAGCTAAAGGACAGTACTATCAAAATATGCATATAGGCTTGTCTGGCCATGTTTATCAGATTTAGACGCCAGTTTAAGAATAGAGCGTTTTTTTAAATAAATTTATACCCTCTGCATCCATTCGGAATATCTCGTCGTTTCTATTGTTACATCTTTTAGAAACACTCAAAAACGAGGTCAATATGAATAACACTTTCGCCCTGATTGCACTACCACTTGTCCTTTCATTAGCGGCTTGCTCAACAGATGGCTATAGCTATGGAAGCTCTTCAAATAATTCTGATTACTCTAGCAAAAGTAGCTATTCTTCCAGTTACGGTAATGATTCAAAAAATTCGACTTATAGTAAGAATGAAAAGAAAGCCATTTCTAAATACGATACAGATTGGGGAACAGTTTGGTCTACCGCAGATGGTATGACGCTATACACGTTCTCTAAAGATCAATATGACCGCTCTAATTGCAATGCAAAATGTGCGACGATTTGGCCACCTCACTATGCCAAAAAACATGCTAAAACGTGGGGTAATTTTGGTGTCATGAAACGTAACGATGGTCGTTATCAATGGACTGTTAATGGACAGCCTTTATACACGTATTCTAAAGACACCTACGCAGGAGAAACGGTAGGACAAGGCACATTAAATTACTGGTATATTGCTCGCGCTGATGATGCTCCTATTAAGAGTTACCAACAAGGCGAGTACGATTTACTTACGGATGTAAATCATATGACGCTGTATACCTTTGATAAGGATTATGAGGGTGTCTCAAATTGTAATGATGGATGTGCAAAAGCTTGGCCTCCTTTAATGGCAAAAGAAGGCGCTCATACGTCGGGGCCATTTAGTATCATGCAGCGTAAAGATGGCACATGGCAGTGGGCAATGTCAGGCGAACCTTTGTATACTTACGCAGCAGATCAAAAGCCTGGTGATATGATGGGTGATGGCGTGGGTGGTGTTTGGCACTTAGCGCAACAGCCTTAATTACATGTATTTAGGATTTGAATGACCAAAAACCTCCCTGCTAGTACAACAGCAGGGAGGTTAGGAGTAACCATTGAATAATGACGTTTGGAAGCAGCAAGTTGAAGGTTGCCTTGCATTAGTGAAGCTAAAGCATCAAGCCGCTTTTGAGGAGCTGTATCAACTTACCAGTGGTAAGCTTTATGGACTCATTTTTAAGATGGTGTCAGATAAAGACATTGCGGCAGACTTATTACAAGAAAGTTTTACCAAAGTATGGCAACAAGCTCAGCAATACCGTTCTGATTTAGGGAATGCTTGGGCGTGGATTTGTCAGTTGACTCGTAATACGGTCATTGACTGGCTTAGAGTGCAACAACGTAAGCCAAATGAGGTCAATGAAGATGAAATCATAGAGCTTGCAGCGGGTGATAATGACATTTGGGAGTCAAATAAAGATCTGAGTGAATGTCTTAAACGTATTCGTGAAGAACCTAGAAGTGCCATTATCAATGCATATCTTTATGGTTTTAGTCATTCTGAGCTGGCTGAAAAAATGTCGATTCCCCTTGGTACGCTTAAGTCTTGGATCAAGCGTGGTCTAAAGGAGTTGCAACAATGCCTCGAAGCCTAAGATATTATCAAGCTGATATTCAAGATCATCTGGCGAGTCAGTATATCTTGGGAACACTTTCACCTTTATGTCGTCGCCGTACAGAGTCTTTAGCTCGTCAAATCCCTGAGCTTGAAGCACGTATTTATCATTGGCAGCAGCGTATGGCCCCAATTCATAATCACACTGATAGTCTAGAACCTCCGAAGCGTGTATGGCAAGCCCTTGCAAAAGAGGTAGGCCTTAAACCATATAAGTCATCACGCCTACAACGATTATGGCAATCCGCTTTACCATGGCGGTTATCGACCGCGGTTGCGTGTTTATTATTAGTGGCTATGTTGTTTAACCCTCCAAACCAGCAAAATATCACAGCGCTTCAATCGGCGAGTTATATGGCAAGTTTACATCCTATTTTGCCTACTGAGAGCGGCTCGCAAGCTGAGCCACAAATGGTATTATTAGCTTATCAAGGAAATGAGGCAAAGCCTTCGCAGTTGCGGTTGCAGTGGAACCAGCGCACGACTAAAACGGACACCCAAGGCTTATATATATGGGCTAGCAGCCGAGACACAGGACAGCTTATTTTGTTAGGAAAACTGTCTGATTTAAAAAATGGGCGAGATCTTAGCAAACCTGAATGGGCGGCCATCAAAAACAGCGCAGAACTATTGGTGATCGATGGTCAAACTCGTGAAGATAATGTTCGCTTTCGTGGCGTATGTGTCCAGTTGAACACATGGAGTGTTACAGAGGCAAAAAATATCAGCCTATAACGTATTTTTCTTTATCTCTTAATTTTGACAACTGGATTTTTAGCAGTCTATCGGCATGGAATGAATAAAAAATACAAAGCTCGTATTGCTCGAGCAGTTCAATACATTGAAAGTAATCTAGCGAATAAAATTTCGCTGGCTGACGTTGCAAGTGTGAGTCATTTCTCGGACTACCATTTTCATCGAATTTTTACCGGTATGGTTGGTGAAACGGTCAATGATTACATCGTTAGACGTAGACTTGAGTGTGCTGCTAATTTATTGATCTTTAGAACTGAATTATCGGTTACGCAGATCGCTTTAGAAAACGGCTTCTCGTCAACAGCCAATTTTTCAAAAGCAATAAAACGTCACTTTGGCTTCAGTCCGTCTGAGATACGAAACCCTGACAAAATTAAAAATAGCAAGATTGGAAAAATCTCTAGCAAGTATGGAAAAGAGTTTAGCCCTTTAGATTTGTATCCTGCTCGTATCACTAATGAGGTGATGAATTACAACATAAAGGATACAAAGATGAATGTGGAAGTAAGAGAACTTGATTGTTTACGTGTATGTACATTGGCTTCTGAGCGAGGCTATGAACTTGATGCCATCTATTCTGCTTGGGATAGACTGATAGATTGGGCGACAAATCATGGCATACAGCAGGATGAACAAAAGCGTTTTGCCTTGGCGTTTGATAACCCAACTGTCACCCCAATTGATAAATGCCGTTATACAGCTTCGATCGTCATTGGTGATGAGGTTTCAGTCCAGTCTCCATTTATATCCTCTGAAATACCGAAAGGAAAATATGCGGTACTTTATTATAAAGGGGCGCCTGAAGATGCTATACAAGCTCAACTTAGCTTGTATTCTAATTGGTTGCCTGAAAGTGGGTTTGAGCCAGATGACTTTCCAATGATGGAACGTTATCTAAATGATGTTAGAGCGGATGGCTATCTTGAAATGGAAATCCACGTAAAGCTTAAAGTATTATAAACAGTTTGAAATGCAAGCTTGGCTTTAGAACGGTTAATAGAGACAAGTGACATCCATAAGATCCCGTATAAAACGGGATTTTATGGATACAAAGGACAGTACATTGTCAGCGGTTAAAGGGTTATTGGCACTGCCACATGATTGGGCAATCTTCCTGAATCGCGGCATTAAGCATCTCGATCAAGGGAACAGCACGGGTTGCGAGGCTTACAGTTGGCTCTTCTTGCTCAGCATTGTTATTCGATTGCATTGATTGATCATTTTCTTTTTCATGCGTGACGGCGGCTTTTAGCTGTTCTAGAGCATGTGGAATATTCTCTGCTTTAATCGCACCTGACTTTGTTTCAGGTTGCCCCATCATTGTTACCATTTGTAGCCCTACAGAGCCAAACATTGTAATGTCTGCGTATGCGTTACATTGGAAAGTCATCAACATAATCTAGCCTCATAATTCGCTGATTTGCTTAAGTTAAGCCTTAGCTATCTTGTCAGTGTAGACCGAGATACCTACTTAAGTAGGTTAAGGCTTCTTGCCGATATCACTGCCATTTAAGATACAAGGGGCTAGACGCAAAAAAGCCAGTCTTAGATTGGCTTTTATTTGACTACATACCGAGCTTGTTAAGTTCTTCTAGCTCTTCGCTATGCCAGATTTTACGTTTAAAACGCGGATTCTTAGATGACATGTCGATCTTGTAAGGATTTTGTTCGTGCGCTTGCGGTAGACCAAGAATGTTGCACAGTTCTTGAGCAAGCCATTTTTCTACTTTCAACACGACTATTTTCTTACGTAGACGACCCTGCTCATCGCGGTTCAAAATCGTAGGGAGAGTGTTTAATGTCAAAATCTCACCCAGTGCAGGGTGTGCCATACGTTCACGGCCTTCATTGCTGGCATAGAAGTGTGATACCGCAAATACCATGCGCTCTGGGTTGATTTGCTTCAAGAATTGGCAAGATTTGATGATTGTTGAACCGGTGCGAACCATGTCATCAAATAGCACGATGCTAGCACCGTCTAGACCTTCAAACGTATTCTCACTTTCTTTGTGCAGCGTAATTTCAACTTTGCGTTCTGCCGTACGCTCTTTGTCGAGCATAATGAACTTAGCTTTCTTCAAACCAAGTGTGTTGTACATTTGTTTAACGAAGTCACGAGCGCCTTTATCTGGTGCACATAATACTAGGCCTTCACCATCTTCGCCGTAGCTCAAGATATCAGAGTTCAATAAGTAATGAGCGTAGATTTCGTATGGAATCAGGTTATGGAAGTCACCATCAAACACTTCATTGAAGATATGCTGAACAGAATCAGAGTGGTTGTGGATCGTCATGACGGTGTCAACGCCAGAGAACTTCAACATTTGAGCATAAAGTTTAGCTGTGAACGGTTGTCCATCAAACTTTTTAATGTCTTTTACATCACGCTCAAAGCTCGTCTTACCAAGGTCTTTATCAGGACCACGATCTTGCGCGCTGTAGAATAGATCTGGTTCTACTAGAATCACGCGCTCGGCGCCGTTTTCTTTAGCTGCACGGGCAATGATAAAGTTCGTCATGGCAAGCTCTTGGCGGCTTTGCACATGGCTGGTCGTACTGACAATGATGACTGACTTGCCTTCTAGCTTGCGTCCGATGTTATCGAAGTCGGCTTCGTCAGAAATGAAGCGAGGACAGAACTCTGAGTTCATAAAGTGCTTCATACTGATGATATCAGCGATGTCTTCATGTTGGCCCATTGCATAGGCGACATCAATGGCAAAAGGGTTATCAGAAGAGTTGCTAACAACGACGACGTTGCTTGGGTAGCTGGTAGACAAAGTCATTAAAGATCCTTAACGAGAAGAGTAAAGCTGCGAGCAATTTTAATATGTATGGGCGTTCAGTAATAGGCGGTCAGTCGCTTTAATGACAACAAATATCTCAATTTGGGGCTACTTAACAAGATATTGTGTTTGCATCGAGAACATTTGCCTGTTTAACGATGTGTTTCACAAGAAAAAAGGTGAACGACGCCATGAATGCCCAGTTCGTATTAGCCAACTTTACTGACGGGAATAAGTGAACATTGTAGTAGTCCTTTGAAAATAGCAGGTATGAAAAGGCCATTGATTGATAAGGTCGAAGTTCGTGTCAACCAATGTCCCTAGTTATACCTGCAAACATTCATAAGTAAGTCTTTCGCTTATACTTTGAAGCTGCCGACATGGTTTTGAAGAGCTTGGTAAAGCTCAGATATATTTTTTGACTGGTGGTTTATAGTGTTTGAAACCCCTTTTACAGCA
Source organism: Marinomonas atlantica (assembly GCF_001639725.1). Lineage (GTDB taxonomy): Bacteria > Pseudomonadota > Gammaproteobacteria > Pseudomonadales > Marinomonadaceae > Marinomonas > Marinomonas atlantica. The sequence continues at coordinate 139,065 of NZ_LTAW01000002.1, forward strand.
TCAGTTTGGTCTTTTAATGACACCAAACTTTCATTGATATCGTTGGCCACTTGAGATTGTTCTTGGGTGGCCTGCGCCGTTTGAGCTGCCATGGTTTCCACTTTAGTGAAAGAAACATGCAGCAAGTCAAAAATACTGATGACGTTGTCGAAATTTTCAGCAGTAATGAGTGCATTATCACAACTACTTTGAGTTGATTGAGACGATGCTTTTACGCTTCGTTTAAGTTGTGCAATCATACTTTCGATTTCATTTGTACTGTCTTGGGTTCGTGTGGCTAAGGTGCGTACCTCATCGGCAACGACGGCAAAGCCTCGACCTTGCTCGCCAGCTCGAGCGGCTTCTATTGCTGCGTTAAGTGCTAATAGATTGGTTTGCTCTGCAATAGTACGAATGACTTCTAATACTGAGGATATGGACTCAGAATTTTTTTCTAACTCGTCTGAATGGGACAGAGCTTGTTTGATTTCTTTTACGAGTGTTGATACCGCTTGCTGTGAGTCTTTAACAGCTTTAGTACCTTTTTCTGTCAATCGGTTCGAGTCGCTGGCTTCTTTCGATGCATTACTGGCAATGCTGGACATTTCTTGATTTGACATATTCATTTCATGACCTGCACTGACAATAAACTCTGACGACGTTACTAAAGCATTGACGATGTCTTCGGTTTGGTCAGAAGCCGATTTTAATTGTGTCGTCATCGTACCTAAAGAGTGGGATTGCTTTGTTATATTGATAATCATCTTTTGTAGACTCCCAACAAAGCCGTCAAATTCATTCGCTAAATCCCCCAATTCATCTTTGGAAGAAGACTGGATGCGTTGCGTAAGGTCGCCATCACCTTCTGCAATTTCACGTATTCGATCACTAATGTGTTGAATATTACGAGTTAAACGAAGCGGTACAACATAGCCGAATATCAAAGCTGAAATGAAAGCGATGATAATGACAATGACAGCGATGAGCTGGAATTGAGCAATTTTTTCGTTGGTGCTTTGCTCCATTTTTCGAGAGTAGTTTTGAACTTTCTCGCCAGCGTTGTCTAATATATTACGTAACGCAATGAAGCTATTTTCGACGTCAGCAAACTCAGTAGAGTTGATCAATGACGTAGAGTTCTCATTATTAGCTAAGTAGTCGGAGCTGTTTTGATACCATTCATTGAATTTTGTATTGAAAGTCAGGTACTTATTAGATAATTCGGGTTCGTCTTTTAAGTAAATACGATACTCATTGAAGTGCTCGATGACTTGAGCAGCATTCGTATGAAAGTTTTTACTTGCTTCGCTATAGGATACAAGGCCATTTCGAGCGTGTTGGAAAGCTAAACGAGCTTGGTATAAATCACGGTCGGCGTTTAAGGCAGCTGAGATCGCTTCTAAATATCGCTCAAGCCTGGCTTGAGTAATGGTATCAACTGTACTACGTGTATGTTTTCTCAGAGTTTCACCGGCGTCGTCCAGCATAAGACGTAGATCTGAAAACTGTTGTTCAATGTTAAGAACTTCACCGGAGCGTTTCTTAAGTGAGGCGTTAGCAAAGTTTAGCGTATTACTTCGATCAATCCATTCCTGATAAAGTCGATCAAAATGGCTAAATGGCTCAACCAGCTCCTTGGGCTCATCTTTTAAATAGTTTCGATAAAGCTGAAAGCGATCAAAGACTTGTTGTGCATTTTCAGAAAAAGTGTCTTTATTTTGAGAGACAACCCCTTCACCAGTGATGAGTTTCTCCTGTGCTAGTCGAGCTTGGTAAAGATCTCTATCAGCATTTAGAACCTCTGATATGGCTTCGAAGTAATGCTCTGCTTGGGTTCTCATTGCATTTGATTGGAAGGAACTTATTAGCATCATAAACCCGAATAACCCTACTAGAATTAATGCTAAGCATACGATGGGGAGCATAACTTTTACTCGAATAGAATGTAGACGCATGATCAGATCCTTTGCTTGCGAGTGTTGATATAAAAGCTGGTTAAAACTTAGCTTAGAATAGGAATTCTAAGTGTGCAAAAAACATACAGTTGATTTGATCAATTTCTTTGGATGTGTATCTTTTTCAGAAATCATAGCGTCTGAACTTTTAATCTTATAGGCTATAAATTGAGCAATATTCGAATGGAAAAATAATTTTGGAGGCGAACATGGAAACTCACGAACATTCGTTAAGTGCGTTGTTTGAACAGCTAGGATTAGATAGCTCAGAGCAGGGAATTGAAACTTTTATTTCTGAGAGTGATTCTATTCCAGAAGGCATGCTTCTTTGGGAAGCACCAATTTGGTCGGAGCCGCAAGCACAAATGCTTAAGCAAATGAAAGACGAAGATGCGGATTGGGCGACAGTAGTTGATGAACTTGATTTGATGATGCGTTAACCCATATTAAAACTCAACATGTGTATTATTGTTTAACAACAGCATAAGTGGGAGGCATTTTTGAGTAATCCTGATACCAACTGTCTCCCCTTGATCTTCCCTTCATAGCCCCCAAATAAGTTGGATCAGTCACTACCAACGAGCAATATTATGTCTGCCAAAAATGTCGTTATTACGGGGGCCAGCCGCGGTATCGGTTTGTCTTTTGCGTCTTTGTACCAGTCGCGAGGTTATCATGTATATGCTGTGTGCCGCACAGCCAGTAATGAACTTAAAGCATTGGGTGTTACCGTAATTGATGGCGTCGATGTCACACAAGAGTCGGGTATTACACACCTTGTTGAAGCCTTATATGGTGTTGATATTGATTTGCTAATTAACAATGCAGGGATCTTAGCAAATGAAGTATTAGGAACCATTGATAAAGACTCTGTGCGACGTCAGTTTGAGACAAATGCTTTAGCTCCTTTAGTTGTGACTGAGGCTTTAATGGGACAGTTCAGTGCTCATGCGAAATTAGCATTGATCACCAGTCGTATGGGGTCTGTTACAGACAACACCAGTGGTAGCCGATACGGCTACCGTATGTCAAAGTCCGCGCTTAATATTGCGGGTATGTCTTTATCCCATGATTTGAAACCACATGGTGTCGCGGTGGCAATTTTGCATCCTGGCTTAGTCGGTACACAAATGATTGGTGGCTGCGGTGATATTACACCCGATCAAGCTGCGGAGCGGTTGGCGCAACGTATTGAAGAGTTGACACTTGAGAACTCGGGGACTTTTTGGCATTCCAACGGTGAAGTGTTACCTTGGTAAATACAACAAGAGGGGACCTTTTATCCCTTTTATCTGTAAGTGTATTCAACCGTAGAGATCTGGCGTGATTATAGTAAATAAACAAGTATTGTTATTTGATTTGGATGGCACGCTGGTAGACAGTGCGCCGGATTTGGCTGCTGCGGTCAACCAAACGCTCATTCATTTTGATCGAGAGCCATTTCCTGAAACGACAGTTCGTAATTGGGTTGGTAACGGTGCATTGACGTTAATTTCCCGTGGTTTAAGCGGTGATAAAAATGTCGATCCTAGGTTGTCCCAAACATTAGTAGATGATGCATTGGCGGTTTTCTTAGACTTTTATGAGCAGTGCGTGTGTGATAAGTCTAAGCTGTATCCGAATGTGAAAGACACTTTGTTAGCTCTTAAAGCACAAGGCTATCGTTTGGGTATTATTACCAATAAGCCGGAAAAGTTTGTTGCACCGATGTTAGATGGGTTGGGGTTAGCGGGGATCTTTGAACTGATTTTAGGCGGCGATTCGCTTGCAGAGCGAAAACCTCATCCGTTACCGCTTTTTACTGCATGCAAATGGTTTGAGGTGTCGGCCGATCAATGTGTCATGATTGGCGACTCTAAAAACGATATTCTGGCTGCTAAAGCAGCAAAGATGGATAGCATTGGTCTAACCTACGGTTATAACTATGATGAAGATCTAGCCATACATCAACCTAATCATCTCTTTAGTGACTTTAATGAGTTGCTATCTGTTCTAAAAGATATTCAAGAACCTGCTTAAAAACGATCAAACGAAAAAAGCTTGGCTATCAGCCAAGCTTTTTTGAGAGCAATTAGCGAGCAGTTAGCTAAAATTTCTTGCCAGTGCTTCAGGGTAGTTACGATCACGTGCGAGCTGTTCCGCCAGCTCGGTAATTTCATCATGATTACACTGAGTCGTGACTGGGAAATAATGCTCATTGAGATAATGCTGCGCCTGTTCCGAAGTAATCACACCTGTATCGAGTAAATCTTTCAAAATAGCGTCAGCTGTTGCCAATGCTGACGACGCTTTGACAATTTCGGCACGTGCATAACCTTGTTGATCAAATGATACATCTGCCGCGCGTAGATCTGGATCTTCTCCGGGAATTTGCTGAGCACCGAATAATGGTTGAGATGCGGTATTCGCGGATTTGAAGTCAGGAATAAATTGAGCAATATGCGCAATATTGCTAACTGTACGTTCTTTTACTAGGTGATCTGGCCATTGATTATCAATTTTCTTGATAAAATGTGGCGCTAATCTAGGCTGCGCACTTTGCTCACAACTGGTGACTAAGCCGTCTTCAAATAAAGTGATTGCTTGAGTCATACCGTGTAGTTGGAAGTATCCTCCTGGATATGGTGTTAATTGCGCCATACCTTGAGGTGTACCTCGTTGACCATGAAAAACCACTTCAGGCCAAAGACCTTGGCATTCAGGCCAATGTGTCACGAAAGACGCCTTAAACTCGACCATACGTTGTCGTTTGGCATCAATCATATCGTCTAGCTCGCCACTTTTGAATCCACATGCGTTTACTACGTAATCGTATTCAGTCACTTGAACGTCTTGATCAGTACTCGCTGCAGAATTATAGGACGCCGGTTTTGTGGTGATTTGCCAACCGTTGCCAGTTGCGGCGCTGGGGCTGATGTCTACAACACTTGTAAGTGTTTGGACATGGCAGCTTGGTAGCCTTTCAATGGCTAGATTCGCAATGGCTGCCCAACGAAACGCAGATAATCCGTACTCCTGAACCACGACCAAAGGAAATTTCAGGGTGTTTAAATTCACCTGCTTGGCAAACGCGACCAACCAATCTTCGTCACATTGTGCTTGTTCTGGTAGAGGTCTTTGGCCAATGGCTTCAATTTCTGCTCGGTTATACAAACGAAAGTAATCAGCTGGTTTGCCTAACACTTCGTTGCTGGCATCTTGATCGACCAGTACTTGATACTGTGCGCGCAGTTTTTCCAAGCGAGGCAATAAGTCCAAAGGTTCACTTGGATCTGACGTTGGTACGGCCAAAACCGTTGGGCGTACATTGATGCTCTGCGCATAGACTTTTGTTGTGTCGATAGATTGTTGCAATAAGGTCAAGCACTGCTGATCTGAAATTTCACGGTAGAGATTACCGCCCGCATGTAAATGGCAAAATGGAGGGCCATTGACTAAGCTTGGACCTTTCTCGATTAGGGTTGTATCGATTCCCAGCTCGGCCAGACGTAATGCGATGGTCGAGCCAGCGACCCCTGCGCCAACAACAGCTACTTTTTTTGCTTTAGCTGCGCGCAAGTTTTCACCTGTAAGTGTTTGAGTCATTAACTTCGCTCATTCTGTAAAGGTTGAGTTATTTGGCGCCATTCTACGCGGCTAATGCTTGTTTTTATAGCAGCATGCCGTATGCATTTGCTGTAAAAAAGGCATTTACTTTTATCGTGCGAAGAGTGCAAATAAAGCTAACCTAAGTGCATCGATTTAAGGTCTATTTGCGTTACTGCAGATTACGCCATGGTTAGGCGTAAAGGTACGAAACAAGTCTAGAAATGGTTCATAAAAAAAAGCTAAGATTTCTGATTGTTAATCTAAGTTGCTCATAAGCACTTGTCACTTATTAGATAGAGAGAGTAGACGTGGAGCATCGTATTCGCGCCGCTGGAATATTGATTCAGCATGACGCTATTTTATTGCTTCGAATAGCGGATGAAACCGGTGAGTATTGGGTACCGCCAGGCGGTGGATTTGAGCCTGAGGACGTTACAAGCAAAGGTTGCCTCCGACGTGAATACTTCGAAGAAGCCGGCATTGAAGTCACAATTGGCGAGCTTATTTGTGTTCGTGAATTTTTAGAGTCTGGGACGAATCGCTATAATATCGAGCTTTACTACCATGTGACGAATTACACTGGGGAACCTCATTTAGAGAATTTAAAAGGCTTAAACGATGAGTCCGTTATCCAAGCGGTAGAATGGGTCCCATTTAGCGAGCTGCATCAACGTCGATCTTATCCAGATGACTTGCTATATCTAGTCGATAAGGTAGGACAAAAGGACTTCAGTCACCATATTGGGAGTTATATCCAAGGGCCTGATGAGACAATGAATCGTTTAATTTAGGCAGATTAACTTATAAATAACCCTCCGGCTGCTCTAGTTCATGAATGAGGTAATTGGCTTCTTCCACTTTGTCATTTAACGCTTGCTGCGCGTCTTGTAACCCGCGATTATAAAAGTAGGGGCCAAGTTCTTTAGCCAAAAAATCGATCAGAAACTCTGCCTCAAAGGCACCGATGTCTTGGTCTAATTCATCGTCAAAATAACGTTTTACTTTATGCACCATATTGTCTTTTTGATCTTTTGAAAATTCGATGTCTTTCATTTCGTGTCCTACGTTTAATGTATTGCTCATGATTTATCGTGATTATATATCATACCGAAACACTTTCTTTACTGGTTCATTCAGTCGTTATGTCCTGATTTTAATGCCTGTGTCTGTTGAAAAAACCATAAGCAAGTCCCCAGTTGTGCTTGGATCAGCTATCATTCGCTTATTAAAGAATAGGATGATCAGGCGACTTACACAGTGACCAATATAGAAAGTGAAAAGTGCTGCTGGGCGATGTGCCCCGAGTGCCAAGGCCGAGGCAAGCGTAGCCGACGGTTGCGTAAAAAAGTACGTTTACAATACCAAAAAGAGTTGGCTGCTTTCGAAGATAAAGGTGGTGAAGGCGAGGCGCCAGAGCGCCCCAAAGGGCACCCAGAAACATGCTGGAAGTGCCACGGCAGTGGTTTGCTTGCTAGTGAAAGTTTTTTGCCAGTGAATGAAGCGTATCCGCACGTGGCCATTATTGGTGGTGGGATTGGTGGTGTGGCGTTGGCGGTGGCGTGTTTGCACCGTGGTATCCCCTACACGCTGTATGAGCGTGACAGCAGTTTTGATGCGCGCTCTCAAGGTTATGGGTTGACGCTTCAGCAAGCCAATAAAGAGATGGCAGGATTAGGAGTCACAGCATTGGCTGAAGGCGTTGTGTCGACAAAACACGTGGTTCATACTCCTGAGGGAAAGGTCGTTGGTGAATGGGGCATGCGAAAGTGGGTACACGAAGGCACTAAAACAGCGCCTAAGCGCACCAATATTCATGTGGCGCGTCAATCGTTGCGACAAGCGTTGATTCAACAACTTGATCGCCAAAATAACGTGCAATGGAACCATCAATTAATGTCGTTTGAAAGGTCACCGGAAGGGCGTGTCGATCTGACGCTGAATGTGTCTGGTGAGGTAAAACACGCCAAAGCAGATTTAGTCGTCGGAGCCGATGGCATTCGCAGTATTGTGCGCGAGCAGATCATTGGGGAGGCGCAAACCCCATTACGTTACCTTGGCTGTATTGTGATTTTAGGCATTTGCGCTTTAGAGGCGCTTGATGATCTGCAAAGTGATTTGTTAGATGCGGCGACGGTATTTCAGACCGCCAATGGAAATGAGCGAATCTACATCATGCCTTACAAAGCCAATTCCGTGATGTGGCAGTTAAGCTTTAGAATGAGTGAAAAAGAAGCGCTTCAGCTTAGTGGAAAAGGACCAGTGGCTTTAAAAGAAGAAGCGCGCCGTCGAACTCAATGGCATGATCCGATTCCACAAATCTTATCTGCTACCGATGAAGCTTTGGTCTCCGGTTACCCTGTTTATGACCGAGAACTGTTAACGCCTGAGCACTTTTTTGAAGCACAGCAAGCGACGCTTATTGGTGACGCAGCGCATCCGATGAGTCCCTTTAAAGGTCAAGGCGCGAACCAAGCGTTACTGGATGCGCTGGGGTTGGCGCGAGATATTTCTACTGGATGTTGGCCACTGTCTGCTTGGCGAGACAAGGGCATTCGAGAGGCGATCCTCACAGACTTTGAAGCGCAAATGTTGGCTCGCAGCTCAGTGAAAGTACAAGACTCTGCCGCGGCGGCAGAATTTTTACATTCGGACATCGTATTGCAAAAAGTAGATGAGCCTCGTGGTCGTAGCTTAAACATTGTTAAACGAACAACATCTTAAATGATGTGGGAGTACTCTATGTATCAATCGGTTATCGACTTTTGGTTTTCCGAGCTTGAAGCGAAGCAATGGTGGCAAAAAGATGCGGCATTGGATGCAGCGATTAAGCATCGATTTGAAGCGCTTCATGTTCAAGCTAAGGCATGCGAATTGTTTGAGTGGCGCAGTACCGCATTAGGGAGCTTGGCGGAAATCATTGTATTGGATCAGTTTTCTCGCAATATTTTCCGCGATAAGCCTGAGTCTTTTGCCAGTGATCCACTCGCGTTGGCGTTGGCACAGACGGCCATTACAAAGGGCTTTGATCTTGAATTGCCCGAGACGCAACGAAGCTTTTTATATATGCCCTTTATGCACAGTGAATCCAAGCAGATTCATGAGCAAGCACTGGTATTATTTACCGCACTTGGCAATGACAATAATTTAAAGTTTGAGCAGCAACATAAAGCCATTATCGATCGTTTTGGGCGTTACCCTCATCGCAATGAAATCTTAGGGCGTAACTCTAGCCAAGAAGAGCTGTCATTTTTACAGCAGCCAAATTCGAGCTTCTAACGCATTCTCTGTTAGACTGCCTTTTTGCCTAATTAGGCGGTCTCATAGATATAGGAATCCCAATGAGCCATGCGCAACAGAACAACCCACTACATGGGTTAAGCCTAGAAAAAATTCTCACACGTTTGGTTGAGCAATACGGTTGGGAAGGTCTTTATAAAGAGGTCAATGTAAAGTGTTTTAGTAATGATCCATCGGTTAAGTCTTCGTTAAAATTTCTGCGCAAAACCCAGTGGGCAAGAGACAAGGTCGAAGCGTTGTATATCAATACATTTGCGTAGGGACCATAGACGTCAAACTTGAACATTGATCAGTGCGCCTATATCAAGTGCGTCGATATCGGCTGGTCTTCGATGTTAATGAGTGTATTGGCGTCATTTTCCTTATTTTTGAGCTAATTCGTACGTTATCAATCTATAGCATTATTCTTCAAATATAGGCGTTGGCTTTTTATGCTCATCGATTGCGACAAAATTAAAATGGCCCGTAATGGCTTTTTCGCGCTTATCGCTATAGAGCTCTTCTAAGAAGATATTGACCTCGACTTTCAAAGAAGTGCGGCCAACTTTTACGACACGGGCGACAAGCTCGACTAAAATTCCGGATGGGATAGGGCGTTTGAAATCCACTTGCCCTGTCGAAATCGTAACCACTTGTTTGCGGGCAAAGCGTGTTGCGGCAATGTAAGCCACTTCGTCCATCCACTTGAGTGCTTCACCACCAAAGAGCGTGTCATAGTGGTTTGTGGTACTTGGGAAGACCATTTTAGCGACCCGCGTTTCAGATATTTCTTCGCGCTTTTGAATTAAAAGAGTGTTCATCATGACGTTATTGCTCTCTCGAAAATCGATTATATTATTGCTATTGGGTGTGCTGCTGGCGGGTTGTGATCGCCGTTTCGCTCCACAGGCGCTTTTTGAATCCTATTTAAATGACCTAAATCGGTCAGCGTTTGTTCAAATCGAGGTGGATTCAGACGTGTCATTGCTGCCAATGCCAGAATTGAGAGCACGGCAGATAGCGTTGAGTCAATTTGATGTTGGCTTATTAGAATTTTTGTCTCTGCAACGCTGTGATGTTGGCTCTTTAGCCGGACAACGCAATAGTATACTTGGACGGGTCATGGCGACAAGTCAGCGTTTTGTATACGAGCTGGCGATTATTCATGCGATTCGAACCTGCGAAATAGAGAATACCGAACTTGCGACAAAGTTGGCCAATGTGGCGCAAGTAAAAGCTAGTGAACTGCCGTTCGCTTTGTCTAATATGCTCTGGGCTGGAGAAGAAACGGCCTCTTTATTTAGCATGGCTAATGGTTATCTTCCGCTTTCTCCTGCTGAGTCCCACTACCAAGAATTAATCGCGGGGTTACAGCATCTTAAACGTGTTAGTGATCATTTAGATGAGATTCCGCAAGTGGCCAGTGCTCAAATTGAAGCTGATATGAAAGCCATTTATGAAAGTGAGTATTTGGGGAAATTGCTGTACAGCATTGCTCATATTCGTCATTACTTAGAGCAAACCAGTGCCGCGCTTGAACCACTCAGCCAAAGTCAGGATATATGTGGTGCCCCGTTAAACTTTCTTAAGCAACAATTTGAAAAACATTATATTGACGTTTTACAACCTTACATGGCGCGAATAAATACCGTCGCGTATCAAGTACTTCCAGTGGTGCAGCAGCTAGGCGTTCAAAGCCCAATTGATCACTCTGAGTGGCGTAAATTTATAGCGCAGTTTGATATGCAGTCGTCAAACAGTGAGTGGCAGCGCTATTTGATCGCTTCTCGCGAGCATGGACAAGCATGGAGTCGAATTTTTACGGTGTGTGGGGAAAGTGTTGGCGGCTAGGCTTGAGTGGTGAGTAAGTTATCGACTGCATCTACAGCATTGTAAGCAGATATGGCGCCTTGAGCCAAAGGTTCGTGGCTAAGCGCTTTAAGTAGCGCAATGTTTGCTGTTGGGTTGCTGCTGATCCCTGATGAAAACTGGATTGGACGATTGACCGCATGAGGCTGGTGTTGGTTTAGTGTGTCCTCTTCGCTGCGTAAGCTTGGCCCAGGCTGACTAAAGAGACTCATGAACAGAGCAAAGTTGGCGTTCCCGGATACCCGAGCACCTGCTTTCACCTCATGGGTTAACTGTGTTTCTAAAACGTCTCTAATATTCATAAATGCCACGTCTCTTGGATAGTCACGTTATCGGCATTTGTGTGAATTCTTTAATAAAGTCAGCAAATTAAGCTAAAGTTTTTCATAGACAGTACGTTTATAAAGGTATTGAATAAAGCGACGATTGCTTAAAAACTAGACGCTATCAAGAGGATGGCACCTAGCTGGCAAGTCGCTTAGTTCCCAAGTCTGATTAGGTTGGTTGGATGCACAATATAGATGAGCTAATAGATAACGTAAGGCATAACGAGCAGATTGCGCTGAAGTTTTTTGATATTGAGCGCTGTATTTTATCGATTGGCCGCTGTGATCAGTTTGTCTCCACGCTTACTAAAGAAGTGCAGAAACAATTCAATGTCCCATTTGTTTGGGTCAACCTTATCAACGAAGCTCCCCTCGCTCATCTTGTTGAAACATTAGATAAAACGATTGGTTTAAAAGATCGTGTTTTATTCACAAGACGCAGTGCAATGATCGATGCAATCGGCACTGGCATTAAAACAGTACAGGTTAATCAAGACATTGAGCGTTACTGGGAAGTGATACCACAGTCTTATCGCGGTGTTGTTGGATCCGTTGCGATTTCGCCATTGACTATAGATGGCGAGTTAGTTGGGCTGTTTTGTCAAGCTGATCAAGATCCAACCCGCTATGACTCTGCCACCAAAGATACGTTTTTATTGGATCAGTTATCGATTAAGATTTCCATTTGTTTGAGTAATGTAACCGCTCGGGAGAAGCTAGAATATCTAGCGACCCGCGATCCCCTTACTGGCTTACTTAATCGCCGCCAACTAGAGTTGATGCTTGAGCGAGAATTTGCTCGCTGTAAAGGTCAAAATCGGGATTTAACCGCTGTCTTTATTGATTGCGATGCTTTTAAATCGATCAACGACACTTTAGGGCACAATTGTGGTGATGAAGTGCTAGAATACATAGCGAAACGTCTTTTGCGGCATGTTTATAAGCAGGGGTTGGCGTTCCGCTTTGCTGGAGACGAGTTTGTTTTTGTAATACCTGGGAAAAGCTATGAGCAAGCCATCGCGATTGCGGAGTCTGTTCATGACTACTTGCAATCGAATCCTTTGCGTTACAAAAGCAATCTTGTGCCAATCACCATCAGTTATGGTGGTGCTAGTGTATTGTCTGATGCCCCTAGTAGCTATAAGCAATTGCTAAAAATAGCGGACGAGCGTCTCTATAACTACAAAAACAATCGCAAGCGATCTGTTCCTACGAAAGTCTTCAAATTTCTGAACAAAATACGCTAAATGTAATAAAATTACATTATTTAAGGGTGTTATTTTCCTGTTCAGGTGTTTTTACATGCTTTTTCGTTGTAAAATTTCAGAAAATTAAACTCCTAAGAGGTTTACTATGTCTCATGCTTTGATCGCGGATTTGGGGGGGACAAACGCACGTTTTGCCTTGGTACCGATCAATCAATACCAACCACAAGAAGTGAGCGTTTATTCATGCAAAGAGTATGAGTCTTTCTTCGATGCCGTTTCTGCTTATGTAGATCAATGTAGTGTGGACTTTGATTCTATCGATGCGATTGTTCTAGCCATTGCGGGTCCTGTGAACCAAGAGGTTATTCATTTCTCAAACAATCCTTGGCATTTCACTCGCGAGCAAATCCAAGATCATTTCGGTGCGGATAAAAAAATTGCATTACTAAATGACTTTGACGCCATTGCTCACAGTCTTGAAGTGATTCCTTCAGATGAGTTGGCACAAATTGGTGAACCTTCACTCGTCGATCCTAAAGCTGCAGCTTGGGTATTGGGTGCAGGGACCGGACTAGGTGTTGCGTGCGTAGTTCCGCAAGAGAATAGCGTAAATATAGTGTTGCCTAGTGAAGGCGGGCATGTGGATTTAGCAACGTGTAATGATCAAGAAGACTATATTTTACGCTTCCTTCGTGACCGTCATCATCGCGTCTCCGCTGAGCGAGTTATATCCGGCATGGGTTTGGAAAACATTTATGAAGCACTGGCTTTTAGAGCGGGTACGTCAAAACGTTTATCTGCACCTGAAATAGGTACCGCCTTTGAGCGTGGTGATGACCCTATAGCCGATGCGACATTTGCTCAATTTTTTACCTTTCTAGGGCGCTTCACAGGAGATTTAACTTTATCTGTTGAAACGCGCGGTGGTGTTTACATTGCCGGTGGCATTGTGCCGCGCTACCTAGAGCATATTAAGCGCAGCGCGTTCCGTGACGCTATGCAGGACAAAGGTCGTATGAAGGCACTCGTATCGCCGATCCCGACGTTTGTTGTTATGTCTGAATACCCAGGGCTGGTAGGGTGCGCCAACTACGCATCGTATCTTGTAGATCAAGCCTAATAGAACCGGAGAGAAAAAGATGAAGGCAAGTTTAAAAGCCTGTGATGTGGTAATTTTTGGTGGCGGTGGTGATTTGGCCATGCGCAAACTTCTTCCAGCTCTCTATCATTTAGACCAAGACGGTCTGCTGGCAAAAAATACCCGCATTATTGGTGCGTCACGCCGCGACATGAGTGCGCAGGATTACCAAGACAAAGTGCGCGAAGCCCTGAATGAATTCGTACCTGCCAGTGTTGGTGATGAAAATACGTGGCCTCGTTTTAAAGAGCGCTTGAGCTATGTTTCTGTTGATGCGCAGGAAGAGTCTGACTTTGCTCGATTTAATGATCACAATGTTGGCGACGATGAGAAAGATGTCGTGTTTTATCTGGCTACGTCGCCAGATCTTTTTGGTTCAATTTGTTCGTCGCTTGCCAATCATGGCTTAAACCAAGAGCGCATGCGTGTAGTACTTGAGAAGCCGTTAGGCCGTGATTTAATTTCGTCACGTGCGATCAACGATGAAGTGACGCAAAACTTCGGTGAAAAACAAATTTTCCGTATCGACCATTACTTAGGTAAAGAAACGGTACAAAATCTTCTAGCAATTCGCTTTGGTAATACCTTGTTTGAGCCATTATGGGACAGTGCGCACATTGATAATGTACAGATTACTGTGTCTGAAACTGTTGGCGTAGAAGGGCGTTGGGGTTATTACGACAAAGCAGGCGCGCTACGTGACATGGTTCAAAACCACTTAGTGCAGTTGTTGTGTTTGGTAGCGATGGAACCTCCGGGTCGTAACGATGCCGATTCAGTACGTGATGAGAAAATCAAAGTACTCAAAGCTCTGCGTCCTATCGAAGGGGCTAATGCGTACACCAAAACTGTACGTGGCCAATATGCGAAAGGGATGATTAACGGTAAAGACGTTAAAGGGTATTTCGATGAAGAAGGCTCTAACCTTGAGTCTCGAACTGAGACCTTCGTTGCATTAAGAGCGGATATTGATAACTGGCGTTGGGCAGGTGTGCCATTTTACCTACGTACAGGTAAGCGTTTGGGCCAGCGTTATTCTGAAATCGTGATTCAGTATAAGTCGATCCCGCACAGCATCTTTAATGACGAAAGTAACCGTCAGTTGCAACGTAACCAGTTGATTATTCGACTGCAACCAGAAGAAAAAATCTCTTTAACGGTCATGAACAAAGTACCTGGTGCGGGAGAAGGCATGAACCTGCAACCTGTTGATTTGAACTTAAGTTTAAGTGAAGCGTTTAATAATAAGCGCAGCCCTGAAGCTTACGAACGTTTATTGCTTGATGTTATGCGTGATGATGCAACATTGTTTATGCGTTACGACGAAGTGGAAGCTGCTTGGAAATGGGTAGATGGCATTATGGCCGCTTGGAGCCAAACCAGTGAGCGTCCAAAAGAATATGCTTCTGGCTCTTGGGGGCCAGCCGCGTCTATGGCACTTCCGATTAAAGATGGCCGTAACTGGCACGATTATTAAATTAAGGACTTTATTATGACAACTTACACCGCCGCTCAAGTGATGACAGCAACGCCAGTCGTCCCAGTTATTGTGGTAGACAATGTAGAGCAAGCCGTCAATCTTGGTAAGGCACTGGTAGCAGGTGGCGTGCCTGTTTTAGAGGTAACGCTTCGTACCGATGCCGCTTTAGAGGCGATTAGTGCATTGCGTAAAGAAGTACCTGATGCGATCGTCGGCGCCGGAACAGTATGCACACGTGCGCAATACATACAAGCGGTTGAAGCAGGCTCCCAGTTTATTATTAGTCCTGGGCTGACACCTGATCTGTTAGCCGTTGGCAAAGAATATGATATTCCCTACTTACCGGCTGTGGCGACCATATCTGATATCTTGTTGGGAATTGAATATGGCTACGACCACTTTAAATTCTTCCCAGCGGAAGTGAACGGTGGTGTGAAAGCGCTTAAAGCGTTTTCTGGCCCGATGCCTCACATCCGTTTTTGCCCGACTGGCGGCATTAATGAAAAGAACTACAAAGACTACTTAGCACTCGAAAGTGTATTGTGTGTTGGTGGTTCTTGGATTGTGCCGACGGATCTTGTACAAGCGGGTAAGTGGGATGAGATCACCGAGCTTGCGAAATCGGTTCAACAGTAATTCTTCTCCGTTTCAGTACTTTTCTAAATGCCCTTCTGTGAAAACAGCGGGGCATTTTTTGATTTGAACTTTTATTTTTATACTTTACTAAGACATACTGTATTCATTACGCGATTGTCGATAGACAGCAAATGATGGAGGAGTGGCATGTTTAATAAGCTGACGTTTAAGCGAAAGAGTCATGATCCTCTGATCGATGATGATCTACTCGAGCAGCCGATGAGCGTGGCGGAAGCCGCTGAGGAATACGCTTGTGCCTACGATGACGTGAGCTTTTGGACGAAGTGTAAGCGTTATGCTGGTTCGATTGGTCGATCAGGGTTAGAAAAAGCGTTTACGTTGTATTACGCGACGGAGCACAAAAACTGTACCTTCGCTCATAAGACTGCAATCTATGGGGCGTTAGGGTATTTACTGACCCCGATTGACGCGATTCCCGATTTAACACCATTGCTCGGGTACACCGATGATATCGGCATGATTGGAGCGGCGTTAGTGGCAGTCGGTTTGTGTATTGATGATGGAGTGAAGCACCAAGCGAAGGACCGTGTTGGCCGATTGTTGGGCGAAGGTGCTTTAGACGGCGTGCGGGCGTTTGAAGACTGCGATATGGATGCGGTACTGAGTGTCTGGTTAACCGCTTCTATTAAAGCGCATGATTTTGTGGCGCCTGATTTTTGGGCTTCGCAAGTTGAAGCGATGCGCGATGTTTACTTACCTTCTGCAAAAGTATACGTATACGAAAAGCAGGGCAAAGTGGTGGGCTTTTACGCACTGACTAATAGCACTTTGGCGGCATTGTTTGTGGCAACAGATGAGCAAGCTAAAGGTGTAGGTAAGTGCTTACTAGCTCATGCTAAAGCCCAGCAAAAAGCGCTGACGTTAACGGTTTATACTGCGAATGAGCCGAGTATAGGTTTTTATATGTCGCAAGGTTTCAAAGTAGCCAGTGAGCAGATAAATGAGCACACAGGCCACAAAGAATATGTGATGGCTTGGGCGAGCGCCTAGTAAAAATTAGCGGATTTTAGCGATGGTCGTATCGACTCGTTCAGGTTGTAATGCAACCTTGGAACGTAAACGAGGGTATTTACTAGACACTTTTTCAAGGTTTTTGGCGTTGCCAACTTGAATAACGCCTACCATCCCCATCATTAAATGTGGTGGGCAATAATACACGTGAACACCTTCATTTTCTAAAGACAGGGTATGCTCCTGATTTAACTTACTTGACCAAGCCGAGCTGCCTTCAGGGACAATATAAGACTTGGCGTTGTGCCCTGATTGAGTTGGAATAAAGGTCACTGTATCGCCAACGTTGGCATGAATGTAATCTGGCTCGAAGACCATAGATCCTGATTCACCGTAATTTAGCATTTGAATTTGCCAATCTTTGGCGAGGGTATTATTCGCTATCAATACCATACTTAAGAGTATAGGCGTTGAAAATTTAATCATGTTCACATCTTCCTAATGTTGCATAGCAAAACATGAAAGCCTGCCTTGCTATGCGTTCTTATTGAGTTACTTATCAAGACTGACGGTGAAAGTACCTTTTGGAACAACAGGTAAATAGCGTTTATAAAAATCCAGGTAGTGTTGTTCAGGCTCTAGGTCCTTAAACAATGAAGGGTATTGAGATTTAGCAATAAATTGCAACATGCTACCATCAAGGATGGTTCGAGAAGCACCTTGATAAATCCCATATACACGGTTGTTTTCTACCGCTGATAAGCTTTCCCAACCTGGTCGTTTAGTAAAACCTTCTAGTCTTTCTTTAGCCAGTTCGCGATTGATGCCTTGGCCCATGACCATAGCGTTCGATTGTTTTCCTGTTTCAGTACCAGTAATGAAGATGACTTCCGGGTCTGATGCTAACACTTGCTCAGGATTGATCGGCCCCCACCACTCAACAAAAGGTGCGGCAATATTGTCGCCCCCTGCGCTGGTCACCATAGCGCCCCACATGTTTTTACCATAGGTAAATGAATATTCACTTGGTCCTTGATTACCAAACTCTATATAGGTTCGAGGTTTAGGCTGTTGGGCGTTTTCTATGGTGGTATGAATGTGTTCCACCAATGCTTCGTATTCGTCAGAAATCTTTTGCGCACGGTCTTCTTGGTCGGTCAGAGCACCAATGATTTGTGTACTTTTGAGATGGCGTTCAAGTGTTTGAGCATTATAGTCCACCACGACAATAGGAATGCCAGCGTCTTCCAAGGTGTCCACGTCCATGCCTAAACCTTTGTATTGCCAGTCTGCTAGTAAGATGACATCCGGATTTAAACTAATGATTTTTTCAACGGAAAACGTCTGAGATTCGACTTCGCCAACATCTGGAATTTGTTTAAGGGATGGGCGGTAATCTGTATATAACTTCCAGCTGGCAGGGCGCCAAGCTTCCCATGTGTCTCGAGAGATACCTACAACGTGATCAAAGGCCTGTTCGGTTCCAATAGCCATATAGTCTTCAGCATAAAAACCTAGAACGACGCGTTGAGCGGGGACATTAACGCTTACGCTGCGTCCTAATACATCTTCAATGGTTTGGATGTCTGCATGAGCAGATGCAGCCATAAGCGAGGTTGTTAACGCTGCCAAAACGAAACGTTTCATAGGTATCCTTATAGTGTAAACGAGAATTATTGGCGTCTATTGTAGGGAGAAAATCTTTGTTTTCAAGTGATATTGAGATTCGTTTTCATTTTGTGTGATGGCATTCATGTGATGGGATGTGGTTCTTTATTGAGCCTGGAGAAGTAAGGTGGAAATAAAAAATGCCCCATTGATTTATCTCAGGGGCACTTTAAGGAGACGCTCATCTAAAGCAATTAAGCGAAGCGGTTTTCTAAGTAGCGAATGATTTCTTTTGAGTCATACAGCCATTCTGTTTGGCCGTCTTTTTCAATGCGTAGGCAAGGCACTTTTACTTTACCACCGCCTTGTTTTAGCTCTTCTCGGTAAGGCGATCCTTCGGAGGCACTGCGTTTTTCAACCGGAAGGTTGAGCTTGTATATGGCGCGTCGAGTCTTAGTGCAAAATGGGCAAGCAAAAAATTGGTAAAGGGTAAGATCTTGTGCTGCTTGATTCACTTCCTGCTGTTGCTCAGGAGTGCGCTTCTTTTTAGACCCACGGGTAATTAAGTCAAGTAAGGCTATGATGCCTCCAAGTAAGTTACGGATCAGTTTAATGAACAATTTCATAGATGGACTCGCTTATTCATATTCTAGGGTGTTTCTCAGATTTTGCGCCATTCTAGCTTGAAAGCAGCTGCTGTTTAAGTATTAGACACAATGTTTTTTTATCAGCGTCGTATTTTAGTCGATATCATTGCTCTAGCTTGCGTGGCTTAGTCGCTCAAGCGTATTCTTTGCTTTTATGTTATCAAAAAGTGCTTTTTGTGCTGCTGGTTGATTTGAATTGGACCCTTTATGAACGTTATTGATTTTCTAAAATTAAACCTGAGAAATAAGATGAAGGTAGCGCAAGGCAATCATGTATCGATTGATGCTTCTGCAAAAATTCGCGGATGTGAGATTATAGTGAAAGGACGAAACAACCATCTACGAATTGCGAAAGGGTGTAATCTCCGTGATGTACACTTAGAAATTTTGGGTAACAACTGTTCGATTACTATCGATGAAGGGTGCGTAATTGGTGAGAATTGCTATCTGTCATCCCGTGAAGAAGGCACAACGCTAGCGTTAGGTGCTGATTGTATGCTGTCGCGTAATGTAAAGCTGATGACCAGTGATGGCCATGATATTTTGAAAGCTGGACAGCGTGTTAATTTTGCTAAAGACATCACTGTAGGGCGTTCTGTTTGGTTAGCAGATAATGTTACGGTACTAAAAGGGGTCGTCATTGGGGAGGGCTCTATCGTTGGGATCAATTCCACGTTGACAAAAAGCATTGCCAATAATGAAGTCGCTGCAGGCTCTCCAGCAAAAGTTGTTGCTACAGAAACTTCATGGCATGAGGCGTTAACGTTCTAGTCTACATTTTGAAAAGCAGTCTTCAAAGATTCCAATTCAGAAAGTGCTAGATGCTTCATTAAGGTGTATTGGAAAGCGCTTTTTTTCGACTAAGTATTGTGTTGCCGTGTGTTTCTCTAAGGGTTTGGAGAAATAGAACCCTTGGAATCGATGGCAGCCGATGCTGCTTAGAATGTTTTCTTCAAAGTTAGTTTCGACGCCTTCTGCTATAACAGACAGCTTCATATGTTTGGCCATGGAGATAATCGTATTGATGATCTCGTAACTGTTAGGATCTTCAGTAATATCTCGAATAAAAGACTGATCAATTTTCAACTGATCCAATGGTAAATGCTGCAAATAGCGTAAAGATGAATAGCCAGTACCAAAATCGTCAATTGAGAAACGAATGCCGCGTTGCTGTAAAGCATTCATCTTGGCAGCCACCGCTTTGATATTTTCAACCAACATACCTTCGGTGATTTCTAAGTCAAGCTGATTGGCATCGACACCTGTAGTATCAATTACGCGTTGAATTTGCTCGACAAAGTCTTCGCGTGAAAATTGAAAAGGACTGATATTCACCGCTAGGCTTTTAAAGCTTGCTGGTAGACCAACGACCTGTTGCCAGGTGTATAATTGGCGACACGCCTCCATTAACACCCATTCACCTAAAGGGTTTATTAAGCCTGTTTCCTCTGCGATAGGAATAAATTCAGCCGGTGAAATTTGGCCAAGTTCCGGGCTTAGCCACCTTACAAGGCTTTCAAAGCCAATGAGTTCTCCCTGATCGTTTACTTGAGGTTGGTAAACTAAATAGAGCTCATTTCTTTCCAGTGCATGGTGTAACGCTTTTTCCATTTTCAAGCGTTCTGTTGCGAACTGTTGCATTTCACTACGGTAGAAATGGAAACCGCTACGACCATTTTCTTTGGCTTTGTACATGGCAGTGTCAGCCTGCTGTAGAATACGCATGCCATCTGACTGATCCATAGGGAACAGGCTGATACCGATGCTAGCGGATACATACAATTCTACTTTTTGAATCACAAAGGCAGTGCTCATAGCAGCTAAAAGTTGCTCAGCAAGGTGAGACACGGTCGCTTGTGCATCCTGCATATCTTGGCAAATATCCGGTAACAGTAAAACAAATTCATCGCCACCTAAGCGAGATGCAGTGTCGCCTTTAGAGATTAAGGTATTGATACGCTTTGATACCTCAATCAATAACTGATCACCTGCATGATGACCCATAGAGTCATTAATTGTTTTAAAACGGTCTAAATCAAGAAACAGAACCCCGCCAATGTGATCATGCTCCTGAGCAACTTCGATCGCATTACTTAAGCGATCATGAAGAAGTCGTCGGTTAGGTAGATTAGTTAAAGCGTCATAGTAGGCGAGGTATCTAACCTGTTCTTGGTCTTTTATACGCTGCGTGATATCACGAACGGAGACAAGATAACGAGGAGTATTATCTAACGTAATCATACTGGCACATACTTCAACGGGGACCATGGTGCCATTATGACGTACATAACGGGTTTCAAACGTGGAGACTTTGCCTAGTGTATCTTGGGTCCAATCTATCAACACTTCTCGGTTGAATTTATGGTCGATGTTTTTTAGGTTCATGGTCTTTATACTAGACTCTCTGTAGCCTAATAAATGTATCGCCGCATCATTGAAATCAAGTATTTGGCCTGTTTGAGATGTCAGTAACATACATTCTCGTGATTGCTGCATTACAGCGCGGAAATAGGCTTCGCGTTTCTCAAGTTCTACTTCTACAGTTTGACGTTGATGCCACAGAGTCGAAAAAGTTCTAGCCAAAACACCGATTTCATCGTCACGATTAATTTCAGTGAAGTGAAGACCTTCATTGTTTAGCTTGCGTTGACCTACACTTCCAAGTTGCTGGATAAATCGAGATAAAGGTCTTGAGGTTTGAAAGTAGATTAAGGTAAGAATTGCTGTACTTAAAACGAGTGTTGCTAAAATTGTCGTCGTGATTAAACGCAGGGTACGACTGATAAAGTTTTCTGTAACCGCTCTATTGTCTATGCTGGCAGTAAGCTCTCCAACTCGAAGATCACCTCTTTTAAGCTCAAGTGTATAGGTTTGTTTTAAATCATTGGCCAAATAATCAGACAACCAGCTGTATGAATGCGAAGAAATTGGTCGATAATAATAGGCCATTTCATTGCTTAAATCGTCTCTTAGCACTATTTCATAAAACACATTAGTCCGCATTAACCCGCTTAAAACTTGTTTAGCTAGGTTAGAATCTAGCGTATAAGCAGATTCTATTGCAGCATTTTCTACTGTCTCCAGTGTCCCAACCATTCGACCACTGATGTTTTCTTTCTCTTCACGCCAATCCGTGAAAATTTGAAAAGAACTTCCTAAAATCCCCATGGCTATTAAGAGGACTAAAGCCCATTTGGCTTGCTTATAGGATAAGCGCTTATGTAGTTCCAGCATACTGAGTCTTCATAAAATTAAGGGACGTCATTAGGGTTGGTAATGCCATATTTTGCGTACAAATCACGTATTTTTCCTGATTCACGAAGCACGCTTAAACCTCGATTTAAAGTACGCCATAGGTGTTCTGAGTGCTTGAATTTCTTGCTAAAACAAACCGTGTAATCAGTGTGATCGATGTTATCTATTTTGTAGAAACTGAATTGATCTTTCACATCCATCTTATCAAGCACATAAACCAGACTTTCTTTATCTGTCATGAAGATATCTTGATTACGATGTAATAATAGAGCTACTCCTTTATTTATGCCGTTTACGACAGAGTAGTTAATATTATTACTCTTTAGAATATGCTCTTGCGCCCACCCAGCCATTACGATGTTTTTATAGGTAGATAGTATGTTCAGTGGATGAGAATCTTGTTTGCCTAAGAAGTCTTTTTGGGTGGCCAAAACCATTGTAGAGTAGCTGACAGCTTCTGAAAAATAACTGAAAGCGGACCTTTCTGCTATTGGGCGACAAGATACCGCGCCTAAAATAAGTCCAGCTTCCAAATCACGCATGATGCGTTTCCAAGGGGCTGTTTTGAAGGCGACCTCAATGTTCTGAGATGCGTAAGCTGCTCGAATTATTTCAATGTCGGCGCCATACAAACCGTCCTCACCAACATTATCTTCATAAGAGGGGACAATGTCAGCATTGATCGAATAAGGGGGAAAGTGCATTGAGTAAAGCACCACTTTTTCGGCATGGGCCATACTATTGGTTAACAACAAAAAACCAAGACAAAACAGATAACCATGGCAGCTATTCAAACTATCCTCCATATTCTTTAGGGTTATAATGCAGTCTAGTACGGTATTGTTCTAGTTTTTTTCCTTTTTTTTGCATGATTATTACACACAAAAACACAATCCCCTTAATCTGTAAAGCCTCTAGTCGCGTAAAGATAAATTTTTGTTATATTAGTTTATTCTGTTTTTCTTATTTAAAAAATGCTTATAAACCAATAGGCTGAATATAATTCACAGTTCATAAGCGGCTAGAGTTAGGCTGATTTTGTAGGTTTTTTAATTCAATTTCGTTTTTACTTAACTTGAGTAAAGCAAGTTTGTATTTAATGGCAGCCGAACTCATGCGAAAAAGAGTCCTACAGAATAGAAAAATATGGGGTTAGCATGAGTCATTATCGATTTTCGCAGGGAGAAACAGAAGTTGATTTGAGTGCGCATTGGATGCCATTTTCAGCCAACCGCCACTTTCATAGTCATCCTCGCATTATTGCATCGGCATCTGGATCTTGGTTCAAAGACCAGCATGGACGTGATGTCTACGATTCTCTGTCAGGACTTTGGACTTGTGGTGCAGGTCATGCACGTCCAGAAATCCAAAAAGCGGTCGCAGAGCAACTAGGGACTCTCGATTACTCACCAGCCTTCCAATTTGGGCATGCGTTGTCTTTTCAACTTGCTGAGCGCATCGTTGCGAAAATGCCAAAGGGTCTTGATCACGTGCTTTTTACCGGGTCAGGTTCGGAAAGCGCTGATACCTCGTTAAAACTAGCTCGTGCCTATTGGAGAGCGAAAGGCAAGTCCAGCAAAACTAAGCTAATTGGTCGTGCACGAGGTTATCACGGAGTGAACTTCGGTGGCACCAGCCTAGGTGGTATAAATGGTAACCGTAAAACCTTTGGCCAACTCCTAGATGCAGATCACCTCCCACATACTCTGCAGCCAGAGTTAGCTTTTACAAAAGGCATGGCTGAAACCGGCGGTGTAGCATTGGCGAATGAGTTTTTGAAACTGATTGAACTTCACGATGCCTCAAATATCGCTGCAGTGATTGTTGAGCCTATGTCAGGTTCTGCTGGTGTTTTGGTGCCGCCAGAAGGGTATTTGCAACGCCTTCGTGAAATCTGTGATGCACATGACATCTTACTTATTTTCGATGAAGTCATTACTGCGTTTGGCCGAATGGGTCGCTGGACGGGAGCGGAGTATTTCGGCGTCACGCCGGATATTTTAAATACAGCTAAGCAGCTTACCAATGGCGCCATTCCGATGGGGGCCGTAGTGACTTCAGAGGAGATCTATAAAACATTTATGGAGCAACCTCTAGCCGATCATTCGATCGAATTTACCCATGGTTATACGTATTCCGCTCACCCTGTGGCTTGTGCAGCAGCGTTGGCCTGTTTGGATTTACTTGAGCGCGATCATTTAATTGAGCAGTCGGCGGAATTAGCCCCTATTTTTGCGAATAAATTGCATGCCCTTAAAGGAACCGATCACGTGATAGATATACGTAATTGTGGTTTAGCGGGCGCACTTCAAATTCAATCTAAAGAAGGTGATCCAACCATTCGCCCCTTCAAAGCCATGTTGGCACTTTGGGACAAAGGCTATTGTGTTCGAGCAGGAGGTGATACGTTGCAATTTGGCCCCACTTTTAATGCCGATCCAGAAGACTTAGAGCGTTTGTTTAGTGCCGTCCATGAGACGCTACACGAGTTAGATTAAGTCATCACATATTTAAACCGTATCAATAGGTATACAAAGTTATGGAAACAGTAACGCATTTTATCGTAGGTAAAATGATCAGCCACAGCGAACAAGTCATCGATGTATTTAACCCTGCGACAGGTAAAGTTACGTGCTCTATGGAAATGGGCAATGCTCAGACCGTTGCCGCAGCCATAGCAGCGGCCGAAGAGGTGTTACCTGAGTGGAAAGCCACACCGCCGTTAAAGCGTGCACGCATCATGTTTCGTTTCAAAGAACTGCTGGAGCAGAACAAAGAAACGATCGCAAAGCTGATCAGTGAAGAACACGGTAAAACGCTTCCTGATGCATTAGGTGAATTGCAACGTGGTATTGAGAATGTTGAATACGCTTGTGGTGCACCTGAGTTACTTAAAGGTGAGTATTCTTCTAATACAGGCCCTGGGATTAATGCGTGGAGTGAGAGTAAACCTGTTGGTATTGTGGCGGGCATAACCCCCTTCAATTTCCCTGCTATGGTGCCCTTGTGGATGTATCCGTTAGCCATAGTATGTGGCAATTGCTTTATTTTGAAGCCGTCAGAAAAAGATCCAAGTTCGACGCTTTATATTGCGAAACTTCTCGTGGAAGCGGGGTTGCCAAAAGGCGTATTGAGTGTCATCAACGGCGGCAAAGAAGTTGTCGATGCGTTGATTGAAGCGCCTCAGGTAAAAGCCATGAGTTTTGTCGGCTCGACGCCAGTAGCGGAGTATATCTATTCCCAAGGTACAGCGAGAGGGAAGAGAGTGCAGGCGCTAGGTGGAGCCAAGAACCATGCGATCGTTATGCCTGATGCGGAGCTAGAGGGTGCAGTCAGTGCTTTAATGGGCGCTGCTTTTGGTTCTTGTGGTGAGCGTTGCATGGCGATCTCCGTAGCGGTGTGCGTTGGCGATGAAACAGCAGAACGTTTAATAGAAAGACTTATCCCGCAAATACAGGCGTTGCGAATTGGCGCATACACTCAAGAAAGCTCAGAAATGGGGCCGCTGATCTCTAAAGAACATTTTGAAAAAGTGACTCAATATGTCGGTGAAGGTGTTTCCAGTGGTGCTAACTTGTTAGTAGATGGTCGTAGATTGAACGTAGAGGGATATGAAGAAGGTTACTTCATTGGTGGTTGTCTGTTTGATCGAGTGACCACAGAGATGAGTATTTACCAAGAAGAAATCTTTGGGCCTGTGCTTTGCATTGTACGTGTGAACAGCTTAGAAGAGGGCATCGCGTTGATTAATGAACATGAGTACGGCAATGGTACCTGTATCTTTACGCGCGATGGTGAAGCGGCTGAGATGTTTTGCGATGAAGTTGAAGCTGGCATGGTCGGCGTCAATGTGCCATTACCAGTCCCTGTTGCTTCACACAGTTTTGGTGGCTGGAAGCGCTCGCTTTTTGGCGACTTACATGCATATGGCCCGGATGGCGTTCGTTTCTACACACGACGCAAAGCAATCAGCCAGCGTTGGCCAAAACGTGCAACTCATGGAGCAGCACAATTTGCCTTTCCAAGTCAGCAGTAGATCCATTTACACTCTCTAAGCATGTTAAGGTGATTGTCACATTCTCAACCTTGAATGGCACTATTTCAATAAGAATGGTGCCATTTTTATTGATAGTGAGTGATTCAGAAGCTATTGCATCGTTTTGTTGTAACTTTAGGTTTAAACCAATTTAACTTGGTGCCTACTACAGAGTTAAAGGCCATTCGTAGATACTTGCCGACTTTCTTTTGACGCAATCGTTATCAACGGAGTTAGGTACATGTCTTTGCGAATATTTTCTGTTTTGTTTTTGGCTACAGTCATAGTCGGTTGCTCCGCAGAAGCGGATTCAACGGTTGCTACAAAAAAACCAGCTCAACCCGTAGATGTAGCGAAGGTGGTTTACGCCCAATACAGCCCCGAGTACACATTTACTACGCGCTTAGAGTCGCCACAGCAAGTGGACTTGCGCCCACGAGTATCAGGTGTCATTGATGAAGTGTCTTTTAAAGAGGGCAGTCAAGTTAAACGCGGTGATTTACTATTCAAAATCGACCCTCGCCCATTTTCTGCTGAAGTCGCTCGCTTAACTGCGGAACTAAATCGTGCACAAGCGGCGCTCACTCAGGCTCAGTCTGAAGCACAACGGGCTAAAAGTCTGCAAGGACGTAACGCTATGTCAGCAGAGCAAGCAGAGTCCCGAATGTCCGTTGCTCAGCAGCGTCGTGCTGAACTGGCTTCAGTACAAGCTGCGTTGGAATCCGCTTTGTTAAATCTACAGTTTACCGAGGTTCGAGCGCCGATTAATGGACAAGTATCTAATGCATTTATTACCGTTGGTAATACCGTACAAGCGGGGCAAAGTGTCCTAACGAAACTGGTCGCAACGGATTCTCTACATGCATACTTTGATGTGGATGAGCGTACATGGAATGACTCATTTTTACAGGTTAAAGCAAATAGCCAAACACAGGCCACTTTAGTTTTATCAGGCAAAGCTCAGAATGAATATCATGGCTTTTTAGACTTCATAGACAATCAAATCAATATTGAGAGTGGTACGTTACGTGTGCGAGCGTCATTTAAGTCAAATGATGAGGTACTTCGACCCGGTGCGTTTGCTCGTATCCAGCTACAGGCCGCGGCAAGTCAGCCGTCTATTTTAGTACCTGATCGTGCGGTAGGAACGGACTTAGAAAATCGCTTTGTCTTAGTGGTTAATCAAGACAATATGTTGGAATACCGCCAGGTTCAGCTCGGGCGTCGTGAGGGTGAACTCCGCGTCATTGAGTCGGGCTTGCAGCCCAATGAGCGGATTGCGGTAAATGGCCCTGCTCGAGTGGGGCCAGGTATGATAATTGCTCCTAGAAATGTATCAATTAAAACGGCTGAATTGGCCTTAGCAGACGTTAAACCGTCAGCATCATAAGGATTCACTTATAATGAAGTTCAGTCATTTTTTTATTAGCCGACCCATTTTTGCGGCGATGCTATCCTTGCTGATTTTGATTGGTGGTGGCATTTCTCTGTTTCAACTTCCCGTCAGTGAATATCCAGAGGTGGTGCCTCCAACGGTTGTTGTGACTGCGAATTACCCTGGAGCCAATCCGAAAGTTATTGCTGAAACGGTGGCGGCACCACTTGAGCAAGAAATGAATGGCGTGGAAAACATGCTGTATATGTTCTCTCAAGCAACCAGCGATGGGCGTATGACATTGACGCTGACATTTGCGCTTGGGACCGATCTAGATCGAGCTCAAGTACAGGTGCAAAACCGTGTATCCAGTGCCTTACCAAGGCTTCCTGAGGAAGTGCAACGTCTTGGGGTAGTGGCAGAGAAATCATCGCCAAACTTGACCATGGTAGTGCATTTGTTTTCCCCCAAAGGTGATCAAGATATTAGCTATCTCTCAAACTATGCCGATATTTACATTAAAGATGCTTTGGCGCGTTTGCCAGGAGTGGGTGATGTGCGAATGTTTGGAGGAGGTAAGTACTCTATGCGTTTGTGGTTGGATCCCGATGAATTGGCATCGAGAGGTCTAATTCCGAGTGATGTGGTGCAGGCAGTACGAGCACAAAACCAGCAAGTGGCCGCAGGGAGTTTAGGTGCACAACCTGTAGCGTTGGACAGTGAATTTCAAATACTTCTCAATGTAAAAGGACGTCTTGAAAGCATTGAAGAATTTGAAAATATCATTGTTCAAGTTGGTAGCAATGGTGCGATGACACGCTTAAAGGACGTGGCTAGAATCGAGCTTGGACAAGACTCTTACTCATTAAGAGCGTTGTTAAGTGGACAAACTGCGGTAGCTATCCCTATTTTTCAGCGACCAGGCTCCAATGCAATTGAATTATCGAATCAAGTACGAGCGCAAATGGAGGAATTGGCAAAGCGTTTTCCTCAAGGTGTTGAGTACGATATTGCTTATGATCCGACCGTCTTTGTTCGAGGCTCAATCGATGCTGTCATCAACACTTTGCTAGAAGCGATTGTATTGGTAGTTATTGTCGTTATTTTATTCTTACAAACATGGCGCGCATCGGTTATTCCATTGATTGCTGTACCCGTGTCTCTTGTTGGAACCTTTGCAGTCATGCAATGGTTGGGCGTTTCTATTAATACGTTGTCTTTATTTGGTTTGGTATTGGCCATCGGTATCGTGGTCGATGATGCGATTGTAGTGGTGGAGAACGTAGAACGTAATATTGAAAATGGCCTTTCTCCCGTGGCCGCTACACGCCAAGCAATGAGTGAGGTAACTGGGCCAATTATCGCGATAGCTTTAGTTTTGTGCGCAGTGTTTATCCCAACTGCGTTTATTCAAGGCTTAAGTGGTCAGTTCTACAAGCAGTTCGCTTTAACCATTACGATCTCTACGCTTATCTCAGCCTTTAACTCGTTGACCTTATCGCCGGCTTTGTCTGCGTTATTGCTACGTTCCCATGATGCGAAGCCGGATGCACTGACAAGAGTGATGAATGCAATGTTTGGTCGTTGGTTGTTTGCACCATTCAACCGATTGTTTGAGCGAGGTGGAAGAGCTTATGAAAAAGGCGTTAAAAAGCTCATTCGTTTAGGCGTTGTGGTTGGTGTGGTCTATATCGGTTTGTTGGGCAGTACTATTAAACTGTTTGACGCGGTTCCTGGCGGTTTTATTCCGTCACAAGACAAGCAATATCTAGTGGCCATTGCTCAACTACCGGATGCCGCTAGTCTAGATAGAACAGAAGCTGTCGTTCGAGAGATGGAACAAATTGCGTTGGCTACCCCCGGTGTACTGCAAACCGTTTCATTCCCTGGTTTGTCAGTAAACGGATTTACCAATAGCTCCAACAGTGCCATTGTCTTTGTGACATTGGAGGACTTTGAAAAACGTAAGACACCTGAACTTTCTGCTGGTGCCATAGCAGGACAACTGAACGGTCGATTTAGCACCATAGATGAAGCGTTTGTAGCGATCTTTCCACCACCACCGATTCTTGGTTTGGGGTCAACGGGAGGCTTTAAGCTTCAAATTGAAGATCGAGCAAGTCTAGGGTTTGATGTTTTGTTTGCTAATCTACAGAAAGTGATGAATGCCGCATATCAGGAACCTGCTCTTACTGGAGTTTTCTCAAGTTTCCGTATTCAGGTACCGCAGATGGATATTGAAGTGGATCGTGAGCAAGCTTTACTACAAGGAATTCCTCTTGATCAAGTTTTTGAAACGCTACAGATTTATTTGGGGTCAGCGTATGTAAACGACTTCAATTTATTTGGAAAAACGTATCAAGTAAATGCCCAAGCAGAAGCTGAACATCGTGTTGATCCAGAGCAGATTTTACGCTTAAAAGTGCGTAATAAGGTTGGAACCATGGTGCCACTAGGATCTATTCTTACTGTTGAATCGGCAATTGGACCTGACCGTGTCATGCATTACAACGGTTATCCAACCGCTGAATTAAATGGTAATCCTGCACCTGGCTACAGCTCGGATCAGGCACAAGAAGCGATTGAGAGAATTCTTAGTGAGCAACTTGATAAAGGTATGGCATTTGAGTGGACAGAAGTGACCTACCAACAAATTTTAGCGGGTAATACAATGGTTTATATTTTTCCACTTGTAGTGCTGCTAGTGTTTATGGTGCTTGCCGCTCAATACGAGAGTTTAACGTTACCGTTAGCGATCATTTTAATCGTACCGATGACGATACTGTCAGCACTATTTGGTGTGTGGTTAATGGGGGGAGATAACAATATTTTTACCAGTGTTGCTTTGATCGTATTGGTCGCATTGGCCAGTAAAAATGCTATTTTGATGGTGGAGTTTGCTAGAGATAAACGTCATCAAGGTGAGTCTAGATTAGAGGCCATATTATCTGCGTGTCGTTTGCGTTTACGCCCAATCTTGATGACATCAATTGCCTTTACTGCAGGAGTCGTGCCTTTGGTGTTGGCAACGGGAGCCGGCGCTGAAATGCGTCAGGCAATGGGGATTGCTGTCTTTTCAGGTATGATTGGTGTCACTATTTTTGGATTATTATTTACGCCGGTATTTTATATGGCAATGACGGCGCTAGAGCGGAAAAACCTTAATCGAAATTCTGTTTAGACATCAAAAGGCGATCCTGAATTTAGGGTCGCCTTTCTATTTATAAAGCATGGATCATTTCTTCAAGTTCTAGTGGGCATTTCTCTTGCACATTAGCAATCATATAATCGATAAAAGCACGCGTTTTAGCTGGAAGGTAATGCCTTGATGAATAATAAATCATAACTTTGATCGGATCTGATTCATAGCCTCGTAATACTCGGCGAAAGCCGCCCTGTTCAAGGCACGCTCCATAGTTGCCAACACCTACTGCCGCGATACCGACCCCTGTTTCTACTGCTGTCATGGCGGCTGACAAGTTGTTAACAATGAGATTGCCCTCGGGCTCCATTTGAATCTGCTCACCGTCTGTTCTGAAGTTCCAGAGTTTCTTCTTACCTGTGGTATTTGAACGATATGCAATGCAGTTGTGTTGCAATAAGTCTTGAGGCGTCGTGGGCTCACCGTATTTAAGAAGGTAGTCACGACTAGCAACCAGTACTGGTTGTAATGAGTAGAACTCCCTTGCTATCAGTGAGCTGTCGTCGTTGCCCAATACACCAATACCTACGTCTGCACCTTCTTTAACCAAATCGCCCATGCGGTCATCAAACTTCAAATCTAATTCAACATCTGGATATTTTTCTAAGAACGCGGGAACTAGGGGTAAGACAAACATTCTTCCAAAGCTATCAGGTAAATTCACTTTTAAGCGACCATGGGGTGACTTTTGCTTGTCGGTACTTAAGCGTATTTGATCTTCTAATTGCTCGATTAAATGGCCAGTACGTTTATAAAGCTCTTGGCCATCTTCGGTTAATGTAAGGGAATGAGTAGAGCGATGAAAAAGTCGTAATTCTAAGTTTTTTTCTAACTGCGAAATAGATTTACTGATCGCAGCAGATGATACGCCGAGTAATCTGGCTGCGCTGGAAAAGCTGCCATTTTTAACAACAGTGTTAAATGTATTTAACTGATTTGGAATCATATTTAGGTCTTCCAATAAAAAATGAAGCGTCAATATACTGAAATCTAAAGGACTCGATAATTGGTTTAGAATTGTACCATTTTTTGTTCTTGTCTATATGTTTTTACGTACACAAAAGAGCAATTAAACGTAATCAGTTAAGGGGTAAATAGCTTATTCTTTAACGTAAATATCTCAATAGTTCGCTCTACAATATGAGTCAAAAACGTACGCGTTAATTTAGAAAAACCGATTTTTCGTGATTGAGGCGTTCTGTGTGAATACTACAGGTGAGCGCAAAAAGACGGTTTACTGAGGAGGCTATGTCTGATTTAGCACTGCTTTTCGGTTACAGTAAGAACATAAGTTTGTAGCACCTTTGATCGATAACGGAGCATAGGATAAGGTAAAACAGTAGAACTATTTAAGGGAGTATTTAAGACACAATGAAAACGATTGGTATGTTAGGTGGTATGAGCTGGGAAAGCACGCAGAGCTATTATCGAGCTCTGAATGAAGGCATCAAGGCGTCTTTGGGTGGACTACATTCTGCGAAGATTGCGTTGTATAGTGTCGATTTTTCTGAAATAGAAGAATGCCAGCGCAATTCTGATTGGCAGCAAGCAGGCTCAATTTTAGCGCAAGCCGCTCGTGGTGTAGAGTCTGCCGGAGCAGACTGCCTTTTAATTTGTACTAACACCATGCACAAAGTGGCGGATCAAGTCGAAGATGCTATTAATATCCCGCTTATCCACATTGCGGATGCAACTGGCGAGGCGTTAGTTCGCGCTGGTATCGAACGTGTTGGTTTGCTTGGTACGGCGTTTACAATGGAGCAAGACTTTTATAAAGGTCGTTTAGCTGAGAAATTTGACTTGGATATACTGGTACCAACGGATAGTGATAGGGCTTTGATACATCGTGTTATCTTCCAAGAGCTATGTTTAGGCATTACGAAAAATGCTGCTAAAGCTGAGTATTTGCGCATTATCCAGACACTAAAAGAGCAAGGCGCTGAAGCTGTTATTCTTGGGTGCACTGAGATTGGTATGTTGGTTGAGCAAAAAGATACCGATGTTCCTTTGTTTGATACGACTGCAATACATGCCCAAGCAGCTGTAACTTTTGCATTAAAGTAAATAGAGCATTAACTTATTGGCTTTCTTTTGACACATTTAATCCTTAGTGACGTGCTAACGTAGTAAGTACTAAACATTACCTAATACTAATCAGAGGGACGAGCTGTGAAAATTTTAGCTTTTGCTGCAACAAATCATAAAGCATCTATCAATAAGCAACTGGTTACTTATGCTGCCAATCTGTTGGCTGAAAACAAAAGCGCTGACGTTGAAGTGCTGGATCTAAATGATTATGAGATGCCAATTTACAGCATCGAACGCCATACAGAAAATGGTATTCATCCACTTGGTCAAAAATTTTTTGATAAAATTGGCGCCGCTGACGTCATTTTAGTGTCATTCGCTGAGCATAATGGTTCATACACGGCTGCCTATAAAAACCTATTTGACTGGGCGTCTCGTATTGATATGGAAGTATATCAAGGTAAACCAACGGTTATCATGTCTACTTCCCCTGGTCCGGGTGGAGCTTCAAGTGTTTTGGCCAGTGCTGAAGGGTCCGCAGAATTCTTTGCAATGGATTTGAAGGGCAGCTTATCTGTACCGTCATTCGAAGAGAATTTTGATACAGAGAAAGGTATTTTAACTAATGAGGAATTAGCATCTAAATTGAAAGGTATCCTTTCTAAATTAGGCTAAAACTTGTTTTAATTATCAAAAAGCGGCTTCGTGTGAGCCGCTTTTTTTATGGATGGAAGGTTATAAGTTCTCTTCAGCAAATTCTGCTAAGCGGCTACGTTCGATACCGTTTACATGCATAATACTGGTGTATTTAAAGGATTTACAGCGTTCAACCAGATACGTTAAGCCTGAGGTCAATGGCGTAATGTATTTGTTATCAATCTGCGCAAGGTTGCCTAGCACGATGATTTTAGAGTTTACACCGACACGAGTGACGATGGACTTAAGTTGGAACTGGGTTAGGCCTTGCGCCTCATCGACAATGATCAGTGCGTTGTTAAACGAGCGACCACGCATAAAGTTCAGTGATTTGAATTGAATATTGGCTTTTTGTTTCACATACTCAATGCTGCTGACGGAGTGCTCATCGCTGCCGTGCAGTATTTCAAGGTTATCGTCAAAAGCGGCCAACCAAGGCGCCATTTTCTCTTCCTCTGTCCCGGGTAGAAAACCGATGTCTTCCGCCAGTGGTGGGGTTGATCGGGCAACGATGATTTTATTAAAGCGTTTCTCCTCCATGGTGACGTGTAGACCATATGCTAGTGCTAAAAGTGTTTTACCAGAGCCTGCAGGCCCCGTCATAATCATCATGTCGCTGTTTTCGTGGCGTAGCAGGTAAAAAGCCATGGCTTGCTCTAGGTTTCGAGGCTCAATCCCCCAGAAGCTCTGGTGCATCAGGCTTTGACGATTTACATCCACCAAATAGATGAATTCTTCATCAATATTGACAACAAAGCCGCTAAATTCTTCATCATCAATAACGAACATGTTTAAGTAAAGTTCGCTTGGAAGCTCTACTTTTCTTATTTTATGAACTGTGTGAGAGCCATGATTTTCAGTTTCTACGTTTGAGATACCGTCCCACAAACGACCCTCGATGTGTACGTAACCTTTATTTAAAAGGTCAACATCGTCTAAAACTTTGTCTTTACGGTAGTCTTCAACACGCTCAAGCCCGGAGCCTTTTGCTTTGATACGCATATTAATGTCTTTAGTGACTAGGCACGCACTGGCACGTGGATTAGTGGCTTGTAAGCTCAGTGCAACGTTGATGATTCGGTTGTCGTTGGCGTGATGATGATTGCCATTTAAGAATGGAACGTTGTCGATGTTGGTAATTTGTTGGTCAGGAAAAATAGCCAGGGTTCCAAAGGTTTTCGCCACTTGCTCTGTTTCGGCGGTATGGATAGGGACGCCGTTTTGTAAATCTTTAGGGGAGGCATCCCCAACTATTTTATCAATGATATTAATCGCTAGGCGTGCTTCTCGGCTTACGTCTTTATCTCTGCGATCCTTGATTTCATCTAACTCTTCCAAGACTGTCATAGGAATGACGACTTTGTGTTCCGCAAAGGCGTAGATGGCCATTGGGTCGTGAAGTAACACGTTGGTATCTAACACATAGATCTTTTCCATAGTACTTCTCTCCTCTACTTAGAGATAAATAATCCTTTAGATACGCTTGTGTAGTATGTGAGGAATACGGCGAAGTGCTGCGTACAATAAACGCGCGGGCAGGGAGGTGTTGTTGAGTCTCTTGGGTCATTAAGTATCACGCTTCCCTTGTGGATGGAGGTATACGTTGCGCATTGTCGTTAACGGCATTCACTAACATCAGACAAGCTTACTTGCTTCTTAACCTTGAGCATATTTTCAGTGTATGACAAAAATGCGACAAGTGGGAAGTATTACAACAAAAAAACTAAGGCTCATAGACAAAAAAAGCCCCTAGTAGCAACACTACTAGGGGCTTTTTAAAATGGCTTTTTCTTAGATGACTATTCGTCTAGGAAGCTGCGTAGATGCTCAGAGCGGCTTGGGTGGCGTAATTTACGCAATGCCTTCGCTTCAATCTGACGAATACGCTCACGTGTTACATCAAACTGCTTGCCCACTTCCTCTAGGGTGTGGTCAGTGTTCATGTCGATACCAAAACGCATGCGCAATACTTTCGCTTCACGTGCCGTCAAACCAGAAAGAACCATCGTTGTCGATTCTTTCAAGCCTTCGCTAGTCGCAGTATCACTTGGTGATACGGCACCATCATCTTCAATGAAGTCACCTAGGTGCGAATCTTCGTCGTCACCAATTGGTGTTTCCATTGAGATTGGCTCTTTTGCAATCTTCAAGACTTTACGGATCTTATCTTCAGGCATGTCCATACGAACAGCCAATTCTTCCGGTGTAGCTTCGCGGCCCATTTCTTGTAGCATTTGACGAGAGATACGGTTTAACTTGTTGATCGTCTCAATCATGTGTACAGGAATACGGATCGTACGGGCTTGGTCTGCGATCGAGCGAGTGATTGCCTGACGAATCCACCATGTCGCGTAGGTAGAGAATTTGTAACCGCGACGGTATTCGAATTTATCAACCGCTTTCATTAGGCCGATATTACCTTCTTGGATAAGATCCAAGAACTGTAGACCACGGTTGGTGTATTTCTTAGCGATCGAGATAACCAGACGTAAGTTAGCTTCAACCATTTCTTTCTTAGCGCGACGTGCACGAGTTTCACCGATCGAAATACGACGATTAATCTCTTTTAGCTCTGTGATCGTTAAGCCAGTATCTTTCTCGATGCCACGTAGTTTACGTTGGCAACGCATAAACTCAGCTTCGTTTTCACGCAGGCCTTCAGAGTAGGCTACATCTGCTTCGATGCGCTCTTGAATCCAAGTCGGGTTCGTTTCGTTGTTCGGGAAGCGCTTCAAGAACTCGGTACGAGGCATGTTTGCTTTACGTACACAAAGTTGCATGATTAGACGTTCTTGCTCACGCAGTTTACTCATACGTGAACGAACACGATCAATTAGCTCATCAAACAGTTTTGGTGCAAGTTTGATTGGCGCAAACATGATGCTTAGTGTTTCTTGCTTAGCCATCACATCTGGGTTTTTACGATCGTAGCTGTGTTGTTCAAGCAGTGCTTGCAGTTCACGATGAGTACGGCGAATCTCTCCAAAACGTAAAGCTGTTTCCTCTGGATCAGGACCGCTTTCAGTTTCGCTATCATCATCGTCGTCACTTTCTTCGTCGTCGCTGTCATCAGCGTCGTCTTCAGTCGCTTCTACAACAGGCTCTTCTAGCTCTTCAAATACTGGCTCTTCGCCATCACCATCAATAAAGCCACTAAAGATATCGCTTAAGCGACCTTCTTCTTCAAGTACTCGATCGTAGGTGTTGATCAATACATCGACAGCGCCTGGATAGTAAGACAACGCTGCCATTACTTCACGCGTGCCTTCTTCGATTCGCTTAGCGATAGCGATCTCGCCGGCACGAGTAAGCAGTTCTACAGTACCCATTTCACGCATGTACATACGTACAGGATCGGTGGTGCGGGTTACATCACCTTCTACAGCAGCAAGTGCTGCAGCAGCTTCTTCAGCTGCGTCGTCATCGGTTGAGTCGCCTTCTTCCATAAGAAGGCTTTCTTTATCAGGCGCGTATTCAGAAACCACGATGCCCATGTCATTAATCATGGCAATGATTTCTTCAACCTGCTCTGGATCAGAAAGGTCATCAGGTAGATGGTCATTAACTTCCGCAAAAGTTAAGTAACCTTGTTCTTTACCTTTGGCGATCAGCTCTTTAAGACGTGACTG
Organism: Marinomonas atlantica; assembly: GCF_001639725.1. Lineage (GTDB taxonomy): Bacteria > Pseudomonadota > Gammaproteobacteria > Pseudomonadales > Marinomonadaceae > Marinomonas > Marinomonas atlantica. Next base: position 175,968 of record NZ_LTAW01000002.1, read on the forward strand.
TTGAGTGTCTGGCATTCGACAACCTATCGTTTAGAAATTCGTTTGGGAGATTAGCAAGCCGCGTATTATAACAAAATCTTCCGATTTTATCCAGATATTCTCGATTACATTGGGCAATAATTAGTCAAAATTTAGACTTCTTTTTGCGTAACTGTTCCATCAATGCGCGTAGTTCTTGCTGTGCTTCAGGGTTGTTAATGGCGTCATTGCCACGACTTTTCAACCGTTGGATACTAGAATTTAAACCAAGTGCATCAGATTGTTCTGCAACCATGTCTAAAACTTCTTGTTTAGCGTTGGTGAGCTGCTGCTTTGTGGTGGCATCAGGGTGGTTTAGCAGGGCATAAACAGTGTTCAATAAATCTTGATTGCGCTCTTGATATAAAAAATGCCCAGTATTGTTGTTTGGGTGTTTAGCAAAATAGCGCCACACTCGGCTAAATGCTTGTCGTTCAGGGGTATCGCCCGTCAACAAGGGGTCTGGCACTTCGATCTCATGAGCGATAGCAGGATGCATCAATATGCAAAGTGTGGCATGAGCAATACGCCCTAAGCGTGGTTGTTGCGACATTGGCGCAAACTGCTCGCGGTCATTATTGTTCTGCCACTTACCTTTACCTTGCCATTTTCCTTGCTTGGATTGGCCCTTTCCTTTGAACGTTTTACTCCCACTGACCCCTTTGGGGCTGTAGTGTGGAATAGGTGCTTCGTCAGGATAAGGGGTGTAATCATCCTCGGGATAATCCATTGGCGCATAGCCATCATCGTATCCGTAAGGGTCGTATTGGCTGCTACTTGTGGGGGCTTGCGCATCACTATTTTGTGACGAGTATTCTTGATGTCTTGGGATTGGCGCATTAGCCGTTAACGTATCTGAACTTAAACCAGATTGCTCAGACAGCTGCTTGACCAGTAAAGACCTTAAGGTGCTTTCGACTGGAATGCTCTGGATCAGCGCCATCGCGTTTTGTGTAAATTGAGCCTCACCTTCTTCATCTGCCAGCGTAACTAAGGATCGAGCATGTTCAAACAGTACGTGGGCAAGGGATGATGAGTCTTCTAAGAGCGTTATAAAGCCATCTGAGCCTTCTTTGCGAACAAGAGAGTCTGGGTCTTCGCCTTCAGGTAAGAATAAAAAACGTACCTGTTTGCCATCTTGAATCACCGGCAAGGTAGCTTCTAGGCCGCGAATGGCGGCTGAGCGCCCCGCTTTGTCACCGTCAAAACACAGAGTGACTTTATCAACCAATTTGAACAGCTTTCTAAAATGTTGACTGTTGACCGATGTACCTAGGGTCGCAACTGCATTGGTGATGCCGTATTGAGCCAGTACAATGACATCCATATAGCCTTCGACCACAATAATATGGTCTAGCGTTTGAGTGTTTTGTTTGGCTTCGTAAAGGCCGTATAGTTCTTGGTTTTTATGGAAAACAGGTGTTTCAGGTGAATTTAGATACTTGGGTTTCTCGTCGCCAAAAGCACGTCCACCAAAGGCAATTACGCGTCCGCGGTTATCGCGAATCGGGAACATGATTCGATCACGGAAACGGTCATAATAGTGTCCGGATTGTTCTTTTTTCTCGATTAGCATGCCGCCGTGTAGCAGCTGTTCTTCGTGTTCAGCACGATGGTTGCCAATCGATTTTAGTAGATTATCCCACCCAGGTGGTGCATAACCAATGCCATACACTTTCGCAATTTGTCCGGTGAGACCGCGTTCTTTAGCAAGGTAGTCACGGGCTTTTTCCTTGGTAGGGTGTTTCACCAGTTGTTCTTGGAAAAAGGTAGCACTTTCGCTTAAACGCTTTAGCAGCTCTGCATTTTGCTCATAACGATCTGGTGCACCCTGATCTCTTGGGACTTCAAGTCCCGCGTCTTTCGCTAACACTTCAATTGCGTCAACAAAATCTAAATGATCATGCTCCATAACAAACGAAATCGCATTACCGCCTGCACCGCAGCCGAAGCAATAATAAAACTGTTTGTTAGGGTTAAGGCTAAAGGAGGGAGACTTTTCGTTATGAAAAGGGCACAGCGCTGAGAAATTTTGCCCGGTTTTTCTCAAGGTTATGCGGGACGCAACAACATCAGTGATGTCTGTGCGAGCCAGTAGCTCATCAATAAATTGATCTGGAATACGTCCCGACATAGTGTTGTATTAGCCTAAAAGCGCTTTAACTTGCTTGCTCACAACAGACATGTCACCACGACCTTGTACCTGTGGCTTAACGATGGCCATTACTGCGCCCATTTGCTGCATGCTGGTAGCGCCTGTTTCAGCAATCGCTTGTTTAACGATTTCGGTCACTTCTTCGTCGCTCAATGGCTGAGGTAGGAACTCGGCAATGATGTCCATTTCTTTCTTTTCAATCTCGGCAAGATCTGCGCGGTCGCCATCGGTAAATTGTTGGAAAGAGTCTTTGCGCTGTTTAACCATTTTATCAAGAATTGCCAGTACGCGATCGTCTTCAACTTCGATACGCTCATCCACTTCAACACGTTTGATTTCAGCTTGGATGGTACGGATTACGGTAACGCGCTCTTTTTCTTTAGCGCGCATAGAAGCTTTTAGAGTATCGGAGATCTGTTTTCTCAATTCTGACATGGGGGTCTTCCTCTGGAATGGTTAAATCAGGTTATTGAAACAAAAAAAATCGGCTAGTTGTAGAACTAGCCGATTTAGTATCGTAAAGCTTTTCGACTCTACTGCAATGCGTTAGTTGCTAAACTGCAACTCGCAATTGCCTAGTACATGCGTTGGAATTTCTTCTGCTCGCGAGATACTTTCTTAGCGTGACGCTTAACAGCAGCTGCTGCTGCGCGCTTACGTAGAGTTGTTGGCTTCTCGTAGCATTCGCGACGACGAACTTCAGCAAGAACACCTGCTTTTTCACAAGAGCGCTTGAAGCGACGTAGAGCGATGTCAAATGGTTCGTTATCTTTAACTTTAACTTGTGGCATATCTAATTACCTATAAAAGAGTTTAATTCGTTTAGTAAACACAAAACGGCGCGAATCATACCGATTTTTCTTCATAAAATAAATTGGTATGAGCCCTAATGTGTGGCTTATACAGTGTGTCCCATCATGTAGGGGACAATAATAAAAAATCACCTGCCTTTTAATTAAACGATTAAATCGGGCGGTAGTGTATGCGATCTAATCGAATATGTCCAATGCTTTCATCAATGTGACTGCTAAGTGGATCAAGATTGGGTACAATGGCGGCATTAACACTTGTGTAGGAATACCATGATAGTTTTAGGTTTAGAAACATCTTGTGATGAGACCGGTATTGCCATTTATGACACCGATAAAGGCCTACTGACCCATAAAATTTACACTCAGATTGCTCAGCATGCTGAGTATGGTGGCGTTGTGCCGGAGCTGGCCTCTCGTGATCATGTGCGTAAAACGCTGCCTTTGATTGATGAGGTGCTTGAGGATGCCAAATTAACGAAGTCGGATCTTGATGCTGTTGCTTATACATCTGGGCCAGGTTTAGTGGGCGCTTTAATGGCAGGTGCAACAATCGGTCACTCGATGGCGTATGCTCTAGGGATCCCTGCGTTGGGTGTGCATCACATGGAAGGCCATTTGTTAGCGCCAATGCTAGAAGAAAAGCAGCCTAAAATGCCTTTTGTTGCATTGCTGGTCTCTGGTGGGCATACACAGCTTGTTCGTGTGGATTCGATTGGTGAATACAAACTTCTAGGTCAGTCTTTAGATGATGCCGCCGGCGAAGCATTCGACAAAGCGGCGAAAATGATTGGTTTGCCTTACCCTGGTGGCCCCTACATTGCCAAGCTTGCACAGCAAGGTAATCCAAACTCGGGTATTAAATTCCCGCGTCCGATGACAGATAGACCTGGATTAGATTTCAGTTTTAGCGGCCTTAAAACCGCGTTTTTAACCGCGGTGCACGATGCATTGGACCGTGAAGCGTTTAATGATCAGTTTCAAGCAGACATTGCGTTAGCGTTTGAGCAGGCCGTGGTCGACACTTTGGTTATTAAGTGTCGTCGTGCCTTGGAGCAAGAGGGCTTAAATCAGTTGATCATTGCGGGCGGTGTGAGTGCAAACAAGCGTTTGCAAACACAGCTGGAAACGCAATTGGAGAAAATTAATGCCGGCGTATTCTATGCGCGCCCAGAGTTTTGTACTGATAATGGGGCAATGATTGCTTACGCTGGGGCTCAGCGTTTGTTAGCGGGCCAAAGATCTCCCCTTAATCTTTCTATTCGTGCCCGTTGGCCATTGGCCGATTTGCCAGACATTACTGAGGCAGTGTAACCATGCAAGACATCGTATTTATTGAAGGCCTTCACACTAAAGCCGTGATTGGTGTTTACGAGTGGGAAAAAGTTATTTGGCAAGACTTGGTGTTTGACATTGAGATGGAGCACGATAACCGTGTGCCAGCTGCAAACGATGATATTCATAAAACGCTAGACTATGAAGCAATCTCAAACGCCATTACTAGCTTTTGTAAAGAGCATCAATTCGAATTGATTGAAACGTTAGCGGAGCGCCTTTGTGCGGTATTGATTGAGCGTTTTGGTTTGACATCAATCACAATGACATTGCGTAAGCCCGGTGCAGTGCCATCAGCTCGAGCGGTTGGTGTCAAAATTCGCCGTAGCGCCTAATCGGCTAACGCCTCTCTGAGGTTTTCTGCTTTGAGCAACAGCGGGTTAACCAGCGTTTCAAGTGCTTCAACTCGCGTTTGCTTTAAAGCTTGTCCCAACTCCGCACCACTAAAACCTTGTTTAATCAAAACTTGGGCATTGATTTTGGCGATGTTCGAACGCAATTCTAACCAATAAGCAGCATCCGTTTGAGTTAAATGAGCTAGAACTTGTGCCAGCTTTTCAAAGGGTTGCGGCTTTTTGACGGCCGACACACTTGCGAGCCATGACTCCCAAGTGCTCGCCGACAAAGGCAATGCATTGGCTTCAATAAAAGCTCGAGCTTGTTGGCTGTACCAACAAAATTGATTGGGTGCACGTAAATGTGCGTTCAGCTCTGACAACGCAATAATAGGCGTATCGGCCGTAATTAAGCTCCAGCGGCTGTGTTTATCCCATTGTGTTGACAGTGTTTGTGTGTGGTACACCATGCCAGGGAAGAGATCGTTTAAAGCACCCACTTCTTTTAATACATCGAAATAGACGTGAGCGTGAGGGCTGTTTAAAGCGTTTTCAGTTTCGCGCCAGACGCGTTCTGGCGTTAAGCTGCTAAGCTCACCTGAATCCGCAATGGCCTTCATTAAGGCTTTGGTTTCTGCAGCAATCTGAAAGTCAAACTCAGCGAAACGTGCCATAAATCGAGCCACTCGCAGGACCCTTAGGGGGTCTTCAATGAACGCGTCAGAGACATGGCGCAGTGTGCGCTTGGCAATGTCGTGTTGACCGTTGAAGGGGTCAATTAAAGTGCCATCATCGCTTTTAGCGATGGCATTGATGGTCAAATCTCGACGCTCCAAGTCTTCTTCTAAGCGAATGTCTGGTGCAAAGTCACAGACAAAACCTGTGTAGCCAATACCTTGCTTACGCTCTTTGCGCGCGAGCGCGTACTCTTCTTTCGTATCTGGGTGTAGAAAGACAGGGAACTGTTTACCCACTTGCTGATAGCCTTGAGTTAGCATTTGTTCTGGCTTTGCGCCTGTCACAACCCAATCTTTATCTTTTACAGGTAGGCCTAATAACTCATCGCGAACGGCGCCGCCTACTAGGTAAACAGTATGCAACATGAGTTAGCCCTGCTCACACTGTTCGGGATACATGGCACTCCACTGACTAAAGCCGCCATTTAGTGAGTAGACTTCACCAAAACCTTGGCTGGCAAGAAATTCAGCTGCACCTTTACTGCTGTTGCCATGGTAGCAGCATACGATAACAGGCATGTCTTTATTCGTGCTGGCGATAAATGCTTGAACATTATCATTGTTAAGGCTAATCGCTGTGTTCATATGGCTCGCTTCAAAACTTGCTGTATCGCGAATATCTACAACAATAGCGTCATTTTCAAGAAGGGGTAGGGCGTCGTTGATATCAATACAAGAATATGTGCTCATGGTTCTCTCAGGCTAATTTACAAGGAGTGCTGAAGCGTTGGTTGTCTTCCAGTCGCAGTGCCGTTAACGCACCACCCCAGACACAGCCTGTATCTAATGCATAGATGTTTGATGCATTAGTGATACCTTCCAGGGCTGCCCAGTGTCCAAATACTACGCGCGTCTCGCTAGGGAGTTTGCTAGGTAATTGAAACCAAGGTAAATAGTCCTTTTGAGCGGTGCTTGGACCTTCTTTAGACTTTAGGTCAAGCTTGCTGTCAGCACGGCAAAAACGCATTCGGGTTAGATAGTTTGTGATGGCTCTTAAACGATCCATACCGATTAAATCTTCTGACCATACGTTTGGCTTATTACCATACATGACCTGAAGGAAATCCTCTAGTTGCTCGGAACGCAGCATGCTTTCGACTTCATTGCTTAAGCGCAGCGTGTCTTGAATATCCCAGCAAGGAGGTACGCCCGCATGTGTCATGATGACATTAAAGTGCTCATCGTAATGACACAGCGGCTGCTGTCTTAGCCATGCCATAAGCTCGTCGCGGTCACTGGCTTGTAGAATATTCACCAAGGTATCACCACGTTTTAGGGTGGCAAAGCCATGTGCAACGGCCAATAAATGCAAATCATGGTTGCCCAAAACAACTTTGGCTTTTTCCCCTAGAGAACTTACAAAACGTAGGGTCTCTAGGCATTCTTTACCGCGATTAATTAAATCGCCTGCGAACCAAAGGTGATCGACTTCAGGATTATATTGAATCTGTTCAAGCAGCTTTAGCAGTGGCGTAAAACACCCTTGTAAGTCACCGATGACGTAGGTAGACATATCAAACCTTAATGTACTTGATTGGGTACCGCTAAAGTAAAAGGCGAGATCGGTGCGTCAAATTCCGTGCCGTCATCGCTTAGAAAACGATAGCTGCCATGCATCACACCAACCACAGTATCCAGTACCGTACCACTGCTGTAATCATAAGACTCACCTGGCGCTAGGTAAGGGTATTCACCAATAACGCCAGCGCCTTTTACTTCCTGTACTTTTTCATTGCCATTGGTAATGACCCAATGGCGAGACAATAACTTTGCCGCTTCAGTACCGCAGTTGGTTATTGTGATGTGATAAGCGAACACAAAACGATCATCTTCGGAAACTGACTGCTCAGGTAAAAATTCCGTACGAACGGTAACGACGATATCGTGCTCCGACTGCATGGTTAGTCCTTTTGACATACTAAGTTGGCGATGTTGACGAAGTCTTCCACATCTAAACGTTCAGGACGCAAACTTGGATCAATACCAAGTGCATCGAAGTCAGCGTCATTCAATACGCCTTTGTAGTTGTTACGCAGTGTTTTACGACGTTGATGGAAGCCAATACGTACCGTATCTTCAAGTGTCTTAAGGTCTTGTGCAACAAATGGTCGAGTCTTGTGAGGGGTCATACGTACAATCGCTGAGTCCACTTTTGGCGGTGGATCAAACGATTCAGGGCCCACAATAAACAGAGACTCAACCTGACAGTAATATTGTGCCATAACACTCAAACGGCCGTAGAGGCTGTCGCCAGGACGTGCGGCTAAACGAACGACCACTTCTTTTTGCAGCATAAAGTGCATGTCGTCGATTTTCTCAGCGTAGCTAAGTAGGTGGAAAATCAACGGTGTCGAGATGTTATAGGGTAGGTTACCGACTACTCGAATGTTGCCTTCGGTGGCGAGCGTTGAAAAATCGAATTTCATCGCGTCGGCTTCGTGTACGGTTAAATCTGGATAGCGGAATAAGTTAACTCGTAGAATCGGGATTAAGTCACGGTCAAGCTCCACCACATCCATGCGTTTAGTGGCACTGATGATGCCCTCTGTGAGCGCACCTTTACCGGGACCGATTTCGACGATACGTTGTCCTTCTTTCGGCGCGATACAGGCAACAATGCGACGAATAATGCCGGCATCATGAAGGAAGTTTTGACCAAAGCGTTTACGCGCTTTGTGGGGCTGTGGTTTGCTCATTTAAGTACTTTCTTGGGCGTTGGTTGCCATGGTAATGGCATGTTCAATGGCAACTTTTAAGCTGCCATCACTTGCTTGTCCGGTTCCCGCTAGATCGAGAGCCGTGCCGTGATCAACGGACGTTCGAATGATTGGTAGGCCAAGGGTGATGTTTACCGCATTGCCAAATCCAGAGTACTTTAACACAGGTAACCCCTGATCGTGATACATGGCCAACACGCAGTCAGCCTGATCTAGGTATTTTGTCTGGAACAAAGTATCTGCTGGAAGCGGGCCTATGAGGTTTATCCCTTCTTGGCGTAAGCTTTCCAAGGCCGGTATGATGATATCGATCTCTTCGTGCCCTAAGTGCCCATCCTCCCCTGCATGAGGATTCAACCCACAGACTAAAATACGCGGATTGTCGCAGCCAAAGCGGGTTCTTAGATCGTGGTGCAAGGCGCGGGTTACCGTTTTGATCGTTTCTGGCGTGATGGCTGCAGGGATGTCTTTTAGCGGCAAGTGCGTGGTGACTAATGCCACTCGCATGGCTTGACTTGCCAACATCATAACGACTTGAGGGCTGCTGCATAACTCTTGGAAAAATTCCGTGTGACCGGAGAAATGTACGCCAGTCTCGCACAAAACGCCTTTGTGAACTGGTGGCGTAACCACCGCGTCAAAGTCGCCGTCAATGCAGCCTTGGCCAGTGATGCGCAGGGTTTCGAGTACATACGGCGCATTAGCAACGTCTAGTGCGCCTGCAGTTACGGAATTTGCCAATGGGGTACGCAATACTTGTAGTGTACCTGCTTGGTGTTCTGTTAGGTCGTTAAGATTATCACGAACGATAACCTCAATGTTTAAGCCTAACTCTGTCGCACGGCTGCGAAAAAGGTCGGGATCACCGACGATTACTAACTGCGCAGCAAATTCATCTTGCAGCGCAGACAGAATGATATCAGGACCAATGCCAGCGGGTTCACCTGAAGTGATCGCGATACGTGGACTCACGGTGTTTACTCCCTTAAGAATCACTTTTACGGTCAATGAACGCATCAGCACGAAGCTCAGATAACCAGTTATCCAACACAAAGCTTTGTTTCTGAGCCATGATTGCTCGTTCTGCGTTACGACGTTTTACTTGGTCGCTAATATCGTTTTGACGACGGCCATCCACTTCAAGAATATGCCAGCCGAATTGAGATAAAAACGGTTTGCTGATGCTGCCCACAGGGGTTTTGTTCATCATCTCTTCAAATTCAGGCACCATGGTTGCAGGTGTTACCCAGCCCAAGTCACCGCCTTGAAGGGTTGAACCTTGGTCTTCACTGTACTCACGCGCCAAGTCAGCAAAGTTAGCGCCTTGCTCTAAACGAGTGTGAAGTTGTTCAGCCAATTCGCGCGTTTGCTTATTATTACGGATTTCGTTTGGACGTAATAACAAGTGGCTGACTTTTGTCTCTTGCTGAACAGCGACATCTTGTGAACGCTTTTCAATCACCCACAATAAATGAAAGCCTGCATTACTTTGCAGTGGGCCGACTAAGGTGCCTTCTTCTTGTGAACTAACCGCTTGAGTGAATAAGCGCGGTAGCTCATTCGCTTTACGCCAGCCTAGGTCGCCACCTTCGATCGCAAATTGGCCCTGGGAGTTGGCAATAGCCTGATTAATAAAATCTTGCTCTGAACCAATTTGATCCGCAATCGCTTCAACTTGCGCTCGTGCTTCCGCGACATCTGATGCACGAACAACAATGTGACGTAAATGGAATTCTGCTTGATTTTGGCCGTTTGCTTGTTGATTTAGAAGGAAGTCTTCAATCTCCTGTTCAGTGACAGAAATACGAGACTGAGTGACTTGTTGACGCGCCTTGCTGATCAAGACTTCATTTTCAATTTGTTGGCGATAGCGTTTGTAATCCACGCCTTGATTCGCCAGTAGTTGTCTTAGGCCATTGATATCTGTGTTGAAATTGGACGCTACACTCATTATTGCTTGATCAACTTCTGAGGTGCTTGCTCGAATACCTTGCTTGCGTGCGTAATTTACTTGCAGAGCTTCTTCAATCAGCTGGTTAACGATTTGACGGTGAATGGTGTCAGTTAGCCTGCCGCCAGGCACTCGGTCTTTGACCACTTGGAAACGGGCATCGACATCACTCTCCAAAATTGGACGAGCATCAACGACTGCTGCTAAACCGTCAATTTTCACAGGTTCCGCAATAACAGGCGCGGCTGTCCACGCTGCGGATGTTACTAACAGTGAGCAAATAAACTTCTTATACATCATTAATATCCGACCTTGCCTTGGTTCCAGTAGTCGTCTGCGATAGTGTCGATATCCGAATTGGTTCGCCCCACATCACTTAAACTACGTAAAATAAATTGTAGGAAAATACCTTCGTCAAACTGCCCGTCATTATCACGCCAGCGTTGGTAGCTAAACGATGTCTTGATACAGCAATTTTCATAACCAAATCCTTCCACCTGAGCGGTCTGCTCTTTGTCTATCCAATCATAGGATTGTTGATGGAAGAAATGCCAGTTTTCATTAATCGGGATGATAGTGCCAAAACTCGATTGTTTCGTCATGTCGGCTTCGTTGTCATCATAAAGGTATGAGAAACTAAGATTAAAGACAAAGCCATTGTTTGGCTTGTATTTCAAAGCAGTTTGCGCAAGATCTACACGATCTTCATCAAAATCATAGTTAAAATGATTTGCCAGTGTGAAATTATCGCCGTTGTAAGCGGCTGTGGTTAGCACTGGGCTATGATGGCTGCTGTCAACAATGTTTCCTGTGTCACCATCAATGCCGACTTTGCGATCACGTAAATAAAATACCTGCCCACCTTGGAATGTCCAACGGTTTACGTTGTTGCCATTGTAAAGACGGCTTTCTATACCCAGTGAGACTTGCTCTGTATCCCCGATTCGATCGTTACCGCTGAAGCGACGATGAGAAAAGGCTTGCCCGTAAGTCATTTCCATTTCATTCGCGTCAAAGTCTGGAATGTCAGACTGATTTTCATACGGTGCGTATAAGTAATTGACCCTCGGCTCTAATGTTTGACGCCAATCTGTATTGAAGCGACGGTCGAATACAACACTGGTGTCTAAATAATAAGACAGGTGGTTGACGCTAGTATCTTTGTCTTGATTGGTATCGTAATTATGCAAGCTGTAGTCACGGTATTGGTGTAACACGCCGGCTGTTGCTTGGCCCCAAGCATTACCTGTACTGATATTGATATCTTGGTTTAAGACCATACGTTTGCCATCAGAGCCTTCTTTATCCGGCTCATAGAAGTCAGTAAATTCAACATCTGGACGGTAGCTGTAGCGAGTATCTGCGTAGCGATAAGAGGCGCTCAAACGAGGTAACCATTCCAATGGTTTATCTTCTGTTGGATCGGGTGTCTGGAAGCGTCGAACTTGAACATTCGAGCTAAAGTTTCCCAGATTATAGCGAGCATAGCCTCGGCGCTCGTAGTTGTCTTCTTCTTGAATGCTGGTGTTGTTAACGTCCGGTTCCACGTTTTCTGTGGGGTTATCTTCTAGGTAAGCACCAATACCAAAGCTTTGAGTGAATTGTTGGTCACTGGTGAATTTACGCAGAGTACCTTCATTGCCATGGTTATCGTAAAAAGAAGATTGTTCAAACTGGGTTTTGCCGTATTCACTTAGATGACGCAGTTCTATATCGAAGCCTTGGCCGCTGTCGTCTTTGTCATTGCTATCCTCAGAGACGATTGGAATCACCAAATTAGGTGTGATGGTCGCATCGTAATTGGGGGCAAGATTCAAATAGTAGGGCGTTGACAAGGTTAGCTGTTTGCCACTAAAGCCAAAGCTGGGAAACAAAAAGCCTGTTTGACGACGTTGATCCAATGGGAAGCGCAGCCAAGGGAAGTAGAAAATAGGCACATCGTAAACGCGAATTTGAACATGCTTGGCGGTACCGAACCCCCTGTCAGTGTCAAGCTCAATGCTAGAACCATACAGTTGCCAACTTTCTTCACCGGGTTCACAGGTCGTGTAAAAGCCTTCTTTAATAAAAATCAGGCCTTCTTTGTTTCGTGCGATTTGCCCCGCTTCCCCTCTTAAGCGGCTATCATGCGCAAGGAAACGAGCATTATCAAATTGTGCACTCTGATTACCTTCTGCGGTACTGATAAAAGCGTTGTCACTTCTGATAACTTGGCCTTTAGAGCGTAACGCAACATTGCCTTGGGCTTGGTAATAATCTCCCGGTACGCCTTTAATGGTATCGGCATCCAATTCTGATAGGGGCTGCCGCAATGTGGCGGCACCTTCCATATACAGAGTGCCTTGCTCATCGCGATAGATCAGATCCGCGAGCAAGTGTGTATTGTCACCATCGACCACCTGCCAGCTATCGACGTAAGCACCACGGCAATATTGGCCAAGTGTTGCCTGTTGTGATTCGCTTAGTGATTCGCGAGGTACCCAGTCCCATTCATTTGCCTCAGCCATAGGCAAGATGAAAAGACTTTGAAATAATAGTGCGTAGTAACGTAAATGCTTTGGCATGCGGAGTATACTAAATCTCATTTGCGTGCTGGCGCGAATATAAGGCGCTGCACTTGTGTCGGTCCATATTGGCGACAAATAATAATCTATGCGCCCCCTAAGGGGCTACCGATTCGGAGAAATACTTTATGTGGAAATGGATTGGATCGATCGTCGGCCTATTGTTTGGCGGTTTTTTTGGCCTAGTTGGTGGTTTTTTTATCGGTATGTTCATTGACCGAGTGAAAGGAGCGGGTTCAGGATACCGTCGCACGGGGGCTTCTTTGCTGGAACAGCAGCAAGTATTTTTCCAGACGTTGTTTCAAATGATGGGGCGATTGGCGAAGTCCGATGGTCGTGTTTCAGAGGAAGAAATCCAACTGGCTAAAGCGGTGATGCAGCGTTTACGCTTGTCGCCAGAAGCGCAGCGCCAAGCACAAGAGCTGTTTAATCAGGGTAAATCGGAAAACTTTGACGATGATGCTGTGTTAAACCGCTTTAGCCAAGTGGTTGGTGGTGGCATGTTACGTCGCTCTTTGATTGAGGTGTTATTGTTGTCTGCGTATGCCGATGGTCACTTCTCTTTAGAGGAAAAATCTTTAATTGAGAAAATCTGTATCAAATTGGGAATGTCTGAGACGGAATACAACAGTATTCATGAACAGATTAAGCGTCAGTCTCACTTTCACCAAGGCTATCAACGTCAAGGTCAGTCAGGTGAGTCTTCTCCAGGTTTACTTAAAGCTGCCTATGATGTGTTAGACGTCAATGAAAGTATGACTGACGACGAGATCAAAAAAGCCTACCGCAAGTTGATGAGTCAAAACCACCCAGATAAATTGAGTGCGAAAGGGTTACCTGACGAAATGATAGAGCTTGCTAAAGAGCGCACCCAAGAAATCCAGTCAGCTTATGAAATGATCAAGAAATCTCGTAAGTAATCTGGTCGAGCCCAATCAATCGATTGGGCTCTCATAGAACAAGTCTTTATCAAATTCAGGCAGTTCTTTTCTTTGACTCTGCTGGTTCGTGTTCTGCTTCAAAAATCCCCAAACACGCTGTACCAAGCGTTTGTTTCCTGCTGGATCATAACGAGCATCAGGTAATGCATCGATTTGAGTATAGGCGACAGAGCGATTGGTGCGTTTGTTAGCAGCCGTTTGGCGGTAGATGGCAAAGCGTTTTACTAGCGTATTTCGGTTGAAATAATAATCTAGCACCGGTAAACGCAGACGCTCTATATTTTGAGCCAGATCGTATTCGCTCACAGGTAACGATGTTCGCGGCTCAATGAGAATCAGAGCCTGATTGGTAGTCCCTTTTTCTGCGGTGTAGCGTAAAGCATATGCAGCTCCAGTTCGGTAACCAAGGTAAGTAACTTGGCTATAGCCCTTATCTTGAGTTAATGCTACGGCTGCATCTATACGTGCGAATACGGTTGCCTCATTTGGTAACTCTAATGCATCGTTTGCTTGATTATTTTGGGTGGCCTCAGGCTGAATTTGAACAGGCGTTGCGCGATTACGAATGTCGGGGATTTCTATGGCTAACGTGCACCAGCTGTGCTGAGTGAGCTTTTCTCTGAGCGGCGAAACGACTTGAGGCCAATCAGGGTGGCCATGATCGCCATGTAAAATGATCACACAACCTTGTGGATCACCCGTTTCGGACTCCCTAAAAAGCCCTAAGAACTCTTGGCCTTCAGCTGTTAGCGTCTCAACTTCATGAGCGTGGTTTTCACTGAGGCGATTGACCAGTCCTGCGATACGAGTTTGTTGTGGTGTCGGCATGACCCGTGGCGCATCACTCTGTATTACAGAAGGCGCTCCCGCAGGTGCATCTGGAGACGTTTCGTTTTCTTCCCCCTCAGCCCATAACAAAGCAGGGCTGAGCAATAAAAGCCAAGTGGCCAGCGTTATTTTCTTCATTGTATTCAATACTTATGCAATCGGCCTTGTTAGAATATTGCGCAAACAACATTCTGTCACTGCCGGAGAGAAATATGAAAGACTTTCTAATTGCGCCGTCTATTTTATCAGCTGACTTCGCTCGTTTAGGAGAAGAAGTAGATAACGTATTGGAAGCGGGTGCTGATATCGTTCACTTTGATGTCATGGATAACCACTATGTACCCAACTTAACGATTGGTCCAATGGTATGTAAAGCATTACGAAATCATGGTGTGACAGCCGATATCGATGTCCATTTAATGGTGAAGCCTGTTGATCGTTTGATTGGTGACTTTATTGAAGCCGGTGCCAGCTACATTACGTTTCATCCACAAGGCAGTGAACATATCGATCGCTCATTACAAATGATTCGCGAAGGAGGTTGTAAGTCTGGTCTTGTATTTAACCCTGCGACACCGCTTGATGGCCTGAAATATGTTATGGACAAGGTAGATATGATTCTACTAATGTCGGTTAACCCAGGCTTCGGTGGCCAGAAATTTATCCCTTCAACGTTAGACAAATTGCGTGAAGCACGTCGTTTGATTGATGAAAGCGGTTACGACATTCGCCTTGAAGTAGATGGTGGTGTGAGCGAAAAAAATATTGCAGAAATAGCTGCAGCGGGTGCTGATACCTTTGTGGCGGGCTCGGCTATCTTTAATAAACCCGACTATAAAGCCGTGATCGATCAAATGCGTGCCGAGTTAGCTGGTGTTAAGTAATGAGAACTCCGAGACATTTTAAAACCCTGTTTGATGGTTGGCCTGAGCTGGTGTGTTTGGATCTTGATGGTACCTTGGTCGACAGTGTGCCAGACATCTCCGCGGCAATAGACAAGAGCTTAGTGACACTTGGTGCGACGCCCGCTGGAGAAGAACGCGTGCGTGGTTGGGTAGGGTATGGCTCCGCTAAACTGGTGCAGCAAGCCATGGAATGGGCTGGGTTGGGAGAGGATCGCTATGAAGAAGGTTATGAAGTTTTCTTAAAAGAATACTTCAATAATCTTGCTGAAGCGTCAAAGCTTTACGCAAATGTAGAATCTTTGCTTAAAGCGTTTAAATATCAAAAAGTGCCAATTGCGTTAGTGACGAATAAGCCAAGTCTGTTTATTAAGCCGTTATTGGATCATTTTGGTATTTCAACCTACTTTAGTTGGATGCTGGGCGGTGATTCCTTAAGCGAGAAAAAACCCTCGCCGATGCCATTGCAGCATTGCATGGAAGATATCGAAGCCTTGCCTGAAAAGTGTTTAATGATTGGCGACTCGTTAGCAGATTATCGTGCAGCGAAGGCCGCAGGTTTTAAAGTGGCGCTGGTAACATACGGCTATAATCACGGCGTTGATTTGACGGAGCTTGAAGCCGACGCCTTGATCGATGATTTAGCGGAATTATTGATGTAAAAACTGGCCTTAGAAGCGACCTACATCAGAAAATGGTAATGTTTGTGCGGATTTAGGCATGAAGTTGCCATTTTTTTTGCTTAAAATCCCTGCGCCTTGTTGTGGAATGGACGGTATGTTGAAGCATTTTGCTTATCGAGCGGTAGCGTTAGCACGCATGGGCCTGTTGGCCATGTTGTTGTTAACCTTTGGTCCGTTAGTGGGTCAGCTGAATGCCGATCCCCATTCTTCCTCGCTATCGCCAAGTTGGGTTTGTGGCGATGACGTACAAACGTCTAGCATGGGGCATCATGGCGCTGACCACGAGCACATGTGGTACGAGCAGTGTGAATACTGTTCATTAGTACAACACTTTCCTTTTTTAAGTCATCACATCCCGCAGTATGCGTCGGTTACCCTGCCTGCGTTGTCCGGAGAAGTTGCCTCTATTCGCAGCGCTCATGTCTCCGATGCGCTGTTTTTGCATGCCCCTAATCGCGCCCCGCCGCCTCTAAACAGTTAATTCAACTCCCTACTTTTATTAAACTGATTTAGAGAACTCAAGAATGATGAATCATCAAACTTGTGGACAAACACGTCCACAGAACAGCACGCGTCTATTTACTCTAGCGCCTTTAGCAATGGCACTACTGTTGGCTAATCAGGCAACGGCCCAAGAAACACGGCTATTAAATAATGCCATTGTGGTCTCGGCCCCAGAACTTACGGCACCGTCCACGACCCGTGTCCAGTTAAGCGAAACGCCTGTTCTGCAATCTGCTACGGATGGCGCGACAGTTTTGACGCAAATTCCAGGCTTTTCTGCAGTAGGAAATGGTGGTACGAATGGTGATCCGACTTTTCGTGGCATGTTTGGCTCGCGTCTAGCCATTTTGACCAATGGTGCGCAAATGGCAGGTGCTTGTCCGAACCGCATGGATAATCCAAGCGCCTATATTAACCCTTACACCTATGATGAAGTGACCATTGTAAAGGGCCCACAAGCCGTACTATGGGGACCGGGGAGTTCTGCTGCAACCGTTCGCTTTGATCGTGAGACGGAAGACTTCTCTGAAAAAAGTCAGCGATTTGAGGCTCGTGCACTGGTTGGCTCGAATGGTCGTTTAGACCGCTTTTTTGAAGGCGCAGTTGGTAATGAAAAAGGTTATTTACGTCTTGGTGCTAATGCGTCGGAGTCCGACGATTATGAGGATGGCGACGGCAAAGTAGTGCCAACCGAATGGGATAAGTGGAATACCAATGCTGCCATAGGCTGGACGCCTGATGAAGACACACTACTAGAGTTGGAAGTAAGTCGTGGCGATGGCGAATCGAAATATGCTGGCCGCTCCATGGATGGCACCAAGTTCCTGCGGGAAACAGCAGCATTACGTTTTGAGAAGCGCAATCTAGGCAGTAACTGGAGCAAATTAGAAGCTCAGTATAATTATGGCTATGCCGATCATATTATGGATAACTTTACCTTGCGAAATCCAGCACCGATGAGTGGTATGGGGGGAATGAGCATGGGTGGTATGCCGATGGCAATGGAATTAGATCGTCGTACAAGAAGTGGTCGTGTGGCTTCTACTTGGGATTGGCGTGACTACTCTTTGGTTGTCGGTATTGATGCTAAGCAAGAAGAACATCGTCGCGGTATTAATACCGCCAATACCCTGGTGGACTACAGCAGCTATCAAGCGGGGTTGTTCTCAGAGCTAACGTGGTTTGCGAATGATACGCAGCAATGGGTTACTGGATTGCGCGTTGATCATGTGACAGCAACAGATGAATTAATGTCAACAGCAACGGCTGGCCAAGAGCGTAGCGAAGATTTAATCAGTGGTTTCATTCGTCTAGAAAGTGATCTTAAAACGTTACCTGCGAGTACCTATATTGGTCTTGGCTATGTGGAACGCTTCCCAGATTACTGGGAAATGAAGCCAAGCAATGGCAGCTTGTCAGGCGATGTCAACGCGTTTGCAGGCGTTCAACCAGAGCAGACAACGCAATTAGATCTAGGTATAAACTATCAGCAAGACGCAATGACTTGGTGGGCATCTGCTTATGCGGGGATAGTTGACGATTACGCCATCTTTGATTATTCGGGTATGACGCAAGTAGGTAATGTTGATGGGTATATTGCAGGGGCTGAAACAGGTGCTCGTTACCAATTGACCAACAACTGGAGTACGAATGCATCTTTGGCTTATGCGTGGGGCAGAAACCGTACAGACGGTGAGCCGTTGCCACAGATTGCACCGTTGGAAACCAAACTAGGCATTACCTACGATGAGCAAGACTGGACCATTAATTCTGTGTTGCGTTTAGTTGCGAAACAAGACCGTATTGCCAAAGATAAAGGCAATGTTGTGGGGTATGATTTTGCTGAATCGACAGGGTTTACCACCATCGATCTTAATGGTGAGTACCGCTTTAATGACGTCGTGACCTTGAGTGCAGGCATTGATAATCTTTTCGATCGTAAGTACACCGAACACTTGAATAAAGCTGGTAGCTCTGCGTTCGGTTACCCTGCGGATACATCATTTAATGAGCCTGGACGTACCGTATGGGCGAGTGTTGCGGCTAAGTTCTAAGGGTTGTGAGGTTTAGGAGCACTTAAACGAGAAAGGGGCATCAGTGATGCCCCTTTTTGATACGTTAAGAATTTGATGATGGGACTAGGCGTCCCCATCGCCATCAACTTCGCCAACCTTAGCAGATCGAGCTTGGCTGGTGGCGGCTTTACCACCTTTGCCTTTAGTGCTTGTTTCTGTTGATTGAGAGCTACTTTGAGACTCAGCTGCTTGCTCGTTTGCTTCCACCTCGTCAGCGACTTCGTTTTCATTAAATAAATGCAAAGTACGAGTCGGGAAGGCCACTTCGGCATCATGATTTTCAATGATTTTCATCGCTTGAAATAATACATCCTGTTTCACATCATGGAACTTGGCCCAATTCGTGGTTTTTGTATAGGCGTAGATGAAGAAGTCGAGTGAAGACGGACCAAATTGATTGAAATTGACCATGTAAATTTGATCACTATCAATTTCATCATGATTACCGACCATTTCTTTAATTTCAGCAACAATGTCGTGCAGTTTACTAAAATCAACGTAGCGGACCCCCACGGTTTCGTTGATTCGGCGATGTGACATACGTGATGGGTTTTCTACAGAAATAGTTGAGAACGTCGCATTGGGTACATACAGAGGACGCATGTCGAATGTACGTATGCGCGTTTGTCGCCAGCCAATGTTCTCGACGGTACCTTCAATGTTCTGGTCTGGTGAGCGAATCCAATCGCCAACTGAAAAAGGCCTGTCTAAGTGAACCACTAAACCGCCAAATAAGTTAGCAAGTAAATCACGCGCTGCAAAACCAACAGCGATACCACCAAAACCACCAAAAGCCAAAACACCAGAGACACTAAAGCCCAGTGTTTGTAATATCACGAGCGCCGCTGTGATAAAAACGGCCGCACGCAAAAGCTTACTAATAGCGTTTGCGGTGGTGTAATCAACAGGTTTTTTGGTCGCATGCCCTGTTGTCAGTGCGCGTTCGACTCCTTTTACACAGCGTAATAGGAACCAAGAAAAAATTGCGATAACACCCACTTCTCGAACTTTAAGGACAATCTCAGTAATGTTCTCATCAAAGTTTGCGTCTGGAATTTCAACGGCAATACTGAAACCGATTAGCCAAATTAAAAGGCGCATCGGTAGCCGAGCTGACTCGACTACCATGTTGTCCCAAGGGTTACGTGTTTGCTTTAGTTTATCATCGAGACGAAGTAGCAATTTATTGATGACAAAATTTATCACCAGTGTCGCAAGTACAATGATGAAGATTTTTACGATCCAGTGCATAGGCTCATCGCCAAGACCTAGATACGGTTGAATCTCTTCCCAAGTCCAGTTCATTTAAGGTCCTTATGTGCTGTTCTTTACAGTAATAACAATGTACCCAAGCCTAAGAAAGCGATGTAACCGGCAATATCCGTTACCGTTGTTAAAATTACAGAGCCTGATAAAGCTGGGTCGATTTTGAGTTTATCCAATACCACAGGGATTATGACGCCAGAAAGTGCAGCCATTAAGATATTAATAACGATAGCCAGTGCAATTACCAATCCGAGCAGTGGGTTTTGGAACCACCAAGAGACGACAGCCCCTATACTCAATGACCAAACAATGCCATTTAGGCCGCCCACTTGAAGTTCTTTCTTCAGTAGCGAGGCTAAGTTGGCACGGGTGATCTGCCCTAAGGCCAAACCACGAACAATCAGGGTTAATGTTTGACTGCCTGCAATACCGCCCATCGATGCCACGATTGGCATTAGAACAGCTAAGGCCACTACTTGCTCAAGTGTTGCTTCAAATAAGCCAATGAAAGCTGAGGCCATAAATGCGGTCAGTAGGTTGATGCCTAACCACAAACCACGTGAGGTAGCACTGCGTCGAACGGGTGAAAACAAATCAGAGTCTTCATCAAGGCCGGTGTTCGACATCTGTACGGCTTCTTGCTCTAAACGGCGGGCTTCTAAAGCATGGCCTGCATGAAAGCGACCCACTAATAAATGGTTTTCATCCAACACAGGTAGTGCAGAGACCTCGCTTTTTTCAAGTAAATCTGCTGCTTTTATGACATCGGTTTGTGCTTCAAGAAACGGGTAATCCTCTTCCATTAATTCAGAGACATGCTCATGGGGTTGTGCATTTAGAAGAGTTTTTAAGTGTACACACCCAACCCAGCGTCCTGTTCTGTTAACCAAATACATGGTGTTTGAATACGCTGCGGTGGTGCGGCGGAATAAACGCATGGCTTCTGATACGCGAATGGATTGTGTGGCGACCAATAGATCGTGATCGACCCAGCGACCGACTTCATCTTCTTCATAGGTGACACCTTGGCGGTAGTAATCCTGTTGCTTGGCGTCCATCTTTTGCAGTGCAATGTCGATCATTGCATCGGGCAAAGAATCGGCTATTTCTAATAGATCTTCTGCATCTACGTCTGAAAAGAGCTCTGCTATTTCAAATTCGTTTAATTCTTTTAATAGAAGTAAGCGTGATTCACCACGCATTTCTACCAAGATATCTAACCGATTCGTCTGTTTAATGCTGTCCCAAACAAAGCGTCGTTGGGCGACTGGAATCGATTCCAGTGCAAGAGCGACATCATCGGGGGGCATCGAACTGATGGCCTGATTAATGGCTGTAGTAGAAATGTTCTCTTGAGTGAGTAGTTCAATCAGTTCTGCGATCGGGTTGGACACGGGTTGGCCCCTTATACATCTTTTTTAATGCTGTCAGTGTGAGTGAATTCATCTTTAGAATCAATCAGCTAAATGTCCATAAAACGTTGTATTTAGAGCGTTTTTAGGTGGTTTAAGTGTCATGCTCACTTATCACTGTTAATTGGTCAGCATTTCGTGGGCTATTTATGTAGCCAAGAGTCGCATTGGCGTGTTCGCGCATGATGCCTTCGGCACGAGTACCTAGGCCATTTACAATAGCATGGTACACATGGTGATGTTGCATGTGTGCAAATTCAAAGCGTTTGGCTTCACGCAACATATGTGCTTTATCGAATGCTAATGCGCTGGCGGAAGCAAAAGGCAAATGTTCGTTACGGCTTAATGCGGCATGGATGGCAGGATTATGGGAGGCTTCAATGACAATATCGTGAAAACGCTTGTTCATTTGTTGATATTGTTCAAGGTCGGACTCAGTCAATTCATCAACGGCTAAGATTCGATCGCCTTCTTCTAATAGTGCTGCTAAGGCTTTTTGTTGATCTTCGCTCATCCCTCGTTCCGCCGCTTGTCGAGCTGCCAAACCTTCCAGTACGCCACGCACTTCTACCGCACCAATGATTTCCTCGGTTGAGACAGAGCGCACTTCGTAACCACGACGGGGCAGCTTAGTAAGTAGGCCTTCTTGTTCTAAAGCACGAAAGGCAATGCGAACAGGGGTACGTGAAACCCCTAGTTTCTCTGATGTCGGGATTTCTGCCAAGCGCGCCCCCGCTTTTAATTCGCCTTCGAGGATCATTTGACGAAGAGAAGTGACAACATTCAATTGGGTCTTTTGCATAGCGTTAAGTTAATTCTTAATTGGATCCAATATTATGCTTTAAACCAATTCATAAAGTAAAAGTATTACTTTATTTCGATTAATATCTATTTATTGGATCCATTTATGCGTTTTTTTAATGAGTGTTACTCCCTAAATAGGACTATATTGGATCCATACAGAACAAAAATAAACAAATAGGAGATTTGTATG
The DNA here is from genome assembly GCF_001639725.1 of Marinomonas atlantica. Classification (GTDB taxonomy): domain Bacteria; phylum Pseudomonadota; class Gammaproteobacteria; order Pseudomonadales; family Marinomonadaceae; genus Marinomonas; species Marinomonas atlantica. Next base: position 198,194 of record NZ_LTAW01000002.1, read on the forward strand.
GGCCAGCCAACTTTCCCAAAAAATACATGGTATGTCGCAGCGATGTCTGACGAAATCGGTACAGAGAAACCTTTGGGTCGCAAAGTCTGTGGCGAGAGCATCGCATTTTACCGTCCATCAGCCAGCGAAGTTGCCGCTGTGCGAGATTTTTGTCCTCACCGTGGTGCAGCCATGTCGCTAGGCTATGTAGAAGATGGCTTGTTGGTATGTGGTTATCATGGTTTGAAAATGGGTGCTGACGGTGAAACGAAAGAAATGCCTTTGCAGCGTGTTCAAGGGTTCCCATGTATGAAATCGTTTGCAGTGGAAGAGCGTTACGGTTTTATTTGGGTGTGGCCAGGTGACCAAGACTTAGCTGACCCTAGTTTGATTCCTGTACAAGAGTGGGCTGATAGTTCTGAGTGGGCCTACGGTGGTGGTTTGTACCATATTCATTGTGATTATCGCTTAATGATCGATAATCTAATGGATTTGACCCACGAAACCTATGTGCACGCGTCTAGCATTGGTCAGAAAGAAATTGATGAATCACCAGTAGATACTACGGTTAACGGTGATGAGGTTATTACTAGTCGCACTATGGAAAGCATTAAAGCACCACCATTTTGGCAAGCAGCACTGGAAGCGAACGGTCTGCCAAAAGACGCGTCTGTCGATCGTTGGCAGCGCTGCCGTTTTACACCACCGTCTCATGTCATGATTGACGTAGGTGTCGCACTCGAAGGTCATGGTGGTTTTGATGCACCGTCAGAAAAGAAGGCTGGGAGCATTGTTGTCGACTTTATTACTCCTGAAACAGAAGACACGATGTGGTACTTCTGGGGGATGGCACGTAATTTTAAAGCCGATGATCAGGCTTTAACAGACAATATTCGTGAAGGCCAAGGCGGCATTTTCCAAGAAGATTTAGAAGTACTAGAGCGTCAGCAAGCAAACTTAAAAGCGTTCCCTGATTACGATCTTCTGAAGCTAAATATTGATGCCGGTGGTGTGCAGTCTCGTCGCGTGATCGAGCGTATTATTAAAGCTGAAAATGCAAGCAAGATCGCGTCCAACGAAGTGCCATTACAAACGATCTCATTCTAAGGCGATTATCATGATTGAAGTCGTAGTATTAAATAAAGTGGATGAAGCTGCAGCAGTTGTGCGTTTGGTACTGGGTAAAGCTAATGATACGGCGCTGCCTGCATTTGAGGCGGGTGCCCACATAGACATCAGATTGCCAAGCGGCTTGATACGACAGTATTCGTTGTGCCGTTTGCAATCGGATCCACGCTATTATGAAATTGCGGTTTTAAAAGACCCGCAATCACGAGGTGGGTCTACAGAAGTACATGCTTTAACTATTGGGGATGTGGTTCAAGTCAGTGAACCTAAAAATCATTTTCCATTGCGCAGTAAAGAAGCCAAGTCCCTTCTGATCGCTGGGGGGATCGGTGTGACGCCATTGCTACCGATGGCGCAAACACTTCAATGTGCAGGCACGCCATTTGAGTTTCATTATTGTGGTAAGTCACCACGTACAGCAGCATTTAGTGACACTCTTAAACAAGCCTCGTTTGCTGATAAAATGCAGTTTCACTTTAGTGGTGAGCCGCAAACCTCTGGGCGTATGGATGTCCGTTCGGTTCTTAGTCAGCATGTTGCAGATTCCGATTTATATGTGTGTGGTCCTGCCGAGTTTATCTCTAGTGTATTAGAGCATGCGGAGGCATTGAATTGGCCTGAGGAAAAGCTGCATCGTGAATTCTTTGCCGCGCCTGCCTTGGATATTGATCAGGGTGATAATCATGCTTTCCAAGTGAAAGTCGCTAGTACCGGTCAAATGTTTGAGGTTGCTGCAAACCAATCCATTAGTGATGTCTTGGAAGAGCACGCTCTTTTTGTTCCAGTTTCATGTTGTGAAGGGGTTTGTGGTACCTGCTTAACGAACGTGATAAGTGGTGATATTGAGCATCGTGATGTGTTCTTAAGCAAACAAGAAAAAGCAGATGGCAAACAAATGCTGACCTGCTGCTCTCGCGCAAAAAATGCCGGCGATGTCATCGAACTGGACTTATAAACGCATTCATCCTATTAGACTCTAACAAAGCGCTGGATTTAACTCCGGCGCTTATTGTTTAGGCACTATACCGCTGTGTCGAATGCCCCCGTTGCATGGCGCGCAATATGACAATCATGTAGTATTGTGCGAGCTCAAAATACCTCCATTAATAATCCGTAAGGGAAAGTAGAGGAAACCATTGAGCTGACTATCAAAAAAGCTTCACATTTCAGTGGTTTAAAACTCTATGGTTCTGATGATCGATAATCATCATCGGGGTGTTTGGGGGTTCGGGAATGTCCGAGGTGGTATTTAAGTCATTGAATTTAAAGGGTTTGATTGTTCGGTGTCGTTCGCGTTAGTTCGTTGAAAGCCAAGTGACTAGCGGGTATGGTAGCGGGTATCGTTAAAACCAAGCAAGAGTACCCGAAATGCTCACCGACCTTAAAGTTAAGTCTCTGAAGCCTAAAGAAAAGATGTACCGTGTTCGTGATGGCGACAAACTGTACATAGAAATTAAGCCAACGGGGCGTAAATTCTGGCGGGTGCGCTACAAGCTGCGTGGCAAGGAAAACGTCTACACCATCGGAGAATACCCGACTGTTTCACTATACGAGGCTCGCAACGAGCGCAACAGAATAGCGGAGCAGTTAGCTAAAGGTCTAAGTCCCAATATTGAAAAACGTGCTGACGCTATCAAAGCGCAATCCCAGTACGACAACACCTTCAAAGCCGTTGCACAAACCTACTTCGATAGAAACTTCAAAGCGAAAAGCGCGCATTACGCGAATCAATGGCAAACCGTCATGCGTGATGATGTTTTTCCGGTCATTGGTGATATGCCGATTGCTACAATCAAGGCGCCGTATTTACTTGAAATCATAGACCGCATCGAGGGGCGCAATGCTCCAACTGTTGCGATACTGGCCAGACAGTTTATGGGGCAAGTGTTCAAGTATGCGGGTTCTCGTTTGATGATCGAATCTGACCCAACCGTATTTTTATACGGTGCGCTCAAGCGTGGAAAAGTCCGACACAACCCGCCGATAGAGCGTGAAGACATGCCTGTTTTCTTTGAAAAAATGGCCGACTACAACGGCTTTCCTGTCACCATTATTGCTGTCTACATCATGGCCCATATATTCGTCAGAACAAAAGAGCTAGTGTTGATGCGTTGGGATTGGATCAAAGACGACCTGATCATCTTTCCGGAAGATGTGATGAAGAAGGGAGCAAAGCATATTGTGCCAATCACGCCCCAGGTTCAACAAATGTTAGATGTATTAAACGAATACACAGGGCGCCGCGAATTAATGTTTCCAAACGTACGTGATTCAAAGCGATCAATGAGCAAAACCACCATCAATGCCGTGATAGAGCGGCTGGGATTTGGTGGCTTGTTCAGTGGTCACGGTTTCAGGTCAACAGCATCGACACTTCTAAATGAAATGGGGTATCGTGAAGACCTGATAGAGAAACAGCTTTCACACCAAGAGCGAAAAGGCGAGCGCCGCGCATACAATCATGCGGAATACTTGGAAGAGAGAAAGGCTATGATGAAAGAATGGTCTAAGTTTCTTTTGCAGTTCAAACATGCTGACATTCTTAATGTCCAATAAAAAGGCCACCCCTTAGGGGTGGCCTGTTCTTTTACTTGCTAAAGATAGTGTTAAGAAGCTTTACAACTTCAATCGACAATTCCAGAACAAGGACAGCGATATCTCGCATAAGCACCTCATTATCCTAGGTGCCGTCTGGGGAATGTTTATCTGGCCTTCCAAACTCCAGCATCTACATATGGTGCAAAGCACACGACAGTTAAAAATCCCTTTTTGCCAGCTAGCTGTCAGACTAGGTTAGGGGTGTCTCCCCAAGCGAAAAATCGTTGGTTTGAGATTGTTTACCGTCTACACGGTAGTAATCTATTTAACTGTCGGCTGAGCCATTCAAACGTAAACGCTGCTATTCTATGTTATCGGCAAAGTTATGATCAATTGTTGATTGGATATGTTTGAAAAATGAGCGTAAAATCACCATTGTCTACGTATGGTGCATTGCGCACATGATGTAAGACCGTCAATCTTGCATCACATGAAACCGCCTATTTGGCGGTTTTTTTGTGCCTGTATTCTGCTAAAAAGGAATTGGCGCATTGCAAATGTGCTAACCTTTTTGCTCTAGCACTTATCATTAAATGTTGAGGGATTAACTGTGCTTTTAAGTCAGATACCCAGTTATACATATCCTTGTTTTGGAATGTGGCCAGTGCCATGGCTAGAAAAGCCAGGGCATTTTCTTATGTATGAACTTAAATGGAATGGAGAGAAATTACTCTGGATAAGCAGAACTGTTGAGTGCTCACACAGTCCAGGACATGCTTGTGGTGATTCTTATGAAGACTACTTAGAAGCGGTCAAGGTAGCCAAGTCCCAGAATATTTGTATCGATTCAGTAGCCAATGGTCTAGATCTTCCTGATTCTGAAAAACAGTCTCTAATTTTGAAAGCTGAAAAAGCATTAATGGCTAAGCAAAGGCTGATGGATGAAGAGTACTTAATGCTTCAAGAGGCGAAAAAAAGGCGCGGTAATACAGAAATAGCAAAGGTTAATATCGCTTTGCATGAGCCTAGTCAGGTGATTTCAGATGCCCTATATGAAAAACTACTAGAGTTTCCGTATGTATCCATTGTTCGACTTGCTAAGTACGGAATGACACTGTGCCAAGAAGAACCAAATGGGATTTGGTATTGTTGTAAGACGGATAAGAAAACAGCTAAATATGCTTATCAGGAAAAAATTGCAAGAGGCTTTGGATATTCAGGAACGGATCACTGGGGAAAAACGAAAGCAGCGATAAGAAAAGATTTGCTTCCTCGTGCAAATGAGTTGCTTCAGCTTGCAAGCGTTAAGCGAATGTTGGTGGACGCAGAAAGAGAGGGCAAAAAGATACTTTTAGTCGGAGACTACGTTTTCTGGTTTGAGGAAGGTAACGGTGTCGGCTGGGTTATTAAAGAGTCTAATGGTGTTCCTAGTGAATCCAGCAAAAAGACTTTATGGAAAGAAGGGACAATAGTCTCTAAGAATCATGCAAGGATAGTTGTACTTCCCTACATAAAGGAAAACGGCCAGAAAGTAACTGGGCATACTAAGAATGCCCCTAATGATGATCCTGCTAAGCCGAGACATCCTAGTGAATACGTAGAATTGCCATTCGAGATACTAGAGAGTGATCTAATGATAGGTTTGTTTGGCGAATTGCCTTACGAATAAGTTAATGCCTCTTCTAAAGGATTATATTTTATGAGACTCCAAGCATTCTATAACCGTTTGGTCTGGTTAGCAGATCATGCAACACTCGGTATGGACGATATGATGCTAACAGACTTCGAGTTTGGGCCATCTTGTACTAACTTATCCCAGATTAAAGCGTCAGATGATGGTGTGGAGTTGGTGTTCAAGAATGGCAAGACAGACATGAGGATTCAGGGAGCGCTTGAAATACTGGAGCCGCTTCTAGAAACCATCCCAACGGCCATGGTGGTCAGGATGTACAAAGGGGTATATGTCCCGATAACGAAAGTGTACGAAGATGTACCTGTATTCATAATTGAGTGTTATGACCCGTACCCATCGCGTTAACATAAAGTTGTGTTGCAGTCAGGTCATCAACTTGCTGTCGTAGTAGGGAAACCGCTCTCGTAGCGGTTTTTTGTTTCTACTAGAATGATATAAAGTTTTTAATATTTAGTATGTATTATATGAAATTTATAGGATGAAGAATGGGGCAGGAAATAACTTTAGCTGAACATGATGTTCAAATTTCTAATTATATCGGCGCATTAGAGCTGAATCGAAGAAAGAACATTTCAAAAGAAAATGAACCTGAAAAAAAGGAACATAAAAAAAAGTTTAATGAGATAATATTGAATATCCTTAGAGATATTCAGTCTAATTATGATTACTTTGATAAATCGTATTTAGGATTTGAAAGAAAAGGGAATGTTAAGATAATAGAGCACCTTAAAAGTATTAGTTACCATGATGATAGTTATAACCCTGAGTACTTTTTTAAAGATTTATTTCCAGTTTATTTAGAGTTTTTAATAGTCCAAAAGGGACCTTATGAATTAGATAGCTTTATAAGTAGTGTAGAGGTTGTATCTTTTAGCTTTTCTGAACCTACTAAACGCATTATTGATAGGTATTCATTGACAGTTCCTTCTACTGTGATGAGCTATCTATTGAAATTGACTAAATCTTCAAATGTTAAAGATGTTTTGGAGATTGAAAGTAAGGTAGATGGTTATAATTCTTCCTTGAGTAACAATATAGAGCAGATTAAGGGCCTTGAATCGCGTATAGATAATCTTAAATCAGAATACAATTTTATGGCTCTGAGTCATGGCTTCGAAAGGATTCTCTCTGAGAAAAAAAAGAAGTCAAATGATATGAGCAATTACTTATTTGTGATGGGGATTCTTATAATGGTTCCTGTGATGATTGTATTAATGTTTCTCTGGAATTCATTGGATGATCTAGGGGTTAAAGTTCTATACGTCACAGCACCGATGCTGACACTGTCCTTTACAATGATCTACTTTTTTAGAATTATTCTTTCTAATTATAATGAGCTAAAACCAGAGATTTTGCAGATGGAACTGAGAGTTACGTTGTGTAGTTTTATAGAGGACTACATTAAATACTCAAAAGATATTAAAAAGGAAGATAAAGAGGCTTTGGCAATGTTTGAGAAAGTTGTATTTTCAGAAATTAATGATGCTAGAAATCCAGCACCTGCATTTTTCGAAGGACTAGAGGGGATTGCTAATGTTATTAATTCCTCCAAAAAATAGTCAAATCATGGATTGCCTCTTCTAAAGAAAGGGTTTTACTTAGTGGTTGTATAGACTGGTTCAAAAAAAGCGCCCGTAGGCGCTTGGGGAATAAACAGTGTTAGTAAGTCAGTTTGCTTAATGCCACACGCACGCTGCGTGGGCAGGTGTTTAGGTATCGGGCGCGTAGGTCGGCGGGTAATTTTCCGAAGGCACTTAACTTTGTGGAACGGATAACGCTATAATCGAATTCAGACATAATGCTTACCTTGCTTGGTTTAGTTGATGTCATGGTCGGTTGGGAGGTCAGATACCCAGCCGGCCTTTTTTATGCCTAGTGCATTGCAGGCGCTAGGCTGTTTACCCACTCTTGCACTTCGGTGCGTCGCCAAAACGATGCGCGCCCACGCTTTACCGGAGCAGGAAATTCCCCTTTTCTAATCAAGTCATAGATTGTGGTTTTGCTATGGCTGGTCATGTGAATCACGTCAGGCATCTTCAAAAGTTCAGGTGCTTGTGTTTGTGCTTGCATGGTTAATTCCTCCAAAAATAAAAAATGTGACATGTCACGCTTACGCGCATTGACGTTCTGCGAATTGGTTTTTCTTTTCGATCAAAGCGATCAGGGCTAAGCGGTTCCAAGCGATGCGGCATTCTCCGCTCAGAAGCAAAGCGCAGTAAATCGACATTGGGTTGGTTTCTAGTGTGTAAGCAACGAATAGCCACCAGGTGCAGTAGATCGCATCGGCGGATAAATCCTGAAAGGCTTGGGTATCTGCGTTGCGGTCAGTGGCAAAGAATTCTGCTACATGGCCAGCAAAGCTTGGGTCGATGAGGCTGGTTGCGTATTCCTGAAAGCACTCGTTATTTCGAGCGGCTTTGAGTAGAGAAAGGTTTTCGGGTTTAAGAGTCTGTATCATGGTTCGTCCCTATCTGTCCGTTAGTGTTCGGGGTTGTCCTGAAGTGTCAACTTATGAGCACAGTATAGGCGAAAAAAAAGAATGTCAACTTTTGAATACATTCTTTTGTTAGCAAATAGTCTTATAACTTAACTTTTGCTTCTTTAACGACGCCAACGATTTGGCAGTTGCCGTTGATTGGAATGGTTGGGTAGGTAGGATTTAAAGGCTTTAGAAATTTCATGCCTGCGTCAATGACGAGCTTTTTAAAAGTGGCCTCATCTGTGCCTTCTAGCTTTGCCACTACCAGTTTGCCGTTTTCGGGTGGTAGCTCTGGATCAACTAAAATTAACATGCCTTCGTTGATACTGAGGCCGCTAGCACTTGTCATGCTGTCACCGACAACGCGTAACCAAAATGCATTATCGCTAGCGCTTCTTGGTGCATCTTCCCATTCAATATCACCGCCTAATGTATTGAAATCAATGGCCTCAGTCCATGCGCCTGCTTGTACATGGCTTAATACCGGAAGAGATTTTGTGTTGTACTGGGCGGGTGCCTCGGCGACATTTAGCACCGTTGAGGCGTAATCTTTCCCTGTAAGTATCCATGTTGGTGTTGTGTTAAATAGCTTTGCCAGATCGTTGATGTTTCTTCCGTTTGGAGCGTTTCTATCTCGCTCCCACTGAGTGACGGTAGTAGGAGAAACACCAAGTTTTCTAGCTAGCTCTCTTAGTGAAAAATTATTTTCTCGTCTTTTTAGAGCAATTCGTTCGCCTGGAGTCATGTCAGTCTCCGTCAATAAATGAAAACTCAATGCTAGCATTTGTTGACAGTTCATTTGATAACGTTTAGTGTCCACTTTTGAAAGCATTAGTTGTGTTTTATCAGGGGGTGTAAATGTTTAAGAAAATTGTTGTTGAGCACTTCGGAAGTCAGTCAGCGGTTGCGCGCGCTTTGGGGGTTACTCGCGCTTACGTGTCGGCATGGCCTGAGCGTGTTCCAGAAAAGCAAGCGCTCAAGTTGGAGCGTCTTACAAAAGGCCAACTTACGTACGACGAATCGCTATACCAAAAAGATACCGCCATCGCGGCGGCGTAGCCACGTTTTAGCTGGGGAGCAAAAACCATGGATCAACTAGACCAAGCAACGCACGACATCGTGCATAAATCCGAGCTGACAGCCAAGCAGATTGCCGACCGACTGGGCATGTCTCACCAAACGCTGATCAACAAAGCCAACCCAAATTCAGAGTTTCACAAACTGACGGTACGCGAGGCGTATTCAATTCAACTGCTTACTGGCAACCATTCATTGGCTGTGGCGATGAAAACGATGCTTGACGTGTACGTCTGCGAAGACAAGCCGGCCAGCATTATTGAATGTGCCCTAAATGCCACGAAAGAAAACGGTGATGTGGTTGCTGCTGTTCAAGTGGCCTTGGCCGATGGGCATTTAACAGAGCGCGAAAAGTCAGAGCTGTTGCGTGAAATCAGTGAAGCGATTGCCTCATTAGAAACGCTGCGCGGGTCGGTATTAGCCGCCGCGCCGGTTCTTTACATAACGAGTAATAAGGGCTAGTCGATGAAAGATCAAATCCCACAGTTGCAAGCTTACTTAAATGGCCTTGATTCTGATTTGCGCGGTGTTGCATTGACGGCTGTTGAAATCATAAACAGTGCGTTTTCTAACGAGATAAAAAAACACGAAAGTGACATTCAAGAAAACCAGCAAACGTTAGAAAAGCACGGCAAGCGCCTAAGTCGCTTAGAACGTGAGCTGGCTAATACCAAACTTCGTGTACGCGAGCTAGAAGCCGAGCGGGGTGTTTTATGCCTATAAGCCCAAACCGTGATCAAGAAATTATGTCGTTTGAAGCCGTGCAAGCTGAATTGGATCAGTCCATGCAATGTATGAGTTGCGATTGGGTGGGTAAACGCCTTGATCTGATCGTATGCACTGACGTGAAAGACGATATGCAGCGTTGCCCAGATTGCCAGTCTGCCTTTGTCCTTCTAGAGAGTGAAGGGCAAGAGATCAACGCGAGCTATCGAGAGTGGATAGCGGAGATAGAAAGCTTTTCGGATGGCGATTCGTTGGAGATTGATGACGATGTGCAGATCCCATTCTAACCATACGCCGCTAGATGAAAGCCGCTTACAACTAGCAGCCTTCATCTTGCACCAACCGCCGCGAGCCATCGCCAAACACCTCGCCGCACATTACATCGCAGAACACCAAGCCACACACGGAGCGCGTCATGTCCAGCAATCCAGCAACTCAATTAAAGCAGCCACAGGCCATTTTATTCACGTTTGAAACGGCCGAATTAAACATTTGCCGTCAGGTCGCACGACACTGGATGAAAATGTACACCTGCCATGAGATTGATCGTGGCATGCACCCCGGTATGGATTTCGTGTGTATTTGGAGCCCTATGACAACGCTGGACAAGATCGACCAAAAGCGCTCGTTTCGTACTGACCGCATTCAAAAAGGCGGTTACCCATTCGACATCGGCGCGCAAGCAAAAATAGAGTTGTGTGTCTACGAACTCAATATGCTGTCAGACATGGTCAGCGCTGCAGTGGACGTTCGTCTTAATCAATTCTTATTGATCGATAAAGGCACGATGGCTGATGTGATCGGTCCTTACCTTACCCAGTCGTGGGCCAGCAGTGTCGCGGCGAAGCGATTAAAAGAAAAGCTCGATGTGCTCAAAAACCTAGCGGGGTTGTTCGCTGGGCATTCGGCCTATCAATCGACGTGTCTTCAAATTGCCCAACTAGGGGGCGTTGAATATGCAGCTTGATTTACTTAATGCGCCAGCGCCTTCTTATGTGATGATGCCGTACCAGTGTGAGGGTTGGCGTAACAATTTGCTGAAAGATGTTTATCCAGATGACGCGAAGGTCTTGCGTGAAAAGCTGGTTGAACTGGATGAATCCATCGGTTACATCAAGGCGAATGAATGGCTTAAGAATCGTATTGAGCGTTACCAGCTATTGAATAAAATCTCATTTCTACGCCCAACGGTAGCGCGCAACGCGGCGCGAATTGCTAAACGGGTAAATGAAGCGGCTGCAATGGAATGGCTGCGCACAGTCGTTAAGCGTATGCGCTGGTGTGACAAAATAATCACCAGTTTAGACGGTGAAGAGCTGTCGAGCTGGGCTGAGCAAAAAAGCACGCGTTTCGAAGTGGATTTGATGCGTGTGTCGTTGGAGCTTGGCGAAGAAAAAGCACGTGAATTCGTATGCCTTGAACTGCGTGAAGCGGGTCATGAATTTGACGGCCAAGACGACCAAGAGCGCATCGTCGGAATGGCGGCACGCATGATCACGCCAGCATGGTGGGTGCGTCTTGCAAAGAAGCAATGGACGACAGTTGAAAACATCCTACGCGAATGCGGTGAAGTACACCGCAAGGCATCGCCGTATGTATCCAGCTGGACGCTAAACAAATTTCGCAAACAGAAAGAAGACAACCGCGCGTTTCTTGAGAGCATGGAAGCCGTTAACGACTTCGATCAAGCGTTTACGTTGGCTGAATTATCAGACAAGGGCGTCTCAAATCCGGTTAACCGCCGCAATGAATTGATGGTGCGCTTGCGTGGTTGTGAGGAATTGGCCGATGAAATGGAGCATGTCGCAGTATTTCTAACAGCAACGTGCCCATCTAAATTTCACCCCGTGCACACGTCTGGCCAATTCAACAGCAAGTTTTTTAATGCGGATTGCCCAACTGCCCGCGACGCCAACAAATACATGGTCAAAACCTTTGCCCAGTTTCGTTCCTACTGCAAACGCCACGGCATCCTATTTTATGGCATGAGGGCAGTAGAGCCACATCACGCCGGTACACCACACTGGCACTTGTTACTGTTTATCAATAAAGAGCAGCGCGACGACATGGTCGCGGCCTTTACTGAATACTTTATGCGTGAAGACCGTGACGAAAAAGGCGCGGAAGAACACCGCGTCACCATCGAAGACATCGACAAAAGCAAAGGCTCTGCGGTGGGATACATCGCCAAATACATTGCCAAAAATATCGATGGTGAGTACATCGACGGCGATATCGAAACCAACAAAAGCGGTAAAGAAGCCGCCGAGCGCATCACCGCTTGGGCGCGTCGTCACCGTATCCGACAGTTTCAGTTTCTAGGTGGTGTCTCTGTTACCGTTTGGCGTGAACTGCGCCGCCTGAAAATCGACAACGCACCGACATCCTGTATCGACATTTACCACGCGGCCAACCGCGCCGACTGGAAACAATTCATGAACCTGATGGGCGGTCCATTCGCTGGCCGCAATCAAACCTTAAAAACGCACTACGTTGAAAACGAAGAAAACCAGTATGGCGAGATCACCAAATCAATAAAAGGTGTTGAAACGCTGATCGATGTGGTGGAAACCCGACTGTATGAATGGACCGTGCAGCGCAAAGGGTCTGATCTTTTACAGAGCGGCGAAGCCGGCTCTTCTTGGACTCGTGTCAATAACTGTACGGAGGTCTTAAAGCCCCGTCGGGGGAGTAAGAAACCGCCCGTATCAAAACCGGATAAACCCGATGTTTACCGGTTGCCCGAGGACAGAGTTAGGGCGTTTGCCGCCCACGCCCTAAACCCAGATGTTTTACCGGAGGTGGTACATGGCATTTCGCATTGAATGCCCGCATTGCAAAGGCAAAGCGGTGATAACCAACAGCAATGATTTGTCTGATGGGCTGAAAGACGTATTCGTAAAAGACCTATACGTGCAATGCCTTGGCCGCTGTGGTGCTCGCTCGGTGATCGGCGCCTATTTCAAACACTACGTAAACCCACCACAGCCCACCGTCATGGAAATGGCCAAAGCATTGGTGGAACAAGAACAAATGAAGTTGGGGGTGTAGGTGGAAAATTTAATAGCAACAGATAAAGACGTTACAGATTTAGAGGTGAAAATTTTCCTAGCCCAGCAGCGGATCATTGAATGGTACGAGCACTGGGAGGGGCAGGTTTATATATCGTTTTCTGGCGGTAAGGATTCAACCGTGTTGGCCGAATTGGTCTGGTCAATTTACCCAGAGGTGCCAGCCGTATTTTCAAACACGGGGCTTGAGTACCCCGAAATTGTGCAGTTTGTTAAGCGCAAGAAAAAGCAGGGTTATCCTGTCGTCATTATGCGGCCTAAAAAGACGTTTCGTGAAGTGGTGCTAGAAGATGGTTTCCCGCTGATCAGTAAGAAAGTATCTGAAATGGTAAGCCGTTTTTATGATCCAAAGCCAAGTAACGCGGCTACACGTCATTTGTATCTTACGGGTTTTAGGCGTGATGGTGTGTTTGTTAAAGGTAGTAAATTGCCAGAGCGCTGGAAAAAGCTGATTGATGCGCCGTTTAAAGTTACGGCCAGTTGCTGCGACTCATTGAAGAAAGAGCCATTCCGCCGTTACCGTCGCGAAACGGGGCGTATGCCTTACAGTGGCGTTATGTCATCTGAGGGGGGGCGTCGTGGAATGATGAAAACCTGCAACTCTTTTGATGGTAAAGATCCGCAATCACGTCCGATGCTGCCTTGGACTGAAGACGATGTATGGTCCTATATCCGCAAGTTCAATGTTGAGTACTGCGAGGTCTACAACGACCGCTACGTGAACGGCATTTTTGTTGAAGGTGAAAAGCGCGCCGGCTGCATGTTCTGTGCTTACGGTGCCCACCTAGAAAAAGGCGAAAACAGATTTCAGCGTATGGCCATCACCCACCCGAAGCTGTGGAACTACTGCATAAACAAACTGGGCATGGATGAAGCCTTAGACTTTATCGGCGTGAAGTACATGCCAACACCACAGAAAAAAGAAGTGCAGCAAGACTTGTTTGAAGAGGTAAAACACTAATGAAACGAGAAATCATAGTCGACAACTTCGCGGGCGGTGGTGGTGCAAGTACGGGGCTAGAGGTTGGTTTAAATTGCCATGTTGATATTGCAATAAACCACGACCAAGCGGCCATTGATATGCACAAGATGAATCACCCAGAAACACGCCATTACTGCGAATCTGTATGGGATGTTGACCCTGTAGAGGCATGTGATGGTCACCCGGTTGGGTTGGCGTGGTTTTCACCAGACTGCAAACACTTTTCAAAAGCAAAAGGTGCAACGCCAGTAAACAATAATATTCGCGGGTTGGCGTGGGTCGCTGTTCGGTGGGCTGCGTCGGTGCCTGTTCGTATGTTCATACTTGAAAACGTAGAAGAGTTTCTAACATGGGGGCCTGTTGTGGATGGGAAACCATGCAAAAAGCGAAAAGGCGAAACCTTTAAAGCGTTCATATCCGCACTGACAACGGGGCTTGCTTTGGATCATCCAAGCATTGAAGACGTAAAGCACGCGCTAGGTGACAAGTTTGATTTATCTAAAATTGCAGATGGCTTGGGTTACCAGGTGGAGTGGCGAGTAATGAAAGCATGTGATTATGGCGTACCAACAACGCGAAGTCGTTTGTTTTTGATTGCCCGTAAAGATGGTGAGCCAATCGTATGGCCAGAACCAACGCACGGCGAAGGGTTGCAGCCATATAAAACGGCGGCAGATATCATCGACTGGACATTGCCCGTAAGGTCGATCTTTGGAAGAAAAAAGCCGCTAGCTGAAAACTCATTGAAACGGATCGCCAAAGGCTTGGAAAAATTCGCCTTCACTGATACGCCATTTCTTGCGCCGGACCCTACCAAAATTAGTTTTATTACCGAGTACGCCAATGCAAGCCACCAAAGAAACATGGCGATAGACGAGCCATTACGCACGATTTGCGCGCAAGTCAAAGGCGGTCATTTTGCCTTGGTGACTAGCCACATAGTGAAATTTCGCGGAGACAATGTTGGTCACAGCACTAACGAGCCTTTGCACACCATTTCCGCCGGTGGTTTTCATCTTGGCGAAGTGCGTGCATTTCTTATCGAATATTACGGAACGGGAAGCGCTCAAGAAATTGATAAACCCTTGCATACCATTACCACGCGGGATCGTTTCGGGCTGGTCATGGTAAAGGGTACAGCTTACCAAGTTATTGATATTGGCTTGCGCATGTTAGAGCCATACGAGCTTTTTAAGGGGATGGGCTTTCCTGACGATTACAAAATAAGTCACGACAGCCAAGGCAAAAAATTAACGAAAGCCAACCAAGTAGCACGCTGTGGTAATGCTGTTTGTCCGCCACTGGCACAAGCATTGGCGGCATCAAACTATAAGCCATTAAGCATAGAAATAGCAGCGTAGGTGAAGTATGCAAGAACCAAAAACCACATCCGCCGCCCGACGCAAAAAAGCACAACGCCAGCGCGAAGCCGAGAAATACGCCGCCATGGATATCAAAACGGTATCGGTGCAGCTGTCCAGCAACGAACGCAAGCAACTGGACGAAGTCCGCCAGTACCACGGCGGCTACGACGTAAACGAATGTATCGCCACACTGATCAGACGCGCATACCAAACCATGCAGGAAACCAAAGCTAACATCGAGCCGTGCGAATTATGCGGCCAGACATGGCCCAACACCTGCGACAAAAAATTCAAAGGCCGTGGGGAATGCTTTCTCACACACAAAAAGCGCGAATTAGCGCTTTAAAGGTATTTTTGTGAAAAATTGCAATATTCACTTTCTGTAAAAAGCGAATAGTATTAATATCAGTGGGTCGATATGAACGGCAACGAACGGCAACGAACGATTTGCGAAGGGAATTGGCTTTAGTTCATGTCAGAGAGGGGGGTGAAAATGGCTGAATTAAAAAGATCAGAAAAGGCTCGATTGATAAAAATCGCCAGTTCTGTGAGTTTTAATAGTAATAGTCTAAGTAGTGGAAAGAAGCTATCCAAAAAGCGCAAAGAGTACATTAGAAATGTATCGTCAAAGGCGCTAGAAGCTGCTCTTTCCAGCTAAGTATAAAAGTTAATTTGAAAAGCGCCCCTTCATTGGGGCGTTTTTGTTTGACGTAGGGACTAAGTGTGAAGGAAAAAGTGTGGGTTTTTGAACGTCTTGTGAAAAATGACCAAGATGCTCAAGGCTTGTTGGCGTATGCGCTGTATAAATATAGTAAGCATAGTTTGGCATTGAGCCTGAGAAGTGAAGGGGTCAGTGAACCTGAAATAGATAAACGAGTTAAAAACTTTCACGATGATCAGATAGCAAGTTATCAGCTGAGCACATATAAAGATCGAGCAGATGTTTACTTGGATGCAATGATAAAACAAGTAGAAGCGGATAGTGCGAAACACTATGCTGCTGAGATACAGGTATTGAAAAAGCAGCATGCTACTGAAATTCAAACACTAAAAAGTCAACATAAAAAAGGGTTAGAAAAAGCAGAAAGGGATCTTTTGAAAAATGTCATTAGGTTTAGGGAAGACAAACGAACTACACTGAGTAAGTTTGGCTTTTGGTTGCTATCTGGCGTTCCGTCTGCATTAGCGGCGTTAATCGTGACTGCAATTTTTTATGTAGTAATGTTTTTTGTAGTACAGGAGCAAACGAAAAAAGATGTGTTGCTAGAAGGAATGCAGAAAATATCTGGTATGGAACTAGAAACCAAAAAAGAAACGCCCTAGTCGGGCGCTTTTTGTTTCAGTAGGTCTTTAAGCTGATTTTGCAGGTCTTCTACCTGAAGTATAACCTCGCCAGCCTTGTCTTTGGGTAAACTGGCTAAGTCGTCAAAGCCTAGGCTGGTAAGTACTTTGTACAAAAGTTCTAATCGTTCCATGATTAAGTTACTCCTTTAAATTTCAATTTTGGATATTATTTCCTTTACCTTTATCATCGATGGGTGGTTATCGGTGATAGCTTCCTGACCACCACTTTTATTGCACTCTTTTAGGATGGCCTGTGCATATAGCGCTGCTTTGTATACGTTAACAATTCTGGTAAATATTTGGGTCGTTGATAGGCCGTGCTTTTCTGGTGAGCTGAAAATATTCTGCTCCAGCCATAATAATCCATTGTTTAACGCGGTAAGCTGGTCTTGAATGTTACGGATGTTATAGCGTTGGGCGTCAGTCAATTGGTCGGCGATTTCAATATAGTGGGTATCTAAAAAAGGAGTGTTTAAAGGTACACAATAAACGACAAGAAAAGACTTCCGATACTCAGCTACATTTTTTTCGAATGTTAGAACTCTCTCGTCAAGAGGTACGTCTATATCTTTTAATTCTTGAGTTAAGAGCCTCTTTAACTTTTTATCGTGCAAGCACGATTTTACAACTTCCGTTCCCTGTGAGAGTCCCCAACCAGCAGCAATACCAATTAAACCAACAATCAAATCACTCATAGTAGCCCCGTCCAATACTTCTCAGTCATAATCACTAGCGGGTGACCGCTATCCCTTAGCTCTATGGCCTTTTGAATCTTGCGGCCATAGCTGGTCGAAATCCAGTCAGGTGACACCTGTGTACCGATAATCACACAATCTATTGATTTGGATACATCTTTTTTGGTCGTTGCGCCCAACGCTTGGGCAATGGCTTCCACTTCCTTACGGGTGCCTTTATCAAAGGTGCCCGTAAAGCAAATGCGTAGGCCATCGTGGTTAAAGTCTTCAGGTTCAACAGCCACAAAGTGAAGCGGATGCACGTCGGTGCTTCCTGTTTCCATAAACTGAGTGCCAGTGATCTGCTTGAACAAAGCCAGTAATTCAGCGGCTTCTTTAGTCGTTATTTCGCGCTCTGTGTAGGGCTGCAATGCTTCAACGATTGCGCTGATTGGGTAGGTATCAAATAGGTGCTCGTTATCACTTAACCAGTTGATTAAGTAATTTACTTCCTCTTCCTTTAGGATATCGTCAGCAGCAATACCGCTAACAATGCCTAGGCATTCGTTGACTAGATCAGAGTCTTTTTCGTTGGTGACGACTTTGTGTTCAATAATGTCAGTGATTAAAGTGGTCAAATCCTCCATCTCGTCGGCATCGATCTTGCCGTCTTTGAGTATGTCGGTGACCAGGTCGAGCAGGTCGATACAGTCAGGATCATCACGCAAATGCTTTTGCGATCGTAACCATGTATCTAGGAAAAGGAATTCGGCTTCGTTAAGCTGCTGATCAGAAACTAAGCCTTGAAGAATACCAGCTAGAGAGTAAACGGCTTTGCGTTTGTTACTGGCTAAATTGAAATTGGTAGTGGTGCTGTTTTGCATACATCCTCCTTAATGTTTAGGAGGACTATACGCGCTAATAATTAAAAATAAAAACGTGACATGTCACGACTGCTTGCCATCCACCAACCAACGAGGCTCTTTAAACTCAATCCGCCCACGTTGTGGTAGCACATCGTTTAACTCTTCCCATATCGCCTGCATCGGTAAAATCTCTGAGTCGTAATACACTTCACGAATATTTTTTAAATCGCCATGCCCTGCAACATTCATCGGCATGATCGAGGCCAGTGCCGCCGGTACTCGGTGCAAATTGAGAATGTCTTGCTGTGTGACTTCTTTGATCTTGTCGTATTCGTCGTTGTTGCCATAGTCTCCGACGGGAATCAATTGCACGCGGTCTTTCGTAATGCCTGTCTTACCGCCAACCGTGGAGGACATATTCAAATACATACTGCGATAGTTGCCAGGTCCCTTAGTGTTAGCAATCGCGTCTTCAATGTCGTCGGCCATATCATCGTCTAAATCAAACGTGACAAATATATACCCTGCGTGCGCTCCGTTTTGGTAATAGCGACGGCGAAACAGCGTGGCCGCTTCCCCCAGTAATATGGATTGAACACCCGCGAAATAATCAGGCACACCATAGATGCTTTGGCGTACATCGTTGCCTTGCAAATGAATGATGTCGCGCGCTGCGAATTCCTGCATGGAGCCATCGTTATTCAATAACCAATAATTATTGTCGGTCCCTACGCGCATATTAATAGCCGGCAACCGAACGTAGCGATTAACACCGCCCAAGCCATTACGGATCGCCAACAGATACCCGTTTTCAAACACCAAATAATCTTGAAACGCCGCGCGAATTTCCTTGCGCAAAATCAGCGGGTTTTCTTTCCAGTTGGCCAAAAGTTGATTGCATTTAAAGCCTAGCGCACTGGCGTGGGTACCATTAGCGGATAGTAGTTTGGATAGACCGGATAGACTCACGGGCGGAATGTAATACAGCGCGTTCGAGTCTGCAAAAATCCCCAGATAGTCAGTAATGCCGCCGCTTAGCACCGGTTCAGGGTCACCAAAGCTAAACGCTTTCGCCTTCACTTTAGACGGTTCAGCGGGTAGCGACTGGGTAGACTCAACACTGTAAGAGCCATCAATAGTAGCGGGTAAGCGGTGGCGTGGTTTATCTGTCATGATTGATCCTTTAGCCCATCGCCATGCGCCCCTTACGGGCGCCGCGAGCGGGTTGTTTAGAATTGGTGTATTGGAGTTCGGCTTTCATCGCGTGGAAAACAGCCCACGCAATATCGGCGTGGCCAGCGTTGCCAATGCGTGCGGCGCCGTAGGTCAGCGTACCGTTAGGGGTCGTAAGTTGTTTGATCAGCATTAATGACTGGGTCGTTTCTTTATTGCCCATGTCATATTCAAAGCGCCCGCCGTCGATCAGGCGTTTAGCTCGAGTGACCAGGTCGGTTTTCTCAATGGCTGAGTAAGTGATAGCGATGACGTGTTTTAAATTAAGGTCAACACAGCATTGGAATGTGTCCCAACCAATGCCCGTGGTATCGATACCACACCACGCCACGTTATAACGTGAATAAGCTTCTTTAATACGCTCGGCTTGATACGTAGAGGTCATGCCTTTGAATTGCTCGGTTTCGATGACTCGCCACTTTTCACCCGCATGCAATGGCATTAGCAATACCACCAACGCCGCGTTATCTCGCACACGACTAGGGTCGTAACCAATCGCCACAGGGCGGTTACCAACAGGTGATGTACTATCAAAATCAACATCGGCCCATGCGCTGTACGCATCCACCATGCATTTCTGCAGAGTGGTGAACGGGAACACCGAATCGTTATCGTCAATGAATTTACAGCCAAACAAATTGGCGTAGTCTTCTTTACTGTATTCCGCTTTCAGCTCGGCAATATCAAACAGCGTACAGCCGGCTTTCTCGGCATCTTCCACCGTGACCAGATGACGCCATATTTTGTCGCCACCCAGTGAGCCTTTTTTAAGTGTCTTATCAGATAGATCGATTTCGACTTTCTGCGCCTTGGGTCGGCCTTTATTGAATTTCTCACCAGACCAATGTTCATACGCTGGGTGCTGCAGGCTGGATGGTGTAGAGAAATACGTACGACGCCATTTCTTATGTGCTGCCATGCCAGACGCCAGCTTTTGCAACTTCTCATAGCCGTGGATCCAAAACACTTCATCTACATAAAGGTGCCCGTGGTAACCCTGCGCCGTGCTACTGTTCGTCGATAAGAAATACAGCGTGGCCCATGTCTTGCCGTCTTTCGTTAGCTCAATAGAGTCTTGGCCTTTCAGCTCAATATCAAACGTGTTGCGTGCAAAGGCTTGGATGTAAGCTTTAAATAATCGCGCCTGGTCTTTAGATGCAGACAAGAACACTTGGTTTTCACCATTTTTGCATGCGTCTTCGAAGGCTTCCCATGCAAAATAGTACGTGGCACCAATCTGGCGTGATTTCAGGATAAATCGGTTACGGCGTAGATCGGGATCGTGGGCAACTTCACGCCAAAGCTTTTGATAGTCGAATAGGTTTTCATCTGCCCAGGTATCAAACTTGGATAGGTCAATCTCACTGATGTCGTTCTTAGGCTTGGCCTTGCGGCCTTTATTACTGCGGCGGGTTGCGCGTTTCTCGGCACCGGCTACTGCGTCGGGCCTGCCTTCTTTCAGTGCTTGGGCTTCGGCCATCACCTTTTCGGCTTTGGCCAAATCCTGCTTGAGTGAGCCAAACGCCTTGCACAGCGATTCCAGCTCTTTTAATTCTGCTGGGGTTTTGTTCTCTCTATTAGATAGCGTGGCAATGCGGCGGCTAATTTCAATCTCTGCAGTGTCGTATGCTCGCAGTTCTTTCCAGTTAAATTTCTCTATCCAATTGAATACAGTGCGCTCACTGACATTTAAACGTGCGGAAATCTCCGAGGGTTTGTGTGCCTGGATAAATAATAAACGTGCATAGTCGATCGTTTCTTGAGAATGTGCCATGAGCCCATCTTAACGACCCACCAAACACCAAATAACTCTAATAATTACAATTAGTTGCGAATTTTTAAAAATCGCAATTCTAAACAATTCACCTGCTTGAGAGCGCCCCGCCTGCCGCATATCGTTTAACCAACTAATGACGAATTCAACGGTACAGGTGTTCAAAAATGGCGAAAAATTCCAAGTGGTTCAAAGTGGCAACGTCTGGCCCAACTGTCGATGGTCGCGAGATCAAAGAGCAGTGGATCAAAGACATGGCCGAGACTTACGACCCAGCAGAATACACCGCCAATATCTTTCAAGATCACTGGTCATGGTATGGCAACTATGGACGCGTAACGGCTGTAAAAGCAGAGAAAGACGGTAAAGGCCGTTTATGTCTGTTCGCTCAAGTGGAAGCCAACAAGCTGTTGCTGAAACTGAATGAAGCCGGTCAAAAGCTTTTTACCTCTATTCGAGTGCTAGAAGACTTCGCCAACACAGGCAAAGCCTACTTGATGCACCTAGCCATCACAGATGAACCCGCCAGCCTTGGAACAGAGCAACTTTCATTCTCGGCGAAAGGTGAAGAGTCGCTGATCTTTGCCAACCAAGACGGTACCAACCTCGAATTCGATCAACTTACAGACGACGAGCTGGAAGCCGAAGCGCGCAAGCGTCCTGGCTTCTTTGAGCGACTTTTTAGCAAACACTCCCCAGAGCAGGAAAACGACGACATGAGCAAAGCAGCACTAGAAGCACTGCAAACAAAAGTCACTGACTTGAGTAAACAAGTTGCAGCGCTATCAGGCACTAAGGGCGATGAAGAAACGCCGCCTGATAGCACTGACTATTCAGCAGAAATCGATCAGCTAAAAAGCAAGATCGAAACGCTAGAGAAAGAAAACGGCGAATACAAAACGCAGCTAGAAGGCGTTGATCAGCTGAAAACAAACTTTGCCCAGCTTGAGACCGCTTTTAACGAAGCGATGAAAGACGCCGGTACGCCACCGCCGCCAAGCAAGGGCGAAAGCCAAGATACAGAATTCGATCTGTTCTAAAACGCAGCGTCTGGGGAGCCGCTAAAACACGAATTTAACAGGATGGGAAACTAGATGAATTTATCCGCAACAGGTCGTATTCGCTTAAACGGTTACATGAACCGTTTGCACGAAAAGGCAGGCGTTAAGCAGGGTGAGCAATTTGAAGTCACGCCAGCAGCAGTACAAAAGCTATTTCTAAAAGCCGTAGAAGATGGCTTGCCATTCCTTGGCAAGATCAATGGCAACGTGATGGTGACAGAGCAGGTTGGTAAAAAACTTGGCCTATTTGTCACGGGCTTGATCGCTGGTCGTACTGATACCAGTGCAGATGCTGAGCGTGTCGCGCGTAGCTTGCATGGTCTGGATGAGCACGGTTTTCACCTTCGTCAAACCAATGCTGACGTAGCACTAAAGTACGGCATCATCGATCAGTGGAAGCACGTCAATGAAGGCAAGTTTGCTGAAATGTATGCATCGGCATGTCGTATGGCGATTGCCAATGACCGTTTACGTATTGGCTGGTACGGCACATCGATTGCCGCCACTACTGACCCAACAGAAAATCCAATGGGCCAAGATGTCAATAAAGGATGGTTCCAGAAAATCCGTGAAGAAGCGCCGGAGCAAATCGACGACGATGCAATCACAATCGGTGCGGGTGGTGACTATGCCAACCTAGATGCGGCGGTCCGTGATCTTAAAGACTCGATTGATCCTATTTTCCGTAATGACCCACGCTTGCGCGTGTTCATTGGTAGCAACCTGATCAGCCTAGCTGAAAACAAGTTCTACACGGCGGGCGGTGATAAGCCGAGCGAAAAACGCCACTTGGATGGCGGTCGTTTGCTAGACACTTACGGCGGTCTGCCAGCGGAAACACCACCGTTCTTCCCTGAAAACGCCATCATGATCACCTTCTACGAGAACCTTTCGATTTATCGTCAAGAAGACTCATGGCGTCGAAACATCATCGACAACCCGAAGAAAGACCAAGTCGAAGATTTCAA
Organism: Marinomonas atlantica; assembly: GCF_001639725.1. Classification (GTDB taxonomy): domain Bacteria; phylum Pseudomonadota; class Gammaproteobacteria; order Pseudomonadales; family Marinomonadaceae; genus Marinomonas; species Marinomonas atlantica. Next base: position 221,151 of record NZ_LTAW01000002.1, read on the forward strand.
CTCGTTCAACGAAGACTACATCGTCGAAGAGTACCGCGCAGTGTCTGCGGCCACCAACGTAACGGAATACGTTGCGACGCCGTAGGTAAGAACTGATCAAAGGCTTACCAAAGAGCACTTGGCGTAGCTGAGTGCTCTTGAATAGGCCAAAGGGGAATCCATCACATGAGCGTAATCCAACAACGTCGCGCGGCCAAGCTGGCGGCGAAAAAGAAGCAAGCAGAGCAGCAACAAGCTGCGGCCAAAAAGCACGCCGCGCAGGCCAAAGCAGAAGCCAGTGCAGCACCGACTAAAAAGCCATCCAAGCTACGCCAAAAGCTGGCCAAAGCAACGGATCAGCAGATCAAAGACTTAGACCACAAAGTCGATGGTTTAGAAGGTCAGGTGGACGACATGGACCACGACCTAGCTGAAACGCAAGGCAAAGTTGATCAGCTAGATGATCAAGTGAGTGACCTAGATGGCTCGGTTGATGAGCTAAAAGACGAAGTTAGTGAACTGGATAACCGCGTCACTTCACATGATGACGACATCAACGAGCTGCGCTCACGCATCGACAGCGAAGAGGGCACCGGTAACACAGAGCTAGAAGCAGCCAAAGAAGTGGTGGCGAAATGCATTGAAGAAACGCGCCCGCTAGAAGAGGTTGCGGACCGTGAACCCTACAAAGCCGAAGCAATTAAGCGCTTAGAAGCGTTTGTGATGAAGTACATCGATAGCGCAGCGGCTTACCCAAACATTGCCGCCGTCTGGTTCATGATCTGGTTATTTGATCTAGCCGACATTCCGCGCGCGGTAAAAGTGGGCCTGTATCTGGCAAAGCAGGGCATTCACAAAATGCCAACGCGCTTTAGTTCAAACATTTACACCTACATTTGCGACAACGTCTACGACTGGGCAAAAGTCGAATTAGCGGCCGAGCGGTCAGCGGGTCCATACCTGCAACAAGTGGTAGAGGCCATGGAGGCGCAAGGCTGGGAAGTGCCCATTGTCGTGCGCGGCAAAATGCACGCCATGTACGGCAAGCACCTTGAAGCCATCACTGAGTACAAAGATGCGCTCGAAGAGTACGAAACCGCCATGTCGATTAATGACCGTGCGGGCGTGAAAAAGCGCATTACAGAGATTAAAAAGTTGTTGGAAATCCACGACTAACCAGCTCCCCAAGCGACACGGGCAACGGCTGAGGCGTAGCTATTTAAGCGATGACCATAAGCCGATTGCACCGTGTTTGGATTAACGAAATTAGGAAGGTATCGCCATGAGTTTAAACGGCATTACAGGCAACACGACCAGTTCAAAGATCATCGTGAATGCCAACGCGTTCTTTCCTGATATCGAAGTGCAGGCGTTTATCGATATTTACCGCCTGCCAAGTGAATACAAAGAAATCACACTGGTGCAAGAGCTGAAAACGGCCATGTACCAGGTCAACGAAGAGCTGATCGACTACGTGTTGATCTTGCAAAGCGTTGATCCAGTGGAAACGCTGGACGAATACAGCGAGCCACTGACCCACGCATACAAAAAAGCCGTCATGGACACAGCGCGCGCAGGGCTAATCAAGTATTTCGAGACAGCCAACCGCAAAGCCGCCGCAGAAGTGCAGGGCGACCGTGGCGATGTACTGAAAGACGTATGGACCGAAGCAGCATATGCCGCCATGGACCAAATCAGCAAAGGGCTACTGGACGCAGCAGAAAAGCTGGGAGCCATGGGCAAAAAGCGTCACCACGCCAACGGCTTTAAGGCGGTGACTATATGAAAAAGTTTGGCCAGCTAACCGAATTTTTACGTGACAGCGGAATGATCCAAACCAACAAAATGGATCAATGGGTGGAAAACATCCAACTGCGTGGCAGTGGCAAATACGACGGCACCAACGTGTTGCTGTACACCCAGCAATATAGAGCGGTGTTCTCTATCGAGCACTACGCCTACAAACGTTACCCAGTTGAACAGCTATTCGCCCAATTGGTGACATGGCTAAGTGAAAACGATGATCGCAGTGAACTGGATGACCCGGACCTAAACATCGATGTGGATGTACTGGACAACGACACCGCAGACATCGAAATCACAGTGCAGTTTGAAGAAGACGTGTACATCACAGAAACCGAGGGCGGCAACATCACCATGAAAGGAAAAGCGTGGGGATTAGCGGATCCTGCTTACGACATCGCAGAAAGCGCGCAGGTCGTAAATGGCGACTGATAGCGGATTAAGAGCCGCGTGGCATGGCGAGAGTGCGTTAGTTGCAGAATTAAAGCTGCTATCGCTGCCGCGACAAAGGCGCAAGCGCGCACTGGGGCAGATTGGCCGAGAAGTAAAAAAGCAGGCGCGGTTAAATGTGCGCAAGCAAAGCAGCGTTCGCGGTCAGCGGTTTGCTGATCGGAAAAAGAAGCGATCAAAAAAAGGCCGCATGCTAAGCGGTTTTGTCCGAGGCGGAAACATCCGGCACAAAGCGAGTGCCACCGGTGTCACCGTCGGTTTTAAGAGTGACACCATGGCAAAAATGGCCGCAGCGCATCAATACGGCGAAAGCCAAACAGTTAGAGCCAAACCCATGAGCGCGGCACGTCGCAGAGAATGGGGTAATGACTCAGCGACTAAAGTGCAAGCTAAGCGCATTCAAAAGCTCGGCTACAAGCACAGGAAAAAGCGGGTCAGTCAACGCTACATCATGGAGTCGATGACCAAGCTGCAGGCGCTAGGATTGATATACAAATTAGAGGGCGATCAGGAAGGAAGGCAGAGCTGGGACACAGATTTACCAGCCCGCGAGTTCTTCCCAAATGACGCCCAATGGGTAAAACAGATGACAGTTGAAGTCATCGCCAAAGAACTAAGCAGAGGCTAATCATGGCATTAGGCAAGGTAAGTGTAACGGCAGTTGATACAGGTAGCGGTGGCTTTACCGAGCCAGAACGCCAACTGATTTTTATCGGTACTGCGACAGAAAACAAAGGCACGGTGCAATACATCGACCAAACAACGGATTTGGACGATGTATTGGGCACCGATGAAAGTCCATTAAAAACCATGGTCAATTTGGCTAGCTTGAACGCGGGTACCAACTGGACGTGTGTGGCTATTGCATTAGCAGACGGTCAAACGTGGTTAGAAGCATTTAACAATGCCATGGATATTAACATCGTCTGTGAAGGTGTAGTGGTCTGTGATGCATTACCGGATCAAGCATCCGTGAATGATCTGATCATCGCCGTAGCAGATGCGGAAAACGAGTATGCGCGCAACATCTTCATCATGGGGCGCTGTGCGCCGTTAGGCGAAACAGAAACATGGGCACAGTTCATCGAGCGTTTTGATGCCATGCAAGACGGCATCGCCAGTGATGGTGTCATGCTAGTCCCAGATGTGTGGGACGGCTGGATAGGCGTGCTTGCGGGTCGTCTATGTCACGAATCACAGTCTATTGCTGATACGCCGATGCGTACCGCGTCGGGTTCTATCGTGGGTTTCGTATCGCTGCCAGAAGATGCAGACGGTGTGCAATTCAACATGTCACACGCCAAAGCGCTAAACGATGCGCGCGGCTCAGTGCCGCAAATCTACGCGGATTACGACGGTATCTACTGCAGTGATGGTATGACGCTGGCCGCAGAGGGCAGTGACTTTGCCGTGATCGAAAACCTGCGTGTCGTGAACAGCGTGAAACGCAAAGTGCGCATTCTAGCAATCAAAAAGATCGGTAACCGCCAGTTAAACAGTATGGCGGCATCCATTGCAGCACATGAAACCTACTTCATGCGTCCAATGATCGATATGTCCAAGTCTTTCATTCTGGCAGGTGTGCCAATGCCAGGCGATGTGAAGCCACCGCAAGCAGGTGACGTGACCATCACTTGGTTAACTCGTACAGAAGTGGCCATCGGTATTTTGGTGCGTCCTTACAACTGCCCGAAATCCATCAAGGCTTACGTGGCCCTTAACCTAACTGGAGCGTAATAACATGCAGCATATTTCCGGTTCAGATGTGTACGTGACCATCGGCACCGCCTTGGTACACGTCAATCAATTCACGGTTTCCATCGAAGACGGCATGACCGCAACCAGTACACATGGTGTGCCAAATGGCTACGTGGGCGGCGCGGCAACCGCAAGCGGTGAAATTCGTGTCGACACTGAAAACTTTAAATTAATTATGGCGGAAGCCAAGTCAGCGGGATCGTTCCAGCGTTTGGAGCCATTCGACATTATCAGTCTTGGTAAGACGGTTGATCAGGAATTCAAAGTAGCGGCGTTTGGCTGCAAATTGACGATTTCCAGTTTGCTGGATGCCAACTCAGATGGCGGCTCAAAGCTTGAACATACTATCCCGTATCAAGTGACCGATTCGCGCTTTGTCGAAATTGACGACGTGCCGTATCTGGATCAAGACCGACTCACCGAGCTAGGACTGTAAGCCATGATTAATCGCATCGTTATCCATTGCTCAGACACGCCAAACGGACGCCCAAATACGGCGGAAGACATTCACCGTTGGCACCTTGAACGTGGCTGGGATGGCATTGGTTACCACCATGTCATCACAGTGGATGGCGATGTGCAGAATGGCCGCCCGCATTACTGGCAAGGTGCGCACGCTGACCCATTCAATAAAAACTCGCTTGGTATCTGTTTGATTGGTCGTGATCAGTTTACAGATGCGCAGTGGCGTTCATTGGAAGGCTTGGTGATCGGGCTCAAAGAGCAATATCAAGGCGCGGAAGTGCTAGGGCATTGCGACCTGAATAGCCACAAAACCTGCCCGAATTGCGATGTGAAAGAGTGGTGGGCAGGCGTGCAAACACGAGGCATCGACTAATGAGCGTACTGACTGCTATCGGGTCAATTTTGAGCGGCTTAACCAAGCCGCTATCGGACGCTTACTCAGCGTACACCGCCCGCAAAGCGGCAAAGGATACTGCAGAAGCCAAGATCAAAATGGCCAAGCAAGCGGGCGATTTTAACATCCAGCTAAGCGACGCCGAGTGGGAAGCGATCAGCAAGCGCAACGAGTCCGGCACATGGAAAGACGAATACGTCACGCTGATCATCACCAGCCCCTTTGTGCTGCTGTTTCTATCAGCTGTGGCCAGTGCGTGGACGGGGGATCCCCGCTTCATTGTTTCGGCCAATGCAGGGATTGAGGCATTAAAAGGGCTAGGCGTGGATTTAGGGGATTTGATGGCGGTTGTGGTATTTGCCGCAGTCGGATTAAAGAGCATCGGGGCAATTAAGAAATAGGCGTGGCATGGAAAAGACCAACGTAGCTGCTAACTACTGGATTTCACTGTTCACCTTTTTTACGGGGTTATCCGTCAACGAGTGGGTGGCGGTCGGCGGTCTGATCATCGGTGTGGCGACATTTTTAACGAATTTTTGGTTTAAGCGAGAGCATTTAAAGATTGCTCGACAGCAAGCGCAAGCAGGGGAAAACGCATGAAAGATATTCAGATTTTAGTGGGTGATAAAGAGTTCGATTTTCAAGTCTCGAATGCTCTTTACAACAAATTTGTGGACACCATGGCGAGTGGTAAAGCGGTTCAAGCAGGCTTCAATCTACTATCAAAATCAGTAGATCAAAAGCAGCGTGCATCATTGATGGAGTTGATCCGCGATAAAGAAAACCAGCCAAAAGCAACATTGGTTATGAGCGTGGTTGGTGAAATCTCGGAAGAGATGGGGGATAGCTTGCCAGAGGTGGTAAAGCTGCAGAAGAGCACCGCGACTTTTGCCGACGAAACAGCATAGAGCAGCTTGTCACGCTGCGCATGAAGCACTTGCCACATGCGCAGGATGACGCTGAATCATGGGGCCGCGCTTTATGGCTCGAAGAAAGGCAACTAGAACTACACACCGCCGCCGTGACAAACGGCATTTCAAAAGCATTTGCTGGTAGATAAATGATATGAAGCAACTTGAAAAACTCATGCTCACTATCGGCCTGCTAGACAAGGTCACCAAGCCTATGCGCGGCATTCAGCGCACAATTCAGCAGGTGACCAGTCAATCACGCAAAGCTTTTGAAAGCACTGCGGCGGGTGTTACTGCCCTGATCGGTGCCGCTGGAACCTTTATGGCAACGGTCAATCCCGCTAATGATCTTAATAGCGCATTGCGGGAAGTGTCGTCACTTGATGTGGCGGACGACACCCTGAAAAAACTCAATGAGGCGGGGCTTCAATACTCTATCGAGTTTGGAGACAGCGCAGCCAACTATGTGCGCTCGGCCTATGACATCCAATCCGCTATTGCTGGTTTAACGGGTGACGATTTACCACGCTTCACAACAGCGGCGGGTACGTTAGCCAAAGCAACGAAAGCCAGTGTGGGCGATATCACATCTTATGTCGGTACTATGTACGGCATTTTTCAAAAGCAAGCCGACCAAATGGGCAAGGGTGAGTGGGTAGAACAGCTCGCGGGCAAAACCGCTGCAGCGGTGCAGATGTTTAAAACCACTGGTCCAGAAATGGCGAGTGCGTTTGAGTCACTGGGTGCTGGTGCGCAAACAATGGGCGTTAGTCTACAAGAGCAGATGGCTGTGCTTGGCTCACTTCAGGCGACCATGAGTGGTTCAGAAGCAGGTACAAAATACGGCGCTTTCCTAGAAGGTCTAGCCGGTGCCCAGAGTGATCTGGGGCTCAATTTCAACGATTCAAGCGGCAACTTGCTACCAGTTGTCGACATCCTGCAAATGATCCAAGGCCAAATGAAAGGCATGAACGCCTTGGAGGCTCAAGAATTCTTGTCTGGTGCATTTGATGGTGAGGCGGTTGGCTTCATTCAATTGATGTCTCAGAACATCGGCAAGCTGAATGGCGATATTGCAAAGCTCGGCGAGCAAACAGGCATGCAAAAAGCCACGGAAATGGCCAACAAAATGAAAGACCCATGGGCGCAAATTGCGTCAGGGATTCAAGCGGTATTTATTGCCGTCACGCAAAAAGCCTTACCAGCGATTGAACCATTTATCGCCTATTTGGTGAGTGTCACTAGCATGATGGTGGCATGGACAAACGAATACCCAGAGCTGACTAAATGGATTGCTTTAGCGGGTGCCGCGTTGATCGGGCTAGTCGCCATCGGCGGCACGCTTTCGTTAGCGATTGGGCTGGCTCGTTATTCCATGGTGGGCATGATGGTGGTCACTAATCTTTGGCAAGCTCGAACAGTTGCCGTAACCGCCGCTATCTGGCTGAAAACCGCAGCCCTTTGGGCAATGCGCACCGCTATGCTGGCATTCGTGCTCTATGGTCCTGCAGTCGCGGCCTTCTTCGGCGTATTGAAGGCATCCATTCTTACATCACTGCCAGCTATCTGGGCATTCACTGCCGCATTGCTGGCCAACCCACTGACGTGGATTGTGGTCGGCATCGTCGCGTTAGTCGCGGCCATTTCAGGGTTGATCATCTATTGGGATGAAGTGACAGCGGCAATAAGTAAAAGCTGGAATTGGCTTAAAGGTCTGTTTGCTGACAGCGAATGGATGAAGCTGGTGTTTGCGCCTATTTACCTAGGTATTCAGGCAGTAGATGCCGCAATCTCTGCATTCCAAAAAATCCCAGAGTGGTGGCAATCATTCAAAACATGGTTCGCCAGCATATCCTTTGCGCCCGTTTGGAATTTAGGCGCCGAGCTAATCGACGGTCTAATGCAGAAATGGAACGATCTGCAGGTGTGGTTTAGCTCGATAACGCTCATGCCGAAGTGGGACCTATCACTAGATGCTTTCGAGTCAATCAAACAGTGGTGGGTCAACTTCAAGTCATGGTTGGGCCAGCTAAACCCGCTTTCGATGTTGGGTGACTCCGCCGACTGGCTACAGTCGAAATTGTCATGGGTGCCAGGTATCGACGCGCCGGAAGCCAAAACAACAGAAACCGTCAAAGAGCAAAGTGGTGCGCTAGGTGGATTAGCGTTGCCAGGCTCCGAGCCCACGCAGACAGAGAAAGAGGGTGGTTTATTTCAGTCGATCAGCAATCTATGGAATGGCGGATCGAAAACCACACAAGTAGAAAAAATCGAAGTCCACAACCACAGCGCGGGTGTACGCGGTGAGGATTTAATGCACGAACTAGAAATGGCGGCGGGCTAAGTATGAGCAGTATTGATCTATTAATCGCTGATTTAGATTTATCGCTGAATGATCGTGGCGAGCCTCATTACGTGGTGGGCGTGGACTGTGTTGCGCAAGACATTAAACACATGCTGATCGAAGAAGGGTACCTGACTGTGTTGATTGGCGAGCGTAACCGAGCGCGCATTTCCATGATTGAAATTGATATTGAAAACGCCATTGAGGATGACGCGCGCATCCTTTCTGGGTCAGCCAGTGTGAGTATTTCCAACGGTATTGTGATCTGTACCGCTGACACGACGGATGCCGAGAAAATCTATATGGAGGCGCAAATCAATGGCTGATTTTGAGCGTTTCTTTACAGATCAAGGCATCCCGACGACAGAATACAGGATGAAAGAGCGGTTTAAGCAAATCGTGATCGATGAGGGGGCAACGGTTTCTAACGACTCTCGTTATTCACCGTTTTGGCGTGTGATCTCTGCCATCGTCGTTACACCAGCTATGTGGCTACTAAAAACGCTGATCGGAAGCATTGCGCCGCAGTTTTATTTGAAAACCGCAACGGGGACTTATTTGGATGACTGGGCAGCAAATTACGATGTGACGCGAAACATAGGCCAGTCAACCATTGGCACGCTTGAGTTTCATCGCTACGACGATACGCAGGCGCGAACCCTCGTTGCAGGGACGGCTATTAGCTCGTTGCCGATTAACAACATCGTGTACACCGTCCATCTCCTCAATGACTTGGAGTTTGAGGCGGGCGTTGCCTACAAGGATGCTGTTGTATCGTCTGTTGTAAACAGCTCTGATACTAATCTAGCGGCGGGTTACTTTAACCAGATCGCCGAGGCGGGTTTATCCGTTGATCACGGTGACAACTGGATAAGTCAAATTGGTGTTAGGGATGAAACAGACGAAGAATTACGCGAGCGCGTGCGCCTTCGCTTTAATCGCTTATCTCACTATCACACAGATGGTGTTTACCGCTCAATTATCAGTGAAGAAGCAGACGTACCACCGGCTAATGTCTTTTTTCAACATGATGCACCGCGTGGACCAGGTACGGCAAACGCTTACATTTTATTCCCGCTGGCGGTGCCGCAGACAAGTGTGCTTGCGCGAGTAAATAAGCACATCAGAGAAGACGGCCACCACGGCCATGGTGATGATGTAATGGTGTTTGAAATGCCACGCCAAGGTGTTGAGGTCACGGCCACGGTATTTATCAACAACGAAGTGATCGAGTTAGAACGCGAGCGTATGCGTGCTGAAATTACCCAAGCTATCAGAGCGGCTTTTCGTGAAAACGCTGCGTATACGGGACTAACGCTCACACACCCAAAAAGCCGTTTTTCGTTCACTCGATTAAGTGGGGAGTTAGTCCGCATCTTTCCCGATTTGGATTTGATTGAGTTTGATAACGCTGACATCTACACAGAAATGTGGGTGCCATCACTGAACAGCGTCACGCTGAACATGGGGGCGTAATGACTGACGATATTCAAACCGGTGAGTTACCAAGTTGGTTACAGGACGCTGAAGTCACAAAGTTAAAAAACGCGGCTGGCAAGTTCTGGGGGCAGGTTTCAGATTGGCTAAAACTGCCACTTGAGCAACTAGACCCGATTACCTGTCATCCTGTGGTGTTGCGTCTTTATGCCTATCAGCAAGACGTAGACCGCTTTGTCACAGAGCCGGATTCGTTGTATCGCCTACGAGTTGCAACAGCGGGGTCTAATACTCGCGACGCGGGTGAATTGATCGGCATGGAACAGATTGTCGAACGATTTGGGGAAGTCATCGCTGGAACCGTCGAACGTGATCCTGATAAAGATTGGGACGTTATTACATTGGTTCTGGAAAACGGCGTGCTAACGAAGGATTGGGAGCTAGGACAATTCATTATCCGCCAGTACGGGCGCACTTGCCGCCGCTACGAATTTTTACTACTCGACATGATTAGCGGATTTTCAGTTGGTGGGGTAGAAGGTGGTATGGAGACCGTCACCACGAAGGTGTCTTTATTCATTCCAGCATATGACGACTTGGTGCCACTACCAATTCAAATTTCACTTAACAGCGCGGAAGTGTCGCGCGATCACATTAAGGGGTTCTCATGGCTGTAAACGGCACGATTACCACGGCGGGCGCGGCTTATCTGTCGCAGCGCATTTCAGCAATGGCAAACGTAACCATTGATCATTTCGTGATGGCCAACGTGCCAGGTATCGACGAAACCACCGAAGCCGATCCAAACTTTGTATTAGCAGAAGAATACATCGTCGCCACGGCGCCTGTGTATCGATTGGCTCACAACGGGGAAAACTCCGTTGTGTATTCCATGGTGCTTGATGGTGAAGAAGGTGACTACGATTTCAATTGGTATGGGCTGGTAACGAATACGGGGGTGGTGTTGGCGTTTGCTAATATTCCGCAGGTTGCTAAGCGTGCGAGTGTTGGTCAGGTGATCAACCGCAACTTTATCTTGCCGTTCACCGCAGCCAAAGCGCTGACTGGTGCGGACATTCCTTCGGAAAGCTGGCAGTTTGATTTCACAGAAACCATCGCAGAAGTGACGGTTTCATTATTGGGTCCGCGTTATGTCTACACTGGCGGGACTTACACTTATCAGTTCACGGATTGGGATGATTTTTCGACCTATTCAGTATTCTCTGATGTGGGGGTAGTGACGCTCGGTAATGCGGAAATGACACTGGATATTCCGTCCAATACAACGGCGGAAGAGTGTTTGGTTACTGTGATCCGTAACGGCTCTGCTCGTGTTCTGACTATTCGTGTGGGTGATCCAGTCGTAGCACAGCCAACACTGATTGCGCCAGTTGATGGAGCTCCGAATATCGCAGAGACGCCAACGCTAACCATGTCGCCGTTCAAGACATTTCCACCGGATACGGATACGCAATTGTCGGCGGATTGGGAGCTATACGACGCCAACGACAACTTGGTGCTAAGCAGTTATGACGACACCGTTAGCTTATCTGCCTTTACAATTCCTGAGGGTGTTCTAACTGAGGGCGGATACGGCTACAAGTGGCGTGGTCGTCAAAACGGACAAGTGCTCGGAAATAGCGAGTGGTCAGAATTATCGATTTTCACCACCAAGGATCAGTTTGCTTATAACAGTGCGCCGACATTGATTGCTCCATTGAGCGGTTCTACGGATATTGCGTTACAGCCAATGCTGACAATATCTGGTTATAGCGTTACACCTGCTGGTTTTGATGCGGTAGATGCGGTTCAGTTCCAGCTTTATAGCGATTCAGGGTTAGAAAATCTTGTTTGGGACTCGGGGGTGCTTACATCGGGATTCACATCGGTTCAGGTTGGAGTTGAGTTAGCTATTGGTCAGGAGTATTACTGGGTTGCTAGACATCGCGGAAGTTCTATTGGCTGGACAGGCTTTTCGGTGCCTTGGTCTTTTGTGACTAGAGAGGCAGAGCTGCCGCAGGGAGTCTTTAGTGCTGACCTTTACTTTGGAAACCTATCTGGCGTTCAAATTAACAATGGAATTGATTTTGCTGGTAAAGACGGGATGCTGTGGATTAAGCAGCGAGATAATCCCAACGCTCATGCGTTGTATGACACGATCCGAGGTCCGCTTTACCGTTTGCGCACTCCTGGTGCGTCGGCTCATGCGGGAGTTGTTGGTGGGCTTGAGTCGTTTAATGCCGATGGTTTTACTTTGGGCGGGAATGTTGGTGAAACTAACCAAAATGGTGTTAAGCACGTGGCATGGTCGTTTAGAAAGGCCGTAGGCTTTTTTGATGTGTTCGAGTTTGAAGGGGATGGCGCAACGGATCGTGCGTTATCACACGGATTAGGGAAAGAGGTAGGGGCTTACATCGTTAAGCGAATTGACGGCGCATCTGACTTCTGGTTGTGGCATCGTGCTGTTTCAAAGAAAGATAGTGGTGGCTATCGAGGGTTGAAATTGAATGATGCGGCGGGGTTGAGCACTTACTACTTGGGCGATTCTGATCCAACGAATACGGAGTTGTTTGTGAGCGGCGACTCAAATGTTTTAGGGGCTCGCTACATTGTATATGTGTTTGCGCATGATCCAAGTCCTAGCGGGATTATCCAGTGTGGTGGCGGTGGTGCATATCAAAGGCAGGATTTGGGTTGGCGGCCTCAGTTTATATTTCAAGCTGGAACAAACGGTTCTAATGGTGATCGTCAATTGATTGATGATGCTCGTGGTATAGGCCCATCTGGTGAGGCGATTCTGATGGCTAATCAGACTGGTTATGAAACCACAGATCAGGATGCAATTTTAGAGGTCGACGGCACAGGATTTAAGCCTAATGCTGGTGGGCCAACTATTTTTATCGCAATTCGTGAGCCGATTCCGGTTTAGGTGGAGAAGATAATGCAACAAATGTTTTGTCTCTGTTATGGAGAGCGAATACTGACCAAGCCGAAAATATATGATCGAAATTCTTTAGCAAGAGCAATTGCGCATCATGGTCTTGCTGAGGGGCTTTTGCCGTTCGCCGTCCCGACATCTTATCTTGATATTGGTCATTTGCGCTTATTGCCCGTCTTCGATGAAACGGTTATTCCGAGTCCTGACGATTTTTATCATGTGGGTCAGGCTAAGCTAGAGGTTTCAGACTATCAGGTGATCAGAAGTTATCCTGTTAATCCTTATTCGATTGAGTATTGTGCTGAATTGGTGGCGAAAGAAGTGTCTGACAAGGTAGATGCGGTAAAGCCTAAATTGAGTGTGGGATACCCCGATATCGAAGTGGACAGTTGGCCGTTGCAGTTGATGGAGGCAAACGCCTACGCTACTGATCCAGAAACCTCGGTACCAACGCTTAAAGGTATTGCGGCTCGCCGTGGTTTAGAGTTGTCTGACTTGGTTGATCGTGTTTTGGCAAAGGCTCCAGTCTATTCCGAAAAGATTGGTTTTTTGCTTGGTTCTCGACAGTTTGTTGAGGATGAATTAACTAAGCTGAAGGAGTCAGAACCAGAAAATTGGCTGAGCCAATTGGTTGAATTGCGAAGTACGTGGCAGTCTGATTGGCCGCCAGAGTTGTTGGGTAAGTAGCTATGGGAAAGGCATGGCTTTACTGCTTAGACCATCATTTTGAATACGAGCACCCGCTATTAGCAGGCATCGAGTTTCAAAACGAATGGGTAACTATTTCTAACTCTAAGATGCTCGTTACCCCGTGCTATTCGTGGGACGGGTGTTCGCCAAAGGTTTATGTATTGGGGTTGTTTGTGGTCGGCACGCCGGATGGTTGTCTACGTAACGGTAAACCGTGGCTGTATTACGACAGTCTTGTGCATGACGTGCTATGTCAGTTTCGTGATCAATTGCCGCTAAGCAAGGCGGACAGTGTGACTATTTGGAACGATCGACTAATAGATTCAGATTGGCCATTGCGTCCTTTGTATGTAGCGATGGTGGACAGATATGGTCCGCAGGATTGGGCAGCATGATTCTAGTACTAAACGGAACAAGTGTGCGTGGATGGGGTTTTGCTGTGACCGGTGAGCAACCATTACCAGAAGAGGATTTATCCGCGCAAACATCCTCAACGCTAACAGCAGAGAAGGGTTTTAAGGGTAAGCGCCTGCGGGTAAAGCTGAATATCAACTTTGAAAACGCAGATGATTTAAAGAGCTTAGTTTTATTGGCTCAAGCTGTAGATGCTTCGGGTACACGTCAAGTCTATACGGTGAGCAACAAAACAGCGTCGGCAATGGGCGTCCGCCAAGTAAGATTTAGTGAGCGATTGAGCGCTCAAGAAATGGAAGATAAGCAGGCTTGGACGGTCACCTTTGTTTTGTTGGAGCATAAATCCGTGGCAGAAAAGCGCGAAAGCAAAGCGTTAGCGGATTCAGGAAACAAAGTGACATCTGTGGGACCAGCAGATCAGCAAGCAGAGCAAGAAGCGGCAGCGGACGTGTCATGGTTTGAAGAAAATGTATTGATGTCAGCTGATAGCAGGTTATCAGGAGGGGGTGAAGTCGATGTTGTATAGATTCTTTGTAAAAGTGGCAGGGGAAGAGCGGCAATTAGTGGAGCATGATGTGCGGCTATTCGCCAACGCATGCGGCACGGCATCATTGAAAGTAGTTTCAGACGCGGAGCCAAAGGGCTCCGTTTTTGTATCGATGTCCATTAACAATGGTCAACGGGTGGGTGTGTTTCTGGGCTTTATTGAGCGAGCAACCAAAGCAACAGCTGGTACATGGACCCTGTTTTGTCGTGAAAAATTGGCGATATTAGAGCGGCGTTTACCGTTATCAATGCGAAACACAACACTGCGCGAAATACTCACAGAGATATCGGGTAAAACTAAAGTGTCGTTCTCTTTGCCTAAGTCGGCATCCTATGTGGATCAGCCAGTGCCGCACTTTGTGCATACCGGCACAGCATTGCAGGCAGTCAGATCATTGGAAAAGGTGTTCAGTATATCGGACTTCATCTGTCAGCAACGACGTGACGGAACTATATATGTGGGAAGTTGGGTAGACGGCATCTGGATAGATAAGCCGATGCAGGTGCCGGAAACGCTATTCACTAATGTCAAAGCCAGCGAATCTTTGACATTTCCAGCAATACCAGGTCTTAGACCTTGTTTCTTATTAAACGGTCGTCGTATCTATGAGGTGACTATGTCAGATGTAACCATGGGGGTATCATGGAAAAAGCGATAGAGCGCATTTTGTCTCGCAAATATCCAGAGCTAGAAATGGGCTGGCACTTGCCACTGTGGGCAAAGGTGGTCGATAACGGTGAAGCATTAGCCCAGCAAACCGCCACAGAACAGCGCCCAGTGTACGCAGTGTCGGTACGCATACTGGATCGATACGGCAATGTGGATGCTGAGGTGCCAGTGATCAATGATGTACTGCTGCCAGTGCCAGCCGGTGCAGCCAACCAGCGCGGCCAGTGGTCTAAGCCGCTGGTTGATACCGTGGTTGAATTGGCATTCGCCTATGGCTCACCAGCACATCCATTCATTCGTTCCATATTGCCACATGGTCTAGTGCTGCCATCGATGGGAGAGAAAGACCAGCGTTGGCAGCAGAGCGAGAAAGCCTACATTCAAGTCAACGAAACAGACGAATGGGAAAAGACAGGACTTAACGACCTTACAAAGATTGAAAACAATCTAACACAGCGCATCGGCAACGTCCGCGATATCATCGCCAAGAAACACTGGGCAGGCAGCGAAACAGAGAACATTTATAAGCTACTCCACGAGCTAATGATCACCGTTTCTGGCATCGCAAATATTGCAGCAAACCACGGACATCCATACACATGGAGTGACCCGGGCGGAGCTGGCACCACATCACCGCCAACCACCGCCGGCCAATACACCGCCAAGAGCAACGAAGCCAGCAACCAAGCGGCTCGGCTTCAACCACTACTGAAATAAAAAGGGCGCACACAGCGCCCTTTTTAGTGGCCAAAATTAAAAATATCTCGCACCCCGCGACCCCTCAAAAGCACTCCTCCCCACGCCTGCGCGCTTTACGCAATGTTTTGATTACTGCAACTTTAAAACTGCAACGACAAGCCGCCACAGCCCGTATGTAAAGCGATTACAGAAAATACGGTATTTCAGTCGAATGAAAGAAAATGCAGTAAAAAGAGCCTTAGAAACGCCGTGTAAAACTAGCGTGTATCAGTAACCACGCGGGATGCCGCCGGATCGTCGATAATTTGATTAATTTCTTTCTAGTAAACCACGGAGTAACATGGGCGGGAGAAACTATTGGGGTTGGCTCGGCATCATTAGAGTTGTATCGGCAATGACAGATATGCTGCGTTAAGATAGTATTCAGCCATAAATTTTAGGGTGGCGCTTATTGAAATGGGTATCGTAGTGGGTATCAATGCTAAGTGGCTAAAGGTAAAAAGCTTTAAAAACAAATGGTTAAGCCTTTTATGGTTCTGATGATCGATAACTACGATTCGTTCACCTATAACTTGGTGCAGTACATTCGTGAGTTAGGTTATGAAGTCGATGTGCGTCGTAATGATGCACTTACGATCCAAGATATTGAGGCGCTTGCGCCAAGTCATATCGTCATCTCTCCAGGTCCGTGTACGCCGAACGAGGCAGGTGTTTCTTTGGCTGCAATTAAGACTTTTGCTGGCCATATTCCTATTTTAGGTATTTGTCTTGGGCATCAAAGTATTGCGCAAGTTTTTGGTGGTGACGTAATTCGTGCCAAAACAGTAATGCATGGTAAAACCTCTAAGGTGTACCATAAAGGAATCGGTGTGTTCCGTGATTTACCTAATCCCTACAATGCTACCCGTTACCATTCTTTGGTCGTGAAGCAAGCAACGCTGCCGGAGTGTTTTGATGTGACCGCGTGGACACAGAACGATCAGGGCGAGCTGGATGAAATCATGGGATTGCGTCATACATCCTTGAATATAGAAGGGGTGCAATTTCACCCTGAGTCGATTTTAACAGAGCATGGTCATGCTCTGTTAGACAACTTTTTCAAACATTAGGAGTTGGCTGGTGGATATACAACAAGCAATCGCTAGAGTCGTGGATAAGCAAAGCCTGACAAGCGAAGAAATGCGTGACGTGATGCGTGACATCATGACGGGACAAGCAACCCCAGCTCAAATAGGTGGTTTTCTCATTGGTTTACGTATGAAAGGCGAAACTGTAGATGAGATCACTACGGCGGCTGAGGTGATGCGCGAGCTATCTTCTAAGGTAGACCTAGGGGATGAAACGCTTGTTGATACTTGTGGTACGGGTGGTGATGGCGGTAATTTGTTTAACGTATCTACCGCATCTGCGTTTGTTGTTGCCGCGGCTGGTGGTCGTGTTGCAAAGCACGGTGGTCGATCGGTGTCGTCGAAATCAGGCAGTGCTGACGTATTAGAGAAAGCTGGCGTATACTTAGGTTTAGAAAGTGATCAGGTTAAGCGCTGTGTTGAAGAGTTAGGTTTGGGCTTTATGTTTGCACCGAACCATCATGCAGCGATGAAATACGCGGTTGGGCCTCGTAAAGAAATGGCCACACGGACTCTTTTTAATTTGCTGGGACCGTTGACGAATCCTGCTGGCGCCAAACGCCAAGTAATGGGGGTGTTTGGCAAAGAGTGGGTGCGTCCTATTGCTGAAGTGCTAAAAGCCTTGGGCAGTGAGCATGTAATGGTCGTGCATTCTGTTGATGGCTTAGATGAGATCAGTGTCGCACAGCCAACATACGTGGCTGAATTAAAAGACGGTGAAATTACCGAATATCAAATTGCGCCTGAAGACTTTGGTATTCCTCGTCAGTCTTTGGCCTTAGTGCAAACGGAAGATGCTGACAGCAGTCTTGCAATGTTGAAGACGGCGATTGAAGGAAAAGGCGTGGACAACGCGCCACGTGACATCGTTGCTTTGAATGCTGGTGCTGCGATTTATGTATCCGGTGTGGCAGACTCATTAGCTGAAGGGGTAGCGATTGCGGAAGATGTGATCGGTGGTGGTTTAGCTAAGATCAAATTGCAAGAGCTGGCAAGCTTTACTCGTTGCTACATGCCTCATTCTACTGAAACAGCGAAATAAAATAGAGATCGATTATGCAAGTTGAGACTCCTACTATTTTGAAAAAAATCGTTGCGCGTAAATACGAAGAAATCGCGGAACGTCAGGTGCGCACCCCGTTCGCGAACCTTGAAATTGCAGCAACGGCTGCCAATGCCCACAACCCCGTTCGTGGTTTTGCTGCGGCGTTACGTCGTAAAATTGGTCAAGGGAAAGCGGGCGTCATTGCTGAAGTAAAGAAAGCATCACCAAGCAAAGGTATTTTACGTGATCCGTTTTCTCCGAAAGAGATTGCTGTTTCTTATGAGAAAGGTGGTGCAGCGTGTTTATCTGTGTTGACTGATCAAGATTTTTTCCAAGGCCATGAAGATTACTTGGTAGAAGCTCGCAACGCCTGTTCTTTACCTGTGATCCGTAAAGACTTCATTGTTGATCCTTACCAAGTTATGGAGGCTCGTTCAATTGGAGCAGATTGTATTTTGTTAATTGCGGCTTGCTTGACGGGTAAAGAGTTACGCGAATTAGACCAAATGGCACGTGATCTTTCGATGGATGTGTTAGTAGAAGTTCACAATCGTGCTGAGCTTGAATTGGCGCTTGAGTTTACCGAAACTGAATTGTTGGGGATCAATAACCGTGATTTGCATACCTTTGAACTTAGCTTGCAGCATACGTTTGAGCTGATGAATGATGTGCCCAAGGATCGCTTAATTGTCACCGAAAGCGGTATTCACACTCGTGATGATGTGGCTGCAATGCGCGAAAACGATATTCATGCGTTCTTAGTGGGTGAAACCTTTATGAGAGCGGACAATCCGGGTGAAAAACTGGCGGATTTGTTTAAATAGTTTGAGAGATTAGAAAATGAAAACAAGTATAGCATGGCAAGAAGATAAGCACTTTACTGCAGAAATGGGCAGTGGGTTTAAAGTGGAAATCGATGGTAACCAAGCCGTGGGCTCGCGCCCGATGGAGCTTATCCTTGCTGGGTTAGGCGGCTGTACCTCTTACGATGTTGTGAATATTCTGCAAAAAGCGCGTCAAGACGTCGTATCTTGTATGGCGCATGTGGATGCAGACCGAGCGGATACTATCCCCTCTGTGTTTACAGAAATTCGCATACACTTTGTGGTCACAGGTCGTAAGATCAAAGAAAGCCATGTAGCTCGTGCTGTTAAGCTGTCTGCTGAAGAGTATTGCTCAGCTTCTTTAATGTTAGAGCGTGGCGGTGTGAATATTGTGCACAGCTACGAAGTGATTGAAGTCGAATAAATTATTTCGGCTCGGACATATTTAAAAAGGCCTCTATAGTAAGATTAGAGGCCTTTTTTATGCTATCTATTTTGCAGTCTATTGTTGTTGCTGGTTTGAGCGCTTACGAAAGTTGCTTGGCGCTACACCAAAGTAGTCTTTAAAGCAGTTACTAAAATGACTGGAGCTGACAAAACCACTGGCGATAGCCACTTCGATGATCGGCTTATTGGTTTGCTGTAGCAGACGTCGAGCGTAAGTAATACGTAGCTCAAGGTAGTATCGCGATGGGCTGGTTTCCAAATGGTTCTGGAAAAGACGCTCAAGTTGACGTCTTGATACGCTGGCATAATGCAATAACTCTTCAAGCGTTAAAGGCTCTTCGATGTTACTGCGCATTAACTCAAGAACCTTTTTTAAAGATTCTGGGTATTTACCGTCGTCCGCAGGTTTTGTAATAGGCGTGACGGCGCTTTCAGATAGCTGATCACAGGTTAAAATTTCTTTTGCAGCCCGTGCAATACGGCTGTCTTGCAAATGTTCAACCAGTGATAATGTCATTGCCAATGCACTGACAGGACCGGAGCAACTTAAAATACGGCCATCAAGAACAGACGTTTCTTTCGCAATGACGGTATCTTGGAAATGCTCGCGTACATAAGGATGATTGTCTGGATGGATCGCTATACGAGTGTTGTTAGTAAGTCCTGCGTGTGCTAAGGCAATGGCGCCATTCCACAAGCCGCCTAAATAGGCATCTTGCTTATGGCTGATTTTCAAATAGTCTGTTAGCTTATTTTGCTCGGACAGTTGGCAGCGGTAACCGCCACAAACGATGAGCACATCGAAATGAGCACTGGCATGTTGCAGTTGTTCTTCTATACTTGTGCCCGTCGCAATCTCTATTCCCAGATCACTGGTTACCGAAGGGCCTTCCATACTCAATGTGGCGTAGTCGAACAGCTTTTCTGTTTGTACGAGGTTGGCGGTGACTAGAGCATCTACTGCGCCAGTAAAGGCCACCATGGAGAAGTGCTTCAATAGGACAAAGCCAATCATGATCGGTTTTTTCTCGCTGTCATGGGATGTTACATGAGCGTGATTGTGATCCGCGTTTGATGGGCTGAAGTGTTTCTTATGGTAGGTCTGGGTCATTTTTAAACTGTGATTCCTGGTGGGGGAGTTCGTCAGTAATTGTGCAAGTGTAAGGTAAACTGTCATCTAAGGTAAGGCTAAAGGACGTAAAAACGTTAGAAATATTGCGTTGTTACTGCAAAATAGCACCTTTTTGAGGTTTAAATGTCATATTTTTGCTGTCGTAAATAACCATCTATGTGACGCATTCAAGAATGTGACATGTAGGGGGTTTTCATAGTATTTCTATTGTAAATTATTTCTTCTATTGAACTGCATTTATTAAGACAAAAACGAACGAAAATCTATGGTGTTGGCTTTTGGGTAGCCCGTATTGATAAGATGACGTCGATTTTGAAATGTTGTTTCAATCATTGAAATAGCAGGAAGAGAAAATCACCGCAGTGAAAGAGCAAGTAAAAGCGCTTTGCGCCGACTACCCAGTCTATCGCTAGTATTACCACTTTGTAATGCAGCCCTCAGAAGGGTTGCCATGATAAGGAGCTGACACAATGCAGCAGTATTCCGGATTTGGCTTGTTAAAGCACAGTCTAAGCCATCATGAAAATTGGCAGCGGGTTTGGCGCAACCCGACACCGAAAAAGAAATACGATGTAATCATCGTCGGTGGTGGTGGTCACGGTTTGGCCACGGCCTACTACCTAGCGAAGCAGTTTGGCGTAACTAACGTTGCTGTTATCGAAAAAGGTTATTTAGGTGGTGGTAACACCGCTCGTAACACAACGATCGTTCGTTCTAACTACCTTTGGGACGAATCTGCTCACCTATATGAGCATGCAATGAAATTATGGGAAGGTCTTTCTCAAGATCTTAACTACAACGTAATGTTCTCTCAGCGTGGCTGTCTAAACCTGGGCCACACGCTACAAGACATGCGTGATATCGAACGTCGTGTAAACGCTAACCGTTTGAACGGTATCGATGGCGAAGTACTAGACGCGAAGCAAGTAAGTGAAATCGTGCCAATCCTAGATTGCTCTGATAACGCTCGTTACCCAGTTATGGGTGCTTCTTGGCAACCACGTGCGGGTGTTGCTCGTCACGATGCGGTAGCTTGGGGTTTTGCTCGTGGTGCTGACATGCACGGTGTTGATTTGATTCAACAAACTGAAGTAACGGACTTCATTATTGAAGACGGTACAGTAACGGGTGTTAAGACAGACCGCTACGGTGACATCATGGCTGATAAAGTTGGTTGTGTTGTTGCAGGCCACTCAAGTGTCATGGCTGCGAAAGCTGGTTTTGAACTGCCATTAGAGTCTCACCCGCTACAAGCATTGGTATCTGAGCCAATCAAACCAATCCTAGACACAGTTGTAATGTCTAACCATGTACACGGTTACGCATCTCAATCTGACAAAGGTGACTTGGTAATCGGTGCGGGTATCGACAGCTACGTAGGTTACGGTCAACGTGGTTCTTACCCAACGATCGAGCATACAGTTCAAGCGATTGTTGAAATGTTCCCAATCTTCAGCCGTGTACGCATGAACCGCCAATGGGGTGGCATTGTTGATACATGTCCTGATGCTTGTCCAATCATTTCTAAAACACCTGTTAAGAACCTTTTCTTCAACTGTGGTTGGGGTACAGGTGGCTTTAAAGCGACGCCAGGGTCTGGCAACGTATTCGCTGCTTCTTTGGCGAAAGGTGAAATGCATGAGATGGCTGAGCCATTCTCAATGTTCCGATTCCACAACGGCGCGCTTATCGATGAGCACGGCGCAGCTGGTGTAGCACACTAACGGGAGATTTAGTTCATGTTTTATATTTATTGCCCTTACTGTGGTGAACACCGCGAAGAAGAAGAGTTCCATAACCACGGCCAAGCTCACATTGAGCGCCCAGCTGATCCAGACTCTTGTACAGATGAAGAGTGGGGGAACTACATGTTCTTCCGTAAGAGCCCTAAAGGCTTACACCATGAAATCTGGGATCATGTAGCGGGCTGCCGTAAGTTCTTCAACGTTACACGCGACACTGTAACGTATGAAATTAAAGAAGTTTACAAAATGGGTGAGCAACCTAAAGTAGTTGCGGAGTAAGGGAGCGGATCATGTCTCAAAAAAATCGTCTACAAAGCGGTGGCCGAATTGACCGTTCTAAGCCACTTACTTTTACCTACAATGGTAAGCAGTTCGAAGGTTTCGCCGGTGATACACTAGCGTCAGCGTTGTTAGCTAACGGTGTTGATATAATTGGCCGTAGTTTCAAATACAGCCGTCCACGCGGTATCGTTGCAGCAGGTGCTGAAGAGCCAAATGCTGTTATGCAGCTTGGTGCAACTGAAGCGACTCAAGTACCGAACGTTCGTGCAACACAGCAAGAACTTTTCTCTGGTCTTGTTTCTGGTTCAACAAACGGTTGGCCAAGTGTTGATAACGATATCATGGGTGTTCTAGGTAAAGTTGGCGGCAAAATGATGCCTCCAGGTTTTTACTACAAAACCTTCATGTACCCTGCAACAATGTGGGAGACATACGAAAAAGTTATCCGTAAAGCAGCGGGCCTTGGTCGTTCTCCAAATGAATACGATCCAGATACTTACGACAAAGTTAACCAACACGCTGATCTAGTTGTTGTTGGTGCTGGTCCTGCTGGTTTGATCGCTGCTTTGACAGCGGCTCGTGGCGGCGCTCGCGTAATCATCGCGGATGAACAAAACGAATTCGGTGGCAGCCTATTAAGCAGCAAAGAAAGCGTTGACGGCAAAGCGGCTGGCGCTTGGGTTGCAAGTGTTGTTAAAGAGCTAGAAGCGAACGAAAACGTAATCGTTCTTCCTCGCTCTACTGTTAACGGCTACCACGACCACAACTTCCTAACGATCCACCAGCGTTTGACTGATCACATTGCTGATCGCGCGCCAAATGGACAGGTTCGTCAGCGTTACCATCGTGTACGTTCGAAGTGGGTGGTATTGGCTACTGGTGCACATGAGCGTCCACTAGTATTTGGTAACAACGATGTTCCAGGTTGTATGGTAGCGAACGCTGTTTCTACTTACATCAACCGTTTCGGTGTTGTGCCAGGCAACGAACTTGTTCTGATGACAACAAATGATAACGCTTACCGTACTGCGATCGACTGGCATGATGCTGGCCGTAAAGTACAGGCGATTGTTGATACTCGTAAAAACCCAAGTGGTGCACTTGTTGAAGCAGCGCGTGAGCGTGGCATCACTGTTATGACGGGTTCTGCTGTCATTGATGTTCAAGGTAGCAAGCGTGTATCGGGTGTATCGGTTGCACCAATCAGTGAAGACGGTTCAAAAGTAACAGGTTCTGTTAAGAAACTGAGTGCTGATACTGTGGCTTCATCTGGTGGCTGGAGCCCTGTTATTCACCTATCTTGTCACACTGGTTCTAAGCCAGTTTGGAACGAAGATGTACTTGGCTTCCTACCTGGTAAAACAGTACAGAAGCAACTTACTGCAGGTGCGATCAACGGTACATTTAATACTGCTGGTGCGCTTGAAGAAGGTAAAAAAGCGGGTCTTGAAGCATTGTCTAAGCTAGGTCTTAGCGCAGTTGAAGTAGACGTTCCTGCTACAACTGAAGTGAAAGAATCTAAAGCAATGGCGTTGTTCCATGTGCCTCACACGAAACCAACGTCTCAAGCGCCTAAACAATTCGTTGACTACCAAAATGATGTAACAGCTGCAGGTATTGAACTTGCTTGTCGCGAAGGTTTTGAATCAATCGAACACGTGAAACGTTACACAGCAATGGGCTTTGGTACTGACCAAGGTAAATTGGGTAACATCAACGGTATGGCAGTTGCTGCGAAAGTTCTGAACCAGACGATTCCACAAACTGGTACAACGATCTTCCGTCCTAACTACACGCCAATCACATTCGGTGCGATCGCTGGTCGTGACTGTGGTGCGTTGTTTGATCCTGAGCGTTACAGTGCAATGCACAAGTGGCACCTAGAGAACGGTGCTAAGTTTGAGGATGTAGGCCAATGGAAACGTCCTTGGTACTTCCCGAAAGCTGGCGAATCAATGCAAGAAGCGTTGAACCGTGAGTGTTTAGCGACTCGTGAGTCTATCGGTATCCTTGATGCATCGACGCTAGGTAAGATCGATATCCAAGGTAAAGATGCGCGTGAATTCTTAGGTCGCGTATACTCGAATGCTTGGGCGAAACTACCTGTAGGTAAGTGTCGTTACGGTCTAATGCTGAAAGAAGACGGCATGGTATTTGATGATGGTGTTACATCTTGCCTAGCTGAAAACCACTTCTTGATGACAACAACATCTGGCGGTGCTGCAACGGTTCTTAACTGGCTAGAATTCTACCATCAAACAGAATGGCCAGAACTAGAAGTGTACTTCACTTCTGTGACTGATCACTGGGCGACGATGACGATCTCTGGTCCGAACAGCCGTAAGCTGCTTGAAGAATTGATTGACGGTGATGTTGACGTTTCTAAAGATAGCTTCAAGTTCATGGATTGGAAGCCAATGTCTGTAGCGGGCGTTCCAGCTCGTGTATTCCGTATCTCGTTCACTGGTGAGTTGTCTTTCGAGATCAACGTACAAGCGAACTACGGTCTGCATGTTTGGGAAAAACTGTTCGAACATGGTGCTAAGTACGACTTGACGCCTTACGGTACTGAAACAATGCACATCCTTCGTGCAGAGAAAGGTTTCATCATCGCTGGTCAAGATACTGATGGCTCTGTTCACCCGTACGATTTAGGTATGGGCTGGGCTGTTTCTATGAACAAACCATTCAGCTTCATCGGTAAGCGCGGTATGCAGCGTGAAGACTGTGTACGTGCGGAACGTAAGCAAATGGTGGGTATTAAAACGATTGATCCAAACGTTGTATTGCCAGAAGGTGCTCAAGCTGTATTTGACCCAACTGCGTCAATTCCAATGCCAATGGTTGGTCACATTTCTTCTAGTTACTGGAGTGCGTGCTTAGGCCGTTCTGTAGCCCTAGGTTTTGTGAAAGGTGGCTTAGACAAGATGGGTGAGAAAGTTTATTACCCACTTGTAGATGGTCGTATCGTTGAAGCAGAAATCTGCAGCCCAATTTTCCTAGATCCAAAAGGGGAACGTCAAAATGTCTGATGTTAAACAAGAAGCAGCAACTGTGGCACCAACTGTAGCCGTTATGGATCAGTTGCCAGATGCATCAATCCAAGGCCAGTCACCTCTGTTTCATGCTGACCTAGCGACTGTTGCTAAAAACGGCCCGAAAACAGGTGGTGTGACATTTAAAGAAGAAGCGTTGATGGGTCAAATCACGCTACGTTTGAATGCTGAAAACGCTGAGCAACTAAAAGCCGCAGAAAAAGCGTTGGGCGTGGCTTTGCCAACTCAACCGCTAACATCTGTAGTGAAAGGCGAAGTATCGGTTCGCTGGATGTCTCCAGACGAATGGTTGATCGTTGTTCCTGGCTTGAAAGCCTTTGAAGTAGAGTCTGCACTGCATGCAGAGCTAAGTGGTCACTACCAAGTAGTGAACATCAGCGGTGGTTGGACAATCTTTAAGCTTTCTGGTGCGAATGTTGTGGATGTATTGAAAAAATCTACTATTGTAGATGTACATCCAAGTGTATTCCCAGTGGGTAAGGTTGTATCAACAACTTTCGCCAAGAGCTCTGCGATCATTCGTCGCTCAGGTGAAAGCGAGTTTGAATTGGTAGTTCGCCGCAGCTTCTCTGACTACCTATGGCTATGGATTCAAGACGCAAGTCGTGAGTTCGGCCTTGTAGTCGAAGCTTAGTACTACCCCTCCCCATAATAGGCCGACCTTTAAGGTCGGCCTTTTTTTCCTAAGAGAACTTCCTATGAAAGCAACTACAAAACCATGGATTTTCACCGCTAGCTGTCCCAGCGTTATTGGTACTGTTGACGTAGTCACAGGCTACATGGCAGAAGCCGGTAATTACATTGATGAAATTCATTCTTTTGACGATCGCGAAGCCAATCGTTTTTTCATTCGTGTTGAGTTTTACCCTCAATCTGCGGATTTTACGGCTGATGAGTTTACTGCAGAATTCACGTCTCGTTCTAAGCAGTTTGAAATGGAATGGGAGCTAACGCCTCCAAACCATCGCCCTCGTGTTGCAATCATGGTATCTAAGTACGATCACTGTCTTAACGATCTACTTTATCGTTACCGTACAGGTCAGCTAAATATTGAAGTGCCTGTTATCATCTCGAACCATCCTGATCTTGAGTCTCTAGCACAGTGGCATAACATTCCTTACTACCACTTGCCAATCACAGCTGACACTAAACCTCAGCAAGAAGCTCAGATCCGTGAATTGATCGAACAGTACGATGCGGAACTGGTTGTTCTTGCGCGTTACATGCAAGTTCTATCTTCTGAAATGTGCCAATACCTTGACGGTCGTGCAATCAATATCCACCACTCATTGCTTCCTGGCTTTAAAGGCGCTCGTCCTTATCACCAAGCTTGGGAAAAAGGTGTGAAAATGGTTGGTGCAACGGCTCATTACGTGAATGACGATCTTGATGAAGGACCAATTATCTCTCAAGGCATCCAAACAGTGGATCATGCGCATTATCCAGAAGATTTGGTCGCAAAAGGGCAAGACGTTGAACGCGTTACATTGTTTAATGCCATCAAGTGTCATGTTGAAAAGCGCGTTTTCTTAAACGGTAAGCGCACGGTTGTATTTGGTCGTTAAGATTATTTAAGAAATTTACCTCTACTTACCGTTCTGGTTATACCCATTTAACCATGTCGTACATAGTTAAAGCGGGGTCGAGTTAAATACTTCGATCCCGTTTTATTATGGCTATTCTTATACATCTATCTTCTTCCTAGATTGGAATTTTCTGGAGGCTTTATGTCTATCAGTGTATTTGACCTATTTAAAATCGGCATTGGTCCTTCGAGCTCGCATACAGTTGGTCCGATGGCAGCTGCCGCTGACTTCATTGATGTGATGTCAGAAAAAAAAGCGACGCAAGATATTGCTAGAGTGGTATGTGATCTTTACGGCTCTTTGAGTGCAACAGGTATCGGTCACGGTACTGATAATGCAGTGATCATGGGATTGATGGGTGAGCGTCCTAACCGAATCAATCCAGAGAGTGTTTTAGAGCGTATTGATTCTCTTAAAACGAGTAACCGTCTAGTAGTAGCCGGTAATCATGAGATCGACTTTATTTGGGAACGCGATATGCTTCTTCTTGAAGAAGTTTTACCGTACCACCCAAATGCGATGCGTCTTACTGCGTACGATGCGTCTGAAAACGTGTTGTATCAAAATACTTATTATTCTATCGGTGGCGGTTTTGTCATTGATGAAACAGAAGCAACGCATGTTGCGCATGTTGTCCCACAAGTTGATGTTCCTTATGACTTCAATAATGCCGTTGAGCTTTTGAGCCTTTGTAAGGCTAATGGTTTAAGCATCAGTCAGCTGATGATGGAAAATGAAAAAGTATGGCGCACCGAACAAGAAGTGCGTGATGGTTTAATGGATATCTGGCAGGCGATGAAAGACTGCATTGCCAATGGACTTAATAAAGAAGGTAAATTACCTGGCGGTTTAAATGTGCGCCGCCGTGCCATGAGCCTACATAAGTCTTTGATCTGCGCAACAAATCCAAATATTATCAGCTCAACGTTAAGTGCAATGGACTGGGTTAATCTCTATGCATTGGCTGTAAACGAAGAGAATGCTGGTGGTGGCCGTATGGTCACGGCACCAACCAACGGTGCGGCAGGTATTATCCCGGCTGTATTGATGTATTACATGGAATTCATGACGAATCCGACTGAAGAAAATATCGTTGATTTCTTCCTTGCTGCCGCAGCAATTGGAGCGTTGTGTAAGAAGAATGCGTCTATTTCTGGTGCAGAAGTAGGTTGTCAGGGAGAAGTTGGTTCAGCGTGCGCGATGGCAGCAGCGGGCCTATGTGAAATACTTGGCGGTACGCCTGAGCAAGTTGAAAACGCGGCGGAAATCGGTCTAGAGCATAATCTAGGTCTGACTTGCGACCCAGTAGGCGGTTTGGTTCAAGTACCTTGTATTGAGCGTAATGCCATTGCAGCTATGAAAGCGATCAACGCGACTCAAATGGCTTTACGTGGCGATGGAGAGCACTTTATTTCATTGGATAAAGTGATCCGCACGATGCGTGATACAGGTAAAGATATGCAAGACAAATACAAAGAAACCTCACGTGGAGGTTTAGCGGTAAACGCTATCGAGTGCTAATCCTCTGACAGGGATTAAAAAACCCCTTGAGACGCCGTCTCGAGGGGTTTTTTTATGGCCGCTAAAACTTGAAATCCAGTGATTAAAGTGATTTATGAGCCAAACGTTCAAGCATATCAAGCAACCATTGTTTTTCTTTGTCACTGTCTAAGCATTTAGCCATTTCGTTCTCGTAGCAACTTACGCGTTCGACAGCATTGGCAAAAAAGGCAGTGCCTTCTTCCGTCATAAATAGAGCGTAAGAGCGACGATCATTGGCAGCGGGACGACGCTCAAGAATTTTTTTGCTTTCGAGCTTGTCAACTGCTGCAACCATAGCGGAGCGATCGTTACCAAGTGCTTGTGCGACAGCTGTTTGAGTGAGGCCTGGGTTACGGTCGACAATTGCAAGCACTGCAAATAACCCTGGGCTAATACCCAAATCGTCACACACTTCACCGAACTTAGCGAAAAAATTCATTTGAGCACGGCGTAAGCGATAACCTAAAAACTCGTCTAATACTCCAAAATCAATGTCTTGATCCGACTTTTTTTGGTGATCTGGCATGTGTAGGGTTCCTAACGCTGTCTAAATTAAAGCCTTATATTGTATACCAACGCATGAGTTTGGTGAAAGATATAACAATTGTTGACTTTATCAAGTTTAACAGTAGGGCTCCAAGTTAGGAGCCCTTAAATCGACTAGCTGCTATTGATTTTAAACTAAGCTATGGCGTGTACTAACCAGAGTGTAATACCAGGGAACATGACCAGTAATGCCACCCGTACACAGTCTGAAATTAGGAACGGAACGACGCCCTTGAAACATTCTTTAAGAGGCAACGTATTATCAAATGACTTGATAATAAAAATGTTCATCCCAACTGGCGGCGTTATGAGGCCCACTTCTACTACGACCAGCGCTATGATACCGAACCAGATGCCTAAGTCAGCAGTCGGAATTCCAAAGTCCATTGCCATAATGATTGGGAAGTAAATCGGGATCGTCAGCAAGATCATTGCCAAACTGTCTAGAAAACACCCCATGATCAAATAGGTCACCAGCATGAGCACTAGAATAGTGTATGGCGATAATCCGGAATTCGTTAGAACATCGACACCTATGTCAGGCAGCTTAGACAGGGCAATGAACACGCTAAACAAATCTGCTCCTAACACGATGAAAAAGATCATCGCAGAAGAGATTGCAGTTCGAATTAAGCTTGCCATAAAGCCATCTAGGCGCATTTTACCATGAGTAATGGCTAGGATAGCTGTTAACACAACACCTACTGATGCCGCTTCTGTTGGGGTGAAAACACCCAAATAGATGCCACCTAAAACGATCAAGAAGATCAGCGTAATGTGCCAAACATTGGCAGTAGATTTGAATTTTTGCGCCCAAGTTGTTTTTTCGCCACGAGGACCTGTATTAGGAAACATGCGCACATAAATTGCGATGGTTAGCATGTATCCTGCCGCCGCAAGAAAGCCTGGAATAAACGCTGCCATAAACATTTTTGAAATGTTTTGCTCGGTTAAGACGGCAAAGATTATCAAAACCATAGACGGTGGTATTAAAATCCCCAGCGTTCCACCAGCAGCGAGTGCGCCTGCGGCTAGGCTACCTGAATAGTTTAGGCGACGCATTTCTGGTAAAGCTACTTTACCCATGGTTGAGGCTGTGGCGAGTGAAGAGCCACAAATAGCACCGAATGCTGCGCAGCCAGCGACAGCTGCCATAGCAATACCACCTTTTTGTCGCCCAACCCATGTGTTACAGGTGCGAAATAGCTCTGTGGTAATACCTGAGCGAGTGGCCAGTTCCCCCATTAATAGAAATAACGGCACCACAGATAGATCATAAGTCGAGAACTTCGCGACCGAAGCAGTTCCTAAGTACTCCATCAAAGCGGGCATTCCGCCAATAGAAGCATAGCCAATGGCGCCGCAAACAAGCATTGCCAAGGCAATGGGGATGCGAATACTCATTAAAACGAGTAACAAAGCCATCATTAAAAATGCCAGTTGGATATCACTCATTGTGCTCTCCCGAATTGCGTGAAAATAACTGCAGCGCACCGCATAGTGCGCACAAGCTAAAACAGATCACGCCTACAACATATACCCACCATATTGGTAGCTCGAGAATCATTGTCTGTTCATAGTAGTCTTTGGATTCGATACCGCTCAGTATCATGCGATAAGCAAACAATGCGCAAACTAAGGTGAATAAAAAGTGCCCAACATTGTCTAAGAAGCGAATCGTGGCAGGGCGGCATCCGCTTGTGAATAAATCCACAATGACGTGCCCCCGCCTTAGATAGCATTCTGGCAAAAAGAGAAACACTGAGATCGCTAAACCAACCTCAGTTAGCTCATAGTTCCCTTCAATGGATTGACCAATGAATGTTCTGCCTAGGATGCTAGCGACCGTAATGATCGCTAGCGACAGCATGATTAGACCACCTGTAAGGGCAAATGCCTGTGATAAGCGCATCAGTCCCTTAGATACAACTTGTGTCATAGATTGAGTCATGCCAAATACCTATGTCGGCTTACATTTCTTCGTATTTTTTAACGAGATCACGAGCTTTGTCTAATAAGCGTTGACCGTCGTAATCGTCGTCATTCATGTCTTCAACCCATTGCTCGGTAACAGGCTCTAACTTCTCTTTCCATCGATCGTATTCCGCCCCTTCAATGTAGTCAAAACTGTTGCCTTCTTTTACCGCATAATCTCGCGCTGCCACTTCATAGTTATCCCAAAGTGTGCCCAAATGACCTGCTAGTGCAAGACCTGAGTTATCGTCGATCACTTTTTGAAGATCTGCTGGTAAGTCTTGGTAGACATCCTTGTTCATGGCGAAGATAAAAGTTTGAGTATACAAACCGTGGTCGCCTTTGAACTCGGTATGGTGGTCAACAAGTTCATAAATTTTCATTGGCAGAACAACTTCGTATGGCAGTACTGCAACATCCAAGACACCTTTTGAAATAGCACTGGCCATTTCCGTTACAGGCATGAATGTCGTGTTTGCGCCTAACGAACGAAAAGCGTTATTCATAAGCTTATTCGGTGCACGAACTTTCATGCTTTCGATGTCTTCAATCTTTTTAATAGCTTTGTCGCGCGAGTGTAGAGATCCTGGAGCGTGAGTGTGCATTGCAAGAAGATGTACATCTTTCATCTCATCTTGCATTTCTGTTTGAGCATAATCTTGTAAAGCCAAGCTGGTTGCTTTGGCTGTACTTGAAATAAACGGAAGTTCAAAAACAGTAGATTTAGGGAAGCGGCCAGGCGTATAGCCCGTGACGGTCCAAGTTATGTCTGAAATGCCTTTACGAACCTGATCAAAAAGCTGTGTTGGCTTGCCACCTAATTGCATAGCTGGGTAAATTTCAATATCAATGCGACCGTTAGATTCGGCCTCAATTTTTTCTGCCCAAGGCTCTAAGAATTGAGCATGTGCCATCGCCATAGGCGGAAGCATGTGGTGTAGCTTGAGGGTAAATTCCGCTTCAGCCATTGCATTTACGGAAAGTACTGTGCCAGCGATTAGGGCTAGACCTTTGCGTCCTAGATACTTCATTTTCCACCTCACATTGTTTTTTTTATACGAGTCTTAATGGTTTTGTTTCGGCTAAGTGTTGTAGCAAATACCGATTTATACATTTTTTACACATATTGTTGTGCATTTCAACAATATGCCTCATAGAATTTTCCCAACCCCTATCCGAAAAAAAGATACCTGCCTTTCAATTTGTAGAATACTTATCAATATAAAACAAAACTATTTGTAAAAATAACTGTTGTATAGTACAACAAAAAGCAGTCGGCGTTATGCCGCAGAAATTTTTACACACCGGAACAATGCTAAAAATAGAAGGTGAAACATGAGCAAGGTGATATCTCTAGAGCAGGCGGCAAGCCTAATCAAAGATGGCGACTCGGTTGCTTGGTCGACCATAGGTATGTCTTATTTCGCAGAAGCGGTGGCTAGCCAATTAGAAAAGCGTTTTTTAGAGACGGGCTACCCAAAAAACTTAACCCTGATCCATGACTGTGGTTGTGGCGATGGCAAAGACGCAGGTATGTCTCATCTTGCTCACGATGGTTTAGTTAAGCGACTGATTTCGGGTCATACCGGACAGGCCCCACGCATGGCAGGCATGATTGTTGAAGACAAAATTGAAGGTTATCTATTACCACAAGGTGTCTTAACAACTATGTGGCGTCAAATTGCAGGCAATAAACCGGGTGTGATTACAAAAGTGGGTATGGGCACGTATGTAGACCCTCTAATTAGTGGCGGTAAAGTTACCTCTAAAGCCAAAGAAGACCTTGTTAAACGCATCGATATTGAGGGCGAAGATTGGCTGCTGTACAAAACTTTTCCGTTAGATGTTGTGGTGATTCGAGCTACGACTGGAGATGAAAACGGCAATTTATCGGTTGAAGAAGAGGCCATGCTCGGTGAAATCCTACCGATGGCGCAAGCAGCACGGAACCGCGGCGGTATTGTCATTGCTCAGGTTAAATACTTAGCCGAAGCGAAAACCATTAAACCGAAAGAAGTCAAAGTGCCGGGTGTGCTAGTCGATTACATTACGATTGCACCACCTGAACAACATAAGCAAACCATTACCACGGATTACAATCCAGGTCTTGCGGGTAATGCTCGTGTTCCTCTAAATGCTATTCCTCCTGTTCCGTTCGGTGAGCGAAAAATCATTGCTCGTCGTGCGGCCATGGAACTATATGACAATGCCATAGTGAACCTCGGCATTGGTATGCCTGATGGTGTGGCATCGATTGCAGCGGAAGAGAATGTTGCAAGCCGTTTTATGCTGACAACTGAATTAGGTACCTATGGCGGTATTCCTGCCTCCGGGGGGGATTTCGGTGCCGCGTGGAACCCAGAAGCGATCATTGAGCACGAAGCACAATTCGATTTTTACGACGGTGGTGGTTTGGATATCGCTTTCCTTGGTTTGGCCCAAGCCGATCAAAACGGCAACCTCAATGTCAGTAAATTTGGCCCTAAAGTGGTTGGACCAGGTGGTTTTATCAATATTTCGCAAACGGCTAAAAAGGTTGTGTTCTGTGGCACCTTGGTCAATGGCGCTAAATTATCTTTAGAGGGTGGCAAGTTAACCGTTTTAGAAGAAGGGCGAACTCGAAAATTTGTCGAGCAAGTGGATCACGTTACGTTCAGTGGTGAGTTTGCACGTGAAAACGATAAGCCAGTGTTCTTTATTACTGAACGCTGTGTTTTAGAACTACGCAAAGAAGGCATGGTATTAACAGAAATTGCACCAGGGCTGGATCTTGAAAAAGATGTATTAAGCATGATGGACTTCAACCCAATCATTGCTGATGACTTAAAAACCATGCCTGAAGCTATTTTCCAACAGCAATGGGGTGGTTTGGGTGACTACATGGCCAGCACAGTAGAATAACAATAAAGGGTGACTAAAATGACAATGCAAAATGTTGAGATTCCATACGGTGCTTATTGGAGCACACCATTCACAAAATGGCAGGGCTCATTGCAGTACTTGCATTCGATGAAGTTTGCCGCGCATGTGGCAAAACAAGAATTAGCAAAACGTTCAATTGATCCAACGGTGTTTGACTCGGGTGTATTGGGTATGACCATTAACCAATATCAGTCTTTCAATGGCGCCCCTTGGCCTTTGTATGAAATTGGTGCAGTGCATACGCCAGGTCATGCAGTGAATCAGGTATGTGCGACCGGAGCACGAGGGTTGTTTGCTGCTGCTTCTGAAGTGATGTGCGGTATGGCCAATGTGTCTTTATTGATGAGTGCAGACCGTTGCTCGAATGGCCCCCATATTTTCTACCCTAATCCAACAGGCATTGGTGGTTCAGGGCAGTCTGAAGATCAAGTGGTTTACAACATGATGAATGACTGTGTTGGCGGTCACTCTATGATGCAAACTGGCGAAAACGTAGCGCAACGTTTTGATATTACTCGTGAAGAACTTGATGCGGTGACCTTACGCCGTTATGAACAGTACCAAGAGGCTCTGAAAGATGAGCAGGCGTTCCAAAAGCGCTTTATGACGTTGCCGCTGTCTGTGCCAACCCCTAATTTTAAGAAAGAAGCTTGTGTTATTACCGGTGATGAAGGTGTTTTTCCAACGACGGCCGAAGGCTTAGCTAAACTTAAGCCGGTTGTAGAAGGTGGGGTGATTACCTTTGGTAATCAAACGCATCCAGCTGATGGCAACGCGGCTATGATTGTGTGTCATACCGATAAAGCTCAAGAGTTGTCCAGTGATCGTACTATTAAAGTCGAAGTATTGGGGTTTGGTCAGGCGCGTGACGACTTAGGTTACATGCCTGCGGCACCGATTGAGGCTTCTAAACGTGCTCTGCAAATGGCAGGTATTAGCATTGACCAAGTGGATGCGATCAAGACTCATAACCCCTTTGCAGTGAATGATGTAGCGCTAGCTAAAGCCTTGGACATCGATGTGATGAGTATGAACAACTACGGTTGTTCGTTGATCTGGGGGCATCCCCAGGGGCCGACGGGTTTGCGTGCCATGATTGAAATGATTGAAGAGCTTACTCTACGTGGTGGAGGCTACGGCTTGTTTACAGGCTGTGCAGCGGGTGATACAGGTATGGCAACCGTGATTCGAGTATCGGATCGCTAGGTTATATTCCGTCTCCAGTTTGGCCGCACTTTAGTGTGGCTTTTTTTTGTAAATAATTTAAATAGTTGTATTTGACATTTGTTTAGCAATACAACTATTATATTTTTAAATAGTGTGAAACTACTTGTAAGTCACCTCAGCCCATAAACATAACAACATAGAGGTAAGCGAATGACACCTTATCAATTTATCGAATTTTCAGTAGACAATGGCATCGGCCATCTTCGATTGAATCGACCAGCCAAGAAAAACGCTATCAACGATTCTCTATGTTTAGAGATCGAGCATGTGTTCATTAACCTTTCTGATGACGTTAATGTCATTGTCTTTTCCGGCGCCGGCCCTGAGTTCTGTGCGGGCTTAGATCTAAGCGAACATAAAGCTCGCGAACCGTTTGAAGTGGTTAAGCATTCCAATATGTGGCATCGAGTGTTCGGACACATTCAAAACTCAGGTATTCCTGTTGTGGCCGCTATGCAAGGTGCAGTGATTGGGGGTGGTCTTGAATTGGCCATTTGTGCCCATGTTCGTGTAACGGAAAAAGGCACGTACTTCCGTTTACCTGAAGGTCGTCATGGCATCTTTGTGGGAGGTGGAGCATCGGTTAATGTGGCGCGTGTAATTGGTGCCAGCCGAATGACTGAGATGATGTTAACCGGTCGTGATGTAGATGCTGAGGAAGGTTACCGTATTGGTCTCGGTCATTATGTTGTTGAAAATGGTACCTCTTTGGATAAAGCGATGGAGCTAGCGGCCAGCATTGCGAAAAACTCAAAATACTCTAACTGGGCCATGACCACTGGTCTTAACCGCATCGACAGCATGTCAGCTGACGATGGTCTTTACACCGAATCACTGATTTGTGGCATCACTCAAACCAGCGAAGAAGTCAAAGCGCGAATCGAGTCATTTTTGAATCGTAAGAAAAGCCAATAATTCATCGGAGGGTACTATGGATATTCAAGGTCGTCATTTTGTTGTGACAGGTTCTGCGTCAGGTATTGGTGAAGCTGTTGCTCGTCGATTACACCGTCTAGGCGCGAGCGTTTCACTTGCAGACCTAAATGAAGAGGGACTTAAGCGTGTCGCAAAGAGCTTAGGGGAGCGTGTGCAATTTGCTGTGACGGATATTTCTGATGAAGCCTCTGTCCAAGCTTCGATTGATCAAGCGGTTGAAGCGTTTGGTGAGATCAGTGGTCTGATTAACTGTGCTGGTATTCCAGGCGCTGAACGGGTTGTGGGCCGTGAAGGGCCGCATTCCCTAGCAGGTTTTGAACGTGCACTAAAAGTTAACTTGCTGGGTACATTTAATATGATTCGCCTAGCTGCTGACAAAATGCAGAATAATGAACAACAGCCTAACTTAGAGCGT
The DNA here is from genome assembly GCF_001639725.1 of Marinomonas atlantica. Lineage (GTDB taxonomy): Bacteria > Pseudomonadota > Gammaproteobacteria > Pseudomonadales > Marinomonadaceae > Marinomonas > Marinomonas atlantica. The sequence continues at coordinate 257,455 of NZ_LTAW01000002.1, forward strand.
GGCGTTATCATTAATACGGCCTCAGTCGCCGCATTTGATGGCCAAATTGGTCAAGCTGCCTATGCTGCATCAAAAGGTGGTGTTACAGCGATGACGCTTCCGATTGCACGAGAGCTTGCGCGTTTTGGTATCCGCGTTATGACCATTGCACCGGGTATCTTTAAAACACCGATGATGGACGTGCTACCCGAAGAAGTTCAACAATCGTTAGGTGCTGCAGTACCTTTCCCTCCACGCCTAGGCGACCCAGATGAATTTGCACAACTGGTTCAGCAAATCATTGAGAACTCGATGCTAAACGGTGAAGTCATTCGCTTGGATGGCGCGATTCGTATGGCAGCGAAGTAGGAGAGGCACGATGAGCTACCAAGCCCCATACAAAGACATGCAATGGTTAGTTGAACAAGCATATCAGTCGCAGCATTTAGCTGAGTTAAATTCATTGCAAGACTTCGATCTGGATTTAGCCAATGCCATCATTGATGAAGCTAATAAATTTGCCAGTAATGTTTTGGCACCATTAAACACAGTTGGAGATACGCAAGGCTGTCAATTTGAAAATGGACAGGTCACAACCCCAAACGGTTGGAAAGAAGCGTATGCTCAGTTTCGAGACTCGGGCTGGATTGGTTTAGCGCTTCCTGAAGCGTTTGGTGGCCAAGGCTTACCAAAATACATTGCCCAACCTGTTAACGAAATGTGGCTGTCTAGTAACTTAGCGTTTGTTATGTTTGCAGCCTTGGCGCAAGGTGGCTCTGAAATTCTATTAAAGTTTGCATCAGACGATATAAAAGCACGCTATTTAACTCAAATCGTAACAGGTGAGTGGACCGTAGCCATGTCTTTGACTGAGCCGAATGCAGGCTCCGACTTAGGCGCGTTAACGACGAAAGCCGTTCCTCAAGCTGACGGTACTTACCAAATCAAAGGTCAAAAAATTTACATTACCTACGGCGAACACGATATGGCGGACAATATTGTTCATCTTGTGTTGGCGCGTACACCGGATGCACCTGCTGGCAGCCGAGGGATTTCATTGTTTGCGGTACCGAAATACCGTGTCAACGATGAGGGCGTCTGTGGCGAATTTAATGATGTTCATTGTACCGGTATTGAACATAAAACGGGTCTTCACGGTAGCCCGACGTGTTCCATTAGTTACGGTGATAATGACGCTTGTGTAGGTGAACTTATAGGTGAACTCAATCAAGGTCTAATGGCCATGTTTGTGCTCATGAACGAAGCTCGCTTAAGTTGTGGTCTACAAGGTGTGGCATTAGGAGAGCTTGCGTATCAGAAAGCTCTACAATATGCCCAAGAACGAGTGCAAGGTGCCGGAGTAGGCGGGAAGCGTGTGGCAATTGTAGAGCACCCAGATGTGCAGCGTATGTTGCTTAATATTCGCTCGGAAACATTTGGTTTACGTGCTTTAGGCTATCAAATTGCCGCTTTGCTTGATGTATCTGAGCTGTCACAAGATTCAGAGCGTGTGCGGATGGCTGAAAGTCGAATTGCTTTATTGACCCCGATCTTTAAAGGCTTTGCAACTGAACAAGCGAATGTTATGGCGGGCACGGCGATCCAAATTTTTGGTGGTATGGGGTTTGTAGAAGAAACGGGTATTGCTCAGGTAATGCGCGATGCTCGGATTACAACGATTTACGAAGGAACCACCGGGGTTCAGGCAAAAGACTTAGTGCACCGAAAAATTCGAATGGACCAAGGTGTCGCTATTAGCCAGCTATTAACGGATATGCGTGATGACATCTGCGCCGCGTCACAAAGTAAGCCCTATCAACGTTTGGCTGTAGCAGTAGATCAGTTGGCAGACGTTGTTGACAGAATATTGCTCAACCCGAATGCGGATACGGCTAAATTAGACGCCGTCTCGGTACCATTTTTAAACGCTATGGGCGGTATTTGCTGTGCATGGCAATTGGCTCGTTTGGAACAGCAAGCACACCTAAATCATGCTCAAGATAATGATTTCTTTGGTAATGTGATTGCCTTAGCTGATTTCTATAGTGTTTATCAATTACCGCTTGCGCAAGCGGCTCTAACAACCGTAAGCCAAGAACAAAATGGAGTAGGTGCTTATCTGTTTTAGCATCTAATACAAAAGGTGTAAGCCTTCTTTGAACCTATAAAAATAACAAGTCTCAGGAGAATAAAATGACCAGCGAATTCCATCCGATCAAGGTGGTGAGTCACTCTGTTGCGATCGAGAAACGTGATAACGGTGAACAAATCATAAGTTGTCAAACGGAGCTTGCAGAATACGCACGTTGTTTAACTGACCGTTTAGTGTATTGGGCTGAGCGTACGCCAGATGTTGTTTTTGTTGCGCAGCGCGATGATGAAAACAAATGGGATCGATATACTTATGCTGAAGCCTTAGAAAAAGTCCGTCAGCTTGCATCGTGGCTTGTAGAGCAGAATGTGTCTCCAGAGCGTCCGATTGCCTTTTTATCTGGCAACAGCCTTGAGCACTTGATGCTTGCTATGGCTGGTTACTATATTGGTGTGCCTCATTCGCCGATATCGCCAGCGTATTCAGTGGTTGCTACCGATTACACCAAGCTTAAACATGTGATTGACCTATTAACCCCAGGCTTGATCGTTGTGGATAAATTAGCACCATACGAAAAAGCGATTAAGGCAGTGTCTGATAATGACGTGCCAGTGGCGGTAATGTATGGCGATACAACGCCACAACTGGTCAGTAATCCGACAGTCTCTTTTGCCCAATTCTGGCAGCATCCATTGAGTCCTGCGATTGAAGAGCGTAATGCTGTAGTGAGCGGCGATACTGTGGCCAAAATCCTCTTTACTTCAGGCACAACAGGTATGCCTAAAGGTGTCATGAACACACATCGTATGCTGTGTGCCAATGCCGTTATGATCCGTGACACTATGGCCTTTTTAGCCGACGAGCCACCTGTAATGGTCGACTGGCTACCGTGGAATCACACCTTTGGTGGAAATCATAACGTCAGCATTGCTTTGTACAATGGTGGATCCTTCTATCTCGATGATGGTAAACCAACCGAAGCACATTTCCATAAAACCTTAAATAATCTTGCTGAAGTAGCCCCCACCGTTTATTTCAATGTGCCTAAAGGCTTTGAATTGTTGGTGAAAAAGTTGCAACAAGACGATGAATTAGCACGCAAGTTTTTCTCTCGTTTGCAGTTTATGTTTTTTGCCGCCGCAGGTATGGCACAACATATTTGGGATGACATTGACGCATTAGCGATTAAATACACGGGTAAAAAGGTTCCTATTTTGACCGGCCTTGGGGCAACAGAAACGGCACCTTCTGTAACGTTTGCTTCGATTAAAGAGAGTGCCTCTGGCGTTATTGGAGTACCAGCGCCAGGCGTTACGCTTAAGTTAGTCCCCAACGAAGGTAAGCTGGAAGCCAGAGTTAAAGCGGTGACGGTGATGCCGGGTTACTGGCGTCAGCCGGAATTAACCGCAAGATCTTTTGATGAAGAAGGCTATTATTGTTTAGGGGATGCGATCGCTTATTTAGATGAAGCACAGCCAAATCGAGGTTTTCGTTTTGACGGACGTGTATCAGAAGATTTTAAATTGGACAGTGGCACATGGGTGAGTGCTGGGACGTTACGAGCAAAATTTATCAGTGCTTTTGCTCCCTTAGTTCAAGACGTGGTGTTATGTGGAATGAATCGTTCTTACATCACTGGGTTGGTATTTCCAGATTTCGCGTGCTGCCAAGCCTTGGTCGATAATGGTACAGAATTAACGCCTAAACAGCTGATTGAGCACCCAACCGTTCGAGCGGCATTTGAAGAAAAGTTAAAAACCTTTTTTGCACAGGGTACAGGCGGCTCTACTGTCGTGAGTAGAGTTCTGTTGCAGCATGAAGCACCTTGTATTGATGCTCATGAAGTAACCGATAAAGGCTCGTTGAATCAGCGTAATGTTCAAGACCATCGAGCAGATCAAGTTAACGAATTATATCAAGAGCCTAAATCTGTCAGTGTAATTAGCGTTTAATGTTATTGAAGAAAGCCAGCCTTGAAGCGACTCTAAAGGGGTGATTGGCGTTTATTGTTATAAGAAAAAGTATCTTTAGGTGACGATTATGAAAATATTAGTCGGTGTTAAGCGCGTAATAGATTACAACGTAAAAGTACGCGTAAAGTCTGACAACACAGATGTGGATTTAAGCAATACCAAAATGGCGATCAACCCATTTTGTGAAATCGCAGTTGAAGAAGCCATTCGTCTGAAAGAAGCGGGTATTGCCACAGAAGTGATTGCAGTAAGCGTAGGTTCTAGTGCTAGCCAAGAGCAATTGCGCACAGCGATGGCGCTAGGTGCGGATCGCGCTATTTTGGTGGAAGCCGAAGGGACTGTTGAACCCCTGAATGTGGCCAAAGCTTTCGCCAAAATTATGGCGCAAGAAGAGGCAGGCCTAGTGATCTTAGGTAAGCAGTCTATTGATTCAGACAATAACCAAGTTGGCCAGATGTTGGCGGCATTGACGAAACGTCCGCAGGGCACATTTGCCTCAAATGTAACCGTTGATGGCGACAGTGTATCGGTTACACGTGAAATCGATGGCGGCTTGCGTACGGTTAAATTGGCACTGCCGGCGATTGTGACAACGGATCTGCGTTTAAATGAACCTCGTTTTGCCAAGCTTCCAGACATTATGAAAGCGAAGCGTAAACCACAGGATAATACCTCTTTTGCAGATCTTGGTATCGAAGTGAAGCAACATATTCAGCTTGATAAAGTGGAGGCCCCCGCAGCGCGCCAAGGCGGCGTGAAAGTCGGCTCGGTTGATGAGCTTATCCAGAAACTGAAAGATGAAGCGAAGGTGATCTAAATGGCTACTCTATTGATTGCAGAACATAATGGTACAGAATTAGCGCCTGCAACCTTGAGCGCTTTAACCGCCGCACAACAGATCGGTTCTGATGTAACGGTTCTAGTCGCTGGCGCCGACGTTAAAGCCGTGGCTGATGCGGTGGCGCAATGCGCAGGCGTGAGTAAAGTCTTGTTGGCAGAGGGCGATAGTTTAGCCCATGACTTAGCTGAAAACCTAAGCGAGTTGGTTATGTCCATGGCAAGTGATTATTCACACATCATGGCGCCGGCTAATTCTGTGAGCAAAGACACTATGCCTCGCGTGGCGGCTTTGTTGGATGTTGGTCAGCTGTCGGATATTACTGCGGTATTAAGTGGCGATCAGTTTCAACGCCCAATTTATGCGGGTAATGCGATTGCGACGGTAACATCGAAAGATGCAACGAAAGTCATTACGGTACGTGCCGCAGCGTTTGATAAAGTAGCAACAACGGGTGGTTCAGCTACGGTTGAATCCATTTCTGCACCGGAAGCAAACAGCCACACAGCTTGGGTTAATGATGAGTTGTCTAAATCTGAACGACCTGAACTAACGGCAGCAGAACGCATTGTATCTGGTGGTCGGGGTGTGGGCAGCGCCGAAAACTTTGCTTTGGTTGAAGCCCTAGCGGATAAGTTAGGTGCAGCGGTTGGGGCATCACGAGCAGCCGTCGATTCTGGTTTTGTGGCTAACGATCTGCAAGTGGGTCAAACCGGTAAAATTGTCGCGCCGAGCCTGTACATGGCATTTGGCATCTCGGGTGCCATTCAGCATTTGGCGGGCATGAAAGACTCTAAAGTCATTGTTGCGGTTAACAAAGATGAAGACGCGCCTATCTTCCAAGTGGCTGATTACGGCTTAGTGGGAGACTTGTTCGAGGTTCTCCCTGAAATGACTGAAAAACTATAACGATAACAATAAGAGGAGTGCAGTTATGCGTGAATCGATGGAATTTGATGTAGTCATCGTTGGAGCTGGTCCTTCAGGTCTTTCTACTGCCATTCGTTTAAAACAGCTTAATACTGAGTTAAACGTCTGTGTATTAGAAAAAGGCTCTGAGGTCGGTGCGCATATCCTATCCGGTGCCGTGCTTGAGCCCCGAGCCTTAAATGAATTGTTTGAGAATTGGCAGGATCTGGGCGCTCCTCTAAACACGCCGGTTACTAAAGACGAAGTCTACGTCTTAAAAAATGGTGAAGTGAGTAAAGAAATTCCCCATGCATTAGTGCCTAATTCTATGAAGAATGACGGTAACTACATCGTCAGTGTGGGCAATTTGAGTCGCTGGTTAGCGGAACAAGCGGAAGGGTTAGGGGTGGAAATCTTTCCTGGCTTTGCTGCAGCCGAAATTTTGTATCACGAAGACGGCCGTGTGAAAGGTGTCGCGACGGGTGATATGGGGATTTCTGCCAGTGGCGAACAACTGTCGACTTACATGGAAGGCATGGAATTACATGCCACGTTTACAGTGTTTTCAGAAGGCTGTCGTGGTCACTTAGGCAAACAACTGATTCAAAAGTTTTCTCTGGACACGAATGCGGATCCTCAGCATTACGCACTAGGTATTAAAGAGTTATGGCAGATTGATCCTGCAAAACATCAACCGGGTCTGGTAGTGCATGGGGCAGGTTGGCCTCTTGAAGATGCCAGTGGCGGCTTCTTCTTATATCACACCGACAACAATCAAGTCGTAGCGGGGTTAATCGTTGATCTAAACTACCGCAACCCTTGGCTTAGTCCATATGAAGAGTTTCAGCGGTTGAAGCATCATCCGTTATTCAAACAATACCTTGAGGGTGGCGAACGTGTGTCTTACGGCGCCCGTGCGATCACAAAAGGAGGCTGGAATGCCCTGCCAACCATGACCATGCCTGGCGCGATGTTAGTGGGCTGTGATGCAGGAACACTGAACGTAGCAAAAATCAAAGGCACCCATACGGCGATGAAATCTGGCATGTTAGCGGCTGAGGCAATTAGCCAAGTACTGGCTGATGACAGTCTATCTTTAGGTAAAACCTTTAGTGATGCCTTTGATCAGTCTTGGTTGAAGCAAGAGTTGTACAGCACGCGTAACTTTGCACCTGCTATGCATAAATTTGGTACGGTTTTGGGTGGCGCGTTTAACTACGTCGATCAGAATATCTTAGGGGGCAAGATGCCGATTACCCTACATGATACATCGGTTGATCACGCACAAATGCAGACGATAGCGCAAGCGAAGAAAATTGACTACCCGAAACCAGATGGCAAGTTGAGCTTTGATCGCTTGTCTTCGGTCTTCCTATCGAACACAAACCATGAAGAAGATCAGCCTTGTCATCTTACTTTAGCGGATGACAGTATTCCGACGGGCAGCAATTTAAGTCAATTTGCAGAACCTGCTCAACGTTATTGTCCTGCAGGTGTGTATGAGGTAGTCGAACAAGCGTCTGGCCCAACATTTCAAATCAATGCACAGAACTGTTTACACTGTAAAACTTGTGATATCAAAGACCCAGCGCAGAACATTACTTGGGTCACGCCAGAAGGTACAGGCGGACCAAATTACCCAAACATGTAATACAGAATTATTCCTCGCTTCTTATATCAAGCCCCGCTGTGCTAATACACAGCGGGGCTTTTGAGTGTATGGCATCAACGATTGTTAATGGTATCCAGCACGTCCCAGCAAGCCCCCAGCGTGTGGTAGTCAACTTTCCCCATTGGCGACTTTTCGTTGGTGATTTTACTGCCGTCACGGGCAACGATGCGAAACCAAGCTCCGTATTGATGATCGATTAAATGATCCCAGCTGTATTGCCAAAGTTTGTTGTACCACTGTAAGTAGACGGGTTCTTGAGTCGTCTGATATAGACGATAAGCGGCGGCAATGGCTTCTGCTTGCACCCAGAAGTATTTCTGGGCATCGGAAAACACCCACGTATCAGGAGCAAAGCCATAGACCAATCCACCAAATTCGTCGTCCCAGCCTTTTGATACCGCTTGATCGAACAAAGATTGAGCGCGCTCTTTTAACCATTTGTCTGGACTTAATTGATCGAGTTGAAGGAGTAGTTTGGTCCACTCCACTTGGTGTCCAGGTTGAAATCCCCATGGCTTAAATAAGTCATCTGGTTTATCGATATTGTATTGCCAGTCGGGTTGCCAGTTTTTATCGTAATGTTCCCAAATCAAGCCACCTGCTTGATCACACAATTCACCCGCAAAGCGTTGAGCAAGTGTCATTGCTCGGGATAAAAATCGTTGGTCGCCGATGGCACGATAGGCCGCAATAAAGGCTTCACATAGATGCATGTTGGCATTTTGGCCACGATAAGAGTCAAGTGAGGTGAGGTCTGCGGATAATTCATCGGCGTAGGCAGAGAATTCTGCTTGGTAAAAATGTGTGTCGAGCCAGTGAAAAAGATGTACTAGCTTGTCGGTTGCATCGACGAGACCAGCAAGATGTGCATGAGAATAGGCAAGTACGACGAAAGCATGACCATACGCCATAGCAGTTTTGTCTGTATCACTTCCTAGTGTCCAAGTATAATGGCCGGTTTCAGGTAAGTAGTGTTTTTGTTCTAGGTAGTCTAAGCCTTGTCTTGTCCAATTGGCATAATGATCCCCATAACCTCGGCGGTAGGCTTCAGCGTAATTGAATATAAATCGACAGGAAGAAACAAGGTGCTTGGAGTGAGGCTCAAAGACAGTTCCATCATCTAAAAAGTTTTGATAAAAACCGCCATTTGGATCCATTACAATCGGCTCATAAAACTTTAATATGCTTTGAGTGTGTTGCTGTAAAAAATCTGGCTGATCAAAATGTGGTGGCATGATAAATCCTTCGTACTCTATGACCTATGATGAGAATTGCCTAGAAGCGTTACGCTATCACTACATAACGGGACGTTTATTATTGTTAACATTAAACATCGTGCTGTGAAATAAATGAATGGCATTTTTGATGAAACGGAATTGAGTCGAATATGAGCTGGTTAAATCAATTTTTCACGACAGACGTAGATCCGTCTTTACTAGTAACAGGAGAGTATGACCCGCTGTTAGTCGTACTGTCTATATTGCTGGCGTCCAGTGCTTCGTTTTTTGCCTTACGGCTAGCGGAAACAGCACGGCATATTGTGCTGACGCGATACCGTCATATCGCGACTGTGACTGGTGCGGTTATTCTGGCTGGCGGTATTTGGAGTATGCATTTTGTTGGCATGCTGGCGTTAGATCTCCCTCATGCAATGAACTATGACTTGTTCCTGACGATCATTTCTTTATTTCCTGCCATTATTGCAAGTTATAGTGTGCTTAAGTCGCTTATATATGTACAAGAAAAGGACGCTCTGTCGTTACGTTTAACCTTAAGAAATGGTGTTATTGTAGGAGCCGGTATTGGAGCTATGCATTATTTAGGCATGGCAGCCATGGATATGCACCTTTCTATAAAGTACAACCCATATTTGTTTGTGTTATCTCTGCTGGTTGCAGTTGTGCTGGCTTGCATTGCATTGTTGGCGCGTCGCAGCATGCGGTTAATGTTTCCTAATGTCCCGACTATTCGAATTAAACTGGTGATTGCAACGATCATGGGGCTTGCGATTTCTGGCATGCATTATACTGGAATGTCCGCTGCGTATTTTATTAATGATTCCTCTATCAGTTTGCTGGTTCAGTCGAACGATAAAAATGTCGAGTTGGCGTACTCAGTATCTATTTTCTCATTTTTAACCTTCATCTTAGCGGTGAATGTGAGTTCACAGTTGCGTTACCGTCAGTTATTGATAGAGAAAACAGCCAGTGAAGCGCATACCCAAGCAGTACTGGATACCGCGACAGATGCCGTTATGACAATTAACGCCCAAGGGGTAATTCAAGAATTTAATTTATCTGCTCAGAATATGTTTGGTTGGACCGAGTGTGAAGCGACGGATCAATTTGTCGGTGTGCTTTTTCCTGATCCGACTGATGACGCTTATGATGGCTTTCTCATAGATTACTTTGATGGGCGCGAGAATAATATCGTTGGCACCAAACGTGAGCTCATGGCGTGTCATAAAGATGGTCGATTATTTCCTATTTCATTGGGTATTGGGCGTATCAATATGCCTGATGGAGAGTTGCTGTATGTGGGGTTTGCCTCAGATCTTTCGCAGCGCCGTGAAATGGAAGCGCGTATATCGAAAAGTGAAGAGCATTTAAGTTCGTTGATTCGAAATATTCCAGGTGTGTCGTACCGCTGTTTGCTGGATGAAAACTGGACGCCACTATTTGTATCTGATGCCATTGAAAAGCTTAGTGGCCAAAAAGTGGAAGATTACTTAGAAGGGCGTTTAGGTTTCGCTTCTTGGTTGCATCCAGATGATAAAGAAGCAGTCGTTGAATTTTTCGATAAAGTGGTGGGAAAGCAAGATAAATACGAACTTGAGTACCGCGTAATTCATAAAGATGGCTCTACAGTTTGGATCTTAGAAAGCGGCACTATAGTTTACGATGAGAACCGCAACGCAAAATGGCTTGATGGGGTCATGTTGGATATTACCAAACGTAAGGAAATGGAAGATGAGTTACGAGAAGCGAAACTAAAAGCGGAAGACGCAGCAGAATCCAAAGCTTCGTTTTTAGCCAATATGAGCCATGAAATACGTACCCCAATGAACGCCATCATTGGTTTTAGTAGTATTTTGCTTGATTCTTCTTTGCCGGTTGAGACGCGTAAACATTTGCAGACTATTAGTCAGTCTGCCCAGTCATTACTGCATTTGCTCAATGACATTCTGGACAGCGCTAAGCTAGAGAAGCATAAGTTGGAGCTAGAGTTGATGCCATTTCGCTTAACCTCTAGTGTTGATACAGTCATCTCGACTTTATGGTTGCAAGCAAAAAACAAAGGCTTAGAGCTTAATTTCAACATCAGCTCTGAATTGCCTAGTGTGTTCACCGGAGCAGAAGATCGTATTCGACAGGTTCTTATGAACTTAGTCGGTAATGGTATTAAGTTTACTGAAATTGGCTCTGTTACGTTGTTGGTAACACCTCTTGTTGAGCGAGATAACTGGGTGCGCTTTACAGTTAGGGACACTGGTATTGGTATCTCTGAAGAACGTGCTAATGCAATTTTTGAAGCCTTTACCCAAGCCGATTCCTCTATGAGTCGACGTTTTGGTGGTACCGGATTAGGCACCACTATTTCAAAGCAACTAGTAGAGTTAATGGGGGGCGAAATTTATCTCGAAAGTCGCTTAGGCGAGGGAAGCTGTTTTTATTTTGATATTCCTTTGCCGCCTGCAGAGCATGAAGAGGAAGCGGCGACTCAATTATTACAATTGCCGCCCTTGAAAATTTTGATTGCAGATGACATTGAAGAAAACTTAACTTTACTGGATATTCTTTTAAGCAAACAAGGTCATACGGTTTATAAGGCGAATGACGGCGTTGAAGCTTTAGAGAAATATAAATCTTTACGACCGCAGTTAGTCCTAATGGATATTCAAATGCCTCGTATGGATGGATTAGATGCCTGCAAGGGGATTCGAGAGTTTGAAGCTCACGCAGGACTAGATGAAACACCTGTGATTGCTTTGACCGCCAGCGTTCTTTTAGAAGATAGATTACAGGCCCAAGATGCTGGTATGTCAGGTTTTGCTAATAAGCCTATTGATCTGATCAAGCTTAACCAAGAAATAGCGCATGCGTTAAATCTTGAATTAGAAAGTCTTGATCCTATCTCAATCGCTAAACCTGATAATAGCCATCAATTATCAGTAGTACACGTCGCTAAAGGTATGGATTTGTGGGGCGACTACAGTGTCTTTACCAGTGAAGTGATAAAGTTTTACCATAAGCATCACACATTACTGAGTACACTTGCCCTAAGTATTGAACAGCAAGATTGGTCTTTGCTTACGGAACAAGCGCATGCATTGAAAGGCTTAACCGGAAACTTAGCCTTACTGCCGCTATACCAACAGTTTATTACCTTAGAAAGTGCTGTGGTTAATCGTCGTGACACTGAAGTCTCAAAGGTGCTAGAAGACTTGCAACAGACGTGGGATAGATTTGAGCAAGATATTGTGTTGTTAGAGTCAGAACAACAGCAAAAGGAATGTATAGATGATCAAGGAGAGGCAAGCATATTGGCCGATCAAACCATGAATAAGCTCCTAACAGAGTGGCTCTACATTACCGAGTCAGGTGAAATCGATGACGAACTGTCTCAGTCGATAGCAAAAGGAGCGCGACAGGATATTACAACATTAGTCACCCAAGCCATCCATGCCATTGATGAGTTCGAGTTTAACGACGCTGTGGATTTGATTCTACAAGCGCGTAGCCTCATCCGACAATAAGGGGAACGTATGAGATTACTTGAAAAAACTCAACCTCGCTTATTGATCGTAGATGATGAACCAGCGAACTTAAAAGTATTGCGACAGGTATTACAGGAACAGTATCGCTTGTCGTTCGCGCGATCGGGCGAAGCCGCACTAGAGCTACTGAAAACCGAAAATATCGACCTGATTTTACTGGATATCATGATGCCAGATATGACGGGCTTTGAAGTGTGTGAACGGCTGAAACAGATACCTAACACTGCCCGTATTCCTGTTATTTTTGTTACAGCGCTTAAAGAAACGATTGATGAAGAGAAAGGGTTTGCACTAGGAGCGGTGGATTACATTACGAAGCCCATTGTTCCCGCAATTGTGCGAGCGCGAGTCAATACACATTTATCCCTAGTCCAAGCGGATGTGTTGAAAGAAACACAAGTCGATTTGATCCAGCGATTAGGGCGAGCTGCCGAGTACAAAGATAATGAAACCGGTATGCATGTACTGCGAATGAGTCACTATTCTTATATGTTAGCCATCGCAGCGGGGATTGATGAGATATCCGCTAATGAACTTATGTTGGCTGCGCAAATGCATGATCTAGGCAAAATTGCCATTCCGGATAATATTTTGCTAAAGCCAGGGCGATTAAATGAGGATGAATTTAAAACTATGAAAGCTCATGCGCAGATAGGGGCTGATATTTTGTCAAACCCACGATCTTCATTAGTGGCTTTGGCCCGTTCAATTGCTATTACCCATCATGAAAAGTGGGACGGTAGTGGTTATCCAAAAGGTTTAAAGGGAAAAGAGATTCCTTTAGAAGGGCGTATAGCCGCCATTGCAGATGTGTTTGATGCGTTGACTAGCGAGCGCCCTTATAAACAGGCGTGGTCCGTTGATGAAGCGATTGCACTGCTGCAAGCGGAAGCTGGCAAGCATTTTGATCCAGATCTTGTACCGTTATTTGTTCGAGCGTTACCAGAGGTTCTAGAGATTAAAAATCGTTTTGCAGAGCAAATCCAAAAGCCTTAATAGGCTTTTGGATCATTCAAATCACATACCTTACCAAAAGCAACAAAATCCCCTCATTTCATTACAGGCCATTCACTAAACTACGGCAGTAATTTCCTGTAACAGACGCTAGTCTAAAACACATAATCTAAATAAGTGGTGTCACAATGAACAAATGGATCATTGTACTTTTGCTTATCGTATTAGTTGGGTGTTCAAAAAAGAATGATGAGAAGACAAATGTGCAAAACGGAAAAGAGTTGTACGGTTTGTACTGTGCAACCTGCCATGCTACTAGAGGGACAGGTAAGTTTTTAATTGGTGTGCCACGCATCAAAGATACTGAATTGCAGCTTAGCCAAATAGCGGACTTGATTCGTAATAAGCATTCAAAACGCGATAAAATGCCTGCCTTCCAGCAGTTAACGTCTCCGCAGGCCCACTCAATAGCATTGTATTTAAAACGAGATTTAAGGTACAAGTAAAACGGCTGTTAGATATACAGATCTAGAAAAGGCCTGTAGTGCTACGATGAGCATCAGAACGGACAATAAAAGTTGGTACACCCGAAAGGATTTGAACCTTCGACCTTCGCCTCCGGAGAGAACTGCACAAGAATACGTGTTTGCGCACTAAGACACATAAATACATATAAATCAATGATCTTGTGTTAAATGAGATTTTTATATTGTGCGTATTAAAAAACATATAGGTGCTATTTATGGTCACATAATGAGAATGGTGACTTTGCAATTTTGTGTGGGTTTCAGGAATGCTTCATCTGATATTTTGATCTCAGATGTCAGCTTGGAGAGGAATTTCACGGGGAACTTTTTCGGGGTTCCCTGTAACCACAACATTATCTCCAAAGCTTTCCACCACCACTTGGCCAGGTGCCACCCATCACGTTATTGTTTAATCTGACTTTCAGGATTAATGGCTGCATTTCATCCAATCCAGCACCTATGAGGTATGGGGGACATTGTCATTAAAAAGCCCCCCGAGCCCTTTTTATAAAAATGTTCTAACCTGAGTGAGTTGCTAGCATTGAAAGTCCTTTTATCAAGAAATAGTGTCGGGAGTGAATATGTATTATATCGGTGTTTGTCGTTATTTCGCGACGGGTGAAGGTGTAACAATTTATGTCGTCAGTGGAAGTGAAGAAGCAATTCGAGAAGCTATTCCTGAATTTTATCTTCAAGGGTTGACCCTTTTAACGCCTACTGATTGGCTCAAAGCTGGTGAAGGAGAATGCACAAATGAATATTACCAGTCGGATGCAGAAGTGCTAAAGGTCTATTTGCCGATGTTATGGAAGCAGATTGAAGAGGTGGCATTAGGGCGAGGCTGTTATCCGGATTTTTTTATGAAGTATCACTTTAACTATTCTTAACTTCAGTCGGAACTCATGAGGTATATGGCAAAGAGGATAACGACCATGCAATCTGTGAGATTTAAATGTATTTTTGACGCCCTCTGCGAATATTCAGAAATGACTGAGAATCTTAAACGCCGCGCAGAACTCATGATTAGAGCGAGAGATTTGATCAAGGATGCCGGTGGTGTACTTGTTGAAAATGATGCGGAGCAGTCCTCTGCGGTATTCAAAGTGCCAACAGAAAATTACGATCTGCTAATGGATCTACTGGATGACTTAATGCTTGAGAGTATCGTCCATTTTCGCAGAGACTCAGAAGAGGTAGAAATTCTTATAGATGATCTGTGAGAGTTTTACGGGCCACCGCCATTTCAGGCTAGAACAAAAGGGGGCAGCACTATGACTTTCATTGAATCAATCATGCAGGGCGATACGAGTAGTATCATTCTAGTTTGAGTGTCTTGCCCGTAACGTACTCATTCCTTTGAGGTGTGTCATGCAGTCCAATATTCGTAAGTGGGCCAATTACGCTGGCACCATCATCCTAGCCATCATTAGTGGGCTAGGTTAAACCAAAATCTAACGCAAGCTGAAGTAGCTAAACGAAGCGGATTAACTAAGTTTGTAGTGGGGCAAGTTAAAAGGGCGGGCGCAGCGAAAAAACGCTGGAGAGCTACCTTTTGGCGCTTGATATACTCGGTCAGCTAAATAACTTTGTATTGCCGATGCTGATATCTTCGATTCAGCTATCTAAGCTGAAAAGCAACATAAGACAAAGAACATCTAGAACGACTAATTGAGTAAGCTCTACTTATCTCTCATAGTTGCTTTCTCAAATTCCACTACTAACTTCATTTGATCTTGTAACGCATTGATCAAATATCCTTTCGGATTATCCAGCCGCCTAAGCAAAGGAAACTGCGATTAAGTCCCCAATATGAGACAATACCCATCTGACCTTTACCGCATGACCGAACGACATGAACCAGCTCTCATTCGCCGATACCGAATTCACCAGTAAACGCCGTAAAACCCGTAAAGAGCTTTTTCTTGGCCGGATGAATGAGCTGATTCCATGGCTGCAACTTGAAGCTCAAATTGAACCGTTCTACCCAAAAACTGGCAAAGGTCGGCGTCCATACCCTCTCGCTACCATGCTACGTATTCATTTTATGCAGAACTGGTACAACATGAGTGATCCTGCAATGGAAGATGCACTCTACGAGATCACCTCAATGCGGCTGTTTGCTGGCTCATCCTTAGAAGGTGCGATCCCAGACCACACCACCATTATGAATTTCCGTCACCTGCTTGAGAAACATAAACTGGGTCGTAAACTCTTCAAAGAAGTAAACAAATGGCTGTCGAACTCAGGCATCTACTTTGAAGAAGGAACGATCGTCGATGCGACGATCATTGAGGCAGCAAGTTCCACCAAAAATAAATCCAATGCGCGTGATCCCGAAATGCACCAAACGCAAAAAGGTAAGCAGTGGTTCTTTGGCCTAAAGGCTCATATCGGCGTAGATGCAAAACGAGGCTTGGTACATAGCTTCACCACCACACCTGCCAACGAACACGATCTCAACCAACTATCAGAACTCATTCATGGTGAAGAATCATTTGTCTGTGCTGACTCGGGCTATCGCGGCATAGAAAAACGCAAAGAAGCTAAGGGTAGAAGTGTGAATTGGTTAGTGGCTGAGATGCCAAGCAAGATAAACGCTTGGAAAAAGCACCCACGCATTAACAAGCAACCCATCCGGACGGAATACTTAAAAGCGAGCATTAGAGCGAAAGTGGAGCACCCATTTAGAATTTTGAAATGCCAGTTTGGATTCCGCAAGGCTATCTACAAGGGCTTGTCTAAAAATGACAACAAACTTGCCGTCCTGTTTGCACTTGGAAATCTGTTACGGGTAGATCAGATGATACGGTCTTCGCAGGGGTAATCCGTCCAAATAACGGATTTAAGGTGCTTGAAGCGCCATAAAAGCGGGAAACTGCGGCTAATTAACTCTTTTGAAGCGTTGTAGGCGGGTGAATCAAGTCAGATCAAAATTCTCTGACTTGTTCGTATATTCCTTAGGATCTATGACAAAACTTTTAACTGCTATTTCCATTATGCAGTTAAATGAGAGATCAGAGGTTTCCCTTTCAGACCCGGTAGCCAAATATATTCCTTCTTTCGCCTCGACCCGCGTTGCTAGTGAGCCAAGTCAGTCTATTTCAGAGCCGTTAAAAACAGAGGGCTTATTTAGAGAAATCACGATAAAAGATCTATTGACGCATACTTCAGGTATGACGTACTCAGGCATGACCTTTACAGGTGTAAAAACAATCTCGGATATCTTATATGAGAATGCTGGTTTTTTGAACTGGAGTGAAACGTTGGACAGTTTTGTCAATACCGCAGCAAAACTTCACCTCGCATTTCAGCCTGGTAAAGACTTTGAATATAGCCTCTCATTTGATGTGCTCGGAAGAATTATAGAGATAGTAACTGATCTAGCCTCTAGATAAGTATCTCCGGGAAAACATTTTAATCCCATTAGATATGGAAAATACAGGTTTTAACGTGACCAAAGAAAATGGTTTCTTATCAAACCTTTACACATATGAAAACGGAAATTTATTACTTGAAGAAGGTAGTTTAAAGTCAAGATACAATAATCCACCCCCCGTATTTTCTGCTGGTGGTGGCTGGTCGGACTCATATTGTGGAATTGTTTCATCAGCAGATGACTATTTTAAATTACTGGAAGTAATGCTTAATAAAGGGTCATATAAAGGAAAGAAAATCCTAACAAAGTCATCTGTTGAAAATATGATTAGAAATCATGTAGGAGGTTTAGCATATGATGATCTTGGAGAAGGGGTTGGCTATGGTCTTGGGGTTGGCGTGATTCCAGGGAGAAATGATAATTAAAACTATATATTTTGGACTGGCGCACCTTACAATAATTTGTTTTGGATTGACTATGAAAATAACGAAATAGGTTTACTTCTGAATAATACGGGACCTTACTTGCATAACAACATTATTAGCACGGTTCAAGGATTCGGTAAAAAATTTAATTGATAATTTTTAATAAAAAAATTGAAGCCAGTCTTTAAGTTTGGCTTCAATTTAATTTTCTCTATTAAATTTTTTTTTGAAAACTGATTTTATTATCTCTATTTCACCCTTGAAGGAGGTTTTTTCCCTGTATAGGAAATACCAATTGCAATCTATGCTCAAATCTTCATCATTGATTACATTGTAAAAAATGTTAGAATTATTTAATGTCCACTCTGAAAGACAGCTAATATATTCTTTATTATTGGATACTATCTTTAATATTGATGAGACTGAATCGATCTCTCTTATTGAATTGGGTGTGTGTCCACTTGGTCTAAATATTTTTTCAAACTCCATTTCTGGCTGATAGTATCTGCTGTAGGTGATGTAAGGCTTATTTGATATTTCTTCTACACTAATTTTTTTTGTTTTGAATATATCGTTTTCTTTGTTTGCAATAAATCTTAATTTGTCGGTTAGTATTAGTTCTGAATTGATCTCTTTGGATTTTGTTGGAGAGTTTGTAATAATAAAATCAACTTTTCCTTCAAGTAGAGATTTTAAAATGTAATCGCTAGAAAATCTGCATATGTCTAGCCTGTTGGATATTTCACTTGGTATCTCAGAAAGTAAATCTTCGATCTTGTCGTAGCCTGAAATTCCCCATTTTATATATTGTTCAGAACGGCTGATAACTATCGCATCTTCTTCAGCTCGCTTTGTTATATGGATAATTTTCTCAGCATCTTGCAAAAGTCTTTTTCCTGCCTCGGTCAGTAGTAGCCGTCTCCCAACAGAGTAGTATATTTTAACTGTCAACCTCTTCTCGATTTCATTTAATCGGTATGTTGCAGCGGGCTGAGTAATTCCAATAGATGATGCAGCTGCCTTTAAAGAGCCACATCGATCCAACTCTAAGATCATTTCATAATGTTTTACATCTAACATGAATACTGCTCCAAAATATAAGAACGACAAGATTACCAAATAAAATACACTATAGCGTCACAAAAGTTACCTGTCTAATGTTTGTTTTAGTGTTTTTGTTTTTTTTAAATATATGATTTTAATGTGTTTTTTAAAATCGTTTGAGCTTGATAAAAAAAACATTGTAAATGTTATTATCTTCTTATTTTTAATTTGGTTTTTAGGTTGATAGTATGAGTTGGAAATAATATATAAGACATAAAAGGAACGAGAGAAAATGAATAATATGAAAATAAGGCCTTTAGCCTTCTATCCATCATTATTGATACTTGGGGTGTTTGGGTTCCTAAGTATTTACTCAGAAGATGTTTTTATATCTGTTGCTAATAGCCTGCATGTTTGGCTTTTAGATGGATTCGGCTGGATGTATTTGATTACTGCATTTATGTTGGTTATATCGTGCATATTTGTGTATATATCTCCTATAGGAAACCTTGTTATTGGAGGTGAAGGTGCTTCAAAAATTCTATCAAAGTGGCAATGGGCATCTATAACTCTATGTAGTTCAGTTGCCATCGGCTTGCTTTTTTTTGCTTCGGCTGAGCCAATAATTAATATTTCTTATCCTTCTAAAATACTCGAAGGAAAGAGCTTGGCTGAAGTTTACACATATTCCATAAGTGCCGTATACATGCATTGGTCATTAACAACTTATGCTTTATATAGCATCCCTGCTTTGGCATTCGCAATTGCATACTATAATTATAATAAAGATTTTAGTATTTCATCGGCAATGTTTGTTGGCCGGAAACTGGTTATACATAAAAGCTTGAAGGAAATAATAGATTCAGTCGCTTTAATTGCATTGGTCTCAGGTATGATAACTTCGCTCGGAACAAGTATTTTAATGCTTGAAGGTGGAGTAAACTTTCTATTTGAAACCTCTATAGATTCAGATTACTTGGCGCTTATTGCAATGCTGGTTATGGTTTTTTCGACTATTTCTGCCGCATCTGGATTACAAAAAGGAATAGCGTTTCTTTCAAGTTGGAATACAAAAGCATTTTTGGTTTTTTCATTTTTGGTTTTAATATTAGGGCCGACGAGTTTTATTGCTCATGCGAGTCTTGATAGCTTAGCTATGTATATTAGCAATTTCGTCAATTTTAGCTTAGACACAGGTGTTATAAGAGACGACTCTTGGCCTAAAGACTGGACGGTATTTTTCTGGGCTAATTGGTATGCTTGGGCACCTATAGTAGCAATTTTCCTAGGGAAAATTTCGAAAGGATACACGGTCAAGCAATTTATGGTCTTTAACGTAGTTTTGCCAGCCATCTTTGTTTTGTTTTGGTGTGGTATATTTGGTTCTTACTCTATCTATTTGGAAATTACACAGGATGGGTTACTTTCTGACACTTTCTCTCAGAAAGGACCGGGTGCAATAATATGGCAGTTACTGGCGGACTTGCCTTTCTCAACTTTCTTCATAGCAACATTCTTAATTATATCATTCGTTTCTTATGTTACTGCCGCTGATTCTTCGATTGATGCGATATCAGGTACTTGCATAAATAATCCTGGAGAAAAGTCACCTCTTTTTATAAAGCTTATTTGGGGCGGGATAATTGCTCTTCTATCAACTGTATTAACAATAAATAGTGGATTGGATGGATTGAAATTGGTCTCAACAATAGGAGGGTTCTTTGGAATGATAATTGTTCTATTTTCACAATACTCTCTTTTGACGTACTGCTATATTAAATCAAATAAATAGTGAGGAAAAAATGAACTCAAATTTGGATTTTCTAATTGAAAACATCAATCTTGATTTGTACCCTATTCATAATAAAGGTTGTGAAGATTATAAATTGGCTGTATCAAATTTTAGAATTCAATTAGATGAATTTGGTTGTGCACATCTTCAAAATTTTATAAAAGATGAAAAACTTACTTTAATTAAAGAGCAAAGTGAAAGTGTTGCAAGTTTAGCACACTATCATGAGAATGAGATTACGCCATATGCTACTGAGGTCGATAAATCACTGGATAAGAGTCATCCTATTAATAGACTGCAAAAATTTAGTAATGGTTTTGTTGCTAAAGACTTGCTTCCAGAAGAGATGATCATTAAAAACCTCTATAAAAATGATTTTTTTAAAAGCTTTATCGCTGATTGTCTCGATCTGGATGTCATATATGAATACGAAGATCCTATAGCGGGCTTAGTTATCAATGTAATGCCGGAAGATACGGCACTGCCTTGGCATTTTGATACCAATGAATTCATCGTCAGCTTAATGACCCGTAAGCCTGAGAGTGGCGGTGAGTTTCAGTATTCGCCTAGCATAAGACAGCCAGGCAACGAAAATTATCAAGGGGTGCAAGAGATTCTAGATGGCGATATGTCCAGTGTTAAATCTTTAACGCTGGACACTGGAGATCTTCAGCTTTTTAAAGGTCGATTCTCAATGCATCGTGTTGCTCCTTGTAAAGGAACACGCTTGTGCGCACTTTTTGGTTACTCAGATAAAGAAGGTGTAATGGGAAGAGTTAAGCGAACTAAAGATGTTTATGGACGCGTTACTCAAGCTCATATTGATGCAGAGCTAAAAGTTCGTGAAGATGGGTTGGCGGGTTAATAATTTTTCAATTTGAAATTATATAATTTCTAATGGTGTATATATGCTTTACGATAGTTACGATTTTTTTAACTCTGAGATTGACATCGAACTCGAAAATAGAGTTTCTAAATATCGATTAGATAGATTAAGAGAGCAATTAGTTGCTTTCAAATTGGATGCGGTAGTTTTATTTGAACCTGTAAACATCCGTTACGCATGTGGAGTGCGTAATATGCAGGTATATTCTCAACGCAATCCAGCACGATACTTAATTGTTCCAGCTGACGGCCCTGTAGCGTTGTTTGAATACAGATCCTGTGCTCACCTAGCAAAAAATGCGGTTACGATTGATGAAATTCATCCGGCAAGCGCAGTGATGCCCCTCCATAGTGGTGATCATTCACATAGGCACGTTAACAATTTCATTAACTCGCTGAAGGACGTACTGAGTCGTTCTAAGAAAGAGTTTGGCACGATCGGTATTGAGTCGGCTCCAACAGAATTACTGTCAGCAACGATTAAAGAAGGTTTTGATGTTATCGATGCATCTCGACCAATCGAAGTAGCGAAGTCGATAAAGAGTCTTGATGAGCTTGTTCTGATCGCTCGTTCAGTAACACTCACAGAAAAAGCCATGGCTACATTAGAGTCAAGCTTGAGGCCCGGTATTACCGAGAACGAAGCTTGGGCCATTTTTAATAAAGAAGTTCTATCAACGGGAGGAGAATATGCGGAAACGAGATTATTTTCTTCAGGCGATAGAACGAACCCTTGGTTTCAAGAGTGTTCAGACAAAGTCATGGAAGCAGGTGAGCTTGTTGCATTTGATACCGATACAGTCGGTGTGCATGGGTACTACACAGACTTCTCAAGAACATTTTTGATCCCAGGTGTCGAACCAACCAGCTATCAGAAAGATCTTTACAAAACCTCTTTTGAAGAAATTGAAACAAACATCGAGTTATTAAAACCCGGTATGAGTTTTAAAGAGTATTCAGAAAAGGCATGGCGAATTCCGAAGGAGTTCCAAAAAAATAGATATCTAGCTGTTGTTCATGGGTGTGGTATGACGGGCGAGTGGCCAATAATATCTCACCATTTAGATTGGGATGATGTGGGGTATGACGGTATTATATTGCCAGGAATGACGCTATGCGTTGAATCTTATATAGGGCATGAAAATGGTTCTGAAGGGGTTAAGTTAGAAGAACAAGTACTTGTCACAGAAAGTGGTGTTAGACGAATGTCTTCTTATGGCTATGATGAGAAATTATTGAGCAATTAATTGATTTTCAAAAGAGCTCTATCTCGTTAGAAGTTCTATCGAGCTTATGCCCTGCATGCAGGGCTTTTTTTAGAATTAATTAGTAAATAAAGTTTTTGGTTTTTATATTTAATTCCCTGCTCAAGATTTTAAAAGGGCGTAAATTGCGTAGATTTATTGTTGATACAACTGCAACAGTAATATTTTTCACTGCTCTTGCTGCTTTTACAGAATTGTATTTTTCTGAAATGAATGTTGAGGAAGTATTAATTACTCGTACTTTAATGATACCGATAATGATTTTAACAGGTCGTCCTTACGGTATTTGGAGAGATTGGTTCATATCCAAATTAAATCCAAATAAGTTTTTAAGTAGAGTTATAGTGGATTGTGTTTCATTTGTTTCATTTCAAATGCCAATATATGCCGCAACACTTTTTATTGTTGGGGTTGAAGTTAGTGAAACTATAACACTTATTTTTTCAGCAACGATTGCTATGGTATTAGTTAGTCGTCCATTTGGGCTATTCCTTGAAAAGATGAGGTGTTGGACTAAATCCGATTAACTATTTCGCTTTAAAGTACTCTAATAATTGAATCAATAAACATCCCGTTGTGGATATTGCTATCACAATAAATATAAAAAAGGAGATGCTAAATGACAGTTTTGTTATACATTGATGGTAAAGACCAAGCCGCAACCCTAAATAAAACGTTTAATCGTCTTGATCCAGTGACCGGTGAAGTTGCTTCCCAAGCTGCTGCTACATCAAAAGAAAATGCCCTCGAAGCAGTTGCTGCGGCGCACACTGCATTCGCGTCTTGGAGCAACACTACACCAGCCGAACGACGTGCGTTACTTAATAAAGCTGCAGATATCATGAACAGCAAAAGCGATGAGTTTGTTGCCGCCATGATTACCGAAACTGGGGCGACAGGCCCTTGGGCAGGGTTTAACGTTTCGCTTGCTGCAGGCCATATTCGAGAAGCTGCGGCACTGACTACTCACATTAATGGCGAAGTAATCCCGTCTAACAAGCTAGGCACCTTAGCCATGTCTGTCTGTAAGCCTAAGGGCGTTTGTTTAGCGATGGCTCCTTGGAACGCTCCTGTAATTCTTGGTGCTCGTGCTATTGCAACGCCACTGGCCTGCGGTAATACCGTGATTTTAAAAAGCTCTGAGTTTTGCCCGTTAACTCACCGATTGATCGTGGACTGCTTTATCGAAGCAGGTTTCCCAGCGGGTACTGTGAATGTGCTAACTCGAAATAGCATTTCTGTCGTTGTATGGCCCATCTGACGAGCTATCCACTCTGGGTTTTCATCAGACGCTAACCATAGTGTCGCAGCGGTATGTCGCGTTTGATAAGGGCGTCGAGACTTGAGACCAAGGAGTCTAAGTAGCGGATGCCAGACACGTTTAGTGACAGTATCGCGTCTGAGCGGCATGCCATCCGGACTGCTGAACACAAGCTCTTGTTGACCTGTCATCTTATATTGATCTTGCAGTGCATCGTATACGGGCTGAGACATCTGTATATCACGCTGTGAGCCGTCGGTCTTTGTATAAGTAAACTCGTTGTTTACCCAAGTTTCACGGACGAGAATAAGGCGTTTCTCGAAGTCTACGTAGTTCCATTTCAATCCATCTATTTCGCCTGTTCGCATACCTGTAAAAAAACGAGTGACGAAATAGGGTCTGAAATCTTGTCTCACATTGCTGATAATGAGGTTAACTTCTTCAAGGGAGAAAGGCTCAATGTCGGACTTGTTAACTTTCAAGGATTTGATTCCTTTCCATGGCGATGTAAACTCGTATCGATCAGCGGCTTCATTCAAGATCATTCTTAACGGCGTCATAATTTTATTAACTGATGCTAGTTTAAGAGGGCTGTTTTTTCGCTTCGGATCTTTGGCGAGAGTTGAGCGAAAATTCAATATGTCTGCTTTAGTGATGCTGCTGATCTCTTCATTTCCAAAATGATCCAGTAGATACGCTGTCATAACGGCTCGGACGGATTTTGTGTATGAAGAGCGCCACTCGATAGTCTTCTCTGAAAACCACAGTTCAGCAAACTCTGCAAAAGTCGGTGTTGTTTGATTCGCTTTTGCATGATGCTCAATAGCAAGATCTGTATTAGCCTTGAGCATCTCTCCTTTTTTGCTTTTGGGGAAATACTCCCAGTACTTGAACGTTCCTAGAGTGATTTCAGCCTCAATCCGGTCGAGGATTTGTTTGACACGTTTTCGGTTAGCTGGTGTATCAGGAAGTTTCGTTTGTTCTCGATACCGTTCGCCGTTGTAGCGAAAATCCATTTGCAGTTTGCCTGCTCTGACGTTAATGGTTCCCATATCTCTCTCCTTATTGAAGGCCAGTCATAAGAGTTTGAATGGCAGGAGCCTTGAACATGTCTTCTTCAATTTGCTCCCAAATATAAAGGATCTTTCTCCGCCAAAAGGACGAAAATAATGAATGCCTTCAATGAGAACTGTGTCCTTAAGCTTGCGGCGAATAGTCTTAGCGTCATACTTAATGCGACCAGAAAGCTCTTCGGTTGTGAGGTATGTTTGTGACATAATACTTCTCCTGTAAGTTAAAAAGTATTTCAGAAGATATATTTGATCTTCTGTAGATCATCGTGACCTCAAAATAATCTTTTGCAAGTCTTTTTGGTTTACAGGAGGTTATTTTGAGGTTTTAAAGATGATTAAGTGTCACTTATCAAAGCTCATGGGTGAGAAGAAACTGAAGATTTCAGATGTCGCGAAAGACACGGGAATCAATAGAGGGACCATTACTCGCCTGTATCATGAGACCGCTGTTCGAGTTGAATTTGAAGTTCTAGAGCAGCTTTGCGTATACCTAGGATGCGATATTGCGGATTTATTGGAGTTAGGTACGGACGATGCTAAAGATAAAGAGGCAGACGATTGAGTTATCGTGACTGAATTTGTCAGTAATTAGCTGGTTTAACTTTGAGTAATTTAAATTTTTTATAGGTATGTGAGGCTTAACGATCAGCATCGCATATTTGGAGTGATGGGCACCAAATAGTCACTTTTTGGTCACAAGTGAAAGATAGGGCAAGAGTGACTAAAAAAAGCAAAGGCCTCTGTAATAGATTTGGATTTGGTCCGTCAAATGTTGATTACAGAGAAAAATGACAATCAATGAATCTAAAGGGGTGTTTATCTCATTGATTTTATTGGGAAGTGGTACACCCGAAAGGATTTGAACCTTCGACCTCACCCTCCGGAGGGGTGCGCTCTATCCAGCTGAGCTACGGGTGCATCAATTAGCGGCGAATTATAAGGGGTTGTTCGTAATGACTCAAGAAACATTCTTAGGTTTACGGTAAAACTTCATTTTGCGTGTTTTTAGAATCTGATTTTATGTATTTTTTGAACTAATAATGATGTTAAATTACTTTTACTGTTGTCTAACTACTCACTATGTTTTTAGAAAGGGATAACTTAGTTATGTGCGCAATGAATTTGAAATGGTATCTAGGGCTTACTGCCGTAAGTACCATGTTGGCATCGAGTCTGGCTGTAGCAGCGCCGACACTATCAAAAGCACCGACTTCTGTATGGGGGGTTGATGACCAATATACGCTGTTTAATGTACACCCTAATGAACCATCAAAAATTTTAACGTCGTTACAAATTAAAAATTTAGTCGAAGGTGATAAGCTGATTGGTATTGATTACCGCGTTGCGCGTGGTGATTTGTATGCTTTGGCAAATACTGGGCGTATTTATATGCTGGATACCCGAACAGGCAATGCCAAGCTCATCGAAGGTTCAGAGCCTTTAGCTGAAATGGCTGTTGGCCCTTATGGTTTTGATTTCAATCCAGCTGCAGACAAGCTTCGAGTGGTTGGTAATCGTAATGATAATTTACGAATCGACCCTGATAACGGTGCAAGAGTGGATTTTGATAAAGTCACTTTGGGTGTACAAACGGACCCTGCTTTGGCATTTGATAGTGAGGATCAATTTGCAGGTCAGTCGCCTGATATTGTAGCGGCAGCGTATACGTACAACCCAAATGACAGTAAGTTGACCACTAATTATGCGATCGACCGAAGAAAAGGCATGCTTTTGATGCAAGGTACGAAAGAAGGTGACTCGCCATCTGTTTCGCCTAACCTGGGTGTTTTGTACACCATTGGTGATCTAGGTATGGGGCCATTAAAAGATGCATCACTAGACATCAGTGACGTTAGTAATACAGCATTAGCCGCTGTTTTATCGGCTGGAGATGCTAAAACTCAATTGGTATCGATTGATTTAGAAACAGGAGTGGCCTCACCTATTGGCGTATTCGGCAGTGGGAGTCATGTTATTGGTATGGCAATCGAGCCATAACAAAAAGGACCTGAGATAAGCATGTTAAAACGCTTAAAAATAATTGGGCTGGTAGCGCTTATGTCGCTACCAGCATTTTCGTGGTCTGATGTTACTATTAAAGTCACGGATCTAAATGGAAAGCCAGTAACTAATGCGGTGGTGTTTCTAAAATCACCCACTATTTTGGCTCAAACCAAACCACTGGAAAGAGTAGAAATTGCTCAACAAAACCGTGCATTTGTTCCCGGTGTTCAAATTGTTACAGTAGGTACAGCAATCGATTTCCCTAATCGTGATGATGTTCGTCATCATGTCTACTCATTCTCTTTAGCGAAAATATTTGAGCTGAAATTGTATGCTGGAAAACCAGAAGATCCGGTGAAGTTTGAGTCTGTTGGTGTGGTGGAGTTAGGGTGTAATATTCATGACAGCATGTTGGGATGGGTATTAGTAAACGATACTTCTGTTTTTGCTAAAACCGATGATGCCGGTTACGTATCTTTCAAAGATCAGAATGAAGGACAATACAAAGTTGATGTATGGCATCGAGATTTTCCTTACGGTGCGCCCTATGAATCTTTCCAGCTTGATAATCAGACAATACAAGAGCATGTATTGAGTTTGAAAACAGAGGGAGTCACGCTTTAATGGGGGCCTTGCTAAACCTTATTCGAGCTCGTTTGTCATTTCGTTTTATTTTTATGACGTTGCTACTGTTAGCGATGCTGCAATCGATTGGTTTTTGGATTGTTCAGGCAACGGTAGAGCGTTATGTTCGAGAAGAAGTGCAGCATTCGATTGCCGTTGCTGAAAGAGTTTGGAATCAATTATTGGTTCAAAATCATCGGCGTCTTGTAGAAGGCGCAGAGCTGCTTGCCTCTGATTTTGGCTTTCGCTCCGCTGTTGCATCTAGAGATGAGAATACTATCTCTTCAGCCCTGGCAAACAGCGCAGGGCGAATTGGTGCCTCGATTGCAATTCTAGTAGACCAACAATGGAATATTAAAGGCTCCTCGTTGCCAGATATGGTCGGCTCTTCGAATACTCATTTTTTGATTAAGTCTCTTTCTGATAAAAGTGTTATGCAAGATGATAATGCTTATTTAACTGCGCTCTATGAAGGCTCCCCAACTCAGTTTGTTGTTGTTCCTGTTCGAGCTCCTCGGGTTATCGGTTATGTATTAATGGGCTTTACGATTGAACGAGATATGATCGCAGAGACCAGTGATTTGGCGGGTATCGATATGGCATTAATGGCCAACAGTAGCTCGAGTGCCGTGAGAGTATTAGCCAGTTCTAGTTTTTTAAAGCAACATTTTTTACAGGACATTCCAGGTGAGTATTTTCTCGAGGATTTATCCTTTGATATGAAGGTAGGTGACGGTACCTATGTTAGCGTGATTCATGGTCAAGAAGTGATTGGTGGTTACATCAGTCTTGCGTTTATGAAATCACTTCAAGAAGCACGACGTCAGTTTGATGAATTATTTGATAAGTTTTTATCTGTCACGCTCGTCGGTCTGTTGATTTTTGGTGTAGCGATTACGTGGTTAAGCCGCCGAGTTGCGCGACCTCTTGAAGTTTTAACCAAAGCGACTGAAGCGTTACAGCAAGGCAACTACGATGCTCTTGTGAGTGGGTCAACTCGTACCGATGAAGTTGGAGTGTTAGCGCGAAGCTTTGATGGCATGCGTACCAGTATTAAGCAACAACAAGAAACCATCACAAATTTAGCGTTCAGTGATTCGTTAACAGGGTTGCCTAACCGTCTTAGCTTTCGTAATAAGGTTGCTCATCACCTAGATAGTGGGCAATATGATTCTCTCAGTATCATCACGATTAACCTCGATCGCTTTAAGCAAGTCAACGATATTTTAGGGTACGAAATGGGGGATGAGATCCTCAAAGCAACTGCCACTCGCTTGCTAGGAATTCACTGTGCTCAACATGATAAATTAGCGCGTGTCAGCGGAGATGAGTTTTCAGTATTGGTTATGCCTGGTGGTGACTCTGCCTTAGAGGTTGCAAAATCTTTGCTAAGTAAACTTAATGAGCCGTTAGAGGTTGATAACAACCAGATTGATCTAAGTGCCAGTATTGGTATTGCCACGTGGCCTGAAGATGCCGTTACGTGTGATGCACTGATTAATGCATCACAAGTGGCGATGTACGCGGCGAAACAACGTACAGAAGATATCGCTGTTTATAAAAGTGAGTTAATTACTTCTACACCGGATAGTTTAAGCTTGTTGTCTGAGTTACGCCAAGCTGTGATTAACAATGAACTGAGGGTGTACCTGCAACCTAAAGTTGCAACCGCGGATAATCAAGTGGTCGCAGCCGAAGCGTTAATTCGTTGGCAACACCCTGAAAAAAACTTGGTGCCACCATTTCGTTTTATACCGTTTGCCGAGCAAACTGGCTATATTCGTGAGATTACCAAATGGATAATTCGTTCATTAGCGAGTCAATGGCATTCATTGCAGACGCAAGATACACCCTTTCGAGTTTCTGTTAATTTATCAACACGAGATCTTATGACTGCTAGCTTTCCTACCTTCCTAGAAGAAACGTTAGCAGAGCATAATGTACCAACGTCTGGTATATGTTTAGAGATAACAGAAAGTGCCATTATGGACGACCCAAACTTTGCTCAAAGAACGTTAGAGAAGTTGTCAGCGATGGGGTTTAGGTTATCGATCGATGATTTTGGTACTGGGTATTCATCATTAGCGTATTTAAAGCGATTGCCAGTGAATGAATTGAAAGTGGACCAATCCTTTGTGTTTGGCATGATTGAAAATAACAGTGATCGTATGATTGTCCAATCTACCATTGATCTTGCTCATAACCTTGGTCTAGATGTGGTAGCAGAGGGCGTGGAAACTGGTGAGATGTACCAAGCTCTGGGTGAACTTGGGTGTGAAGAAGCTCAAGGGTATTTCATTGGTAAGCCAATGCCGATTGATGAATTCTTGGTATGGCGTAAGGAATGGAACCGGTTACACGGCTTAACTTGAGCACTTGTTGTGACAATTTTTTCCATGAGATTATGTAAATCCTATGGATAACGTTTCAAAATCTTGAACTATTGTTTACACAATTATTATAGTGCTCCTATTGGTATCACCATTGGAGTATATATGGCTACTGAATTTGAAAAACAGTTCGTTAATAACATCAAACGTGCACATGTACACGTGGCTTGGGATGGTGATGACTCATCTGACGTACACGTTGTAATTTGGCCTACATGGAGTGGCCTAAGTGACTTTGAAAAAGAATTTGCAGAGGACATCGTTAGTTGGGGGCATACTGCAACAGCAGTCGACCTCTATGGTATTGGCAATAATCCTACGGAACTGCAAGCGAAAGCCGACACAATGATGGCATTAGTGGCAAATAAAGAACCGTTAATCGCTTTGCAAGAAAGTATTTGTGAAGACATCGCTGAGGCACACCCTAATAAGAAGCTTGTCCATGTTGGTTTTTGTCTAGGCGGTCGGCTATCACTGGAGGCAGGGTTGCATATCTCAACGAGTCAAGGTGCTGCCAGTTTTCATGGGTTAATGAACTTCCATCGAGCAAGCTCTATTGACGAGATCAATAAAAACACACAGTTCCTGATATTTAACGGTTACCAAGATCCATTGGTAGATATTGAGACTGCCGAAAGCGCTCGTGAGTATCTAGATGAGCAAGGGCTGGACTGGCAATTTATCGATTTTGGTCAAACTAAGCACTCGTTTATGCTTCCAAGTGCCAACGCGCCTCAAGAGGGTCATGCTTTCAGTCAGAAGGCTAATGCTAGAGCGCGGCATGCTCTGCGTTTTTTCTTAGACGAAGTGTAGCTGTAACTTCTCGACACCTTTCGAAACGCCCTAATGATTTTTTATTAGGGCGTTTTTTTTGTTTTTAGCAAACCAGAACGCCTTAGCCAACGTACAAGTATCAAAGTAAATACATCAAGGAGGTACGTATGTTGGTATTGCATCATTTAGAAAACTCAAGGTCGCAACGAATTGCTTGGGCATTGGAAGTGCTAGGCGTTGATTATGAAGTGAAGACTTACTTACGGACCCCTGACAATGTGGCACCAGACACATTAAAGCGCATACACCCATTGGGGCATGCTCCAGTCCTACAAGACGATGAGATGACTATTGCTGAATCTGGTGCGATTCTCGAATTTTTAACTGACGAATACGATCCAGAAAACCGCTTAAAGCCAGTAGATAAGAAGTCACTACGTGATTACCGATATTGGCTTCATTTTGCCGAAGGTTCATTTATGCCACTGTTGGTGATGATGTTACTGTTTCGAAAAATTCCCAAGCAACCTATGCCATTTTTTGTGCGCCCAGTCGCTAAATCTATTTCAAACAAAGTGGTCTCCAGTTTCATTGAACCAAGATTAAGAGACGTATTAAGCCTCATTGAAGAGCATTTAACTGTAAATCATTGGTTTGCTGGCGATACAGTCAGTGCGGCTGATATGCAAATGAGCTTCCCTATCTTAGCGTTGAGCGCCTCGATGCCTATTGAAGGCTACCCGCATATAGAGCGCTGGTTGGCTGCTGTACGAAAAGATCCTGCTTATCAAAGAGCTGTTGTGAAAGTAGGCGAATTCAAAGTGTTTTAATGTCTATTTTTCAGCCTTTTGCAATGAAAAGAAGGTTATCTCTGCAGGCATAGCTGTTGATAAAGTTTTTTTTGAAGGCGTATTTTATAGCTATAAAAGACTCATCTGTGAACAAGCAGTGGTATATTGAGTGCCATAGTTTAAATATAAAATTATACGTCTGTCAGAGGAACGAGTATGTCTACCATCATGGTATTAAACGGCCCTAATTTAAACCTGTTGGGTCAACGAGAACCCGAGCAATATGGCCATGAAACATTGGCCGATGTTGAAAGGATGTGCCGAGAAGAGGCCTCAAAACATGGCTACGAAATAGACTTTCGTCAGTCAAATCATGAAGGTGTTCTGATAGATGCAATTCACGAAGCGGGTCAATTGATTAAAGTTGGGAAGTTACTAGGCGTTGTGTTTAATCCGGGTGCTTATACACACACTTCGATAGCGTTACATGATGCTATCAAAGGTGCAGAAGTGCCTGTGGTAGAAGTTCATATTTCCAATGTGCATGCCCGAGAAGCGTTCCGGCATCATTCTTATATCTCACCTTGTGCTCTAGGTATTGTGGTAGGTATGGGCGTTCAAGGTTATGTATTAGGCATGCAGGGTTTACTGCATAAGCTAACAAAGTAAGGCCTGATTCCCTAGTCTTTTAACTGGACTAGGGAGGTACTGCTAAGGTTTTCCTGCCTCCGTAACAAGGTCACCGATAGTGAGATAGGCTTCGTTTGCGCCCTCTAAAATATTATTGATAATGCTCGATGCATCATTAATTAGCTGTTCACTCATGGTAACTTGGCTGGTCACACTTTGCATACTGGTGCGGACTTCGCCTACTAAGTTCGTGTTCTTAGTAACCATTTTTTCTATTTCTGACGTTGATGTACTGGTTCGTGCCGCTAAGGTACGCACTTCATCTGCGACAACCGCAAAGCCGCGGCCGTTTTCACCCGCGCGAGCCGCCTCGATTGCAGCGTTAAGCGCCAAAAGATTTGTTTGTTCCGCTATGGCACCAATTGTTGTAACGATCTTGCCAATTTCTTCTGATTGATGATTAAGCTTTTCGACCAACTGTTCAGATTGAGTGACTTGGCTAATGATTAGATTTGAACTGTCGACTGATTGACGTAGCAAATCTGCGCCTTGGGCGGAGTCTTCAGAGGTTTTTCTAGTTGACTGATAAGCCATGTTCGCAGCTTCTTTCACAGACTTCTGACTCTCCACGCGTTCGGTTACATCCGTTGCAACTTTTACAATGCGAACAATCTCACCATCTGGTCCATAAACAGGATTGTAAGTTGCTTCTATCCAAATGTCTGATCCATCTTGGCGCTTACGCTGAAATAGTCCTGTCTTTGTTTGACCTGTTGCGAGTTCCTGCCAGAAGTTAGGGTTTTTCTGATAGAAGTCATCGTGGCAAAAGATTCTGTGATGCTTGCCTTGAATATCTCGTAATGATCTATATCCCATAGCGTTAATGAAATTAAGGTTGGCGGTAATCACGGTGCCATCTGGTTGGAACTCAATCGTAGCATTGGATTTATCGATTGCATTTAGTAAAGCATCTTGAGCTTGAGTTCGGACTTTTTCGCAGGTGATGTCATTGGCAATTTTGAAGACTTTAACCACTTCACCATTATGTTTGAGTGGGAAATAGGTCGCTTCAATCCACAGGTTACTGCCATCTTTTCGACGACGTAAAAACTGACCTTTTTGACTTTTTCCTTCAGAAAGTTGCTTCCAGAATGATGCGTATTCAATGGAGTTTGCTTCTTGAGTCTGGCAAAAAATACGGTGATGCTTACCTTGAATCTCGTCCAAAGAATAGCCAATAGCTTTTAGGAAAAGAGGGTTTGCATCGAGTACAACGCCTTCTGGTGTAAAACTGATGGTGGCGCAGTACTCATTCAGTGAGTTAATAAAATCAGCATTGTCGTCCTTTACAATGCTTGTGTCAGAGGTCGCCTCTGATCTTTTGAATCCGAACATGTCAGATCTCCTCAAGCATGTATCTGTAGCAATTAGATTAATTTATAACCACGACGTGTGTCGTAATGATTTGTTAGATAAATGATGCGCGTATGTATCAAAATAGATTTTCACCTATGGCCTAGTTGACCATTGATGAAAACCATTCGACTAATGGTCAGGGTTGTAGTAACTGTCTAACTGCGCGGCTGTCTCTTTAACAGCTTTACCAAACAATTGCAGTGCCATGGATTCATTAGTATCAGCACGAACGCTTAACCCAACTGCGCTGAGGGTTTCTTTAGTGTTAACTGGTAGTTCTGCTAATTCGCCATCGGCAATTTCACGTGCAACGACGCCTCGGGAAATGATCCATATAGCATCGGTGTGACGGATAAACTCTTTACCGAAAGCATCGGATACCGTATCAATGCGGTCTCTAATACTACTAACGCCTTCCGCCAGTAAGAAGCGGTCCACTGTCGGTCCTGTAATAGATTCTTCAGGCGGATAAAGTACAGTAAAGCGTGTAATTTCAGTTAACTGGAAATCTTTTTTTGTCAGTAAAGGATGATTAGGACGTACCGCAAAGACAATTTGCTCAGAGTATAAATGTTGAAACGAAATACCAGCCATGGCCTCAGGGACACCCATACGACCAACCACCAAGTCTAACTCGCCAACGCGCAGCTGACTCATTAATAAAGAGTTAGGACCAGAGACAAGGTGTAGGCGTACATCAACATTATTGGCACGAAAACGTTTTACGGCTTCGGGTAATACACTGGTAGCAACAGTAGGAAGTACACCGATACTGAGTTTTTGCTGACCCGTTACTAAGGCTTGATTTACCCGCTCAGCACCTTCTCTAAGTGCCGCAACACTGGTGCTGGCGTGCTCGAGAAAAAGGTTTCCGTATTGAGTCAATTCAATGCCTTTTTTGCTACGCTCAAGTAAGCGAACCCCGAGAATTTCTTCTAGCTCTTTCAATTTTTTGGAGACAGCTGGCTGGGTAAGGGAAAGTGCATCAGCGGCTCGTATAACACTACCTTGGCGAATGACTTCTAAAAAGCACTCTAAGTGGCGATACTTGATCCGATTTTCCATCATGCCATGTGACCCTCAACTCAATAATTCAGACGGGCTATATTACACACTGGATTGTAATTCTTGAAAAGATAAATATACGACTTTTGATATAGATAATGGATGTTCTGCTTTTTTCAGTGGCTAAACCTCTCAAATACGTCTGTTGTAAACCGTATTCAAGAGATTTTTTGAAAGAAGAAGAGAATAATATACCGAAAAAGGCATCTTACATGGGGGCGCTAACTGCCTAAATGAGTGTATCGAATGCTTCACGGGTTAGGTTTCGCACACCCTCTATGCCGACAACAATATTGTCTTCAATACGGATTCCACCATGAGACATAAGCTTATCGATTTTCTTGAGATTGCATCCATGGTTGGGCTGCTGGGCTTTAAGTTTTTCAATCAACATGGGAATGAAGTACAAACCTGGTTCTATGGTAATCACCATATTAGGGCATAAATCACGAGTCAGTCGTAGGAAAGGGCTGTCAGCAGGGGGATTTTGTAGTGTGCCTGTTGCATCGAGCTGACGTCCACCCACATCATGTACTTGAAGGCCTAAGAAATGCCCTAAACCATGAGGATAAAAGTGGTGGGGGATTTGCTTAGCCAACTGCTCCTCAATGCTGAGTGAGCAAAGGTCATGCTGTTTTAGCAGGTGGGCAACACCATGCAGTGTTTTTTGATGCAGTTCTACAAACGCAATGCCGGCAACTGCTTGGCTAGCAATGGATTGCTGCAGTGTGTCCATATCTTGAAGTAAGGCGCTGAAGTCATCATTGAGCGATGTCGTAGTGCGGGTAATATCGCTGGCGTAGCCCTGGTAACTTGCTCCCGCATCGACCAGTAATGTCAAAGGGCGGAACGGGCGCTGGGAAGATTTTTGCTCATAGTGCAAAACCGCTGCGTGTTCATTGATGCCAACAATGTTTGGGTACGGTGTGCCGATGGCATCTTGTTGTGTGGCGTCAAGGTAAGCAAGATGGGTTTGAAGCTCGCTGGCACCTGATAAAAAAGCCTGCTGAGCGGCAAGATGGCCTTTCGCTGCAATTTGGTTTGCAGCTTCTAAGCATGCGATTTCGTAATCTGTTTTGATTGCACGGTCATAGTTCAGCCATGTCATTAAGTCATGGCGGTGGGTCAGAGAACCGATTGCATCTGGGCCAATGAAGGCACTGTTGCTTGAAAGTGATTGCACCCAGCTATCATCGTTGACTGGAGTAATTCGCCAGTGAGATTGCCATTCGCCTTCGGGGATGGCATTGGACATATGCCAAAAATCTTGCTGCGCTGGCCAAATTAACTCTGGCTTATCTTGCTTGATGACAATAAAACTGCCCGCAGGCAATGCAAAAGGAAGCCACTGTTGAGCCGCCGCAAAGGGCTTAAAAGGGTGGGCGTTATCGTCTTCAAAGTAGTGACTTAATGAACCTGCACTTACCACGATGGTGTCCAGTTGAAATTGACTGATCGCAATGCGATAGCGCTGTAGTAATGTTTCTAAATGTCGAATGTACAAAGCATTATCCATAGTGTTGTTCACTTTATTTAATCCTTAGGGCTCAACTGGACATGATATGTTCAGCTTAGCGATTAATTGGGTCTGAACTCTTTATAAGCAGACGCCATCGAATCTATTGTATTGGCATGTTTAGAATGGTTATGTAATTCACTTCGTCGGGCGTTTGGCGAGGAGACGTTTCATACACTTCTAGGCTCATGCGTTGTTTAGCATGTTTGTAACCATGTAGTCTGCTGTAAGTATGCAGGACATGCCAAGCCAGCCACAGATGTTGATAACTGCCTTGATATTTAAGACCAACGTATTGACCCTTAAATGTTATTTTCTCCGGCTGTGCCTCACAGGGGCTAAAGCATTGAATGGGAATACCGAGTTTTCCGACAAAATAGTGCTGACTAAGGTTTGCGGCCTCATAAAGCGCAAAACGAGGGCCTGCTGGCGGATTATCAGGGCCTAATGCTGTATTTAAGTCGCGAAAGCCTTGTTCCATTTTCATCGACATAGGGCGGTCACTCACGATGAACGGGCGTGTAACAGCGTCGACGTTTTGCAGGGTACGAGAGCCTTGTACGTCAAAGTGAATCGCTTCATCGTGAGAGGATGGCATGCGCGCTTTTAAGCGAATCAGCAATAAACGCATGTCAGAGTGTAATTGTTTAAGTTCTGTACTTTGGCGATAGCGATGCCAAAAATTGAGTTCACTGCTGGCAGTAACGGTTAATAACGATTGTTGGTCTTCAGTTTGAGTAAGTTCAACTTGAACCTGAATGGGGTTCAAATAAAAGTGATCCGACGTCACATAAAAACGAATTAATTTTAGGTCGTTACCCTGCTCTATATGGCAAGAAAGTGTGCCTAAATGTTGGCCTTTGAGCTGGATCAAAGCACCGTTCAAGGAGTGACTGTTACTTTGGTTTACCAGTACTGATGCACTTTCGTCATACAGTCCCCACGGCAACCAGCTCGGCCAAAACTCTAATTGCAAAGTATGCTCTTGCAACGAGTCAACGGGAGAGGTTAGTAATGTCGAGTGATGTACGTAAAGGTATTTTTGCGTAAATAAAACATAGCCAGCTACAAAGAGTAGCATCACGGCGATTATGATAAGCCCAATGATCACGGTCTTGCGCTCCTTACTGCCTCGTTACTGCGGACAGAAGTGAAATCCATTCGGTTCTTTAATGTCCCTAAAATTGGAGAAAAAGGCAAATCCTATGATTAATATAGTAAGATTTAGGGTATGAGAGCAACTGTTAAGGGGAAAGCCATGCAGACGCAAAAGGTGTTAGTGTGGGATTGGCCTGTCAGGCTGATGCACTGGCTATTGGCATTATTATTTACTGGGCTGATCATCACTGGAAAAAGTGATGGCGATTTTATGGAGTTACATTTTTACTTTGGCTATGGTCTATCTGCCGTCATTATCGCTCGTGTGATCTATGGTTTTATCGGGTCGGACTTCGCCAGATTTAAACAATTTTTATACCATCCAGTGGACATAATTAACTACAGTAAAACTTTACTACTGGGAAAGGGAAAAGAGTACTTAGGTCATAATCCAGTTGGTGGCGTTATGGTAATTTTGTTGTTGCTGGCTTTGACGGTGCAGTGGGGAAGTGGTTTATTTAGCAGCGACGAAATTTTTTGGTTTGGACCTTTTTATGGTTCTGTCTCAGATGAGATGACCGCTCAATTAGGCAGTATCCATCATTTTTTACCTAATGTTCTATTGGCATTGGTGGCCTTACATATCTTGGCTGTGTTGTACCATGAAGTGCGTTTCAAAGAGCGTTTAGTCGCAGCCATGTTGCACGGTAAAAAGCCACATAGTGGTGAGTCTATAGAGACGATACAAACACCGCGGGTAGGCGTAGTGTTGTCATTAGGCTTAGGGTTGGCATGGCTGGCTTGGTTGTGGAATATCCCAGTATAAGAAAAAATCAGTGATGCAGCTTAAGCTGCATCACTGTCGCCATAGATCTCATCTTTGTTGTAATCAATAGCATCATCACTGGTACGGTAGTCTTCGCCATTATCGTCAACATAAGAGCTTTCATCCGGCTCGATTACCAAATCTTCAAGTACATCAGAGTCTGACTTGTTGCCTGCTTTAGATGTATTTTCATTGTTCGGCTTTTTAGGTGCTTTCTTGCGTTTATTTCCGAACGCTTCAAGCACATCGTCTTTGTTTTCGGCTAAGTACATCGCTAGCTTAGCAGTCAATTTTTCATCGTCTACAACGCCGCTGGACAGCAGTAAATCTTCTAAGCTTTCTGCAGTTTCCAATAGCTTGTCATAGTGATCTGCTTCCGCTTTAGAGGAGAAGGTCATCTTTTCAACACCATTGCGTTCAACAACATATTTAATTACGACAGGCATAAATCGCACCTCATTTAGAATACTGTATAAATATACAGATAATAATTTAGGCTTGTCTAGTATTTTGTTTGGCTAATAGCAGGGACATTGGTAAAGTGGCGACAAATTAAGAGGGCTTAAAGAAATTATGTTTGGCGTTGAGTGGTCTGAAATTAATTGGTCGGTGTTAACGGACAATTTTGAATACATAGCTACGTTATTTTGGATATTAGGCGTTGTGCTTATTGGTCGTTATGTCAAACGACTACTGCGCGCCAATGAAAAGCTCGATGTTGATCGCAAGCGTCGCCGATTAAATACTGTCGATAATGTGTTTAACCTACTTATCGTGATTGGTCTGGTGATGATTTGGTCAGCGGAGTTGCAAGACATTGCCATTTCCATTGCCGCGTTTATGGTCGCATTAGTCATAGCCACGAAAGAATTTATTTCATGTATTGTTGGTGCTTTTTATAAGGCCAGCACACGGCCTTATACGGTAGGGGATTGGGTACGCATCGGTCACTACGATGGAGAGGTCACCGACAGCGATTGGTTGTCTACCACCTTGTTTGAAGTAGACTTTAAAGGCGGCAGCTACGCCTACACTGGCCGGACAACCGTTGTGCCAAACAGTGTATTGCTGACCAACTCGGTGCAAAACTTAAACTACATGCGTCGTTATATTGAACATACCTTTTCGATTTCTAGACTGACAGACGACGTAAATTTGTTTGAAATAAAAGAACCGATCCTTGCCAAAATAAAAGAATACAGTGAACACTTTCGTGAAGTGGCGATTCGATATAACCATTTGATCGAAAAACGCTTGGATATCAAAATAGCTGGTCCTGAACCGACAGTAAGGGTTCGTACGACGATTGAAGGCTATAACGTGTTTACCGTCTCTCTGTTTTGTCCAACACAGGAAGCGGCAGAGATAGAGCAAAAAGTTACCGAAGACTTTATGCGTATTTGGTTTGATAAAAAGCGTCAATTGTAGGAGGCGCGAACATGATGAAGAAAAAGCTTATGTGGCTAGCGGGCTTGGCGGTGACAGTGATGTTGTCCGGTTGCTCGGATATGAGTGTGACCGAAGAAGAGTTAAACCATGAAGTCGCGCAGCGTTTGCAAACGTCTCAGCCAGATATTATTCAGCTGACACTAGAAGATTCTACGTTAAACCTTGATCTATTGATCAAACAAGCCAAAATTGACCTTACCCAGCGTGATGGTGGGTTGGTGATGGTCGATATGAAAACCGACATTCGCGGAACATTGAATGTATTTGGTCAAGACATGAGTATGAAAGCTCAGCTCGATCCCTCGTTCGAGTCGGGACTGCGTATTGAAGAAGACCGTGTGTATTTAGTCGGCGCCAAGTTGACCCAAGTAACGGTTCAGGGCTCTAGCATCAGTGATCAAATGTTGCGTAATACGCTCGGCTCACTGCACGATGAGTTTGAAAAAGCACTGGCAGATTACTTTAATACTCACCCTGTGTATGTGCTTGACCATGATGCGATGGAAAAAGCCGCCGCGAGAATGGTGAAGAATATCGTCATTACTGATGACAGCATTGAATTTATGATTTTTTAGGTAACAAGTGCCGTTTAAGTTAGCATGGCACTCTTTTTAGAAATGAGGATACTCTATGTCTATTGCAGACAACACAGTAGTGCAATTCCACTACACACTTCGTGAAGGCGATACGCTAATTGAAACATCGGCTGGCAATGATCCTTTGGCGTACTTACATGGCCACGGCAACATCATTCCTGGCCTTGAAAAAGCCATGCTGGGTAAATCAGCAGGTGATGAGTTTGAAGTCACTGTGCCATGTAGTGAAGGTTACGGCGAGCGTCAGGACGACAAAACTCAACAAATCCCTGTGAAGCACCTACACGGTGCTAAAAAGTGGAAGCCTGGTATGGTTGCCACCGTTCGCACTGACCAAGGTGCACGTCAAGTGACTATTGTTAAAGCAGGTCTGAAGCACGCGACAGTAGACCTAAACCACCCATTGGCAGGTAAAGAGCTTACGTTCTCTGTACAAGTTATCGACACGCGTGAAGCGACTGAAGAGGAAGTTTCTCATGGTCATGCCCACGGTGTAGGCGGTCATCACCACTAAGTTCTGATCACATTGCTGTCGGTTTTTTATTGATCGACAGCAATGATCCCCATCTTGTTATGTTGTTCCCCCTTCTTTTAGAACACCTCAATATTTCGTTTAAAACGCGTAAAAAGCCCCTATCTTTGCGCTAAAAATCGTTTTCCCTATTTTTTGAACACATCTAAAACGTTATAAAGCAGTATTAATAATCGATTCGTGACTTGACAAGTCTAGACTTCAATGATTAATTGATAATTATTATCATTTGCATCGAGGGTGTTTCATCATGACTTCTCATATCGTTCCGTTTTCTGTAATCGAACAAACCATCAAACGTGGCGTGGCGGCTGACTCACCAAAAGTGTTGTTTCAGTATCTAGATACCAGTGAAGCTTATGCCGAGCAGATTGGTATTTCAGATGCATACGACCTGTTCAAGCGAGTGTATCAAGTCTTATTAGAAACTGTGTGTGATGCCTCTGTGCCAATGCACTGGCGTGAACTATGCTTAGATACGATCCATCGACCATTAATGCAATTAAAACGATTTGTGATCACCGAACAAGATGCCTTGGAGTACTTTCGTCTAGAACATGAACTGCGTGCGTTAAGTCACTACTTCATGTCAAGCAAGCAGAGTTAGGAGTTAACCAATGAACACCAGAATTGAAGCCGACAGCATGGGCGAATTAAATGTCCCTGAAGATGCGCTATACGGCGCGCAAACCCAGCGAGCAATTAATAATTTCCCTGTCAGTGGGCAATCACTTCCAGAGCCTTTTATTCGAGCATTGATACAGCTGAAGCAGGCTGCGGCCCGTGCCAACCAATCTTTAGATTGTGTGACTGAAGAAATGTCTTCGGCGATTGATCAGGCTTGTAGCGAACTGTTGCAGCAACCCAATCTAATGCAGCATTTCCCTGTGGATGTGTTTCAAACAGGGTCTGGTACCAGCTCCAATATGAACGCCAATGAAGTCATTGCGACACTCGCTAGCCGTAAGCTGGGCGACAAAGTAGGGCCTAACGACCATGTGAACTTTGGTCAAAGTAGTAATGATATTATTCCCAGTACAATACATGCGAGTGCCGCCATTGAGGTCAGCAAACGCTTACTTCCAGCATTACGCCATTTACAAAGTGAGATACACACAAAAGGTCAAGCACTGAAAGGTTACACCAAAACGGGTCGTACTCATTTAATGGATGCGATGCCAGTGCGCTTTGATCAAACCTTTAATGGCTGGGCGGCGCAGCTGCAAGACAACATTGATAATCTAAATGCCTTACTCCCTAAAGTCACTAAGCTAGCTCAAGGGGGCACCGCCGTTGGTACAGGTATCAACGCCCATCCAGATTTTTCGACCAAAATTTGCCAAGAGCTATCCGCCATTACCGAAGTGACGTTTTCACCTGCAGACGACTACTTTGCTCTAATTGGTTCGCAAGATACCGCCGTAGCATTATCAGGGGTGTTAAAAACGATCGCCGTCACCTACACGAAAATCGCTAACGATTTACGTTGGATGAACTCTGGTCCGCTCGCTGGGCTAGGGGAGATCACTCTTGAAGCACTTCAACCAGGGTCATCCATCATGCCCGGTAAAGTAAACCCCGTTATTCCCGAAGCTACGGTAATGGTAGCGGCGCAAGTGATGGGCAACGATGCCACCATCACAGTTGCAGGGCAATCGGGCAACTTTGAGTTGAATGTTATGCTTCCCGTGATCGCCAGCAACTTATTAAGTAGCATTCAGCTACTAACTAATAGTGGGCACTTACTTGCAGATAAAGCCATTGCCACTTTGACCGTGAATGAAGAAAAGTTAAATGAAGCGCTGGCTAAAAATCCAATCTTAGTCACCGCATTGAATCCGATCATCGGCTATGCAAAAGCCGCAGAAATCGCCAAAAAAGCATACCAAGAAAAACGCCCAGTGATTGATGTCGCAGCGCAAGAAACGGAACTAAGCCATGAAGAGCTCGAAGGTTTATTAGATCCCGCCAAACTGACCAAAGGTGGTTTATAGCGACACATTATTGCTAGACAAAGCGAGTCGGCCCCATCAAGGAAGATGGCATGGACTGGGAGAACTTTCTCCCAGTCCATTTTTGCTTTAGGAGACTAAGCCCATTTTGCTCGTAGCTTAGGAATAGACAGTAGCACTAATACATCGACTAAAACGATCACTGCCATGCCAATGGTTGCCATCGGCATCAGTAATGAAATGGGTAGCAGTAGCCAAACCGCATGTTGCCAGCGCTTTAGGTTTTTAGGCATTGGGGGGGCAGACAGATCCAGCGCATTGCTAGGGCGACGTTTCCACCACATCACCACACCAGAGACACACATTAGAATCACGGCCAAACAGAACACCGTGCAGGCGACTAAGTTCCAGACACCAAACTGTCCCATGTGCAAGGCAATGCCAAAGGCCATAGACTTCGCAAACCAGTTGTAATCCATAAAGCCAACATCGGCGATCCCCGAGCCTGAATAACGATCCAGATGTACCGTTCGATCATCCAACGCGTTGTTGATATCGCGTCCCATTGTGCTGGCTGTTGCGGTAAAAACGCCTTGATCGCCACGCGGGAAATGCAC
This sequence comes from Marinomonas atlantica, assembly GCF_001639725.1. GTDB lineage: Bacteria > Pseudomonadota > Gammaproteobacteria > Pseudomonadales > Marinomonadaceae > Marinomonas > Marinomonas atlantica. The sequence continues at coordinate 300,577 of NZ_LTAW01000002.1, forward strand.
TTGGAAACGAGTGAACCCCATTTCTTTAGCATCGTTCACCACACGGTCCAATGTCACCGTGTGATCACCCAATGCGGATGACTCAGGCAAAGGGGACTGCTCAAGGTTCCAAGGGATTTGCTTCACGCCCTCTGGGTTTAAGTCGTTGTGCGTCAGTGTTGAAGACACGTTTTTAGCGCTTTTTTCGGTCGGAAATGTGCTCCATGCCTGTACCAATTTACCGCCCCAGACACTGGCCCAAGATAACCCCGAGATGCAGAAGAAAAGTAAAATAACAGCGATCCAAACACCGGTCACACTGTGCAGGTTGCGCCACATGGAGCGGCCTTTACCACGTACCGTCGTAGCCGCACGCCACTTTGATTGCCCTTTATTTGGCCACCACATGTACACGCCGGTTAGGATCAACAAAATAGTAAAACTGATGGCAATCTCAATTAACCAATCACCGGTTAAGCCAATCATGAAGGTACCGTGGGTATCGTCCGCCCATGCGTAAAGCGAGTGGCTGACAGTTAAGTCACCCAGTACTTCGCCCTGATAAGGATCGACAAAAACAGAGCGTGTGTCATCGTCCATTTTCACTTGAAAGCGAGTGGCGTCGGTTGCGGAATCCGACACATAAACACGTTGGATTTGATCTGCTGGGTATTGATCCGCGACCAACTGATACTGCTGTTCATAGCTCAGTGGCGTATCAGTGACTTGATCAACATAGTACAAATCTGAGTGTTGCATGCGCTCAACAATCGGCGCAAACAGCATCATTAAACCAGTGATGGAGAGCATAATTAAAAACGGAGTGACGTATAGACCGGCGAAGAAGTGCCAGCGCCATACAGAGCGGTAAAAGTCCTTAGAACCAAACATTAGAATTCCTGCAATTATTCGGGCATACAAAGTTGATGCCCCGACAATTGTCAGGGCATCATGCTAGTTTTTGATCTTCACTTAACGCAAGGAATGCAGGAGGCGCACGGGCTTGAGTGGTGCGGGTTGGACGTGTTTGCGGTGTTTTAGACGATTTAGTCGGTTGGTCTACAACTTTTTGATGGACATGGAGCGCCAGCGCAGTGGTGGCGGTGTCTATAAAGAAATGCGTACAGGGGCAAGAATGGGAACTACTATGCTGACTCGCTTGAGAGTCTGGTTGTGTCTCTTGCTGTAGGTCGGACGTGTAAACAAAATAGGTCTCGACGCCTTGAGTGGTACAAAGCTCGATCCGTTGCACACCTGACTGACCAATACCGTTCACTAGCGGTACAGCAAAGTACGCTAGCCAGCAGAGGATCAAGAAAAAGTGAGTGCGTTGTTTCACAGTCAGCCGCTTTGTAAAATAAAAAGTGGCGTGACTTTACTGAAACTTTAAGCAAGCGACAAGCTAAAAATGCTTATTTAGCGACATGCGTCAGTCTAAATCATCGAAACGAATTTGTACTTTTGGCTGCTTCGACTTCTCGGCTTCGGGCAGCTTTAGCGGCTCAACGATCTTTTCCAAACCGTTAATCTTCACCTCCAACGCCAGCTGCAACCAACGGCCTAACTTACCCTCCGGCCAACCTTTATGGTTAAACCAAAGTAAATACTCCTCGGGTAAATCCACGATCAAACGACCCTCGTACTTCCCGAATGGCATCTTCTGACGCGCAATATCCAGCAAATCTTGTTTCTCAATCATAACCCAAACCACTCCCTAACAAGCCGCAAATATTACCACACAAAACCCCTGTAAGACCTCGCTGCGCGAGGGAATCGTACGACCCGATTCCATCGGGGATCACTCGTGCCAAATCTAAATAAATCATCAATGTGCCAAGCTATTTAGCTTCGGCATCTCAACCTGCATTGATGCTTCATTCCATGGCATTTAATTCGCTTGCGCAATCCTCGTGCCTCGGCCACGACAGCGCGAATCAAACGCATGGGAATGAGCCAACAGCCTCGCCGTGCGAGGGACTAACTACAGCCAGTTGAATTACCAAGGGGCTTTACGCCTTTTTCCTCAGTAAAAAGTGATAGAACGGCTGTGCGTCATGCTGCCATGGGACAATGACAGTTAGCGGTTGCCTCTCTGGTCAAATCACGCTACAAAAGGGTACATTAAGAACCAACATAGCGGCGATCAAAGATGATCTGAAGCGGTATAGTCCAACAGACTCTGATGTTTAGCGAGTTATTTAACAGGGAAGTCCCACCATGAAAAAAGCAAATCCCCTATATAGACAACGCAGCCGTTCAACAGTGGGTTATAGTCGCAGCAACGCTGCCGTATAACCCTTAATTGTTAAGTGAAGCAGGAGTTCAGCTTGGTGCCACATTCGGACAAAAAAGAAATGGATGACGAAATTAGCAGGCTTATTGATTCAAAATCAAGGTTGGATCATAGAATATTGCTTACGTTACTGGTATTAGGTGTCTTAGTTGTTGTTATTTCTTGTTTTGGTATATTTAAGCCAGTTCATGATGCACCAGAAGTTTGGTTTCAACGTAGTGGGTCTATAGCGGTTTTTATAGCACTATTAGTTGAATATAATGTGCAAAAAAACAAAAATTTTCTTGCCGACTGTAAACCTAGTGACTTTAAATTTTGGAAAACTAATCATCAATATAATTTTCATAAATTACACATATACTCAATTTCTTTAGGTGTAATTGGAACAATTATATGGGGCTATGGTGATTTACTTTATAAAGCTTTCATATAACAAGTTACTCAAACGGACGCTAAACAGTTGGCTAGCACTCGTTCCTCGTACATTTTAGCCAACTATTTCGCGCCACTTAGTAAGGTGTTATAAGTAAGCTGCTTTTGGAGCTTAAGTTTAATGTCTGAAAAAGAAAAAATGTTAGCAGGTAGGCTTTATGATCCAAGCGATGAAGAGTTATTAAAGCTTAGATTGAACGCTAGGTTGTTAACTGAAGCGTTAAATACTACGTCTGTTGAGTTTCACCAAAAGCGTGTTGAAATAGTGAAGCATTTATTTGGCTCTACAGGTAACACTATTCACATTGAGTCTTCTTTCAATTGTGACTACGGCTTTAACATTCATGTTGGTGATAATTTCTACGCTAATTTCGGCTGTGTGGTTTTAGATGTTGCTCAAGTAACGTTTGGTAAGAACTGTTTACTTGGACCTCAAGTTGGAATTTATACGGCGACACACCCTTTAGACCCAACCGAGAGGAGCAGTGGTTTAGAGTTAGCAAAGCCAATCACTTTGGGTGACAATTGTTGGGTTGGTGGCCATGCGGTTATCAACCCTGGTGTGACCCTTGGCAACAATGTGGTGGTAGCCTCTGGTACAGTGGTAACGAAGAGTTTTGGAGACAACGTGGTGATTGGTGGTAACCCGGCGAAAGTGTTAAAAGACATCGTCGCTGAGCCATAATTACGCATAACAAAGCATTTGATAGTGATCTCCAACACATGGCATTGTGGCATTTTCAGTCCTTCGCTTTAGATTATTCTAGAAGCGTGTTCACCTCATTAGTACTTCGCTAAAATCCTAAAGGAGTTAAGATGTCTCTTATCGCTAACACACCGAAACCGCCGTACTACGCGGTGATTTTTACATCTCATAGAACGGATGATGGTAACGGTTACAACCAAATGGCGGATCGAATGGTTGAGTTAGCGTCAAAGCAGCCAGGTTTTCTAGGCATAGAGTCTGCGCGAGAAGAAGTCGGTATTACTGTATCGTACTGGTCTGATCTTGAGTCTATTAAACAGTGGAAAGCCAATGCCGAGCATCAAGAAGCCCAAAGGCTGGGTCATGAAAAATGGTATTCATCATTTAAAACACGAATATCAAAAGTAGAGCGTGACTACGGCATTTAAAAGCCAAATCCATACGATTATTAGTCCTTTAATATCATTTCCAAAGTCCTGATTCTTGGGGCTATCCATACAGAATACCTAATTAGAAAAAGAGAGTTTTTCTCTTTCTTTATGACAAAGCTTTAAAGCTCTCTGTCACTGTATCCCATTTTGTGAGCAGACCTTTCGCTTGATTTGGGTCGTCGAAATTCCATCTGTTTTTGGCGCGTAGATCACCTCAATACCTAATAGGGCTAATGTCTGTTCTAGTTTCTGCCAGCGTTCGGAGCCTTGCCACTCGATGCCACAAACGACTGTTTTAATGTTTAATGAGTCTATCCACTCAGCAGCGGCTTGGGTTTGCGCCATGGGGGCGGCAACAATATGACTTTCATCGACAATGGCGAGTGCTGTGATTAGATTGCGTCGCTGCGTCTCATTCATAATGGGTGCGTAGCCTTTGCTTTGCAGGCAAAAGCTGTCAGGCGCAATACCCACCACTAGAGCTTCTCCCTGTTGACGAGCAAACTCTAGGTAGCGTAAATGGCCTTCATGCATCAGGTCGAAATATCCTAGGGCTAATACTCGTTTTTGGTTACTGTACTGGGTATGCAGCGTATTAAGCTGTCGGCTTATCAGGCTAAGCACAGTGTCTTGAGGTTTATGGCTACGAAGTACCTCGAGAATACGTATTGCTCTTGCTGTATTTCCTCGAAGCCATTGAGCATATAAACGCGAGTAGCCGTAGCAATAGGATAACCAAGAAAACTGCCGAAGATTGTGGGCACAAACAATGGTGTCGAAATCCCCATCCGGAGTACGCCAATTTTCACCATATAAGGCAGTTAGAACGTGATCAGGTCGGCTCAAGTGCCACACTTCTCCTGCAGGGGTAGAGCGATTTGAGAGTGCGATTTTTGGAAAGAAGGTAATACGATTCCAATGAAAGGGTATTCCTTCTACCCATAGGCCACACATGGTTTCGCCGCTGGCGTTATCAGTGCCAAAACCGCATAAATCCAGTGCGATGCCGGTTTTCTGATGCCTAAAACAGCGCGGATTCATTAAATCATAGGAGCGAGACGCCTCATTCCAGCCGTGCTCGGTCAATACCTGAATAGCTTTATCCATTTGCAGCCAATCCAGCCCAACGTCCAAGTCTTTGTCATTGGCAAGCAAGCTCCCTTCACGCTCTAAGCCTAAAAGCGTTCCGGCACAAGCAAAGGCATATACGCCATGTCGTTTTAATAAAGACAATGTTTGCCACAGCAGCTCTTCACCTTGTTCTTGCGTAAACGGCGCTGCAGAGAAAGAAGTTTGTGAAGGCTGCCAATCTTGTTCTGTCTGAATAGAAAGGAGCGTTAATGCAGTATGAAAAGCCGTGGCTGCTTGAGGTAGCTGTTTTGCCTGCTGCAAGCATTGCCCAAGGACATGGAAAATTTGATGTGAGTGGGGGACTTGAGTCACAAGCTCCTGTAAAGCAGGAATCCATTGCTGACCTTTTCCATCCAGTACGGCAATCTGTGCCAAATAAACTGGCGCCATCACCAGCTCAGGGGAAGAGGTTTTGACTTGCTTAAGTAGCGTCTTAGCTTCAGCGTATTGCCCTGCATGAAAATGCTTGATGGCAGTGTTGAGTTGATTAAGTGGGGACATAGCGTTCCAGTAAGGTTATATACTCGTCTGATTATCTGTGAAAAGGTCTGTTTTAAGATTGAAATGATTGATGATAAAAGAAAAATAATACTTTGTGCGATTTTGGCTATTTTTTAACGGAAAGGTTATATCAATAATGCAGACATTAAACGTTTTCGAATTAAGCGTGCTTGAATAAGAGAAATAGCAAAATAGTTGGCTATTTTCACTTTACGATATTAAACAGTTCCAATGCTTCTAATCGTTAATACACGGTAACTGCCAATAACATAGACACTTTTACTTCGCATCGAACCGCTGGGCTAAGGTCTTAGCTGAAGACATCTTTGGTTGGAAAGTGATGCTAATCACACCACACTATGGCTATAACACGCTATTTTTGGCTTAATGAAGGCTCTGAAATTAGGTTTAGGATAGTTGCATTTTATGGTGCAAAACGCGGATGCCAGTAAGTCAGTGACATGTCGCCATTGTGGTTTAAACACGCTGGTGCCTATTCTGTCGCCTAAACAAAAAGCCCATTGTCCCCGTTGTGATCATATTCTGACATCATTCACGTCCAACTGGGTTGATAAGGTGTTAGCTCTCAGCCTTTCGGCAATGCTTTTATTGATCCTGTCCTTAAGCTTTTATTTTTTATCGTTTGATGTGAATGGCATGAAAACGTCCGTCACATTGATCTCTGTGGTCGATGCCATGGAGGATCAAGGTTACCTAGCGTTGGCTGTGTTGATTTTTATACTGTGTATTATCTTGCCCATTGGCGTTATTTCAATGCTGTTGTTCTGGATGTTGGCTATCAAGTTTGGGTTTGGGGTACGCGCGGCGCAAGCTCAGGTCAAGCTATGCTTTGCGTTTCTTAAATGGTGTATGCCGGAAGTCTTTATTGTCAGTGCGTTAGTCAGTATGGTTAAGCTGGTGACCATAGCTGAAGTTGAGATCGGCCCTGGGCTTTATTTCTACGGAGCATTTATTGTCGTCTATGTGCTTATATTGCAGCTTTTAGATCGACATCAAGTTGAAATAGCTTTGCTTGAAGCCTCTTTACCGCCTAAGCCAGTACAAACTCAGCAACGTTTGCAGTGGATTTGGGCATTGTTGATTACTTCTGTGCTTTTATATCTTCCCGCAAATCTATTACCGATTATGACAACACGTTTTTTAGGGGATGATGACCCTTCTACCATCGTCGGGGGGGTAATTACACTGTGGCAGAATAAGTCGTATTTCATTGCCATAGTGATTTTTTTTACCAGTGTTTTAGTACCTATATTTAAAATTTTAGCCTTAGCGTATTTAAGTTATTCAGTACGAGCTTCTTATGCTTACAATGTAAAACAACGCTCATTACTTTATCGAGTGACGGAATTTATGGGGCGTTGGTCCATGATCGATGTCTTTGTGGTGGCTATTTTGGCTGGATTAGTGCGATTAGGGAGTACGATGAGTGTGTATCCAGGCCCTGCGGTAGTGGCCTTTTGTGCTGTAGTAATTTTGACCATGATGGCAGCGATGTCATTTGATAGCAGAATGTTGTGGGATGAACAATCATGAGTGTTTCGCAGGAAAGTAGTGGCGAAAAAACAACCCCCGCGGTTGTGAAAAGTACCCAGAAGGTTTCGAAAATATGGTTGATCCCGATCATTACTCTATTGTTCGGTGCTTGGTTTGTTCTTCAAGATATCAAAAGCCAAGGGGTCTCTATCGAGATAGAGTTCGATACGGCATCTGGTCTTGAAGAAGGAAAAACTGAGATCCGGATACGCGATGTTGTCATGGGGCGAGTGGATAATATTCGTTTAAGTGAAGATTCATCAAATGTGCTCGTGACGGCGAAGATGAATGAGGGGGCGAATAAATTTCTACGCTCAGACACACGTTTTTGGGTCGTTTCTCCTAAAATTTCCTTGGCGGGAGTGTCTGGCTTACAGACCTTAGTTTCAGGTGCCTATATTGATATGTCTCCAGGTTTAGAGGGCGAACCTAAAACTGAGTTTAAAGCGTTAAAAGAGCCTCCAGTGACACCGATCGGTACACCTGGTGTGCGGGTGCATTTGACAAGTGAAGAGACGTTTACAGCTCAAGTTGGCGACCCTATGATGTATCGAGGTTTATCGGTAGGTCGTATTGAGACAGTGGATTATGACTTAGAAGCACAGCAAGCAAAGTACAGTGCTTTTATTGTGGCGCCGTTTGATCAGTTGATTACTGCAAACACACGCTTTTGGAATTCCAGTGGTATCGAAGTGCAGCTCGGTGCCGATGGCGTAGGCTTAACGACATCCAATCTTGAGTCACTTTTGATTGGCGGCATTACTTTTGATGAGCCTAAAGGGATGCCTTCGAAAGGGCCTTTGAAAGACGATCATGTCTTTGAGATTTATCCTTCTAAGAAGAGTGCGGATGACCACCGGTATTCGGAAAAAGTGTATTACATTTTAATGGTTGAAAGCTCTGTCCGAGGCTTAGAAAAAGGCGCCCCTGTGGAGTATCGGGGTTTGAAAGTTGGCCAAGTTGAAGCCATTAATTTTGAGATCGAGGAGATGGAGCGCGCTTTGAGTGCAGACGCGTATAAAATTCCTGTATTGATCTCGGTTCAACCTGCGTTGGTTAACTTAGACGACACACCATCCGGTAAAGAGAAAATCTCAAAACAAATCTCTACATGGGTAGATCGCGGACTGAGAGCCTCCCTTAAAACCGGTAATCTATTAACGGGTGCGGTGTTTGTCGACTTACAGCATTACGATAATGTCGCCAGCGAAAGCTTAGGCAGTCGGCAAGGTTTTGCTGTTATTCCGACGGTACCAGATCAGATTGTACAGTTCGCCGATCAGCTTAATGCCACGATGGATAAGATCAATGCCTTACCGATTAAAGGCATGGCGCAGGATTTACGCACACTGCTTCAAGATTTGGCCCGTAGCACCAAAGCATTTAACGAGACCAGTAGCTCGCTGACGACTAAGCTCGACGAGTTAGATATGCGCGGTATTAATGGCACGCTTAACAGTCTGAATGATTTGTTATCATCCCTTGCTAAGGATGACCAAGGCCTGTCGTCGGTCAACCAAACGATGGTGGAAGTGCAAGAAGCGATTCGCGAGTTGAAGCCGTTGCTACAAAAAATGAACAGTGCGCCGAACAGTCTTATTTTCAAAAGTAAGGTCGCGCCTGATATTGAGCCACGAGGAGTGAATCGATGAGAATTGCAGTATGGCTGCTATGTGTACTGGCGTTGAGTGGATGCTCTACGACGACTTTAGAGCCACCTAAGTATTATGTGCTCAGTGTAGCGCCCAGTACTCTTATAGATCGGGAAGAAGATTCAATTCAGGTAACGCTGGATAACATTAAGCTGGCTGGGTATTTGCAAAGCTCGAATATGGTGTTGCAGGTGTCTGATCATGAATTGTTTTTCTCCAGCAATCACCTTTGGGCAGAATCACTCAAGGTTGGCATTGAAAAAACGTTAGCCCAACACGTCTCGCTGACATCGACGGGTGAAACCTCGCCCATATATTTAGACATTGTGATTGATTATTTTCATACCATTGATCAAGACTCGGTCATTTTAGCCGGTAGCTTTGCCTTAAGAGAGGCGAGTAAACCTGTCAAAAGACAATCTTTCTCGTTAAGCGAACCGCTTAGTCGTTCAGGTTATCACTATTCGGTGTCGGTTATGTCCGATTTAGTAGATCAGTTAGGACGTGACATCAGTCAACAGGTAGAGGAATACAAAAGCTCCGACATCAGTGCCACTGATATATAAATCGATAGGAAATGAAGCGAGCTACTAATTTCCTAGATAGTATACTGAACAAGTGATGGCGGTGCTGGTGTTCGGTTATCCCTGAAAGTCCTATGATTAATTTTGAAGCTCTCCAAGTCATTGCCAATTTTGGGGCATGACAAAAGGAAAGGTCTTGTGCATAAAGCGAGAGAAAGAAATTGGGTAAAAGAGCTGTTCATAGTGATTGTCACGGGCTGTTTCTTTTTATTTACAGCTTCGTCAATTGCCCAGACTAAGAATGAAATTGGGTTGACCCAAGATGAATTAGATTATCTTAGCGCTAAGAAAATATTGCGGGTGTGTGTTGATCCTGATCGGATGCCTTTTGATGGGGTAGATGAAGTCGGACAACACACTGGCCTATCAAAAGATTACTTTGATATTTTCTCGCGCATGCTAGACATAAAAATGATCGTTCCAGAAACTTTGGACTGGGATGATCTGATTAACAAAGCTAAAGACCGCGAATGTGATGTGGTCTCTCAGATCAATGCCAGCGAAAGTCGTAAAACTTTCCTCGATTTTACGTCTCCTTATTTTAATCTACCGTTAGCCGTTGTTACGCGCTATGACAGGATCTTTGTTGAAGAAAGCCTTGAGGGCGCTGGTACACGTTTTGCCGTGATCAAAGGTGACATTGCTATTGAGAAGCTTAAACAGCGTTATCCACGGATTGATCTTATTGAAGTCAGAAATAATATTCAGGCTATGGAGCTGGTGTACGACGGAGAAGTCTTTGGTTATATCGGAGCACAGGGGGCCGTTGCTTTTGCTATTCAGTCCCTTGATTTGAATAAATTGGCAGTGACTGGCAGTTTGCCACTTCGATATGAGCTTTCTGTTGCGACTCGTAATGATGAGCCGTTATTAGGCAGTGCGTTTGAAAAGGCCGTTCTTAACCTTGATCCTAAAGAGGGGCAGAGTATTCGAGATAAGTGGATCGCGATTATGATAGAGGAAGTGCCTGACTATACTTTGTTGTGGTTGGCCTTGTTAGTTTTAGGCACTGTGATTGTTGTTTCTTTACATTGGAATCGTCGCCTAGCCAAAGCGAACCGGAAAGTTCGGGATACTCTTAATGATTTGCATAAAGCGCAGACTCAGCTCGAAAATCAGAACAAAATTTTCAAGCAACAGTCGATCACCGATACTCTCACAGGAATTTATAATCGTCTGAAACTGGATGAAGAACTTTCTTATGCGATTGAGCTATCTGATCGCACTAAATGTGAATTCTCTATCATTTTGTTGGACATAGATAACTTCAAACTGATGAATGACCAGTTCGGCCATCTTTTTGGTGACGAACTATTGAGATCTTTTTCTGACATATTAGTAAGCTCTATTGGTGAAAACGATACAGTTGGACGTTGGGGTGGTGAAGAGTTTCTTGTCATCAGCCCCAACACTGGTCTAGAAGAGGCTAAGAAACTGGCCGAATTCCTGAGAGTGCAAATAGCAGGACACAAATTTGCTGAGGAAAAGACGTTAAGTGCCAGCTTAGGTGTTGCTGTTTACCAATCAGGTGAAAAAGAAGGTTCCTTGATTGGGCGTGTTGATAAGGCTCTGTATCGAGCCAAAAAGAGAGGCCGTAATTGCATTGATGTTGGTTAACAAAACTTGATGCGTTATGGCAGATGACGTTAATTTGGATTAGTTAAAATTAACTTTTACAGTTGATGAGTGCAATGGTCATCCGTTTGAAATAGGTGCTGTTTCTAATCTGAGGTTCTATTAAGTGAGTGACAATATGGATAAGACCGTTTCTTTGGTTCATAAAGCTAAAAAGTGGATGACATTTATTGTCCTTATACTAATGACCTTAATTGTTGCTCTGGCAATAGTAGAGCTGGGTATTATTCTATTTTTAGACATATTCGATCCTACAGACGATGTTCTTTTCTTGGAAATAGACGAGCTGTTTCAGATCTTTGGCTTTTTCTTCATTATTCTCATTGGGTTTGAGCTGGTCGAGACAGTCGAAATGTATTTCAAAGATAACGTTATACATGCCGAGGTAGTATTGCTGGTTGCGGTGATAGCGGTTGCTCGTAAAGTGATTCTACTTGATTTAGACAAGTATGAGCCTTTAGCCATTATTGGGTTAGGGGTTATCATTTTTAGCCTAGGCGGTTGTTACTGGCTGATAAAACACAGTTATCGAGCCAAACTCAATAAAAACAGTGTCTAGCTTTCAGTACGCCTTTGGCTTGAGCGTGCTCTGATCAATCTGCAAAAGAGAGTTCTATGAAGCTGCTTGCAATTTCCGGTAGTCCCCGACAAGCTTCGACTAATACCGCTTTGCTAAATGCCATCAAAAGGCGTGCTCCTTTGGGGGCAGATTTTTTTGTGTTTAACCAACTCAACACGCTGCCCGTTTTTTCGCCTGACTTGGAAGGCGATGCAATGCCACAGGTAATGCGTAAGTTTATCGATCAGGTAGCGCTGGCGGATGGCATTATCATTTCCAGCCCTGAATACATACGAGCAATACCTGGTGGTTTGAAAAATGCGATTGATTGGATGGTGTCGCGCTATGAAGTCGTAGGTAAGCCAATCGCATTAGTGCATGCTTCCCACAGAGATGATGACATGCTGGTTTCTCTAAGGTTGGTATTAAGGACCGTCAGTGAGCATTTTCAAGAAGATAATTTTCTGCGTATTCCTTTGATTGGCAAAACACCTGAGGAAGTGGAGGCGGTTATTCAAACCTCAAACTATGAAGTAGACATTTCAAAATTTCTAGCGGATTTCATGGCGCGTATTGAAGAGATTAAACAAAAATAGTCAGTACTCTACACTATATTCCCTCGTTCTTATTCCATGCCTCTCGGGTTCATTGATTGTGTAGCAACCGGTTAATACCTCTTACGCTGTTCAGGCTGTTACAACTGAATGCTGTTTACAACAAGGTAAGAGGAAGCATCATGTCGAATAAGAAAATCTTAATGATCACGGGTGATTTCACGGAAGACTACGAAACGATGGTGCCATTTCAGGCGCTGATCAGTGTCGGCCATACTGTTGATGCTGTATGTCCAGATAAAAAAGCTGGGGATACGGTGGCGACGGCGATCCATGATTTTGAAGGGGACCAAACCTACACCGAAAAGCCTGGACACCGTTTCTCCTTGAATGCGAGCTTTAGCGAGGTCAACGTTGAAGACTACGATGCTTTGGTCATTCCTGGTGGTCGTGCTCCTGAGTATCTACGGTTAAATAAAGAGGTGATTGCGATGGTGCAGCATTTCTTTACGGCCAATAAGCCTGTGGCGGCGATTTGTCATGGCGCGCAGTTGTTGGCAGCTGCGGGTGTGTTAGAAGGACGAAAGTGTTCAGCGTACACAGCATGTCAGCCAGAAGTAGAGCTGGCAAAAGGAACCTATACGTCGATTGAGGTCGATCAAGCGGTTACCGATGGTAACCTTGTCACAGCACCAGCATGGCCTGCACACCCTGCGTGGCTGGCTCAGTTTTATACGCTATTGAATAACTAACCGGCATAAATAAGGTGTGTCGCGTAGTGACACGCCTTATTTTTTATTCATAGCCTGCGAATAGATTCATTAGTTCTTTTACCATTTTACAAACAGCGTTTTTTGCTTTCTAGCGCCTTAATCTCAATTGCCTTACTTTATATCGTGTACTTCCCCAAGTTATTGGTTCCGTTAATAGATTGGATCACTGACAAATGTGGAGAGGTTGGTTAAGTATATTTTGTCTTATATGCCTATTTTAATACATTGTTCAACAACCATGTAAAGCCAGTGCGTCTTATCACTTGGATGGTGCATAGAAACATTAGGTATGTCAGTTTAATAACCTATTATCAGTCATTAATAAAAGGTGAGGCACAGCATGGAACTGGCGACGTTATATGGAACAGCGTTTTGGGGTATCTTTGTAATTCTACTAACTTGGATGGTGCAGTGGTTTATTGCCGCTGGAAGTAAGAGTAAAAAAGCGGATGCGGTGCCTGGAAAAATTGATGAATCCTTAGGACATAAATCGTTCACGTTTCGAGCCCATCGTACTTTTATGAATTCGCTTGAAAACGTACCGGCGATGTTAGGTGTGATCTTTCTGGCGATACTTGTAGGTGCGGATGCTTTTTGGGTGATGATCTGTATTTGGAGTTTTGCAGTGGCGCGTATTCTTCATATGCTGATGTATTACGCTGTAGCGACCAATGAAAATCCAAGCCCTCGCTCGTACTTTTTCTTGATGGGTTTGTTGTCGAACATCGCACTGTTAATTTTGTGTGCGGTTACCATGCTTAACACATAAAAGTTGGTTGCACTTCAGTCATCGAGTGCGCTTGAAGTGTATGTTTTATGATTAAGGCGCGTCAGCCTAATGACGCGCCTTTTTTACTTTATTGGCGGTCTTTAATTAGCTGGCGTTGTGTTTGGTGGATACTGGTTCTATATTCATTAGTCCTATTACGCTAGTAAGGACGACAGCATGTGCCAACTCTTTGTCAATGCCGATCCCGGTTTGTGGCAGAACATAACGCGTTCTCTTCGCATCGATGGCATGGTGACCAGCATCCGTTTGGAAAATATCTTTTGGTTTACTTTGGAAGAAATTGCTCAGCGTGACCAGCTTTCTTTATCGCAACTGATCGTGAAGTTAAATCATGAAGCATTGGATGCAGGTCATGATTTGGAAAACTTCACTTCGTTTCTGCGTGTCTGTGCAATGCGCTATTTGCATTTACAGACAATTGGCATGTTGCCGCATGCATCCGATATATCATTGGCATCGCTTAACAGTGAACGCATTTTAGAGCAGGAAAAGCATTACTTTGAAACGTATCCCTAGCCGCGATCGCTTGATAGTTCTAACGTTGTTACCCATTTAACGGATATCTGGAGTCCTTATGAAGCTTCTCGATTTTGCTGAAAAAAGTGTGTTGTGTTGGCTTGCGACTGTGTCTAAGGATGCTGCGCCCAATGTGTCACCTAAGGAAATTTTCACCTTTATTGATGAAAACTTGGTATTGATTGCAAACATTGCCTCACCAGAGAGTGAGCGTAACATTCAGGTAAATCCAAAGGTTTGCGTGTCCTTTATCGATATCTTCGAACAGCGCGGGTTCAAAGTAAAAGGCACAGCTCAGGTGGTGACAACAGAAGACAGTGATTGGTCAGAGTATTTGGCAGCGCTGAAGGTATTAGCCGGTGAAAGTTACCCAATCAAAAATATTTTTGCTGTGACCGTAGAGTCTTCGTCTAAAATTATGGCGCCAAGCTACGGGTTATTTCCTGATACCACCACACCAGAAAGCCAAGTCGAGGGGGCTTTAGACACCTATAAAGTGCAGCGTAAAGTCTGAGTCGGTTCATTAATCTGAGCGCTATCGAAGGTATTTATCAATAGACGGAGTATGTTCGCAGAATTATCATAGTGCTTTAGATGATAATCTCTTATAAAAGCAGCGGTGCCTGCTCCTATTCGCCTCATTCATGGACTGCACAATGAAAGCGCTCTCAAAACTTTATAATTACATTCGCTGTATCCCCAAAACACTTCTATTTAACTTTTCTTACTTACCGTTTAAGCAGGCCATTAAGCTCCCTGTGATTGTTAGTCATAGAACACAGTTTTTAAATAGGAAGGGCAGCATCGTTGTCCCTAAAAACGCCAAAACTGGAAAAATTAAATTAGGATTTGGACAAGTTCAGGTGGCAGATGCTGCTTATTCTAGATTCATCTGGAGTTTAGAGAAAAGTGGCTCGGTCACGTTTGGGCATAATGTCAGAATCGGTACGGGCTCTAAGTTGTTTGTGTCTGGTGCATTAACCATTGGTGATAATGTGAATTTTAGCGGTGAAACAAGCATCACTTGTCAAAAGCAGATTGATATATCGGAAGGGTGCTTAGTTTCATGGCGAACGTTGTTTATGGACACCGATTTTCATTCAATTATTAATAGTGATGGCGTTTGCTTAAATCCTGATAAACCTATTCTCATCGGCAAGTCAGTATGGGTGTGTGCTAATTCAACCATTTTAAAAGGTGTGTCTATCGGAGAGCATTCCATTGTGTCCGCCTCAGCCAATGTGGTGTCTTCATTTGAAGGTAATAATATTATTGGCGGCAACCCTGCAAAGGTGATTGGCTCAATGGAAAACAAAACATTTTGTATGTAATCCATTGAAATCTCAATGACGCTTGATGCTAGGGCCTTTTGCTCCAGCTGCCGAAGATGTCTTCTAGATGGCGCTAGTCGCAGGTTGATGAGTATAGTTACGTGCTTGACGAAGCAGTTCAAGTACAGCTCTAGAGGCAGGTGCTAAGATCCCTTCACCTTTATGAATTAGACCATAAGGCTCAAGGATCTTGCCTAACTTTTGTTGTAGATCAGAGTCGACCATGACCTGTTCGATCATGCCATATTTCATGTAATGGTACATAACCGCTTCGGGAAGAAGTGTTAACATGTCATTTTTTTCGAGCAAATTAGTGACCATCAAAAGGTTTTCCGCCGTGACGATATGGTTTGGTAATGGCAGCCCTTTGCGTTTAATGATGGCTTCGAATTCAGCACGCATAATACTGCCCTTTGGTGGCAATACCCACTCTTTCTCTAATAAGCTTTCTATTGGTTGGGGGGTGCTTTTGTTGCAAATTTCGTGTGAGCTTTTGGCGCATACCATTACTGGCTCGGGGCGTGGCATAGTATTGTGAGCCGTATACAATGAGGTACCTTGCTCAAACATATCTTCAGATTGGTCAGAATAAGTTGTTTTATGATAGATCGGCTCATATTGGAAATTAAATTTAAGAAATGTACTCTGTAGCCGAGCTATGGCGATATCAATTTCATCATTTTTTAGCATGATTAGCAGTTCTTCGCTTGACCCAGTTCGTACACTTATTTCCAAAGCGGGATGTTCTTTTCGAATACGATGCATTGCTTCAGGAATCAAATCCGTACATGGAGTTAGGATTGTTCCTATCCTAACATGACCACTCAGGCCTTGACGTATCGCAGATATTTCTTCGAAGGCATTGTCCAAGGTTTTTAATGCATGCCGTGCATACCGAATCATCGTATCACCGTACATGGTAGGGATGACACCTCTTGGATGGCGTTCAAATAGTGGTACTTCTAATGAGTCTTCTACTTCCTTCAATAGTTTTGATATCGCAGGTTGACTAATACCTAACCCTCGAGCCGCATGATTCAGGTTTGACGTTTCTCCTAATGCCACAAGAACTAGTAAGTGGCGATGCTTTAATCGAGCTCGAATAAACCAATTAGAATTAATCGTACGCATAGAATGTCTCGATATATTTGTTTGTATATATATAACTGCAAACTTGATATTTGTTCAATGATTTCTTGTTTCATATTCTTTTTGAGGCCTCAAGGAATAAAGTTCATATGAAGTGACAATATGATCTGACAGAAACTTGTCCAGATTAAAAAAACAAAAAAAGGAGACAGATAATGAAACTCGATTCGTGTATTAGATCAGGTGTAATAGCATTAACCTCTACACTAACTTTGACGGGTGCAATATCAGCACATGCAGCTGAATACTGGAAATTTCAAATCAATGTCAATGCAGGTGATGAGCAATACCAAATTGCGCAACAATGGGCCGAAAGTATTGTTAAGAAAACCCATGGTGATATTTCCGTTGAGCTGATGCCAACCAATTCAATTGTAGGAAACAACGAGACCTTAGACGCGGTAGGGGCAGGCATTCTACAAGGACATATTACTGATCCGAGCTATTTTTCTGGTAAAAATCCAGCGTTTGCAGTTTACGGCAATATGGTGGGAGCGTGGTCTGACCCAGAACAATTTCTAGGCTACATGAGAAGTGCTGGGGGCGAAATGCGTTATAATGCTTTGGTTGAGCCATATAATGTGCATCTGATACGTGCGGGTGTCATGATTCCGGAAGCCCTTGTGAGCAAACGCAAAATCGAAACCATGGAAGACTTCAAGGGGCTTAAAATTCGTGCTCCTGAAGGCATGGTATCTAATATATTCAAACTGGCAGGCGCAGCGCCAGTCAACCTTCCGACTTCTGAAGTCTATACTGCGCTTGAAAAAGGTGTAATCGACGCGGCTGATTATACTGTATTTGCGACAAATTATACCCAAGGCTACTACAAGTATGCGCCGTTTGCAGCGTACCCTGGGTTCCATTCGATGCCCATGATGGCTGTGTCTTTGAATAAAGATATATGGGATGACGTGTCGGACAAAAATCAAAAAATATTGCGTGATTCAATAGATGACATGGTCCTGAAAATGCGTTCAAAGTTAGTGGCAGCTGACCAGGCACAAGTCGCTATTGCTGAGAAAAAAGGCGATGTCACCATAACAACGCTTTCCCCAGAAGAACTGAAAAAATTCCGAGCTGCGGCGCAAAATGAGTGGTCAAACTGGCGTAACAAAACCCCAGAAGCGAAGGAAGCAGTTGACTCTATCGTTACTTATCTAAAAGACAATAATCTGCTTTAAGACTCTGAAACCGAGTCCACTCTTTGAGTGGGCTGATGACCACGGATATTTTCTATGAGTAAACTCCACAATCTCTCCGAATCAGAGTATGAAACATTGGAGCCAGATAAGCGAATGAACGATGACGAGTCGGATCATGAAATTACGTTAGTCGATAGACTAATACAAAGAGCTGGGAAGGCTTGTGCTTGGTTAGTATTAGTAGCCATGGTGATTAGTGTCTATGAAGTCATTATGCGTTATGCCTTTAATTCGCCCACCACATGGGTGCATGAAACGACAACATTTCTGGTAGCCGCTATTTTTTCGATCGGCGGACCTTATACGCTGGCTCGCAATCGTCATATTCAAATCAATGTGTTACATGACTTATTACCCGTCGATAAGCGACGTTGGTTAAAGCTTCTACAGCTATTACTGGGAATAGGTTTTTGTGTGGCAATTGGCTATGCAAGCTGGGTATTGGCTTGGAATGCAACGCACACACCTACAGGTAATTGGCGTTTGCAAACATCGGGATCCTCTTGGGATTCTCCTTTACCTGCCTTTACAAAGTTGATCGTGCTTTTCTCTGTTGGATTAATGGCGTTGCAATTGTTAGTTCGACTCGTTAGGCATGTTCGTCGTAGCCTAGTTCGGCAAAGTGAGAAAAACTGATGACTATTGAAATAGCAACGTATCTGCTGATCTCATCGATCTTTGGGTTGTTGATTTTAGGATTACCATTAGCTTTTGTGACAGGGTTGGTGGCAGTCGTATTTACATTAGGCTGGTTTGGAACCAATGCTGTGCCGCTCGTTGGTAGCCGGATCTACGGATTTATTACTGAGTACTCGTTGGTTGCTGTCCCCATGTTTGTATTTATGGCAGGGCTGCTGGATAGGTCTGGCATGGCTAAGGACTTATTTAACTCCATGAGGATATTCTCGGGACGCTTGCCAGGAGGTGTAGCGGTTCAGACACTTTTTGTGGCATTTTTCTTAGCCGCTATATCTGGCATTATTGGCGGTGAAATTGTGCTACTTGGATTGTTAGCACTGCCGCAGATGTTGCGCTTAGGTTATGACAAACGTATCGCGATAGGGGTTGTTTGTGCCGGTGGCTCTTTAGGGACGATGGTACCGCCTTCTATCGTCTTGATCATTTATGGGTTGATTTCTGGGGTGTCCATTGCTGATCTCTTTAAAGCGGCCTTTGTCCCAGCCTTTGTGTTAATGGCCGCTTATATCGCTTACGTTATATTTATGTGCGCGCGTAATCCTAACATGGGCGGATTAGGCTCTGATCAGGAAGAAAGCTTACCCAAACAAACGTTTTTGCAAACCTTAAAAGGTATTGGTGCACCAGTATTAATTGCTGGAACGGTGCTTGGTTCTATCTATGGTGGTATTGCATCGGTCACAGAGGCTGCCGCTATGGGGGCTGCCGGTGTGTTGTTAGCTGTGAAATTGCGTGGCGAGTTTAACCTCAAACTGCTTAGAGGGAGCTTGACACAAACGTTAGAAACCTGCGGCATGATTGTGTGGATTGGTATTGGGGCGGCTTGTTTAGTCGGTGTATATAACTTGATGGGCGGAAACCGCTTTGTTTCAAACGCGATTCTTGGGTTAGATGTAGCACCGATTCTCATCATAATGGTCATGATGCTGATCTTTTTATTGTTGGGGATGTTTCTGGATTGGATTGGTATTGCCATGTTGTGTTTACCTATTTTCATTCCAATCGTGGTACAGCTTGGCTTCAATCCCGTATGGTTTGGGATTCTTTTTGCTATTAATATGCAAGTCTCCTATATCAGTCCGCCCTTTGGTCCTGCCGCATTTTATTTAAAAAGTGTGGCCCCACCTGAAATAACGTTGAAAGATATTTTTGGCGCGATGTTACCATTTATTGTAATCCAACTCTGTGTATTAGGGCTGATGCTTGCTTATCCAGAAATGACCACTTGGGCTCTTTAGTTCTTCAAAATTTTTTGCTTACAGAGGACTTGGTTCTATGAAAATAGAACCAAGTCATTTTTTATCAGTTACATAAATATGAAAAATACTGTTTCCATTTATTTTTTTCCCCATCTATTAAAAATATCTTCTTTTTCAAAGTGTTCAATCAAATAATCACATATAGATTTCAGCTTGGGTGACGGTAATTGAGTTCTTGGGTAGACCAGCCAAACGCCTGTATAGGGGTACTGGTATTGCGGCAGCAGCGAGACCAGTTTGCCGGATGCTAAATCGTCTTTTACGTAGTAATCCGGCAGTTGGGCAATGCCTAAACCACGACGTATGGCGTCAAGTAAGGCGGGGCCGGAATTACTGCGCCAATGGCTGGACACTTTAATTTCTTTACGTTGGCCATTCTGACTGAATACCCAATGGGTTTTTGACCCCATCAAGCAGCTGTGTTTGTTGAGTTCCGCCAAAGTGTGCGGCATCCCGTTTTGATCAATGTATTCTCTTGAAGCACAGAGATATTCTGCTCGGTCACACAAGCGCCTTGATAATAGGCTGGAATCTCTTAATGCGCCCATTCTGATCGCCAAATCGTAGCCTTCTTCAATTAAGTCCACTTCGCGGTTGGTCAGGTGTAGATCAAGATCAACTTGTGGGTTTTGCAGCAGAAAGTCATTCAGCAATGGCGCTAAGTAGCGCTCGCCAAAAGTCGTTGCACAGGTAATACGAAGTGTACCCATGGGTGCTTGGTTTAGGGCACTTACGGCTTCTTCGGCGGCGGCGAGTGTATTCGGTAGATCTCGACAATGCTGATAGAAGCGCTCGCCTGCTTCACTGAGTCGAATGCTACGTGTGGTACGAAACAAAAGCGTGGTGTTTAAGCGCTGTTCAAGGTGTGTGATTAGTCGACTTACATGCGAGGCGGAGACATTCAGCCGATTAGCAGCTTTTGAGAAGCTGCCCTGGTGGACAACTTCAACAAAGGCTTCCATTGCTTCCCATTGTTTCATAAGTGGTGAATCCTGATTGTTGCTGTATGACAATAATGATTTGTTAAAATAAGTATTATCGCAATAGTTTTTTAGGATTACACTACCTGCACATGTTTCACTAACTATTAAGTTAAGACGGAGTTCACAATGTTGAAATGTAAAGCGGCCGTAGCTTGGGGTCCTGGTCAACCTCTTAAAATCGAAGAAGTTGATGTTCAAGATCCGCAGGCAGGTGAAGTACTTGTTCGCATGGTAGCAACAGGTGTGTGTCACACTGACGCATTCACACTTTCTGGAGAAGACCCAGAGGGTATCTTCCCAGCCATCCTAGGCCATGAAGGTGCGGGTGTTGTTGAAGCGGTTGGTGAAGGCGTAACGTCTCTTAAAGTTGGCGATCACGTTATCCCACTTTACACGGCTGAATGTGGCGAATGTAAGTTCTGTAAATCGGGTAAAACAAACCTTTGTCAGGCTGTTCGTGCAACACAAGGTAAAGGCCTAATGCCTGATGGTACAAGCCGTTTCAGCATTAATGGTGAGCCAATTTTCCATTACATGGGCTGTTCAACGTTCTCTGAGTACAGTGTTGTACCAGAAATTTCATTGGCGAAAGTCAATGAAGAAGCGGCGATGGACAAAATCTGTCTATTAGGTTGTGGTGTTACAACGGGTATCGGTGCGGTTCTTAATACTGCAAAAGTTGAAGAGGGCGCGACGGTTGCTGTCTTTGGTCTAGGCGGTATCGGTTTGTCTTGTATCCAAGGTGCTCGTCTAGCAGGCGCGTCTCGCATCATCGCGATCGATTTAAACGAATCTAAATTCGAAATGGCTGAGCAATTTGGTGCGACGGACTTCATCAACCCATCTAAATTTGATAAGCCGATCCAAGAAGTGATCGTTGAATTGACGGACGGTGGTGTTGACTACTCTTTCGAATGTATCGGTAACGTCAACGTTATGCGTGCAGCACTTGAGTGTTGTCACAAAGGTTGGGGCGAGTCGATCATCATTGGTGTCGCTGGCGCAGGTCAAGAAATCTCAACGCGTCCATTCCAGCTAGTGACTGGTCGTGTATGGCGTGGTTCTGCATTCGGTGGCGTTAAAGGCCGTACTGAATTGCCAGGTTACGTAGAAGACTACATGAGCGGTAAGATCGAAATCGACCCATTCGTAACGCACAAGATGAAGCTAGAAGACATTAACGAAGCGTTCCATCTTATGCATGAAGGTGAAAGTATCCGTACTGTCATCGAGTTTGATACAAAATAAGAGTGATTTATCACAAAAAGCCCATCTAAATGATGGGCTTTTTTACTGATACAAAGAGGGATATATGGAACTTTTATCAAGTACAAAAGTAAGCGGTGGTTGGTTAAAACGCTACCGTCACGAAAGCTTGTCTGTAAAAGGCGACATGGTATTCGCAATCTTCTTGCCGCCTCAGGCAGAGAGCGCGAGTGTTCCAGTAATGTACTGGTTGTCTGGCCTGACATGTACCGATGAGAACTTTTCGCAAAAAGCAGGTGGTTTCAAGAAAGCTGCTGAGCTTGGTTTAGCGATTGTCATGCCGGATACGAGCCCACGTGGCACAGACTACCCTGGCGAACACGAAAGCTACGATTTCGGCTCCGGTGCTGGCTTCTATGTGAACGCAACGGTTGCACCTTATGCCAACACTTACCACATGTATGACTACGTGGTAAAAGAATTGCCAACTCTGGTTGAAGAGCACTTCCCTGTGACGGATAAGCGTTCTATTTCTGGACACTCTATGGGTGGACATGGTGCGTTGATTTGTGCACTGAAGAACCCTGGGCGTTACCAGTCAGTGTCAGCGTTTGCGCCGATCACAAACCCAACGCAGTGTCCTTGGGGCGAGAAAGCGTTCATAGGTTACCTAGGTGACGATCGTGAAGCGTGGAAAGCGTGGGATACTTGTGAATTGATCGCGACGGCCACTGAGCGTTTGCCATTATTGGTGGATCAAGGTGAAGCGGACAATTTCTTAGAAGAGCAACTGAAGCCTGAAGCGCTAGAACAAGCATGTGAAAAAGCGGGTCATGAATTGACGCTACGCCGTCAGTCTGGCTACGATCACAGCTATTTCTTTATCTCTAGCTTTGTTGATGATCATCTGGTTCATCACGCAAAAGCATTGGGTCTATAAGCCTAATTACGCTTTTGTTTAGAGAGACAAAAAAGGCGAGCTACTGAGTAGTTCGCCTTTTTAATGCGTGGTGTTTTAATGCTGCAACAGTATCAGTTAAAACGGAACTGGCTGATTTGAATGCGTAGAGATTCGGCCATTTTGGTGACCTGTTGCGAGCCTTGTGCTACTTCATCAGCTTCTTGCAGCACACGTTCTGATACTTCACGAATACCGATCAGGTTGCTGTTTATTTCCTCAGCGACTTGGCCTTGTTGCTCAGCAGCGGAGGCAATTTGCACGCTACGGTCAGACACATCATCGACTTGCATTAGCATCTTTTCAAGATTCTGCGCGGCATTACGCATACGTTCTGCGCCCAATTCTGCCTGTTGTGTGCTGGATGCCATAGAGCTAGAGGCTTCTGAGGATTGCTGTTGTAACTTTTCAATGATCTGACGGATCTCGACGGTTGAGCTTTGAGTTCGACTGGCAAGAGTGCGGACTTCATCAGCGACGACAGCAAAACCACGACCTTGCTCACCTGCACGAGCTGCCTCGATGGCTGCATTTAAAGCCAGTAAGTTTGTTTGCTCAGAAATATCACCGATCACACCTAAGACAGATTCAATATCTTTTGTTTGTGACAATAACTCAATGATGACGGAGTTAGCGCCTTCAACATGATGTGTCAGCGTCTGGATATTGTGATTGGTTTCATTCAAGTCGGTGCTAGAACTGCGCGTTGTGTCTTGTACGACTTGTGTAGCTTGCGCCGTGTCTTTGGCATTGTTGGCCACATCACGAATAGAGTAGGACATCTCATTCATAGCAGTGGCCAGTTTCTCCACTTCATTAAATTGGCTATCCATCCCACGTTTTGTGTTGCTGGTGTTGCCTTGCATTTGGACAGAGACTGCTTGAAGCTCGTCAATTGCCTGCGCCACGCTGCCTAGGGTTTTTGCTAAAGATTCAGACATTTGATTAGCTGAATCCGCTAGAATACCAAGCTCATCTTTACGGCTAAGTTCTAAGTGATGAGTCATATCGCCACTTGCCACATTTTGTAGATGAGCTGTAACGGCTTTTAATGGACGTACTATGCTACGCACTAGGAAGCAGCTCATTGTCAATGCGACCAGCACCATGATTGTTTCAATAATGACTGACACTAAGGTCGTGTCCCAAAAAGCCTGCTGGACATCTGTTAAAAAGACCCCTGAGCCTATTATCCAGCCCCAGTCTTTAAGGCCTTTTACATAAGAAACTTTATCTTCAGGCTCATCTACTTGAGGGCCTTTGTAAGTATATTCAACAAAGCCTTCACCGTTTTGTTTTACAGTTGAAACCATGTCTTGCCAATGGTGTTTGCCGCCAGCATCCGTTTTATTTTTGACATTACTGCCATTTAGCTGAGGCTTTAGTGGGTGCATCAACAGTGTATGCTGATAGTCGTTTATCCAAAAGTAACCGCCTTTGCCATAACGTAATGCTGCGACCGCTTGTAAAGCTTGCTCTTTGGCTTTTTGCTCACCAATGATAGGCGCTTGAGCATGATAGAACTCAATCAATGAGTAGGCATTGTCTACCTGTTCTTTAACTTGTAACTTGCGTGCTTCAAGTGCGCCTTGGTATTGATTCGTGTAGGCTTGAAATTCAAATATCACCAATAAGCCTACTAATAATGCAATTAGGCCCCATAATTTACGACTGACTTTGATGTCGGCAATCCGCATGATTTCCTCCTGAAAATTTTATAAGCAGAGGTTATGGTTTTTTAGAGGCAAGGGTGCTGATACAGATCATTAATTGAATATAAATGAGACTAATAGATTAGGTTTTTGGCTTTTATTAGTCATGACTTTCAAACTTTTGACATAAACCGTTTAGGGATTCTAATGCGTTACTCAATTTTGATTACTGGATGCAGCAGTGGCATCGGTTTGGAAGCAGCTTTGATGTTGCAAAAACATAATTTTTTAGTGGTGGCGAGCTGCCGTAAAGCCGCTGATGTTGATGCGTTGCGGCAACAAGGTATTAAGCATGTTGTACAGCTAGATTTAGCAGACTCTAAATCCATTGAGCAAGGGCTGAAACAAACGCTTGAGATAACTGGTGGGGCTTTGTACGCACTGTTCAATAACGGTGCTTATGGGCAGCCTGGGGCAGTGGAAGACTTACCAGTAGACGTATTACGCCAACAGTTTGAAGTGAACGTTTTCGGTACGCATGATTTGACGACACGTGTTGTGAAAGTGATGCTTCAGCAAGGCTATGGCCGTATTGTACAAAACAGTTCAGTACTTGGTTTGGTTGCCGCTCCGTTTCGGGGTTCTTACAATGCGAGCAAGTTCGCATTAGAGGGACTTACGGACACCATGCGCATGGAGTTAAGCGATACGCCGATTAAAGTGTCAACCATTGAGCCAGGTCCGATTGTCAGTCGCTTTAGAGACAATGCTTTAATTGCGTTGCAATCTAACATTAATGTGGAAAACAGCCGACATCAAAAAGGCTACCAGCAAGCCATTACGCGTTTAAGCAAAGTTGGTCCTGCAGCAAGTGGTACATTACCCGCAAGCGCGGTCGTGAAAAAGCTATTACATGCATTGGAATCACCCAAGCCTAAGCCTCGTTACTATGTGACTTGGCCAACGTACGCGGCTGGTTTGATGCGTCGTGTGCTGCCGACTTGTTTATTGGACCGCATTATGAAGTCGAATGGTAATTAGTGGTTGGCTCTATTGGCTAACGAGTTGATGACGTTCTGATCCAGTAGCCATTGATCGATGGCGGCTAAATAGCTCTGACGTATGGGCTTCGGTGATAAAAATAAATCATGGTAGCCGCCTTCAATAGCTACCGTTTTAAGCTGGGAAAAAGCGTTGTTCGCGGCCAAGTTCATACTGCCTACATCTAAAACACCATCTCCTTGCTTGACCTCTTCAATATCCAGTGCATGGCGTGTTGTGGTTTTAGAATGGCACATCAGTGTTGGTAACGTTATTGGATGCTTCTGCAAAGCACGTTGGGCTAGAATGACTTGTTTAAGCCAGTGAAAGGAAAGAGGGAACCCTTGTGCTGGTTTCCAATCTAGGCGGTAGTCCCATTCGCCACCAAATTTTTGATGTAAAGTCTGGGCGTATAAACTGATTTTATGGGCTCGTAGTGAATGGTATGGCAGTAAAGATACTGCCAGCCAAATAGGCCAGCTTACATGCTTTATGATCTTGGGCGAAAAGGGCAGGGCTAGAAAAGGACTGTTTAACATCAGCCCAGTAATACGTGGTTTGTTGTTTGTATCTTGTTCGAATACTTGCTGAGTTGATACATAACTTGACGCGATTAACCCCCCTGTCGAATGTGCTAGCAGAGTCACTTCAGTTACGCCGAGTCTATACATCTCAGTCAGCGCGAGATGTATATCATCGTGGTATTGAGTCAGACTTTCACACCAATTAGGCACACTGTTCGGACGAATAGAGCGACCGTAACCTCGTAGGTCGAGTGCAAAAAAACGCAACCCTAACTGTTCGAAGTGATGTGCCAGTTGATCTTGAAAGAAGTAATCCGTATAGCCATGCAAATATAGAACTGCTTTGTGACTTGGCGTGCCAGTGACGTACTCAATGACAGTGGTCACAACGTCCGTCACTGGACCGTCAAATCGATAGGTGTGAGCTATAAATAGCTCACCGAGAATATCAGGTTTGCTATGAAGGTGCTGCCAATAGTCAATCATAACAAATTAGAAAATTTGGTCGCCTAATTGATCTATGGTGAGCTTTGCTTTGCGCGTGGTGAGTTCAACACATTCATCAAGGCTCGCGACCAAATCAGAACGAATAAACTTATGAACTTTTTGGTCTTCGAATTCGCCTTTAGTAATTGTCGCACATACTCGGTATTGGCCTTGATCTGGCTGAGGTGTAGGAATAATGATGAAGCCATTATGCTCAACGGGGTCAAACGTACGAACATTTGAGGTGGTTCCATCACCAGAAAACATTTGAGTAATTTTAGAAAGAAAGCCCATGACAAAAAAGCCTTTGGTAATTAGGATAACCTTCATTGTCATGGATTTTGGCTTGGAGTCAAATAAAGCCTTAAAAGATTAGCTTTGTGGCGTAATATTTGGGGTTACTATGATGGCGCGTTTACGGCTCGACATAAGCGTAAACATAGCGACTAAGATCGCTGGGATCATCAGCAAGTTCAGGATCTCCCAACCAAAAAGCGAGTGCCAGTAACCGGATAACAAGCTGGCGGCCGCGGCACTTGAGAACACGATCAAATCGTTAACACCTTGAACACGGGCTTTATCTGCAGGCTTATAGGTTTTTGTCAAAAGTGCTGTTGCCCCAATGAACGTGAAGTTCCAGCCAATGCCAAGCAATACTAATGCAATGAAGAAGTGCCAATAGCTCACTCCGAATTGGTTTAGGAAAACGCAGCCGAGTAACATTAAGCAGCCAAGCTGGATGACACTGTATGTGCCAATGCGCATAATCAGCCGACCGGTAAAGAAAGAAGGTAAGAACATCCCCAGTACATGCCATTGAATGATGTGTGCAGTGTTACCAAAATCAAAGCCGCATGCCTGCATTGCCAAAGGGGTGGCGGTCATAATTAACACCATCACAGCATAGCCAATGGAGCCGGCCACGATTGCACTCATTAAATCAGACTGTTTAAGCAATTCAAGGTAAGGACGTGGTGTGCCATTTAGTTCTTGTGCAGTGGGCACGCGCATCGGTAATACTGCAATCAACACCGTATTAAAGGTGTACAGCACGATTAAAGCCGCAAACGCACCTAAATACTGAGTTTCGGGTGCCCAGTGCTCAAACCAGATCGCCATATTAGGCCCCAGTACCGCGGCGATAACGCCAGCTCCCATAATCATACTGATGGCAAGAGGTGCTTTTTCTTTCGGTACATTTTCAGTGGCGGCAAAACGGTATTGTTGACCAATACCAATCGCCATGCCCAGTAAAAAAGTCGCGCCACAAAATAGCTCGAATAAACCATGTTTTACGGCGTAAAAGGCAAGAAAAGCACCGCCAACACCGATCAGGTTACCCGCAAGAAAGCCTTTCTTACGGCCTAGCCAGCCCATTAAAAGAGCGGCTGGAAGAGTGACCCCCATGAGACCTAAAAATTGCAGAGCAACGGGTAACGTTGCCAATGCAAAGCTCGGCGCTAAACTTTGACCGATGAGTGCGGTCACAGATACAAGAAGTATGTTGCCTGTTATTAACAGAGCTTGTCCGAGAGACAATCCCCAAACCGTTATATTGCGCATGCTAAATCCTTTATATAGCTGTCATAGTATGTAACGCCGCAATAAGGATCGGGCAGCTACGCCAACATATTAGTCGAGCAACTTGAACATTTATTGCATGATTATAGTAATCACATGAGTTAAGTTCAATTTGATTCGCGTAGAATGGGAAATATTTACAAAAGGAGATATGTGTGGATTTGCTGATGCCAACGCGAAGCGACCTCTGGTTTCTGCCCCTAGGAGGAACAGGGGAAATAGGAATGAATCTAAATTTGTACGGCCACGATGGACAGTGGTTGATGGTCGACTGTGGGGTGTCATTCAACGAACCGATTGATGAAAATAGTGCGCGAACATACGAGCTGGTGTGTGCTGCCCCTGATTTTATTGTACAACAGCGTCATCGTTTAGCTGGGATCGTTATTACCCATGCGCATGAAGACCATGTCGGAGCGTTGCCGTTTTTGTGGCGCCGCTTCCAAGTGCCCGTTTATACCACGCCTTTTACGGCCGAAATTTTACGTCGAAAACTTGCTCAAGTTGGCTTATTGGGAGACGTTGAAATTCACGAATTGCCGATGGGGAGTCAATTTTCCGTGGGTGTATTTGATTTACAGTGGATTACCTTGACGCATTCTATTCCTGAGCCAAGTGGGTTAATGATTGAGACACCAGCGGGTAATGTTTTTCATACGGGGGATTGGAAGATTGATCACAGTCCAGTCATTGGTGAAAAGTTTTCTCCAGCCGTGCTGTCTACGTTACGCAAGCGTGATGTAAAAGCGATGGTGTGTGATTCCACGAATGCCTTAAAAAAGGGTCATTCTGTATCGGAATATGATTGCTATAAAGCCTTACTGGACGTTATCAAAGACGAACAGGGGCGTGTGGTCGTTGGTTGCTTCAGCAGTAATATTGCGAGGTTGGTGTCACTGGGTTACGTCGCTAAGGAAACAGGGCGTTATTTAGCACTGTTAGGTCGCTCTTTACAAAACATGGTCAGTGCGGCTCGAGTCGCAGGCTATTGGCCTGATGATCTACCTGTGATTGACCCTTCGCATCTTGGTTATTTACCTGCAGATGAGGTGTTGGCGGTTGCTACTGGGAGCCAAGGTGAGCCAAGAGCAATGTTAAACCGCTTAGCGCGGGATGACTGTTTCGATTTGTCTCTTCAAAAAGGCGATGTAGTTTTATTTAGCGCTATGATTATTCCGGGTAACGAAGACGCGATTGAACGCTTGGTAACGTCGTTTAAAGCCCAAGGCATTCGCACGATTCAAGGTCATGATACCGTTTTACCGATTCATGTCAGTGGCCATCCATACGAAGAAGAGCTTGCCTCAATGTATGACTGGGTGCGTCCTGAAGTGGCAATACCTACCCATGGTGAACCTGAGCATATGGCTGCCAATGCTCGAATCGCTAAAGAAGCGTTTGTACCACGTCAACTGACTGGACTAAATGGCGACCTGTTTACACTCGCGCCAGAGGTTGGAGTGCGCAAAAACGCGATTAAAGCAAAGCGCATTGCGATAGCCAGGTAACCTTGCGGACTAGCAAGAACCCAAAAAGCCTCATTTTACAATTGTATCATGAGGCTTTAGGCATCAACTGATATGAACCTAACTGGTGTATTGATTACAGCTCTACGGCAACGTTTTCAGCAAACCCTAGCATTAGGTTTAAGTTCTGTACCGCAGCACCAGAAGCGCCTTTCCCAAGGTTATCAAGCTTCGCTGAAAGGACCACCGATTGGCCATCGTCAGAAGCAAATACGGCTAATTCCACTTGGTTTGTATTTTCTAAACCGTGCGGCGTTAGGAACGGTGCATGGCTGTCTTTCACTTCATTAAATGGATGTACAGTGACAAAGTCTTCAGCTGCGTAGGTTGCTGCTAACGCTGCTTGCAATTTTTCACCCGTCATATCGCCAGACAGTGTTACAGGGATGCTAATCAGCATACCTTGAGCAAAGTTGCCCACGCTTGGGATAAAGATTGGCGTGTAGTCTAACTGAGACCATTTTTGAATTTCTGGTAAGTGCTTATGTTTGAAGTTTAAGCCGTAAGTGCCATATGTTGCAGCGCCAGTACTGCCTTCGTATTGCTCGATTAGCTGCTTACCGCCCCCAGTGTAACCAGAAATAGCATTAACAGAGTAATGACCGTTTGCAGCGAGTAGGCCTTGTTCAACCAACGGCTTGAGCAACAGAATAATCCCTGTTGGGTAACAGCCTGGATTGGATACGAACTGTGCCGCTTCGATTTGCCCGCGTTGGCTTTTGTCCAGTTCCGCAAGACCGTAAACCCAACCATCGGCAATACGGTGGACAGAACTTGCATCCAGTACTCGACAACTTTCTTCTTTTGCTAGAGCAACGGTGTCTTTAGCTGCGTCATCTGGCAAGCATAAAACCGTTACGTCGGCTTCTTTCATCAGACGGCGTTTTTCTTCTACATCGCGTTTTTTCTCAGGATCGATACTGATCACTTCGATATCAGGATGGTTTACCAGACGTTCACGTACTTGTAGGCCAGTCGTGCCCGTTTCACCGTCAATAAATACTTTCTTCATTCGTGTCTCCAAGCAACTGCTCAAGCGAAAATGTGAGCAGTAGGCAATTCATTTATGAGCTAATCATAGCACTGGCATGGGCGGGAAAAAACTAAGCGCCAGCTCAGTTTGGAAAATATTTAGGCTGGCGCAAAAGTTTTCATGGTATGAGGTTAGGGTTGTATTTGTTCTTCAATGACTTCGTCAGGGACATCAGCAATCGCCGACTCAAAGGCTTTTAAGCGTTTGTAGATTGATAGCAATTCGACAATCGTTGTCCAAGAGTTAACGAGGAACTGAAAAGAACTTTCAACTTGGTTGAAAGCATTCGAAATACGTTGCATGACCCCTAGCGTAAATGCACCCGCTACGATAGAAGGGCCTAATGCGATTAAAGGTACAAGTACACCAGCTTGCAAGTAACCGTAACGGACCACATTAAAATAAAGGTAATGGAAGTACAGACGGAAGTAGTTTTTGCGAACATTATCGAACAACTCAACGAGTTTTACGGGTTCAGCGCGGTCAGCGTAATCTTCACCATACACCAGTTCTTTACGGTAGGCCGCTTCCACTTTTTGGTTTTTGAATTCAAGCCCCGGGAGTTTTATCCCAGCCGTTGCTAGAAGAACAGTACCGATAATGGACCAAAGAATGGCGACAAACACTAAGGCTTGAGGCACTTCACCTACTAGAGGGAGCTCAGTTACATAACTTGAAAGCGCCCACAAAACAGGTAAGAAAGCGAGTAATGTCATGATGGAATCCAAAAAGCGAACGCCTAGGCTTTCCATAATACTTGCAAAACGCATGGTGTCTTCTTGAATACGCTGGGAGGCCCCCTCAATATGGCGCACTTTTGGCCACAGTGCAGTGTAGTAATTATTCATAGCGGTGCGCCAGCGGAACACGTAATGACTGACAAAGAAATGATTGAAGACAGCAACGGTAATCGCGACCAAAGCAATGGCAGCAAACGTCATAAGCTGCCCATAAAATTCGGTTAGGGTAATGCTGTTTGGTGCAGTTAAGGCTTTTTGGATGAGATCGTAAAAACTGCCATACCATTCATTTATCATGACACTGACTTGAACTTGGAACCAAGTGATAAAGACGATTAGGGCTGATCCCATGACCGACCATTTTGCCCATTTGTGGCCGCCATAAGCCATCCAAGCGCCGACGAATAAAGCATAGCAGACCAACATGTACTGATAGAGCCACACATCGCTGGCAAAACTATAAGCCTCTTGATACGCGACTTGTGCTGCTTGTTCCGCTCCTTCACCTAGTGCATCAGGAAAGTTAACCCCAAAAAATTGTCCAAGGCTTAGCGTTGAACCAAGGTCTTGTCCGATGGTGTACCAGCTAATGACACAAATAAGTGCCCAAAGGGCAAATGTCAAAAAGAACAATTTTGGTTTTGGGAAAAAGGATAAAAACACTGTTTATCTCTCTCTGTCAGTAGGTGATTGGAGCTCAGTAAGGTATTGATTTAACTAATAAGGTAAGTAAAAGCTACTAGAGCTTAAACGAGTAAGTGATCTACGACAACGAAACTCAGTAAAGGATCATGCAAAAAAATCGATTAACTTAGCGGATTCTGCGGCCGTGCCAATAATGCTTTTTCCAATAGACATTATCTAAACGTGAAATTATGACGCCTCTTGATGTTGAGGCATGTAAGAATTTACCGTTTTCTATGTAAATGCCGACATGACGGGCTTTAGAACTCGTTTTGAAGAAGACCAAATCACCTGCTTGAAGTTCATCTTCATCAACGTGGTACCCTGTTTGAACTTGTTTGTCGGTCGTGCGAGGAAGATAAGTTCCGAATTGATCGCGTAGTGCTAAATAGACGAATCCCGAACAATCAACTCCGCGTCGGCTCATACCACCCCACGCATAAGGCGTGTCACGCCAATCTTGATAGTGTTTATAAAGATGCTGTGCTATGGCGGGTTCGTTTTGAGTGCTCAGAGTGCCTGTGTTGACCTGAATTGAGTTGTCTGGAATTGAGCTACAAGCGGTTAGCCATACTGCAAAAAACATAGCGAATAGCATTCTGATTAACGATTTTGTATAGAGCATTGGGCTGGCGTCCTTATACACAGAACATTTATCTTATGCTCTTTATAGGTCGCTGACAAAAACTAGACACGATTTTGTCATCAATAAACGATCAAAACGAAAAAAGCTGTGTCCTATCGCTAGGACACAGCTTTTGAATGGTTAAGTTGTTTGTTAGACAAACTTATTTTTTTAGGTCAGCTACGGTTTTAGCAACAGCACGTTCAAAACGCTGGAAGCCTTCTTTGATATCAGCCTCTGGAATGATCAGTGATGGCGCAAAACGAACCACATTGGGGCCTGCTACCAACACAAAAAGACCTTCGTCTGCCGCATGGGTTAGAAAGTCTTTCGCATGTCCTGCTAGTTCATCTGAGACTTCCGCCCCCATCAACAACCCCATACCACGAATATCTTTAAAGACATGATATTTATCATTGATGGCTGTCAGTTCATCAACAAAAAGTTGGTGACGTTTTTTGACGCCGTCTAGTACTTCAGGAGTGTCAACGATGTCGATCACAGCTTCGGCAACAGCGGCTGCCATTGGGTTACCACCGTAAGTACTGCCATGAGTGCCAACGGCTAAAGAGTTTGCAACTTCTGCGGTTGCAAGCATGGCTGCAACAGGAAAGCCATTACCCAATGCTTTTGCCGTAGTTAGGATGTCGGGTGTCACGCCTGTTTGCTCGTAAGCGTATAAGGTTCCTGTACGACCCACGCCTGATTGCACTTCATCGAACACTAACAATGCTTTGTGTTCATCACACATAGCGCGCACTTGTTGAGCAAATTCAGGGTCAGCGGGGATGATACCACCTTCACCTTGAATGGGTTCCATTACAACAGCACATGTCTTATCAGAGATAAGTCCTTTAAGGGCATCAATGTCGTTGTAATCACAGTGCTTAATGCCACCAGGAACAGGAGCAAAGCCTTCCGTGTATTTTGGTTGGCCACCCACAGAGACTGTGAACAATGTACGACCGTGGAACGATTGATAGAACGAAATGATCTCGTTCTTTTCTGGGCCGAAATGATCAAACGCGTAACGTCGTGCAAGTTTGAAAGCAGCTTCGTTTGCTTCACCACCACTGTTGGCAAAGAAAACGCGATCAGCAAAGGTCTTGTCTGTTAGCTTTTTCGCTAATCGAAGTGCCGGTTCATTGGTCATTACATTCGATAAATGCCAAAGTTTACCGGCTTGCTCACGCATAGTGTCAACCAAAGTAGGGTGGGAGTGTCCCAATGCTGTGACGGCAATACCGCCTGCAAAGTCAATGTACTCTTTACCTTCCTGATCCCATACGCGAGAGCCTTCACCACGAACCGGAATCATTGCTGCCGGTGCATAGTTAGGAGCCATTACATCATCAAACATTGCTCTCGTTACTTGTTCAGTCACTGTATTAATACCTCATAAATTTAGAGCGGCCCAAAGTAGTGGGCCGCTCAAAGGGTTATATCAAATTTCTCAACTCTCGAATAGCAACACTTACCATAGACAGTGACAATTCAGGTTCTGATTTAATCTCGTCAAATGTGCTGTGGTAGTGGTGGATATTGTCATGATTGAGCTGCTTCCAGTTTGCTAAGCGGTTATCTAGGTCGTTCACCTCGATACTGGCCTGAATGACTTCTTGTGAAATAGTGCGTAAAGCATTATCGACTTCGTCGCCAAGG
This sequence comes from Marinomonas atlantica, assembly GCF_001639725.1. Taxonomy (GTDB): domain Bacteria; phylum Pseudomonadota; class Gammaproteobacteria; order Pseudomonadales; family Marinomonadaceae; genus Marinomonas; species Marinomonas atlantica. The sequence goes on from NZ_LTAW01000002.1 coordinate 335,011, forward strand.
CCTGCTTTGGCACGACGCTCCCACATATCGTCTGCAGGTAATTTGTTGATGCTTTGACGTAACCAGTACAGACCAAGATCCATCTCTAGAGCAAAGTAAGTTTGTGCTGTATCCAAAACTTCTTTCTCTGTCTGAGCTGCAACGCGAATAATGTCCAAGCCATAGAACAAGAATGGTAGGGCAGACAGTTTATCAGCAATCTCTGCAGGGACATGTTGTTCCTGCAATTGCTTGCTTACATCAGAGATGTATTCACACGTTGGCTCCGTCAAAATTGCATCTAAATTATTGCGAATAATACCAATGCCAGGTTTGTAGTTATCCGTTAACTTCTGAATCGCTAGTGCTTCACGAGTGTTACGAATTAACCACAGTGTCGCTTTTTCAAGCAAACTTTGAACTTGGATAAACAACTGATTTTGCAGTTTGTTGTCGACTTTGAAATCTAGCTCGTTGATGGCATCCCACAAAGCTGGAATATCGAACATCTGCTCTGCTGCCATGTAAGCTCGTAATACATTCAAAGCCGATGCACTGGTTTCTTCTTGTACATAGGTAGAGAACGTCGATCCCATGCGGTTACCAACATTGTTGGTCACGTGCGCCGCAATGATTTCTTGTGAAAGGGGGTGGTCACTCATATGTTCAGAGAAACGTTTCACTAATGGTGTCGGGAAATAATCTTTAATTTGTGCGCGCAAATCTGGATCTTTGCCAATACCATCTTCAACCAGTTGTTCAGCGAACTTGATTTTTGAGTACGCCAATAACACAGAGATCTCCGGACGGGTTAGACCTTGGCCTTTGCCCATACGCTTTTTCATCTGTGCATCAGTTGGTAAAAACTCGATTTCGCGATTTAGACGACCTTCACGTACCAATGACAACATCAAACGCCAGTGGTCAGCGATACGTTCAGGTGCACGTGCATTGACCAACGATAAAAGATGGCTCTGGCCTTTGTTGTGACGAATAACCAAATCACCGACCTCATCGGTCATCTCGGCAAGCAGTTTGTTACGTTGCTTTTCAGTCATATCGCCATTTTCAACAATACGGTTAAGCAATATTTTGATATTTACTTCGTGGTCCGAACTGTCCACACCTGCGGAGTTATCGATTGCATCGGTGCTAACTAGTCCGCCTTTTTGAGCAAATTCAATACGTGACTTTTGGGTAAAGCCAAGGTTGCCACCTTCACCAATCATCTTGCAACGTAACTCATTGCCGTTTACACGCAGTGAGTTATTACCATTATCACCCACTTCCGCATGCGTCTCTGATGAGGCTTTTGCGTAGGTACCGATACCACCATTCCAAAGTAGGTCGACAGGGGCTTTAAGAATGTGGGAAATCAATTCCGTTGGCGGCAAAGACTTAACGTTCCCTTCGATTCCTAAGGCTTTACGAATGTCAGCGTTAATTGGGATCGATTTGGCGCTACGGTTAAAGATACCGCCACCTTTAGAGATTAGCTCAGCGTTGTAATCTTCCCATGATGAGCGTGGCAAATTAAACAAGCGTTGGCGTTCTTCAAATGAGGTCGCAGCATCCGGAGTTGGATCGATAAAAATATGCATGTGGTTGAAGGCTGCAACAAGGCGTATGTGTTTAGACAACAGCATGCCATTACCAAATACATCACCAGCCATGTCACCGATACCTACTGCTGTGAAATCAGTAGATTGACAGTCAATGCCTAACTCTTGGAATTGACGTTTAACCGATTCCCATGCTCCGCGGGCAGTAATGCCCATTTTCTTGTGGTCATAACCGTTTGATCCACCTGACGCAAAAGCATCGCCTAACCAGAAACCGTATTTTTCAGAGATGCTATTGGCTAAATCTGAGAATGTTGCTGTCCCTTTATCTGCAGCTACCACTAAGTATGGATCGTCTTCGTCATAACGTTTTACTGAAACAGGCGGGACTAATTCACGCTGAACTAGGTTGTCAGTGATGTCCAAAAGACCTGAAATAAAAGTGGTGTAACAGCGAACGACTTCGGCTTGTGTTTCTTCACGAGAAGAAACTTTCTTAAGCTGCTTGGCAACAAATCCACCTTTCGCGCCGGCTGGTACGATAACGGCGTTTTTGACCATTTGTGCTTTAACGAGGCCCAGTACTTCGGTGCGGAAATCTTCCATACGGTCAGACCAACGTAAGCCACCACGAGCAACTTTGCCACCGCGCATGTGAACGCCTTCTACCCACGGAGCATAGACGAAAATCTCAAAGCGTGGACGTGGCAGAGGTACAGCTGGAATCAAGCTTGGATCCAGCTTGAAAGAAACGTAGTCTTTAACATTACCGTCTTCAGCAGGCTGATAGAAGTTAGTACGCAGCATGGCTTGAATCACAGATAAGTAGTGCTTCAAGATGCGGTCTTCATCTAGGTTAGCAACGTTTTCAAGCGCTTCTTCGATTTTCTCTTGAAGCTTGACTACTTTGTCTTCGCGTTTGCTTTCAAGTGAAGGATCGAATCGTTGCTCAAACAGTTGAACTAGTAAGCGAGCAATCGGCGCATTCTTCTCCAATGTTTGCTGCATATATTGAAGTGAGAAAGGTATTTGCAACTGCACTAAGTACTTTGTGATTGCTCGTAGCATGGTCACTTGACGCCAAGTTAGTGAGGCATCTAATACTAGAGAGTTAAAGCGGTCATTCTCAATACGGCGTTTGACGACAGCATTAAATGCATCTTGGAAATCATCACGGTAGGCTTTTTTATCAAGGTTAACGCTAGGGTTTACACTAATAGCAAACTCCACCACCCATGTGTTGGCTTCACCGTCACCATTTTGATCAAGCTCGTATGGACGAGCTTCTAAGACGCGTAAGCCCATGTACTCAAGGATCGGCAGTACATCGGAAAGAACCAGTGTGGTACCCGCACCATAGACTTTAAAGAAGTAATGGTTTTTGGTTTGACCAACTTGACGGTAAAGATGAGTCGAAATATCGCTGTCATCAGTCAGTTCGCTTAAACGTTCAATGTCTAATACTGCAGTATTTGCAGAAAAGTCTTCGCGGTATGCTGCAGGCAAGTAGGGTGCGTACTCGGTGTAGAGTTTGTTGCCATTTTCTTCGCCTTGGCTGGTATGCAGTGCCGCAAGCAATTTATCATCCCAAGAAAGAGCCGCGTCTTGCATCTTGCGCTGGATGTCATCAATGTCGACCGTTGGGCTATTTTCTGGATCGGCAATTTGGATGGTGAAATTCACACGCGCTAGAACTTGTTGAGAGAACTGCACGTTGAATTCTGAACTGGCGCCATTGCAGGCTTTCATCAAGATGTCTTGCATCTTAATACGTAACTCGGTGTTGTAGCGGTCACGAGGAACATATACCAGAGCACTTAAGAAACGGCCATAAATGTCTTTACGTAGGAAAATACGCAGCTGACGACGTTCTTGAATGGCTAAAATACCTTCGATACTGTGGTACAGCTCATCGACTGGTGCTTGAAGCATTTCGTCGCGAGGATAACTGTTGAGAATGTGCTTAAGCGTTTTACCTTTGTGGCTATTTGGCTCTACATTCATTTTCTCTACAAGTAAGTTTAGCTTCTTGCGCAATAGAGGAACGTCTTGTAAACGCGCAACGTAGGCAGCCGATGAGTAAAGGCCAAAGAAGCGCCACTCGCCAATGACATTGCCTTTTTTGTCAAAGCGCTTAATGCCAAGGTAATCTAAATGTACAGGGCGGTGAACAGTCGAAATTGCAGTTGATTTCGTCAATACCAACAAGTTGTCACGATCATAAGCCAATTTAGCTAAGTGATCATTCAGTACGATGTCGTATTTTTCTTTTTTGGTTTTGCGGAACGTGCCAAGTGCTGAGTTCTCAACAAATCTTAGGTGGCTAAGATTATCTTCTTTTACTAAGTCGTAGGCGCGGAAGCCGACGAATGTGAAATGGTTGTTTTCTACCCAACGTAGGAAGGCCAAGTTTTCTTGATGCTGCTCGTTGTCTTTTAAATGTTCTACTTGTTCAGATGCTTTAATGACCTCAGCCAACTTTTCTTTCATGGTTGGCCAGTCTTCGACAGACTGTTTTACATCGCCTAGTGTGTCTAGAAGACCTTCTTTAATTTCTTCCATTTTGCCTAGATCAGAAATACGGTCAATTTCAAAACGAATTAACGCTTCTTGATGGCCTTTCTGATGGCGATCTTTGATAGCTTCCAATTCACCTTGTTTTGAACGATCTGTTGCAATAATAGGATGTGCAGTAAAGTGAATTGTATGGCCTAGTCGAACTAGCGCCATGTTAAAAGAGGACACTATGAAGGGCATATCGTCAGTCAGCACTTCAACTACAGTGTGCGTAGATTGCCAGCTGTGCTCTTCAAAATTGGGATTATAGACACGAACTTTAGGGGTGTTAGCATTACGTTGTTGGATAAAATCCCATAGACAAATGACTGTGCCGTATAGGTTATCTATATTATCGTGCTCCATATCTTCAATAAGTAGATCTTGAAAATAGATATGGGCCAGTTGGATGATAGCATCAGCGGATTGACTACCAGCGTTATCTTTAATCTCTGCTTCAATACGAGTGATTAACTCACTTTTTTTTGTATTCGTCATGTTACTCATCCTTATGAGTGGTGGTGTCTATTTTGGATCTGTTTATTATTATTGTTAGCCACCTAGAAACCGCTTAAATTGATTATTATGAAAAATAAGCGGCATAGATAGCTAGCGACTTTTCAAAATGCGACGTATGCTTTTGCTCAAGCGGTATCGCTGTCAAAAAAAGCTTGATGTCGATATCAAAAGCCTCTGTTATTCATTCTAAACGATATATATATCTTTTTAATGTGCTTATCGCAGGATAATAATTTGTACAACAGCCAATTCGCATCACGTGAAATCATGCAAGCCAGTAGAAAAGTGCAAAAGTACGGTTTTTTACTGATGCCTAGCTTTTCCATGCTTGCATTTTCCTCTGCTATTGAAACCATACATATGGCTAACTGGGTCAGTGGTAAAGACTTGTATCAGTTTTGTACTCTTGGTGAAAATACGAAAGTTGTACTTTCGAATTCTGGTGTTGCTACGACAACACAATATACTTTAGAAGATGCTCCTAGAGATTTAGATGCTTTATTTATTTGTGGTGCCTCCACAGCTAGTCAAGAAGATGATCTTAGTTTAGACGCTTGGTTACTTTCTTGCTCGAAACGTGGAATAGCATTAGCAGGAATCTGTACTGGGAGCCATATTTTAGCGCGAGCAGGCTTATTAGATGGTTATCGCGCTACGATCCACTGGGGGGATATTGCTAGTCTTCGGGAGGCGTTTCCGTCAGTGATTGTATCGAGTCATTTATTTGAAGTTGATAAAGATCGTTACACTTGTAGTGGTGGCAGCGCGGCCATGGATATGATGCTATTTTTAATAGGTAAGCAGCACGGTATGGCTCTCGCAAGCCATATATCAGAGCAGTTTGTTTGTGAGCGTATCCGTACCAATCAAGATCCGCAACGTATTCCTCTTCAAGCTCGAATCGGTACTGGTCAGCCAAAATTGATTGAAGCGGTACAGTTAATGGAAGCAAATATTCGCGAGCCTTTATCTTCGGATGATATTGCTTATCATGTTGGCTTGTCACGTAGACACTTAGAGCGATTATTTAAACAGAACCTAGAAACGGTGCCTTCACGGTATTATCTTGAGCTAAGGTTGAAACATGCAAAACAATTGATTGTACAAACCGATAAGAGCATTTTAGAAATTGGGCAAGCTTGCGGATTCACTTCCGCACCTCATTTTAGTACTACCTATAAAGGGTTCTTCGGTGTTTCTCCTAGAGAAGAGCGAAAAAATTTGACCATTAATTTTGATAATGCTGTCCATTTGGATAAGAAAACACGCCAACTTTGGCGAAAAAAGTTTTAGAATAGGCGACAATATAGTTGGCGTAATTTTTGATGCGTTCTACCTGAACCAACATTTATGCGTGAGTCTTAAGTTTACCCAACTTGTCTTTTACGCGAACAGAGTCATAAAAAAAGGTAAAAAGAATGTCTAAAGACCCTGCTTTAGAGCTAAAGGATATCCATAAGACCTTTGGGGACCATGAAGTTTTAAAGGGAATTTCGTTAGAAGCCCATGATGGGGATGTTATTTCTATTCTCGGCTCTAGTGGCTCTGGCAAAAGTACGTTCTTGCGTTGTATTAACTTATTAGAGAATCCGACTAAAGGGTTGATTCGTTTCAATGGTGAAGAGTTGAACTTGAAGCCTGGCGAGACTGATCTCTATGCCGCTGATATGAAGCAATTGACTCGTATGCGTCAGAAAATTGGATTTGTATTTCAAAGCTTTAACCTTTGGCCTCATATGACAATTTTGCAAAATGTCATGGAAGGCCCGTTGCATGTATTGAAACGCCCTAAAAAGGAAGTTTTGGAATACGCAGAATACTTACTTAATAAAGTGGGTATTGCCGATAAAAAAGACATGTATCCCAATCAGTTGTCTGGTGGTCAGCAGCAGCGTGTCGCGATTGCGCGTACCTTGGCTATGGACCCTCAAATCCTGTTATTCGATGAACCTACGTCTGCTTTAGACCCCGAGTTGGTGGGTGAAGTGTTGGGGGTAATGCGTGGCTTGGCCGAAGAAGGTCGTACCATGCTGATAGTTACGCATGAAATGAACTTTGCCAAAGAAGTTTCTAGCGAAGTCGTTTTCTTACATCAAGGTATGGTGGAAGAAAAGGGCACGCCTAGTAAGGTGTTCGGATCTCCAGACTCTGAGCGCTGTAAAGCTTTCTTATCAACTGTTTTTTAGTACGCTGTCAGACGACGCGAGTGTTTTCGCCTAGATAGGGTGAAAACGGATTAAGCGTTTTATATAAAATCAAGAACCTAGCAAAAGGACCTATCAATGAATATGAAGAAATTAGCACTTACCTCAGCCGTTGTGCTAACGGCTGCAGTGTCTTCTGTTTCTGTAAACGCTGCAGATACGGTGCGTATCGCAACTGAAGGTGCATGGGCGCCATTCAACTACATTGACGATAGTGGTAAGCCACAGGGTTTTGATGTAGATATTGCATGGGCATTATGTGAGAAGATGGAAGCGGATTGTAAAGTCGTGACTCAAGATTGGGACGGTCTGATCCCTGGTCTGAAAGTGCGTAAATTTGATGCGATTATTGCGTCCATGTCCATTACAGAAGAGCGCTTACGTCAAGTCGACTTTACCAACAAATATTATTCTGGTGGTCTTCGTTTCTTGGCGCCAAAGGGCAAAGAATTTAATCTTGAAGAATTGGATGGCAAAGTCATCGGTGCTCAGCGTGCGACCTTAGCTGCTCAGTATTTAGAAGACAACTTCATGGGTAAATCAGACCTTAAATTCTACGATACTCAAGACAGTGTTTACCTTGATCTGATATCAGGCCGTTTAGACATCGTTTTGTCGGATGAGCTGCCTACATATGATTGGCTGAAAACATCGGGTAATGGCGACAAATTTGAATTTAAAGGTAAATCCTTTAAGAAAGAAGATGAAATCGGTATTGCGGTACGTAAGGGCGACGATCTGAAAGAAAAGTTCAACAAAGCGTTGGATGAAATTATGGAAGACGGCACTTACCAAAAAATCAATGCTAAGTACTTCCCATTCTCCATCTATTAAGATGAAAACAAACAATGCGCAGATTCTTTCCTGCGCATTGTTTATATTCAGACTGAGATATCTTTATGTTAGATCTTCATGGCTTTGGTGATCAGCTCTTACAAGGAGCGAGTATAACCATTCAGCTGGCGCTTTGTTCTTTAGCGGTTGGGTTAGTGCTCGGCTTGTTAGGGGCGTCCGCAAAACTGTCCAATATTAAACCTTTGCAATGGATAGCAAACTTTTACACGACGATCATCCGCGGTGTGCCAGAGCTGTTGACGGTATTGATCATTTATTTTGGTGCCACTACGGTACTGATGTCCATCGCCAGCGTATTTGGCTATGAAGAATATATAGAAATTGGTCCTTTTGCGGCAGGTGTTACAGCATTAGGACTAACGTTTGGCGCTTACGCAACGGAGGTTTTTCGTGGTGCGTTGCAAGCGATTCCTAAAGGGCAGCATGAGGCAGCCATTGTATTAGGGATGAGCTCACAGCGTAAATTCTTCCGCATTATTCTACCTCAAGTGTGGCGTGTTGCCTTGCCGGGCATTGGTAACTTGTTTTTGGTATTGCTTAAAGATACGGCTTTAGTCTCCGTGGTAGGTCTGGAAGACATTATGCGTAAGGCGAATGTTGCTGTAAGTAATACCAAAGAGCCGTTCCTATTTTATTTAGTCGCTGCGTTCATGTACTTAGCATTGACCATTGTGTCGATGGCAGTGGTGCACTTCTTAGAAAAGCGCGCGAGTCGCGGTTTGAGCCGAGGATAAGTACATGGAATTAGATTTTTCTGTTGTTATAGAGTATTTCCCGCGTTTGCTAACGGGCACTTGGATGACGATTAAGCTGGTATTGCTCTCAATTGTACTGGGCGCGCTTGTTGCGCTGCCGATTGCATTGGCTCGTATCTCGAAAAACTGGTTGATCAGTGGCGTACCCTTTGCATTTATTTTCTTCTTCCGAGGCACACCGTTATTGGTACAGATCTTTTTGGTGTATTACGGTGCCTCTCAATTTGAAGCGGTTCGAGAAAGCTTTATGTGGCCGATTCTACGGGAGCCATTTTGGTGTGCGATTATTGCCTTTACCTTAAATACCTCCGCTTACACGGCTGAGATCTTCCGTGGTGCGATTCAGGCAATTCCTGAAGGGGAAGTGGAAGCGTGTAAAGTCATTGGTATGACAAAGGCTCAAATGTATCGTCGTATTTTATTACCGCGAGCATTTGGTATTGTTTTACCTGCTTACGGTAATGAGATAATTTTGATGCTCAAAGCCAGTGCTTTGGCCAGCACGATTACATTGCTAGATTTAACAGGAATGGCGCGCACAATTATTGCACGTACCTATACACCAATCGAAATCTTCTTAGCGGCGGGTGGTATTTATTTAGTGATTAGTATTTTGGTGATTTACATCTTTAGGCAGGTTGAGAAGCGCCAGAATCGTTATTTAGGAACGCTATCGATCAAAGTACCTGATAAAGGTTAATGTTTGTTTTGGGTTTAAACGCTAAAAAAGAAAGGCGCACCCTAGGGTGCGCCTTTCTTTTTCGATCAGTATGAGAAGCGATTAAATTGCTTCTGCACCTGTTTCGCCTGTACGAATACGAATAACTTGCTCAAGGGCGGTAACAAAGATTTTGCCGTCACCAATTTTGCCTGTGTTAGCACTTTTTTGGATGGCTTCGATTGCTACGTCCACTTGGTCGTTATCAATCGCCAGTTCTAACTTCACTTTTGGTAGGAAGTCGACTACGTATTCTGCGCCGCGGTATAGCTCAGTGTGACCGCGCTGGCGACCAAAGCCTTTAACTTCTGTAACAGTGATGCCGTTAATACCAATTTCAGAAAGTGCTTCACGCACTTCATCTAGTTTAAAAGGTTTAACTATGGCTGTTACTAATTTCATAGATTCTCTCCATCTAAGGCAATGATTTTCTATAAATTACCATTCAAAAGCGGCCCCCGCTACTAAATGCATAAAATTGTTCTACAGTTAATGACGATATAGGGTGCGATGCTAGGTTTTAAAAGGGGGCGTAATGGATAAGCAGGATTTAATGAACTTTGAGGATGGTATGGATCAATTCATGTCTAATTTAAAAAAGAGTCTGCAGCGTGATCAATTGCATGTTACACACCAAACTATGCCCCAATGTTTGGATAGCTTTAAAGTAACGGGTGATCGTGCGAACGCGTATTTTCTTCGACTGGTTGTCATTGGTTATACCCCAACAACGATGCTAGCTCGTTTATCTTGGCTCGACGCGAAAGGGCGTGATCATATATGTTGCTATTTAAACAACGCATTTGAGGCCGTAAAACGTAAGAAAAATGGCTTGTGGGTGAGGGAAAAAAATATCCCTGAGGCGATGTGTTTACAGACTTGGAGTCGTCTGCAGTCTCCTGTTTAAGAAGGCTAAAACACAGCACCTTAGGGTTGTGTGCACTTATTAGAGTGCTATTTTATGTCGTTTAAGGCGTCTAGATCGTCGAACTTTTGCTCATGGTATGGGCGACTTAGTTCATGCACTGCATCAATGAGGTATTTTGGGCGTTCAGGGTCTACGAATTGGTGGATACCGTGACCTAGATTAAACACATGGCCTGTCCCTGAGCCATAACCTTCTAGTACCGCCGCAACTTCACGTTCAATAACGTCTTTGTCTGCATATAAAACGCATGGGTCTATATTGCCTTGTAATGCGACTTTATCGCCTACGCGTGCGCGTGCTTCAGCCATATCCGTCGTCCAATCCAAACCCAGTGCATCTGGGCCTGAAGCCGCCATGTTTTCAAGCCATTGACCGCCGTTCTTGGTAAACATAATAACGGGAATCTTGCGGCCTTCATGTTCGCGAATCAGACCGTCCATAATTTGACGCATGTACATCAATGAGAACTGCTGGTACATCGGGCCACTTAATACGCCGCCCCACGTATCAAAGATCTGCACCGCTTGAGCACCTGCTTTGATTTGGCCGTTTAGGTAATCGGTAACCGAGATAGCAAGCTTGTTAAGTAGTGCGTGCAACACGTCAGGCTGGGCGTACATCATGCCTTTGATGTGGCGAAAATCTTTACTTGAGCCTCCTTCGACCATGTAAGTAGCTAATGTCCAAGGGCTGCCGGAGAAACCAATAAGTGGAACACGGCCATTTAAAGCATGACGAATGGTGGTCACCGCTTTCATCACGTAATCTAGATCAGACACTTTGGCAATCGGTAGGGCGTCTACATCAGCAGCAGTACGAACCACATGCTTGAATTTTGGGCCTTCACCGGTTTCAAAGTACAGCCCCAATCCCATTGCGTCAGGAATGGTTAGGATGTCAGAGAATAAGATGGCAGCGTCTAGGTCATAGCGCTCTAATGGTTGTAAGGTAACCTCACAAGCAAACGCATCGTTTTTACATAGACTCAAAAAGTCACCTGCAGTCGCACGGCTTTGTCGGTATTCTGGAAGGTAACGCCCCGCTTGGCGCATCATCCATACAGGTGTTGCGTCAACAGGCTCTTTTAAAAGAGCGCGCAGAAAACGGTCGTTCTTGAGTTCTGGAAACATTCAATTTCTCCGATGAGTTTCAAGTTTTTCGGCATTTTACCTAAGTTGAATAAAAAAAAAGATGTAATAACCAGAATTTATGACTCGGGTTAAGAAAAATGCACTAAAACTTAGAAAAATAGACGATTAATCCCCTAGGTACCTCTTAAGGCTACCTTCCTGCACCAACGAAGCGGCATTGTCGATAATGCCTAGGTAATAAAGATCATCCATGACGGAAGGGAGCGCTTGTTCGACTTGTGCACTGCTCATACCTGCCTTGAAGCGAGGTGAATACAGCATTTTTAAAAGGATGAAGTCTAAAGGGGATAAGTAAATATCAGAGCTTATATCATTGAAAATTGATGGATACACTTTATTTGAGTCATTAGGGAGACCCATTAGTTGTGTGATTTCCTCGACAACGCAATCAAGGAGCCGGGCTCTTTGTCTAGCGTAATTAACAGGAATAATAATTACGCCGCGCTGTATTTCTCCAGCACGATTTACACCAAAGTTTCCAAGGCATACTGCTTCATCGAGTGCTCTTCTAACCGTTTTAGGATCACCAATATAGCGACGAACTTTGTTTTCCATATTTTCACGGCTTGTAAAGATCGCAAAAATATCAGCGTTATTACGTGTTGAGCTGAAATATATTGGCACTCCGGTAATACGAGATAAATGCTGTGCATGAGTACTCAATAAGCGAGCTTGTAGTTTGCTGTCTCCTTGTTCACTTTCAAAATAGAGCATAATAGGCTTTTGCCAACGGACAAGTCGTGCAGGCTTAGAGGTGTCGTATTCCCTTTGGAGAGCGATGACTTTGAAGCTATCTTGAATGTATTGTCGTTCTTGCCAATGTGATTTGCCCCCTGCTGAGTGTGCTATAGAGGTAAAGAGTGTCAATACAACAACAAAGATATAGTGCCGAGCGCGGGGACTATGGGACATTTGAGTATTCCTGCAATTTATCTTCTACATAGTGTAGTAAAGCATCGTAAGAATCGGGAGTGAATAGCAAGTTGTGGGGATTTTCAAGAATATCTTGGATGCGCATCTCACGTACTTCGGACACTTCCTTAGCCTGTAAGTGTAGTGGACCATGTAGTGCTTCATCATACTGACATGTGTAGACCTTGCCCCAAATGCGAAACCCTTCCCCCTCAGTGAAAAACATTCCTTGTGGTGCCAGTGTCAGCTCGACGCCAAGCTCTTCTTCAAGCTCTCTGCTCGCGCATAAATCATAGCTTTCATCTTTAGCAACGACGCCACCGGTTGTAATGCCAAAATAGCCAGGGCAAAAGGCTTTTGTATCGGTTCTTTTCTGAACTAATAAAGTGTCTTGTTTTGTGAACACTAAAATGAATGTTACACGGTGTATGTCTTGTTGAAAGTTCATTAAACGTCGAGGAATATCACCAATTACTTGGTTTTGGCGATCAACGAGCGTAATTATTTCATCAGTTTCAGACATAGGACTATTCTTAGTTGTAAGCAAAGCCAGAAGGGTAACGATTTAGCGCTGGATTTTAAAGACTTAATCCAATTCAGTAGGAGAATAGATAAGTTACGAAATTGCGACAGTTACTTAAGTAATTGAAAGTGCTCGACTGTCTCTTTCTTTTGTCAGCGAGAACTTTCGTTAGCATAGCCAGTATACGATTTAAATGGAGACCGTTGATGACATTGCCCAACCATGATTTTTTAGACTACACCTTGTCCAAACCAATAAATGACACGATAGAGCAGGTGGTCTTTGCCACAGGGAGTGCGCAGATTTTAGGGCAGGGCATTATTCAGCTGGAACCGATTGCCGAGGCAAAGCACAGCGTGGTGTTGTCGGCTGGCATTCATGGTAATGAAACCGCCCCCATTGAGCTGCTTAATACGTTACTAAAACAGATACTTGATGGGGAACTGACGCTCTCAATACGTTTGCTGATTATATTGGGTCATCCAGAAGCGATGCGTACGGGTGAGCGGTTTTGTGATGTAAACTTGAATCGACTTTTTTGTGGTGCATGGCGCAAATACAATGGACAAGAAGTGGCGAGAGCTCAACAACTGGAACACTCGGTAGCTCAGTTCTTTGAGGCGCATCAGACCGGGTGTAAACTCCATTACGATCTGCATACCGCCATTCGTGGTTCTGAATACGAGAAATTTGCCGTACATCCATTTACCCATGGCCAACCTTATCAGCAGCAACAGTTCGATTTCTACGCAGCAATCGGTTTGGAAGCGGTGCTGTTGTCTCATCAGCCAACCACAACATTTTCTTATCATTCGTATATTAATCATGGTGCGCAGGCGGCCACTATTGAGCTTGGGCAAGTGCATCCGTTTGGACAGAATGATTTGCTAAGTCTTGAAAAGCTTAGCAAGGCGCTCCAGTTGCTTATTGAGCAAGGCGAGTTGTCGTGCGCCGATGCAACGACCGTGAAGCTCTTCTCTGTTGTCGAGGTGCTTATTAAGGACGCTGATGATTATCTGCTTAAGATTGCTGATGATGTCAAAAACTTTACCGCATTTGAAGCGGGGTTTGAGCTGGCAACATCTAATGTGAGTCATTACCAAATTAAACAGAGTGGTGATGCGATTGTGTTTCCAAATGTGAATTTACCGGTAGGTCAGCGTGCGGGCCTAGTCGTGCGACAGGACAGTTGGGAAACCTTTCGTACGGTCTAATGAAACCTGCCATTAGGGATTGAGTGTAAAAATGAATGCTGTTATTGTTATGTTATAACATCTATTGTGGCTTGGATTTTTACTCATGTTTAAGTACGTATTACCTGCATCCCTTTTATTATCCGTATCAGCTTTTGCACAAACTCAAGTTGTCACCTCGGTGAAGCCTGTGTCTATGATTGTGTCAGCCATTGGTGGTGAGCATATAGAAGTGCAACAACTTGTTAGTAACCAGGCATCTCCTCATGATTTTGCTATGCGACCTTCTGATCTACGAAAACTTGATCAAGCCGATTTAGTTGTTTGGGTCGGAGAATCCCTTGAAACCTTTATGGAAAAGCCGTTAGCGAACCTTTCCGCTAAAAAAGATCTAGAGTGGATGGCATTAAATGATGCTTTCCTGCGTGAATTTGGTGACAAAGAAGCGCACAACCATGATGAACATCACGAAGGCCATGACCATGATGAACATCACGAAGATCATGACCAAGATGAACATCATGAAGACCACGACCATGATGAACATCATGAAGACCACGACCATGATGAACATCATGAAGACCACGACCAGGATGAGCATCACGAAGACCACGACCAGGATGAGCATCACGAAGAGCACGGGCATGAAGGTCACGATCACTCAGGCACCGATCCACATGTGTGGTTAGATCCGGTTAATGCGAAAGTTTTGGCAAAAGCCGTCACTGAGCAACTGATTTCAATCGATCCAGAGCACAAGCAGGATTACCAAACGAATTTCCAAGCCTTTATGAGTAGCGTAGAGCACGCAGATCATGATGTTGCTGAGCGATTAGCTGATGTCGCAGATGTGCCGTATTTCGTGTTCCATGAAGCTTACGGCTATTTTGAAAATCATTATGGGTTGAACAACAAAGGCGCCATTGCACTCAGTCCGGAGCGTAAGCCAGGCGCAAAAACTGTAGCGCATATTCGAGAAGAAATTGAAGAGCACAACGTTTCTTGTGTCTTCAGTGAGCCTCAATTCAGTCCTGCGATCGTCGAGACATTGATCGATGGAACCGATGTTAAAACGGCGGTACTTGATCCGCTAGGTACCAATATTGAGCTAGGTGCCGACAGCTACGCGATGTTCTTAACGGGTTTGGCAGACCAGTACATTTCTTGCCTTAAATAATCGACTCATGAACGTCTACCAATCACGGTAGGCGTTCTGCATTTGCCTCTGTATAATGGCGTCATATTCATCAGTTCGAGTTGACCCATGAGTGATACCCTTTCTTCTGTATCTTGTTCTACGGATACTCTGATCGACAGTGCTAAAACGACGTTAAAAACCCAAGGGCAAGCATTAATGGGCTTAGCCGAGCGCGTTGATACGCAGTTTTCTGACGCAGTCAATATGGCGCTTAATTGTCGTGGTCGCGTGATTATTTGTGGCATGGGGAAATCTGGCATTGTCGGGAAAAAGATTGCCGCGACATTAGCCTCAACGGGTACCCCTTCTTTCTTTATGCATCCAGGTGAAGCTTTCCATGGTGATCTTGGCATGGTACACCCAGATGACTTATTGATTTTGATTAGCTACTCCGGTGAAACAGAAGAAGTGATTCGCTTACTGCCATCTCTTAAAAGCTTCGGCAATCAATCAATTGCCATCGTCGGTAATTCACTGTCCACCTTAGCGAAACACTGCGACAGTGTGTTAGACATCGCTATTGACCGAGAGGTGTGTCCAAACAATTTAGCGCCTACTACGTCGACCACGATGACGATTGCTATGGGCGATGCATTGGCTGTTGCGCTAATGCAGTGCCGTGACTTCCAACCTCAAGACTTTGCGCGTTTTCATCCAGGAGGAAGCTTAGGGCGTAAGTTGCTAACTCGCGTGCGCGATCTAATGCATAAAGATAATCTACCGTTTTGTACACCAGATACATCGCTTCAAGAAGCCATTGCCGTCATGACAAAAGGTCGTAAAGGTGTGGTTTTAGTGAAAGAAGATGAGCGTTTAGTGGGCATATTTACCGATGGTGATTTACGTCGCTCAATGCTACATGATGCGGCAGGGATGTTGACTAAAACCATGGCCGAATTGATGACGGCGAATCCCAAAACCATTTCTCAAGAGACGATGATTGTCGAAGCAGAAGAACGTATGCTGCGCGATAAAATTACCCTATTGGTAGCCGTTGATGACACAAAAAATGTCGTTGGCCTATTAGAAATATACGACCGTTAAACTAAAGGAACTCCAGAGTATGTCTGAAACCAGCAAAATTATTCGCATTGGTGACAAGGTAGAAGTTGCAAACCACCTACCGTTCGTATTATTCAGTGGTGTGAATGTGCTCGAGTCTCGTGACCTTGCGATGAAAGTGGCGGAAGAGCATGTCAAAATCACGGAAAAGCTTGGTATTCCTTATGTGTTTAAAGGGTCTTTTGACAAAGCTAATCGCTCTTCTATCAATTCATTTCGTGGTCCTGGCCTAGAAGAAGGTTTGAAAATTCTTCAAGAAATAAAAGACACATTTAATGTGCCGGTGATTACAGACGTTCATGAGAATGAACAATGTCAGCCAGTTGCTGAAGTCGCAGACGTAATCCAGTTGCCCGCGTTCTTATCTCGTCAAACTGATCTTGTGGTTGAAATGGCGAAAACCGGCGCGGTGATTAATATCAAAAAAGCACAGTTCTTAGCGCCGCATGAAATGAAGCACATCATGACCAAGTGCCAAGAGGCTGGTAACGATCAACTAATGCTGTGTGAGCGCGGTACTATGTTTGGTTACAACAACTTAGTGGTTGATATGCTGGGCTTTGGTGAAATGAAGCAATTTGGGTTTCCGGTGATGTTTGATGTGACCCATGCGTTACAACGTCCTGGTGGTCGTTCAGATTCAGCTGATGGCCGTCGAGCGCAAGTCACTGAACTGGCGCGTGCGGGTATGTCATTAGGCCTTTCAAGCATGTTCCTTGAAACACACCCAGATCCAAACAATGCTAAGTGTGACGGCCCGTGTGCTTTACCTTTAGACAAGTTAGAGCCTTTCTTGAAGCAGATTAAGCAGCTTGATGAGCTGGTTAAAACCTTTGAAACGTTGGATACCAGTGCCTAATGGATACGCAGTTTCTAGCGCAATACGCAGAGCTTGAGCAAGGCAATGTGTTGATGAAAAAACTGCCGTTTTTAAAACTGGCCATTTTTGATGTGGATGGCGTGTTGACGGACGGTGGTTTGTACTTTGATGGCAACGGCGAGATGATTAAACGCTTCAATGTCAAAGATGGTGTAGCGTTGAAACTGTTGCCACAGTGGGGTGTAGATGTGGCGGTGATTACCGCAAAAGACTCTGCACCTTTGCGTAAGCGAATGTCGGATCTTGGCATCAAACACGTTTACTACGGCTGTCATGATAAAGCAGCAGCGTTTGATGATTTGATGAAAACACTAAAGCTTGAGCCCGAGCAAGTGGCTTATGTGGGTGATGACGTCATTGATTTACAAGTGATGCCGAAAATAGGTGTGTCTTTGTGTCCTAACGATGCGCATATTCTTTTGCAGCGCCATTGTGATATTTGCTTACATAAAACGGGTGGGCAAGGGGTTGCTCGAGAAGTGGCTGACTTAATTCTAGCGACACGAATGGACCTTGAAGCGGCTTATGAGCTTGCCAAGCGGCCTGAATTTGAGAAAAAGTAATATGAATTTACCTCCGTTCCATATTGTCGTACCGGCGCGATACGCATCGCAGCGATTTCCGCAGAAAATGCTGGCTGATTTGGCAGGCAAGCCAGTCGTGCAATGGGTTTATGAGCTGGCACTTAAAGCAGGTGCTGAGTCGGTGACCATTGCCACCGATCACGAATCGATCTTTGCTGCGGCGAAAGCGTTTGGTGCGGACGCCGTGATGACACGAGACGACCATGAAAACGGTACTGAACGTCTGGCAGAAGTCGCTATGCTTAAGGGATGGTCTGGCGATGAGATCGTTGTTAATGTACAAGGCGATGAACCACTGTTGCCGATTGCGCTGATTCAGGATGCAGTTCGTGCCCTTGCCGAAGATGATGAATCTGAAATGGCGACCGTGGCGTGTCCCATTCATCGTCCAGAAGATATCTTCAATCCAAGTGTGGTGAAAGTTGTATGTGACGCCAAAGGCCGCGCCTTGTATTTTAGTCGTGCCACCATGCCTTGGGATCGCGATGGCTTTGCTCAAGAACCTAACGTTATCAGTGATGGTTATCCGGCTCTGCGCCACGTGGGTCTGTATGTGTATCGCGTGTCTTTGCTTGATCGCTACGCCCACATGCCGATGTCGCCACTTGAAAAGTGGGAAAAACTAGAGCAACTAAGGTTCCTACACCAAGGAATTAAGGTTCAGGTAGCGGTTACACAAGAGCTTCCACCGCATGGTGTGGATACACCAGAAGACCTTCAGGCGCTGACTCAAAAACTGTCTTCGCAGTAGGAGTAACTTGTGAGATTCAAGACATACGCATTGCTTGCAGTTTGGTTTGTCTTGGTCGCTTTCTTGGCGGTTGGACTGTATGTTCCTCTGCACTATTGGTCGCCTCAGCTGCGTGGGCTAATGCCTCAGGGCGTTAGCTTGATGCAAGTTTCTGGTCATTGGTGGTCTGGCCGCGCAGCATTGTCCGTTCCTTATTTAAAAGAACCTGCTTTGTTAAGCTGGACCACTGCTGGTTTTTTGTCTCCCATCTCGTGGCAACTTAATCATCCGAAAATAATGGGCTATGGCAAATTTAAGCCTGAACTGTCTGGTTTAAGTCTTTGGATAGAGGGCCTAAGTGCTCAAGCAAGCGCTTTAAACCCCGTGCTAGCAAAGCAGGGGATAGAACTGTCTGGTCAACCCATCACCGTGAGTCGTTGGTACAGTGATTATGTTTGGCAAGATCATACTTTTGATGCTTTTAAAGTTCAGGCCAATTGGCCTGAAGGGAACATCCGGTACCCAGCAGGAAATCGAGAGATTGAAGCACCAGTTAAGCAATGGCAATTGCATGGCTATTTGTCAGAGCAAGAACCTGTCGTCTCACTGCGCTCTTTGCAGGGAAGTGAATTGCTTGAGATAAAGTTGTTATCGACTCATGCATTAGAAGTGACTGTAATGCCAGAACTGATCGAGTCTCTGGGTCAACGTTGGCCTGGAAAAAAAGAGTATCCGGCATTTGTTGTAGTACGGCCCTTGAATGAGCTAAGGTAATAATCATTTCATGAAATCCTAGGTGCGATTTTCTTGCATTATATTACCTATTTGTTGAGTATAATGGGCAACTCATCCTCTAAACCTTCATTAGGTTGTACTTGTGCCTTGGAAATCTGTTGAAAAATATGCTGTTAGGCTAATTATTCTTGCAGCTGTAACAGCTATCGCTGTTGCAGTGGGTGCAAGTGTTGCTCGATGGTACTTTCCGGCAACGGCTTTTTCATTGGCTACTCCTTCAAATGTCACGTCAGCATTAGATTCCCCTGCAATAAAGCTGAACGCTGAATTATTTGGTGCTGTTCCTATTGCACAACAAGCACTAAAGCCAACCCAGCTTAAATTGTCTTTAGTGGGTGTGTTGCCAAGTCAAGATCCAACCGATGGCGTTGCAATAATACGTTCGCCTAGTGTTTCTGATGCTACTTATGATGTCGGTGCAGAACTCATGCCAGGTGTAAGGTTAGTTGGAGTTTATGATGATTATGTCGTGATTGATCGTGCAGGGAAAATGGAGTCGTTGTTTTTAGTGAATACATCTGACGATGATCCTAATAATGCGTTATTTGTGAGTACTGATACTGTTCAGCAAACCCTAGTTGATGAAAGTCATCAAACGAATGTCGTGATAGCGGGAAAACAAAGTGCAGAAGAACGATGGAAGTCAGCCTCCCAAGCATTTTTGGATCAGCCAAAAGCGTTTCTAGAGGACGTAGGCGTCACTATGACGAGTGAAGGGTATCAATTAAATCAGGGTAATGTATTGAGTCAATTTGGTTTACAACCAGGCGATAAAATTGTGTCGGTAAATGGCGTATTACTGAATGATGCGACACCGAGTGTTGAGGCAATGAAAACGTTGCGCAACGCTGAAAGTTTGCGTGTTGAAGTTGAACGCAAAGGCAAGCGCTTCATTATGAATGTTTCAACCCACTAAAGGATAAACCATGGTGCCTCTGGCGATTAGAAAACTCATTACGGCTTGGTTTTGCGTGATTGCTCTGGGAGCAAGTATCAGCGTGGCGCAAACGTGGCAAGTGAATTTACAGCAGGCTGACATCGGTGTGTTTATTCAGCAAGTGTCAAAAATGACGGGTAAAAGCTTTATTATCGATCCTCGAGTGAAAGGTAAAGTCAGTGTTATTTCCAGTCAGGAGCTGAGCGAAGAGGCGGTGTACCATCTTTTGCTGTCGGTGTTGCGTGTGCATGGGTTTGCTGCGGTAGAAACATCCGATGGCGTAAAAGTTGTACCGCAAAATATTGCTAAACAGAGCGGTGTGAATTTTGATAGTCAAGGCATCGCTGCCGGGGGCTTGTTGGTTACACGCATGATTCCTGTGAAGCAGGCGACAGCCTCGGAATTGGTACCTATTCTACGTCCTTTGATCCCTCAGTACGGTCACCTTGCGGCTGTAGACAGCGTCAATGCACTGATTATCAGTGATCACGCCGATAATATTGGTGAGCTAGAGGCGCTGATTGAGCGATTGGATAATTCCAATGATGGTGCTGTTAGAGTGGTAGGTCTTAATCATGCTTGGGCAAATGATATTTTAGATTTACTGACTGAGCTTAATAGCGGCTCTATCGGTTCTGATAAACAATCTTCCTCTGCAATACTCAGTACCAAAGTCATCGCAGATGATCGTACCAATCGTATGGTACTCAAGGGGGAAGCAGAAGATATTGAGTCGTTAGCTCAATTGATTCAACAATTGGATACGCCAACAAAATCTTCCAGTCGCTTATCTGTTATTCCGCTTCGCTATGCGGACGCGCCAAAAACGGCTGAATTAATCAGTGGCTTAATGGGAGTAAATGGCTTGACGGAAGGCAGTGCGAACCAAACTATTTATGTTAAAGCAGATGAGGACTTGAATGCCTTAGTCATCCGTGCAAATCCTAATGTGTTGGTTGATATACAGTCTGTTTTAAAAGAATTGGATGTGCCGCGTGCGCAAGTATTGGTAGAAGCTATTATCGCGGAAGTGACCATGGATGATGCGGAAGCATTTGGATTTCAGTGGCTTTTCGGTGATGTGTCGGATTCCTCTTCCCCTGTCTTTGGGACAAATTTTAATGCCGCTGGAAATAGTATTACGGAGATTGCAACGGGGATAGCAACAGGGCGTCCGACGTTGAGTAATGGTTTAACAGCAGCAGGAATCCGCTTTAACAGTAATGGCGACTTAAATTTAGCGGGCATTTTGCAGGCCATTGAAAGTAACTCTAATGCTAACTTGCTTTCGACACCCAAAATCATGACGCTCGATAACCAGACCTCTAAAATCCTAGTGGGTGAGACCCGTCCGTTTCAAACTGGTGGTTACGCCGACAGTAGTAGTAATGCGTTCGTCACCACGACCCGTGAAGACATAGGTCTGACGTTAGAAGTCACACCGCATATTAATGCCGGCGATGAAGTCCGTATGGAAGTATTACAGATTGTTGAAGCCGCATCAGCAGAGCCCAGTTCGCTTGGTACGATTACCACGAAACGAGAAATTTCAACCACCGTGATCGCTGGCAATCGTCGCACTATCGTGCTTGGTGGGTTGATTGAAGATAACGTCATAGAAGTACAGCAGAAGGTACCATTGTTGGGGGATCTACCTGTCATCGGCGCTTTGTTTCGCAGTACTTCTCATGAGAATCAAAAGAAAAATTTGCTGGTATTCATTCGTCCAACCATTCTACGGTCTCAGCAAGATATGCAGCAGGTGACGGATGATAAATTCAATGCATTTCGCAGTATTGAAATCTCCCAAGGGTTTCCGGTATCACGTCCAGAGGCACTAAATGATCGTTTCGATGCCCCCTACAGTACTAACAAAGAGCCTTAGCTTTTATAAGTAAAATTAACATCTTACATCGAATTTAATGTCAGCGCAGTGTCAATTAAGCAAAAAAAATGTACTATATGTGTGCTTATTTCGACGTACTAGGGAAGTGGACGACGTAAGTTATGTTATTGCTTCCCTTTTTTCATTTTTCTCGGAGATGTTACACAATGAAAAAAACGCTAATTATTGCAGGAAGCTTGGCGTGTAGTGCAGTTTTTGCTGCCCCGGTTTCTCAACCTTTTGGTTCCAGCTTTACTCTTGGTTCAAGTGCTAATCCAGCTTCTTTAACGACAGCTTTGGGTAATCCTGCTGCTTCATATTTTATGGTTAACTCAGAAGAAGAGGATAACTTTCGCACGGGAATCGTTGGTCCTATTGGTTTTGGTTACGAGGTAGGACAAGTTGACTCGCTAGAAGATAAAATTGATGAGCTTGATAAAATTTTAGATG
This sequence comes from Marinomonas atlantica, assembly GCF_001639725.1. Taxonomy (GTDB): domain Bacteria; phylum Pseudomonadota; class Gammaproteobacteria; order Pseudomonadales; family Marinomonadaceae; genus Marinomonas; species Marinomonas atlantica. The sequence goes on from NZ_LTAW01000002.1 coordinate 357,387, forward strand.
TGCAAGTAACGTCCGTTGCTCAAGCTCTGTCTTTGCAAAACCAGGCTAATCAATTGATTGCGCAAATGGGTAGAGATGCAAACCTTAAAGTAATGATGGGAACTCCAATTCCAGTATTTCCTATTATCTACAAAACAGATAATGGCGGCACTTTTATGTTGGATTTATCTGTATCAGCTGTTGCAAAAGCACATTTTCTTGATGACGATATAGACATCAACCTAGTAGCACTTAAGCTGGAAACAAATTCATCTTTGTACGCTAAGTCGGGCGTTGATTTGAATCTTGGGTTGGGCTACTCAGATGCTGTTTATAGTAGTGATGCTGGCACATTGGTGTTGGGTGGTAAATTAAACGCTCACAGTGTGACGTTGGGTAAGGCTTTACTACACCTAGAATCAACCAATGATGATACAGAAGATGCTTTTTCAGATGCTTTTTCAGAACAACAAGAAACCAGCATGGATTTCGGTTTAGATCTAGGGGCTATTTGGGCATCAGAACATTATCAAGTAGGTATTCAAGGTACCAACTTAAATGAGCCAACATTTGCTTATTCTGAACTACCAAGTAATTGCTCTGCTGAATTACCAGTTGACCAACCAAGCTGTAATGCAGCACTCGAATTTAACCAAAAGGGCGACTTGTCTCTTAAAGAAGAGTACACCATGGAGCGTCAGTTTACGGTTGAAGCAGCGACTCATGTCTTTAATCGACAGTTGTCTCTAGCAGCAAGCTATGAATTAAATGAAGTCGCTGACCTTGTGGGCGATAAATACCAGTGGGCAACGGTTTCTACTTCATATTATAGTAAGAGTTCTTTTATTCCTGCGGTTCGTTTGGGATATAAAAAGAATATGACAGGCTCTGAACTTAGCTATGCAATGTTTGGTGCAACACTGTTTAAACGTCTGAATCTTGATTTGGCTTATGGGCTTGAAAAAGTCAAGATTGATGGTGATGAGCAGCCACGTAGTCTTTACTTTAGTGCTGGGATTGAAAGCGCATTTTAAGAATGTGTTTAGCGGTATAAATTCTGCATTTATATCTCAGTAGCAGGGAGATGCATGGTATAAATATTTACTAAGTGTGCTCCCTGCACCACTAAGGTTTAACTCTTGCTTACGCTCAATTACGCTTTTGTAAAAGAACACGGTGTGTTGCTTTATGAGTCACAAAGCGGTTTGACTCTGGCTTATAAAGCAACCTCTTCCCTTGCGGCGATTAACGAAGCACTTCGCTTGAGCCCGTCAGCGCCCAATCTTACCCTCTTAGAAGGCCCAGACTTTGAGCGCCTTGTGGTGCAGTATTACCAGCACGAAGGCCAGCAAACGTTAGCCAATGTAAGCGCTTTTGATGATCACTATGACTTAGAGAGCATGGTTGAGTCGATTCCTGAAAGTGAAGATTTGCTTGAGCGAGAAGGGGATGCTCCGGTTATTCGGTTAATCAATGCGATCCTAAGCGAAGCGTTGAAAGACGGTGCCTCGGATATTCATATAGAAACCTATGAAAAGTTGCTGAAAGTGCGTTTCCGTATTGATGGCATGTTACAAGATATTATCTCCCCGAAACGTGCCTTAGCGCCCATGCTGATATCGCGAATTAAAGTGATGGCGAAGTTGGACATTGCCGAAAAACGCGTGCCTCAAGATGGTCGAATTTTATTAAGAATTTCAGGGCAAGATACAGATGTACGAGTATCGACGTTGCCCTCTGCCTACGGTGAGCGAGTGGTGATGCGGCTCCTGAGCAAACGTGTTGGGCAAATGGGCATAGAACATTTGGGGATGTCGTCAGCGGATCAAGCATGTCTTGAACAATTAATCACTCGTCCAAACGGCATTGTGCTAGTCACTGGACCCACTGGCTCCGGTAAAACGACTACGCTTTATTCTGCGTTGAATCACTTAAACAATGGCCATCATAATATTATGACCATTGAAGACCCCATTGAGTATCACGTAGAAGGGGTGGCGCAGACTCAAGTTAACCTTAAAGCAAATATGACTTTTGCTCGTGGGTTGAGGGCAATTCTACGTCAAGATCCAGATGTAGTGATGGTCGGCGAAATACGTGACCGCGAAACAGCGGACATTGCCGTTCAGGCGTCTTTAACGGGACATTTAGTGTTGTCTACTTTGCACACCAATAGTGCGATTGCTGCGATTACACGTTTGCAAGATATGGGCGTTGAAAGCTTTCTGTTGTCTTCTAGTGTGGTAGGTGTTGTGGCACAACGTCTGGTACGTCGCTTATGCGACGCATGCAAAATATCTACCTCGTTGGATGAGGCCAACCTGACTCATTTTAATTGTCATGTATCGCCTTCGACCCTTTATGCGGCGAACATTCAAGGGTGTGACCAGTGTCATCAAGGTTACCGCGGACGTCTTGGTGTATATGAGGTAGTACCAGTCGGTCAGGAGCTCCAGCAGTTGATCCACAATGGTGTTGGGGAGTATGAGCTTGAGGCGCTAATTCGAAAGTCTCGCCCAAGTTTACGACAAGATGGTTTAGATAAAGTATGCCAAGGGTTAACCTCGTTAGAGGAAGTGCTTCGTGTGACATCAGAGCACAGCGGGGATATCTTAAATCCAGATGCAACAAGCAGCGATGGGCATTAGTCATGGCGGTGTTTGAATATCGTGCGTTAGCGCCATCAGGCGCCAAGCAGAAAGGCGTTTTGGAAGCGGATAATGAGCGTCACGCTCGGCAAAAGCTGCGTGACTTAGGATTGTTACCACTTGAACTTCATAATGCCAAGCCAAGTGCTCGGCTCGTATTTCAGCGCCGTTTGTCTGTTCGAGAGCGTGCGTTGCTAGTTCGCCAGTTAGCAACATTAATCGATGCTGGGTTGCCGATAGAAGAAGCCATTTCAGGGGTGGCAGCCCAAAGCCAGCAGCGTCATATTCGCTCCATGTTGTTAGCCATTCGGGCACGTGTACTGGAAGGTTTTTCATTAGCGCAAGCCTTAGATACGTATCCTAAAGCGTTTCCAATGTTGTTTCGTGCCAGTGTTCAGGCTGGTGAAGAATCAAGTAAGCTCGCTACAGTTTTGTTGGAATTATCCGAGCACTCTGAACGCGAACAGGGCAATCAGCAAAAACTAAAATCGGCGCTTTTGTACCCTGCTTTATTAACGCTAGTGGCCATTGCGATCGTCGGTTTTTTGTTAGGCTCGGTGATGCCGGATATTGTCGCCGTATTTGAGCGCCAAAAAGCCGATTTACCGACCTTGACTATCAGCATGATGTCCCTGAGTAACTGGGTCGTTACATGGGGCGACAGTCTTCTTGTAGGGCTTGTTATTATTTTGGTCAGTTATCGGCTGTTGTTACGTCATGAACGTTTTAGGCATCGTCGTGATGCTATGTTATTTAATCTGCCTGTTATAGGCAGGATGATTCGTGTGAGTTCTATGACGCGCTATGTGTCGACGCTGGCTATGCTGTTTAGAAGTGGGGTGCCATTAGTGAATGCGATGGAGATCGCTAATCGGATTGTCTTCAACCATTCAGTGCAATTCTTATTAGGCCGTGCTCAGGTACAAGTAAAAGAAGGTGTCTCGTTAACAAAAGCGCTAAAAGAGACGCAGTTAGTGCCGCCTATGATGATGCAACTGATTGACAGTGGCGAGCGCAGTGGCGAGCTGGCGGGGATGTTGGATAAAGCGGCTAAGCAACAGTCCGAACAAAGCCAATATCAGATGAATAACTTTATTACACTGTTTGAACCTCTCATGTTGTTGATTATGGGGGCGGCCGTCATGTTGATTGTGATGGCCATCTTGCTGCCTATTATGAATATGAATCAGCTGTTGAACTAATGCAGTTTCAAATACAGAAAAAGAACAAAGGAAGGCATCCATGAAAATGGTTTCGAAGCATCGTAAACACTCCTTAGCTGCGAAGCGACAGGCTGGTTTTACGCTACTTGAATTAATGGTCGTTGCGGCAATTTTAAGTTTGTTGGTGGCGCTGGTTGCTCCAAATATTTTGGGGCGTTCGGATGACGCTAAGGTGGCGGTTGCTAAAACTCAATTACGCAATATCGTCTCGGCGCTGGACTTATATAAGCTTGATAACGGTCAATATCCATCTACAGCACAAGGGTTACAGGCGTTAGTTAATCGCCCCACGGGGTACCCAGAGACGCGTAATTGGAAACAAGGCGGGTATTTACCAAGTGTGCCTCAAGATCCTTGGGGTTTTGATTTTCTTTACATTAGCCCCAGTGCTCAAGGTGAATACGAGCTTGTGACATTGGGAGCGGATGGCCGCGATGGTGGCGAGGCGGACGCGTCAGATATCAGTAGCCGAGATCTGTAGTGTCACTTAAAAGTGGGCGGCAAGGTTTTACCTTATTGGAGTTACTGGTAGTGCTGGTGATTTTAACGGTAATGACCAGTTTGGTAGCGCCTAATTTGGTTGGGGTTGCTGCAAACAATCGTGCTAATAGCGAAGCCCATTCGTTGCGGAAAACCTTACAGCGTGTCTTTGATCAGCAATGGATGTCTCGGCAAACCTCCTTTTTACAGGTGGATCAGGAGCAGCTTGTATTATGGCAAAACGTTACAGGAACATGGCGACCCGCTGAGGTGGTGTATACGTTTAATGATGAGTTGAACTATGAGTTGTCATATAACAAAACCAGTTTAAGTGATGCACAGCAGGCAGTAAATGTGTCGGTGCCAATGGCCTTGTTCGTTCTAGAATCAGGGGAGTATTTGCCCTTTCGCTGGCGAGTCTTAGAAGGTGATCAACAAGTGACAGTCGTTGGAGATGGCTTAAATGTTCTTTCGATGGAGTAAAGTTACTGGTTTTACTTTAATCGAAGTGCTGGTTGCGCTGGTTATTTTAGCATCTGTGGGTTTGGTGTTAATGCAGACCAGTGATACTGGGACGAAGCAAAGTGAATATTTAACCGAGAAAATACTGGCCGCTTGGGTTGCTGAAGACCGAGCGACTGAGCTGCGTTTAGCTGTTCGATTAGGGCAACCCTTAGAGCTAGGCGACGCATGGACTGAGCAAGGAACGTTACGTTTTCTTACTCGCGCGTTGGCAGTCGAGCAGACTGAGTTTCTGCAAACGATCGAGGTTTCAGTATTTTACCCATCGGATGTGGATCAACCACTGTATCGTTTAGAGTCTTTTCTACCACGCGAGGCATTAATACCATGATGTGTAATAAGCGTGGTTTTACCCTGATAGAGCTACTGGTGGTGGTGTTTATAACTGCGGTGATGGGCGGTGTTGGTTATCAAATTCTCGGAACGTCTGTTCGGATGTCGGACGCCACTGCTGATCATACGAAGGAGCTTAATCAACTCAGCCGAGCGATGAACTGGCTGGAAAGAGATGTCACACAATTTATTGGCAAACCAGTACGAGGCGAATTGGGTGAGGCTGTGCCAAGTTTGGTGGTCGCCGATCAAGCGCTAAGCTTTACTCAGTTAGGGCACTCGAATGCGCTTGATAAGGCGCAGTCACAGCTACAGCGGGTCACGTATCAAGTCGTCAATAATGGACTGCAGCGAGTTGTCTGGTCAGTATTAGATCAAGTAGAGAGCTCCACGCCTCAAATACAAGAGTTAACACCATCGACTCGTTTTTCAGTTCAGGTGCTTACGACAGAGGGGTGGTATGAACAATGGCCAATCAACTCTTCACTGCCAGGACAAGAGCGTTCGTCTATAGCAATAGCGCTGCGTATAAACTTAGATACGCCTAGATTTGGGGTTATAACGCGCTTATTTGAGTTACCCTGTGGCCTAACAACGCAGCGAAAGGGGGAGCAATGAAATCCTCTCAAAATGGCGTCGTATTGCTGGTCGCTTTAATGGTGTTTGCTGTTGTAGCGACCTTGTCTATTCAGATATTGGGTCACGTCGAGCAAAGTGTTGCAGTGGTATCGAGAACTCAAGAAGACATGAAAGTACGCCACCGATTATTGGCTGGCGAGGCATGGGCATCGACGTGGCTTGTCCAACAGTTGCTTGAATCGGACCGACTGGTGCCACCGGATGCAAGTCGCCCGTGGCATTTAGCGACACACGAGTTTGTGCTACAAGACGTGCCTATACAAGTGAATATGATAGATCGGCAAGCCTGTATTAATCTAAATGATCTGGCTGACGCTAATCGTTCCAAACTTGTTCAAGACCGGTTACTGCGCTTGTCGTCTGAGTTATTGCTTTCTGATGAGTGGGTGTATTTGGTTAAAGATTGGGTCGATAGCGATCAAGTGTTGAGTGCAGCGTCGAGTCATGAGGATGAATACTATGCAGGGTTGCAACCTGCCTATCGAACGGCAGATTCGCCTTTGGCTGATGTTTCAGAGTTACGGTTACTACCGGTACCTGAGCAAACTTGGCTTAGGTTGATGCCTTATGTGTGTGTGTTGCCACAAGGTAGTGCTACCAATATCAATCGATTAACACCGCCGTTATTGCGTGCTTATTTTCCCGAATTGACCGAGCGAAAACTGCAGGCGTTAGAGGCACGTATTGCCTCGGCGGGTTTTAGTTCGATTGAAGAATTAATCAACTGGCCAATATTAGCAGATCAAACATTACGAACGGAAGATTGGCGCGTACAAAGTGGTACGCTTGACGTGTTTGTTACGTTAAAGGATGGGTCACACCAGCGTTATCTAAGAACAGTACTTAAGCAGAATGAAGAAACGGGGATCGTGGTGCCTTTATCTCGCTCCTTTATTACCTTTGACGTATTATCGAAAGCTTTAGTAAACGAACAAATACGATTACCAAACGATTGAGAGACGTTGTGCAAAGATTGATGATTCAGCTACGCGAAACGCATTTAGGTCATGGCCATTGGGTGTATGACTGGTGGTGTTTTGATGGCCAAAAAATGATACAGCAAGGAATGGTTGAATCTAATACTGAGATGGCAGCGTTGTATCAAGAAATGGCTTCCAAAAACAGTGATTTACGTGTTTTTTTGTTTCCTCCGCATCATCGTTTCCACATTCGTAAGTTGGTTGTGACCAAACATCAGCGTCGGCATATGGACAAGGTGCTACCTTATTTAATGGAACCTTATTTAGCGCAACCGATTGAGTCTTTAGCGTTTTTCTGGGTGCCAGACAGTCCCAATCAGATCTGGGCATTGACGATGGATAAGTCGCTATTGGCGGATTGGCAAGCAGAGTTACATAATATTGGCAGCACTAGAGCGGTCATATTACCACTACAATTTGTACTCACACTTCAAGCTCAAAATGGTGTCGCCGAAGTATTAGGCGAGCATTTTGATGTCAGTCAGAGTCAACTGTGCTGGCTACCTGAAGAGCTGTCGGAGACTCACACCTCAGCAACGATCAGCCAAGTCTATGATTTAACCTGTATCAATGAGGCGTTGGCTCAGGAAGCACAGTGGAAACGATGGTGTATTGGTGAAACAGAAGAAATCACTGAGGAAGCAAAGATCACGGCTTCCCGTTGGCAATGGGCGGCTGGGTTGGTCGTGGTCGCTTTGACTGCACAATGGTTGAATAGTGAGCTCGCTACGCAAGAAATAAATGCACAAGCGTTGGAGGTTGAACAAGCTTCTAATGAACTGTTCTTAAGTCTGGTCCCGGACGCTGGGCGTGTTGTGAATTTGTCACGACAGTTGGATGCGCGTTTACTACAAGCTTCACAGCAACAAAACCAGCCAGCGCAGTGGTCTGCTTACGAGCTTCTCGGCAAGCTTGGTGATTTACAAAAGGTGTTGAATATTGAGTCCGGTTTACAGCAAGTGTCACTGCGTCAACAAGTGTATCGTTTTGAATGGTTAGCTGCGTCACGAACTGAATTAGAGCGTGTACAAACCCTTCTAGTGCAGCAAAATGTCTCGATCGAATTGGTTCAATGGGCGCGACAAGGTGAGCAATACTTGGGTGTGTACCGTGTACAAGGAGTGACGAGGTGAAAAGCTGGTTCGTTCAACAGTTGCAGCAGAGTACTGTACTGCAACGCATGATGATTTCTTTTCAAGCTAGAAGCGCACGAGAGCGCCTTCTTATTCTTGTTATGGTATCTGTATTTGTTTTAGTGATTGTTTTTTATACGATCATTGAACCTTCTCAAGCGGCTCATCAGCAAGCGATCACTCGATTGTCTACTGCTCAAAACCAATACCAGCGCCTTGTAATGAGTGCCGAGGTGCTGGCTCAAGCTCGATCTGAGCAGGAATTAGAAGATCGTGACACAAATGCATTACGCAATGTATTAACACAAACAGCAAACCAAGCGGGCTTTGTAGCGGATCGCATTCAGGTGGAAAGAGAAGGGCGCATTCAGGTGTGGTCGTCGCGGGTGCCATTTACGATTCTGTCAGCATGGTTCGAAGCGCTGGGTGAGCAGCGGGTAGGTATTGAAAGTATGCAAATAGAAAAAATCGAGTCAGGGCTAGTCAGCTTACGGATCACGTTGGACTAGCCCTGTCTTTCATAAAGAAGAAAGCTGTTCTTTGGTTAGTTTGAGCAGGTAATATAGCGGCTAGGCGTTAAAATACCACTTAGCGGTACATCCCAAGACTCAATTGGTAGTTGTTCGACTTCCTGGCAATCATGTGCCAAACCAATTAAATGAGTCCGTTCAGCCTTGTTCTCGAAGGTGCGGTCATAAAAACCGCCGCCCATGCCCAGACGCCCACCTTGGACATCAAAGCCTACTAATGGCATTAGCACAATGTCCATATCCGCTCCGGTAGCCGGTGTTGGGTCGACAGGTTCAAGAATGCCAAAGCTGTTTTTTTGCCATTGACTGTGTTTGTCATAACGGGCAAACACAAGTGCTTTGCCATCGAGTACAGGAAGATAGACGTTTATTTCGTTTTGCCAGCACCAGTCACATATGCTGCTTGGTGAAATTTCACCATCATTGGTGAGATACAGGGCAATATTGGCTGATGTCGGTAGAAATTGGGCTAAGGCTTGTAAGAACTCTTGTTGCAAAGCATCTGCAGCATACTGTTGTTCTGTGTCGGAGAGTTGGTTGCGTAGTAGGCGAAGCGATTTACGAAGCGTTTGACGATCTAAAGACATAAAAAAAGAGTTTCCCAAGTTGCCGTTTCGACTATTGGCCTTGAACCCAGTGGTTCAAGGTGGAAATAGCTGAAGCTCTTTAGGCTTTCCGACGCACGGACATGCTCACCGAACTTACAGCATCTTTCCGGGGGTATACTCATAGGCTCAAGGGCGTTAAGCCGTTCCGAACAACCCAGGAAACACCGCCAGTATAGGGGAGACGATATGAAAAATCACCCTAAGAATCTTGTGGAGTGGGGTATTACTTGAAGAATTTTCGTGAACAAAATGCTTGCTAAACGCTGCAAAACCTATGATCAAAACTATTAGCTAACTTTTGTCTGTTGGCCCAGAGCCGAATCCAGCTGTGATGTTAGCTCGCGAAGTTGCTGCTCATTAGAACGAGCGTAACGACGACTTGATAGCAAATCATGAGTAATATTTAAAGCAGTAATAATAGCAATTTTTTCAAGACCGACCGCCTTGCCACTTGCGCGAAGCTCACGCATTTGGGTGTTCAGATATTCTGCGGCTTCTTTTAATTCTGCCTCATGACCTTTCGGGCAGTTGATATTGAAAGGCTTGCCCAGAATGTCGACAGCAACAGTTGGCTTTTCCATAGGATCTCCGACAGCTAGATAAGTGTTAAGTGAGTTGAATTTCCGCTATTTTCGCAACGAATAACATTTTATGCCGCTGGTAAATTCGTTACAATTGATGATTCGCTAAATCCACCCTAAATTTATAGTAAATTGACGAAAAAATGGAAATTAATCCGATTGTTTCAAAGATAAAAGACCTTTCCGAACGAACTCAGGTACTTCGGGGGTATCTTTGACTACGAGTCAAAGAAAGAAAGACTAGAAGAAGTGAACCGTGAACTGGAAGATCCTGATGTTTGGAACGACCCAGATTACGCACAGAAGTTAGGTAGAGAGCGCTCTACATTAGAAGGTGTTGTTTCCACGATTGATAATCTGGAAGCGGGTGTTGAAGACGCATCTGTATTATTGGATATGGCCGTTGAAGAAGACGATCAAGACTCAGTTGACGCCGTTCAACTTGAGCTTGAAGAGCTTGAGACGCAATTGGCTGCGCTAGAATTTCGCCGTATGTTCTCCGGTGAAATGGATCCGAACAGTGCATTCTTAGACATTCAATCTGGTTCGGGCGGTACTGAAGCACAAGATTGGGCCAATATATTGCTGCGCATGTATTTGCGTTGGGGTGAAGATAAAGGCTTTAAAGTGGAGCTGCTCGAAGTCTCCGCAGGTGAAGTCGCAGGCATCAAATCAGCGACGGTACGTTTCGAAGGTGACTATGCATTCGGCTGGTTACGTACTGAAACAGGTGTTCATCGTCTGGTGCGTAAGTCGCCTTTTGACTCAGGCAATCGTCGCCATACGTCTTTTGCATCGGTGTTTGTTTCTCCAGAGATTGATGACAACGTTGATATCGATATTAATCCATCGGACTTGCGCATTGATACCTACCGCTCGTCAGGTGCTGGTGGACAGCACGTGAACACGACCGATTCCGCGGTACGTATCACACACGAACCGTCTGGTATTGTGGTTCAGTGTCAAAACCAACGCTCGCAACATGCTAACCGTGACTTCGCGATGAAACAGTTGCGTGCGAAATTATACGAAATGGAAATGCAAAAGCGTACGGAAGCCGCTCAAGCGCTAGAAGACACCAAGTCTGATATCGGTTGGGGAAGCCAAATCCGTTCTTATGTATTGGATGCCTCTCGTATCAAGGATTTGCGTACGGGTGTGGAAAGCTCCAACACGGGTGCCGTACTTGATGGCAATTTAGATCAATTTATTGTGGCGAGCCTTAAACAAGGCCTTTAGTGCACTAAAACCTTTTGACAAGAGTACCTTACAAAATCATGTCTAACGAAACTCAAAACGAGACCAGCGTAAATTCTGAAGATAACCGTTTAGTTGCCGAGCGTCGCGCTAAGTTGGCTGCCATTCGTGAAGAGCGTAATGCTTTTCCAAATACCTTTCGCCGTGATGCCTACGCTGCTGACCTGCAAGCTGAGTTCGCTGAGCTAGAAAAGCCAGAGTTAGAAGAAAAGAACCACGTGGTGAGCATTGCGGGTCGTATCGTTCGTAACCGTGGAGCATTTATGCTGCTGCAAGATATGAGTGGTCAAATTCAAGCTTATGTAAACCGTAAAGCGCTTGATCCAGAGCTTTTGAAAGACATCAAAAGCTGGGATTTGGGTGACATCATTGGCGTAACTGGTCCAGTGCATAAATCCGGTAAAGGCGACCTTTACGTTGACATGCAGTCTGTTGAGTTGCTGACAAAATCGTTACGTCCATTGCCTGATAAGCACCATGGCTTGGCTGATATGGAAATGCGTTATCGCCAGCGTTACGTAGATTTGATTGTAAACGAAGAGTCTCGCAATACGTTTCAAGTACGCTCGAAAATCATTTCTACTATTCGTCGCTTCTTAGAAGATCGTCGTTTCATGGAAGTGGAAACACCTATGCTGCAAACCATTCCTGGTGGTGCATCGGCACGTCCGTTTGTAACCCACCACAATGCGATGGATATGGACATGTTCCTACGTATCGCACCAGAGCTTTATTTGAAGCGTTTAGTAGTCGGTGGATTTGAACGTGTTTTCGAAATCAACCGTAACTTCCGTAACGAAGGTGTATCGACGCGTCATAACCCAGAATTCACTATGATCGAATTCTACCAAGCCTATGCGGATTACAAAGATCTAATGGATCTGACGGAAGAGATGCTGCGTATAGTATCAGAAGCCGTTCTCGGCAAAACGGTTGTTCAGTACGGTGAGTACGAGTTTGACTTCGGTGCGCCATTCACACGTATGACCATGCTTGAAGCAATCTTGCACTACAATCCTGAGCTAACGGCGGATGACGTTTCAACGGTTGAAAAAGCGACCGCTGTTGCGAAGGCATTGCATATTGACGTGAAGCCAATCTGGGGCCTTGGTAAGTTGTGGACAGAGATCTTTGAAGAGACGGCAGAAAGCAAGCTGATTCAGCCGACGTTTATTACAGAATACCCTGCAGAAGTATCACCGCTGGCACGTCGTAATGACCATGATGAGTTTATTACCGATCGTTTTGAATTCTTCGTAGGAGGGCGTGAGATCGCTAATGGCTTCTCGGAGCTTAACGATGCCGAAGACCAAGCTGAGCGTTTCCGCCGTCAGGTGGAAGAAAAAGATGCGGGTGATGATGAAGCGATGCATTACGATGCTGATTACATCAATGCGTTGGAATACGGTCTGCCGCCAACCGCTGGCCAAGGTATTGGTATCGACCGTCTGGTGATGCTGTTTACCGATTCGCCATCGATTCGTGATGTGCTATTGTTCCCTCATATGCGCCCTCAGGACTAATTGAGGCGTCTCACGTAGCACACGTTTGATTTTGTATAAGGCCTCTTTTGAGGCCTTATTTTATGGTTTTAAAAACTTCTTAATGGTTAAATTTTTAAAAAATGGAGCGTTGAAATGAGTCGCTTTTGGACGGATAAAATTGCATCACTGGACCCTTATGTGCCAGGCGAGCAGCCACAAGATAAGCAATACATTAAACTAAATACCAATGAAAGCCCGTATGGTCCTTCCCCTAAAGCGTTGGCCGCGATGCAGGATCAGGTGAGTGAAAAGTTACGCTTATACCCTGATCCAAATTGCCAAACATTGAAAAATGCGTTGGCAAAGACTTATTCGGTAGATGCGGATCATGTGTTTGTCGGCAATGGCTCTGATGAAGTGCTGGCGCTGGCGTTCATGGGCTACTTTGCTGGTGGTAAACCGTTAGCGTTTGCAGACATCACCTACAGTTTTTATAAGGTGTACGCGAACTTATATGGCATTACCCCAGATATCGTGCCGCTGAACGATGATTTTGATGTGGTGCCAAGTGACTACGAAAATCTGGATGTTTCAGGCATTGTCATTACCAACCCAAATGCACCGACAGGTAAAGCATTGCCGTTAGCGGACATTGAAAAAGTACTGCAGTCGAATCCTGATATTGTCGTTCTTGTTGATGAGGCGTATGTGGATTTTGGTGCGCAAAGTGCTGTTACGTTAGTTGGCCAGTATCCGAATCTCATGGTCGTGCAAACCTTGTCGAAGTCGCGTGCCTTAGCGGGTATACGAGTAGGGTATGCCATTGCTCAGCCAGAGTTAATTGAAGGTTTAGAGCGTTTAAAGAACTCTTTCAACTCTTACCCTGTTGATCGTATTGCACTAGCCGGCGCGACAGCAGCGGTGGAAGATACGGATTATCTGGAAGAAATTTGTCAAAAGACTGTCGCAACACGCGAATGGACGACAATTGAGCTTGAGGCATTAGGCTTCCAAGTTTTGCCATCAGCGACGAACTTTGTCTTTGTGACGCATCCTGAACATGAAGCGGAGTCATTGTACTTAGGTCTAAAAGAGCAGGGTATTTTGGTGCGTTACTTTGGTAACAAACCTCGTATCGGAGATTTCTTACGTATTACGATTGGTACGGATGCTGAAATGGCGGCGTTAGTTGCTAGGTTAAAAGAAATGTAACGGTCGACCCTATCGAACTCGATATCCATTTACGGTTGTCTATTTACTTTGTGCTAAAGCGCAATTAATGAATATTGAGTTCGATGGTTTCTGCTAGAAAAAAGTTAAGTTAATTGACTTAACGGTGCGGGTCTTGCGTAAAAATAACCTTGTCGATAACGAATGCCCAGCGCATCCAATTGGAATGCTTGTTCCTGTGTTTCCACGCCTTCTATTAAGCATTCCATATTGAGGTTTTGGCAAAGGTCTCGAATGAAGCGAATGGTGTGAGGGTCGTTCTCGATATTATTAGTAAAAGCTTTGTCTATTTTCACAAAGCTCGCAGGGATTTGGCTCAAATAGGCAAGGGATGAGTAGCCAGTACCAAAGTCATCAATAGCAAAAACGAATCCTAAATTACACAGTTCCTGGAGTGTATTACGGCCTCTTTCTAAAAAGCTAACTAGTACGCTTTCAGTTAACTCTAGAACAATATCTTTTGCGTTGGTTTTGGTTTCTTCTAGAACTGATTTAATGTCATCAACAAAATTCAGTTGTGTTAAATGAGCGCCAGAAATATTGACGCCGATGGAAAAATTTTCACCGTAGAGTATTTTTAGTTCTGCTAAATCTAAGCATGCGCGACGAATAACCCAATTTTCTAAAACAGCAATATGGCCTGTTTCTTCTGCTGCAGTAATAATTTCAAGCGGTGAGATATGCCCAAGAGATGGATGTTCCCATCGCAGCAATGCTTCTGATCCGACTGCATTTGAATTAGGGGTTTTATAAATGGGTTGATAGTGAAGCTTTAGTTGGTTGTTTTCAATGGCGTTTTGTAGTTCTTTAATGATGAGGCTGCGCTTAAGTTGATGGTCCTCCATGCCTGGAATGTAGCTTATGAATCGGTTTCGTCCGCTCCGTTTAGCCACATAAAGTGCCGCATCAGCATAGATGAGTACTTGTAAGGGGTCATCCGTTATGTTGTCGCGGTTGTGTGCAACCCCGATGCTCGCTGAAATTAAGGTACGGTGTATATCATCCAGTTGCATGGGTGAAGATAGCTTCTGCACTAACTTATGAGCGATAGTCTCACGTTGTTGTTTTGGTAAATCTTCAGGAATGATTAACACAAATTCATCACCTCCCAAGCGGGCGCAGACAGAATTTGAATGCATAGAGTTCTGTAAGATCTCAGCGACTTTTACAAGTAAGGAATCTCCAACGGAGTGCCCATAGCTGTCATTAATGGGTTTAAAACCATCAAGATCAATATAGAATAAAGTGTAGGGTAGACCATGGATTTTCTTCAGCTTATTTTGTAATCCGCGGCGATTAAGTAAATCTGTTAACGAGTCTGTAATAGAAGCATGGGCGTATTTTAACTCGCTTATTTTACGTTCATTTATATCATTCAATGTAGCAATGACACTTTTCGCATAAATGTCTTTGCTAAGCTCTAACCTATGCCAGCGTTTCCCTTTCTTGGTGGACAATAAGTAATCATTCTCGAACAGGGATTCTTCTGAGAAAACAAAAGATGTAAGATCAATTTCTTTGGAAAATAGATCAGAAAATGTCTGTATTTCGTGGCCAAATTGGTCTTTGAATGGAGGGTTGAAACTGAGCAAATGACCGTCATTATCAAATAGGCCTAAAATAGCGCTCTTTCCGACTTCACCAACATAACGATTTAGTATTTCTGAATGGATCCCCTCGGCGAGCATTGCTGTACGGTTGCCTTCAATTTCTATGCCGCTGAACCGCATAAATACTTGTTTATCGATGCCTTTTGGAGAAATGCGCCACCAACAGTCTATGATTCTTCCTGCCTCAAAGTCATTTAAATAGCCAAGCAGTGTTTGAGTAACAGCATCGGAACTTCCTGATTTAAAATCTCGACTTATGAGTTCATCTAAGTCATTGGCTTCCCAAAGATTCAAGGCTGCATTATTAGCCCAATATACTTTGAAATTTTGAACGTCATAGATCCATACAGGATTTTGTATGCTGTTAAGACAGAAATCCTCAAATTTTTGCAAGTCCACTCCTTCCACTTGACCTATGAGTAGATGTACTCACCATTATAGCGATATTAAATAGTACCTTAAGAAGGCATTAAAGTAATAGATGCTTAGATTTAGGAGGGATACAAAAACTAGAGTGGCTTAAATGTGCACTCTAGTTTTTTAAAAGTTAGCCAAACATCCGGTCAATGGTTTCGTGGCCAGTAAACAATTCAACTACTCTAATTTTAGTTGAATCATGTTCAACACAATAGCAGATTGCATCAGCGACATCAGTTCTGGAGATACTAGTGTCAGCACCTATATTTGGTCGTTCACTAGTAAACCCACCTGTTGCTGGCGTGTTGGTGAGTTTTCCCGGACGCAGAACAGTGTATGGAACGCTGGCTTTGGTTAGATATTCATCGGTGATGTGTTTTGTTATCAAGTAAGGCTTAATACTTGAATTAATCTCGTCGGGATCATCTGCACCAAATGAGCTGAGTAGGATAAAATGCTCTACAGAAGGCTCTTCTTCAGCGTAATCAATGGCTCTTTTAGCAGCCCAAAGATCAACGAGTATAGTTTTATCGTAACCACTAGAGCTGCCTGATCCTGCGACAAATATAACTTTCTGTACCCCTTCATAGGCATCACAAAAGTCGTTTTCTAGATCGACCGTAAAGATTTCTAAATCGAGGTGCTCAAGTTCACTTGCGCGTTGACTGTCTCGTGCAATTGCTCGGACTGAATGCCCATCATTAACGAGTGATTGACAAACTCTCTGCCCGATTTGGCCAGTTGCGCCGATTACCAAAATAGTCTTCATGGTTATTGGCCCTTGCTTTTGAATTTAAGTTATCCTAGCCAAAAATTAAGCAGCTATTATGGAGCAATAGTGCTTTCACACTATGTTGCAGTTTTTTCTAAATTAGCAAGAGCGGCTTGCACCACCGCCCCGAGTATTAACTAGTCAGATTTTCTAGTTTTGCCTTGATTTGAGAAAGGATTCCTTCTGAGTCTAAGCCAATACGTTTAAGCATTGCACTATGTGTTGCATGCTCTTCATACCTGTCCGGCAAGCCTAACTGAAGTACTGCTGATGAAATATCATGGCGATTTAAAAGCTCAGATACAGCAGAGCCTGCACCACCCATAATGGCATTTTCTTCTACTGTGACAAACAACTTAGCATGGCGGTAACTTAAAAGAGCCTCTTCATCGATAGGTTTTACAAAGCGCATATCGATTAACGTAGCATCTAAAGTCTCAGCAGCAAGTAATGCGTCATAGGTAGGACGACCAAAGCCACAAATTATAATATCAGTACTACCTTGATGGAGTATTCGAGACTGCCCAATTTTAACCGTTTCAAGCGCGCTGCTAACTGCAATTCCTCGTCCTGTTCCTCTGGGGTAGCGGACAGCAGCAGGTCCTTGATATTGGTAGCCAGTGTGTAGTAATTTTCGACACTCGTTTTCATCAGACGGTGCCATCACCACCATGCTAGGAATGCAGCGTAGATAACTTAAATCGTAAGCGCCTGCGTGAGTAGGACCGTCTTCGCCAACTAAGCCAGCGCGGTCAATTGCGAATAATACATCTAGCTTTTGCAGGGCAACATCATGAATAAGTTGGTCGTAGCCACGTTGAAGGAACGTAGAATAAATGGCGACAACAGGTTTTAAACCATCGCAAGCCATACCCGCGGCAAGTGTTACTGCATGCTGTTCGGCAATCGCTACGTCGAAATATCGGTCTGGGTAACTGTCGGCAAACTCTATAAGATCAGAGCCTTCTTTCATTGCGGGTGTAATAGCGACTAATTTCTCATCTGAAGCGGCTGCATCACATAACCAACGACCAAAAATATTACTGTACTTTGGTAGCTTAATTTTGGGTTCTTCAGTGTCCGGCTTAGGGTCAGGTTCAGTTTTATTAATAGCATGATAGCCGATGGGGTCACCTTCAGCTGGCTCAAAACCTTTACCCTTTTTAGTGATGACATGAAGAAACTGAGGGCCATTACGGTCTTTTAGATTACTAAGCGTTTGAGTAAGTAGCTCAATGTCATGACCATCAATAGGGCCAATATAGTTAAAGCCTAATTCTTCAAAAATGGTTCCTGGAGCAACCATGCCTTTCATGTGTTCTTCTGCTTTACGTGCCAATTCAAGTGCGGATGGCAGGCCTGAGAAGACTTTTCGGCCGCCTTCGCGAATATTTTCATACGTTTTACTGGCCCAAATTCGAGCCAAGGAACTTGATAGAGCACCTGCAGGTTTGGAAATAGACATCTCATTGTCATTAAGGACAACAAGCATATCGGCTTCGACGTCACCAGCGTGATTCATTGCTTCAAATGCCATCCCCGCAGACATGGCGCCATCGCCAATAATAGCTACTGCTTTACGGTTTGTCTTCAGTTGGCGAGAGGCAAGAGCCATACCCAATGCTGCACCAATTGATGTACTTGAATGACCCACTCCAAAGGTGTCATATTCGCTTTCTTCCCGTTTTGGAAAGCCAGATATTCCGTTTTCTTGGCGAATAGTGAGCAAGGAGTCACGCCGTCCGGTTAAAATCTTATGAGGATAAGCTTGATGGCCAACATCCCACACTAAACGGTCTTCTGGCGTATTGAATACGTAATGCAGTGCGACGGTTAATTCAATTACGCCTAGTCCAGCACCAAAGTGACCGCCCGTTTGTCCAACACTGTAAAGCATGTAGGCACGCAGTTCGCGAATTAGCGTGCTGAGATCTTTTTTGTTTAGCTCACGAAGATCAGCTGGGCTGTCTATTTGGTCTAATAGAGGCGTCAAAGGACGCGATGTAGGTATCGTTTCGAACATGGGCACCGGAAGGTCACTTATTCTGTCATAAAATAGCGAGGCATTATATCAGTGGTTGCGGGCAATAATATAGTTAGCCAGCTCTACTAATGGTGTCGCTTTTGGGCCAAATGGCATGACTTGTGCGATTGCTTCATCGTGCAAACGCTTTGCAAGTGCTTGAGCACCCTCTAACCCAAGTAGTTTAGGGTATGTGGGCTTGTTTGCATTTGAATCTGAAAACTGTGTTTTACCAAGTGTTTCGGTATCGCTGGTAATATCGATGATGTCGTCTTGAACTTGAAATGCAAGGCCGATAGCAGACGCGTATAAATCAAGTGCATCAAGTTGTTTAGGGTCTGTTACGTTGACACTTTGAGCACCCATTTTAACGGCTGCACGAATAATGGCTCCCGTTTTGTGGCGATGCATTAACTCTAAGTCCTCAAGAGTCATCTCTTTATCAACATTTGCAAGGTCAATCATTTGGCCAGTGACCATGCCATAACGTCCAGATGCTTTTTGCAGAGTTTGTATTAAAGCAATTTGAGTATCTGCTTTGCCAAGATGGCTTTGACTGAGTAACTCGAAAGCATAGGTCTGCAATGCGTCACCCGCTAAAATTGCTGTCGCTTCATCATATTGGATGTGACAAGTTGGTTTGCCGCGGCGTAAATTATCATCGTCCATCGCAGGCAGATCATCGTGTATTAGAGAGTAGGCATGTATTGATTCGACCGCTGCTGCACTGGCATCGGTTAATTCATTCGCTTCAGTAAAAAGCTGAGCTACCGCATACGTCAGCATAGGGCGGACTCGTTTTCCGCCATTGAAAAGACTATAACGCATGGCTTCTTGAAGTCCACTAGCCGGAATGTATGCAGATAAAGTTCGATCTAAGTAGCGGTCAACACGTTCGCAAGCGTAGTGCGTAAATTGCTCTAAGTTCACTGTTCAGGTTCCGGGTCAAAGTTTTCTAGGCGCTCGCCTTCGTTGGTTTCAAGCAAAATTTGTACTTTTTGCTCTGCTTGGGTTAGAACTGACTGGCAATCCTGACTAAGCTTGACGCCTTTTTCAAACGCTTTTAACGCTTCTTCAAGGGATAGCTGGTTGGATTCTAGTTGTCCGACAATAGTTTCTAGTTCCGAGAGGTTTTCTTCGAAATGACGCACGCTAGTTTTTCGAGACATAATGACTTCTCTTTTGATAATCTACAATTTGTAACAGAATTCCGCATAATTCAAGAGTAAAGACACTCTAAAAGTTACAAAATAGTAACGGTATATTAAGACGCGCCGCTACTATTTGTTTAAAATGGAATGAGTTAAGTTGCATTATACTTTATTCGTAGGAGACGCGTGTGGATATCGCAACGCTAATAGGCCTCATTGGCGCATTTGCCATCGTATTGATGGCCATTATTTTTGGTGGCTCGGCAGGGATGTTTTTGGACCCTGCTTCTGTCTTGATCGTATTGATCGGATCTACCTTCGTTGTATTAATGCAATACCCGCTGGGCCAGTTTCTTGGTGCCGGAAAGTCTGCCGCAAAGGCATTCATGTTTAAAAGTATTCCTGTTGATACTCTAATCGATGAAATTTATGGTTTAGCCGACGAAGCTCGTAAAGGTGGTCTTCTATCATTGGAAGGCAAAGAGGTCAGTCACCCATTCCTGTCAAAAGGCATTCAAATGTTGGTGGATGGTCACGATGGATCGGTTGTAAAAGCTCAGCTATCAAAAGATATGAATCAAGCTTTCACTCGACATGATAATGGTGCCAAAGTCTTTAAAGCATTCGGTGATACTGGTCCAGCAATGGGAATGATCGGTACCTTGGTGGGTTTGGTGCAGATGTTGGCTAATATGGACGATCCAAAATCTATAGGGCCAGCAATGGCTGTCGCTCTTTTAACGACATTATATGGTGCCATGCTGGCGAATATGTTGTGTTTGCCGCTCCAAGCTAAGCTGTCTAACCGTGCTAATGAAGAGTTGCTTTGTCAGCAGCTTATTTTAGATGCTTTATTGGCTATTCAAGCTGGACAAAATCCTCGTGTCTTGGATGGTGCTTTGAAAACCTACATTGCTGAAGGCAAACGAACAGAACGTGAGTGATGTTTTCCTGATGGTTAACTGGATTGTAGTATAATGAGTGATGAAGAAGACGAAAACGACTGCCCCGAATGTATAGAAGGTCTCCCTGCCTATATGGGGACATTTGCCGATTTGATGTCGCTGCTGATGTGTTTCTTTGTATTGTTGTTGTCGTTTGCTGAAATGGATGTCTTGAAATTTAAGCAGTTGGCTGGCTCTATGCGGGAAGCATTTGGTGTACAAAAACAAATTGAAGCGGAATCTATCCCAATGGGAACGTCGATTATTGCTCAGGAATTCAGCCCTGGGCGCCCGGAACCGACGCCTATAAATGAGGTCCGACAAAAAGCAGATGATAGGCCTGAAAATACACTAGAGGTGATGTGTAAACCGGATTCTGCTCAATTGAATGAGCAAGACGGTGCTGGTCAGCCTTCACCGAATACAGCTGTCGACATGTCTCAAGCAGACATGCAGCGCGAACAACAGATTCAACAGACTGAGGAAACGGCACAGCAAGTGGCCTCCGTTATGCGGGAAGAAATTTCAAAAGGAACGGTTGAAGTTGAAACGCAAGAAAATACCATCACGATACGTTTAAAAGATAAAGGTTCGTTTCAATCAGGCTCTGCCGAATTAAACTATGACTTTATTCCTATAATAGATATGGTTCGAGATGTTTTGGTTGGTTTAGATGGTAGTATTGCGGTAGAAGGTCATACCGACAATATTCCCATTGATAGCCGACGATTTCGGTCTAATTGGCAATTATCATCTGCGCGTGCGATTTCTGTGGCAGAAGAGTTATTTTCTACTGGTCAACTGGAGCAAAGTCGATTTTCGGTAACTGGTTTTGCCGATACTCGACCACTTTTACCGAATGACACGGCGCAAAACCGTGCAACAAACCGTCGAGTTGAAATTGTTATACGCCAAAATGACTTAGCACGACCTAATGTGATAGAGCCTGAGTATCCGCCGGGTCTAGGTGGTGACTCAGATACGAATGATCTATTTACAGAAGGTGATGGTGGGTTTGAGTTAGACCCTAATGAAATCTTCTAATTGTAATTAACCAAAAAAGCGACGTGTTACGTCGCTTTTTTGGTTCTTATGATGCGCTTTTAGAGGTTTTTTGCTATGGTTCTTGACAAAATTTTTTGAGGATAGAAGTGATGCGTATTGCAGTAATTGGCGCAGCAGGCCGTATGGGTAAAACATTAATTCAAGCCATTACAGATGCAGACGGTGTTAAGTTGGGGGCGGCCATTGTAGAGCCAACAAGCTCTTTACTGGGTGCAGATGCTGGTGAAGTGGCAGGTGTTGGTAAGCTGAACGTAAGTATTGTGAGTGGCATTGAGCAATGTATTGATGACTTTGATGTACTTGTTGATTTCACTACACCAGAGTTGAGTGTTGGTAATGCTGCTTTTTGTGCTAAGCATGGCAAATCAATAGTCATCGGCACAACGGGCCTTAACGATGAGCAAAAATCTCAATTAGAAGAAGCTGGCAAGCAAACGTCTGTTGTTTTCGCACCTAATATGAGTGTTGGTGTTAACCTGACTTTGAAGTTGCTGTCTCTAGCGGCAGAAATCCTTGGTGATGATTATGATGTTGAGGTGATTGAAGCGCACCACCGTCATAAAGTAGATTCACCATCGGGCACTGCTTTGCGCATGGGTGAAGTGGTTGCTGAAGCCTTAGGTCGTGATCTGAAAGAATGCGCTGTTTATGGTCGTGAAGGCCAAATTGGTCCTCGTACGCAAAAAGAGATTGGCTTTGAAACCATCCGTGCAGGCGATGTTGTAGGCGAGCACAGTGTATGGTTTGCAACAGAGGGCGAGCGTATTGAGATTGCCCATAAAGCCAGCAGTCGTATGACCTTTGCTAAAGGCGCAGTTCGAGCTGCTGCTTGGTTAGAAAGCAAACCTGCTGGTCTATATGATATGCAAGATGTTTTAAATCTTAAATAAAGACGTAGAATAGTAAAAGGCCGCTTATGCGGCCTTTTTTGTTGCTTATCAATTCCAGTTAGTGTGAACCTGGAGCGTTTATATCGAGTAACGGTGCAGCGTCTAGCTTTTCTGCATCCATCATTACAGCAACACGCTGTAAAGAAGATAGAATTTGTGTCTGTTCCCAGCTTTGCAGCGATTCAAATTCAGAAATGAATTTTTCATGTAGCAACGGTGGCGATGTTAGCAATACGTTTCTACCTTCTTCGGTAAGGCGTGCGTTCACAATGCGTTTGTCTTTTTGCGCGCGTACGCGCTCAACTAGCTTTCGTTCTTCTAAACGATTTAGGATAGTTGTCACGGTCGCTTGACTCAAAGATACATTGTCAGAAATTTTGCGCACTGTGACGTCTCCGAGCTCCTCAATGGCACGTAACACCATGATTTGAGGAATTGTAAGACCACACGCTTTTACTATTCGTTTAGATTGAAGATCTGTTGCACGAATGATGCGGCGCAAATGAACGAGGACGTCATGTAGATGTTGTTGTTCGGGCATATAACACTTGTTTTGATGTCTGAGGTGTCTGTAAAGACGCGCATTATAGAGAGAACTTCCAGCAGGATGAACCCCTTGGGGACAACGAACTCTCTAAAGTAGATTAATTAGACTTCAAAATAGTGCGCGAGTTAGTAAAAGTCAATGAGTAGGTGTCTTAGGCACCTACTGACTCTCCTTTTTGAGATTTTCGAATGCTGCTATGGCATGTTGACGTGCAAGCTTGTAATCGACTACTGGCGCTGGATAATCGTTCTGGTCACGTATAGCGCCACTTGGGTTATGGATGCTCTTGACTGGGACGTTCTTTAGCTCCGGAACAAACTTCTTTATGAAAGTGCCATCAGGGTCGAATCGTTCAGATTGACGCGTCGGGTTGAATACTCGGAAGTAGGGGGCAGCATCACAACCGGTTGATGCGCTCCATTGCCAACCGCCATTATTGGCAGCGAACTCACCATCAATTAACTTGCTCATAAAATAGGCTTCGCCTTTACGCCAATCGATTAGCAATAACTTGGTTAGAAAGCTCGCTGCAATCATGCGTAGTCGGTTGTGCATCCAGCCTGTTTGATTGAGTTGGCGCATGGCTGCATCAACGATAGGGAAGCCAGTACTTCCTTCACACCAGGCCTTAAAGCCCGTTTCATTATTGTTCCAAATGACGTTCACTGTTTCAGGCTTAAAAGGGAGTGACTTTGATAAATTTGGGAAAAAGCCCATCAGTTGCTTATAAAAATCTCGCCAAGCGAGTTCTTTTAACCAGACGCTTGCGTGCCAGTCGCGGTTGTCTTGAGAGGCAGAATAAATAATGGCCTCTAGACACGCTCTTGGACCAATAGCGCCCAGTGCTAAATATGGTGACAATAAGCTCGTATTTGGTTTTGCTGGAAAATCACGCAGCTCGTCGTACAGCGCTTCCTTGGTATGACAAAAATGCCATAACTTTTCGCGAATAGCTTGATAGTCTGCGGGCCATAGATCTTCTCGGTAGCTCGATTGATCAGAAGGCATGACGAACTCATTGGGCAAAGCCTCCCCTTGTGTTTGCTTATTTGGCAGATCGTAAGGGGATTGCACGTTTGCTGACAATGTTGCTAACCAGCGCTTATAAAATGGTGTGAAAACTTTAAAAGGCTGGCCTTGTTGATTTAATACGGGTTGAGAAACGATTAAGTCCGGTGCAAATCGCTGGCATTCTATATTGTGCTCACGAAGATGATTTTCTGTATTGTCATCACGATGAGATTCATGAGCAGGTAATTCATTTTGCCACCAGATTTGCTGAAAGCTTTGCTCTTGGCAGAGAGTCAATAATGCACTTGGACAGTCTGAAAAACGCTTCAAAGACAGTACATGGCAAGGTATGTTGAGTTCATGTGCTTTCTGTTGTAATGCCTGTAAGAGCTTTAAACGTAAACTACATTTAGCTGGGGACTCATAGTGCTCATCCCATTGCTCAGGTGTTAAGCATACAGCGACAGCGATCTCTCCTTGTTGTTGGGCTTGAGCGATAGCAGGGTGATCATTCAGCCTAAGGTCATTTCGGAGCCAAACTAATTGCGTGATTGCCATGATTAAACTGTATTCCTAATGCCTAATGCCTGTGGGTATGGAGCAAAGTAGCGTTGCTCTTTAACGTATTCACTGCCGTACAGTTTTAGATAGTGATACAGCAGTGTGGTCGGTGTGGTTAGGTTCACTTCCCCTCGACGGTATTGTTCTACGACGTTAAGTATGTCCTGTCGTACTGCCGAGTCAACTTCACGCTTTAAATACCCCACTAGGTGCATCAATACATTGCAATGATCTTTACGTTTTGCTGGCTTTGCTAGCGCCGCCATAAATTGCTTAAAATATTCTTCAGAAAGATCCTCAATAGACATCTTTTCTTGGCCTGAAAGAAGGCGGCCGATTGATTTATAAGCTGGTTGTGAGTGCGCCATCACGACATACTTATAACGGCTGTGGTAATCAATTAAATTTTTCATTGAAAGGTTGTTTAGTACGGTGTTACGAAATTCATGGTGAGCAAAAACTCGCAATAAAAAGTTTTCTCGTAAAAGTGGATCATTTAATCGACCGTCTTCTTCAATTGGAAGATTTGGGTACCGATCCATCAGTGATTGAGTAAACAGACCTCTTACTCGCTGCATGTGAGGGTGGCCATTTTCTTGATACACTTTAATGCGTTCATAGCCACAAGAGGGTGAATTTTTCATCACTATGTAACCATCAATATCGGGTAGATTGTCTAAATAGCGCTCATTGGAGCTGACGAGTTGATCGGTGATCTCTACATCGCGCTTGTTTGAAAATACGAGGCGAGGGTCATTAGGGTCACCTTCTAGTCGCATGGTCGGTCTTGGGGTGCCGAACCCTGCAGCCATTTCTGGACAAAATTTTTGATAATCAAAATACTCGGAAAGAGGGCCCAAACAGTACAATGAACGACTGTGACCGCCATTGAAGCGAACATTTTCACCTAACAAGCAGGCACTAATGCCAACCGGTATTTTGCTGCTGATATGATCTGGGTGGCATTCATTGACTGTCATAGCAGCCTCCTATGTGTTTGTATCCGTTAGTGTTTTTTGAATTGCTTCGAAAGCAAATTTCGCACTCAACATGGCACCTTCGGCATCACCTTGACATAGCCAGTCACCAATTAAACTGATGTTCAGCGTGTTATCAAAAAAATACTCACTTGGTGACAGGGCCATCGCTTGACGTCCTAATAGCCAACGATGTGGATCCCCAGATTCTTTCACCGTCGACGAGGTGGCATCAGTAAATGCTTCAATCAGTATGGATTTAACGTCTTCCTTAGGCGTATCTAGGTGCGTTTTACTCCATTGAGGTGAGGCTTGAATAACCCATGTTTCCATTGATCCTGCAACTCTCTGAGGTTTGTCTGAGTCTTTTATTAAAGACTCGAGTATAGGGTGCTGGCAAGGCCTTAGTGGTGCACTATCCGTTGGCTCTGTTGTCACCCACATACTCCATTGGGGTTGGGTTTGGCTTCCTGCTTGGTTTGCAAACTGAAGTAAAGCACCAGAATTTGGGATAGTTGCTAACAGCATGGCAGATTGCATGGCAGGTGTCGCGATCACAACATGTTCAGTAAGGCAAATGGGTTGATATTTCTCGTCGCGAAGTAACCATTTACTTCCTTGTCGTTCGATGTGATGAACTTTCGTTTCAGTAAGTAATGGTGAGTCTTGGATTAGGAAGCGAGCGATAGAAGACATACGTGGAACGCCAACGTAGGCACTTTGCCAGCGTTCAATGACTTGGTTTTCAAGTAGAACCTCTCTTAGATCAGTAAGTTCTTCATCGCCAAAGCTGATAATGCTGGCACCAAGATCAACGCTGTATTCCCCCAAGCGCTTGCTGCCTGCTCTGCCTCCGGTGCCACGTGATTTCTCAAGTACTATACATTCAAACCCTTGCTGGTGGGCAAAGTGGCTAAATGTTGCGCCTGCAAGGCCTGCACCGATGATGGCAAAATGTGTGCGAGGAATACCGGATGTCATATTTATGTTCTCTATGTGATATTTGTTTTTAATCTTATACAAAAATATATTTTGTATAAGTTAATTTTTGTACATAAAATGATTTTATACAAGCCTCCGGTATGCATGAATGAATGTTACGACTGAATTAATAGCTTCGGATTACTTTCCAATACGAATTCTTTCTGAGCAGACAGGTGTCAATTCTGTCACCTTAAGGGCGTGGGAGCGTCGTTATGGGTTATTGAAACCGTTTCGAACTGAAAAAGGGCATCGCCTATATTGTTTACAAGATGTTGAACGTGTGAAACGGATTTTGTATTGGATTAATCAGGGAGTGTCTGTCGGTAAGGTTCGTGCGTTGTTGGATTCTGGTTCAGATGATCTACGTATGAAAGGTGATGAGGAACAATGGCCTGACTGGCAGTGGCAGTTTATTGCAGCGGTTGTCGAATTGAATCAGAGTAAGTGGCAGCGTCTTTTTCAAGAAGCCAGCAAGCAGTACCCTGTGAGTGTATTTTTGAAGAAGGGCTTACTACCCGCCCTGCAAAAGTTACGTAACCAAAAAAACGCTTTAGTCGCTCGGTTATGCTTGCAAAGCGCATTAATTGAACGGGTGTCATCGATAAAAACGAGTGGATATAAGGTTAAAACGGACAGACCAGTAACGCTGATTATTAATGCGGATAATAGTGCTTTGATGTCGCATCTTGTTTGTTGGTCTTTATCTGAAAGTCAGCAGTTGTATCGGTATATCGAAGGCGTTAAAACTGCTGCTGAGGTGTCTGTATTAGTCGGCGCCTTGCAGCCCGGCGCTACTATTTTGGTGGCGGAAAGTTTGACACAAGCTGAAGCGGAAAAGTGGCTAAGTTTTTTATCTGAAGCGCCTTTAGAGAATCTATCTCTGATTGGTTCTGGGTTTTGGTTAGGTATGCTTGGTACTAAGCCTATCGTTGGTATAAAGGCTTATTCGGATGTATCAGCTTTTTTATCATAGCCGCTTTAGCTATCAGTGTTATATATTTAATTAATTTTAAGTATTGTTGGTTTTTATTTACTCTGAGTGTATTCATAACACTCAGAGGTAACTCAAATGACTAAAACACTGACCTTCGCCGTTATGCATTTTACAGTCGCTTTCTCCGTCGCATATTTGATCACTGGTAGTTTCTTAGTCGGTGGGTTGGTTGCCACCATTGAGCCGGCAATTAATACCGTGGCGTATTACTTCCATGAAAAATTTTGGCAGCGCATGACGCCAGAGAAGCAAGCTTCTTTAAGGCTTTGTTTGCGCTCAGTATTTGATACGTATGCCTTAAAAAGCTCATAAAAAAACCCTGCTTAGCAGGGTTTTTTTGTTTCTAAGTGTATTCGTAGTTAAAGGTTAAGTACAAACACGATAGCAACGGCTACGGGTGCAATAAACTTGATAACAAACAACCAAAGTTTGAATAAGCTTTCAGATGTAAAGTTCAGTTCATCTGCCGCAATCTTTTGCTTAACAGTCCAGCCAGCAAACAGAGCAATAAAGATACCACCAAGAGGTAGCATGATATTGGCAGTGGCGTAGTCCAGCGTATCAAAAATATTTTTGCCGAAAATGGTTACATCAGACATAAAGTTGAATGAACCTAGACATAGAATACCTACCGCCCATACAACAATACCGATAGAGATTGAGGCGGTAGATCGCTTCATGCCCATGCGTTCAACAAGGAAAGCAACGGTAGGTTCTAGCAAAGAAATCGCGGATGTCCAAGCGGCTACACCAATCAGGATAAAGAACAATGTACCGAAGAATTGACCACCAGCCATTTGGCCAAAGGCTACTGGCAAAGAGACAAACATCAAGCCTGGGCCTGCAGCAGGATCCATTCCGTTAGAGAAGATGATAGGAAAAATCGCAAGGCCCGCTACCAAGGCTACTAAGGTATCAAGGAAGCCAATCGCAAGAACGGTTGAGCCGATTGATGCGCGTTTAGGCATGTAAGAGCCGTAAGCCATGATCGTGCCCATACCCAATGATAGGGTAAAGAAGGAGTGGCCCACTGCAACTAATACAGAGTCCCAAGTTAACTTGCTGAAATCGAAATCAAACATGAAGTCCCAGCCCGCTTCAAAACCATCTGTGCTCATGCCGTAACCAAACAGTACAAATAGCAAGACAAATAGAGCAGGCATCATGATGCGCGTTGCACGCTCAATTCCTGCGTTAACGCCACCAATAACGACTACAACAACCATGATCATAAAGATACTGTGCCACATCAGCAGCGTAGATGGATCAGCAAGTAAGCCAGAGAAAACAGCGCCAGCTTGTTCAGATGTAATATCGTTTAATGAGCCATTTGCGGTAGAAACAATGTACTGTAAAACCCAGCCTGCAACGACAGAGTAAAAAGACAGTATCATCACGCCAGCTAACATGCCCATAAGGCCTATTAAGCCCCAATTTTTGCTTTTGCCTGATTCTTCAGCAAGTTCTTGCAGCGCATTGTAAGGACTTTGACGAGCACGGCGACCGATGAATACTTCGGCTAACATGATCGGAATACCAACCAGAGCAATACACAGCAGGTAAACCAGTACAAACGCACCACCACCATTTTCGCCAGTAATGTAAGGAAATTTCCAGATGTTACCTAGGCCAACCGCTGATCCCGTTGCGGCTAAGATAAAGATCCAGCGGCTCGCCCAAGAGCCGTGGATGGATTTTTTCTCTTGCATAAAATTCTCTTTGTTCTAAGCAAGTGACACATCCTTTTTGAGGATATGTTGAGAGCATCGCTCATCGGCGACTTTCCGGACTGCAGGCTCGGTTCTCATGCTTAATTTTGTTAATGGAAGAACTGCTTACAGAGATCTTACCTAAATACCTTCCCACAGGTGATATCCAGGTCGTAATGCGATTTGCATTACATAATCACTCTGATTTGGCGGGCGATTTTGCAAATTTTGTTCAAGCTTTTCAAGTTAAATCTGTCGATTTGGTCAATAACGCGCCAAAAATCAATGATCGAGAGCTTTAGTGACGGGCTGATTTTTACCAACAAATACGAATACTCAGCAACAGTGGTTGATATAAATATTTAGACATGTAACTATTTTTATAGGCTTACACAGCTAAGAACGTAATTTTAAAGAAGAAATTGTTATTTAACTTATTAGAGATGTAATTTTCAAATGATGAGTGACGTTATTACCTTACGCAAACCAAAGGCCGAAGATGGAATGGACTTATTTGAGTTGGTCGAGCGTTGTCCACCGTTAGACCCCAACTCATCTTATTGCAATTTGCTTCACTGCAGTCATTTCGCTGAAACAGGTGTTGCTGCGACACGTAATGATCGTTTGGTGGGTTTTGTTTCAGGATATTTGAAACCTTCAACGAGCGATGTTTGGTTTGTCTGGCAGGTGGCGGTAGATGCCGAGGCTCGAGGCTGCGGACTAGCTAAACGTATGTTGAAGTCAGTACTTGAGCGTCAAAACTTAACGAATGTGAAATATATAGAAACGACGATTACCTTAGACAATAAAGCGTCTTGGGGACTTTTTAAAAGTCTTGCCAAGGAGCTGAATGCCGCCATTGAGGAAGAGCCTTTCTTTGATGAGCAGAAACATTTTAAAGGGAAACATAATACCGAGTACCTAGTACGAATCGGCCCCTTTTCTTGACCATCTGAGTACCCCCATACTCAGGTCTAGCATATTCAAATAACATTATAAATTATTAAACATAGAGGACTATCCATGAAGATTTTTGAGGAAATTGAATCCGAAGTACAATCCTACGCTCGCTCTTTTCCGCGTGTATTTCATAAAGCTCAAGGCAGCTATTTGTACGATGAAGAGGGTAATCAATACCTCGATTTTTTAGCAGGTGCAGGCACACTTAATTATGGCCACAATCATCCAGTCCTTAAAAAAGCTGTCCTAGAATACATTATGGACGATGGTATTACCCATGGGTTAGATCTGCATACCAAAGCAAAAGGTGAGTTTTTAGAAGCCTTCAAAGAATATATCTTAGAACCTCGCGGCCTTGAGTATGTGATGCAGTTTACTGGACCAACGGGGACTAATGCGATCGAAGCGGCGATGAAATTGGCACGTAATGTTACGGGTC
This sequence comes from Marinomonas atlantica, assembly GCF_001639725.1. Lineage (GTDB taxonomy): Bacteria > Pseudomonadota > Gammaproteobacteria > Pseudomonadales > Marinomonadaceae > Marinomonas > Marinomonas atlantica. Next base: position 388,068 of record NZ_LTAW01000002.1, read on the forward strand.
GAGAAAATATCATCACGTTCACTAATGGTTTCCATGGCTGTAGTTTGGGGGCATTGTCAGCAACAGGCAACTCTCATCATCGTGGGGTAGCCGGCACTACGCTTGGCGGTATTAGCCGCGTTCCTTTTGATGGCTACTTAGGTGATGGTATTGAAACCACTGAGTATCTAGATAAGGTGTTGTCTGATTCTTCAAGCGGTATTGATCATCCAGCGGCCGTATTGGTCGAAACCGTTCAAGGTGAAGGTGGCATTAACGCAGCGTCTATGGAGTGGCTGAAAAATCTTGAAACGGTTTGTCGCAAACATGATGTGTTGTTGATTATTGATGACATCCAGGCTGGTTGTGGTCGAACAGGTACCTTTTTTAGTTTTGAGCCGGCCGGTATCAATCCGGACATAGTGACCTTGTCTAAATCAATCAGTGGTTACGGATTGCCATTTGCTATTGTTCTGTTTAAACCGGAACTGGATCAATGGAAACCAGGTGAACACAATGGAACCTTCCGTGGTAACAATCTCGCCTTCGTAACGGCTAAGCATGCACTGGAAACCTTTTGGAAAGATGACTCGTTTGCTAAAGAAGTGCGTCGTAAAGGCCAATACATAGAAGATCGACTTAATGCCATTGTTGATGAGCTTGGTGATGGTAACTTTACTGTGCGCGGTCGCGGCATGATGCGAGGCATTAACTGTGTTAGCGGTGAACTGGCAAGCCAAATCACAAGAGCATGTTTCAAACAAAATCTGATGATAGAAACCTCTGGTGCAGATGATCAAGTGGTTAAGTTCTTGTGTCCTCTTGTTATTACGGATGAGCAGCTAAAGCAAGGTCTAGACATAGTAGAGCAGGCTATTCGTGAAGTATGTGCGAAAACAGATGAAATGCCGGAAGAGCGTAGTTACTTTGATGAGAACTACGACATCGCTGTGTAGCTTAGAAGTGGGTGAGCTCATATTGTTCACCCTCTGCCCGCCAATAATGAATTCTATGAAGGAGCAACAATGATTGTACGTCAGTTAAGTGAGTGTGAGAAAACAGAGCGTCGTGTGGTATCCCCTGATGGCAAGTGGCAAAGCGTACGTATGCTGCTTAAAGGTGATGACATGGGTTATTCATTTCATATTACAACTATTTTTGCTGGCGAAGAGTGCCAGTTCCATTATCAGAATCATTTTGAATCGGTGTTCTGTATGGAAGGTGAAGGTGAGATTGAAAGCCGCGAAGATGGCAAAGTCTATCCGATTACACCGGGCACACTTTATAACCTTAATGAGCACGATCGTCATACATTACGAGCCTTTAAAGAGTTGAAACTTGCGTGTGTGTTTAATCCGCCTGTTACAGGGAAAGAGGTGCATAACAAAGACGGTGCCTACGAATTAGTCGATTAATTTCAAAGGAGAATATACCGATGGCTGTTGTGCAGACTTCAACTGCATCCGATCGTGATTTGTATATTTCACGGACGTATCCAGAGCCTGTTAAATTTAGCCGCCAAGATCCGGTTGTTTACTCCGACTCACAAAAAGCTGCGCCTTTAACGAAAGCGCAGCTAGCGGAGTACGAAGAAAAAGGCTTTTTATTTCTGGATGATATATTTAGTCCTGAAGAATTATCTTCCCTAATCAGGGAAATGAAGAGTATGTGTCTTGATGAGGCCATAAAGCGCAGACCTGAAACCATTACGGAGAAGGGGAGTGGTGAGGTGCGTTCTGTCTTTTCAGTGCACCAACTGAATAAAGTTTTTGCCAAATTGGCTGAAGACCCGAGGCTAGTGGCTGTTGCTGAATACATACTTGGCGATAGTGTTTATATTCATCAAAGTCGATTAAATTGCAAGCCGGGTTTTGAAGGAAAAGAGTTTTATTGGCATTCAGACTTTGAAACATGGCATGCAGAAGACGGAATGCCAAGGATGCGGGCACTCAGTATGTCGATCACATTGACACCTAATGACCACAATAATGGTCCTTTATTGCTTATTCCAGGATCACATATGTCGTTTATCTCTTGTGTCGGTGAGACTCCCAAAGATCATTATTTGTCATCACTGAAGCAGCAAGAGTTTGGTATTCCAGATCAATCCTCTGTTGCTGACTTGATTGAGCAGGGTGGTATTGAAACCGCTGTAGGGGATATTGGGCGCATCATACTATTTGACTGTAATACATTGCACGGTTCAAATGGCAATATAACCCCTTATCCAAGATCTAATTTATTCTTTGTATACAATGCATTAAGCAACAAAGTGTCTCAACCTTTTGCAAGTGATTCTATTAGACCTGAGTTCATCGGCGCACGGCATAGCATCAAACCTATTAAAAGTGTCATTTTTAATTAAAATTTGTGTAATTCATGCTTAATATTTGAGCTTCCTTATGACAAACTACCCGCCGGCGCTCACTAATATAGGTTGAGGTTCTCTTAACCCAACATAAGAAATTCGGAAAGAAAATGGGACAACATACAGTTGATAAAATCGGCGGTACGTCCATGAGTGACTACCGTTCGGTACGAGATAACATTATTTTTAAGCCAGCAGGTACAGAAGACCTGTATCAACGCGTTTTTGTAGTATCGGCATACGGCGGTATTACCGATAAGTTGCTGGAACACAAGAAGAGTGGTGATGCGGGAATTTACGCTCACTTTGCAAAAGACCGTAACCAGAGTGGTTGGCGTGAAGCGTTTGATGAAACTCGTCAAACCATGCTGGACATCAACCGTGATTTGTTCGGTGAGAGTGAACTTCTTAAAGAAGCGAATGACTTTCTAGCAGCTCGTCTTGATCAAGCGCAAGAAGCGCTAGAAGACTTGAGCCGTTTGTGTTCTCACGGTCACTTTGCAATTGATGAACATCTTGCGACAGTTCGTGAAATGCTTGCCAGTCTTGGTGAAGCGCACAGTGCATGGAACATGGCGAATTTGCTTAAACGTGACGGTGTAAACGCAGTCTTTGTTGACCTCACAGGCTGGAATGCTAGCGTTCACATGTCGCTAGACGAGCGGATTGTGGAGTCATTCAACGACGTTGATTTAGCAACTCAGTTGCCGATTGCGACAGGTTATGCTCACAGTGAAACGGGTCTAATGACAACGTTTGACCGTGGTTATTCCGAAATGACGTTTAGCCGTATTGCCGTACTGACACAAGCACGCGAAGCGATCATCCACAAAGAGTTTCACTTAAGCAGTGCAGATCCGCGTTTGGTCGGTGAAGATAAAGCGGTTCCTATTGGTCGAACTAACTACGATGTGGCAGATCAATTGGCAAACTTGGGTATGGAAGCGATCCACCCTAAAGCGGCTAAAGGTCTTCGTCAAAGTAAAATTGCATTGCGTGTGAAGAATACATTCGAACCTGAGCACAGTGGTACCCTCATTACAGGTGATTACATCTCCGATGCGCCATGTGTTGAGATCATTGCTGGCAGTCGCGGCGTCTACGCCGTTGAATTATTCGACCAAGAAATGGCCGGTGAAATTGATGCCTTTGATATGGGCGTGTTGAAAGTGTTGAACCAACTGGGTGCGCACATTATCGCTAAAGACATCAATGCGAATAGCATCACTCACTATTTAGCGGCAAATCTTAAGACGCTAAAGCGTGTTCTTCGTATGCTGGGTGAAGAATTCCCGGAAGCTGAAATTACACAGCGTAAAGTCGCTATCGTATCGGCTATTGGTTCTGATATGAAGACGACTGGTATGTTAGCAAGTGCTGTGAAAGCCATTTCAGAGCAAAGTATTAACGTGATCGCGATGCATCAGTCAATGCGTCAGGTAGACATGCAGTTTGTGGTGGATGAGGAAGACTACGAAGTCGCGATCCGCAGCCTACACAAAGAGCTTGTTGAATCGCATAACCATGGCCGAGCAATTTGTTTAGCGTCGTAAGCTAAAAGATCTCGACCTTTAAAAACCCAGCTTGTAAGTTGGGTTTTTTTATGAATGCATGAGTTGATCTACTGACCTGTTTTCTGGGAACTGGTCGAACTGCTCTTGTGGGATAGGGCGGCTGATAAAATAACCTTGGCCTAGATCGCAATTAAAGGACTTTAGCATTTCAAGTTGAGCGCGCGTCTCAACGCCCTCTGCAATAACCAAAATACCAAGTTTGTGCGCCATGGCGATGATTGCTTCCACCATCATACGGTCATCTTTATCGGCTTCTAAATCCCAAACAAAGCTACGATCAATTTTGAGTAAATCAACAGGCAAGTTCTTAAGCTGCCCTAGTGATGAAAAACCTGTGCCAAAATCATCAATAGCAATACAAATCCCCATTGCCTTTAAGTAGCCAAGTGTTTTTTTAGCTTGCTTCAAATCAGTCAAGAGTGTCGTTTCGGTAATCTCAAAGCCAATGTAGTGGCCAGGTATATTGAATTGTTCAATCATTGTTCGTACATAGGGAACAAGGTTTGGATCATTTAGTTGCAAAGACGACAAATTGATGTGTAGCAAAATAGGGTAGAGTCCAAGTGATTCACGATGAGCTAAGTACTCAAAGCTTTTACGGATGACGTGGTTACCTAACTCTAAAATCTGTCCTGACTGTTCTGCTAGTGGAATGAAGCTGTCTGGAAAGACTAATCCTTTTTCAGGGTGATTCCAGCGTACTAGTGCTTCGGCACCGATGATTGTACCTAACGTTAAATCAAACTGAGGCTGAAAGTGTAAAATCAGTTGATCTTCTGCTATCGCTTTCTTAAGAGCGAGCTCTTCGGCATGTGTATCCAGTGATCGTTTGCGCATGGCTTCATCAAAGAGTACGAACTGATTTTTCCCACGACGCTTTGCTTCATACAAAGCAACATCAGCACATTGCATAAGCTCTAAGGCTTGTGAGCCATGATTTGGGATAAGGGTAATACCTAATGAGGTGCTTTGTTTGAATTCTTTGTGGTCAATATTGATGATTTTTTGTGTGCAAGAGATGATTTTTTGAGCGATGTCTTCCACGTCGCCAATCGAGTCCGCTTGTGTCACGACAATTGCAAACTCATCTCCGCCTAAGCGTATCACGATGTCTTGCGTACGTTTATGTTGAGATAAGCGTTTGGCAACTTCAACCAAAACTTTATCTCCAATGTCATGACCAATGGTATCGTTTATCGATTTGAAATTATCCAAGTCAAAGTATATGAAAGCACCTAGAGTTTGATGTTCTTTGATTTGAAAAATGAGCTGCTGGAAGTGGTCGTTTAGATATCGTCGATTAGGTAAGCCAGTAAGAGGGTCTTTAAATGCTAGCTCTTTTAGTTCTAATGTTTTTTTATTAACTTCCTTCTGGAGTTCAATAGGTCGTATAAGGATATGATAAAGGCTTAACGAACATACTGTTGCGAGAAGAATGGTGATGAGCAGCATATTAAAAGTACGAGTTAAAACATTGCCGTTAATATCATTGGATATTGACAGTGTCCAAGTGCCTGTTGGTAGACCAATACCTGCTTTTACTAAAGTGTCAGAATTAAGAGGTTTTAATGAGCGATAAAACTGAAATATTTCACTAGAATCTGCATGCTCTCGTTCAATCTTAATCGCGTAACCTTCCTTTTCTAGTTCATGGATGCCAGTGTTATTTAAAAGTGGCGTCAACATAATGAGTGCAGAAGCGAACCCCCAAAACTCATTAGATTTAGGTCCATCGATAGATTTATAAATCGGCATACGACTGATGACAGCTGAGCCGCCTTGGACTAAATTCAATGGACCAATCATGATCATGTTACGGTTTTCGATCGCAGTACGCGCCGCTTCACTGTATTTAGAATGATTCAAAACATCTAACCCAAGTGCACCTTCATTACCTTCAAGTGGGTAAATGTGTTCAATAACACCATTAGGAGCTAATTGAATATTGTCTATGCCAGGGATAGATTGCATGATGTTTTTGGCATAGCTGTCAAAATGTTCAAGCTTATTGTCTGCTAGTGTAATTTGGTGAGCTAAAATCTGTGTCGATGTAAACGATAGACTTAAGCTGCGCTCTATTTCAGTCGCTTGAGTACGAGCAATACTGCTAAGCATAAGGCGCTGGTTCTGGACGAAATTGGTATTTGAAAGAGTAATAAAGTAGCCGCCGATCACGACAATCAGCATGAAAATACTCATAGATATAAGAAAGGCGCGCCTGTCTTTGATACTAGGTATGAGCATTAATTTTTAAACTCCAAAAGTAAGACAGTTATGATCGTATTCAGCGAGTGATTATTTTTACAGTATATATGTGAAATTAGTATTAATAAAAATTATTTATACACTATAAATATAACAACTTTAAACTGAAAAAAATCCAAGGTAGTAAGTCAAGCTATCAAAATATTCTATCAGATTGATCTAAGTCTTAGTTATGTACTGTAACTTGCGACTGTTCTGCAAAAATGTACACCAACCTAATTAAAACGAAAACGTAAATTTATCGTAAGGCATTAATTTCTATGGAAAGTAACTCACTAGATATAGGAGTTTTGCTTGATGACTAAAATACGAAAATATAATTCTAATGATTGACCGATATCAGTTAAGTGTTTTGAGATAGATCTGAATGCTAAGTGATGCATTGTACTGTGTAAGCTTTTGCTAGAAACTGCTGTGTTACCCAAATGTAAAGGATTCAGTGTACATCAACCGAGGATAAGAAGGTTGTGGCATTTGATCGTTTACATTTGCCAAGCTTATCGTTTGATGAATGCTTAAGAGCTACTTACAGTTACTTGAGGGCAAGAAAATAGGACCCTGACATGAAGAGAGCACAATTCATTGATAGTAAAAGCAATACTTTGATTCAGTTTGCTGATTCGTATTCTTTTAATTAGGTGTTGCATACATGTTAAAACGGATTCTTTGCTTCCTTTGTATTGTTTTACCTTTGTTAGCTTATGGTGAACCAAAAAAACTAAATCTTGTTGTTCTATCCTACAACTCTGATGTTTCTACAGCTTTTTTGTTTCAGTCTATTATAGATGATTTAGCTGAGCGATTACCTAACTATGAAATCAAGCTGAAAGTTTCTAATGCTGAACATTTAGCGAGTACTATTACCCTCGATCAATATGATTTGATGTTGCTAGACCCTGTCCATTATTTGACGTTTCGTAGTAATGGTAGTTTAAGTGGTGCACTGCTGACGCTACAACGCGGATTTGAAGGGCAAACGACAAGCTTTATGGGAGGGGTGATTTTCACACGAAGTGACAACCAAAAGATAAGACTTGATAATCTTTATCAATTTTCTGTTGCTGCAACTGCCCCTGCTTTTTTAGAAAATTACATTGCGCAAGTTTATGAACTTAAGAAGAAGGGCTTTAATATTCCTTCTGTTGAGGCCCTAACAAAATATTCTGACGCTGAACAAGTGATTGATGCGGTGTTATCTGAGCGGCAAGAAACAGGTTTTGTGCGAAGTGGCGTGCTAGAAAAGTTAGTAGAAAAAGGACGAATAAAGTCGGATTCATATAACGTTCTAAATAAGCAAAATCTAGCAGGTTATCCCTTTTCTGTTTCTACAAGTCTGTTTCCTGAGTGGGCTTTTGTAGCTAAGGAAAATATTGATACTGATATTTCTCGTGAAGTGACTGCTGCGTTATTAAATATGAAGCTTGATCACAAACAATCCCAAGATTATGGGCTGTATGGCTTTGTGCCTTCTTTAGATTATTTACCTGTTGAACTGATGTTAAAAGAACTTTCGTTGCCACCATATGATGATGAAAATGTTGGTTGGGTTGATTTTCTGAAACGTTATGCCATGTACTTTCTGTTAGCAAATATGGTCGCTTTGTCACTCATATTTTTATCTTGGAATACGTTTAGACAAAACAAGAATTTAGCTCGATTGATTAAAAAAGAAAAGCAAGCTCAAGTGTTACTTGCACGCAGTAATAAACAATTGGATGCTTTACTAAGTAGCAGCCCAACCGTCATTTATTCTCTTGAACCAGAATACTACCAACTTAAATTTATTAGCAGTAATTGTTACCACTTGTACGCTAAAACAGCAGATGAAGTAAAATCCATTCGAAACTGGTGGCAGAAGTCTATTCACGATGATGATTTAATCAAAGTTTTGGCTACGTTTCGTCAATGGCGTGTCGATGGTTGCTTAGGCACTTTGATTCTTTCGTATCGAATCTCTCAGGGAGATGGCTTGATTTGGGTTGAAGATCGACTTCAAGCGCTGCGTAATGAAGCAGGGGACGTGACTCTTTTTGTTGGTGCTCATTCGGATGTCTCAGAACGGCATTTAAACGAAGAGCAGTTAGAACTTTGGGCCAGTGTGTTTGCCAATGCACGTGAAGGTATTGCCATTACGAATCCTAAGGGCGATATCCTTGATGTTAATTCTGCTTTTTCCAGAATTACAGGCTATAGCCGACTCGAAATCATTGGCCAAAATCCACGAATTTTAAATTCAGGACGGCAAAGTAAAGATTTTTATCAAGAGATGTGGCGTCAGATTGTCAATGCCGGTTTTTGGGAGGGAGAAATTTGGAATAAGCGCAAGGATGGTAGTATTTTTGCTCAAAACCTAACTGTTGTGGCTGTCAGCGATACTTCAGGAAACGTCAGCCACTATATATCCCTTTTTTCAGATATTACACGTCAAAAGCGTAATGAAGAGCAGTTAGAGCATATTGCTTATTTTGATTCGTTAACGGGGCTGCCAAACAGAACGAACTTAACCAATTCTCTTGATATCAAAATCAACAACTCTACTATTTATGGAACAACATTCGCTTTAGCCTTTCTAGATTTAGATGGTTTTAAAGAGGTAAACGACACATTCGGCCACGATACTGGTGACTTATTGTTAGTCGATGTGGCGCAACGTATGCGTGACACACTGGGTGGTGAAGGCATTGTCGCCCGATTTGGGGGGGATGAATTTGTTTTGCTGGTGCCAATTTTACAAAACTCTTCGGAAGTCGAACCAAAATTACAGTGTTTGTTAGTTGCATTAGCTCAACCGTTCAAAGTGTCTGGTGTAACGCTTCACATCAGTGCCAGTATAGGCGTGACTTTCTACCCTCAACATCGTGAGATTGAAGCTGACCAGCTAATTCGTCAAGCGGATCAAGCTATGTATCAGGCTAAAATTAGCGGTCGTAACCGATTAAAAGCGTTTGATTTGAGCCAAGAAGATATTCTAGTCGAGCAGCATCGCTTCTATGAGGAGTTGCAAGAGGCGTATGAGTTAGAACAGTTCCGATTATACTATCAGCCAAAAGTGAATATGCGTAGCAAGGAAGTGATTGGCTACGAAGCGTTGATACGCTGGCAACATCCAATCCGAGGTATTTTAGCACCTGCGGTATTTTTACCGGCTTTGACTAATCAGCCTTTGGAATTAGAAGTCGGTAATTGGGTGATAAAAACTGCTTTAGCACAGTTATGGCAATGGCAGCAGCAGGGCTATAAACAAACGGTAAGCGTTAATTTGGCAAGTTATCAGTTACAACAGAGTGGTTTTATTGCACAGATGAAAAGTCTGTTAGCGGGTTATCCACGTTCTGTTGCAGAGTCATTAGAATTGGAAATTCTTGAAACAAGTGCAATAGAAGACTTGGCAACTGTCTCTGGAGTGATTGATGCTTGCAAAGAAATGGGCGTCAAGTTGTCTCTGGATGATTTTGGAACAGGCTATTCAACTCTTAGTCACTTAAAAGAGCTGTCAGTGGACATTCTCAAAATTGATCATGGTTTTGTTCGCGAAATGTTAGAAGATGAAAATGATCTAGCTATTATTAAAGGGGTTATAGGCTTTGCTGATGCGTTCTCGTTAGACGTTATCGCGGAAGGTGTTGAGACGGCGGAGCATGCTAGGCGTCTTATTGAGCTAGGTTGTGAATTAGGCCAAGGCTATTACATATCACGTCCAATCCCGGCAGAAAAGGTATTAGAATGGTACGCTCAATGGCGACCTTTTGGTGATCAGTAAACTATGTATGAATTGAATGAACTAGAGAGATATTTTAAAACGTATGTTGTTAAACGAATGCAATCAGACAATGCTCATGATTTAGCTCATATTGAGCGTGTCGTTAAACAAGCAAAGCGACTTGCCGCAGACGAGGGCGCTGAGTCTACACTTGTGGTTGCTGCTGCGTGGCTACATGATGTTGTTAATTATCCAAAAGATCACCCTAATAGGTGTCAAGCTTCCTTTGACTCTGCATCTTCAGTTGAACCTTTTCTTAAGGAATTAGGGTTTGACTATTCGCAGATTACTGCGATCCAGCATGCTATTATTACTCACAGTTTTAGTGCTCAAGTGACGCCAAGAACACTTGAGGCTCAAGTTGTGCAGGACGCCGATCGACTGGATGCTTTAGGTGCTATTGGGATTGCTCGGTGTATGATGGTAGGAGGGCAGTTGTCTCGCTTATTATACGAGCTGGAAGATCCGTTTTGTTCAGAGCGTGAACCTAATGATTCAGAGTTTACGTTAGACCACTTCTACCAGAAGCTTCTGCGTTTAGAAGCCACATTCCAAACACAAGCTGGTCGAGCTGAGGCAGCGCGTAGAACACAGTTTATGCGAAAGTACTTGGAGCAGTTACGTTTCGAGATCAATTAGAAGATTTTTCATAACGTGCGAGGTTGTCTGCCATAACCATAGATATTTCAAGATATTGTTGAAGTTGTTCATCTGATAATCCTCGGGTCATGACAGTAAGCGCTTCTAAATCATAGCTTTCTAATGTCTTGAAAGACTGGGCTCCTTGCTGAGTTAATTCAATGAAAGAACTTCTCTTGTCTGCAGGGTTTTGCTTTTTGCGAACCATATTGTATTTTTCTAACTCTTTTATGAGTCGCGTTATTTGACCTTTATCTCTACCACAGCGCTGAGCAATCATAATGGCTGTAGAGTTTTCATTATCGTGGATCATTTTTAAAATAATGAAGTACAAAGGCGAAAGAGGCGTGCTGCTTTCTTGCATAGCAAAACGCATTGCATGTTTCAATCCAGAGATAATGCCAATTAAAGCAGTTTGTATATCGCGTTCAATGCCAGCCATAGAGAAGTCGTTTAGTCATTATTAATGAGATACTGCCAGAATATCAGATAAAAGTTAGGTACGCTGTTTCAATTCCTTAGATGTCGGCAGTAGGCAAAAAACGTCGTTGACCTCGGTAATGATAAAACGTTGTAAACGTTCGCCAAGACATGGGCCTGAAACGCATTCTCCTTTTTCGGGTGTAAATTGCGCGCCGTGAAATTGACATTCAATTAGGCTAAATGTTTCGTCAAAGCAATGGAAGCTGTCGTTTGCAATACGTTTATTCAAATGTGGACAAAGATTCTGATAAATAAAAAGTGAGTTATTCAACATAAGAGCAAGAAAATGCTGTGAATTGACGTCAAACACGTAACTTTGTTCATTTTTAAGAGCATGAATTGTGTCGTTCTGAATGTTAGATAGAACCAGCATATTGTATTTCCAGTTATCATTTTTATGAGTGTAAAGTGTATCGAGAATGCAAAGAAACGCCTATTGTTTAATGGCTGATTGCTGTCTTTACAGAGGCCCTTTATACTCCGCACTATGACTAATAAACCCTCCTCCGTTAAGAAAAAATCAGCACCAAAAAAGCGTGCCAAAAAAAGCAAACGCTTGCCTAAACGACTTTCTATTTGGCGTAGGCTGTTTAAGTGGCTGGTTATTCTCAGTTTAATTCTAAGTGTTCCCTTTAGCCTTTGGATATGGTGGCTAGATAAGCAAGTTGTCGCTCGTTTTGAAGGGCAGAAGTGGCAAGTGCCTTCGGAAGTATACAGTGCGCCTCTGGAGTTAACCGATGGTGCGCCTTGGCGTAAGCAAGACCTTGAGAAAGTTTTGGCTGAATACGGGTATCGCTTTGGTAAAAACAGCCAGAAGGTAGGGTGGGCGGCACGCAGCCAAACAAAAGTAAGTGCTCATTTACGTGATTATACCGATCATACAGGTTATCACCCTTCATCACGTCGAATTTTTTCGTTTGCAAACGGCCAGCTGCAAATTCAGGATGTCTCAGGTAAACGTTATCGTAATGCAGTGCTTGAGCCTCAAAAAATTGGTTACTTATACGGCGGTAATACAGAGAATCGTGACATTCTAACGTACGAACAGATTCCTAAAAGTTTGATTGAAATCCTGACGATTACCGAAGACCGTGAATTCTTTCATCACTTTGGTATATCGCCGACAGGAATTGCGCGAGCCGCTTTTGTTAATGTCACTTCTGGGAGTCGAAGGCAGGGGGGGTCGACACTGACTCAGCAGTTAATTAAGAATATGTTCTTAACCTCTGAGCGGACTTATACTCGTAAAATTACGGAAGTTTTTATGGCTTTGCTGCTTGAATATCACTACAGCAAAGAACAAATCATTACAGCCTATGTTAATGAGGTTTATCTGGCCCAAGAAGGTGATAGCGCGTTACATGGCTTTGCTGCAGCCAGTGAATACTTTTATGGACGACCACTGCACGAGTTGAATTTAGATGAACTGGCATTGTTAGTTGGTATGGTTAAAGGTCCCTCACTGTATAACCCCAGACGCAATCCAGAGCGTGCTAAACAACGTAGAAATGTGGTGATTGCTTTGCTGTTTGATCAAGGGAAGTTGACCGCGCGCAATGCCATCGCATTGAAAAAGCAACCACTCAGGCTGTCTCCGCCAGGAAAGCGCCGGTCTGTCTATGGTGATTACTTAGATTTGGTGTCGATGCAGCTAGAGCGTGATTTTGATCAAGCTACGTTGGCGACGAAAGACCTTAAAATCTATACCGGACTTGATATTCGAGCTCAGAAAGCTGCCCTTAAAGCGATGCATAGTCGTGTTTCTGCTTTGGTTCAGCAAAAGATGCAGTTGAAAGGTTTACAGGGAGCTATGGTTGTCACTGACCGTCATAACGGCCAAGTACGTGCTGTGGTTGGATCATCTGATAAGTATTACAGTGGCTTTAACCGTGCGTTAGGGGCTGTTCGCCCGATAGGCTCTTTGGTAAAACCTTCTATTTATCTTACTGCAATCGCCTCTGGGCGATATAATTGGTGGGATCGTATTCAAGATGAACCAAAACGTTTTAAGGTCGGCGACAAACTGTGGGAGCCGCAAAACTACAGTCGAACGGCTCATGGCGAAGTGCCGTTATACGAAGCATTAGCAAAGTCATACAATTTAGCGACCATTGATTTAGCCAGTAACTTAGGTTTCGATCGTGTAGCCGATACGCTACGGCAGTTGGGGGTCAAAAGACCTTTTACCATGTACCCATCTGTTGCTTTAGGGTCTTTAGAGCTTTCTCCATTTGAAGTTGCACGTTTGTATCAGCCGTTAGCCTCAACGGGTGAGAGTGCAGAGTTAGGTGTTGTGCTGTCTGTTATGGATCAAAATGGCAAAGTATTAAAACGATTTGATCGAAGCAGTGAAGTACCCTTTACTAATGAAGCGCTAGCGGTGACGTTAGCAGGGATGACAAAATCTCCTGAAATAGGGACAGCGCGAGCAGCTCAAGGTCAGTTGCCTTGGTTGAGGTTTGCCGCCAAAACCGGTACGACCAATGACCAGCGAGATAGCTGGTTTGTTGCGGTTACCGATGATTTTTTAAGTACCGTATGGCTTGGCCAAGATGATAATTCTCCCATGAATATAACTGGTAGTTCGGGAGCTCAGTGGGTTTGGATTGACTTTGCTAAGGCGTTACCACAGAGGTCGCTGCCCAAGGCGCTTCCCCGAGGAGCGAGTTATTATCATGTGACACTGGACGAATTTGAAATAGCTGCGGATCGTTGTAAAGAAAAGGTCGAGCTTCCTTTTATTGAAGGGACTCAACCTAAATCATCGAGCTCATGTTTTTGGTTCTTTTGAAATTAGAATTAAATATGGAATTGTAATTTACTGATATATATGCTTTTCTTTGGTGAAGTATAGGCTTGCTTGAGTTTTAAAAGAAGCGAGCAGTGACCACAGTCGAAGAAGTGAAGTGCTTAGAATGAAAAAAATACTAAATGTAAAAAGCACCTTAAAAACTATTTTGGCGCCTGTTGCTTTTTTAGGACTACTCCTAAATCCTATGTCTGGTTTTGCGGAGGAAAATGTCATGCGGTGCTCTGCTATGACTGCGACAGGTAATCCCGAATACCCCCCTTTTTTGTGGCAACAAAGACAAACTGGCCAGCTTCGTGGTGCTGTTGCTAATTTGATGGGAAGGCTTAGTGAAAAGATAAATATCCCGATTAAGACTATTTATGTTGGTCCTTGGTCTCGTTCTCAGCAAGAGGTCAGAAGTGGTCGCATTGATTTGATGGCGGGTGCTTTTTATACATCAGAGCGTGCTGATTACATGGCGTATTTTGCTCCGGCAATGATGTTTACGAAAAGTGTGGTATGGCAGTCTAGTCGTCGCAAATTCGACTATCAAAAGTGGTCGGACTTACGTAACAATTGGGGTGTTACGGTTATTAACAACAGTTTCGGACAGGATTTTGATGACTACGCGAAGAAACATTTAAGCTTGTTAACAGTTGCAAGTTTAGAGCAAGCGCTTTCAATGCTTGATGCAGGTCGTGCTGATTATGTCCTATATGAACGCAGTCCAGGAGTGGCCTATGTTCAGCGTATGTCGCTGAAGGGGCTTGTTGAAGCCGTAGAGCCGGCTGTTAGTAGTGAGGGGCTGTTTTTAGCCGTATCAAAACTCTCGCCATGTAATACACCTGAAATTAAAGAGCGTATTGCTACTGCACTCAGAGAATTAGTCGATGAAGGTGTCCCACAGGATGCACTTGTTAGTGCGATGTCAGAATGGGCGAGTAATACGAGATAGTGCTGTTTTTTTAGATTGGGTTTTGGCTATTAAAAAGCCGAAGCATTTGTTTGCTTCGGCTTTTTTGTGGCTAGTTAATTAAAGATTCATAGAGATTAATCCACTGTTCAGTAACACGCTCCCAGCTATGATCTTGTGTCATGGCTTGTATTTGCAGAGTACGCCAAGTTGATAAATCACTAAAAGCTACTAACGAGCGATCTATTGCAGACCTTAGGTCTTCCGCTGTTGCATGGTTAAAAACAAAACCATTAGCATGGTGGCCTTCCTCGAATACTGTGTCTGCAAGCCCTCCTGTGCGCCGAACGATAGGTAATGTTCCATATTTTAGCGCATAAAGTTGTGTTAGGCCGCAAGGTTCAAAGCGTGATGGTATCAATAGCATGTCAATTCCCGCTTGAAGTCGATGTGAGTACGCTTCATCGTAGCCTATGCGTATACTGACTTGATCCGGGTATCGTGCTTGCAGGTCTAAATATTGTTGCTCAAGTCCCTTGTCGCCAGAGCCTAATAGAATAAACATTGCGCCTTGCTTTAAGGCTGGTTCAATTGCAGCAGGAATTAAATCTAATCCCTTTTGCTCCGTTAAACGACTAACGACTCCAAATACAGGGATATTAGGGGATTCCGGTAGGCCATTTTCACGCTGTAACGCCAGCTTGTTTTGCTGTTTATTATCTAAGGAATGTAAGTCGTAATGTGTATGAATGAATGGGTCGATACTTGGGGACCACTCATTGTAATCTACGCCGTTTAATATACCTGACAGTTTGTTACTTTGCGCTCGTAGCGTGCCGTCCAAGCCATCTCCATACGTAGGTGTGAGGATTTCATGGGCATAAGTAGGGCTAACGGTTGTGATCGCGTCAGCAAACACTAAACCTGCTTTTAGCGATGAGTAGCGGCCGTAAAACTCCATACCATGAATGGATAACAAATCATGTGGTAAGCGTACTTCATCAAATCGCTCAATTGGAAAGCTACCGTTGTAACGTAAGTTATGCACTGTTGTTACGATGGGAGGATGATTTAAACGCCATGCCGCTAAGTAAGCTGCAGCATAGCCTGTTTGCCAATCATTTAAGTGCAAAAGGTCTGGTTGCCACCCAATTAATGTCCCATGCTGAGTAATAAGGGCGCATACCCAGGAAAATGCTGCAAAGCGTATATCGTTGTCGCCGAAATCTTGACCATAAATATCTAAATACGGGCCTGCATCTCGTTCGAATAAGTTTTGGCACTGAACTAAATAAATGGGTGTGTTTGAATCTGCTAATTGTGTCTCTAGCAAAATCAGGTCTCCGCAGCCAAAAGGGTTACCTAAATTAGTACTGTTTTTCACAGGAGGGAGTTTTTCAAGTATACCCTGATATGCTGGCATTATGAGTTTAACGTCAATCTCTTTGCTGCGTAAAGCCACAGGAAGCGCGCCTGCAACATCTGCAAGACCGCCAGTTTTAATGAGTGGATGGATTTCAGATGATGCAAACAGAATTTTCATAATTTTTTTTTCATATTGATTTAGTAATATGACCAGAGTATACCTAATAAAAGCCTAATGTAGTGTAGGGCTCGGATAAAAAAGTAAAGGTGATATATGGATTTGAATGCCGCACGTATGAACACTCTTTCGTTAATTTTAGCGGGAGGAAGAGGGTCTCGACTGAAAGATCTAACAGACCATCGATCGAAGCCAGCGGTGCCGATTGCTGGTAAATACAAGATTATCGACTTTCCTTTATCCAATTGTATTAATTCAGGGATGAGAAAAATTGCTGTGCTGACGCAGTATCGTTCGCATACGTTAAATCAGCATGTGCAAAGAGGCTGGAACTTTTTACGTTCTGACTTTAACGAATTTATTGAATTGTGGCCGGCGCAACAACAAACAGGTGAAGAGTGGTATCGAGGTACAGCCGATGCGGTTTACCAAAACTTCAAAATGATTGACGAGCTTAATAGTGAATATGTACTGGTTTTAGCGGGTGATCACGTCTACCGCCAAGATTACAGTGTAATGTTACAAGAGCATATCCAAAACAATGCTGATGTAACAGTTGCTTGTATTGAGGTGCCTGTTAAAGAAGCTGATCAGTTTGGCATTATGCATGTAGACGAAGATGACAATATCATTTCCTTCGAAGAGAAGCCTAGTAATCCTCCGACGATGCCAGGAAATCCTGAAGTTTCGCTTGCAAGTATGGGGATTTATATTTTTAGTACTCAGTTCCTACGCGATAATTTGATGAATGATGCTCAGGATTGCCAGTCTAGCCATGACTTTGGTAAAGACCTGATCCCTATGTTTGTCGGTCGCTCTAAAATAAAAGCACATCATTTTGCTAACAGCTGTATTCCTAACGAAAGTTATCCTGAAAGTCCATATTGGCGTGATGTTGGTACTCTGACCGCTTTTTGGGAATCCAATATGGATTTAACCAAGTTGGTTCCTGAACTGGACCTTTACGATGAGTCGTGGCCTATTAGAACGGCGCAGTATCAAAGGCCTGCTGCAAAATTCAATTACAACTATGAAGAGCGGATCGGTACGGCGCTCAATTCTGTGGTTTCAGCTGGTTGTATTGTTTCAGGATCAACGGTTGAACAGTCGATTTTGTTTAATAATGTGCGAGTCAATTCCTATTCTTACGTTAAGAGGTCTGTGATTTTACCTGGTTGTGATATTGGACGTCACTGTCAATTGACGAACGTGATTGTGGACTCAGATACTAAGTTACCACCTAATCTCATTATTGGCGAAGATCCTATTGCGGATGCAGAGCGGTTTTATCGTAACGAAGATGGCATTGTTTTGGTGACTCAGAAAATGATAGATAAGCTTCTTAAAACAGAGTAGATGAAATGATAAAGTCTGTTTGAACCTAAAAGCCCTACTTAGTTAGGGCTTTTTTGTGCAGACTTAGTTTTGAACATCGGTTGAACGTAGAGCCCTTTTTGTTCAAGTTCTTTAATGATGCTGTTAGGGCCGCTTAAATGTAGCGCACCGACCACTATGAAGGTGGTTATTGGTTGTCTTTCCGCTTGTCCGACATAGATGTTAATCACATCAGCCATACGTTTGTTTCTATGATCTAGTAAGGACTCCATCATAGGTTTCAGTTGTGGTGTATTCAGTACATCTTGGTAGACAAAATGGTAGAGTCCATCGGCATCCGCTTGTCGCCAGTATGAAGTCATCTGTTTCATATAGTCGACATCATTCATTTGCTCGAGACTGGTCGTCAACATGGCTAACTGTGCTGAAAAAGGAGCATCTGCAATGGCATTAATCTGTTGTTGAAGAGTTTCGATTTCAAGAATGGGTAGATTTTTCTGTTTAGCCTGTTTTAAGAAGTGCATATCAATCCCAAGCTCAGACTGATATTGAGAGTTTTTTAGTTGAGCTTGGGTGAGCTGTTCTACTAGCATCCATGGGCGTAAGTGGACAATACGCTCATATTGTGAACCATTTTGCTCGGCAAAGGCTTTTAATTGTATTGTTTGGCTCTCCGATAAATAAGATTCGATGGTGACGCCTTTTGGTAACCACATTTTTGATTGTATTAGGCGGGCTGATTTTTTTGGGTGCAGCTTTTCGGGATCCAGTTCAACTACAATTCTATCTGCTTCTGAAAAGGCTTTTTCGTAGGCTTTTGGAAGAGGGTAGAAGTCAGGTGTTAATGCGTGAATTGAGCCGACTAAGTAGACTGTGGCGGCTTTGTGCTGCAGCTTCCACATGAATGGTTGATAAGAGGATGCGAATGCTGATACTTGTACTATGACTAGCAGCGCGATAAAGATACACTTTAAGAAATAGATAGGAGAGCGCATAGGGATAAGGTGCTTAATTATCATGGAACAGAGAAGGATTATCCACGATGGTTGTGGATAACCCATGTAGAGACTATGTGATAACTCCCTCAAAGCCTTATCATGCCTGCTTTGAGGCGGTATAGTATATAAATTCTTCACTCACGTAGAAATTATGCCCCAAAATATATTCAGGGGCTTAAATGATCAAACAGAGGTTTGGGTTATGTTTACCGGTATAGTTCAAGGTATGGCGGAAGTGCACTCTTGTCAAGAAAATGGTCGCAACCTAATTCTTGAAGTGGCTTTTCCTCAAGGTACGATGCTTCAGCAACAGCTGGGTGCTAGTGTCGCCATCAACGGTGTCTGTTTAACTGTGGCGAAAATTGAAGGGGATGTATTGACGTTTGATGTCATTGATACAACTCTGAAACTGACTAACATTGGTAAGCTTAAGCCTGGTTCACAAGTTAATTTCGAACGTGCTGCTCGCATGGGTGATGAAGTTGGTGGGCACGTGATGTCAGGTCATATTATGACAACGTTATCGGTCCGTCACGTAGAACAAATAGAAGAAAGTTTCCATATTCGCTTTTCTATTGATAATCAACAAGTGGATGCTCGTCGTTATCTGTTTGATAAAGGCTATGTGGGATTAAATGGCGCTAGCTTAACAATAAGTGCTATTGGGAATGATTGGATTGAAGTTTCTTTGATACCAGAAACACTTCGTTTGACTACTTTTGGCCTTTTGCAGGCGGGTGATGTGGTGAACCTTGAAATCGATGCACATACCCAAGCAACAGTAGATACCGTTGAGCGGGTGCTAAAGCAACGAGGCATTGTTCTACCGTAACGTAAATACCATGGATATGGCGTGAAAACATTGAAATAAATGGAGTCTAGCGCTTTATTTCGGTAGAATGCGCGCCATATTTTGTCCTGAGAACCTGTTTATAAGTCATTTATTGCAACGTGAAGGTTAGCCTTCAATGGTTAGACGCAGTCTAACCATGTAGTTGACTTATCAACAGGTACTCTTTTAAAAATCGCTTTCTAAGTGTGAGTTTAAAGTGTCGAACAACCTAAAGCACATCCGAAATTTTAGTATTATTGCCCACATCGATCACGTATAGTTTTTCCCTCCTTTTTATTCTTCCCGTTTCTACCCGCTATGCCTTGCTATTCCTAGCTTTCTTCCTTTTTCTTCTGTTTTATTGTCCCGCTCCTAATCATTAGCTATCATCGCGTTTAAGTACATAATTGAGTACATGGGTTTTATGTACTCGTTTTTCCGTAATTTAATTACACATAAAATTACACATAAAATTACAGGTATGTGATGGCGATATCTAATGCGTGGCTTAAGGCTAATGATGGCCGTGAGCGTGATAAGGTCGAGGTGGTTTCGGATCGGGATGGTCTGAGTGTGCGGGCGACGCCGAAGGGTAAGCTTATTTTTCAGTTTCGGTACCGCTTTGCGGGTAAGCAGCATCGTGTTGATATTGGTCCGTATCCTGGCATTACGTTGAAGCGGGCGCGTGAGATACATGCTGAATTGCGGGCAGAGTTGGCAGAGGGCAGTGATCCGAAAAAGGTGCTGGCACATCAGCGGCTTGGTGATGCGCCGGTGAACACGGTTGAGCAGCTGTATCAAGATTATCATGATAAGTTTGCGTCGCATCATAAGTCGCGCAGCGACCAGGTGATTGGCTCGATGCGGTTGCATGTGTTCCCGCGGTTTGGCAATTTGGCGGCGGACAGTATGAAAACGCATCATTGGGTGTCGCTGTTTGAAGAGGTTGCTTTGTCGGCCCCGTCCATTGCTGAGCGTTTACTGAGTGCGGTCAGTCAGATGTACGCGTGGGGGATTCGGATGCGTCGTGTCACTGAAAACCCAGTGTCCGATATATCAGCCAAGTTTGATTTGCGGATTAAGCGTAAAGCGGCGGTTCGGAGTCTCGACGATCGTGAGCTTAAATTGGTATGGCACGCCATTCTTAAGAGCAATGTGTCGCCGCGTAATACGGTCATGATGCAGTTGTTAATCATGTGGGGGGGACGGATCGGTGAGCTACGTTTAGCGGAAAAGAGCCATTTTGATTTGTACAATAATGTGTGGACGATACCGCCAGAAAACCACAAAACAGGTGCCAAAACGGGTAGGCCATTAAAACGGCCGATTTTGCCAGAAATGGCGGATTTGATTAAGCAATGCTTTCAGTTAAGCCCGGCGCATTATAAATACATGTTCCCTCGTAAAGACGGCACGGATATGCCTACAGTGGGTAATACGCATCTGGGCATGAGTAAAAATATCAATCAGTGGATTAAGCGTCGCTTGGCTCAAGATGTGGATCACTGGACAGTGCATGATTTGCGATCGACGGCGCGGTCACGTTGGTCGCAACTGGCGCCGCCTCATATCGCTGAGATTGCGTTAGGGCACGCGCTGCCATCAATGTGGCAGACGTATGATCATTATGATTACTTAGATGAGCAACGAGAGCTGTATGCCGCATGGATGATTAAGCTACGTGAGATTGTTTCTTAGCGTTTTCCCATTCAACAATGTCTTCTAGCGCCCATCGCGCGCTTTTTCCGCTGCCAAACCGGGGTTCGGGTAGCTTGTGTGGGCAATCGTCTTGACGCCAGCGCCCGAATGTTGATGTACTGATGCTGTAGCGTTTTTGCAATTGGCTACCGCTAAAATACTGCGTTGGTGCGCCTGCGGCCGCAAATACATCGATCATGGCTGGTGCTGTGGGTGTTACTGATTGTTCGCTCATGCTTCTTCTCCTTCTTTCATTCCAATCGCGCACAGTTCCGCGACTTCTTTGCCCCACTTGGATGTAAGAGGTTCAGCGTCGCGGCCATAGTTGTCTTTGATGTGGCATTGCATAAACAGGTAGATCTCGGCTAGTGTGATTGGGCCTTCTTCTACAAATCCGCTTTCTAATGCGCCGATCATGGTGTTTACGAATTCCTCTATTCCATCAGCGGCGCCTTTTTCGATATGCCCGAGCAGTCCATACACTTTCCCAGCTGCTAAGCTATTGAATGAGGCTTTCTGACGTTCGACCTCTGCTTTTAGCTGTTCATTTTCTTCGTGAAGCGCTTCGTTTTTGGCTTTTGTGTTGTCGATCACGGCCCAAAGCAGGCCGCTTTTAATTGGTGCCCCTGAGCCGTGGCCAACGGTGACGTCTTTGATTTTCTCGATGCTATGGTATTTGCTCTCGTTGAGCGCAGTCACTAGGTGATTAGCGATGTTGCGCGCGTGGGTGCTGTTGCCAGTTTGTTGCCAAAGCTGTAGGTCGCGTTCTAGGCTCATAGCGAATATACCTGTGTTGCGATGAATAGACTTTTTAGACTAAACATCAAAATGATCTCTATTGAAAAAGCGATGCCTTGGAACGCAAGCTTGTTGCTCCGATCGACTGTCGATGGCAGAAGCATTGCCAGCGTCAGCGCAAAGGCTAGGGCAGCAAAGTTAAATACCGATATGAGCAAAAATGCCCCGAGCAATTGAATAAACGGTTTCACGCCTTATCTCCCTTTAGTGCTTCGATCGCTATGGTGTGCATGAATTTCTCTTGCTGGGTGCGCGGTACAAAGCTTTTAATTTTCTCCAATCCATCGCGTAATGGTGCGGTGGCTTGTTCATGTAATTCTTGCGCTCGTTTGCAAAACGTTCTTACTGTGTAGGCTTCAGAGCGCTGGCTCGCGGCGAATGCTTCTAGTAGTAGCTGATCGCCAAGGTCTAAAGCTTCAGACATGGAGCCTCCCGATCGCTGGGTGCGTGGCGATGATGTGTTGCATCTTTGCTTTTGCAATCGCTGGGTCTTTGATGATATTTAATCCTTCGCGCGCTTTTGTTTCGCCGTCTGTGCGCACTTTTCGAGCCGCACCGTTTTCTTTGAGCTGTTCAATTTGTTCGTCTGACGCGAGCGTGTGTAGTTTGCGGTTTGTAATGCCCATAAAATCGAGCGTTTGATTAATGCCGAGGCCGTCTTTGATGGCCTCATTGATTCGCTGGTTGATTTGCTCTTCTGTTAAATGCGCCAGTTTTCCGCGGCCGTGCAGATTCTTTTCTGCATTTTTTTGAAATGCAATTAGCTGTTCTGGGCTGGCTATTTTTCTCAATCGTTCTATGCCAATTCCCAGCTGTATAGCTGCCTTGAACGCGCTGGTGCCCGCTTCGATGATTGCCGGTAGCTTTGCGGCCAGTTCTTCGTTTGTTTTTGGGTTGATGCCTGCCATGGGGCCTCCTTACGCGGCGTTTTGTTCGTTTAGGCGAGCGTTGACGTGGTTTAACTGCGCCTCTAGCTCTGCGTTTTGTGTTTGAAGTTGGCGGATGGTTTCGGCACTGGCATCGAGTGAGTGTTGTAGCCCTTCGACTGCGGCGACGAGCTCAGCAACTAGGATCGGGTTGCTGTGGTCGTCGTGGCCAGCGATCAGAGTGCGGTTCCAGCAGTGTTGTTTAGTGATCATGCCGCGTGCTCCTTGCTGATCAGGACTTCTCTTGAGCCGTTATAACGCATAGGGCCAATCACACCTTTTTGCTCCATTTCTTCGATCAAGTGAGCTGCTCGGTTGTAACCAATTTGTAGGCGTCTTTGCAGTTTTACCGGGGATGCAGCGCGAGACTCTATAACGAATTTTTTGGCCTCTGGATAAAGCGGATCAAAATAAGGTTCTTCGCTTTCAGTAACATCGTATTCCGCATCTTCGTCAGAAACACACATTTCAATGTCAAACCATTTCGCCATGTGTTCGGTAAAGAACTCGCGCACGGTTAAGGACATCAGTGCAAAGTTGGCGTCGAGGTCGGACATCGCGCCGCCTTGGGAGTCGTTGAACGCGGCTTCTTTTAGGGTGTCGTCCCACTTCACGCTTTTAAGCGTCAGGTCATCATTAAGTACGAATGACAGTTTGTCGGTGTAGCATAGTGCTAGGGACTTCACTTGCATGCCTTGCTCTAGGTGACGGGTTACGTCTTCCGAAAGTGGCTCGAAGCTGTTAAACGTCGCTTTGGTGCTCGCGCTGGCTGTGTCTTTGATCACGCAGTTGTCACCGGTTTCTAGGTTGGCTGGCACGTCGTTTTTCATGAGCCAGTCGGTCATAACGCGTGCCGGTGACGACTGCACCTGCAGTGGTACCATGGCGAACGATCCGAGCATGGTTTGCAGCAGCTTGAATGACTGCTCGGTCATGCTGGCATTCGTTGTGTTGAGTACCAGCAATTCAGCTTTCTTATCGATGTATAGCCACACGTCAGAGCGCTTAGCGAAGGCTTTAGGGCGTAGGGTAAAGATCAGCTCTTCTTTGATGTCGCTTTTTTCTTTACGGCCTACTTTACGGCCTTCTACCAGCTCGATCTCGGCCACTTTGGTGTCCAGTGCTTCACGCACGACTGCTGCAGGTAGGTTCTTTTCTTCTTTGCCGAAACGGATCAACATGCAGTCATTGCTCACGATCGACCAGCACTCAGAGTTACGGACTAGCGGCAGTGTGCCGAATGTAAACGCGTCTTGTGCGCCGACTTCTTGCAGCTGGTGTTCTGGCAAAGCCTGCTCAATGGCCGCGAAATCAACGGTGCCTTTGAGTTGGAATATTTGGATGGTCTTGAAAAACATTATACTGTCACTCCTGTGAACTCAGGTGCTTGATACTCCGCCCAGCCAAGTAGCTTGTAATCTTTGTTGAATTCAAGCTGTTCGTAGTAGTCGTCAAATTCAGAATGCGATTTGCAATCCACCCATCCTACGCTTTTAACATAATCGCCATCAGGAGACGTAAGTGCCCATTCATCGCACTCTCCATTGGGGTTGCCCGCTTCGTCAGTTGTGATAGGCCGATTTTGATAATGGGCTGTAAATACGTGTACGCCCTTCGGGTTTTTAACAGCTATCCAGTACAGTTTCTCAGTGCCAAGCTCTACCTCTGGCACTGTATTTGGATCGTTCCATTTCACGATCGGTGGTTGTGGGGTTGTCATGGTGTCTCCTTAAAAACAATCAGACCAGTCATTGTTTAGAGCTTGTATTGCATGCTCTTCTCGTGAGGACTCCCATTCAACAACCACCGCTTCAACATTAGGTAAGTGCTGGCGTTTATCTTCTGGGGTGCTTTCGATGTGATCTTTATGTAGCTGGTTGATTTCTGCAGCGCGGAAGTCGGCTTCGGCGCGGGATGATGCAGCAACTAGTGAGCCGGGGCCGTGTATCTCAACTGCCCAAAGCTTCTGCTCTTCGGCTGGCGTGGTATAGGCTTCAGCACAGAAAGGGCAGAAGCGACCAAAGATAGGCATTTCGATCTTTTTACGGTTCTTGGCTTCTTCACCATTCACTTTTTTGACTTTATGACTGCCTGAAACAATCATTGCCGGCACAGCATTTGAGCTGCCATCCATGCGGAAGTAGTAGTGCATAATCTCTGTGTCGAATGACTCTGCTATCGCGTTTTCAGGCGGGTTGCCTTTCATGTGTTCAGTGACGTATGCCAAGGTGTCTTGCATGCAGTTGCACATATCTGTCTCCTTACATGCCTGCCGCTTGTTTTGCGGCGGCTTCTGGTAATACGGTGAATGAGCTGGGTTTCTCTAAAAACACCAAGCTCACGGCTTGCGGGTGATCTGCGGATGCCTCGCAGCGGATCAGCATTTGTGCGATACGCATGGTTTCGCCGTCGATGCGTTCGCGTTTGTGCTTGCAAGCGGAGCCGCCCATTACAGAGCTAATAACAACGCTGCTGTTGGGGCCGTGCTGTGTTAGCTCGCGGAAGTTAAGCGCGAGTCGAAACAACGGGTTCTGTTCGCCATCAAGCACGATCAGCGGCTTATTTGGGTAAAGAGTGGCGGTGTATAGGCTCATGCTGCTTTCCCTTTTTTTGGAAACTTAATGTCTACGATTCGTGGTGCGTCGAATGCCAACCGCGCGGCGTTGGTGGTGCCGTGGCATTGGCTGCGGTGTTGGCCTGCGTATTTCACGACGATCACGGTGTCTGAGTCGCTGGGCGGCACGGTGATCGTGGCGTGTTGGTCCTTTTGGAGTGTTGAAACAAGCATTAGCGGCCTCCTGAATGTGTGCCGTAGCTGCCATAGGATTGGCCATAACCGCCTTGTTGCGGTGCCGGTGCAGGCTGTTGTGGTTGTTGTTGCTGTGGCTCGTCCCAAAACAATTGAATATCAACAGGGCCCGTTACGCCCACTGGCACGGCGTCCAGCTGTAGCGTGATGTTGGGCATGTTTTGCCCTGGTTCCGGTGCCCAAGCGGTGACGCGACCTAGCGAGGCATAGCGGTTTTTCTCTTTCGGCTGGCCGTTTGTGTCCAGCTCGCGGCTTTGATATTTCTCCGCGACGTATACTGCGCGGCCTCTGGCGATGGGTTGGCGTGACATGGTGTATCTCCTATCCAATGATTTCTTCGTTGATGACGAAAAGGCCGTGTCGACCAATTCGTGTTTTTACGCGTAGCGTTTGGCTGGTCTTGCGAATGTCCACGTCGTGGTCGGTAACAAAGGGCGTATCGATCGCAGCGGTGAACAGCACAAGCGCGATGAAGCTGAATGCGGCAAACGCGTGCTGTGCTGGTGTTTTTTCGGTGGCTGGACCGATACGAAACTGGATGTCGCCAAGCGCTATGGCTTTGGCAACGGCTTCGGTCAAGCAGCGCGCGTGGTAGAACTTGCGGGCTTCAACTTGATGAAAGCGAATAGTGGGTACAGAGCGACACATAATGTTGGCGATCTGTGGTGACTTAAGGCCTTGGGCCGTGAGCGCTAGGATTTCAACAGCGCGGCCGCTGATGTGCGGGGCGCTTTCTGAGGGATAAAACGTGATGTTTTTTGCGTCTTGCATGGGGCGGCCTCTTGCCTGTGTTTCTTTGATTTCCTGTAAATTACAAAAAGTATAATATTCAGTCAAGTAAATTATTAGATTTAAGGTTAAGTAAAACACTGTATATTAAAACAGTATTAAAGTGATATGATTGATCGGAAATGGAAGGAACGGGGCTTAACGGTAGGATTTGGCGAGGTGTTCTAGCGTGAGAATGGCGGCGTCTTGTCGCTCGGTTGGGAGCGTTAGAATAGCGGTTTTAAGATCGGCCAATGCTCGATCGGCACGGCTTTCGCGCAACTGGTCGCGGGGTGAAAGGTCGGTTTTGAGAGCGTGTTGGAGTTTTTCAATGATTGCGCGAGTGGGAATATGGCGGTCCAGTTCCCACGCTTTGATCGTGTGAGCCGAGCATTGTAGTTTGCTGGCTAGCTCATTCCGTGAGAGATTTTGGGCGTTCCGTGCGGCTTTTAGGCGTTGGCCGAACGTTTTATTCATAGTGCGAAAAATTGACCTAAATCAAGGAATGTACATGCTTAAGGATATTCTGGGGGCGTGTATATAACCATTTGATTTAAGTGAAGAAAAGTAAGTGGGCAGTGAAATCGCGTGATCCTATCCGAATCGTGTAGACTTTTACGCCAAACGTGTAGACTTTTACAGAGGGTGTTGCATTAGATTGTTACGATACGCATCATTTCGTAATGATTTATTGCACCAGGATGGGTGGAAAGATGGATGTGTTAAAGCAAATCGCGCACTTGGAAGCGTTGAAAAAAGGAGCCGAAGCCGACGGTGAGATCGGCATGGCGTTGTATTATCAGGTAAGGGTTGATGAGCTTAAAGGTCTGAATCGGGTAGGCCATATATCAGAGTCTGTAGAAATTCGTACTGGTTCAGTGTTCTCATGCTGTGATAATGGAGCTTACCGTCTTCATCGCGTTTGAGTATTTGAAAGTCTACTAAGCCGTAGTCAATGATGTGCGTTTTTCGGTTTCGGCTCATTGGTGTGGCCATTTTGACAGATAAGCTTATGTCGCCCGACTTCGACTTTAGCGAGTCGCCTTCTTTGAAATCAATGTAGGGGCCTTGAACCCACACCATATAGGGCTTTTTGTCTTTAAATCGTTGGTCAAATGATAGGCCCAGTGCGTCGCGGAATGCGTAAGGTACATTGAATGTCCAATGGCTATTATTTAAGTCGCCTGTTCTTGAGTCTTGGCAGTAATCGACGCGCGGGATAATTAGCTCAGTAGATTTATCGGCACGGTAATAATGATTGCCAGATTCTTTTTCAGTCGCTCGCTTCCAGAGTGTTTCTAAAAGCTGAATTTCGTGGGACATGCTAGCCACCTTCCATGATGCGTGCGAGTTTACGTTTAGCGTTTTTCACCAGCTTTTTGTATTCGTCTAGCTTTTGTTCTGCAGTGATGACTTCTTTTAAAGCGGCTTCTACTTTTGTTCCGGCTATCCACCCTTCCAATTTTTTTAACTGGTCAATAGTGGCTTCATCATAGATAACATCTTCATAGCTGCCAGTTAATACTTCAATTCTGTGTTTGCAGTGGGTGCCATTTTTTCCTGCGGGGCAGTCGCACGCTATCTCTAGTTCGTGATCTGTGTGTTTAAGGATTTCGACTTGGTAGGGTTCTGGTTGCGATCCTTGTATTTGAATTTCTATAGTGTCCATACTGCCCCTTTAAATTAATACTTCCAAAGTCCGTCTTTCATTTTGAGCTGCAATGTCAATTGATCAAACACAGCTTGGAATTGCGCGGCGTCTTGCTCTGGATCGTAGCCTTCACGGGTTGCGATGCGGGCGTTATACAGTTGGACGACGGCGGTTAAGTAAGGGTTGATGATGTCGGTATCGATCTCAAGCCCTGTAGTTTTGATGGCTGCTGCCAGTTGGTTAGATGTTTTGGCGACTAGATTTTGGTCAATCTGCACGGCCTTGGGTGGTGTCATCGGTTTGCGATCAAACCAGCCCTCTGGTAACTCTAATCTTTGCTCTGACAGGCGTGCTGATTTTGCATTAAGTTGGCTTTTGCCATTAAGCACCTTACTGATCCAAGCTTCACTGCGGCCACAAATTTCCGCAATTTTAGCGCGCGTAATGCCTTTATCTGCTTCAAGGTGTGCAACATGTTTGGCGAAATTTTGACGACGCCATTGATAAATCCATGCGTTGCTAAATTCTTCATCTGTCATGCCGCCCAGCTTCATAGCGTCTGAGATGGGGATGTCTAGTAGACGACAAATCATCACTGCTTCATCAAGCGTAAAAGATGTTTCGCCACGCATTCGGCGCTCCACAGCGCTAACAGTTAAGCCTAGATAGTCGGCAATGTCACTGCGTTCAAAACGTGAAGCGTTAATTATCCGCATCATTGCTAGCGCGCATGCGGCGGCCGTGCTGCCTTTGCTCTCTTTGTTTTGTGGGGGTTGTGTCGGCATATAGTGGTGTCAGCCTATTTTGAATCGGATTTAATAATTAATTAATCCAATTAATTAATTAATTTGTGCTTCGATTCTGTTTAAAAAAGAAATTTCGTCAATTTCGTAAAAAATTAATCTTTACTGAAACTGTCATTAGGTGTTAAATTTATGAAATATTGGATTGGTTAGACAACTGGTGTTTTGTATAAAAGATCGCAGGTTGTGTAATTGAACCAAAAACGACCATGTTTTCATGGGCTCTTAGTCGGCACGCTGTGAAGCGCCCGAGCAGAGTTTGGGGGATGTCTTGTGAAGCTACCACGCCCGTTAGGGTTCAGTCTATTAACTAATAGTCGTTGTGGTAGTGGAACGACTGACCCGCATTTGAGATCGGCCCTTATTTGTGATGAATCTGCATTATTCGCCCCTTCGGGGGCTTTTTTAGCAACGCAGAAAGTCATGGATTGGGACGACCTAGAACTTTGTAAGCTTGTTGATCAGATCAATGAGCGATTCGGACAACTGAGACACATCGATAGGCAAGACGCCGATCAAATGTAAGACGCAATCATCGATGTATCTGTTTTACTTTACAGGTACAGAGCAATGAGCAATAATTTAATCGCTCCTGCAAAATCAGGAGACTGGATTACCACCCAGCTAAAAATCACGGGCAGACAAGCCGCCCATTTAAGCGGTTTTTTTACGTCTGTCGCACGCCTGTACCTGCCTGTTATGGTCGGGTTGGCGGGGCCGTCTTCTGACGGGTCAGCGCTCCGTGATGCTGATTGTGGTAACCCTGCTAATCCGGCCACCCAAATTTCGAAATTACCACTTCGATGTGGTGGCCTCAAAGATAAATCACGGAGGCTTACCATGGCACAATTACGCCTATTGGTTGACGATCGCCTGAGCGTTTACGCTAAGCGAGTTCGCAACGCTATCAAATACCACCTACCTGTTTTTGGGGATTCTCCCCGTATCTTGCTCGACGAGCAGGAGATTTCCCGTTTAGCTAAAATTCCAATTGAAAAAGTTCGCCACGCCATCAAAGAATTGATGCGCGAAGGCTACCTCGCGCCGTTCTTCCACGGCCGCCGCTCAAAATGCAACGTAATCGCGCTGCTAAATCCCTCTCTATCCGGTGACGCGATGGAGGTGTGGGCATGAGCTTATCCCCTGAACACGTAGACGCTATGGTTTTACGACAAATGCAGGATTTTTCTGTTTGTGGTGAAACCCAGAACACAGGCGATATTGCTAACCGAGTGTCGTACCGAAATAAAGAATCTGTCTCTGGTGAGGTTGCTCGCCGATCTCTTTATCGCCTTTCTAATCGAGGATTGGTGAAGCGTCATCCTATCTTTTGCGGTGAGCTGCGCTGGTCGTATGTAGGGGGTGAGGTATGAGTGCATATTTTTTATACGGCGCTTGTTTGGCTGCTGTTTGGATTGCATCATTTAAATATGCTGTTGCATTGGGTCGTTTGAAGGCGTCAAAAGGAGAGCAAAAGCGGCTTGCCGATTTGATTGAGCGCCTTAAAAAGAACCAATCTCGCGTTGCTTTGCGCAATATTTATCGGGCGCAGCTTTCGTATTATCAACGCAAAGCGGCGGGGCTGAATTTGCAGCCAGCCGCATCAAAATCTATTAACTTCACTGTCCTTTTGTCATCGAGTCATGAATTTCCTGATCGTGAGATCAAGAAGCTCTATGGACCTGATTTGATCGCAGGTATTCCCAAAGCCTATCGATGTAATGGTGTGTTGCTTGTTGAAAATATTCAGTACCTAGGCCAAGTCAATGAAGTGGCTGGGGGTGAGCAATGAGCATGGATTCTCGCTACAAAGAAAAAATCCGCAAGCTGTTGGCTTTGTCTCAGTCCGATAATGAGCATGAAGCCGAAGCGGCAAAACGCCAAGCCAAAAAGCTAATGGCGAAATACCATATTAACGCCGATGAATTAGACATCGTGACGATCAACGCTAGGCCATTGGTACGTAAAGGCACTAAGGAATACGAGAATAGCTTAATTTGTGCTATCGAGCGTATTTCTGGTTGTTACGCAATTATTCGAGCGAAACGGACCTGCGGTAAGTGGGGACGAGTAATTGAGTTCACTGGCCTCGAGCGTGATGCAGAGCTTGCGGCTTACTCGTTTGATGTCCTGCTTCAGCAAGTTGAAGAGGCACGTAAGACTTTTGTTAAAAAGGTTGACCGGTCTGCAAAAGCGGCCGACTTGTATTGCGAAGGCTGGATGGATACCGCCACGTGCAAGTTGGTTAACGTGTTTGGTCGTCGTGAGCGCCCTGTATCTGTAGAAAAAAATATGGGCAAGCGTTATCCCGATATTAAGTCTGCAAATATTCGTTCTGTGTCGCTAGGTGTGGTTTTTGGAGGAGGTGAGTACCTAAACCTTGGTTGCCAAGATGGCGAGCACGCTAATCTCAATGTGGCCGCTGGTGACCAGCGTGAACCTCAGTTACAGATTGGGGGTGTGCAGTGAGTGTAACCCCAGCTGTGGCGGCCATTGGTCGCCTTGGCTTCACTGGCAATGTGACGCCTAAAATTTGGTACAAGCAAATCTCTTTGCCTTCTGGTCGCCCTGATCATAAGGCAATTACTCTATTGTCTGAAATTCTGTACTGGTATCGCCCAACTGAGATTCGTGACGAGCATACTGGTCAGGTTGTTGGCAGCCGAAAAAAATTCTCAGACGATAAATTACAGCGCTCTTACCAGTCGTTTGCTGATGATTTTGGTATGACGAAACGTGAGGTGCAGGATTCACTCAAACGCTTGCGTGACGCGGGGTTGATCACTCTTGAGCTACGTTCTAAAACGGTTGGCGGCAATCACCTATCAAATATTCTTTTTATTGAGCCTGTTGCGATTGAAATTGACCGCATTACATTCCCAAAAGTTGAAGCTAATGTGACGCCCAGCTGTAACACCTCCTCCGAAAATTCGGAGGATCCCCCACGTGAAAATGTAGGTGCCCCTACGTCAGGATGTGGGACGTATACAGAGATTACTACAGAGACTACAACAGAGATTAATTTAAATAACTTGTCCGATTCGGTCGAATCGAACGCAACCGCTCCGGTGGTCCCTGTTGAAAAATTCGATGCCAAAGCCAAACGCGAATTACTGGCCGAGGCGTTTGAACACGTCTGGGTTGGCTACGGTCGCCGAGGCAGTAAGAAGCCCGCCGAGACGAAATTCCTAAAACTCAAGCTTCCTGATGATCGAGATCAGGCCGTGGCGTTTTTGCAAAACATCATCGCCAAGGCTAAGCAATGGGGAGCGCTGTACGCTCAGCACCCTAGCGAGATTCGGTTTCAGCCACACTGCGTGCGCTGGATCAATGAAGAAAAATGGAACGATGAGCAATTGCCTGTCCTGAATACCGCACCAACGCAATCGACTACCGGAGGTCACCACCATGCAACACGTAAACTCTCTGCTGCAGAACGCGCAATTGCCGACGCCAACGAATTACTCAGCCAACAACGAGCAGACCAACCAGAGCCAACAGGCGGGTATCAAGACGTTTGCGGCGAATATCTGGGCAGGGATGAGTAGCATGTTTGGTAGCCGTTGGTCGAGCCAGTATGGTGAGTTGTTGGGCGCTGATCGCCAGTTGACGGCAACCGCGATGGTTTGGGGCCGCACGTTGGTTGAGTTTGGTTACGATCGTGTTAACCGCGCATTGAATGAGTGTGTTCATAACAATTTGGCGTGGCCGCCAACGCTGGGCGAGTTTGCCAAAATGTGTTCGCCTCGCCCTAGTGATTTCAATTTGCCTGATGTGGCGGCGGCGTTTCGTTTGGCGATCGATAAAGATTGGTCCAATAACGCAATTTGGGAAACGGTTCATCGTATTGGTTCGTTTGATTTCTACCGCATGCAGGAGAAGGAGGCTAAGCAGACGTTTAACCGTGCTTATAACAGTGTGGTGGCTGACATTGCAGCGGGTAAGCCTTTGACTAAACGCCATGTGGTGAAAACGGGCGATATGTTGGAAGACCAAGACTCTGCTAGCCGCTACAAACGCATGACTGACGCTGAACGCGCCGCTGATCGTGAAGTGGGCAAGCAAAAAGCCTCGGCGCTACGTGCCATGTTGCGTGGGGGTGCGGTATGAGCGATTTGTTTAATGAGTTCCCATCGACTGATACAGCCTATTACGAAGCGGCCAGCAATTCGCATGATATAGCGCGCTGGAAGCCCAGTCATGACGTTGTTTTTGAGGCCGCAAGGCGTGTTGGTTTTTCTGCTCTTCGTCGTCGTGATACGGGCGCGGGAAAGCGAGGGTTTGCAAAGCATTACAAAGAGGTTTGTAAGGCGTATCTGCGCGGTGAGCGGTTCAAGCGTGATGTTGTAGCGCCGCGTGATACCGCCACTGGCTTCGAGAAGTTGAGCGAAACAGAAGCATTCGAGCGCAAGATGATTGGCCGTGCTAGAGTGGCTGAGTTGAAAGAAATGCTAAGGAGTTAGTGAATTATGATTGGTGTAAGTGCATTAAATACAGCGTTGAAATGTGTGAAACCTCAAGAAATCGAGGAGGCTTTTGCAAAAGCTCTTTCTGAGTTGGTTGGGAAGGATGTCGAGGTCAATATCGAAAGTATTGATTTAAGCACCGGTGCCACCCCATCGATTAAGTTGACAATGGGGGAGCCTCTGAACCTTGAAGACCTCTAAGAAGTGATTTAGCGGCTGACTTCGGTCAGCCTGCATCGACAAGCGTGTTCGCTGAGCGCGCTTTTCAATGCTAACCATCATCGTCGTGAGACGAGGAGTACAACATGCGCTGGAACGATCGTCACAAGCCGCTATCCCTTGGCGGTATCTCTTGGAATGTTATCAATCGTCACATCAATTATCTGATTAGTTCGTCTAAGGATGCGGGCTGGCATGGCCAGAGCAACGCGGGGAAAATCTGCGATATGCTGGAGACGGGTATCGAGCCTGATTTTCAGGGCGGTGGTAATTCTAATTCAAAGATGATCCGTGAGATTGAGAAATTAGAGGTTTCTGACTCTGGCTTGGATTATCTGTTCTCGGATTTAACCCCACAACAAAAACTGTGTCTATTGGCGGCGGTATTGGCGGATGGTCGCAAAAATGAGCATGGTCAAGCGCCTTCTAATGCGGCGATTGTGGCGATGTTGCCAGGCTATGCGGCTCAGTTACGTATGAAGGCGCCGCATAAAGCCATCTTGGTTAATCGCTTTGAAAAACACGTTGCGGAGGGGAAAAGCCGCTTTGTGAAGCGAGTTGAGCAGGAGCTGATCAAGCGTGACATCTAAGCGAATCACGGACACGTTGATAAAAGCCACGTTAGCGACGGGTGATAAGGAGTGGTTGTTCGATTCGCGCCGTGTTGAGTTTCGGGCGAACCAAAGTCGAACAGGCGGGACGTTTTACGATGTTCGGTATCAGGGCAAACGAAAGGTGCGCACGGTGCTGGGCAAGTGGCCAGCATTGAGGGCATCTGATCTATTTAAGCGGTTAAGCGCGATCAGATCGCAGACCATGGCGGGTGAGCGCTCGACGGTGAAAGTAGAGCAGATCAAGGACGTGCAGGGGCTGTTGCTGTGGTTTGCGGATCATATCGAGTCGGATAAGTCGTTTAGTGATAGTTATGCGGCTACGGCCCATGGCTGTATTTATAACCATTTGATGGATTCGTTGGGCGATGTGGCGATTAAGTCACTGTCTAAGACGGATTTCTATAAGCGTGTGTATATGCCCAAGCAAGAGACGCTTGCGGTGTCCACTCTTCATAAGGTTTGGGGGGTATTGAAGCGTGCGTGTTCGTTGGCGGGTAAGCTCGGTTTGATTGCGCGTGATCCGCTGATGGGGGTGGGCTGGCGTGACTTTACGCAAGACAAAGAAGTCGCACGATCGGGGCGCCTTAAACCGTATCAGTTGCCCGAGCTGGCTCAGTGTATTCAAGATAGCCAGTTTTGGCGTCGTTTGTTCTTTTCGATGCAGTTGTGCCATGCGACTCGCATTTTAGAAACGAGTTTAGTGGAGTGGTCCCATATCTCGCTTGATGACGCGGTTTGGTATATCCCAGCAGCGAACACGAAAACAGGGATAGAGCATAAAGTGCCGATCGCACCTGCAGTGGTCGAATTGCTCCGTGAAGCCAGCGCTAAACGCCGTGGTAAGTTTGTGTTTTCGCAAAATGGTAAGAAGTCAGTTCATACGAGTACTGCAAGTAAGTGGTACCAAAAGCTTTCGGCTGAGTTCGGCCAGAAGTTTACTAGCCATGATATGCGTAAGCTTGCGCGTGATTATTGGCAGGAGAGTGGTGTCGATAGCCGTGTCGCTGAAATGTTGCTGAACCACGCGCAAAGCGATTTAGAAGGGCGGTACCAAAGCCGCTATGCGTGGCCTGAGATGGTTAAAGCCGTGGGCGCGTTGGCAGGGGTGGTATTCGGGCAATAAAAAGCCCCGCTAAGCGAGGCTTTAGAAAAATCCTGATATCAAACTCACGAAATACGAGAGTTTACCACTTCCATCGCTTTCGCTAATTTAGATTCGGTCTCAGCTGTCCATTCTGCTGAATGTAGGCGAGGCGCTGGGGCAGAAGGAACGGTTTTTCCAGATTTTAGCTGGGCAACTACCTCACTGAAAAGAGGGTGCTCACTAAGTTTAACTGGTTTACTAACAGCTACTTGATTCAATTCCATTATGTATCCCCTTGAAACTATTGCCTCATTGATGATGTTCATATCATAAATTGTAGGCGATAGATTATTTTGTTTAGTGGTATTACACACAAACTTCACTTCTGGGCTTGTGCAATAATCCGAAAAGGCTGCAATTTGAATGGAGGTTTTAGCACATCCACACTCAAATAAGGCTGCCGCTGCAAACTCTCCTCCGCTTCCAGCAGAGAATACTTTTACAATCTGCTCATCTTGACAATATAGGGCATGACCTAGCCCAAAATCAAATAGAGTTCTACTATCGGCTAGGTCAACTATAGCCAAAGCAACTTGAGGAGTGCCATTCTCGTCGCATACCACAGGTGCGCTTGCCATGTCTCTCGAAACTAACCACCACTCTTTCCACTTAGCTATATACAGAGAACTACCTGCAGTCATCAAGACAAAAGTATTTTGATATGGCGTTAGTTTGTCGAATCCAGTGTCGTCGCAGTAAATCAAGTAGCGCTTTTGGTCTGACAGTATTAATGGAGATTCAGGGTTTCCGCCAACTGACCATCGAGTATCCGAAGTTACGATTGAATTAGCATAGTCGCATAAAAGAGTTGTCATTTACTTTCCGATGTCGTCCCTGAAATTGGTTGCGAATCCTACTTTATTGAGCGTGATGTGTCTATATTTTCCGTCACAGTGCCGTCACGGTATCGCGTTTCGTTATGCGCTTAAAGCCTTTTGCGGCGCGGCTTTGCGCTGTGTTGTTATAGAGTTCTATTAAGACCATAGAATTCACATATCGCGCGCGCAAGGGTGGAAAAAGGGGAAGTTAGCGGTTACAGTTTGTTCATCCTGTGATTTTTGTGTTTACGGGAAACAAATCATCAGAACCCAGCCAGTGCGCTGGGTTTTGTCGTTTTAGAGCGATTTGATTTGGCGTCCTTAATTAAGTCTCACTTTCCAGGCGGTGAGTAGCTTTGTGGGGCGTCAATTCAAAGTGTTCTTATTTCTGGCCTCGCACCCGCGGGGCTTTTTCGTTTCTGGACTGGATTGCCAAACATGAAGCCGCTACTAGATGACCTGTTACCAATTGCTGCGTTCATCTTGGTGGGCGTGCTGGGAGGTGCTGTGAAGTACCTACGACAAATTAAGCAAAAGATTAAAGATTTCTCGATTATTCAATTACTTATCACCGTTATGACGGGCGGTTTCTTGGGGATGCTTACGTATTTCTTGGGGACTGAGATGGGGATGTCTGGGCCGATGATCGGCTTTATGGCTGGCATGGCTGGCTTGATGGGTGATGAGGCTATCAGCTTCTACACCAATAAATTCAAGGGGATGCCATGAGTATTAGTTATCCGCAATTACGCCAATTTGTTGTGCGTCCAGCTTTAGAGCAGCTTGGCTTGTATTCGCTAGCTGCTGATCAGTTGGTTATGGGCACGATCGCTCAAGAGTCGAATGGCTCTTATTTGAAGCAGATCGGTAAAGGTCCGGCGCTTGGATTGATTCAAATGGAGCCAGCAACTCATAAAGACATCTGGCTCAACTTTCTCAAGTACAAGCCTGCATTGCGCGATCATCTATTGAGTATGACCAGTGACACTGTTGATCTCGTGTATGACGAGTGTGGCTGGCCGGATCATCAAGCGTTGATCTGGAACCTACGCTATGCCATTGCAATGTGTCGAATCTACTACTATCGCAAGCCACAAGCATTGCCGAAAGCCAGTGATATCAAGGCATTAGCGCAGTATTGGAAAGATCACTACAACACGGTTCACGGTGCAGGCACGGTGAGCGAGTTCATTCATAATTTCCCGTTTGAGTTGTACGGGTTAGACCAGGAGCAATTCAAATGAGCAAGATTCTACTCGGTACACTCAAGTACATCGTCACCAAAGCGTTCACTGAGAAGGTGCTAACAAAGTTGGTGATCTACATCGCTGAGCATTTGGCGGCTAAGTCTACGAACAAGCTTGATGACAAGATCGTTGGCGAGCTGAAAGCAGCCTTAGAAGAGTAAAAAACACCCTGATTTTAGAGTTTGGGTCCTTCTGGGGCGTTAGAAAGCGGATGGGTCCCGACATCGCCATTCCCGCGACGTTGAGAAAGGAAGAATCTAGTCCTTTCTTCTTTTCCGGTTAGAAAGGAACCGTCCTCGCAATCCGTTGATTTTTCTGGTGCTGAGCCATTTTCGTGAGAAAGGAAGTGGCTTGTCTGATGTGGGAAAGTGCTTCCTTTCTATCTGTGTAGTTAGTTCCTTTCTTAGAGGTCGATTATGGCGTTGGTAAACAAAAAAGAGTTTGCCGCGATTGTTGGCTATTCAGAACGCTGGATCGGTGAGTTTGTGAAGGAAGGAATGCCCACTGAGAGTGGTGGCGGAAAAGGTAAAGCTCTTAAAATTGATACCGCGAAGGCGGTCAAGTGGATCATCGAACGTGAGGTAAGACTTCAGGTCGGTGAGATTGACCCCAACGCACCCAAAGCTGGCACAAAAGACAGTGAGGATTTGTTACTCACCAAGGCCAAGCGACGCAAAGCAGACGTGGAAGCGGCCAAAGCTGAAATGTCAGTCATTGATATCCAAGATGCAGCGCAGTTCCTATTTGAGATTAGCACCCTGTTTGGGCATGAGTGTGATGGACTGGGCGCTCGATTAGCTCCTGAGGTTGCACCTGTTGATGAACCAGCCAAGTGTAAGCACATCATCGACACCGAAACCCGACGGGTTCGAGCTGCCACCGCTGACAGGCTCCGAGAGTTTGTTTCTGAGTATCGTGCTCGACGCGGCGAACATGGTTCAAGCACCGCCGATGAGGACGCCAGCGGATTGGGCGACGAGTCATAGACGCATGCCGCCTGGTTCTCCAATACCGGGCAATTTCAGTACATTAAGAACGCCATACATGATTCCGGTCTGTATTGCGTTCACAGAACCTAGTTTTAGCAAGATCACTTTTGTGATGGGAACGCAGATGGGTAAGTCTGCTACCATGCAAAACGTGATTGGTTGGAAGCTTGACGATCATCCTGCTCCGGTTATCTACGTTGGACCAACTGAGTCCAACATAAATAACGTGGTAGAACCGAAGGTCGTTGAGATGTTCCAGCAGTGTGACAGCTTATGGCGTAAGTTCGACCAGAAAAGCCCAAAGCACAAAAAGCGCGTTGCAGGTGTATCGCTTCGTTTTGCTTGGGCTGGATCTGCAACCGAGATGGCGTCTGACTCAGCCGTCTTAACTTTGGTGGACGAATTAGATCGCCCCGATGAAAACTCAACGGGCGAGGGTACACTTGCCGAAGTGGCAGAGGCGCGTGGTGATGCTTACACCGACTCAAAGCTAGGCTTAACTTCAACACCGACACATGGCTCGGTGTCTACCTACATTCATCCAGATACAGGTTTGGAGCATTGGGCGGTTGCGCTCAAAGGTAAAATCAGCTCACCGATCTGGTTGCAATGGCAAAAAGGCACAAAGCATGAGTGGGCGGTACCATGCCCGCACTGCAACGAATATTTTATCCCGCGTAGCCATCTACTTTGGTGGCCTGGCAAAGACTCTAATGAAGAGTGTTCGCCTGTAACCGCGTCAAAAGAAGCAAAACTGATTTGCTTTCACTGTGGATCGGCCATTGATGATGGCGACCGTCCACGAATGAACGCGAAAGGTATTGCGATCGCACCTGGTCAATCAGCCAAGCTTGCTGATGATCAGGCTATCTTGACCCAAGACGGTGAAGAGTTCGCCATTCCATTTCACAGCTATGTGATCCCCAGCGAGCAAAACAACCACTTTTCTATTTGGGTAAGCGGTCTTTGTAGCTTCTCTGGTAAGAAAAGCTATGGCTATCTCGCTCGTAAATTGGTTGAGGCCAAAGAATCCGGCAATCCTGACGATCTGCTTTCTGTTTACAACACTGGCTTTGGTGAAGTGTTCGCCATGGTTGGCGATGTTCCAGAATGGGAAGAGGTGTTTGCACTGCGTAGTGAGTACGCTGCGGGTGATGTTCCGGAGGGTGTTCATACACTTATCGCCACCGTGGACGTACAAAAGAACCGATTGGTTTATGTTGTGCGCGGCTGGATGGATGGCCTGTCTTCTCGCCTAATTGAATTTGGCGAATTGTGGGGTGACACCGACAAGCCAGAAGTCTGGCAAGAGCTAGACGAACTCATGGAGCAAGAGTGGAACGGCCTAAGCATCAAAATGATTGGCGTGGATGCTGGTTACCGTGATGAAGAAGTTTATGCGTGGGTGCGTAAATACAAGACTCGTGCTCGTGCGCTGATGGGTCTACAAAAGATGGATAAGCCATTCGGCATGGTTCGAGTGGAAGTCGATAAAAACGGTAAAGTCCGCAAGCGCGGTGATAAGCGTTGGAACTTCAACACCACCACTGCTAAGGCATGGGTTCATAGCCGTGTGCGCTGGGAACGCGAGACAGTGGGTGATTGGTTGCTACCTAGCAACGTAACGCCCGACTACTGTAAGCAGATCGTTGCCGAAGAGTTTGACGAAAACAAAGGTGTGTACCAGCGCATCAGTAAAAACAACCACTTCCTTGACTGTGAGGGGATGAACTTTATGGTCGCAAAAATGCTCAAGCTAGACCGAAAAGGAAAGGCGCAACAAGAAAGCGACCAAGAACAGTCAGAGGATCCAGAAGTGCAGGAAGAGGATCAGGAAGAAGAACCAAAATTAGTAAAGCGCAAACGTAAAAAGCGGATAGCGCGTAAATCGGGGAACTTTGCGAAGTCATGGTAATACCAAAAGAACTAACAGCGGGACTATCGGTGTCGTTTGTATTGTCTTTGCAAGATTTTCCAGCAAGCCAATGCGTAGCGACTTTGCATTTACGCAACCAGAACGGTGCGATCGATATCACATCAAGCGCAGTGGATGATGATTATCTATTCTCAGTGGCTCCATCAGTAACAACTGAGTGGGCGGCAGGGGAATATACTGCGGTACTACGTGTAAACAAAGATGATGATGTCCATCAGCCCTGGCATGGCTTTATCGCCATTAACCCAGATGTCGCGGCGCTTGCTGTGCTGGATGATCGATCTAACAACGAACGAATGCTCGAAGCGGTGCAGGCCACCCTTGAGCGTCGTGCCAGTTCTGATCAGCTAAAGCTAGCCTTTAATGGGCGAAGCCTAGAAAAAACACCGCTCAGCGAATTGATGCAACTCGAACAAATGTATCAGCGCCGAGTCATGATTGAGCGGCGCAAGAAGGCGAAACAATCTCTATTCAAAGTTAGTAAGGTGAGGATGCGATGAGTTGGAATCCATTTAAACGCTCCAAGCCGCCACAGCCCGAAAGCGGTAAAAAGAGCCGCCGATCGCCACTGTTTAAATTGAAAAGTACACAATCTCGTGGGCTTTTTAGTGCCAGCGAGTATGACCACAACAACAGCGGGTGGGATGCCACAGCGGTTCCAGTTGGTCAGGTGATCGATCGCAAGCTACTTTCATTGGTTGCTCGCTCTCGAGAGCAAGTTTCTAACAATGACTACGCCCGCGGATTTGTCCGTGAAGTACGAAAGAACGTCTGGGGTTCAAAAGGTATCCAGTTGCAGGTTCGCGGCAAAGATCCTTCTGGTTCACTGGATGCGGTTGCGAATGAAGCAATCGAGCGAGCGTATAAAAAATGGTGTCGTCGTCAAAATTGCTCAGTTGATGGGCGTCTTGATTATGTTCGCCTTGGTCGAGTTGCCATAAATATGGCGGTTGGTTCCGGTGAAGCCTTTATCCGAATAGTAGAAGGTGACGCGGCTGGCCCATGGGGGTTTTCGTTACAGGTTATTGATTCGCTACGTGTTCCAGTGGGTGTTAATGATACGCGCCTGCGCAACGGAAACGTGATTCGTCATGGCATTGAAATGACGCCTTATGGTCGTCCGGTTTCGTATTTGGTTGAAACCAAAGCCGGTGTATTAGCGGACCCATTTAAGCATAACGGCAAAGAGTTTGAGCGAGTCCCAGCTGAGGACATGCTGCATATTTACGATATGGAGCAGGCTGAACAGTTCCGTGGCTTGCCATGGACGCACAGCTCACTGACCCGCATGAAAAACGTTGCGGGTTTCGAGGAAGCCTCGGTGGTCAATGCTCGTGCGGGTGCCAGCAAAACCATGGTGCTTAAAGCTGACCCTGATGTGTATGAAGCGGATGAAGATGAAGAGGAGCCAGAATTTGATTTGGAACCTAACTCAGTGGTGGTGTTACCGCCTGGCTATGAGCCAGTTGATTACTCCCCTGACTTTCCATCGGCTGAGACAGCGTCTTTCATAAAATCGCAATTACGCGGAACGGCTTCTGGCTGGGGTGTGGCTTATAACTCTATAGCCAATGACTTGGAAGGTGTGAACTTCAGTTCCATTCGCCAAGGCAAGCTTGATGAACGTGACGGCTGGAAAGATCTACAAGAATGGTTCATTGAAGCCTTTTGCCGCCCAATCTACGAGCGTTGGCTCGAACACTCTCTATTGTCAGGCAAGATCGTGTTGCCAACAGGCAATGCACTGAATGCAAGCCGTTATGAAAAGTTCCTTGATGTTGAGTGGCAACCACGCCGCTGGGAGTGGGTAGACCCTCTCAAAGAGGAAAAAGCGATCTCTGAAGCGCAATCGAATGGCCGCAAGTCTCCAAGCGAGGCGATCCGCGAGTCAGGCCGCGACCCAGATGCGGTTTGGCAGGCTTATGCGGATGATATTGCCGCGATGCGAGCTAAGGGGATTCCTGACAATTTTATCTTTCGGATTCTAGGGCTATCAGCCATAGCGCCTAGCGATGGAGAAGAAGATGGCCAAGAAGAATAAAGGCTCACTGCAAGAGGTCTTGCGTGATGCCCAAGCTCAGCCACAGTACCGAAGTTTTAAAGTCGGTACCGTAGATGAAGAGGCTCGGACGGTCGAGCTGTCTTTCTCAAGTGAATACCCAGTCGAACGTTGGTTTGGCATGGAGATCCTAAGTCACAAGTCCGGTGCAGTGCGCATGACTCGCTTTGAGTCCAAT
Source organism: Marinomonas atlantica (assembly GCF_001639725.1). Lineage (GTDB taxonomy): Bacteria > Pseudomonadota > Gammaproteobacteria > Pseudomonadales > Marinomonadaceae > Marinomonas > Marinomonas atlantica. The sequence goes on from NZ_LTAW01000002.1 coordinate 430,671, forward strand.
GCTTCTGCTCTGGTTAACCATGACTGGGATGATTTAGTGGGTGTGATCGAATCAGCCCGCATTGAAGGGGGTAAAGGAAAAGCGATTGTTCGCTTTGGTACCAGTGAGCGCGCTGAAGAAATTTGGCAAGACGTTAAGTCTGGTATCCGCACACACATTTCAGTGGGTTACATCGTTCACGCCATGGAGTTGGAAAGTGAGCGTGATGACGTGCGCACTTATCGAATTACTGACTGGGAGCCGTTTGAAATCTCCTTTGTCACAGTGCCTGCAGATCCATCTGTGGGTGTCGGTCGTGGCATGGTCCATGACCAGTATGAAAAACAACTGCGTGAAATTGGCGTGCTCAATGCCGCAGAACCAGAAACCGAAAACCGGAGCAATCCTACTATGAATGAAAAAGTTTTACGTGATGCGAGCGGCCGTTTGGTGCGAGCAAAAGTCGATGACAAAGGCGCAATTGTTGAAGTCTTGGAAGTGCTAGAAGAATCTAGCGAAGAGCGTTCAGCAGGCCAAGAACAAGAGCAACAGCGTGTACGTGAGCTGCTTGATTTAGCAGAGCAATACGGCCACCGTGGCGTCAGCGTACATCCTTTCCTTCGTGACAAATCTAAAAACGCTGCGGATTATCAGCGTGCTTTGCTGGATGCTGGCAAAGAAAATGGCGGTGGTGCTGGCAAGCGCTCTGCAACACCGACGGCAGCAGACTCACCAGATATCGGCATGAGCGAAAGCGAAGTTCGTAACTACTCGTTTTTGAATGTGTTGCGTTACTTGGCGAACCCAAACAACGAGCGTTACCGTCGTGAAGCAGCATTTGAGCTTGAAGCGTCAGAAACCGCCGCAGGCAAGATGAAGCGTGAAGCGCAGGGCATTATCGTTCCTAACGATGTATTGCGTGCGGCGCCGATCGCAACCACTGGCACTGGCGGTGGCTTGATCGATACGACTTTGGCGTCTGGTTCATTCATTGACATGCTGTACAACAAGTCAGCGGTGATGAACTACGCCACTACCTTGACTGGCTTGGTGGGCGATCTATCGATCCCAACTCAAGAAGGCGGTGCGACTGGTTACTGGCTAGGTGAAGACGTTGATGCAACGCTTAGCGATCTAACATTTGGCGAGCGTTCATTGCAGAACCGTACTTGTGCGGCCATGGTTGAAATGACTCGTAAGATGCTTCAGCAGTCATCGACTGACGTTGAAATGCTGGCGCGTCGTGACATTGCCACAGCGCTGGCATTGACGATCGATAAAGCAGCGCTTTACGGTGCTGGCGGCGATCAGCCAACAGGTTTGGCGAACATCACTGGTGTGAACGGTGTTGATTTTGCGGCGGTTAACCCGACGTACAACGAAGTTGTGCAAATGGAAACCGAGATCATGTCTGATAACGCAGACGTGGGCTCAATGGCGTACATGATGAACGCGGCTGGCCGTGGTCACCTAAAAACAACTCAGAAGTTTACTGGTACGAACGGTAACCCGATTTGGGAAGGCGGCAACACCGTCAACGGTTACGGTACCAACATTTCTAACCAGATCACGACGGGTGATTACTGGTTTGGTGTTTGGTCTGAGCTTCTTATTGGTTTGTGGGGCGGCTTGGATCTTACGATCGACCCTTACACTCACTCAAGCAAAGGCCGCTTGCGTGTGGTTGCTTTCCAAGATGCTGATGTGGCGGTGCGTCATGCAGCGGCATTCTGTCTTGGTAAAAAGCCAGTAGCCTAACCCGTTAACCTAAACTCACCCTAGCAAAAGAGCCGCATACAGCGGCTTTTTGCGTTTCTGGAGAAACAAACCATGTCCGAAGTGATCAAATTTAAAGTGCTTAAAGCCTTTCGTGCGGGGGGCAAGCTGGTGAAAGAGAAAAGCCAAATCAGCATTGGCGAACGCTTAACCAAAGCTGAAGCGCGTGCGCTGGTATCGCAAGGCAAGCTTGAGCCGGCTACTGCCGCCAAAGCTGCTGATGCCACTGATGATGGTGGAAAAGGCGACTCTAAATGAGTTGGCGAGAAGAGGTGGCGTCTATGGACGCCGCTCTTATGGCTGAATTTGCCGATGAAGTCACGATATTGCCTGGCAATGCCATCGTGATGGGGATCTTTGAAGACCCAGCGATCGGCGGTTCTCTCAAGTCCGGCGGTCATGTTGTCGCGTCGCAAGGTTATGTGTTTATCCGCGATGAAGATGCAGAAGGCATTGATTACAAATCAGAGCTGATTGTCATTGGCAAGCGTTGGAAAGTCGTTGCACCGCCACATCGTGACGGTACCGGAATGACCAAGTTTATTTTGGGTAAAGCAAATGAGCAGCAAAGACTCCCTGACGTTCAATATTGATTTAGAAGAGGTCGCCGCGATCTCTTCTGTTCTTGAAGCCACGGAAACCCAAATGCTGGCAGCGTTCAATAGGGCGCTTTCTAGAACGCAAACAACAATGATGAAGCATTCTAGAAAGCTTCTTTCAGATGAGCTTGGGGCTAAATCTGCAAAGCGCTTACAGCGTCGAATTCAGTCCTTTAGATTGAGACGAGCTAAAAAAGGGCAGGTTGGAGATCTAAAGCTTTGGACTGGTCTTAACGATATTTCCGTTCAGTGGGTGAAGGGGCGAATGATTGCCAAGCGCAATGCAGGCGCTTCATTTTCATCAAGCAAGCTTGGAAAGCATCGTTATGATCGAGGGTTTATTTTTGAGCGAGAAGGTAAAAAGTACCTTTATGAGCGCGACTCAAAAGGCATTCGCGCTGCGAGAATACCAATACCGGACAGCATATCTAAAAAGCTCAGCGATGAGGTGTTGAGCATGCTTCCTGATGTGTTTATGCACCACTTTGAAATCGACTTAAAGGGACGAGTTAAGACTGGGCTTATGAAGGTTGACTGGTGGACTGGCCGTGAGAAAGCGGCAGACAAGAAGGCTAGATTGGAAAGGGGTGGTTAGCAGTGGGTATTAATTTAAATGAACACGCTCAAGCCGTGATCTCTCATTTGACTGAGAAATTCAATGGCACTCTTCATTCGATCGAAGAGTACCCAGATGAGTTTGGCAGTATTCAGGCGCCTTGCGCGTTCTTTGGGGTGTTGGATTGGGAGCGCGCGGAAGAGCAGCGCATGACGGGTGAGTTAACCGTCGATCTTAACTGCCAGTTGCTAATAGTCTTTGGCCAAGACGGCACAGTCTCTCAAAATGATGTGCGTAACCGTGCAATGGGAGCCTCGCTTTTTATTGATGATCAGAACTTTGGGTTGGATGCTGAGCCTGCGCGTTTTATCTCTGCTCAGCCGTTTGCGTTTGATCCAGACCTTGAGCAGTACGTAGTTTGGTCGGTGGATTTTAAACAAGAAATCGACATAGGTGTCGATCAGTTTGATGCGGTACCAGATTTCCAGCCGACGGGTATTTTTTTACGCGAAACAGTTTGTCGAACTGATGAGGATCCTGGCGAATATGTGGAGCTGACATGAGCGAGATAGATTTTATCGTTAGAGATCTGCAGCGGCGTTTAGCCAACATGATCCGCCGTGGCACGATCCACAGCGTGGATTTTGAGTCCAATCCGCCGCTTGTAAAAGTCGAATACAAAAAAGACGTGATAAGTGGTTGGTTGCCATGGGTCGCGGGCCGCGTTGGTCATGCGGCCACTTGGGAGCCGATCAAAGTCGGTGAGCCTGTGCTGATATTATCCGAGTCGGGCGAAATGTCCGCAGGCGTGGTGTTGCCATCGTTCCCCAGTATCGAAATGTCATTGCCGGATAACAAAGCAACAACACACGTCACTCGTTATGAAGACGGTACAACAGTCACATACGATCGTGAGGCGCACAAATTGACAGTTGATGTTGTTGGCTCAGTGCATCTTGAAGCAGACGATAAGATCAGCGTGCAGTGCAAAAAGGCCACGGTCAATGCAGATCAAACGATCAAGATCACGGCTGGCAGCACGATCACAGCCGATGGCTCCCAAATCAAGCTAAATGGTGGCACAGGCGTGGTCACCGGTGCTCATATTTGCATGGTGACAGGTAAACCGCACGGTGACTGCTCATCAACAGTGACAGCGGGGAAATAGCATGGCACTAGATCCAGAGAAACTAGCGCAAGATATTGAATCAGCAATGGCCGCGCGCGGGTTTGATCCCGTGGCGGAAAAATCCGCAGGACATCAATGGTGGCTGGCCTTCGCTGAGGGCATCGTCACTCACATCACTCAAAACGCTGAGGTGCCAGTCACTGGCGGCAGCTCAGCAGGCGCTTACAAAGTCACATAGTAGGTCAATATGTCCGGAATGAATGCAATCACAGGTGCCAGCCTTAGTGGTCTGGCTCACCTGCGACAAAGTGTGCGTGACATTTTGACTACGCCGATTGGCTCGCGGGTAATGCAGCGCGAATACGGCTCACGCTTGTTTGAGTTGATCGATGCGCCCACCAATGCTGGAACGATCGCAGACATTATCGGTGCCACGGCGGATGCGCTGGCGAAGTGGGAGCCGCGCATCAAAGTGAAAAAAGTCGAAGTGAATGCGGTCCAAGTCGGCCACATCACGGTCACAATTTATGGCGTTCAGCTGGTCGATGGCCAGCCGATCGCGCTTGAGGGGATAGAAATACGATGAGCGAATTTACATCCATCGATCTCAGTCAACTATCTGCCCCAAGTGTCGTTGAGGTACTTTCTTACGACACGATTTTAGAAGAAATGAAAACTGCACTGGCGGTTGAGCTTGGCACTCGTGAATGGGATATGCCATCAGAGCCAATCGTCAAGCTGCTTGAGATCAGCGCATATCGAGAGCTGATTATTCGCCAGCGAGTCAATGAAGCAGCTAAGCAAACGATGCTGGCTTATGCATCTGGAACTACCCTCGATCATGAGGTTGCTAGATTTGGTGTGGAGCGTCTGGATGGCGAGACCGATGAGCAATTGAGATTTCGTGGCCAGCTTGCACTTGAGGGGTTTAGTACTGCTGGGCCAGAGGGGGCGTATATTTTTCATGCATTATCCGCTTCTAGCTTTGTAAAAGGGGTTTCTATTGAGGCTCCAAAGTTCGGGTATGCTGATTTAAGCGCAGAGCTACAAGCTCAGTTGGCTCCTGATGTTATCGTTTTGAAGGTGCTGGATGATGTTGGGTTAGTTGATCCGCAGCCTGGGAATGTAGCGGTTAATCTGCTTTCTCGGGATGGTAATGGTGTTGCATCAACCGATTTGGTTAATGTGGTTGATAGTCATCTTGAGCATGAGGATGTGAGACCTGTTACCGATATTCCAGTTGTGAGGTCTGTAGAGATTTTGGAGTATCAAATTGATGCAGACTTATATTTTTATGACGGCCCAGATAAAACAGTAGTTTTGGCGGAGGCGATATCGGCGGTACAAAGCTATGTGTCGGAGCAGCATCAAAACGGAAAAAGCATCGAGATATCGGCTATTTATGCATCCTTGCATCGAACAGGTGTTAAGCGAGTGGATTTAAGGTCTCCCGTCGCTCCGATCGAATGCACAAAACGTCAGGCGGCTTATTGTACGGCGATTAATATCGCTGATGGTGATGCTAATGAGTGACTCATTATTACCACCTAACGCCACGGATCTGGAGCTGGCCGTTGAGAAGGTCTTGTCGCGCTCTGATCAAATCCCTATTCCAATTGACACGCTTTGGAGTGCGGAAAACGCACCCGAAAACACCTTGCCGTGGCTCGCTTGGGCGTTATCCGTTGATGAATGGTCTAGTGATTGGTCAGTTGAGACTAAGCGATCAGTCATTCAAAGCAGTCCATCAGTTCACAAAGTGAAGGGGGCTGTGGGTGCTGTTAGGCGAGCCATTGCCAGTGTCAGTATCGACATAAATTTAGTTGAGTGGTGGCAGCAAGAGTCTGCTGTGCCGTTTACATTTCGAGCAGATGTCGTAATACCTGAAAGCGGGATATCTGAGAGCAAGTTGACGGAAGTTAAGCGAGTTGTGGCAGCGTCTAAAAACGCCCGCTCGCATTTAACACATTTTCGATTAACGCATGAGCAAAGCGCTGGGGTCTTTATGACCGCTATGCTGTCCGTGCGTGACAAAATTCAAATCTATCCAGTGGAGTAACTATGTCAACAAAAGTAACGCTGATTGGGCAAACCAAGCTAGCTGGATCGGTTGCGTCCGATCCGCTGGAATTGTACGAAGTTGCTGTCGGTTCTGGTGTTGTTGTGTTTGATGAAAACACGTCGGCCATGACTGCATTGGTCAATGAAGAGGCCCGCTTTGTGATCCCAAGTGGGGGTATAGCAACACACGAATCAAACGAAAATTGGATTGGTGTGACGGTAGTGATCCCGCTCGATTCGGGCGGCTATACGATCCGTGAAATAGGTGTATTTGATAACGATGGCGACTTGATCGCAATCGGGTCATTTCCTGAAACCGAAAAGCCCGCCGTTACTGATCCCGATGCGCGCGAAATTGAGGTCACGATGTGGATCAACGTCGGTGCAGATGCCAATGTCTCAATTGTGATCGATCCGCAAAACCAAGTGACAGAAAAGTTTGTCAGTGACTCACTCTCGGCGCACGCGCAAGGGCGAGATCACCCGCAAGCGACAGAAACCGATCTGGGCTTTGCTCGACTGGCAACCACCGAAGAAGCTGTTGCAGGTCAAAGTAATTCATTGTCTGTTACGCCCACTGGTGTAAAAGCAAGTGTTGAACAAAATAAGCGATCAAATTGGGCGCTTAATTTTTATATGGGTAATGCGTAATGAGCGGATTATTAGGTAAAGCGGCATTGGTCGCGGACACAGACACGGAGATTTATACCGTGCCAGCCAACACGGTTACCACATTGAGTGTTTTGATCGTCAATCGTGGAACGGACAGTGCGAAATTTCGTGTGGCGATCACGGATGCAGTGTCGCCCGCCGCTGCTGATTACATTGAGTATGACGCCACGATACCGGTAGCTGGTGGGGTTTTTGAGCGAACGGGGTTGGTGTGTAGTGCGGGTGAGCAGGTATTTGTGCGATCTAGCACGGCCAATTGTTCAGTGCGTGTAAATGGTTTTGAGCAGGGGGTCTAAATGGGACGTTTATTGAATGGCTCTTTAGATTCATTGGGATCAGTTAGTCCATTATCTGTGGGGTTTGGCAATGGTCAAATGATGATTATTGCTAAAACTATGACGTTTGTTGTGCCCGAGAATATCTATTCTTTAAGAGTGCGGCAATGGGGCGCAGGAGCGGGATCTGGATCTGGTATGGGGTCTGGTGGTGGGGGTGGTTTTTCGATAAAAACATGCTCTGTAACGCCGGGTGAAATAATAGAGGTAACAGTAGGTGAGGGTGGTAAAGATGGTGGCATGTCCGGCAGTTCTTCGTCCTTCGGTGCCTATTTTTCTGCTACTGGAGGTCAGGGTCCGACGGGTACAGCTGGCGGCAACGGCGGTGTTGGTGTTGGCGGAGATATTAACACGACTGGTGGGCGTGGTGGTAACTATAGCAGCTCATATTTTGGCGGTGGCGGTGGCGTTGCTAGTCTGATGGGCGATGGCGGCGATGGCGGTGATGGCGGTGGTTATCAATCTGGAGAGAGTGCTGCCTCTGGCGGTGGCGGTGGCCAGTATAGTGCGTCATATGGCAATGGCGGCACTGGTTTTAGTGGCTCTGGGGCGACGATGAACGATGCAGCAACAGCGGGCCTGATTGATTATATTGATTATATTGGTACCGGCGGTGGTGGTGTTGGTGGTGGAACCAGTGGGGTTAGTTGTGCAGGGATTAATGGAGGTGGCGGCGGCGGGTCTAATTACGGTGCCGGTTCTGGAGGGTTTCCCGGTGGCGGTGCTGGAGGGTCCGAGGCCAAAGGCGGCGATGGTTTGGTAATTGTGGAGTGGTAATTATGTCTAACTATGCGCGAATTATTAACAATGTGGCGGTCGATGTGTCCGCCGATCCTGATGCTAAGTATCACCCGCAAATAGCGTCTGAGTTTCAGCCTGTACCTGATGATGTAAAACGTGGCTGGGTGTTGAGTGATGGCGAATGGAGTGCTCCGATTGAAGTTGCTCCTGTAGTGGTTGAGTCAAAAGCCCCCACGGTTAGCGTCACGGCATTTATGTTGCTGTGGACATCGAAAGAGCGTGTGAAATTAAAGCAATCGCGCGTGGATGATCCGATAATTGATGACTTTTTTGATATTTTGGACGGTGCGGAAACGGTCGATCTTGCGCTTAACTCTACTCAACAAGGCGTTGAGTATTGTCTAACGTATCTCGAAGGTTTGGAAGGCGGCATTCTGGCGGGTGTCAGTGTTGCAGATCGTAAGACTCAAATTTTGTCGGGTGAATTGCAGTGATTAAAAAAGCTTGGCTTTACTGTCTTGACCAGCCCTATACTTTTGAGCATCCATTGCTTAAAGGTGTTGATTTTGAAAACGAGTGGGTGACGATCAGCAAGGGACAAATGACGATCGCTTGCCGCTACGCTTGGGACGGTTGTACGCCACGCTACCACGTTGCAGGGCTGTTTTCGATTGGAGTGCCAAACGGCATTTTGCGTCTGGGTAAACCGTGGACGTATTTTGCGAGTTTAGTGCATGACGTGTTCTGTCAGTTTCGGTATCAAATTTTTATTTCGAAGCAGTCTGTCGTGCAGATATTTGACGACATTCTAAAACGGGATAAATGGCCGCTTCGGCCATTGTATGTAAAGGCGGTCGATCGACTCGGCCCGCAAGACTTTTTAATTAACTGATCATGGCCGCGAAGCGGTTTTTTTTGTGCCTAAGCCTCGCATCTGCGGGGCTTTTTAGTATCTAAAGGTGACTAAATGGCGGGAACAACATTTTTACATGGCGTGGAGGTTATCGAGGTCGATAATGGCTCGCGCTCCATTCAAACCGTGCGATCGGCCGTGATTGGTCTGGTTGGTACGGCTCCAAATGCCGCCGGTGCAACAGCGGCAACGGTAACGATCGGTTCAGCCATTTTAAATGATGGCTTGGTGATCACGGCTGTGACTGCAGGCATGGAAGGTAATGCCTGCAGTATTGAGTTGGTTGATCCTGGTGCGCCTAATGTGGCGATCTCTGCTGTAGAGGATGGCTCTAAGATCACGGTAACGCTCGGCACAGATGCCGAGGGCGCAATTCGCTCTACGGCGAACGATGTGGATTTAGCATTGGATACCATCACTCTGGTGGCCGCGACTGTGCTGGGTGACGGCACAGGTGAAGTGGTGCCGCTGTCTCAGACGTTCCTTGCAGGCGGTGCAGATGAGCCGTTCCCATTAGGTGTGCCGGTGGCTGTGGCTGGTGATCAAAGTGTGGTCGATCAGCTCGGCTCCTCTGGCACGTTAGCCAAAGCATTTGACGATATCTTTGATCAAACAGGTGCGTTGGTGATCGTGGTGCGCGTGGATGAGGGAGCTGACTCAGCGGAAACTCAAGCCAACGTGATTTTGGGTATGGACGGCTGGCTAGCGGCTAAGACGGAGACAGGCTATCAGCCTCGTATTTTGATCGCCCCAGAGTTCTCTCAATTTGATGGCGTAGCTGCGGAAATGTCTGCGAAAGCAGAACGTTTGCGTGCGATCGCATACTTAGACTGCGAAATGACAGCCACTTATACAGACGCAATGAAGCGCGCGCGTAACTACGGCCGCCGTGTTGAAATCTCTTGGCCTTGGGTCAAGGTGTTTGATACCGACCTGGCTAAAAACGTGGCTCGCCCGCTGTCTGGTCGTGCTGCTGGTCTGCGTGCTCGTATCGATGCTGATAAAGGTTTTTGGTGGTCCAAATCTAACCAAGAGATTTTTGGCATTGTCGGTACGTATCAGCCAGTCGACTGGGCGCTGGACGATCCAAACACCACCGCAAATATGCTGAATGAAAACAAAGTCAGCACCGTGATCAATGAAGGCGGCTACAAATACTGGGGCAACCGCACTTGTTCCACTGACCCAAAGTGGGCGTTTGAGTATGTTCGTCGAACAGCTGACATACTGAATGATTCAGTACAGCGCGCCCATTTGTGGGCAGTCGATGCAAGTGTTGGTAAGACTTACGTCTATGATGTGGTTGAGGGCGTTAATGCCTATATGCGAGAGCTGATCGCTCTAGGGGCATTGATCGGCGGACGCTGTTGGGCTGACATCTCCATTAATTCTTCCGCAACGCTGGCAAAGGGCGTTGTTTACTTTGATTTCGATTTTTGTCCTCCAGGCATTGCCGAGCACATTATTTTCCGCTCTCGGCTTGAGCAGGGTTACTTAGAAGAGGTATTCGCATAATGGCTGCAGATAACATGTTACGCCGCTGGGCGATCTGGGTGGATGGTATTGGCAAGGCCGGTAATGCGACTAGCTACACGCCGCCGGTTATCAATGTTCGAACAACGGACTTTGAGTCGGGTGATATGGATATGCCCGTGCCGATCGATGATGGTATGGATCCGCTTGAGGCGTCGTTTTCAATTGCGGGTATTGATCCAACCACGTTGGTACTGTTTGGTTTTCGCTCTGGAGGTTCGCTGCGAGTGAGTGCGCGTACCACTTACGACAATCGCCAAGGTGAAGTGAAAGAGTTGGTAGAAACGCTGGGCGGCATGATCACCAGTATCGACCGTGGCGAGCAGGGTACTGGTTCTCAGCGTGATCGAGCGCAGGCACACACGATGAAGCTCGACTATTACAAGGTCGAGTATGACGGTCAGACGCTGATCGAGATCGAACCGGTCAACGGCATCCGTAAGCTTGATGGGACGGATCAGCTGGCTGGCATTAAGGCGGCAATGGGGCTGTAATAGTCCCACTTTCCTTTCTGTTGTATTTCCTGTTTTTGGGTCGCTGATGTGGCCCTTTTTTATTTCTTGGAGTTGTTATGTCTTACCCGAATAAAACCGTTGAGCTGAAGCTTGAGTTTCCGATCATGGTCAATGGTAATGAAACGAACACGTTAACAGTCCGTCGCCCAACATTGCGCGACAATATGATCGCTGACAAAAAAGAAACCACTACAGATAAAGAAATCTGCATGATTACGCATCTGACTGGTCTTGATGAAGATGACCTTTATAACTTGGATATGAGCGACTTTGACGCTCTAACCGAGGTGGTTGTGGGTTTTCGCAAGAAATCGAAATCAGAGAGCGAGACCTCCAGCGGGGAATGATCGCACTGGCCAGTCACACTGGCTGGTCGATCTGTGAAATGTTGGATCTTCCAGTTTCGGTTTTTATCGAGTTCTTAGAGTGCCTACCTAAGAAAGAGGGCGCGTGATGGTTGGACAAAACCTAAAAACAGTCGTCCAGCTGGGCGGCACAGTCGATAGCTCATTTCAAAAAATTGGCTCTACGTTTGAGAAAACGATGGGGCAAGCGACACGCACAGTCAAAGACCTAGAGCGTGAGCAAAACAATCTTACTCGCTCGATCGAGAAGTCCACTAAAGCGGCTGCGGATGCAGACAAGCTCGATCAGATGCAAGCCGAGAGCCTGCAAAACGTTCAGCGGCTAGGCTCTGAGCGTCAAAACCTTACTCGCACGATTAATGGTCAAACCAGTGCTATTCGTCGATTAGATAAAGCGCTTGAAAGCACAGACGATCCCACAGAAGTGCAGCGACTGACAGCTGAGCGTGAGCAGCTAAATGCCACGCTTGATGATGAACGCAAGAAGCGTGACCGCATCACGACTGAGATCAAGTCGAACGAAAAAGCCCAGAAGCAGTACGCAAAAGAGGCCAAAGGAATCCGTGACAACATTCAGGACGCTGGCGAGCTGTCAGGCCGCTTGAATGATGTCAGTGGTGAGTTAAAAGACGCCAAGAGAAACGCCGATGGTTTATCCAAAGCGGGCAAGCTTGGCAGTACGTTCCGCACGATCGGTGCCGGTGCGGCTTATGCTAGTGCTGCCGTTGGTGGTTTGGTTGCCACGCTGGGTGGCTTGATGACCATGACAAATGAAAACACGGCTGAAATGGTCGGGTTGGCTCAAGCATACGACATGAACGTCGAGCAGTTTGCTGCTTGGGGCGGTGTGGCTAAGCAGGCGGGTCTAGAAATGGACACTGTCGGCGACATGGTCGAAGAGCTCAGCAATAAATTCGGTGAGTTTAAAGCGCTGGGTGAGCAGTCGTCTGTAGCGGATGTGTTCGGTGCTCTGGGTATCGACCAGGCAATGATGGACGGTATGGAAACCGCTGATCAGTTTGAGTTCATTATGAACAGACTGCAGCAGGTAGGCGATAAGCAGCAAGCGGCATCATTGGCCGACATGCTGTTCGGCGGTGAAGGCAATAAAATATCGATGTATATCCGTAACACGGGTAAATCGATTGATGAGTTGCTAGAGCGTCAGCGTGACCTCAATCAGCTAACTAATGAAGGCGGTGCCGGTGCGCAAAAGTACGGATATGCGTTTAAAAACCTAAAGACCGTCGTTACGTCCAGTTGGCAAGAAATCAGCGGCATCGTTGGTGGTGAGCTCGCGGGCGAGATCGATGATCTAGGGGATTCGATCGCAGGCTTCGTGCGTGAGCATAAAGACGAAATCGTGGTCACTATCAAGGGGTTGATCACCACTGCAGGCGATGCGGTCAATGTGGTTTGGGAGCTAGGAAAAACCGTTAACTCAGTCGTGCAGACGTTTGGCGGATGGGAAACGGTAGGCGCGGTGGTGGCTGGCATGCTCGCGGGCAAGTTAGTTGTCGGTATTGCTGGTGTTGTGAGCACTGGCCTAAGCATGATCAAGATGCTCGGTGCGGCCAAAGTTGGCATGGCGGGGCTCAATGTTGTTATGGCCGCTAACCCTATCGGGCTTGTTGCAGCGGCTGTTGGTGCGCTGGTGACGGGCGGGATTCTGCTTTACCAAAACTGGGGCAAAATCACGGCGTGGTTTGGGGGAAATCTGCCGTGGGTTGGTGAGCTATTCACTAGCGTGTGGGACGGCATCAAAACGGCATTCAGCTGGACGCCCCTTGGCATGATTGTGAACAACTGGGAGCCAATCACAAGCTTTTTTAGCGGATTGTTTGATGGTATCGGTAATATCATAAGCAGCCGAATTGAGTCGATTAAAGGCACGATCGACACAGTTAAGGGTTGGGTTGGAAAGCTCAAGTTTTGGGAGAGTGACGATGAGGAGAAAGCGCCTGAGCAAAGAGTCGTTCAGCCAGTAAAATCTAACGTCGTTCGACCAAATGTTGACTCGTGGCGACAGCGTGATTTGGATGCTCGTCTCGAGGAGCGTAGAGAGAGGAATCGAGGCCGAGTAAATCAGGCTCGTTCAGAGCTCGATGTTCCAGCTTCTCGCGGCGCAGATGTGATTGCTAAAGCTGAGATGGGCTCTCGTGGCACCACGGTCAATCAAACCGTTGGCAATATCGAGATCCATGCAGCGCCTGGTCAATCGCCGCAAGAAGTTGCTCGTGCAGTGCATGATGAATTGCGCGGCACGCGTAACTCAGCGCTTTATGATTTACCGGAGGTTGGCTGATGGCCAGTGTTCTAATGAAGTGGGGCGACTTACGCTTTGAGATAAGCCGTGCGGCTTACAATGAGATGACTAAGTCGTGGCAATGGAATTGGCAATCGCAGGGGCGTATCGGTCAATCCGATGCGCTCCAGTGCACCGGCAAGGAGGCGGACACGATATCGATCTCAGGTACCGTGGCTGCAGCGTTTTTGGGTGTGGGGATTAATCAGATCCAAAACATTGCTGACGTTGGCAACGAAATGGAGCCAAAGCTGATGACGAGCGGTTTGGGTGACGTGATGGGCTATTGGGTGCTGAAGTCGCTCAAAGAGAGCGGATCGCGCTTCGTTAAGGGCGGTGCACCACGTCGACAGGAATTTAGTGCGGAGTTTGCTTTCTATGGCGACAGTTTATAGAACAAGAGACGGTGATGTGCTGGACGCTATCTGCAGGAGACACTACGGTACGGAAGCCGTGTTTCTGCAGGTGCTAAATGCGAACCCCGGTCTCAGTAATTTAGGGGCAAAGTTCGCGGCAGGTGTTGAGATTACACTGCCAGAAATTGAGCTACCGAAGAAAGAGCCAGAGGCCAGTTTATGGGATTAGATAAAGCGTGGTCGCCGCGATTTTCGCTGACAGAAAGCGGTACCGATATCACGTCTCGTATGGCCCCGTATCTATCGAGCCTGACGTATACGGACAATGCGGGTGATACAGCGGATCAGCTAAAAATCACCCTTGCGTCTGATCGGTTGCCAACGCCTCAAGCTGGTGCCGTACTTCGGCTCGGCTTGGGTTTTGGTGATCAGCTAGTGGATAAAGGTCAGTTTGTGGTCGATGAAGTCACCGTGGCTGGACCGCCGAGACAAATCACAATCATTGCCAGCGCATCACCAATGGATGATCGCAAGCAGACGGGCACTCTGCAGTCACAAAAAACACGGAGTTGGGACAACGTCTCAGTTGGCCAACTCGTGAATGAAATGGCAGGCGATAATGGCTTAGAGGCTCGCGTGTCGGATGAGCTGGCAAGCATCCAGATTGAGCACTTGGATCAAGTAGCAGAGTCCGATATGGCTGTGCTGACTCGACTAGCAAAACGATTTGGTGCGGTGGCTAAACCAGCAGGCGGCTATCTGATGTTTATCAAAGAGGGCGAGGGTAAGTCGGCAAGCGGTCGCGAGCTGAAAAGCATCACACTGACACCGGATCTTGGTACCAGTTACCAGTTCCGATCGGCCAGTCGAACAAAGATCAAAAGCGTCACCGCAGAATACACAGATAAAGCAACCGGCAAGCCTGAAACCGTCACAGTCGGCCAGGGCGAGCCGACCTTTAAGATTGTATTTCCATTTCCAACGCGCGAAGAGGCCATCGCGGCCGCAGAATCGCGCATGAACAAAGCACAATCCGACAGCGGCACCATGTCGCTGATACTGCCCGCCACGCCAGAAAGCATGGCATTGGTGGCAGAAAGCAAAATCAATCTAATTGGTTTTGGTGCTGCAGAAGACGGCGGATGGCGAGCAAAAGCCCTGCGCTGGACGCTGGCAGGTGGCGGAATGGTGTTATCGATCGAGGGTGATCGAAAATAAAAAAACGCCCCTGATCGGGGCGTTTTTTTTGTTTATTCGGTTGATGGTTCTGATAGTAGTTTAGTCGAGCAAACAAACTGCGCAATTGCTTTCATGCTTTGCGCTATCAACTCGCGCCCAGTCCTAGTATAATCCCGCGCAATTATTTCGTTTATATTCATTGTTACCCGTTGCACCCCGCGAGCTTTAGTACATATATGAGTACATAAAATCGCACAACGGAACTATTGAGGGGCAAAATGTCCAATAATCTCAAGCACATACGCAATTTCAGTATCATTGCCCACATCGATCACGGTAAGTCTACGTTAGCAGACCGTTTTATTCAAAACTGTGAAGGCTTAACTGCACGTGAAATGTCTAACCAAGTGTTAGATTCGATGGACATCGAGCGTGAGCGTGGGATCACAATCAAAGCTCAAAGTGTCACGCTAGATTACCATGCAAAAGACGGTGAGACTTATCAACTAAATTTCATCGATACACCTGGGCACGTGGACTTTTCGTATGAAGTGTCTCGTTCTCTAGCAGCCTGCGAGGGTGCACTGTTGGTCGTTGATGCGGCACAAGGTGTAGAGGCCCAGTCGGTGGCAAACTGCTACACTGCTATTGAACAAGGCTTGGAAGTTATGCCTGTTCTAAATAAAATCGATTTACCTCAAGCTGAGCCTATTCGGGTGGCAGAAGAGATTGAAGAGATTATTGGTATTGATGCGACCGACGCTGTTACCTGTTCGGCAAAGACCGGCATGGGCGTAGAAGATGTTCTTGAGCGGCTTGTCGCTACAATTCCACCTCCAGAAGGTGACACCGATGCACCTCTACAAGCACTTATTATTGACTCGTGGTTTGATAATTATCTAGGTGTTGTATCCTTGGTGCGAATTAAGCAGGGAACACTTGCGAAAAAAGATAAAATCTTCATTAAGTCGACAAAACAGTCACATCCAGTTGATAACGTTGGTATTTTTACCCCTAAACGTAAAGAGACGGGTGTACTGCGTGCTGGTGAAGTGGGCTATGTGATCGCGGGTATTAAAGATATTCATGGTGCACCTGTAGGTGACACGATCACTCACATTGCGACACCTGATGTTCCTCAGCTAGAAGGTTTCCAAAAAGTTAAGCCTCAGGTTTATGCAGGTCTCTTCCCAGTCAGCTCTGATGACTACGAAGACTTCCGTGAGGCACTGGATAAACTAACCTTGAACGATGCTTCGTTATTCTTCGAGCCTGAAACATCTGATGCCTTAGGCTTTGGCTTTCGTTGTGGCTTCTTAGGAATGTTGCATATGGAAATCATTCAAGAGCGCTTAGAGCGTGAATATAATCTTGATTTGATTACCACTGCACCGACTGTTGTGTATGAGGTGGAACTAAACAGTGATGAAATAATCAATGTAGATAGTCCCTCGAAAATGCCTGACCCAAGTACTATCCGTGAGATGCGTGAACCCGTGGTGGAAGCTAATATTCTAGTGCCGCAGGAGTACCTTGGAAATGTCATTTCACTGTGTGTTGAAAAACGTGGTGTTCAAAAAGATATGCTGTATGTGGGTAGCCAAGTACAGTTGCGTTATCACTTACCGATGAACGAAGTGGTGTTAGATTTTTTTGACCGTTTAAAATCTTGCAGTCGTGGTTTTGCATCATTGGATTATTCTTTCCATCATTTTGAAGCTGCGCCGTTGGTGCGTTTGGATGTCATGATCAACGGTGAGCGTGTGGATGCCTTGGCGATCATCATGCACCGTGACAATGTTCAAACCAAAGGTCGAGCGTTGTGTGAGAAAATGAAGGATTTGATCCCTCGTCAAATGTTTGATGTTGCGATTCAAGGAGCCGTCGGAGCAAAAGTTATTGCACGTACTACGGTCAAAGCATTACGTAAAAACGTAACCGCTAAGTGTTATGGTGGTGATGTGAGTCGTAAGAAAAAGCTACTGCAGAAGCAAAAAGAAGGTAAGAAGCGTATGAAGCAAGTGGGTAATGTTGAAGTGCCACAAAGTGCGTTCTTAGCCGTGTTAAAAGTAGATAGCTAAGACGGGAATGATAAAGGGCCGCCCATATGTGCGGCTCTTTTACTTGGAGAAGATGTATGGATTTTGATTTCGAACTGATCTTGGCGATTGCGTTTTTAATAACGTTTGCCGCGTGGCTTTATGATCGTATTGTTTATGCTCCAAGACGTAAATTCATTTTGTCTCAAATGGCACCTGAAGCAGTGGCAGCATTAGATAAGAATATCCAACTAAACTTGGCTGATACACCCAAGTGGTTGTTGGAAGTAAAATCCTATTTTGTGATTGTCGCAGTGATCTTTGGTTTACGTTCGTTTGTTGCTGAGCCCTTTCAGATTCCATCAGGTTCGATGTTACCAACGCTAGAAATCGGTGATTTTATTCTAGTGAATAAAATGGATTATGGACTTCGCTTACCAGTGTTGAATAAAACGATTATCCCTACCACAGAACCTGAGCGTGGTGATGTGGTGGTCTTTAAGTATCCAGAGAACCCAAGTCTGAACTATATTAAGCGTATGATCGGTTTACCTGGTGATGTCATCAGTTACCACAATAAGCGCTTGATGATTAATGGCAAGCTGATGGATGAAGAGTTGTTGGCTGAATTGCCTGTTTCTCTTAATCCTAGTCGTGAGCCAGTCGCGGTTTATAAAGAAGACTTAGAGGGTGTTAGCCATCAAATTTATAAAAGTTATCGTCGTAACCCGCTAGAGGGTGACTGGGTAGTGCCGGAAGGCCACTATTTTGTGATGGGTGATAACCGTGATAACAGTGCTGATAGTCGCGTTTGGGGCTTTGTGCCAGAAGAGAATATGAAGGGTCGTGCATTTTATGTATGGCTGCATTGGAATGAGTTTTTTAGTCTTCCAAGCTTTAAGAATAATGGTTTAATTGAATAATACTTTTGGAGAAATTTTGAGCTCTATTTATGAAAAATTGTGTCGGCGAATAGGCTACTTCTTTGCTGACCTAGGGCTACTTGAACTGGCGTTAACGCACCGAAGCTTCGGTGGTAGAAATAATGAACGGTTGGAGTTTTTAGGCGATTCAATCTTAAATTATGTTATCGCGGAAGAGTTATTTCATCGCTTCCCAAAAGCGAAAGAAGGTGAATTAAGCCGCCTTCGAGCATCGTTGGTGAAAGGTGATACGTTAGCTGAATTAGCTCGCGAATTTCAATTGGGTGATTTCCTAAAATTGGGAGCTGGTGAATTAAAAAGTGGTGGCTTCCGTCGCGACTCAATTCTAGCCGATGCGGTAGAGGGCATTATTGGTGCTATCTATTTAGATGCTGGAATGGATGTCTGCCGTCAGCACATTTTGGAGTGGTACAAAGAGCGCTTAGACGCAACCTCATTAAAAGTGGTTACGAAAGACGCTAAGACACGTTTACAAGAGTACTTACAAGCGCGTAAGCATTCATTGCCTCTTTATGAAGTAGTGAAAATTGTAGGTGAGCCTCATGATCAAATGTTCTTTGTCCACTGCCAAATTGAGTTGTTCGATACGCCTGTTGAAGGCAAGGGTGGAAGTCGTCGAATTGCAGAGCAAAATGCTGCTGCCAAAGCGCTTAAAGAGCTGGAAAAGAACTAAATGGATCACGAAGAAGAGTATCAAGAGATTACGCACTGTGGGTTTGTGGCGATCGTTGGTCGTCCGAATGTAGGTAAATCAACCCTAATGAACCACATCCTCGGTCAAAAACTGTCGATTACGTCGCGTAAACCGCAAACCACTCGAGATCAAATTTTGGGAGTGCAGACCAAAGGGCACATCCAAACAGTATATGTGGATACGCCAGGGCTGCATAAAGGCCAAGATAAAGCGATTAACCGTTATATGAACCGCACAGCAAGCTCCGCACTAAAAGATGTGGATGTTGTGTTGTTTGTGATCGACGCTGAGCGCTGGACGGAAGAAGACGATAATGTGCTAGCAAAGGTTCGCTATGCGGACTGTCCGGTTGTATTGGTGGTTAACAAAGTTGATCAATTGGACGATAAGGAAGAGCTTTTACCAAAGCTTGCAGCATTGTCTGAAAAAATGACCTTCTCTCAGATTATTCCAATTTCGGCGCTGCGTAATAAAAATCTGGATCGTTTGGAGTCACTGGTTGAAAGCTATATTCCGGAAGGTGAACAGTATTACCCAGAAGATCAGATTACCAACCGTAGCTCTCGTTTTCTTGCTTCTGAAATTGTGCGTGAAAAAATTACACGTCAATTGGGTCAAGAAGTACCTTACGAAGTCGCTGTGCAAATCGAAGAATTTGTATTTGAAGGGGCTACCATTCATATCTCTGCTTTGATCTTAGTTGAACGTGATGGGCAAAAGCGCATTATCATTGGTGATAAAGGCTCTAAGATTAAGTTAATTGGTAAAGAAGCTCGCATTGATATGGAAAACCTATTTCAACAGAAGGTTATGCTTAACTTGTGGGTGAAAGTGCGGTCAGGTTGGTCTGATGATGAGCGAGCGTTGGCTAGTTTAGGTTATCAAGACGATTAAGCTGTGCGCGTCCAAGGATACATTATACACACTCGCCCATTTCAAGATGACAAAGTGCTCTTGGATATTCTTACAAAAGAGGCAGGCTTGATTCGTAGTGTATGGCGTAAAAAAGCAAAAGAGGCTCGGGTATCCCCCGGGTCTTTTTTGTTGATGGAGTTTGAGTTGTCTGGTCGCTCTGAGCTTAAGAGTGTGCGCTCTGCTGAGGCACTCGAATCCCCGGTATTATTGCAAGGTAATGCACTGTACAGTGCTTTTTACGTGCATGAGTTGATTGAGCGTCTGTTGCCTGTGGGGCTTCCCCTAGAGCCTTTGTTTATCTTGTACCAGTGGCTAATTACTCATTTACAAGGCGAAGCGCCAATAGCACCTTTGTTGCGACGTTTTGAAATAGGCGTGTTTGAAGAGTTAGGTATTCACGTCAATATGAGAGCGACCAGTCGCGGTGAGCCGCTGGAATCACAGCAACTCTATCAGTTGCATCATCGATTTGGCCTTCGCCCCTATTACGGTGAGCAGCCTAAAGTGAAGCCTATTGTATATTTGGATGGTGCAGCAGCGTTAGCCTACGCGGAAGGTCGATGGGACAATAGGCAGGTGCTGGCGTTGGCCAAAGAGTTGCACCGAGCATGGTTAGATCATGCACTGGGTGCACGCGTGTTAAAGTCGCGTTCTTTGTTGCCCTCAAAGCCCTATGAAGGGGAGCGATTGTGGCATGTACCACTTTTTAGGTTCTCTATTTAATGTATTGTAATTTGAGTGACGGTTTAGGCATATAGATGATTATTGGTATCGGGACAGACATTATTGAAATCAGTCGGATTGCGGAGTCTATTGAGCGCTTGGGAGATCGATTCTTGAATCGTATCCTAACGAAACCTGAGCAAGATCAATATTTTAGATTGTCAGGTCATCGTGCAATTTCTTTTGTAGCTAAACGTTTTGCCGCGAAGGAAGCTGCAGTTAAGGCATTGGGTACTGGGATTGGAGCAGGTGTGAGCTTTCAGCATTTTACGGTATCGAATTTAGACTCAGGAAAGCCTATATTAGAAGTTGCCGATAGCATTAGTCAGTTGGTAGGTCAGCATGCTATTTGGCATCTTAGCTTATCGGATGAGAAGCAGTATGCTCTTGCTTTTGTGACGCTAGAGACCAAGGAATAAGACTTTGTGCGTGTTGAAGTCGTTCTAACGCATGGATGAAGTCGTTATATACATCTTCTGCTTCATCGAACCCAAGTTCCTTTAGGTGGGTTTCTAGGAAATTTGCGTGCTTAGTAAGCTCGATGGTGCCTGAATATTTACTCGCACCGTGGATTCTGTGGACGGTGGCGATGAGTTTATCTAAATCTCGCTGTTCAAAGTGATGGCTAAGGAGGCGTTTATCTTCGATAAGTGATTGCATGAGCATTTCAAATAAGTCTTTAGCGGCTTGCGCTCTATTGCCCGTCATTGAAAGCGCTTTATGTAAGTCAAATACTTCGGATAATTCCTCTTCTACTTGAGCACTTAAGTTTTTATCGCTATAGCACCAATCTTGTAATGTATTGAGCAATGTTTCTTCGTTGATTGGCTTGGTGAGGTAAGCATTCATGCCGCTTGCTAGAATAGACTGTTGTTCTTGAGCCAAGGCGTGTGCTGTTAATGCAATAATTGGAGTGTCTTTATATTCGTCTATTTGGCGCAGTCGCTTTGTGGTCTCCATACCATCCATTTCCGGCATTTGTATGTCCATCAATATTAAATCAAACGATTGAGTTTGGGCCATGGTCAGAGCCTGTTGTCCAGAGTGAGCAAGGCTGAGTTTTATACCATGAGGGTCAAGCCAATGACCCAGTAGTTGTAAGTTGATTTGGGTGTCATCGACCGCTAAAACGTGTAATCCATTTAGACGCTCATAGACTGGTGGCTCTATTTCTTTAGCGTTTGCTTCAATTGTTTCAGAAGGACCATTTTGAGTACTTAAATGCGCCAACGCGTAATGTAATTTAGAGGCAGACAATGGCTTCTGCACGATAGCGCTTAAATGTTGATAGTGTTGGGCGTGAAGTGTGATGTAGCTTGTGGGTTTGGCTAAAATGAGACTTGGCAGTTGAAAGCGATGATTTAAATACTGTACCAATTCATGAATTTCTTCTGCTGTTTCTTGATCGCTACCAGCGCAGATTAATGTTGCCGTGTAAGGCTTGTCAGAATCATGCAAAGAGTTTATGAACTGCTCCGTCGAGCTGGTAAAAATATAGCTTGATGAAAACGCATCAAGGCATGAGCTTAAGTAGGTTCGATAGTTATTGCTCGGTTCTAAAATAAGTAGGTTGTGCTCCAGTGATGTTAGCGGTTCCGTTGTCTTTTTTGACGCTTTTAAGCGAATGCTAAAGTAAAAATTAGATCCTCGCCCTGGTTCACTGATTACACCAATTTCACCATTCATCTGCTCAATTAGCTTTTTGGTGATCACTAAGCCAAGGCCAGTGCCTGCATAGCTTCGAGTGTGGCTGGAGTCTACTTGCGAAAAAGGTTTGAATAATTGATTGATTTTCTCACTGGGGATTCCGCAGCCGGTGTCGATCACTTCGATTGATATGTCGAGGTCTTCGTTACTTATTTGCTTGCCATCAACAAGGACCTGAATTGAGCCTTTCTGAGTGAACTTAATAGCGTTACCAATGAGGTTGTTGAGTATCTGGCGTAAGCGGGTTTTATCGCCTTTTACCCAGTCCGGTAGATTAGGATCAAAGCTAGGTACTAAATCGATGTCTTTGACTTCAGTGGATGGCGTTGAAGCGAGTGAATGAAGAACATCGTCGATACTCTCTCTAAGGCTAAAGTCTTCACTGTCTAAAACAACGGTTTTTCCCGCTTCGATTTTGGAAAAATCTAAAATATTACCAATGGTTGTGAGTAGGTCGTTGGTGGATTGAGCAATAGTCTCAACGTAGTTTTTCTGCTGCGCTTCGAGACGGTCTTTTTGCAATAGATTTGTGTAACCAAGAATGGCGTTTAATGGCGTTCGAATTTCATGAGAAATATTGGCTAAAAACTGCGTTTTTAAGCGATTAGATTCCATTGCTTCCTTGTTGGCTATGTGGAGCTGAGCACTTTTTTCTTCTAATAGGATCGAATTTTCACGAGTCTCTTTGGTTATTTGCTCAATTTCAGTATCTAGATCGGAGCGGTAATGTTTGAGGCGACCAGAAATATATTTTAGTTCTTCTTGGGTTTTTTGTAGGTGTTTCGGCAAAGACAAATTGTTGCTTGCCTCGTAATCGCCACTGGTAATATCTGTTATAGTGCGTGTGATGCGTAGCCAAGGAGTTGATAAGCTAATGACATACTTCCAACATAAAAAAGCACTTGCGATTGCAGATAATATAAAGTAGCCAAAAATAGACAGTCCAAAAGTGATTCTTTCTAAGTAGAGTTGTTGTGTACTGGCGGTTACTTGAATCCATCCTAATAATTCTTTTTGTGGGCTTTTTGTTAGCCCGATAGCGTCTGCTATTAACGTGGGATTAGTTTGATTAAATGGTAGATCACCCATGCTCTCCTGAGATGTGTTTAGATAAAAAATGGGAGCAATCGATACGTAGCGAGTGTCATTGTTAACATAACGACTCGTGATATGTGTTGGCAGGTCTGCTTGAAGGGATGTAGTCTGACCTACTTCATCAAGGATTTGGCGTTGATTGTTGAGGTAAGTGACGCCAATAATGTCTTCTTGAGCAAGCAATCCATGGATATTGTTAGTAATTAAGTTTTTGTCATTAAACAAGAGTGCGTACTCGCTGGAATCTGCAACTTGCTCAGTTTGATAGCGGTTGAGGTATTCGAATTGTTTCTTGCGATCAAAAACCTCACTTAAATAAATGATCAAGGCAGTACTAGCGAGGATTGCTAGTACTGGAAGATAAATAGCTTTCCATAGCTTTTGTTGCAAAGGTAGGTTATCGATTGGGTGCACTTCCTATTTTCTTGTTTATCTACAAGAAGTTTAATAGCAAGCTATGTTACCTTTGCTCTTACGGCGATCACATTCACGAACATAATTTTCACATGCCAATACTTTTGTTCGTGATGGGTTGCTAATGGATTTGCATTCGCGCCACTTTTGGCGTAATTCTGAATCAGGAATGTCGGCCGCAGGTCCGCCGAAAATATCGCAGCCGCTAAGTGTAATCGCTGCGAAAAATGCGCTAAATACAAGAGGTTTGTGCATGGTCTGTTACTCCTAGTGCAACTAAATTGGCCTAAATTTATAACAAGTTTTTATTTTAATCTGTATTTGATATGCATTCTAATACCTTCTAGTAAAAAAGCGTAAACCATTAATATATAAAGTATCTTAAGTGTCTGAGTTTTATGATCGAATATCAAACTATTGAATCTATTATAGGTAATACGCCGCTGGTGAAGTTGCAGCGTATTAATCCTAACCCAAGTAATACAATTTTGCTTAAACTGGAGGGGCAAAACCCCGCAGGCTCAGTAAAAGATCGTCCAGCTCTAAACATGATTACCAAGGCTGAATTGCGTGGTGATATCAAACCAGGCGACAGTCTTATTGAAGCAACCAGCGGCAATACCGGTATTGCGTTAGCCATGGCTGCTGCGATTAAAGGCTATGAGATGCATTTGATAATGCCAGATAACATGAGTCAAGAGCGTAAATCTGCGATGTCAGCTTATGGGGCAATTTTGCACCTTGTTACCAAAGAAGAAGGCATGGAAAGAGCTCGAGACTTAGCACTAGAAATGCAAGCGCAAGGTAAAGGTATTGTATTGAACCAGTTTGGTAACCAAGACAACCCGAACGCCCATTACGAGTCTACAGGTCCTGAGATTTGGCAACAGACCCAAGGTGCCGTGACTCATTTTGTCAGCTCCATGGGAACCACTGGTACCATTATGGGGATCTCAAAGTATTTGAAAGAACAGAATCCAGAGGTGGAAATAGTAGGTTTGCAACCATCTGAAGGCAGCAGTATTCCTGGTATTCGCCGTTGGCCTAAAGAATACCTCCCGACTATTTTTGATGAGAAGCGTGTTGATCGGGTTATGGATATTGCACAACAAGATGCAGAAGTTGTGATGCGTCGATTAGCAAAAGAGGAAGGTGTGTTCAGTGGTGTTTCATCTGGTGGGGCTGTCAGTGCAGCGCTGACACTTTCTGAGCAAGTGAGTAATGCCACTATTGTTGTGATTATTTGTGATCGCGGCGATCGATATCTTTCAACCGGTGTATTTAATTAAAGGTATACCTCATTCAAGCAAAGTGTAGGCTTACCCTAGGTCGAAAGATGCGAATGGGGTATTATCGTCAGTTAACTTTATTGCTAGAGACGTTACCTTGAAAAAACGATCTAATCGTCGAGCTAGACCTTCTCAGGATAAGCCTATCTCTTCCCCTCTACGTCTGCTTTCTATCGAGGATACGACCCATGAAGGTCATGGTGTGGCTCGCGAAAATGGTAAAGTCACCTTCGTTTCAGGTGCGATAACTGATGAGCAAGTCGAAGCGCGTGTTGTAAAAGAAGGGCGTCAATTCAACCAAGCTATTACAATCAGACGTCTGCAGGACAGTCCTGATAGGGTGTTACCACCGTGCCCTCATTTTGAGCAATGTGGCGGTTGTCAATTACAGCATATGAATATTTCCGCGCAACGCCACTTAAAGGTGAGCTGGTTGGCAAGTCAATTTCGTAAGCTAGCGCTGCCTGATGAGATGAGTCGACTGGAAGGGGAGCCCTTCGGCTATCGTCGACGAGCTCGTATTTCGGTGTTCGTTAAAAACAACAATGCTCTAATAGGATTTCGTGCTAAATCCTCCAATGAAATTGTTGATATTGAACAATGCATGGTTTTGGAATCATCTTTGCAGGGCGTTTATCAGGCATTGCGTTTTTACCTTAAAAGTTCTTCGCTTGTCTCCAAATTGGGGCACATTGAGTTGCTAGATGACAGCCAAGGTGTGTGTGTGGTTTTAAGGCAGTCACGTGATATTCAAGACACTGATAAAGTTGAATTGAATAATTGGGCTAAATCGGCCTCCGTTACACTGCTATGGCAAGGCCCCTCTGAGAGCAAAGTTAGTTATCAGTCGGCACGTCATTACGTGGTAAATGATTTAGTATTGAACTTTCAGCCGCAAGACTTTATCCAAGTGAATGCTCAGATAAATGAAGCCATGGTTAAACAAGCAATGTCATGGTTAGAGTTAAGTGAAAATGATGTTGTGCTGGACTTGTTTTGCGGCGCCGGTAATTTCTCTTTGCCGATGGCTAAGCGTGCAGGTCGTGTGCTTGCTGTAGAGGCGATTGAATCGATGGTAGAAATGGGTCAGTTTAATGCGAGCCAAGCGCATCTAAATAATATCGAATTTATGGCTGCAGACTTGACTCAGAGTCCGCCAAACCGCTTAAAGAAAGCTAAAATCACTAAAGCTCTATTAGACCCTCCTAGGGCCGGAGCATTTGAGTTTTTACCGACTTTGGTGCGTTTAAAACCGCAGCAAATTTTATATGTTTCCTGCAACGCTTCTACTTTAGCAAGGGATGCAGAATATTTGGTCGAAAATGGATTTCGTGTGACAAAGGTTTGCATGATGGATATGTTTCCGCAAACGTCACATGTTGAAGCAATGATGTTGTTGCAGAAGTAAGTTGTTACCAGAAGGGTAGTTATATGGTTACGGTAAGAAAGGATCACCCTGTATTAGCAGACGGAAGTGTCGATATTGATGCTTGGATGTCTCATTTTGCTGACAAGATTGATGAGGCAAGTCGCGTTCCTTTGAGAATGGCTTGTCAGTTAGCAAGACAGGCGGAAGCCGCGTCGGGGCGGTCATCTTACTGGGGGCCTCAGGCAAGCACATTTCGAGCAGGCTTAGAAATGGTGGAAATTCTTGCCGGTTTCCGTGCCGACCAAGACTCTCTTTTGGCTGCGGCGCTTTACCGAGTTGTTCGTGAGGATCAATTAGAGCTTTCCAAAGTCAGTGACATGTTTGGTCGTAAAGTGGCGTCATTGATTGAGGGCGTGATTCGTATGGGTGAGGTATCAAAAAACTTATCCAAAGACAGCTCTGCAGAAGTGCTGGGTAGTCATGAAAATCAGCTTGAATCATTGCGAAAAATGTTGGTTTCTATCATTGACGATGTGCGCGTCGTATTAATCAAATTGTCTGAACGAGCATGCGCCATAAAAGAGGCGAAGCATCAGAGCGATGAGCGCAAAGAATCAATCGCCTTGGAAGTACAGAGTGTCTATGCACCGCTTGCCCATCGACTAGGCATTGGTCATATCAAATGGGAGCTTGAGGACTTATCGTTCCGTTACCTTTATCCAGCTGATTACAAGCGTATTGCCAAACTGCTCGATGAAAAGCGTTTGGATCGACAGCAATTTATTGATGATGCCATTAAAGATCTAAAGTTCCGTATGGAAGCGATCAATATCCATGCAGATGTAATGGGCAGAGCAAAACACATTTACAGTATTTGGCGCAAAATGCGTCGTAAAAATATTCCATTTGATGAAGTTTATGATGTTCGTGCTGTACGAATTCTCGTTGATGAAACAATGGAGTGTTACGGAGTATTGGGTATTGTCCATAACCTTTGGAAGCCTGTTCCTCAAGAATTTGACGATTACATCAGCAACCCTAAGTCCAATGGGTACCAGTCGCTCCATACGGCGGTAGTTGGACCTGAAGGACGTGTGTTAGAAATTCAGATACGAACCCATAAAATGCATGAAGATGCAGAGCTTGGTGTGTGCGCTCATTGGAAATACAAAGGGACTGATCTTACTTCAAACAGTTCAAGCTATGAAGAAAAGCTGCAGTGGTTGCGTACGATTCTAGATTTTAATGAAGTGCAAGGTGATTTAGAGTCACTCAGTGAGCAGGTACTTAACGACATTGAACAAGATCGTATCTATGTATTTACGCCTGATGGACATGTGGTCGATTTACCTATCAATGCGACACCGGTAGATTTTGCTTATCGTGTTCACACGGAAATAGGGCATCGCTGTCGGGGTGCTAAAGTGAACGGTAAGATTATTTCCCTTGTAACGCATCTTAAAACGGGCGACAAAGTAGAAATTTTGACAACCAAAGATGGTGGGCCAAGCCGAGATTGGCTGCATCCAACATTAGGATATGTAAACACCAATCGTGCCAGAGCTAAGATTCAGAGTTGGTTCAGACGAGAAGATCGTGAGAAAAATCTTGAAGCGGGTCAAAATGTACTTGATAAGCAGTTAAAGCGCCTTGGTATTGAAGAAAATAAACTGAACTTTAATGCCATTGCAGAGCGCTTTAATTTCACCTCAGGAGAAGATGTATACGTCTCACTTGGTGCTGGAGATATCCAATTAGGTCGCGTTCTTCGTGTCATAGATGATTTGCACGGCTTAGATGGTGAGCCTGCTGTTCGCCCTGTTCGTTTGAAGAAAAGCCGACATAAATCTTCTGATAATGATATTCATATTCAAGGTGTGGGTAAGCTACTCACACAAATGGCAAAATGCTGTTCACCGATTCCTGGTGATGACATTATCGGCTACATTACGCAAGGGCGTGGTGTTTCTATTCACCGCCAAGATTGTATTAATGCTGCGCAATTACAGCTTGAAGAGCCAGAGCGAATAGTGGAAGTGAATTGGGGGGAAGAAGTCGATAACTTGTACCCTGTCAATATTCGTGTATCAGCTTACGATCGTACAGGTTTACTGAATGACATTACGGCACTGCTTTCCAATGAGAAAGTGAATTTGCTGTCGATGAATACTATTTCTGCGAAGGAGGATCATACTGCTGCAATTCGCTTTACTATTGAAGTAAGTGAAATCAGCTCTTTGTCTCGCTTGCTCCATCGAATCAACCAATTGCCTAATGTATTAGATGTCTTTAGGGAGCGTGATAATTGAAGTATTCCCTGAATGATCTGTTAGCTCTAATGACCATGCTACGTGACCGTCAGTATGGTTGTCCGTGGGATCAAAAACAAAGTTTTGATAGCATCGCACCTTATACAATTGAAGAGGCTTATGAAGTCATGGATGCGATTGTTCGAGGCAATCGCCAAGACCTTCAAGACGAGTTAGGGGACTTGTTGTTTCAAGTAGTATTTCATGCACAAATGGCCAGTGAAGAAAATACCTTCAATTTCTCTGATGTAGTGAATACGATTGTAGAAAAAATGCTGCGCCGTCACCCTCATGTCTTTCCAGATGGTACGTTTGACAGCTATGCCAGCCCAAATGCATTGTCTGAACAAGAGATAGGCGAACAGTGGCAGAAAATCAAAGCTGAAGAAAAGCGAATCAAAGGGCAATTACCAACAGGTTTATTAGATTCTGTTCCTAGTAGTACGTCAGTGTTAGCCCAAGCCGTGAAGCTGCAAAAGCAAGCGAGCAAAGTTGGCTTTGATTGGCAAGATGTGAAGCCTGTTTTTGCTAAGATTCGAGAAGAGCTTGATGAATTAGAGGAAGCGATTGAGCATCTTTCGCATGCAGAAGCAGAAGCAGAGTTAGGTGATGTATTGTTTGCCGTATCAAATTTAGCAAGGCATTTATCGATTTCGCCAGAGCATGCTTTGATGCAGACCAATGTGAAATTTCGTCGTCGATTTGCTTTTATGGAACACTTATTATCAGATCAGAAAACACCTTTAGCAGATTGCTCGCTAGAAGAGTTAGATCAGTTATGGGAGCGTGCTAAAGCCAACGGCTTATAGCGGATATGGCTCGGATAGGCGAGCGATAACAGAATTAAGGAGACGTGTTGTGACCGATCGTCAGGCCTCATTAAGAGAAAACGTGCGTTTATTAGGGGGTTGCTTAGGGGAAACCATGAGTAATCATTTGGGAGAACGCTTTTTAGATACGGTCGAAAATATTCGTCAGCTATCCAAAGATGGGAGACAAAGCGGTGACTCCAGTGCCTTAATTAAAGCTCTAGAAGAGCTTGATGACAAAGACATTGTCCCTGTCGCGAGAGCGTTTAATCAGTTTTTAAATCTTTCCAACCTTGCAGAGCAATACCATCGTGTTCATCGACGTCGCTCGAATGAAAGTAAGGGTATTTATAAGAACCCTATTGGTGATTTGTTAGTTCGCTTAAAAGAGCAAAACTTCACACCTGAGCAGGTGGTCGAAGCGCTTCGTGGTCAAGCCATCGATCTAGTCTTGACAGCGCATCCGACAGAAGTTGTTCGTCGGTCTTTAATACGAAAGTACGATAACATCTCTACTGAGCTGGAAGCTCTCGACAAAGACAATATCTTGCCCCTTGAGCATGAGAAACACGTCCGTCGCCTTAACGAAATAATCACTCAAGCTTGGCACACGGATGAAATTCGTGAACAAAGACCAACACCAGTTGATGAGGCTAAATGGGGGTTTGCTGTTATTGAACAGTCTCTATGGGAAGCCGTACCGCAGTTTTTTCGACAGTTAGACGAGCAATTTAAACAGCATGCGGAACAAGAGCGTTTACCGCTAGACCTAGCGCCAATTCGCTTTGCTACGTGGATGGGCGGGGACCGAGACGGTAACCCTAATGTGACTCACAATGTGACTCAAGAAGTGGTGCTTTTAGCACGCTGGATGGCTGCTGACTTATACTTAAAAGACTTGGTTGCATTGCGTGCTGAGTTCTCAATGACACAATGCAATGATGCCTTGCGAGAGCGTGTCGGTGACAGTGCTCAGCCTTATCGTGAGGTAGTGCGTAATCTTGAACGAAAAATAGAAAAAACCAAGCTATGGGCTAAAGCGAAGCTTGATGGTCAATCTGTGAGTGATCAAGGCATTATGCTTGATAACAAAGAGCTAATGGATGATCTGTCTCTATGTTATCAATCACTCTTAGACTGCGGTATGAAAGTGATTGCAAATGGCTCTGTGTTGGACTTAATTCGTCGCGCCGCGACATTTGGTATGACATTAGTACGCTTAGACGTTCGTCAAGATGCGTCTAAACATATTGAAGCGCTTTCAGCTATTACCCGTTTTTATGGTCTTGGGGACTATGCTGAGTGGGATGAGGCCTCACGCCAAGCTTTTTTACTGGCTGAATTGAATTCAAAGCGCCCGTTGCTACCAAAAGACTGGTCGCCTGAACCCATGGTAGATGAGATTCTTGCTACCTTCAAAACCATTGCCAGCGGTTACCAGAATTCGTTTGGTTCTTATGTGATTTCAATGGCGAGTGCACCCTCTGATGTTCTAGCTGTAGCGTTATTGCTTAAAGAAACGGGCGTGCGTTTTAATATGCGCATTGTGCCTTTGTTTGAAACGCTGGCTGACTTGGATAATGCCGAGCCTATTATCGAGCAATTGTTTTCATTACCTTGGTACAAATCCTATATCAATGGTCATCAAGAAGTCATGATTGGCTACTCTGATTCAGCGAAAGATGCTGGGCAAATTGCCGCAACTTGGGGGCAGTATAGAGCACAGGAGTCCTTGACTCGCTTATGTAAGAAGCACGATATTCACCTGACTTTATTTCATGGTCGTGGTGGTACTGTTGGTCGTGGAGGCGGCCCTGCTCATGTAGCAATACTGTCACAGCCACCGGGCTCAGTTAAAGGCTCTATCCGAGTGACTGAACAAGGTGAAATGATCCGCTTCAAATTTGGAATCCCTGACATCGCTGTACGGTCATTGGAGCTTTACTGTTCTGCTGTGTTAGAGGCATCTTTGATTCCCTCGGAGTCTCCTAAAGAAGATTGGCGGGCACTGATGGATGAAATGGCAGAAGAAGGGATGAACCAATATCGTTCGATTGTGCGTGGCCATGAAGACTTTGTTGCGTACTTTAGAACCATTACTCCAGAGCAAGAATTAGCTAAATTGCCGTTAGGTTCGCGTCCGGCTCGCCGCCGTTCTGATGGCGGTGTAGAGAGTTTGCGTGCGATTCCTTGGATTTTTGCTTGGATGCAAATCCGTTTGATGTTGCCTGCTTGGTTGGGTGCTGAAAGTGCTTTGCAACAGAGTATGGATTCTGGCAATTTAGAGCGGCTCAGAGAAATGCATAAAAAATGGCCTTTCTTTGGAGCATATTTAGACATGCTGGATATGGTGCTGGCAAAGGCTGAGCCAGATATAGCTGAATATTATGAAAAACGCTTGGTGCCAGATGAGTTGCGTGGTTTAGGTCATTTATTACGACGTAAACTACATCAAGTTCGTGAGCTGGTTAAAGAAATCAAGCAGCAAGATCGGTTAATTGAGGATAATAAAACCATTCGCCAATCGATCGACGTTCGTAATCCTTACATTGATCCGTTGCACTATTTGCAAGCAGAATTATTGCACCGTAGTCGCATAGATGAGGGGAATGTTGAAGTGAATAAAGCCTTAATGATCACGATGGCAGGCATCTCCAGTGGCATGCAAAATACGGGCTAATCTGGAAGAAATGGCAAAAATACGTAACATAGTGCGCCCTAAAATCTAAAAACCGACAAGTTAGTTTGCATAATTTGCATAGGCTTGGGTATGCTAGCGGCCTCAAAATTATAATCAGTGAGCAAACGGTGGATTCTGGGCGCTTTTTTTTGCCGTCATTCACAACCTTTTTATATTGAGCTGTTTCGCTCGCCATGCCTATTTTATGCAGACTATTGGAGAAAATTTATGCGAATTATTTTGTTAGGAGCGCCAGGCGCAGGTAAAGGTACGCAAGCTCAGTTCATTACTGAAGAGTTTGGTATTCCGCAAATTTCGACTGGTGATATGCTTCGCGCAGCGGTAAAAGCAGGTACAGAACTTGGTTTAAAAGCAAAAGCAGTTATGGATGCAGGTCAATTAGTGTCAGATGACATCATCATTGGTTTGGTAAAAGAGCGCTTGCAACAAGATGATTGTGCTAACGGTGCATTGTTTGACGGCTTTCCGCGTACACTGCCTCAAGCTGATGCATTAAAAGATGCCGGTGTTGCGATTGATTATGTAGTTGAAATCGATGTCGCTGATGAAGAAATTGTTCAGCGTATGAGTGGTCGTCGTGTGCACGAAGCGTCTGGTCGTACATACCACGTAATTTATAACCCACCTAAAGTGGAAGGCAAAGACGATGAAACGGGTGATGACCTAATTCAACGTGCTGATGATACTGAAGAAACAGTACGTAAACGTCTTGCTATCTACCACGATCAAACAGCGCCTCTTATTGGGTATTATCAAGCTTGGTTGCAAGAAGATGCTGCTACAGCCCCTAAATTTGTAAAAGTGAATGGTGTTGGCGATCTGAACGAAATCAAGCAAGGTTTGCTATCAGCGCTTAAGGCTTAACCCTGCAATGACTGTTATTCTTGCTTTGGATACATCAACGCCTGCCTGCTCGGTGGCGTTGATTCAAGATGGTGTCGTGTTGGAAGATTTCCGCATGGCACCGCGACAACATAATGATTTGATCCTGCCAATGGTGGATCAAATTCTTGCTCAAGCTCAATTGTCCTTATCTCAGGTGGACGCCATTGCGTTTGGTCGAGGGCCAGGTTCTTTTACTGGACTGCGTATCAGTGCAGGTGTTGTGCAGGGGCTTGCGTATGGTGCAGATCTTCCGGTTGTACCTGTTTCGACACTAGCGGCGATGGCACTTGAAGCGCATCAAAAAACGCATTACTCACATTGGTTAGCTGCCCTAGATGCCCGTATGGGGGAAATCTATTTGGGTGGATATTCGATTGAGCAAAAAGATGAGTTTTGGGTAGCTGAAGAAATTTTATCAGAGCGTGTTATTTCGCCTGATAATCTTACCTCTATTTCTGAGCGATACTATGGCGTTGGATCTGGATGGATTTATCAAGACCAATTGAATAGTGTATTGCCTGAGTTAGCTGTGAACGTTTTGTCTGATATTGCACCTCGAGCCGCCTGTATTGCTCAGTTAGCAGACTATGATTTTTTACAAGGTAAGGTTGTGGCTGCAAATGAAGCACTTCCTGTTTATCTTCGTGATGAGGTCACTTGGGAAAAGCAACCTGCACGGATCGGTAAACGTTAAAGTATGCTGTGGCACCATGTTATTTTTTTAGCTTTAATTCAGGGGCTAACTGAATTTTTACCGATTTCAAGCTCAGCTCATTTGATCTTGCCTTCTCAATTATTGGGATGGCCGGATCAAGGGTTGGCATTTGATGTGGCTGTTCATGTCGGTACTTTAATCGCTGTGTTTAGTTATTTTTGGCGTGATATTGGCTTTATTGTCCGAGACTCTGTTAAAACACTGTTCACGCGTCGTTTTACCGAAAACAGTCGTTTGGGGTTGTGGGTTATTTTGGCAACGATACCGGCTGTTATTGTTGGCTTGCTATTTGATAGCGTTATCGAACAGTATTTACGTTCGATAGAAGTGATTGCTTACACAACCATCGGCTTTGGTGTGTTGCTATGGTTAGCGGATCGATTTGCCAGCAATAGCAAGCATCAATCCGATCTAACTTGGTCGAGAGTATTGATCATCGGTTTAGCACAGGCACTTGCATTGATACCGGGAACATCTCGTTCAGGTGTCACAATGACCGCAGCACGCTTCTTAGGGTTTAGTCGTGAATGTTCTGCGCGTTTTTCATTCCTATTGTCGATCCCTATTATTATTGCTGCCGGCAGCTTGAAATCCTTCGAGTTAATAACAGAAGAGTCTACTGTCTCAATTGACTATCAGTCTTTAGGTTGGGGGATTGTGCTTTCTGGTATGAGCGCCTATCTTTGTATACATCTATTTTTAAAGTGGCTTAGTCGTTTTGGTTTTTTGCCATTTATGATCTATCGACTTATATTAGGGTTCGGGCTTCTTTGGCTAGTAATGGTGAGAGGGTAATATGAATATTGGCGGTAACTTTCCAGTTATTACTCAAGGTGGTGCAACTCACAATGCACGTTCCTCGGTGCCCGCTGTCGTTAACCAAAATTCTGAGCAGCGATCCTCAGCATTCTTACCAAGTTCGGTGCAAGCCTTTGAGCAGGCTTCAAGTTCAGAATCGCCGCGCTTTTTTAAGGTTGACGGTTTAAGTGCTTTAGCGCAACAAGCTATGTCGGCGTATCAGTCTACTGAGTCCCTGTCTTCTAATAACCCTCGCCATCTACTAATAGGTATCGATGTTTACGCCTAGTTCCCTTGCGGTGGCATACCGCAATTCAAATAGCCATGTTCAGGAAATTGCTGAGCGTCTTGGCTTAGTCATGTTTCGTCTTTCCTCTGATTTAAAATTTGCAACGACCTACGATTATTTGTTGATGTACCAAGATGATGCTTTGGTCATTGCTAAAACCGGGAAAGGTGCGCCTAAACCTGTAAGTGTAGAATTAGCGACTGGTGCGGTTGATCATCGTCGTAAATTTGGTGGTGGTAAGGGACAAGACATTGCTAAAGCCTGTGGTTTAAATAAACGGTCTTCGTTAACTGTTTTTGATGCAACAGCAGGTCTTGGACGAGACAGTTTTGTGTTGGCGAGCTTGGGCTGTCATGTTTCACTGTTTGAGCGTGTTGGTTTTGTTAGAGAGTTGCTCTCTGATGGCTTAGAAAGAGCACGGTTAGTCGCTGATATCGAAGATATTATGTCGAATATGCTGCTTGCTCATGGCACTATCTTTAATGTGGTAGGCGAAGATTGTGTTGACGTTGTGTATCTAGACCCTATGTTCCCACATAAAGATAAGTCCTCTGCAGCCGTAAAGAAAGAGATGGCATTTTTTCGTGATTTGGTAGGGTATGATGAAGATGCAGACTTGCTTTTACCTAAAGCGCAGCAATTAGCACGTTTTCGAGTAGTAGTTAAGCGGCCAAAAGGCGCGCCTTACTTAAACGATCAAGAGCCGAGTTACCGGTTAGATGGCAAGTCTGGACGCTTTGATGTTTACGTAAAGCGGTCGTTAGAAAACGCTGACTAAAAAGGTTGGCGTTTC
Organism: Marinomonas atlantica; assembly: GCF_001639725.1. Lineage (GTDB taxonomy): Bacteria > Pseudomonadota > Gammaproteobacteria > Pseudomonadales > Marinomonadaceae > Marinomonas > Marinomonas atlantica. The sequence continues at coordinate 466,173 of NZ_LTAW01000002.1, forward strand.
GTTGCATTAAACTTTAGTAATGAGGAGGCTTTTCAATAGCTGAGTCGATACCTGAATTTTGGCGCTGATCTCCCATGCGCTGGGCAAGTAGTTTGATTTGCTCTTTGAGCAGCAAAATATCTTGCTGTTGCTTTGTTAGGGCGTTATTGAGTGCATCAATGGTTTCTTCTTGAAATTGATTGCGAATCTCAAGATCGTCAATACGGTTTAATAAGTCTGAGGTGTTCATAGATGGCTGCTATATGGTAGTCTTCTAATGTGCTAAGTACTTAATTTCGTGTGTCAATTAGAGTTTAACGAAATAAGTGTCGTAATGTATTTTGCGCAATTTTTGCTGACATTCTATACACTTGTGTCAGTATGTTAATAGTGGCGTGAATTGTTTTTTCAACAGCTTGGCTTTTCTTTTTAAATATTGATCTAGCTGTTGAAATAGGTGTAGCACGCGCTACTAAACTTTATAAAGTGTGTATTAGTATTAAATAACAAAAATCATTAAACATATTCAAGGAACTCCAATGTTTTTATCTGTACGTGCATTTTTAGTGAGTCTTATTTTAGCTTTGGTGACGCCGCTTATCATTGCGCCTTTGGTTGGGGTCGATATTGCACAACACTATATTGTGTACTTCTTAGTAACCTTGGTGACTGTTTACCTGGGTACTGTATTGTCTCAATCTAGTGCCGCAACGACTGATGATACTTCTTCAACTTTTGAGTCAGATGACGCAACAAGTGAGGAAGAAGATGATGATCGTGAGATTGGTACCGTAAAGTGGTTTAATTCTTCCAAAGGTTTTGGTTTCCTTACCATGGAAAACGGTGATGATGTATTTGTACATTACCGCGCGATCCGTGGACGCGGTCGCCGCTTCTTAATTGAAGGCCAGAAAGTTCGCTTTACTGTAACAGAAGGCGAGAAAGGCAAACAGGCGGAAAACGTATCCATCGTTAAAGGTTAAAATACAGGGTGTTGTTTCCTACCCACATTATATTGAGAGGACATTATGGCTACAGTAACATTACAAGGTAACCCGTTAGAAACGATCGGTGAACTTCCTGAAGTCGGCTCTAAAGCGCCATCGTTTGAGTTAGTTAAGACGGATTTGTCGACGACATCATTAGCAGATTACGCTGGTAAGAAAGTTGTTTTAAATATTTTTCCATCTGTTGATACCGGTGTGTGCGCGGCCTCTGTTCGTAAGTTCAACGAGTCATTGTCGAACCTTGAGAACACGGTTGTATTGTGTGTGTCTGCAGATTTACCTTTTGCAGCAGCACGCTTTTGCGGTGCTGAAGGTTTAGATAACGTTGTGGCGGGTTCTAGCTTCCGTTCTAGCTTTGGTAAAGACTACGGTGTTGAGTTCGTTACAGGCCCTCTAACAGGCTTGCTATCACGCTCAGTTGTTGTGCTTAATGAGTCTGGTGAAGTGGTTTACACTGAACAAGTTTCAGAAACTGCGGAAGAGCCTAATTACGATGCAGCACTTGCTGCGGTTGAATAAGTTTTCATTCTATTCGTGATGTTCAGATCCTAAAAAGGTCGCCCTTAGGCGACCTTTTTTATGCGCAATTAAATATTGCTAATCTTTTTGAACAGGAATGGTGTTCGCTGTGCGTTCAACGGTATTGTCTTTATGGCAGTACACGAGCTTTGGTAAAAAGTTATTTGCTTCCGCCTCGTCCATCTGCGCGTAAGCTGCGATGATGACGCGATCGCCTACTTGTACTTTACGTGCGGCTGCACCGTTCATAGAAATGGTGCCGGAACCTGCCTCAGCAAGAATGACGTAAGTATGGAAGCGCTCGCCATTATCAACATTATAAATGTCGATTTGTTCGAATTCACGAAGACCCGCCAGTTTCACAAGGTCGCTATCGATAGCACAAGAGCCGTCGTACCATAGCTCTGCTTGAGTGACAGAGGCCATGTGAAGTTTGCCTTTAAGCAATGTGATTTGCATAGTGTATTTCTCTTACTCTCGATGTTTCAGCAAAAAAGGGTGTGTCGCTATAGCCGCCAAATGAATGGGCCTTCGCCTTCATTGTTAATGTGCCACCAAAGATCGGGGTCTTCCTGTCCATCTTCTTGCCACCCTTGATAATTACAGCGAACCTCGCATTCTAACGCTTCGAACGCGCATTTAGAGCATTCCGTGTCATTCTCCCAAGGGGTTTTGTCAGAATCAAACCAGATGGAAGTGAAGCGCTTTCCTGCAGCTTTTTCGAGAATGGTGACGGGAATGACTTCACCGTTATGTTCTAAGTGCAGTTTAGTTACGATGTCGCTGGGCTTGTGCATATCTATAACGGAGAAGTCTTGCTCCAGCCAGCGGATGATACGCTCTGTCGGGCATGACAAGAGGTAGATTTCGATATCGGGCTGCATCGGATTAATCCTTCTTATTTAACATGTGGTAGATACGCAATACGCTCATAGATAAATAGCCAATCAATGACCACGTTATGCCCAATCCTGAAATGATTAGACCTAACAGGGCTATGAGCTCTCGTTGAATGGATTCTATAACCAAATTATTGGCTATAAATATCATTAGCACGCCAAAGGCAAAAAGTAGCCCACCTTGAATTAACTTCATTAGGGCCAGTCTTGGGTTCTGGCCCAGTCTGATAGCAAGTTTATGAAGAAAAGCGAATGGCTTGCTCACGATAGACCTATTTTGCCATCAAGTTAGTTAAAATGCGCTGATAAATTAGGGAAAGTTGATTCAAGCTTTCAGCCTCTACGCATTCGTTAATTTGATGAATGGTGGCGTTGATTGGACCAAGTTCAACCACTTGCGTACCCATCTTAGCAATGAAACGGCCGTCCGATGTGCCACCAGAGGTTGATAACTCTGGTGTGATGTTGACGGTTGTTTGTATGGCATCAACCATGGCATCAACAAGCTCACCAGGTTTCGTTAAGAAGGGTAGGCCATTATAGGTCCATTCGATATCGTATTTCAGGTTATGCTTATCAAGAATGCCTAATGCTTTTTCTTTTAAGTCATCGAATGTTAGCTCAGAGGAGAAACGGAAATTGAATTGTGCCTTAAGCGTACCGGGAACGACATTGGTTGCACCCGTGCCAGAATGGATATTGGATACTTGGAAACTGGTTGGCGGAAAGAATTCATTGCCATCGTCCCATTTGGTTGTCGCAAATTCTGCTAAAGCCGGTGCAGCCAAATGGATCGGATTGATGGCTAGGTGCGGGTAGGCAACGTGGCCTTGTTTACCATAGATGGTCACATCGCCGCTGAAAGAGCCGCGACGTCCATTTTTTATAATATCGCCAACAGTTTTAGTGCTAGATGGCTCGCCGACGATGCACCAATCTACTTTCTCTTGGCGCGCCATTAATGCATCAACAACACGCGTTGTGCCGTCAACAAATGGGCCTTCTTCATCACTGGTAATTAAGAATGAAATCTGGCCGTCATGATTTGGGTGTTCGGCAACAAAGTTTTCCACCGCAATAATCATGGAGGCCAAGCTGCCTTTCATATCTGCCGCGCCTCGGCCGTATAACACGCCGTCAATGATCTCTGGCTTAAACGGAGATACTTTCCATTCCGCTTCTGGTCCAGTTGGTACTACGTCGGTATGACCTGCAAAGCAAAGGTTAGGGCCTTGGGTGCCGCGTTTTGCGTAGAAGTTTTTTACCTCCCCAAATGGCATACGTTCAATCTTAAAGCCGATCTTCTCTAATCGCTCGATCATCAAATCTTGGCAGCCAGCATCTTCTGGTGTTACAGAAGGGCGTGAAATTAAATCTAGAGCAAGTTCTAGAGTAGGCGTAAGTTGCGTCATTCTTTACCTTTGCGTTGTGTTTCGTTACCTTAGCGTGTGTCTAGTAGACTAATAAGGGTGACATAATGAAATTGGGCTTACTTAGCTTTACTGCTTTATGGCTGACAGGTTGTACGCTTATGGGTGGCTCAAACTCTCATATTCAAGAAGCCTACTATGTTCCTGTTATTACGGGAGATCGTCCTGTCAATGCTGCACCAAAAGCATATCCAGTTCATCGTTCCGATGAGCCTAGCAATGCTGAGAGAGCATACTATATTCCTGTCATAACCGATTAAGTAAAGAGTTATGACAGAAAAATTGCTTGGTATTGTTCTGCTTTGAAGCCAAGTGTAAGGGATTGCTCATGATCCAACAATGGTCGCTTAATCATGGCCGGCTGCTCTAGTAGGATTTCTACGGCGTTTTCATTGTTCATTGTTGCTTGCGTCTCAGGGTCAAGCTTGCGCCACGTTGTGCCGCGTTTGTTAACGACAGATTCCCAGCCTAATTGCTCTATCCACTGGGTTAATTGTGCCCTTTCAAGGCCATCTTTACGGTAATCATGAAAGTCATAGGTAACATTATGCTCATCCAGCCAGCGTAATGCCTTTTTCATCGTGTCACAGTTTTTAATGCCATAAATAGTTGTCACGGTGCTTATCCTATTGTTTAGTCGAAAAAATGCCGGAGTCCATATGGAGCTCCGGCATTACGACACAATTAATTAGTTGTGTGCGTGCAGTGCTTCATTTAGAGCAATGGCTGTTTTGTTTGTCTTACACTCGATAGCACCTGTTTCAGAGTTGCGGCGGAATAGTAGGTCGGATTGACCTGACAGTTCACGAGCTTTAACGACAGATACAACACTGTTGTTTTCGTCAAGTAGGGCTACTTTGGAGCCAGCAGTGATGTATAGACCAGACTCAACGGTACAGCGATCACCAAGACCGATGCCAATACCAGCGTTTGCACCGATTAAACATTCTTCGCCAACTGCAATAACGATGTTGCCGCCGCCAGACAAGGTGCCCATTGTAGAACAGCCGCCACCTAGGTCAGAGCCATTGCCGACTACAACACCTGCAGAAATTCGGCCTTCAACCATGCTAGTACCTAGTGTGCCTGCGTTGAAGTTTACGAAACCTTCGTGCATAACCGTGGTGCCTTCACCTAGGTGAGCGCCTAAGCGAATGCGCGCTGCGTCACCAATACGAATACCTGTAGGAACCACGAAATTCGCCATTTTAGGGAACTTATCGACACTGAATACTTCGATAGTGCGACCTTCCATACGAGCACTTAGTTGTCGGTCTGCTAATTCACGCACATCGATTGGACCTTCACTTGTCCAAGCTGTGTTGACTAGAAGGCCAAACATTCCGTCTAGTTTCGTGTTGTGAGGCTGTACTTGACGGTGCGAGATCAGTTGTAGCTTCAAGTAAACTTCAGCCGGGTTGGCTGGTGCTTCGTCTGCTTTTAGTACACAAAGCACGACTGGCTGAGTCGATGGCTTCAATCGAGAGGCGCGTTCGGCCAACTCGATATGGCCTGCTTTTAAAAGTGTTAGGTGAAGGCGATTAAGATCGCTCTCATCCAGTACTAAAGTTGCGTTGCCGCCTTCGTAGTTAGTGCTTTCCATGACCGCATCGATGATGCTCTTTTCTGGAGATACAATTGGAGATGGGTAGAAAACTTCTAACCAAGTACCTTCTTTGTTCTGGGTACCAATGCCAAGGCCAATTGCAAAAGTAGAGTCGCTCATTAGAGAAAGTGCTCCTAAAATAATAATTTAAAGGTTTTGGTGTTTTTTCATAAACCGTGCGATACGTTGAGCTGCCTCAACACATTCGGATTCTTCAGCAACAAGTGCCATTCGGACATGATTTTGCCCAGGATTGTGGCCATCTATTTCGCGGCCAAGATAACTCCCTGGGAGCACTAATACTGATTCTTCGTGATACAGATTGGTGCAAAACTCTTCGTCATTCATGGGTAACTTGGGCCATAAGTAAAAACCTGCTTCAGGCTTACTGACGGACATATAAGGCGATAAAATGTCTAGAACTTGATTGAATTTGCGCTGGTAAATTTCGCGATTATTAGCGACGTGCGTTTCGTCGTTCCAAGCAGTGATCGAGGCAAGTTGGTGGTGCAGAGGCATAGCGCAGCCGTGATAAGTGCGGTATTGCAGGAATGGCTTCAGTAAACTTGCATCCCCTGCAACAAAGCCAGAGCGTAACCCTGGCAAGTTAGAGCGCTTGGAAAGCGACTGGAAAATAAGGCAGTTGCTGTAGTCATGATTGCCTAATTGAATGCACGCATCTAATAAGCCAAGTGGTTTCTCTTCAAAATAGATCTCTGAATAGCATTCATCAGCAATGATAGCAAAGTTATATTGCTTGGCTTTCTCAAGTAAGAAACGGTATTCGTTTAGAGTTGTGACTGAACCTGCAGGGTTGTTAGGTGAGCATACAAAAAGTAACTCACAGCGTTGCCAGATAGAATCGGGGACAGCTTGGTAATCAATTTTGTACTCATTGCCTGCTTCGCAAGGTAAGTAATGCAGCTCAGCGCCTGCTAATATGCCAGCACCTTCATAAATTTGGTAGAACGGGTTCGGGCTCACTACTAAAGGGGCTTCTTTCTCGCCGACCAAAGCTTGTGTAATAGCAAATAGTGCTTCACGCGTACCGGTTACGGGTAAAATTTGGCTATCAGCACTGAGGCTGGGAAGGTTGAAGCGGTTGCAAGCCCAGTCAGAGATAGCTTCACGTAGTCTGCTTTCCCCTTTTGTGAGAGGGTACTTCGACACACCATCCAAAGCATTTCTTAACGTATCAAGCACAATGCTTGGTGCGTCATGTTGTGGTTCACCAATAGTCAGTTTGATCACAGGAAGATCAATGTTCGGTTCTACGCTAGACAGTAAGTCAGCTAGTTTCTGAAATGGGTATGGGTGTAAAGAGTGGATCAGCGGATTCATGTGTTTATTGTTCCGTAGCTTGTGAAAATCGGTCAATGCTGTATTTAAGGGCGTCGCCAATATATTTCATGCGTGCACTACCAGTAATCAGATCGCCGTTCTCTTCGGTGATATAGAAGGTATCTTCTACACGCTCTCCAAGAGTGGCAACTTTCGCCTTATGTAACATTAAATTATGCTCCATAAAGAACTGACCAATTAAAGCAAGCAGACCTGGTCGATCAGGAGCGGTGACTTCTACTGCAGACCAAACCTCTTCAGGCTGGCTGACAAAATGCACAGTAGAGGGCGCATTGAATATTTTTAAGAGGCGCGGGGTAAAGCGTTTTACGACGCTCTCGTATAAAGATGGAGAGTCTAGTTGCTCAATAAGGGTTTTTTTCATTAATTCAATGCGGCTGTGGTCTAAATGGAGATCTGTGTCGCAATTTTCTGCGCTTTCCATTACTACAAAGGTGTCAAGTGTATAGTTGTAGGACGTACTGTTAATTTTCGCATCGAGAATGGTCAGGCCCATTTGTTCAAAGAGTGCTGCCGTAACAGCGAACAGATGGCTGGCATTTGGAGTGTAGATAAACACCTTGCTGGCGCCAGAGAAATTTCGACCACCAAGTGGACTGATTTCTACCAAAGGTTTTGTGCTAGGTCGATGGTTGAGGATGGCTTCGGTATTCCAAGCAATCTCTTCGCCACTAGAGCGAATGAAGTATTCTTCTTCAATGTCTGCCCAGATGTTCTCCGCTTCCATAATGTCAGCGTTACGTTCTATGAGAATTTCAAGTGCGCGTTGTTTGTGCTCGTCGCTTTGCATATCAGCATCAATTGGCGAGTCTAAGCCGCGACGTAATGCTCGTTTAGTTTCCAGGTAAAGTTGGCGCATTAGAGAGGCGCGCCAGCTGTTCCACATACTTGGATTAGTGGCATTAATGTCTGCAACGGTTAATAGAAATAGGTAATCCAGCCGTTCTTGATTTTTAACGATACTAGCAAATTCCCATATCACCTCGGGGTCCGATATATCTTTTCGCTGTGCAGTTACCGACATGAGTAGGTGGTGACGAACTAGCCACTCAATTAAACTGGTTTCATGTTTACTTAAGCCGTGTCGTTCACAAAATTCACGTGCATCGACACAGCCAAGTTCGGAATGGTCTCCGCCACGGCCTTTGCCAATGTCATGATATAAACCAGCAATATAGAGCAGCTCAACTTTTGCAATGTGACGGATGGCTTGGGAAGAAATAGGAAATATGGCGCGACTTTCAGGTAATAAGAATCGGCGTAGGTTTTCTACCAAATGTAAGGTGTGGGCATCCACCGTATAGATATGGAATAGGTCGTGCTGCATCTGACCGATGATGGCACCGAATTCAGGTAAATAGCGCCCTAGCAACCCAATGTGTTTCATTGAACGAAGGACGGTGGTCATGCGATGACGGCTGGCGATAATATCCAAAAACAGAGCTGTGTTGATCGGGTTGTTGCGGTAGTCTTCATCAACGGCTTCTAAGTTGTCACGAAGTGCGCGCATCGTATTGGCTCGAATGCCTTTGATGTCACTTCGATCTCCCATGATCTTATACATTTCCAACATCGCTGATGGCGTTTCTTGAAACACCTCAGTAGAACAAATTTCCAATTGACCATTCGTGACTTGGAAGCGTTTGTTGATGACTTCGATTTCAGGTTCTTCTTCAAAGCATAGAAAAGACTCTTCGAAATGCTGTAATAATAGATCATTAAGCTGCTGAATTGCTGCTACGCTCTGGTAGTAACCTTGCATAAAACGCTCAACATTGCGTTTAAGGTCTTCGTCGTCAAAACCAAACTCTTTGGCAAGCGTTCGTTGATGGTCAAACAATAAGCGGTCTTCTTTACGACCTACAATCGTGTGCAGTGCCCAACGAATGCGCCAAAGGTGTGAGACGGCGCCTTTGAGCTGGGTATATTCATCGTCAGATAAGAACTCTTTGTCGATCAGTGCACTGAGTCGATTTGTGTGTAGGTGGCGCTTTGCAACCCAATCGATCATCTGCATATCGCGAAGGCCGCCGGGGCATTCTTTTAGATTGGGCTCAAGGTTGTAGGCAGTGTTTTGATATTTAGCGTGACGGGCTTCTTGTTCTGCCAATTTTGCGCGATAGAATGTTTCACCATCCCACATTTGATTAACATCGATTTTTAGCTTCAAATTGGCTCGTAGTTCTGGGGAGCCATAAAGAGTGCGTGATTCAATGAGATTAGTAATAACTGTGATGTCACTGGCAGCTAATTCAGCGCACTCACTTACCGTTCGTACTGCGTGGCCTACATCCAGTTTGAGATCCCAAAGAAAAGTGATAAACGCTTCTATCTTTTCTGTTTTAGGTTTGCTGTCATCACGAAGTAAGATCAATAAATCAATGTCTGACTTAGGGTGTAGCTCACTGCGCCCGTAACCACCCACTGCGACCATAGCAACGTCTTGTTCTAAATCTAAACCGGCGCGCAACCAAGCAGCTTGCATCACTTCGTCATACAAGCTAGAGAGGCCTTTGACGAGCTTTTCGATAGGGTATAAATCGTGAAATAAGTCATTATACGCCTTTGTTTTCTCATTTAAGAGTTCTCGAAACCGTCTAGCACTGGTGTTCGAAGATGCCAGTTCTTGCTTTTCGGCTTGGCTAAACAAAGGTGGGGCATCAGGAAAAGCTGGAAAGTCCATACAGGCCTCTTTGGTTGCACTACTTGTGTGAGTCGTTTAAAGCGTATCGTCTGGGCGTAGCGTTAATACTTCAACACCGTCTGCTGTAACTAACAGTGTATGTTCGTATTGCGCTGATAGACGACCATCTTTTGTTTTGGCAATCCAGCCATCAGGGCCAGAGTGTTTAACTTGTTTTTTGCCTGCATTGATCATCGGTTCGATAGTAAAAGTCATGCCTTCTTCTAGAACAACACCTGTACCGGAACGTCCGTAATGTGCAACTTGTGGTTCGCCATGGAAGGTGGTTCCAATACCGTGACCGCAGTACTCTTCTACAACCGAGTAGTGGTTTTTGTGCGCAAATTCAGAAATGGCTGCGCCAATATCGCCAAGTCGTACGCCTGGTTTAACCATCTTTATTGCTCGGTAAAGACTTTGTTGAGTGATTTCACATAGGCGTTCAGCGTGTGCTGGTGCAGGGCCGGCAAAAAACATTTTGCTAGTGTCGCCATAATAACCATCTTTAATGATGGTGATGTCGATGTTAACCGCATCGCCCTTCTTTAAAGGTTTGTCATTTGGAATACCGTGACAAATTACATCGTTTACAGAAGTACAGCATGATTTAGGGAAGCCATGGTAATTCAGTGGTGCAGGAATAGCGCCTTGTTCGGATACAATATAATTGTGCGCAATGATGTCCAGTTCATCTGTAGTAACGCCTGGCACAACAAATGGTTCAAGCATGGTTAAAACTTCGCCTGCTAAGCGACCTGCGGTTCGCATTCCTTCAATATCGCTGATGTCATTGAAGCGCGTTGCGCTTGGGCGTGGTGTCCATTCTGGGACGTCGGCACGGCCATCTTTCGTTAACTCTTTTACTTTTTGCAGAATTTCGTTGCTCATAATAAAACTGTCTTAAATATTTACTAGCCTTAAGGATGTACATATTCTACATGACTTAACTCGGTTATTCGCCCTGACTTAAGAAAAAATCATGAACAAAGGTCTGCTGTTTGGTGAATATCTGCTTTTGAAAATCATGCTTTTATGGTATAAAACTGCGGCTTATTTCTTTTGATAAGAGATAAGTTAAAACTAACTAAATTAACGACCTTGTTGTCTAATTAAAAATAGCGTCTCTGGGGTGCCTGAAATTGCTTTAAATTTCAAAAGGCTGAGAGGTTAGGACTAGCAAGTTAACTTAACCCAAATATAAAGGATATTAAAATGCCTACAGTTTCAATGCGCGATCTGCTTCAAGTTGGTTCACACTTCGGTCACCAAACTCGTTACTGGAACCCAAAAATGAAGCCATTCATTTTTGGTGCTCGTAACAAGATCCATATCATCAACCTTGAGCACACAGTTCCTGCTCTTAATGATGCGCTAGCGCTTGTTAAGAAAATGGCTGAGAACAAGAACAAGGTATTGTTTGTTGGTACTAAGCGTGCAGCAGCTAAATCTATTGCTGAAGAAGCGTCTCGCGCAAGCATGCCATACGTTAACCACCGTTGGTTAGGCGGTATGCTTACAAACTACAAAACAATCCGTACTTCTATTAAGCGCCTACGTGATCTTGAAGGTCAACAAGCTGATGGTACGTTCGAGAAGCTTACTAAGAAAGAAGCACTTGTACGTACTCGTGAGCTTGAAAAGCTAGAGCGTTCTCTAGGTGGTATCAAGGATATGGGTGGTCTACCTGACGTACTTTTCGTTGTAGACGTTGACCACGAGCGAATCGCTATTAAAGAAGCTAACAAGCTAGGTATCCCTGTTATCGGTATCGTTGATACAAACAGCAATCCAGATGGTGTTGATTACGTTATCCCTGCAAACGATGATGCTATCCGTGCAGTTCAACTGTACGTTTCTGCTTTCGCTGATGCGTCTCTAGAAGGTCGTGCAGCTGCAGCAGGTACTGCTGATGAGTTTGTTGAAGTAAACGACGCCGCTGAAGCGTAATTTTACGGATCTTATCTGGTCTTACTGATCAAGGGAGAGGGGCGACTCTCTCCCTTTTTTAAAATTGTTATCGTACAAGGGGAGTTAACATGGCCGCAGTATCTGCAGCAATGGTAAAAGAGCTACGTGAGCGTACTGGTCTTGGCATGATGGAGTGTAAAAAAGCACTTACAGCCGCTGGTGGTGATATTGAAGTAGCAATCGAAGAATTACGTAAGTCTAGTGGCATGAAAGCCGCTAAAAAAGCGGGCCGTACTGCAGCTGAAGGTACCATCATCATGAAAGTTGCTGATGATAACTCTTACGGTGTGTTGGTTGAAATTAACTCTGAAACTGACTTCGCTTCACGTGATGAAGGTTTCTTGACTTTCTCTAACAAAGTAGCAGACGCTGTTTTTGCAACAAAAGAAACGGACATGGCGGTATTGATTTCTGGTGAGTTGCTAGAAGCACGTGAAGCACTTGTTCAGAAAATTGGTGAAAACATCACACCTCGTCGCGCAGTAGTTGTTGAGGGTGATGTTGTTTCTGGTTACCTGCATAGTAATGGTCAAATTGCTGCACTGGTTCAACTAGAAGGCGGCAGTGATGAGCTAGCGAAAGATATCGCTATGCACGCAACAGCTGTTTCTCCGCGTGTTGTTCGTGGTGAAGATATGCCTGCTGAAGTTCTTGAGAAAGAAGAAGAAATCATTCGAGCTCAACCAGATATGGCTGGTAAGCCAGCTGAAATCGTTGAGAAAATGATTGGCGGTCGTATCAAGAAATTCTTGGCTGAAAACAGCTTAGAAGAGCAAGCGTTTGTTAAAAACCCAGAAATCAAAGTTGGTCAACTAGCGAAAGACGCTGGTGCTAAAATTGCTTCTTTTGCTCGCCTAGAAGTAGGTGAAGGCATTGAAGTTGAAGAGACTGACTTCGCTGCTGAGGTTGCTGCACAACTTAAAGGTTAATAGCTAATAAGTTTTTAGTGCAAATAAGGGGCAGTTTGACTGCCCCTTTTTATGAATAACCTTTTGAGATAGATTTGATCTCATACAGGCTTCTCACCATTACCGGAGGTTCTAATGCCTAAAGAAACGAATCCAAAATACAGACGCATTTTGTTGAAATTAAGTGGCGAAGCGCTACAGGGCGATGAAACCTTTGGTATCGATCCAAAAGTGTTAAGTCGAATTGCGCTAGAGATTGGCCAGTTGCGTGGTATCGGTGTTGAAGTAGGGATTGTCATCGGTGGTGGTAACTTATTTCGTGGTCAGGCTTTGAGTCAGGCGGGAATGGATCGAGTGACTGGTGACCATATGGGGATGTTGGCAACGGTGATGAATTCGCTGGCGATGCGAGATGCGTTAGAGCGCGCCAACATTTCTACGCGTGTAATGTCTGCTATCACTATGACAGGCATAGTTGAGCCGTACGATCGACGTCGTGCGATGCGTCATCTTAAAGATGGTGATGTTGTTATTTTTTCTGCCGGTACAGGTAATCCATTCTTTACAACAGACTCTGCTGCGTGTTTGCGCGGTATTGAGATCGATGCGGATGTCGTGCTGAAAGCAACAAAAGTTGATGGTGTCTATTCTGCGGATCCAATGAAGGATCAAAACGCTGTTAAATATGATACATTAACTTTCGATGAGGTTTTGGAAAAACAGTTAGGTGTCATGGATTTAACCGCTATTTGCTTGACACGTGATCACCAAATGCCAGTTCGAGTATTTAATATGAACAAGCCAGGGGCTCTGATTAACGTCATGACCGGTGGTGACGAAGGTACCGTTATTAAGTGAGGAAATAATGATTAACGAGATTTTAAAAGATGCGGAAGAGCGCATGGGTAAGGCAATCGTTGCTGTTGATAACTCCTTTAAAAAGATTCGTACAGGTCGCGCGCACCCAAGCCTTTTAGATTCTGTCAGAGTGAACTACTACGGTAGCGATACGCCGCTAAGTCAAGTAGCGAACATTACGGTTGAAGATGCCCGTACATTAGGGGTTTCTCCTTGGGAAGGTAACATGGTGTCTGAAATTGAAAAGGCAATCATGAAATCAGATTTGGGTCTGAATCCATCTTCTACAGGTAGTTTGATTCGTATTCCTTTGCCAGCTCTAACAGAAGAGACTCGCGGAAACTATTTCAAACAAGCTAAGTCTGAAGCTGAAAACGGTCGTATTGCAATTCGTAATATCCGCCGTGATGCAAACAATAGTTTAAAAGACCTAGTAAAAGAAAAAGAGATTTCTGAAGACGAAGAGCGTCGTGGTCAAGATCAAGTTCAAAAATTGACAGACAAGTATGTTGCTCAAATTGAAGAGCGCTTGGCTGCCAAAGAAAAAGATCTAATGGAAATCTAAGTAAGAGGGCAGGCGCAGTGCGCTTGCCTTTTTTCTGACTAGGTAATTCTATGTCGAACCAAATGTTGGTCATTGATGGCCAATCTGTTCCTGCTCACGTCGCCATTATTATGGATGGCAATAATCGCTGGGCGAAAAAAAAGCACTTACCAAGTATTGCAGGGCATAGGGCCGGTGCGGCTGCCGTTCGTAAAACGGTTGAGTCTGCTGCACTCAGTGGTGTTAAAGTGTTGACCTTATTTGCTTTTTCAAGCGAGAACTGGAGGCGACCACAGGCTGAAATTGATGGCTTGATGTCACTCTTTATGCGTTCTTTGAAAAAAGAAGCGAAGCGCTTGAATGAACACTCCATTCGACTTGTTGTGGTTGGGGATAAAACTGGCTTCAGTAAAACCCTTCAAGAGCAAATTGCATTGTCAGAAGAGGCAACTGCCAACAATCAAGGTATGGTGCTCGCCATTGCTGCAAACTATGGAGGTCGCTGGGATATTGCTCAAGCCGCTAAAAAGCTGGCTCAGCAAGTAGCAAACGGTGAATTGTTGCCTGATGAAGTTACAGAAGAGCGTTTAGGGCAGCACATATGTTTGGCAGGTTTGCCTGAATTGGATCTTATTATTCGCACTTCAGGCGAAGAGCGGGTCAGTAATTTTTTGCTGTGGCAACTTGCTTATGCTGAGTTTGTATTTATGCCAGTGCTCTGGCCAGATTTTGATGGCGAATGCCTTAAAGAAGCTTTGTCTATTTACCAACAACGTCAACGCCGATACGGTGGCCGGTAGTTTATATGCTTTTACCAAGAGTTCTTAGCGCGATCGTGATGGCGCTGTTGTTTATATGTGCGGTGTTTGTTCTAGAGCCATCTAGCTTTCAGTTTGCTATGGGTGGTGTCGTGTTACTGGCTGGCTGGGAATGGGCCCGTTTATCTGGCCTGAAGAGACAGCAAGGTCGAATTTCTTATGCTGGTCTCATCGTGACGTTATGTTATGGCGCTGCATTGTTTGAATTACAGCGAGTTTTATTAATAGTAGTGCCGGTGCTTTGGTTAATCGCTCTGTTTTGGGTGATTAGTTATCCAGATGAAAAGGGATGGCAATCTCGCTTTGCTCGAATGTTATTTGGTTTGTTGGTTTTATTGACGACTTGGTGTTCGTTGGTTGTCCTGCGTGAATCCAGTGATTTTGTGTGGTGGATTTTACTACTTATGGGGCTTATCTGGGGGGCAGATTCTGGTGCGTACTTTTCAGGTAAGGCATTTGGTAAGCGTAAATTAGCGCCTGCGGTTTCTCCTGGTAAATCTTGGGAAGGCGTTATTGGTGGAGTAGTGTTAACGCAAGTTGGTATTGCAATATTCGCTGTGTACAGTGATTTTAATTGGTTAGCTCTTAGTATGTTGGCTCTTGTCACGGTTATGACTTCTGTTTTAGGGGATTTGACAGAAAGTATGTTTAAGCGTCATGAGGGCGTTAAAGACTCCAGTCAACTGATACCAGGTCATGGTGGTGTGATGGATCGAGTTGATAGCTTGACTTCGGCTGCACCAATTTATGTATTGCTTCTTTGTCTTGTGGGTTGGGTCTAATGCAGAAAATTTGTCTTCTGGGTGCAACCGGTTCTATTGGCACCAGTACATTGGATGTGATCGCTCAATATCCAGAGCAGTTTAGGTTAGTTAGTGTTGCAGCAAATACGAGTGTTGACCGAATGGCTGAAATTTGTCAACAATTTAAACCTGAACGTGCGGTAATGGGGTCTGAGCAAGCAAGAGATGCATTGGCTCAACGTTGCTTGGGGTTGCCGACTCAATTTGAGTGGGGGCATGAAGCAATGGAAAACATTGCTAGTAATGGCTGTGATCAGGTGATGGCCGCTATCATGGGGTTTGCTGGATTGCGCCCGACTCTCGCTGCTATTCGTGCGAGTAAGCGAGTGTTGTTGGCCAACAAGGAAAGTCTTGTTACAGCTGGTCGCTTATTTATGGAAGAGGTGGCTCGTCATAATGTGACTTTAATGCCAATTGATAGCGAGCATAATGCTATTTTTCAATGTTTGCCACAAACTGATGCTGGTGCCAGCAAACGCGATGTTTCCCGTATACTGTTGACTGCTTCAGGAGGACCGTTTAGAACCTTTAGCGCTGAACAGATGGCTTCTGTAACCCCTGCTGAAGCTTGTGCTCATCCTAATTGGTCCATGGGGCAAAAGATTTCTGTTGATTCTGCGAGTCTTATGAATAAGGGACTGGAGCTGATTGAGGCCTGTTGGTTGTTTGATGTGACACCTGATGATGTGCAAGTGGTAGTTCATCCTGAAAGCATTATTCATTCAATGATCTCCTATAAAGATGGGTCCGTTATAGCTCAAATGGGCAACCCAGATATGAAAATACCGATTGCTTACGGCATGACTTGGCCTGCGCGTGTTGACACTGGGGTTGAGCCGTTAGATTTTTATCGTTTAGCCCAGCTGAATTTTGAGGCCCCGGATCTAAAACGCTTTCCCAATTTGAGGTTGGCCAGTGAGGCTTGGTATGCAGGTGGTACGGCAATGGCTGTGCTAAACGCAGCGAACGAGATTGCCGTGGATGCTTTCCTAAAAGAAAAAATATCTTTCTTGGATATTGCTCGTATAAATGAGCGGGCTTTGGAACGCTCTGATACGAAAGTGGTCAATGATTTGGAAACCGTATTCATTGCCGATCATGAGGCACGAGTACTGGCCAATCAGTTGATTGCTTCGGAGTTTGAGTAACATGCTACAAAATATATTATCCATCGTTATCGCGCTTGGTGTACTGATTACTTTTCATGAGTTCGGTCATTATTACATTGCTCGTTTATGTGGTGTGAAAGTGTTGCGATTTTCAGTGGGGTTTGGCAAACCAATTTATCGCTATGTCTCTCGC
Source organism: Marinomonas atlantica (assembly GCF_001639725.1). Lineage (GTDB taxonomy): Bacteria > Pseudomonadota > Gammaproteobacteria > Pseudomonadales > Marinomonadaceae > Marinomonas > Marinomonas atlantica. Next base: position 482,859 of record NZ_LTAW01000002.1, read on the forward strand.
AGTGGTACTGAGTTTACGCTTGCTATGATTCCGCTTGGCGGTTATGTGCGCATGTTGGATGAGCGAGAAGGTAATGTTCCTGATGCATTAAAGGGCCAAACGTTTAACTGTAAATCGGTTTGGCAGCGCATTGCCATTGTTGCTGCCGGACCTATTGCTAATTTTATTCTAGCCATTGTCATTTATGCTGTAGTTGCTGGTATGGGTATTCAAGCGATTGCTCCAAAAGTAGCTGGCGTGTCAGAAAACTCTCCTTTAGCACAAACTCAAATTGAATCGGGAGCTGAAATTACGCAATTGAATGATGTGCGTACACACTCTTGGGAAGATGTAAATTTAGCGTTAGCTGACTTGATTGGACAGACTGGGACCTATACTGTTCGTTACCAATTCCCAGATGCAAGTTTAGAGAGTGAAGATCGCTTTACACTGGATCGTTGGCTGGTTGGAGATGAGCCAACCAATTTAATTTCAGAGTTCGGAGTGATTCCTTGGCGGCCTCAGGTTGTACCAACTATTTCAGAGGTTGTGACGGGTGGTGCTGCTGAAAAAGCAGGTTTTCTCAAGGGAGATACCGTTAAAACGATAAATGCGGAACCGGTTTCTGATTGGCAAAGTTTTGTGACTTGGGTTCAACAGAACCCCGATACCTCTCTTTATGTGGTAGTGGATCGAAATGGTCAGCAGGTTGATTTGTCGTTAGTTCCTGAAGCTCGAGATGTTAATGGGACTGTGATGGGGTTTGCAGGGTTAGCTGTTGAGCCGCCAGTATTGTCCGATGATGATATTCGAACACGTGAATTTGGCTTTTGGGGCTCAGCAGTTTATGGTGTGCAGCAGACTTGGAAAATGACAGCTCTAACAGTGTCGTCAATCGGCAAAATGATTCAAGGCTTAATCTCTCTTGATAATTTGTCAGGTCCGATTACGATTGCCAAGGTTGCAAGTGCGTCTGCTGATTCAGGCGTGCAGTCGTTTTTAAAATTTTTAGCGTATTTAAGTGTCAGTTTAGGTGTATTGAATTTGTTACCAATACCTATGCTTGATGGTGGGCATCTGCTGTTTTTTGGGATAGAAGCCGTGCGCCGCAAACCTGTTTCTGAACGTATTCAAGGGTTTGCCTACCGTTTCGGTGCATCATTGCTGTTCGCAATGATGGCCGTAGCTTTATTTAATGATATTGCCCGCTTGTAGAGAGGTATATGTGAAAGTCTTTGTAGCCACAGTATTAGCAATTTGTAGCGCTCAAAGTTATGCGAAGACCGTTGCAGACGTCCGTGTAGACGGATTGTTGCAAATGTCACCAACACGCGCATTCGAGACTATCGGCTTTCAACAAGGCCAAGGCTATGACTCTTCTAGAGTCCATGAAGCTGTTAATAATCTTTTTGCAACGGGATACTTCAGTGATATTGATGTATTTGAAGAAGATGATGTAGTTATCTTCAAGGTTGTAGAACGTCCTACCATTGGTCAAATTCAGATTGATGGTAACGATATGATTTCAACTGAGGACTTGCAGCGCGGATTACGTCTGTCTGGACTTGAAGAGGGTGAGCTTTACAAGCCTGAAACCTTAAATCAGATTCAACAAGAATTACAGCGCCAGTACTATGCTTTGGGTCGCTACAGTGCTCAGGTCAATATGGAGGTTGAAGAGCTTCCACGCAATCGAGTGTCTTTGAAGGTCGACATAGAAGAAGGTGTGACAGCAAAGATTGTCCACATCAACATTGTTGGTAACAAAGATTTTGCAGATGACGAGTTGACTAAGAATTTCCAGTCGGCTGAGACTGGATACTTCAACCCATTTAGTTCGGCAGACGAATATTCAAAGCAAAAAATTCAAGGCGATCTTGAGACATTGCGCAGTTTTTATCTTGATCGCGGTTACCTAGATTACGAGTTGATTTCTAGCCAAGTGAGTCTATCTGCAGATAAGCGTGAAGTCTATGTAGTGGTCAATGTTAAAGAGGGTGAGTCATACTCAATCAATGAAGTTGCTTTAAGCGGCTCTCTACCGATCAGTGAAGATCGTATTTGGAAGCATATTAATCAAAAAACTGGCGACGTGTTTTCGCGTAAGCAAGTAACTGAGATTATGGAGAGCGTTTCCGGTGAGTTAGGTGATGATGGTTATTTATTTACCAATGTAAATATTATTCCTAATAAACTACCTGGCCACAAAGTAGACATTACCTACCACATAGCACCGGGTCCTCAGGTCTATGTGCGTCGTATTAACTTCAGTGGTAATTCAGAGACCAAAGATGAAGTGCTGCGTCGCGAAATGACACAGTTTGAAGGCGCTCTTGCTACCCACTCTAAAATTCAATCTTCAAGACGTGCGATAGAGCGTTTGGGTTTCTTCTCGACGGTTGACCTCAATACTCGTCCTGTCCCAGGCACGGTTGATCAAGTTGATTTAGAAGTGACGGTTGAAGAGCAGCCATCTGGTAGTATTCAAGCGAGTGTTGGTTACTCTCAGTCTGAAGGGGCTGTGCTGGGTTTTGGGATCTCTAAGCGTAATTTCTTAGGGACGGGTAACAAGTTAGCATTTAATGTGAGCCGTAGTAACCAGACAAAAGACCTAACACTTTCTTACGACAATCCTTATTTTACAGTTGATGGAGTAAGTCGTGGTTATAGCCTATTTTATCAAGTTAGCGATCACGATGAAGATGATGTAGAAGATTACGATCTAGACCGTATTGGTGCGTCGGTTAATTTCGGTTACCCAATTACGGATACGCAACGATTAAGCTTCGGTGTGACACTGAAGAATACTGGCGTAGATTTAGGTGCAAACCCATCGCTTGAGACACAAGATTATCTGAATCAATATGGCGACTCGTTCGATGATGTAATTGCCAATGTTGTATGGAGTGATAATGACATTGTAGGTGGTTTATTGCCGACGGGTGGTGTGAGTCATCGTATAACCTTAGATGTGGCAACGCCATTGGGTGATCAAACCTACACCAAGATTGGTGCACTTTCACAAGCTTATTGGAATTTAAGCGAAAATAATTTATGGCTCTTCCATTTGAAAGGGCGTGCAGGCTATGGTTTTGGCTATGGTGACACTGATCGACTGCCATTCTTTGAAAACTATTACGCTGGTGGTGTTTATACTGTTCGTGGTTTCAGTTCTTCATCTTTAGGTCCTAAGAATACCTACAATGATGATACCCCAACTGATTCAATTGGCGGTAACATGCTAGTTGCTGCGACAGCAGAGATTATCTTCCCTATGCCAATGGTAGAAGATCACAGTTCAGTACGTACCTCCGTCTTTTTAGATGCTGGTAATGTATTCACTGATAACTGTTTCTCTGGAAGCAGAAGTTGTGAGGAAGGGTTTGACGCTGGTGAGATCCGTTACAGTGTTGGCTTTAACTGGACGTGGATAACGCCCATCGCGCCTTTGTCATTTAACATCGCAAAAACATTAAATGACAAAGAAGGTGATGAGACGGATGCATTCCAGTTCCAGCTAGGCACAACCTTTTAAAAAGTTAAGGATTTAACATGAAAAGACTACTGACTATCGCGCTATCCTCAATGCTGAGTGCACAGGTTATGGCGTCAGAAATTGCGATTTTAGATTTTCGTGCAGCATTGCTTCAAAGTGACGCTGGCCAACAAGCCGCTCAAGCACCTCGTCAGCAAGTTGATCAAATGAAGGCTCGACTAGAACAGGAAAATCGTGCATTAAAAGATATGGTGGAGTCATTAAAGCGTGATGAACTTACTTTATCTTCGGAAGAAGTATCAAAACGTCGTGCAGAAGTGAATCAGAAACAAGCTCAGTTGCGCCAAATGGTATCGGCTATGCAACAGCAGGCTCAGCAAATGGAGCAGCGCTTGATTCAAGATCTCACGCCTCGTGGAGAAGCGGCGCTTAAAGAAATTATTGAAGAACGTGATATAGATGCTGTGATTTCGCGTCAAGCTGCTATCTATTCGAATGAGTCTGTTGATATCACGGCAGAGTTGATCGATAAACTTAATAAAGAGAAATAATGGATGGGGTATACCCTTTCTGAAATCGCCGCCCATGTTGGCGGCGAACTGTTTGGTGATCCTGAGTACCCAATATCCTCATTGGGGTCTTTAGATTATGCTGGTGAAGAGCAATTGAGCTTTTTGTCGAACCCCAAATTTGCCAGTAAGCTGACCTTATGCAATGCCGGAGCGGTATTGTTGCGTAACCCCGCCGATGCAAGAAATGTTCGTAATGCCATTGTAGTGAATAACCCTTATCTTGCTTATTCTCAAGTAACGGTTCTTTTTAAGCATCAAGAGCAAGGTTGGTCAAGTCGTATTCACTCTACAGCCGTGATACATGAAACAGCTCAAGTCGATAGTGCTGCATCGATTGGTCCTAATGTTACTATTGGTGCTTTTTCTGTAATTGGGGCACGCTGCATTATTGGTCCCGGCTCAGTGATAGGGGAACATGTGCGTTTAGGTCACGATTCGCGTTTGGCTAGTAACGTGACGATCTATGATCAAGTAAAGATTGGAGAGCGTTGCATACTACATAGTGGCTCTATTATTGGCGCTGATGGTTTTGGCTTTGCACCGAATGACGGTAAATGGAACAAAATACATCAACTCGGTAGCGTTCTGATTGGTAATGATGTTGAGATTGGCGCAAATACTACCGTTGACTGCGGTGCTATCGAAAATACCGTTATAGGTAACGGCGTTAAGATTGATAACTTAGTTCAAATTGCTCACAACGTCGTAATCGGTGATAATAGCGCGATCGCGGGTTGTGTGGGCATTGCAGGCAGTTCTACTATCGGTGAAAAGTGCACAATTGCAGGAGGGGCTGGATTGGCTGGACATATTACATTAGCTGATAATGTTCATGTCACTGCGATGAGTTTAGTGACTCGCTCAATTGATACGCCTGGATCTTACTCTTCTGGAACAGCTTTAGACTCGACGCCGAAATGGCGAAAATCGGCAGCTCGTTTACGCCGAATTGAGAATATGGCTGCCCAAATTTCAAAATTGGAAAAACAAGTTAATACGCTTTTAACAAAAGGTTAATGCATAAATGATGGATGTGAATGAAATTCGCCGTTACTTACCCCACCGCTACCCGTTTTTATTGGTTGATCGTGTAGTAGAGTTGACACCTGGTGAGTCAATTGTTGCGTACAAGAATGTGACGGTAAACGAACCGTTTTTTAACGGGCATTTCCCAGATCATCCAGTAATGCCAGGTGTTTTAATTATTGAGGCAATGGCGCAAGCGGCTGGTATCCTTGGCTTTAAAACTATGGATAAAACGCCTGAAGACGGTTCTATCTACTACTTCGTTGGTGCTGATAATACTCGTTTTAAGCGCCCAGTGGTGCCAGGTGATCGCCTTCAGTTAGACGCGAAAGTTTTGACAGAGCGTCGTGGTATTTGGAAATTTGAAGTCAAAGCGACAGTTGACGGTGAGCTTGTTTGTTCTTCTACCATTCTATGTGCTGATAGGAAGCTATAAGTGTTGATACATCCAACTGCGATAGTTGACCCAAAAGCTGAACTAGACAGTGATGTTGAAATCGGCCCTTTCTGTATTGTCGGACCCGACGTACAGATTGGCGCAGGTACAGTATTGAAATCTCATGTTGTTGTGAACGGTCATACGACTATTGGTCAACAAAATGAGATTTTTCAGTTTACTTCCGTTGGTGAAGTAAATCAGGACAAAAAGTATAAAGGTGAGCCAACTCGATTGATCATTGGTGATCGTAATGTGATTCGAGAAAATGCAACAATTCATCGTGGCACAATTCAAGATCAAGGGATTACACAGATTGGTGATGGGAATTTGTTTATGGCCAGTACGCATGTTGGACATGACTGCATTGTTGGTGACAACAATATCCTTGCTAACTATGCTGCTTTAGCGGGACACGTAAAAGTAGGTGATTCTGTTATCTTGGGTGGCTATACCGGTGTGCATCAGTTCTGCCAAGTGAATTCATACAGTATGTGTGGTATGGGTTCTATGGTAACAAAAGATGTCCCCCGTTATATGATGGTGTCAGGCGATCCTGCGAAAGCTCATGGTATGAATTTCGAAGGCATGCGTCGCCGTGGTATGTCTGCTGAAGCGATTAAGGCACTTCGCTCTGCTTATAAAATGGTGTATTTGAAAAAAATGCCATTGGAACAAGCATTGAGCCACATTGAAGCGAATGATATTTTCAATGTACGAGAAGTGGCTGACTTTGTACTCTCGATACGTCAGTCTAAACGTGGCATAGTCCGTTAAGCGTTTGGCTGATTGAAAAGAAACCCCGACTCATTCGGGGTTTTTTTATGAAGGTTAATGATTATTATGCAAAAGCGATTTGTCATTGTTGCAGGTGAGGCCTCTGGGGATATTCTAGGTGCTAACCTAATTAAGCATCTAAAGTTACGGTTCCCGGATGCCGTATTTGAAGGTATTGGTGGTCCGTTGATGATTGCACAAGGCTTCAATAGCTTATTCCCGATGGAGCGGCTGTCTGTCATGGGGTTGGTTGAAGTGCTGGGTCGCTTAAGAGAGTTATTAGGCATTCGTAAAGCCATCTTTAACCATTCTCGCAAAGAAGATGTATCGGCTTTTATAGGCATAGATTCGCCTGACTTTAATTTGCCACTGGCGCGCAAGCTACGATTAAAAGGTGTTAAGACAATTCATTATGTCAGCCCTTCCGTATGGGCATGGCGTCAGAAGCGCATTTTTAAAATCAAAGAGTCTGTTGATTTAATGCTCACACTTTTTCCGTTTGAACTAGAAATTTATCAACAACACCAGATTCCTGCGGTTTGTGTTGGTCATACACTAGCGGATGAGGTACCCCTGGAGAGTAATAAGTTAGAAGCTCGTGCTCGATTAGGATTATCGCTATCAGACAACTGGTTTGCTATCCTGCCTGGTTCTCGTGGTGGCGAAGTCAGCCGTTTAATGCCTGTGTTTGCCGAGGCAATGAAAGTCATTCAACAACAAGTCGATAGCGCTAAATTTGTAGTCCCTGCCGCGAATAATGAAAGGCGTCAGCAAATAGAGTGTATTCTTAAAGAAGTTGGTGTTAGTGCGGTTGTGGTCGATGGCCAATCTCGCGATGTTATGGCCGCAGGAGAAGCTATTATGCTGGCTTCAGGCACCGCCGCTTTAGAAGCGATGCTGGTGAAGCGTCCCATGGTCGTAGCTTATCGCTTTACAAAACTGACTTACGCAATTATGAAGCGCATGATCAAAGTACCTTATGTGTCATTGCCAAATTTATTGGCACGTAAACAACTCGTGCCTGAGTTATTGCAAAATGAAGCAAATCCGGTGAAATTGGCGAACGCATTGGTAGGGGAGTGGAAAGACTTTGCTACAGACGAACACATGCACAAAACATTTTTAGAGTTGCACGAAATGCTGCGCAAAAATGCAGGCGATGCAGCAGCAAGAGCGATCGCAAAGGAACTTAGTAATGCTTGATGTTGAGCCGTTTGAGAGTGCAATTTATCAAGGTATATTACTGGCTGGTGCTGATGAAGCGGGACGTGGTCCATTAGCCGGAGATGTGGTTGCAGCGGCTGTTATTCTTGACCCTGATAATCCTATTGTGGGTTTGAACGATTCCAAAAAATTGTCAGAGAGAAAACGCGAATCTTTATTTTCAGAAATTTGTGATAAAGCACTGTCTTTCAGTATTGCGCGTGCAAGTGTTGCTGAAATTGATGATATTAATATCCTACATGCCAGTATGTTAGCGATGAAACGTGCCATCGAAACGTTACCAGTCCAAGCTGAGCATGCTTTGATCGATGGCAATCGTATCCCGCCAGAGTTGCCCTGTCCTGCTGAGGCCGTCATAAAGGGGGATGCGCGACACGCGGCTATTGCGGCGGCGTCGATTTTGGCAAAAGTGACGCGTGATCGTGAAATTGTTGCGTTAGATAATCAGTACCCAAACTATGGGTTTGCTAAGCATAAAGGTTATCCAACAGCGGTACACCTTGCTGCGATTAAAGAGTACGGTGTATGTGAATTGCACCGCCGTAGTTTTGGTCCGGTTAAAAGAATCTTAGAAGGTTAATTGTATGTCGTCGTTTATTCATCTCAGAGTACACACCGAATTTTCCCTTGTTGATGGGCTTGTTAAAGTTAAAGGGTTGGTGAATCAAGCAGAAGCAAATGAAATGCCTGCGGTTGCTATGACGGATGAAAATAACCTTTGTGGATTTATTCGTTTTTATAGTGGTGCGATGGGGAAAGGTATAAAGCCGATCTGTGGCGCAGACATTATGCTTGAAGCGAATGATGAGATTGAGCAGCGAACGCGAATGACGCTGTTGGCCATGTCGAACAAAGGCTATAAGAACATCATTGAGGTGATTTCAAAAGGTTATCAGCTCGGACAAGTGGACGGGCGACCAGTAATTAAGCGCGAATGGGTGGCCGAGTATAGAGAAGATGTGATTGCTTTATCCGGTGGTGTTTTTGGTGATGTAGGTTTCTTGCTTGCAAAAGGTCGAGCGGATGAAGCTGAAGTGTACTTAAAGCGTTGGATGGATACTTTCCCTGGGCGTTATTATGCCGAAGTAGTGCGTACGCTGCGTCCAGGAGAAGAAGATTATATTCATCAGATCGTGCCATTGGCTGCTCAGTTTGAATGCCCTGTTGTGGCAACCAACGATGTACGCTTTCTAAGGCGAGAAGATTTTGAAGCGCATGAAGCACGTGTCAGTATTTGTGATGGTATAACACTTGATGATCCGCGTCGAAAACGTAAATACTCTGAAGAACAGTACTTTAAAACTGCATCAGAGATGGAAGCTCTTTTCTCGGATCTCCCAGAAGCGCTTGAAAATACCGTTGAGATTGCTAAACGTTGTAACGTTGATGTGCTGTTAGGGACTTACTTCTTACCAGATTTTCCTGTGCCAGAGGGGATGACCATGGAAGAATACTTCCGTGAGCTGTCTCATAATGGTTTAAAAGATCGCTTCGAATTACTGGTGAAAAAAGGCGGCGACCGGATTTTAGCGCGTAAGCAAGAGTACATAGATCGTCTTAATTTTGAGCTCGATATTATTAATCAGATGGGGTTTCCTGGTTACTTCCTGATCGTAATGGACTTCATTCAATGGTCTAAAGATAACGATATTCCGGTGGGACCTGGGCGTGGTTCTGGTGCGGGTTCTCTTGTTGCATATGTTCTTAAAATTACCGATTTGGATCCACTTGAATACGATCTGCTCTTCGAGCGATTCTTGAATCCTGAGCGTGTCTCTATGCCGGATTTTGATATCGACTTCTGTATGGATAATCGCGATCGAGTGATTGATTATGTGGCCCAGCGTTATGGTCGTAATGCCGTCTCTCAGATCATTACATTTGGTCAGATGGCGGCGAAGGCGGTAGTACGAGATGTGGCTCGTGTTCAGGGGAAATCGTACAGTTTGGGTGATAAGCTGTCCAAGCTGATTCCGTTTGAAATTGGCATGACACTGAAAAAAGCGTTGGAAGATGAACCTGCATTGGTTGAGTTTATCGAAGGTGATGAAGAAGCCGCCGAAGTCATGGAGATGGCGTTTAAACTTGAAGGTACTGTACGTAACTTTGGTAAACATGCTGGTGGTGTTGTCATTGCACCCACCAAGCTGACTGACTTTGCTCCTCTTTACTGTGAAGAAGATGGAACGGGCTTAGTAACGCAATACGATAAAAACGATGTGGAAGAAGCCGGCTTGGTGAAATTCGACTTCTTAGGCTTGAAAACACTAACCGTCGTGGATTGGGCGCTAGAAAGCATCAATGAGATCCATGAGCGTCAAGGGAAGCCGCCTTTAGACATTGCCTTAATTGATTTAGAAGATAAAGCGACCTACGATTTATTGCAGCGAGCTGAAACAACCGCGGTATTCCAGCTGGAATCTCGTGGTATGAAAGAGCTCATTAAGAAACTGTTACCCTCTCGCTTTGAAGATATCATCGCCTTGGTAGCCCTTTATCGACCGGGGCCGTTAGGTTCGGGCATGGTAGATGACTTTATTAATCGTAAGCATGGTCGTTCCGAACTTGCTTTCCCGCATCCTGATTATCAGCATCAAGACCTAAAACCTGTCCTTGAGCCTACCTACGGAATTATCTTGTACCAAGAGCAGGTAATGCAGATTGCCCAAGTTCTGGCAAAATTCTCGCTCGGTGGTGCAGACTTACTGCGTCGAGCGATGGGTAAGAAGAAAGCGGAGGTTATGCAAGAGCAGCGCTTAATCTTCATGGAAGGTGCGGCGAAGAATAACATCGATAAAGACCTTGCCGGCAACATCTTCGACTTAATGGAGAAATTTGCGGGCTACGGTTTTAACAAATCGCACTCGGCAGCTTATGCCTTAGTGTCATATCAAACTGCTTGGTTGAAACAACATTACCCTGCGCCGTTTATGGCGGCAGTACTGTCTGCCGATATGCAGAATACCGATAAAATCGTTATCTTCGTGGAAGAATGTCGTGCCATGAAGTTAGTGGTCGACTTACCGAATGTGAATGAGTCAGTCTATAAATTTGCGGTAAACCGTAAAGGTGTCATCGTTTACGGACTTGGAGCGATTAAAGGTGTCGGCGAAGGGCCTATCGAGGCCATTGTTGAGGCGCGTAAAGATGGTCCCTTTGAACATATTTTTGATTTCTGCCAGCGAGTAGGGCGACGTGTTAATCGTCGTGTCATGGAAGCATTAGTTCGATCCGGTGCATTTGATACGATTGGACCAAATCGCGCTACTTTATTTGAAAGTATTCCGGAAGCGTTAAAGCGTGCCGATCAAAGTGCTAAAAGCCAAGATGCTGGTATGGGCGATTTGTTTGGTATTGCTGTTGAGGAATCAACCGAGAATGCGTATGACGATATTGGTGTGCAAGAAGAATGGCATGGTCGTAGACGTTTAGATGGAGAAAAGGATACGCTAGGCCTGTATGTGACGGGGCATCCGATAGACGATTATGAAAGTGAAATACGTCGATTCGCACGTCAGCGTATAGTAGATTTGCAGCCCAAACGAGAAACGCAAGTGATTGCGGGGCTTATTGTGGAAATGCGGATTACCAAGAGTAAACGCGGAGGCAACATTGCGTTTATCACCCTAGATGATCGCTCAGCCCGAATTGAAGTTGCCGTATTTCCTGATACATTTGAAAGCGTTAAACAATACTTGGCCCCAGATCAAGTGGTTGTAGTGGAAGGTGAAATCAGTTTTGATGAATTTCGTGGTGGCCAAAAAGTGGCGGCGCGGAATGTGTTAGACATGGCAACAGCTCGGATACGTTATGTTGAAGCATTACGTATCGATTGGCTTGAAGAAGACGTTACCAAACAAAAAATTGAGGCGTTGGCGCACCATATTGCCCCATACCGTGGCGATGGCTGCGATGTAGTGATAGGGTTTGAAACCAGTAAGGCGGCAGGTGATGTGAAGCTTGGATCGCAGTGGAAAATTCGCCCTGATGATGAATTAATTCATGAACTTCAAAAACAATACGGTAAACAAAATGTGCAGTTAGTGTATACTTAGCGCCATTTTATCATTCTTTCACTCGCGTAACGCCAATGAAGCGGCGCGATAGGATGTTCGAAGCTAGAACTTTCTGTAGAATATTAGGCAACTAAATAGCAGCGTGTAAAAAATGAATCTAGATTACTTACCTTTTGAGCAGCCAATTGCTGAGCTCGAACAAAAAATTGAAGAGTTACGACTAGTTGGTAACGATAATGATCTTAACATCAGTGAAGAGATCAGCCGATTAGAAGACAAGAAGATTACTCTAACACAGAGCCTATTCAGTAATTTAGGTGCTTGGGAGGTTTCTCAACTTGCTCGTCACCCTAAGCGTCCTTACACATTAGACTACATTCAAAACGTCTTTACTGACTTTGAAGAAATGCATGGTGATCGTCATTACGCTGACGATCGTGCAATTGTCGGTGGTATTGCTCGTCTTGAAGGTCGACCAATCATGGTGATAGGTCACCAAAAAGGTCGTGAGGTTAAAGAAAAAGTCATGCGTAACTTCGGCATGCCGCGTCCAGAGGGCTACCGTAAAGCGTTGCGCTTAATGGAAACGGCTGAGCGTTTTAATATGCCTATCGTGACTTTGATCGATACTCCTGGAGCCTACCCAGGTATTGGCGCTGAAGAGCGTGGTCAAAGTGAAGCGATTGCGTTCAACCTTGCTGTCATGTCACGATTAAAAACACCAATCATTTCGACCGTTATTGGTGAAGGTGGTTCTGGTGGGGCATTGGCTATTGGTGTGTGTGATGAGTTAATGATGCTTCAATACGGTACTTATTCTGTTATCTCTCCAGAAGGTTGTGCTTCAATTCTATGGAAGAGTGCGGAGCGTGCATCGGACGCAGCAAAAGCAATGGGCATTACTGCAGACCGTCTTCAAGAGCTGGGCTTTGTTGATACAATTCTAGAAGAGCCGCTGGGTGGGGCGCATACAGATCCTGCTTTGATGGCTGAACGTTATAAAACAAAAGTACTTGAAGTATTAGATAAGTTAGAGGCGCTTTCAACTGAAGAGTTGATCGAGCGTCGCTATCAGCGTCTAATGTCTTACGGATTATAAGAAAGCTTTTTGTAAGCTCTTCTTCAGAGGCCCGCTGATTGTATAAGCAGCGGGCTTTTTCGTTTCTAGAGCAATATTATGAGTGGTGAGGTTTTAAAAACGACGTCTGCTTAACCACATAGGTCAAAGTTGATTGATGTTTGACCGTTTAGGTGTTTGTTTGTGTGTTTATTAATCAAATTTGGCGCTATTTAAAAGAATGATGCGTTTTTATTAAATTAATTTAAAAACCGCTTGCACTGAAAATTCAGATGCGTATTATACGCCTCCACTGACACGGACAACGCTTCACAACAACGAAGCGGTAACGAAGTCAGACGCTCTTTAAAATAGATAATCAGATAA
>NZ_LTAW01000020.1 GCF_001639725.1 Marinomonas atlantica
TGCATCCGTAGCTCAGCTGGATAGAGTACTCGGCTACGAACCGAGCGGTCGGAGGTTCGAATCCTCCCGGATGCACCATTTCTTTTTTGTTTATTCTTTCTTTTATTTTATCTCTTTATCTCTTTATCTCTAATCGCATTCATTAACGCTTTTAGTTCATCAGTATGTTGCGTGCTGCGTATCGCTTTTAAGTTTTCTGCAATGACAGGCCAATCAGTTCTTAAATGTCCGCTCCACTGTTTAATGCGACCAAGCGTGGCAAAATTGTCGTAGTAATCAAGTAGTTTGTCGATGTAGCCTTCCATAAGATCAAACAGTTCCTCAAAGCTGCCTTGCTTGCCGCCTTTCAGTTCTCTGAATATAAATGGGTTGCTTAGGCTTCCTCGGCCAATCATAAAGTGAGAGCATCCAGTAACTTGTTGGCATTCCAGTAATGACTCGCGATTGCGAATATCGCCATTAGCGATAATCGTCATGCTTGAGTGTTTTGTTGCTTGACCAATTTTCTCCCAGCGTGCTGGAGGACCATAGCCATCTTTTTTTGTTCGTCCATGAATGGTGAGAGTTGTGGCTCCTGCTTGCTCAATGGCATCAAGGTTTTCAAAAAATAAGTTTTCATCTTGATAGCCCAAGCGCATTTTTGCAGACAGTGGGATATGTTTAGGTAATGATTGCCTGACGGCATATACAACGTTGTAGAGCGTTTTTGGGTCTTGCAATAAAAAAGAGCCGCCACCGTGTCCATTTACGCGTTTTGCAGGACAGCCAAAATTCAAATCTAAGTGCGTTGCCCCTGCTAAACCTGCTTCTTCTGCCGTGCTTGCCATTGTGTCAATGTTGGAGCCAAGTATTTGCAAATGTACTGGGTGATTAAATGTTGTTCGACTTGCTTTATCAAGCTCAGGTACCAGCCGTTTCAAAGATTGTGCGGACACAGTTTGCTGTGTGACGCGTACGAACTCAGAAACGAGGTAGTTCATTCCTCCTACGCTTGAAAGAAGTGATCTCATTGTATGATCCATGACACCTTCCATTGGTGCGACCGCCAGTATGATGTCTTGTGCTGATTGTTGAGGGGTGGCGCGATTAAGCAAGTTCACGTTGTCAATATCCAAGCAAAAAAAATATGAAAACTATATGCTTTATGATACAAAAGAATGCATATTAGGGAATTATTGTGCATCACAGCATTGTGGTGTACGGAATGACCGTGCCCTGAATTATTCAGATTTTAATGGAAAGTGCTATGAATAACTTAATGAGCGATGGCTTTGGTTTAATGTTATTGGGAATGGGGTTTGTTTTTACCTTCCTATGTTTGTTGATTGTTTCGACAACCTATATGTCAAAATTGATCAATCGTTATTTCCCAGAAGCAGCGCCAGTTGCTAAAAAGACTATGGCTGCACCGAGTGCTGGTGCAACTTCTACTAGCGCTTCCGCTACTGATCCTAAAATCGCTGCTGCTATTACTGCTGCGATTCATCAACATCGTAACCGTTAATTTAAATCATAGACGATTAGAGGCCACAACATGTCAAACAATAAACAACCTCTTGGCATCACCGATGTCGTATTAAGAGATGCCCATCAATCACTATTTGCTACTCGCATGCGTATTGACGATATGCTGCCTATTGCAGAAAAGTTGGACCAAATTGGTTTCTGGTCGTTAGAGTCGTGGGGTGGAGCAACGTTTGATTCGTGCATTCGTTTTATTGGTGAAGATCCATGGGATCGTATTCGTGAGCTTAAAAAGGCGATGCCGAATACGCCACAGCAAATGCTTTTGCGTGGCCAAAACCTACTGGGTTACCGTCATTATGCTGATGATGTTGTGACAAAATTTGTTGAGCGTGCTGCAAAAAATGGTGTTGATGTTTTCCGTATCTTTGATGCGATGAATGATCCTCGAAACCTAGAAACTGCGATTAAAGCGGTAAAAGGTGAGGGTAAGCATGCTCAAGGGACGATCTCTTATACTAAAAGCCGAGTGCACACACTTCAAAACTGGGTTGACTACGCGAAAACGTTAGAAGACATGGGCGCAGATTCCATTGCGATCAAAGACATGTCTGGCATTTTGACGCCTTACGATGCGTTTGAGTTGGTCGGTAAGCTTAAAGATCAAACTCAATTAGAAGTTCAATTGCATGCCCATGCTACATCAGGGTTGTCTGATATGACCATTCTGAAATCGATTGAAGCGGGTGTTGACCGAGTTGATACAGCCATTTCTTCGATGTCGATGACATATGGCCATTCAGCAACAGAATCTGTTGTTGCTGCACTGCAGGGTACAGACCGTGATACAGGTCTAGATTTAGAAAAACTAGAAGAGATTGCTTCTTACTTCCGTAATGTGCGTAAGAAATACGCTAAATTTGAAGGCTCTTTGCGTGGTACGGATTCTCGAATCTTAATCGCACAAGTGCCAGGCGGCATGTTGACTAACATGGAAAGCCAATTACGTGAACAGGGCGCAGCAGATAAATTTGATGCTGTTCTAGAAGAGATTCCGCGAGTACGTGAAGATTTAGGCTTAATTCCGCTCGTAACACCAACGTCTCAAATTGTCGGCACTCAAGCGGTATTAAATGTACTTACTGGTGAGCGTTACAAGTCGATCTCTAAAGAAACGGCGGGTGTTCTTAAAGGTGAGTACGGCGCAGCGCCAGCAGAGTTTAATAAAGAGCTTCAGGCTCGAGTGTTAAATGGCGCAGACGCGATTACCTGTCGACCTGCAGATCTACTTGAGCCTGAAATGGATAAGTTGACTGCTGAGTTAGGTGAGCTTGCTAAAGAGAAAGATATTAAGTTAGCGTCAGATCAGATTGATGACGTACTAACGTATGCATTATTCCCTCAAATTGGTTTGAAATTCCTTCAGAACCGTGGTGATGCATCAGCATTTGAGCCTGTGCCGACATTGGAAGAGGCAACTGCGGCACCTAAAAAGTCTCAATCTACTGACGGACCTGCGGTATATACGGTTAGTGTCTCTGGTCAAAGCTTCGTTGTACAGGTGGAAGAAGGTGGTGATGTAACGAATATCCAGCCTATCGCAGCATCACAATCTCCAGCGCCTTCTACTTCACCAGCTCCAGCAGGTGGCGGTGAAGATGTTCCGGCTCCATTGGCAGGTAATATTTTCAAGATTCTTGTATCACCTGGTCAGCAAGTTGCAGAAGGTGAAACATTAATGATCATGGAAGCCATGAAAATGGAAACAGAAATCTCAGCACCTAAATCCGGTACTGTCGCTTCGATCCATGTCAAAGAAGGCGACGCTGTCACTGTTGGCCAAGCCCTGTTGGCGATCTAAAAGTAGGTTATTAGAGAATGGAACAGAAATTACTCAACCTGTATCACGATACGGGTATTTATCAGTTAGAGTTTGGTCAAGCCATTATGATTGTGGTTGGCCTTTTGCTGATATTTCTTGCTATTAAAAAAGGCTTTGAACCCCTGCTACTATTACCAATAGGTATTGGTGCAGTATTGGTAAATATTCCGGGTGCTGGATTTATGGCGGCACCTGTCTATGATGCTGCAGGGCATATGGTCTCCCCTGGAGGTTTGCAGTACTACATTTACCATGGTGGTATTGAAACGGGCTTATTCCCGTTGATTATCTTTATGGGTGTCGGTGCTATGACAGATTTTGGGCCAATGCTTGCCAACCCAAAAACACTGTTGTTAGGTGCTGCGGCTCAATTTGGCATTTTTGCAACAGTGATTGGTGCAGTGCTATTAGGGGCTGCAGGAATCATGGACTTCACGTTAGCGGATGCGGCTGCGATTGGTATCATTGGTGGTGCAGATGGTCCAACGGCAATCTTTGTTGCGAGTCGTCTTGCTCCTGAGCTTCTTGGTGCTATTGCGGTAGCGGCTTATTCTTATATGGCATTAGTGCCGTTGATTCAGCCGCCAATCATGCGTGCTTTAACGACACATGAAGAGCGCTCTATTAAAATGGAGCAGCTTCGTCATGTAACAAAAGCAGAAAAAATCATTTTCCCGATTGTTGTGACTATTTTGGTAGCAATGTTCCTGCCCTCTGCCGCACCACTGCTAGGTATGTTCTGTTTTGGTAACTTGATGCGAGAGTGTGGTGTCGTTGATCGTTTAAGCGATACGGCTCAAAATGCATTGATCAACATTGTTACTATCTTCCTTGGATTAGGCGTTGGTTCAAAGCTAAGCTCAGAAGCATTCTTAAATATCGAAACGTTAGGCATTTTATCACTAGGTCTTGTTGCATTTTCTATCGGTACTGCAGCGGGTGTATTAATGGCGAAAACAATGAATAAGTTCTCATCAACGCCAATTAACCCGTTGATTGGCGCCGCGGGTGTATCAGCGGTTCCAATGGCGGCTCGTGTTGCGAACAAAGTAGGTCTCGAAGCGAATAAGCAAAACTTCTTGCTTATGCATGCGATGGGGCCGAACGTTGCTGGTGTAATTGGCTCTGCTGTAGCGGCTGGCGTAATGTTGAGTTATGTAGGCGGTTAAGTTTACTGCGACATTAGATAGGTCAATTAAAGGCCCACTACTCAATAGTAGTGGGTCTTTTTGTTGGTTAGTTGTCTCGGGTCGCTAGGAGTAGTGGGATTAAATTGAGCGATGTATGAGAATGAGGTTGATTAAGGAAAGGGTTTGCGTGAAAAACCACCAATCCTTGTATGTTTTAAAGAACTTTCGCGTTTTTATTAAATTAATTTAAAAACCGCTTGCACTGAAAATTCAGATGCGTATTATACGCCTCCACTGACACGGACAACGCTTCACAACAACGAAGCGGTAACGAAGTCAGACGCTCTTTAAAATAGATAATCAGATAA
>NZ_LTAW01000021.1 GCF_001639725.1 Marinomonas atlantica
AAAAACCATTTTGGTGTTATATGGTCAAGCCTCACGAGCAATTAGTATTGGTTAGCTCAATGCCTCACAGCACTTACACACCCAACCTATCAACGTCCTAGTCTCGAACGGCTCTTTAGGGAACTTAAAGTTCCAGTGAGATCTTATCTTGAAGGAGGCTTCCCGCTTAGATGCTTTCAGCGGTTATCCCGTCCGAACATAGCTACCCGGCAATGCCACTGGCGTGACAACCGGAACACCAGAGGTTCGTTCACTCCGGTCCTCTCGTACTAGGAGCAACTCTTCTCAAATCTCAAACGTCCACGGCAGATAGGGACCGAACTGTCTCACGACGTTCTAAACCCAGCTCGCGTACCACTTTAAATGGCGAACAGCCATACCCTTGGGACCGGCTTCAGCCCCAGGATGTGATGAGCCGACATCGAGGTGCCAAACACCGCCGTCGATGTGAACTCTTGGGCGGTATCAGCCTGTTATCCCCGGAGTACCTTTTATCCGTTGAGCGATGGCCCTTCCATACAGAACCACCGGATCACTAAGACCTACTTTCGTACCTGCTCGACGTGTCTGTCTCGCAGTTAAGCGCGCTTTTGCCTTTACACTCTATGCATGATTTCCGACCATGCTGAGCGCACCTTCGTGCTCCTCCGTTACTCTTTGGGAGGAGACCGCCCCAGTCAAACTACCCACCACACAGTGTCCTCGATCCGGATAACGGATCTGAGTTAGAACCTCAAACATACCAGGGTGGTATTTCAAGATTGGCTCCACGTAAACTGGCGTCTACGTTTCAAAGCCTCCCACCTATCCTACACAAGTAGGTTCAAAGTTCACTGTGAAGCTATAGTAAAGGTTCACGGGGTCTTTCCGTCTAGCCGCGGATACACAGCATCTTCACTGCGATTTCAATTTCACTGAGTCTCGGGTGGAGACAGTGTGGCCATCGTTACGCCATTCGTGCAGGTCGGAACTTACCCGACAAGGAATTTCGCTACCTTAGGACCGTTATAGTTACGGCCGCCGTTTACTTGGGCTTCGATCAAGAGCTTCGCTTACGCTAACCCCATCAATTAACCTTCAAGCACCGGGCAGGCGTCACACCCTATACGTCCACTTTCGTGTTTGCAGAGTGCTGTGTTTTTAATAAACAGTCGCAGCCACCTGGTATCTTCGACCGACTGATGCTTACGGAGCAAGTCCTTCACATCGGCCGGCGCACCTTCTCCCGAAGTTACGGTGCCATTTTGCCTAGTTCCTTCACCCGAGTTCTCTCAAGCGCCTTGGTATTCTCTACCTGACCACCTGTGTCGGTTTGGGGTACGGTTCGATCATATCTGAAGCTTAGAAGTTTTTCCTGGAAGCATGGCATCAACCACTTCACCCAAAAGAGGGCTCGTCGTCAGTTCTCGGTCTTAAAGGGACCCGGATTTGCCTAAGTCCCAAACCTACCGCCTTAAACACAGACAACCATCGCTGTGCTGGCCTAGCCTTCTCCGTCTCTCCATCGCAATATGTACGAGTACAGGAATATTAACCTGTTTCCCATCGACTACGCATTTCTGCCTCGCCTTAGGGGCCGACTCACCCTGCCCTGATTAACATGGGACAGGAAACCTTGGTCTTCCGGCGGGGGAGTTTTTCACTCCCCTTATCGTTACTCATGTCAACATTCGCACTTCTGATACCTCCAGCCTGCTTTACAGCTTGACCTTCAACGGCTTACAGAACGCTCCTCTACCATACTAGTAAACTAGTATCCGTAGCTTCGGTGTACAGTTTTAGCCCCGTTATATCTTCCGCGCAGGCCGACTCGACTAGTGAGCTATTACGCTTTCTTTAAAGGATGGCTGCTTCTAAGCCAACCTCCTAGCTGTCTAAGCCTTCCCACATCGTTTCCCACTTAACTGTAACTTTGGGACCTTAGCTGACGGTCTGGGTTGTTTCCCTTTCCACGACGGACGTTAGCACCCGCCGTGTGTCTCCCGCGCTCATACTCATTGGTATTCGGAGTTTGCATGGGGTTGGTAAGTCGGGATGACCCCCTAGCCCAAACAGTGCTCTACCCCCAATGGCAATACGCGAGGCGCTACCTAAATAGCTTTCGAGGAGAACCAGCTATCTCCGAGCTTGATTAGCCTTTCACTCCAATCCACAAGTCATCCCCGGACTTTTCAACGTACGTGGGTTCGGTCCTCCAGTTAGTGTTACCCAACCTTCAACCTGCTCATGGATAGATCGCCCGGTTTCGGGTCTAATGCTAGCAACTGAACGCCCTATTAAGACTCGGTTTCCCTACGCCTCCCCTAAACGGTTAAGCTTGCTACTAACATTAAGTCGTTGACCCATTATACAAAAGGTACGCAGTCACGGAACTAAGTCCGCTCCCACTGCTTGTACGTACACGGTTTCAGGTTCTATTTCACTCCCCTCACTGGGGTTCTTTTCGCCTTTCCCTCACGGTACTGGTTCACTATCGGTCAGTCAGGAGTATTTAGCCTTGGAGGATGGTCCCCCCATATTCAAACAGGATATCACGTGTCCCGTCTTACTCGATTTCATTAAAAAGGCGTTTTCGTATACGGGGCTATCACCCACTATGGCGGCACTTTCCAGAGCCTTCTACTAACACCAATTCAACTTAAGGGCTAATCCCCGTTCGCTCGCCGCTACTAAGGGAATCTCGGTTGATTTCTTTTCCTCCGGGTACTTAGATGTTTCAGTTCCCCGGGTTCGCCTCGTATGGCTATGTATTCACCATACGATACCCGCAAGCGGGTGGGTTTCCCCATTCGGACATGTTCGGATCAAAGTTTGTTTATCAACTCCCCGAACCTTTTCGCAGATTACCACGTCCTTCATCGCCTCTGACTGCCAAGGCATCCACCGTGCACGCTTGGTCACTTGACCATATAACCCAAAATAGTCTTACCTATTCTGAACTACATACCAACGAGCTTTTGTGTCTCAGTTGGATTTACGATCATAGAAAGTCCTCTAGGTTAAAGAGGCTTTCCACCGGTTTGACGCTTGATTATCGTCTATTTCAAAAAGTTAAATTGTTAAAGAGCAAGTTTAGTGCAAAGCACTAAGTCAGA
>NZ_LTAW01000022.1 GCF_001639725.1 Marinomonas atlantica
TTTACGGTTACATTGAGTGCGGCCACAGTCGAAGAACAGCGCTTCAGTATCGACTTGTTGGACGGTACTGCAGGTAGCTCAGACTACAATGCTGTACTTCAAAATGCGACGTTTGATAGTGCTGATGTGAGTTACGACTCAAACACACAAGAATTGGTGGTTAAAGCCGGCGTAACGAGCTTCAACATCGGTGTTCAAACTACACAAGACACGACAGTTGAAGGCGATGAATCATTCACATTAAATGTGGGTGGTAAGAGTGCTAATGCTGTTATTGCCGATGATGATGTGGAACATGTTGTAAGCATTACTGGAGGCGGTAATGTGACAGAAGGCGGTGTTGCAGATTTTGTTGTGTCTCTAGATCGTGAAGCCAGTGAAGATGTAACAGTCACTTTGGCATTGAATCATGGTGAAACGGAAGAATCCGATATTACAGGGCTTCAGTATCAAAATGCGGTAGGAGCTTGGCTAGACATCTCTGAAAGTGGGCAGGTTATAATTCCAAAAGGCGAGCAGTTTGTAAGTGTTCGTGCAGTAACAGAAAATGATGATGTCTATGAAGAGGATGAAACTTTCACTGTATCCATAGTAGATGGCGGTGAAGCTCAGGTGTCTGAAACAAACCAAACCGCAAACGCTAATATTGTAGATGATGAAAATCCACCGACAGTTAGTATTTCAGATGGTTCAGATATTACAGAGGGAGAGCAAGCACAGTTTTTGATCAGCCTCGACCGAGCAGCGACTGAAGACATAGATGTAACATTTACTATTAGTGGTGATATTGATACCGCTGATTACACAGCTCCAATTACTCAAACTTTAACTATTTCTGCTGGTGATACATCCATTCCGCTCAATATTCAAACCGTCGATGATTCACTCTTTGAAAATATTGAAGAAATGGTCATCACAATCACTGAGGTTAACGGTGCAGATGCCACAATCAATGCCAACCGTGGGACTTTATTTATAGCTGATAATGATGCTCAACATGTAGCTAGCATCGTCGGTGGTGGAGATGTTACCGAAGGCGGTGTTGCAGATTTTGTAGTGTCACTAGATCGTGATGCCAGTGAAGACGTTACTGTCACCTTGGCACTGAATCATGGTGAAACAGAAGAATCTGATATTGCAGGTCTTCAGTATCAGAATGAATCTGGTTCATGGGTTGATCTTCCAGAAAGTGGACAGGTTACCATTCCACAAGGCGAGAAGTTCGTCAGTGTTCGCGCGGTGACAGCAAATGATGATGTTTATGAAGGCGATGAAAACTTCTCGATTGCTATCGTGGATGGCGGTGATGCACTGGTTTCTGATGGTCAAAACGTAGCCGCAGCCAATATCGTTGATGATGAAAATCCACCAGTGGTAAGCATTTCGGATGGTACTGATATTGCTGAGGGTGAAGTGGCTGGATTTGTGATCAGCCTAGATCATGCAGCGACAGAAGATGTTCAAGTAACCTTCACGATTGGTGGGGATGTTGATGCAGGTGATTATACTGCACCCATAACGCAAACGATGACCATTGCAGCTGGTGAAACATCGATGCCGCTTAATATTCAAACAATTGACGATGATTTGTTTGAAAGCACGGAAGAAATTGTTGTCACGATTACGGATGTCAGCGGTGCGGATGCCACAATCAATGCCAACCGTGGAACTTTGTTAATTTCTGATAATGACACTCCTTCAGAAATTACAGTTGAGCAGGGTGATAGCGCTAGTGGTGCTGTTACTGAAGACGTTGATACAGACACTGAGGTCGAAGGAGTACAATTAGTCTTAAACGGTACATTGACGGTCACTGATCAAGATGGTGACGGTGCCTTCAATACGACTTCAAGTTTCTCCGGTACGAACAACGCAGGTGGAGTTCAGCTCGGTACTCTGACAATTGATGCGACGGGAAACTGGACTTATGAAGTAGACAATGATGACGCTACGGTTCAGGCCTTAGGTGAAGGTGAGAGCATCGTTGAAACCTATACTGTATCGACCGCCGATAGCAATGATACGCAAACTATCACTATCACAATCAATGGTACAAATGACGGACCAGTAGCCGTAGACGATACAGCTTCTACCAGTGAAGACACGGTTGTGACCATTGATGTGTTGGCGAACGATACGGATCTGGATGGCGATACATTAACCATTACTGAAGCGTCTGTTCCGGCGGAGCAAGGTACGGTGGCGATTGTCGACGGTAAAGTTCAATTTACGCCGGCGGACAACTTCAACGGTGACGCGACCATCAGCTACACCATTACTGATGGTACCGCGACCGACAGTGCTGAAGTGACTGTGACCGTGGATGCGGT
>NZ_LTAW01000023.1 GCF_001639725.1 Marinomonas atlantica
TAACCATCACAGACGTGAGCGTGCCAGAAGCACAAGGCACGGTGGCGATTGTCGATGGTAAGGTACAGTTTACCCCGGCGGACAACTTCAACGGCGACGCGACCATCAGCTACACCATTACTGATGGTACCGCGACCGACAGTGCTGAAGTGACTGTGACCGTGGATGCGGTCAACGACGGCCCAGTAGCGGTAGACGATACAGCCAGCACCAACGAAGACACGGTTGTGACCATTGATGTGTTGGCCAACGATACGGATCTGGATGGCGATACATTAACCATCACAGACGTGAGCGTGCCAGAAGCACAAGGCACGGTGGCGATTGTCGATGGTAAGGTACAGTTTACCCCGGCGGACAACTTCAACGGTGACGCGACCATCAGTTACACCATTACTGACGGTACCGCGACCGATAGCGCAGATGTAACGGTAACCGTAGCACCTCAAAATGACGGCCCAGTAGCGGTAGACGATACAGCTTCTACCAGTGAAGACACGGTTGTGACCATTGATGTGTTGGCGAACGATACGGATCTGGATGGCGATACATTAACCATTACTGAAGCGTCTGTTCCGGCGGAGCAAGGTACGGTGGCGATTGTCGACGGTAAAGTTCAATTTACGCCGGCGGACAACTTCAACGGTGACGCGACCATCAGCTACACCATTACTGATGGTACCGCGACCGACAGTGCTGAAGTGACTGTGACCGTGGATGCGGTGAACGACGGCCCAGTAGCGGTAGACGATACAGCTTCTACCAGTGAAGACACGGTTGTGACCATCGATGTGTTGGCGAACGATACGGACCTGGATGGGGACACTCTAACCATCACAGACGTGAGCGTGCCAGAAGCACAAGGCACGGTGGCGATTGTCGATGGTAAGGTACAGTTTACCCCGGCGGACAACTTCAACGGCGACGCGACCATCAGTTACACCATTACTGACGGTACCGCGACCGACAGCGCTGAAGTGACTGTGACCGTGGATGCGGTCAATGACGGCCCAGTAGCGGTAGACGATACAGCCAGCACCAACGAAGACACGGTTGTGACCATTGATGTGTTGGCGAACGATACGGATCTGGATGGGGATACATTAACCATCACCGAAGCGTCTGTTCCGGCGGAGCAAGGTACGGTTGCGATTGTGGACGGTAAGGTACAGTTTACCCCGGCTGCGAACTTCAATGGCGAAGCGACCATCAGTTACACCATTACTGACGGTACCGCGACCGATAGCGCAGATGTAACGGTAACCGTAGCACCTCAAAATGACGGCCCAGTAGCGGTAGACGATACAGCTTCTACCAGTGAAGACACGGTTGTGACCATTGATGTGTTGGCGAACGATACGGATCTGGATGGCGATACATTAACCATTACTGAAGCGTCTGTTCCGGCGGAGCAAGGTACGGTGGCGATTGTCGACGGTAAAGTTCAATTTACGCCGGCGGACAACTTCAACGGTGACGCGACCATCAGCTACACCATTACTGATGGTACCGCGACCGACAGTGCTGAAGTGACTGTGACCGTGGATGCGGTGAACGACGGCCCAGTAGCGGTAGACGATACAGCTTCTACCAGTGAAGACACGGTTGTGACCATCGATGTGTTGGCGAACGATACGGACCTGGATGGGGACACTCTAACCATCACAGACGTGAGCGTGCCAGAAGCACAAGGCACGGTGGCGATTGTCGATGGTAAGGTACAGTTTACCCCGGCGGACAACTTCAACGGTGACGCGACCATCAGTTACACCATTACTGACGGTACCGCGACCGATAGCGCAGATGTAACGGTAACCGTAGCACCTCAAAATGACGGCCCAGTAGCGGTAGACGATACAGCTTCTACCAGTGAAGACACGGTTGTGACCATTGATGTGTTGGCGAACGATACGGATCTGGATGGCGATACATTAACCATTACTGAAGCGTCTGTTCCGGCGGAGCAAGGTACGGTGGCGATTGTCGACGGTAAAGTTCAATTTACGCCGGCGGACAACTTCAACGGTGACGCGACCATCAGCTACACCATTACTGATGGTACCGCGACCGACAGTGCTGAAGTGACTGTGACCGTGGATGCGGTGAACGACGGCCCAGTAGCGGTAGACGATACAGCTTCTACCAGTGAAGACACGGTTGTGACCATCGATGTGTTGGCGAACGATACGGA
>NZ_LTAW01000024.1 GCF_001639725.1 Marinomonas atlantica
TAACCATCACAGACGTGAGCGTGCCAGAAGCACAAGGCACGGTGGCGATTGTCGATGGTAAGGTACAGTTTACCCCGGCGGACAACTTCAACGGCGACGCGACCATCAGCTACACCATTACCGACGGTACCGCGACCGACAGTGCTGAAGTGACTGTGACCGTGGATGCGGTCAACGACGGCCCAGTAGCGGTAGACGATACAGCCAGCACCAACGAAGACACGGTTGTGACCATTGATGTGTTGGCGAACGATACGGATCTGGATGGCGATACATTAACCATCACAGACGTGAGCGTGCCAGAAGCACAAGGCACGGTGGCGATTGTCGATGGTAAGGTACAGTTTACCCCGGCGGACAACTTCAACGGCGACGCGACCATCAGCTACACCATTACTGATGGTACCGCGACCGACAGTGCTGAAGTGACTGTGACCGTGGATGCGGTCAACGACGGCCCAGTAGCGGTAGACGATACAGCCAGCACCAACGAAGACACGGTTGTGACCATTGATGTGTTGGCCAACGATACGGATCTGGATGGCGATACATTAACCATTACTGAAGCGTCTGTTCCGGCAGAGCAAGGCACGGTGGCGATTGTCGATGGTAAGGTACAGTTTACCCCGGCGGACAACTTCAACGGTGACGCGACCATCAGTTACACCATTACTGACGGTACCGCGACCGATAGCGCAGATGTAACGGTAACCGTAGCACCTCAAAATGACGGCCCAGTAGCGGTAGACGATACAGCTTCTACCAGTGAAGACACGGTTGTGACCATTGATGTGTTGGCGAACGATACGGACCTGGATGGGGACACTCTAACCATCACAGACGTGAGCGTGCCAGAAGCACAAGGCACGGTGGCGATTGTCGATGGTAAGGTACAGTTTACCCCGGCGGACAACTTCAACGGCGACGCGACCATCAGTTACACCATTACTGACGGTACCGCGACCGACAGCGCTGAAGTGACTGTGACCGTGGATGCGGTCAATGACGGCCCAGTAGCGGTAGACGATACAGCCAGCACCAACGAAGACACGGTTGTGACCATTGATGTGTTGGCGAACGATACGGATCTGGATGGGGATACATTAACCATCACCGAAGCGTCTGTTCCGGCGGAGCAAGGTACGGTTGCGATTGTGGACGGTAAGGTA
Organism: Marinomonas atlantica; assembly: GCF_001639725.1. Lineage (GTDB taxonomy): Bacteria > Pseudomonadota > Gammaproteobacteria > Pseudomonadales > Marinomonadaceae > Marinomonas > Marinomonas atlantica. The sequence goes on from NZ_LTAW01000024.1 coordinate 1,170, forward strand.
CAGTTTACCCCGGCTGCGAACTTCAATGGCGAAGCGACCATCAGTTACACCATCACTGACGGTACCGCAACCGACAGTGCAGACATCACGGTGACTGTGGATGCGGTCAATGACGGCCCCGTTGCAGTAGACGATACAGCCAGCACCAACGAAGATACGGTTGTCACCATCGATGTGTTGGCCAACGATACGGATCTGGATGGCGATACATTAACCATTACTGAAGCGTCTGTTCCGGCAGAGCAAGGCACGGTGGCGATTGTCGATGGTAAGGTACAGTTTACCCCGGCTGAGAACTTCAACGGCGACGCGACCATCAGTTACACCATTACTGATGGTACCGCGACCGACAGCGCTGAAGTGACTGTGACCGTGGATGCGGTCAATGACGGCCCCGTTGCAGTAGACGATACAGCCAGCACCAACGAAGATACGGTTGTCACCATCGATGTGTTGGCCAACGATACGGATCTGGATGGCGATACATTAACCATTACTGAAGCGTCTGTTCCGGCAGAGCAAGGCACGGTGGCGATTGTCGATGGTAAGGTACAGTTTACCCCGGCTGAGAACTTCAACGGCGACGCGACCATCAGTTACACCATTACTGATGGTACCGCGACCGACAGTGCTGAAGTGACTGTGACCGTGGATGCGGTCAATGACGG
>NZ_LTAW01000026.1 GCF_001639725.1 Marinomonas atlantica
GGTGGTACAGGAAACGATACGCTTTACGGCGGCACAGGGAACGATGTCCTTCAGGGCGCACAAAGCTCTCAAGGTCACATCACCTTCTCTTTGAATAGCCAAGGTCAGATCGTCACTCACTTTACCCCAACTGATACCGACTTAAGTGACATTGATAGCCTTTCTTTTACCGGTAATTGGTACAGCCAAGCATCGCTGGTTTTAGATGGCGCAGCGCAAGCGATGGATCTCAGCGCCGCGAACATGAACAGCGTTATGAATACGGGTTTGATGCTCCAAGCCACCTCTGACTATGCCTTCTTAGCCATGGACAGTGACCGTTTAGAAATGCTCGCCACAGCCTATCAAAGTATTTTTGGTGTACGCCTCAGCGCCATTGATTTAACAGGCTTATCAAGCTCCCCATACAGCCTTGATGAATTGGCGACTATCGGCTTACAGGCTTGGGTTGGGCAACAAGCGAGCAACTTTGCAACACTCAGCGCAGAACAACAGGTGTCTACTTTCCTAAGCAGCTTCTGGAATGCCGGTGACGTGACAAGCGAAGCCATCACCAGTGTACTCAACGACCTAGCAAACGGCATGTCTGGCACAGAGCTGTTCTTAAGCATTGCTCAATCTCAGCAATCGAAGAACAAACTGACCACCGACCAAGGCTTGTTACAATTGACGGTCTCAAATGAAGTCAGCGAAGGTGGCTTAACCACTGACATCGGCAACGATACCCTCTTTGGCGGCGCAGGTAATGATACCTTGATCGGTGGTCATGGTAACGACCTACTGAACGGCGGAGAAGGCATCGACACCGCTCAACAGCAGCATATGTTTGCTGAGTACAGTATTGCCAAACTGGAAGACGGTAGTATCACTCTCACCTATCAACAAGGCGCTTACACAGAAGTCGACACACTGATTGACGTTGAACTGGTCCAGTTTAGCGATCAACTGATTGGTGTAAACAACTTGATCTAAGCGATTCGAGTAGGAGGGCTGCCCCGTTGTCTGGTCTTAGACGGGGTAAGATCGCCCTCCTACATCCGCTTAATTGATTATCTCGACAACCACACTTGTAGCAGGGCTGTCCCAGCCCAACTCTTGGAATAAAGGCAGCGTTTAGCCCAATACCCCATCATCATTCATGATGGTTCGCATCGCAGTAAGCGTTTCCATACTGTCAGGGAACTCACCACCTTTTGGGTTAAATATATC
>NZ_LTAW01000027.1 GCF_001639725.1 Marinomonas atlantica
TGACCTTGAGAGCTTTGTGCGCCCTGAAGGACATCGTTCCCTGTGCCGCCGTAAAGCGTATCGTTTCCTGTACCACCGACGACTAAATCGTTGCCTTTATCACCATAGAGCTGGTCATCGCCGCCTTTCGAGCCGACGGTGTCATCCCCCGCACCACCGTGCAGCTCGTCGTCTTCTGCACCAAGTACAATGTTTTGTGTACCTTGTCCCGCAAAGACGGTGTTGGAGCCTGCCCCGCCGCGTATCGTTGCACTGCCTGTAATCACGGAGAATTCAATATCGTCCAACTGCAAGAGTGAACCGCTGGGTAACTGGCGCATATCAATAACGACGGCTTCTTGGAAGCTGGTGTTATTGGAACCGGTTAAGCGAATCGGTGTGGTGCCTGCATTGCTTGACGAGGTGGTTAAGGTCACTTGGTTGACCCAAAGAGAGTTGCTACTGTTGAGTAAATTGTCGAGGAAGGTGGTGCCGGCATTTTCCATGTCGGACTCATCATCCGCCTCTTCATCTGTTGTAGTGCTTTGAATGAGACTAATCAAGTCGTTGGCAGTGTTTTGCTGAGCTGCTGTGCTATTGCCACGAGCGGTAATACCAACGCCTGTTGGCAAGCTGATGGAGGTAACGACTTGAGTGCTATCATTGTTGTCAAAATGCAAGGGCACATCGGCATCAGGCGTATTGCTATTAGTGTCTTGGCGATTGCTTGATATCGGAGCCACAGTGACAGTTTCGATGGTTTGGCCTTGAGCATTGGTTTGTGTGGACTGTGTGACCGTGGCGCCGTCTA
>NZ_LTAW01000028.1 GCF_001639725.1 Marinomonas atlantica
CCTAGGGGAACCTGGGGCTGGATCACCTCCTTAAACGATATAGAGGCTCTGGTGAGCGTTCACACAAATTATCTGATATCTGTAGTTTAGAGTGTCGTTGTCTGAATCTGATTTGATTTAGCAAAGATTGGGTCTGTAGCTCAGTTGGTTAGAGCGCACCCCTGATAAGGGTGAGGTCGGCCGTTCAAATCGGCCCAGACCCACCAGTATTTCAAAGAGTTTATCTCTTAAAGTGCTGGTGTTCATAATGTTCAAAAATACTTGAATGTTATGACAAAATGTAGAAAATACGATGAAGTATTAGAGGGGCCATAGCTCAGTTGGGAGAGCGCCTGCTTTGCACGCAGGAGGTCTGCGGTTCGACCCCGCATGGCTCCACCACTTCATACGAATATCTACTTCTTCGCAGTTCTGCGAAATCGACACAATTCAAAGCCTTAAGCAAGATGCTTGGACAGTTAATCGAGGGACACTTTCCTATTCGATGTTGACTGATGACTCCTAGTCTCTGACTTAGTGCTTTGCACTAAACTTGCTCTTTAACAATTTAACTTTTTGAAATAGACGATAATCAAGCGTCAAAC
>NZ_LTAW01000003.1 GCF_001639725.1 Marinomonas atlantica
TCCCATGTGAGAGTAGGTCGTCGTCAAGCATCATACAAAGGAAGCCCTGATAGCCATGCTGTCAGGGCTTTTTTGTGTTTGAAATTCGGTTAACGCAACCCCCTCAATACCTCAGCCCAAGCAGCTTACGCTTACCCTTTTGCGCCCCGCTTGCGCCTGTCTCATGCTTCGACGCGTCAGCCCGTGGCCTCAAAAGCGTACGCTTTATGGCATTGGTCAGAGAAGGTGTTCAGAAGTGGCTCTCAAAACACTGCTATGGTGGTGTGAGTACATGCATGATCGTTTTCTATTAAGATACATCATACAAAGAAGGTCCTGATTGCCTGCTGTCAGGGCTTTTAAAAACCATGCTGCCTGTTTTACATCTGTCTCACAACGCACATTAAATGAGTTCAGTGCCCACGTTAAATAAGATAGATCTCGAGTTGATAGATATAAGCTTTATCAGCTAAAAGAAATGAGTTCATTTCCTAAAACTATTTCATTGTTATGCGTTACAAACGCTATGGTTAGCGAGAGCCTAAAAAGGCGCTATAATGCTGCCAATTAAGGCTTGAATCAGTGTAGAGGAAATCATGGCTAAGTCATTACAAGAGCAGCTCTTAGGTGCTGGTATCGTAGATAAGAAGAAAGCAAAAAAAATAAAAGCAGAAAAGTTGCAGACTAAGCAAAAAGCGAAAAAAGGACAAGTTGATAACAGTGAAGAGTTATCTCGTCAGGCGGAGCTGAAACGTCAAAAAGAAGAAAAAGCGGCACGTGATAAAGAGCTTAATCGCCAACGTCAGGAAGAAATTGAGCATAAAGCGATTCTTGGTCAAATTCGACAGTTAATCCTTCAGAACCGTGTTGCTAAAGATGACGGTGAGATTGCTTATAACTTTACAGATGATAAGAAAGTTAAAAAGCTTTATGTGTCAGATAAGATGCATAAAGACTTATCTGAAGGGCGTTTAGCGATTGCTAAGTTAGAAGGTCAATACGAAGTATTAGCGAAAGGTGTCGCTGAGAAGATCGTTGAGAAAGCACCGGACATGATTCTTGTGCTAAATACTGCTCAGCCTCAAGAAGACGATGAGGATGATCCATACGCAGAATTCCAGATTCCTGATGACCTAATGTGGTAGTAGAGCTTAAAAGGGCCAATAGTTGGCCCTTTTAAATTAAAGTAATTTTAGGCCTAATTGCTTCTTAGCCGCTTTGACAACAGCTTCGTCAACAGGTGGTGGGCTCAGATCAACTTCTCTAGAAAGCTCTTCAATGATGGTATTAAGCACTTGCACGCGAGCATACCACTTTTTGTTACTTGGAATGATGTGCCACGGTGCTGACACGGTTGCCGTGCGTTGGAACATTTCGTCTGTAGCTGACTCATACTCATCCCATTTTGCGCGATTGCGTAGGTCTTCTTCTGTGAGTTTCCATTGCTTCGTAGGATTGTTCAATCGCTCTTCAAAACGTTTTAGCTGTTCCGCTTTAGATATGTGCATGAAGACCTTGATGATACGTACACCATCATCTGTCAGCATACGTTCATACTCATTAATTTCCTGATAGGCTCGCTGCCATTCAAAGGGGGATGCGAAGCCTTCGACCCTTTCAACAAGTACTCGCTCGAACCAAGACCTATCAAATATGGCGATAGCTCCAGGCTTAGGTAAGCGAGTTTGAAAACGATAAAGGTAATGTTTACCTTGTTCTTCGTCAGTTGGAGAAGAGATTGGATGAACTCGATAACCACGAGGGTCAAGTTTCTCAGTAATGCGTCTAATCGCCCCACCTTTTCCGGCTGCATCCCAGCCTTGAAATATGATGATGGCCCGTTTGCCTTGGTGGTAATAGGCCTGCTGTACTTGCAGCATGAGCTCTTGAGCTTTCTTTAGCTTTTTTCGGTACTGTTCTTTGCTCTTTAAAGAGTATGCTTTATGGTCAATGTCGCAGTCACTTAATTTTGGTGGTGTAGTAACCAATGAAATAGTACTGGGTAAGAACATTCCTTGCTCCAAAAATTATAAAGCCTTCAAAGAAAGTCTTTGAAGGCTTTAGTTAGTTTACGCTGAAGTAGTTATATCAGAAAGGTAGTTAACTTACTGCTGGTTAAACTCTGTAAGGATTTCATCGTAACGGCCTGACATTTGAATTTCCATCAAACCTTTGTTAAATGCATCACGAAGTTCTTCTGCATTTGGAATAGATTTTGAAATCAAAAGATAAAGGTCATTTTCTTCCAGTGGCGGAAGAAGAATTTGTAGTTGAGATGCGTCAATGCCAGCAGCTTCAGCCGCTTCTTTTGCTACCGCTAGGCTGTCAGCATAAAGCTGAACTTCACCAGAATCTAATGCTTTAATGGCATCAGAGACTTCAGGGTATTCTTTTAGATCAGAAAATGGGAAATTATCAAAAGATTCACCAATGACAGAGCCTTTTAATTTAGCGATGCTGTATTGGTCTAGCGATTCGAAAGAATCGTAATTGCTAAGTGGGAAGTCTGGTTTTTTGATTAGACCAGCTAATACCGTGTAGATTGGAATTGAGAAGTAGTATTCTTGAGCGCGTTCTTCAGAGTAGTAGCCGCCAACAATTGCATCTTTATCACCTGCTTTAACGGTGTCTAATGCCGTTTGCCAAGCGGTAAACTCAATTGTGCTGTCATAGCCAGATTCAGCCAGTGCCTCGTCAACGATTGCGGAGATGAAACCGCCTTTTTCCAGACTATCGCCATAGAATGGCGGCCAGTTCATAGTAGTAAGGTCAACTGTTTGAGCTTGGACCGTAAGAGGTAGAGCAATAGCTAATGCGGAAAAGAACTTCGTAAGTTTTTTCATGTAGGTGATCCTCTTGTTTTGATAAAATTCTATACTATTTACTCATTCTATGAACATTGTTGCTTAATCTATAGTCAGTGCGTCGCAAATAGATAGGTAGTAGTCGTATTACTAAATAGTCACTACAGAATAGACTACTTACTCTGTCTGATAGCATATACTTTTAGCAGTTTTTTGTAACATATTGATTTGGAGAGTTTCTTTGTCTGCAGTTTTGTACAGTTTTCGGCGCTGTCCTTACGCCATACGAGCACGCTATACATTGGCAACTTTAATGTTAAGAGTTGAAATTCGTGAGGTGGTACTTAAACATAAGCCTGCTGCTTTGTTGGCATTAGGTGGGCGCTCTACGGTCCCTCAGTTACTAGTAGATGGTGATAGGTTTCCAGAAAGCTTAGACATTATCTTTTGGGCTTTGAAAACCTCTTCAAATGACGACCTAGTTAACCAATTGTGGCCTACCGATCCAATAGTTAGAGCAAAAATCATGAGCTGGATTAGGTTTAATGATCATTGTTTTAAACCTTGGTTAGACCGTTATAAATACGCGGATAGACATCCAGAGCAGTCTGAAAGCTATTATCGTGATAAAGGAGAGCGTTTTTTGAAACGCTTAGATACTAGACTTAAGCACTCTACAAACCTGCTTGGTGAGCAGATGACTATAGCAGACATTGCGATCTTTCCATTTATACGTCAGTTTGCAGGAGTTAATGCTAGTTGGTTTGAGGGAAGTGGCTATGTGTATTTGCAAGATTGGCTCAATAGAATTTTAAAAAGTGAATGCTTTGAAACCGTGATGGTGAAGTTAACTGCTTGGGATGAATCACAGGAAGTTAGCTACTTTCCTGAGCCCGTAGGGCTCAGGAATAGTTGATACAAGGCTAAAAGTTAAATTTTTAGCATTTCAGCCAAAGATTGATGGCTTAAATAACCACATAGTTCATCATCCTTATTGAGAACAGGGAGGGAAACTTTGCTTCGCAGCATCTTGGGTAAAACATCTTGAAGTAGCTCGTTTCTTCTAAGGCTTGGGACGGATGTCCATGATGCTGAGTAGTTCTCAGAAATCTTCGAGTAGGCTTCAAAGTCACCGCTTTTAGTCTTTCTAAATACAACATCATATTCTTTGAGGATTTCATCAGCCTTATTAGTATCATTATCTATAGACAGTATAGGTTGGGCTCGCTGCATGACGTTCTTGACTAATAATGCTCTGGCGCGATTCACATCTTTTGCAAAAGCACGAACATAATCGTCAGCAGGGTTTAAGATGATTTCGACCGGTTTACCGACTTGAACAAGCTTACCATCCTTTAATACTGCAATACGGTCACCTAAACGTAACGCTTCATCTAAATCGTGGGTAATGAAAACGATCGTTTTATGTAGATTTTCTTGAAGTTCGATTAACTGGCTTTGCATTTCAAAACGAATGAGAGGGTCTAAAGCTGAGAATGCTTCGTCCATTAATAGAATTTCAGCGTCGGTACACAAGGCACGAGCTAACCCCACACGCTGTTGTTGACCGCCAGAGAGTTGTGAAGGGTATTGTTCTTCATAGCCTGATAAGCCCACTGTTTCGAGCCATTCTTTCGCCTTTTCCTTCCATTCAGTTTTTTTCTGCCCTTTGATTGATAGGCCATAGCCAACATTCTCTACGACAGTGCGATGAGGCAGCAGACCAAAATGTTGAAATACCATCGACATCTTATGACGACGAAATTGCGTCAGCTCTTTCATCGAAAACTGCATGATATCATCACCATTAACTTTGATTTTCCCTGCAGTTGGATCAATTAAACGATTGAAGTGTCGAATTAGCGTTGATTTTCCAGAGCCTGATAGGCCCATGATTACAAAGATTTCCCCTTTACCAATAGTGAGGTTGATATCTTGTAAGCCAACAGTATGGCCTGTATCCGCTAATATTTCTTCTTTCGATGCCCCACCCTTGACAGCGGGAAGCACTTTTTCAGGGCTAGAGCCAAATATTTGATAAAGACCTTCAATTTCGATCAGTGCGTTTTCTGAATTAGCCATTATCATGTCCCTCTAGATGTCTCTGGGTTCGTTTTGCATAGCTTTGCGAAACCCGATCGAAAATAATAGCTAAAGCAACAATCGCTAAACCGTTCAATAAGCCAAGAGTGAAATACTGATTGGTGATAGATTTCAGAACGGGTTGCCCTAAGCCTTTCACGCCGATCATCGAAGCGATAACCACCATAGCGAGTGCCATCATAATAGTTTGGTTGATACCAGCCATAATAGTTGGCATTGCAAGTGGAAGCTGTACCCCAAATAAACGTTGGGTGGGTGTTGCACCGTAAGCAGTAGCGGCTTCCAAAGTTTCTTTATTAACCAACCGAATACCAAGATTGGTGAGTCGAATAACGGGAGGGATTGCATAGATAACCACGGCAATAACTCCGGGGATTTTACCAATACCCAGTAGCATCACGACAGGAATCAAATATACAAAAGCTGGCATGGTCTGCATAACATCAAGCAAGGGCGTTACAATCGATTGGGCACGATCAGAGCGAGACATTAGAATACCGATAGGAATACCTATGACAATCGACATGATGGTGCAGACCGTAATGATACTCAACGTACGCATCGTATCTTCCCACATACCGAAATAACCAATGAGTAAAAGTGAAATAACGACACCGATACTGAGCTTTAATGAACGTGTGGCCAAGTGAACAATGGCGGTGATGATAAAAAGAATTACCCACCATGGGGTTATGATGAGTAAGTTTTCAAACCAAACCAAAAAACTTAAAAGAGGGTCAAAAAGGGCTTCAATTGTATCGCCGTACTCACGGGAAAAATCACGATAAGCACCATCGAGTGTCTTACGGATTGTGAGTAACTCGCGACGGCTCATATCTGGAAATTCGGTTAACCAGGATGCGTCTGCCATAAATCTATCTCACTGTGTTAAAAAAATGAGGAGAGCAACAAGCTCCCCTTAGCATTAAATTTTGTTAAAGATTATCTAACGCTTCATCTAATTTTACTTTTACATCACTACTGACCCACTGAGACCAAATATCCTCGTGCTCAAACATGAAGTTCTCAGCGGCATATTTACCATCTGCTTGGTTTTCTTCCATCCAAGCTAAAAGGCCGTTCATTTCATTGTTAGTAAACGACCGACGAGAAAGGTATTCATAGGCTTCCGGTGCTCGTTCTGCGAACTCAGATGTTGTTACAGTGTATACAGGAGAAGGGGGATACATGGTCACTTTTGGATCAAGACAGTTTTCTTGAGACGTACAATCGGTGAACTCTTCTTCATCGATCCCGCTACCAAAGTCGACTTTGACCATTTTATATTTACCGAGTATCGCAGTAGGTGCCCAGTAGTATCCAAACCATGGTTCCTGACGCTCATACGCACGTGCAATCGAACCAGAAAGCCCCGCACCAGAACCTGGATCAATTAATTCAAAGCCAGAGTCATCGAGCTCCAAGGCATGGAAGAGGTTACGTGCCGTTATTTGGCAATTCCAGCCAGCAGGGCAACCGTAGAAACCGGAAACTGAAGAGTCTTCAGGGTGTGGGAAACCACTAGCGTGCTTTTTGACGCCTTCGATCGTGGCGAGCTCAGGGTACTCGTCAACCATATATTGCGGTACCCAAAAACCTTCCTCGCCACCATCTGAAAGAGACTTACTAGCAATCTTTAAGCGACCCTCTTCGACCCCGCGATCCAACGCGTCTTTCATGGCATTAGTCCACAGTTCAGGGGCAATATCAGGTTCCCCTTTTTCAATCATAGACGTTCCGGTTGGCATGGTGTCGCCTGGTACAAGCTCAGCTTCGCAGTCGTAGCCGTTTGCTAAAATGAATTGATCCACGTTAGCCATCAAGCTAGCGGAGTTCCAATTCATTTCAGCAATCATTACCTTGCCACAATCTGCTGCAAAAGATGAGCAAGCGAAAAGTACACCAGCGGTAGAAACGAGAGCATATTTCATCATTTTTCTGTTCCTTAGTTATAAATTTATTGTTGAGTCATGTAGTTATTATTTGTATTTAATTTACACATCTAACAATTGCTAATCAAATTGCAATTGAAATAAGGAGAGATTTTGGAGACGGTTACAACAGGTGATGATTGAAAAATCACCTATTTTTACAGCGTAGCAGGCGAAAAAAGTGATTTACGGAGCGTGAAATTACTTTTAAACGATTAGTGAGAAAGGAAAATTTGTTTTTATTCATTAAAATCAATGATTTAAGGTTTTATATATATGTTTTCATATGAACTGAGCTTTTGAGAATGAAATAGAGGTACTTTCTCAAGTTATGATTAATCAAATTATAAGGTGGGCTGTAGAAAATGCTTTGTTGTGAAAGTAAAAGAGTACTTTCCTGTATTGTCAGCACTATGCTCTTCGTGACGAAACACTATGCAGATTGACGGGGTAAAGGACAGACTGGCGTATTGAAATTCAAATACGTCAGTCTGAGTAGCTAAAATAGAGGTTTATAGATGCTTAGAAAGCTTTTCCATATGTTCAGGGCCTATACCGCAACAGCCACCAATTAGCGTTGCTCCAAGCTCTTTCCAGCGTTGCGCCCATACTAGGTACGAGTCAGGTGTTAAATCATCACGAAGCTCATCTAAGCCGTCATTGGCAGTAGCACTTTTTGGCTGAGGTGGAAAAGCATTTGCGTAAGCACCAAGTTGAACTTGCTGGTTGGTGTCTGACAGTATTGAAGCAGCTACTTCAATTGCATCGGCGATTATTTCCGGCTGACAACAATTAAAAAGAATACCATTTACACCTGCTTTGACAGTAGCCAAAACAGCATCAGCTACCGTTTCACCTGATCGTAGGCGAGGTTGATCAGTGACTTCCGAATCTTCGAGTGTAAAGGCAACCCAATAAGGCTTATTCTGACCATCAATCTCATCGACAAGTGCTTTTACTTGTAGCGTTTCTGCAATTAAACTTTGAGTTTCACTTAGCCAAAGGTCGACATTTGGAGCCAACGCTTCAATCAAAGGCCGTGCTATTTGTTCTGCACGATCAGCTTCATATAAATCAGCGCGGTAAGAGCCAAACAAAGGCGCTAATGATCCCGCTACTTTTACGTCTGCATCGGCTTCTTGAGCAGCTTCACGAGCAACTCGTGCTGATTCAGCCGCTAGCTCTGCTGCTCTTTGTTGAAAGGCCACTTCGCCAATATGGAAAGGGACCAATGCATAGCTGTTTGTTGTGATGACACGAGAGCCCGCTTCGATGAATGCTTTATGAACATCTTTAACGATTTCTGGTGCTTCCATCATAGCCAAAGCTGACCATTCTGGTTGTTTAAACGGGGCACCGCGACGCTCTAATTCACGACCCATGCCGCCATCAAGGATAGTAATTGATTGCATAACTGTTTCCATTGCTTTGAATGGAGGCATTTTTACCATGTGATGAATAGATGGAAAAGAATTTGATTATAAAATTTAGGTCAATTTGCTCTTTTTGAGTTTATAATCTCTAAGACACCATAAAAATAGTGCTATCCATTAAAATAATGGGGTCTTAGGCCTAGATTCCATGGTTACTACATATCCCTGCTTTCCGTTATATTATCCGCCAAATAATCCCTACAAAATCCATGTGTGTTTAGCCTGTGATAAATGGCTTAACAAAATAAGGAATACTATGAAACTTGGTCTGAAGAAAGCCCTTTCTGGCTTAGCACTGGTTGGTGCATTGTTTTCTACTAACATCCATGCTACTGAACCTGCCATTGATAACATATTGTCGAGCGGTGAGCTTAAAGTGTGTTTTGAAGCAGGCTACATTCCTTTTGAAATGAAGACCAAAGACGGCCGTTTTATCGGTTTTGATATTGATATTGCAAAGCATATGGCACGCTCTATGGACGTCAAGTTCACACCTGTTAATACAGCATGGGACGGTATTATTCCTGCTTTGCAAACGGGTAAATGCGACATCATCATTGGTGGTATGGCGATTACGCCTCAACGTAACCTAAAAGTAATGTTTGCTGATACGTACATTGAGATTGGTCAAACTGTATTGATTAAGTCTGATTTAGAAGGAACAGTGGCATCGTATCGCGATCTGAATGATGCTAAGTACACATTGGTTTCTCAAATCGGCACAACGGGTGCTCAAGCAGCCAAGAAATTCTTTCCGAAAGCAAAGTTAGATTTGTTTGAAACGTCTGCAGATGCTGTGCTTCAAGTTGCAAATGGTAAAGCCGATGCGTTCGTTTACGACCTTCCATATAATGCTTTGTATGCATCGCAGCATCAAGATAATGTGGTTCATTTGGACCAATCGTTTACTTATGAACCACTGGGATGGGCGATTCGTCAGAATGATCCAAACTTCATTAACTTCTTAAATAACTATCTTGTCCAAATCAAGAAAGATGGTTCTTATGATCGTATTTACGATAAATGGTTTAAGTCTGATGCTTGGGTCGATAGTATCCAGTAACATTTCTGCGTCATTTTTAGTGTTTCAAAGAGTCTATATTCTATAGGCTCTTTTTGTATTTAAGAGAGCTCATGCAAACTCAATCTTCACGTTGGCTAGGTCACGGGGTTTACCTTGTAATCATGGCAATATTGATTTCTGGTGTGTACTTCGCAGGCCAGAAAATCGATTATACATGGCACTGGGAACGCTTGTGGCCCTACATTATTAACACGGAATCCCAAGATATTTTGGCTGTCACAGACGGTACAGCCAAAGTTGATAATTCAGGTCACCTATCCATCACGCCTGATTATGGTGATGATCCACAGATTGTTGAAAGATACGACACGCTGGTGTCTCGCAATGGCGATTTAATCTTTCAAGGTGATACGATTGCTCGCCTTGATGGGTGGCGCTTTGGACCGATTGCTGAAGGCTTATGGGTAACCATTAAGATATCTTTTATCTCATTAATATTTGCCGTGTTGTTGGGGGTAATATTTGGGTTGATGCGAGTAGCGCACGGACAAGTATGGCGTAACCTTGCGGTGACATATGTAGAAGTCATTCGCGGCACACCATTATTGGTGCAAATATTTATTGTCTATTTTTTTATTGGCACGGTATTCGATTTAGATCGTTTTACAGCTGGTGTCGCTGCGTTATCCATTTTCACCGGTGCCTATGTTGCTGAAATCGTTCGTGCCGGAATACAGTCGGTTCCAGTTGGGCAAATGGAAGCCGCTCGATCTCTGGGGATGAATTATGTGCAAGCAATGGCGTATGTCATCATGCCTCAGGCTATTAAGCGTACTTTACCGCCTCTAGCGGGACAGTTTATTAACTTAATTAAAGATTCCTCTTTGGTTTCAGTGATTTCGATAACCGATTTAACCAAGGCAGGTCGAGAAGTGGTCAGTGGTAGCTTTGCACCTTTTGAAGTGTGGTTTACCGTCGCCGCTTTATATTTGGTCGTGACGGGAGGCCTGTCATTGGTTATCCAGCGTTTAGAAAAGAGGTTATCAGCCAGTGATTGATCAATTAACACCGCCGGACTCGAAAATATTGATCAAAGCTAAGAAAGTAAACAAGATTTTTCCGAATGGCTGTCATGCATTGAAAAATGTGTCGTTGGATATCAAGCGTGGTGAGGTAGTTGTTATCATTGGGCCAAGTGGCTCTGGAAAATCTACTTTCTTACGTACACTGAATCAGCTAGAAAGTATTTCATCAGGTAACATCTTATTAGATCAAGTAGATTTGACTGATAAACGCACAGATATAAATGCTGTTCGTGCTGAAGTGGGTATGGTATTTCAATCGTTCAACTTATTCCCACATAAAACTGCGCTGGGTAATGTAATGTTAGCGCCCATGAAGGTCCTTAAACAAAGCAAAGAAGATGCTAAGCAAGGTGCTCGTGATTTGTTATACCGAGTGGGTTTAGCAGATCGCATGAACAATTATCCGTCTCGACTATCGGGTGGTCAGCAGCAACGTGTCGCCATTGCTCGATCTTTGGCTATGAAACCTAAAGCCCTTTTGTTTGATGAACCCACCAGTGCACTTGACCCAGAAATGGTAGGAGAAGTGTTAGACGTGATGAAAGAGCTGGCCAGTGAAGGTATGACCATGGTCGTGGTCACCCATGAAATGGGGTTTGCTCGTGAAGTGGCCGATCGTGTAGTTTTTATGGAAGAAGGAGAGCTGGTATTAGAAGAAACCCCTGAGCGTTTTTTCCATTCCGAGCATCCACGCTTGCAACGGTTTTTAGGTCAGGTACTCTAGCGCCTCGTATTTTTTAGAGCGATGGTTGAAGCACTGCATGAACTCAAAAACACTGCCTCCGTTAAATTGGTTAAGAACCTTCGAAGTCGCTGCTCGTAGCCTTAATTTTACCAAAGCTGCGCAAGAGCTTCACTTAACCCAAGGTGCAGTCAGTCAGCAGATTCGTTTATTAGAAGCTCATTTAGGAGTAGCTCTATTCACTCGTCTCCCTCGTGGATTAGCACTTACTGATGAAGGCATGTCGTATCTTCCTGTCGTGCAAGATTCTATTTCTCGACTGTCTGCTGCGACAAATGAGCTGTTTAGCCAAGATCAAAGAGCCCCAGTTAAAATTCGGGGTAGCTTATCTTTCTTTGTACACTGGTTGGCGCCGAGACTGACAGATTTTCATGCATTGCATCCCAACATCGACATTCGTTACATCAGCTCCCTTTGGGTGAAAGACTCTGAGGTTGATGACGATTTTGAAATTCGATGGGGTTGTGGTCAATGGCCTGGCTACGTCTCTCAGCGTCTCAGTTGGGATGGCTTGTTCCCAGTTTGCTCCCCCGATTTATTAGAATGTTCACCGATTCGTTCAACCTCTGATTTGTCAGCTCATACTTTATTGCATGTTTTGGGATATGAAGAAGGTTGGGGGTATTGGTTATCGATGGTAAATGAGACACAAGTAGACCCTTCGCGAGGCATGCAGTTAGACACACTTTTAGCCTCATTACGGATGGCAGAGCTGGGCATAGGTGTAGCATTAGCCCGCTCTTCCATGGTCGAAGACATGCTGGCAGATGGGCGTTTAGTGGCTCCACTGACTGAACAGGTAGAAGCCAGTGAATCATTTTACTTAGTACAACGTTTCGGTAAGACGCTTTCAGCGGAAGCGCATGTTTTTTTAGATTGGTTGGAGCGTACGTTACGCAGTAAATAACGTGTTTTTTTATCGGCCATTTGATAATCCCTCCCTAGATAATTTACGGTTTACGACTAATAAGATTAGGGCGCTAAAAGATAGACTTGCTGCTGCAGCGGGGATCCAAGCGTAGCCAAATCCAAGTGTTATAACTGCACCACCTAAGGCTGCTCCCAGTGCGTTACCTAAATTAAACGCACCAATGTTGATGGATGAGGCTAATCCTGGAGCCTTATCTGCAATGGTCATCACCTTCATTTGCAATGGTGGCCCAATCATAAAGTTCACAACGCCCCAAACAGCAATTATTACGATAGCTGAAAATAAGTCGCTTACCATAAGGCTGAATAAACCCAAAATAGTGACTTGTCCTATTAATGCGACCACCAAAGATAAATCAGGTGAGTGATCAGACAATTTACCGCTAATGAAATTGCCTAGAGTAAAACCAATACCAGCTATCATTAGTAGATAAGCAATGTTGCTGTCTGAAATGCTGGCTAAAGTTTGTAAAATTGGCGTGATATAGGTGTACAGCGTAAACATTGAGCCAGCACATAAAACGGTTGTTAGGAAAGTGCGTAGTGCTGCTGGTTGCAAAATAGCCTGAAGCTCTTGCTTTACGTTCGGGCGGTTTGGCTTCTCCATTTGGGGCAATGTACGCCATAAACCAATCATAGCCACTAACCCAAGTGCCGAAGTAGCAGCAAAGGCCATACGCCAGTGAACGCTTTGTCCAAGCCAAGTTGCTATGGGTACACCAATAATATTAGCAATGGTTAACCCTAAAAACATAGAGGCTACTGCGCTGCCTTGTTTTCCCGGTGGCGCAAGTTTCATGGCAACTAAGGCACCTATACCAAAAAAAGCACCATGGGACAGGCTAGTAGTAATTCGTGAGATCATTAGAATGCTGTAATCGGTAGCCAATGCGGAAAAAACATTACCGACGAAAAAGACGATCATTAAAGCAATCAGTGAAAACTTATGACTAAAGCGTGTTAAATACAGCGTTACCAGTGGAGCACCAAACATAACGCCCACAGCGTAAGCACTAATGAGTAGGCCAGCCGATGGGATAGATACGTCCACACCTTCGGCAATCGTCGGAAGCAAACCCATTGGGAAAAATTCAGTCGTACCAAGGCCAAAAGCTCCAAGTGCCAGAGCAAACACGCCCCACTTATATGTTTGCATCGCAAATCCTTTTTCATCAGTAGCATTAGTTAAATTGTGACAGAAGATCAAAATAAGGTGAAACCTACGCGCAATCCTGCATCAATTCAATTAAGCCATGTATATTTACTCATTATTATTAATTTTTTAGGGTGTCTTGGAGGCTACTTGTTTTATCGCTTGGTTTATCCTGTTTTACTACTAGGGATTTTATTGTGTATTTGGTTAAGCTTTGGTCAAGCAGGAGATTTTGATCGAATTGGGCTACTTTTCTTTCGCGATGAACAAGGGAGGTTACTTGGTCCCGAATGGGGCAGTGTAATCATTCGAGATATTACTGCGTTTGGTAGCAACTGGATATTGTTATTTGGTATGGCTGTGATGAGTTTGATGTTCACACTACGACGTTACTACCTACAATCCATAGAGCTACTTACTATGACCTTAGGGGGCGTGTTCTTAAGTATGGGAGCCAAGTACTTATTTCAACGTCCTCGACCAGAGTTGGTACCGCATCTTATCGAAGTGTATACGCCCAGTTTTCCTTCAGGGCATGCGACTATGTCTATGGTGTGTTTTTTGGGTGGCGCACTGGTAATTGCAAGAATGTGGCCCGAAAGTATAGCTCGTCGCGCTTTGATTACTGTGGCGGTGTTAAGTAGCTTAGTAGTTGGTGCAAGTCGTGTGATGTTGGGCGTACATTGGCCATCAGATGTTTTGGCTGGCTGGCTACTGGGGATTTTTTGGGTGCTAGTTGTTCATCAGTACTGCTCGCATTATCGATTGAGCAGTACTGTAAACTAGCGTTAAGACTTAAATTGGTTAATAGTCGCGTCCAGAGATTGAGATATTTTAGCAATTTCTTCACTCTGCTTTAACGTTTTATGAGAGCCAGAGCCTGTTTGTTCTGAAATCGCACTAATAGCATGAATATTATTGTTTATTTCATTTACCACAGCGCTTTGCTCTGACGCTGCAGCGGCAATCATGGTATTCATTTCACGAATTTTATCAACGCTTAAAGCGATGTCTTCTAAAGCGTGAGCCGCTTTATTTGCATCCTCAACACTATCGCTTGCTTGAGCTTTACTGGCTTCCATTGCTTGAACCGCTTCGTTGGAAATGGCTGAAAGGTTGTCAATGATAGAGCGAATTTCTTCTGTTGAAAGTTGCGTGCGACTGGCAAGGCTACGAACTTCATCGGCCACCACGGCAAATCCTCGACCTTGCTCACCAGCACGGGCCGCTTCAATCGCTGCATTTAAAGCAAGTAGGTTAGTTTGTTCTGCAATATCGCTGATTTCTTGTGATACGCGACCAATGCCTTGAGCACCTTCTGCCAGCTCTTTGACTACAACTGTGGCGGCATCGACTTTTTGCGCCAGTTCAATGTTTGTGTTTGCCACATGCAACACCATATTTTTACCCTCATCTGCAAGAGATTTGGTGTCACTGGCTGAGCCCTCTGCGTTTGCGGCATTTCGCGCCACTTCTTCAGCTGCATTAGATAACTCTTGAATTGATTGCGCTAAAAGTTCACTTTCATTCTTTTGCTTATCAACGCCTTCACTGGTTTCGCGTGTTACTTGAGCAAGTTGGTCTGCTGAAGAACTTAGATTATCCATGGTTTTGGTAAGGCTATGGATCGTCGGCTGGAAGTGATCGAGCATATTATTGGTCGCTTGGCCCACCATTCGAAATTCATCGTTAGCACCTAATTTTATTCTCGGTCTAAGGTCTGCATTTTCACCAATAACGGACATAGTGTCTTTTAGACGGTTTAGGGGCTGGATCAGCACTTTTAACAAAATGAAGTAAATGATTACCATGCCGATAAAAATAGCAATAAAATTAATAGTGGAATTTTGTATGATGGCAGTTTCAATGTCTTCATCTCGTTCTGCCATAGAATAAGTAATACGAGCAGCGCCTAAAATGGTGCCTTCCGTTACAGGATGGCAAGTTAAACAATTTGTTCCATGACGATCTGTAGTGGCTTCAAAAGGCAGTAGCAATGTGATGTGTCGTTCACCATCAATAGTATTCACGTCAATAATGGTTTCTCCATTCAAAGCCCGTTTATCTAGCTCATCTTGTGGCTTCTCGTGTTCAAAACCCGGACCGTAAATGTTGCTTACCGCGTCAGCACGCAGCATACGAACATTGGCAATACCTTCTCGTTGAGCAATCTTATCTCGTAATATTTCACGGCTGGCCATCGCACCGGTAAACATTAGTGCGTTCATACTGTCCATATAGCCATTAGCAATATCTAGTAGTTGGTGTTCACTGAGATCTAAAAGGCGTTCTTTTTGTTGGTGAGAAGAGTACAGGTTCAGTGCAGCAATGATGAAAATTAAAATGCCAGCCATCGGCAGGAGTATTTTCCAGCGAACGGAGATGTACTGATGCATAAAAACGCCTCATTATTTTTAGTAAATGTGTAAAAATTTAACACGCCTGTTCAGTGTATTGCCTTTTATCAATTAAATGTATTGATCTAGCTCTAACATTTAGTAATTCTTTTATATATTAAGCCTAGTTTGAAAAAATGGTTACCGGGACTAAGGGTTTAAGCTTCATTGATGGCTTATGTTAAAATCTGAGAGTATTGATTTAGCATGGGTATTAAATGATTAGATTTATTCAAGAGTCTGACTGGCCGCAGATTATGGCCATTCAATCCGATGTATATCTTGATGTAACGCCTGAGTCACTTCATGTGTTGCAAAAGAAGTGGCACCGATCTCCGGATTTTTGTTTTGTCTATGAAGAGAGGGGAAAAGTGGTTGCATATTTACTTGCTCATACTTGGTCTGGTGCGTTGCCTAAGCTAGATACCGTGCTAGACTTTTCCGTTTCTAGTAAATGGGTATTGCTTCATGATTTAGCTGTTTCTGAGCCAAATAAAGGGATTGGAAAAAGCATGATTAGACACTTCTTATCAGTAGTGTCGTGGATGGCTTATACTCAAATTAAGTTGGTATCTATTCAAAATAGTGCTTCGTTTTGGGCATCATTTGGCTTTAAAAGAAGCTCTGGTTCGGTATCGGATTGTTATGGAAGTGGGGCTTTGTTGATGATTCGAAGCGAATCTTAAAAGTAAGGAGTGGTTAATGTCGGGTCAGTTTAATGATGTGAAAGCATATATAAAAGCAAAACCTGAAGCCAAAGAGGAATACCCATTTAAGCCAGATGTCCCTGTTTTTAAAGTATATGGAAAAATGTTTGCATTGCTTTCAGAACAGCAAGGTACTCCAGTAGTGAATTTAAAATGTGACCCTGAGCATGCGATCGAATTACGCAGCATTTTCGAGACAGTAAAGCCTGGCTATCACATGAATAAAAAACATTGGAATACAGTGTACCTAGATGATTCTTTACCTATAGGTGAAGTGATGTGTATGGTTGATCAATCCTATGAATTGGTTGTTAGAGGTTTGACTAAAAAAGATCGTCAGAGCCTTGAATTAAGATATTCTTCGAGTGACTTGTACGGGCGAAAGAGTGACTCATAAAAGAGCCATGGAAGTCATTAGGGTTATGCCTCATTGCTCCATAACCCTAATAAATGCTAGCCATTTGCCAGAGCTACACGAATGGTGCTAACTAAATTAGTGTCATCTAATGGCGTATTAGGTGCAAAACGCCCCAGCACTTGACCTGAACGACTGATGATAAATTTTTCAAAATTCCACACTACTTCAGGCGCCTGTGTCGGCTCTATATCGTAACCTTTGAGCTTTTCTTCCATTTCATGACGATTGATCGTAATAGCTGCTTCTTTTGTGAGATAGTCGTACAAAGGATGTTTGTTTTCCCCTGTTACTTGTATTTTGCTAAACATAGGGAACGTAACATTGTATTGCGTGCTACAAAACGATTTTATCTCATCGTCTGTACCGGGCTCTTGGCCAGCAAAATCGTTCGCTGGAAAAGCAAGTATTTCAAACCCAAGGTCCTTGGTATGTTCATACAGGGCTTGAAGGCCTTCATACTGTGGCGTTAAACCACATTTTGATGCAACGTTAACGATCAGTAGAACCTTGTCGCAGAAAGGTTCTAGGGTCATCTCGTTTCCGTCGATGTCCTTCACTGCGATATCGTAAATATCCGTCATCTTCTTACCCCTTTGTTATCGTGAATAAACTTGGTTGTTTATTCTCTCAATAAGTTCCTTTGGCCATTCTGACGTAAAACCAATGACCAGCATGTGACAATACGAATGTTCAGTGTAATGCGGATTGCGGTATGGTCAAATTTGCCATAAAAAAATGGGCCGCGTATGCGGCCCAATGCGGGGGAAAAGATCAAACTGGTGGCGTATTGATCGCTCTGAGGTAAATGGTTTAGCCAAATTGGTTCATGGTATTATCTTTACCGGAAGCCTTGAGCGCAGCTTCTCCCGAGAAATATTCCTTGTGATCATCGCCCATGTCCGAGCCTGCCATGTTTTGATGTTTCACACAGGCAATGGATTGACGAATTTCTTCTCGCTGAACATTTTTCACATAGCCCAGCATGCCTTCGGATCCAAAGTACTCTTTGGCTAAGTTATCGGTAGACAGTGCGGCTGTGTGGTAAGTCGGCAAAGTGATCAAATGATGGAAAATACCGGCTTCACGTGCCGCATCCGCTTGGAAATTACGAATACGATTGTCCGCTTCTTGGGCCAGTTCGCTGTTGTCGTACTCCACGCTCATTAGCTGAGTACGGTCGTACGCTGACATATTAAGACCTTCGGTTTCCCATGCATCAAATACTTGTTGACGGAAGCTAAGTGTCCAGTTGAACGATGGTGAGTTATTGTAAACCAGTTTGGCATTTGGTACGGCTTCGCGGATTCGATCTACCATGCCTTTGATCTGACCGACATGAGGCTTTTCAGTCTCGATCCAGAGTAAGTCCGCACCATTTTGTAATGAGGTAATACAGTCCAGTACCACTCGGTCTTCGCCTGATCCTTTGCGGAATTGGAATAAGTTGCTGGCTAGACGCTTAGGACGTACCAGTTTACCATCACGCATCATCAGTACATCGCTTTCAGTCGTATTACTAAGCTCAATTTCTTCGACATCAAGAAAAGCATTGTATTGCGCACCAAGATCTCCGGGGGTTTGGGACACTGCAATTTGTTTCGTTAAGCCAGCGCCGAGTGAGTCAGTTCGTGCCACAATCACACCGTCATCAACGCCTAGTTCAAGGAAGGCGTAGCGTACGGCGCGGATCTTGGCTAAGAAATCCTCGTGAGGCACGGTTACTTTGCCATCTTGGTGACCACACTGTTTTTCATCGGACACTTGGTTTTCAATTTGGATACAACATGCGCCGGCTTCGATCATCTTTTTCGCAAGTAGGTAAGTCGCTTCTGCGTTACCGAAGCCCGCATCAATGTCTGCAATAATTGGAACAATATGAGTTTGGTATTCATCCAGTTGCTTTTGTAGCGATGCGGCTTTGACTTCATCTCCTGCACCTTTGGCGTCATCTAACTGACGGAATAGTCCACCCATTTCTCGAGCATCTGCTTGGCGTAAAAAAGTGTACAGCTCTTCAATTAAATCGGGTACTGAGGTTTTCTCATGCATGGATTGATCGGGTAATGGGCCAAATTCAGAGCGTAGCGCTGCAATCATCCAACCAGATAGGTATAAGTAGCGGCGATCAGTAGAATTGAAATGTTTCTTAATGGAAATCATTTTTTGCTGACCGATAAAACCATGCCAGCAACCTAGAGATTGTGTGTATTGTGAAGGGTCTTGGTCGTAGCGTTCCATATCTGAACGCATGATTTTTGCCGTGTATCGTGCAATGTCTAAGCCTGTTTTAAAGCGGTTCTGAGCACGCATTCGAGCGGCGTACTCAGGATTAATAGCTGCCCAGGGTGTTCCATGTTGAGCGATTAGGGTAGCAGTTGCGTCGATATCATTGTTGTAATTAGACATGGCATTTTCCTCTTGGTGTTTCGGTTGCTGCGCCGCTTGTTTGCGGTCGTGCATTTCTTGATCACCCTTTCAGTCTGTGCCGAGTTGTATGATTCGTCTAATCTATATTTGTTATTGTAACCATATCTTTTATGAATGTGATTTTTGAGCTACATCGGTTCATAGTGAATGATATATCGTCTATTCAGAATGAATGTTAAAAAATACTGACTTTTTAAAAATAAATATTCGATTTAATTCTAAAGGTCATTCATGTTGTGAATGTTGTTGAATCTATTTTTATTGTTCAAAGTTATTCATTTCGATGACCTACCAATAATAAATACACGGGATGCTTTTAAGTACTCGTCAGTCAATGAAAGGAAAGAGCTATGACAGAACGAACTCAGCAAGGTGGTCTTCAGATCGCACAGAGCCTTTTAAGTTTGGTTAACGAACATATTGCACCGGGTACCGGCATTGAGCCAGAGGTGTTTTGGCAGCGCTTTGAGGAAATCGTTAATGACATGGCTCCTAAAAATGCCGCGTTATTGGCAAAGCGCGATGAAATTCAGCAACAGATAGATGATTATCATCGCGCCCGTTCAGATCAGCCCCATGACGCTGAGTCTTATAAGCACTTCTTGATCGAAATTGGCTACTTATTACCTGAGGGTGACGACTTCAAAGTATCAACTAAGAACGTTGATGAAGAAATTGCCTTGCAAGCTGGGCCACAGCTTGTAGTGCCGGTGAAGAATGCTCGTTTTGCCCTCAATGCCGTGAATGCGCGTTGGGGCAGTTTGTACGATGCTTTATATGGTACCGATGCGATTCCTGAGGAAGAGGGAGCGGAGCGTTCTGGAGGCTACAATCCTGTTCGAGGCACACGTGTTATTGCATTCGGTCGCCAGCTATTAGATCAAGCTGCACCATTGGTAACTGGGTCTCATGCTCAAGCGTTGCATTATCAAATGGTAGACGGTGAGCTGGCTGTTACCTTAAAGAATGGGGAAGTGGTTCAATTAAAAGACACATCGAAATGCGTTGGTTATCAAGGTAAGCCTGATGCACCGACGGCTGTGCTATTGAAAAATAATGAGCTGCATCTTGAGATCCAGATCGATGCGAGCGGTTTTATTGGTCAATATGATCAAGCAGGGATTCAAGATATTTTGGTAGAAGCGGCTGTGTCCACGATAATGGATTGTGAAGACTCTATTGCTGCTGTGGATGCTGAAGACAAAGTAGAGGTTTACCGTAATTGGCTCGGCCTGATGCAAGGGACGCTGGAAGAGTCGTTTGATAAAGGTGGCAAGCGTATTACCCGCGCAATGAATCCTGATCGAAAATACCTAGATAAGTCAGGTAAAAGCTTTGCTTTACATGGCCGCAGTTTGTTGTTTATTCGTAATGTAGGTCATTTGATGACCAATCCTGCCATTTTAGATGCCAATGGTAATGAAGTTCATGAGGGGATTATGGATGGCATGATTACAGTACTGGCTGCGATGCATGATTTACAAGGAAATACCAAACGACGTAATAGCCGAGCGGGCAGTGTGAATATCGTAAAACCTAAGATGCATGGCCCAGAAGAAGTGGCGTTTACAGTAGAGTTGTTTAGTCGTATCGAACAAGCGTTGGGGCTAAATCGAAACACCATAAAAATAGGCATTATGGATGAAGAGCGTCGAACGACCGTTAACCTTAAGGAGTGTATCCGCCAAGCGCAAGAGCGAGTGGTCTTCATCAATACTGGTTTCCTAGATAGAACGGGCGATGAAATTCATACCTCTATGTTGGCAGGTCCTTTTGTCCCCAAAACAGCCATGAAACAAGAAGCATGGATAAAAGCCTACGAAGACTGGAACGTTGATGTAGGCATTGAATGTGGGTTGCCGGGTAAAGCACAAATTGGCAAAGGTATGTGGGCAATGCCAGATGAAATGGCGGATATGCTAGAGCAAAAAATCGGCCATCCTATGGCCGGTGCAAGCACCGCTTGGGTACCATCACCGAATGGGGCGATTTTGCATGCGACGCATTACCATACGGTGAATGTACGTGAACGTCAGGCTGAATTAGCCTCGCGTGAGCGAGCAAGCCTAGATGATATATTGTCTATACCATTACTGGAGGATCCAACGAGTTTAACGGACGA
Organism: Marinomonas atlantica; assembly: GCF_001639725.1. Lineage (GTDB taxonomy): Bacteria > Pseudomonadota > Gammaproteobacteria > Pseudomonadales > Marinomonadaceae > Marinomonas > Marinomonas atlantica. The sequence continues at coordinate 21,255 of NZ_LTAW01000003.1, forward strand.
GCAAATTCAGTTTGAATTAGACAATAACGCCCAAGGTATTTTAGGTTATGTAGTACGCTGGATTGACCAAGGAGTAGGGTGCTCTAAGGTGCCAGACATTAACAATGTCGGTCTTATGGAAGATCGCGCTACTTTACGTATTTCTTCACAGAATATCGCTAATTGGTTAGAGCATGGCATCTGTAACCCTGAGCAAGTAATGGCCTCAATGAAACGAATGGCTGCGGTTGTTGATAAACAGAACGAGCATGATACGGCTTATTTATCAATGTCGCCTAATTTTGATGGTGTGGCGTTCAAAGCCGCTTGTGATTTGGTGTTTAAGGGCACTGAACAGCCTAATGGCTATACTGAACCTTTATTACACGCCCGCCGTTTAGAGTTTAAGCACAAATAAGCCGCCGCTCGAAGTAAAAGCTCTTTTTGTCTCACATCAGGCAAAAAGGGCTTTTTTATTTGTTTCGATTCGCCATTCTTCTTATCCTATGGGGATGGATCGGGAGCAGGATGAGCCCAATGACTAATGTATGGATATTAGAAGAGTGACAAAATGAAAAAGATAATCAGTGTAGTAGGACTTTCGTTGTGCGCTAATGCTGCTGTTGCAGCGACAGAAACGGTAGAGAACAATGTTAGTACGCTGTTGTTTGAAGCGTCTGCGGGGGCTGATTATTCACAGTTTGGGCTAGGCATAGGTATTAAGCCTGAAAACAATCGCTCTGGTTTTGGCGGATTATACTACGAGCAAGTCGAACTGAAGCATCGCTTCGAAACAGATATTAAGACCCTTGGTTTTCGTGGATTTAGTGTCGAAGGAGTAGGCGAAGAAGCGCGTGGCGCGGATATCACAATGGGGTTGAGTAAAACTGTCTCTGGAGACTATAAGCGAACAGGATTCAGTGCCCGAGGCTTGTTACATATGCCTTTGTTTGTTAATACCACTTGGTTTGTCGGAGGTGATGTTCGCCCGACCTTTTTATCATTTGACTGGGATAATGATGCACTTACGGAACTAGCGTTACAAATTGGTGTGGATACACGGCTGGCGAAAAACATTGGCCTGTATGCTAAGTACTACCATGAGAGTCTGATATTAGATGATTTTGAAGAGCATCGTCTAGGCAGTGGATTCGTTGCTGGTATCAATATTGTTTGGTAATAGGGCTTTGATAGGAACACAAAAGGCAGCCGAAGCTGCCTTTGTAAAAATAGTAAGAGCTTAGGACTTAGCTAATTCAGTCAACAACATTGCACGGTTGGCTGCACCAGCAAGTTCTTCCCCTTTCTTAACGAAATGGCGCTTGAAGTAGCTTGAGTGCTCGTCATGCTCATGGAAGTTGTGCGGTGTAAGGACCGCTGTCAAAACAGGAACTTCTGTTTCCAGTTGAACTTGCATAAGGCCTGTGCAAACAGCTTGTGCAACAAAATCGTGACGGTAAATGCCACCATCTACAACAAGACCACTGGCAGCAATAGCATGGTAATTGCCAGTTTTGGCTAAAAGCTTTGCTTGTAGAGGAATCTCGTATGCGCCAGGTACAGCAATCAACTCTAGGTTATTTTCTTGATAACCATGAGATAACATAACTTCTTTGAAGCCTTCCCAGCACTGTAAGACAATGTCACTGTGCCAAGATGCATGTAAAAATGCGACACGTTTAGTTGAAGTATTAAACGTTTGAGAATTCGTTGAGCTCTGATTCATTAGTATGTCTTCCACAAAAAATGCTGAATCAGGGCGAACGGGAGGCAAGCCAAACTGCTTTGAATAACATCAAAGGCTGTCAAGATTTTTCTTGTCTACGCCGTCCTCTATCATCCGGACTATAACCGTCGGCTCTGGAGTCACACCAGATCTGCTGACCTTTCTAAGCTTAGAAAGCGCTCGCGGGCTTTGAGCTGAGCTCATTTACCGCCGGTGGGGAGTTTCACCCCGCCCCGAGAACGAAGTCGCCTAAGCGACGTGCCTACTTTAGTGTTTATTAAGGCGATGTGTCAAAGGCAAAATTCGTAAAAACAGGTTCAAAAACGAACATTTAGTTATCAAAAAGGAAGTTTTGGATGATTGTGCGTTTGTATACTTAAAAGAATCGATGGAGAGTGAGAGCAATGCGTGTGTGTTATTAGAAAAGCAAACATTGAAATGTCTTTTTTATTTTAGATTCTAATTGAATGGGCTCACACTCATAATGAAGCAGCTATTGTGTTTCGTCAGTCTGCTATTAGCATCATTTTCTGCGCATATAATCTACATCCATACGTTCCGCAAAAAACAATCTCCTCCCGCTGTGAGAACTTAGATGCTGTTGCTTTGTTTGAGCCAGCTAAAATCCATTTGCTAATCAATAATTTTAGTTATGTACTTCATTTGAATCGGCCTTTGCCTGGAAACCTCTATGTTGGTGATATTTTAAGCTTTCGAGATCAAGGCGAAAAAGCCTTTTTAATGTACCGTAAAGGTCGTCAGCTTCCTTGCTTTCGAGTCCCAGGGTATTCTGATACCTGAGTTTACTTCATTGTTTATACTATGTTTTTCATATTGTTAGAAAGCAAAGTATGTACAATGATGGTGACTGATCATGAAGGCAATACAGCGTTCCTAGAACGTAAATACTCACTAACATTTGCGCAAGCTTGTATCAAGTTACCAGCGCCGTTTAGATATGACCCGAAAGTGGTTGCTGAGTTTCTACTGCATTACGGCCAGAATTGTTTCTTAATAGTCAGTTTGCGAGCCAGCTTGATCATAGTTGGAAAAGTGTTGGATGCTGAGGATTTTGATGACTCTTATTTATATGACAAATCTTAAGCTCATATTTACCGTAAAATTAATCATAAAGATGATGGCCAAGCGTAAGGATTAATAATGCAACTTAATAAAATACCCACCACTGTTGTGACCGGCTTTCTTGGCAGTGGTAAGACAACGCTGTTATCAAATGTCCTTAAGCAAGCTCAAGGCAAACGTATTGCTGTTATTGTGAATGAGTTTGGCGAGTTGGACATCGATACCGATTTGTTACGCTCTTGCCCATTAGATTGCGAAGATGGCGGCACTGCTCAGCGTTCAGAGGATGGTTTTTATGAACTGGCCAATGGTTGTATCTGTTGCACCGTAGAGGAAGAGTTTCTTCCGGTTATGAAACAATTAGTGGAACGTCGTGATGACATTGACCATATTCTAATTGAAACCAGTGGCTTAGCCTTACCAAAACCTCTGGTGCAGGCATTTAATTGGCCAGGTATCAAAGAGCACTGCACCGTAGATGCTGTTATTACGGTGGTCGATGGTCCTGCTGTTGCGGCGGGTCGTTTTGCTCACGATGAAGACAAAGTTCAAGCTCAACGTCTAGCGGATGAGTCGTTAGACCATGATCCATCATTACAAGAGTTACTGGATGATCAGTTGGGCTCGGCGGATCTTGTGGTGGTCAGTAAAAATGACTTGCTTGATGATGTCCAGCGTCGACGCGTCGCGCAAATCATTGAAAATGAAGTCGACTCTAGTGTGAAGATTGCTTACATCGAAAATGGCGAGGCTGCGTTAGACGTACTGTTAGGCCTTGAAGCTGAAACCGAGTCTCGCATTGATCACGTTCACAATCATCATGATCACCATCACGCCCATGGGAATGACCATGCGCATGCTCACGATCACTTTGAATCGTTCGTGGTGAAGTTGGGAGAAGTAGATGTCGACTCGTTACAAGATACGCTTGAAGACTTAGTAGAGAAGTACAATATTTATCGTGTCAAAGGGTTTGCCGCTGTAAATGGCAAGCCAATGCGTCAGGTTTTCCAAGTGGTAGGCACACGTTTAGAACGTTACTTTGATCGCTTATGGCAATCGGATGAGCTACGCCAAACACAGCTCGTGTTTATTGGTAAAGGCATCAGTAAAGATCTGATTGAAGATAAACTCAACGCGGCGTTGACCGCTTAAGCGAGCAAGAGTGCATTTACTGGCAGCCAAACCAGGTGGCTTTGTTGACGATGAAGGTATCATCGATTTGGGGCAAACCCCGGCTGATATTGTTGTATTAGCTGCTGCCGATTCACTGTTAACCGCTCTGGGGACTGCGATTGATGCATGGCATCATGAGGGGGCTCCAAGTGTTCGGTTAGCCAATTGGATGCAGCTGGTCAAACCGGCTGCATTTGATCTCTATGAATCCTCAGTACTGGATAAACCAACACAAAATAATCGTGCTCAAGTGGTGGTTCTATCTCTGCTAGGTGGCCAACATTATTGGCCTTATGGTTTTGAGCGCTTACAGGCATGGGCAAATGCTAAACATCATCGACATCTTATTGTGGTGCCGGGTGATGACAGCGCAGACCCTGAGATCATGCACGCCTCATCCGCCACACAAGAAACTGTCACACGTGTTTGGCGTTACCTTCGTGAAGGCGGGCAAAGCAATGCGGTACAAATGCTTCAGTACTTGCAGTCACTCTGGTTTGACGGTGAAGCGAAATGGTGCGAACCGTCGACGATTCCCAATGCGTTTATTGTCGATCAAGGGCAAGCTGTGCGTTATTTGGATTGGCAAATCCATTATCAAGAGGCGTTAACACAGCATTGGCCTGTGGCATTGGTGTTGTATTATCGCTCGCACTTTCAAAGTGGTAACACGCAAGTGTTTTGTGATCTGTCCTCAATTTTGCTTGAGCAGGGCGTGATTCCGCTACAGGTGGCGTTGAGCTCTCTGAAGGATGCTGTGAGCACTGAATTGGTAGAGTCTTTGATCGACCGATCTGAGGCGACTATTATTTTAAATTGCACCGGTTTTTCAGCTAATCGCGCTTGCAGCCCTGATTTGGCGTCTGAGCCCACAGAGTTTGCATCGGTCTTTGAACAACCTATTCCTGTATTACAGCTCATTTTATCCGGCAGCACGGAAGAAGATTGGTTAGAGCAATCTCAAGGTTTACGTAGCCGAGATGTAGCAATGCAAATTGTATTGCCTGAAATGGATGGGCGAATTATCACGCGTGCTGTGAGCTTTAAAGCCTTATCTCATTTCAATGAGTTAGCTCAAATCGATTTAATTCGTTATCAGTTGCATACGGAACGGGCTACATTTGTGGCGCAATTAGCAAAGCAATACGGCCGCCTTAAACACATACCAAACTCACAAAAACGGATCGCTTTTATACTCGCCAATTACCCGACCAAAGATGGTCGAATTGGTAATGGGGTAGGTTTAGACACACCTGCTTCAACGATTAATCTACTGCGAGCTTTAGAGTGGGCGGGCTATCCCATAGAGGACATACCCGAAGATGGTAATGCTCTCATCGAGGCGCTGCTGGGAGCGATTACCAACAATCCAAATACACTGCATCAACGTGGATGTTGGCAGAGTTTGGCGCTAAATGACTACTTGCATTATTTCTATCAGCTGCCACTAGCGTCTCAACAAGCGGTCTGGGAGCGTTGGGGGGCGCCAGAAGAAGACCACAAATGTCGCGCTGTAGAAGGAGAGTGGCGCATGATGTTGGCTGGCATTCGGTTAGGTGAAACCTTTATTGGAATTCAACCAGCCCGTGGTTTTAATCTGGACTTGGCGGCGAATTATCACGACCCTGATTTGATTCCGCCACACAGCTATTTAGCTTATTACTTCTGGCTTCGTCATGTGTACCACGTAGATGCGATTGTTCATGTTGGTAAGCATGGCAACCTAGAATGGCTTCCGGGCAAGGGTACCGCGTTATCGGACCAATGTTGGCCTGACATCGCAATGGGGCCAATGCCGCATTTTTATCCATTCATCGTCAATGATCCCGGTGAAGGAGCGCAAGCAAAGCGACGAACGCAAGCAGTTATTGTTGATCATCTTATGCCACCGATGACCCGAGCAGAAAGCTATGGCGACATGGCAGAGCTGGAAACGTTGGTTGATGAATACTACCAAGCGCTTGGCATGGATGAGCGTCGAGAGATGTGGCTAAAGTCGTCTATTTTAGAAAAAGTCCGCTCAAGTAATTTGCTAGAAGAGCTGACCGGCGTTAAAGCGGATAATGAAGAATCTGTGCTAGAAGAGCTAGACGCCTATTTATGTGAGATCAAAGAATCACAAATTCGCCACGGCTTGCATCGTCTAGGTGAGCTTCCAGAGCGCGATAAATTGGCGGATACCATCGTTGCATTATTGCGACTACCACGTGGTAGAGAGACAGCTAGCCAAGGTATTTTGCACTCTCTGGCTATTGATCTAGCTTTGAGTGAGATTGAGTTCAACCCAATGGAATCAGCTGCTCTGCCTTGGCAGAGCCATAAGCCTCATGTGTTGCAGGCGATCAGTTCGGCACCATGGCGCACTCATGCAGACGCTAAAGAGCGTTTGGAGTTATTGGCAAAACAATGTGTCATGCAAGTGTTGATGGATCACAAACCACTATCACCAGATCAGTGGCCTAACACAGCAGTTTTGCTCAACCACGCTAACAAGACTTTAATGCAAGCCTTACTACAGAGTGAACAGGATGAAATTACCGCGTTGATTAACGGTTTAGCGGGGCAATTTGTCCCGCCTGGCCCAAGTGGCGCGCCCACGCGAGGGCGTTTAGATACGTTGCCGACGGGGCGCAACTTCTTCTCTGTTGATAACCGTGCGGTACCTTCTCCCGCAGCATGGGCGATTGGTGAAAAATCAGCGCAGGCGCTGGTATTGCGTCATTTACAGGAGCATGGTGATTATCCGACTAACCTTGGGTTGTCTGTTTGGGGAACCGCTACGATGCGCACGGGTGGTGATGATATCGCGCAAGCCTTTGCGCTGATGGGCGTACGTCCCATTTGGGCACCAGGCTCGAATCGTGTGAGCGATTTTGAAGTGTTGTCTTGTATGCAAATAGGTCGTCCCAGAGTCGATGTTACCTTACGCGTTTCGGGTTTTTTTCGAGACGCCTTTGCTAATGTTATGCGCTTATATGATGCTGCGGTACAAGCCATTATTGAGTATGAAGAACCCGGAAATGGGAATACGATTCAAGCGAATGTTCGTGCCCGTGAAAGTGAGTTAATAGATCAGGGCGTATCAAAAGCGGAAGCTGCTCGACAATCGTCCTATCGAGTGTTTGGTAGCAAGCCGGGTGCATATGGTGCCGGTCTTCAAGGACTGATTGATGAGCGCTGTTGGGATTCTAAAGCCGATTTGGCGGAAGCCTATCTCAATTGGGGAGGCTACGCTTACGACGGCGATTTGCGCGACGGTGTAGATGCCAAAGAGGCATTTTCTACGCGCTTATCTAAGCTGGAGGCGGTAGTGCAAAATCAAGACAATCGCGAACATGATCTATTAGATTCGGATGACTACTATCAATTTCAAGGGGGCATGGCCAATGCCGTTACCCACTTAAGTGGTAAGGCACCAAGCGTCTACCACAGTGATCACTCAAATCCTTCCACACCGAAAATACGCACCTTAAAAGAAGAGCTTAATCGCGTTATTCGAGGACGCGTGTTGAATCCGAAATGGATTTTAGCGATGCAAGAGCATGGCTATAAAGGCGCATTTGAAATGACCGCAACCGTGGATTATTTATTTGCTTATGATGCAACCACGGATTTGGTTGCTAACTATCAATACCAACAAGTGACAGATACCTTACTGTTTGATCCAGCCAACCAGCAATTTATGGCGGACAATAACCCCCACGCACAAACCGAAATGGCTGAGCGATTGTTGGAAGCCATTCAACGTGGCATGTGGACAGAGTCACAGGAATACGCTGGCAAGATCCAGTCTTTTCTTTTAGATATCGATCAGCGTCAAGAGCAGCAGAGATGAGTTACCTTAAACTAACTTATAGATATTAGCCCCTTACAATGATCATAAGAGGGCTAACTCTTAAAAGACCTTATTTCATTAAGGTAGCTCTTTTTCGTAAAGAGGCTGGGCTATACAGTATTTAATACTCATTCTGGTCGCTAATGGTATCGGTATGATAAAGTTCCCGCCCAGAAATACTAAGTAACGACTTAGTATCATGTAATCGATTTTACGAGGTACATCAGGTGTCAGAATCTCAACTATCGCAGGTTCAAAAATTGGATAAAATTCGTGCAGCATGGTTACCTGCAGTAGAGTTTTTATTTGGTTTATCCAATGAAGAGGCTCAGTTTGTAGGATTTGAAGTGAACTCTGACATTGCCAAGCCTGAGATACTTCTTGAATCTGAAGAGCTACCTTGCCGCTATAAAATACGTATGCCTGCCAGAGGATTTAGTAATGATGTTATGTTGCTTGCAGATGTCGTACAAGAATTAGTACGTGGTTTGTACCCACTGGGGAAAGATGATAAAGCTACGGTGTTGAGTGAAGGTACGGCTGTTTATGGTGCTATTACAGCGATCAAGCAGGTGTTTGGTGAAGAAACATTAGATTCTTATCTTAATGCATTAAAAGATAACGGTTTTGCCTATTACGATGCTTTTTCTTATGTGGCTGTGTTACTAACAGACGACCCAAAAGCAATTGTAAAGCTTCGCGAGATCAAACCTTTCCTATACCAAGTTGAACGTGAGGATTTTGCAGCAGTTGGAATCGAACTGGATCGAAAAATTGCAGACATCCTAACGTACACTTTTAGAGCATAACGAAGGCTGTCCCTGCTCAAAATGGGAGGTTGTGCGTGTTTTTTAGTGTTGTCGTCATCAACTTTTTTCTTTTAGCTACAACACTTCACAATATTAAACTTCAAAGTTATGTTATTACGCATTATTATGAAAGAATTAAATGGTAGTACGTAAAGAGTTGTTTTAGTTAAAGAAAATAGTTTGATAGATACTATACATGTTTCTTAGAGTCGCTATCAGAACTCAGCCTATTATCTTCTAATGGTTGGGAATTCGTAAGTGTTGCCTGTAATCACGAATTAAACCTATCACATGATTTTAGCGCTGCTATATTTAATAAATATGAAAAAGTGAGTACTTGAGAGTTTTTTTTGTCCTAATCATCAGTTGTAGGAAAACAGCTGCTTTGGGTAAACGAAGTACTTTGTGATGATCTAATTTAGATTGTTCTATCTTTTTTTGAACGTATATCTGGATTTACTTGGCGTGTATGGATATGTGTACCGTTCAGTTATGAATAAGGATGTTCTAGTTAAACGCCGCAATCGGTCGACGAAAGCGTTGGTAAGATAAACCGGTAAGGCATTCTATTCTAATAATTGGGATCTAACCCAAACTGAGAGTTTGAGAGGTACATATGACAGTTCGTGCAAAAATCATTGTACTAGTCGCTGCTGGGGTTATTTTACCAGTATTACTAGTGTCTTTAGTTATCATAAACAGCGTGCGTACTGATGCCGTAGATAAGTTTGATAATCAAAGTAAATCCGAAATCAGCTATGTAGATGCATTGTTTTCAATGTATTTGAATAACTTGGCTGAAAATGCTGCATTTTTTGCGCGTGCAGATGCGGTTCAAAATATCATGCCTAATAGCATAGAGAGCTATGCTAACCAGCCTGTAAAAAAAATGACACCTGAGTCAAACTCCCCGCAAGAACAAGCAGCTTTTTCATTATTTGAAGATTTTGGTGAAACGCATCCAGACCTTGCTTACATATGGATCGGTACAGCCAATAAAGGTTATTTACAGTGGCCGCATGGTAACAGTGGTGAAAATTACGATCCTACTAAGAAGGGTTGGTACACACAATCCATTAACTCTACTTCTCCGAAACGTATTCCGGCCTACCGAGACACTTTTACTGGCGCTCCGTTAGTCGATTACTTGCAGCGCTTTGAAGGTAAAGATGGCGCCTATGGCGTAGTCGGTGTTGATGTGACATTACAGAAGCTGACAGAGCTGTTAGCCACAGTTAAGTTTGGTGGTGAAGGCTATGTGGTCATGATTGAAGATACCAATACTATACTGGCAGACCCCGCAGACCCTGAGAACAACTTTAAAGATATTTCTGACGCGTCACGTCCTTACGCTTCTCTAAGCAGTAGTGATAGCATTCAGACATTAATGATTGATGGTGACGAGTGGTTCGCTCGAGTTTATACCTCTGAAGATCTGGGTTGGAAATTTATTGGACTGATCCCAAGTAGCGTTGTTTACGCACAAGCGAACAACTTAATTACGAATATCGTTATTATTTCGGTAATAATGGTGATTGTGTTCATCGTTATTGGTTCATTCCTATCAAGTGTGGTTATCAAACCGGTTAAAGTTATGGCTGAGCGTTTAACGGACATTAGTCAAGGCGAAGGAGACTTGACGCAGCGTCTTGATGAGTTATCTAAGGATGAGTCTGGGCAAATGGCCCATGCATTTAATCAATTTGTAGCTTCTATTGATAACATTGTAGGACGGACCAAAAACTCTTGTGATGAGATTGGTAAAGTAGCCCATCATTCAGAAGAGTTGTCAGCTGATTTAAGTGGCATTGTCTCTAAACAAGCGAATTCAGTTGATCACCTTTCTGCTGCCTTTAATGAAATGGTGGCTACGGCGAATGAAGTGGCTTCTAACTGTAGTTCTGCTGCTTCTTCGGCGGAAGACAGTGAGTCTCAGGTTCAAGAAGGTAATCGCTTAATTCAACAGACTATGGATTCACTGCATAAGCTTGAATCAGAAATTAATAGCTCAAACGAATCTATGGGTACGTTATCTCAAGAATCGAAGAATATTGTTGGCATTCTAGACACGATTAAAGCCATAGCAGAGCAAACTAACTTGCTAGCATTAAATGCTGCTATTGAAGCCGCGCGAGCAGGTGAGCAAGGTCGAGGTTTTGCTGTGGTCGCTGATGAGGTTCGAACGTTAGCAGGTCGTACCGCGGAATCAACAGATGAAATTGATAAACTGCTGACGCGTTTACAGCAACAAACCAATGTTGTAGCAGGCAAAATGGAGAACAGTGTTGTCGTAGCGAATAACTCAGTAGAGTTAGCAGGTCAAACATATCAAGTATTTGAACAGATACTGGCTTCAGTACTTACTATTAAAGATATGATGATTCAAATCAGCGCGTCTGCGGAAGAGCAGCATTTGGTTGCAGAAGAAATTAATAACAATGTATTGGTTATCCATGATGGCGCTAATGATTCAAGTAGTTTAGCCTCCCAAGTGTCTCATACAGCAGCGTCACTTAATGAATTAGCAAATGAGCTACAATCAATGGTAAGTCGCTTTAAATCGAGCAAATAACTCTCTCATTTAAAGGTGATTTTTTGAAAACCCTAAACTTTAGTTTAGGGTTTTTTTATGTCTGCGACTGTTGATTAAGTATTGCTATATCAAGAGTGACTGGGTAGTCATGGAAGCGACATGCCACTAATAACTGAACAGCTGTTCGACATAGGAGCATGCTGCTTAGGTTAATTTAGTTGCTGCAGTGAAACTCAAATGTGCTAGTCTTTAATGAGATATATCTTTTGAGCATAACAGATAATTAGAGCCTAATTATGAGCAAGTTTTTAACGTCTCTTATGATTTTCCTGATGCTTTTGTTTTCAGGCTTAGTCAAAGCAAACGACGTATATACGTTTTATGTTGTGGATTACCCTCCTTATATTGTGGTGCCAAATGACGACTCAACGATTCATGGTATTGATGTCGAGGTAGTAAAAGCTGCATTTGATAGTCAACAGATAGAGGTGAAATTTGAGAGACTACCTTGGAAACGGATTATTAAATCTATGCAAGAAGGCCGGATTGCGGGCACAGTATCTTGCTCTAAAAGAGAGTTACGTAGCAACTTCATGTATTTTAGTAATCCCATTTCCCATGTTAGTAGGGCAATATTAAGTAAGAAAAATCTAGATACAGGGAGTATTCATACACTGTCAGATCTTAACCGTTATTCGGTTGTCACCGTGAATGGTTGGGGAATGCAAAAAGAACTAATAAACAGTGATATAAAGCATCGTTCATCTCCAGACTTAGCAAGTGCCTTGAAAGCTGTACGATACCGTGAAGTGGACGTACTTTATATGGCGCAATATCCTGCGATTTACTACTTGAAAAAATTAGGCATGCAAGCAGAATTAAAAGTTAGCAAGCTGCAAGGAGAAGAGCCACTGCCATTGCATTTATGTATCAGCCAAAAATTCCCAAACTCCGAACATTTAAAGCATGCTATGGACATTGGTTTAAGAACGATCAAAGCTAATGGCTTGTACGATGATATTGTGACAAAATATTTACGTGCCAGTGACATTTAAGGGAACTTTTCATTGAAGATTGGGCAGCGGATAGCTTATCAACAAGCTAAAATTATTCTTTTTTCGTCTTTCCTAATTGGCGGTTGCTCAGCGTTAGTTCAATTCTATATGGATCTGAATCATGTACGTGATAGCTTGCGCGCCAATGTAGACCGCTCAATTGAATTGTATGTTCCTAATTTAGAGCGTGCCATTTATAATTTAGACTCCATTCAGACTCAAACAATTGCTAATTCACTTATTAATGATCCTTTGTTTTACGACGTTCAGATATACGATGATTTCGGAGAGAAAATAGCTTCTGCGAGTGTTGAGAAGCAACGATCAAGGAGCCTTCAGCTTGATGAATATAGTTTTGATTTGATTGGCCTTCCTGAAACGTTTGAACAAACGATTACTATTCAATCGAGTGAAAAAGCTAACGGCTTATTAGTCCTTAAACTGGATAAGCAATATGTTGCAAATGGTTTGACCAATCGTGCAGTGACCCTTGCTGTTAGTGGTTTAATCGCTACCTTTGCTTTGAGCACGATCTTGTTTCTTATTTTCTACTACGTGTTATCTAAGCCTATTCAGCAAGTTTCTCGCTGGGTTGCGGAGTTGGATAAAGATCATCGTGGTTTAGTTCCGCCCTATAAAAAACAAGATGAATTGGGAGAACTAGTGCAAAATGTTGCACAGATCTGGCATAAGAAAGATCAGGCGAGTCAACAGGTAGCAACGCTTGCTTATTTTGATCCATTAACGGATCTTGCCAACCGCCGTCGCTTTGTCGAACAACTAGACAAAATGGTTGATTCAGGTATCAAACAGCGCCAAATTGGCGCTGTTATGTATTTAGATATAGATCGTTTTAAAACCATAAATGATTCTCTAGGGCATCAAGTTGGCGATCAGCTTTTGATGACATTGGCTCAACGATTAAAAGGTGTTGTGTTAGATACGGCGATCGTTGCACGATTTGGCGGTGACGAATTTGTTATCATGCTACCGGAATTGAGTGGTCATGTTGACGAGGCGGCAGAAAAAGCCATGTCGATTGCATCAGAAATAGCAAATGTTATTGCGGTGCCAGTACAGATAGGCCGAAATTTGATTCATTGTTCAGCCAGTATTGGATTAACAACTTTTCCGCAGCAAGACGATTCGAGTAGTCAGGTGTTGCGTAGAGCGGATACCGCGATGTATAGAATTAAAGCGGAAGGCCGAAATGGTTATCGATTTTTTGATGTGACCATGCAGCAAGAAGCTCAAAAACGTTGGCAACTAGAAGAAGGGCTGCATAAAGCTATCGAGCGTAATCAACTGGAAGTGTGGATACAGCCGCAAGTATCTAATGAGTATATTATTACAGGTGCAGAGGTTTTACTCCGCTGGAGGCACCCTGAAAAAGGTATGATATCGCCAATGGATTTTATATCTGTGGCTGAAGAGTCTGGTCAAATAAGTGCCATTGAAGAATGGGTTCTAGAAGAGTCTCTAAATTTATTATCTCGTTGGCAAGCAACAGGGATGCCAAGTACATTTCGCCATTTATCTATTAATATCAGCCCATCTCATTTTATGCAGGCAGATTTTATTCAGCGCATGTTGCCTATACTAGAAAAACATCCAGTCCCTGACATTAATATAGAGTTTGAAATTACTGAAAACCTTTTAATTAATAATTTCAAGCAAGCAATTGAGACAATGCAGGCACTTCAGGAAAAAGGCATTTCATTTTCAATTGATGACTTTGGAACAGGTTATTCTTCGCTGCGCTATTTGAATCAATTACCGATAAATGTGCTAAAGATAGACCGTTCATTTGTTAGCGACATTACAAAGCTTGATGACAATGCACCAATCGTTGATGTGATTCTGCTAATGGCCAAAAAGCTAAACCTAGAAGTGATCGCTGAAGGCGTTGAAACTCAAATACAGCATCAGTTTTTGGCTCAAAGAGAATGCTCTTTGTATCAAGGCTACTATTTTTCAAAACCAATGCACCATCGAGACTTTTTTAATTTATTGACTCAAAACGATGGAGTCATCAATCCCCCCTCTGATTATGTTTAATATCTGAAAGATGATGCTTCTTTGCTACTAATATTATTCACTACATAAGTTTTCCATAAGGTTCGAGTTTTAGTCTGTACTTATCCAGTATGAGGAACAGACGATGCAAGAGCTTCTAGTTCAAGATCACCCAGTAAAAATGAACCGGCTTCAAGGACCAAAACAGTCCTTTGAATTTGTCATGGCAAAACATGAAGGGGTCGTTCGGTCAGAGCTGGAGTGCTTTATCAAATCAGGCTTTAGTCAGTGTTACGAAGCGGATTTGAAAACCTTCCTTCCCTTACTGTTAGGCATCAAAACTAAGCAGCTGAGAGCCGCAGTCGGTGTGCGTCGCGCTAGCGAACCATTGTTTATTGAACAGTATCTTTCTAAGCCTATTACGCAAATATTAGCCAATCATGGCATTTTAGCGGAGCGCTTTCAGATCGCTGAAATGGGCAATTTATATTCGCAAAGTCCACGCTTTACTTTGCCTCTGATTATGACAGTTGTCATGGGGCTGTTTCTTACAGATGTGCGGTATTTAGCTTTTTCAGGCACTCATAAAGTACGCCAACTTTTGGGTACGATGGGCTTTGCGATGACGCATTTGTCGTCCGCGAAAGCCGAATGCGTAGGCACAGCTATCTCTGAATGGGGCCGATATTACGATAACGATCCCGAAGTCATGGTGTTAGACATTGAGGCTTCGATCAAAGTGGCTTATCAGCGCAGAGAATTTCATGGGTTATTGTCCATAGTGCAAAACCACTCCTCTCAATTACTAACATCGTTGCGGAGCTTATGATGTGGTTTAGTCATACAGAATGGGGGCAGAACACTGCTTTAATCGATGTCGATCAGCAACTTACTTACGCTCAACTTGAAGTCGCTGTTCAGGCACGCAGTGATTGGCTGCTAGAACAAAACGTGAGCCGTGTTGCTTTGTTAATGGATAATCAAATTGAATGGGTATTATTTGATTTAGCCTGCCAGCAAGCAGGCGTATGTTGTGTTCCTGTTCCAGTTTTTTTTAGCGTAAAGCAAACTGAGTATTTGTTGGGGGCCAGCGCGATTGAATTACTGATTGTTGAAGCTGAGCGGGCTGATGCATTTGCAGTAACAAGTTTTGATACGCCTTTCAAAAAGTTAAAGGCTCAAAGTTTCCGGCCACATGAACAACCTGAATTGCCGGAGGGTACCCATAAAATCACCTTCACCTCTGGTACAACAGGAGCGCCAAAAGGAGTCTGTTTGAGTACCGATTCTCAGCTGACCGTAGCTCGCTCATTAGTTTCTGCACTTGCTTTGCAAGACGTTAAACACCTGAGTTTGCTTCCTTTAGCGACGCTACTTGAAAATATAGCAGGCATTTATGCTCCCTTATTAGTAGGGGGTACGGTATATCTGGCTAGTCAGCAGCAACGTGGTTTTGAAGGTAGCCGAATGGTTCAACCGAAAGCGATGTTGGTGCTAATCAATCAAGTACAGCCAACCAGCTTGATACTGGTGCCTGAATTATTATCGTTTATGGTGCAGGCTTGCAATCAAGGCTGGCAGCCACCTGAGTCATTAGTGTTTATCGCTGTGGGAGGGGGCAAAGTATCTGCACAAATGCTGAGTAGAGCGCGACAGCTCGGACTGCCTGTCTATCAAGGATACGGCCTATCGGAATGTGCTTCGGTCGTGGCTTTGAATACCCCAAATAACGATCATATTTTAAGTGCTGGTACATTGCTTGAGCATAGTGAGGCTAATGTCGTTGAGGGTGAATTAATCGTCAGGGGCAACCTCTTTTTGGGTTATATGAATCACCCTGAGAGCTTTTATCCAACCCAGTTTGCAACTGGAGATTTGGTTGATTTGAAAGCCAATGTATTAACCATTCAAGGTCGCAGAAACAATATCATTATCAATTCTTTTGGGCGTAACCTTTCCCCTGAATGGATTGAGTCAGAGTTACTTGCTAGTCAAATTTTTAGAAGTGTTGTGGTTTTTGGTGAAGCACGCGCTTATTGCGGAGCCATTCTTGTTCTTATATCTCACGAGGTTCCACATGACCTTGTTAAAACTACCATAGAGCAGGTGAATGCAGGTTTGCCAGATTACGCTCAAATCAAAGATTGGGTGCTTGCAATGGAGCCTTTTGAAGCGTCTGAAGGGCTTGTTACTGCCACGGGTAAACCTATTCGAGATGCCATTCTGGATCACTACAAAGATCGCATTAATGATTTGTACCAGTCCAACCATAATTCAGATTACTAGGAGATAGATCATGTCTTTGTACCAACGACTACAAAACGAGACACAAGTGGAACGTCATTATTTGGTGACATCTCCGATTATTCAGCGTTGTTTCCATGGCGAAGTATGTCTCGATGAATACGTTGCGTTTCTGTCCCAAGCTTATCACCACGTTAAGCATACCGTTCCTTTATTGATGGCTGTTGGGGCCCGTCTTCCAGAAGAAAAAGAATGGTTGCGGGAAGCGGTAGGGGAGTATATTGATGAGGAAATGGGACACCAAGAGTGGATACTGAATGATATCGCAGCATGTGGCTTGGACAAAGAAGCGGTTCGTACAAGCCAGCCTGCTGCAGCCACTGAGTTAATGGTGTCCTATGCCTATGACATGGTAAACCGTGTCAATCCACTGGGTTTTTTTGGCATGGTGTTTGTTTTAGAGGGTACCAGTACTGCCTTAGCGGATAATGCCGCTCAACACATTCAAGATAAATTAGCGCTTAAAAGTGAGGCCTTCAGCTACTTACGTTCTCATGGCGCATTAGATCAAGAGCATATTGTGTTTTTTGAGAATTTAATGAACAAAATCAATGATCCTAAAGAGCAAGATCTCATCATTCATTGCGCCAAAATGTTTTTTACATTGTATGCCAATATCTTTCGTAGCTTAGACTCTAAAGCTACGGTTCAAGCGGCATAAGAGGGGTCGTTATGGAGTGGAGTAATCAGAGTTGTCTACTGACCGGAGCCTCTGGTGGTATTGGTCAGGCGATTGCCAAGGCGTTAGCGCAAAAAGGTGTAAGCTTAGTATTGGTGGGACGAAATAGCGCACGGCTGCATGCCTTAAAGGAGCAACTACCTGGAGAGCACCAAGTATGCTGCGCCGATTTGTCGAACGCTCAGGAGCGCGAATCATTAGTAAGCAAACTGACTAAACAGGGTGGCGTGAGTATGCTGGTGAACAATGCTGGTATAAGCCATTTATCCACATTAGAAGATACCAGTACCGAAATCTTGGAGTCTGTTCTTCAGACGAATCTGATGGTTCCAATGCTATTAACGCAAGCGTTGCTACCTCAACTGCAGCAGCGTCGAACCACTCATATTATTAATATTGGTTCAACTTTTGGCAGCATCGGCTTTGCTGGGCAAACGGCTTACTGTGCCAGCAAGTTCGGTTTGCGAGGCTTTACCGAGTCCTTGTTACGTGAGCTTGCTGATACCAATATAAAGGTTTCTTATCTAGCGCCAAGAGCCACGGATACACAGATTAACAGTGATGCGTCATTTGCTATGAACAAAGCGCTCGGCAATCAAGTAGATACGCCTGAAATGGTTGCTAAACAATTTATGTTAATGCTAGAGCAGCATAAGACACGTGCTTTTATAGGCTTCCCTGAGCGCCTATTCGTCAAACTAAATGGCGCATTCCCATCATTAGTTGATAAAGCACTTATTAAAAAGCTCCCCATCATTAAGCGCTTTATTGCACCCACCTTGAAGGAGAAATTGCTATGAAATCTATTCTAAGTATTGCTCTTATCACCCTCGCTATGGCGTCAAATAGTTGGGCTGAAGAGACAGATAAAGGGCTTCAGACACTGCAGAGAACATGGGCGCAGATTAACTATTTAGTACCAGACGATGAGAAAGAGGCTGCGTTTGCGCAGTTGATTGAGCAAGCGCAACAGAAGTTGACTGCGCATCCTGAAAAAGCAGAATACCGTGTCTGGTTGGGCATCATTCAGTCTAGCACCGCGGGTGCGAAGGGCGGATTAGGTGCGTTATCGTTAGCAAAAGAAGCGAAAAAGAGTTTTGAAGATGCGATTGAGCAAGACGCAACAGTGCTTCAGGGGTCGGCATTTACCAGCTTAGGTGTGTTGTATCATAAAGTACCAGGTTGGCCGATTGGCTTCGGCAGCGATAAAAAAGCGAAAAAGTTACTGCAACAATCTCTGAAACAAAGCCCTAATGGAATAGACAGTAATTACTTCTTTGCTGAATTTTTATACGATGATGAAAAATATGAAGAAGCGAAAAAATATTTAGAGATGGCGCAAAGTGCTGCGCCACGACCAGACCGACCTTTGGCCGATGAAGGTCGTCATAAAGAGATCGAAACGTTGTTGCTCAAAGTCAATAAGGCACTAAAATAGTTTGGTCATAGCCCTCTTTCTTTGCGCCCCTTCAAAGAGAGAGGATGCTATTTATGAGAGTGACCATACTATTCAGGAATTCAGAGGCATTTTTAGCACAATAAACACATCAAAAATGATGACTTTTTCATCAATGCCATGGACATTTCACATACAGCCTTTATAGTACGCCCATCGTTTCATCGAGCGCTCAAAACAGTGCCTCCTCAATTTCTGGATTCCCCATGATAGTAGCTTCTAACGTTACCATGCAGTTTGGTAGCAAACCTCTATTCGAAAACATTTCTGTTAAATTCGGCGATGGCAATCGCTATGGTCTAATTGGTGCAAATGGCTGTGGTAAGTCGACACTGATGAAGATTCTTGATGGTAGTTTGACGCCAACAGCGGGTAACGTATCCGTCACCCCGAACCAGCGTGTAGGTAAACTAAACCAAGATCAGTTTGCCTTTGAAGAATACAGCGTAATCGATGCGGTAATCATGGGTTATAAAGAGCTGTGGGAAGTTAAAAAAGAGCGTGATCGCATTTACAGCTTGCCAGAAATGAGTGAAGAAGACGGCTTAAAAGTAGCCGACTTAGAAGGTGAATTTGCTGAAATGGACGGCTACAGTGCCGACAGTAAAGCGGGCGAAATCTTATTAGGCGCGGGTATTGCTGAATCGTATCATTATGGCCCGATGAGTGAAGTACCTCCAGGCCTTAAATTGCGTGTATTGCTAGCTCAAGCGCTATTTTCAAACCCTGACATTCTGTTGTTGGACGAACCGACCAACAACTTGGACATTGATTCGATTCGTTGGTTGGAAGAGCTGCTGAATCGCTATGATTCAACCATGATCATCATTTCCCACGACCGTCACTTCTTAAACTCTGTTTGTACTCACATGGCAGACATAGATTACGGTGAACTGCGTGTTTACCCAGGTAATTACGATGACTTCATGTTGGCGTCGACTCAAGCACGCGAAACCATGATGGCCGCGAATGCTAAGAAGTCAGCACAAATTGCGGATTTGAAGCAATTCGTAGCACGTTTCTCTGCCAATGCGTCGAAAGCGAAACAAGCTACCTCACGTGCGAAACAGCTTGAAAAAATTGAGCTAGCTGACATTAAGCCGTCTAGCCGCCAAAACCCATTTATTCGATTTACCCAAACGAAAAAGCTACATCGTCAAGCTTTGATTCTAGAGAATTTAGGCCATGGATTTGAAGGTGAAAAGCTGTTTAGTGGTGCTAACGTGTTACTTGAAGCCGGTGCTCGTCTTGCGGTATTAGGTGAAAACGGTGTTGGTAAAACGACTTTGCTACGTTGCTTGATGTCTGAGCTGGAAGCGAAAGAAGGTGTGGTAAAGTGGTCAGAGAATGCCTCGTTAGGCTACTGTCCACAAGACAGTACGGATCTATTTGATAATGACCTAACATTGTTTGATTGGATGGTTCAGTGGCGTAAGCCTGGTGACGATGATCAAGCCGTGCGTGCTACGCTTGGTCGTATGTTGTTTTCTGCAGATGACTTTAAAAAGAAAGCGAAAGTATGTTCAGGTGGTGAGAAAAACCGCCTTATCTTTGGCAAGTTGATCATGCAAGAAACCAATGTATTGGTCATGGATGAGCCAACTAACCATTTGGATATGGAATCTATTGAGTCATTGAACATGGCGTTGGAAATGTACCCTGGTACATTGATCTTCGTGAGTCATGACCGTGAGTTCGTTTCATCTCTAGCGACTGAAATTCTCCATATTAAGGATGGTAAAGTTGAACACTTCCAAGGCAACTATGATGAGTTTCTTTCA
The DNA here is from genome assembly GCF_001639725.1 of Marinomonas atlantica. Lineage (GTDB taxonomy): Bacteria > Pseudomonadota > Gammaproteobacteria > Pseudomonadales > Marinomonadaceae > Marinomonas > Marinomonas atlantica. The sequence continues at coordinate 41,687 of NZ_LTAW01000003.1, forward strand.
TCTCGTGAACTGTAAGTTGTGCCATAATTAGAAGTCAAAGGGCTATCCGTACATAGCCCTTTTTCAGTGTTTTAGATACCTGCTACGTTTAATTGTCGGTTTTTTGCTTGAGCAAGGGGACATCCTTATGGAGCTATCCAAACTAAGCGCGCAAATCCCACTATCTGAGCTTGTCTTGTCGCTCACTACGGCCTTAGATATGACCGAAGGTCAGCCACCAGAACATTGTATTCGTTGCTGCTGGATCGGTATGCATCTAGGTAAACGCTTAGGGCTAGCTGAGCAAGATCTTCATGATTTATTTTTTACCTTACTTCTTAAAGACGCAGGATGTAGTAGTAACGCCGCACGTATCTGTGAGCTTTATTTAACCGATGACCGAGAGTTTAAAAAGGATTTCAAAACGGTCGGAACGAGTTTATCAAGTGTTATTAACTTTGTTGTGCGTAATGCTGGTAAAGGGGAAAGTTGGTTATCTCGTATTTCTACCACGATCGATATTCTGAAAAATGGCGCTGACTACGCTCAAGAATTAATTAAAACCCGCTGTTCACGAGGTGCAGATGTAGCGCGTGAGTTGCGCTTTTCTGAGCCTGTTGCATTAGGTATTGCAAGTCTTGATGAACATTGGGATGGTGAGGGGCGCCCAGAGCAATTGAAAGCGGATCAGATCCCGCTTTATTCTAGAATCGCTCTAATCGCCCAAGTAGTGGATGTATTTCAAGTAGAGCATGATATACCCGCAGCAATGATTGAAGTGCGTCAACGAAGTGGTTCATGGTTTGATCCTCACTTAGTGGGAGAAATGGAAGAACTGATTAAAGACCATAGCTTTGTTGACGGTTTGCATGCTGATTGCATTCGTGAGCAGGTTATGGCTTTGGGGCCAGCGCAAACACATGTGTTACTCGACGAAGAATATTTTGACTGTATTGTCAGTGCCTTCGGTAAAATTGTGGATGCAAAAAGTCCGTATACGTCTGGTCATAGTCAGCGTGTCGGAGTCTACTCAGCATTGATTGCAGAGCAGCTGGAACTCAGTCAATTAGAGTGTACTTGGGTTAAGCGTGCGGCTTTGTTACATGATATAGGTAAGCTCGGGGTCAGTAATCAGATCCTCGATAAACCGGATAAGTTAGACGCTGATGAGTGGCTTTCAGTACAGCAACATGCGGCTAATACCGAGATCATTTTAGAAAAAATTACGCCACTGAAATCGTTAGCCAAAATGGCGGCTTCCCATCATGAAAAGCTGGATGGTACAGGCTATCCGCGAGGCATATCTGCGGAAGAAATCCCATTAATTACGCGTATTATTACGACTGCTGATATATTCGATGCGATTTCAGCAGAACGACCTTATCGCGGTGCTATGCCTGTATCAAAAGTCTTATCGATCATGGAAGAGAACCTAGATACTGCAATTGACCGAACGTGTTTTGAAGCATTGAAAGCCTCTCTCGACAGTATCCCCAAAGATTGGTTTGTTGAAGAGTAAAAAGGCTGTTCTTCAGATTTTCGAAGCAAATGTTATCGTACCGTAGCGTGTTTCATTTCGGTATTGATCTGATTGTGTTTGAAAAATATCAGAGTGATTTACTGCAAACGTGATTGCACTTTGCCCCCAAGAGTAGGTTATGCCAAAGTTAAGGCCTAAAAACTCCCTATCATAATCTATAGAAGCACTGTCTCGAAATGTGTTGCCATCAGTGAAAACTTGATTGAATATATACTCCGCTTCAAGTCCTGCATAAACATACCATTCGCCATTAACAGCAATTGGATTAGTGGTACGCGAGTCCATTAGTAAAACATTGCCAAACGAATTTTTTAGGTCGCGTCCATAGCGCATGATTACGCTACTATTAACAGAGCTTTGAATTGTTCCTAGGTGTGCTTTAGCTGTGGTCAATACATCGTAGTTGTCTAATTCAGCGGCCCACGTGCGCCAGACTCGGCCGCGACCAAATTGAAATACCAGTTCATTTTTGAGCTGCGCGTCCCATCCTTGGGGTTCTTCAGAACCTAATATTTTATGCATGAGTTTTTGAGATGGTTCGCCTAGAGCGGCAGGGCCCACTACTCCAATGCTAGTGCTAGTCATGTCAGCATGTTTCTTTGCTAACGTGATGTATGAGCTGGTGATGGCTATCATCGCGGAGTAGGGAATATCGTTTGGGTTCGGTTGTTTTAGTGATAAATCCTTGGGCGTAAATAATGTTTGGCCAATGTTAAGTGCGTTAACAGCCCCTTGGTTATTCGACGAAGGCATAGACCACATCAAAGGACTGACTAAAAAACTGTGCTTGGGTGAGCTTCCTAACTCTTCCAGCTGCGGAATACCTCCACGTTCGTAGAGTGCTAAATACAAGCCGTTGGTATAGCCTTCATCTTGTTGGAGAAATAAATCGTTATCGACTGTAAGGCTAACAAGGTTATCACTGGCGCATACACTAGTGCTTATTGAAGCTAGGCAGGTCGCAAAAAGTAGCTTTGTTCGCATCATAGTAATCACTTAAAAAACAATCTTTAAAGAAGGTTATATTGTAGTGACTGGAACCATTCAAAAAGTTGATACAGTGAGGCTTCTGCTGAATAGTTTTTGCAATAAGTATTAATTTAATACTAGGTTTATATAAATCGACACTAATGTGGGCCGATATTTCTAGATCTAAAGAATTGTAACGTTGCTTCTCGTTATATATCGTTGCGGAATAGAAAAAAGACACACATTTCTTAACGAGTACACTTTATTTTAAATTTTTTGAATATGTTAATCTGATACAAAATGGACTTGTTAGAAAGGAGGGATTCCGTTTTACAAAGTCAGGTGAGCTATGAAAATTAAGCACAAACTTACCCTCAATACTGCGGTGGTCGTCTTGGCCATGTTGGTATTAGCTACTTCATTTCTGGTCGCCGAGAACAGTTTAAAAGATTTGATTGTTGGTAAAGAGCTGGCGCAAAAGCAAGAATTGAACATGCTGCTGTTACGTCGACATGAAAAAGACTTTTTAGCGAGAGGTGACGTTAAGTACGTTGAGCGTTTCAACGAAACATTACAGCTGACCATGGGTCAGCAACAAAAGCTGGATCGTATGTTTGTCGACTTAGATATTAACTCGACTGACTTTACTGAGTTAGCCAACTTATTCGGTCAGTATGGCGATAATTTCAAAGAGCTTGTAGCGGCGAAGCAGGCCATGGGCTTGACTCCAGAAGATGGCCTTAATGGAAACCTCAGAAGTGCGGTCCATGAAATTGAAACCTCGCTCAACGAGTTAGATAAAGCTGAAATGCTTGTGACTATGCTTCAGCTGCGCCGCTATGAGAAAGATTTCATGCTACGTCTTGATATGAAATATCCTAAACGCTTTGCATCGAAAATCAGTATCTTAAATAACCAAATCCAGACTGCTCAAATTGATGATCAAACTAAAAATACTTTGATAAAACTGTCCAGTACCTATCAAAAAAACTTCACCAATTATGTCGAGCAACAGCAACGTATAGGTCTAAGTAGTGATCAAGGAATACTTGGAAAGATGCGTAATACAATTCATCAGACGGAAAGTAAACTCCAGTTGATGGGACAAAGCATGACTAATCAAACCGATTTGTTGTTTAGTAATATCAAAGTGGCTTTGTCTGCAGTCATCGCCCTAGTTATGCTTGCGGTCATTGTAATAGCGTGGCGAATTAGTTGTTCGATTAATCATCCTCTTGCATTAATTCGTAACGCCATGCTTAAAGTCGATGAAACACGTGACCTGAATCTGCGCGTTTCGTACGATGCTAGGGATGAGATTGGCGATGTCGCACGAAGTATGAACCAAATGTTGGCAGGTTTTCAGTCGGTTGTAGGCTCGGTCAATGATACGGTTATCAATATGAACCAACAAACAAAAATGTTATCAGAGACCGCTGAGCGAACTGCGACAGACGCGGAGCGTCAGCGCGATGAAACAGATATGGTGGCAGCGTCTGTTTCAGAAATGGTGGGAACCATCGAAGATATTTCTAGAAACATGGAGCATGTAGCAGAAAAGACGAATTCTACTCAAAAAGGTGTGAGTGATGGCCAAGCTCGTGTTAGCAAGGCGGTTTCTTTAGTACATGATTTATCCTCTCGCTTAGATAACTCAATGGAGACAGCAGAAGCACTTGCCCAAGAAAGTCAAAATATCGGTACTGTGCTTAATGTAATCCAAGAAATTGCTGAACAAACGAATCTACTGGCATTGAATGCAGCGATTGAAGCAGCTCGAGCAGGAGAGCAAGGTCGCGGTTTTGCAGTGGTAGCGGATGAAGTTCGTGCTCTTGCCAGTCGGACACACGATGCAACCGTTGAAATTTCAGATATTATTTCATCATTACAAAATCGCACTCAAGGGATTGTCACCATCATGAAAGAATGTAGTGCAGATGGTCTACGTAGTAGTGAAGAAGCGTCTGTTATTGGTGATGTATTGGTGCGTATTACCGATGAGATAAATGAGATTGCTGATATGGCTCACTCTGTGGCTTCTGCGATTGGACAACAGTCGATTGCAGCAAATGAAATCAATCAAAATGTGACGGTTATTCGTGAAATCTCTATGGATACCAGCGAAGCAGTAAGATTGAACTCTAAGTCCAGTGTTGAAATTTCTGGACAGGCTCATCACCTTGAAGATGTGATCTCACGGTTTAAAATTTAATAAACTGAGTAAATCCATTTTAAAAGTAATCCCTCGCAGTTGAATTGTTTCAACTTCGAGGGCTTTTAAGTCTATTAAGTGTAAAAACTAGGTATATGCAATCCATAGGTTGGCAAGGTATTTTTTTATCATCTAATCTATTTTCTATTCGTACTTAAGTTAATACTTGTAGAGGTTTATATGGAATATCAAACACATTCGTTAAATGAGTTGTTTCAACAGTTAAAGCTAGATGATTCTCAAGATGGTATAGAAAGGTTAGTTGTTGATGTTGCGCCAGTTCCGAGTAACAAAGCGCTATGGGAAGCTCCGGAGTGGACCAATGAACAAGCATATAAAATGCAAAAGCTGTACGAAGATGAAGCTCAATGGTCTCAAGCTTTTGAGCAATTAGAGCTGTTGCTGAGAGCGTGAGCTAGATAACGGTAACAATAAGTACCGTTATCTAGCTTGGTGAAATGTTACTTAAATTCGCCTACTTTAAAGAAGAACGTTTCTCCGGTGCTGTCATCAACGCCATCGTTATCAGTAATGGCATAGCCGATGTTGTTGGCATCAATGGTAAAGCCTTCGATTTTATCAACAACGATGCCTTTGCCAGCTTGAAGCTCTGGTAGGAAATCGTATACAAGCTCTTTATGTACTTCAGGTAATGTTGCACCCAGTTTGCCAGTTTTGACAGCGCTTAATTCGACTTTGTATAAGCGTTTTACCTTAGCCGCTTCAGCAAGTTGATTGTCACGCTCTAGAATGTACAAGTTACCATTATGGGCTGTGATCTCAGACAATCCCATCCAGCCACTTTCCGCTTTTTCAAGAGGGTAGTGCGCAGCTTCCCATGTTTGATTATCAAGGTCATAAGCTAACAGCTTAGTTTGCTCTTTCGAGTCGTCTTTCCATGGTCGCTGAATGGCAATCCACAGAGTGTTATCAACCAACGTAATGCCTTCTGCGCCAAAACGTTCTTGCTGTTCTAGTAGTGCTTCAGGGAAAGTAATTGTTTGATCGATGCTGCCTTTTGTTGTGACATGGTAAATAGCGTGAGGAACTTCTTTCTTTGCATTGCCCTCAGACGCTAACCAATAACCCCCTTCAGGATCGACTGCGATGCCTTCAAGATCGAGCTTTTCAGCGGCTTTACCGTCTTTAGTAACCGTCATCTTGTGAGTGATTTTCGCAGGAGATTGAGTTGCATCAATCGTGAAGATAGCAGGTTGAGCAGAGTAGAAGCTATCGTTTACAGCATACAAAGTGCCGGCTTTGTTTAGATCGGCCGCTAAGCCAGACAATGCCCCCCAACCAATAGGTGCGCCGTGATCATCAAATGTTGAATGGATTTGAGGATAAGTAGGCGCCTTATCGTTTAATTCATATAGCATGACATGAGAGCGTGGCCCTTTGTCTTCAAAAAGGTCTTCTTCGTTTGCTGTTGCAATGATGTTGCGGCTCGGAATCGCAATAGCGGATTCTGGTGCGATGCCTGATGGCAACATTTGTACAAGTTCAGGTGCTTTTCCTGTATCGCGGTAGACGCCGATCACTGAGCCCCGCTCAGACATTACAAAAATGTACGTTTCACCATTAAAAGTCGCAACTTCCAAACCTTCAGGTTCCGCGCCTTTTTTACCAGATCGTTTTTCAGGGTAATGGCCTACACGTACGACTTCGTGTTCAAAGCTAGCACCGCTTTCAAACAATATATCGCCTGCTTTACTGAAAATAGTGAAACCGCGTGCACCACCTTTGTAGTCACCTTCGTTGGCAATTACAAAGCGCTCATCATCTAACCATTTAACCGCGTCTGGTTCACGGTTTACATTATTTAGAGACTCGGTAAATGTTAAGGCACCATCACGTTTAACATCAATCTTAGTTAAATCAACACTACCCGCAGAAAAGTGATTGATAACCTTAGCATTTTTCGCGTCAATAATAATGAGATGGTTGTTTTCTTGTAGGGTCACAACCACTTCGTTTTTATCATTAAAAGCAACAAATTCTGGCTCTGGATCCGTTGGAGCAATCTTAGCTAAACCTTCCACCGAAATTTTGTGCGTAGCTTTACATTGTCCAGTTTTGCTGTCGAATTCGATGATGCTGACAAAGCCTGCTGGCATTTGAGGCATCGCACCATCATTTAGATCTTCATCACGTTCATTTTCGATAGCAACGGCAATGTAACGCCCATCTTTAGACACCGCAACAGAGTCCGGTTGGCCGCCAAGGTCGCAACGCTGAACAACTTTTTGTGTCGCTTGATCAACGATCGCAAGGTAACCACTTGGCTCTGTGTAGCTTGCTGATGTGTTGACGCCCGCTATAACCCATTGGCCTACTCCGGCAACAGAAGTTGGTTCGCCTTTTAGGTCAATAAAACCTTTCGCTTTAGGGTTATGAATGTCTTTAATGTCTACTAAACCGATACCGCCACGTGGACTGTCAGAATAAATCAAAGTGTTACCATCTTCAGAAGCGGTGATGATTTCAGCTGAGGTAATAGTGTTAATCGACTCTTTGCCTAGGTTCTGCGCGACAGGGAAGCTTGCTACTCGGTTAAATGACTCGGCAGAAGCTGATAAAGCAGCAGTGGTTAAGCACGTTGCAATTAAAGTGCGTCGAAAACAAGCACGTAACATAGGTAACTCCGTTAGTTGTTTAAATAGATTCCTTTAAAGATACGGTGAGTAGTTTTCAGTTGCGTGCACTTTAAATGACGTTTTTATTAAGTGACGAACATTTTTTTTATGGCATATGTGTAAATTAAGAATAACTCTGCGAACCAAAATAAGCGTCTCTGGTCGTATTCTTATTGTAAAAGTGAGTATTTGTGAATGATGGTATCTAAAGCGTTAGCACTAGGGGTAGGTGTACTGCTAAGTAGCACTGTAATAGCGAAAGATTGGCAAGTTGAGATGTTAAGTTACGGCGATAAAGGGCCGATGGTGTTTGAGCCTGATTACATTCATGCTGAAGTAGGTGATACGGTTACTTTTGTGCCAACTCAGCCAGGACATCACACTAAGTCTCAATTAACACCAGCAGGGCAAGCGGGTTGGACCTCGAAGTTTAATCAAACCTACTCTGTAGAACTGACCCATGAAGGACTATCATTGTATTTCTGTCCGCCTCATTTGATGATGGGCATGGTGGGGGTTATACAAGTAGGAAAGGCTGGTAACCAGGCAAAGTTTGATCAGGCCTATAATGCGATTAAAGACAAAGTAGTGGTGAATCCAGAACGGTTAGATCTTATAAAGAATCAAATTCAGTAAATGAAAACAAGCAGGGTCGTTGCCCTGCTTGTGATTAAATCGTTATAGCTCTGTTACAAAAGTACCTTTAGGAGTAACAGGTAAATACTTTTTATAAAAGTCTTGGTAGGCCGCATCAGGGTCCAGATCGCTAAACAATACTGGATACATGGCTTTTGCATAAAACTGAATCATGGCACCATCAAGGATAGTTCGACATGCACCGTGGTATGCTCCATACATACGATTGTTTTTAACGGCAGTCAGAGTAGACCATCCGGTACGTTGTTTAAAGCCTTCTAAGCGTTGTTTTGCCGTTGCTTCGTCAACGCCTTGTCCCATGACCATTGAGGTATCACCATTACCAGATTCGTAGCCAGTCATCACAATGACATCAGGGTCGGCTGCAATGATTTGTTCAGGATTAAGCTTGCCCCACCATTCGACGTAGGGCGCTGAAATATTATTACCACCAGCCATGGTCGAAATAGCGCCCCACATATTCTTACCAAAGGTGTAGCCGACTTCATCGATGCCAGCTGCGCCGTATTCAGTGTATACAGTTGGCTTAGGTAGGTTTGCTTCTTCAAGACGCTCTTGAATCATATTTAGATTATGTTTGTATTCATTGGCAATTGTTTGAGCTCGTTCTTCTTGGCCTGTAATAACACCAATAATCTTAGTACTTTTCATATGGCGGTCGACGGTTTGAGCATTATAATCGACTACTATGACAGGGATGCCTGCACTTTCTAGCCTTTCGACATCGCTGCCTAGACCTTTAAATTGCCAATCCGCCAGCATAATAAGGTCAGGATTCAAGCTAATAACTTTTTCGACAGAAAAGGTTTTTGTGTCAACGCGCCCAATGGCTGGAATGTCAGCTAAAGATGGGCGGTGATCAACGTACATTTCCCAATTTGATGGACGAGCTTGCCAAATATATTTAGACATACCGACAACATTGTCATAGGCGGCCTCAGTACCAATCGCCATGTAATCTTCTGGATAAAAGCCCACTACAACACGTTTTGCGGGCGCATCAAAGGTAACTTGGCGGTCTAATACATCAGATATAGTAATATCCTGCGCAATGCTGAGACTGGATGCTAGGGCGATTGAGGTGAGAGCCACTAATTTTGGCAACATAGTCATTTCCTTTGTAGTGTTAGCTGTAAAATATTCTATGAATGAAAATCAATATCGAAAACTATTAGTGTTGCATTTTACTGTAATTTTAAATGATTTCGCAAACCATTATCGTTTATACTTCGTTAGCTAACTTTGATCCATTAACTCCTACCCTTTTTCACTTAGCAGTTTAGGGTAGCTTAGAAAATAGATATATGTTGAATTCCGCCTTAATTACTGAAGCCGTCAATACACAGCGTCATTTTGAAAAGCGTCGTTGGTTTGTTCTAATGAGTCTATTGTTGTTGTTACTGTGCTCGTTTGTTTTCGATATCGCCACTGGGCCTTCTTTATTAGGTATTCAGGATGTCTTTAATGCATTGCTGAATATGATAGGTCTTCCTGTTGATGTGGCTAGAACAACCGAAGTGATCGTGACTAATTTGCGCTTGCCGATTGCTTTAATGGCGGTGGTCGTTGGTGGGTCTCTTGGTGTTGGCGGTGCAGAAATGCAAACCTTATTAAACAATCCTATGGCAAGCCCCTATACATTAGGCATGGCTGCTGCGGCAGGGTTTGGCGCAGCACTAATGTTGTACGCAGGCTCATTGGGTATGAGTACTGAAATTGCAGTGCCCATCGGGGCATTTGTCTGTTGTATGTTGTCAGCAAGCCTACTGTTTGGTTTGGCGATGATGCGACATATCACATCGGGTCAATTAATTTTGTCTGGCATTGCGTTATTATTTCTTTTTCAATCACTTTTGTCTTTAGTGCAGTTTGTTTCATCTCCTGAACTGAGTCAGCAAATACTATTTTGGTTGTTCGGCAGTTTGACGAAAGCGTCATGGAGCAATGTTGCCATTACCGCAGTTGTTACTTTGGGCTGTACAGCAATATTAATGAAAGACTCATGGAAATTAACAGCATTAAGGCTAGGTGAAGAGCGTGCTAAGAGCTTAGGCGTCAATGTCACTCGGTTACGTTTGAAAACATTGATTCTTGTCGCTGTTATGACCGCAACTGCAACCAGTTTTGTTGGTATTATTGGCTTTATCGGCATTGTGGCTCCAAATATTGCTCGAATACTGGTTGGAGAAGATCAACGCTACTTCTTGCCACTATCGTTTTTGGTCGGGGCATTCCTATTATCCAGTGCCTCTGTATTATCGAAGGTGATTGTACCGGGGGCGTTGTTTCCCATAGGGATTGTAACGGCCATCATTGGGGTGCCGTTTTTCTTTTGGTTAATTATTGGTAAGAGGCGTTGAACATGTTGGAAGTTCGCAATTTATCGCTAGCGTTTGATGACCTTGTGTTAGCGGATGATATGAATTTTACGCTTGAAGCGGGCAAAACACATGTCATTATTGGGCCGAACGGCACTGGTAAAAGCTCCTTATTGAAAACATTGTTTGGTGATATCCAACCACAATCTGGCGAAGTGTTATACCAAGGGATGGCCTTAACGAAGGCGACGATTAACCCATGGCGTCAATGTTTTGGGTATATGCCTCAGGACATTAATCTTGATGTGGGTCTCAGTGTGTTAGAAGTGGTTCTACTTGGCCAATTGAATGCATTATCGCTAAAACTGGGAGACAGTCTTTTAGAAGAAGCACTTCAGGCTTTGGATCAAATAGGTCTATTGCATTTGGCTAATCGAGATGTCAGAACTTTGAGTGGTGGACAGTGTCAGATGATCCTGTTTGCACAAGCACTTATGCGTAAACCTGAAATTTTGATGCTGGACGAGCCTGTTAGTGCGTTAGATCTTCACTTTCAGCAGGTGCTTTTGGATCATCTTGATCAGCAAACTAAGCAGAAAAGCTGGATTTCACTGATGATCTTGCATGACCTAAACTTAGCGGCGCAATACGCGGATAACTTGTTGGTATTAAAAGGTGGAAAAGTAGTCGCGCAAGGTGTTCCCAAGGACGTTTTGACGTCTGATTTAATCGAGGACGTGTACGGGGTCAAAGCGGACATTCAGCTCGATAGCTTAGGTGTTCCTTTTGTAAGAACCCAACGACGCGGTGCGAGAGCATTTATGTCAATGAAAGACACACTTGTCACCTCAGAACAGTCTACTAAAGAACGAGCTCTGTAGTTTTCTACCGGCGCTGCTTATTCAAATAAAGGCTTAGCATTTTATCCTAAGCTCATTTATATAAAGACAACTCTTAATTATATGAATACAAATCATTTCTTAGCAGACTGGCGCCAACTCTCTGCGGCCGGTCGTGTCTTAGTGATTAATGGCTTTTCCTTCAATCTTGGATTTTACATGTTGCTGCCGTATCTTGCCGATCATCTGCAGCGAAACTTAGGGCTAAGTCCTTGGCATGTTGGTTTAGTAATTGGTCTTCGAGTATTAAGCCAACAGGGCTTATTTCTAGTGGGGGGGACATTAGGTGATTATTTAGGCTACCGGCGTTTAATCTTGATGGGATGCCTAGTTCGAGTGGCTGGATTTGTATTATTAGGTTTTGCTGCCAATTTGCCCCTATTGTTACTTGGGGCCTTTTTGACGGGGTTTGCTGGTGCTTTGTTTACGCCCTCAAGTAATGCATATTTGGCCTACGAAGCACCTGACCAAGTTCGCCGGGATCGAATTTTCGCTATGCAAAACTGGACCAGTGAGGCAGGGATGTTTTTAGGGCCTTTAGTGGGGATTTCTCTGGTTAGCTTAAGCTTCCAATGGGTAGGCTTAGGAGCTGCATTGCTATTTACCATTCTGTTTGTCATTCAATGGCGCTTTTTACCTGATTTAGCGGAACAAGAGAAGCGAGGTGGACAGGAGGCTTCATTTTGGCAACAGTGGCATTCTATGTTCTTGAATCGCCAGTTTATGAAGTTCATTGCTTGTGCTTGTGCATTCCATTTATTTTTCCATCAATTGTATTTATCGCTTCCCAGTGAAGTGGAGCAGCGAGGCTTGGGAACGGATGTAATTACTTGGGTCTTCATGACATCATCTATTATGGGGATTTTGCTGCAAATGCCGATCAGTCGTTGGGTAGCGAATGGCATGGGCAGTGCTAAAGCTATGGGTCTGGGAATCTTTTTGATGGGGAACGCTTCGCTGTTTTTCCTCGTACAAGTGACACAATTTTCTGGGGCAAATTTTATCGCTTACGCTATTATGTTTAGCCTTGGTTCAATGCTTGTTTTACCTCTACTTGGATCATATGTCCCTAAGTTTTGTCATAAATCGGAGCTAGGCAGTTACTATGGGCTGTATTCCTGTGTGGGAGGTGTAGCTGCTTTTACAGGAAACGTAGGCGTTGGAGCACTTTTATCAATGGATTCTATTCCGAGAGAGCTTGTTTGGATAAGTTTTGCTCTTATCGCATCAATAGCGGGTTACAATTTGTATCGTCAGGTCAAACGCTTTGACTTAGCATCTCGATAACTCCAGGACATAAAAAAGCCCGTGTTAAAACGGGCTTTTTATACTGTAAACAATAAGTTAGAAGCGGTATTCTACACCAACACTTGCTTGGTTGAAGTTCGTGTCAAAGTCTGTATCTTGAATGTTACTTGCTGCTTCATCTGCGTTAAGGTTGGCATCGTACCACGCATACTGAGCATTAAGTAGCAACTGATCGGACAGCTTAAAGTTAAAACCTGCACCTAAAAACAGAGCTTCATCATCTGAACTACCATTAAAGCCCGCAACTGAATAATCTGTTTCATACCAGACCTGACCTGCTTTGGCGAAGAACTCGATAGAGTCAGTTAAAGGCAAAATACCTTTTACTGCTGCACTGTAGCCATCTGTTTCAGCACTGGCTATACCACTACCATAAGAGCCAAAGTCAGTGTAAGCGCCTTCTAATGCCATGTACTGATTAAAGCGGTAACCAATTATACCTTGCCAAACGTCATTGTTGTCGTCGAAGTCATCGTCACCATCTACTTTAAGATAGCCATAATTACCGCCAACGTATAAGCCACTTTCATTCGTGTTCCAGTCTTGAGCCTGAGCCGCTGATGCAAAAGATGTAAGGGCAAGAGCACTGGCTAGAATAGGCATTACTTTTTTCATTGTATTACTCCTTGTGACCAATTTTTTTTGAACGGTTTCAGTGTTGACTGAATTAAAAATGGAGTAAATACAAACTGCTGCGTCTTCTCTTTTGATGTGCTGTTGCTTCAGCTTACGTGCATGAAGTTGTCAAAATAGTAGTAACTTTAATGTTTCTTGACATGTTTTATAAAGCATAAAAAAGCCCTAATGACATGCCATTAGGGCTTTAGAAAAGCAAAACAGTGAATGAAAACTTAGAAAGTGTAGCCAACGCTTGCCATAACAGACACTGGGTCGATATCTAGATCGCCCGTAGCATTTCCATTGATAGTCACATCAGTGTTGATATCCATGTACCAAACTGAAGCGTTTACGAATAGATTATCAGTGATGTTGTAGTCAACACCAGCTTGGAATGCTAAGCCAAAAGAATCATCAAGACTTAGTGTGTCATTCTGGCCATTACTATCAAGATCCACAGAAAGCTTTTCATCAAAGAATATTGTGTAGTTCAGGCCTGCACCTACGTATGGGCGAACAGCGCTGTCCGCTTGGCCGAAGTAGTATTGCCCCATTAGTGACGGTGGTAAATGGGAAGTCTCACCAACTTTCGTACCTCCAGCTGTAATGTCATGAGTAAATGGGGTTGCAGCTAGAAGCTCAATACCAATGTTATCAGTGTACATGTAAGTTGCAGTTAGGCCGATTTGTAGGTTGTCATCTACGTCCAAGTCCAGACCTGCACCTGTGTTGTCGCTTACACTTGGCATAACACTGACTAGACCGCCACGAACAAACATGTCACCAGCTTCGTGAGCCATAGCAGATGGTGCGCTAACGATTGCAGCAGAAAGTAGAGCAAATTTAGTTACAGATTTCATATCAATGTCTCCTGATGGACGCAAGTAAGATGTGCTAACCATACGCCTTAGCAGGATAAAGAAATTAACCTAGATCAATTTATGAGAGATACGTGTGTGCAATAAGAGATATTTATTAATCTATGTCATGAAAATTGGCTGAATGAGGGGAGGCAAGCACCGCATGCTGAAGTTATGCGTGATTCACTCTTTTTTATATCTAACTAGAAATACACTTTGTAGTGGTTATATCTACGCATTTAAGTATAAAAAACCGCTACAGAGTAGCGGTTTTGGGTGTTAGGCGTAGGCCTTGTTTTTTGGTAAAAACTTCTGCAACTTCACGAATAAGGATCGGTATTTAATTATGGCCAGATGCTCTTGTTCATTTAAATGGTTCATAAGTTCTTCAACGCTGTCACTGTTCTCTATTTGCCAAGCGGCGCAGACTTTATGACGGTCGAATTGTTGGCTTTCCTGCTTCGGTAACTGAGCTAAGTGCCATGTGTAAAAGCCGACATTGTCGATGTAGTTTTTAAGTGGCACGTCTTGATCAGACTCTAATGGGTTATTCTGATCTAGTTGATGTATTTTTTGTCCAAGTCGCTGAACAATGGTCGTTGGTCGTCGCTCTTCTGGGCCTTTTAATAGACCAAGTTTTGATAGCAAGTTACCGCGTTTAGCGCTACCACTTAACCAAGACAAGGGGATAGAGTAAATAAGGCCGAATGTAATAGGTAAAGACCAATAAAATAATTGTGTGCTTAAAAAATAGGCACTTGCGGCTAGAAGTAGACCAAAAATGGTGTGATAAATATGAGCGCGGGTCGTTTCAGACCATTTATTGGCACCGTCATCACGCGATTGAGGCTTCCAGCCACTGTCTCTTCCTTTAAGGACATCCATTACGACTAGGAATTGAGAGAACATTAGGATAGGGGCGTACAAGGCAGAAACAAGAACCTCTAGTAATGTGTCCAACGTCAACATAATAGGGCCGCCAAACTTTCGGCATTGGCGCCAATGAAGCATGGCATTAAGCCAGCCAAAAAGTTTAGGTGCTAATACTAACGCCATGGAAAGCACAAACAGTGACCGAGCTCTTTCAAAGTCAAACACCGGCCAATTTGGAAAAAGCGATAAGTTACTGAAGTATTCAGGACGAACAAAATGGGCTTGTACTGCTAGAGCAAAACCGACTGAGATCAGCGCAAACCAAAAAACCGCGCTGAAGTAAGAGAAAATCCCCGTCATTAGATGCATGCGAGAGGCAAAATGAAGCCCTTTCGCATTAACAAATGCTTTATGCTGCAAGTTCCCTTGACACCAGCGGCGGTCTCGTACCATAACATCGATAAGTGATGGCGGTGCTTCTTCATAGGATGCCTGTAGGTCGGTATCAAATCGAACCCCCCAGCCCGCGCGACGCAGCAATGCCGCCTCGATAAAATCATGGCTCATTACATGACCACCAAATGGTGCTTTACCTGGCAAGATGGGCAATCCGCACGCCTCTGCAAAGGCTTTGGTACGAATGATAGCGTTATGACCCCAAAAGTTAGACGCATTGCCATGCCATGTGGTTAAGCCCGCTGCGTAGATAGGGCCAAAACATTGATTGGCAAACTGCTGAATACGGCTATATAGCGTATCAGCACGTATAATAGTTGGTAGTGTCTGGATCAAACCTAAAGAAGGTTCAGCTGCCATACGGCGTGACATGGAAGTAAGGCATTCGGCGCTCATTAAGCTGTCGGCATCCAGCACGATCATGCATTCATAATCGCTGCCAAAGCGAGTGACCCACTCTGAGACGTTGCCGGCTTTACGTTCTGCATTATTAAGGCGTCGACGGTAGTAAATAGGGCAACTATTTTCGTCTTGATTCAAGATAGGATAAAAGGTTAGTTTCTCTTTTATACTGTTCTCGGCTTGATTTGTGTCACTTAAGATAAAGAATGCGAACTTGCCTGGTGCTTTTTCAACGAGGTCATCGTGCATGGCTTCGATGCTTGCGCGAATACGAACAGGGTCCTCGTTATAAACGGGTAATAGGATAGCCGTTACCCCCTCGGTATCTTCCTCTCTTCGCTTCTGGCTGAACGGCGAAAGCTTGAAAATAAGGCCTAATGTCGCTTGGCTAAACGCAAATGAAATCCAAGTGAAGTTGATACAGAAAAGCGTTAGGAATAACCACTGTAACCAAGTGATTTGATTCGTGCTCAATACCTCATACATCTCTTTAGCTCCGTAGGCTGATAGCCCAAGAGTGACTACGATGATAAATAGGCGCGATATCAGTGTCGTTATCAAAAAACGCTGATTTTGCTTTTTAGCTGTTTTTTTTGTTTCATCAACCTCATGACGAGGCATGTCTAAATTTGCTTCACTAGGTAATGCATAGAGCCCTGATTCTTTCATTCTATGATCCATCATTATCTTAACCAACGGTATAGCCACGTCGCTGCAAGCGGCGTGTCACCATCCTTTAATTGCACGCGTAATTCAGCTGAGTTAGCACTATCTGGGTCAAATGTTACGAACGCTCTGAGACCTTCTTCATAGGGGTTAGGTGCGACATGCGCTTCGATAATATTGCCTTGGCTAATACTTGCTTCAACTTCTACAGAGTTAATGTCTTGGACTTCAATGTTGTTAAAATCGATGACAACTTGAGGGTGTTCAGCGGCGAGTTTTTGACCTTGAGCACTGCGCACCACATGTGGTTTACCAGACAGCACAGGCGTGTCATTCGTCAGAGTTAAGCGGTATGAATAGTTGAAAGGCTCACCTTTTTTCAAGGCTTTTTCAGGCTGCCAATAGGCGACGATATTATCGTTTGCTTCTGAATTTGATGGGATCTCAACAAGCTCAATATGACCTTTGCCCCAGTCATTCAGAGGTTTTACCCAAATAGATGGGCGTGTTTGATAATGCGCCTCTAGATCTAAATAATCCTCAAAGTCTCGATTACGCTGAATCAAACCAAACCCTTGAGGTGTTTGATCCATGAATGCGCTTATTTGAAGGTTCTCAGGGTTCATAAGAGGGCGCCACAATGTTTCACCGCGCCCCGTTTGAATTTGTAAACCTTCAGAATCATGCACTGCACGTCGATAATCCTCTGTTTCAGGATGATCCATCGCACCGTTAAACATATACATTGATGTTAAAGGCGCGAGTCCCACATGTTGAAGATCTTTTCTTGGAAACAGTGTGGCTTCCACATCGATTCGTGTTGGCGCTCCTGGGAAAATACCGAAGCGGTATGCGCCCGTTACACTTTTACTGTCTAACAGTGCATGTACAACAATGGCTTGTTGCGAAGAGGAAGGGCGCTCTATCCAGAAATGTCGAAACACCGGAAATTCTTCACCTGTTGGCTGAGCCACATCCAGTGCCAGTCCTCTCGCAGAGATACCATAATTCTGCCCTTTTGACACAGCGCGGAAATAGCTTGCCCCTTGAAAAACAATAAATTCGTCTTTGTAATCAGGACGGTTAATCGGGTAATGCAAACGTAGACCTGCAAATTTACCGACGTCTGAAATAAGTTGATCGATTTCATCAGTAGGCGTTACGAATGAATCCTCAGTTGCTTGTATCGGGTACGCTTTACCACTTTCAACGGCATCGATTTCCACTAAGTCTTTATATAGAAAGCCAGGAGCAAACAGCTGGATAGAAAATTGGGTAGGAGATTTACCCCACACCGCTTGGTTTTGCTGAAAATTAATTTGACGATAGGTATCGTAATCAAGGTTGTTAAGAGCATCAGGCGCACGAGCTGGGTCTTGCATCGGCTGTTGTGCGAGCTGCTGTGCCAAGTCAATGACTGTCTTTCGACTGAAACTGTAGCCTTGATCCATTTCTTGGGGGTTAGCATCTTCCAAGGAGTTGGGTGCTGATAGCGAAGATGTATTGTTCTCTGCCATGAGCCCTGAGCTAAAGCATACGGATGCAATCAGTGGTAATGTGAGCGTGGTGAGTTTTTTCATAAAAGTGAACAATTCAAGTCTCAAAAAAGTGGGTAGGTCCAGCCTAAACAGTTACTTGGCTAGCCTAGTTATCTAATCATTATGATAATGATTAATAAGCGCAACAGTGTGATTTTGCTGTCGAGAAAGCGCAAAGAAAACGGAATGTATGGGGGCTGCATTTATACATTGTAAAGACTGTATAATTGACTGATTAAGAAAGGAAATATCGTATACAAATAAGATGCATTTGCACCGTAAAAAGGCGTTTTTGGCCCTTATTTTCATACGTCATGCTTAACACTAAGAGATAACTTTATAGGAGTGCTCAATGGCATTATTGCTGGTTGGATTGGTATTGTTTATCGGAATTCATTCGATACGTCTATTTGCGCCTGATTGGCGAGAATTTATGATGCAGCAGTTAGGCAAAAATAACTGGAAAATACTGCATGCTGCTGTGGCTATTATTGGGCTGCTGACAACGATCATGGGATATGGGTATGCTCGTTACAGTGCTGAATGGTTATGGTTTCCTCCTGTTTGGACACGTCATGTTGCTGCGCTAATCATCCTGTTCGCGTTTATTTATATCGCCGCTGCCGCTATGCCGTATTCGAAGATTAAAGCTCGTGTTGGTGTACCAATGGTGGTCGGTATAAAACTCTGGGCATTTGCTCATTTAATCAGCAATGGAACGACGGCGGATGCCGTACTTTTTGGTAGCTTTTTAGCTTGGGCGGTAGCGAACTTCGTGATTTCAAAACGTCGTATTAAGCAGCAAGGTGAGACGTTTTTGGCGCCAGATTTCAAGTATGACTTTATTGCCGTGGTGGTGGGAGTGTTAGCGTACGTTGCTGTTGCATTTTATTTACACGGATTATTAATTGGTGTTGCACCTTTTGCGGTGTAGATCAATCCAAATAAAAACGCCCAGCTGTATGCTGGGCGTTTTTATAGTGATTTTAGCTTTTAAAGTAATGTACGTTTTCTTTTAGATCTCTGGTTAGTTTTGCAAGCTGGTTAGCAGTCTCAGAGTTTTCCTGAGCAAACAGCACCATTTCTTGAGCACCGTTATCTACTTCTGTCGTATTCTCACTAATGTCTTTTGACACACTGGTTTGCTGCTCTGTGGCACTAGCAATCTGCGTTGCACGATCACTAATACTCGTAATAAGCTCCTTGATTTCATCAAAACTCTCTCGTGCAGTGCGAATGTCTTCTACGCTTCGCTCAGACTTATCAAAGCTACGCTGAATTTGTGTGACGGCGTTGCCACTGCTAACTTGCAGGTTTTCAATCATTTTTTGGATTTCTTCTATGGAGCTGTAAGTGCGCTGACTCAGAACACGAACTTCATCTGCTACAACTGCAAACCCTCGTCCTTGTTCACCAGCACGGGCAGCTTCAATAGCCGCATTTAAGGCAAGCAAGTTTGTTTGCTCTGCAATTCCTGATATTGTGTTAAGAATAGAGTTTATATTCTCAGCATCTTGACTAACTTGCTGAATAACACTTGATACAGAGCTAACCTCATCGGCTAGCTGCTGAATGCTGTTCTGACTGGCATCAATTTGTGCTTGTCCAGCTTCACTGGACAAAACAGCATTATCAGCATTACGAGCTGTTTCAAGTGCGTTAGTGGCAATTTCTTGAGTCGCTTGAGCCATTTCATAAACCGCAGTTGCGACCATTGTGATACTACTTTGTTGGGCAATTAATCGATCATGGCTATGGCTAGAAGTAGAATTTATAGATTGAGCTTGTTGCGAAAGGTTGCTCTCAATCGCTTTCACATTATTAATGGTACCTTGAAGCCGCCCAACAAATTGGTTGAATCCATTTACCAAGTCTGCCACTTCATCGCGGCTGTTTACCGTAATTCGTGCTGTTAGATCGGCGTCACCTTCTGCAATATCTTGTAAACGCGAAGTAACATCACGCAAACCTTTTAAAAGCAACTGTGACACTTTGAAAATGATAAATGAGATGATGATTAGCAAAATGATACTGAAGAGTAATGCGCTTTTTGCAAACTCATGGATTGGGGTCATCAGTGTATCTTTATCCATGATCAATGCGAGTGTCCAACTGGTTTCCCCTAACTCTTTTAAATATGCGAATTTTGTTATGCCATTTAAATTAATCTCTTTAAAAGCAAAGGATGTATCGGCCTGTTGGAGGTCTTCAGATGTAATTTGATAGCTAGATTCGGTAATATTTTTTTGGATTAAATCTTTATTTTGATGAGCCAGTATTTCGCCAGATTTACCTATTAAAATCAGCTCACCATTTCCAAGAACATCCAACTCAAGTATACGGTCAAGTAGATCTTCTAAAAACACTAATCCACCAATGGCACCTGCGAATTTGCCATTGACGATAATAGGTTGAACAAAGGTCATTGACAATTTACCGGTAGATGACGAAGTATAAGGTGCTGTTATGAAAGCCTTATTCGATGACTTGGCATCTTTATACCACGAGCGAACTCGAGGGTCGTAGCCCGCACTGTTTAAACTCGGGTCATGACGGTACATATTTCCATTTTCTAATCCCAAAAATGTCATACCAAAACCAAGACTAGACTGAGCTTGTTGCAAGATTGGTAATATTTCAGCTTCACTTTCACTTTGAGTAAGTGAAGCTTCTAAGTGCATCTTGATGGTTTGCATCGTGCTCTCACGGTCGTTATACCAGTTGGTTAGGTATATATTAATAGCTGATGCTTGTGAGGCAGACTCTGATTGAATGCTATTTTGATTCGCAGAGTCGAATTTGCTAAAAGCTAACCAAGCGACCGCAACGGTTACAATCATGACTGCGAGAATGCTTTGCAGGGTGATTTTAGTCTGCAATGATAGATTCATTGGAGGTTCCTTTTATATGCAAATAACAGACAAGTGATACAAGTTTTATAGACTATAAAGCACCGTTTTTAATAGAGTTATTTTGTTATTAAAGGTTATCCATAAATAATTGTTATGATTAAGAGGGCTTTTAAAAAAGTGACTATTAGAACAACGTTAAAGAGCCTAGTGGTATTAAACAAAGTTAGTCGTCCATGGCATCTACCTGTGACGACTGGTGTAACAATTGGTGCGCCCGCTGTTATTGGTGCGTTAACTGGAACATTTAATGATGCCATGATCGCAAGCTTAGGTGCGATGGTGTTTTTATACATGAGCCCAAATCGTACAACGTCTCGAATGTTGACGATGATCCTCTGTACCTTTGGTTTCATGGCGTGCTTAACACTGGCAACCCTTGCGGCTGTGGTACCTGGGTTGGCTCCGGTTGGCTTATTTATGATTGCCTTGGCCGTTATTGTGATCACAAGATATTACTGCCTTCCTCCACCAGGAAGCTTCTTTTTTATATTAGCATCTTGTGTCGCGATGGCGATGCCATTTGACTTTTCCGCAATCCCAATGCGAGTAGGCTTAATTGCATTAGGGGGATTATGGGCTGTGCTTATGGCTTTCATTTATAGCCTTTTTACCGGCGCTCATAAAACAACATATACTCCTGTAGAAGTTGATCCAAGAGTAAATGCTATATTGTTAGAAGCATTATTTTTAAGTGTGTGCATTAGTGGCTCATATGCTTTTACTTTAATCTTAAGTCTTGATAACCCTTACTGGGTGCCAATTTCGTGTGCTGCAATATTACAGGGTGCGACGTTCCGAATGGTTTGGCACAGAAATATTCATCGTATAGTGGGCACGTCTATTGGCATGCTGCTCGCAAGCTTCATATTCTCGTTTCATCCATCACCCATTGTGCTAGCTCTTTTGATATGCGTTCTACAAACTATAATAGAAGTATTTATTGTAAAAAATTATGCCCTAGCAGTGACTTTTATTACGCCATTGACCGTTATTATGGCTGAGATTACTTCGACTGGAATGGATGCGTCGGTCCTACTTGAGCAGCGTATGATAGATATTGTTTTAGGTAGTTTTATAGGTTTTATCGCGGGAGCGATTTTTCATCGTACGAGTTTATTTAACTCACTAGAGAAAAAAATGGATGAGCGTAGCCGATTATCAGAGCTATTATTTTCTCGCACACATGAGTCAAACCATTCGGATCAGTAAATATACTCAGTTCTTTATTGCCTCTAAAGTTGTTAAAGTGCGCCTGTTGAAGGGTGCTTTGTAAAAAGTGAAACGGGAAATAGGGAATCAGCTATTACTGATGATCCTATACTGCCCCCGCAACGGTAGGTAACAGCAAGGATTGCACGGCAGTCACCACTGATTTTTGGGAAGGTGGCTGTAAACGTTACCGAGTCCGGAGACCGGCCATTTGACTTCTGTTCTTTTCTCATACGGGTGGTATGAAAACCATTAGGAGGCACATTGTGCATATCGAACCAGGCGTTGTCACTGGCGCTAAGCTAGGATTGAGTTACGCAACTGCGGGATTGGCTTTTGCTATTGCCGCAAAATCTTCATTAAACACGATCAAAAAAGATGGCTTAGTCAGCCTTTTAAGTCGGGCATTGATGTCAGCTTTGCTGGTATTTATCTTTTTTGAAGTGTTTCCAAAACAGCCAGTAGGTGTATCGGAAGTACACTTTATATTGGGATCGACACTGTTTTTGATCTTTGGCTCGGCTGCAGCAGCGATCGGGCTAAGTGTGGGGTTATTGTTACAAGGAGTGTTTTTCGCACCGTTTGATCTGCCTCAATACGCCATGAACGTAACCACGTTGTTATTGCCTTTATTTGCGATGACAGCCATTGCTCGTCGAACTATTTCTGAGAAAACAGCGTACGTCGATATCCGTTACAGCCAAGCATTACGCCTGTCTTTAACGTATCAAGGCGGGATCGTTGCTTGGGTTGCCTTTTGGGCATTCTATGGTCAGGGGTTTGGCGCTGAAAACCTTAGTTCAGTCGCGACATTTGGTATGGCGTACTTAAGCGTTGTGTTATTAGAGCCTATTTTGGATCTCGCAATCTTGGCCGGTGCAAAGACGTGTCGTTCTTTGCAGGGGTCACGCTTAGTAGAAGAGCGCTTATACCAAACTAAATAACATAAAATAGAAGTATTAAAGCCAGCGTTTTACGCTGGCTTTTTGTGTTCTGTTTCTTGAATTAAGAAGGACAGAAAGGCTGCATTGGCTTTTGACAAATAACCACCTTTGCGCCAAGCAATGTTAATGTCCAGCCATACGGCTTCCGAAAAAGGGCGGGTAACAAGCAGGTCATTTTCTTCAATTACCATCCCAAGTAGGGTGGTAATACCAAAACCTTGTTTGACAATGGATTTGATCAATGGAATAAGGTTGGTTTCAAAGCCAAAGTTCGGTGTGACCCCTTGCTCTTGTGCCAGTCGATCAATGACTCTGCGATGAAAATAACCTTCTTTAAACATCACCAATTCTTCTTTAAAAAATTGCTCAGACGTGACGCTTTCATATTGTGCGAAAGGGTGTTCTCGATTAACCGTGACCATCATTTGTTCTTTAAGTAAGGCACGTGTTTCAAGTTGCTCACTGGGCTTCTCTGCGACGATAACGCTTAAATCAATTTCTCCGACTTCCAGCATTTGTTGAAGTTTCCATGTGCCACCCTCAATGACTTGCAGAGTTAGGTTCGGGTGCTGATGTCGAAATGCCATTAATATTGGAGGGAAGTAGTACGAGCCAAGCATGCTAGGGATGCCGACGCGTACTTCCCCTTTTTCAAGACCACTAAGCTCTTGCATAGCGAGTACTGTTTCGTCTGCTTGCTGAATGAGTTTTTTAGCATGATTTAGCAGTACGCGACCTTCATCGGTAAGACTGACTTTTCTATCTTGTCTATGAAAAAGGTCGACGCCGACTTCTTTCTCAAGCTTTTTGATCGCCATACTGATGGCGGGTTGAGCAATGTGCAGTCGTTCCGCTGCACGTGTAAAACTGAGCTCTTCCGCTACGGCTAAAAAATAGCGTATAGGTTTTATTTCTATCAATTTATGTTATCCAATCTATAATTTAAATATATTTTATTGATGAAAATATAATACGTATAGTCATTTTATTCTTCTATTATCGGAGTGGATAAGGTGATTGATACAGGTAGTTGGGCATTTTGGCGCGGTACATTAGCACTGGTGATTGGTTCGTTTATGGTTTTTGCGAACGTCTATGTCACTCAGCCCTTGTTGCCAATGATTGCGCATGAGTTTTCGATTTCCGAGCTCCAAGCCGCAAGCAGCTTTACCATTACCACTTTGACCTTAGGGTTCTCTTTGCTGTTTTACGGGTCCTTATCTGACGCGTTAGGCCGTAAAAATATTATGATCATGGCGTTACTTGGAGTGACACTGACGACACTTTCTCTTGGTTTTGTTAATCAATACAGTGAGCTGCTATTAATCAGAGCTTTACAGGGATTTTTTCTCGCTGGTTTGCCTGCTATTGCCGTTGCGTATCTTGGTGATGAATATCGTCCGCAAGCGATGGCTGTAGCCGTTGGTTTGTATATTAGTGGCAATACGATCGGCGGTATTGGGGGGCGTTTAATTGGCGGGTTTGTGGGTGAATGGCAGGGGCCTTCTGCGGCGTTTTTCGTAATGTCTGTTGTCAGTATGGTATGTTTTTTTCTGTTCTGGGTATTACTGCCAAATTCCGAGAACTTTCATGCTAAGCGTTTTCGGCCTGCTACATTATTCATGAATGTAAAACTGCATATAAGCAATCCTATTTTGTTCATGTGCTATTTGATTGGCGGCTTTAATTTTTTCATATTTATTAATCAGTACAGCTATATTACTTTTGTTTTAGAAGCAGAGCCTTACTCTTTATCTGCCTCGTATGTCAGCCTGCTTTTTTTAACCTATTTGACTGGGACGATAGGATCTGCATTCTCAGGAAAATTAGCGGTGTATTATTCGCAGCCAAAAATCATGGCACTTGGCACACTTATACTGATGCTAGGCTCTGCGATCACTTTATACGGGTCGTTAACTAGCATCATTATTGGTTTGTTGATTAATTGTTTTGGCTTCTTTTTATGTCATTCCACTGCCAGCAGCTTTGTCAGCAAAAATGCTCATCAGGCAAAAGCCAGCGCATCGTCTTTGTACCTAGTATTTTACTATTTAGGGGCAAGTGTAGGTGGGTTCTACTTAGACCCATTTTGGCAAGCTTGGGGGTGGGGTGGCATTGTGCTGGGTTCTTGGTTGATTTTGACTGCTGTATTTGTAATCGCTTTGACTTTATCCCAATATCATCTGAAGCAATCAAATTTGTCTGCCAGTAATTTGATTTCTAAAGTCGGATAGTGGATAGCCACGATTAAGGAACCCTTAATTAGTTTTTTTGAATGTGTATCCCCCTGATTTTAAATTACTTAATGACCTTATCTGAAAAGAGTAATTTGCTTATGTTATTTCATGATAAAACTGTTTTGTGTCACATTAAGAGCTGTTTTCATATGACTACTAACGCTGTATAGTCTTTCTCTATCGTTAGAGTTAGGTGTGCCATTCAGGTACTTTATATATCGACAGCGGCTGAGTAGTAGGGTAGTAATGCTATCAACATTAAATAGATCACTGTACATAAAACAGTCTATAGCAACTTTTTTATTGGCAGTGGTGTTAAGCTTAGTCCTGAGTTTCTTCAAATCGTACCAAACTATTCAGCAAGAGCCCTACCGCGTTCAAAAAGAGTTTAACGAACTTTTATCCATTGTGGAGCGTCCTTTAACACAAGCCCTATTTCGTTTAGATAAAGTGTTCGCCCAACAACAAGTTGAGAGCCTACTCTATAATCCCGCTATCGCTAGAGCTGTTGTTTTTGATGAAACAGGAAAACTATTTTCTGAAGCCAGTGCAACTTATATTGCACCTTCTTGGACAGTCGAGATAGCTGACTTTTTTCTACCGGACGAAATAATAGTAACGCGTCAACTTAATTATAGTGGTATCGAAATACAGTTAGGAATAATTCAAATTGAGCTTGATAGGAGTTATCTAATAGAGCAGGTTATTGGCTTTAATAGCCAGCTTTTTATTCAAAACCTAATAAAAGATATCTTACTAGCATCTATTCTTTCTTTACTTTTCTATTTTATAGTCACACGTCCTTTAAAGCAGTTAACCTGGTCGATAAGTCGTGTAAATGAAAATCAAAATATTGTCGTGCCTCCTTCATTTGATGTCTTGCATCGGCAAGATGAGTTAGGCCGTTTAAAGTCTACATTCAGTGAGTTGTGGCGCCGTCTAACCAGTGCTTTGGACGCTTTAGAGCGAAGCCATCAGCATTCCAAAGCAATGATCAGTCACGCAGCAGATGGCATCATTGTACTAGATGAAAAACTAATGATTTGTGTTGTAAACGAAGCCGCTGAGAAGTTGATTGGCCTTAGTTCAAGTCAACTGACTGGCTCCACTTTAGCTAGTTTGCAAAAGGAAAAATTTTGGGGGGCTTTAGAAGACTCGTTATACAATTTACCCCTAGATGAGGCCATGACAGCGGAGACTACCTTATCAAATAATCAAAGGCTTATTCCTGTTGAAATTCGTATCAGCAAATATAAAGTACAAGGTGAAACTGAGATAGTTTTATTGATGCGCGATCTATCTGAACGAAAAGAGGCTCAGCAACGAATCAATCGTCTGTCTTATTACGACTCTTTAACGCGTTTGCCGAACCGGACATTGATGATTGATCATTTACAAGAATCTATGGAGAACATGACAGAGGGCCACTTTGGTGCTTTGATCATTTTAGACTTGGATCGCTTTAAAACCATTAATGACGCACTAGGTCACAACGTGGGTGATCAGCTTTTAATAGAAGTAGTTGAGTCTTTCTTGCCATTGCTTCCTCCTAATACAACCTTTGCTCGTATAGGAGGAGATGAGTTTGTCTTTTTATGGAATCAGGTTCGAGGATCCAAGAATGAAAGCAATATACTTATTAACCGCTTTATGCAAAGAGTTTTGTCTTCCTGCTCAGAGCCAAAACATGTAAGTGGACATGACTTGCATATAACAGCAAGCATGGGTGTATCGTTTTTTGATGGAAGTGAAGAGTCTACAGCGATTATCGTACGTCAGGCGGATACTGCACTTTACAAAGCGAAAGAACTTGGTCGAAATACCTTTGCTTTTTTTCAAGAGAACATGCAATCGCTGTCTGATGCACGTTTGAAAATGGAAAAATCTCTATATCGTGCTGTGAAGAATGAAGAGTTTGAGGTGTATTACCAACCCCAGAATAATGAGAAAGGCGAGATCATTGGCGCTGAGGCATTATTACGCTGGGACGATAAAGACATGGGGCGTGTTTCGCCAATGGAGTTTATCGGTGTTGCTGAAGACATTGGTTTAATTCATGATATTGGACGTATTGTATTAAAACAGGCTGCATCACAAGTCTCGATATGGCTTCAACAAGGCATCTGGCAAGATGATTGGCGCATATCTATTAATGTGAGCCCTCTGCAATTTGCTCATATAAGCCTGATTAATGATATTACTTTTGCCCTTAAGCAAAGTGGTTTACCTGCAAAGTTGATGGATATTGAGATTACCGAAAATACCTTGATGACGGACTTAGAAGGTGCTTTAGGTAAGATGGAAAGCATCCGATCACTTGGAATTAGTCTTTCTATTGACGATTTTGGTACAGGTTATTCATCTCTCAAGTATCTAAAAGATCTCCCAATAGATCGCCTAAAGATAGATCAGTCTTTTGTTAATGACTTAATCACAGACAAAGATGATTACGCCATCGTCTTAGCGGTAATTGCTATGGCCAATGCTTTATCCCTGAAAGTCTTAGCGGAAGGTGTGGAGACAGAGGAGCACTTTAAACAACTGAAATTAATGGGCTGTTATACTTATCAAGGTTACTACTTTGGTCGACCTATGTGTGCACACGACTTTGAGATGTTCTGTAAAAATCATATTTAGTATCATGGCTGATGGATACTAAATAATGGTTCGAAATGAAAGAGGCTGAAGTATGATGACAACACCCACCATCCCTTTCGTTAGTACTATGAACGAAGCTGATGAAAATATTTGGTTACAAGCTCTTTCTAAGCTCATGCCAGATGAGACAATTCTTCCTTTACGAATGCTTAACGATCAAGCGCGTCAATCGGTAGAGATAGCGATTGTTGCCAATCCTGATCCTGAAGATCTACGAACACTACCGAACCTTATTTGGGTACATAGTGTCTGGGCTGGGGTTGAAAAAATGCTACAAAGCCCTGCAACTCATAGCTTTAGTATTGTGCGTTTAGTGGATCCTAAATTGAGCCAGACCATGGCCGAAGCTGTATTAGCATGGACCTTATATTTACATCGAGATATGCCTGAGTACGCAGAGCAACAAGCAAAGGCGCTTTGGCAGCCATTGCCCTATGTTTCAGCCAGTGAACGGACTGTTGGTGTGCTTGGTCTAGGTGAGTTAGGTAAAGAAGCTGCATTGTTATTAGCTAGGTTTGGATTTAACGTCATTGCTTGGAGTCGAAGTCAAAAGTCGATTGACCAAGTTGAAACGTATTCAACAGCTGAGGGACTCGATACAGTGCTAGGGCGGAGTGATATTTTAGTTTGCTTATTGCCCCTTACTCCAGCCACAGAAAATTTATTAAGTTTTGAGAATCTAAGCAAATTAAAACCAGGTGCTAAACTTATTAATTTCGCACGTGGACGTATCATTGATGATGAAGCATTGCTTTATGATCTTAATCGCGGACATATTCAACATGCCGTATTGGATGTGTTTGCCTATGAGCCCTTGCCTGTCTCACATACTTTTTGGACGCATCCTAAAGTGACCGTATTGCCTCATATATCTGCGCCTACGACAGTGCAAAGTGCGAGTGAAATAGTAGCCCAAAATATTCGTAATTACCGTCATTTACGTATTTTACCTAATACGGTAAATACCCAGCTTGGGTACTGATACTTTCGTATAAAACAATAAAAGGAAGTCACTATGCCGCATTGTATTATTGAATATAGCCAAAACCTAGAACAAGAAGTTCCGCCACTAGATTGGATGGAATCGGTTCAGCAAGCCTGTATAGCATCCGGCTTATTTGAAGCGAATGATATCAAGCTGCGTGCTTTTGCCTGTAAGCACTTCATAACGGGTGGGGTTCAAGATGCTTTTGTACACGTAACAATACGATTGTTGCCTGGGCGAACGGCACAACAGAAGTCTGAACTTTCACAGTCTGTCCTTGAAACGTTATGCCGCTTTTCTGTGAAACAGGTTAGCCTGTCTGTCGAAATATGTGAAATGGCACAAGACAGCTATATCCGTAAAGTTATTTCTACTTAATTACTCCTTCTAAAATACTTCAAAAGGTAGGGTCATGTCATGAGTTGGCGACAGGTAAGTATGCTCGTTATCGGTATAGGGGTTTTCTCCAATGCATGGGCAGTAGATTCATCTTCAACAGGCGACTCTAACGATAAACAAAAAACCAAACTATTGATCGAGCCTGAGGTTCCTGAACCCATTGCGGAGCGGGCTAGAAAAGCTAATGGGATGATTGA
The DNA here is from genome assembly GCF_001639725.1 of Marinomonas atlantica. Taxonomy (GTDB): domain Bacteria; phylum Pseudomonadota; class Gammaproteobacteria; order Pseudomonadales; family Marinomonadaceae; genus Marinomonas; species Marinomonas atlantica. The sequence goes on from NZ_LTAW01000003.1 coordinate 71,159, forward strand.
GCAGCGTGTCCAACGCGAGGAAATAACATCCGATGAACCTTTTGTTTTAACACCTCATCGGCCTAATTATTTTCTACCCGTTTATTACACACAAAAAACTGGAGATCGTGCTACCTACAGCAATGTTGAATCTGATGAGTTGCAGGATGTGGAGTTTAAATTCCAGTTAAGTTTTAAGTTTCCTGTCGCGAAAGGTGTACTAGGTCGGAACTCAAAACTTTGGTTCGCCTATACCCAGCAGTCTTATTGGCAAGCTTATAATCGTGAAATTTCCGCACCATTTAGGGATACAAGTTACGAGCCTGAGGCCTTTATTGCTACGGAACCCAATTTTTCTTTTTTGGGTTCCGAGCTAAAACGCATAAATTACGGCATTCAACATCAATCTAATGGTCGTAGTGACCCTTTTTCTAGGTCTTGGAATAGAGTGTATGCGGATTTTATATTTGAGCGTAATAACACGGTAGTGTCGTTTAAGCCTTGGTATCGTATTCCTGAATCCGATGAGGACGATGACAACCCTAATATTACCGACTACATGGGACATGGCGAGTTGACTATTGTGCATGTAGATAATGATGTTACATACGATTTGATATTGCGCAACAATCTTAATTTCTCCGATAACCGCGGAGCGGTGCAACTTGGGGTCAGTTTTCCAATGTGGGGTAAAGCACGTGGTTATGCACAATATTTTGAAGGATATGGGCAATCCCTATTGGATTATGACAATTACACACGCTCATTTGGTGTAGGGATAATGTTGTCGAATTGGTTATAGCGGTTTTAGTTGGTAGTGCAATATATTTGCAATATTGCTTTGTTAGTTTGTTGGGTTATTACGTTAAGGAGATAACCCATGAACAAAAAAATGTTACCACTTGTTGCAGCGATTGCTGGTTCTTTACTGTTAACAGCATGTGCAGGCTCTAATGCCAAATCTGACAACGATATGATGGCGACTGAAGCGAACCTGAACAATCAAGATATGTACGAAGTTCACGAAGAAAGTCGTATTTACGTATTTGATGATCGTGCAACGTATGAAAGTTTTTTAGAAGTAGGTGAAACTTCTTACCGTAAAGTTCATATAGGTGAAGGTCCAAAAGGTGAAACACTAGTATTCGGTTTAACAAGTGAAGATAAGAAAAAAACCAGCGGTATCGCAAGCATCGACATGTATGATGGTGAACTAAGTGGTGCTGAAGAGTTTTACGGTGAAATGCGAATGGAAGGTCGTATCTATGTATTCCAATCACTTGAAGAAATGAATCAAGCTCGTATCGTTGGCGAAGTGCCTCTTCGTTACACTGATATTGGTGCTGGTCCTGAAGGCGAAACTGTAGTTTACGCTTTGAATGGCAGTAATAAAAAGCATAAGCCAGTTGAATTGATGAAAAAGTTTAATATGATGAATGCAAATTAATATTCATTCATCAGACCATACAGAACGCTCCTTCGGGAGCGTTTTTTGTCATAAAAGCATCATCCTCTTGCCACGAAAATGACACCCAAACTTTCTATGTTGTAAGTATAGAAGACGTGTAGGGGCGGGGGTTATGAACATACTGAACAGCATTCACAACATGGACGTATCGACGTTTTATTGGCTGATGGCGAGAAAACATCGCCAATTTATGACACGAGCAAGTCGTGTTGTTTCAATATCAGCTGATGGACCTTTGTATGTCTTGTTGGCCATCTTAATGTGGTCTCTGGGTTACTCTCAATGTGCTCTGATCATTGCAGTCGGCTTCACTATAGAGCGCATACTTTATCTGCTTCTGAAAAAAAGCTTCAAACGAAATCGTCCCGCCGACATTCTGGATGACTTTACGAGCTTTATTCGTCCTTCTGATCAATTTTCTTTTCCCTCAGGACATACTTCAGGCGCTTTTTTTATGGCGTACTGTTTAAGTGAATGGTTTCCTGAGTTTTATATGAGTTTTTACAGCTGGTCTGCCATGGTAGCTATGTCACGAATTTTCTTAGGAGTGCACTTTCCGACGGATACGGCAATGGGTGCCTTGTTAGGAACGACATGCGCTATGGTGACATTTGGGGTATTAGTATGAAGATTTTATATGGGGTGCAGGGCACTGGAAATGGTCATATTACCCGTGCACGAGCAATGAGTGTCGAGTTTGACCGACTTGGTATTGAAGTGGATTATGTATTCTCAGGAAGAGATAAACATGACTATTTTGATATGCAATGCTTTGGTGAGTTTCGTTCGTTTAGCGGGTTATCATTTGCTGCTAAAGATGGAAAAGTAAACTTATTAGCAACGTATCGAAAAGCTCAGCTAATACAATTATTTCGTGATATTAGTGCATTAGATTTGTCATCATATGACCTTATCTTAACGGATTTTGAGCCGATTACAGCATGGGCTGCCAAGCGACAAAGCAAGCCTTGTATTGGCGTTGGTCATCAATATGCATTTCAACATGATATTCCGAAACACAAAGGCGATGTATTTGGCGCTTGGGTGATGTCCAACTTTGCACCTGTGACGCAAGGTGTAGGAGTTCATTGGCATCATTTTGATAAGCCTATTTTACCCCCCATAATTCAGCATACGGGTCAATATACAACAAACATTGCTGTGGACGATCAGGTATTGGTCTATCTACCCTTTGAAAACAGTGAAGAGGTCATGGAATGCTTAGAGAATGTCACCTCACATCGCTTCAGAATGCATTGCAAAGACATTGAGCCAGGTGTCTACGGAAATATCGAAGTCTTTCCATTTAGCCGTGATGAGTTTCAGAAAAACTTAAGAGAATGTGAATCTGTACTCTGTAATGCTGGGTTTGAATTAAACTCTGAGGCGCTGCATTTAGGCCGACGAATATTAGTAAAACCATTGCAAGGTCAGATAGAGCAACTGTCTAATGTTGTTGCGTTGGAGCGTTTGGGGTTAGCGAGTTCGACGAACACTTTATCGTCAGACGTGGTCAGTGATTGGCTAAACAATGCCAAAGTAGTGAGAGTCTGCTACCCAAATGTTGCACGTGGTATTGCTGAGTGGGTCTCTGCTGGCGCAAAAGTTCCTATCGAAGAACTTAGTACGGATATGTGGCAACAAGTTTCGCCAAGTAATGGTGTATATTTTTGCAAAGATGACATCATGACTGCGGCAATATAATAAACGTGAGCGATTCGTCATAAACAAAGGCCTTTTAAGAGGCCTTTGTTATTTCTAGAAGAGGGTTATTAAGTTAGGTGAAGCTTGAAAAAGTCGACGGTACGCTGCCATGCTAACTCAGCGCTGTCTTTGTCGTACCGAGCAGTAGAATCATTGTGGAAACCATGGTTAACCCGTTCGTACATGTGTGCTTGATAATCGACTCCCATAGTTTTTAAAGCGCTTTCATAATTTGACCATGTAGCATTGACCCTTTGATCGAGTTCGGCGAAATGTAGCAAGAGAGGGCCTTTTAGATTTTGTAAATCAGTCGTTGGAGGTGTGCCGTAAAATGGGGCGGCGGCATCGATCATATTAGGCCAAGAGGCGGCTAATTGGTTGGAAACATACCCACCAAAGCAAAAACCAACAATACCAAGTTTATTGGTCGTGATGGAAGATGATTTCAGATACGTGGCCGCATCACTGAAATCCCCAAGAATCTTATCTCTGTCTAATGTCTTTTGCATTGCTCGACCTTCATCATCATTGCCTGGATACCCTCCCAGTGGAAATAGCGCGTCAGGTGAGAAGGCGACGAATCCGTCTTTAGCAAGGCGTCTAGCGACATCCTCAATGTAGGGATTTAGCCCCCTATTTTCATGGACTACAATGACGCCCGGGGCTGGATTGTCATTGCTTACTCCGGTGGGTGTTACTAGATAGCCGCGTGCTTTTCCATGACCATTGGGTGCATCAATTTCAACATAACGAGCTATAATCTCTGGATCGTTAAATGAAACTTGTTCTGCTAAAGCGTAATTGGGTAGTAAAGCAGCCGATACAGCAGATGCTGTAATTCCTGCTGCGCCTAGAGTAGATAAACGTCGAATAAAAGTACGCCGGTCGATGTAACCGTGAGCATACTCGTCATACCAATCAAATGCTGCTTGGGGGATATTTGGTAGCTGTTCTTGTGAATTCATAATTTGCTCCATTGCTAAGAGTAAGCTCAGGTTAAGGCCCTATATAAGTTAGACTATTTTATGAATAAACCTAAACTTGATTGTCTTATCAAGAAAAGCGACGCGATTGAGGTTAAACGAATTATACAATCGTAATAAGTGTGCGATTGCATGAATTTACTCATTAACACTGCAAAAAATGGCAGAGTCGAGTAAGGATGCTATGCAATTAATCGACTGTATGGCGGAAAATGGCAGCGATAAGCATATTGCGTACGCTGCTAGTAAAGCGGACCTCACTAATTTAAGTTTATCCTTCTCTCGCAAGCTGACAATCTGCGTGTAAAGTAGAGTGCAATTGCACCGTCTCTTTTCCTGTTTCAGGAGGGTGACAATAAGGAATATCAGCAGAAAGCATTAAAAAAATCGTTATTATGCCAAGAACCAGGTGAACAGGAAGGGGTTGCAGCGGTACAATACTTCCTAAGTAGTCGTTACATGACCGAGCGTACATTGGCTTTGGACGGAGGTCTTCATCTGGCTTAACTAAGCAAGCTACGACGCTCTAGGCATCATGAATCAACGAATTAGCGAGACAAGGTATTGATATGACAACTGCAGTGGCAGAAACCAATAAAGTTAGCACTATTGCGCTTTCCGAAGAAGCCAGTCGTGTTCGTGATGCGCTCATCAAGCATGGTCTTGAAACGCCGATGATTGATAATGGGTTTACAACAGAAGAAAAGTATCAGCGTATCAAATCTGCGTTTGAAGATGTTGTCTACACATTAGGCTTGGATCTAACGGATGACAGTCTATCAGAGACTCCACACCGTATCGCAAAAATGTATGTAAAAGAGATTTTCTCTGGGCTTGATTACAGCCAGTTTCCAAAAATCACTGTCATTGAAAACAAGATGAAAGTGGACGAGATGGTTAAAGTCAGTGATATCTCGTTTACCAGTACTTGCGAACATCATTTTGTCACCATTGATGGCTTAGCAAAAGTGGCGTATTTACCGAAGAACAAAATCATTGGGTTATCAAAGATCAATCGAATTGTGCGTTTCTTTGGCCAGCGACCACAAGTACAAGAGCGACTTACCCAGCAGGTTCTAGTGACCTTGCAAGCACTGCTTGAAACAGACAATGTGGCGGTAAGCATTAACGCAACGCATTATTGTGTCAAAGCGCGTGGTGTGATGGATGCCAGCTCATCGACTCAAACTACGGCCTTAGGCGGTTTGTTCAAACGTAGCGACAAAACGCGCAGTGAATTTCTAGCGAATTAAATTATTCGGTGCGCTCAGATTAAAAAAGGGAATCATTTGATTCCCTTTTTTAATGCATTGGGTAGATCTAAAAGTTTAGTTTACGCTTTTGTGGTGGTTAACTTCTTTTGTGCGTTTTGTTTGATAAACCACTCGTTGAGATAAAGTGCGAACAAAATGATACCGCCCCCAATGGCTAAGCGAACGATATCGGCATCACGATTCCAAAACAAAACGTTTACCAAGATTCCCGCAGGTATCAGTAGGTTGTTTGCAACTGCCAAGGCGCCGACGTTGACCAATGTGGCACCTTTATTCCAAGCGAAATAGCCTACTCCTGATGCGATCACACCCAGATATACTAAAATTCCCCATTGAAGGTTTGTAGTTGGCAGCTTTTCGATGTTACCGAGTAACAAGAAGCACGGTACAACGACAATAAATGCTCCAATAAAAAACCATCCAAACAGCGTTAATTGTGGAAGCTTTGTTTTGGTGCTCGCCATAAGACGTTTGTAGGCAACCTGACCTAAACCAAAACATAGGTTGGCGCCTTGTACGAGTAAGAAACCTTGGACAAAGCCTTCATCAATGCCTTGATAACGTATACTGATGGCTCCAGCGACCGCAACGACGGCGCTGATAACGTAAGTAGGGTGAAAGCGACGCTCAAGAATATCGTTTATCAAAGCGATATAAATAGGTGTCATTACTGTAAACAGAAGCACCTCTGGCACCGAAAGATACAAGAATGATTGATAATACAGGCCATACATTACACCTAGCTGGCAGGCACCTATGGCCATAAGTTTTAAGGCCAGAGGCTTAGGGGTCTGGCGAAGCTTAATGAAAGGCAAAAACACGAGCATGGCAAGTGTGATGCGCATTAAAACAGAAAACCAAGCATCTACTTGCCCCGCAAGATAAACACCGATTAGGCTGAATGAAAACGCCCATAGGCCAGTCATGACCAATAAAATCCACATAACAGAACTCTCCAAAATTGACGCGGGCATTATAAAGACGACATATAAAATTGTCAGTAAACTTATTAATTACATTTGGTTTACTAGTGTGTTGCGTGTGATCTATTTGGTTGTTTGACGCTTAGAGGGTAAACAACCAAATAAAAAGCTTGACCTGTATAAGCGTTTCTCTATAATACGCCACATTCCTTGCGGGAGTGGTGGAATTGGTAGACACGCTGGATTTAGGTTCCAGTGCTTCACGGCGTGAGAGTTCGAGTCTCTCCTTCCGCACCAAATTTAAAAAAGCCGATCTAAATAGATCGGCTTTTTTATTGCCTAAAATAAATGCTTGATACATAAAGCATTTTTTTATATTAAGTCGAGTTACTCTTTTCTATAAAAGCGCTAAAAAATACTTGACCTTAAAATGCGTATCCCTATAATACGCCTCATTCCTTGCGGGAGTGGTGGAATTGGTAGACACGCTGGATTTAGGTTCCAGTGCTTCACGGCGTGAGAGTTCGAGTCTCTCCTTCCGCACCAAATTTTAAAAAGCCGATCTATTTAGATCGGCTTTTTTTTGTCTGAAATTTATAGTCACCCTTACATGTTACGCCTAATTTAGTTAATGTGCCGATATATTACCTCTATGTTGGATTTGTCGGTTCATTATCGTTCTCTAGAGAGTTCCGATGGAAAAGGCTGGGAAATAAGTACACCCATAAACCGACAACTGCAATCGTGCCAAAGCCTCCAACCACAATGGCTGGTACGGTCCCAAATAACGCCGCCGTTGCGCCCGATTCAAATTCCCCAAGCTGATTTGAGCTGCCAATGAAGATTGAATTGGCGGCACTGACTCGTCCTCGCATATCATCCGGTGTTTCCAATTGAACTAAGGTTGAGCGAATGACGACGCTGATCATATCTGAGGCGCCTAATACAAACAGTGCCGACATTGATAGAAGTAAATGTTCTGATAACCCAAATACAATGGTAGCTAAGCCAAATAGGGCGATGGCGGCATACATGATTTTTCCAACACTGTGGGTTAAAGGGTATCGAGCCAAATAGACAGACATTAATAGTGCGCCCACTGCTGGCGCACAGCGCAATAAGCCAAGCCCCCAAGGGCCCGTCTGCAAAATGTCTTTTGCGACAATGGGGAGCAAGGCTGTTGCGCCGCCCAATAACACCGCAAACATGTCCAGAGATACGGATCCAAGAATCAGTTTGTTATTTTTAATATAGCGTAACCCACCAAATAAATGATGCAGGTTCACGGGCTGTTTTTCTTTGGATACATAGTTGTAATGTAAGAAAAACAAAATACAGCAAGACACTAAAAAACAAGCCATGCTAGTAAAATAGAGTGCAGGTGCGCCTAAAAGATAGATAAAGCCCCCTAAGGCTGGTCCTGCAATCACGGATATTTCGCGGGCTGAAGCGATAGCGCTTACGGCTTTAGAAAGCAGTTCTGGGGGGACAAGGTTAGGTAAAATGGCTTGCCCTGCAGGCATTTCAAAAGCACGCGCAGTGCCTAGCATAACCGCGCAGGTATAGATCATGTTTGGTGATATTGTGTCCGATATGTTTCCGTAGGCCAAAATGCCAACGGTTGCTGCCATGGCTAAACGAGTACAAACACAGATAAGACGGCGGTTATATCGATCCGCTATATGTCCAACCACAAGCGTCAGCATAAGCTGTGGTAAAAATTGAAACAGCCCGACTAAACCAAGTGCCATCGCACTACCGGTTAAATCGTAGACTTGCCAGCCAATGCCGACAGCAAGCATTTGAAATGCGAAAGAAGAGGCGATTTGCCCAGTCCAAAAATGTACAAAATTAGGCTGGCTGAGCAGCGAATCAGATAAGGATGGCATGGAGATCCCTTATATCACCATAAACAGTAGTATGAAGTGAATAGTATCAACTAACGTCAGGGAAAACGAAGGGAGCTTTTGGATACTCCCTTATAATCACTATAAAAGAGGGGCTAGTGTTGGAGGTTGAGTTGACTCAGGATTTGGCGTGGGGATACACCGAAATGTTGATGAAATCGACGACTGAAGTGGCTCAAGCTTTGATAGCCTAGCTCCATACTGACCTCTGTTACAGAGCGTTTCTGTTTTAAAAACTCTAAGGCAATGCTCATGCGCCGTTGATGCTGATATTCGTTAGGCGTGCATCCAAGGTGTCGCTTGAATTCTTGGTAAAAGCGGCTCCGGCTCATACAGGAAAGCTTACTTAACTGATCAATATCCAACGGCATGGCTAAGTTTGATTCAATAAAGCTTAATGCATTTGTTAAGCCGTTCGCATCGGGCATTAGTTTAGTGAATTGAAGTAAGGCTTCACGGCCATGATGACGCAAAATACGAGTGACCAGTTCACTGACTCCTAAATCTACCAACAAATCGCGATCAGGGTCATTTTGTACAAAATCGCTTACTAGGCGATCCAGTACCTGTTGCGTGCCTTGTGTGTGTAGTGCGTGCAGTGGTTTATTTGGATCGATTAGCGACAATCCATTCATGTTAGTCACATCATTCATGCGGTCGCATATTTGTGCAATGCGTTCTTGAGATATTTCAACGGTTAAGCAGGTTGTGGGTCGATCTAGTGACGCTTCCGGAAAATCGATAAAGACCTCTTCTTTCGGAGCAAGAATAAAAGACTCATGTGGTAAGAAGGGAATGTTCTCTTCACTTTTGGTATGCATTACTTTGGCGCCAGTGACCATGCCGCAATAGAGAAGTGAATCTGATTTCAAGCTAACTCGCTCTGCTTGTTCATAAGTGTCATATATGCTGAGTTCGGCGTGCGGGCCAGCAAAACAAACTCGATTTTCTACAAGCTTTGTGGGCTGTCGAAGTGCCTCAAGGCTCGCTATTTGATGAGTCATACACACCTCATTAATTATTGTTTGATGGTGGTGCTGAGTAAATGTTGTTTAATGATTAACCTAAATTATAGAGTACGGTCAACTTTTATGGACTGCTAGACAAGTTTTTTAGACTGTCAGGCAAGAAACTTCCTAACCATAGGTCTACATTGATTACATAGTAATTCACTTACTGAAAACAACAATAATCGGAGTAAACAGTATGATCTATGCAAAACCAGGTTCTGAAGGCAGCGTTGTTAGCTTTAATGAGCAGTATGAAAATTTTATTGGTGGCGAATGGGTAGCCCCCGTAAAAGGTGAGTACTTTGACAACGTCAGCCCTGTTGATGGTAAACCATTCTGTCGTATTCCTCGATCTACCGAAGAAGATATTAACCTTGCACTTGATGCAGCGCATGCTGCAAAAGAGGCTTGGGGTAAAACATCGGTTCAAGCGCGTTCATTAGTGCTGTTAAAAATCGCTGATCGCATTGAAGCAAATTTAGAAGTTTTGGCAGTCGCAGACACTTGGGATAATGGGAAGTCAGTCCGAGAAACCTTAGCTGCAGACGTGCCACTTGCTGCGGATCACTTCCGTTATTTTGCTGGCTCTATTCGTGCTCAAGAAGGCTCCATCGGTGAAATCGACGAAAACACAGTTGCCTATCATTTTCACGAACCATTAGGTGTTGTGGGGCAGATTATCCCGTGGAATTTCCCATTGCTTATGGCTGCATGGAAATTAGCTCCAGCGCTCGCTGCAGGTAACTGTGTGGTGCTAAAACCTGCCGAACAAACACCTGCTTCTATCTTAGTATTAGCTGAATTGATTAGTGACTTGTTACCCGCTGGCGTGCTCAACATAGTCAACGGCTACGGCGCAGAGGCCGGACAAGCACTGGCAACCAGTACACGCATCGCCAAAATTGCATTCACTGGCTCTACCCCAGTTGGCTCGCATATCCTAAAATGTGCCGCTGAAAACATCATACCATCCACTGTTGAGTTAGGCGGTAAATCACCAAATGTTTACTTCAGCGACATTATGGATGCCGAAGACGAGTTTGTTAGCAAATGTGTTGAAGGGGCCGTATTGGCATTCTTCAATCAAGGTGAAGTCTGTACCTGTCCGTCGCGTCTTTTGATTCAAGAAGATATGTACGATGATTTTATTAAGCTTGTCATTGATCGAATTGAAAAGATTCAACGTGGTAATCCACTAGATACTGACACCATGGTTGGTGCTCAAGCGTCACAAGAGCAGTTTGAAAAGATCTTAAGCTACCTAAAAATCGGCCGCGATGAGGGGGCTGAGGTACTTGTTGGTGGTGATCAAGAAGTGGTTGATGGTTTCAATGATGGGTTTTACATTAAGCCAACACTATTGAAAGGCACCAACGACATGCGTGTCTTCCAGGAAGAAATTTTCGGTCCTGTTGTATCTGTGACTACTTTCAAAGATGAAGCTGAAGCACTAGCAATAGCCAACGATACTGAATTTGGTCTGGGGGCTGGTGTGTGGACGCGAGATACCAATCGCGCTTATCGCATGGGGCGTGGTATTCAGTCTGGGCGAGTGTGGATGAACTGTTATCACCAGTATCCAGCACACGCTGCGTTTGGCGGATACAAAAAATCTGGTGTCGGCCGTGAAAACCACAAAATGATGCTTGATCATTATCAACAAACTAAGAACATGTTAGTAAGCTACGATATCAACCCTATGGGCTTCTTTTAAGCCCTAGTCATTTTTTACCCTGAGAATTGGCCCCCCCAATTCTAACTTTTTAGCCCCTGATGGGGCTTTTTTTTGTCTGAATTTAATAAAATATTTAGATTAATGTTGGCTGTAACATTGTTGTCATATTAAAGTCATATAAATGCAATCGAAATGAAATGTACGCCAAAAAAACTCTTACTTAAGTCATGATTCAGGGCCTATTGGGTTTTTATAAAAATGATCTAAGTGTAGAATGGCGCGCGTTTCAGTTTAATGAATTTTGACGGATTAATTTGAAAGGCTGGTTTAGGTCCTCTAGGAAAAGAGCGGCTAGGTGATTATTTACCAACCAGCGTCGTTTAATTTTTTAAGAAGTATCTTTTTATGGATCTTACAGATTACGGCACAAGCTCAAAGACTACCCGTGGCGGTGATATCGTTCGGATTTTAATCGCCTTAGCGTTCGTTGTTTTGTCTGGCTACTATGCGTATACGCATGGAGAAGGCATTTCAAACATATCTATCTTAGCCATTGCATCCGCTTTTGGCGCTTATATGGCGTTAAATATAGGTGCCAATGACGTAGCAAATAACGTTGGCCCTGCCGTAGGATCTAAAGCTCTGTCTATGGCGGGTGCAATTCTTATCGCTGCGATATTTGAAGCAGCGGGTGCAATTATTGCAGGTGGTAGCGTTGTTGGAACCATTAAAAAAGGCATTATTAACCCTAATGCAATTGCAGATGTAGAAACATTTATCTGGGTTATGATGGCCGCTTTATTGGCCGGCGCGATTTGGCTGAATTTAGCCACCTATTTAGGTGCACCAGTGTCAACGACTCACTCTATTGTGGGTGGTGTAATGGGAGCAGGTATTGCCGCAGGTGGCTGGGATATCGCTAACTGGGACAAAGTAAGCGCGATCGTTGCTAGCTGGGTTATTTCACCTGCCTTGGGTGGCATTATCGCTGCGTCTTTCTTGATCTATATTAAACGATCCGTCATGTATAAGAGTGACAGGATAGAAGCGGCTAAAAAAGTCGTGCCACTTTTGGTTGCTCTGATGGTATGGGCGTTTTCAACATACCTAGCAATGAAAGGTCTTAAGAAGATTTGGAAGCTGGATATTATTACGGCTTTATTGATTGGCTTAGGTTTGGCGTTAACCGTCTACTTTATTGTTCGCCCTGTAGTCGACCGTGCAGCGAATGCGCTTAAGAATGACAAAGATGCGGTTAATAGCTTATTTACTATTCCACTTATTGTTTCTGCAGCTTTGTTGAGTTTTGCTCATGGTGCCAACGATGTAGCGAATGCGATTGGGCCATTGGCTGCAATCAATGATGCACTTATGAATGGTGGTGTTTCAACTAAAGCGTCTATCCCTTTATGGGTTATGTTGACGGGTGGTATAGGTATAGCGATTGGTTTAGCTTTGTTTGGGCCTAAGTTAATTCGTACCGTAGGCTCTGAAATTACCGAGCTGGATAAGACTCGAGCTTTCTGTGTGGCAATGGCTGCAGCAATTACGGTAATTATCGCTTCTCAGCTTGGCTTACCAGTGAGCTCTACGCACATTGCGGTAGGTGGTATCTTTGGTGTTGGCTTCTTGCGCGAATATTTGAAGCTTTCTTACGAGAAAAAATTAGCTCAAATAGAGAAACACTCGACTAGCTCTGGCCTTGGTGAAGATGAAACGCATGCATTCGTTGAGCGATTTAAGTTGGCGGATGTGGCGGAAAAGCGTGCGATTTTACGTGAGGTCAAGTCTCTTCGTAGCGCAGCGCCAATCTCACGTGATGAGCGTAAGAGTCTTAAGAAAGCAACTAAGAAAGAGTTAGTAAAGCGCTCTGCACTGATACGTATTGCTGCAGCATGGGTTATCACCGTTCCTGCTTCAGGGATACTATCAGCAATTATTTTCTATGCGTTGCTAGGCTTCTCAGTCGCGTAAACCTCACCTTAGTTTTGAATCATTTAAAAACCGATCATGCATAATGGTCGGTTTTTTTATATGCTTAGGTTTAGGCTTTTCTAATTTTCGTGGTGAACCCGTGTCTGGTAGCTTTATTGTAACAACCATAATTATCGTGACAGTGGTATTGCTATTAGCGATACTGATTATATCACTGTTGAAATTCTACAAAGAGCGCCAAGAAAGGCAGCAACAAGAGTTAGAACAGCTCAGTAAACGTAGCTATCGTGTTGCCCATTTATTGAATGTGTTGCCTGACCGCTACTTGCCTCTAACAACCAAAGTCGTCTTGTTGGAATACTTAATTTCAAGTATTCACTTACTTGGCCGACACAAACTAGTAGCGGATTTAGAAAGTGCACTTCCAGGCTATCTGCAACTTTTGGAAGAACTCAAACTAGATCAGCAGGCGTCTATTAATGACAAAGTACAGACACATGTTCAGTTATCCCAAGTCCAACAAGGTTTACAGGATGTCCCGTTATTATTGAGGGGCTTGGTCAGTAATAACCTAGTTGATAAAGCAACGGCAAAAGATCAAGTGACACAGGTTCGTTTTTCGTACTGCTTAGCGCATCATGATTTGCTTGTGAAAGAGGCTCAAGCAAGTTTGGATCTAGATAAAAAAGCCAGTGCGCTTGAAAAACTTCGTTTGGCATTGGCTGAAATGGAAAAAGTAGCGACATTTGAGCAAGCGGAACCCGTACTTAAAAAACTGCAAAGTACAATACAGAGCATTGAAACGGAACTATTTGGAAATAATCCTAGAGCCAGTTAAGTCCTTTTGTTATAAGGGAATATTGGTTGAAAAAACAATAACGTATTAGCGCTTCGGAAAACGAAATTATGACAGCAATTATCGTAACGCTTCTGTTGATGGTCATTGGAGGCTTTATTGCGTTTGCCATATATCTACAATTTAAAGAACAGGCAAGAATTGAGCGGTTGCGCAAAGCAGCGTTGTTAAACAACCAGTTGCGCCAAGTGCGCCGTTATTTAGATGAGTTGCCTGCGCAGTATCAGCCAAAAGATATGCGTTTGTGGTTGTATGCTCGTATGATTGCTATCTGTGACGAGCTTTTAGCTGTACAGCCCGATGAGCCGTTATCTCGAAGACGTCGTTTTCTGCATGAAGAAATGCAACAGTTTCAAGAAAGTAAAGAAAAGCGTCGTGCGAAGCCTGTTGTTGATGAAATTCAAATAATGGAATTGAAGCGACTATTTGAATCATTTCATGGTTATTTGCTGACAGCAAAAACGGCTAAGCAAATAGATGAAGACAGCTTTGCTCGATATGATGAGTTACTTCACTGGTTTCGCTATAAAATCAATGCGGATCATCATTCTTACTTAGCTCGGCAATTTTTTCTAACGCACAAAATGGAAGATGCGATCACTGAATATAGTGAAGCTATTAATCAGCTAAAACCTGTTGAAGAAAAGCCGGAAGCGATTGAATTAATCACCAAATTCCAAGACATTATTCAAGAGATTCAAGATGATTTAGCTCTTCAGCAACGTGAAGCTGAAATGGAGGCTGAAGCACTGGAAGACAGCAAGGCGGAAGAGGGACTGGATGATGAATGGCAAAAATTTATGGAAGAAGGGGAGTTTGAACGTAAGAAGCATTTCTAAAAGTAGATTGCTTTCCAATTATTTCCACTGCTCCAATATTGCCAACTTGCATAGCTTCTGGCAGTTTAAGCTCAATTAGTCAATTTGTTCGGTATGCTGCAATGAATTTCGCTCTTTTATCGGTATTTATTCCAACCTTTTTCTTCGTTTCTATCACTCCCGGTATGTGTATGACACTTGCTATGACGCTGGGAATGACTATTGGTGTTAAGCGATCTTTATGGATGATGGTGGGAGAGTTGGTCGGAGTTGGCTTGGTCGCCACTTTATCGGCTTTTGGTGTAGCAGCCCTTTTGCTAAATTATCCAACGGTTTTTATTATTTTTAAATATCTTGGCGGAGCTTATTTAGCCTACATTGGTATTTTAATGTGGTTGTCACGTGGAAAAATGGCGATCAAAGCTGATGATGAGCATAGGCGCCCCGCCAGCGCATTTGAATTGATGTCTCAAGGTTTTGTAACCGCTATTGCTAATCCTAAGGGTTGGGCGTTCTTTGTGGCTTTGCTACCACCTTTTTTGGTTCCCGGACAGCCGTTGGTACAACAACTAGTTAGTCTTATCGCAATTATCCTTACCTTAGAATTTGCATGCCTACTGATTTACGCATCTGGAGGTCGCACAATGCGTACTCTCTTAATGAAGAGTGGTAATGTGCGAATAATGAATCGTATCGCAGGAACGTTGATGGTCAGCGTCGGAGTATGGCTGGCATTTGGCTAGGTTGTGGGGTTCGCTTTATTAGGGCGTTTACTCTTACGAGTGTAGGTGCGTTTCTTTTTAGGTGCGCTGCTTGTTTTGGGTAATGAGGAAAATTGGCTCATAGAGCCTTGTCGGGCGCTGTGTATTAGATTACGTAGCGCTTGATCCAGTTCATGCATGAAGGTTTGGTAGCTCTGCTTGTTCTGACTAATGTCATTTAACATGGACTCCCATTTAGCTGTCATATCAGGTACAGTTGTGCTGTTCGGTAATGCCCCAATTAAAGCTCGTCCGGTTGGCGTCGCATGTATTTGCTTCCCCTGACGGGTTAGAAAGCTCCGTTTAAAAAGTAGTTCTAAAATACCCGCTCGCGTTGCTTCTGTTCCGAGTCCGTCTGTTTCTTTCAAGATTGCTTTGATCTCTTTATCGCTGACAAAGCGGCTGATCCCAGTCATTGCTGCAAGCAGTGTTGCATCGGTGAAAGCCTCTGGTGGAACGGTTTCCTTGTCGAGGACTTCGCCTCTTTGACAATGAACTTGTTGCCCCACGGTTAGTATCGGCAATTCGGTATCTTCCTTTTTAGATTGAGGCATTAGGCTTTTCCAGCCTAACTCTGTAACAGTAATGCCTTGGGTTACAAAGTTTCCACCTTCAATTTCAATTAGAATTTTAGTCGCTAAATATTTGTAAACGGGCATAAATTGGATAAGATATTGACGCGCGATCAGTTCAAAGACTTTCTTCTCATCATGGTTTAGTTTGCTAAATGAGCCTGTTTGGGAGGTGGGGATGATAGCGTGATGGGCGCCTACTTGTTTGTCATTCCAGGCTTTACTACGTGTAGTGGGGTTCGCTTCTTGTGCTGCTGTAGAGAAGGGAAGAGCTAACGTCTTTAACTGACCAATAATTGTCTTCGCTTGCTTGAATTGTTCGGTCGGTAAATAGCGACAGTCTGAGCGCGGGTAAGTAATCATTTGATGTCGTTCATAAAGTGTTTGGCAGACATCTAAAACTTTTTGAGCGCTCATAGAAAAAGCTTTTGCAGCATCAATCTGTAAAGCAGATAAATTATAGGGGAGCGGTGCGGACTGTTGCTTCGGTTTTTTATCGTATTGTTTTACGTGCCCTTGTTTGTTGCTGATTCGTTTGGCGACATTTTCGGCCAATGGGCGACTCAAAACTCGCCTCTCTTCGTCTTGATAAGGAGCACAGGCTTCACTGGGCTGCCATTTTGCTTGGAAAGGGAGTGTGTTTGTTTCTAAGTGAGCAATGACTTGGAAAAATGCTTTTGAGACAAAATTCTCACGCTCTTTGTCTCGTTGTACGACAAGTCCTAAAACAGGGGTTTGTACCCGGCCAACAGATAGCACCCCATTGTAGCCTGCTTGACGGCCTTTCACCGTATAGGCTCGAGTTAGGTTAATCCCGTATAGCCAATCGGCTCGAGAACGGGCTAAAGCGGAACGTGAGAGCGCAGCAAATTCTTGGTTGGGTCGCAATGTATTTAAGGCTTTTTTAACTGCGGTGACAGTTAAATCGTTAATCAGTAGGCGCTGAGTTTGTTCAAGCTTTCGCTTCGGCACTTTAGCGAAGTGTAAAACTTCATCTACCAGTAGCTGACCTTCACGGTCTGGGTCGCCAGCATGTACAATTTGCTTGGCTTCTTTTATTAGCTTTTTAACAACAGATAGCTGTTTCTTGGTGTTGCTTTTTGCTTTCCATTGCCACTCGTCAGGCACTATTGGTAGGTGGTCTAGGTTCCACTGTTTATAATGTGGACCATAATCATGTGGTTCGGCGAGTTCTAGTAAATGACCTATGCACCAAGTGACGCAGTCCCCATTGGGAAGCAGAATATAGCCTTCATGCTTTTTTTGTGGAGTAGGTAAGGCGCTCGCAATCGCTCTTGCAAGACTGGGTTTTTCAGCAATATAGAGAATCATGGACACACAAATTTGTATATTTATGGTTATTTATACAGTACTTTGTGTGCCCAAGTCTATTAAGAGTGTTTTCTAATTGATGATTGGTACCACCATGACAGGTACACGGCTGTGATGAACTACTTTATTCGCCGTTGAACCGATAACCATTTGACCAATGCGGCTATGTGTACGGCTATTCATGATGATTAAATCAGCACCTACTTTTTCGGCTGTTGCTTCAATGACTTCTGCCGGTATGCCGTGTGCCAACTCAAGCCTAGGGAAGGCTGGTAGTTGTTTCATTTCTTCTGCATGAGCTTCCATGAACTGACCTAAATACGTTTGCATTCGTTCCAATGTAGAGCGGTCAGCCTCTTCGCGCATTTCTTTAATGGTTATATCAGAGATATAGTTGTTGATCATATTAGCTGCTTGAGCGCTAACTGGTTCAATGGCATGCATAAGAACGATTTCTGCTTGATTAGCAATTGCCATATTCAAAGCCATCTCCATAGCTTGGTTGGTTTTAGGCTCTAAGTCACAAGCAAATAGAATCGTACGGATTTTCTGTAACATCACTTTTCTCCTCATCAGGATGATTACTTATTTTAATCCTTCCATATTAAGGGGGAGTGACGCAAATCAAATTTGTGCTGCCTAAAGTGGCTTGCTTGTCTAGCTTGTACTGTCTTGGTATCCGTCAAACATAAATCCAAAGGCCACAATAGTTAAAATAGCGCCAACAAATAGGAAAGTGCTCCATTTTTGTTGAGATTCTGTTGGAGCTAACATAATAGCAACTAAGTTTTTCATGACTTTAGTCCTATGATTATTTCTTGTAAATGATATTCGATATCATTTATCCTGTCTATAACTTGTTTCTTTGTCGGTAGTCGGCAATGCTAATTGGTTGTGTTATCCTTTGCGCGAATTTTTAACGACACTAAAGAGATAACATCATGTCTGAACTGTCTTTTGACACAAATGAAGCGAAAATTGCTTACGGAATCGGTCGTCAGATCGGTGATCAACTTCGTGGTAGTGATTTAGGAGAGCTTTCTCTAGATCATCTATTTGCTGCGATTAAAGATGCTTTAAATGACCAGCCAATGGCTGTTCCTGCTGAGCAACTAGAAGCAGCATTTGCTGAGCTTCAAGCGAGCATGGAAGAAAAATCAAAAGCAGCAGCAGCTGAAACAGTAGCGGCAGGTGAAGCCTTCCTTGACGAGAACAAAGCGCGTGATGGTGTTCAGGTAACGGATTCTGGTCTTCAGTATGAAGTTTTAGAAGAGGGTACAGGTAACCAACCAGTTGCGTCTTCTACTGTTCGTGTACATTACGAAGGTCGCTTGGTCGATGGGCAGGTGTTCGATAGCTCAATCCAGCGCGGTGAGCCAATTGAATTCCCATTAGCTGGCGTCATTGCTGGTTGGACGGAAGGTCTTCAGCTTATGAAAGAAGGTGCTAAATACCGTTTCGCTATTCCTGCTGAACTTGGCTATGGTGCGCAAGGCGCGGGTGCGGTTATTCCACCTCACGCTACATTAGTATTTGATGTTGAGCTAATCGCCATCATCTAACAATGATAAAAATAGGAGCTTTTAGCTCCTATTTTTTTATGCGTTGTTAAGCAGAATTAGAGTGCTCGAACCATTTTGACGTGTGGTTTTCCTGCTTCCATGAATATTCGCCCATCCGTTTCAAATCCATGTGCATGGTAAAATGTCTGAACATCCACCATGGCATGTAAATAGAGGTCTTTAAGGTTCATTTCACGTGCAACTTGCAACGCTTTTCTAAGCAGTAAAGTGCCATTACCCTGCTGGCGATAGTTAGGTAGTACCGCGAGTCGACCAATTTGCCCGTCTTCTGTTAAGCGGCATACACCAATGGGGACCGCAGTTGTGCCAAATGCCACAAAATGCACTGCGTCAGTATCTTGTTCATCCCATTCATCCTGTTCATCCACGCCAAGTTCTAAAATAAAAACCTGACGACGAACAAACATAAGCTGAGCTTTACTGCTGTTCCAGTCTGACGTTAAAACTTTCATGTTTTTATGCGTCCTCGTCTTCGTGCGGCAATGCAATGATTACTTGATGTTGAAGTATAAACCTCAATGTATCCGGTAATTGAGCATGTTGCTCAATTTTTAGTCCACTGAAATCAAATTCTTCTTGATCGCAAATGGCTTGAATAAAAGGTACAAGTTCTACGTCGACAACAATAGAATTGCCATTGCAGAATAAAGAGCATGATTGCTTATCTTCAGATAGAAAATAGCAGATCCGAGCATCGCCAGGGCGAATGAAAGTATCGCCATTTAGTGCCTGTTGGTAAGTTTCAGATAGTTCTTCGTCATTTAATTGTACGCTGTATTCTGGATATTTTAACTCACTCATGGATTCAGCTAACCAGCTAGCTAAAAGCTCTGGTGAATCAATCAACTCATGGAGTTTTTGCTTTAAATGTTCAATGTCACTTGCTTGAATCTCGGCATGGTGATCGCGTTCCAATGGCTCAGGAGCAGAGAAACGATTCTTTTCATTTACTTCTTCACAAAGCTTGTCGGTAATGCCTTGTAAGGCTGCTTGAGTGGAGGGCGCACGAAAGCCAACAGAAAACGTCATACATTCATTGTCTAAGGCGCGGCCGTTGTGAGCAAAGTTGGGTGGGAGATATAAAATATCACCCGCTTCGAGTTCATAGTCTTGAGTCGAGTCAGGAGTGAAATTATCTAAAATGTGAAGCTGAGAGTTTTGTAAGGCGCTGTCTTGGTATTGCTCTGGTGACAGAACTTGCCAACGGCGTTTACCGGCCATTTGCACTAAAAATACGTCATATTGATCGTAGTGAGGCCCAACACTGCCTCCTTCAGTTGCATAGCTTACCATTATGTCATCGACCCGCCAGCTCGGTAAGAAGTTGAACCGTTCTCTTAATGCCTGAACTTCAGGGACCCAATGGTCGACGGCTTGTACTAAAAGTGTCCATTCTTTTTCTGGTAGGGAGGTAAAATCTTCTTCCTCGAATGGGCCTTGTAGAAGCTGCCAAGGTGTTTCACCGTGTTCAATAACAATACGCGACTCTACTTCTTCTTCCATGGCAAGGCCGGCAAGCTCATCGGCACTAATCGGTAGCTCTAAGTCTTTCGCACCACCACGAATTAATAGAGGTCTCTTTTGCCAAAAGTCTTGGTAAAAGGTTTTGGCGCTGATGCCTGCGAGTATACTTATTGGCGTATCGATATTCATATGGATTCTCATCAAAAAAAAAGAGCCGTCGTGTGAGCGGCTCTTTGTATATAAGAAAAACAGTTATTGGCCGAGATTAGTCGCGGATAGCTTTCGCCTGAGCAACAGCATTACCAATGTAGTTTGAAGGTGTTAGGGCTTTTAGCTCTTCTTTCGCTTGCTCTGGTAGCTCAAGCTTATCAACGAACTCTTGCATGATTTCTTGGTTGATTGTACGACCACGAGTAAGTTCTTTTAGTTTCTCGTAAGGTGCTTCAATACCGAAACGACGCATAACTGTTTGAATAGGCTCTGCTAACACTTCCCAAGACGAATTAAGATCTTCATCAAGACGCGCTGCATTGATTTCAAGCTTGTTGATACCTTTTAAAGAAGCTTGGTAAGCAATAAGACTGTGGCCTAAACCAACACCAAGATTACGGAGAACAGTTGAGTCTGTTAGGTCGCGCTGCCAGCGAGAGATAGGCAGTTTAGCACTTAGGTGGCCCATGATGGCATTCGCAATACCTAGGTTGCCCTCCGAGTTTTCAAAGTCGATAGGGTTAACTTTATGAGGCATAGTAGAAGAGCCAATTTCGCCAGCGATGGTTTTTTGCTTGAAGTAGCCAAGAGAAATATAACCCCAAACGTCACGATCGAAGTCGATCAAGATTGTATTGAAGCGACAGATCGCATCGTATAGCTCAGCAATGTAATCGTGCGGCTCGATTTGAGTCGTGTATGGGTTCCACGTTAAACCTAGGGACGTTACAAATTTTTCCGCGTGTGCTTGCCAGTCTACTTGAGGGTACGCAGAAAGGTGAGCATTGTAGTTACCTACGGCACCGTTGATTTTACCAAGGAATTCAACTGCTTCTACTTGCTTGATTTGGCGTCGAAGACGAGCAGCAACGTTTGCCATTTCTTTACCAACAGTGCTTGGCGAAGCTGTTTGGCCGTGTGTGCGGGACAGGATAGATTGATCTGCATGTTCGATCGCAAGCGCTTCAATAGAAGAAAGCACCGACTTCATCTCAGGAAGGATAGCTTCAGCCAATGCTTCGTTTAGCATCAATGCATGTGACAAGTTGTTGATGTCTTCAGAAGTACATGCAAAGTGAACGAATTCAGAAACAGCAGCCAGCTCGGCGTTATCTGCAATCTTATCTTTAATGAAATACTCAACCGCTTTAACATCGTGGTTAGTCGTTTTCTCGATATCTTTGATGGATTGAGCATCGGCTTCAGAAAAGTTAGCCGCTAAATCGTCAAGGATAGCGTTTGCTTCAGCGCTTAGCGCTGGCACTTCCACAATTTCAGAATGAGCAGCAAGTGCTTGTAGCCAACGAACTTCTACGATTACACGCATACGTAGTAAGCCGTATTCGCTTACAGAGCGACGCAAAGCATTGGTTTTTGAGCCATAACGCCCGTCGATCGGAGAAATCGCATTTAAGCTGGTTAATTGCATTGAGTTAACGCCTCGAACATGGTTTTCAGGGAGATACCATTATAAGGGAAAGGCTACGTCGGTGCTACGTTAACGATTTGTAAATCAGTCAACGACGGAGACAAATAAATACATTAAAGTTTTTTATATTTAGCATTAGATTTTTTAATATGTTCAGTTCGGCTATTGAAGCTTATTTGCGAAGGGGTTTTTATGACCATCAACCGTCTTTACGGAATTGTAATAGTTAGCGTGATTTTTATTTTAAGTGGGCTCTATGTGGTCACGGAGTATGGCTTAAAGCAAAATCAAGATTCTATAAGAGAAGAGGTTAAGCTAGCTCATGCGATGTCTTCTATGAAGGATGCTCGTTACTACACGGTTCAAGTGCAACAGTTTTTAACGGACATGGGGGCTACACGTGGCAACGATGCTTTGCCTGAAGCGCAACAAAGCCTTCAAGACGCCAAGAAGAGTCTAGGTAAACTAAAAGGCTATCTTCCAGAATATACAAATCAGGTAAGCGAATTGACAGTTCAGCTAGATGCGTTATACGACTCTGGTTACAAAATGGCATTGGCGTACATAAATGATGGCACTGAGGCAGGTAATGCACTTATGAAAGGTGATGGGGGGTTAGATGACGCTTCGATCGAGCTTTCTAACTCACTAAATGAGGTTGCAGAAGATATTTCACAGCGCTTAGAGGCTATGTCTCAACTATCAATTTACAATATTGATCATACGGAGCAGGTTGCTCTGATTAGTAGCTTAGTTTCTGCTGTATTAACTGTTTGTGCTTTGCTCTATTTAAGGCGCAAAACCTTGCCTGGCATAAAAACATTAGAGGAATCTTTGCGTGATATCGCCCAAGGTGCTCGTGATCTTACTGTGCGCTTAGAAGAGAAAGGTAATGATGAGCTGGCTGATGTATCAAAAAGTTTCAATGTTTTTATTATGAGCCTAAACCAACTTGTTGGTGCTGTTCAGAAGCAATCTCAAGAATTGTCTGCCGTCGGTGGACAGATGTTAGTAGCTTCCGAGCGAACGAGTTATGGTATGGAGGAACTGCAAAATGAAACGCTCGGAATCGCTGGGGCGATCGAGGAAATGCAGGGCACTATTAGGTATGTTGCTGAAGGTGCAGATGAGACTGCGAACGCTGCAAAAGAGTCTGACTCTTTTGCCCGAGAGGTGTCAGGAATTGTTAATGGTAATGCAGCGTCCATCACCAAACTATCCGAAGGCGTTCAAGAGGCTGCACGGGCTTTACAGGCATTAGAGAGCCAAACAGCAGATGTTGGTAGTATTCTAGATGTTATACGTGACATTGCTGACCAAACAAACTTGTTAGCTTTAAATGCTGCGATTGAGGCGGCAAGAGCGGGTGAACAAGGGCGCGGCTTTGCGGTTGTGGCTGATGAGGTTAGAACTCTGGCTCAACGCACCCAAGAATCAACTGAGCAAATTCAACAGATGATAACTAAGTTGCAAAGTGGTGCACATGATGCTGTCGTCGTTATGGATAATAGCAAACAACAAGCAGAAGAAACTGTTATCAAGTCAAACGAAGCGTCTGACGCACTTGTTAAAATCTCTAACTCCATTAGTAATATGTCAGCCAAAGCAACGGAGATCGCCGCAGCAATGGAGCAGCAAGCGGCTTCAGCGGAAACAATTGATGGGCGTATTCGTATGATTCGCGATGAGGCAGCGACCACAAGTGTTAATGCGACTCAGACAAATCAGGCGAGTAAGAGGGTTCAGCAGCAAGCCTCAGAATTAAGTGATTTAGTGTCATCCTATCGCGTTTAAGTATATTTCTACTATCCTTTCTAAGGGCGCAGCCATGCGCCCTTTATTTATACCATTCCTGTTTGGCTTGCGTCGTAGTCTAGGTCGGTTTTGGTACCGCTAAAGTCGCTTACAGCCACTAATAGTTTTAGGGTAAGTCATAAACTGACCCAATCGGAAGACATAGCTTCCACTTGATCCTATATTCAATATAGAAGGAAAAGAACGATGAATGCAGCAGAATTACATGATAAGGCTATTGTGATCGATGGCTTGATTTGTGCGAATTGGAATCGCGAGTTATTTGAAGACATGGCCAAAGGTAAACTGACTGCGGCAAACTTTACAATGTCGTTCTGGGAAAACTTTGAAGGCGCTGTGCAAAACATCGCTGACATGAACAAGATGATCGATGAAAACAACGATCTACTTATGAAAATTCGTACAACTAAAGACATTCATCGTGCCAAAGCAGAAGGTAAAACTGGTGTCATGATGGGCTTTCAAAACGCACATCCTTACGAAGATCAAATCGGTTATGTGCAAATATTGAAAGACCTTGGGGTTGGTATTACACAGATGTGTTACAACACGCAAAACTTAGTGGGTACCGGTTGTTACGAACGTGATGGTGGTCTGTCTGGCTTTGGCCGCGAAATTGTTGCAGAGATGAACCGCGTAGGTGTTTTATGTGACCTTTCTCACGTTGGCCCTAATACCGCAAAAGAAGTGATTCTTGAGTCTAAAAAACCAGTTGCATACTCTCACTGTCTACCATCAGGTCTTAAAGAGCATCCTCGCAACCGCTCTGATGAAGAGCTGAAGTTTATTGCTGACAACGGTGGTTTTGTTGGTGTAACAATGTTTACGCCATTCCTACGTGCTGGTGTTAATGCCACGATTGATGACTATGTTGAAGCAATTCAATATGTTTACAACATCGTTGGTGAAGATGCGATCGGTATTGGCACTGACTTCACTCAAGGTCATGGCGAAGATTTCTTTGAGTACCTAACGCATGATAAAGGTTATGCTCGTCGCCTGACACGTTTTGGTGAGATCATTAATCCGAAAGGTATCCGTACAGTGGGTGAATTCCCTAACTTAACGGAAGCGCTTCTTCGTCATGGTTTTACGGAAACTCAAGTGTTGAAGATTATGGGTGAAAACTGGGTAAACCTACTTGCTGAAGTCTGGGGCGAGTAAATTTTTTACGTATATGCCGAAAAACGGCTTATAGCGATCAAAGGAAGTCGATAACTGCAAAGTTCATCGACTTCAATTTTGTTTTAATAGAATTTTAGGGGTCGCGATGCGATTCCAGCTTACAATAAGAGTTGAGGTGTAAGAAATGGGTGTACATGCTCCAGAAATGCCAATCGAAGTAAATGATGAAACCGGTGTATGGACAACAGATGCGTTGCCAATGCTTTACGTTCCACGTCACTTCTTTGTAAACAACCATATGGGTATCGAAGATGAAATCGGCGCAGAGCGTTACGCAGAAATTCTTTACAAGGCTGGCTACAAATCAGCTTATTTCTGGTGTGAACAAGAAGCTGAGTGTCACGGTCTGTCTGGTGCTGATGTTTGGCACCACTATTTAAAGCGTTTATCTCAGCGCGGTTGGGGCTACTTCATTACTGAAGAGCTAGATATTGAAAAAGGTACGGCTAAAGTACGTCTAGAAAATTCGGCTTTTGTTTACCACTACGAAAAAATTCACGGTAAGAAAGTTAATCGTAAAATCGATTACATGTTTACTGGTTGGTTTGCAGGGGCACTTGATCAAATCGCGGAAGCGCAAGGTCTTTCTGTTCGTACTAAAGCAGATCAAACGCAATGTGCAGCCGAAGAAGGTTGTGATGTGGGTTACTTCGAAGTAACACCGCTTTAAATATTATTACTATTAATTGTCAGTCTATCGTTTAAAAAAGGCGGGGTTCCACTATGTCCCAGTTTGATGCGCTGTTTCAGCCACTGAATATCAATAAATTAACCATTCGTAACCGTATTGTCAGTACGGCTCACGCAGAGGTTTATGCAACCGACGGTGGTATGACTACCGATCGCTATGTCAAGTACTACGAAGAAAAAGCGAAAGGCGGTTGTGGCTTGTGTATCTGTGGTGGATCAAGTGTTGTATCCATTGACAGCCCACAAAGCTGGTGGAGCTCTGTCAATTTATCGACAGATCGTATTATTCCTCATTTCCAAAATCTTGCTGATGCAGTGCACAAGCACGGCGGTAAGATCATGATCCAGATTTCTCACATGGGACGTCGTTCACGTTGGGACGGTGAAAACTGGCCTAACCTAATGTCGCCTTCTGGTATTCGTGAGCCCGTTCACCGCGCAACTTGTAAAACGATCGAGCCAGAAGAAATTTGGCGCGTCATCGGTGACTTCGCACAAGCGGCTCGTCGTGCGAAAGAGGGTGGCCTTGACGGTGTGGAGCTGTCTGCGGTACACCAGCACATGGTTGACCAATTCTGGTCTCCTCGTGTAAATAAACGTACTGACGAATGGGGTGGTTCATTCGAAGGTCGTATGAAATTTGGTCTTGAGGTTGCTAAAGCGGTTCGTGCTGAAGTAGGCCCAGACTTTGTTGTAGGTATGCGTATCACAGGTGACGAGTTCCATCCTGATGGTCTCAACCACGACGACATGAAACAAATTGCTAAGTACTACGACGACACAGGTCTAATTGACTACTTTGGCGTTGTAGGTTCTGGTTGTGATACACACAACACATTAGCGAACGTAATTCCAAACATGAGCTACCCACCAGAGCCATTCCTACATTTGGCAGCTGGTATTAAAGAAGTAGTAAGTGTTCCTGTTATTCACGCACAAAACATAAAAGATCCAAACCAAGCGAAACGTATCGTTGAAGCGGGTTACGTTGACTTTGTTGGTATGACGCGTGCGCATATCGCTGACCCACACTTGATCGCGAAAATTAAAAACGACCAAGTTGACCAAATTCGTCAGTGTGTTGGTGCAAACTACTGTATTGACCGTCAGTACCAAGGTCTTGACGTGCTATGTATCCAAAATGCGGCAACGTCTCGTGAGTACATGGGGCTTCCTCATATTATCGAGAAGACTGAAGGGCCAATTCGCAACGTCGTCGTTGTTGGTGGTGGTCCTGGTGGTATGGAATCTGCACGTGTTGCAGCCGAACGTGGCCACAAAGTTACGCTATTAGAGCGTGCTGATGAGCTAGGTGGTCAGATTACGATCGCATCTAAAGCGCCTCAGCGTGATCAAATTGCAGGTATCACTCGTTGGTTGGTCATGGAACTTGATCGCCTCGGTGTTGATGTTCGTACGGGTGTAACAGCCGATGCTCAGATGATTCGTGATCTGAAACCTGATGTCTGTGTTATGGCAACGGGTGGTCGTCCATACATGGATCAAAACCCAGCATGGGGTGTTGAGGAAGGTCTTGTCGTTTCAAGCTGGGATATTCTAACTGGTAAAGTTGAGCCAGGTAAAAATGTTCTAATCTACGACACAATCTGTGAATTCTCAGGTTTGTCAGCGGCTGACTATCTGGCATCTAAAGGTTCATTGGTTGAAATCGTAACGGACGATATCAAACCTGGTGTTGGTATCGGTGGTACAACGTTCCCAACTTACTACCGTTCTCTATACGAGAAAGAAGTGGTAATGACATCTGACTACCTACTTGAAAAAGTTTACCGTGAAGGTGATAACCTAGTAGCAGTACTAGAAAATGAGTACACAGGTCAGCATGAAGAGCGTGTTGTAGACCAAGTAGTTATTGAAAACGGCACTCGTCCAAACGAAGAGCTTTACTACGAGCTGAAAGAAGAGTCTCGTAACAAAGGTCAGCTTGATGTTGAGGCAATGTTTGACATCAAACCACAGCCTGTACTTTCTGAAAGTGGCGATGGCATGATCTTGTGGCGTTTAGGTGATTGCGTATCTCAACGTAATACTCACGCTGCAATGTACGATGCTCTTCGTCTATGTAAAGATCTATAATCGTTTAGCCATTCAAAACTAAACCAACAAAACCGAACCCAAGAGGCGGCAATGCGGCCGCCTCTTTATTGCTATATGAGGGTTGAAAGATGGTTATCGACTGGTTACCTTCTGTTCTTATTGTTGTACTGCTTGCCTTAGGTGTTATCGGTGCGTTACGCCGTGTCAGTCTATGGCGTGCTGGCCAACCGGAAAAAGTCAATCTCATCGCTGGTCTGCTAGCGATGCCTGGCCGCTACCTTAAAGATTTACACCACGTTGTTGAGCGCGACAAATACATGTCACGTACTCACGTTGCAACGGGTGGTGGCTTCGTTCTTTCTATGGTGCTTGTGCTGATCGTGCATGTATTCAATGTTGAGCAGCAAATTGTTGCTTGGGCGTTGATCGGTGCATTGTTGATTATGCTGACAGGTGCTTTCTTTGTTTTCAAACGTCGTCTTAACCCACCTGAGCGCCTTTCTAAAGGGCCTTGGATGCGCTTGCCGAAAAGTTTGATTATCTACTCGCTTACTTTCATTATTCTGACTCTACCAGCGGCAGGCATTTTGCCAGATGCTTCGGGCAGTGTCTTAATGATCGCTGTATTGAGTGTTGGTATTGTTATTGGCCTTGGCGAATTGTTGTTCGGTATGGGCTGGGGTGGACCAATGAAGCACGCCTTCGCTGGTGCACTTCATTTAGCATTCCATCGTCGCTCAGAGCGTTTTGGTGGCGGTCGTTCTACTGGCCTTAAACCGGTAAATCTTGATGGTGATGTGCTAGGTGTTTCGAAACCAAGTGATTTCAAATGGAATCAGCTGCTTGGTTTTGATGCGTGTGTACAGTGTGGTAAATGTCAGGCAATGTGTCCTGCCTTTGCTGCGGGTCAACCATTGAACCCGAAGAAACTTATTCAAGATATGGTTGTGGGTCTTGCTGGTGGAACGGATGCGAACTATGCAGGTAGTCCTTACCCAGGAAAAGAAGTAGGCAACGCAAAAGGTGGTCCGAATGAGATCATTACTGCCGGCCTTGTGAGCCAAGAAACACTGTGGTCATGTACTACTTGTCGTGCCTGTGTTGAAGAGTGTCCGATGATGATTGAGCATGTTGATGCGATCGTTGATATGCGCCGTTTCCTAACCATGGAAAAAGGTGAGACACCAAACAAAGGCTCTGAAGTTCTTGAGAATATCATCGCTACAGATAACCCAGGTGGTTATGCTCCAGGTAGTCGTACCAACTGGGCAGCTGACCAAAACTTAGCAGTGATGAAAGAGAAGAAAGAAGCTGACGTATTGTTCTGGGTGTCTGATGGTGCCTTTGATATGCGTAGTCAGCGTATTCTTCGTGCATTTGTTAAGTTAATGAAACATGCCAACGTAGATGTTGCTATTCTGGGTGACGAAGAGCGAGACAGTGGAGATGTGGCGCGTCGTTTAGGTGATGATGCAACTTTCCAAAGCCTTGCACAGCGTAACCTAGCAACGCTTGGCCAGTACAAGTTTAAGAAGATTGTGACAACTGATCCGCACGCTTACCACTGTCTACGTAATGAATACGCTGACTTTGATAAAGAGGGTGCATTGGAAGGTGTTGAAGTTTTGCACCATACTACATTCTTGAATCAACTGGTTCAGTCTGGAGCCTTGAAGCTTGATGCATTCAAGGGTGGCAAAGTAACTTATCATGACCCTTGTTACTTGGGTCGTTATAACGGTGAGTACGAAGCGCCACGTGAGCTCTTGCGTTCATTGGGTATCGAAATTGCTGAGATGGAGCGCTCTGGTTTCCGTTCACGCTGTTGTGGCGGCGGCGGCGGCGCTCCGATCACGGATATTCCAGGTGAGCGTCGTATCGCTGATATGCGTATGGAAGATGCGAGCACAACGGGTGCCGAATTAGTAGCAGTAGGTTGTCAGCAATGTACTGCCATGCTTGAAGGTGTTGTTGAGCCTCGTCCAGTGGTAAAAGACATCTCTGAGATCCTAGTGGATCAATTAGCTGAGGAGGTTCACTAATGAGTGACATCATTCGTCGTGACCCGCGTGCAGAGTGGATTATTCGTAACCGCTTGCACCCACTACATGATCAATACGCAAACCAAGAGGAGGGTGGCGAAGTTCGCGGCCCTTCAGGTTTGCTCCGTAAGTTTCCGCATAAAGTAGGGTTTATTGGGCCGAATGGCATCAAGCGTATTGATCGTTTGAAAGGCAACTCATCTGCGCCGAAAGGTAAACGTTCATCTGCTGCTCAAGAGGTTCAATTACCTCTACATAAAGTGGATAGCCCTGAATACTACATTATGGTTGTCGCAGACTTAGTGGGTGGTCGCTTGACTGGTCACGATAAAGATATTTTAGGTCTTGCACACAAATTGATTGCAGAGCGCGGCGGTAATGGTGCCGTCGTTGCAGTGTGTTTCGGTGAGGTCAAAGAAGAGCATTTCGATACAGCTGGCGTTGACCGTCTGTTGCATATCGATGGTGAAGCGTTTGAAGGTTACTCACCTGAAGCCCGTGTACAAGCATTGGCTCAAGTTGAGGCTCAATACCCAGTCAAGCAATGGTTATTCCCTGATAGTATTCATGGTGGTTGTGATCTTGCTTCTCGTTTAGCGGCTCGTTTAGGTGAGCGTCCAGCGACACAAGCATGGCAAGTGAATGTTGAGCAAACAGTAAGCCGTGGTGCTTCTGCTAGTTTAGACATTACGCGCAAAACACCAAAAATACTTATGCTTCTTGAAGAATGTGCTGATGCAATTGACGAGACGCGTCATGAAGCAACACCGATTACGTTGGACGGTGTTTCAGTGACTGCACCAACCATTCAAGACCAAGGCCTTATGGATGTCGATCCAAATGCAATTCCAATGGCTGAAGCTGAGTTCATTTTATCGGCTGGTAATGGTATCCATAACTGGGATCAGTTCCATGATGCTGCGAAAGTGTTGGGCGCGACAGAAGGTGCAAGCCGTGTTGCGGTCGATGATGGCTTTATGCCTCGTTCGCGTCAGGTGGGTGCGACTGGTACTTGGGTAACGGCACGTGTTTACATCGCAGTTGGTATCTCTGGTGCGATTCAGCACATGCAAGGCATTGGTCAAGTAGACAAAGTCGTTGCGATCAATACGGATGCTGGTTGTGACATGGTAAAACGTGCCGCGCTAAGTGTTATTGGTGACAGTGAAGAGATTCTTGGTGAGTTAATGAAACTGACTGCCGAGCACAAAAGCACGAGTGTAAGTGATCAAGCTGAGGAGGACAGTCATGCCGCATAAAGTAATTTCTTTAATCTCGGTTGGTCGTCACCCTCAATCTGGTCGCTCTCGTCGTGCGGATCAAGATAGTCGAGCAGTCGAGTTAGGCCTTAAATTAGCAGGCACTGACTTAGATGTCGTTCATGCCGGTTCTTCGCAAGAGCCTGTGCTTCGTCAATATGCGGGCATGGGGCTTCCAAAAGTGACAGTGCTTGAACAAGACGAAAGTGCCGATGCTTTAGTATCTATTGCTGATTACTTAAAAAGCGAAAAAGCTGACATTGTTTTAACTGGTGTTCGTGCAGAAAGTGGGGAGTCATCAGGTATGACGCCTTACATTCTATCGGAGCAGTTAGGTTGGCCGATTGTCGCGCGGGTTGCTGATATCGTTGAAATTAAAGGTGATGAGGCTCAGGTGTTACTTGCACTTCCTCGTGGTCAACGTCGTCAAGTAACTGTTAAGCTTCCTTTTATTGCATCTATCGATAATGCTGCTGAGGCTGCGCGACAAAGTGCGTTTGGCCCAGGTCTACGTGCTAAGATGGATAGCCAAAATGGTTCTACAGTTGAAGACTCTGTTCGTGTTGACTGGAGTGAGGCTCCTGCTAAAGCGCGTCCAAAGCGTCTGAAAATTGTAAAAGCGAAAACCGCTGCCGATCGTTTTAAAGCGGCTACCGCAAAACCACAAGGTGGCTCAGGTAAGGTAATGAAGAATGAGTCTGCGCAAGAACAAGCGCAAGCTATCTTTGATCTTCTTATCGAAGAGAAAGTTATTCGATAGAATGGCTGTATTCTGAAGAAGGGGTGATTAACGACTGTTAATCACCCCTTTTTTAAGTTACATTTCTTACCATATTTTTAAAAGTTTTAATGATTAAGGCTATTTCTTATGATGATTGTCGATTTGATTGATGAAGTTGACTTCAAAGAGAAGATGCTTGGGGTGGGTGCGCCAGTTAAAGATTGTCAAACACTTGAGGAAGTGATTGGATCTTTGAACCTATGGATCAACGATGCACCACAAAATTTATCAGTTATACAAAGTGCTTGCATTGAGCTTGAAGCTACTGGTGCAACTATCCTTCCTGATGTTCATATTGTTATAAAAGATTTATTGGCATTAGAACGTTAATTTTCTTTAGATAAGCTTTTTCTTATATTTGCTAAAAGTGTATTAGTTGAATGCTAATGTGCATTGATTTCTATAAAACGCGAATATAACTTCTTGTTTTTATGGTGTTAATTTAGGGCGTTTTTAATAAAACGATCTGCTCTAAAATGGTTCGTTTGCCTTAAAATAAAGCGTTTGTAAAGAACTTGTCCGAGTCGTCAATTTTATAATTATGCCTAAAATCAATGCTTGTCGTGTCTGGTCATAATGTACTCTAAGCTTGTCGCCTTTAGGCACCAAATGCGCAAATAGTCGTCGTACTATCATAAGACGGTGCAAAAATTGTGCGCTCGAAAAGATAGGTACTAACCTGTCAAAAGATTTATAGTGTTGGATCAAAACAATGACTGTTCACCTAGACTGATTTTCTGGCGAGTCTAGGTGAGCGGTTGCTGACTTAAACTAGGTGGAGTAACAGAATGGACCAAAAAACTAAAAAACGTCCAAAGTCGTCGGACTATACGTCTGACTACAAAGCGGGGCAGGACAATGTCCAGATCCTCGGTATGGATGTCAATAACCCAGTATTTACAACAAGTGCTGTGGCGATCATTGCCTTTATTGCTTTGGCTTTGATCTTCCCAGCACAAGCTAAAGACTGGATGGTAGGTGCGCGTGGTTGGTCAATCGAGACGTTTGATTGGTTGTTTATGATTGGCGGTAACATCTTCGTGTTGTTCTGTCTGGCATTGATTGTTTTGCCTGTTGGTAAAATTCGTCTTGGTGGTAATGAGGCTCGACCAGAATTCTCCACTATGTCTTGGTTCTCCATGTTATTCGCGGCTGGTATGGGTATTGGCTTGATGTTCTGGAGTGTTGCTGAGCCAGTTGCATATTACACCGACTGGTGGGGTACGCCTCTAAATGTAGAAGCAAACACACCAGAAGCAGCTTCTGCTGCGATGGGCGCGGTAATGTTCCACTGGGGTCTACACCCATGGGCAATTTACGGTGTTGTTGCACTAGCGCTAGCGTTCTTCTCGTTTAATAAAGGTCTTCCACTTACTATTCGTTCAGCTTTCTACCCTCTATTGGGTGAGCGCTGCTGGGGTCCTATTGGTCACTGTATTGATATCATTGCTGTTATCGCAACGATCTTCGGTTTGGCGACTTCTTTAGGTCTAGGTGCGTCTCAGGCTGCTGGTGGTTTGAGTTTCTTATTTGGTATTGAGAACAATATCTCTACACAGATCGGAATCATCATTGTTGTGACAAGTATTGCAGTTGTTTCTGTAATGCGTGGTCTTGATGGTGGCGTTAAAGTTCTAAGTAACATCAATATGATGCTAGCGGGCATATTAGTACTGTTTGTTGCTATCTTTGGCTCGATTACTGGTTTCTTTGGTCATATTTTCAGCACAACTGTTTCTTACGCGGAATACATCTTCCCTCTAAGTAATTGGATTGGTCGTGATGACAATAAATTCTACGAAGGTTGGACTGTGTTCTACTGGGCTTGGTGGATTAGCTGGTCTCCATTCGTAGGTATGTTCATCGCACGTGTTTCGAAAGGTCGTACTGTTCGTGAATTCATGATTGCTGTGTTGCTTGTACCAACAGTTGTTTCGATTATCTGGATGTCTGCATTCGGTGGACAAGCACTTGATCAAGTACAAGGTGGCGTAGGTCAACTTGCTGGTGGTCTAGGTGATGTATCTAGCGCTATGTTCCAGATGCTTGAGAACTTGCCACTGCAAACATTGACTTCGATTGTTGCCATTGTCCTTGTATTGGTGTTCTTCATTACTTCTTCTGACTCAGGTTCATTGGTAATCGACTCTATTGCTGCCGGTGGTAAAGTTGAAACGCCTGTGCCACAGCGTATTTTCTGGGCAACTATGGTTGGTCTGATCGCTGGTGTGTTGTTGTTCGGTGGTGGTTCAGAGGCTCTAAGCTCTCTACAGGCCGGTGCTGTAACTACGGGCCTACCGTTTACAGTAATCCTTCTGTTGATGTGTGTGAGTGTCTACAAAGGTCTACGTTCAGAGTTGAACTAACTAAATTTTATTAATTAGTTAGCTTTAAATAAGAACCGCACTAGCAAATGTTAGTGCGGTTTTTTTGTGAGCTGCATTGCTTGGAAGTCCGATGAAGTATCTTGCGCAAACCTTGCTCTCAATTTTTGGTAGCTCTTTTTTAAGTAGATTTGTAGTTTATTGATTTTAGCTAATCTTTTTGAGGCAGCCTCTTTTTTGATGTCTGATCGACTAGGTGTTTTATGAGGTATTTATTTTTTATCTAAAGCTGAGTCGCCACATCATAATTAAGTTAGCTAAGTAATATCCAGCAGTCATAAGAATTAGCTCACTCTAATAAGTGTGTTTATTCATGTGTTTGCACAGAACAGGCCTATACACAGCTATCTTTGAGTTGCAGCTAATTAAGTTGTTCTTAACGATTATTAATACCGTTATTGACGCTCTCTATTAATGTGTTAGTTGCTCATTGGAGATATTGCGCTTGATGAGGTAAGGAGGGCTATATCAATTTTGAAGTTGTAGAATATGGTTGGCATCGGCTCGATGGTGGTGTTCTTTTGTCTTTATGGATTGAATATAGCTTGATGCGGGTTTATCTAATACAGAGCTAAATTAGAATTAGAGCCGTAAAGCGTCCAATTTTCTAGCAGTTATTGGTATCTTGTCTAATTCAAACTACGTAGTGCAGAATATCAAGATATTAAAGTGGATTGATCTCATGCGATTAATGAAGACTGGCAATGGCGTATCGGAGTGCAACACAGCAAAACTCGTTATAATGCATTAGATGTCATTTAATTAACTGTACTTATTAGTTACAAATAGAGTATGAATGCAAAAAAAAGCCAGCTTTAAGCTGGCTTTTTTATTTAGGGTAAGACCTTATTATTTCTTAAGGTTCTTTTGAATAGTGTCTGTGTACCATTCTAGGAAGTTCATAACACCGAATTCGTAAGTTTCAGAGTATGGACCAGGCTGGTAGCCTACAGAGTTAATCCCCAATTGGTTTTGCTCACCAAGTACACGGTCTTGGTCGTTAGTAGCATCCCAAACTTGACGTAATCGGTCAGGGTTGTAGTCTTCGCCTTCTACTGCGTCTTTGTGTACGAACCATTTAGTGGTCACCATAGACTCTTGAGCAGAGATTGGTAGCACGCGGAACACGATGAAGTGATCAGACTGCATGTGGTTCCAAGAGTTCGGAAGGTGAAGGATACGCATAGAACCAAGCTCAGGGTTCTTGATGTTGCCTAGCATCTTCTTACAGCCTGCTTCACCATCAATCGTCATTACTTTAGTGCCTTTTTTCAAAGGCATACGAACGATGCGGTTACGCTTACCAGGGCCGTAGCTCTTGTGTTCATGTGGAATACCTTCAGCGTCCCATTTAGCAGACTGTTCTGCGTAATGGTCTAGGAAGTCTTGAGGTGCACGAGGGTCATTCGTATCATCCCACTCTAGAATTGTATTCAATAGTTCAGGGTGGCTACCTGCACAGTGGTAACACTCACGATTGTTCTCAAGTACAAGTTTCCAGTTAGCTTTTTCATACATGTTGGACTCAGCTGCTAACTTCGTATTTTCTACGTCGTAAGGTGCCATGTACTCTTCTAGCGTTGCAAGAAACTCATCAAAGTCACCTTCTGGCTCTTCTTTACCAAGAGAGATAAAGATGAAACCGCCAGCTGTTTTGCAATGAGTTTTCTTCAGACCATGCTGAGACTTATCGAAGCCTTCTTGCATCTCTGTACCAGCAAATAGCAGATTACCTTTCAGGTCGTACGTCCACTGGTGGTAAGGGCAAACTAGGTTTGCTACTTTGCCGCGGTGCTCAAGACATACGCGAGAACCACGGTGGCGACATGTATTGTGGAATGCATTTACAGAACCGTCAGCATCACGAATGACAAGGATTGGGTTTTGCGCAATTTCTACTGTGAAGTAATCACCACGGTTTGGGATTTCACTGGTCATACCAACGAATAGCCATTCCTTTTGGAATACTTCTTCCACATCAACGCGGAACATGTGAGGGTCGTTGTACAGTGGTGCATCCAACGAGTAATTTGCTGGGCGAGCCTCAAGCAATTTAGACATTTCTGTGCGAGCTTCTTGAACAGTCGCGTAACGCATGTTTAACAGATCATATTGATTCATTAGAGTGATCCTCAATAACAAAAGCCGAGTTGATGTTGTTTCCCTCGTCGGAGCAACATAATTGGGAATATTTTATTACATTCCCTTTGTCGTTATAATAATGACGCTATCCTCACCTAAGTTAGGGTTTGCGAAATGACTAATTACGACATACTCTCATACATATATCGACTCTTCTTGCTACATCAGATAGTTAGGGCTACTTTCATGGCTTCAATGAGCAACTTGGTGTCGCAAAAGGTCAACTGAAATCCTAGCACTCGAACGACAATTGCTCAAATCGGTGAAACGTCAACGCCATCAAGAGAGAATAACCATGACAACTCCTCCAACAGTCGCATCCGCTGCAGACTACTTAGCACCAGTAAATACTCAAACTTGGGTAAATGGCCGTCATAACGTACGTTGTGTAAAGGTTATTGAAGAAGCTTGGGATGTGCGCACTTTCTGCTTTATGGCACAACAGCCAGTTATGTTCTTCTTCAAGCCAGGTCAATTTGTGACTTTGGAGCTTGAGATCGACGGTAAGCAAGTAATGCGCTCTTACACCATCTCTAGTGCACCATCTGTACCTTACAGTTTTTCTATTACTGTTAAGCGTGCACCTGGTGGTTTGGTATCTAACTGGTTGCATGACAACATGAAAGTGGGTGACGAGCTAGCTGTACACGGCCCAGTTGGTAACTTTAACTGTATCGACTTCCCAGCTGAGAAAGTACTACTTCTATCTGGTGGTGTTGGTATCACGCCTGTTATGTCTATGGCACGTTGGTGGTTTGACTCGAATGCTGATGTAGATATGGTCTTCATCCACAGTGCGCGTACTCCTCGTGATCTAATTTACGCACGTGAGCTAGACCATATGGCTTCTCGTGTTGATAACTTCAACCTTAACCTTATCGTTGAGCGTGTTGAAAACGGTCAAGCTTGGCATGGATACCGTGGCTATCTAGATGGCGTTAAGCTTGAAATGATTGCACCTGACTTTATGGATCGTGAGATCTTCTGTTGTGGTCCAACACCTTACATGAGTGCTATTAAGAAGATGCTTCAAGAAAAAGGTTTCGACATGTCTCGTTACCATGAAGAAGCTTTCGGTGCGACACCTTCTGATGTGGAAGAAGAAGCGATCGAAAACGCAGAAGTTGCTCAAGAAGCAGCTGATGCACTTGACTCTTCAG
Organism: Marinomonas atlantica; assembly: GCF_001639725.1. GTDB lineage: Bacteria > Pseudomonadota > Gammaproteobacteria > Pseudomonadales > Marinomonadaceae > Marinomonas > Marinomonas atlantica. The sequence goes on from NZ_LTAW01000003.1 coordinate 108,558, forward strand.
ATATGCACCGCGTAGAAGTGATCAGCTCTGGTATGACTATGAGTGTTCAGGTTGCTCCAGGTGAGACGTTGCACAACGCCGCAGCGAAACTTAACCTACACATTCCAAAAGCGTGTGGTATGGGGATTTGCGGTACTTGTAAGGTATTAATTAAAGAAGGTGAAACGCACATGGAGTCCAATGGCGGTATTATGGATGAAGATGTAGCGGCTGGTTATGTGCTTTCATGTTGTACAGTAGCGAAATCTGATGTTGTATTCGAATACTAATTACTAGTATTAAGGGCGCCCTATGGAAGCTGAGCAAATAGAGATAGCTGAATTCTTAGGGCGCTATCCTCCTTTTTCATTCTTACCTGAAAAAACATTGAATCTAGTGGCTTCCTCTTTGGAGATTAGTTACTACCGTCAAGGTGCTGATGTCTATAAATTCGGCGAAGAGATTCATGATTTATGTTTTATTCGCAGTGGATCTGTGGAAATTTATCGTCGTAATGGTGTTCTTTACAACCGTTTAAGTGTCGGTGATGTATTTGGCCAACTTGGTTTGTTGATGAATAATCGTATTCGTCTACCTTCCCGAGCGCTTGAAGATTCGTTAATTTATTTTGTTCCTGAGACCCTTTTTAACGAATTGTGTGATAATTACGATGAGTTTGCTTACTTTGTTGAAGTAGATGACAAGCGTAAGATGAACAAAGAAATACAGCAGAAACGTGAAGAGAATGACCTTTCAAGTGTAAAAGTGTCTACGTTGATTGCTCGTCCTCCTATTATGATTTCATCCGATGCCAGTATTCGCCAAGCAGCGTTGGTGATGACCGATGAATCCGTTTCGTCACTGCTGATTTATGATGAAATAGCCCCAGTAGAAGACTTTGGTGACAGCTTTAAGCATTTGGTTGGCATACTAACCGACCGAGATTTGAGAACCCGTGTTGTTTCACAGGGGGTCGATCTCGACAGTGCTGTTTCTTCAGTGATGACACTAACACCTAAAACATTAGATAAAGATACGTTTGTTTTTGAAGCAATGTTAATGATGTTGCGCTTTAATCTTCATCATTTGCCTATCGTTGAAAATAATGTCCCAATTGGTGTGATTGCAATTTCAGATATTGTTCGATATGAATCTAAAAATAGTCTGTATATTGTTGGTTTGATTCATCGGCAGCATTCTATTGAAGAGTTGGTTCAAGTGTCTAAAGACGTCCCGTCTTGCTTTGTTCGCATGGTGAGGCAGGAATCTAGTGCTCAAATGATTGGTAGCGCAATGTCGGTTATCGGCCGTAGTTTTAAGCAGCGACTACTTGAACTTGCAGAAGAGAAGCTCGGACCACCACCAATACCTTATTGCTTTTTGGCATTAGGTTCTATGGCACGAGATGAGCAGCTGTTAATCACGGATCAAGATAATGCCTTAATCTTGTCTAACGATTATAACCACCGTCAGCATAATGAGTATTTTGAGGCCTTAACTGAGTTTGTCTCAGAGGGGTTGGATAGATGTGGTTATCCCTACTGCACTGGTCGTATTATGGCAACCAATTCGCGCTGGCGAAAAACGATCAGTGAGTGGCGTGAGTGTTTTGCTGATTGGATTGATGTGCCTAACCCAGCCGCATTACTGAATAGCTCTGTATTTTTTGATCTCGAAGGTGTGTGGGGCAAAACAGAATGGGCTGATGAGCTGTATCGTTTCATAGTTAATCGAGCAAAACACACGCCTAAGTTTCTTGCTAGCTTGTCGAGAAATGCTTTGCTCCGTACGCCCCCGCTGGGTTTCTTCAAAGAGTTTGTAATGGAGCAAGATGGTGAACATCGTCGCACTATTAACTTGAAGCGTCGAGGGACGGCACCTTTAGTTGACCTTATCAGGGTACATGCATTGGCGGTTGGTTCAACGTCACGAAATTCAATAGATCGTCTTGATGATGTCATAAAGTCTGGAATCTTGCCCGATAAGCGTGGTCAAGAGTTAAAATATGCCCTTGAGTACTTAGCAATGGTTCGAATTCGACACCAAGTTGAAGATGTTGAGAATGAATCTGAGGTTGATAACAATATAGAGCCTGATACCTTGTCTGATATTGAAAGGCGTAATCTAAAAGAAGCTTTTAACGTGCTGAGCAATAGTCAGCGCTTCCTCAAATACCGCTATCCGTTTTCGTGAGTTTAAGAAATATGGCTCGTGTAAGTGACGCATTTTCTTGGCACGAGTTTCTTCGACAGGAAGCTGAAGATGCTAATTCAAAACTTCTGAAAAGCTTTTATGCCTCTCAAAATTTTTCTGAAGACCTCACATTAAATCAGGCCGAGTTTGTTGCGTTAGATTTTGAAACCACAGGACTTGATCCTAAAACAGATGAAATAGTCAGTATTGGCTTGGTGCCTTTTAATTTAAAGCGCATTAAGGTGGCTGAAGCAAAGCATTGGGTTGTTCGCCCAAGATGTAAATTGAACGATGACTCGATTGTAATTCATGGAATTACTCATAGTGAAGTTTCAACAGCCCCTCGTATCTCAGAAGTACTAGAACAAGTACTAAAGGCTCTTGAAGGTAAAATCGTTGTTGTTCATTACCAGTATATTGAACGAGAATTTTTGAATCGAGCGGTTGAAGGTGTATTAGGGGAAGAGCTTTGGTTTCCTATGTTCGATACCATGCATTTTGAGGCCATGCTTTATCGAGATGGTTGGCGCACTAAATTAAAGCGACTGTTTGGCAGAAAACTGGTTTCTATTCGTTTAGTTGATAGCCGTTTACGTTATGGTTTGCCTAGGTATCATATGCACAGTGCGATGACGGATGCGATTGCTACAGCCGAACTTCTGCAGGCTCAAGTTCGTCACCGCTTTGATAAAACAGGTCGTGTGTCAGACTTGTGGCAGTAAGCTTAGTGATAACATGGCTATTGCCTCTTTAAATGATAAAAGGTGGCTTTATTTGGTATCAAATAAAGCCAAAGATGGCTGAATTAGTCTATAGTTAAAATTCACCTGCATTAAAAAAGACTTGTTCTACCTCTTAAGTGGTATTAGCTCATGTCGTTTTTTGTGTTGTATGTTTTTTATTTTGTCGTTTTTGTGATATTTATAAGGCTCGGGTCAATTATTATACGGGTTCTGTTTTAGGGCTTAAAATAGCCATCTAATGAACAGAAAGTGAAGAGACGTTTACCCAGCAGTTTCTGTCGGTCCGTCATAATAAAAATGGTGTTTTATAGCAATACTGGCCTGTTAATTGCTTACGCTATATATCACGTATAAGAGGGCACATCCATGGTCTCATCTTCCCCTACATCAACGACTAGCAAGAAGAAAGTAACGCGAGTTGGTTTCTTGTTACTAGATAATTTTACTATGATTGCATTGGCTTCAGCTCTTGAGCCATTGCGTATGGCCAATCAGCTGTACGGTGAGGAGCTGTACAACTGGCATATGATTTCAGAAACTGGTGAACCTGTTGTCGCCAGCGATGGTTTAAGTTTATCAGCGGATACATCAATCGCTGAATGTCCAGAGCTGGATATGGTTATTGTTGCCGGTGGCTTAGACATCACTCGCGGTTTTACTACTAAGCAAGTGAGCTGGTTGCAACAAAGATCGCGTAAAGGAATTACGTTAGGTGGTATATGTACAGGAGCGTACGTGCTTGCACATGCAGGTTTATTGGATGGATTTAATTGTAGTGTTCACTGGGAGTGTATGACAGCTTTGCAAGAAAGCTTCCCTAAAGTTCGCTGTAATAATCGTCTTTTCTCGATGGATGAAAATCGTGTTACTGCTACGGGAGGAAACGCTCCCTTGGACATGTTTTTGACTATCATTGCTAGAGAGCATGGTGCGAAATTATCTGGCGCTGTTTCAGATATGTTTATTTGCGACCGTATTCGTAGTGAATTTGATCAGCAGCGCGTGCCTTTACGTCAGCTTAATAAAGGTGGATGCAAGCCTAAATTGGTAGATGTGATTGAGCTGATGGAAAACAATTTAGAAGAGCCGATTGATCTTGATGAATTGGCTGCGTTTGTTGACGTGTCACGTCGTCAACTAGAGCGTATGTTCCATAAATATTTGGATTGTTCACCTTCACGCTATTATTTACGTTTGCGCCTAGATCGAGCGCGACAACTACTTAAGCAGTCTAGCATGTCGATCGTTGAGATTTCTGCTGCGTGTGGGTTTATTTCAACGCCTCATTTTAGTCGATGTTACCGTAAGCATTTAGGTATCTCGCCACGTGATGAGCGTAAAGTTGCTTGGATGGGGAATATAACGCCAGCTGAGCAAGGTGTGGGTAATCTAGTGTATATGCCTCACTCAACGCATGCATTAAACAATGCGCACTCAGAGCCCAGTTTTGGTTCTATTGCAGTTGTTAATTGATAGTAGAATAAAATAAAAAGGGAGCTTAATTAGCTCCCTTTTTTTGTTTAACTTTTGCTAACCACTTACTCAGCTTACAGCGTGTAAGTGGTTAGAGAAAAGTGAACTACAGTGATGCCAGTGCAGCGTTAAACGTTGCGCTTGGGCGCATTACTTTCCATAGCTGCTCTAGATCCATATGGTAGTAACCATCTAAGTCAGCTGGCTTGCCTTGCACTGCCGCCAATTCTTCAACAATTTTCGTCTCGTTATCGGTCAATGTTTTAGCAAGAGGTGCGAATTTAGCTGCAATCTGAGTATCTTCTGTTTGCCCTGCAAGCTCTTGAGCCCAGTACATTGCAAGATAGAAGTGGCTGCCGCGGTTATCAATATCACCAATTTTACGAGAAGGAGACTTATTGTTGTCTAGAAGTTTGCCTGTAGCTTTATCTAGGCATTTAGCTAGCACTTTTGCTTTATCGTTGCCTTGCTTAATACCAAGCTCTTCAAACGATACTGCAGTTGCTAGAAATTCACCAAGAGAGTCCCAGCGTAGGTAATTTTCTTCTTGAAGTTGTTGTACGTGTTTCGGAGCAGAACCACCTGCACCAGTTTCGTACATGCCGCCGCCGTTTAGCATTGGTACGATAGACAGCATTTTCGCAGAGGTACCCAATTCCATAATAGGGAATAAGTCAGTTAGGTAATCACGCAAAACGTTACCAGTTACTGAAATAGTGTCTTCACCACGAATAATACGTTCCATTGAGAAACGAATGGCTTCGTTGTAAGACATTATGCGAATATCTAAGCCTTCTAAATCGTGATCCTGAAGATACAAAGCCACTTTTTTGCGTAGCTCATTGTCATGGGCGCGTTCTTCGTCCAACCAGAATATCGCTGGCGTATCGGAATTGCGGGCACGTGTAACGCCTAATTTAACCCAGTCTTTAATCGCAGCATCTTTTGTTTGACAGGCACGCCAGATATCGCCTTTTTCAACATCATGTTGCATTAGGACGTTACCTTCCGCATCGACAACGCGCATTAAGCCATCTTGTGACGCTTCGAATGTTTTGTCATGAGAGCCATATTCTTCTGCTTTTTGAGCCATCAGGCCAACGTTCGGAACAGTGCCCATAGTGGTTGGATCGAATGCGCCATTTGTTTTACAGAAATTAATTACTTCTTGATAAATACGAGCGTAAGTCGACTCAGGCATTACAGCCTTAGTGTCTTTTGGCTTGCCATCGCGGCCCCACATCTTGCCAGAATTACGGATCATAGCCGGCATGGAAGCATCAACGATGACATCAGAAGGAACGTGTAGGTTGGTTATTCCGCGTACGGAATCAACCATTGCAATTTCTGGGCGGTGTTCATGGCAGTCATGGATGGCTTGAAGAATGTCATCTTGTTGAGATTGTGGAAGTGTTTTAATTTTATCATAAACACTGCCAAGACCGTTGTTTGGGTTGACGCCGATTTTGTTGAATACATCGCCGTATTTATCCCACACTTCTTTATAGAAAACAGTCACTGCATGCCCAAACACGATTGGGTGCGAGATTTTCATCATGGTTGCTTTGACGTGAAGTGACCACATGATACCAGCTTCTTTTGCTTCTTGAAGCGACTCTTCGAAGAACTCACGTAGCTTGCTTGCGCTCATGCGCATGCCATCAAGCACTTCGCCTTCAATAAGAGGTAGTGTCTTCTTAAGCTCAACATTGCCTGATTGATCAACGAACTCAATGCGTACATCTTGAGCTTTATCCATTGTCACAGATTGCTCAGAAGAGAAAAAATCACCATCACGCATGTAGTCAGCGTGCGTTTGAGACGTTTTTTTCCATGCGCCCATAGAATGAGGGTGCTTGCGAGCAAAGGCTTTTACCGCTGCTGGTGCACGACGGTCAGAGTTGCCTTGACGCAAAACTGGGTTTACCGCACTGCCAAGTAGTTTAGCATAACGTGCTTGTACGGCTTTATCGTCTTCAGATACGGCTTTCTCAGGGTAGCTAGGAATGTCATAGCCTTGCTCTTGCAGCTCTTTGATAGCTGCGTTTAGCTGAGGAATAGAGGCTGAAATGTTTGGTAGTTTGATGAAGTTGGCTGTTGGTTCAGCAGTTAATTCACCTAAAAACGCTAAACCGTCTTCTACTCGTTGATCTTCTGGTAAGCGATCAGAAAAGGCCGCTAAAATACGAGCTGCTAAAGAAATATCTGTTAGTTCTAGCTCGATATCTGCTTCTTTCGCGAAAGAACGAAAAATTGGCAGAAGAGAAGCTGTTGCTAGCGCCGGTGCTTCATCTGTCAACGTGTAGTAAATAGTTTGTTTTGACATGTATTTCCCCTAACATTCTGGCTAGTTAGCCGTTTGGATAGAAGGTGACTTATGGCCGCCATTCTCTAAATTTAATCAGTCTTGATTAAATTTTTGGTCATTATATTACCTCAATTAGAGGGGGAGAAATATTGCTCAAGAATATAGTCAAGATTGATCTAAATGATTGTTGTAAATATGGGGAGCAGAAAAGAAGCAAATATCGAATTTACTTCTTTTCTGGAACTAGAAGTGTAGAGAAAATTAAAATCGACCTTCAAGCTGTTTCAGAAGTGCTTTACGTTTAAAAATAAGATGCCAGCGTCTTCCGCCTACTTGTCGCCAAAGCATAGCAGCACGAATGCCAGCCATTAAAATGGCACGTACTTGGTGGGCAATGTGAGGTTGCTGTAAGAAACGGCTGTCTCCATGTACCTGTATGCGAAACGATAGTTTACTTAAGGTGTCTTGGTACATTCCGGAAATACCTGCGATCACGTTTTCATGCATGACAGATTCATAGTGCTCTAATTGACGCTCCAGTTGATTCAGTCGCTGACCGATTGCTGAAAGCATATCTGAGTCTTTGTGTAGCTTAGATTCAAGATGGATCATGCTTAACGCATAACGAATGGTGTCCGGGTTGACGGCATCTTTGCCTTTGCCCATGACCTCTGTTGCAATACGTCGCCCAAGTGCCAGGTTACCCTGACAGTCAAATTGACCTCCGTATATGTCCTCGGTTGCAGGGGCATTAACCATCAATATGCTATTAAGCATCGGCTCAGCGTAGCTCTGATCGGTATTACCCTTACGCGCTAAGTTGGCAACCAGCTCAGCAGCTTGAAAAATCGCTGCTAATGCAATGGCTTGTTCTTTTTCACTGTGCTGCATAGTCTGCTCCAAGCGAATCGTATGAGTTACTTGTTAAATGCAACATTGATGATGCCACCGCCTAGACAATGTTCTCCAACATAGAAAACCACTGATTGACCTGGTGTTACAGCACGTTGTGGTTCCTTAAAGCTAACTTCTAATCGGCCATCTGACAGTTCTGTTAATGTGCACTCTTGATCTGGTTGGCGGTAGCGACACTTGGCCATACAAGTCAACGGCATGTTTGGTTTGTGACGTGCAACCCAGTCGAACCCATCGGCAATTAGGTGGGTCTTAAATAAGGATTCATGCTGGCCGCCTTGAGTCACGACTAAAACATTACGGCCTAAGTCTTTTTCAACCACATACCAAGGTTCATCAGGGTAATTTGATAAACCGCCAATACCTAAACCTTGACGTTGGCCAATTGTGTGATACATCAAACCATGATGCTTACCTATGATGTCTCCATCAAGAGTTTCAATGTTGCCTGGTTGCGCTGGCAAGTATTGTTCAAGAAAGTCTTTGAAGCGACGTTCACCAATGAAACAAATGCCCGTACTGTCTTTCTTATTGTGTGTCACAAGGTCGAACTCTTCGGCTAGACGGCGTACTTCGGGCTTTTCTAATTCACCAACAGGGAAGAATGTGCGTCCGATCTCATCTTTACCAACAGCATATAAGAAGTAGCTTTGATCTTTATTGTTATCAAGGCCCTTTAATAATACTGGTTCGCCTTCTATTTCGCCTCGACGAACATAATGCCCTGTTGCAATGAAGTCTGCACCAAGTTCGAGTGCATACTCTAAAAACGCTTTAAACTTGATTTCTTTGTTACATAAAATGTCAGGGTTGGGGGTGCGGCCTGCCTTGTATTCTTCGAGGAAGTGTTCAAAGACATTGTCCCAGTATTCTGCTGCGAAATTGGCGGTGTGAAGGTGAATGCCTAACTTATCACAAACTGCTTGTGCATCGGCTAAGTCATCTTTCGCAGTGCAGTATTCTGTACCGTCATCTTCATCCCAGTTCTTCATAAATAAGCCTTCGACTGTATAGCCTTGTTGCTGCAGAAGAAGTGCGGACACAGATGAATCAACACCGCCGGACATGCCAACGATGACTTTAATGGATGCGTTTGGGTTTTCTGTACTCATCGGTTCTCTCTAATAGTGGGAACGGGGTAAAGGCCCGTCATTAGAATAAGTGTGTATTGTAGCGGATCCAGCTGTTGAGGTCTTTAGTCTGGCAAAATGTGCATATTGTTGATGCTATCTATTGCGAATGATTGGCCGCGTTCATAATCATTGATGCATTGCATAATTAATGGACTTCGTTGTTTGTGAGCTAGTATGTCATCTTTTGTGAGCCAGTTAGATTCAATAATATCTTTGTCGAGTGCCTGATCTGTCTTGTGTTTCGGTTTGCAAATAAAACATACGCGATGATATGTATCTGCACCTGAGTAAGGCGTAAAGGCATACAATCCCAAAACAGATTTAGGTTCTATCTGCCAACCAGACTCCTCTAGAGTCTCTCTGATAACGGCTTGTTGAAGCGACTCACCGTTTTCCACGTGACCGGCTGGTTGGTTGATAACGATCTCCCCGTCTTGAGTCTCGGTTACCATTAGGTAGCGATTGTTTCGATCCACTACTAGGGCTGCGACGGTTAGGTGAGGGAGTCTTTCTCGCTTTTTCTCGTTCAAATTGTGTGACCTGTTCATCAAGTTCTGGTGTGGGTTCGGCAATGACATATTCCCCAGGCGCAATATTTTCAACGCTGTAGGGGCCTATTGCAGCTCGAATCAGACGAAGTGTCGGGAAGCCAACATGGGCGGTCATACGTCTGACTTGACGGTTTTTGCCTTCAGTTATTTTGAGTTCAATCCAGCTAGTTGGAATATTGGCGCGTTCACGAATAGGTGGTATTCGTTTCCAAATATCAGGTGAGTCCATCTTACGGCACTCTGCAGGCTTGGTAAGCCCATCTTTTAACTCTACACCTACTTGAAGTGCTTTAATGGCATCTTCATTAATCTCACCTTCCACTTGCACCCAATAGGTTTTCGGCATTTTGAATTTTGGAGAGGCAATCAAATGCTGTAAAGGACCTTTGTCGGTCAGCAATAAAAGACCTTCAGAGTCAAAATCTAGCCGACCCGCAGGGTAGACTGCAGGAATATCTACATAGCTTGCGAGGGTATTTTTATGCCCATCGGACGTAAATTGGCTGAGGACTTGAAAGGGCTTGTTTAATAACAAAAGCATGGTAGAAACACTTAAACAGAAAGTTTAGGGTGTAGTAATACACCTCTAGAATATTTGATCATACCAGAGGTAGTTGAATATTTGATTGGTCTAGTGATCTTTAAATTTTGCTAGGCTGATTCTGTAATATCTTCCTCGACGTTAGCTTCGCTCCCAACTGGCGTAATCTCAACGGCGTGTAAGCCTCGTTTTCCAGGGGAGGTGTCAAATGTGACAGTTTGGCCTGCCTTAAGGGTTTTGTAACCTTCGACGTTGATCGCTGAATAGTGAATGAACAAATCTTCGTCAAAACTGTCAGATACAATGAAGCCGTATCCTTTTGCGTTATTAAACCATTTAACGGATCCACGATGCATGAGTCACTCCTTCAATACTCTTTGGCTCGATTAGCCGAACCGCAAATAAACGCTGTTAATGAATTCGGTTTGATATATGTGATTAAAGATCTGTTAAACTCACTTTCATGATTTCAATAGGGTTTAATTGTGTGACTTTTGACCACATATAACTTGAGAGTAGAACTCTATTGTGGATTTGTAAAATTCTTATTGTTTTCCACTTTCTGAGTAACTATGGATTGAGGAAATGCTAATTAACGTGAATATTTGTAGTGTTTGAGGTCCGAGATGTTTGCATCGAAGCAAATTAGTCTAAGTTTAGAGGACGATGATAACGGTCACTCGTCAGTTGCGATTGCTCCAGATGAAACTGATCTTCAGCCACCGTCTATGTATCAGGTGGTTTTATTTAACGATGACTATACGCCAATGGATTTTGTCGTATTTATTCTTCAGCGCTTTTTCAATATGGATTCAGAAAAAGCCCAGCATGTAATGATGGAAGTACATACCAAAGGGAAGGGTGTCTGTGGCATTTACCCGTATGGTATTGCGGAAACCAAAGTAGCTATGGTGCAGCAGTTTTCAGAGCAAAACGAGCACCCCCTAATGTGCGACTTGCAAAAAGTCGACTGATTTTTAGTGAGGGATAAGCGATGCTAGATAAAGAACTAGAGCAAACCTTGAATAATGCTTTCAAAGCCGCTCGAGATAAGCGTCATGAATTTATGACCGTTGAGCACCTTTTATTAGCTTTGATTGACAATGCTGCCGCAAACAAAGTGCTAGAGGCTTGTGGTGTTACGTTAGAAACTTTGAGCAAGGAGTTAGAAGAGTTCGTTGACAGCACTACCCCCCTTATCCCAGAAGACGATCAAGAGCGGGAAGTGCAGCCTACCCTAGGGTTTCAGCGTGTGCTCCAGCGTGCGGTTTTCCACGTTCAATCATCTGGTAAGCGCGAAGTGACCGGTGCAAACGTATTGGTGGCGATCTTTAGTGAGCAAGAAAGCCAAGCCGTATACTTACTGCGTCGTCACAACGTTGCGCGTATCGATGTCGTAAACTTTGTGGCTCATGGTATTTCAAAACTAGGCGGCTCAACACCAGATGAACCCATTGAGCAAGAAGACGAAGACGGTGATGAAACAGCTAATGCACCGCTGCAAAAGTATGCGACAAACTTAAATGAAGAAGCAAAAGCAGGTCGAATAGATCGATTAATTGGGCGCCAAAACGAAGTTGAGCGAGTTGTACAAACACTTTCTCGTCGCCGAAAAAATAACCCGCTTTTAGTGGGTGAATCAGGCGTGGGTAAAACCGCTATTGCTGAAGGCCTTGCTAAGCGTATTGTGGATGGCGAAGTGCCTGATGTGATAGCTGACGGTATTGTTTATTCGTTAGATCTTGGTGCTCTTTTAGCGGGTACCAAATATCGTGGTGATTTTGAGAAGCGTTTAAAACATCTTTTAGGCGAGTTGAAAAAGCTTCCTAATGCCATTTTATTCATTGACGAAATTCACACTATTATTGGCGCGGGTGCGGCATCTGGTGGCGTGATGGACGCTTCGAACTTACTGAAACCTGCATTAAGTTCCGGTCAATTACGTTGCATTGGCTCAACAACGTTCCAAGAATTTCGTGGCATCTTCGAAAAAGATCATGCCTTGGCTCGTCGATTCCAGAAAATCGATGTCAATGAGCCGAGTGTTGATGATACCTATGAAATTTTGAAGGGCATTATCGGTGCCTTTGAAGAGCATCATAAAATCAAATACGAAGACGCAGCCTTGAAGGCCGCATCTGAACTTGCGCAGCGTTATGTTCCTGATCGTCATATGCCAGATAAAGCCATTGATGTAGTGGATGAAGCCGGTGCTTATCAGCGCTTGCAGCCAGAAGAGACACGTAAAGAAATCATCACGGTAGAAGATATTGAAGATATCGTTTCTAAGATCGCGCGAGTGCCAGTTAAAGCGGCCAACTCGGATGATAAGAAAGTACTGTCTAATCTTGAGCGCAACTTGAAAATGGTGGTGTTTGGTCAAGATGGTGCCATCGAATCCTTAGCGGATGCGATTAAGTTGTCTCGTGCAGGCCTGAAAGCCGAGCAGAAGCCGATTGGTTCATTCTTGATGGCTGGACCAACCGGTGTTGGTAAAACCGAGGTTACGCGTCAGCTGGCGAAGATCATGGGGCTTGAGCTTATTCGCTTTGATATGTCTGAGTACATGGAGCGACATGCGGTATCACGTTTGATAGGTGCGCCACCAGGCTATGTTGGTTTCGATCAAGGTGGTTTACTGACTGAGGCCGTCACTAAGAACCCTCACAGCATTGTGTTGTTGGATGAGATTGAAAAAGCACATCCTGAAGTTTTCAATTTACTGTTACAAGTCATGGATCACGGTACACTGACGGATAACAACGGTCGTAAAGCGGATTTCCGTAATGTGGTATTAGTGATGACTTCGAATGCGGGTGCTGAAGTGCTTGCTAAGAGGTCGATTGGTTTCTCTATGCAGGATCATTCTACAGATGGAATGGAGGCTATTAACAAAACCTTTACTCCTGAGTTTCGTAACCGTTTAGATGCTGTGATTCAGTTTAAACAGCTTGATGAACAAGTTATCTTTAATGTTGTTGATAAATTCTTGGTCGAATTACAAGCTCAGCTAGATGCTAAAGGTGTTCTGATTGAAGTGAGTGATACAGCTCGCGGTTGGTTGGCCAGTAAAGGTTATGACCGTCAGATGGGCGCGCGACCGATGGCGCGTGTTATCCAAGAGCACCTGAAGAAACCACTTGCTAATATGATCTTATTTGGTGATTTAGTAGAAGGTGGTGTTGTCTCAGTCGCATTAGACGAAGAGAAAGATGAGCTGTCATTCTCTGTTAAGAAAGAGCCAGTGCGTTGTTGACATGAAGCTGTCTATGGGTGAAAGGCTTTATTTTCGACATGCCTTAAACGCAAAAAAGCCGCTTAAATGACTAAGCGGCTTTTTTTATGAATCACATTCTCGTTTAAATTAGCGAGAACGGTAAACAATTCGACCTTTTGATAAGTCGTAAGGTGTCAGTTCAACCTTAACTTTATCGCCTGTCAAAATTCGAATGTAGTTTTTACGCATTTTTCCGGAAATATGCGCTGTCACAACGTGACCATTTTCAAGTTCCACACGGAACATAGTGTTTGGAAGGGTATCGACAATCGTACCTTCCATTTCAATGCTGTCTTCTTTTGCCACAATCAGTGTCCTGTTCTTAATTAAGGTTAAGCATTCTCTCGCTATTTAGGCTAAAAATAGGCTTGTGATTGGCGAGTTTGCTAAAATTTCGGCCGTATTTTGCCCAAAATAGCGCTAAAAAGCAAATTTAGCCCATAAAATTAGTAATGGGTAAAGGCTCTTTCTGCTGTGCTAGTGCTGCTAGTCGGCTGTTTGGGCTAGGGCTGGGTATCAAGTGCTGCAACGTATTAACAAAATCACGTTTGTTAATCATCTTGGCGCCCAATGACGTAAGGTGCTCTGAATATACTTGGCAGTCGATCATTTGTATACCTAGTTCAGCTGCTAACTGACAAAACTGCCATAATGCCACTTTTGAGCCATTGTTTTTAAGCGAATACATAGATTCTCCAAAAAACATATTCCCCATGGCAACACCATAAAAACCACCAGCTAATTCATTCTCCAAAAAAGTTTCAACAGAAAAAGCAAAGCCTTGCTCGTTTAATTTTGAATACGCATCAATGATGTCTTTGGATATCCAGGTTCCTTCATTGTTAGCCCGTAGTTTACGGCATATGTCGACAGATTGCCTGAAATCTGTGTTGACTTTCCAGTGCCAGTTTTTATTTTTTAGACTTTTTTGAAGTGATTTGCTGGTATGAAAATCTGATGGAATCAGTGTGCAGCGCTCATGTGGATGCCACCAAAGGATTGGATCGGGGTCACTGTACCAAGGGAAAAAACCATGCTGGTAAAGGTGAATTAATCGCTCAGGTTTTAAATCGCCACCGACTGCAGAGAGCCCTTCTGGGTCATCCAAGGACTTAAAGGGGTCTGGTGTATCAAAGATAGATTCTGTCAGAAGAACGAGCTCTTGTGTGTTTTTTGAGCTTTTTTCAGTGTGATCTAGCATTGAATCTCTTATAAGTGCTTATTCCGATGCCATTATTATCCATAATTTTTACCTTGTTTTCCTAGCGTTAAGTGTAATAGTTACGCTTTTTTTGTCTCTTTGTAGGGAATATGTATTAAAATCGTACGTAAACCGCATGAAAACACTCTTTGATATGCTTGTTTTAACCTCAAGACATAAGCAAAACACGAAAAATGCAAAAAAAAATCAAAAAAAGTGTCTGTAATGCTTGACCAGCAAAGCGAATCTTGGTTTTAATCAAGTAAGTTCAGAGCAGCAAACAAAAAAACTAAACGAATTGCTGCTGATGAGCTAAAAATTTTTCGGTGTTGTGGGTTTGTCACAAAACTGAAATTGATAGGCTTTACTATGTTTAAGTCGCTGATATTGCAGCGTTAAATAATTTTAAGGTGCTAAGCCTTTCAAAAGGTCTTAAGACCGAACATATATAATTAAAGGGGAATCTTGAATGAAAGCGATTAAACTTGCTTCTGTTTTCGCGGTATCAGCTGTTGCAGCTGCGGTATCTACATCTACTTTCGCGGCTGAGCCAGTATTTTCTGGTGAAGCAGGCTTAGAATACACTAGCTACTACGGTGATTCTAAAGCTAAAAACGATCTTGCTGATGGTACTGACGTAGGTGAAGTTGAGCTATCTATCGATACTGGTATCGTATATGCAGAGATCGAAGTTGCGACTACGGGCGCTGACGAAGGTACTTCTGTAAACTTTGAAAAACTATACGTTAAACAAGGTGCAGTTTCTTTTGGTCGTTTCGACGGTTCAGTAGCTGCGAACGCATTCATGGGCATGGATGAGATTGGTTACACTGGTATCGATCTACGTACAGCACAAGGCGATACTGATAACACTGGTCTACGTTACGCTGTAGCTCCAGGCCTTACTGTAGCACTTGAAGCTACTACAAACTCTACAGATGATTCAGATGTTGGCGCGGCAATTTCTTATGTTGCTGATCTTGAAGGTATCAAGCTAGGTATCTCTGGCGGCGCGATTGGCGATGCTAACGCAGTAAACGTTGGTGCTCAATTCAATGCAGGTCCAGCTACATTCTCTCTTAACTACGGTACTGGTGAGCGTGGAACAGATCCAGCAACTACAGACGTTGAAGAAGTTGGTTTCGGAATCGAGTTTGCTGCTACTGAAGCGCTTACTTTGACTCTTCAATACGCTAAAGACCTTGAAGGTGTTAATGAAGAAGATGGTACTTACTTCGTTGCTTCTTATGGTGCTGGCGATTTAACGTACTACTTTGAAAACTACAACGGTGTTTACGCTGGTGTAGAGAAGAACGTTTTAGGTGTAACAGCTTCTTTCTAAGATTTCCCTATCTTAGCAAAAGCGAAAGCCAGCCCTTCGGGCTGGCTTTTTTTATGGTAAGCTTGCACCTTAAACATTGGCTGATGACATTGGAAGGTGGCTTTTGACACAAGTAGGGCGTGAGTCTGTAGGATCACTTGTCTGGGGAACATTCGCGAAGCAGGCGGCGTTTATTGCCGCAATGATATTTTTTCTATTTTTTGCATTTGCGACGTATACCTACAATCCAGAAGATGCCGGTTGGTTTTATTCTGGTAGTGGCGGTACCGTTCAAAATTCTATGGGTCCGATAGGTGCAATGTTAGCTGATTTATTGTCAGCCTTCTTTGGCAGCCTTTTTTATTCGTTACCTCTTCTTTTCTTATTAGTTGCCTTTATATTATGGCGCAACCCACACCAAATGATCCCGCTTAATAATGCCATTCTTTGTTGCGTTGGTAGTATTTTATATTTGAGCTTTGGCTCCGCACTTTGTTTCTTGCATACAGTAGGAAATGCTTCGCTCCAGTTTGGAGCAGGCGGTATTCTAGGCCAATCCCTTGGACAGTTGCTCTATCACTGGATTGGCTACGATGGTGCTACTCTAGTCAGTCTTGCTTTGGTTTTACTCGCGTTTACTCTTTTAGCTCAAGTCCATTGGTCGCAGGCGCTTGAATTTATTGGCGAGCGTACGGAAATGGCTTATCTGTGGGTTATTGGACGTTTTCAACGTGATGAGGATGTAGAAGAAGATGATAAATCAACTAAACAGAAAGCGAAAAAGGCTGCTGAGAAAGCAGCTAGGAAAGCAGTCGAAGAAGACGAATTAGAAAAGCCTGCTATATTCCGCAAGAAGAAAGTGACGCAAGTGATCGACGAAGAGGTCGAATCAACTGAAACGGAAAAGAAAGTGTCTTTATGGGAAAAAATGAAAGGCAAGTTTGCTCGTTCGTCCAAGACAGAAGACTCAGTTCAACTAGAAACCAATAGAGAACAACGAGAGCCAAGTTTTGATGGGCTGGACTCAGCGTCCTTTAATGACAGCGATGAGACTTTTGATTTTACAGATACCTTGTATGTCGAAGAAGATCATCGCGATATCAGCTTTGATGAAGTATGGGATAAGAAAGAACCTAGTGCACTATCTAAAACAAAGTTGTCAGCTGCTAACATGCAGCATAAGCAGAAAACTTTCAGTACTGAAAAGTCTCTTGAAGAGCAAGTAGCGATGGAGCAATCTTCTACCCAGACTCGTTCGCAGCAAGAAACAGAGCTTCAGTTTGCAGCGGATCAAGGTGTGGATGAACAGACCATCATAACAGAGAGAGTGGTCAAGCTACCTAAAACACAATTATCAGCGCAACCTACTCCTGATGCAGCGGCACACAAACCTGCGGTGAAAACGTTGTCAGAGGCCAAGCAACTTGATGGCCTTGGTGGGCCATCGGCTGAAGTTGAGCGCTCTGAAGCACTTTATAGTTTGCCTGATCGAGCTGTTTTAACACCTCCGAAGCCTAAAAAAGGTGGTTATACGGAAGATGAACTATTAGATCTTTCCGCATTATTAGAGCAACGATTACAAGATTTTGGTGTGAAAGCAGAAGTTGTAGAGGTCAACCCAGGCCCGGTTATTACCCGTTTTGAAATTCAGCCAGCGCCTGGTGTAAAAGTTTCTCGAATCACAAACTTAGCTAAAGATTTAGCGCGCTCATTAAGTGTATTAAGTGTACGAGTGGTCGAAGTTATTGCGGGTAAATCAACCATTGGTATTGAAATACCAAATCAAAACCGTGACACCGTTTACTTTTCTGAAGTAATCAATACACCAATGTATGACAATGCAACATCGCCTTTAACCTTGTCGCTCGGGCATGATATTTCGGGTGAAGCGGTAGTGGTCGATTTGGCTAAAATGCCTCATGTATTAGTGGCAGGTACTACCGGCTCGGGTAAGTCGGTGGGGGTTAACGCCATGATTCTCAGTATGTTGTTGAAATCGACGCCTGACGAAGTACGTATGATCATGGTTGATCCTAAAATGTTGGAACTGTCTATTTACGAAGGCATCCCTCACTTATTAACGCCTGTTATAACAGATATGAAAGATGCCGCTAATGGCTTGCGTTGGTCGGTGGATGAAATGGAACGTCGTTATAAATTAATGTCCAAATTAGGTGTGCGAAACATTGCAGGCTTTAATAAGAAAGTTCGTGAAGCGGCAGCAGCAGGTGAGCCTATTGAAGACCCATTATGGACACCTGAAATGGCGATGTTCTCGGAAGATGGTGTGGCACGCACAGTACCTTATCTAGAGCCATTACCGTACATCGTTATTGTCGTCGACGAATTTGCCGACATGATGATGATTGTAGGTAAAAAGGTTGAGGAGCTGATAGCACGTATTGCTCAAAAAGCTCGTGCGGCAGGTATTCATCTGATACTAGCGACTCAACGTCCCTCGGTTGATGTTATTACTGGGTTGATTAAAGCTAATATACCAACTCGTATGGCGTTCCAAGTATCTTCGAAAATAGATTCTCGAACTATCCTTGACCAAGGTGGCGCCGATCAGCTGCTTGGACAGGGTGATATGTTGTATCTACCGGCAGGCCTGCCAACCCCAATACGTGTGCATGGTGCATTTGTGTCGGACGAAGAAGTGCATGCAGTGGTAGAGGAATGGAAAGCACGTGGTGAGCCAGATTACATTAATGATGTGACCGTGAGTGCGGAAGAGTTGACCGCAGGCGGTGGTGAAGACAAAGATGCCTTATACGACGAAGCTGTGAAAATTGTGATAGAAACGCGTAAAGCTTCTATATCTTCTATTCAACGACGCTTAAAAATTGGCTATAACCGAGCTGCAAACTTGGTTGAAGCAATGGAATCTGCAGGATTAGTCGGACCAATGGGAACCAACGGTCAACGAGAGATTCTGATTCCTGAATAGGAATCCGTTACGCGAGGAAAATGTATGAGTCGTTTTATTTGTGCGCTAGGCATGTTTTTAGCAGTGAATGCTTGGGCTGATACATCAGTCGATTCACTGACACAATTGCTTGATGATAATCGCAACGTCGAAGGTGAGTTTCGCCAAGTTACGTATAATGAGCAGGGGGAGCAAGTTCAGCACAGCGAAGGTGTTTTTTTGCTTGCAGCGCCTAATCGTTTTGTCTGGGATACGATTACACCTTTTCCGCAGCGAATTATTTCAGACGGCGAGTGGGTTACGATTTGGGATGTTGATTTAGAGCAAGCCACACGTAAACCTTTTGCGGGAACAGTCGGTAATTCACCTGCAGCTTTGCTGGGAGATTCTGCTGCTAATGTATTGAGTCATTATGCTGTCGAAAGCGTCGGTAAGGACAGCTATAAGCTAGCGCCTAACGATCAAGAAGACTTGTTTGATTCATTAACACTGTCGTTTGATGATAAGTCGATCAGTGCAATGAGCATCAAAGATGTATTAGGTCAAACAACCGTGATTGAGTTCTCGAATATAGAGGCTCATGAAGGGGTTTCAGAACAGAATTTCAATGTGGACCTACCTGAGTCCGTCGATGTAATTATTGAGCAGTAACTAATGGACGATTTGTTTGCCACCGATGATGTTAACCTAATGCAACCGCTGGCTGCCCGCATGCGTCCTAAAACATTAGACGAATATGTCGGGCAAGAGCATTTAGTTGGCGAAGGAAAGCCGCTGCGTAAAATGGTGGAACGTCGCCAAGGGCATTCGTTTATTTTATGGGGGCCGCCAGGCGTAGGAAAAACGACATTTGCTCAGTTGTTTGCCCATTCATTGGACGCTAAGTTTATTGAGCTGTCAGCCGTTATGTCAGGCGTAAAGGATATTCGTGCGGCGGTTGACGATGCTAAGCAATGGCGTTTAATGACTCAAAAGTCGACGCTACTGTTTGTCGATGAGGTGCACCGTTTTAATAAGTCGCAACAAGACGCTTTTCTACCGTATATAGAAGATGGCACGTTTCTGTTTGTTGGTGCGACCACTGAAAACCCAGCTTTTGAACTTAACTCCGCTTTATTGTCTCGTGCTCGAGTCTACCGTTTACAAACCCCTTCAGTTGATGACCTTTTATCGGCGATGAAGCATGCCTTAAATGATGCTCATCGAGGTTTAGGCGATCGTAAGATCCAAATTAAAGATGAACAATTAGCGATCTTAGCGCAGGCTGCAGATGGTGATGTTCGTCGTAGCTTGAACTTTTTGGAAATCCTGGCGGATTTCGTTGAGGACGGAGAAGCGGTCACTAATGCCCAGTTAGAAGATATACTAGGGGGCAGCATTCGTCGCTATGACAAAGGCGGTGATGTGTTTTATGATCAGATATCCGCGTTTCATAAGTCGGTACGAGGCTCTTCTCCTGATGGCGCATTATATTGGATGGCGCGTATGCTCGATGGGGGGTGTGATCCTCTTTATATTGCCCGACGATTACTGGCGATTGCCTCAGAAGATATCGGTAATGCTGATCCAAGAGCCTTGCAGATTGGGTTAAATGCGTGGGATATATTTGAGCGAGTCGGCCCATACGAAGGTAATCGTGCGATTGCTCAAGCCGCAGTTTATATGGCGTGCGCACCTAAGAGTAATGCATTATACAAAGCGTTTAACCAAATGATGAGCGATGTAAAAAAACAGCCAAGTTTGGATGTGCCCAATCATTTGCGTAATGCACCGACTAGCCTTGCCAAAGACATGGGGCATGGTGAAGATTATCGCTATGCTCACAATGAGCCAAATGCGTATGCTGCAGGCGAATCCTATTTGCCGGCTGAATTGGCTACTGAACGTTATTACATTCCAACTGATAGAGGGTTGGAAAAGAAAATTGCTGAGAAACTGGCCTGGCTTGAAGAGCAAGATCAGTGTAGCCCACAAAAACGCTATCATGAAGGAGAAAACTGGTAGTGCTTTATTTGATGGTTGCTTTAGGCGGTGCGTTAGGCGCTGTGTCGCGTTATGCCGTCGCTAAATGGTTCAATGCTTTCTGGCAGGCGCCATTTCCGATGGCAACACTGTCTATTAATGTACTAGGAAGCTTTTTCATGGGAGTCGCATTTGTGATTATTAGTGAGCGTATTCCTAGCTTAGAGTCATTACGCCCCTTTCTTATGGTCGGTTTTTTAGGCGCCTTTACAACCTTCTCAACTTTTTCGCTAGAAATTGTGTCTCTGGTGAACCAGCAGGCTTGGCTAAGTGCCTTAAGCTATTTATCATTAAGCTGTTTGTTAGGTATATTAGCATTAGCCGCAGGCATAGGCCTTGCGCGCTTTTTTTAAGGCCAATTTCCAACAGTTATTTCAATATTCAACTACATAAGGTTTTGTTGCAGCGATGTTAGATATTAAAGCTCTACGGGCGGATCCAGAAGCGATTGCCGCTTTACTAAAGAAAAAAGGCTTTGATTTAAATGTGGCGACTTTCTCTAGTTTAGAAGAACGTCGTAAAGCAATTCAGATTGAAACAGAGAACCTGCAACAGTCCCGTAACGCCGCATCTAAAGAAATTGGCTCAGCAATGAAAGCGGGCGACAAAGCTTTGGCAGATGAATTAAAAGCAAAAACGGCCACTTTAGGCGATGACTTGTCAGCAGCGAAAGAACAGCTTTCTCAGGTTCAAGCCGAAATGGAAGCGTTTCTTGAAAGCATTCCAAACATTCCCCACGAATCTGTACCAGCGGGCGCAACGGAAGATGATAACGTTGAAATTCGTCGCTGGGGTGAGCAGCGTACTTTTGACTTCGATGTCAAAGACCATGTTGATGTGGGTGCTGCACTAGGCATGTTAGATTTTGAAATGGCGGCCAAGATTACTGGCTCTCGTTTTGCCGTTATGCGCTCTGATCTGGCTCGTCTTCATCGTGCGTTGATTCAGTTTATGTTGAATACTCATATCGAAGAGCATAACTACTCTGAAATCTATGTGCCTTACTTAGTGAACGCCGCATCGCTACGCGGTACAGGTCAACTACCAAAATTTGAAGATGACTTGTTCAAAGTTCCCGTCGATAAAGACAGTGGTAATAGTGACCTATATTTGATCCCAACGGCAGAAGTTCCTGTAACCAATATTGCCCGTGATGAGATCTTAAACGACGCAGATTTGCATCAGAAGTTTGTTGCGCATACACCTTGTTTCCGTAGTGAAGCAGGTAGCTACGGCCGTGACACTCGCGGCATGATCCGTCAGCATCAATTTGAAAAAGTAGAGCTAGTACACATTTGTCGTCCTGATTGTTCTACGCAAGCGCTTGAGGAGTTGATCGGTCATGCCGAAGTCATTCTACAAAAGCTAAACTTACCTTACCGCACCGTTATCCTTTGTGGTGGTGATCTAGGCTTCTCTGCGCATAAAACCTATGACATTGAAGTATGGCTTCCTGGTCAACAGAAATACCGCGAAATCTCTTCTTGTTCAAACATGTGGGACTTCCAAGCACGTCGTATGCAGGCTCGCTGGCGTAACCCAGAAACAGGCAAGCCAGAGTTGGCACATACTTTGAATGGTTCAGGTTTAGCCGTAGGCCGTACTTTGGTAGCGATTCTTGAAAACTACCAGAATGCAGATGGTACGGTTACTGTCCCTGAAGCACTTGTGCCTTACATGGGCGGTAAGACACTCATCGGTTAATCGGGTTTGCAATAATTTTTTAAAAGCCCCCAATGTGGGGCTTTTCTGTTTGAGAAATAAACATTATGACAGGTAAAGTATATTTAGTCGGAGCAGGTCCAGGTGACCCTGACTTGTTAACGATGAAAGCGCATCGTTTACTTTTGGCTGCAGACGTTGTGCTTTACGATCGTTTGGTCGGTGATCAAATCATCGCAATGATCCCTGATGCTGCTGAAAAGCTTTATGTTGGCAAAGCCAAGTCATTGCACAGTTTGCCGCAGGATCAAATTAATCAGTTACTGGCGAGTAAAGCACAAGAAGGTAAGGTTGTTGTTCGTTTAAAAGGCGGCGATCCATTTATCTTTGGGCGTGGTGGAGAAGAGCTGGAAGAGTTAGTTTGTGAAGGTGTTTCGTTTGAAGTGGTCCCAGGGGTAACGGCAGCAGCTGGTTGTGCAGCGTATGCTGGTATTCCGCTTACGCATCGAGACTATGCTCAATCGGTTCGTTTTCTAACCGGTCACCTTAAAGATGGTACCACAGATTTGCCTTGGGATGAGTTGGTACATCCATCGCAAACTTTGGTGATTTACATGGGTTTGACTGGCCTAGAATCCATTAGTCAGTCATTGATTCGATTTGGCATGCGTCCTTCTATGCCTGTGGCCATTGTCGAAAAAGGCACCTCAATAGAGCAGCGAGTGTTCACTTCAACGATGAAAGATGTGCACCAAATGGCCTTAGAGAATGAAGTGAAGTCACCCGCCTTGCTGATCATTGGCGAAGTTGTCGCATTACAAGACAAGCTGTCATGGTTTGGAAAGTAACCAATCTTTAAGACAAGAAAGGCAGCATTTGCTGCCTTTTCTAAAGGCAATTAGCTGGTTTAGGCAATCCCGCAATTTTGGCAGCAAGCTTTGGTGGACTGCCTGGGAAAAGCTTCATTAGATAGATACTTTTCCCTTTTTCTGCTCCCAGTTCTTTTGCAACGGCTTTCACAAAAGGGCGCATAGCGGGCGATACTTCAAACTGTTGATAGAAGTTGCGCAACACTGTTAAAACCGCCCAGTGCTCCGCTGTCAGTACAAGACCTTCTTGTGTGGCGATTTCTTCTGCTAGGGCTTCGCTCCAATCACAGAGGTTAAGCAAGTAGCCTTCTTCATCGAAATGTTTAGCTGATAATGTCATAAATCACCATGATACAATTTTGTCATATTGCGTAGTCAAATCGACCCAATGTGGATCGGAAATGGCCTCACCAAAAGATACAGATAGACCATTAGCGGTTAAATCGTGCTCCCTAAAGTAGAGATTAACGCCTTTTTCGATCAGTTGAGTGAGCATTGATTGTTGGGTTAGGGCTCGGAGTACACCGACCTCCATTAATAATACCGCATCACCAGACACCAAACTTAATTGCCAATCTTGTTCGACGCTTTGTGGGTACATACTTTTATTTATCTGATACAGCTTCATGGTTACCCCTTAAAAGTGGTAGATGTCTGAATATTTATCGAGCATGTTGAGCCAGCTTTCTTGCGCTAGAGGGGATACACCAGGCCATGTTTCAATAGCGAGCTTAGCAATCTCATCCTGCTTTACATAAATATTCTCGATATCGTAAAACTCTAGCCCATCAAGCAGTTTGAATAGATGTTTTCCTTGTCGGACTGTTGGCGTTTGGGAGGCAATTAATAGTGCTAAGGCGTCACCCGTTATGGCAATGCTGATTGATTGCTCGAATGTCCCAAAGACTAGTGCGAGGTCCAGAGCTTCTTTAATCGTATTGCTGCTATAAGGTGAGCTTGAAAGATAGATGAGAGTAGACATATTACTTGAACCTCACGGTGCGATCAGACTCAAGCGTTAAACTTAATAAACTACCGAGCCCCTCTAACTGGAAACCACTGGCAAGGTTGTGGTGATGGACTTCATGACGTTTAGCTTCTGCTTCATTAAGCTCACCACGACGAAGTGCTGCTGCGATACACACGTATAAAGGAATGCTGTGTTTCTGGGCGAACTGCATCCATTCATCTCGAATATTGCATTCGTCGCGTGGCGGCATGGCCAGCGCATTCGCTACGCTAACGGCTTCTTCGTAAAAAAAGACACCTGACAGCGTATGTGTGCTGTTTTGGACGACTGCTTCAGCAAAGTCTAGTGCCGTATGGCAGGCTTTACTGCTTGTTGGACTGCCTGTTATGAAAAGAGAGTAATTCATAGGATTGCTTCATAAAATAAAGCAAATTTTACACATAAAAAAGGCCGCAGTCTGCGGCCTTTTAATATCCTGTGGCGCGATTAGTCGTCGCTTGCCATACCGAATAGAGACAATAGGCTTAGGAACATGTTGTACAAAGAAACATATAGGTTCACTGTTGCCATAATGTAGTTAGTTTCTCCACCACGTACGATCTCACTGGTTTGCAGTAAGATAATGGCTGCAGAGAAAAGTGTGAAGCCAACAGAAATAAAGATCTGAAGTGCTGGAAGTTGGATAAAGAAGCCAGCAACCATGGCAAACAATAATGCAAAGAAGCCTATGGTGATGAAGCCATTAAGGAAACTGAAATCTTTTTTAGATATAAGCGCGTAGGCAGAAAGACCCATAAAAGAGAGTCCTGTCATTGCTAAGGCACTCATGATCAGTGTCCCACCGTTGGCCATGTTCAGGTACATGTTAAGAATAGGGCCCAGAGTTAGTCCCATAAAGCCAGTCAATGCGAAAACGCATAAAATGCCAGCAGCACTATTTTTACATTTATGCGTCAAAAATAGTAAACCGTAGAAGCCGACCAATGTAATAATTAAGCCCATAGGCGGTAAATTCATAACCACGCTCACACCAGCGGTAAACGCACTGAAAAGCAAGGTTAGTGATAGTAATCCATACGTGTTACGCAGCGTCTTGTTAGCCGACTGGGACGTATGAGTCGAAAGGGCATCAGTGTAACGCATGATATGTGCTCTCCTAGTTAGATTAACCTTTTATATAGGACAGACTATGAGGGCAGAAGTTCCAAAGTTCAATATTTATTGTGCGTATCTAATAAGAAACGAAAACGCCCGCTTGGTAAGCAGGCGTTTAGCGCTGGGAAATCATTAAATTTTATGAAGCTACGGCGGCTTTGTGGGTGCCAGAAGCTTGTTTTGTTTTGTGCTTATCCACTTGGCGAGCCAATTTATCAATCATGTTGTCAATGGCATGGAATAAGCGATCTTCAGAAGACGCGACAGCAAACAGTTCTTTGCCGGGTAGATGTATTCGTGCTTCTGCTTTTTGTTCTTTACTGTCTTGTACAAGTGTTACGTTGACGGAGGTTATTTGATCACTTAACTTGGCAATCTTGTTCATTTTCTCATTAATGTGATCTTTGATAGCTGGAGTGACGTCGACGTGGTGACCAGTAATATTTATTGTGTACATACAACTTTCTCCTCAGTAAAGTTGGCCGATTCTTGGAGAATGGAAGGTGTCCAACTCCACGGCACAGTTTCAGCATAGGAGTCCAAAAATTCCCTGTCAACACTCTTTAACTGTAAAGAAATGTTCTTGTCATAAATCTCTGAAACAGATTTTTTTTGTACTTGCTTCCTATGAGAAAAGCGAGTTATCGTGCTAAAAGCTTTGCCGTTTGGTAAACTGAACAATCCCGAACGAAATGGTCGTGTTTATGGCTGCCCCTGATTTTTTGTTACCCGTCTCGTTTAACCTAGCTTGCGAGCTTGGTCTAGAGGAAAGTGTATTGCTGACTTATTTACAGCAGCGATCACATCATCTTAGTACTCGTCAGATGAAAATTTCTCATAGAGAATTAGTTGAAATGCTGCCTTTTTGGACCGCACCATATGTGGCCCGCTTGCTGAGCAGTCTTCAAATGGCGCATGTGTTACAGTTCCGTCGTTCAGACTCCGGCGTAGAAATATTATTAGAGTCTGGTGAGCAGAAAATTCATACTGATGCTCAAGCGACAAAGCAACAGACTGCTGCGCCAGCTGCTCAGAAGTCTGCTGAAACAAAAGAAGATGCGATGAGCAAATTATCGCGCCTACAAACAGAAGCCTATAATCAAGGTGCGAAACCAAAACCGCAGTTTACTCAGCGCCCGAAGCCACAAAATACTGAATCGTCAATGCCAACGCCCGCCTCGGGGAAAGATCGACGAGGGTTAACTGACTTTGATTTGTATCTTGAAGCCAAAGAGCGAACGCGTCAGCCCGATCAATGGCTACCTGAAGATGCTACTTTTGAACAAATTCAGCAGGCGGGTATAGAGCGGGAATTTGCGGAGTCTCTTTTAGCGGAGTTTTTGCTAAGAATAAAAGAGCAGCGTAAAAATGTTCGTACATGGAACAGCGAATTCTTTAAATACGTAAAACGTCAATGGCAATACAAACAATCGGATCGTCAGTCCTATGAAGGAACCGCAACCTATACAGCAAATTCTAAGTCCAATCGAGAGCAAGTTAGCAGCGCCCTCACAAACATTCACGACACAGACTGGTAGTACTGGGCAAGAACAAAGCCAAGCTTCCCAAGAAGCAGAGCAGCGAACGCGTGTGTTGGTGAACATGCTATTTGCTCGTTTTAAAGCGATTTACACACATAAATTTGCTTCTGCGTATTCGACAACAGAAGAAGTTAAACTGGCTAAACGTGAGTGGGCGATTGCCTTGAAAGGCTTCCAAGAGCCGTTGTTAGCCTATGCTGTGGAGCGGACCAAAGAACGTTTTGCGTGGCCGCCTACTATTTCAGAGTTTTTATCGGTTATTCAAACTGCTTACAAAGCGTACGGCTTACCAGAGCCACGCCAAGCGTATATGGAAGCCTGTGGCTGTCGTCATAATCCGCAAGAAAATCGTTGGTCACATGCCGCCGTTTATTTTGCTGGCTCGGAGACGGGTTGGCACTACTTAAGCACTGAAGATGAGCGTACGACTAGGCCCATATTTGAAAAGCATTACACCCGCTTAGTCGACAAAGTGATCAATGGCGAAAAGTTAGTAATACCGAAACCCGTTATGATAGAGGATAAATCGGCTCCCATTTTGGATGATTTGTTAAGCGATTTGTCTAAGCAGTTAAATCTGACAGAAAGTGATGTAGCACCATATTTGTACTACTTATACAAAACGAAAGGCACCAAAATTCGAGGTTTGTATCGTGAGCGAGCACAAGAGTCGCTTAAAGCTTTAGGGTATAAAGGTACGTTACCGCACTAGCTTATTCATAGATATCAGCTTTGTGCTAAGTGATGGGTTATATCTTTTACAAAACATTACGTGATGTTGAACGTTAAAAATTTTTGTAATGATGATGATAGAAAATACTTTAAAAAAGCCTTACAAATAACTACGTTTTGTAAGTCGTTATTTCTTTTCGAAAAGTTTCGTAAACGATAATATTGTACATAGGGTTTAGTGCTTTATATGAGGTAGAGATGCGTAAGGTTCTGATTGTCGATGATCACACCATGGTGTGTGAAGGGATAAAACGTGTCATTGAAGACATTCCGAGCGTCCATGTATGGGGAACCGTACACACTGGCGAAGACGCTCTTAAAGTGCTGAGAAATGAACGCATCGACATTGTTTTAATGGACGTGCATATGCCTGGTATTGGTGGACTCGGCGCAACTCTTGAGATTAAACGCTTGTACCCTGATACAAAAGTCATTGCATTATCAGGCACTGATGACGCGCCTTATCCAGCAAAAATGATGGAAGCAGGTGCCAGTGGGTATGTTGCAAAGGGCTCAGATCAATCTGAGTTAGTTGAAGCATTAGAAACCGTCATCCAAGGAAAACAATATCTTTCTCGTGTTGTTGCTCAAAAAGTAGCGCTATCTAAAACGACCAAGAATGGGTCTGATTCACCGTTTGGTGAATTGTCTGAGCGTGAGCTTCAGGTGGCGCAAATGATCGTCGATTGTGTGAAGACCAAAGAGATTGCAGATAGGCTAAACGTATCCGATAAAACAGTTAGTACCTTTCGCAAGCGAATTTTTACCAAGCTTGAAATTCAAAGTGATGTTGAGCTCGCGCGGCTTGCTATGCGTTATAATGTGCTTGGACTGGTGTAAAAGGTAATTGAGTGTCGCAAGACTTTGATCCCAAATATTTCGTACAAAATTTAACAACACGTCCAGGTGTTTACCGCATGTATGGCAAAGGTGAATTGCTGTACGTTGGTAAAGCGAAAAACCTCAAAAACCGCGTGTCGAGTTACTTTAGAGCGACAGGCTTAACGACCAAAACCATGGCGTTAGTTAGTCGTATCGATGACATCGAAATTGCGGTCACCAAAAGTGAAACCGAAGCTTTACTGCTTGAGCAAACCTTAATCAAGCAACATCGTCCGCCGTATAATATTTTGCTGCGAGACGATAAGTCTTATCCCTACATCCTAATCTCAAATCATGATCATCCTGCCATTCTGTTCCGCCGTGGCGGTAAATCTAAGGAAGGCCGCCTATATGGGCCTTACCCAAATGGTGTTGCAGTACGTGAAAGCTTGATTGCTATGCAGAAGGTCTTTCGAGTTCGGCAATGTGAAGATTCGGTTTACAGTAACCGAACTCGTCCATGCTTGCAGTATCAAATCAAACGTTGCTCCGCTCCATGTGTCGGTAT
The DNA here is from genome assembly GCF_001639725.1 of Marinomonas atlantica. GTDB lineage: Bacteria > Pseudomonadota > Gammaproteobacteria > Pseudomonadales > Marinomonadaceae > Marinomonas > Marinomonas atlantica. The sequence continues at coordinate 137,463 of NZ_LTAW01000003.1, forward strand.
CATTAGTGATGCGGAATACGCGGAAGACGTGCATCATGCTCACATGTTTTTGCAGGGTAAAAATCAAGAGCTAACCTCTGAGTTAACTGAGAAAATGACAGACGCTGCGACGGATATGGAGTTCGAACGTGCGGCCGCACTACGTGATCAAATTATCCAGCTAAAGCATGTTCAAGAAGAGCAACACGTTTATGGCCAAACCGGCGATGCAGATATTATTGCGGCGCTAATTCAGCCGGGCGGTTTTTGTGTGCACGTGATGATGGTGAGGCAAGGAAAGGTAATTGGCAGTAAAAGTCACTATCCTAAAATGCCTATTGAACTGAATGAGTCTGAGCTGCTGTCTTCGTTTATTGCACAGTTATACGTTGGTGGCGCACAAGAGCTGCCTAAATCTTTGATTCTTAGTCATCCTATTGAAGATGAAGAGGCCATCGCCAATGCCTTGTTTGAAACCACGAACAAAAAAATAGAAGTCACGCACAGTGTGCGAGGTCAGCGTGCACGCTGGCTTGACTTAGCAAAATTAAATGCCGAACAAGGTCTACAGGCTCGACTAACAGATAAGCGTAACCACTTTAGTCGCATTACTGCGTTGCAAAAGGTGCTCGGCTTCAAAGAACCGCCGTTGCATATGGAGTGTTTTGATATATCTCACTCTAGTGGCGAGGCGACCGTTGCATCTTGTGTGGTCTTTGGCCCTGATGGGCCGGATAAAAAACGCTACCGTTCGTTCAATATAGAAGGCGTTGAAGCGGGTGATGATTATGCCGCGATGCATCAAGCTTTAACTCGGCGTTATAAGCGTGTCAAAGACGGCGAACTTGAAGCACCTGATGTATTGTTAATTGATGGTGGTAAAGGGCAACTATCACAAGCGGAAGCCGTTCTAGCAGAGCTTGGTCTCGTTGATATATTTTTGCTTGGGGTAGCGAAAGGGGATACTCGTAAACCGGGATTAGAAACCTTGTATATTGGTTCGAAAGAAGACGAAGTCGTTTTGCCACCAGATTCGGCAGCTTTGCACTTGATTCAGCACATTCGCGACGAAGCACATCGATTTGCGATAAAGAACCACCGTCGTCGTCGAGATAAAAAGCGCAGACATTCTGTACTGGAAAATATTCCAGGTGTTGGACCGAAACGACGTAAGGATTTGCTAACCGCTTTTGGCGGTTATCAAGAGCTTTTAGCGGCATCGCAAGAAGATATCGCTAAAGTCAAAGGTATCGGTGGAAATAAAGCGCAAGAGATATACCTCTACCTTCATAAAAGTTAAGCTAAGCCCATCTTTCAGTGTTGGGCATTCTTTTTAAAGGCTTTTATGAATATTCCAAATTTTCTTACGTCATTACGTATCTTCTTAATACCGGTTCTTATTGTTATCTACTACCTACCTTGGGAAGGGCGTTATTATGCCAGTGCCGCGATATTTGGTATCGCCGCCATCACCGATTGGTTAGACGGTTTCCTCGCACGTGCATTGAATCAATCTACACCGTTTGGCGCGTTCTTTGACCCAGTTGCTGATAAAGTGATGGTGTCAGTAGCATTGATTATTCTTGTGGCTGCTTATGACAACCCTTTAATGACCTTGGCCAGTGCGGTAATTGTTGGGCGTGAGATTGTTATTTCTGCATTGCGTGAATGGATGGCAGAGATGGGCAAGCGTGCAAGCGTTGCTGTGTCATTTGTCGGTAAATTCAAAACCACTATGCAGATGATCGCCATCTTTATTTTATTATCAAATGCACCGGGAACAGGGTGGGCAGATTTTGGTTTATTTGTGCTGATAATTGCAGCTCTGCTAACGCTTTGGTCTATGTATATCTACCTAAAAGCGGCCTGGCCTGAATTGAGTGCAAGTAAATCGAACAATTCTTAGTCGTTGTTGTATAAGGATTAATCACGATTGATTGAAGATTGAGCGATTCGAAAAAAAGTGACTAAGTTAGCAATTTATTTAGTATTTTCTCTTGACGTATGAATCAGTTCATATAGAATACGCTCCATCTTTTGAGACGCGGGAATAGCTCAGTGGTAGAGCACAACCTTGCCAAGGTTGGGGTCGCGAGTTCGAGCCTCGTTTCCCGCTCCAATCTCTTAAGAGTTACTGATATATGAGGCCGGATGGCAGAGTGGTCATGCAGCGGACTGCAACTCCGTGTACGCCGGTTCGATTCCGACTCCGGCCTCCATCAGTACCAAGCCCGGGTGGCGAAATTGGTAGACGCACAAGACTTAAAATCTTGCGATAGAAATATCGTACCGGTTCGATTCCGGTCCCGGGCACCATTTGGTGCCTTTTTTTATGCCTAAAATAAAGGCATACCGCATAAAACCTACCCTTTCACCCTATAAAGTACTGTTTGTTTGTACAGTTTTACGTGTTTTTAACCCTTCTTCATGGACACTTTGTGGACATTAAAGCATGGCATTTTAGGTTAGTTTGTTTCATCCTCTGTATTCTCTATAATCCAGTTGCAAAATTCAGGTATCAAACAAGCAGAAAATTTACCATTAGCCAACTCTATTCCCGTCACAAGATACCCCCACCTTATTAGCGTAGGAACTAAGTCATCACCACTGTAATAGCACCTGTTACTAATGGTTGTCGATCCACCATCGTTAGCAACCTTGCGAAGCCATCTTCTACGATTAGTTGTTAAAGATTCCCATCTCAGCTCGAACTCTTCAGTCATAGTTTTTTTCAAGCTATCCAATTTTTTTCCTTCACGCCTTTTTGACATGATAGTTTTTATTTTTTGTTTTAAAAGCTCTGATAGTGATGATGCACCTATCAAAACTAATGCAGTCCCCAAAAAGCCTAAGGCTAGTATCAAAACTAACTGCATCCACACCACATGTAGGTTTTGTAAAATACCGTATTCATTAACAAAGTCGTAAGGGGCAGAAAAGAAGTAAATAGATAGCACTACTGCAGACATTGCACATATCAGGAGAAATGATTTGTTTCCTTTAAACAGTTCCTTTGTGTATTGCCATATTTCTTTAAATATTTCCATTCAAATACCTTTAAATTAGACTTGTATGAACTTTACGATAAAGGGGCGATTAATTCGCCCCTTTTTCACTTCGGTTTTCAAGTTTCATTATTCGCAGTTCGTGCCTCATTAGCACCCAACCGAAAATTATGGTAACGGTGTTGGCTCCCGCGCCTGTGAGTTGTTCCAATAGTGCTAGTTCCATTATTCTGCTACCTGTTCAGATGCTTCTTTACTTAATTCAAAAGCGATAGGGACGGGGACGCCAAGTTGCACGGCCACCGCGAGAACGACTACGCCCGTAATCCGTTTTAACCATTTATTGTTCATGTCTGTTCCTAAATTTTAGACGGGTAGGGGTTGATCATGTCACCCGATTGCACCTTAGCTTTCCATTGAATGTATTGTTCTTCGCTCCAATCACTTGGAACTTGTGAGCGGTAGTTAATATCGAAAACATCAGGGGTTTCATAGACTCCAGTTGTCTCGAATAGATTATCTACGTGCCCCCAGAGTGATTGACCAAATTCAATTACATCACCAAAGAAGAAATCTACCGTATCTGTGGCCGCGCCTTCTGCAGCTTCGCCTACGGCTTTTATGCTACCTGTTGCCGCTCGATAGGCTAGATATGATCCCGCTAAACCCAACCCAACGAGCACAAAAAACTGTTTGTTGGTTACGAGTGACATTATGCAATATCCCCCCAAATCTGACTGACGTAGTTTTGTGTTTCAGTCGGCGCATGTGATAGCCAATTTGAGCCGTATTCTTGTTTAGCGTTGGTTACATTACCCCATCCCCAGTTGTAAGCGGCTAGGGCGGTTTCCCAACTTCCAAAATTCTTTTTAAGCTTAGCTAAGTAACGCCCCGCATAGCTTATGCTGGCTTTTGGGTCTGTTGGGTCTACGTCTGGATGCCAGCGCGGGACGATCTGAGCGATACCCACGGCACCCGCGCTTGATTTCGTAGCACCGCTGATAATGTCCGAACGAAAACGGGACTCTTGATAGAGTAAGCGACCTAGCAGACCTGACGGGATACCGTTCAGATATTCCGCGTATCTGATGTCACTAAAATACTGGGCGGCGCTCGCTGGTAATGCCCATGTTGTTTTCTGAATCAATGGGCTTTGTGTGCTGTTTACTAGCGTTGCGGGTGTTGGCACTGGTGCAGGTTCGGCGGTGTTGGCGGTGGTGACTGGTGCCTCCACCTTCAAGGCTTTTTTATCGCTATCGCTCCCCCCACGGCCAGCATCGTCCAAAGTAGTGATTTGTTCATGTTGTTTCTCTTCGTATAGAGTCCACCCAAGTGCGCGAACCGCCATATATATGTTATCTAAGTATTCTTGCTCGACTAAATCCACGATTTTACCGACTTCAATCAAAAGCTCATCGGCGGCTTTTCTGTCGTGACCAATTTTATATAGATAGTCATGCAATACAGCCCCAGCACGTACGCGGCCTTTATAAAGTGCGTAAATAACAGGAATGCGGGGAACGCTGTCTAGGTTAGTAATGAAACCTTTTGGTACACAGTAGCGAACGCCTGAAAGACTGGTATAAAACCAGTCTTCTAGCAGAAGCCAGCATTCCGAACCCGCAACGGGGGAAAGCTTAGGCATTTGTGACTGCATCACCGCCCCCCAAAATTTCGCTAATGCGTTGCTCTGGGTCTGCGACAACTTCCGCAACGGCCAGCGCGTTAACAGCATAGTTAACGCCTTCAATCATGCGACTGTTCGACAAGTCGATAACTGTTAAGCGTGGATCGTCTAACATGCTGTAAAAGTCATCTAGTGCTAGATCAGTCGCGCGTAGCTCTTTGATCTTCACACGCTCAGTCAACGTAAACAGAAACTTAAAATCAACGGGGGAAATGATCGCCCGTTTTACCTGTTCCGGTTCGATTGGCTCAGGATCGGGAACAACTGGCGGCGCGTACTCCGTGCCGTCGAATGTCCAACCCGCTTTAACTTTGTCGGGAATCTCGACAAATTCAGCGGCTAGAATCGGGTGAAATTGTGTGTTTGGGTCTGTAGAAACGTCTACAACAACGCCATTTTTAATACGTCCGTACATAATTAATACTCCACCGTTACTAGACCGTTCGCGCCCGTTTGATTTGGGCCATCTGAGCCGCCGCCAGCTGGAAAACCTGCTATACCAAAATACGAACTGATATTCCCAGCACCACCACCGCTGGCAGCGTTTCTTCTGTCAGTTCCACCGCATCCCGCTCCTATAAAATCTAACCCATACAATAAACATTCTTGAAATGTCATTTCGTGCCCACCTGTTGTACTAACTGGATCAATCGGCTGATAATATGACGATGGGCCGCTACCGCCTGTGTCAATCAAATAATTAGAATCTACCGCCTCACCACCATTACCAAATAGTGACGCCGCACCACCTGCCATTCGGTATTGACCCGTCGAGCTTACGTATGCTCCCCGCCCACCAACATAATTAACATCTCCACCAATACCGACACCGCCAACAGTATTAGTATTACTATTCGTTGTTAATGTAGACCCAGATGTTGCGGATAAATGAACACCAAATGATGTTGTATTACCCATCGACGAACGGGCAACAGTTACAGGAATAACATCCCCTTCATTTAACTCTATTGTCTTCATTGAGAATCCGCCACCAGCTCCCGCAGCAGAATATCTATATTTACCACCAGCCCCCCACACTCGAATACGATATTTTCCTGTGACGGGAGCAATAAAATTTTCATCATTAAAAATTAGTTTGATTTGCCCCGTTCCGAACACGCCAGAAATAGGGTTGATAGCTGATTTTGCAGCGCCAGGCGCATCAATTGCTGTTACTGGCATCAGTACACCTCCGTAACGGTTACAACTGCGTCAACGCTGGAGGTATTCCAGATTCGCAACGCTGATTTAGTTCTAAGAATTGGCGATTCACCAAACAGTGAACCGCCACCGATTACCCACATGCCAACCGCTTCAGTTTCGGCGGTATCAGACACACGGCATTTAGTTGTTGACTCACTCATGTTCTGGAAAACAATCTGAGAGCGGTCACGGGCTGGAATGTCGATATAGTCATTTGCTAACACTGTGTAATCAGTTGAAACAAATGAATCCCCAGTGTTATCAGTAACGGTTACAGCATTGGTAATGCCCGACACCGCCACTTCGTTGGTAATACCCGACACCGCCACTTCGTTGGTAATACCCGACACCGCCACTTCGTTGGTGATACCTGACACCGCCACTTCGTTGGTAATACCCGATACCGCCACTTCGTTGGTAATACCCGACACCGCCACTTCGTTGGTGATACCTGACACCGCCACTTCGCTAGCAATGCCTGAAACGGTCACTTGCTCAATTATTTTCTGTACCGTTACCGCATCGTTAATGCCTGCAATCTGGGTGGACGTTACAGCGGTAATATTCGGTGTAAATTCCCCCCAGCCAATACGAAACTCAATTTCCTGACTCGTTTCCTTTGCTTGAAACTGGATTGAATCAAAAGAGCCTCTTAGCTGCTCACCTTGAGAAATCTCAGTGGTTTTAGACTGGCCATCTTTAACAAATGTGACGTATAGAGAACCAACGGCCCTCTCTACAAACACATATTCACCCCTCGCGGTAAGGTCAGAAACTGCACTTTCCGTAACTTGTAATTTCATTCCTTACCCCTTGGCTAGTGCCACGCCGATAACCGCTACAGCAGCTAGCCCGACAATCCATGTCATTGACTTTTGAGCGCTTTCTTGTAGTCCTTGTTGTCCTTGCGTCATCACATTAGTCAACATCTTGCTTACCTGATCTTGGCTTTTAGTGGCAGAGCTTGAAACGGTATTTAGTGACGCTGAATACGCACCACTTATCTGTTCCATGTTCTTGTCTGATGATTCTTGGACCGTTTTTATTGCTAAATCACTAGAGTCAGAAACACGTTCAAAGGAAGCATTAGCAAATTTGCTCATCTCTTCCATTGATTTACCGCTTTGCGTTATAACGCCCTGTGCCATTGCATTAGCTGATGCAATGGCTTGTTCTCGCGCAGCATTTGCAGATGCCAACGCCTGAGATTGAGCCGCCAATGCTGTGGCTAAAGCATTTTCTTGTGATTGCAAAACAGTTGAATTATTAGACTGAACAACACGATCCGCTAATGACAGCGCGGATTGCACCGCGCCCTCATCTAACACTTGAATCGTTGATCCTTCTTCTGCGTTGTAATTTAAAATATTACCCGTAGAAGACTGACCACCTTGTGTACGGTTTTCTTCGTTATTTGTTGTTGTCTTACTAGATTTACTATCAAAAAAACCCATTAACCACCCCGCTTAATGACGAATACACCCGCAGCTAACGCCGCAACGCCAATCAATAAAATTGTTGGGTTTGATAGTCCAGTTGAAAAACTTGTTTCACCGTTATTAGTCGAGAAATTTGATAGACTCGGTAACGGTGGCAACACACCAAATGCAATGCCTGAGTAACCGCCACCAACTTTGTCATTGCCTCCAGCAGTAGCGGAGCCACCAGAAAGCGAGTATCCGCCGCCGCCGTTGAACATATCGCCCATGCCTGCCATTACTTGCGCCCCCCTAATACCATCACCATCAGCACCAGACCACCAACGCCAATCGCCAAATGTTTGTTATCAATACCTTGAATTATTTGGTTATTAACTGGCTGTGCTGCGGTTGTAGTCATTACAGTAGACGGCGTATTTGTCACCGTTTGCACTGGTTGTGTAACAGGTTCGGTTACGCCAACGCTTGCAGGCACTTGCGTTGAACTGGTTTCGTGTTTTGATGACTCAATTGTGATGTAACCGTCTATCGCTTTATCAAGCGTATCGTCAAACCAACCGCCCAACCGCCCAAACCAATTACCCGTGTCATCATTTATAGACTCTGACATAATGACCCCTTGTTATTAGCGGCGTTTAACGTAGTCAGTGATGAACTCAACTGTACCCGCTGTTTCACACTTAAATTTGATGTTGATTTCATCGTAATTCGTGACCATCATGTCTGCGAATGTAAAACCCGATGAAATCGGATCAATGATGAAATATCCAGCGATGTCCTTAATGCCGTTTTTTTGAGCTCGCACTTTTTGAATATACGAATTCAGTTTTTTTGAAAGACGCCAGCGGTTAACTATCTGACCACCTCGCTTGCCTTCAAATTCAACTTCTGATACATCGCCTTTGATGTAGATTGTGCGAATATTGATGTTTTGACCTTTGATCAATTTATCAAATGTATTCACACCTTCTACCGCTGAAGTAATCACTTTTTTATCTAATCGGCGTTCTAATGTACGGACGCGTTGAATAGGTATGATTTTTCCACTGCCATCATTAACCATTTTGACTGGGCTTGTAGTTTCCGACCACACAAAGAACCGCCAACCCTCAGCTGGGGTTGCTGGCAATGTTCCAATCTCAACTTTTAAAAGCCAAGAATCACCCGACTCAGGTACTAGCGCCGTTAGGCCCTGAACGTCCATCATCAACGAATCCGGATCACTAAAACGGATAGGCAAAAAGTCATCGGGGGCAACTACTCGGTCACGATGTTTTTCAAATAAATTTACGATTTGATCACCCGATGTTGGCCAGTGATCGTCAGCACCATTAACGATGCTAATTTTGGTTAACAGTTCATGTGGGATATTTGTATCAATGTACAGCGCTTCGATGGGTGCGCCGTTACTCAAACGAAGGTTAAGTGTGCTACCTGATCCAATTGCACCATCAGGCGATTGTAAAAGGTCAAAATTTGACTGTGCCATGTCTTAGCCCCCAGTTACTAAAGAAGCTACTTTTTTGCCTGTCTTGCCTGATTTCTTCACCGCATAAACTGCGACGCCGAAAGCAGTGAGACCGACACCCACAGAAACCACGGTTTTCCAGTCGATAGACTGTTTAACCTTTTCTACTGCGTTATTCATTTGTAAGGATTCCCCTAATACATATTTAATGTGATTGCATTTTGCAGGGGGAACGATAGGGGGCGGGATACTATGGCGGTCAACCCACCGATAGTATCGCCATAGTATGGATAGTATGAAATTAGTGAAAAAAGCCCTATCCAATGTACTTGAAGCGGACTAATTGAGCATCGTTCCCCGTCAGCTTGTAGAAGTTGAGCGGTTCTAATGCCCCCATTTTGGTTGGAGGTAGTCCCGTTTGTCGCTTGATATAGTGTTGGTCATTGGCCTTTTGAATGCCTATGTAGGTTTCACCCGCCTGAGTGATAAACGCTTTGGGAACTTCTTGTACCCGTTGCGTACCTACCGTGAGTATGCCGCCATACTTACGAGCACGACGCCATACTTTGCCCGACCATTTCGGCATAGTTTGTTTTAGTCCCAAGTCGGCGGCTTCCTCTACCACCACATCAAGCATCTTGGTTCCATCCAGTGCCGCCCATACTGCCATCATGAACCACTCAAACCTGGTTTCATCGTCATCACCATTCCAACCGATACGGCCACCGCGAGACATGACCAATTTCAATGCCCCCAAGAAAGCGGTTTTGTCTTTGTAGTGGCGGCAATTGTGGTCATTATCGGGGTCCCAAAACACCGCCCGTTTTGATGACTTGGTAAGGTTTTTTATTGCCTGAGTCTTACCACCGCCCGTAATTGCGGCGATAAATTTGTGACGGTTAGGCAAGCTGGTATCAGGATTCTTTGCCAACTTCGCCCCCTTGCTTCTGTTCAGCCTCAATCGCCGCCATGTGTGAAGCACGCGCGGCCATGATCGCGGTTCCCACGTAAAGCCCCGCTTTGATTTCTGGCTTTTCCATAAAGTCATCAATCCATGAAGGCATCGAATCACCGTATTTTTCTGCCAGTGGAATCAATGCCTCTTTACCCGCTTCGATCTTATCTTCTGATACTTCCGCTGCTGGGTAAGCTTTTGACAATCCCCACCAAAGGCCATTATTGAAACGATCAGCTAGGCGTTCCGCTCGCTCACGATTGGCGGCGGCTTCCTCTTTGCTCGGGGCGGCTTCCTGTTCCGCTTCCTCTTGTGCGTCATTGATCAACGCATCAAGAGATAGCCCTTCATCGTCGTCCTGTTCGTGATCATATGAAACTGTCATTTTATCTTCTAATAGTTCCGTTTCTTGGCTTTGCTCATAATCAGACATAGTTACCCCCTAGTTACTTTCATTAGTTCCGAACCTATAGCCACAGCACCCGCACATACTACGAATACACCCAAGCCAAACAGCGACGCCGCCCCGCTGGTTTCACGCTTTGGCGGAATAGTCTCGCGGCGCGTGATTGCTGGCTTTGCGGCGGGTGCTGGTGGTGTGGCTTTGGGTGTATCGGGACTATCTTCGATAGTGTCCGTTTTAGTATCTTCGACAGGCTCCACCGTGGCGGCACCAAACGGCGCAACGGTTTTACTATCGTGATAGTGTCCCACTGGCTGCATGGTATTTTTCCAACGTGTTTGGATAGTCTTGCCCGTGCGTTGGTCAACCCCACAGGCACTACAGCGCACTTGCAGAAAGTCGCCTTTACGCTTGGTTTGCTCCACGTATGCACAGCGCCCACACTCGCAAACAATTTCCCCGATTACTTGCGCTTTACTTGCCATTGGCTTTGATCTCCTTTAATTCATCCACTACGGCAGATAGAACGGCATACGCTAGACGACTGCTTTCTTCTGCGAGTTCGATTTTTTTACCCATAGAAAACGCCCCCAGCGTATCCGCCGTGGTGAAGTTATTGCCTAACTTGTTTAGCCCTTTTTCTATTTTTTCCATTCTGGTCATTTGGTTGGTCATTCGTTGGTTTCCTTTAGTGATATATGGGGTTGGTGTATGGGGCGGCTTTGCCCCCCGTACAGTTATTGACACGAGTCCAAGGGAAAACTTCGTTTTCCTCTAAAACCTGAGTCCCGACCTTTTGCACTGTCCATTCAAATAAACGAGTGACAACAACCTCAGCTCCACGGGCTACGCCCTGAATAGACGCGACCAATTCACCAAACTGGTTTTCTTCTGGTTCTGCGTAATGAGGTTTTAAGGTCTGATTTCGGCCAGCGAATACGCCGCCCATTAATTTAGTGAACGCCGCCCAATCGGGGCGATTTGCAGCATGGTAAATGTCCGTGCATAGGGTGGGGGCGTTTTCGATTGAGAAGCGGCGAAGCTCCCGCCACACGGTGACCGATACGCCACCAAAGAACTGAAATTGACGGATACCATGACGGCGTGACCAAGCGGTGATACGTTCCGCCGCATCTGAGCCGCTACGACCCGTTTCAAGGTCGGTGTCGATGTGCTTACCATCAATGTTCTTAGAAATGTATTTAGCAACGTAGCCCGAAGCCGTTCCCTTGGCCGGATCAATACGAACCACTTTTACACGTTGCTTCTTTGCGCCTCGCTCGTTTCCATCTTCCATCAAGCCGTAAAGCATGAAGGCGTCAATAATGGCCTTACTATGTTCTTTGCTACAAAACAGCATCATGTGCCAATGTGGGCACCCGTCATGGTTAGGTTCTACGGTGCGAATGCCATACATTGGTAAGTCATTACGTTTTAGGTAGGCGCGGATTCTTGCCCATGTATCACAAAGGTATTTCTGTCCGTCTCGAACGGTTGGACGGTTAGCACGGTCAAATTTCTTGTTACGTTTGCCATTGATTTTGACAGCATGATATTTAGATGGGCACGTTAGAGTAATAAACAAACCATCATGCTCTAACTCTGTTGCGAGTTCTTCGGTACCACGGATGCGGGTCATCAACTCATTACGGCGGTTTACTGGATTGGATACGCCACGATCCGACAATTCAGCGAGTGTATAGGATTGGTTGTACTGGTTTACAGCTTCCCAGCCTTCCAAGAAGGCACGGTTAGATTGTTGCTGTTTGCGAAATCTGTTTAGCGACCAGCTAGATACATAAGGCGAACCGTAGCGGTGAACTTGGCCGCATTCCCTAAGCACGTTTTCAACGATACGGAATTGCTTTTTAGCGTTACGAATCCACCATTCGGGCAAGATCATACGAGCGGCCATAGCGGCCACTTTGTCACCGTTGCCCCAGTCGTTAAACTCGACACCCGCAACCGCTAAGTTTTCGGCCATGTAGCGGCGGGCGTATTCCGCACCGCTTTCCATAGCTTCACGGGTTAAATCTACTTCAAAACGGCGGCTTTTCTGTTCTGCCCAGTTTGCCAGCTCTTCACCGTTTAAATCGGTAATGAGTGCATCAATGTAACGCAAACGCCTTACCACACCGCGTAACCATTCAAGAGCGGTATGTTGTCCCATTACTTCGGCTAGTCTATCGGCTTCTTTCTCAACTGCAGGACGCATAACCGAAACACGGTTAAGCAATTGGAGTCGTTCAATAACACCACGTAACCAAGTGTTTGCTTCTACGTAGCCTTTTGACTGGTCTAACTCGTCAAGACGCTGGCGTAATGTGGCGGCATCCTCACGGCTTACATCAGCTAAAAGTTCATTCCGCCATTTAATACATTGATCAGTAGGGTTAAACACTTTCTACCCCTTTCATGCGCTGAATGGCGTTGATTGCAGATTGGTAGATTCCATTACCATCAGACATCCCCGCAAAGTGTTGAAGCAGTTGGAGCTTTTCGGCTAAAGCAATGGCGGTACTATTGCACGTCCAAGACTGCGTAAGGTATGAGCCTAAAACGTCATTCATTACGCCTTTATCTAGTAATAGGAAGCGGTTTAAACGGCCTTCAATTGCCGCCATTACCATGTTGTTCAGCATTTCCAATTCCCAGCGGGTTAACGGTGCGTTTAGCTGTGCGCCGATTTCGCCTAACTCATAATGGTGCTGTGTTAGGGAACTGGTTCTAAATGATGGCTGGCGTTGAATTTTGTCTATGGTTTGCTCAGGGTCCCAAACAGTAATGAACGTCCATCCCGCCACGTCACCACGGTCTATTTCATGGCACACGTACATTTTCCGCCAATGGTTGCCGATCAATCTCGCGACATTGATTTCAGACGCTGAAAAACTGAATAACAGGCAATTGACTTTGTTTGCTACGCTGGCGGGTTGTGCTGTCATGTTCACTGGCTCCCTGTGTGGCTTTGTGTTCTGAAAGGTAAGCCGCCCAGAGTTGACCCCTTAGCGGCTTTGGTGGTTGGTGCATAAGAAAGACGCTGAGTTGCTGGCGGCTTTCGTGAAGTGAGGCGGTCATACCCACCCCCTAGTAATCTGGCGCGGCTTCGGCGCGTTGCATTTCTTTGATGACGTTCACATACACTTTGCCGCCTGCTACTGGCTGATAACGAGCAATCACACCTGTCTGTAGGTCTTTCTTAACTGCCCCTTCAGTTTTATCGCCAACCAATAGCGCCCAGTTTTTAGGGCTCATATATGGCGGCAATCCAAATACAACTTGAGCCCCTTCAGACTCAATTTGTACAAATGACACCTTTTTAGGCTCTTTTGAATCTATAGACATTGGTCTACACTCCTAAACTTGTACTTTTGTGGTCATTCTAGCTACTTCTTGGTTTCAAATTACCAATAGGTGAGATGTTAGGTTTCAGATTACCAAAAGTAAAGGTTAAAAATAAACTTAAGGGCTTTTGGAAATGAATAATTCTATTGATGTAATTGAAAGGTTGAGACGTATTCATAATGCTGAAAACAATACTCAACTTTGTGAGGCGCTAGGAGTTAGCGTTAGTGGTGTGAAAAATTGGAAAAATAGAAATGTCATTCCTTACAAAGAAGTTTGCATCACAGCCTTAGATAAAGGCGTATCACTTGAATGGTTGCTAACAGGGAAGGGCGAAATGATGGAATCAGGAAACACCGCAAAGCACTACTCAGTGCCGCAATATGCCATCCAAGCAAGCGCGGGTGGTGGGACATTAGTCGAAGCTGAAGCCATAGAACAACATTTAACCCTTAGTCGCGAATGGTTAGCACGCGAGGGTATTAATTCTGGTGATTTAATTGGCATCTATGCACGTGGCGATTCAATGGAGCCGACTATTACAAATGGCGATTCTCTACTTATTGACCGAACAGAAAACATCGTAGGCAGTGACGGCGGGATATACGTCATCAACTACGAGGGTGAACTATTCGTTAAGCGTGTTCAGAAGTTGCTTGATGGCCGCATAGCTGTAACCAGTGATAACCCGCATCACATGAGCATCGAAATATCTAAACATGACTTAGACCGATTAACGATTATTGGCCGTGTCGTTTGGTTCGGTAGAAAGATGGTGTGACCTATGGCTATTAAACAAACAAAGGACGGCTGGAAAGTTGATTTTCGTGCAGGCGGTGCCAATGGCAAACGCTACCGTAAGACGTGTAAAACCAAAGCCGAAGCCGAACGCTACCAGAAATATGTTGAAGCCCAATTAATCACGACAGGCAAGCCGTGGCAGTCAAAGCCAAAAGACCCCCGCCGATTGTCTGAATTAGCACAGCTTTGGAAAGACCATATAGGCTTGCAACTCAAAGACTTTGAAGCGCGTGCACGTAAGCTTGACCATATTGTTGATGGGGTTGGCGATCCTGTCGCCAGCCAGCTATCACCAGAGATATTCAACGGTTACTTGTCCGCAAAGCTGAAAAGAGGCCGAAGCAAAGCCACGGTTAACAAAGATATCGTTATGCTAGGAGCGGTTTATAATGGCTTGTTTAAGCTGGGTATCATTGACTATGAAAACCCCGTTAAAGTGGTCAAAAAGCTAAAGCTGGATCACCGCGAGCTGTCTTTTTTAAGTCATATTGAAATAGTGCGACTTTTGAAAGTGCTTGATGATATGGGAGAGGGTGACACCCGTTTAATCTCTGAAATCTGTATCAATACTGGTGCACGCTGGGGAGAAGCTGAGCACATTAGTAAAAAGATGGTTCGACACGGAAAGCTGACATTTACCAACACTAAGAACGGTAAGAACCGATCCATTCCGGTAAGTGAAACACTGTTCAACAAGATCAAAGCCCACGCCGCAAAAGTTAAGGGTGATTTTGTGTTTGACCAGGAGCCGCGTAAATTAAGAATGGATGTGTTTGCCGAGGCTATCGCAATAGCAAAGATCGAATTACCCGTGGGGCAGAATACCCACGTCCTCCGGCACACCTTCGCTAGTCACTTTGTTATCAACGGTGGCAACATACTGTCATTGATGAAAATACTAGATCACTCGGATATTTCTATCACCATGAAGTATGCCCACCTTGCTAAAGACCACTTCATTGATGCTATAACGTATGGCCCCCAAACGGCAGGAGGTGGACATATAGTGGACACTGATAAAATAGTGGCTTAGTTTTATTTAATAAAATCAAAAGGTTAGATTTTTTGTTTTAGTCACCATTTGGTGCCTTTTTTTATGCCTGAAATTCTTCTCTAACGCTTCTTTAGTTCTCTCATATCAAGGCTTTCAGCCTGTTTCCTTATAGCCAGTGCTTTCTGACTTGTTTTTAGCGCATGGACTCGCATTTCTTTTATCTAATTCGAAACCTTCACTTCTTTCATTTCTGGATGATTTCGTAAATACAGCTTCCAAGATTGCTTTATCGCTTTTACTTCTGTTTCTAGCCAATGTTGAAAGTTCTGCACTTTTTGATATTTAAAATGCGGTGCTGGAGCGACAAGGTAGAAGTCATATTGAGACTTCATATAAATAGGGATGGGGCAGATCAGTTGCCCTTTTTCGATCTGGTCATACACCAACCCATAACGTGCCATGGCAAGGCCTTGGCGAGAAAGCAGAGCCTCTATGAGCGTGGTGGAATCCGTTGTATGCAAATGGGACCTCATTGGCAAATCGTACATCTCTAAAAAATGCTGCAGAACTGGCCATACATGCTTTACGTCTGGCCCCGTATCCGTAATGACGGGAATATTTCCTATTTGTGCTTTTATGGGCTCATCCATATTGATCAAAGACGGGTGACAGACAAGCACCAAATGCTCCTCAAATAAAGGTTTTGACATAAGCCCTTCGTATTGCCCACGTCCTAAGCGAATACATAAGTCTAAATCGCTGTCAGAAAACGTTGATAGACCGGAATCAAGATTGAGGCGGAGATTGATATCGGGCGCTTGAGCTTGAAAGCCGCCTAAGCGCGATACCAGCCAGCGACTCGAGAAAGAGGGCAGCGAACTGATCACCAGCGTATTCGGGTTAGGGTCTTCTGTGATGCCTTTAACGCCTTCTTCTAAAAGTAGGAAAGCTTTCTCCACATAGTCCGATAAATACTGACCTTCCGCCGTTAGGCTTACTTGTCGAGTGTGACGCTCAAACAGCTCAACCCCTAAAGTTTGTTCTAAGTTTTTGATTTGTTGACTTACAGCGGCTTGCGTCACAAATAGATGATCAGCGGCTTTTTTAAAGCTTAACGTCTGCGCTGAGTGGCGGAATGCGAGCAAGGATTTAAGAGGCGGTAAGGCGCGACTCGAAGACATCGATCTCTCCTATGAATAAGTTTTTCTAAATCATAGCCTGCTTTTTCTCGTTTGTCCTATGACAGCTTATTGTTGATTATTTAATCACAAACCAAGCCCAGCGATAATGAGAACACAGGAGAAACGTAATGAAGACGAATCCAGAGGCACAATTGAAGTGCATTAACCCTTGCACGATCGGCGTAGCATCAAATGGAAGATATACATTAGGTAAAATTAAAATAAACGCGTGGAAGTCGCTCTTTAAAAAAGTGGCTCATAACCTTCGCACACGGAGTAGATTGCACACGTTAAATGAGTCGCAACTGAAAGACATTGGGCTGACAGCAGCCGATGTTGATCACGAAACCCGCAAGCCATTATGGAAGTGATAATCCAACACTGCTTGAGAGGATTGTATATAAAAGCCACTTATATGCTGATTATAAGTGGCTATATGGGTTTTTATAAAGCGGTCGCGTATCACGAGCTACTTTCTCGTTAGTTCTTAGATCAGCCATTAAAGGCAACTAAACTACTTTTCTTAAATACTTAAGCTAGTAATACGCAATTTTTATTTGACTCTAATAGCTTAAGTGTAATCGAGCTAAGATAGAGCTATTGCTGCGGCGCACTGCCGAAGACAAGAAAGAGAGGATAAATATATTATATGTCTACTGGTTAGACTAATAGTATTTTAGAGTTTACATGAACATCTTCATTTATGCTCATGTTGTTGTACATGACGTTAAATTTTGATTGGATACAGGACTTTAAGTATCATTTCATCCAGTATCCAATCAGAAAAAGATATTGATCATATGTTTTAAATATTTTCAATCATCTCATTTCTCAAGGCGCCTGAGTGCTTATTCTTTATATACGTAAAGATCATTTTTTCGCGCCAGGGGATTGGTGAATGATCGCCGGAAATATTATTCATACTGTCAAAGAAATCAAGGCGGTCACTATAGCTCGATAAACCCCCATTTTTGTTCATTTCTTTTGCTTGTTCGTTAAGAGAATTAAATGCAGAATTTAGATCACCTTCCTGATAACCAAGACAAGATCTAATATTATCAAGGTTATGACTCAAAGCTTGAGGGCTATAGCCAGCTTTAACTAACAAATCGACTCCAACTAAATCTGCATGCGTTTCATGCTTTGTTGATAATCCATTTTTGGCTCTTGTTTCTTCTATTTCCATCGTTCTAGAGTAGTTGTCTGTAATGAAATTAGAGGTGGAGCCAAGCAATCCAGTCAGAAAGTTTTGAGACTTTTTACTGTTAAATTCTTCATTAGCACGCTTTTTTTCATCTTTTAAAGAAGCCGCTTTTAGAATCATGGTTTTAGGATGTTCTAAGAGGTAGTGTACAGACTCATGGTATATTATGAATGCTATCTCATCAATATAATCTGAACTGTCAAAGACTCCACGGGTCAAATAAACCCCGTCCTCTCTTGCGATTGCCATATATGATTCATGGTCGACGATAGTAACAGGGATTGAAACCTTACAGTCTAACGCAGAGTTTATGTTAGTAAGGATGCTCCTTGTTATTTCAGTGTATTTTTTTACTTTAGCTTTGTTATCTATAGATATTTCCCCTTTGAATTTTTGGCATATTGAAGCTATATCTACATAATCTAGGTATGTTCCTTCCATGCTACTATATGCAGAATCTATACTTTCGAAATTCATGTTTTCAATGTCAGATTTTTCTGAAGTTTTATTTTTTACACCTCCTCCTATTTTTATGCATCCAGATAAAAATAAGCTTAAAAATAAAACAATTAAAACATTTTTTTTATTCATCACACTCTCCTACTAGGCCATGCGTTCCATATGATTTTCTTGGTTCTGAGGATTCGAAAACTCTTTCCCCGCAAATGTTTTTTGTTATAGCTTTTCCGCTCAATTTAACTTCTATTTGATGAGTGAATAATGTTTTTCCATCTATCACTGTTTTTACCATTCCTTGTTTGGTTATATCTAGAACTTTAAGTTTTTCAATTTTAGGGTTTGGTAGTGTTGACCTTTTTTTAGTGTAGCACTTTGAGGTGGTGTTAGGTCCCTCACAAATTTGGACATCATTAAAGTTGAATTTAATTATAGTTCTTTCTTCTGCGTGGGAAACGTTGCTTAAGCCCAGAATAATTGAAAATAAATATTGAGCCCTCATGAATATGCCTCCTGTTTATTGTTGATTTAAAGTCATTTTCTTTTTGATGTTCTGTTCTTTATAGTATAAATAGCGGGTGTGATAAATGAAGATAGACATAAAAAAAATACTCCTGTAAATGCAATCCAGTCTAAAGGTCCTGTTTTTTTTGAAAGTATTAGGTATATTGTTGTAGCAAGTATTAATAAATATATGGTGGTGAATTTTTTTCCAATATGAATTTTCCTAAAATTATTTACTTTATTCTTCATATAGAAGGATAAGAATAGCGCTAAGAAGTAAAGTGTATTTTGATATAAGTCAATGTAAGAGAATGCATAACCATCTATTGGCTTTGATTTTTTCCAATAGTTATCCCCCATAGTTACTAAATTTATGAAAGACATGGCATGAAAGAAAACACCTGGTAATTCATCATGTACTGGAGATATAACTACATCGGATGAGCCAGAGAGCTTATATCCAATGAATATAAATTTATCCTTTAATGCATTTTTTAGGGCTGGATTATCTAGTGCTCCCTGCTCAAGTAGGCTATCAGCTAGTATTGTTAATATCGGTGAACAAACATCGCGTTTTTCGCTGATTTCTTCGCTTGTTCTGAAGCCATAGGTGAAATGACGATCTAATGCTTTAAAAAAACTGTTATTTCTAGGTTTGCATTTAGTGGATATGAATTTACTCTGATCTTCATGGATTGTATTATTCCAGCGCACAATCATAGGATCATAGAATTTGTATTCTTCTATATTAGGATTTATGCTGCAAGTGTGTGTTTCGCAATAGTATTTGTACATTAGCATACTAGCAGTAGGGGTGATTTCTTTTTTAGTATCAGGGGTGATGAATAAAGGGTAATTTTTAGATAGTCCTCTCCAAATTATAGGCGATAAAGTAGTGTTTTTATTGATTTTATTTCTTAAGCTATCTTCATTGTTTAATCTTTTTTCGGTATCAAAGTCAGGGTCGCTACCTATAAAAATAGGGAATTCTTTACTTGATATTTCCAGTTGAGTTAACCAGTTATCTAGATTTGGTGTGTGTTCGTAGTGTTGAAAAATATCTATAAAAACAGATTTAGGATTATAATAGGTAATTGTTTTTAAGATTCTTGAAAGAGCTCTATATCCAATGGGATAACTATATCCATGCTTTTCAATAGTATAATCATCTATCAATATTACCGTGGCTACTTTTGAATCGGCCTCAAAGTTCGAGGCCGTGGCATCTAAAATTAGCATTTCACTCTGATTTTGGCTGGTTGTTTTTAGTCCCAAGGGGTTTATCAATATTATGGATGAAATAGTGAGTGCCTTGATAAGAGGTAATGCAGCAAAGCGTAACCATTCTATTGCCGGTGTTAGAGCTGGGCGTAACCACTCTATGAGCGATGATGCATTAGTGCGAAGCCTTCTATTAAGCGACAAGGCAACATCACACAGCCACTTTGCGATTAAAAAAAGACGTTCCTTTCCCATTTTTTGGCATCCTTTGACTTCTATATCCCTATGAAGTATAGGGTTAGGCTTATTTATAGCAAAAGATCTTAAACTCCCAAAGACCTTCTTTCATTTTAAGTTGCATGGTGAGCTGCTCGTATACGGTCTGAAATTGTGCGGCATTTTGCTCCGGATCGTAACCGTCATGGATGGCGGCGCGTGCGTTGTAGAGCTGGATCACGGCCGATAAATACGGTGTCAGTATTTCAGTATCGACTTCAAAGCCTGCGGATTTAACTGCGGCAATTAATTCTTGAGATGTTTTGGCGGCTATGTTTGAGTTGATCTGCTGGCCTTTGGGCGGTGTCATTTGTCTGCGATCTAGCCAGCCTTCTGGAAGGTCTAGACGTTGCTCAATAACGCGCGCTGTGCTGTCAATAAGTTTACCTTTACCACTTAACACACGGCTGACCCACGCTTGGCTAAAACCACATATTTCAGCGATGGAAGCTTGTGAATAGCCTTTGTCTGCTTCGAGATGGGCAACATACTCTGCAAAGTTTTGGCGACGCCTGAATCGACCAGGCTCTACTAGACACATTTTTTCCAAAGGTCGTTTGTTGTTCTTGTATGGCTAATTTCCCCAATTAAAAATCTAACAGGCCACGATTAGGCATCTTTGCTGCTGGTTGTTGCTATTCGACCTATTAATATACGGTGTCGTTATGGCAACAAAATGCGGTTTTTTCGGTTTTAATCTCGGTTGTTTCTATCCAGTTTGCTTTCTATACTTATCGGCTAAATTGAATAATTGAGTTTGTATTGGAGTACCTATGGCAAGCGGATGGGCGCACGAAGGTGCGGTGCAAGAACAAATTGATGCAACGGTTAACTCGGCGGTCGAGCGTGCGCGTAGTCGTTTGACGGTAGGTGATAGTTTAGAGTTCTGCGAAGAATGTGATGCAGAGATTCCTGAAAAGCGCCGTAATGCGATTCCTGGTGTGCGTTTGTGCATCGCTTGTCAGTCTGAATTAGAAAGCAGTGACAAGGCTCAGAGTCTTTATAACCGTAGTGGCAGTAAAGACAGCCAGTTGCGTTAGCATTGTACCTATGATGGATCGACACATAAGAACTATCGGGTGTCATTTGACATAAAAAAAGCCCCGCAGTTGCGGGGCTAAGAACTTAGAGAGTGCTGTTAGTTAAACAGCGTTCTGACTCAATGAAGCATTTGCTTTTAATACTTCATCAAGATGCAGCCATGTCTCAACCACTGTGTCAGGGTTTAAAGAGACGCTGTCGATACCTTGTGCCACCAACCAGTCAGCAAAATCTGCATGATCGGATGGGCCTTGGCCACAAATACCAACGTATTTTCCTTTTGCTTTACAGGCTTCGATCGCCATTTTGAGCAGTTTCTTAACCGCAGGGTTACGTTCATCAAACTTGTCCGCAATCAAACCAGAGTCACGGTCTAGGCCCAGTGTCAGCTGTGTTAGGTCGTTTGAGCCGATTGAGAAGCCATCAAAGAATTCTAAGAACTCATCCGCCAGCAGAGCGTTTGATGGTAGCTCACACATCATGATGATCTTAAGACCGTTCTCGCCACGTACTAGTCCATGTTCCGCCAGTAGAGCAATCACTTGTTCTGCTTCTTCAAGCGTACGCACGAATGGGATCATGATTTGTACGTTGGTGAAGCCCATTTCGTTGCGAACTCGACGCATGGCTTCACATTCAAGCGCGAAGCAATCACGGAACGACTCGTCTATGTAGCGCGCCGCACCGCGGAAGCCCAGCATTGGGTTTTCTTCATCTGGTTCGAACTGAGGACCGCCAACCATGTTGTGGTATTCGTTCGATTTAAAGTCAGATAAACGCACGATCACGGGTTTGTCTGCAAATGAACAGGCCAGTGTAGAGACACCTTCTACAAGCTTTTCAACGTAGAACTCTACTGGGCCTTCGTAGCCTGCAATACGGTGATTGATCTCTTCTTTAAGGCCCGCATCCATTTTGTCGAAATTCAATAGAGCTTTCGGGTGAATGCCGATCATGCGGTTGATGATGAACTCTAGACGCGCTAGACCCACACCTGCGTTTGGTAACATAGCAAAGTCAAAAGCACGGTTAGGGTTGCCTACGTTCATCATGACTTTAACCGGAAGCTGAGGCATGTTGCCGACTTCAGACGTGACAACGTCGAATTTCAGTTCACCTTGGTAAACGAACCCCATGTCGCCTTGCGCACATGAAACGGTGACATCTTGTCCGCTTTTAAGCGTTTCTGTTGCATCACCTGTACCCACAACCGCTGGAATGCCTAATTCACGCGCGATGATCGCTGCGTGACAGGTACGGCCGCCACGATTGGTCACGATAGCGGAAGCTTTCTTCATGATGGGTTCCCAATCAGGGTCGGTAATGTCTGTTACCAGTACGTCACCTTCTTGAATGCGGTCCATTTCATTGATGGAGCTAAGCACTTTTACAGAACCTGAGCCGATTTTGTGGCCGATGGCTCGGCCAGTCGTTAGGACTGGGCCTGAATCCTTAAGGTTGTAGCTTTCCATGCTTTGCGCATTGGATTGCGAGCGAACCGTTTCAGGGCGCGCTTGTACGATGTAGATTTTGCCGTCGATGCCGTCTTTCGCCCATTCAACGTCCATTGGGCGTTGGTAGTGTTTTTCGATGATCAATGACTGACGTGCCAGATCTTCGATTTCTTCATTTGTAAGAGCAAATTTGTTTTGCTGATCCAGTGCGACGGGAACGATTTGAACAAATTCGTCACTGTCCGCTGCGGCGTATTCCATTTTCTGAGCTTTGCTGCCCAGTGTTTTACGAACCACAGCAGGACGACGTGCGTCTAAAGTGGCTTTGTGTACATGGTATTCGTCTGGGTTAACGGTTCCTTGAACCACCATTTCGCCTAGACCGTAGGCCGCAGTGATGAACACTACATCATCAAAACCAGATTCTGTGTCCAGCGTAAACAAGACGCCTGATGCGCCAATGTCACTGCGCACCATTTTTTGAATGCCCGCTGACAAGGCAACGCCTTTATGCTCGAAGCCTTGGTGGACACGGTAAGAGATGGCGCGGTCATTGAATAGAGAGGCGAATACTTGTTTGATGGTCAGTTTGACGGCGTCTAAACCTTGCACGTTTAGAAACGTCTCTTGTTGACCCGCAAAAGAGGCGTCCGGTAAGTCTTCAGCGGTCGCAGAAGAGCGTACTGCAAACGAGGCACCTTCATTGTCATTAGAAAGCTGAGAGTAAGCTTGTTCGATTTCTTGGTTGAATTCGTCAGAGAATGGCGCTTCTTCGATCCATGTGCGGATCGTTTTGCCTGCTTGCGCTAGCGCTTGCACGTCATCAACGTTTAGAGAATCCAATAGATCGTGAATTTGCTTATTTAGGCCGCTTTCTTCTAGAAACGCTTGATAAGCATAAGCAGTTGTAGCAAAGCCATTGGGTACTTGAATACCTAAATCAGATAGGTTGGAAATCATTTCGCCTAAAGACGCGTTCTTTCCACCGACTTCGCCTACGTCTTCAAGACGAAGATCACTAAACCACTTAATAAAATTGCTCACACTGTACTCCAGCTTGCTCTATGAAAATGATTATTTTTGTTGTCGCTCATTAGCTTGCCAACTAATAACGAATAGAGTCATTGTAAAAAGAGACACGTAGATGAATAAAATTGATTATTTGATGTTGTTTTATTTCAATCAGTTTTTTTCATGTGGTTGTTTTACAACAAAAATGGAGTATTACAGTGAAAGTATATTTTGTCTCAGATGGTACAGCGATCACTGCGGAAGTGTTTGGCCAAGCCATGCTGTCTTTTTTTGATGTGGCTGTTAAACAGGAAAGTGTGCCGTTTCTCAGTACTCTAGATCAAGCGCATGGTTTTTGCCGACAGCTCCAAGAAGAGGCTGACCGAGGTGAAAAGACGTTAGTGTTCTTTACCATCTCGGACCCCAAGATTCGTGCTGTTATCGAATCCTGTGACAGTCATTGCTATAACTTGTTTGGTGAACTGCTGTCACCAATAGAGAAAGCGTTAGGTGTTCCTGCGCAACCTAATGCGCAAAAAGCGCATGGTATTAAAGCGGGTGTTTATGATTGCAGGATAGACGCGATTAACTACGCTCTGGCGAATGATGACGGGGCCTCTGTCAAAAATTACGATGAAGCGGAAATTATTTTGCTGGGGGTGTCTCGCTCAGGCAAAACGCCGACGAGTTTGTACCTAGCAATGCAGTATGGCATCAAAGCGGCAAACTACCCTTTAACAGAAGATGATTTTGATAATGTGGGGTTGCCGAAGGTCTTAAAACCGCACAAGCATAAGTTGTTTGGTTTAACGATTAACCCAGATCGCTTGCATGAAATTCGCACAGGACGTATGGCGGCGAGTAAATATGCGTCTTCGCGTCAATGTCGTTACGAATTAGATGAAGTGGAGGCTATTTATCGTCAAGCGCGTGTACCGTTTTTGAATACGACATTTTTATCAGTGGAGGAAATTTCCACCAGAATCATGGCAGAGATGCATTTAAGCCGAAATCGAGGCTAAGAAAAAAACCAATAAACCCATCTAAAAAATTGATATGTCGGCCAAATGGCCTATTTTTTATCGTATATCGAGCACTTTTAGGCGTGTTTTTATGGTTTTCACAGGTAACCTTAGCTTAGGTTTGTTACCAAAATAGACACATAACGACAGACATGTTGTGTAATTACTAAGATTAAGCGAGGTAACTTGCAGCTATGATGAAGATTGTAGTGTGAGTTAGAGAGTATTTTTTAAGAATAACTTATACTTAACGCATAGATAAACACACATTTAAAGAAGTACGCAAAGGCGAGCTTCTACTTATAGGACGGTACCGTTTGAGTAAAAAAAGCATTCATGACCCATTTCGAGATCGGGAAGCATCAAAATACGATAATCCCATTCCAAGTCGCGAATACATTCTAGAGCACATTGCCTCGGTGGGTCATCCTGTTACTCACCCTGAACTGTGCGAAGCGTTTAATTTAAAAGACGAAGATTCTATTGAAGCTGCTCGTCGACGTTTGATTGCCATGTGTCGCGATCATCAGTTGGTCAGTAACGCAGAAGACGCTTATGCCCCTGTGTTGGATAGTGAGCTGATTGAAGGCTATGTCCAAGGTCAAAAAGATGGCCATGGCTTCTTGTTACGCTCTGATGCCGATGACGTTTTCTTATCGCCGCGTCAGATGCAATCGGTGATGGACGGTGATTACGTTGTAGCGCGATTATCCGGTAAAACCATTAAAGGTCGACTTGACGGCGTTGTGGTTGAAGTCAAACAGCGCAAGCATACCAGTTTGGTAGGGCGTTACTATGAAGAGAGCGGGTCGGCTTTTGTAACGCCTGAAAACCCGCGCATCTCGCAAGACGTTATGATCGAGCAGTCATCAGGTTTGAATCCGAATCATGGCCAATACGTTTTGGTCGAGATTGTGACTTACGCAGATCGTCGTACGCCAGCGAAAGGCATCGTGAAAAAGATCCTGGGTGACTTTATGGCGCCAGGTCTGGAAATCGATGTGGCGATTCATAATTACGACATTCCTAACGAATGGCCGAAAGAGGTTGAAAAACAAGTTCGCCACTTCACTACAGAAGTAGCCGAAGAAGATAAACTACATCGCGTGGATTTGCGTCAAACGCCATTTGTGACGATTGATGGTGAAGATGCACGTGATTTTGATGATGCGGTGTATTGTGAAAAAACCGCTGGCGGATGGAAGCTGTACGTTGCCATTGCTGATGTGTCGAATTATGTGAAAAAAGGCTCTCCTTTAGATGAGGAAGCCATTTCGCGTGGTAACTCAGTGTACTTCCCTGGGCGAGTCGTCCCAATGTTACCGGAAGTGCTGTCGAACGGTTTGTGTTCTTTGAATCCAAATGTTGATCGATTGGCGATGGTGGCAGAAATTTCGTTGACCAGCCGTGGCAAAATGCGTGGCTATAAATTTTACGAAGGCATTATCAATTCTCATGCTCGTCTGACGTATTCAAAAGTTGCAAAAATGATTGCATCTGAGCCAGATGAACAGGGCGTTGAGCTGCGCGAGCGTTACCAAAATATCATCACCCACATCGATGAGCTGTACAGTCTTTATAAAGTATTGCGTGAAGCGCGCGAGATTCGTGGCGCCATGGACTTTGATACTGTCGAAACACGTATGGTGTTTGACGAGAATTCGAAGATCGATCAAATCGTACCAATTGAGCGAAATGACGCGCATAAACTGATTGAAGAGTGCATGTTAACAGCTAACGTGGCGTCTGCTGAGTTATTGCTTAAGGCGAATATTTCAGCGTTGTTCCGTATCCATGAAGGCCCGCGTGAAGAGAAGTTGATAGCACTGCGTACTTACTTATCAGTACTTGGGCTAGAAATGGGGGGCGGTATTAAACCCACTCCACAAGATTACGCAGACCTTGCTGAGAAAATCCGTGATCGAGCGGATGCACGCAGTATACAAACAATGCTACTGCGCTCTATGTCTCAGGCGGTTTATCAACCAGATAATGTTGGTCACTTTGGCTTAGCTTACGAAGCCTACACGCATTTTACGTCGCCTATTCGTCGTTACCCAGATTTATTGGTTCATCGTGCTATTCGTTATTTGATCCGTGGCGAAGGTGCACCAAAAATGCGCCAAGCCTACAAAGTCCCAGGCAGCCCAACGATCAAAGCCAACAAAATTTACGATTACGATGATGCAGAAATGGATCAGTTTGGTGAAAACTGTTCGGTTACTGAGCGCCGCGCTGATGAAGCCACGCGTGATGTAGAGTCTTGGTTGAAGTGTCAGTATGTAGAGCAGCATCTTGATCAAGAATTTGATGGCATCGTAACAGCCGTAACACCATTTGGCTTGTTTGTTGAGCTGGGTGGTTTGTATGTCGATGGCTTGGTTCACGTATCAGGCTTAGGCGATGACTACTTTGTGCATGACCCTGAGCATCAAGCGATGATCGGCGAACGTACGGGTAAAGTTTATCGTTTGGGTGAACAGGTTCGTGTCACGGTTGCGAGTGTTAACTTAGAGCAGCGCAAAATTGACCTAAAAATGGTTGCTAACCGTGCGAAGCCAAAACCTAAGCCTCGTATGGACCGTAATGAGCTGACCGAGCTTGAAATGCAGTTGGCTCAATTGCCTCCTATCGAGCTTGGTGGACGTTCGAAGCCCAAAGAAACGGGTGATCGTGCAGGGCAAAAAGCGCCAGCTGAAGAGGAATGGAGCAACAAACCTAAGCAAAAATCCAATAAGAAAAAGGATTCAAGCAAAGGCAAAAAGCCCAAAAGTAAAAAGCCTGCCGCTGAAACTGATAAAAAATCACCTTTGAAAAAAGCAAAGAAAGCCATTGGTAACAAAGCCAAGAAGCTTAAGACCAAGGTGAAAAAGAAAAGCAATGCCAAAGCGCGTGCTAAAGATTAACCACAATTTCTGAAAAGAGTAGTACAGCCAAATGGCAGATTTAGATTGGGTATATGGCCTTCACGCCGTAGAAAACGCACTAGGCCAAGACGGTAAAGTGAAAGAAGTTCGCCTCCAAGAGGGGCGAGACGACAAGAAGATGCAGCGTATTATTAAGTTGTGTCAGGAACAAAAAATTCGCATTCAGCAAGTGCCTCGTCGTGATCTTGATCAGCTGTTTACCAGCAGTAAAGATCGTGTGGTTCATCAAGGCGTGGTTGCCTACGCTGAGGTGACCAAAATGGGTGATGAGAAAGATCTCGAGCGTATGGTGAAAAACCTCGAGGAAACACCACTGATCATTATTCTTGATGGTGTCACAGACCCGCATAACTTAGGCGCTTGTTTACGAAGTGCCGATGCGGCCGGCGCACATGCACTTGTTATTCCAAAAGATAAATCGGCGACGCTAAACGCAACGGTAAGCAAAGTAGCCTGTGGCGCGGCAGAAAGTATGCCTGTGTATTCGGTGACAAACTTGGCGCGTGCGATGAAGAAGCTTCAG
The DNA here is from genome assembly GCF_001639725.1 of Marinomonas atlantica. Taxonomy (GTDB): domain Bacteria; phylum Pseudomonadota; class Gammaproteobacteria; order Pseudomonadales; family Marinomonadaceae; genus Marinomonas; species Marinomonas atlantica. The sequence goes on from NZ_LTAW01000003.1 coordinate 165,562, forward strand.
GATCTTGGTGTTTGGATTTTTGGCACCGCAGGCGAAGCAACGCAAACGCTTTATCAGCAAGATTTAACCATTCCAACTGCCATTGTTATGGGCGCGGAAGGTGACGGCATGCGTCGTTTGACACGCGAACAATGTGATTACCTGATCAAACTGCCAATGGCGGGTGTTGTCACCAGTCTGAACGTTTCCGTGGCAACGGGCGTTTGTTTGTATGAAGTTGTACGTCAACGTGCTGTGAAAGCAGGTGTATAATCTGCGTTGATGGTTATTAGGTGAGTGAAACGGTCGTGTTAAAAAGCTTTGAAGTCACTGCGCTAAGTGGTGAGTTAGACAACGATATTCAACATAAAATTGATTTTAAAACGAAACCACCAGGTTCGCTTGGTGGGTTAGAATCGATTGCATTTCAAGTTGCGCGTATTCAACGTACCTTGGTGCCGTCGTTGCAACGTGCGCAGATGCTGGTCTTTGCGGCCGATCATGGCGCAGTGGATCAAGGTATTAGTGCTTTCCCCCAAGAAGTGACGCCGCAGATGGTGACGAATTTCTTGGCCGGTGGTGCCGCCGTCAGTGTTTTTTGTCGTCAGCATAGCGTCGCTCTGAAAGTCGTGGATGTCGGGGTGAAGGTCGATTTACCGGATCATCCGCTACTGTCAAAGCGTAAAGTGGCTTACGCAAGCCAAGACTTTTCTGTGGCGCCCGCACTCACGCTTGAGCAAGTGAATCAAGCGCTCGAAGCTGGTGCAAAGGAAGTCGAGAGTGCTGAAAAATCCGGTGTCGATATCTTACTTTTTGGTGAGATGGGCATTGGTAATACTGGCGTGTCGTCGTGCATGTTGAGTGCAATGACCGGTCAAGCACCAGAGCAAACTGCAGGTCGCGGCACCGGCTTAGACGAACAAGGTGTTTCGCGAAAAGCGGATATCATAGCCGCTTCATTGCAACGAGCTGAGGCGGAATTGAATAAGCCTATCGGCGAGTGGGCACCTTGGGAAGTAGCGACGCAAGTGGGCGGTTTAGAAATACTGGCGATGTCTGGTGCGATGCTACGCTGTGCTGAGTTAGGCAAACCGTTTGTGGTAGATGGCTTTATTTGCACAGTAGCGTTGCTTTTTGCCAGTAAGCTACAGAGCCATGTGGTGGATTACGCTATTTTTGCTCACCAGTCGAATGAACAAGCCCATCAAGCGCTGCTCGAGTATTTCAATGCGGAGCCTATTCTGAAACTGGATCTACGTTTGGGCGAAGGATCGGGTGCGATTCTGAGTTATCCGATAATTCAAAGTGCAGTAGCATTTTTTAATGAGATGGCTAGCTTTGAATCGGCAGGAGTGAGTAATGCGACTTGACCAGGATTGGCAGGGCTTTTTAAGAAGCCTTGCTACCTACACACGAATCCCGCTAAACATTGAGTGGGACTCCCCAAAAAAGCACACGCCTAGCGTGTGCTTTTTACCATGGGTCGGTGTCATTGTCGCACTGATCAGCGCTTGGCCACTGCTAATGTCAGAATGGTCTGCCTCGTTTCAGGCCATTTTAATGATGCTGTCGGCGGTGTTGCTGACAGGGGCTTTCCATGAGGATGGCTTAATGGATGCCTGCGACGGCTTAGTCGGCGGTTGGACGCCTGAGCAACGTTTATCCATTATGAAAGATTCTCGTGTTGGTAGTTATGGTGTTTTAGCCGGCCTGTTTAGTTTTGCTTTGAAGTGGTGGCTGCTGAGTCAGTGGTTGATCCAAGCCAATTGGCACGCCGATATAGGGGTTGTGTTGATGGGGTGGATCAGTGTTCATGTTGGCGCTCGCTGGCTACCTTTGGCGATTATGGCGAGTCTTACTTATGTCAATCCGAGTGGTAGTAAAGCACGCGCAATGATCTCGCCTTTTACTGTGCGTGGTGTTCTATGGGTGGTGCTGTCGATGCTGTGTGTTGCTCTGATGGTGGGTGGAGCAATGTTTGTATCGATGTTGTTTACACTGGCTATGTGTTTCATTGCGTGCATAGTGTATTTACGCCGACGCATACAAGGTTATAACGGCGACACGTTAGGTGCGAGCGAGCAAATCGCAGAACTGTTGCTATTGTTTACATTATTAGGATGGCAAGCGTAATGAAGCTGTTGTTGATTCGACATCCCGAGCCGGATGTTGCGAAAGGGTTGTGTTATGGGCAGACGGATGTGCCAATTGTTGCGACGTGGCAGAGTGATGCTCAAGCAATTGACGATTGGCTGACACGTTATTATCCAGACAAAGCGTGGCAGTTTTATCATAGCCCGTTAACACGAACACGCCTGTTAGCAGAGCAGTTGAACTCAGCTTCAAAACCTGTTGAGGCGTTAAAAGAAGTGGATTTTGGCAATTGGGAAAATCGTTTATGGAATGACATTCCTAAGTCAGAAATCGATGCTTGGCGCACCGATCTAATGCATTCTTCGCCTTATCAAGGAGAGTCTTTGAATGATTTATTGTCACGGCTAATGGCTTGGTTTGAAAGTATACGAAAGGCCGATCAAGACACGGTGTTGGTGACCCATTCTGGTGTGATTAAGGTGATGCTGGTGGCGTTGTGTGAGCTTCCTCTAGAGCAGTGTTTCCGCTTTAATCCGACTTATTCCAGTATTACGGAACTTGATATCGGAGAAGGCTTTGCTTTGCTTAACCGTTTAGGCTCAGGCGACTGGACCGCGTAGGTGAGGAGATAAGATGCTGCTGTATGTATTAGGCATGTTTGGTATTGCAGCCTTCGCCATCACGGGTGTGATTTCAGCTGGGCGTCGTAATATGGACATTTTCAGCATTGTGCTGTTGGGGATGGTTGCTTCGCTAGGAGGGGGGACGATTCGAGATGTCGTGCTGCGGATGGATGCGGTGTATTGGGTCGAAGATACGTCTTATCTTTGGATCGCGATTGTGTCATCTATGTTTGCGTTTTTTGCAGTCCGTGTCATCGAGCATCGTCAACAAGTGTTTCATTATGCGGATTCATTTGGCTTAGCCTTGTTCACGATTTTGGCAACAGAGCGTGTATTAACGCTGGGCTTTTCTCCGATCATTGCCATCATCATGGGTGTGATTACCGGCGTGGCGGGTGGCATCATCCGCGACTTATTGAGTGATCGCGCACCTTTAATCTTAGGTAAAGAATTCTATGCAACGCCAGCCTTCTTGGGCGCTATACTCATGGTGTTATTGGAACAAAATTTGCGTTGGCATGAATATAACTCGATTTACGCGGCCTTTTTGATTTTTATACTTAGAATCCTCGCAATTCATAAAGGCTTGTATTACCCAAGCTGGTTACTATTTAAAAAAAGAGACTCATAAAATGGAGAGAACCCCAGAACAGCTAGCTGAAATCGAGATGGCTAAGCGCTTAAAGAAAAAAGAAGTGGTCGATAAAAAGATTGCTGCTGCCACGCAAGAGCGTGGTGTCAGCATCCTTTTGACTGGCAACGGTAAAGGCAAAAGCTCCAGTGCGTTTGGTACGATGGCGCGTTCCCTTGGCCATGGACAAAAAGCCACTGTTGTGCAGTTTATCAAAGGTCGCAAAGAGACAGGCGAGCAATTGTTTTTTGGCCAGCACCCGCAAGTAGACTTTCATGTGATGGGGCATGGCTTTACTTGGGAAACACGTGATCCTGAGCTTGAGCAGAAAGCGGCTAATCAAGCATGGGAAGTCGCGCAGCAAGCATTGTCTAACCCAGAGGTGCATTTTGTATTGTTGGATGAAATTACCTATATGTACAAGTACGGCTACTTAAATGCAGCAGACTTAGTGCAAGCACTTGCTGATCGACCAGCGCATCAGAATGTCATGATGACGGGGCGGACAGCGCCTCGTGAGCTACTCGATAGTGTTGACACACACAGTAAAATTGCGAACGAGCGTCACGCGTTTGAGCATGGTGTCAAAGCACAGCCGGGAATTGAATGGTAATTTGAGAATCTTTCTCATTTGTGTGGACTTTCTTTATCTTGTAGATGATAATCATTTTTATCTAAAGAGGGGGAGTCTTATGGTTTACTGGCAACATTTAACTCGACAAGCAAATGAAGCACATACGCGTGCAGACTATGTTGACGCACAGGAACTGGGTAAAAAAGCCTTAGCCTGTGCTGAAGCTACCTTTGAAGACGCTTTTCATCTCGATGCGGAATCCGCTGTTTCTGCGGTGGTTGTCAGCTATATGAGTTTGGCTGAAGTGTCCATTTCAATGAAGGAGTGGCTTCAGGCAAACGACTATTTTGAACGCGGCATACATTTTCTACAAAATACCATAGTTGACCCTAGCATCCTGCCAGAGCATCGTCAGTTGATTGACCACGTTGCTAACCATATTCGCTTTGAATGGCAGTTATTTCAGCAAACGTACGGCAACAAGTTGGCTGTTGCAAAGCGGGCTCATCGTGTTAATTGGTTAAAGCAGCAAAGCGCTTCTGAAACAGTATGGCATGAAAGTTATGGTTACTGATCTGTTGATGCTGGCACTGGGGGCAATCTTGTTATTATTAATAATGACATTGTTGCGTTCTTGATGTGTCCAAAAATTTGGACACTTTGCAGTTGATGTGTCTTTTAAAGAGAGCGACTCCCATAGAGTAGACCGGTGTCAGAGACTAAAATACACGCTTATTAGGTTTTTGAATTTGAGGTTTTTATGTCCGTGGCTGTGTCTGATATCAAGCGCCATACTTTTTTAGAGGATGCGCAAGCAATCATTGCAGGTACCTTGATGATTGCTCTAGGTATTAATTTTTATACCCAAGTTGGGCTGTTGACTGGTGGTACCGCAGGGATCGCGTTTTTATTGAACTATCTGACATCATTTTCATTTGGCCAAATTTTCTTTGTGATCAATTTACCATTCTATTGGTTATCGATTCGTCGTATTGGTTGGGAATTTACGTTAAAGACGTTTGCTGCCGTGTTCCTCGTTTCTGCGTTTTCTGATATCACACCGATGTTTTTGCATTTGAATGATATCAACCCAATTTATGCCTCCATAGCTGGTGGTTTTCTAATTGGTGTCGGCTTTGTGATGTTGTTTCGTCATAATGCAAGTTTAGGTGGTTTGAACATTTTAGCGCGTTATTTATTCCAAACACGTGGTGTACCGATTGGTAAATTTATGATGACCGTCGATTGTTTGGTTGTTTTGATGTCTATTTTTGTTGTCGATATTTCGTTGATTGCGATTTCAGTGCTGGGTGCGATTGTGCTGAACTTTATGTTGGTCATGAATCACAAACCAGGTCGTTACAGCGTTTCCTTTTAATAACGATCTAGAACTCCATTTCTTAAACGGTGCGGGTCAGGTATGATTATCATCATTCCCTAAAGGCCCGCAACGCCGTACTTTCCTCTGCTTTATGGCTTATTTGCGTGTCTTGTTAGGACATCTTTTACCAATCAAATGAGCCAGCCATAAAATATATGTCAAAATCTTTTTCAGATGCCATTGTGCGCCTAGATTTCTATGTTTCCCACACATTGGGCTTGTCCCGTAAAGAAGCCAAAGTATTAATTGGTAAAGGAAATGTGACAGTTAATGGCGTTGAGATAAAAAAAGCCAATCATTCTGTGCAGCAGACGGATGAGGTCTTTTTACGCGATAAACGTTTAGCGTGGCCCCAAGAAAAATACTTCTTACTTAATAAGCCTGCAGGTTACGTGTGTGCTACCGAAGACGGTGAGCACCCTGTCGTGCTTGACTTGATTGAAGCTCATGAGCAAAAAGACCTGCGTGTTGTTGGTCGATTAGATATGGACACTACTGGACTGTTGTTGCTGACAACAGATGGTCAGTGGTTACATCGTATTACGTCTCCAAAAAGTGATTGTGCTAAACAGTATCGTGTTTGGACTGTAGACGAAGTCACAGACGCCGATCTTGAATTGTTAAGCACTGGTGTCCAGCTAAACAACGAAGAAGGTCTGACTAAGCCTGCTTTGGCCGAGCGTGTATCAAGTCATGAGATTTTGCTGAGTATTACTGAAGGCAAGTATCATCAAGTGAAACGAATGCTGGCTGCTACTGGCAATCGTGTAGAACGATTGCATCGTGAAGCCATTGCCAATGTAAAAGTAGCGGATGTACCTGAGGGGCAGTACCGTTCCTTAACCGAAGCAGAAGTTGCATTATTTTAAACCGTCGAATATAGAGAATTAAACATGAGCGAAGAACTGAGCCTAGATCAACGAATTCAGCTTTTGGCGTCTCCAGACGATGTGCGTCTTGAGTATTTTGTTAACAGCGTCAATCAAAACAAGGTCGTTTGGAGTTTGAGTAACGAAGAAGGCTTTGTCATGGTCGAAACCGATGATGGTGACTGCGTGATGGTTTGGCCTGATGCAGATTTTGCAGCGCAATGGGCTGTAGAAGAATGGGATGATTGTGAGCCTGTGGAAGTCTCGCTTGAAACCTTTAAAACCATGTGGCTACCGAGTCTAGAGCAAGACAATATTACGCTAGCCGTTTTTCCCAATATTGAAGATGAAGGCAAGCTAACTGCAGCCGCTGATTTAAAAGCATTGTTAGCTGAAGCGTAATTATAACGATGTAGTACAGTGAGGGTAGAGTGAAAAATCAGCGTTTAGCCAGTGAGCTGGAACAAGAGATCTCTATGTTTCTAGAAGACAAGCAATCTCTGATGTTGGCGGTGGTCGATGATAATGGGTCACCAATAGCTTCTTATTCGCCATTTGTCGTTTACGAAAACTCACTGTATATCTTAGTGAGCGCTTTAGCGCTTCATACAGCAGCTTTAAGAAAAGCACAAAAAGCGTCGGTCTTGATCATTGATGATGAGGCAGATTGCGATACAGTATACGCTAGAAGGCGTCTACAGTATGACATGATAGTTAGTACAGTGTTACGTGACGATAAACGCTGGTCGGTTATCGGGGACGCATTAGTGCAACGTCATGGTGATATCGTGGCTCAGTTACTTCAGCTAGGCGACTTTCAAATGTTTAGACTAACGCCACAATGTGGGCGTTTTGTTAAAGGTTTTGGTCGAGCCTATGAGCTGGCACCAAATTCCCTTGTATCCGATCAACTGGATCTTATACGTGGATAAATTGAAGGAATATAAATACTCATGAGTAAGCGTCAAGCCAACCGCGAAGAGGTGTTTTCGCGTATATTAGGAGCGGCTGAAATTGAATTTGGTCTGAAAGGGTTTGGTGGTGCAAGTTTGCAACATATCGCCGAGCGTGCGGGATTGCCAAAGCCCAATATTGTTTATTACTTTCATTCTAAAGCAAATCTATATAAGCAAGTGTTGAATAACATTGCTGACAGCTGGAATGATTTATTTGATAAAGCGACAGCAGAAGATGATCCTGCGGTTGTCCTAGATGGATTCATTCGCACTAAGTTGCGTCAAAGTTTTGAAAATGGTCGCTCTTCGCGTATTTTTGCTCAAGAAGTGATTCAGGGCGCTCAATACATTGGCGGCTATCTTAAAGAAGATCTACGCCCATGGTTGCAGTCGCGTGTGGGTGTTATTGAGCAATGGATTGAATCAGGAAAAATGCGTAAAGTTGAGCCGACTACGCTCATATTTATGATTTGGTCGACAACACAGCATTACGCTGACTTTGAAGCGCAGATCTTTGCTTTAACGGGCAAAGAACAATATGAAGAGTCTGATTTAGAGCGTGTCGGCAATACTTTAAGTGAGATTATCCTTTGTGGCTGTGGCTTAACCCCGCCACATAGCCAAACCTAATTGGCTTGACTCCTCTGAGTAATAATATGTTGAACCAAAGCCCGTAATTTTGCGGGCTTTGCTGGCTTTGGCATGTAAGAAATATTTTTTTCTTCACATAGTTGCGCCAGTTCTGCTGTTCTAACCGCTGTAATAAGAACAGCTGGAATGTCTTGCTTAAAGCGTTGACGTAAGCGTTCTATCAATTCAATTCCGTCATTGTCGTCATTCAGTTGATAATCCATCAATAGAAGCTCGGGTATCATCTGTTCTTCATTTTCTAGGGCTGTCTCATAGCGGCTAAACGTTCGGTAGCTACAATGCCATTTGTCGAGCAAAGTTGTCATGGCTTCTAGATTATTAGGATCATCGTCAACACACCAAATATGGCACATAGCCAATGACTTATTGATAGTTGTTAGTGGTACTGCGGCTTCTTTGCTCTGAGGTTTGGCCGCATGTCGGGCTGTTGGAACTAAAATAGTAAAGCAGCTACCTCTGTGTGGTGTTGAACGAACGTCTGTTGTGACGTCGAGCAGTTTTTGCATACGTCGGACTAGCCCCAACCCCAGTCCCATGCCTGGCTCTTTGTTATTTTCCCAGCGATAAAAATCATCAAAAACTTTTGTTTGCTCGCTTTCAGGGATACCCACACCAGTGTCCCACACTTGAATACGAACATGCTCTTTTGCCGGCCGAACAGAAATTAACACACGACCTGACTCAGTGTATTTAACCGCATTGGATACAAAGTTTTGAATAATACGACGTAAATAGATCGGATCAGTGTGAACGCGACAAGGTCGCAGGTGAGTGCCTAAATGTAAACCTTTGCTTTCAGCAATGACACCAAATTCCGCAATAATTGGCTCAATGATGGGCTTCATATCACAGTCCGTTAAAGACGGTTTGATAGCACCTTGATCTAATCGAGCGATCTCCAGCAGTGTGGAAATCAACGTTTCGGTCGACTCTAATGAGTCACTTAATTTATTCAACGTTTTGGCGAAATCAGCAGAAACATGGCTGTCTTGCAAAGCCCCTAGATACAATTTTGCAGCATTTAATGGCTGCAAAATGTCGTGGCTGGCCAATGCTAAAAACTCTGTTTTTGAAGCGTTGGCTCGCTCTGCTTCAGCCTTGGCGGACATAAGCTCTTGTTCAGCTTGTCCACGACGGTCGATTTCTTGTCTGAGTTCGTGATTAATTCCTTGAACTTCTTGGGTGCGCGCGACGACTCGCTTTTCAAGATCGATGTTGGCATCTTTTAGCGCTTGCTGGCTTTCAATGTGCTCGGTGACATCGGTAAAACTGGTCACAAAGCCGCCATTTGGTAGAGGATTTCCTACCATTTCGATGACGCGGCCATTGGCACGACGACGTAAGAATCGGTGTCCTGTGCCTTTGCGTATGTGTTCCAAGCGTTTATTGACCAGCTCTTCAATATTGCCGAAACCGCATTCACCATTAACGGCGTTAAAACGAATAAGCTCTTCGACGGGTAAACCGATTTTCAGCATGCCTTCAGGGTAGGGGTAAAGTGACATATAGGTTTTGTTCCAAGCCACCATTCGCAGTTCTTTATCCACTACGCTGATTCCGTGATCAAGGTTATCTAGAGAGATAAACAAAAGATTTTGGTTAAACTGAATCGCTTGTGTGGCTTCATCTAGATAAGTCACCATTTCTTCAACTTTGATCTGTTTGTCGACCAATAGTGAGTTAATGATGGTTCGCGCTGAAGAACCGCCTAAGACGCCACCGAGAACGCGTTCACAGTACTCGATAAATAGACGAGTAGGGAGCTGGTTTGCAAGTGGTTCTTCGTTATAGTTTTGCTTGAAGGTTTCAATTACCTCGGCGCATTTCTGTTGACCCAAGAAGGTTTCCAGCAGAACAAATAAGTCGCCGTTGGTGGCTTTGCTTTTAGGTTTAAAGAAGCGGCTTTCGACTTCAGAGGTAGGTGTAACAAACGCTGTGGCTTGGATGCGGTCGACTAAGCGCTCGTTTGCTAACAGTGACCCTATGACATAGCCGATGATGTTTGCAATTAAACTGATTAAAGCACCGTAGCTAATTAACTCGATGCGTGATTCGTAATTGCCTAATGACATATCAATGCCGCCAGTAATGGGCAGAAGCATCCATAAGAACCAGCAGAGGAAACCAAGTATTAATCCAGTATAAACACCGTAAGCATGCCCTCGTTTCCAATACAGTCCACCAATGACCGCCGGTACCAGCTGAAATACCAATGAAAATGCAATTAAACCCGTACTGGCTAAGGATTCACTGTTGGCCATTTCTTGATAATACACAAATGACAAAGCCAGAATGCCCAGCATGGCGATTCGACGAACAAGTAAAATTCGTCGATTGTACGTTGGTAGCGATTGGCGTTGATTTTTATTACGTGCCAGCATTAGAGGCAAAATCACATCGTTACTGATCATTATGCTCAAAGCGAAGGTGGCGATGATCACCATCGCTGTCGTTGCGGACATGCCCCCTAAAAACATCAGCATTTGTAACGGAAGGTTTTCTGATTCTAGTGCCAGTTGAATGACATAAGTATCGCCGTTTATATCACTGCTAAAGATGCTTTGACCTACAATCGCAATCGGGGGAATCAGTACGGCAAAAATCATTAAGTAGAACGGAAAGACCCAACGAGCGGTTTTGGATTGCCTATCGTTTTGGTGGTCTACCACTGTGACATGGAATTGTCTCGGTAAGCAGATGACAGCGGCGGCGGCCATCGCCGTTTGCATTAGGAAGGGAAAGGAGAATAGTGTGTTTGTATCCCATACCTTTAAATCAGCTGTGGCAAAGAAAGTTTTAAAAGAATCATGAGGTACCGCAAAAATAGCAACCATTCCCACTGCGATGATGGCCATAAGCTTGAATAAAGATTCGCTGCCAATTGCTAGCATCATACCGGATCGATATTCGGTAACTTCTACTTTACGCGTACCAAACAGCATGGCGAAAACGCCAATTAACACCGTTGCGACAAACACGACCAAACTAGCTGAACTTTCGTCTTGGTTTACGAATAAAGCAAAGTTAGAACCAATTGCTTTAAGTTGCAGTGCGATGTATGGGATCACCGCTAACATACAGATTAGAATGACGACAGGCGCGGTCAGTGGGCGTTTTCCATAACGTGATGAGATAAAGTCTGCAATGGATGTGATGTTTTGCCGACGGCTCACGAAGATCATTTTACGTAGAAGGCCAAAGCCAAATAGGTAGAGCAAGATCGGACCAAGTAAAATAGGTAAATAGCTCCATCCTGAACGTGTTGCTTCACCGATGGCGCCATAAAATGTCCAAGCGGTACAGTAAATTGCCAGGGAAAGGCTGTAGACCAGTGGGTGGCGAGTAAAGCGTCTCGCAATGGGACCGTCTTTATCACCCCAATTGGCAATCCAGAACAGTCCTAATATATAAAGAATGGCGAGTAAAACCCAAAAAGCCGTCATGTAGGCACTCTTATTAAATTAACTAAGGGGTACAAGTGCTTAATTTAGCATAGCGGTTAAGACTTGCCTTTAGACATTGGTCTTGAATAGGGTCTTTCATTGTGCGAAATAGTCCGTTTCCTAGACGCCTGTCTATTTCATTTTTATAAAGTGATAGCATAGGTTACCAACTATATTGGCAAGGCAGATTCTTGAATGAGAGTAGACGAAATAAAAGAATACCATGCGCACCTTTATTATGATGATCAAGCTGGACTTGAGATAGCTCAGCACATTGCGCAGCAATTAGCTGAATTATATGAGGTACAAGTAGGGCGTTTTCATCAAAAAAAAGTGGGACCTCATCCGATGTGGAGTGTTCAGATTAGGTTTTCTGCGCACCTGTTTGATCGAGTTATCCCATGGCTGATGTACCACCGACAGAACTTAGATGTATTGTTCCATCCGTTAAGTGGCGATGAGTTATTTGATCATACTCAAGGTGCATCTTGGTTGGGCAATAGTCATACCCTGAATATCAGTCAATTTTTGCCTAAAATATAAGCAAATTAGCAGAATTTTCAGAGAAAATGCCCTGTATGGTAGTCAACTAAGTTTGGCTTAGTTACCATTGTGGTCGATTTCAACTTAGGGTGCGTGTTGTGACGGTGTGATGCGATATTTATTGCTTTAATCAAACACTCGTTCCCCAAACCAAATGTAGGAGAAAACAATGCAAATCGCAGAAAATACAGTTGTGAGCATGCACTACACCCTGACTGATGAGAGTGGTGAAGTTCTAGATTCATCTGCTGGCCAAGAGCCTCTAGTATTCCTTAGTGGTGCTCGTAACATCATTGAAGGTCTAGACAATGCGCTTCAAGGGAAATCAGCTGGCGATGCTTTGAAAGTTGACGTGACTCCTGAAGAAGGTTACGGACCTGTTCATGACGAACTTATCCAATCTGTACCACGTGAGAACTTCCAAGGTGTTGACTCTATTGAAGTTGGCATGCAGTTCATGGCGCAGACGCCAAATGGTCAACAGCCAGTTGTGGTCGTAGGCCTTGAAGAAGATGGTGTTGTACTAGATGGCAACCACCCTCTAGCTGGCAAACCACTTAGCTTTGAAGTAGAAATCGTGGAAGTTCGTGAAGCAACAGCAGAAGAAGTTGAACACGGGCATGTACACGGTGAAGGCGGTCATCAGCACTAACAGTGCTTGATTTGCTAAGACTAAGAAGGGCTGCCATAGGCGGCCTTTTTTATGTCTATTGGTTTACTGGTAGAGGAATATTTGTGTGATAAGAATAAATGAAGGTTTAACAAGGAGGAGTGTGCAAGAAGGGAGAGTAGGCTAGGTAAGCGCGTTTTTGTGTTATTTTTGCGCCTTTAACCTAACGCTAATCTAGCAATGATTAAGCGTGGTAGTGTTTAGCTGGGTTAAACGGAGTGCGTTTGCCAACAAGTTTGTTCTTAACCCAAGACATAGCAGAAACGACTAATTCAGCAAAGTATTCTGCTGCTTGTGTTCGAGCGATGGCTTCAACTCGCTCTTGTTCTGTTAGGTAACTGGTATCAACAGATTCAATTAGTTCAACTAATGATTTAGTTTTCATATAACTCTCCTTTGGTTATCTAAAGTAGTTTTGCTCATGGTAAGTGCATAACTTTATACTGCACATGATAGGTGCAGTATTCCCTATATTCAAACGATATAAATTAGTCTAAAAGTTGAATAAAACTCATCTATTTTGTATTCCAGGTCTCAAAGTGAATGGCATCTTTCAATGGGCGTCGATCCTGCCAGCCAAACTGCTGTAAATCAGGTGTTTCCTGAAACTGCTCTACATAACCAATGCAAAAGTAACCAATAATATTCAAATTACGCGGTATATTAAGAGTCTTGTAAAGTACATCATCTTCTAAGATGCTCACCCATCCCATTCCAAGGTTCTCTGCTCTAGCCGCCAGCCACAAGTTTTGTACGGCGCATACTGCGCTATAGAGATCCATTTCAGGTTTTATCGTCTTGCCTAACACGACATCTCCTGTTCTCGAGCGATCACAAGTGATACAGATACCCAGTGGCGCTTCTTCGATTCCTTCAAGCTTTAATGTTCGATACAGGTTTTTTCTATCACCTTGAAACTTATTCGCAGAGGCATCATTGGCGGCAATGAAACCTTCTTTAATTTTTCGACGTGTAGAGGAGTCTTTTATAACAATGAAGTCCCAAGGTTGCATAAAACCAACGCTCGGCGCGTGATGAGCAGCGGTTAATAAGCGAAGAATGATGTCATCAGAGATCGGTGTTGGTAGGAAGTCTCGACGAACATCACGTCGTTGGAAGATGATGTTATAGAGAGTATCGCGATGAGAATCGTCAAAATGCATAAAAGGCTCCAATGAGAGAGCCTTTTATTGTCAGAGAAAACGCTTCTTAGAACAAATTTACTTTAGCGTTATTACCTGAGTTCTTTTCATGAAGCGCGATGATCGCATACAGCTTCAAGTAATGGGTCGCTATCGGCTAATGGAACCCAATCATCATTGTTTAGCTGAGTACCATTAGGAACATGTAATTGATCAGTGAAGTTTGCTCGAGCACCAGCCGCGCAATGTATTACTTGTGTCACGCGTTTAGCGGCCAAGCGACGTTCAAAGAAATATAAATCGACTAAATAAACATCTTGATTAACATGGTTTTGTGCCGCATTTTTGATGTCTGCAGCAATGAAGCGTGTTGTCTGAGGGTAAAACATACTCCAAGGGCGCCAAGGTGCTTCTTCTTCGACTGTTTTAACGACCACAACCCCTTCAGGAAGTAAGCTCGCTTGGTGTGAATACCAAGTGTATTCACTTTGAATTTGAAATGTGATCATGCCGAGTCCAGCTAAAGTGGGAACCAGCCATTTAGGTGCTTTCTTAAAGGACAGCTTGCGGATAAAGAGTGCGATACCAGCCCCAGCTAAGCCAGCACAGACGGTCGCGATTAATTCCCAAAGCATAAAGTCACCTTCTTATTATTTGTTATAAAGTTGCCTAGCTCCAAGGGAGCTAGGCATCGTCAGCAAGGCTAACAATTAATGGTCGACAGCGCCGCCTGCCCCTTTAGGGTAACGAACACTTTCAACAAGTTCTTGAATTTCTTCAGGAACGTCTTCTGTCATGCTTGAAACAAGGAACGCAACTGCGAAGTTGATGACCGCACCGATGGCCCCGAATGATAGCGGAGACACACCGAATAACCAGTTATCTGGCGTATTCGCAAGTGTATTTGTTTCAGGGATGAAGAACCAACCTAGGTAAGTGAAAATGTAGACTAGTGTAGAGCCTAGTCCCGCTAGCATACCTAACACAGCCCCTTTGCTGTTTATACGTTTTGAGAAGATACCCATCATTAGTGCAGGGAAGATAGACGCCGCCGCAATACCGAACGCCAGAGCGACGACCTGAGCCGCAAATCCCGGCGGGTTCATGCCTAAATACGTTGCAATAATAATGGCAAAGAACATAGACACACGTGCAGCAAGTAACTCACCTTTCTCGGTAATATCAGGATTGATAGAGCCTTTGATTAAATCATGACTAATAGCAGACGAAATAGCCAATAGTAAGCCTGCTGCCGTTGATAGCGCTGCGGCTAAGCCACCGGCCGCAATCAAACCAATGACCCAACTAGGAAGGTTAGCAATTTCAGGGTTTGCTAATACTAAGATATCACGGTTAACATTTAGCTCGTTTCCAGCCCAACCACGTGCCGTTGCTTCTTCAGCGAAGGCAGGTGTGTCATTGTAGAACTGAATACGACCGTCACCATTTTTATCTTCGTATTGGATTAGACCTGTTTGTTCCCACGTTTGGATCCAATCAGGACGCTCATCGTATGCGATTGAGTTTTCTGTTGGGCCATCAGGGTAAATGGTCGTCATAAGATTCAAGCGAGCCATAGATGCCACTGCTGGTGCAGTTAGGTAAAGCAACGCGATGAAGACAAGCGCCCAACCAGCAGACCAACGAGCGTCAGCCACTTTAGGCACTGTGAAGAAACGAATGATGACGTGAGGTAGACCTGCCGTACCGATCATAAGTGACAAAGTAAACAGAACCATGTTCAGTTTATTGTCTACATCAGCGGTGTAGTCTCTGAAACCAAGCTCACGTACGACTTCATCCAATTTTTGTAGCAAAGGCATACCGGATTGAGTGTGTTCAGAGAACAGGCCAACCGCTGGAATGAATGTATCCGTCAGTTGAAGCGAGATAAAGACCGCTGGAATCGTGTAAGCCACGATCAATACACAGTACTGTGCAACCTGTGTATAGGTAATACCTTTCATACCACCTAATACAGCGTAGAAGAATACAACCACAGCAGCGATGATCAAGCCGGTATCTTTGTCTACTTCAAGGAAGCGAGAGAACGCGACGCCAGCCCCTGTCATTTGACCGATAACGTAGGTCACAGACGCTGCAATCAAACAAGCAACAGCGACTAATCGTGCTGTTCTTGAGTAGAAGCGGTCACCGATGAAATCAGGCACTGTGAACTTACCGAACTTACGTAGGTAAGGAGCCAACAGCATTGCCAGCAATACGTAGCCACCTGTCCAACCCATCAAGAAAGTAGAGTTGGCGTAACCACCTGCTGCAATTAAACCTGCCATGGAAATGAAGGATGCCGCAGACATCCAGTCAGCTGCAGTGGCCATACCATTCATGACTGGATGAACACCACCGCCGGCAACGTAGAACTCTTTTGTTGAGCCTGCACGGGCCCAAATCGCGATACCAAAGTAGAGTGCAAAAGATGCCCCTACAAACAACAAGTTAATCGTGAATTGACTCATGGTCATTACTCCTCAAGTCCAAATTCTTTGTCTAGGCTATTCATACGCCATGCGTAGAAGAACACTAGGCCAATGAAGCTGATAATTGAACCTTGTTGAGCAAACCAGAAACCTAAATCAGTCCCCCCGACTTCAATCCCCGATAGCAATGGACGCAGCAGAATGCCAAAACCGTACGAGACAATTGCCCACACGATTAAACAGCCAAATATCAATCTGACGTTCGCCTTCCAGTAGTTTTCTTGGTTTTGAGTGTGATCCGACATCGTCGACTCCTTTGTTATTTTTATTTGCACACTGAATGTAGCAGTGACGCTGTAAAGAAGAATTGAGACTTTAGTCGAAGAGTGCATAAAAACAGCAATTTGAAATGTTTCTAGCCAATAAAAAGCGCCAGCCACACGATGTGGACTGACGCTTTAATTAAGAGAGCCGTTTAGTACTATTTTTGTCAGTCAGAAGTCGATTCGCGGTTGTCATTTGACAGTAGAAGCTTGATTCGACGAAAGAGGTGCTTGAAGTCTTCTTGAATCATTAATAATACGGGAATCAACACAAGTGTAATCAGGGTTGCAAAGAGAATACCGTAGGCCAAAGATATGGCAGCGGGCACCATGACTTGAGCTTGTCTTGATGTTTCTCCTAAGATAGGTATCAAACCCGCAAAAGTCGTGACTGAGGTGAGCAATACCGCACGTAAGCGACTTTGACAGGCTTCAATAATAGCCTTGCGTAAATGTTTCGTCTCTTTGCGCAGTTCATTAAAGCGAGCGGTAAGCAATAGACTGTCATTGACCACAACGCCTGACAGGGCAATGATCCCATTGAGCGAGAAAATACCCAGCGCTAAACCATAAAACCAATGTCCTAGCAGTGCGCCGACTACACCAAAGGGAATGGCCATCATGATGATGATCGGCTGACTGTAAGATTTTAGTGGAATGGCGAGCAGTCCATAAATGATCAACATGGCGATGGCAAACATTTGCACCATAGACGATTCTGTTTCTTCACGCTCCTCAGCTTCACCAGAGTAATACATGTCTACGGATGGAAAGCGCTGATTCATTTCTGGTTCGATGGCATTCTTTAAGTAATCAACGACTTCTGTCGCCGACATCAAGTCTTTATCTACTTCGGCGGACAAGTAAATAGAGCGCTTGCTGTCGATACGAGTGATCTTCGTTTGAGCGGTCTCTTGACTTAGCGTCGCCACTGAGTCGAGTGGCACGCGTGTACCATCGTTTAAGGTCACCAATGTGTTTAAAATATTCGCTGGGCTTTCTCTTTGGTTATCTGGATAACCAATTCGGACTTCGATTTCCGCATTGTCGCGCTGATATTTCTGGACCACTTGCCCATCGAAGTTGCTCATGATCTGACCTGCTAGCGTATTGGTCGATAACCCTAAGGCGCGACCTTGATCGTTTAGCCGTAATACCAATCGAGATTCAGTGGCTGAATCACTTTGCTCTAGACCTCGAACCGCAGTGACGCTACCCAGTTTGTTGGTCAGTTCTGCCATGGCACCTTCTAGTACCGTGTTGTCGCTGCCGCGAAGCTCGATACGTAGGGCATCAATAGATTGCCAAGAACTTCTGATTCGCAGATTGCTTACTCCTTCCGGGGAACCCGATAAGGATTGCCAAGTACGAGCAAACTCTGCAGCGGAATAGGGGGCTGAGGACGCTAATTCGACTCGTAGACGGCCTGATTGGTCGCCATTAGCAGTGACTTGTAAATGCTCTATGCCGAGCGAATCGGAGCCCTTGCGTAGGGTTTCATCCGTTGCACGTGCGGTCTGCTCGAGTAAGGTAAGCACACGGTGCGTTTGGCCATAACTCACATCACTGTGCATCGATACATTGGCACGCACGGTATCCCCCGGTATGTTCGGGAAAAAGCTCATGCGGATGGCCCCCGTAAAGGGCATTGAGATAACCAAGGCGAATACCGTAATAAAGAGTACTAAGACAGCATAACGATGATTGATCGAATGATGTATCAGCTTGGCGTAGATACGATGATTAAACCATTGCAAGCCGGCATCAGCTGAATGCTGAATACTGCCCCATCCTCTAGCTAATAGATTGGTACGTTCTTTCCTGTGTGTATTCAGATGGGCTAAATGAGCCGGCAAGATGAGTTTAGACTCAATCACAGACAAGATTAAACATATGGCAACAACGGCGGCGAATTGCGCGTATAGCTGCCCCAATCGTCCTTCTATATTGGATAGTGCCCAAAATGCAGCAACCGTCGTAAAAACACCAAACAAGGTCGGGACGGCCACACGCATGGTGCCTTTGATCGTGTTCGAGAGTGTGTCACCTTCTTTCGAACGAACGCTGTAGACGCTTTCACCAATCACCACGGCATCGTCGACGACGATCCCTAGCGCCATAATAAAGCCAAAAGTGGTAAACAGGTTTAGCGTCAGCGCGATGCTGTCCAAGCCCATTACAAATAGGGTGCCGAAGAAGATAAAGGGCAGCCCCATCGCTACCCAAAAAGCGACGGTTAAGTTCAAGAATATCGCCAGCATAATGAATACCAGCACAATCCCTGTGATGGCGTTTTTGATCATCAGAGACAAACGGCTGTTGATGGATTCGCTGCGGTCGTACCAAGTGTCTAATGACACACTTTGTGGCAAGCGCCCGCTTTGTCGCCATTCTTGAACCACCTGTTTGGCCGCTTCTGCAGATTTGCTGATGTCATCGCGGCCTGTTGTCAGTACTTGCAATGCTAAACTCGATTCGCCGTTAAAACGGGATAGCATAAAATCTTCGTCATCAAAGGCATCGGTAATGGTAGCAATGTCTTTTAGGCGTAATACAGCACCGCTATTAGACGTACGAACAGGAATGTTAGCAAACTCTTGTTTGACGTATGCTTGAGAAGACGCGCGAACATGCAAGTAAAGGTCTTCGTTACGAAGAGTGGCCACACGTGCAGGACTGGATTCACTGTTAATTGCAGTCGCCACGTCCGATAAGGTTAAGCCATAGGCTTCAAGCTTTGTCTTATCAACGTCGATAAGCATAGTGGGATCCAGCCAACCGGAGATAGAGACAGAATTTACATTCGCCTGTTCAAGTAAGTCTGATTCGAGTTCTTTGCTTAATGTTTGTAATGTCCGTCGGTCCGAATCACCATACAGTTGAATCCAAATCGCGTGTTCTTGACGCATGGCTTTACTGACGACAGGCGGGTCGGCTTCATCTGGAAAAGACGTAACTTGGTCCAACTCGTCTTTAATATCATCCATTAATTCGTCAATATCATAGCCATCTTGCATCTCAATACGAGCACTGGCACTGCTGGCACTTGATGTCGTGGTGATGGATTTTATACCCAGTACATCTTGAAGTGCTTGCTCCATTGGAATCGAAACACCTTCTTCAGTGGCTTGGGCTGAGCCGCTGTCGTAACGAATGGAGACCGAGATTTCATTCGGCGTTAAGCTTGGAAACGCTTCTCGGTTTAGGCTGTCCATATTAATAACGCCCAGCGCAATGACCAGAATTAATAATAAATTAGCGGCAACTGGGTTGTTCGCGAACCAAGGGATAATACCTCTGGCTTGTTCAGAATTCATTGCGTCGCTCTCTGTAGCGGGTTAGCTAACATTCCTGTCAAATAACTGTTGTAAGGGTGTGTCAGTACTTGATGCGGAGTGTTTTGCAAGACGGCAGGCGGTTCAATATAGACAGACGTTTGGTCTACGAATACCGGTGTAGTATCAAAGTTCGCTAAGCGATTATCTTGGTCAATATACCAAATTTGGCTTTTTTGGCTGAGTGAGGAATTTGGCAGTTGCCAAAGGCGTTGTTGCTGGGCTCCCTCGAGCGCAATTTTTACATAGCTGCCTGGCAGTAGGGCAGGTGTTTGTTCGAGAGGGCGATCTACGGCGATAAATAAACTGCGTAATCCTGATGCTGAATCCACATGAAACCCTGCTTGTTTAACATAGCCTTGCCATGTGTCATGACCGTTTACCGATTGAACGGTGGCGGGCCACCTCTCTGCTATTAATGTCTTCGCATCGGGCATTTTCTGCCAATCTTGTAAACTCAATTCAATATTGATCATGACACGATCTGTGCTGTATAGCGTCGCAACTTGTGTGTTACTGCTTAGATAGCTGCCAAGAGAGACATCCTTGGAAACGACAATGCTGTCAAAAGGGGCCTTAATAGATAGTTTTTCAACGTTGTCTTTTGCGAGCGCTAATGCCGCCTTTGCGGCGGTGACATCCGCTTTTGCGGAAGCTAATTGCGGTGCTCGCAGTACTAAGTCCGAAGCCGGATCGCCGTCAAGTCCCGCCGCGCGCCATTCTGCATTGGCTTGTTCGACTTGACGCTGTTCCTCCTTCAATGCCAGAGCCGCATTGGCTAATTGATTCTGCGCACTGGCTAGATCAGATTTTAGGCTAATATTGCTTAACGTTAATAGTGTTTGACCCTGTTTAACCTGAGAGCCGATTTCAAATTGATCCGCAAGCGTCATGACTTCGCCACTGACTTGAGAGGTGAGTGTCAGGTTTTGATGCGGTTGAGCAATCCCTACCGCACCGATGGCTGCAGCATGAGACGAAACATTGACAGTAATGACACTGACATCTAAGGGCGTTTCTTGAGCCGGCGGACGTTGCCGACTAAAAGAAGCGTCCTGCTTATTCATCGCGGCACTGATATAAATGTAAACGGCTGCTAACAAGATGATAGAAAGACCTAGGGTAATCCAAGGTAAAAAACGTTTCATGGTTGGGTGATTCCTAGTCCTAAAGCGAGGCCTAAATCCACGCGATTACTCAGTTGCTGAAATAACAAAGTATCGAGTTGTGCTTGAAGGTTAAACACGGCCTGTTGCGCGCTGATTAAATCGTTCAGTGCAACAATTCCGGAGCGATATTTTTGCTCGTACTGTTGGCGATTACTCTCTGCACTGTTGAGGGCGGCTTTCAGATATTGTTGGCGTTGCGTGAGTACTTGCTCTTGACCCAGTGTATTTTCCACTTCGTTCACGGCTGTTAACAGTGTTTCACGGTAATCTTGATAGGCTTGCGCTGTCTCTAATTGCGCGATTTTATAGTTCGCTTTTAACCGGTCACCTTGAAATAGCGGCGCGCTAAGTTGTCCAAGCAAAGACCAAATAGGAGACACAAATAATGCGTCTCGCAATGATGATCCGCTATCGCTTAATTCGGCACTCAGACTGAGCGATGGAAGCATATCTTTATAGGCGACACTGGTCTCCAAATCAGCGGCTTCAATGCTCAGATAAGCGGCACGTAAGTCAGGGCGCTGACTTAAGTCTTGTATCGGCAATTGATTGAGATCGAGCCAAACCGAAGGGTAATTCTTTGGAACAGTAAACGGCTCCGTTTGATTTGAGCCCATTAATAGGCGTAGTGATCGTTTGCTGCTGGCAAATTCTTCTTGATATTGAGCGAGCGATGCTCGGGATTGAGACGTCGCAGTCTTAGCTTCGTCTAGGTTTTCTAACGTTCCCAAGCCATTTCGAAATCGCTGTACAATCAAGCGCTCGTTGGTTTCCAGCAAGGCTAAACGCTTCTTCTCAATCGAAATTGCATGTTGATTGGCGACAAGCTGTAACCAATGTTTCATGACGCTGCTGACAAGTGTCGCCTGACTGGCTCGAAAAAGTTCATGGGCGCTAGCAAGATTTTTCTGAGCGGCGTTTTCGGCGTCGGCAAGCTTGGACCAAACATCCAATTGCCAGCTTATATTGACACTACTAGAGTAACGCGTATCACTATTTTCCACTTCATTAGCCGATACGCTGGCATTTGCTTGAGGTAAACGGTTTGCACGCGAGACGTTTACAGATAACCGATTAGCTTCGAGTGACAATGCAGTCCTTTGTAGACTCGGATTGCCTTTGAGTGCCTGCTCTATTAAATTCAAAAGAATTGGGTCTGGTATTAAGTCTAATAAAGTTGTTGTTTGTTGAGTACTTAGGCCACGATTGAACAGTTGTTGGTTTTCAGCGGCTAAGGTGTTATTCGCGTTTTGAGAATAGCTCTGTTGCTCAGAAGGCGTTACGCTACAACCGAATAAGCTAAGACTTAAAATGGCTGTAAGTAGCAAAGAAATGAGTCTCGAAGAAAACACTGGATTAGGCTTCCGTACTATTTAGGTAGATTCAACAGGAATATGAAGGATGACCTTCACAAAGACTAGACACTTTTCATAGATTTACATAACGCAACTTAGCAGTGTAAACAGCTCTGTAATGAATAGACATGCTTTCTGACTATTAGTTTAATAACCATGATTTAAGTGCCTTTCGGCATAGCAAATATTTTTATCAACTTGGTGTGCGAGTACACTTTTAAAATGAGTTTACCTTGGTATATTTACATGATTAAAACGTGTCAGAACACCTTGTATACGGGTGTCACGACCGATGTTGAGCGCCGCTTTAAAGAACATCAAGCTGGCGGAAGTAAAGGTGCACGATTTTTAAAAGGCAAAGCGCCTTTAACATTAGTTTGGTATGAGCAGGTTTGTCATAAGCAATTGGCTATGCAACTCGAATACAGAGTGAAACGCTTATCTCGTACGACCAAAGATAAGTTAGTCGTAGGCGGTACCAGTATCACGTGCATATTCCCTGAATTATTTGCTCAAGCGGATGTCGATAAGAGTGATAGAGCGTCAGAAATGGAAGGTAATATAAATGATTAGACGTTTTGATTCAGTCGTGCTCACCGTCGCGGATATTGATCAATCCTTGGCCTTTTATCAAACCGTGCTGGGGTTGAAGTTATTGTCCGGTGAGCAGGGACGTGGCGTGTTATTAGGTGAAGAGAAGCTAGTATTTCAAAGCATTGGGCAAGAAATGCGTCATCATGCACTAGAAGGTGCTGCACATTTCTCTTTGTTAAGCGATTTAACTGCTGAACAACTTATTTTGCATTTTGAAGAGCTCGACATCGAGCTGTTAGAAGGGCCAATTGATCGTGGTAGCTTCGTATTATTCACGTTCAATGACCCAGATAACAACCTGATACACATTTTCAGCTCGGAAGCAGAGAGTAATTAATTAGCGCCATTTTCCCCAATGAGCCACAATATCATTTAGGTCATGCAAATGTTGACGCCAAAAGTCTTCGCCAATGAAGTGAGGGAAAATGGCAGGAAAAGCGGGGTCATTCCAGCGTTCAGCAATCCACGCCGTATAACTAATATGGCGCTCGGCCATCATGACATCAATTAAATCCAGCTCTTGAGCATCAAATGAGCAAAAACTTTCGTAGCCTTCTATAAGTTCGCTCAGTTGTGTTTGCTTTGCTGAGGGATCAGTAATGTGCAACCATAAATCTTGCACTGCATAACCCATTTTGCAGTCATCAAAATCGACCAAGGTTAAGCGGCCTTGATCATTGATTATGTTGCTGCGGTGGCAGTCCCCATGAATAAATCGAATACGGGCCGTTGAGTGCATTTTTAACATTGTTTCCATTTTTTTGCCCAGAGATACGACAACTTTCTCATATCCATCACGCATCGATTTCGGTACAAAAGGGCATGCTTCGACTTTCTTCTTAGCTTGCTTAACGCGCTCTAAGGAATCGATGAAAGGCTTTGCATCGGTTGTCCAGTCAGCCGACGCCGCGTGCATTGAGCCAATCAACTCACCGATTTGAAATAACTGGTCTAAATCCCCTGCTTCAGGTGAGTCACCTATGATCTTGGGTGTTAGCGAAAAGTAAAAACCGTTATGTTCAAACAGGCTTTCGTTATCAAGAGTGATGGGCGCAGCGACCGCAATGTCCTTTTCTTCGAGTGCGTGTAAGGCGTCGTGCTCGACTTGGATTTGCGCTTTAGACCAACGTTGTGGCCGATAGAATTTAGCGATTAGAGGAGTAGAGTCTTCAATGCCGACTTGATAAACGCGGTTTTCATAGCTGTTTAAAGGGTACAAACGGTAATCACAGTAAAGTCCTTTTGACTCTACTGCATCCATAATGGTGTCGGGCGTTAATGCACTGTAAGGGTGGTCGCTGGAAGTGGCCATGTTACTCATTCAAAAAGGGGTTAAAGTAGGCCGAGACGTTTTTTAAGCGAGTATTCTTGACCTTCAGATAGGGGAGATGCTTTACCTTCGGCAATTAGACGATTCCAATTGTGCCAAGTTTTTATGGCTTCGCCCATATGATTACGTGTTACGTACTGCTGTACTTCGATGCGAAATGAGTTGGTGACAGATACAGGGCTAGATTTGCCGATGATACGTAAGCGCGTTAATGAGCGTTTAAACTTGTCA
This sequence comes from Marinomonas atlantica, assembly GCF_001639725.1. Classification (GTDB taxonomy): domain Bacteria; phylum Pseudomonadota; class Gammaproteobacteria; order Pseudomonadales; family Marinomonadaceae; genus Marinomonas; species Marinomonas atlantica. The sequence goes on from NZ_LTAW01000003.1 coordinate 189,893, forward strand.
TTGAGTGCTTTACCTTCTTCGCCGGAATTTATTAAATTGGTAATGGCTTGGAGGTGATCGTAATACATGTCAACTGTTTCATTAATCGTTTCGCGATTCAGCCTGATGACTCGGCCATAGGCTTGTTCCGCTGAAGACCAGTCGTTTAATTTTGCACTGATATCACCCATACGTTTGCTTCGTTCTGAGGAGCGAGGGGATACTTCAAGAACACTTCGTAAGACTGCTTGTGCTTGTTCTAGGTCTGTTAGTTGTTCGTGAGCATCCGCTAATAAGTCATAAGCTGATAAAAAATGTTTACTCAAAGTAATGGTGGTTTCAAGGTTGTTGACTGCACCAGCATGCTGTCCCATTACCATTTCACATTGAGCAATACCATAATAGGCCCAAGCTAGATTTTTATGCTTTTGTGTGATTAGCATATAGTGGGTTTTGGCTTGCTTATACTCGCCTTTTGCAAATAATGCTTCACCAATGGATTTTAAACACAAACTGGCATAAGGCACATGTTTGTCCATGATGTATTTAGCTTCTGCAATGACTTGGTCCCAGTCTTCGTTAAGACGAGCTTGGTTTAAATTATGAAAAGATTTTTTTTGTTGAATGACGCGCCCTAATCGACGCATAAAAGATTCGGGAGGGAAGGGCTTAACTAAGTAGCTATCCGGTTGGTATTCTAAGGCGCTGACAACAGCTTCATAAGCCGTATCGGCAGTAATCATCATAAAAATGGTGGAATGATCTAGAGCATAAGTTTTGCGTGTGATTTCTAAAAGCTGTTGACCATCGACACTGCCACCTAAATTATAATCTGATAGAACAATGTCGTAGCGACCTTCTAAAATACGCTTAAGGGCCGCTTGACCTGAAGGCTCAATTTCAATCTTACTGTAGCCAAGACTGGTCATAAGTGACTTCAGCATTATGCGCATTTCACCAATGTCTTCAACAATCAGCACTCGCTTGTTTGTAACAGAAGAGTTGGCTAACCCTTCCTTGGCTTGGTTAAGATTTTTAAAATCTGGAACGCTTACTTCTGCCACGTATTGCCTCTCTAATATGGCTCGGTCTAAATCAGAAAAACTTATTCTACGAAGAAGTAAGTTCTACTAATAATACTGAGCGTTTAGTAAGTTCGAGCTCATTCCTTTGAGCTTTAAAGTTGCTATTAGTACAAAATAGCATGCTTTTTATCTCATAACCATCTGGTGTACGGACCTTGAAAGGCTGATCCTCTCGATAAAATACCAACCAAAGTTTGGTTTTACTAGATGACTCGGTCATTTGAACCGATAGGTAATCTCGTTCAGGATGTTGCCAGTCATCGAGGTTCATAGGTTGTCCTAATTCATTAAACCAGCTTATGTCATCAGCGGTTTTATGTCGGTATAAAGGATCGTCTGGAAGCAAAGCTTCAGCTAGAACTGGGTATTGTTGTCTTAACGATAATGCTTTGGAAACAAGGCTGCTTAGCGCTTGTCGCTCGTCGCTATTGTGCCAGCCTAACCAAGTGATTTCGTTATCTTGGCAATAGGCATTGTTATTGCCTTTTTGTGAATGTGACAACTCATCGCCACCTAATATATGAGGTGTGCCTTGGCTAAACAGCAGTGTAGCCATAAAGCATTGTTGCTGAGTAAGACGTGCTTCTCTGATGCGTACATCATTCGTCTCACCCTCTTCACCAAAGTTCTGACTGATGTTATCGGTGTGTCCGTCACGGTTGTTTTCTCGGTTGTCTAAGTTGTGACGGCGATGGTATGACACAAGGTCGCGTAACGTGTAGCCATCGTGATAGGTAATGTAATTAACTGAATGCAGCGCGCATTTGTGGCCCTTGTGGAACAGGTCCCTAGAACCCATTAAGCGGGTTGCAAATTCTTGTATTGTATTGGCATCACCGCGCCAAAAGCGTCGGATGGTATCGCGGTATTTGTCGTTACATTCAATAAAACCACGTGGAAAATGTCCCACTTGATAGCCGTTTGGTCCAATGTCCCATGGTTCCATTACTAAAGTTGTTTCACTGAGAATGGGATCTTGTAAGATGGCTTGCAATAATGGGGCATTAGGTGAAAAGTCATGATGCTCGCGGCCTAAGTCGACACCTAAGTCAAAGCGGAAACCGTCCACCCCCATGGTTTCTACCCAATAGCGCATACTGTCACATACTAGCCTAACGGTGGCTGGGTGGTAAGTGTCAACGCAGTTGCCACAGCCAGTAAAGTTTAGATACTGACCTTGGGAGTGGCGGTAGTAATTGCTGTTATCGAGCCCTCGGTAACAGGTTGTCCCATGCGTCAACTCGCTTTCAGCTGTATGGTTATAGACCACATCTAGGATGACTTCAAAACCCGCCTTATGAAAGGTTGCCACCATCGTTTTAAATTCTTCCACTGCGTCAGATATGGCATAACGATCATCAGGAGTGAAGAAGTTAATTGGGTTATAACCCCAATAATTAGACAGACCTTTGTCTTGTAAATGGATCTCGTCAGCAAAGGCGAAGCATGGCATTAGCTGAATGGTTGAGATGCCCAATGAGGTCAAGTGATTAATGGCTGACTCACTGCAGGCGCCAAGGTAAGTGCCTTGAAGAGATGCGTCAATATCGAGCTGTTGACTGAACCCTTTAATGTGCATCTCGTAAAGACTTCTTGCTGAGGCTTTTGGTTTCGCTGCGAGCGAATGCTTGCTCGGGCTAGGGGTTGTGACAATGGCTTTTGGGACACAAGCGCCAGAGTCACAAGTGTCCAATTGACCATTAGGTGTTAGCGTGATTTGTTCATCATGAAAGACCAAACGATTGCTTAAACGCTTTGCATAAGGATCAATGAGTAGCTTGCTTGGATTGAATAGATGCATCGCTTCTAGGTCAAATGGGCCCTCAGCACGGAGCCCATAATGCTGTCCTTCATGAGCCTCGAGGACTTCCATATGCCAGATACCGCGTTGCTTATGAGTAAAAGGCAGTCTAGAAAGTTCATCGCCTGCTTCATTATAGAGACAGAGATAGAGTTGCTCTGCATGCTCTGAAAAGACAGCAAAGTTGACTCCTCCTGACGTTACTGTGGCCCCTAGAGGTAAAGGGAATCCTTCTTGCGTGTGCCAGTTGCGAGTCATACTTTGTTCCTTATACGTTATTTAGCGTGCCATTTGAATGCAATGGTGCTTAACGGTGGTAATTTCACTTGGATGCTTTGCTCTTTGCCGTGACTGGCTTGATCCGTCGTTTTATACGACGTTTCGACAGGGTAGCCGCTGCCAGAATAACGCTTTTCATCTGAGTTAAAGATCAATTCATAGCGACCTGCTTGTGGCGTGCCGATGCGGTAGTTTCCGTGCGGGGTCGGAGTAAAATTAACTAGTACCAATATGTGTTCAGCCGACTCTTTTTCTCGACGCACAAAGGCCAGTGTTGAATTAGTGCTGTCATCTAAACTGATCCACTCAAACCCTGAAGGTAAATGATCAAGCTGAAGTGAAGCTTCTGTTTGATATAGGTGATTCAAAGCCTTAGTGACTTGTTGTTGACCTTGGTGATAATCCACATCCAACAAGTGCCAGTCCAAAGATCGCTCATGGCTCCATTCTTGGCCTTGTGCAAGTTCATTGCCCATGAAGTTTAGCTTTTTGCCTGGATGGAAATACATATAACTTGTAAACGCACGCAGATTAGCGAATTTTTGCCATGCATCCCCTGGCATTTTGGTAATCATGGAGCCTTTTCCGTGTACCACTTCATCGTGAGATAGTGGCAAGATAAATTGCTCATCGTACGCGTAAACCATCGAGAAGGTTAAATCCCCTTGATGATGTTGGCGATAGATTGGATCTTTGCTGATATAGCTAAGAGAATCGTTCATCCAGCCCATGTTCCACTTAAAGCCAAATCCTAAGCCATCCATGTAGGTAGGTTTAGATACGCCGGGAAACGCCGTTGATTCTTCCGCCGCGGTAAAACAGCGTGGGTGGTTTAAATAGATGGTTTCGTTAAGTCTACGCAGGAAGTCAATGGCTTCATAGTTATGGTTGCCGCCATCGACATTAGGGATCCACTCGCCTTCTTCGCGCGAATAATTTAGGTAGAGCATTGAGGCAACGGCATCAACACGTAAGCCGTCAATGTGAAATTCATCTAACCAGTAGTTAGCGTTACTGATCAAATAATCGACCACATGATCTTTGCCAAAATCATAAATTAATGAATTCCACTCTGTATGCCAGCCTTTTTTTGGATCAGGGTACTCGTATTGTTTACTGCCATCAAAGCTGGCTAAGCCATGGCTGTCAGTAGGGAAGTGGGCTGGTACCCAATCCATAATGACGCCGATGCCTGCTTGGTGGAAAGCGTCTACCAACTCTCGGAATTCATCGGCTGTGCCATAGCGTGACGTGGGGGCGAATAAGCCAATAGGCTGATAACCCCAAGACCCATCAAATGGAAACTCCATCACCGGTAATAGTTCAACATGGGTATAGCCCATATCGACAATATAGGGTACCAGCTGTTCTTTGAGTTCAAGATAACTTAATGAATAGCCGTCCGCTTTTTTACGCCATGAGCCCAAATGCACTTCATAAATGCTCATAGGCTGTTCATAAATATCGACAATGGGGCGTTCTGTCCAATCTTTGTCCTTCCAGCTGTAACTGTTTTGCGCACAGACAACACTGGCAAAAGAAGGGTATTGTTCGATGGTTTTGGCAAACGGATCGGTACGGTGTGGCAGGATATCGTCATTGGCGGCGCGAATTTCATATTTGTAGCGCGCGCCTTCTACTACATCAGGTATGAATAAACGCCAGACGCCATCGCCATTACTCGACATTGGGTGTAGACGGCCATCCCAGCTGTTAAAATCGCCAACTACAGACACCGAGCGTGCGGCGGGTGCGTAGACAGCAAAACGTGTACCGCGAATCGCTAATTTTTTATTAACCATTGCTGAGCGAATGATTGCCCCTTCTTTGTGATACAGGGTCGCACTGTGATTCTCAGGGTCAGAGAAAGTGGCTTCTGGGAATTGGTACGGATCAACAATAGTAAATTGACCGTCGCCGTAATACACCCTCAGTCGATAGTGTGTTTTCGTATTTTCTTTCGGCCAGTCAAATAGGAATAGTCCAGCGCTTTGACCCGTTTTCATAGTACCAATGACTTTGTCAGAATCAATTTCTAGCACCTCGACTTTTGTCGCATCAGGGCGCCATGCCGTTAGTGTTAGTCCTTTGTCTTGGTTCGGTTTTAAACCAAGACATTTAAAGGGGTCGGAACAGCGAGCGTTGATGACGTCGTTCAGAAGATCCATTTACTTCTCCAACCTATTATTACAAATTTTTAGATGTGTGGCGTTGCTGGCTATGTAGCTTTGAAACAGCCCAGCCCAAATAGTGATTTACCCTGTTTGGTGTTAATTGAGCAAACTCGTCTAAAGCCATGTCAAAATTATCCACTTCAGGATGGTCATTCTTATACTGTTTTACATGATCCATCGCGGCTTTGGAAACTAAAACCGGTAAATTCACTTCTTCAATGAACTCGCCGTTGGGGTGTTTTTCACAGAATTGGATAAATGCATATAGACCTTCAAAAATCAGGCTTTTATACCAGCTTGGAGCAATGTCTGAGGTAAGTGACTCGATTAGTAATGCAAACGTGTCTTCGCCAGGTGTCATGGAGTTCAGAGTTCTTTTACTGTCAAGAATCGTGTTACTTTGCAAATCGCCAAATACGATACGATCTGTTTGATTCAAGCTATCCCATAATTGTAACAACATAGCTTCTGGGAGTTTGGTTATCAGGCCTTGACCTGTTCGCCATTCAAACCAGTCAATATCTTTGGCTTTGATGTCTGTCGAATCTAAACGTTGATAGCCCACGCTGGCAACAACGTGAGTAAACTCTTTGTGCTTTTCTATAAGTACTTGTTTTAAGGTGCTGTAAAGCGTCATAGGTGATTGATGTGCCAAGATGTCGATAACATCCGTTTGCTCATTTACTTCAAAATCCGCTATTTCATCCGCGCACAGCAAACTAAGATTGTGTAGGCGTATCGTTCTAACCCCCGAAAAATACTCTGGGTGTATTTTCATAAGTGTGCCAGTGATGGCCAGTAATTCATGGTAAACCACTTGCGCAAGCAACGAATCAGAGCTCTCAACGAATGCCTTAAAAACTTCATTTTGGTGTAAAGGCGTTGATATACTGATTTGCTGTTCGGCTTTTGAACCTATGATAAGAACACGTTGACGTACAGTGATCTCTGAAGCGTGAGTGGCCATATCTGTTGTCGGTTTTAGCATGAGCGAGTAAAGTTGGCGAGCGCAAAACCAATTGCGATGGACTAAAGCATTGGTGTAAACCGAATCTAAAATACTGCGAATACTAATACGTCGATCGTTTTCTTCGATGACCTGCTCATGTAAAGCGTCGCGCAATCCAAGTTGTAATAAAACCTCTGTGGCACCTTCAAGGCTTGGTGTATCTCGTAGGTGCTGGATAAGACTGCTTACACTCCAGCTTCGGTAGTCATGGACCTCATTCTCTGAGCTTGAAGAAAGAGGCCATGGCGATTCATACATCGGCAGCTTGGTACCTAATTCATGGCCATAAGGTACGTCAAAGTTCATAATACGACGACTGCCCGATTTAAAAGCGTTTTTAGCCGACTGAGGTAAGATACGAAATTCGTTTAATTCGCGATTCTGTAGACCACGGATAAACTCAAACAGCTTTTCTGAACCACCCATTTCAGCGACAGCTTCATCAATCAATACTGCAAACACGGCATTGGCAGGGTAATACCAATATTCGGAGATGCTCGCTAATTCATTTCGAATATGTTCTTCAAACAGTGCCGGATCGGTTTTTCGGTAATCTCGGTCTTCATTTTGGAACCAAGAAAGGCACAAACATCGTTGGTTATTAATGACAAATGGCTGAGCAATTGCCAAGCTTCCTAATGCACGGTTTGGACGACCGCTTAATCCTAGTGACTTTGAAGCACCAACATTTTGATACAGCTCAATTAACTGCTCTGAACTGATGGCCTGAATAGGGGCGATTTCATCGACGGTCTGGCACAGGCAACCCGCGTCCAAAAGTTGTTGTTTGATTTTATCGTTTTTGGCGAGCACGACCATGGAAATATTAACGTTACGACGAGTATGTTGCTTGCGGTGAAGTCCTAATGGGTCTAGATCTTCTGTCGTAATTAATTCGTCATCCAGCATGCGACCGACCAGATACAAGCTCTGAGCCCAAACCAACGGTATATTGTCATTAGGAACACGGGGCTGGGAGCCTGGGTTAGCTTTTTCTGCCAGTATGTGTTCTTCAGGAACGTAATACAGTTCAGGCAAAAGGCGCTCACCATCTTTTTCTACCATGAGACTTTCTAATCGGTAACGGTAATAGTTAGCGCTTTCCCAGTCTCGTGCAAAAAGGCGGTCAATATAGAGATAAGTGAAGAACAAAGGCCATTCAGATTCAATGTGTTCAAAGTTAATCAGTTCATCGTACTCATAATAAATACGGTTATGATCTTCAATAACTGTTTGGTGTCCATCTAGTAAGAAGCGCTTGCAGCCGTAATTACCACCTAGCTTATCGATGATTTCTTGGCGGGTTTTACGCTTAAGTTTTTCGTCATTGACCGCAAAAGCAGGGAAGCCAAGGATGCTGAGTAATGCCCCATCTACTTCTTTAGAGCGTGACTCTTTAGGGAGCAGTGACTCTAATACTGATCCAGCTCGCGATACAGCATCGGCAAAAGAATGAACAACCGCCCATTCTGGACCCTCATCACCAAATAGGTTTAAACCATCCAGCCCTTCAAGAGCCGCTTTTGCCATGCCTACAGAGCTGGCATTAATCTCGGCCTTGCCGTTATTAACCTTATTGCCTCGCTCCCATATACCGAAATCGGGCGTGCGATAAGTTCTAGAAATGTAGTAGATCAAATTCTGTATGAAATTAAATTCATCCCGGGAGTAAATCAGGCTGCTACCTGACTTAGTCATTTGTGCCAGAGTCAGTAAATATAGGCTCGTGGCATCGATTTGTAAGTGCCCCCATGCATCATCAGCGACAACTTCTAAACCAGTTTTAGTATCGTACTTTGCGTGTAATGAGTCTTTTGGGTCGAGCGTATCTTTGAATACTTCTACCTTATGAGATTGACGCATCATAGCAAACAGCAAACCGCGCATCATTTTGATGCACGCATACTCCAGTTCATGAGCTCTGTTATCTGGGTTGGACGCTCGTTTATACGCTAACGATAACGCCCAGACAGCTTGAATAGAGTAGACGTTGTCGCGTACCCATGCGTCAGTGTAATCACCATGATTATTAATGCTGGTGCTAGCGGGAAACAGTCCTGTCACGGGGTGTTGGCGTGACAAAATAACTTTATCAATGTGTTGGTAGAGGGAGTCGAGCTCAGATGCAATATCAATCGACATATAAAAAGATCCCTTTCAAAGAGTGTGCGTGTGTTGGGCTATGCAAATTTAAGGCCTTAACCGGTAAAACCTAAATACAGATACGAACTTTTAGTATTCTGTCGTAAGAATATGAAGATTTAATGTGTGCTGAATTCATTAGTACCATGTTTCGTAGCATAATGACGATATCTTGCTACGTTTCTTGTTGTGGCGATGAGTATGACAGCTTTAACGTAAGGATAATCCAATTACTGCGATTTTCACTGATATTGTGCCAGAACTTCTCAGCTTGTTTTCTGTGTCGTTTCTGGCTGCAACCTTATTGCCTCTTGGTTCAGAATTATTGCTGCTGGTCGTAGTTGATCAGCATCCAGATTTTATTTGGCATGCGTGGTGTTCTGCGACGTTGGGTAATACCTTGGGCGGAATGACGAACTGGTGGCTGGGCTCCTATTTGCTTCATTTTCAAGATCGGCGTTGGTTTCCTGTTTCAGCGTCACGTTTGGCGCAAGTTCAAAAAATATTTCAACGATATGGACAGCCAATTTTGCTGTTAAGCTGGATGCCGCTAATAGGTGATGGCTTATGCCTGGCTGCTGGCGTCGCTAAATTACATTGGTTTAAAAGTCTTATTTGGATCGCTGTTGGAAAAAGCATACGTTATGGCGCACTTATTTGGGGGACAAACGTCCTAGTGTTATCGTAAGATGTCTGGAGTGATGGAGGGAATTATGAGACTGAAGTTATTGGTGATAGGCACAGGGGCCATTTGGTTGGCAGGGTGTACACTTACACCTGAAAAAAACGGCACTATGTCAAATACAGAGTTACAGGAAGCGCTTCAGAAACAACAGCAAGAGTGGCAAGACATGAAGCCTCAGCTGCAGCGAGTGCTTGCTTTGGAATCAGATTTGAAACTGTTGGTGGAAACCTTAGATACTGTTCCTGAATCCAGTGAAAGTTTAACCCAAGAACTAGCGCCGAAGGCAGAAGCTGCTCAAAAAGCGAGTCAAGCTCCCGTGATGCCTTCCGCCGCATTAGCGGATATTAATGCGCCTAAAGAAGAGGATACGGTAAAAGGTTCTACTTCCAATCGCAATGAGAAACCGTTTCGTCAAGCTCCACCTAGTAATGCCGTGACAGCGGAGTTCTACGATGGCTCTGAGAGTAAATCAGATGTGCCATACTATGGCGTACAGCTAGCGGCTTACGTATCTGAGAAGCAAGCTATTCAAGGTTGGCGTTCCATTACGCAAAAATATGCTGAAGAATTTGCTGATACAGCTCCCTTGATTAATAAACACACAATCAAAGGTAAGACTTACCATCAGCTCATTGTTGGACCATTTCTTAAGAAAGCTTACAGTGTCGACTTTTGCAATATGTTGAAGCAGATGCAGCAGGAATGTTTGGTTACACGTTATAAAGGTGAGCCGTTCTTGTCTTTGTAAAATGGAAGTGACGCTAGCCAAAAGTTAGCGGCGAGTGATACTCGTGACGGCGCAGTTCACACCATTCTTAGTCAATAAAGTACATAATTTCTTGGCTTGATGATCGTCCGTTGAAAACCCTATATATAATTGAAAGCCGGCTTCTGTTTGGTTAAAGAAGTAACGATTCTGAGTGATTTCAGGCAAGCGTTTACTCAATATGCGCCAGTAACTACGCAAAGACTCAAGGCGGCTGAATGTTGCCAATAGTGAGCTGTAGCCCTTTATTTCAAATGACTTACGTAAAATTAGATTTTGCTCTTCCAATATGCCTGATTCATCTCCTAGAAGAGATATTTGAGTCCCTTGTTGGAAGTTGAAATTGCGTAGGTAAGCCGGATCAATCTCTAATGTGTAGGCTTTTGGTACGATCTCAGTGATTAAGAAGTAGCCATCAAATTCACTGGTGACTTCTTCAATAACAGCGCCAGAAGCGTCTTTTAGTAGCACAGGAACGCGGGCTTTGTTGGCTAAATTGCCGTTCTGTTGTAGCTCTTTGACATAGCCCTCAATCTCTACTGAAGGGACTACCGGAATGTCTAGCGTTTGAATTGAGCCTGGGCGTGGCGCAATAGAAACTCCTTGGTCTGCACGAATTAAATAGGGATCGTCCAGTTGGCTCAAATCGATATTGATATCGGTTTGTTGATAGCTTGGCAAGGCAGCTAGCACTGCCACCCCTTGAGAGTTGGTGGTGGCTTTTCGGTAACTTTGTAGGGTTTCCACCTCAACATTAGGGAGTGGCCGGTCGCCTAGATCAAAACGACCATTACGGTTGTTGTCTAAAAAGACCCGTGTTGACAGTGTACCTTGGGAAGAGATGGGCATTCGTGTGAAAAAAGCGCTGTTATTTTGTGTCAGGCCAATGCCAACGCGCCCTAGTAAAGAGGCTCGCCAACCAATTTGATCGTTGTAAGAGAAGGTGGAAGTCAGGCTGAACTCATTAGGCTGCCAGCTAGCCACCAGTGCTGTTTCGCTGGAATCATTCTCTAAATCATAAATCCATCTTACGCGGCCACTAGTGTTTTCGCTCATGTCTCCACTGATTTCAGTGAAAAACGACTGAATATCAAAATCTGGTGAAATGGTGTAATCGTTGCCAAAACGCCAAAAGAAATCGTTTAAATAGCGCTGGACTTGCCAGTCCCCGGTGGCTTCACCTTCATTACGATCTGTCCAAGATAAGCGATTAGAAAAGTAGCTGTTACCAATGCTAGTACCGAGCTGGTTTGTCAGCCGTAAGTATTCTTCGTCGTTGTCGGGCGTGATTTGCTCGATGGATTGTTGATAAAATAATTTTAAGCTTGGGATAGAGCCTGAGAGTCTAAGCTCTTGTGATTCAAAGGAATCGATGTCTCCGTCGTCTTCATTTGTGCGTTGGTTTTCTCTATGAATAAAACTGAATGATTGATCCCATAAGCTGGTGTCAACTTGATAGCGGCGCTCATAATCACCGTTATCTTGCTCCAGAGAATCAATAGATAATAATGCTTCACCAAACAGAGAAATTTCGCTGCCAAAGGATTGCTGGTCGTATTGTTCAAAGCCTTGTTCATGATGTATTTGCGAGCCAATGCTCAGTGACCACCAGTCCGTTACACCGTAATCAGCACGAATCATAGTGCTTAGGCCATTTTTGTTATTTTCATTCAGGGTGCTTTGATCGAACAAACGTTCACCCTCATCTACAAACGAAATATCGTAAACAAATTCACCAGCAGATTTGCCTGTTGAGCTGACATAGTAACTGCGATTTTCACGTTTAACTTGGCCCTGAGGGCCATAAAACACTAACTCTATATCGTTATAGCCAAACGCCAAGGGTAAATCTTGGAATTCATATTGGCCATCGGTGATATTAAACTGGCTTGTTAGTAGCAGTTGATTTCGATATACCTCCACATCCCAGCCCGCTTGAATATTTCCGATCAAGTTAATGCTATTACCGCCATTGTAGGAGAGTGGGGTGTTACTAAAACGAGCACCAAGGAAAGTATTGTTTTTCTGCAGTGGGTTGATTTGCGTACTTCTGATATCACCGAACTCAATTATTGTGGCATTAAGAAAGCCTAAGAGGTTAGCGTCATTAGAATAACGACTGCCAGATAAGCGTGCTGAGTTAATCTCGTTTTCATCGTTAATGGCGAAGTAATATTGCGTATTAAAATACGCTAAATCATTTGAACCTATTACTGAAATATTATGACTGGTATCGTTACTCTCATTGGCATTAACCGATGCCTGAATATCCAATAATGGCTTAGAGATTGGCTGATAATCATGTTTTAGTAGTGGTGCGCGGGCTTCGTTACGTATGCGATACGTATTTTTAGCGCGCTGCTCTCGGGCCAGTTTTTCTTCTATAGGAAGCGGGCGATTGCTCCGAGTTTTTAGGGTCAACGTACCGTAATCGGCATCAAAACTCACATCAAACCATTGCTCGTACAGACCGAGTTCAATATAAAAATCGTCTTCTAGATCAATCTTCTCAGCACTAATCATGGTCGAACGGCCATCTGTTGTGACGGTCCAAGTGCCATCTTCAAGATGGGAGAGCGTAAACGAATTGTTAGGGTTACGAATCCAACCTGATGCTGATTCGTCTTCGACGTCTGTTTCAATGGCAAAATCAAACGCCTGTGTCATATCAAACAGGCTCAGTTTAGCGCCATCCTCGGTTTTAAAACCGAACACTTGCCCTAAAACTAGTTTACCAAGCTCAACCCCAAGAATCAGTTCTTCACCCGCGGGGATGGTGCCGGATAAGTCCTCAGGGCGCATGACTTGCTCATTGCTGGTGGCCATCTGGGGTTCTGGGATGGCCTCAGTCAGACTCGGCAAAGTCGCTTTTCCGTCCTGTAAGGCTTTATATTTGACCTTTAAGCGCTCAAAGGCGTCGTTGGCATATAAAGGCTGCGCAACCAAAGTAGCGAGTATGACAAGGCAAAGACTGCGCATAGCACCTACTTAACGGAATTGATCATCTGTTGTGTAATGGTCAGAGTTTTTTGACTTAATAACAGACCTGTAAATTCACCTTGACCTTCATAGCGTACTTCTAGTCTACCTGGTTCAAGTTTAAAGTCTTGCCACGGAAATTGAGTCGTAGCATTTTTGATCTCAGGGTAAAAGTTATAGCCGTTTAAAAGACCCACTTGTCTGGTTTGTTCATTTACTGGTGTCCAATAGGCAATGAATCGACCATGAGTGCTGAATAAGTCATCGTGATATAGGTCGACTTTGATATTGGTGATACCAGTTTCTTTTTTGTGAACAAGAGAAATTTCAGTGATTTCTGGATTAACTAAAACGGAGCCAACACGGTATATGACGGGCATGGTGTAGCTCATTAACACATTTAAAGAAATTGAACTGCCGGCGTTTTTACTGGAGCTATTTTGATTCGAAGGCAGTGCTATAAATGATAAATGAGACCGATACTCACCAGATTGAAGGCCCCCTGGTTTTCTGACAAGGAGTTTAACTGTCTGACGTCCGCCTGGAGCAAGTGACACCTGCTTTGGGCTTATCCTTACGAATCGTTCAAGGCTTGAATATTGGCTTTTTTCTTTTTCTGTTAGCGCTCGATAGCCGCCTTGTTGCAGAGCGGCCATTTGCTTCCACTCTACTCTGTAGCTCCTAGCTTGTTTACCAGTATTGATCAAATTGACTTCAAAGGTCCTAGCTCCATCATCCAAAAAAACGCGAGTAGGAGAAATCATTAAGTCAGCATGAGTAAATGTGCTCAATACAAGTGTGATCAGTACTGCTATGGCTTTACTAAATAGAGCTGCTTTGGTGTATTTAGTCATAAGGTCTCTAGTAATTAACTGATATTTGATAGCTAGTTCTATATTGAGTATTCAAGTAGGAGTTTACGCCAGAGCCTGAGGTTTCTAATGTACCGCCTACAAAAAGCGTTGCTGAGCCTGAGTTATCAGTCGTCAGTACAGAAGGTACATCCACATCAGTTAATGTAAATTGATCAGCAGAATAAATATCGCTGTTACTTCTCGCTTGGATACTTCTTGCAGAAATAAAAACTTGTTGATTTGAAGGGTAATTCGTTAACAAAAATTCAGCAGTATTTGGTGGGGTGACTGCGTAAATTCCAGAGGAATATCCAACATTACCAGAATAGTTCAAAACGACCTTTTCTTGGGTGGTATTTTCAGTAATAACAATAGAGCCAAAGGATAAGGGCGATATCTCTATGATATCTCCCTTTATCTCCCCAAAAGCTAGTAGCATCACTGCACTGAATATACTTTTTGAATACCACATCTTAGTAGTAAAGATCGTACTAATAGTCTACTTGGACCGTATAGCTACCTGTATAGGTGCCGTCTAAATAATCGCTTGCCGGAGTTGAGGCATCGGTGGTCAGTGTTGCACCAACATCAAACCCTACAGCACCAGCCCCGTCAGTGATTAAGTTAGAAGCAGCATAAGCGTCACCGTCATTAGGACCACCTCTAACGATTGCATTAAAAGTACCTACAGTAAACCCAGCAGTTCCTCCTGGGGTTGTTAGGTTCACTGTACCCGCAGGTAATGTAAGCGTTAATGCTGTTGAAGGTGCTGCATTCGCAATAGTAAAAGACGCAGGAGTACCGCTCGTTATGACTACAATATTTGCTGAAGCAGGTGTGGCTGCGGTGACCGAACCAGCTGAACCATCTGCCGGTAATGTTAATGATGCAGTAGCTGCGGCTGCGGTATCAGCTGTCGCTCGAATTGTGCCGAAAGTCATCGCAGCACTTTCTGCTAGTGTGAAAGCATTATTTACGGTCACGGTCGCATTAGAATTAAGCGTCTCCACAGCTAGCGTATTGCCAGACATTATTGTAGCAACGCCGGCGATCAAATATATTTTCTTAAAAGATTTCATATTCGTTCCTTATAGGTAGGTATCCATATCCTTTAACGTCATTAAATGCTAAAACTTTAGAGAATTCAAAGGATAAAATGTAATGCAATTTTTTGGACAGTTATTAAATGTATAGGAATAAGTCATGATAAATGTGGCAGAGATAAAAGTGATCTTATTCGACCTTGGTAATGTCTTAGTTGATCTGGGAATAAAAGAAGACTTTGCTAAAGTATTTCAAATTAACACTGACAGTGAATCCCATCTCTGGGAGATGTGGCTTAAGTCGCCTTCGGTGAAAGCGTTTGACAGCGGTCAGATACCACTAAAATTATTTGTAGAGCGATTGTTAGAAGAGACTGGTAATAGCATTGACTCTAAAACCTTTACTGAGAACTTTATCAATTGGCCCAAAGGGTTGTTTAGTGGGGCTCTGGAGTTAGTTGAAAGAATTCCTGCGCAGTATCACCTAGCAGTGTTATCCAATACTAATGATGCCCATTGGGGGAAACTAATGGATGAAATGGGCTTGTCAGGTTTGTTTCACAGTTATTTTGCTTCTCATCAAACAGGATTGGTGAAGCCAGATTTAGATGCATTTGATCATGTTATTAATGAATTAGGCGTTGAGCCAAGTAAGATTCTGTTTTTAGATGACAACCAAATAAATGTAGATGTTGCCATAACAATGGGTATGCAAGCGGAGCAGGTCAAAGGTATCGTAGGTGCACAAGAAATCCTTTATAGATATGGTGTGATTAAGTAGATATTATTTCTCTGCACCAATTGATTTGGAAAATATATGCGTACATTTGATCCTTCTTCGGCGGCTAACTACTCACTAGTTAGGCCGACTTACCCGCCAGAGTTGTATTACTGGTTGAGTCATCAAGTCAAACAAACCGAGCGAGTTTGGGATTGTGCCTGCGGTACAGGTCAGGCTTCGATTGATCTTGCTGCGTATTTTCAACAGGTAGAAGCGACCGATATATCAGAAGCCCAAATTGCGAAAGCGACACCGCATCGCAAGGTAAACTATTCTGTACAACCTTCCGAAAAAACTAATTTTCCAGATCATTATTTTGATGCTGTCTGTGTTGCCCATGCTTTACATTGGTTTGATTTGAATACGTTTTGGCAAGAAGTAAAACGAGTGCTCAAACCTGGAGGCAAGTTATTTATCTGGGGTTACAATTGGATTCAATTTGGGGATGGTTTAGATCAAGCGATCAAAGAGCATTTGCTACCTATTTTACAGCCTTTCTGGCCTGAACAAACAGCGCTATTGCGCGGACAGTATCTTTCGGTTGATTTTCCGTTTACGCAAATCGAGTCACCTTCATTTGACTTAGAGTGCCATTGGACCATGACGCAAGCGTTTGCCTTTATGCGGTCATGGTCTGCATCGCAAATCATGGTCGAAAAATATGGAGACTTTCAAATTCAAGAAGCCGAAAAAGCGATTGAATACGTTTGGAAAGACCCGTTGGAAAAAGTACCTGCCAAGTTTCCTTTTTTTGTGTACGCGGGTTCATTCTCGGAGTAGTCGGTCATTGACTTAGACTAAAGTGGGATAGCCTGTCCGAGGCCAAGCTATATAGTAGTTTTCAGCATCCTTATTTAAAAATAACAATGGAGCGAGTCATGTCACAGTCATCTTATACGGAGCAGATGGATTACACCTACTCCAACGCAAATGTAAGCTCAGCTGAATTTGAACAGCATTACCAAGAGTCCGTTAGTGACCCAGAAACATTTTGGGGTAAAGAAGGGAAGCGCCTACATTGGTCTACGCCGTATACAAAAGTTAAAAACACCAGTTTCGAGCGTGGCAACGTTAGCATTAAGTGGTTTGAAGACGGTGAGCTCAACGCGGCGTACAACTGTATTGATCGCCACTTGCCAGAAAAAGCCGATAAAGTGGCTTTTTATGTTGAAGGCGACTTAGAAGGTAATGATAGCGTTGTTACTTATCAGGAGCTGTATGATGAGGTAGGGCGCCTTGCAAACCTTCTACGTAAGCAGGGGGTTGGAAAAGGAGATCGTGTGGCGATTTATATGCCGATGATTCCTCAGGCAGCCTATGCCATGCTTGCATGTGCTCGCATTGGTGCAATTCATAGTGTGATCTTTGGTGGTTTCTCTGCCTCTGCGATTGCTGACCGTCTCAACGACTGTAAGGTAAAAGTTGTGCTCACGGCGGACCAAGGTAAGCGCGCTGGTAACTTTGTTCCCCTTAAAAATAACGTGGATAAAGCCTTAGACAATAATGCTTGTCCGTCCGTTGAGAGCGTTATTGTCTACCGTTATACCAAAGCGGATGTAAATTGGGTTGAAGGTCGTGACTTAGATTGGGCGGAACTTGCGTCCCAAGAAAGCACTGACGCAGCACCAGAAGCAATGAATGCTGAAGATCCGTTGTTTATTTTGTACACATCCGGTTCTACTGGTAAACCTAAAGGTGTGGTGCACACAACAGGTGGCTACCTTGTATACGCGTCTCTTACACACGAATTAGTATTTGATATCAAACCTGATGATATTTACTGGTGTGCCGCTGATGTTGGATGGATCACTGGACACAGTTACATGGTTTACGGACCACTTGCTAACGGCGTCACCAGCGTATTATTTGAAGGTGTTCCGACGTATCCTGACTCTGGGCGTATTGGTCGAGTTGTTGATAAATTTAAAGTAACGCAACTCTATACAGCGCCAACAGCTATCCGTGCCTTGATGGCAAAAGGTGATGAACCTATGGCGACCAGCTCCCGTGATTCTTTACGAGTATTGGGCAGTGTTGGTGAACCAATTAATCCTGAAGCATGGGTTTGGTATCACAAAAACATCGGCAATGGTAAATGTCCGATTGTAGATACGTGGTGGCAAACCGAGACCGGTGGCCTGATGATGACGCCACGTGTGACGGAAAAAAATCCGAAACCAGGCTCTTGTACAGCGCCTCTGTATGGCGTTCAGCCTGCTTTGGTGGATGCTGAAGGTAATCTAATCACCGAAATGGGTAAAGACGTTGAAGGTGGTTTAGTTATTCTTGACTCATGGCCGGGTCAATCTCGAACGGTTTATGGCGATCATGAACGTTTTGAGCAGACTTACTTTAGTACGTTTGAAGGTAAATACTTTACCGGTGATGGCGCTCGACGTGATGCAGATGGCGCGTATTGGATCACGGGGCGCATGGACGATGTATTAAATGTATCGGGTCACCGTTTAGGTACGGCTGAGATCGAGAGTGCTTTGGTAGCGCACCCTTCTGTCGCGGAAGCTGCGGTTGTTGGTTATCCTCATGATCTGAAAGGACAAGGTATCTACGTCTACATTATCCCTAACTCGGGTATTGAGCCAGATGAAGAACTTACTAAATCTGTGAAGATGATGGTACGCCAAGAAGTAGGCCCAATTGCTACACCTGATTTAGTCCATTGGGCCACAACCGGTTTACCGAAAACACGCTCTGGCAAGATCATGCGTCGTATTCTGCGTAAGATTGCTGCCAACGAACATGATTCATTGGGTGACACAAGTACCTTGGCGGATCCTAGTGTGGTTGATGATTTGATTGATAACAGGTTAAATAAATAAACTACTCATCTTTGTTAAGGAAACCTAGTGATTTCACTTCTTATCGCTGATGATCATCCCTTATTTCGCAGTGCCCTTACGGGGGCGCTACGCGATCGACTCGACGAAGTAGAGATCCAAGAAGCGCATGACCTTGAGTCCACATTAGGTAGCCTAAAAGCACACCCTGATGTGGATTTGTTGCTTCTGGATCTTAATATGCCGGGAAGTGGTGATTTGTATGGATTAGTACGTATTCGTGCAGACTATCCAGATACTCCTATAGCGGTCATATCTGGTACTGATGAAGTTCCGATCGTAGCAAAAGTTATTGAAGCTGGGGCATTAGGGTTTATCCCCAAAACCAGTGAGCCGAGTATCTATCTAGAAGCCATTCGAGCTATTTTAGAGGGCGATACGTGGCTTCCAGTAGGTATGGCGGATAAGCTAGAAAATCAGCCTGCTCCAGATTTGGATATGCAGCGTAGAGTCGCAGAGCTAACACCTCAGCAATACAAGGTTTTGTGCTATCTTCATGAAGGTCTATTGAATAAGCAGATCGCATATGAACTGAACATTTCAGAAGCCACTGTAAAAGCGCACATAACAGCTATATTCCGAAAGCTTAATATTAACAATCGTACACAAGCGGTGTTAGTGGTCAGTGATTTAAACCTTCAGCTTAATTAGAGTCTTTATGCGATGACTTGCATGATGTGTGCGAGTTGCTCGTCTTATCTGGAACTAAATCGATGCCGCCGTGATGGAATGGGTGGCAACGTCCTAATCTTTTTAATCCTAACCAAGTTCCTTTTAAAATACCAAAACGTTCGATCGCCTCGATCATATACGCCGAACAAGTAGGGTAGTAGCGGCAGTTATTACCTAACAGTGGGCTGATTAAGTACTGATAGATAATGACAAATTTTATAAAAGCTTTCTTCACAGGTGCCTTCTATCAAGGTAAATGTTTGGTTTTAATGTCAATTTTAGTGTTGGAGATGGCAAAAAATTGGTAAGGTTCTTGATCTTCTATATCCAATAGTTGGTATTTAAATCATGACCCTATCCGCGATGCCCATGCATGCAGACCAAATTGTTGCCTATCAAGGAGAACCTGGCGCTTACTCGCATTTAGCTTGTAAACACTGTTTTCCTGATTGGGGTATGGTTCACTGCGCCAGTTTTAGCCAAGCGCTTGCTAAAGTTGAGCAGGGCGAAGCGCATTATGCCATGATTCCAGTCGAAAATTCGACTGCTGGCCGAGTAGAAGAAATCTACAGAGAGTTGAAAGGTACGCAATTGTATGTGGTGAAAGAGCACTTTGAGCCAGTGAATCACTGCTTGATCGGCACACCAGATATGATGTTAACAGATGTTCAATTAATCGGCAGTCATCCTCAAGCGTTAGCTCAGTGTAATCGCAACATAAGTAACCTTGGGGCTCAGCAAGTAGCTATGTATGATACTGCGGGTGCAGCGAAGCATTTAGCAGAATCAAAGCAGCAAGGCTTGGCTGTGATTTCGTCGTCGTTAGCGGCAGATCTATATGGGTTGCCGATCTTACAATCCCACTTTAATGATGTAGAAGGTAATACCACACGCTTTCTGGTGTTTGCGAAACAGCAAAAAATGCCAATTTATGAAGAGCAGCAGCGTTATATTACCTCTTTTTTATTCAAAGTAAGGAATATCCCTTCTGCGCTTTACAAAGCAATGGGTGGCTTCGCAACGAATGGCATTAACATGCTGAAGTTAGAAAGCTACATGCTGGATGGTCAGTTTACTGCGACCCAGTTTTATGTCGATGTAGAAGCACATTTTCAATCTCCAGCAATGCAGGCTGCGTTGGAGGAGCTTCGTTTCTTTTCTGAGGAAGTACGTATATTAGGGACGTATTATGCTGACTCGTTTCGTAAGTGAGGACAATATGATCCGATACGCTACAGGCGCCTTACTGGCCATTTATGCTGGTCTAACATCAGCCGATACAATAGATAATTCATTAGCCAGTTTGGATGGTTTATTGTTAGGAGATAATGTACCTGCAGTGGTAACCCCTGCTCGAGTTGAACAGCCACGAGTAGAGGTGTCCTCAACATTGTCGGTATTGTCGGGGGAGTTCATTCGCCGTTCAAACGTACAATATGTGGAAGACCTATTGTTTTATGTTCCAGGATTTTATGTAGGGCCTTACTGGAACTCCTACCGTAAAGTTGTGGCCTATCATGGTACTGAAAAAGATCGCTTTCGCCGCATCCAAGTTCTCGTCAATGGACGCTCGGTGTATAGCTCTGCTTATGCGCGTGTAGATTGGGCGAGTTTAGCGTTGAGTATTGAAGATGTTGCGCGAGTTGAAGTAAACCGTGGCCCTAATGCGTCAAGTTATGGCAGCAATTCCTTTTTAGCAGTGATTAATATCATCACGCGCAGCCCAATGGATACACTTGGCTCTGATCTTGCGTTTGCAACAGATGATCAAGGTAATCGTCGAATGTACGCTCAGCATAGTGGATTATCTGGAAACTGGAGTTACCGAGTATCGGCGTCTCGAGGAACAGTAGACGGATATGCGCGTAAAGGGGATGGTGATCCTAGAAATGATGGTCATGTCCAAACATCTGGCAATATGTTCTTTTTATATGAAGACAATAAACAGAAGATCGACATCGATATCGGTGCCGCTAATTTAGCCGCAGATGTTGAGTTCTACGAAGTACCTGGTGTGAGTTATGATAATACCAGACCTGTCTTAGATCGCGATCGAGAGCACATTAAAGTCAGTTGGGAAGTCGACCAGTCTGCGCAACACACGCTCAGAGCACAGTATTATTATGATCGTTCTGAACGAATTGAAGATCATGATATTAATGTCTACGGTATGGTATTGAATCAGCTGTTTGCCCAAGATTTGCCGGCAAATGAAATTTACAAAGGGCACTTGGTTTCGGATTTAGATGAGAATCGGCACGATGTTGAAGTGCAAAGTATTTGGACACCGAACAGTGATTACCGCTTAGTTAATACCTTGGCTTATCGCCAAGATCACGTCAGTTCTAAGACGTATTTTGACGGTGATTACAAAGAGGAGCTGTTTAGAGCCTCAACTAATTTGAGTTATCGAGCCCTTGACCCGCTTATTATTAATGGTGGTGTCATGTACGAGCATAGTAAGCTTACTGGGGACTATACTTCACCCCAGCTAGGGGCTACGTATAAACTGACACAGCAGTCTTCGATTCGAGCTAATATATCGCAAGCATATCGAGTGCCAGACTTATACGACCAAAAAGCAAACTGGTCGTATGTATTTAATGGTATCCGTTCCATTCCTGCCTATTCAACAGGTATACCTGCTGAGAAAATTACTTCATACGAAGTTGGCTTTTATCGCAATATTCCGACATTAGGTCTGTCTTATGATATTTCGGCTTATCGTGAGAAATTGACGAATTTATCTGGCTCGAACAAAAAATATGAAGACGCTATTGAAGATGGTGGGCTTCTAACACCAAATGAGAGTTACTCGTTTACGATCGATGGAGTCGAAGCCGAGTTGGATTGGCGCTCTGCTCAAGGAACATTGCTGCGAGCCACCATTGCTTATCAAGATACGAAGACCGATGAGGAAGATATAATTGAAACTGTTGCGCCGTTAGTGACAACTCTTTTTGCAAGTATACCGGTCAGTGATAGTATTTCTATAAATTCTCGCTATATTTATGGTAAGGAGGTCGCCTCATACGATCATGAATTTTTGAGTCTATGGTTGGCCTATCGTATGGTTCAAGGATCGAATACATTTACAGCTGGTTTTGGAGGGAATACTCGTTTGGATAATAACCCATATATCCGTGTTAATAATGTAACGGAAGATAAGACCAGCGTATTTATGTTTGCAAACGTATCTTTTTAAGAGCTTAAATTGAAATTATGAGACGGATTTTCATAGTGATCATTGGCTTGTTTTTTCAGGTACTGGCCCACGCCAGTACCTATGTCTATCATGATGGTCGAGAAACTGTCTCTAGAGTACTGTCTCTTTCTTTGAGTGCTTCAACTAACCGCGATATTCCTGCACTCCGCTCACCTGATAAGCAACTTATTGATGGTGACTTAATCATTACTGTTGGTCGAGACAGCTTTGTACAAGTGTGTGACGTTGAGCAGCAAGTTGTGTTGATTGCATTATTTCTCGGCGAAGAAGAATATAGTCAACTGAAACAGCAATGTAGTAAGCCTACTACGGCTATATTCTCAGGGGCCCCTATATCTCTTCGATTGAATATATTAAACACCTTTTGGGAAGATCAGGCGCCAATAGGGATTATTTATAGTGAAGGTTTAGACGTTTCTAATGAGACTTTAGGTGTTACAGAAGATACAAGGTTTGAGATACTCACGAGTGCGATACCTTTAGGGAGTCGTGAGGAAAAGATAAAATCCTTAACAAGCGTGCTTGATCGATCTAATTTAGTGCTGTCTCTCTATGATTCAATGTTGTTCAATGCACAGTTTTCTAAGGATGCGATTCGTTTAATGTTCCACAAAAAAAAATCGCTTGCAGCACACTCTCTTCAACTCGTTAGAGCTGGGGCGTTGTTCTCGGTGTATAGTACGTCGCAAGATAAAATGGCACTTACAAGCTCCTATATTAATGTATTTGAAGCCAGCGCAACATTGATGCCTTCAAGTTATCCTTCTCCTTTAAAGGTAGCGTTTAACCCATACTTAATTAGAATGTATGGGTTGGTATTGCCAACAGATCAATTTTTAATGGATAAATTTGGCGTCTGTCCAGAGTCAGGCTGTCAGAAAGCGTTTTACTAAACTTGTAAAAACAGTCGGTTTTTCTGCATGCAGCCAATGCCCCGTTTCAGGAATCATTTTTACACTTGCATGGGGAAAGTGCTGTAAGGTTTGTTCCTGATAGGTTGGCAAAATATACGATGAATTCTCGCCTTTTATAAACAATGTTGGAGTATCAATATTATTGTTTAGTAATGGTTTTTTAAGAACCGTCTCATAGCCTTTTCGAAGTTCCTCTAACCCTAGATTAATCGCGTGTCCTTGCTCTGTTCGCTTCAGGTTTTTAAGAAGAAACTGTCTTATTCCTGCATTTTTCTCGAATGCAGATAAGATTTCGTCTGCTTGCTTTCTGTTCTCTGGCTTCTGAAGGTTGATTTCCTGTAGACCTTCAAAAATCTTTTTGTGACTAGGTTGATAATCCACGGGAGCAATATCGGCGACGATCAGCTTACGAATTTTTTCAGGATGGTCGCTGGTGAGCTGCATCGCAACTTTGCCGCCAAGTGAATGTCCTAATAAGTAGATGTGATCTAGCTGTTCTTGCTCGAGCCATTCATTGATAGCATCTGCCATAGCGGGAAACGTGACAGGATCTAGTGCGGAAGATTGGCCATGATTAGGTAAGTCTAAGCAATACACTGTGAAATACTCAGACCACTTTTGCGCAATAGAGTGCCAATTATCGGCGTTACCAAAGAGTCCATGTAAGACGACTAGTGGTGGAAGACTTTGGCCGTATTGCTTTGCGTGGATCATACGTATTTTCCTGTGCTGTGACTGTTAGCTTTGCTATATAGTAACAAACTAATTCTTTTGAGCGTACGTTTGACCTAAGGATTCAAGGTGTTCGATAAATATTTTATTCCCGTGATTAAGTGGCCCTTAAACGCAGCCGCGAAGCCTTTGCTTGCTAAAGGCGTGACCGCAAACCAAATAACGGTAATAGGTTTTGTGGTTGGTATGTTGGGGGTAGTGGCTCTTACCCAAGCACTGTATGGTGTAGCGCTCATCGCGATACTGATAAATCGTATTTTTGATGGACTAGATGGCGCGGTGGCAAGGTTGAATGGCAGTGCGTCCGATGCTGGCGGTTACTTAGATATTGTGTTGGACTTCATTTTCTATTCGGCTATTGTATTTGGTTTTGCTGTGGCGAACCCTGAACATCATGCTTTAGCGGCAGCGTTTCTGATCTTTTCGTTTATGGGGACGGGCAGTAGTTTTTTAGCCTTTTCTGTTATGGCGGCTAAAAGGGGGATTGAGCAGCTAGACTATGGCAAAAAGTCACTGTACTTTTTGGGAGGTATTACAGAAGGTGCTGAAACCATAGGTTGTTTTGTCTTAATGTGCCTTTGGCCTGACGAGTTTGCGATCATTGCTGTTGTGTTTGGCTTATTATGCTGGGTAACTACTGGTACCCGTATTTGGGCCGCCTACCGAATGCTGAGCAAAGCCGACCTTTAGCCCAGCAAAGCGATTTCGATGTCACTTTTAACAATAGCGCAGCATGTCAGCAGATAGCCGCTGTGAACCCATGCTAAGGGTTCTACGGGATAACTGACCTTGCCCCACAACAATTTTATCATACAGGATGAGCAATATCCTTCGCGACACTGATATTCAACGAGCACGCCTGCTCGCTCAAGTTGAGGGAGCAGAGGCTCGTCTTCAGTGACAAGAATCTGCTTTTTTCCCAGTAATACGCGATGAACTTCGGCTTCTTCTTTGTGGCCTTGACTAGAGGTCGAAGTCGTCAAAGTCGGCACCATCTAAATCATTATCAATTTGGCCCACAAGGTATGAACTAATTTCCGCTTCTTGTGGTGCTACTTGTACGTTGTCACTGACTAACCAAGCATTGATCCAAGGGATCGGATTATTTTTAGTGCTAAAGTATGGTTCAAGACCGACTGTTTGCATGCGTACGTTAGTGATGTATTCAACATACTGGCCTAGAATTTGAGCGTTTAAGCCAATCATAGAACCATCCTTGAACAAGTATTGAGCCCATTCCTTTTCCTGCTGAGCCGCTTCGACAAAGATATCAATCACATCTTGTTTGCACTCTTGTGCAATCACAGCCATCTCTGGATCGTCTCGGCCGGACGTCATTAGGTTCAACATGTGTTGTGTGCCATTTAGATGTAAGGCTTCATCACGTGCAATCAGTTTAATGATCTTCGCATTTCCTTCCATCAATGTACGCTCGGCAAAAGCGAAGCTGCAGGCAAAACTTACGTAGAAACGAATGGCTTCAAGTACGTTCACTGATGCAACAGTTAGATACAGTGCTTTTTTTAAGGCCTTCATAGAGACGGTGATGTCACCATGTTCAGGAACGTGATGAACACCAAGGCCCATGGTGTTATACAGGCTGACGAGTTCGATCAAATCATCGTAATACTTCGATACACTAACAGCGCGTTTAGCTATCTCATCATTAACGATAATATCGTCGAAGACTTTTGTCGGGTCATTTACGATATTACGAATGATGTGGGTGTAAGAACGACTGTGAATGGTCTCAGAGAATGACCAAGTTTCAATCCATGTTTCCAATTCAGGAAGAGAAACAATCGGCAGCAAAGCAACGTTTGGTGAACGGCCTTGTACACTGTCTAGCAGTGTTTGATATTTAAGGTTGCTTAAGAAAATATGCTGTTCATGTTCCTCAAGCTTCACAAAATCTTTGCGGTCATTAGATAGATCTACTTCTTCAGGGCGCCAAAAAAAAGACAACTGTTTTTCAATCAGTTTTTCAAAAATTGGGTACTTTTGCTGGTCGTAGCGCGCTACATTTACGTTTTCCCCAAAAAACATTGGTTGTTGTAAGCTGTCAAATTTCTTGCGATTGAAAGTAGAGTAACTCATTGCTGTCGGTGATCCTTAAATATGATCGTCTAACAATTAAAAGGTAAGTAAGGTAGAAAGCCCTACGTCAATTGTACGCAGGGCTTGTCAATTTAGATCTTACAAGCGCCGCTTGCGCAATCATCTGCCATATCGTCTTGTTTATCTTCTGCACCATCACGCGTGTTGTGATAGTAGAGTGTTTTAACGCCTAACTTATAAGCAGTTAGAAGGTCTTTCAAGATGACCTTCATCGGTACTTTGCCAGCTTCAAACTTAGTAGGGTCGTAATTGGTATTAGCAGAGATCGATTGATCGACAAATTTCTGCATAATACCGACAAGCTGTAAGTAGCCATCATTTGAAGGAATGCTCCAAAGTAGCTCGTAGTTATGCTTCAAGCGATCAAATTCAGGTACAACTTGCTTTAAGATGCCATCTTTACTTGCTTTAACGGAAACAAACCCGCGTGGTGGTTCAATACCGTTGGTTGCATTACTGATCTGAGAGGAAGTTTCAGATGGCATTAATGCAGACAAAGTAGAGTTACGCAAGCCGTGTGCTTTGATATCTTCACGAAGCGCCTCCCAGTCGTATTGAAGCTCTGTGCTGACGATGTTGTCGATCTCTTTTTTGTAGGTGTCAATTGGTAAGACACCCTGAGCGTAAGTTGTTTCGTCGAAGCCAAGGCATGGGCCAAACTCTTTTGACAGTTTGTTTGATGCTTTTAGTAGATAGTATTGCATTGCTTCAAACGTCTTGTGTGTTAGGTCATTGGCACTGCCATCAGAGTAACGTACACCATTTTTAGCTAAGTAATACGCGTAGTTGATAACGCCCACACCTAACGTACGGCGCTGTTCTGTTGCGCGCTGTGCTGCTGGAATAGGGTAGTTTTGATAGTCCAATAAGCTATCAAGCGCGCGAATAATGAGCTCAGAGAGTTCTTCTAACTCATCTAAGTTGTTCAACGCGCCTAAGTTGAAAGCAGACAGGGTGCACAGAGCTATTTCACCTTCTGGATCATCAATGCGATTCAGTGGTTTGGTCGGTAACGCTATTTCTAGACATAAGTTGCTTTGTTTTACTGGCGCTACTTTAGGATTGAACGGACTGTGAGTATTACAGTGGTCGACGTTCTGTAGGTAAATACGACCTGTACTAGCACGCTCAGAAGCAAATAAAGTAAACAGTTCAGAGGCTTTGATTGTGTGCTTACGGATATTTTTATCTTCTTCATACATCGTATACAGGCGATCGAACTCTTCTTGATCGGCAAAGAAGGCATCGTAAAGGCCTGGTACGTCAGATGGGCTAAACAGTGTAATGTTGCCACCTTTGATCAGGCGCTGATACATTAGACGGTTAAATTGAACGCCATAATCTAGGTGACGTACGCGGTTCTCTTCTACGCCACGGTTGTTCTTAAGAACCAATAGGTTTTCAACTTCTAGGTGCCAAATTGGGTAGAATACCGTTGCTGCACCACCGCGCACGCCGCCTTGAGAGCAGCTTTTAACGGCTGTTTGAAAGTGTTTGTAGAACGGAATACAACCTGTATGGAATGCTTCACCACCACGAATTGGGCTACCGATGGCGCGAATAGCGCCAGCATTGATGCCAATGCCTGCGCGTTGACTCACGTACTTTACGACAGCGCCGGACGTTGCATTAATAGAATCCAAGGAATCACCGCATTCAATCAGTACACAGCTGCTGAACTGACGTGTCGGTGTACGAATACCTGACATGATAGGTGTTGGAAGTGATAATTTAAATTTAGAAACCGCATCATAGAAACGCTTAATTAAATCAAGGCGCATTGAGCTTTCGTATTCAGCGAATAGACAAGCCGCAACCAGAATGTAAATAAACTGTGGGCTCTCGTAGATCTCGCCAGTGACGCGGTTCTGAACGAGGTACTTGCCTTCTAATTGTTTAACCGCCGCGTACGAAAAATCCATGTCACGAGAGTGATCAATGAAGCCATTTAGGGTGTCTAACTCTTCGGCGCTGTACTTCTCAAGAATTTGTTTGTCGTAACGGCCTTGCTCGACCAGGCTGCGAACATGTTCTTGTAGGTGCGGTGGCTCAAACTCACCAAATGCTTTTTTGCGTAAGTGGAAAATGGCTAGGCGCGCAGCAAGATATTGATAATCTGGTGTGTCTTCAGAGATTAAATCGGCTGCAGACTTGATTAGAGTCTCGTGGATATCGGTCGTACGAATGCCTTCAAAAAACTGAATCTGCGCTTTTAGCTCCACCTGGGAAACGGAAACATTTTCCAACCCTTCAGCCGCCCAAGTGATAACTTTATGGATTTTATCAAGGTTAATGTTCTCGGTGGTGCCGTTCCGCTTGGTGACTGTCAGAGTGCTCATGCCTTAGATTCCCATTGCTGCAGTAAAACCTGTGGATATACTGTATATAGTATTTTCAGGTACTGCTTGATACTAGATGTAGTGTAATTCGATTTTGATGGCACGAACAATAGTGCTCATGGCGATGAAAATCAAGGCTTGAAAAATGCAAATTTTTAAGCCTCACCGCGCAATGAAGTGATCACTTACGTGAGGGTGCCCAATAGTTCTCAAACCAGTAATTGCAATACTAAATTAACAAATTTTCTTTCGTTTTTCGTAGTGGTTACAAGCTGATCATTGGTCCATTAGTTGACGATAAAGTAAGCGGCCATAACCAGGGGATAAAGTATGAGCTGGTGTAATAGGTAGGCCAATAGTGCGTGTTTCCCCAAAAACGAGAACAGTTTAGTTAGCTGACTTTGGGGGATCTGCACCTTATGGAAATTCATATAACCAAATATTGGACCAATCAAAACGACTCCCAACCATAAAATAGGATTGACAAAATCCAGAGTTGTACTGGGTACAGCAAAGGCCTGAATAAACCATTTATGCGCACTGATGGAGCTGATATTAAAGATGAAGCTAGTTGCAATGAGTGATAAACCGAGTAGAAAAGAGGTGTAAGGGTGCACTGATAGTGGACGAACAATAAAGCCTGCTAAAAAGATAAAGTGCAATATGCCGAAAAATACCCATTGGTCTGGTAGCGCTAAGTAAGTACCGACAGTGATCAAGCTGGCAGCAAAGGCGACTTTGCATTGTTTTTTTAAAAAACGTGTGATTGGCTGATGATTAAGCGCAGCAAGGTAGCTTGACCAACCTACGGCACTGGCAAACATAAAGACGATTAAGGCCCTAAAGTTTACCCAAAAATCGCTGTAGGCATCAAAATGAACAAAGCCGAAGTCTTTTAAGTTCCAGCAAAGATGAAAGATGATCATTAAAATGACCGCTAGGCCACGATAATTATCCAGCAAGTTATAACGTATTATGGGCAAATTAGAGGTGAGCATTCAGTTATATTCTATTGATTGCAAAAAGCCGTATAGGCAAATCTAAAGCGTCTATACGGCCTTGGGATATTATGACGGAATTTCCTTGGTTAGGGCGCTTTGCGTACCATCTTCCATTTTCCGCTGTCATTAAGTGTAAAGACAATGCGATCGTGCAGTCGGCTTGGTCGTCCTTGCCAAAATTCGATAGATGTTGCTGAGACGGAATATCCTCCCCAATTATCAGGACACGGTAGATCTTTATCCTGATACTCTTGCTCTAATTTCGCAAACTCTTTAGACAGAACATCACGTGAAGTGATGTCTTGGCTTTGTCGTGAAATACTGGCCGCGAGCTGGCTGCCTTTCGGGCGCGTTGCAAAATAGGCCTCAGAGACTTCTCGTGAAACTTTCTGCGCAATGCCTTCAATACGAACCTGTCGAGATAAGGCTGGCCAAAAAAATGTCAGAGCAACATTAGGGTTGATTGCGATGTCTTCACCCTTATCGCTTTCATAGTTAGTGAAAAAGCTAAAGTGATTCGCGTCACGTTGCTTCAAGAGTACGGTACGACAGTGGGGGCGGTTTTCTTTATCGACAGTACTAAGCAGCATGCCTGTTGGATCGTCAGGACATACTTCTATTGCTTGATCAAGCCAGGCATCAAACAAAGCAAGCGGATTGGAGCCTGCTTTTTCTTCCGTTAGGTCATCAAATTGATAATCTCGGCGTAATGATTGTAGGTCGCGATTCATAATTTAAATCCGATAAGTCGAGTGAGTCATGAGTTTTGATACCAGTGTCATTATGTTCATAACGGGCTGTGGGAATTCATAACCGCCAGAATCTAATGCCATTTGTTTATGCTTGGCTTCATCTATGTGCATTTGCTCGAGTACTGCGCGCGAACGTTGGTCTTGCGCGGGTAGAGCAGACATGTGCTGGTCTAAATGGAGGCAGACTTGATCTTCGGTAGCTGCTACAAAGCCTAGGCTGAGTTTATCGCTAATAAGACCCGCTCCTGCACCGATACAATAAGAAGCGCCGTAAAACAAAGGGTTCAGAATACTTGGCTGACTACCTAGTTCTAGTAAGCGCTCTTCACACCAAACCAAGTGATCAATTTCTTCATTGGCAGCGTGCTCCATTTCTGTTCTAACGGCATCAAGTTTTGCTGTCGTTGCTTGGCCTGCATATAACGCTTGTGCACAAACTTCGCCAGTGTGGTTGATGCGCATTAAACCAATGGAATGTTTGCGCTCAGACGTTTCTAGTGAAACCTCTTCATGCTGTCGCGCTGGCGAAGGGCGAGTCGCTGTTGCCGCTTTTGGTACTAACGTCTGCAAAGCTCGATCGAATTGAATCACAGCTTTATCAAGTTTTGTTAGGTGCATGACTAATACCTTCTATTAACCTGGTGGCCACGTCATTGAACGTCCGCCAAGGACGTGCATGTGAATATGATAGACCGTTTGGCCACCCATCTCGTTACAGTTCATGATGACACGATAACCGCTTTCGTCTATACCTAGCTCTTTGGCAATTTTTGCTGCTGTAATAGGCAGTTTGCCAACCAGTTCGGCATCGTCATTCGACAGATCATTTAATGTGCTGATATGGCGCTTTGGAATGACTAAGAAGTGTGTGGGGGCTTGAGGGACAATGTCCTCAAAGGCGATTACATCCTCGTCTTGGTAAAGTATTTTGGCTGGGATGTCACCGTTGACAAGTTTACAGAACAAGCAATCCATTTAATTCTCCTAAGTCGGTGTTTATTATTTTGTTAAAAGTCATCAATCACAAGTTTATTACAGTGTTCTTTTGATTTTAGGCAACACTGTGTGACTCACTCGTTGTGCGCGCTCAATGTCTGGCAACAATTTAGTCTCGATTTGGGCACTGTAAACAAAACCGTCGAAGCCTAAGGCACTTGCGTAGTCTTGTGACATATTAACATTGTTTGAAATCAGGAAGCATGAATCGCGTTCATGTAAAATACTGGCAAAACCAGCAAGCTCGGATGCGCCAAAATTTTGTTGATCTTCAAACAGTAGAATAACAAAACGATCATGCGTTGTACGGTCTACTAATAGCTGATGTAATTCTTCAACTTTATCGATATGACTCGTGCTGAACAAGCGAGATAATAAAAAAATCCCTGTGCGTTCAAGCAGTTCAGAGTCTTGATGGCCGATGAGAAGCATTATTATATCTTCTGTTTGTGTAAGTCTAGCTAGCTCACTTACTTCTACTGGGCGAGCATTAACTGGTATTTGACAGATTAAGGATCTACTTCTGCCATTCCCTATCAAAGAAATGTCACCTTCTAATTTCTCGACTAACTCTTGCAAGTAGCGTGGACTAAAATAGTGTTCACTTTCCAATGTAATAGTACTTGGAATTGGGTGTGCGCGAATAATAAGTTTGCGTTGACCATCTCGATCGTTAGCTTCTATAGCGCTGTCTATATGCAGGGTTTGATCCGTATGGTGTTTGAACTCCTCCATAACAGCTTGGTAAATATGTTTAATTATTCGGTTATGAGAAAGTATTTCCCAGTTCAGCGTACTTTCATATTGCATTTCTACTTCAGCATTAGTTTGGTCTAGCGCATAGAAGTTAAGCATGGCTTCATCGATTAATAGCTGTAAGTTGGCTGGTCGGCTTGAGGTGTCTGTTTCATGGCTATTCAAGTTTTGGATAATAGAAATTCGTTCGGCTAAATTCGATAGGTTTTTATAGGCCCGTTTGAGCTCTTCATTATTTGGATTTAACAATGAGTATTGGTGATCAATAATTTTTGTTTGGCGTTTAATTCTAGAAGCTAATTCAGAGAGTAAGTTTTCGCTAGAGCTATCATCCGCTTTTATTGCATGGCTATGAGTTGGGGTGTGGCGCGTAATGATGCCAGCGAAGTGAACCAGAGCTTCTAAAATAATCGCAGTGGTTAAACCCCATTCATGCCAAAATGGCAGTGATAATATTCCGTAAGCAGCAAGGATCCAAAATAAATGGCCTATCGTAAGGGCTAATCGTGCGACTAGATAATATTGCGCATACGGAATCTTTAGATAGACTCCGTACATGGCAATTCCTAACAACACAAGTAACGTCATTGCTGCGCTGGTGCTTAAAAACGCGATATTAAGTTCATGGGGTGCTAAGGCGAAAATAAAGGCAAGTACGAAGTTGCATAGAATGATAAACAAGAGAAATTTGTCAGTACGAGGCAGGTGCTCTGGGGTATCGACATAATATCTAGTAAACCAAGTAATTAGGGCTGTGCATGCTAAAGCTGAGAAGTTATAAATACGTTCTTGTAAGCCTGTAATTGTAGGCAATAGCTGGTATACCAAGCCATGTAGTGAAAAGTGTAAGCAAGCAATCCCCACTAATAAGCCACTGTAGAGCAGGTACATAGGATGGCGAGTACGTAAATAAAAAAATAAATTGCTAATAAACAGCAATAAGAGCATTCCCATTAAGAAGCCTGTAAAAGAACTGTCTTCTTGAATGTCGTTACTTAATGCCGATAAGGTCTTTACTTCCATGAATAAGTTTATAGGTACTCTGGAAGATACTTTAATATATACGGTGTACACCGGAGTGGTGTGAAGTGGTAAGGGAATAATATAGTCAGGATAGGCAAGAGGGCGGTTTGTATAGGGGCGAGCGTCGCCCATCTCGGCAAAAATTTGGCCGTTTGGGAGGTTGTGGGTGTATACATCAACTATTTGAGCTCGTGGTGCCTTGATGTGCAACACTGCAGATTGCCCAGACTTTAACTTTGAAGCGATATCGACTCGAATCCAGATGTTGCCTTTGATTAAGCCAAATTGTTGAAATTGGTTCTTAAGAGGGATAAAGCGTTTGCGCAACTGCTCAGAGTCTAGATCTCGAAGTGTGAGACTACTTGTTTCGTCAATATAGTAACTGCCAACGGAGCCAACATTGACGCGTTGAGTATTCTCATCCAATATCGCCATCATCGGGGCGCTATAGGCTGTATTGGTCAGCAATACAATTGCGAGTAGAATGAGCGCTTGCGAACAGTGTTTTATCAAATTGGCCTCCTGAAGGCCTACATTATTAACTAGTTAGGGTGTGAAATGCTATATCCAATCTTGGTGGAATATTATGTCTGGTGGTGTATCGCACTATTAGCGGTGACTTGGTTTACTCGAGTGCATCAAGGGCAGACTCGAACTAACTTTTTATATGGCTACGCCATGTTAGGCACCATCGGCTTTTTATTGGATTTAGAATGGATGGCCGGTGTTATTTTTGGCTTGATTGTTCTAGAGGTTGGGAAGAAATTTAAGGCCTGGTTGGATAAAAAACAGGCTAACCTAGGTAAGTAGTATGACGGCTACTTCAGAATCCCAAAAAAGGCCACTTACCTTCGGTAAATGGCCTTTTTGTTAGTGGGAAGTAAAATTACTTCTGCTGTTCGCGCGATACAGCGCGGTGGCCGATATCGGTACGGAAGTAAACCTTATCCCAAGAAATTTGTTTAACGACTTCGTAAGCACCAGCTTGCGCTTCGGCAACCGTATTGCCTAAAGAAACAGCGCACAAGACGCGGCCACCATTGGTAACAATGTTGCCGTCTTTTTGCGTTGTTCCCGCATGAAAGACTTTTTGGTGCTCGGGTAATTCAGCGTCATATCCTGAAATTACGTCGCCTTTATTGTAAGACGCAGGGTAACCGCCAGCAGCCAGTACAACACCTAGGCTTGCACGAGGGTCCCAATCGGCTTCAACAGAGTCCAGCTCACCGTTTACAGCAGCTAAACACATGGCAACCAAGTCAGAGCGTAAACGCATCATAATTGGCTGTGTTTCAGGGTCACCAAAACGGCAGTTGTACTCAAGTACTTTAGGTGTGCCATCAGGTGCAACCATAACGCCAGCGTAAAGAAAACCACGGTAACGATTGCCTTCGGCATTCATACCTTTCACAGTTGGCATAATAACTTCGTTCATGATGCGATCATGAATTTCAGGTGTTACTACTGGAGCAGGGGAATAAGCCCCCATGCCGCCTGTGTTCGGTCCTAAGTCACCGTTATCGCGTGCTTTATGATCTTGACTAGACGCCATCGGTAGAACAGTCTCACCGTCGACCATCACGATGAAGCTAGCTTCTTCGCCAAAAAGGAACTCTTCGATGACAACACGTGACCCAGCGTCGCCAAACGCGTTACCTGCTAACATGTCTTCTACAGCGGCAATGGCTTCTTCTTCGGTTTGCGCCAAAATAACGCCTTTGCCAGCCGCTAGACCATCGGCCTTCACGACAATCGGAGCACCTTGCTGCTTGATGTAAGCCACCGCAGCAGGAATCTCGGTAAAGTTACCGTATGAACCTGTTGGGATGTTATGGCGTGCCAAAAAGTCTTTTGTGAAAGATTTTGAGCCTTCCAACTGTGCTGCTGCTTTTGTTGGACCAAAGATCGGCAATTCTTCTTTTTCAAACGCATCCACTAACCCAATGACCAAAGGCGCTTCAGGGCCAACGATGGTTAGAGCGATGTCATTTTCTTTTGCGAACGTCAATAGGGCGTCGATGTCTTCACCGTCGATGTTAACGTTTTCAAGTTTTGGCTCGATGGCTGTGCCGGCATTGCCGGCGGCAACGAAAACGGTTTCAACGTCTGCAGATTGAGCTGCTTTCCAAGCAAGCGCGTGTTCGCGCCCGCCGTTACCAATTACAAGAACCTTCATGCTTGTGTCCTATTCCTATGCTTAGTGACGGAAGTGGCGCATGCCAGTGAAGACCATCGTCATGCCAGCTTCGTCTGCAGCTGCAATAACTTCGTCATCACGCATAGAGCCACCTGGTTGAATAACCGCAGTGATACCTGCCGCTGCCGCAGCGTCAATGCCATCACGGAACGGGAAGAAGGCATCTGATGCCATGACGGAACCTTCTACTTGTAGGCTTTCGTCTGCCGCCTTGATGCCCGCAATTTTAGCTGAGTAAACGCGGCTCATTTGGCCAGCGCCCACGCCGATAGTTTGGCCTGCTTTAGCGTAAACAATAGCGTTAGATTTTACGAATTTCGCAACTTTCCAAGCAAATAAAAGATCTTTTAGTTCTTCTTCAGAAGGCTGACGCTTAGATACGACTTTAAGGTCGCTCAGCTCTACAGCACCGTCGTCACGATCTTGAACCAGTAGGCCACCGTTCACACGTTTGTAGTCAAGCGCCGCAGGTTTGTCTGCTGACCACTCGCCACACTCAAGTAGACGAACGTTTTGTTTCGCCGCAACGATTTCTAGCGCCGCAGCACTGACTTTAGGGGCAATGATGACCTCGACGAACTGACGATCCACAATGGCTTGTGCTGTTTCAGCGGTTAGCTCTTGGTTGAAAGCAATGATGCCACCGAAAGCAGATGTTGGGTCCGTTTTAAAAGCTAGGTCGTAAGCTTCAAGCTGGTTTTCAGCGGTTGCAACACCACATGGGTTTGCATGTTTAACGATCACACAAGCAGGCTCTTGGAAGCTTTTAACGCATTCAAGTGCTGCGTCAGTATCAGCAATGTTGTTGTAAGATAGTGCTTTACCCTGTAACTGCTTAGCTGTACTGATAGACGCTTCTTGTGGGTTTGATTCTACGTAGAACGCCGCTTTTTGATGAGGGTTTTCGCCGTAACGCATTTCTTCTTGCTTGTTGAATTGCAAGTTGAACGTGCGAGGGAAGTCTTCGCTGCCACCTTCTACTTTCTTACCTAGGAAGTTTGCAATGTTGCCATCGTAGTTCGACGTGTGCTCAAACGCCTGTACGGCAAGGTCGAAACGTTGGTCGTATGTAAGACCACCATTTTCTTTCAATGATGCAATGATGCCTTGGTAGTGAGATGGGTCTACAACAATAGCGACGTCTTTGTGATTCTTCGCGGCAGAACGAACCATGGTTGGGCCGCCAATGTCGATGTTTTCAATCGCCATTGGTAGGTCGCAATCAGGGCGAGCAATGGTCGCTTCGAATGGGTAAAGGTTGACAACGACCATATCAATTTCATTGATACCGTGTTCTTGCATGATCGCACCGTCGATATCACGACGACCCAAGATGCCACCGTGTACTTTAGGGTGAAGCGTCTTAACTCGACCATCCATCATTTCAGGGAAGCCAGTGTAGTCAGATACTTCAACTGCTGCGACGTTATTTTCTAGCAACAGTTTGTAAGTACCACCTGTAGAAAGGATTTCCACGCCTTGGTCGGCTAATTCGCGCGCAAATTCTACAATGCCAGTTTTGTCTGAAACGCTGATAAGGGCGCGTTTAATTGGAGTCGTGTTTGCCATGATGCTTCTCGTAATGTGATTAACGATTTATAAAGTTAGGGGAACGGGTAAAACGAAAAAAGGGCGCAAACGCCCTTTTTTATTTACAGCATACCGTACTGCTTCAGCTTTTTACGAAGCGTACCACGATTTAAGCCTAGAATCGCGGACGCTTTAGTTTGATTGTCTTTAGTGTAATTCATGACTGATTCAAGTAGAGGAGCTTCTACTTCAGCTAACACTAGTTGGTACAAATCAGTTACAGGTTGGCCGTCTAGGTGAGCAAAGTAGTTTTGCAAAGCTTTTTCTACATTATCGCGTAGGGTTTGCGATTGCTCAGCCGAAGCTGTTTGAAACGTTTGAGTATGTGTTTGATCTACCACAGAATAACCTTCTATTTTAAAGCTAACCATTTTGAAATAAGCGTCTGCGAAGTGAGTGACTTCGTACACTATTCAGGTACCAGAAATGTTTCTTAATGCGCTAAGAAACAAAGAATTCATTCAACAGATCGAGCTGTTCTTGTGCATCTTCGATGCGATTAAACTGGCTGCGAAATGGCGTTGTGTCTGCCAGTGTTTGCAGATACCAACCAACGTGCTTACGCGCAATTCTTGTTCCCATGTAGCTACCGTAAAAATCATGCAATGCTTTCACATGATTGATAACGATGGCTTTAACTTCATCCGATGAAGGGGGCGGTAAAAGCTCGTTGTGTTCTAGGTAGTGATTGACTTCCCGAAATATCCATGGGCGTCCTTGAGCGGCGCGACCAATCATGACAGCGTCTGCTTTGGTATAGTCTAAAACCTGCTTCGCTTGCTGCGCGTTTTGAATGTCGCCATTGGCAAAGACTGGAATCGAAATCGATTGCTTAATCTTTGCAATGGTGTCGTACTCTACGTCGCCTTTAAACTTACAAGCGCGTGTGCGGCCATGCACAGCTAAAGCTTGAATACCTGATTGTTCGGCAATTTTCGCTATTGTTAAGCCGTTGCGTTGATCAAGAGACCAACCTGTACGGATCTTAAGCGTTACAGGAACGTCAACACTACTGACCACAGATTCGAGTATTGTTTGTACTAGGGACTCGTTTTGCAACAAAGCCGAACCAGCCGCTTTGTTGAGTACCTTCTTAGCAGGGCAACCCATGTTAATATCAATGATTTGTGCACCCAGTTCCACGTTTTGACGAGCCGCTTGAGCCATCATTATGGGATCTGCGCCAGCAATTTGTACTGAGCGGGGTGCTACCTCTGCATCATGAACCAAGCGCATACGACTTTTATTGGTGTCCCAAAGACGTACATCAGATGTGACCATTTCTGACACAACTAAGCCTGCACCGTGTTGGTGGCAAAGACGTCGAAAGGGTAAGTCTGTTACGCCAGCCATTGGGGCAAGAATAACGGGCTTTTCGATGCTGAAGTTGCCAATACTGAAGGCCATGATGTTTCTAAATACCGAATCTGTTGTTAAAGATCTGCTACACCGTCGAGCGGGCGTGAATAATACCTAGGGGATTCGAATTTTTGAAGTCTTGACAACTCATAAATTGGCTAATTTTTGTGCTTATTTTCAAAGTGTTCAATAAATGCACATTTAGTAGGACTGAGTTTTGTTTGAAAAGACTTTAATTTGATGTGTAACGGCGCGTGCACCGGGATCCTGAATTGGTATGACGATATGGACCGGAGTACTAGGCGGCATAAATGTGATGTCTAGGAAATCTTTGTGTAGATAATCCTTTGGAGAAAAAAGGCGCGCAGCGACAGGGCGGCCATTTAAATCGTAGAACTCCAAGGCCAGCTTTGGCATAGGTTGAGCAAAGCGACTACTGTTAGTCATAATGGCATTGACTTGCAGCGAATTGTTTAGTGTTGGGTGGCTTTGAATACGAACATGTTCAATGTCAACGGCGGCAACATCTTCGTAGGTCGGCAGTGTGCAGCCAACATACGCGCATGCTGCTTTGTAAAAACCGCGAAATTGTGCAGAGCGACTGCCTTGTTCAAAGTAGCCAACTCCCACTTGCACGGCCAATAAAGCAAGAGCAGCCAAGGTGCCGAGCGTCCATAACCATGTGAACTTTGCTTTCTTACGGTGCTTTTTAGGTTGCTCAGTGTCGGTTAATGTTGCGAGGCTGTATTCAGCTGCAAGCTGTTTCATTGATTCTTGGGAAGAGTATTCAGAATCCGATAGCGTGTCATGTTTAGAAACATCTTGAGCTAGCGAATGCAGCGCGTGCATATAATCCGGCTCATCTGCTTCAGGTGCCTGATTCATATTGTTGGCTGGTGGCGGTGTCTTTTTAGATGTTTGAACCTCACGTTTAGCTTGCAACTGTTCACTGAATACTGGCGCAGAAGCGGGTGATTGAGCACTCATCTGTGATTCCAGCTCTGCAAGTTCAACTTCCCATGGTGCCAATTCTTCTTTGCGTGCAGGTTGAGTAGGTGACGATTTTGGTTGCTTGGGTTTAGATGCAGCTGGAGTAGGTTTGGTTTTAGGTGCGTCTAAATCGCCAAAGAGATCGTCCTCTTCCATACTTTCTACAAAGCGCTCATCAGTACCTTTGGGTGGCGAGTAGGGCGTAAGATCGTCCTCATCAAACAGAGTGTTTAGCCAATCAGGGTTAACACTGCCGTCATTACTAACAGTTTCGGGTTTTGATGCCTTTTCTTTAACTTGCTGTATAGGTCTAGATGGCTTTGCTGTTTTTTGTTTGGATGGCTCAGTTGGTTGTTGTTCAGGTGTATTAGTTGTCGGCTCTGTTACTTTGGGAGTTGTCGCTGATGCAGGAGTGGGTTTAGGTGCCGGTTTCGTGACAGCGACTTTGTCGGGTGCAGGGGCTGAGCCTTGTGCTGGCGCTGCTGTAAAAATATGAAAGCATTGACCACAACGGACTTTGCCTTTTGCCATACTCAGGACTTCCTGAGTGACACGGAAAGTAGTGGAACATTTAGGGCAGCGTGTGATCATGCTTTCAGACATAAGCGCGGTATTTCCTTAACTGGCTACAGCTTTTTTGCCACAATTCGAACCCATTCCTCTTTTTCGACGATGGACTCAATTTTAAACCAAGGTTTGTAAG
Organism: Marinomonas atlantica; assembly: GCF_001639725.1. Taxonomy (GTDB): domain Bacteria; phylum Pseudomonadota; class Gammaproteobacteria; order Pseudomonadales; family Marinomonadaceae; genus Marinomonas; species Marinomonas atlantica. The sequence goes on from NZ_LTAW01000003.1 coordinate 229,693, forward strand.
CTTCGACAACAGAGTGAGCTTGAGACTCAAGGATACCAGAAAGTGCCAGTAATCCACCTTGTTTTACTAACTTTGAAATAGTGTCGGACAGCTCAGCCAAAGGCCCCGCTAAAATATTCGCCACGACAATATCTGCTTCAACATCACTGTCGTAAGGTGGCAACTTCACTTCATAACGATCAGGAGTGATGTTGTTGCGTTCGGCATTTGCTTGAGTGGCTTGTACTGCTTGAGGGTCAATATCAATCCCCACCATGTTATCAGCGCCAAGTAGTAAGCCAGCGATGCCTAAAATACCTGAGCCACAGCCATAATCGATAATGCTCTTATTTTGACACTCAATTGAATCTAACCACTCAAGACACAGAGCAGTGGTTGGGTGAGTGCCCGTACCAAAGGCTAGACCTGGGTCTAGAATTAAATTCACTGCTTTGTCGTCTGGCACATCACGCCAACTCGGGCAAACCCAAAGACGCTTGCCAAACTGAATTGGGTGGTAGCTGTCCATCCATTCACGAATCCAGTCTTTGTCTTCAAGTATTTCGATTTTAAGATCTACGTTAGGTTGACCTAAGTGTTGAGCTTTGTGCTCAATAACATTACGAATCTGTTCTAGGTCTGCATCCGCATCAAAAAGTCCTGTGACACGAGTGTGTTTCCAAAGAGGGGTGGTGTTTAAGTCCGGCTCATAGACAGGGTCATCATGAACATCTTCAAAAGTGACGACTAATGCGCCACATTCTAGCATAGCATCTTCATAAGTGGGTACGTGCTCTGGCGTTGTATGAACGCGGATTTGCAACCAAGGCATGGGAGTAAGGTCCAGTTGAGACTATCGTAAGTCGGTTAATTCTGATGTTTAGAGGAGGGTACTACACCTCCGAGCGGAGGTGTAGTAATTGAGCGCATTATAGGCCCAGTTTCTTTTCCAAGTAATGGATGTTTACGCCACCAGCAATGAAGCTGGAATCCGTTACTAGATCTTTTTGTAGATCGATATTGGTTTTGATACCGTCTACGAACGTTTCATCTAATGCAACTTCTAGACGTTTAAGTGCTTCTTCACGTGTGTTCGCAAAACAAATGATTTTTGCGATCATAGAGTCGTACGTTGGTGGAACGGTGTAGCCACTGTAAAGGTGGGAATCTACTCGCACACCCATACCGCCAGGCGCATGGAAGTAGTTAACTTTACCAGGGCTAGGCATGAAGGTTTTTGGGTCTTCAGCATTGATACGAGCTTCAACTGCATGACCATTAAGCTTCACGTCTGCTTGTGTAATTGACAAAGGTAAGCCGCTGGCAATTCGCAGCTGCTCTTTTACGATGTCTATGCCTGTTACCATTTCGGTCACAGGGTGTTCGACTTGAACACGCGTGTTCATTTCAATGAAGTAGAAACGACCGTCTTCGTAAAGGAACTCAAATGTACCTGCGCCGCGGTAACCAATTTTGATACACGCATCCACACAAGATTTTAAGCATTGTGCGCGAGACTCAGGATCAAGTTGAGGCGCTGGTGCTTCTTCCAATACTTTTTGATGGCGACGTTGTAAAGAACAGTCGCGATCGTAAAGGTGTACAGCATTGCCTTGGCCGTCGGCTAGGACTTGGACTTCAACGTGACGCGGGTTTGTTAGGAATTTCTCCATGTAAACCGTGCTATCGCCAAAGTAAGAACCTGCCTCAGACTGGGTAATACTGATTGACTTAAGAAGGCTACCTTCGTTGTGAACAACACGCATACCACGACCACCACCGCCAGCCGCAGCTTTAACAATAACTGGGTAGCCAATTTCGCGAGCAATACGCATACAAGCTTCAGGATCAGATGGAACTGGACCATTAGAGCCAGGAACTGTTGGTACGTTTGCTTCACGCATTGCTTTGATGGCAGACACTTTGTCACCCATTAAGCGAATCGTTTCCGCTTTAGGGCCGATAAATGCAAAGCCTGAGCGTTCAACTTGTTCCGCAAAGTCTGCGTTTTCTGCAAGAAAGCCGTAACCAGGGTGAATCGCAGATGTATCAGTTAATTCTGCAGCACTGATTAGCGCCGGAATATTCAAATAGCTGTCTTTTGATGGGTTCGGGCCGATACAGATCGATTCGTCTGCAAGCCGTACGTGTAATAATTCACGGTCAATTTTAGAGTGAACCGCAACTGTTTTAATACCGAGTTCTTTACAAGCGCGAAGAATACGCAGTGCAATTTCGCCTCGGTTAGCAATCAATACTTTATCTAGCATGATGAAACCTATGGCAGTGGATTAAATGATGGTAACTAGCGGTTGGTCAAATTCTACTGGCTCACCATCAGTTGCTAGGATAGCGCCAATTGTACCAGCTTTGTCAGCTTCAATTTGGTTCATCATTTTCATGGCTTCAACGATACAGATTGTATCGCCAACGTTTACTTTCTGGCCAACTTCAACGAATGCGTTAGCACCAGGTGCTGGAGACGCGTAGAAAGTACCGACCATTGGAGAATTTACAGAGTGGCCAGAAAAAGCGGCTTCTGCTGGAGCTGCGTCAGCGGTTGGTGCTGCTGCAGGCGCTGGCGCTGCTGTAGGTGCTGGCGCTGGGTAGTATTGAGGGGCTGCAACTGGAGCGCCGCCACGACTGATTCGAACTGCCTCTTCGCCTTCTTTGATCTCGATCTCGTATACGTTAGATTCTTCTAGTAGCTCGATAAGTTTTTTAATTTTGCGAATGTCCATGTTGACTCTCTTTTCTCTGTCTATGTATTCAGTCTAGTTCTGTCCTGTGATGAAACGACAGGGCAGGCGGCACTAAGAGCTAAAAGCAACGCTTACGCTGCAAAGTAGAACTCAGTAAGAAATCCAATTAACGGGAAATTATCAGTAAAAAGCGCGATATTGTCCAGTTTTGTAGATAAAAAACCTATATTTTATAAAAGAGGTTAAAAAACAACCTCTAGTAAACTGTCTTGGTTGGGTTATTTGACAATAAGGCGTCAAGGCGTGCTTTGACTTCTTCTTTGGTCGGCTCACCTACTAAAGAATAGTTGTCTAATAGTCGTCCTTTAGTATCAAAAAACAACATTGCAGGCGGGCCAAACAGCTGAAATTGTTTAAGTAGTGCTTGATTTTGCGCGTTGTTCTCTGTGACATCGACTTGAACAAAGGTGACCATGTTTAAAAGTGGCAATATGTCAGGGTGTTTAAACACTTTTTCTTCTGTGATTTTGCAGCTTATACACCAATCGGCATAAAGATCGATGACAACAGGCAATGTGCTACTTTGCTGAATGAGCTTTAGCTCCTCCAAAGAACCAATGGTTTCATAATAGGGTACGCTAATACTTTGTTGTTGAGCGTTATTTGGCGAAGCAGTTAGCCTATTAAGTGGCGTTGTTGGGTTATGACTGCCCGTAAAACCGCCTATTATTTCTGCAAATCCAACAATAAAGGTAAGCAAAGCAATAAACCATCGTACCGGATGAGACGTGCCGGTATTGATACGGTGAAAGAAATATGCTGCCAGGGACAGGCTTAGTAACCCCCACATGAACAGATGGTAGGTCTCTGCTAGCCAGCGATTGGCAAGCCAGATCGCAAGGCCTAGCATGGCAAATCCCATCAGTTTTTTAATATCTTCTAACCAAGCGCCATTTTTGGGTAACACCTTGCTTCCCAGTGCGCCCACAAGCAGCAGTGGCATACCCATGCCAAGCCCCATAGTGAATAATGCCAATGCACCATAGGCCGCATCTGACGTGGTGCTGATATACAGTACTACTCCTGCTAGTGGTGCGGAAACGCAGGGGGAAACAACCAATGTTGCAAATACGCCAGCGAAAAAGATACCGAGTGTACGTGAGCGATTGTTTTGAGATTTATTAGAAAGAGTGTTGAGGCGAGCTTGAAGGCCACTGGGTAAACGCAATTCATAAACACCGAACATTGCCAGTGAGAGTGCAACGAATAGTAAGGCACTGATGAACAGAATGGATGGGCTTTGAAGTGCTGCTTGAAGGTTTAGTTGAGTTCCAAACCAGCCTGCCAGCGCGCCAATAAAGCCGTAAGTCGCCGCCATGCCAAGGACGTAGATGGCTGAAAGATAGAGCCCAGACCAGCCTTTTGCTTTACTGCCCACGACGATAGTACTCACTATCGGTATCATAGGAAGTACGCATGGTGTAAATGATAGTAGTAGACCTATTCCAAACATAATCAGCAGCATGTTGACAAAGGATGCTTGGCTAATAAGGTTTGTTACTTGTTGTGCTTCTGAAAGCTCAAATGTACTAAAAGAGGCTGTGTCAGTGCTGTTACTCGTTGTGGTTATAGCCTGTTGCGGAAACTCCACTGACATTGGCACTTTCTGTGGTGGATAGCATAGCCCTTTTTCAGCACAACCTTGATAGCTAATGATAAAGTCGACTTGTTTGGACGTGTCTTGGTTATCCAAAGAAAGCGGGAGTTTTAAACGTTCATGGTAGACTTCGACTTCACCAAAGTAAGGGTCTTGTTTCAGTTCACCGTTTGGAATGTTGGCGAAACCTAACGAAGGTTCTTTGTCGCTTGTGACGTTTAGTTGATGGCGATATAAGTAGTAGCCATCGGTGATGTGCCATGTGGCCCATACTTGCCCCTCAGAGTCACTGTTGACTGACAAACTAAAAGCTTGATCAACAGGAAGAAACTCCGGCTCGGAGTTAAAAGGCGAGCTAAAGTTGAACGCCATGGCGACGTTGGATAAAAGTAGAGTCGTAAACACAGCGATAAATCGCATCATAGAATATAGCTCATATTGTTGCGAGAGAGGTTTCTTCAGTCCCAAAGGCGCTATAGACTAACAACGGGCGTGAAAGTTTCCAAATGTCTAGGAGTTCTCTTGATAAAAAAAGCGCTTTTCTTACTTACTTCGACAATGTTTTTGTCGGGTTGTACAACGTTATCGAGTGATAATTGGTGGCACACTGATCTGCCTGTTGAGACATCTAACAAGCAAGATGGCGCGTATAGGCAAGCACCTGTAACGCAGAGAACTGACAATAAGGTTAGTGTTAAGCGCCAGTCTAAGGTGACGCGAGCGCAAGCAGTGACTGCGAATATTATCCGTGAAGGGCAAATGGCTTTATCGGAAAATCGCTTGTTGACCCCAGAAGGGGATAATGCAAATTTGTACTTTCAGATTGCGTTAGGGCGTGACCCAGGAAACTACGATGCAACGATTGGTATCGCTGCGATTGTGGACAAATACTTGGCTTGGGCCATCCAATCAGCAAATGCCGCTGATTTTAAAAGTGCTGAGCAATTTATTGAGCGAGCTAAACGAGTTAACCCAAGAGATCCAAACATTCAAGAAATTGAGGTACGGGTAGAACAGAAGCAGGTCGTTGATGACCACGCTTCGCAAGCAGATCAACAGTTTGCCTCGGAAGATATATTTCATCTACCCGATGATCTTTTTCAATTGAGTGAAGAAAAAATTCTTTCTCATATTCAGCCTATTATTGATAGAGTTGAAAAGACACAAGGCTCAATCGAGATTCATTGGCCAAGAGATAAAGAAGGTCGACTGCTATATCAAATTATTAATAGTAGAACACCAAATTTTCGTGTTCGAGCCATGACTTTTCTTAGTTCGGAACACACAGTTGAAGTTTTAGTTAATTAACATGGGAACGCATCAATGGCGAAATTTATCGATAAGATAGCCTTCTGGAAAACAAGCCTGCCTAAAGTAGGTAGATCTGCCTTTGCAGCTGTCGTTGTACTGGTCATTTTCTTGTTTGCTTTGGGTATTTATTGGAACTCTGAACCAGATCAGTTTGATGTGGTTGCAGTGGCAAAAGAGCGTGCTGAAGAGCGTGGCTACTTGAATAACAGTAAGCAGTTGGTTACTGGTTACACGATGACTAATACGCTTTACAGCTTGGTTGATACGTTACTTGAGAAACCAGGCGGCTTTATTTCCAATGATATTATGCCTCCGGGGGTATTGATGGATAACATGCCGTCTTGGGAGTTTGGTGTCATGGTACAGGTTCGTGATTTAGCGCGTGCTTTACGAAAAGAGTTTAGCCGGAGCCAATCTCAATCTACTGAGGATGTAAACCTTAAAATTGCAGAGCCGCAGTATAACTTTGATACCAACAGCTGGGCCCTTCCGTCGAGTGAAAGTGAGTATCGCCGTGGTAACGCTGAATTGCTTAAATACCTAGATCGTTTGGCTAATAAAGCGGACAACGCTCAGTTCTACTCTCGCGCTGACAATTTAGCGGATTACTTATCTGATGCTTCGACGCGTCTGGGTAGTTTGTCTCAGCGATTGTCTGCCAGTGTGGTAAAAGAGCGCGAGAATACAGATTTAGCGGGTGATGCAGAAGCTCGTCAATCAACGGCAAACGGTTCTTACCAGAATGTTAAGACGCCATGGACACAGATCGATAATGTGTTCTATGAAGCACGTGGTGCAAGCTGGGCATTGATTCATATTCTTAAATCTGTAGAGGTTGATTTTGCACAGACGCTACAGAAGAAAAATGCCATGGTTAGTTTACGTCAAATTATTCGTGAGCTAGAAGCAACGCAAGAAACAGTATGGTCGCCTATGATATTGAATGGCAGTGGCTTTGGTTTGTTGGCTAACCACTCATTGGTAATGGCGTCTTACATGTCTCGTGCGAATGCACAGATCATCGACCTAGTTAGGTTGTTGAAACAAGGCTAATAAATCTTGAGCGATTTAGCTAATACGGCGCGTGCGGCTATTATAGACGACGCGCCGTCTATTCTTTCAATTTTTCTTGAATCAGTAGAGCAAACTGGCGTAAAAGGGGAAATCAACCTCCTTAGTGTTGTCGACTGGATCGACAATGCAAATGACCAGTATCCTTTATGGGTGCTAGAAAAAGACAATGACATCATTGCTTGGTGTGCATTAGAAGCGTTTTACGGATTACCTGCATTAGAGGGTGTAGCCGAAGTGGCGATCTACATTGCATTGCAGCATCAACGCCAAGGCCTCGGGAGTCAGCTTTTAGCGTTATTGGAACAGCATGCCATTAATCACAAAAGGCATTCTTTAGTCGCTTATGTTGTGTCTGATAATAACAATAGCCTGCAGTTCTTTTTCCAAAATGCTTTCAAGCAGTGGGGCAGTTTACCGTCAGTGGTTCGTAGCGGTGATATTGTCAGCGACCTAAAGTTGTTAGGCCGCCAGCTTGATTGAGTAGCGAAACTAAATTGGCTCAAACACAGAGCCTGAGCTAGGAACGAACAGTGTTTTGTACATTCGACTTGCGTAATCATCACTCATCGACGCCATGTAGTCACAAATAATGCGATAACCATGACCTCCCTTTTCAGTATCTTGATGCCATTCTTTAGCTAAATCTTTAGGCAATAAGCGTGCGGGGTCTGCTGCGAGTGCTTCAAACATTTCAAGCAACATTTGTTGGCCCTTGTAAACCAATATTTGCACTTCTGGACGCATAATGATGTGTTGCATCTCAAACTCTTTAAATAGATTCAGAGCTTCGCGCTCAGCATCAGGTAAATCGGCTTGGAATCGAAGTAGAGGATGGTTAAATTCTTTTTTTTCTATGACATAACATGATGTGATAAACCAGCTAACTAAGTCTCCAATGGCTTTTTTGCGTAAGTGACTTTGTTTGCTGAACAGCTGAGATTCTATGCGTTCAAGATTGTGGTTTAGAAAATCACTGTCAATCGCGTTAAGCTTGGGCTTTAAATACTGTTGCCACATGTCACGAGTCACCATGCCTAATACGATAGCATCTTCCATGTCATGAACGCCGTAGGCAATATCGTCAGCTAGATCCATGATGGAAGTATCGAAACCACAATACGCTGTTCTGCCATGAGCGTTAGGATGTGGACGTGTTACTTGGCTTAGAGTGTCCCGATCAGTTTGTTCAAAGGGTTCGAGGATCCAATCTAAAAGTTCACTTTCTTCTTGATAAATGCATTTAGGTGGATGCCAATCTTTGGCTTTAAACTGACGAAAATTATCGGGTTTATTTGGATAGCTACCAACAACTGTTTGATATAGAGCCGGGTACTTTAAAACGCCCAACATAGTTCGACGAGAAACATCCATACCATAGGTTTCAGAATAAGAACCGCGTTTACCTAAAATGCGCAATGACTGACCGTTGCCTTCAAAACCTCCGTATTCCGTCATCATATAGTTGAGAGCCACTTCACCACCGTGTCCAAAAGGTGGATGACCGATATCATGGCTCAAGCAAATGGTCTCCATAAGAGAATCACTCGCTAGCCAAGGTTGGAATGGGGCGTGACTTGGGTTTGACAATTGCAGCTGGTAGACAATGCCACCGCCTATTTGAGCAACCTCAAGCGAGTGTGTGAGGCGTGTTCGACTGTAGTCATTTTGACGTATAGCAAGGATTTGGGTTTTGGATTGAAGTCGACGAAAGGCGGCGCTGTGAATGATCCTCGCTCGGTCTCTTTGATATACATCACGATGGTCATTACTTCTTTCAACACGAGGGCCCGATCGACGGACCATCCATTCGGTTAGATCAAAATTGTCGTTTATCATACTTCATTGCTCTACCAATATTGTCTAATCAGTCTTTCATTAAAATACGATATAGGTCAATGCCTGACTCAGCTGGAGTAGGCATAATGTTCATCATCATAAGGAAACATTATGCTAAACACACAACACCTCATTACATTTAGAACGCTAGTAGAAACGGGTAGTTTCACGCAGACGGCTCGTAAGCTTGGGTTAACCCAGCCTGCAGTGAGTCAGCATATTCAAAAGCTAGAAAAAGGGCTTGGCGAATCGCTGTTGATTCGTCACGGTCGGTCGACCGAATTAACTGAAGCTGGACAAGTGTTGTATAAACATGTTCAGGATTTAGGAAGCTGCTACGAGAAGTTTGTGGGCAAGTGGCAAAATTACATTGCTCAAAAAAGCCCTGAAGAGCAGCAGTCAAGAAAAAGCGCCTAAGGAGTGATCTTTAGGCGCTTTCAGTTAAGCTTGTTTTGTTGGGATGATATTGCCAACATGCAGACCACATTCTTTATGCTCTGACTCTTCCCACCACCAGCGTCCTTCGCGTTCATGTTGGTTCGGTAATACGGGACGTGTACAAGGTTCGCAACCAATACTGGTGAAGCCTTTATGATGCAATTCGTTAAAAGGCACTTCGAATACTTTTATGTAGTTCCAAACGTCTTCAGATGACCAGTTTGCCAATGGATTAAACTTGTAAAGAGGGTTAGCTTCAGAGCTGAATGCACTATCTAGCTCGGCAAAATCCAGTTGGTTACGTGTACCGTGACTTTGATCTTTACGCTGTCCCGTAATCCAAGCATCCAATGTTGCAAGCTTTTTACGAAGGGGGGCTACTTTACGTATGCCGCAACATTCTTTATGACCATCTTCGAAGAAACTAAACAAACCTTTTTCTTTGGTAAAGGCTTCTAGTTTTTCTGCATCAGGAGACATGATGTCAATTTCAATATTGTAATGTTTACGCACCTGCTCAATAAAACGGTACGTATCTGAGTGCAAGCGGCCTGTATCGAGAGAAAATACACTTACGTCTTTCTTAGCTTTTACAGCCATATCAATCAATACAACATCTTCAGCACCACTAAAAGAGATAGCAATATTGTCGAATTCTTTTATCGCACTGTGAATAATTTTTTGAGCCTCATCGGCTTTGTGGTTATCAATGAAGGCTTCTAGGTCAAAGTTGGACATCGTTTCCTATCCTAGTCTTGAGCAAATTTGGCTGTACCATAGCAAGTAAAGCAGGGGAGATAAAATACAAAAGCTGCCTATCCTTATAATGCAATAAGGTTATTTGCGAGAATGATTTTCAATCACCTGGTAGAGGCCGAAAATAATGCCGGCGGTAACCCCCCATATTTGTAAACCATTATATATAATTTCAAAATAGCCGCGTTTTAAGTTGCCTATCTCTTTTTCGATGTAGCGGAAGTTACTGGGGTCTAATAAGTGATTTAAAGGTACCCAGTGCACTTGCTCAACTTCGACTTCACTCAAACTTAATTCACTCATTCGAGTCATTTCCGCGACGACGGGTTTGATGCAAAAGCCAGAGATTGAACAGTATTCTCCAAGGTCACCAAGCAATTCAAAGCAGTCAGGGGCAAGACCAACTTCTTCTAATGTTTCTCTCAACGCGGTGTATTGGATACTGGCGTCTTCAGCGTCGTGTTTGCCACCAGGAAAAGCAATTTGGCCTGGGTGGTTTCGCATATTCAAAGAACGCTGAGTAAGCAGTACTTGAAGTTGATTTTCGATAGGGCAATGGTAAATAGGAATAAGTACTGCTGCTGCACGGTAGACGTGACGATAAGCGTGCGGAGCAATTTTCTGATCCGGGTTGTAGATTTTAGTTGGCGTCTCACCGCCCAAAGCTGCTCGAATTTCATCGATTGTCGGTGTAATAGCACGAGATTCTAAAAAGCGTGAGACATCAACCATATATCGTTACCTGAGAAAGAGCTTCTCTAAAGTATGGGTTAAACGGCCTATTTTGGTAAAGGTTTCTTGATACTCTTCTTCGCAGACAGAGTCTGCAACAAGTCCACCTCCTGCCCAGCAGTGTAATTTTAGCCCATCTGCAATGAGTGTTCGAATGGTAATACTAGAATCCATTTGACCGTTACAACCAAAATAGATCATTGAGCCACAATAAACGCTGCGCTCATGGGGTTCTAGTTCATCGATGATCTGCATAGCTCGTACTTTGGGCGCACCAGTGATTGAGCCGCCAGGAAAGCTTTCTTGAAAAACTTTTAAAGCATCGCCTTTTTTTTCAATACGGCCTTCAACGGTCGAGACCATATGATGAACATTGGCGTAGCTTTCGAGTGCAAATAGCTTTGGTACCTTTACACTTCCTGTTACGCAGTTTTTGCCTAAGTCATTTCGTAATAAATCGACGATCATCAAGTTTTCGGCACGGTCTTTTTGGGAGGCCAAAAGTTCATCGGCTAAAGCTTGATCCTCTTCCGTTGTGCCGCCACGTGGTCGAGTTCCTTTGATTGGCTTTGATTCAACTCGTCCGTTATCACAAAGAATAAAACGTTCGGGAGAATGGGACAGGACCGCGCGTCCATCCGGTAGCTGGAAGTAAGCGCCAAAGGGGGTCGGGCAGGTTTCTTTAAGTGCTAAGTAAGCAGACCAAGTTTGGCCTTGGTACGAGGCACTAAAACGTTGCGTTAAGTTGACTTGATAGCAGTCGCCAGCTTGAATGTAGTCTTGTACTTTCTGGAAGCGTTTGGCATAGCTTTCAGCCGTCATGTTTGCTTTGAAGGTGTCATGCAAAGCAAATTCAGCATTCAGTGATGGATCGTCATCCCTTGTCAGGCGTTCTTTGAGTTCTGCTTCGCTGAATTGACACCACGGTGTGATGATAAGTGTCGTGAGCTGTTTATGATGATCAGTAATTAGTGCCCAACCATATAAACCTAATAAAATATGAGGCAGTTGAACATCTTCAATCACATTTTGTGGCAATGTTTCAACGTAACGGCCAGCTTCGTAGCTGTAGTAGCCTAGCAGTCCACCATTGAAGGCGAGAGACGTGTCTGTTGACCAAGGTTGGCTCGTAATAAACTCAACAAGCTCAGTCAATAGATTCATAGGATTGTCCGTTACATTGGTTTGCACCAATGGTTCAACGAACCATTCTAAGGAGAAATCTGAACCCTGTGCATTAACTACCGCTAACGGCGCTGCACTTAAAATATCCCAGCGTGTGTCACTGAATGACGCATGATTGCTATCAAATAAAATAGGATAAGAAAGATCGCTGAACTTTGGGAACAGTCGAGCAAGAGTGCTTTCATAAGGCAAACTAATGAGTTTGACTTCTGCCATAATTAAGAACCACGTATATTTAAAGTGTTATCAAGCGTTTAGTGTCGCTATTTTACCCGAAATCTGGCTTTGAGTAGGAAGATTTAAAGTGTCCAAGAGAAAAAAATTGCAACTGATCGATACAAAGCTGTCGTATCGATTAATTGAGGTGCCCAATAGCAAAACAGATGAGTGTTGTTTAATGCTTCATGGTGCTGGTGTTGCTGGCGAGCTGACGTATGGCCCAATGCTTGAGTATCTTACTCATTGGCGTTGGATTCTCCTACCCGATTTAAATGGTATGGGAGAATCTTTTTATCATGAACCCTCTGAAGCACCTTTAACGATAGAGTCTTTATCAGGCGATATTCAAAGCTTACTTGCAGAATTAAATTGGCGCGAGTTCGATATTGTTGGCTACTCGCTTGGTGGGTTAGTTGCTCTGTACATAAATGCCGAATTAAAGGCAACACATGGAAAATCCCATAGATTAGCTTTGATGGAACCTGCGTCATTAGAACGTGAATGTGTGGAAACCCTAGCTGAGGTTCGCCAGCGTTATCGCCTTGCGTCTCAAACCATACGTGAAACAGGGGATGTAGAATTGGGGATTGCGCACTTTATGGAGGGGGTCTCCCCTAATCGTCGTAAGCACCCAGTAGCTGAAGCAACCACTCAAAGCCGTTTAGCGCATCGGCCTTTGGGTTTTAGTTATGCTTTGGATGCAGTGACTGATTGGGTCGAAAAAGTGTCTATTAATGTCAGCCTTCGTGATGATTTACTTAACGCTGCGGATCAGGTGTATTTGTTATCAGGGGAATTAAGTCATGAATTATTGCGTCAGCATTACGATGTTTTAGCTGCGAGAAGCGAGGGCTGGCAGCATACATCTCTTTCAGGTTGCGATCATTCGTTACCGTTTCAAAAGCCTAGACAGATCGCAAAATACTTAGATTCATGGTTTTTGTAAATAAATGTTGTTTTATTGCTCAAGCTTAAGAGGTTTTGGTCGATAACTGATCAACGGTAAAATTATTACGAGGAAGGGTTATGTCTGATCCATTAAAAGGTTTAGGTAGCTCAGTGCCTACTTATACACCAAACCACCGCAGTCAAGAAAGTCAATCTGGCGGTGCGACAGCACTGAAGCAGTGGGGCTCAGACGGCTATAGTCCTTCTTCGGCATCGTATCGCTCAATGGGCATTGTTCAGCAATCTCTGTCTGCTAAGTTTACTGCATCATTTGGTTCATCTAACGCGAATGCTGCCGAGCAAGCAACCAATACAAAAGAAAGTTCGGAAAATGATTTTTCTCCTGAAAAAGTAGCGCAGCGTATTTTGTCCCATGTTGGCAACTACATGGAAAACTTGCAAAACAAAGGCGCGGATGACGAGCGTTTAGCGTCGGTACTAGAAACCGCGAAAGAAGCGGTACAAAAAGGGATGGATGATGCAAAAGAGAAGTTGGATGCGCTAGGTTGGCTCATGAATCCAGGGGTGGAACAAGGCATCACTGAAACTGAAGATCTGTTATCTGAAGGCTTTGATGCATTGGACAAAGCGTTTTTTGCTGACACGGAGGCCGTTTCCCAAGTAGCCGCTATGACGACTTCATCAAGCTATCGTCGTGAAGACTATTCTCAGATTCAAATGACGACTCAGGAAGGTGATGTGGTAAGTCTTAACTTGTACTCATTAAGTGCAAGCGAACAAGGCGAAGCGGCAAGCATTAGTGACAATGGTATGAGTTATGCGCGCTATGAAAGCGCCAATCAAGCCTTCGCTTTTGATTTCAGTGTCGAAGGTGACTTGAATGAAGATGAACTTGCTGCCATTAAAGATATGATGAATTCTGCAGGGGAAGTGTCAGATTTGTTCTTTGATGGCGATGTAGCTGGGGCGTTACAGCGTGGTTTTGATATGGGCTTTGATTCGACTCAGTTAGCCAACTTTTCGATGACACTGCAAACCAGCCAAACTATGAAATCCTCTCAAGCGGTGTCTGCTTACGGTCAAAACCCAGGCATGCGCTCAGTTCAGGAACCTTTGTCTGACTACCGTCAAGCTTTAGAGGAAACGGTTAAAAAAGCATCGGATTTATTCGATGATTTTCGTAATGTTGTAGAGTCCACCATGACAGACATTATGAGTATGCGCGAAGAACAATCGCAGAAAATGGATGATATGAGGCAAGTATTCGAATATCAGAAAGAAATGATTGAGCGAATTAGCCAATGGTTAATGCCTGAAGAAACTACCGCGCCTGACAGTAGTGAAAGCGCTGAGTCTGAAGGTGTTGAAGGTACAAATGAGGAGCCTTCTAGTAACGCTTGATTCGGTTTTACCCAATAAAATGATGCAATAAGCTGGCAAGGATGCTGGCTTACTTAGACATAAGGAGTGTGTCTTGCGCTGTTCTCTTCATGGATTTTCTCTTCCAGAACTACTGGTTGTGATCGCGATGATCTCAATCGTATCGTCTGCGTTTCTAAACAGTGACTCCCCCAGCTTCTTTGATATCTGGTTAGCAAGGCAGGCCAATCAACAAGAAGTTGACGGGCTTTTAACGCTTATCGAGCGTGCTCGAAGTTTATCTGTCCAGTCCGGTAAAGAGGTTCGCCTATGTGGTGGCGAGCATTGTGACGGCAATTGGTCTGAACAAGCGTCATTGCGCTTTGCAGAGTCTACTGTTGAGCGTCATTTCTTTCGGCAAAATACTCGCATACGCTGGCAAGGTTTCCCTTCTAAAAGACGTTATATCTTATTTTTACCAACTGGCTTATCCAGTTATCAAAATGGCTCTTTTTACATTTGCAGTGAAAGCAGTCAGGCACAGCGACTATTAATGAATCAAAGTGGTCGCGCTTATCTGGATGATCAAAGCTATGAGGTAAGCAAGTGTCTTTAAAACATAGAAAACAAAAAGGTTGGGTATTGCTTGAAGTGCTTATTGTATCAGCCTGCGTAGCATTCGTTTTATCGGCAGCGCAAAGACAACAGGCACAGCTTGATCAACAGCTACATACATTGTTAAACGAAAACAAAGACTCGTCTAAAAAACGTTTTCAGAATCAGGCTAAAGCATTGTTTAAATTAAACATTCCGATCGCTGAAAATTCATTCAATCGGCCTTTGTGTCAGCGGTGTCGCGCAGGGGAGCTTCGTGCTTTATTGAGTTATGAGTTGAACCAATGGTAATGACTGGAACGCTCAATAGCAAAAGAGCTAAGCAAGGTTTTCTGATATTGGAAGTGCTTGTAGCAATCGCCATTTTAACGGGCCTGATGGTTTTGATACTCCCCGCCATTCATCGATTTGAATCCCAGTTAACGGTCCGCCAGCAGGTTCTTCAGCTTGCTGAGCTAGAGACCTTTGTTCAAGATCAGTTTAGAGCTCAGTTTTCTCGTCTAGGTGAATATGGGTGTTTAGCAGGTACGTCTCAAGTCGAAGTTGGCTCCAGCGCATTCAAACCCATGAGGCTCAACCACTACTCTTTGGATGCAGAGTCTGATTGGCTTCAAGCCAGTGATATTGGTGCCTGTGCAAGTTATGGTTCTGTCTCTGGTTCGTTAGTGCAAGTGGACCATACTTGTGATGGGTTAAACGTAGGGGATTGGATGTCGGTCAGCAACTGCTCTTACATTGAGCAGGGGCAAGTGCTTTCAGTGTCTGCATCTGACTTTAAGGTTCAGGTACCTCCTCAAGTTTTGACGGACAGCGTGCTAGTAAGTAGAGATACGCCATTTTATTGGTTCATTAAACTAGGTAAATCAGGAGCTAATGCTCTGTGGCGCCGTCCTGCTTTATCCGGTAATGCTTTAGAACTTTCACCGAATGTTTCGCATATGAGAATGTACCCTGTAATCGATTACGACGAAGATGGTGTAGCAGATGAAGTGCGTGTTGACTTCGGGGTCATGCCCATTCGTAAATTAGCCGGTTTATTGCTTGAATATCAATATTACCAGTTAAATTGCACGTTAACCGATAAGTTATTCTCATACGACACCTTACGGGGCGATACATGGCAATACGATGGTGTCTGTAGTCGCGTAGGCAAACTGCTTATCAATGTGAGGGGGGAGCACTGATGAGCACAGTTTATCGTGGATGGGTGTCGGTACCGGTGTTAATGTTGGTGATCGTGTTTGGAATGTTGATGGTACGCTATCAGACTAGTCTTCAAAGTGGTGAGCAATGGCGAACTCAACAGAGATTGTCTCGTGAACATACGATTTGGCATGAAAGCTATGAGTTGCTCTCTTTTATGTCAGCTTCAATGAGCCTGTGCAGTGATTTTTGCTCACCAGAAGGTGGTCATTGGACTAAAAATAATACGTCTATGGGTCAAGTGTGGTTGCAGAAGCAGCGAGTCAGTCATCTGGCTGTAGAGCGTTGGTGTGTGACTCGAGACCAGCAACGCATGCGTTGCTGGTGGATACACGATGATGGGCGCTATTCAACCTCAGTCTTGAATCATTGAGATTTGTGTTCGAGTTTATGCTCTACAGAGCAAAACGGTGTTTGATTATGATCATACACCGCGTGACTCTTTGGAATAAAGGTGCCACAAGTCGCACATTTCACCATGGCTTCTTCATGGTTGGTATCTTTGGTTTTCTTGACTGATTTCGATTTTGCCATGATTGCTTTGGCAAATTGTCGATAAATCACCCAGCCAATAGCAAAAACTAGAATAAAAAATAATAAACGTACAATCATGCTCTTTACCTTAGCCTTGTAATTCCACGACAATAACACCCATATAATCTAACAGAGCGTCTGAGATAGCAACGAAATGACCATTCGAGTAGCCATGGCCCAACTGGATATGCTGGTTGGCGACATTAAAAATAACACGGAATCTGTAATTGCACAGTCTCATATCGCACGAGACGAGCAAAATGCGGATGTGATTGTCTTTCCAGAATTGACCTTAACAGGTTATCCACCAGAGGATTTACTGCTACGCCCAAGCCTTAGACCACGAATCGAAGCTGCATTGGCGCAAATTTTAGAGCAAGTTCATGACATCTATGTTGTGGTCGGTTACCCGAGAGAGATTGACGGTGAGCTTTTTAACTGCGCAGGGGTGTTCTATCAAGGCCAAATATTAGGCGAGTATTGCAAGCAGAAGTTACCTAATTTCCGAGTATTTGATGATAAACGATACTTTCAAGAGGGTAATACGGCTTGTATTGTAAGGATCAAAGGCATCAAAGTTGGTCTAAGCATTTGTGAAGATATTTGGCATCCTGAACCTATTGCACAAGCTAAAGAGGCCGGTGCTGAGCTGATATTAAATCTGAATGCCTCGCCTTTCCATATTGAAAAGATGGGCGTGCGTGAGCAGTTGCTTCATCGCCGTGCCAGTGAAAACCAGTTGCCAATTGTGTATGTAAATTACATGGGTGCACAAGATGAGTTGGTCTATGAAGGCGGCTCATTTGTGGTTGACGCACAAGGCGTCAAAGTAATACAAGCCCCTTGGTATGAAACAGGCTTGTATTGTGTCGACTTCACTATTGCGGAAGACCGCCAGCCACGTTTAGAGCCAGTCAGTGGCGACATCGCCTCGACACTTGATGTGGAAGCCAGTGTTTATCAAGCGATGGTAACCGGGCTGCGTGACTACATTGAAAAGAATCGCTTTAAAGGCATTGTTTTAGGCTTGAGTGGCGGTATTGATTCGGCCTTGTCACTAGCTGTGGCGGTAGACGCTATCGGTGCAGATCGCGTACAGGCAGTGATGATGCCCTATACCTATACATCCTCAATGAGTCTTGAAGATGCGCAGGAAGAAGCTAAGTTGCTAGGCGTGGAGTACAGCGTATTACCTATCGAACCCATGGTAGCCGCTTTTATGGAGACTTTGGCGTCGGAGTTTGAGGGTTATGCACGTGATACGACAGAAGAGAATTTACAGGCTCGTACGCGTGGTGTAACACTGATGGCCATTTCGAATAAGAAAGGTTACATGGTATTAACTACGGGTAATAAGAGTGAAATGGCTGTTGGCTATGCCACCTTATACGGCGATATGGTGGGGGGCTATTCGGTACTGAAAGACGTCTTCAAAACGCTAGTGTTTCGTCTCTGTCGTTACCGTAATTCGTTAGGGTATGTGATTCCTGAGCGTGTTATCACACGACCGCCAAGCGCCGAATTAGCACCCGATCAAATTGATGAGGATTCGCTGCCTAGCTACGATGTACTGGATGAAATTTTACATAAATACATTGAACAGGACATGAGTGCAGAGGCGATTTTAGCGTCTAATGAATTCGATCGTGAAACTGTTTATCGTGTCTTGCGATTAGTGGATTTGAACGAATACAAACGACGTCAGGCGCCAACAGGGGTGCGTATTACTGAGCGTGGCTTTGGTCGAGATCGCCGTTATCCAATGACCAACGGTTGGCATATTGGCGATTAAAGCTCGATGAAACCATTGAATATAGACAAATAGGCAGCCAAGTGGCTGCCTATTTTTTTATCGTTAAAGTAAGCCTAGATTTTGCATCGCTGCACGTATGGCTGCTTTACTGGTTTGCTCAAGTGGCATCATAGGAAAGCGTGCTTCTTCTGAGCAAAGGCCCAGTAAAGATAGGGCGTATTTTGCACCCGCAGGGTTGGGCTCTAAGAAAAGTGAGGCATGTAACGCGAACAGTTTGTCTTGTAAGGCTGCGGCTTCAACAAACTTTCCTTCACGGCACAGACGGTGAAGTTCAACGACTTGCGCTGGTGCTACGTTACCGCTTACTGAAATACAACCGTTACCGCCTCCAACATTATAAGCGACACAGGTTACATCATCGCCGCTTAAGAAACTGAAAGGCTTGTCAATTAACGCGCGCTCTCGAATTGGGCGTGTTAGATCCCCTGTTGCATCTTTAACTCCGACGATACGCTCTAATTTTGCCAACTCTGCTACGGTTGCAACCTCTAAACCAACCACTGAGCGGGGAGGAATGTTGTACAAAATAATGGGTAAGTCAGTGTTGTTGTGAACATGTTCGTAGTGAGCAAACAAACCACGCTGATTGGGGCGGTTATAATAGCCAGCAACATGTAAGGTCGCATCGGCTCCTGCTTGTGTCGCAAAGTTCGAATATTCAACCGCTTCAATTGGGTTGTTCGAGCCTGCTCCAGCAATAACTGGGACGGCTTTATTGGTTTCTTCTACGGTTATTTCAACGGCACGTTTGTGCTCTGCTTCACTTAGGGTTGGGCTTTCGCCTGTTGTGCCAACGGGCACTAAGCCATTAATGCCAGAGTCAATTTGCCAGCGAACCATGCGACGTAACGCATCTTCATCAAGCTGATTATTAGAAAAGGGCGTGATTAAAGCAGTGATTGCACCGTGAAACATACTGTTACCTCATTTATTGTGTAAACAGCATGTTGGCTTGAAGGTATCCCGTCGGCAAACATGCTGCCGGGGATTTTATTAGATTACATCCACACGTCAGCGTCGCAAGGTTTCTTACCCTTACGTTTATCGCCGTTGTGTTTAGAAGTGATTGTAATCTTAGTCATTTGGATTTGTTTTTAACATAAAATATTGATGCAGATTATGCTGAAGGTTTTTACTGTGTTAGTCAACTGCTAAACGATCGTTTTTTATTATTTTGATTAGTATATAAGGGGAAAATTATTTAGCATGGCTGACTTGTTTTTTTGATGTCATCTGTTGTTATTCGAAATAAATGGTTAAATAGTAGTTATGCATAAAAAAATTAAAGATCTTTTGGATAAGCACTTTCCAGGAGAAGTGTGCTCAGGGAAGTTAAAACTGCTTGCTACAGAATTAGATCAATTACTTCAAGAGCATGAAAATGAAATCACGCTTCTTGAGCGTAGTATGGATTTAGCATCAGATGCCATAATAGAAAGCAACGATACTGCCGCAAATCATATTGAGCTATTTGAAACTACGTTTTTGTCTTCTTCAGAAGCAATGCTGTTAGTGGATTTTGAGCAAGACTTGCTAACCTACAATGAATCCTTAGGCAAATTGCTTAATATTCCCAAGAGTTTTGATGGGGAAATTAGCATGAATTCTTTCCTAAAAAACTTAGCCTATCATATTGAAAACCCTAGTAATTTTCTTAATTTTCTTAAAAAAAGTCATGATAATCATGATGTATTTGAAGGGGAGTTGCTTCTTAAAGATAGTCGCTGGCTTAAGTATCATGTAAAACCTAGATTGCGTGGAAACATTATGATTGGCCGTTTGTGGACCTTGTCGGATATTACTGACTTAAAACGGTCTAATCGGTTGATTGAAGAGTTCAAACAAGAACTACAAAGTGCTAACGAGCTTGCCAGAATAGGTCCTTGGTCATTCGATCTTAATACTCAGCAATTTACTTTTTCTGATGATTTATTAGGTTTACTTAGGTTGTCAAAAGAGTATAGCCAAATAGCATTTAACGATTTCCTTGATTTGATTGATAGTAATCGTCAAGAAGACGTTATTAAACAATTTAATAGGTGTATGAAGCTTGGTTCGCCAATTCAATTAGAAGTTCGCTTTTCATTAGACGGTCATGACTATTACGCAATTATGCGTGGTCGTTTAAAAGTCAAAGGTAATGGAGTCGATGATCATATACTTGGGGTAGTGCAAGATATATCTGACTTACGTACTTCAGAGCATTTAATAAAGATTTCGGCGCATTTCTTTCAGTCCTCCATGCAGGGGAATGTTTTGATGGATCGCCAACGCATTATATTAGATTTCAATGATGTAGTGTGTGGTATTTTCAAGCTGCACCAGTGGGATTTTGCAGAGCGTATTAATGATAGGCTATCGACTGCTTGGACACATGAAATGTCGATCAATGATATTTGGAAACATGTAATAGAGCATAACCGTTGGGCTGGTGAGGTGTATTTTACGTCGCCTGAATTAGTTGATAAAACCTTGTGGCTTTCTTTAGAAGCTTTACGTGATGAGCAGGGCAAAATTAGTAATTTTATTGCTATTTTTAATGATATTACTGAGTCAAAAAAAGCTCAAGAACAGCTTCATCATATGGCGTATTTTGATTCCCAAACAGCGTTGCCAAATCGATTTCAGTTTGAACAGTTTTTAGCTCAAAAACTGTCTGAACCAAGTGTTTCAAAGCACCCAATGACTTTGTTTTATCTAGATTTGGATCGTTTTAAATTTGTGAACGACTCCTTAGGCCATCATGCAGGCGATCAGTTGTTATATTTGGTTGGACAAAGAATTACTTCTACTATACCTAATGCTACATTGGTTGCTCGTCAAGGTGGCGATGAATTTGTCATGCTATTGACCGGGCAGTTAAATCGTTGCCAGCAGGAGCAGATAGCTGAACACCTTATCAATCAGTTATCGGATGTATTTATTGTTCTTGAAACGCAAGTCTATATTGGTGCAAGTATCGGAGTGGTTAACTTACCTGCAGACGCTAAAGATATTGTGACAGCGATGCGTTACGCAGATATTTCTTTGTACCAAGCCAAAAAGATGGGTAAAGGGTGTTATGTTTTCTGGGATTGCTCCTTGCTTAAAGGGTCGAATCCAGAGCGGGTACAGCTTGAATCAGAGCTACGTGATGCAATTACAAATAATGAGCTCATACTGCACTTTCAGCCAAAAGTAGAAGCAGTAACAGGTAATGTTTATGGCTTGGAAGCTTTGGTTCGTTGGCAACATCCTAGTTTGGGCCTAGTCTACCCTGATCGTTTTATTGGTATAGCTGAAGAATCTAATTTGATTTTAGAATTAGATCGTTGGGTAGTAAATGCAGTGGTTCAGCAATTAGAGATTTGGCGTAATGCGGGATTACCTCTTTTGGAGATCTCGATTAATATCTCAGCTGCTCATGTCACACGGGTAGATTTAGTTGAGTTGTTTAAAGGAGTTCTTGACCAGTGCCCATACTTTTCTGACTGTCTGGAAGTTGAGCTTACGGAAACCGCTATTATGGCTGATCCTGATAAGGCAAAGGTCGTTTTAAATACATTACGTGATTGCGGAGTAAAATCCTCTGTTGATGATTTTGGATCTGGTTACACTTCGCTAGGATATTTGAAAAAGCTAAATGCTAGCACACTAAAAATTGACCGTAGCTTTATAGATGGCATTACCAATGATGACTATGATCGAGATGTTGCTAAAGCAATTATTGCATTAGCTGCGAGTATGTCGATGGATGTTGTAGCAGAAGGGGTTGAAACCAAAGAACAGTGGGACTTACTTCAGTCTTTTGGATGTAAATATTTACAGGGCTACTTCTTCTCGAAGCCTAAAAATGCACATGATATTGAACAAGTTTATCTAAGACCACTTATGCTAATGGATCGCCAATAAAATACAAATGTTATCACGGATAAGCCTTTAGAAAGGACGTATTGGTTCTCCAACAAGTCCTTTCTATGAGCCATGTAAAGAACTATTTTTGATCAAAAATATGTGTCTTGAACTGCGCTAGTTCAGCGCTGAGTTTTTGATATCCTTTGCGATTTAAATGCAGTCGGTCATCTTCAAATAAACTTTCATCCACGTTGCCTTGTTTGTCCAAAATAGCGTTATTAGTATCTATGTAAAGCGTATTGGGGCGAGTCTGTGCCAGCTGTTTCAACATTTTATTGGTGTTTTCAACGGTACTGCTCATGTCTAAACGGGTGGGACTAAGTTTTACTCCCAGTATGGTCACAGGAATCCTAGGTAAGTGGCGGTCTATTTTTTCGAGTAAACTGACGTATCGATCTATTACCTTGTTACTGCTGTCTTTATTTCCAATATCATTGTCACCAGCATAGAGCACCAGTGAACGAGGCTGATAAGGTAAGATGATTCTCTCAAAGTAATAGACGCACGCATCAATGGTTGCACCATTAAAGCCCAGATTGACTGTTTCATTGCTATCAAATGGTGCATCGTAATCAGACCAAAACTTAATGGTAGAACTGCCATAAAAAACTACAGGGCGTTCCTCAAACCGTCGATGAGAGGATCTGAACTCCAACTCTCGAACGTCAGATTCAAACTCCACGTCGATCTGATTAACGCTGCTTACGTTTGAAACGCAGCCTTCACGGCGGCTCAGTACTGGGTATTTCTTGATTTCTTTAGCCAGCTCTTGAGCCTCAGTGACCACTTGACGAAACTCTTCTTGGTATTCTACTAAAAACTGTTTCAGTGCGTCTTTGTCATGGATGTCGACTCGCTCTGAAATACGAAAAGCAGGCTTGATAACAACCGTGTAAATATTATGATCAGCACGCTTATCGAAGTTTGCGACTGCAATAGGAACAATCCAAGGCTCTTCATCTTCAGGAAAAGAGCCAGCTAATTCAAAGACATAAGGCAGTAATTCACCTGGTGACTGATCTGTCGCGAAACTTTTGCCTTCTGGAGAAATAAGCAAAGGCGTGTCAGAGTGCAGTGTCGCCTGACCGTCAGCAATAAACTTTTCGTAAACATCTGTTCCAGGTGTCAGCGCGCCCCAGCTATCTACAAAGATATTCCCAAATCGCTCATAATAAGCATCGCGCCAGTACTCATACTCTTTGCTACGTCGAACAACGCGTTGCGCCGCAATTCCGTACTGTTTATAAATCACCATAGAGCTAATGAACTGAGCATCTAGCGAGTAACGGAACCCATTTGCTAATTGAGTGCTTCTCGACCCTAGTAAATGATTGTAAATAAACAAGCAGCCTTGTTTTTTAGGTAAATTTTCCATGCCTTTAATTATGTAAGGAACTTGTTTGAAGGCTTGCTTGAATTGTTCGGTCGCAAAGCGTCGCACATCTGTATCGTTTTGTTCTTCTGGGAGAGTATTAACGCTATCGTAAATGTGAGCCAATTTATTGTAGAAGGCATTCTCGCGCTGAAGATCTTTGAGAATATCTAGGCTCATACCCGCTACCGTTCGTTCAATACGTGTCCCGTAATGAAGACAGCGGTACAAAACACCAAAGGCTTCATCTGTCGTTACAGCATTATTCAATAGAGAGCCCACTTTATAAAGCGGCGAGCTGACGGGCAATACAGCCGCATTCTGCTCGATCATACTGTCGACTGCTAATGCTTCATCTCCAGCTATTTGCGATAAATAACGCATACGTGCAGAAACAAGGTGAGTACCGATCAACCATATTAATCGGTACCAATATTTAGTACCTAGCTTGGGTGTCTGTTTAAACAATTCGAGTAGATCATCACGGCTAACATAAAGCACCGTTGAATCACGAGAGCTGATAATCGTGGCGCGATTGAGCTGCTCGTCATGGTTGGTACACCACGCTAATACGGTTCCTGCTCGAGAAATGGTTCGAGTGGTGATGATATCTCCAGATTCAGTTTGATAGCTGACAACGGCTTTACCTTGAACGAGCAGATACAAACCATCTTCGGGTTGATCTTGCTGTGAAAGAATATCTCCTTGATGCGCTAATATAATATGTGATTTTTTAGCGATCGCATGTATCTCATTTTGCGTGAAACCTTCACAGAAAGCAGTGTCAGATAAAATAGAAACAGATTTTTTAATTGATTGCTGTTGTAATTCTGGATTAATCAAAGGTCGCGTTTCTTCAAATGCTAAGGATTCATTTGAGAAAAATGGTCGTGTCTGATTCTGAATAGATGTTAGAACAGGTAGTGATTCGCAGTAAACGAATGTTAGAAAGTGATCAGCAAACTCTGCATCAGAATCCAATATTTTTTGTAACTCTACAATCGGCCAGCTAAGTAATTTACAGGCCTTTGTTGCTTGAAAGCTGGTTGCATAGCGAGACGGTTGGCGAAATGCAGACCAACCAATAGGGGCAAATTCTCGGTTGATTAGACCTACATGGTAGGATTTTCCAGACTCTTGAAGAGGTATGGAAATTGAGATTTCGCCTGACATTAAAAAATAAAGAGAGTGTCCAACTTCAAATTGTTGAGCCAGCATTTCTCCGGCATGCAAGTCCTTCAATTGGGCAAGCTCATTTAGGGTTTGAATGACTTTTTTTGAGGCCATCTCTGCAAAAGGAAGTGCACTCACATAGTTCGATAAATCCATTAAACCACCTTGATGACGACTTGTTGGTGTTGAAAATTTCTGACGAACATATTGACTAATAATTGTGACAGAGAGAATGATGGTCGCCGTACATAAAGATTTAAACTGTCTTTTAAAGATGCAAAATCTGTTCCTTTTATTATGAAGAAGGACAGCTTAAGTATTTCTGATTGCTACTTTATTTTCGTTAAATTACTACAAAGGTTGAGCTTTTGGGAAGGGAAGAAGCTTCATGGTGTACATTTTCTTGATATCTAAGAGAATGCAATAGCTAATTATGATCTCCACTTTGAAACGCTTATTTATCAGAAAGTTAAAGTTTTATCACTTTGTTTTACCAAAGATTTATTTTTGTAAAACAGCCGACATCTTACTTGAGTAGTCGCCAGACTATGCTAAACCTTAAATATCATCAGAGACTATTTAGCGGCTCTTTTCATGACCGCTTTGCTGATTGTATTGGGTAGCCGTTATGACTTGTGTGCGCCCACTGACTGTATATAAGGGGATAACGCGATGAGTATTTTTGATCATGTCCAATCTCGTTTTGATGCTCAAAAAGAAGAAGAACTGTCACTAGACGAATACCTAACTCTGTGTAAAAACAACCCTGCTGCTTACGCATCTGCTCCTGAGCGTTTATTGATGGCTATTGGGGAGCCAGAAATTATTGATACATCGAAAGACTCTAGAAGCAGTAGAATATTTTCTAACAAGTTAATTAAACGCTATCCAACATTTGAACACTTCTATGGAATGGAGGATTCCATTGAAAAAATTGTCGCGTTTTTAAAGCATGCAGCCCAAGGGTTAGAGGAGTCCAAACAAGTGCTGTACTTATTGGGCCCGGTGGGCGGCGGTAAATCTTCTTTAGCTGAAAAACTAAAAGAACTGATGCAGTCTGTTCCATTTTACGCCATTAAAGATTCTCCAGTTTTTGAGTCACCTCTGTCGTTATTTGATGTAAACGAAGATGGTGAAATTTTGCGAGAAGAATATGGTATCCCGAATCGTTATTTGAAAAGTGCTATGTCACCTTGGGCTGCGAAACGTTTAAGGGAGTTTAATGGTGACATTCAGAAATTCAGAGTCGTAAAAATCTATCCTTCAGCAATCAAACAAATTGCTATCTCTAAAACAGAACCTGGCGATGAGAACAACCAAGATATCTCAGCGTTAGTTGGTAAAGTCGATATTCGTAAGCTTGAATTCTTTGAACAAAGTGATGCCGATGCTTACAGTTATTCCGGCGGCCTATGTCGTGGTAACCGTGGCATCATGGAATTTGTTGAGATGTTCAAAGCGCCAATTAAGGTCTTGCATCCATTACTGACTGCAACCCAAGAAGGCAACTACAACGGTACTGAAGGGCTTGGGGGGATTCCTTTTGATGGCATTATCTTAGCCCATTCAAATGAGTCAGAGTGGCAAGCATTTAAGAATAATAAAACTAATGAAGCTTTCATTGACCGTGTTTATACCGTCAAAGTGCCTTATTGCTTACGTGTAACAGAAGAGATGAGTATCTATCAGAAGTTACTTGAGCACTCTTCTTTAAATCATGCCCCATGTGCACCAGATACCTTAAAAATGCTGGCTCAGTTTTCAGTATTATCTCGTGTCAAAGAGCCTGAAAATTCCAGTATCTTCTCCAAAATGCGCATTTATGATGGTGAATCACTCAAAGACGTTGACCCTAAAGCTAAATCGCTCCAAGAGTATAAAGATGCAGCGGGTGTAAATGAAGGCATGGACGGTCTATCGACACGTTTTGCGTTTAAAATTCTTTCCCGAGTGTTCAACTTTGATCCAACGGAAGTGGCGGCTAACCCAGTACATTTAATGTATGTATTAGAACAGCAAATAGAACAAGAGCAGTTTGATCAAGAGCGCCATGATCGATACTTACGAGCGCTAAAAGAATTTATCGCGCCCCGTTATATTGAATTCATTGGTAAAGAAATTCAAACTGCATATTTAGAATCCTATTCAGAATACGGACAAAACATATTTGATCGATATGTTACCTATGCAGATTTTTGGATCCAAGATCAGGAATATCGAGATCCTGAAACGGGCGATATCTTAGACCGCTCAGCAATTAACGATGAACTGGAAAAAATTGAAAAACCAGCCGGCATCAGTAATCCAAAAGATTTCCGGAATGAAGTTGTGAATTTTGTCTTACGCGCACGGGCTAACAATAGCGGTCAAAACCCTAGTTGGCTGAGCTACGAAAAACTACGTGTCGTAATAGAGCGCAAGATGTTCTCCAATACTGAAGATTTGTTACCGGTCATTTCTTTTAGTGCCAAGTCTTCGACAGAGGATCAACGTAAGCATAATGAATTCGTTAAGCGAATGGTTGAGCGCGGCTACACAGAAAAACAAGTGCGTTTATTGTCTGAATGGTATCTACGTGTGCGCAAATCTCAGTAGGTAGAATTGAGCTGTTACCTAAACTAGATTGAGAGTGGAGGTGCGAGCATGTCTTATATAATTGACCGCCGCCTGAATGGGAAGCACAAGAGTAGCGTTAACCGTCAACGCTTTTTGCGCCGCTATCGTGAGCACATTCGTAAAGCAGTAGAAGAAGCGGTAAATCAGCGCAGCATACAAGACTTAGATCGTGGTGAACAAATCACGATACCTAAGCGTGATATTCATGAGCCGCACTTTGGTCATGGGGAAGGAGGAATAGGCTCTATAGTTCATCCAGGTAACAAAGAGTTTGCAACTGGAGACCGAATACCCAAACCTGAGGGTGGTGGCGGTCAAGGCTCTGGTCAAGGTGACGCATCAAATCAAGGTGAGGGGGAAGACGATTTCGTTTTTCAAATCTCTCAAGAAGAGTTTCTCAATTTTGTGTTTGAAGATTTAGCTCTGCCAAATTTGGTACGTAAGAACCTCAAAGAAATTAAAGAGTTTAGTCTAAAACATGCTGGCGTGGTGTCTGAAGGGACGCCCTCAAAGCTTAATATCGTGCGTTCAATGCGCAATGCATACGCTCGCCGTATGGTCATGAGTAGTGGCTCACGTAAGAAGTTAGCCGAAGTGGAAGCCGAGCGTGATGCCATCTTAGCGAGTGATTCCGCGCCTGAAGAAAAGGCGAAGCTAGCATGGCTAGATGAGCAAATTACATTATTGAAACAAAAAATTGAGCGAACGCCTTTTTTAGACACCTACGACTTGCGTTATAACCATCATGTAAAAGAGTCTCTTCCTAGTACAAAAGCAGTGATGTTTTGCATCATGGATGTTTCAGGTTCCATGACGCAAGAAACCAAAAATGTCGCTAAGCGATTTTTTATCCTTCTGTATCTGTTCCTAACTAGAAATTATGAAAAGATTGATGTGGTGTTTATACGTCATCACACCAGTGCTAAAGAGGTGTCTGAAGAAGAGTTTTTTTATTCTCGAGAAACTGGCGGAACTATTGTTTCAAGTGCATTGAAGTTGATGGAAAAGATCGTCAAAGATCGTTATTCGCCTGATCAATGGAACATATACGCAGCCCAAGCTTCCGACGGGGATAACTGGGACGACGATTCACGTATTTGCCGAAAAATTATGGAAGATAGCATTGTTGATCTGGTGCAGTATTTTACCTATATAGAGATCACACCAAGAGAGCAGCAAAGCCTGTGGCATGCCTATGAACAAGTACAAGCGAATCATCCTGATAGTTTTGCTATGCGCAACATAGTAGAGGTAGGTGATATTTACCCTGTATTCCGAGATCTATTCCAAAGGAGGCAACATGAGTCGAACCAATAAAGAGTCCGACCTTCTGTCTCAAGGGCCTGATTGGTCATTTGAATTAATTCAGAAGTACGACGAAGAAATTAGCAAAATTGCGGCTGATTTTGGTTTGGATACGTATCCAAATCAAATCGAAATCATCAGTTCTGAACAAATGATGGATGCCTATGCATCGGTAGGTATGCCACTCGGATACCACCATTGGTCCTACGGTAAGCAATTTTTGCAAACCGAACAAAACTACAAGCGTGGCCGCATGGGCTTGGCTTATGAGATTGTTATTAACTCCTCTCCCTGTATTGCCTATCTTATGGAAGAGAACAACATGATGATGCAGGCCTTAGTCATCGCCCATGCTTGTTATGGTCACAACTCCTTTTTTAAAGGTAACTATTTATTTGAAACATGGACGGATGCAACGGCCATTATTGATTACCTTGTGTTTGCTAAAAAATACATCCTTGAGTGCGAAGAAAAGTATGGCATTGAAGAAGTTGAATTGACGTTAGATTCATGTCATGCACTAATGAATTTTGGCGTTGATCGTTATAAGCGGCCCGTTCCGATATCGATGGTTGAGGAAAAAGCCCGTCAAGATGAGCGAGAACATATTTTGCAGCAGCAAGTTAATGACTTGTGGCGAACTATTCCGATTCTGGAAAAATCAGAGCACCAGCATAGAAAAGAGTTTGTGTTCCCCAGCGAACCACAAGAAAACCTGCTGTATTTTCTTGAGAAAAATGCGCCATTACTAAAACCCTGGCAGCGAGAAATTATCCGTATTGTGCGTAAAATGGCACAATACTTTTACCCTCAAAGGCAAACTCAAGTGATGAATGAGGGGTGGGCTTCTTTTTGGCATTATACGCTCATGAATGAATTGTATAATCGAGGTAAAGTTGAAGAGGGCTTTATTTTAGAGTTTCTGCAATCCCATACGAATGTGGTGAGCCAGCCAAGCTTTGATTCGCCTTACTATTCAGGCATTAATCCATACGCGCTTGGTTTTGCTATTTACACGGATATTAAGCGGATGTGTGAAGCTCCCACTGAAGAGGATCGGGAATGGTTTCCTGATATCGTCGGCAGACCATGGATTGAGGTGTTGGATTTTGCTATGCGAAACTTCAAAGATGAGAGCTTTATTCTGCAGTTTTTATCTCCTAAAGTGATGCGAGACTTTCATTTCTTTGGCGTAGAAAATGACGTCTTAGATCCTTATGTTGAGGTCAAAGAGATTCATAACAGCAGTGGCTATCAAGGCTTGCGTCAACGTTTAGCGCAACAATACAACCTCAGTCATCGAGAGCCAAATATTCAAGTGCAGAGAGTTGATATCTACGGTGATCGGAGCTTAATGCTAAAGCACACAATGGACCATGGGCGCCCGCTTAATGAGGATACAATTGAAGTAGTGAAGCATTTCAAGCGTTTATGGGGTTTTGATGTGCGATTAGAGTCTTGGGATGGCGATCAGCTAGAACAAACCTATACCAGTCAAATTAACCCTGAAGAAACTAGCTCCTAGCTAGTCATAGAGCGCAAAAAGGGCTATCTATTGGTAGCCCTTGCGAATACTGTTTAAAATGCATTGAAAGTTTAGATATCGAGCTTGTTGCTAGTTTTTAAGCGTTCAATCATTTCTACCTCGTTATCGATCTCTTCGACACGATGATTCATCCCTACAATAGAAGAAATACTGCTTTGTACATCTTGAGTAGCCATTTCAGACATTTCACTCAGGCTACTGATTTGATTCGAAAGAGTTGTCGTACTTTCCAACAATTTACCCATAAATGAATCAATTTTGTCTATGCTAAGCTCAATGGAGCCAACTGAGCTGTCCACTGCATGAATCGTTTCGCCGGTTTGGTCTAAGCTTTTTTGCGTGTTTTGTGACAGCTGGCGAACTTCATCTGCGACAACGGCAAAACCTCGACCAGCTTCACCTGCTCTTGCCGCTTCAATTGCAGCATTGAGAGCAAGTAAGTTAGTTTGGTCAGCAATACCTGAAATAACTTTTAAAATACTCAGAACACGTTCAGCATTTTCTTTTAATTCTTTTACATTAGAGACCATTTCAGTACGGTCTTTCTCTTGCGCTTGAATGGCTTGACTAAACTGTGAAAATTCAGAGGTTACGTCAGTCACGACATTTTGTGTTGAATTTGAGTAATTTGTCACCCGCTCAAAACTGCCCGTTACTTCTTGTAGTAGCGGACGATACTCAGATAAATGATGAATAAGGTTTTCTTGAAGTTTATTCAGTTGCCGGCTGCTATTAAGCTGGGTCAATAGGAAGTATTCACGGAAATTCGCATAGTGCACTGGGAACTTATCAACAAAGTAGTCTTTAAAGCGATCCCCTTGACTGACTTTAAAAAAGAACAACCCAGTAAGGGTTTGGTTCATGTGTATGCCTAGAATTTCCCCGAAAGTTGAGTAACCAGCGGCTTTGATGTCTTTGAAACTGGTGACTTTGTTGAGATCGTTTGGGTTGTTAAGACGACGCAAAATACAGTCATTGGCAATCATAGCCACAGGCTTGGATGGCTTATCTTTCATAAAGTCTTGAAATGCGCGTTCGGTACTGCCAGCAAAGTCTTTTGCTTTCACTAAAACGAGCTCGTCACCAAAATCGAGATCACAGAAGAAGTGAATCAGTCCTGCACTGGTGTCTATTGCAGCCACTGAACGAATAAATAGCTCATTGCGAATGTTAACTGCAAAAGTGTGCCCCTTTAGCTTGCTTTCTAAGTCAGAAGGCTGGCAGTGAAAGTAGTGACACAAGTGATCAATGATATTGATCACTTTGCCTGTTTTTTTAGAAATAACACTGCTGACATTACGTCGCATCGCATCGGCTTCAGCAATGACAAACGATTCATTAGTCGACTCGAAATTATGGGTTTTAAGAATTCCAAATCGAGTATCTATTTTCATTTTAACAAAGGCGACCACAGCGCAGTTGTGCGCGACCTTCTTACCGTCATGAACTAATGCTTGTTGAAAGTCGAGCTTCCCCCCAGCAGAGCCACCTAAGAAATGGCAAGGAAACTCGCCAGTGGCGTACATAGCTTGCATGAAAAAGTTTTCTGATGATGATAAACCGTCGATAAAGGTGAGGGCGATGGTGTCGTTGAAGTGGACAAGGAAGGGCAGCTTTACTTGATTAAGCTCCTTTTCAATCGCTTTAATACGTTGTTTTTTAGACAGTCTAATATCACCTGAGCGCAAGTCATCACAGTGCAGAGGAATAGACTGAATGCTTACTTCGTCAAAAAGATCGCTACTAAAGCTTTGTAATACAATGTTATCCCACTGGCCATTTGCTTGCTGATACATATTACTTTGACCACTGTTCAATTCACCAGCGGTCATGATACCGATGATTTTTGAACAGAATGGCACACAACTTTTGATTTTATTGACGGTGGATTCAAAATTCAGATTGGGTGATATATAGGCAAGAATCAAACGTGTTTCGGCATGCTTAAAAGACAAAGGAGCCAGTGACTCCGAAGATATTTTTCCTGAGTTAAGCTGTACCACATTAGAAAATTCGCTTTTTGATTGCCCTTGTTCAGAGAGTTTTTCGCGTTTAAACCAAGCCATGTGTTATTTCCTAATATAAGCGTTACTTTGGTTTCAGTGTATGCTTCTCTAAAATGTAAACCTATTGTGTTTATGTAAATTTAGGTGGCTTTTTGATACGCGTCAATGACATAACTGAATGAGGGTTAGACGTCTAGCTCGGTTGCAACTGGCTTAATACCGCAAAACATCAGTGTTAAATTTCGAAAGCCTAACTCTATGTCCGGCCCATCTAGCCCTTTAATGCTTTGATCTAAAAGCGCGATATAACGCTGCATGTAAGCTAAACTATTAAGAGCTAGCCTTTGATTTGCGCTTTCATAAATGGGGACTCTCTTGTCCCATATGCGTAATTGCTGGCAGGCAGCACGTAGCCCTTTTTGCTGAGCTAAATGGCCAAGCTGCGCCAAAGTGGTCAGTTCACGATTAAAAAGCCAAAGCATAATGCTGTCTTCCACGCCTTCGGCACGCAGCTGGTTAAGGCAGTGAAGCGCTTCTTTTAGCTTGCCTGTTAACAAACGATCACTCAGATCATAGATGGAATACCGACTGGAATCGGCCACACTTTCGGCAATGGTCTGCTGCGATAATTGAGCACCTGGTCCATGGCTCAAGAGTAGTTTTTCCAGCTCTTGCGAAAGTGCTAATAGGTTACCTTCACCGCGTTCGCATAGTATGGCAGCCGCTTCTTTGTCTAATTGTAAGTTCAAAGATTTAGCGCGTTGCTGTACCCAAGTAGGCAATCGGCTGGCATCAATTGGCCAAACTTGAACGAAAGTCCCAGCTTGCTCCAGTGAGCTAAACCATTTGGTTTTTTGAGTTTTGGCGTCGACCTTCGGTAATGACAGCAGAACCATATTATCGAGATTCATGTGTTGAGCAACTTGAGCAAGCGCTTTGCTGTGCTTTTCAGACATTTTATCAATTTGGATATCAAACAAACGTCTTGTGGAGAACAAAGATAAAGCCTGCATTTCATTGATCACATCTTGCCAGTCAAACTGGGCGTCTGCGACGAATCTTAGGCGCTCTTCTATGCCGTGTTGTGTTGCATACAGACGTACGCTGTCACAGGCCTCTTGGCACAGTAATACTTCGTCACCCGAGATAATATAAATAGGCTGCAGCCCTTTTTCTAAAGACTGGTTAAGCTGATCAGGACGAATTTTCATATTAGAACGGCGCGTAATTTAAGTCGTATACCAGTTCTTCGGCAAGCTGACTGCTGACGCGTTGCATTTGTTCGGCATTGTAAGCGGCCTTAATACTTTGTTCCGCATCTTGGTTATTCAACATGATAGACGTACTGACTGTACGAGGACCCCATAGGGCTTTACCTGTTTCATTGCGAATGAAGTAAGTTGCAATGATTCTTCGTTGGACTTGGGTGATGTCATTATCTGTGGCGCGAGCCATGACGGTGTCTTCGGTGTTCAATGGATTGACTTTCAATTCGTATAAATTAGCGCTAGGTTCGGCATCAATGGTCTCGATACCTGCTTGTGCCAAAGCAATACGTAAATCTCGGTTGAAGTCTTGAGAATGATCACTTAGTGATACAACTAAGGTTTGCAGTTGCGCAGGGACATTAAGTTCGCCACGTAGTTGAAAACCACATGCAGGCAACAGCAGAGTTACAACGAGTATTGGAATGAACCAAAGTGAGCGGAGTTGCAAAGACATATAATTCCCATAAAAAAGGGATGGCCTAAGCCACCCCTTGAGTCACTTAGTTTGCGACGATGTTTACCAAGCGTCCCGGTACAACAATTACTTTACGGACGGTTTTACCGTCGATAAATTTCTGAACGTTAGGGTTAGCAAGGGCTTGAGCTTCGACATCTTTACTGTCTGCGTTAGCAGAAACCGTAATTTCAGCACGCTTCTTACCCAATACTTGGACTACGATAGTCAGTTCATCTTTAATTAATGCGGCTTCATCGACTGAAGGCCAGCCAGCATCTACCACGTTACCTTCGTAACCGAGTTCACTCCAAAGCTGGTGTGAAATATGAGGTACGATCGGTGCAAGTAGAAGCGTCGCTGCTTCAAGTGCTTCACGTTCTACTGCAAGGCCAAGCTCAGATTGATCTTCGAACTTGCTCACCTCATTACAAAGTTCCATTACTGCGGCGATTGCCGTATTGAAGGTTTGGCGGCGCTCAATATCATCGCTTACTTTACTAATGGTTTCGTGCGTTTTACGGCGCAGAGCTTTCTGGTCGCCATTCAATGCTTCAACATCCAGTTTGCCCGGTGTGCCAGCAT
This sequence comes from Marinomonas atlantica, assembly GCF_001639725.1. GTDB lineage: Bacteria > Pseudomonadota > Gammaproteobacteria > Pseudomonadales > Marinomonadaceae > Marinomonas > Marinomonas atlantica. The sequence continues at coordinate 264,234 of NZ_LTAW01000003.1, forward strand.
TGTTATGACGGTAAGCAAGTGCCCATAGGCGACGTAGGAAACGAGATGCTCCGTCTACGCCAGCATCGTTCCACTCTAGAGATTGCTCTGGTGGCGCAGTGAACATGATGAACAGGCGAACGGTGTCGGCACCATATTTTTCAATCATCTCTTGAGGGTCAACTGTGTTGCCCTTAGATTTCGACATCTTAGTACCGTCTTTGTTTACCATACCTTGCGTTAGTAGACGCTTGAAGGGTTCGTCAGAGGTTACCAAGCCTGCATCACGCAGCAATTTATGGAAGAAGCGTGCGTACAATAGATGCAAGATAGCGTGTTCAACACCACCGATGTATTGGTCAACTGGAAGCCAGTAGTTTGCTTCTTCAGTTAGCATGGCATCATCAGAATCTGGACAGCAGTAACGCGCGAAGTACCAAGAAGATTCCATAAAGGTGTCAAATGTATCTGTTTCGCGCTCAGCAGGCTGACCGTTGTATGTTGTTGCAGAGAACTCAGGATTGTTCTTGATAGGTGAGTTCACACCATCCATAACAACATCTGTTGGCAGTTCAACGGGTAACTGGTCGTGTGGTGTTGTGACAACTGAGCCGTCTGCAAGGTTGATCGTCGGGATAGGCGTTCCCCAGTAACGTTGACGGCTAACCCCCCAGTCACGTAGACGGTAGTTAACTTTACGCTCACCAATGCCTTTTTCAGTCATGAACGCCGAAATCGCATCAAATGCCGCAGCAAACTCTAACCCGTCAAATTCGCCGGAATTGCACAGAATACCTTTTTCAGTGAAAGCAGCGGCGCTGAGGTCAATGGCTTCGTCGTTAGCCGGTTGAATAACTTGCTTAACGGGTAGACCGTACTTTTCGGCAAACTCAAAGTCACGTTGGTCGTGGGCTGGTACCGACATAACGGCACCTGAACCGTAATCCATCAAAACAAAGTTTGCTGCAAAGACTGGTACGGCTTCACCGGTAACAGGGTGGATAGCTTTGAAGCCAGTATCCATGCCTTTTTTCTCAACCGTTGCAAGGTCTGCTTCAGTGGTAGACGTATTTTTGCTCTCGTCAACAAATGCCGCAAGGTCAGCATTGGTTTCTGCCGCTTCAAGTGCAAGAGGGTGTGTCGCTGCTACAGCAACATACGTCACCCCCATGATAGTGTCTGGACGTGTCGTGTAAACGGATAGGCGCTCGCCTTTGCCTTCGACACCGAAGCTAAATTCAAGGCCTTCAGAACGACCAATCCAGTTGCGCTGCATGGCTTTTACTTTTTCAGGCCAGCCGTCTAGTTGATCTAGGTCGTTTAGTAGCTCTTCTGCATAGTCGGTGATTTTAATGAACCATTGTGGAATGTGTTTGCGCACAACTTGTGTGCCACAGCGCCAACAACCACCGTCTTCAACTTGCTCGTTAGCCAGTACGGTTTGGTCTTCTGGACACCAGTTAACAGCAGAGGTTTTTTTGTATGCTAGACCTTTTTCAACCAACTGAGTGAAGAACCATTGTTCCCACTTATAGTATTCTGGTTTGCACGTGGCAATTTCGCGGTCCCAGTCATAGCCAAAACCAAGCTTTTGTAGCTGGCCTTTCATGTAGGCGATGTTTTCATCGGTCCACTTGGCAGGAGCTGTTTTGTTTTTGATTGCTGCGTTTTCTGCCGGCATGCCGAATGCGTCCCAACCCATTGGTTGCATTACGTTTTTACCCAGCATACGCTGATAGCGGGAAATCACATCACCGATGGTATAGTTACGCACGTGACCCATGTGGAGACGGCCACTTGGGTAAGGGAACATGGATAGGCAGTAGTACTTTTCTTTGGTGTTATCGGCTACTGCTTTAAATACTTTGTTTTCGTCCCAATAGCGTTGTGCAGCAGCTTCAATCTGCTGCGGACTATATTGTTCTTGCATGTGCTTTGATCATCCCGTAATAGGCGTTAAGTTTGTTTGGCGACGATTATACTGTACATCGCTTTGAAGCGAGTTTCGCCAACATAAAAATGAAATATCCGCTATTTTATATAGATGGGGCGCACAATAGAAGGCGCATAACGATGGAGTTGTACAATCTATGAAAAAAGATACTGATCAAGACCTAGATTTGGTCGAAGAAGCGAAAAAAACCCTTGAGGGGGCCAAGAATTGGTTTTTGGAGGATGTTGAATTAATGAAAGCCTATTGGCATGACCAAATGGGCTACACCGAAGCGTGGGTGGATGCTAATTGGCACTTAGTCAAAGATGAGGGTGAAGGGCTGGCTGTGGACTTAGATAAAAAAGAAGACATTGCTTTGCTATGGCTGATTAATCATGCCAATAACAACCCCGTGCCTTTAGAGAAATGCTCGGTCGTTGGCCAAGGTGTACGTGCAGGCCGATATATATGTATGGACTGCGGCCATGAAAATAGCCATCAGGGCGGCCCTTTGAACCCTTGTGAAGTCTGTCATTATGGTCTTTTATATTTCCAAGGTGAGTAATATCTGTCTATTCGCATGCTCTCAGCCATCAGGTTTGGGAGCGGCGACAAGGTAAAAGTACTAAGCCAAATAGAAGAAGCAGCAATCCGAAAAGGCTAAGATTACCGTGCATGATATACGGTGTATTACCTGAAACGGTATATATTTCACTGGTTAGTGTCGCACGAACAAACTGTGGTAACTGGCTGGTAATCTGCCCCTGTTCATTAATAATGGCGCTGACGCCAGTGTTGGTGGCGCGAATCATATAGCGGCCAGATTCTTTTGCTCGAAATTGGGCGATCTGCAAATGTTGTAATGGACCAATGGAATCACCAAACCAGCCATCGTTACTAATAGTCAGCAATATGTCGCTGTCTCGTACCATCGATCGTACTAAGTCTGGGTACACCACTTCATAACAGATAAACGGTGAGATGCTTAACTCTCCGGCTTGGAGTGTTGGCTGATTAGTTGGGCCTTTGCGAAATTGTGACATAGGCATGCCAAATAAGTCGAAGATTGGACCAAACCATTTTGCTAATGGAACGTATTCACCAAAGGGAACCAGTTTTTGTTTTTCGTACAGGCCAAAGCCATTACCTGTTGCCCAAACGCCATTAAAGTAGCTATTTCGTTGCTCGTCCCAAACGGGTACGCCTGTTATTAGAGTGGTATTTTGTTCCGAAAGGTCTTCAGAAAAGGGCTTTAAGTAGGGTTTAACCTGATGAAGTACATAGGTAATCGCAGTTTCAGGCCAGACAACAATATCACTGTTAATATTTTCGATTGTTGCTTGTTGATAGTAGGACAAGGTAGGTGCAGCATTCTCTGCTAACCACTTTTCATCTTGTGAAATATTGCCTTGTACTAGTGTGACTGTGTGTAGATCTTCTCGTGTGACATAGCTAGGTGGCATGAAACTAAGGTACCCAGCTATCACCCATAAGAGCAAAGTAAACGAAGCAAATCGATAATGTTGTTTTAAAAATATTACGTTGGCAAAGGTCGCGGCAGATAATACGGCTACTGTACTGACTAGCCAAATACCGCCAATAGGTAGTAATTCGAATAACCAGTTCTGTTCACTAATATACCCAGGTAATAGCCATGGGAAGCCTGTAAAAAGAGTACTGCGTAACCATTCAAATACCATAATCATGGAAACGAAAACGGGAATCGCCCAAACCTTGGGTAAGCGTTTCATGGTTTGGAAGTAGGCGAGGCCGGCAAGGCCCCAATACAAAGAGGCAGTAGTAATGAATGCTAACGTAATGCCGATGGCGATGGGCAAGCCTACTTGGCCAAAATTCGCAATGCTGACGTAGACCCAAGATATCCCTGTGCCAAATAGCCCAAGCGCAAACGATAAGCCAAATGCGAAAGACTGCCTGTTACTCTGCGCGCCTTGCCATGCGAATGCCAGATAACTCATCGCAAATAGATAAATTGGCCAAATATAAAACGGAGCAAAGCTCAGTGTAGACAGCGCACCGAGTAAAAATAGGGCGGTTGATTGTTTTCTAGGGTGTTTGGAAAAGGATTTTTGGAGGCGTAAACGCCACCCCGTTACGTTCGTTGTTAAGGTGGCGTTTATATTCATAATTACTGTGAAGATTCTTCCGTGACTTTTGAGACTTGCAAGGTTTTAACACGACGCCCATCGGATTTAACCACTTTGAAGTGAAAGTTTTCAAAGGCTAGTTCTTCTCCACGTGATGGTACATGCCCAAACTGCTGCACGATAATGCCACCAATAGTGTCAAATTCTTCTTCACTAATGCTAGAGTTAAAATATTCGTTGAAATCTTCAACAGAGACTAGCGCCGGAACTGAGAAGACGCCTTCTTCGGCAGTTAATTGAATGTCTTCATTCTCTAAACGGTCGGTTTCGTCTTCAATCTCACCGACAATCTGCTCAAGTACGTCTTCAATGGTGACTAATCCTGACACACTGCCATACTCGTCTAGAACAATGGCCATATGGTAACGCTTAGTACGAAACTCATTAAGTAGTACGTTTAGGCGTTTGCTTTCAGGGATAAAGTTCGCTGGACGTAAGCGATCCAAGATGTCTTCGATGGTAATATCACCATCTTTAAACAACAAAGGCAGTAGATCTTTTGCGAGCAAGACACCAAGAATCTCATCCGAGTCTTCTCCCACGACAGGAAAGCGAGAGTGAGACGAGTCAATCACTTTTCGAATGGAGGTTTTAGGGTCATCTTCAGACTTGATAACCACCATTTGAGACGGTGGGATCATAATGTCGCGTGCCTGCACTTCGGAAACAGCCAGAGCTCCTTCAGCAATACTGAAGGCATCGCGGTCAATAACTTCAGATTTTACTGCTGTTTGTAGCAGTTCGATGATGTCTTGACGACTACGCGGCTCGTCATGGAAGGCTTGTGCCAAACGCTCAAACCAAGATTTCTGCTGATCGTTAGAACTTCCCGATCGGTCTTCGCTCATAGTGGTGAAACTCACTCGTTATCTATATAAGGGTCAGGAATAGAAAGCGCTGCAAGAATTTGTGTTTCGAGAGCTTCCATTTCCTCTGCTTCATTGTCTTTTATATGATCATAACCGCGCAAATGCAATACGCCGTGAACAACCATATGCGCCCAATGGTGCAGTAGTGGCTTTTGTTGCTGTTCTGCCTCACGTTCAACTACTTGGCGGCAAATCACCAAATCTCCTAATAGGGGCAGTTCAATACCTTCTGGTACTTCAAATGGAAAAGACAATACGTTAGTAGCACTGTCTTTTCCACGGTATTCAGAGTTTAACTCGTGACTTTCCGCTTCATCAACTAAGCGAATGGTCATTTCAAACTCACCATTCTCAGGCAGAGCAGCGATTGCCCAGCGTTGAAAATCATCTTCGCTGGGGAGGCCTTGCTCTTGTTCTGTTGCTGTTTGCAAATCAAGATAGAATTCTGACACGACTATTGACCTTGCTCATTTTGCTGTTGCGCTTCTCGTTCGGCACGATGTTGAGCTTCTTTCTCTTTGCGCTCAGCTTCGGCTTCCTCATCGAATTTATCGTACGCTTCAACGATGCGTTGAACCAATGGATGACGAACGACGTCAGAGGAGTCAAAGTGAGTCATGCTGATGCCTTTCACATTGTCTAACACATGTAGAGCGTGCGCGAGGCCTGAGTTAGTGCCGCGCGGTAAGTCAACCTGAGTTCTATCGCCTGTGATGACCGCAGTAGAACCAAAACCAATACGGGTTAAGAACATCTTCATCTGTTCGCGAGTAGTGTTCTGACTTTCATCTAAGATAATGAAAGAATTGTTCAGAGTGCGGCCACGCATAAATGCCAATGGTGCGATTTCGATAACGTTTTTTTCAATTAACTTATCCACCAACTCAAATCCCAGCATTTCATATAGCGCATCGTAAAGAGGGCGCAGATAAGGGTCGATTTTTTGCGATAAGTCACCGGGTAAAAAACCAAGCTTTTCACCAGCCTCTACGGCAGGACGAACCAGCATGATGCGTTCGACTCGATCCGCTTCCAATGCTTCTACAGCACAGGCAACCGCTAGGTAGGTTTTACCAGTACCCGCAGGACCAATGCCAAAATTGATATCATTTTTACGGATCTCTTGAACATAGCCTTGTTGGTTTTTGCCTTTTGGTTTTATGAATGCCTTGCGGGTTTTAATAACAACTTGACCGCTTTCTGATTTACCTTTTGAGAGCGCTTCAATGGCAGATTCTTGAAGGTATAGATGAATCGTTTCTTTGGTGATCTCTTTTTGCGCTAAAGCTTCGCGGTAAATGCTTTGCAGCAACATTTTGGTTGCAGCGACACGATCACTGTCTTCGCCAGAAATTTCAAACAGCTCACCACGACGAGAAATTGTCACACCTAGGCGCTGCTCAATCTGTTTTAAATGATCATCAAATTGACCGCATAAAGCGGCAAGAGCTGGAGCCTCAGAAGGCTCCAAGCGAATTTGTTGTGATGTTACAGATGTTGTGTCCAAAATAGACCTTATTTAGTTAATTCGAAATCTGCGTCCAACTCAGAGCCGACGAATTCGCCGAGTAATGAGTTAGGGTAGGCATCAGTGATGACTACGTCAGCAAATTTGCCAATCAGTTTAGTATCGTCGGCAGGGAAGTTGACGATACGGTTGTTTTCAGTACGACCTTGAAGTCGACCTGGATCACGAGGAGAGTAGCCACTTACCAAAATACGTTCAATGTTACCCACCATGTTTAAGCTAATATCATAAGCCTGCTGGATAATACGACGTTGAAGAATCGCTAGGCGCTCTTTCTTCACCTCTTCTGGTGTATCGTCTTCTAAGTTAGACGCTGGCGTACCAGGGCGCTGGCTGTAGACAAAACTGAATGAATGATCAAAGCCGATCTCTTGGATCAGGTTCATCGTATCGATGAAATCTTCATCGGTTTCGCCAGGGAAGCCGATAATAAAATCAGACGATAGGCTTAGACCCGGTCGCGCTGCTTTAATACGGTTGATTTTATCAATGTAGAATTGGCGATCATGGCCGCGCTTCATACCAGACAAAACATTGTCAGAACCACTTTGAACCGGCAGATGAAGATGGCTTACCAGCTTTGGCTCAGTTCTGAATGCTTCGATTAAACTATCCGTGAACTCAACTGGGTGAGATGTTGTGAAGCGAATACGCTCAACGCCAGGTATTTGCGCTGTCGCATGAATAACATCCGCTAAATCCATTTCATCGCCTTCAGCGTTTTCACCACGGTAAGCATTTACATTTTGGCCTAGTAGGTGAATCTCACGTACGCCTTGCTCAGCAAGTTGCGCCACTTCCACCATGATGTCTTCAAAGTGACGGCTCACTTCTTCACCACGTGTGTAGGGTACAACGCAGAATGTACAGTATTTACTGCAACCTTCCATGACCGAGACAAAGGCTTCAGCACCGTCAACGCGTGGCGCAGGAAGGTGATCAAATTTCTCAATTTCCGGGAATGTAACATCCGTAATCGGAATAGAGTTAGCGGCTGCATCGACCATTTGAGGAAGCTTATGCAGCGTTTGCGGGCCAAATATCATATCTACGTGTTTAGCACGTTTACGGATATTGTCGCCTTCTTGAGAGGCAACACAGCCACCCACACCAATTTTTAGATTTGGGTTCTTCTCTTTTAATTTTTTCCAACGGCCTAGTTGGTGGTACACCTTGTCCTGCGCTTTTTCACGAATAGAGCAGGTGTTAAGCAGTAATACGTCCGCTTCGTCTGCATTGTCAGTAAGTTCCATCTCATGAGAATCGCCGAGAAGGTCTGCCATACGAGAAGAGTCGTATTCGTTCATCTGACAGCCGTGCGTTTGGATAAAGAGTTTTTTAGCCATGTAAAAAGTAAACCTAGTAAAAATGTGAGTCATGGGACTTTGGCGCACATTATATTGAGGTTTTCGTCTGATTCCCATAGGGTGTGGAAATGCAGGAGCAGGATTTTCAAAATCTATTACGAATTCGTGATGGTTGATATGAATAAATAACCTATCCTATCGTCATAAACCTTGATGAATAAAATTGCCTATGAAGTACGTCAACCCCTTTATATTTGCTGGCTTAGCAGCTTTTTCACTGAATTCCTCAGCAGCGTCTGAACTGCCAAACTTCGAGATAGCATTGGGCGCTGGGGTGGCAAAAGATGAACCAGCATTTAATATTGATTTAACCGTGAATATTCCTGTCAATCAAAGGATCGCGTGGCAAGTCAATCTAGACAGTGATTATATCTTTGATGATCCCACTTTTGAGGATTACTCAACTTCGGAATTTAATACATTAGGCTTTTATCGAAAAGATAATTGGAGGTTGGGTGCTGGTCTAGGCTACATTCAGAAAAAATCACGAGATGATTCGTTTAGTAAAGAATCCAAGTTTGTGGGCCATCTACTCGCAGCCTATCATTGGGAAGACCTAACGTTAGATTGGCAATATTCTGGTTATAATAACAAATTTGAGCGTGCCGTAACGATGGAAGCTGGGATGTTGTGGTATCCCGATATACAGCAACGTTTTGGTGTCTATGTAGAAGAGCAAGAACGTGGCACGGGGTGGCGCTTAGAAGCTTTAACTCAACCTGAAAAATATAATCAACAAGTCGCTTTTGGTGTAATTATGCGTAATGGAAATGGACCTGGATTTCCTTACATTGGTATGGAAATGCGTTACTACTTTGATCGATCTATCACGATTAAAAATCGCGATAGAAACTTTCATTAATGTCTAACTTTGGCTGAGAATGTGTGGCTTGAGAATATGCCAGTAGGGCTCATCAACCGGCATGACACTTAATCGACTGCCTTTTTTAGTCAGTGGAAAGCCGTCTAACTCTGGCCAACTTTTTAGTAATGTTAGAGTGAGCGGCTTTGTTAGCTTTGACTCAAAAGCGAGCTCCACTTGGACCCAGCGTGGTGTTTCAGCTGTAGACTTAGGGTCATAGTATGGACTTTTAGGGTCCCAGCAACTGGGATCAGGATGTGCAGTTTTTGAGACAATTGCGGTACCTACAATTGCTGGAACTTTACAACTTGAATGGTAGAACAGAATAATATCGCCCTTTGCCATTTCACGCATGTAATTACGCGCTTGAAAGTTACGAACACCGTCCCAGTTTTCACGCTGGCGATGCTTCAAATCGTTAATCGAAAACGCATCCGGCTCCGATTTCATTAACCAAATAGCCATTTTTCCTCGTCACAATGTTGCTGATTTTGCAGAAAGATACATAGATTTTGTTCATTAAGCTAAGGATAGCCTCTACAATTAAGATGCTTGTATGGAATAGTCCATTTGTAAAGGTGTGGTTGGAAGAAATATGGAGCAATTTGCTTGTAAAGATTTTTCTGCTTTGGACAAAGAACTAAAAGATGACTTGCTAGAGTGTTATCTAGAAGCTCAGCAAGAAATTGAAGCAATCGTAAACGATATCGAATCATCGGGTTTTACTCATGAAAAGCTCGATACACTGTTTCGTTCTTTGCACAGCATGAAAGGAAACTGTTCAGTTTGTTTTCTTGATCCACTTGTGGGGGCATTACATCGTCTAGAAGAAATAGTGGATGGCATGCGTGGAGGCTATATTCCATATGATTCAGTGCTTGGTGAGTTAATTAATCAAGTCTTGGATCAAATCCTGTTACTGCTAAAACAGTTACACCAGCACCATGGCGCGGATACGAAACTGCTTAATTTTATGCAGTCAAATCTTGATAAAATCTATGCGGAGGACGACGCTGCAACTCGAATAGAGCAAGCTGAGTATTTTCTAGCACAAATGAATGATGATGCCATCGCGGCGGAAGAAAAAGCCAAGGAAGAGTCTGATAGTTTAGTGGTGAAAGTGGAGTATGACGATGCTCAGCAAGCAGACATTGATCACTTTCGACAACTGAGTCATCGACTGAATAAACTGCTAGGGTATTCTCCTGAGCGAGGTGAGCGCATTCTGAAGCTTAGTCAGCTGATCAATCAAGAGTGTACAGAGCCTGTTGATAAAACTCAGCTATCTGCGGCTGCTTATATGCACAATATGGGGATGGCAATGACCCTAAAATGTGGAGATGACGAAGCGGCAAAGCAGCGAGCTGAGCACAATCACCCAATGGTAGGAGCTCAACTTCTTAGTAAACATGAAGGCTGGGATCAAGCGTCTGATATGGTGATTAGTTATCAAGAGCGATTCGATGGGTCCGGTTATCCAGAGGGGCTAGTCGGTGGCATGATTCCGCAAGGTGCTTTTGTGTTGTCTATGGCTGTACGTTTTATCGATGTGGTATGGGGAAAGTCTGGCGATGAGTACAAGAAAAGTGCCATGCGCGCGATTCAAAAAGTGAACTCTGAGAGCGCTAAAGGAATTCCTCCGCATTTGGTAGATGCCTTTAATCGTGCGGTTAGAAAACTGCTAGTTGCAAGGCAACGTTAACGTTAAAGTAGCGCTATGTTGCTTGTAAAAGATTGAGTCGCTTTGAAATTACCGCTTGTTTACCATCCGCATTACAGTATCCCTTTCCCGAGCCGCCATCGCTTCCCGATGGCAAAGTTTAAGTTTCTCGCTGAGTACTTACGTGAGCTAGGTGTGTTAACCGATGATAACTGTTATGAACCTTCTCCTTTGTCTCTTAGTGTTTTGATGAGGGCTCATGCACCTACTTATGTACAGCGTTTTATTCGAGGTCAACTCACGATAGATGAGGAAAAGGCGATCGGATTACCTTGGAGTGATTGGCTGGTTGAGCGAACATTGCGTGCCGTCTCAGGAACCTTGCTTACAGCAGAGCTAGCGTTACAGTATGGACTTGCTTGTCATTTAGCGGGAGGAACGCATCATGCTTTTCCTGACCGCGGTGTTGGCTTTTGTATCTTTAATGATTTGGCAGTAACAGCGAAAGAGCTTGTGTATTCGGGTAAGGCAAGCAAGGTGATGATCATTGACTGCGATGTTCACCAAGGAGATGGTACGGCAGCATTTTTTGAGGATGATCCAAGTGTTGTTACGATATCGTTCCATTGTGAGGAGAACTTTCCACCTAAGAAACAGCTTGCCGGTATTAATATTGCTATCCCAAAGGGTGCTCAAGATACACATTATATGACGCTATTAGAGCAACATTTACCTAAGCTTTTGAATGAGCATTGTCCTGATTTTGTTCTTTACGACGCTGGTGTCGATGTTCATCAAGACGATCGGTTAGGCTACGTTCAATTAACCGACGCAGGCATTTTTAAGCGAGATCAATATGTCATAGAGCAAATCACATCACATGCCATACCGATTGCTTGTGTTATTGGGGGCGGATATGACCACGACAACCGTGTAGTGGCCGCTCGTCATAGCCTACTTCATCAAGCAGCAGACTGTGTATTTGCCAATAAAAAGATGCCGAACACTCTGTAAAGGGTGTTCGGCGTTGTAAAGATAACTCGGCTTAAGTTATCGCATAGGGTAGATACGACTCCAGGGTGTCATTCAGATCATTCATTTGTTTTAGTTTTGTAAAATTCATGTATTGATTAGCAGAAAGCGCTAAAATCTATTTATGGTTACATAATGAACAGGTGAGCACGATGCAGATATCAAATAACGCCAGCTTTGGTTACGGTCAATTGGGCTTGCAGCGAAGTCAAAACAGTTTAGAACAAGCCAGTGCAAATATTGCTAATGCGAGTATTGCATCTCTAAAAGATTCAACGGGAGCGAATACTGATGATGTTATCCGTGAAAGTTTAGTGGATATTAAGATCAGTGAACTAAATGCGAAAGCCAATGCAAAGGTAATTGGTGCCGCAGATGACATGCTTGGCACCTTGATTGACTTAAAGGTTTAAAATTGCATGCGGATTATGGGTAGAAAACCGCCAACCATACCGTCGCTTCTTCCTTTGATGTCTTAATAACTCTGTGTTTCTCATGCGCAGGTATCAAAATATGATCACCGGGTTTCAGGGATATAACTCTTGCGTCTTCAAAAACAATGGCTCCAAATCCTTGTAGCACTGTTACCCATTCGTTTTCTGTTTGATCATACCATTTCCCGTCCAGCTCGCATCCAGCTGGCGAAACGATTCGCTCGATTCGAACCGAGTCAGTGTTAGTGATTTTAGTAAAGTGTTCCTGAGACGGATCTAACGGCAAGTTGCCAAAAATATTCTCGAACTTCACGGCCTATCCTTTGTTGTTTTATTCTTAATGAAAGAAATTATCGCAACATTAATGCGTTATCTTTACAAATTGATCACACTAAATAATATTATGCAATTCTAATGTTTTGAAAGGGTGGTCAAAAATTTCTAATTTAGGAGTAGCTCATGCTCTATTGGGATATAAATATCTGCTGCGTTTACAAGCGCAGCAGCGGTTAATTTAGGGACGCCGTAGACTTCAATCTGTTTGCCTAGGTGGGTACGAATCTTCTTCGCCAGTAAATCAAAGTCGCCATCACCTGATACTAAAACAACAACATCTGCATGCTCAGCAAACTCAATTGCATCCAATGTGAGACCAACATCCCAGTCGCCTTTTGCAGTACCGTCGGCACGCTGTATAAAAGGCTTGGTCTTCACTTCAAAGCCAATCGCTTTTAATATATTTTGAAATTGCTTTTGCTTTGGATCACCTCGATCTGTTGCATAAGCGATGGCCGTAACAACCTCTCGCCCCTTGGTTGCCAACGCCCAAAAGGCGTTGTAATCAAAGTTACGTTGATAAGCTTGGCGAGTAGTGTAGTAGACATTTTGAACGTCGACGAACAGTGCAACTTTTTGCATTTAAGGCTCTTAAAAGTAATCTATAGGCGTTTATAATAAACTAAATAAGTTACACTTCGAGATTTAACTCTATAACTGTGAGGGTCGAACAGAGTAGTTTAGGAACGTTTCAGTTATTGTCCCGCTATATGACCCTATTTCATAGGAATTCAATCTCAGCAGGGTACGATCAGAAGAGGTTAAATGGGTGTTTTTATTGACGTGAACTCTCAAGCTTAAATCAAGCGCCATTGTGCTATATGATTCAACTAAACCAAAATTGTCAAGATCACAATATAAGCGAACAACTGCCAGTGCTCCTGGAGTAAAAGTGAGAGTTTGCTGCCCAATCTTACATTGCTGGCCGCGATTTTTGATATGTCCCCCATTGATAATGATATCAAATGAAACATCGTTTGATTCAGCTTTCATCTTTTTTTGAATGACACTATTTAGACGATAGAGTAGTTGGTTCGTAGCTTTGGTCGCTAGAACAATGTCTTCGATAATGTCTTTTTTTGAGAATACTAATTCATTTAGTTTCGGCAGTGTAAAATCAAAATTCTCGCCTTCAGTCATACGTAAAATATTGTTGTATCTAACAAGTCCTGATTTTGAGGTTGCTCGAATACTCATCAATTTATCGCGTTTCATCTTGCGAAGTGTTGGTTCACTCACTAACTCATAATTGTAGAATGTGTCACGCATGAAGATAGCATCAATTCCTGCGAAACTAGAGCTCGACAAAAAAAGCAAGCTAAGTAAGATTGACCTTAAAGCGGGTTTCATGCAGATGTTTCCTGACAATAATGTGCTATGTAATAATGGCCTAAATATAACATGATTACTGCAACCAAACGTTCTGATTCTAGGAAATGTCATTAGTTATATTTCTATAGTTTAAAGCTGAAAAAGCTTATTAGGCTTTCTTTACGAACTTCGCCGTAATATACATTTCGCCATGACCGTCAACTTTGCAGTCCAGTTGGTGATCTTTACCTTCCCTGATGCGTTTAATGATGGCTTTTGTGCCTATTTTGATGCCTTGCGAGCTGCCTTTTACTTTTACATCTCTCGCAAGCGTGATTTTATCTCCTTCAGATAGTAAAGAGCCGTTGGCGTCTTTTACCATTATTGCATCATCACTGTTATCGGGCTCGTCTGGATTCCATTCGTAAGAGCACATAGGGCAAATTAAATTATCATGATCTTGATAGACATACTGATCTTTGCACTGAGGGCAGGGTGGTAAAGACATGAGTAGCAACTTCTCTAATTTAATAAACGCTTATTTTAATCAGTTAATGGCCTTAGATCGAGTGTCTAAGCATCCAAAAGGGGCAGAAAAGGTGAAGCGTGAGGCATGCACGCTTTATTCATAGATCAAGGTTGTATTCATGTTCTTGAGACGCAACAATGCTTAAAACATTTTTTAAAGGAAGTCCTATGAAAGCTCTTTCACTGAAGTTAATTGGCGCAATGGCGTTGATGACACTAGCAGGTTGTCAAACTGCTTATTATGGTGCGATGGAAAAAATTGGTATTGATAAGCGAGATATCCTTGTTGATCGTGTAGAGAATGTTCGAGACAGTCAAAAAGACAGCCAAGAAGAGTTCCAAACAGCCTACCAGCGTCTTGTTGTGCTAACGGATTTTGATGGTGGTGATTTTGAAGACGTATACGATCAGTTGAACAGCGATTATCAAAGTAGTAAAAAAGCGGCTGATCGTGTTACGCAAAAGATTGATGATGTGGAAGATGTTGCAGATGACCTGTTTGATGAGTGGGAAGACGAGTTATCGCAGTATTCAAACGAAAAATTACGTCGTACAAGTGAAGCTAAATTGAAGGCGACGCAACGCCAATTCAGTCAACTATTACGCAGCATGCATCAAGCAGAAGCGAAAATGGCGCCTGTTTTAGCTACATTAAATGATAATGTTTTGTACCTTAAACACAATCTGAATGCGTCAGCGATCAGTGCAATCAAAGGCGAGTTTGCCAGTTTAAAAACCGATATTTCTGGCTTAATTAACGAAATGAGTGAAGCGATTGAAGAGTCAGATGCTTTTATCGCAACGCTAAAGCAGTAATGCCACCGCGGCGAGGGAGCCACAGCCTTCATCGCCGTTTTACTCCATATAACGAAAAAATCCCCTGATAATGTGTAAACTTTCATTTCTAAGTTCTGTCTGTCAACGCCTGTATTAATCGGCTTACAGCGTTTTTTCCCCTTAATATCCGCTTAAATGCTTTCAAAGACGGCCAAATAAGCCCTTTTACTCCAAAGATTGTAATGCTAGTGTAACATTTCGTTTTTAATTGAACGTTTAATAAAAAAAGGAATGCTATGAATATATTCAATAAAACTCTTGTTATGGGCGGTCTTTGTCTTGCGTCATACAGTGCTGTTGCAGCAGAAGTTAAAAACGTTATCTTAATGATTGGCGACGGTATGGGGCCGCAACAGGTCGGTATGCTCGAGACCTACGCACAAAAAGCGCCTCATTCTGTTTATCAAGGTCGATCAACCGCATTACACAATTTAGCGCATGATGGTGTTGTCGGTTCATCATTAACGTACCCTAGTGATGCAATCGTCGTTGACTCCGCTTGTTCTGCCACTCAGCTTTCTACGGGCGTGCATACCGGCTCAGAAGTCATTGGTATTGATGCAGATGGTAATATTGTTGAAACCGTATTAGAAAAAGCAAAGCGCTTAGGTAAATCGACAGGTTTGGTATCTGATACCCGGTTAACACATGCAACACCTGCCGCTTTTGCTGCACATCAGCCTCATCGTTCTTTAGAAAATGAGATTGCAGTAGACATGCTGAATACCGGTCCTGATGTCATGCTGTCTGGTGGTTTGCGTTATTGGATACCTGAATCTACCAATGAAAAGGGCGACACTTACACAGCACTAGAGACACTTACGGGTGGTGATGTCTACCTGAAATCAAAGCGTAAGGATGAGCGAAATCTATTATTAGAAGCGCAAGATAAAGGTTATGGTTTAGCGTTTAATAAAGATCAATTAGAAGCATCAGAATCTGGCAAATTACTTGGCCTATTTGCGTACTCAGGCATGATGGACGGTATTCAGTACAGTAATTCGAAAGACTCATCTGAACGAACTCAGCCTTCCTTAAAGGAAATGACTGAAAAAGCACTTTCTATTTTAGAGAAAGACGAAGATGGCTTTTTCTTGATGATCGAAGGCGGTCAGATTGACTGGGCTGCTCACTCAAACGATGCCGGCACTATGTTGCATGAGCTTTTGAAGTTTGATGAGGCCATTCAAGTTGTTTATGACTGGGCGAAAGATCGTGATGACACAATTGTAGTTGTGACAGCTGATCATGAAACTGGCTCATTTGGTTTCAGTTACTCATCTGACAATATTCCTGCGCCACAAGAGAAGCCAGGCGTTGCTTTCCAAGCTGCGGACTACGCGCCAAAATTCAATTTCGGCAGCTTTGACATTCTTGATGGGTTGTATAATCAGAAGAAAAGTTATTACAATATTTTAGCGGAATTTGAAAAGTTACCAGAAGCTGATCATAACGCCGAGAATCTTCGTAAAGTAGTGAACAAGAACTCTGACTTCGATATTACGCTTGCACAAGCGGAAGAAGTTTTGAATGACAAGCAAAACCCCTATCACACTCATGGCCACAGTTATCTAGGGGCAGAAACGATTCCCGCGATCCATGATTTTGACGCCTTTTTCCCATATAACGATCGAGGAAATCTGTTAGGTCGTGTTCAAGCAACAGCGCAAAATACTGTTTGGGGAACTGGGACGCATACCAGCACTCCAGTCAATGTGTTTGCTTGGGGGCCTGCAGAAGACATTTTACCAATCTCTTCAATACAGCATCATTCGAAAATAGGTCAATTCTTAAAAGATTCTGTTGAGTAAGATAGTAGTATAGACAAGGGGAAAAACCTCTATTTTTAGAAATAGAGGTTTTTCGTCTCATCGTTCTTTTAGTACAGGACGATATTGCATCAGTCATTATTTGAATACGAGGTAATATAATTGAGTCATCTACAATCCAGAATTGATGTGGTTTTTTGTCCGTTGTGCAAAGCTGAAAATCAGTGTGCCATAACGTTAGGGCATTCCGCTGACAGTTGCTGGTGTCATGACTCAACTGTTTTAGTCTCAGATAACTTGCTTGCTAGGGTGCCAGAGACTCTGAAAGGTGAGGCTTGTATCTGTCAGAAATGCGTAGAAGAAGATTCAACTAAAACGGGCAGGGTGCAACAAATTTCACCCAAGCGTTGGTAAAAGGATGAAAAAATTCAATTCGATACGCATGCAGTAACAATCGATCATTTTCTGATGTTTCTACAGAGTCATAAAACTCGTCTCCTAAGATAGGATGACCAAGGCTTTGCATGTGTACGCGTAGCTGATGGGAACGGCCAGTGATAGGTTTTAAGCTCACCCGTGTATGGCTGCCTTCAATGCTTAGAAGCGTCCATTGAGTGATAGAATCTTTGCCCCACTGCGTGCAAATCATCTGGCGAGGGCGTCGATCCCAATCGCAGCGAAGCGGTTTACGCACTTCTCCCCACTGTCCTAAAAGTTTGCCGCGAATAATCGCTCGGTACTCTTTTTCAACATGACGCTCACGAAATTGCGCATACATGCGCTTTTGACACTCCAAATCTCTAGCGATCAAAATCAAGCCAGACGTGGCACAATCTAAACGATGAATGGCATGGGCTTCGCCAAACAGTTGCTCCGCTCGCGTTAAAATAGAGTCGTATTTGTCTGGCCCGCGACCGGGCACAGACAAAGTGTTGGCTGGTTTATTCACAACAACCAGCCATTGATCTTCATAGAGTATCTCTAGCATCTATCTACTATTCTGGCTTAGTGGTCAAAATAATGCGGATGCCATCCAAACGAATTTGGTGATCATCGATACGAGTTAGGCCTTCTACTAGATAGCGTTCGTACAGTTCTATGTGCTCATCTTTTACCGCTGAATTCTGCTGTTGCAGCTCACGCAGACGATCAATTTCAGACTGCCACTTACGCTGGTAGGCATCTTTTGCCGCATGTACTGTTGGACGAGCTTGATTTTGAGCGCTTAGTTGATGCGCTTGAAGAATCTCAAGCAGCTGTGGGCGCAGGGCCGCGACCCATTGCTCGGCTACACGATTAGGCACACCTTTTAGCTTTTCCGCCCATTTATCAGGAGTGAACTGATTGTGAAGGAATTTTCCGTTGGCATCAGACAATTGCCAAATAGGTGTCATAGGCAGTGACTGAGCCAGCTTTAATCGCGGGTGACCGGCTGTTTCAATGACAAACATGCTTTCGACTAATACCGTACCTTCCGGTAGGGCAGCAATTGGTAAAATGGCTGAGGTTAATTTGCCCGAGTCGAAACCTTGTACTTCGTCCATTAGCATGGTGATCAACGGGTGTTCCCAAGTCGCAAAGGCCACATCTTCACGCTGACTCGCTTGAAGGCGATCCAGCATTAGCATTTTGCCTTCCTCTTCAATGCCGGGTAGTGCTTCTAGCATCATGTCCGTCGAGGGGCGAATAAACCATGCGGCTTGGTCTGGAGCATCGTTGTGACACTCTGCATGTATATTAAATGCGTGTGTCACTTGTTCAATGTAATCATGCAGACCATGCGATGCTTGGTCATTAATTTGCTCAATCAGCGACTTAGCAATGTTTGGTCGACAGGAAGACATTTCCAATAGACGGTTACGACCTTCTTCCATTTGTTTTAGTAAAGCTTCGTGATATACACGTGCTTCATCTAACAATGACTGATCATCATCATTGCCAAATAGAAATGCATGCAATGGCTCTTTAAACGCAGCATTCACTTTATCGCCAGACCCAGTGGTACGGTTAAAAGCATTCAATGCTAGGTGATACCACTGATACAAACGCTCTTGCACGCTGCCTTCAATATAAGGAACATGAACTTGAACGATGTTACGTTGGCCAAGACGATCTAAGCGCCCAATACGCTGTTCTAGTAAGTCTGGGTGTTCAGGTAAGTCGAACATCACCAAATTGTGGCTAAACTGGAAGTTGCGACCTTCACTGCCAATCTCGGAACAGACAAGCACTTGAGCACCGCTCGGATCGGCAAAGTAGGCGGCTGCTCGGTCACGATGGATCAGAGGCATTTGTTCATGGAAGTCAGCACTTTGGAATCCAGCAAAGGTCAGTTGATCGTTCAACCAACGAGCGGTGTCGGCCGTGTGACAAATGACAAGTACTTTGGTTTTAACTTTTTGATCGCCCAAGAACTCTTTTAGCCAATGCCAGCGCGGGTCTGCTTCCCATAAACCGTGGTCGATACCGGATTCAGGTAGAACATGGTGGGCTGCGCTTGCGTATGTGTCGTTACCAGCAAGTGGATAAACGTTTAAGTTACGCTCAGGGAAACCGCCAATAGCGGCACGCGTGTTACGGAACATTTCGCGACCGGTACCATGGCGGTCAATCAGCCAGTTAATCGCATCTTGTGCAGCGTTGACTTGCTTGTCTTCGTCGGCCGCCGTTAGGTTATCAAACCACTCTTTAGATTGCACGTCATGCAGATAGTCGACAAAAACAGCGCGCCAATCAGGCTGTGTTAGCCCATGATCCACTTCAGTAAATGGCAGAATTTTTTCTGCTAATTCAGCGGCTTGTTTGAATTCGTGTTGCTGAGCTTGATAGACGTCAAAGCTATGATAGTGCTCAGGATCAATCAGTTGTAGACGTGAGAAATGCTCACGTTCACCGGTTTGCTCCGGAGTCGCGCTTAAAAGCAATATTGACTCAGAAGCCCCAGCCAAGCGTTCAACCAGTTGGTAAGCAATACTTGGCGTTTCTGGATCCCATGCTAAGTGATGTGCTTCATCTACTATGACCATATCCCATTCAGATTGCAGCATATGTTGTGCTGCTTTGCTATGGGTTGAGACAAAATCAATGGGGGCAATTACAAACGCTTGAGCGTCAAATGGGTTGTCGTCGCCATCCATGTAGTCTTCGTATACAGCTTCATTAATCAGCGAGAATGGCTGATGGAAGCGACGTAGCATTTCAACTAACCATTGATGCTGCAAGTTTGTGGGCGTTAGAATCAAGGCTCTGCGCGATAGTCCATTCAGAACTCGATGATGAAGAATCAAACCTGCTTCAAGAGTCTTACCCATACCAACTTCGTCACATAACAAAGCTCGCGCAGCGGGGCGGTTAGCAATGTCATGAGCTAAATACATTTGGTGCGGTAGTAGCTCGGCTTTCAATCCCATTAAGCCACGAACAGGGCTCGCTGAATGAATAGCTTGATGTTCAAGGGTTTTACGGCGTAAATCAAACCACATGCGACGAGCAGGCGACAGTGCGAGGATCGAATCCAGTTCGTTCTTATCGTTACGTGGGAATTGAATCTCTGATTCGTCCACCCATTCGTCGCCGATGTTATATTCCATTAATAGATCATATTCGCGCACGGCTTTTACTTTGTAGGATTCGTCTTCAAAAAATAACTCATCCCCTGGTGTGAGTGTACGACGAACTAAACTTGTTTGTTCCACTGAGTAATTTCGCTCAGTTTCTGCATCTGAAAAAAACAAGACAAAGGATTTAGGCTGTTTTTCAATGATCATGCCGATACCTAAGTCTGGTTCGTTTCGGCTACTCCAACGTTGTCCTATTTGGTACATAACTACTCTTTGTCGTTTTCAATAATCGTAATATTACCCTGACATAAATCGATCAGAGCCTGTTTCTGTTCTGGCCACGTACGTTCAATGACGGCAAGCGAAATATCAATGCTTTCTGAGAACTGTTTGTCTTCAACATCGATATCACTGTTTTCTAACCAATACTCAACCTTACCTAACATAGGATAGGCGATTTTTATGTAAACCGTTTGACGTGGGTATATCTCTTGCCATTCTAATTGATCAAGTGCTTCAACAACGGCCTGACTGTAGGCGCGGACTAATCCACCTGCACCGAGTTTAATGCCGCCAAAATAACGCGTTACAACGACCGTGATTTCACCAAAATTTGAATGCTGTAAAACGTTCAGCATGGGTTTGCCAGCCGTGCCTTTTGGCTCGCCATCATCACTTTGATCCCATAAATGAACATTCTTAGGTGGCCCAGCCACAAATGCCCAGCAGTTATGATTGGCATCTGGATAGCGCATGTTCATGTCAGCAATAAAAGCTTTCGCTTCATCTCGTCCACGGGTGCGCCGGATCGTAGTAATGAACTGGCTATTTTTAATTTCCAGATCAAAGCGTTGTTCGTGTGTTGGGCTCTGGTAGTAATCCATGTAAACTTCGCTTAGCGATTGTTTTTTCAACGAAAATGGCGGGTTTAAATAAATGACAGACTGGATGCAACAATCTGTTTGGATTGCTTTGGGATGTGTTTTGGGTGTTGTCATCACGACCGCCATCGCGGGGGGTATTGTACAGAGAATCCAGCGTAAGTGGCAGGCTGAGCATGAAAATTCTGTGCAGGAATTGATTCAAACACAGCAACTTTTGCAACGTTCTCAGCAAGAAGTGCATCAATTGGAAAAAGAAGCTCTAACATTGGAGCAGCAGTTCGCCGCCGCTCAGGATATTTGGCAACAAAAAGAACATTTTTTCGAACAGCAAAAGCATCAAAATGAGGTTCAGTTTAAGCAGCTGGCTCAAGATATCGTGCAGCAACAAGGTGCGCGCCTTGCGACTGAAAACGAGCGTCAGTTGCATGCTTTATTGTCTCCGCTGGGACAAAAAATCAATGATTTCCAGCAACGTGTTGAGCAAAGCTACGATCAAGAAGCACGAGAGCGTTTCTCTTTAGTGAAGGAAATTAAAAATCTGCAATTGCTTAATCAGCGAATTAGCGATGATGCGATGAGCTTGACCGAAGCTCTTAAAGGCCAGAATAAGGTCCAAGGTGGTTGGGGTGAGGTTATACTAGAGCGTATTTTAGAGCGTTCTGGATTAGAAAAAGGGCGTGAATATGAGATTCAGGTTTCACTGACTACTGAAGAAGGGAAGCGTTATCAGCCTGATGTGATTGTTTACTTGCCTGAAAACAAACAAATCATCATCGACTCAAAAATGGTGTTGGTCAGCTACCTTGCCTATGTGGAAGCCGAAGATGAGCAACAAAAGCAACAAGCCTTACGTCAGCATTTAGAGGCAGTACGTCGTCATATCAAAGAGCTTGGTGCGAAAAATTATCACGATTTAAACGGCATCACGTCACTCGACTTTGTCATCATGTTCATCCCAATCGAAGCCGCTTATGCTTTAGCGCTACAAGGCGAAAATGGCTTGTTTTCAGAGGCGTTTGAGCAAAATATCATTATTACTGGGCCCTCGAACTTACTTGCTACATTGCGTACCGTTCAAAACATCTGGCGTAACGAAAAACAAAGTCAAAATGCACTTGAGATCGCCCGTCAAGCGGGCGCTATGTACGATAAGTTCGCTGGTTTTGTACAGGATATGGATGAGATTGGAACACGCATCGACGCACTGACTCGTAGTCATGAGCAAGCAATGAAGAAGCTGACGATTGGGCGAGGTAATTTGTTAACAAGAGCGGAGCGGTTAAGAGTCATGGGAGCAAAAACTAACAAGCAGCTTTCACTCCCAGACAATGAAACGGATGGATTAGACAGTCATGAGGGCTAGTCAATTAACCATAATACTTGGTGATCTTTACCATAAGGCAAATTTTGTAGATCAAACAAGATGCTATTTGTAACCTTAGTCAGATCAATCGATGGTGCTTGATTCGCTTTGCCGATCAAGTGAATATTGAGTGTCTTATTTAAGTAATGCAACTGAGTTTTTTCAATGTCTACATAGCCGCGATGACTGCGTAACATAAATCCTAGATCTGCTAAAATTTGATCTCGAGCAGGCAGCTGAAGCGATGGCGGTCTGCCAACGTGCTCATGATCTACTGTATCTGATTGTATATGATCATCAGTGTCGACATGTACCATGACATCCTGCACCTGCGGATGGGCTTTCTTGATGGTGTAGACAACTAAGTCACTCAAGTAGTGCCCTTCACTGACAGTGGCATGGGCAGGAACATGGATGTGCATGTCCAAGAAAATTTTACCGGCCATTGAACGAGCTCGGATATCGTGTGGGGCCATGACATTTTTTAAGCTGTCTACAGTAACTTTTATTTGTTCAATCGTTTTTTGATCGGGTGCAGTATCGACCAACTCTTTTAGATTATCCCAAATCATCTCGATGGCAATTTTTGCAATCAATAAGCCTACAACAACAGCGGCGACTTTATCTGCCCATGGATAGCCAAAATAGACCCCGACCAATCCCGCTAAAACAGCTACTGAAGAGAGGGCATCACTGCGGCTGTGCCAAGCATTGGCAATGAGTAATTTACTGCCAATTTTCGTACCAGCGCGGTGTGTGTAGTGAAAAATAGCCTCTTTTACCGCAATGGTTAAGATGACTGCAGCTGCACCGTACCAAGTTGCAAAGGGGGTCCGTTCGCTATTGAACGTTTCAAACACAATGCCTGTTGCAACAACAATTAGCACAACGCCAAGGATCACAGTGGTTAAGGTTTCAAATCTTAAATGCCCATAAGGGTGATCTTCATCAGGGCCCTGACGCGCATTATTAGAGGCAATTACGACGAATATATCCGTCACTAAATCCGATAACGAATGGATACCGTCGGCAATTAACGCTTGAGATTGCGAAAACCAACCTGCGATGATTTTAACAATACCTAGCAGTGCATCCCAAATAGCGCCAACTACTGTAACTCGTTGAGCTATTTGCCTTTCTTCTTGCAATTTAGACATTATTTAAGACCTAGGTGTGTCGTTAAGTTTGCTGCTTTTTATAGATGTATCTTTGTTAATTTGGAGAAAAAAGGTTGTTGCCTGCGGTTACTGGTGTTGCCTTCTTTCTCCCCAATGTTATCCACCCAATCTGTGGAAAACTGTTAATCGTCTGCGATTTCAAACCATTGCTGGTAAGATCCAAAAAAGTCTCGAATGGTTAATGACATAAGTGCGAAGTTCGCATCCATATCGGACAATGTGCCGCCTTGAGAGTCGTTAAAAGCGTTTTCTTTTAGTGTGTCGTCGAATTTTACTTTCTTTAATGTTAAGTCGTCATTAAGAACAAAAGACATTTTTTCGCTCCAGCGAAGGGCTAAGTTTTTAACGCTCATCCCTTGGGAAAGATGACGAGTGACGTCTTCAGATAACGGCTCTAAAGACTTAAAGCGTATTTTTGCTCGGTCTTCTGAAGCATCTTGGATTTCACATTCATCCCCTGTTTCAAGGCTCGCTGGCACGTCATTTTTCATTAACCAGTCTGTCATAATCGAGGCGGGTGACACCTGTGCTTGAAGTGGCACCATAGCAAAACTGCCGAGAGTCGTTTGCAATAATTTGAAGAGCTGCTCGGTCATACCTGCATTCGTGCTGTTTAATACGACCAGATTGGCTTTTGTATCAATGTAGGCCCAAATGTCAGAACGTTTCGAGAAGGCTCTAGGGCGTAGTGTAAAAACTAATTCTTCTTTGATGTCGGCTTTTTCTTTGCGGCCGACTTTACGGCCTTCTACGATTTCGATTTCAGCGACTTTGGCTTCAAGTTCTTCGCGAACGACGGCGGTAGGTAGTACTTTTTCTTCTTTACCGGCACGAATTAACATGCACTGATTGCTGCTGATCGCCCATTGCTCACTACTTCGGATCAATGGCATCCAACCAAATGTAAATTCATCCTGTGAACCACATTCACGCAATGGGTGTTCAGGAAGTTTGGCGATAAGATCCGTACTGCTAAAATTTTCCGTGTCTTTGAGTTGGAATATTTGTAAGTTTTTAAACCACATGTATTAATCCTTCATCGCTTCTTTAAAATGTTTGCGGCAGACCGAAATGTATCGATCGTTACCTCCAATTTCGATTTGAGTGCCTTCTTTTATCGCACGGCCCTCTGCATCCACTCGAATCACCATATTGGCTTTGCTGCCACAGTGACATATGGTTTTTAGTTCAATCAGTTTATCAGACCAAGCAAGCAAGGCTTGACTACCGGGGAACAGTTCCCCGCGAAAGTCGGTTCGAATACCGAAGGCTAAAACGGGAATGTCCAGCCGGTCGACTACTTCGGATAATTGATAAACCTGCTCTTTTGTCAAAAATTGCGACTCATCTACTAACACACAGCCAATACTGGCTTGGTGGTGGTGTTTGAGGATGAGCTCAAAGAGTTTGGTATTTTCTTTAAACAGCTCCGCTTCGGCTTCAATGCCAATCCGCGAAGCAATAGTACCTTGGCTGTAGCGATCGTCCAGTGCAGCGGTCAATAGAAAGGTGTTCATGCCCCGCTCTTGATAGTTGTAAGCCGATTGTAGCAGTGTCGTAGACTTACCTGCATTCATTGCAGAGTAATAGAAGTAGAGCTTCGCCATAAAAGGTCCTCTAGCTGTCTTTGTTTGACACTTTAGCTTTATTGAACGCCAATGCTACCTGCATGGTCAGCCAGTCTGCACGCTTAATACCTGACATTTCACACAGCATGTCTAATTTTTTTACGGTATCCTCATCGACGACTAGTTCGACACGCTTCATCCCTAGCGATTTCTCTTTTTCACGTTGTGCTCGTTTGTTGGCCTTTAGTTGGTCTTTACGGGGTAATGGGTGGGTACGAGGACGGCCGCGTACAGTGCCAAATAGGTCAATGGTATTGCGGTCTGAGGAAGCTTTGGCCATAACTTAAATTGAATGTCTAATCAGTAGGTTGAAATGGAAATAGAAGAATTTGAATCTTTAATGCTGACGGTACTTATTAGCGGCTTTTGTATGTTTATGCTGTTCATTATGTGGGACTTAGCTCGTAAATCAAATGCCGGGAAATTAGGGACCTTTATTATTATCGGTGGTTTAGGCCTAGGAATGCTAGCCTTTGTGTTAAAAGGTGTAGTGATTGAGCTGATATTAGGGGGATCTGGCTAGACAGTGATCACTGTCTAGCCAGAAGGGGTTAGTTATTTTTCTGATATAAGCCAATAAAGTCGAGTACTACTTCGGCCGCTTCGTGCGCATAGACATCATCTTCCGGAGCCTCAATGTCTTCTACGTTTTCAAGGACTGGCAAATCTAAAGCCTTACGACGTTTATTTTCTCGATCAAGTTGCTTCTGCTCACTCTCTTCTCGCTGTGCCTCACGTGTGTTTTCATTAAGTGAGATCGACTTAAATTTTTCATTTTGACCTTTGACATAGTTGATCTGGTCTTCTAAAGCAACAAAGTTAGCATTTTGTTTTATGCGTTTGTCATGCAGATTGGTCAGCTCATCTACATAGTCTGCAAATTCCCAATACACTGGGTAACGCGTATCGTGGATTTTGTCCCATGGTAGCGGGTTTTCAAGAGCACTTTCACCCACTTGATTGGTGTCCAGCAGAGAAGGGAAGTTAATGTCTGGCATCACGCCTTTGTGTTGAGTGCTCTCACCCGATACTCGGTAGAATTTGGCTTGAGTAATCTTCAGTTGTCCCTTATCCATTTCTTGTAGTACTTGAACGGTGCCTTTGCCAAATGTTTGGTCTCCAACAATAATAGCTCGACCATAGTCTTTCAGAGCGCCAGCAACGATTTCTGAAGCTGATGCACTCATACGGTTCACTAACACAGCCATAGGGCCACTGTATGCTACGTCACGGTCTTGGTCGCCAAGAATGCTGACACGGCCAGAGGCATCACGAATTTGCACTACAGGACCAGCAGGGATAAAGAGACCGGTTAACGAGTTAGCTTCTTGTAGGGAGCCGCCGCCATTGTTGCGAAGATCTAAAATCAGAGCCGTTATATCTTCTTCTTGCAGCTCTTCAATCAGTTTCTTGGTATCGCGCGTTGAGCTTTTGTAATCACGGTCACCACGCTGAATTGCGGCAAAGTCTGAGTAGAACGTGGGCAGCTCAATGACTCCCACCTTGAAGGTTTCGCCACCCCGTTCAACTTCAACGATCTTTTTCTGTGCAGATTGATCTTCAAGCTTCACTTTTTCACGAGTAATCGTGATTTTTTTACTGTTTTGGGTGTTACTGTTGGCGGGGATGATTTCAAGAATAACGTCGGTACCACGCTCTCCGCGAATCATATCGACCACATCATCAAGGCGCATGCCAACGACGTCAATCATCGGTTCTCCTTCTTGACCTACTGCTATAATGCGATCGTTGGGAGCCAATTCTTTGCGTGCTTCAGCTGGCCCACCAGGGATAAGACGAACAACTTTTGTGTAGTCGTCTTCCATCTGCAAAACAGCACCAATACCTTCCAAAGACAAACTCATGTTGATATTGAAAGCTTCTGACGCCCGTGGTGCGAAATAACTGGTGTGTGGATCTAATACAGAGGTGACAGAGTTGGCAAAACTTTGGAATACATCCGTTGCATTGGTTTGATCGATTTGCTTAAGCTGGCTTTTATAACGGCGCTCAATGGCACTGATAATATCTTCTTCTGTTTCGCCATTAAGTTTGAGGGTTAGTGCACGGTTTTTAATCCGTTTACGCCAGTAATCGTCAAGCTCAGCTTCGGTTTCAGCCCATTCTAATTTGTCAGGATCTACATTGAGGCTTTCATCAACATTGTATTGAAAGCCTTTTACCATGTTAGGAATATCGGCTAAGACTCTTGCAATACGAGTCTCCGCTCTATCTAAGTAGGTATTGTAAATGTCATAAGCAACTTGCGAGTCACCGTCACGCAAGGCATCATCAAATGCATCGCGGTATTTTGACAGAGAGTCCACATCACTTCGTAAAAGGAAGCTGCGAGAAGGGTCTAAAGCATCGAGATAATTATCAAATGCTTGTTCTGATACTTCGTCGTTGATCAGGGTTTTGTTATAGTGGACGTTTTCCAGTGTTGCGACAATTTCTTGTGCAACACGGTCGTAGTCATGTGGTGGTTCGAGTTTTTCATACGCCGAAACGGAACCGCTGGCTAACGCGATACATGGAAGTAGACTTAACAACAGGCGTTTGTAGATCATCCGCGATTGGTTCCCTTAAACTGATTGGTCTTTAAATTGGTTAAAATCATATTAGACTCGTATCAACAAGACCAGTCCAGCGGCAAAAAAGTCGTTTTTTTATACCATTGACCTAGCAGGAAAATATGAATCAAGCCAGTTTTAATCATTCTTTATTGTCATTTCTTGATGATTCCCCGACACCGTTTCATACCGTTTCTACAATGAAGCGTGAACTGCTTGGTGCAGGTTATGAAGAACTTGTTGAGCAAAAAGAGTGGGTCATCAGTGAGGGTGGACAATATTTTGTCACGCGAAACGATTCATCGGTGATCGCATTCACTACACCCACGTTAGATTTTGCTCATCAGGGCTTTCGTATGATCGGTGCGCATACTGACAGTCCGTGCTTGAAATTAAAGCCAAACGCCCACGTAGAGCGCTTTGGATATCATCAGTTAGGCGTTGAAGTCTATGGTGGCGTATTGCTCCATACTTGGTTAGATCGTGATTTATCGATAGCAGGACGAGTGACGTTTAAAGCAGAAGATGGCAGCTTGAAAAGCCGTCTGGTTGACTTTAAAGACCCTATCGCGCTGGTGCCAAACTTGGCAATCCACCTTAGTCGCGGCGTGAATACGGACGGCTTTAAAGTAAATCCACAGGAAGAAATCTTGCCGATTTTGTGTGGTGCAGAACATACGTTGGATCTAGAAAAGTTGTTAATTACGCAAATTCAGAGTGAATACGATGACATTTCTGTCAGTTCGATTTTAAGTTTTGAATTAAGCCTATATGACGTACAAAAAGCGGCGATTACAGGCTTGCATGGTGATTACATTAGTGCTGCGCGCTTGGACAATTTGCTAAGTTGCTATGTTGGTATACAGGCTTTACTGAATGCAGACGCTAGTCGGCCGACGTTATTAATTTGTACTGATCACGAAGAAGTGGGCAGTCAGTCATCATGTGGCGCTAATGGTCCATTTTTAGAGGATGTCTTACGCCGTTTATCGCCTGTGCCGGAACAGTACACTCAGGCTATACAGCAATCCATGCTGATCTCTGCAGACAATGCGCATGCACTGCACCCAAACTATGCGGCAAAACATGATCAACTGCATGCGCCATTGATCAACCAAGGTGCGGTCATTAAGGTCAATAACAATCAGAGATATGCGACCAACAGTGAAACAGCGGCAGTTTACAAAGACATTGCCAATGAACTTGGCCTACCTGCACAAACATTTGTTGTACGCAGTGATATGGGGTGTGGTAGTACCATTGGCCCAATAACATCGGGCGAGATTGGCGTTGCGACCTTAGATATCGGTTTGCCGACGTTTGCCATGCATTCGATCCGAGAGCTTGCAGGCAGTGTGGACGCATTTAATCTTTATAAAATTTTAGTCGCGTTTGCAAAACGTGATCAATTGATTTCAGTCTAGAAAATCAGCACCCAATAAAAAGCCCAGCTTATGCTGGGCTTTTTATTGGGTGCTATATAAGTAATTAAATCAGATTAACCATTTATTTAGGGCTTTAATATCTTCCTCGCCTAAATCGCCTGTGAGTTGATCCAGTTTAATTTGCTGTAACACAAAATTGTAGCGAAGTTGCTCATAAGTGTTTTTAGCATTAAAGAACGTTGATTGGGCATCTAACAGTTCAACAATATTTCGTGTGCCAACATCATAACCCGCTTGGGTCGCTTCTAATGCACTTTGAGATGAGCGAATAACTTGTTGCTGAGCTCTAACTTGCGCAGCAAGCGTTTTAAGCTTCAATACGGCACTACGAATATTTAACTCGATATCTTGGATAGAGCTTGCACGTGTTTCCACAGCAGACTCCGCGCTTGCAACCGCTTGGCGCACAGAGGCACTTATTGCACCACCGCTATAAAGAGGAATCGATACCCCAATACCAATAGAGGAGGTATTGGTTACGCCATCTGACCGAGACTGAGCTTCAACGGAATAATCATTGTCTGTACGCGCCAATGAGCCGGTAATGGCAACCGTGGGTACTCGACCGCTGGCTTTTTGGATATTGATGTTATTCTGAGCTGAGTCGACGGAAAGATCTAAAATTCTAACGTCTTTGTTTGCAGTCATCGCTTTTTGGACAAGGTTGCTGGTATTCAAGCTTGAGTCAACAATAATCGGATAGTCTTCAGACAGGCGTGGGATGCTTTCGATGCTTTGACCAGTACGCTGATATAAGGCTTCAAGGGCAATAGTCAGGTCCGATTCAGCACTTAATTCATCAACGAGTACGGAATCATAGGCCGCTTGCGCATCATGTAAGTCCGTAATAGAAACCAAACCTACTTCATATTGTTTACTAACACGATCTAACTGACCCTCGTAGCTTTTTACTTGCGAGCGCGTGGTGTCGAGAGTCGCTTGAGCGGTTAAGACCGCAAAGAAATCAGACAGTGTGTTGTAGATGAGTTGTTCCTGTGCTTGTTCTAAAGCAATTCCTGAACTTGCAAACGTCAGCTCAACCGCATCAACACCGTAATCCAATGCCGGAGAATAAATGGGGTAATCTAGGTTCAAAGCGAGCTGGTTCTGCGTGTTATTAAACGACTCAGCATTATCTGGATCGGTTTTTGTGTAGCCAAGGTTGCCGCTGAAACTAATGTTTGGATATAAATTACCGCGAGTCACTTCAACTTGTTCTTTGTCAGCGCGGAAAGAGGCGTTGGCCGCTCGCAAGCTAGGATCATGTGCTTTAGCTAAGTCATATACTTGATTAAGTGTTTCTGCCTGCGCAGTCGGTAATGCCACCGCTGCAGCTATAAACGATGCGATAATATGCTTTTTCATAGGTTCCTTTTTTGCCTCGATATGAAATAAATTTATATTACCTGACGGTAAAGGCAGTGAATACTACCTAATTTGATATAACTTCTATGACTCATGACCATATCACAATCAATCCTAAAGTCAGTCTGACTTATTGTGTAAAAATACAGTATGCATGAAACAGCCCACATAGAGTGGGCTGTATTGTATGATTTGAGGCAGTGTTTTATGAAGGGTTATCTAGCTCAACCGTGTATCGGATTTGATACGTGGTGTTGGGGGCAATGGTTCCATGTAGAGACACACTGTTAGCATTGATCTGCTCCAAAGAACGCAGAGACAGTTCACGAATTGGGGCTTGTAACTGGTGAGTGATTTGGTAATCCTGAGGCTGCTTCGAAATGTTTTTTAATGTCAGCTCCCATGTTTGAGTGGTGCCTTTCTTTGCTTTTGATTCCGTGATTAAGGTGATGTCACCAGTCAAATCTAAGCTTTTATTTAGAAGCACTTCGACTTCAGCACCCTCTCGCATATTTTTTAACGCAATGGTATTCCCTTTCATAAAGTAGGGTTTTTTATGCCAAAGAGTTTGATAAGTACCGGGGATCAAATCTTTCGGGCTGTCAAAGCGAATCTGTTGATCAAAGCTCAAATTCAATTTTGACGAATGCTGATAACTAAACACCTTACTTACATTACGACGACTGGTAATGTCACTACTGTGTTTCCCAAGATCAACTAATGTCATTGATGCCGCAGGCAGTGATAGTTTGGTTAACTCGAGTGTGATCTCGCTGTCATTATAATCTGTTTCTGGTGCTGAGCGTTCTAATGTCATGTCGCTTGCCATCGAACTTTTCATCATCATTGGGCGGCCAATATTTCGGTTCTGACTGTAATGCAGTAGGGCGCTGTCCAGCTCAATATTTTGAGAGGCATTATTTTGAATGCTAGCCTGTTGTACCAAGGTGATTTTTCGGTCATCAATAACCATTGATAGCTCGGGGTGCCAACGAATATCAGAAGTTTGATAGGTAAGTAGGCCTTGATAATTTAATGCCGTGCGAGTGTTTGATGCCGCGAGTTTAGGTATCAGATAAAAATCACTGATAGGGTAGTTTGCTGCGACGCGTTTTACACTCAATGTGAAGTAACGATCAGTTACTGCTTCTAAAGTGCCTTCTAAAGACAGATTACGGCTTTTGTGCTCAACACGAACGGGCTGACCTAAGTGGTTACTCCAGTCACGGCGTTCACTATTATAAAAATCGGGTAACTGAAATGGTGCATAGTTTTTTCCGATTGGAAGGATAGAGCCTTCCATCGGGGTAAAACTCAATTCAGATTTTTGTTTTAGATCTTCTGTTACTTGGCTGCCTTGCTGTTCAATAACAATACTTTGAGTTGTCGCAAAGCTGGAGATCGAAGTGAGTAGCAATCCTGTCATTGTTGCGTTGGTTAGAATTGTTTTAGTGTCCATAAGCATTCCTCTGTTAAACATTGAAAACGTGAGCCGGCAAATTCCCAATTAGCTTTCAGAATAACGTAGAATGCTCCGTTATATGTAGGACACAAAGTGGAAGGTGACAGTGAAAAATGGGCTTTTACTGATTGATGGCTTAAATCTGATACGACGTTTACATGCAGCGTTAGAAATTGAGCCAGACAGTGAGCGTCGTATAGAGCGTACTCAAAGTCTATGCATTGATGCGTTAGCGAAGCTAGTTCATCAATTTGAGCCGAGCTACATGGCAATTGTTTTTGACTCGCCAGCCAAAACGTGGCGTCACGAGATCTTTCCAGAGTATAAGCTAGGAAGGCCACCAATGGATGATGCATTATTAGAATCCATGGGCCGTTTTGCCGAGGTTTTTCGCTTTAATGGCTGGCCATGCTTACGCATGACAGGGTGGGAAGCAGATGACTTAGTGGCCACATTAGCATTCAAAGCCAGCCAGCATGGCATAGGCTCAATGATTGTTTCTACTGACAAAGGCTATACGCAGCTACTGCAATACCCACATATTTTACAATATGACTACTTTGCAAAGCTTGGCTACGATGCCAATTGGGTTGAACAAAAGTACGGTGTCATCCCCCGATTACTGCCAGAATATTGGGCATTAGTTGGCGATACAACAAATCATATTCCAGGCGTAAAAGGGATAGGACCAAAGTCGTCGGTGGAGATTCTTAAAAATAAAAGCAACCTCGAACAGGTCTTTGACGGTTTGAACGAGTACCCTCCAAAATTTCAAAAGCTATTAAAAGGGCAATTAAGTCATTGCCAGTTTGCGAGGTCTATGGTGACCCTCAAACTGGATGTCGAAATTGGTATACGGTTATCGCAGCTTGAAATCAGACGTAATACTTCAACTTAAACATCGATCAAAAAAGCAGCAATGTATCTGCTTGCGTTTTTTGTTTGAAATGCTGCAGCGTAATAAATTCAAATTAGTTGCATGCTAACTCAGAAAAGATCGCGAATAGCTCTTACCGATGTTTGGCAACAGGCATATAATAACGCCCATCACTCACCCCCAATTTAATGAGATAGGATATGTCTGAGGTAAGAACTCGAATTGCGCCTTCTCCAACGGGCGACCCTCACGTTGGTACTGCATACATCGCACTGTTTAATATGGCTTTTGCTAAAAAAATGGGCGGCGAATTTATTTTACGTATCGAAGATACTGACCAGACACGCAGTACGCCTGAATCGGAGAAGATGATCCTTGATGCGTTACGTTGGTTAGGATTGGATTGGTCAGAAGGCCCGGATGTAGGCGGCCCACATGGCCCTTACCGCCAAAGCGAACGAGGCGATATATACAAAGACTATGCGCTAGAGTTGGTTGAAAAAGGTCACGCTTTTTATGCCTTTGAAACACCCGAAGAGCTCGATCAAATGCGCGTTGAGCAAAAAGAGCAAGGCTTAGCGCAAAAATATGACGGGCGCGCTTTAAATCTGAGCCAAGAAGAAGTGCAAGCGAAGATTGATGCTGGCGTACCTTACGTGATTCGCATGAAAGTACCTGAAGAGGGTACTTGTGTTGTTCAAGACATGCTACGTGGCGAAATCGAAATCGATTGGGCACAAGTAGATATGCAGGTACTGTTGAAAGCCGATGGTTTACCTACCTACCATTTAGCCAATGTTGTTGATGACCACTTGATGAAGATTACCCACGTGATCCGTGGTGAAGAGTGGATTAACTCAGCACCTAAGCACATCTTGTTGTATCAATACTTTGGTTGGGACATTCCAACATTGTGCCATATGCCATTGTTGCGTAACCCAGATAAATCCAAGCTATCTAAACGTAAAAACCCAACATCGATTCTTTACTACCAACGTATGGGCTTCTTACCTGAAGCGGTAATCAATTACCTTGGCCGTATGGGCTGGTCGATGCCTGATGAAAGTGAAAAGTTCACTTTATCATCCATGATCGATCATTTTGACATTCAACGTGTTTCTCTTGGTGGACCAGTGTTTGATGTAGAGAAGCTGAAATGGCTAAACGGCATGTGGATTCGCGAAGACTTATCGGTGGCTGATTTTGCTCAGAAGTTTGCTGAGTGGGGCTTAAACAGCGAATACGTTAATGCGATTTTGCCATTGATCATTCCGCGTGTTGAAACGTTCTCTGATGTGGCGGATGTTGCTGGCTTCTTCTTTAAAGGTCAGCTGGATGTCACAGCCGAATCTTTTTCTGATATTAAAATGGAAGAAGAAACGTTACGTAAAGCCCTTCAGTTCGCGCTATGGAAACTAGAGGCACTCCGTTCATGGGAAAAAGATAAGATCTTTACGGAAATGAAATCCCTTGCGCAAGCAATGGAAGTGAAACCGAAAGACTTCTTTGCGCCACTGTTTGTAGCGGTATCGGGTACCACAACGTCTGTCTCTGTATTTGATTCTATGACAATCTTAGGTCCTGATATGACTCGTGCTCGTTTACGTCATGCCGTTAACGTGGTTGGTGGGCCATCTAAGAAAGAAACAAAACGTTGGGAAAAAGAGTTCGCAGAACTTTGAATTTACCGATAATGTTTTGATCTAAAAAAACCGGCTCTTAGCCGGTTTTTTTGTTTTAGCAGAAAACTGCAGGCTTACTTAGTAGTAAACATGCTGGTTTTCTTTTCTAGAGCTGAGACTTGATCTTGAATATCACGAGTATTGCCTTCAATACTGCCAATGTCAGAGCTGTCACGTTGAAGCTGCTGAGCAATGCGGTCCATTTCTTCACTCATGTGAACCGCCGTTTTAGCTACTTCTTGTATAGAGCGAGCCATATCAACCGATGACAGTGAGCTTGTTTGGGCATTGTGCTCGATTTCACGAATCGCCAACTCTGCCTTTTCACTATACTCTTCAATTGAACGAAGGTTCTCTTGACCACTGTTCATGGTGGTAATGGCTGTTTGAGTCGATGTCTGAATGGTGCCAACAATATCGGTAATTTTAGCTGTGGCATCCACGGTTTTCTCAGCAAGAGAACGAACTTCATCGGCAACGACCGAGAAGCCTCGACCGGCTTCACCAGCACGTGCTGCCTCAATAGCTGCATTCAAAGCCAACAAGTTGGTTTGATTCGCCAAATCATTGATCATACCAATAACGTCATCGATGTCTTTTGACAGCTGTCCTAGCTCGTTAAGTTGACGACCGGTAAGGTTTACGACTTCAATAGTTTGGCCTAGGCTAGATAAAGCACCTTTAATGGTTTCGGATCCTACCTTTGCTGACTCATAGGTGTTTTTAGACTGATCGCTTAACTCTTCTGTGGTATGAGAGATGCTGCTGATTGTTGTCGAAATTTCTTCAGTAGCAGCCGCTAATGAATTCGTTTGCTCACTAACAGATCGGTTACTATCGGCAATATTGACCACTGCGCTGTTTAGTTGGCTGACCATATTGCTGACATCGCCAGTCGTGTGTACGACATCGCCAATAACAGAGCCTAAGCCAGTTGTCATTTCGTTAACCGAGCCACATAGGGAATCAAACTCATCATTACGTTTGTTATTGATAGTTAAACGAGCAGTTAAGTCGCCACCTTTTACTTTACTAAGGTCACGAATGATCTGATTGAGTGTTTGATTAACACTGCGTCCAATTGCCATCATTAGCAAGCCTGCGATAATAGCAACAATAACACTAACGATAATGACACTAACACTGGCTTGTTTGGATTGAGCCGATGCTTGCTGACGGGCCTCGACAACAGCCTGCTTTAGTAGCTCTTGAGCTTCATTAGTAGCATCGTTGTATTGGGTTCGAACATCACGAAATTGCTGCTGTAAGGTCTCTAAGCTGCCCACAGTATTAGCAAATAGTTGGACTTTATCATAGTAAGCGACGACTACATCACCAAACCGTTCTTCAAGGCCGAAATTCACCACACGTTGGTAAAACTTTTTATATCGCTCCTCAAAAGCTTCTTTATTTTCTAAAGTGGGTTCAAAGATAAAATTCTTTTCGGCTTCGCGTACAGGTAGAAACTCCTGCTTAACAAGGCTTAAGAAAGACACTTTTTCAACGACCTCTTCACCTAGACTAGCAATTTCACCTTTCATACCTGAGCTAGCAT
This sequence comes from Marinomonas atlantica, assembly GCF_001639725.1. Lineage (GTDB taxonomy): Bacteria > Pseudomonadota > Gammaproteobacteria > Pseudomonadales > Marinomonadaceae > Marinomonas > Marinomonas atlantica. Next base: position 300,419 of record NZ_LTAW01000003.1, read on the forward strand.
TAAAACCGAGTAACTGGTTAAGGTTCACTAGCGCTTCTAATGTTTCTGAATATTGCTTTAGAAAGTCAGAAATATTTGAAAGCGTCGTTTCAGTTTGAGGGTGCTTAACCATTTCAGCATCTTCTGCGATCACAGCAGAGAAAAGATTTTCCTTGGTTTTAAGTTCTTCCAAGAACATGGTGTAGCTGTTGTCATCAAGTTTGTCGAGTTGCTCGTACATCTCCATATTAGCGATGACGAGTGAAGACAAATCATTTTGTACTTTTGTCATGACTTCAAAGCGTTCAGAAGCCGAAGTCTGAGCACTCATACCATTCAACGCAACAACAGTTACTACGACAAAGCCGAGTAATCCACAGGCAAGTAAAATAGTGAGTTTGGCTCTAAAACTGAAGTTTGCCAGCATTATATCCACCTACTGATATTTTATAGTTATAGTTATGTAAGACATTTGTCTAATTTTTATAAACAGAGTATTTAGCCTAAGGCTACTTTTGTAAATAGCTTTATTGAAGCTTTATGTGACGTTTTTGAAGGTCTGTTTAAAAAATAGACGAATTACATGGCATGAGGATCAAAATGAATATGACTTTGTTGCATGCCGATCATCTCGATCTCTCCTTTATATCGGCCTTCTCCAGTAGAAGTGAAGTAAAATTGATAACGCCGTTTTATCTTTATTTGACCTCGCTGAATAACGGGTCGCCAGTAGCTTCCATAGATGGATTCATCCAACATTTGTAAATCTAATTTAGAGCACTGTTGCTTAACTCTTCTCAATGTGTACTCGCGTACTTTAAAATGTTGCCATGCGATTGAGATAAAACAGATAAGCGCGAAAATAAGACAAACGTCTATTAGGGTTAGGTTCATGTTGTAAGATCTTAAAGAGTAAAACTCAAGCTTACAAAAGGTTGGAAAAAAAGAAAACACGCTTCCCCAAAAGCAGGAGAGAGAAAGGAGAAGCGTGTTTTTATGCAGAAATTAACCTTTGGTTAATCACTATTTGCACGAATTTGGTCATTCGGGGCAGCGAATGAGTGGAAGCCAAACGAGTCGTGTGCAAAATCGTGAGCCAGTCTATCTAACCTTAGGCGGCTGCCAGTGCCTGCTCTGCATAAAGTTGTATCACCCACTGCTCAATACGTTGATCAGTAAGGTCAAATTGTTGATCTTCGTCGATTGCTAAGCCGACGAATTCTGTTTTATCTGCGTTAGCGCCACGAGATTCTTCAAAATCGTAACCTTCGGTCGACCATTGGCCGATAAAGGTGGCGCCCGTATTGGCGAGCTTTTCGTGCAACCAGCCAATGGCATCGACAAAATAATCGCCATAGCCAAATTGGTCACCTAAGCCATATAAAGCGATAATCTTGCCAGATAAATCCAGCTCAGATAACGCATCACCGACATCTTCCCAGTCACTTTGGATGCCACCGAAATCCCAAGTTGGAATTCCTAAAATTAAAAAATCATAGTCCAGTAGCGTGCCGATATTAGAGTCTTTAATATCATGCAGTTCTACCGATTGATCGAGCTCGGAAAACTGTTGCTGAATTTTCTGTCCTACCATCTCGGTATTTGATGTATCGGTGCCATAAAAAAGACCGATTGTACTAGTTGCGCTCATAGTGTCCTCAACGTTACTGCATACCGCCTAATTGGTGGCTCATGACCCCAAAGCGTTTTAGGCAAGCGTTTTCAATGTCTTGTTGTGTCCAGCCTGTGTTTGCTGTCAAACGGCTGGCTAAAGATTGGTTGCTGTTAGGCTGTGCAAGGGCTCGACGAAACGCCATTTCAATTTGGTATTCACCAATACTCATGCCAGTAACGGCGGCAAATCCCAATTCAAGTGCGGTATGGGTTAGACCAACTTGTTCGGCTAAATTGTCTGTGGAAGCGAATGGATCTGTTTCTATAATATTTTGACTTTCAAATAGTTTCGTTTGGCAATCGGGACATTGCTGAATATGGTTTTGAACATGAATGTGCTCAAGAGTCTGTAATACTAGGTTGTATAGCTTGCCTACCAGTGCTAATTGCTTGCCATCACGTTGCATCAAACGGTTGAATTCTCGGCTAAGAGTACGTGTCAGTGTCAGAGATTTAGGTGTACCGGTTTCTTTGCTGACATGATGAGTAAAGAACGCTTTCACTTGAACAATAGACTCTCCTGTAATAGCGGCCAATTGTTCCCATGTAATAAAAACCTGACTCCAGCTGAATTTAGATTCTTGGGTCACTTCCCAATCGACTTGTGCGTCTTCGTAAACAGGCAATACTTGAATAGGGGTGGTGTTTTGCAGCTTGTTCAATGGGCTTACAGTATTAAACGTAATGTATACGCCAGCCTTAATATGCTCTTGAATAGTCAGTGGCTCAAAAATTTGAAACTGTTGCTGAACAAGGCGAAGACCTGATAGCGGCTGCTTTATTTGCTGGTGACCAGATAGCCAGTAAGCGTAGCTTTGGCTTACTTTGCCAGTCTCTTCAAATAAGTTGCTTGCTTGTAAGATCATGAGTCATCATCCGTTCAGTCCTGAGAATGATTACTATTTAAAAGCTTGATTAAAATAAATGCAAGTGCTTCTCATTCAAAAATTGAAATTATTTTTAAATGAGATTGAATGCACGCAATAAGGTGACACCCACACTTGTGGTTAGAAAGGAAAATACGGTGGTTAATACGATGATATTTGCAGCCAAAACGGCATTGCCATTCATGGCTCGAGCCATAATGTATCCAGCCGAGGCAGAAGGTGCTGAAGATAGTAAGAATAAAATGCCTAGATCGATACCTCTAAATCCAAGAAAAAAACCGCCCATGGTTAAAATTAGAGGGATGACAATCAGCTTGCCAACGGTTGCAATCAGAGCAGGGGTTATATCTTTCTTTAGCTCTTTAAAACGTAATGATGCGCCAGCACACAACAAAGCTAAAGGAAGCGTTAACTGGGCGAAATAATTTCCTGCTTGAGTAACAACTTCAGGCAACTGCAAATTGATTTGATTGGCTGTTAGGGCGACCACGATGGCAATGATGAGGGGGTTTTTTGCGATCGCTTTTAAGGAAGCAGCAATGCTTTTATTGGCATTCATTGAGCGATTAATCGTGATGACGGCTAAAACATTATAAAGCACCATTACGCCACCTATGTAGACGGTAGCTGCGGCTAAGGCACTGTCACCATAAGCATTTAAGCAATAGGCTAGCCCAATAATTGCCATGTTTGAGCGAAATGCCCCTTGAATAACAATACCTCGATCACTTTTTTGTTTAACGAGTTTTGCCGCAAGCACTTCTAGAGCTAAATAGGTAATAAAAGTGGCAATAACAGCATACACCATTAGTGAAAGATGACTGCTCGGATCTGTGGTTTGTTGAGTAATATTGATAAAAATTAAGGCAGGCATAGCAACGTTGAAAATGACTTTCGACGACACTTCAATGAAGTTATCGTTAATCATTCCTATTTTTTCGAGTACAACGCCAAAAACGAGTACTAAAAAAATGGGAGCAGTAATGGAAAGAGAAAATTCCACTACGTCAAGAAAGTCACCCATGTTGGCTGCCTAATTTTCAAAATAACCGTGAACGACTGACGGTGTCAGAAGTTATATAGCAAAGTATAGAGTGAAGAAAACAACGACTAATAATTAGTCGTTGTTTTCAAAGCGGTAACCTGCACCGTATACAGAGTGAATTACGTTAAGTTCTGGTGCTACAGCAGCAATTTTCTTACGTAGCTTTTTGATGTGACTGTCGATAGTACGGTCACTAACAACTCGGCTATCTGTGTAAATGCTTTTCATGATCATATCACGACCAAACACACGACCAGGCTCTTTGATCAATAGTTGCAGTAATTGGAATTCAACAGTTGTCAGATCGATAAGTTCGCCTTTGTACGTTGCACGAAGTCGGTCTGCATCTAAGTCAAAACCGTCAGTCTTTGGTGCTTCAGTTTGGTCAAGCTCTACGCGACGTAGATTTGCTTTAACGCGTGCTACGATTTCACGTGGACTGAACGGTTTACAAACGTAATCATCTGCGCCCATTTCAAGGCCAATCAGTCGATCAATTTCTTCTGCTTTTGCTGTAACCATAATAATTGGCATGCCGCTGAATTGGCGTACTTGCTTACATACTTCAACACCATCAAGTCCCGGAAGCATAAGGTCAAGAAGCATTAGGTCAGCCTGATTGTTTTTTAAGTAATCTATGACTTGGTCACCACGGTCAATGTGATGGTGTTCGTAACCAGCTTGCTCAAGGTAGGCTGCCATTAACTCAGCTAGTTTTGGTTCATCTTCTACAATCAGTACTTTACTCATATTTATCGATTCCATATTAAGTTAAAGGGAATTCTACGCGTATTCCCAGCCCACCGAAAGGAGAGTGGTAAGCGGAAATAGAGCCTTGATGTCCATCGACAATGTTCGTACAGATGGCTAGGCCAAGGCCACGCCCCCCAGTTGCACGGTTGCGTGAGTTTTCTACACGAAAAAATTGATCGAATATTTGTGTTATATCTTCATCACTTACACCAGGTGGGGTGTCTTCCAGTAATATTACAGCTTTCTTGTTCTCTCGAGTCAAAGTAACCGTTAATTTCCCAGGGGCATTGGTGTATTTGAGTGTGTTATTCATCAGGTTTGCGAACAGTTGATGTAAGCGGTCATCATCACCTGTAATCATAATTGGATTCTTTTTCACAACCACAAGCTCTAATTCTAAGCCCGCTTCATCAAACAGTAACTGCATCGAATTAACAGTCTGATCTAAAATATCATTTAAATCAGCTTCTTCCATACAATAATTTAAACTACCCATATCATGCATTGAAAGTTGGTTTAAGTCATCAATTAAGCGCGCAATGTGAACGGCTTCTTGTTGCAAAGAAGCTAGGGAATTATCTGAGACTTTAATAATGCCGTCTTGCATAGCTTCAATTTCTCCCCGTAAGATTGCGACCGGAGTACGTAACTCATGAGCAGTATCAGCAACCCACTTCTTACGCGCATCGCGCATGTGTTCTAGAGTCGAAGCTAAGTGGTTAAAGTCACGGCCTAGATCTGCAAGTTCATCAGTGCCTTTGATTTTGATTCGTGTATCAAAGTCTCCTGCCGCCAAACGTTTTGTCGCTTGACGCACGGTACAGATAGGTCTACTTAACCATTGCGCTAGCGGCCAAGTTAGTAGGGCTGCAATCGTTAACATAAATGCTGAAATTAGCAAGAAAGCTTCGCCTTGTTGTCTAACAAAACGTAGTGTCTGGTCTTGAACCAAGGCGCGCATAGACCGCAAACCCACATAGCCAACTAAGGAGTTGTTGACCATAACGGCATGGGTTTCAGCGTCAATGAACGCAACGTCTCCAATTAGAGGTTGTTTATCCTGATCAAACAATAAAAAACGCTGACGGTAGTATTGAGAAGGATAAATTAAGTCTAAATTAGGCGTGCTTGGAGGTGGAATTAGGTCACGAATGTTTTCAAGTTTAGCCTGCTGCCACTCTTTCTCTAAACGACTCTCTTGAACAAGAAAATACCAGTCATCGTAATAAATAAACAAATTAGCGGTACGGTTCGCCATTTGCTGCAAAAAATCGCGGTCGCGCTCTGTAGCATACGTCACAAAACCACGATCGAAGCTCCATTGAAAGACTTGCCACATCGAGACAATCAACAAGACGTTACTTAGTACAAAGACTAAGAATAATTTGTGGCGAATTTGAAAACCTTTTATGCCAATCATAAGCTCGTATCGTTGTCGTTTTGTTTATAGATCTGACCCATTGTGCAGCTATATTATATTGATAACCACACATTGACTATTACCTAGGTGAGCAAATAATGAGGATCAACTATTAATTTTCATTACTTGATAGGTGTTTTGGCAATTAATGTTTCCCCTTTTAGTTTGCGCTGTTGACACTCACGGAACACGTTTTTCGAACAGCTAGCGCATTGTTTGAGGTTCATGTCGTGTTCAATTTTCTCGACGGCGACACCTTTTGCTGGGTAGGTATGATCCGCTCCCACTTTTTCTAAAACACCAAAGCGCTTAAGTAAATCAAGTTGCCACAGATAGCGAACAACTAAATGAATTTGCGTGTTTTCTTCACGACGTCTATCTACCAGCTGTTTTAAAAAATGAGCACCCTGCATATCGATGGCAGACAGTCCGCGACATAAAATGACCCAATGATCTTTGTGAGGGTAGTCGTGTTCAATCAATTGAAACTGTTTAGACATATAGTCCACTGAGCCAAAGTACAGAGGCCCATCTAACCTTATAAAGTGGATTTGCGGGCAGGTTTCTAAATTGAAGTGCATGATGTTATGGAAGTAACGTCCTTCATGGGTATCCATTGGCGCTAAGATGCGTACATTAGGTTTGGCCGTTTGGTTTAAAAAGAGTGCTAGGCTCAATCCAACACCGACTAAAATACCAAACTCAAGGCTGATGCCAATGGTGCTCAATAATGTCACCATGGCGATACTTAACTCAGCACGACTGGTTTTTGCGTAGTGCAGTAACTCTTTGAATTCAATAAGACGCCAGCCTACTAGTATGATGATGCCAGCCATGGCGGGGATCGGAAGGTGCGAAAATAATGGCGCAATTAAGCTGAGAATCAGCAATAAAAATACGCTTGAGAAAATGATCGCTAGGGGCGTCTGGGCACCCGCTTCCACATTGATTCCGCTTCGGGTAAATGACCCTGAACTCATGTAATTTGAAAACAAGCTTCCAACGGTATTGGACATACCTTGACCGATAAATTCTCGGTTCGTATCAATTTCTTGGTGTGTTTTCAGGGCAATGGCTTTGGCGATAGAAGCCGCTTCAAGCAGGCCGATGAGAGCAAGGACGACGGCGCCTGGGAGTAGTTCTCGTAATGTATTAGAAGATAAGTCGATCAAAGCAAAAGGCGGGATCGCTTCGTTAAGTTCACCCACAAGCGGTACATTATTTACTCCAGCATTCACAAAATAGCCAAATACACTGCCGGCGATCAATGCCAGTAAATAGTGAGGTAGCTTAGTCGATATTTTTCGAATGATGATCGCTGCAAGCACTGTAACGAGGCAAATAGAAACCGAGTACATATTTGTTTCAGGCCCAATGCGAAGCAGTGCATTTAAAAAACTCGATAAATTTTCCGGTCTGGGTAAGTCTGCTGTTAGAGCATGCTGGACTTGGCTTAGCATGATCAAAAACGCCGCACCGGTAATAAATCCCACCATGACTGCGTGGGACACGAAATTAGTTAAGTTGCCAAGCTTGGCCAAGCCTAGTGCAAGCTGTATTAATCCTGCTAAGAATGTAATAGCCAGCGCTGCTTGGATAAACTCTGCTGAGCCGGGAACGTAAAGACCTGAAAGAGAGGAAAACAGCAACGCAGAAATAGCCGTGGCAGGGCCACAAACCATGTGCCAAGACGAGCCAAATAAAACGGCAATAATCGGTGCAACAATAGCGCTGTAAAAACCATATTCGGCAGGCAGGCCGGCAATGGCTGCAAATGCTATACCCTGAGGAATAGACATAGATGCGCATGTTAACCCTGCAATAAAGTCTGCCTTAACGGTTGATCCATTAACAAGTGTAAGCCAAGGCAGCCAGCGGCGAAGGGTATTAGGCATTGCGCATCTCCAGATTCATTGTTTACGCAGTTGATAAATGATTTTTATTGAATGATCGTTTAATAAAAACGATCTTAGCACGAAAAATATTCTTCGTAGATAGTCATGTAGGAGGATTTGGTGAGTCATTGTACGTTTTTGTGGACTGTTTAGCCTTTCTTTCACGACCAATAATTTGCTAAATGTGGATTAGGGAGTTTCATAGGGCGGCACTTAGCGTTAGAATTTTGTTTTCTAAATGACTGAACAGAGTAGGAATATCTAATGGGCAGAGCCTTTCAGAACCGAAAAGAGTCCATGGCGAAAACCTCGGATCAAAAAGCCAAGGTTTACAGTAAATACGGACGTGAAATTTATGTGTGTGCAAAATCTGGTGGAATTGACCCAGATGGTAACCTTGCGCTACGTAGCTTGATTGACCGTGCCAAAAAAGACCAAGTACCCACGCACGTTATCGATAAAGCGATCGACAAAGCCAAAGGTGGTGGTGGCGAAGACTTTGATACGGCTCGCTACGAAGGTTTTGGACCGGGCAACACAATGGTGATTGTAGACTGTCTATCTGATAATCCGAACCGTACGTTTGGTGATGTGCGCACTTGTTTTAACAAAGTGAAAAGCAAGATTGGTACACAAGGTAGTGTGTCTCATATGTTTGATCACAACGCGATCTTTGTTTTTTCTGCAGAAGATGAAGATGCTGTGATGGAAGCCTTGCTAGAAGCTGATGTTGATGTTACCGATATCGAATACGATGAAGGCAAGGCAACAGTATTTACGCCGAATACAGAATACGGTAAAGCGCGTCATGCCATCATTGAAAGTTTCGGTAACGTGGACTTTGATGTCGATGAAATTCAGTTTATCCCTCAGATGACTACTGAAATTTCAGGTGAAGAGGTAGAGCAGTTTGAACGTTTCCTAGACTTATTGAACGATCTAGATGACGTTCAGCGTGTGTACCATAACGCTGAATTCTAATTAAATAATCCTTCGGTAGCGGCACAGGTAAGGTTTGCTAAGGTCTTTGCTGAAGGGTTTTTTCTTTGAGGATAGTATGAACGAACGTCCAACTCCGCCAGAAGATTGGGAGTGCTGTGAAAGCGAATGCTCCCCTTGCGTATGGGATACTTATTACGAAGCGTTGCGTGAATGGAATGCGGAGCAAAAAGCCATAAAAGACGCACTAAATACCTCCCAGACTAAAGAGCAAGATAATGAATCGTAATGATCCAGTACAGTCTCCCTCGCCGATCAAACAAGAGCCAGTGCGATCACCTTGCACTAGTATTTGTTCATTAAACGATGAAGACGTATGTATCGGTTGCTATCGAACAGGCGTAGAAATTAGTCAGTGGGGGCGTATGTCCTGCGAAGAGCAGCTGGCGGTGATGGAAAAAGTCCGCCAGCGAGAAAGCGCTAGTCAATTTGTGCTTTAATCGCCAGACTTGGCGTTTTTCAGTGTAATCCATTGAGACATGTATTGAGTGCTTTTCATAGAGTGATGACGTGCCAATTTACCTAAAAAAAAGTTTTCCCTTAAACGCTCTTTTAATTGCACTTGTATGTTGATTCGAGTGATCAATTTTTCCTGCCAAGCTTTCTTTTCATAACGCTGTTTAATAATGGCATGGCCGTTTTCTTGCATTAATTCATAGCTTTGTTCATCTTTATAGAGGCTGACGCTGGCGCTGATAAATTCTTCGATATTATCCGTTACTACGCCACTCCATGGTAATGATCCATGCATAGCTTCGGCACCGACAGAGGTTGTAATACTTGGTGTGCCAACTTGCATAGCCTCCACAAACTTGCCTTTAATGCCCGCCCCGAAGCGAATAGGGCTAAGTAAAATCTTGGCGTTTGCAATGACTTCTTGAGCATCTTCAGCCCAGCCTTTCACTAAAAAGCCTTCTTTTTCATTATGCAGTTGTGTGGCTTTGGGTGGTGGGTAAGCACCATAGATCATGAGTTTAGCTTCAGGAAGCTGTTTGCGAATTTTTGGCCAATACACCTGCTTAAGTTGCAATACTGCATCCCAATTCGGCGCATGACGAAAGTTACCGATGAAGGCAAAGTGCTCTCGATCAGCAAAAGGTTTCGCGCTTAATGCCGCTGTGTCGAGCATAAAAGGTAAGTGCATTACATGTGTCTCAGGCACATTGAATGCTGTTTTTAATAGCTCTGTTTCGTGCTCCGATACCATCAGTGTGAGGTCGCTACGATAAATAGCGGCAATTTCTCGAACGCCCACGTCAGAATGCATGTCCGTCATGGTGAATTCACGGTTTTGTTTGACCGCAGTGTGGCGAGCATCGCGCAGAGAGTGTAAATCTTCTGTGTTTAAAATCCGTAGTGCCGAGGGCATGTATTCTTCTACGCGCCAGCCAAACTGTTCTTCCATCATAAAGCGATCAAAGACAACAATATTCGGTGCGAGCTCAGTAATGTAATCATTGAAACTATCGCAATTGAGTTGGATGTTGGCAGATGTAACGCCATGTTGCGTTAGGTCCACCATGTGTTCGGTCGTTTGTGCAGGCGAGGCGAATTCTACGTCCCAAGCTTGCTCGCGGAATGTGTCGATGAGTTGCATCATGCGGCTGCCGGCCGCAGAGGAGTTTGGTTCGGGCCAAACGTAACCAATAATTAAAATTTTCATAGGGATGATTGAGTCAGCTTGAAAATAAAGAAAAGGGACAAGTATTGCTGGGTATTGTATCATGTGCGCCAACTTTGTGTTGTCGGTCTAAATCAGACTGGATGGCATGCTATGGAAACATGACGTTGAGACTTAACTATGATCATTAAGCCGAAAATTCGTGGATTTATTTGTACAACGACTCACCCAACAGGCTGTGAGAAAAACGTACAAGACCAGATCGCTAAAGTAAAAGCGAATGGTGACATTAAAAATGGCCCTAAAAAAGTGCTGGTAATCGGCTCATCAAGTGGTTACGGCCTGTCTTCTCGTATCGCGGCAGCGTTCGGCTCTGGTGCGGCTACGATTGGTGTTTTTTTTGAAAAACCAGCCACAGAGAAGAAGCCAGGTACAGCAGGTTGGTATAATGCTGCAGCATTTGATAAGGCGGCTCATGAAGCAGGTTTGTATGCGAAAAGCATTAATGGCGATGCGTTCTCAAATGAAGCGCGTGACAAAGCTATTGAGCTTATTAAGCAAGACCTAGGTGAAGTCGACTTAGTTGTTTACTCTCTAGCTTCGCCTGTGCGTAAAATGCCTGAATCAGGGGAGGTTATTCGCTCTGTTCTTAAGCCTATTGGTGAAACCTACAAATCAACAGCGATTGACACTAACCGTGATGTCATAACTGATGCGGAGATTGAGCCGGCAACAGAAGAAGAGATCGCGCAAACGGTTACCGTTATGGGCGGCGAAGACTGGGAACTTTGGATGTCAGCGTTATCCGATGCGGGTGTCTTGGCTGAAGGTGCTCGCACGGTAGCTTACTCTTACATCGGCTCTGATATCACTTGGCCAATTTACTGGCACGGTGCGCTGGGCAAAGCAAAAGAAGATTTGGATCGTGCTGCGAAAGCGATTGATACAGAGCTTGCTAAGCAAGGTGGCGGTGCTAACGTTGCCGTACTTAAGTCTGTTGTAACTCAAGCCTCTTCAGCAATCCCTGTTATGCCGCTGTATCTTGCGATGGTGTTTAAAGTGATGCGCGAGAAAGGTTTGCACGAAGGCTGCATGGATCAAATTTACCGCATGTTTGCTGAGCGTTTGTACAATGATAATGACCCTGCAAAGCTTGTAGATGACAAAAATCGTCTACGCCTAGATGATTGGGAGCTTCGTGAAGACGTCCAGCAGGCATGTCGTGATCTTTGGCCGCAAGTGACGGATGCTAATTTGTTCGCAGAAACAGATTACCAGCTTTACAAAGATGAGTTCTTGAAGTTGTTTGGTTTTGGCATCGAAGGTGTGGATTACGAAGCAGACGTCGATACGCAAGTTGAGTTTGATGTAATTACACTTTAAGACTTTTGCTTACAAGTCGTTAAGAAAGGAGACCATTGGTCTCCTTTTTTTTGTGCAAAGATTCTTTTATAGTGGAGTGAGTCTTCGGAGAGTTTTAATGTTACCTAAGAAAACCGTATTTTTAAGTGTGTTGGCAGCAATTGTACCTCTACTCAATGCCCAGACAATTCAGATTGAGCCGATTGAGGTTTTGTATGGCAATCAGGTTTACAGTGGTCAGCATCAAGTAGTCATTAGCTCGCGTGAGGATGTCACCATTATTCCTGCCGAAAAACCTAGGTTGAACGCTATTGCTAACATGGTTGTGTCTGCGAATCCGAGTAAATTATCCTACCTAGAAGAGTCTGCGATTGCCAAGCGTGAGCAAGAGATCTATCGCGAGGTAAATCGACGTACTGAGGAGTCCCCTTTCACTGTGTTGTTTACAGGTCATATACCGGAAGAAATTCAACAACGACGTCTTAGTATGATGCCTGAGATCGGAATCTTCGGTGATCAAAAGGATAAGCTTGAAAAAGATCAGGCTGAGCTTCATGGTGAGGATACAGCTTCGGCAGCAGAAGGTGAATTTAGTGAGGTGCTGCCTGGTAATCGTGTAATGCCGAGTGGCTCAGAGCAAGCACCTACCAATCAAGCTGAACTCACCAATGAGCAAAAACTAGAGCAACTCATTGGTGGTTAAAAAGTAAATTTGGAAGTCATTATTCTATACTTAATGGCTTCCAATCTCCCTTTTCAGTCGTATCCCATTTATTGGTGATCAATAAATGTGCGGCTTGATCTTTCTCAACTTTGTCATTGATGAACTCAAGGAATGCGGTTTTGGTTTGTTGCTCTAATGCAGTGATCCACTTTTGGCGATCTTTGAAATTATGTTCTGGTTCCACAATGTGTGGCCATTCTTCTAAGGCAACTTCTTTTAAGCTTGTAGGCTGCTTTTTGTAGGCTGCCAGGACGGCTTTGCGTGCTTGTTCAAAGGATTTATCTGAGACATCCTCGTCGGTCCAGCTCGTCTCATTGATAAAGCGCTCTATCTCCGTAACCAAGACTTCTGTTGAGGTATTGGGGGATTGTACTAAGAATCCAATTGCGGGGGTCTTTTCTATGGTTTGGTTGGTAACGGCAACGATGTAGCCATATTGCTTTTCGGTGCGAAATTCATTGTAAAACCTAGCCCCTAGAAGCTGCGATAAGATGCGTACATTGGCACGTTCAGTGTATGTGGCATTATTATTGTCAGTCGCAATCAGGCTATAGAGTACCGTGTTATCATTGCTACGTGTATTGAAGGTGTAGAGATAGCGTTCTTGAGCTTCAAAATGCTTTAACTCTACATAACGATAAGGATGTTTATAGAGGAAATTGTCGACTTTTTGGTTGACTCTGATTGCCAAATTATGGGCATCCGTTTTACTAAAATTTCCAGTCATATAGCCAATATATTGGAAGTGTTGTATATGCCTGTTTATGAATTGGTTGACCTCATTAATTGATATGCTGTCTAAAAGTTCCTTTAATACATGGGTTGGCGCGTTCCCTTTAATAACGACTTGGCTAAAGTTGTGACGTGCTAACGCGTATGGTGGCTGGCTTTCAAGGTTGCTTAAACCTTTTGAAATATCTTGTTTCGCAATCAAAAGTCGATCTCTAGATGCTCTAAATGCCATCAGTTGATCTACTAAAGAGCTAAAGTAGTCCGCCTGCTTGTCATTATAGCCATTTGTGCGAAGCGTTAAACCATTTCCATGAGCGTAAAGCTGGTAGCCTAATCCAGCCATGTAAGGTTGGTATGTGCTTTCACTTGCTGCATCGTTAAATAACTTTGCCCACAGTTGAAGAAGTAGGCGATCGCGCGTATTAGGGTTTTCTAAAAAACCGAAGTAACCAAAAATCATACCAGTAGGCTTTTTATATTGGGTGTTGGCTTTGTACCAAAAATCGTAGCCTGTTTTATTTTCAATTTTTTCAGGAAGGGGTGCGCCTTGTATCTCTAATAAGTCTAGATTGTCGGGCATGAAGAGGTTGGCAGTAGGCAGGCCAAAATCTTTTTTTAATGCGCTTTTTGCGATTATTTTATCCTGATTTATGGATAGATCGCCGTTGGCATAATCGCTGTTGTATAAGGGTTCATTCAGCCAGTAGGCATCTCCCCCCATCCATTCCTCTGGGAAAATAGATGGGTGTTGCCATTGAATTATTAGATTACTAATGTCCAATGTTTTGAGTAAGGCCTGAATGTCTTTTTTGTCAGCGCTTTTGGAAATGTGAAAGCTATCTAATAAGTTTTCTGCGCCTACGTCCAGCGCACGACTTGATAGGGTTTGTGACAGCTTGATGGGTGTAATGTAATCGTGGTATCGATAATGAAGTAAACTGAGGGTCTTTGTCTCAGATAAACACTCTTCTGAAATAGGTGCATTTTTGATGTTGTCTATGGTTTTCAGTAGATACTCGATGACTTTATTTCGTTGTGCAATTCCTTCATCGGTTAAGCGCATACTGATGTTAAACAGCGCATGCTGACCATCATCCTGTCCAATACCTGCATGTAGAGACTGTACCCAATGGTGCTGTTTTAAATGAGCGAAAAGAGAGTTTTTTGACTCATCACCCAAGACATAGGATAAGTACCGTGCTGGTTGAGTCGCATATTTCGCGATTTGGCTGGGGATCTGAAATGAGAATCTAACAACGCTTTTATCTGTACTGGTCTTGAAAAACTGTATTTTGCCATTGTTTTGCACCAACTCAGGTAGCTGTAAAGTTGCGCTATTATGGCGAGCTTGTATGTCTGAAAAATAGGTGCGTGCATAGGCTGCTAATGTTTCTGTAGGCTGCTTGGCAGTTAGTGTAAGCACCATTTTATCTGGTGTGTAATGACGCTCAAAAAAGTCAATAAGTAGTTCGCGTAATTGGCTGGCTGGGATGTTTCCCAGCGTGTCAATATTCCCGACGGTAAAGCGGCTACCAGGGTGTTTTGGATTAAATAGTGTTTTTATTGCTTGATTGCTGCGGCGCTGTTCATTGTCCAATTTTGCGCGATATTCCGAATCTACAGCGTTGATTTCTCTTTCTATGTAGGCCGGATCAAGAGTAGGAGCAATAAAAAATTGAGCAAAACGGTCCAGAGCTTCAGGATAGGTCTCAGGGAGCGTGTCAAAATAATAATTGGTTAGCTGTGCGCTGGTATAGGCGTTATGAGTACCTCCGTGTTTACGAATAAACTCTTGGTATGCACCTGCCTCAGGATACTTTTCTGTGCCTAGAAAAAGCATGTGCTCTAGTAAGTGGGCTAACCCTAAATGTTTGTCAGGATCATTGTAGCTTCCTGATTTAATTGCTAATGACGCTGCTGGGCGCTCGGCTTGCGGGTCAGATACTAAGATAACAGACAGGCCATTATTCAGTGTTATATGGGCATAGGTGTGTTGGTCTGACGGGCTTTTACCAGGTATTGTTTGCATAGATTTAGCTGCTACAGGAAGGCTTATAAGGAGAGCGCAGGTCGTTGCGATCAAGACAAAAAGGGTACGAATGTTTGCTGTGAATTTCATCATAGAAACAGGTTAGCCCGTTCCTATGATGATGTGCAAGGTATGTGGTTTTATTTCGGTTGAGCGTCTAGGGATTGACCATTAACATCTGCACTGTCATTGCCCATTAGGTAGAGATAAATGGGCATGATGTCTTCAGGTGTTTTGAGGGTATTAGGGTCTTCTGCTGGGTAAGCAAAGGCTCTCATGTTGGTGCGAGTGGCGCCAGGGTTGATAGCGTTGACGCGTATTTGAGATATGTTTTCAAGTTCGTCAGCCAGTAATTGCATCATTGCTTCTGTGGCAAATTTTGAAACCGCGTATGCTCCCCAGTACGCCTTAGCTTTTCTGCCAACAGATGAAGTTGTAAATATGATGGAAGCGTTTGAGGCTTTTTGTAGAAGCGGAATGAGTGCCTGATTGAGCAAAAATGCTGCGTTGACGTTGACTCGCATGACTTGCTCAAATGTACTTGTCTCATAGTTTGCTAGGGGCGTGCGATCTCCTAGCAAGCTGGCATTGTGCAGGATACCGTCGAGTCGACCAAACTCACTTTCAATTGTATTAGCCAGCTCAATGTAATCATGCTCGACTGCTGTATCAAGATTGAGTGGTACGATGGCACCTTGTGGATAACCTGAGCTTTCAAATAGATCGTAAACCTCTTCAAGCTTTTTGGTGGTACGTCCTAAAAGGATAACAGTGGCACCATGGGATGCGTAGGTTAGGGCAACCTGTCTGCCAATGCCATCGCCGGCTCCGGTTACTAGAATTACTTTTTCTTTTAACAGATCGTTCGGCGCTTGGTAGTCCAGCATCTTAGACCTCCTAGTTTTTCGTCGGCTTTTGAGTGTGCATTAAGTAGTTAACAGACACATCGCGATCATTCAATTTGTAGACCTTAGTAATTGGATTATAGGTCATTCCTGTCATATGAGTGACATCGAGTCCAGCTTGACGTGCAAATTGAGTCAATTCTGATGGTTGAATGAATTTTGCATAGTCATGGGTGCCTTTTGGTAGCATCTTCAACACGTATTCAGCGCCTACAATAGCAAAAAGATAGGCTTTTGGGTTGCGGTTGATGGTTGAGAAGAAGACGTGGCCACCAGGTTTACACAATTTCATACAGGCGCGAATAACAGATGCTGGATCCGGCACATGTTCTAGCATTTCAAGACAGGTAACCACATCGTATTGTTCTGCTTCGCGTTCAGCAATTTCTTCAGCGGTGATGCGCTCGTAATCGATTTCAAGGTCACTTTCTTCGAGGTGAAGCGTTGCAACGGCAAGAGGTGCTTCGCCCATGTCAATACCTTTAACGGTAGCTCCCATTTGGGCCAGAGCTTCTGAAAGGATACCGCCGCCACAGCCTACATCAATGGCTTTTTTGCCATTTAATGCTGCTCGCTCATTGATGTAGTTGGCACGCAGTGGGTTGATATCATGAAGAGGTTTGAACTCACTGGTCTTATCCCACCAGCGACTTGCTAGCGCTTCAAATTTGGCGACTTCATCTGGGTCTACATTGGTGGAGTTGGTTTGATTTGAGGTCATCTCTTGTTCCTGTTGTATCGTGGCTACTGCATTAACGATTAGGTGAATTCCTATTATTCGAGCGCTCGCCGCTATTTGGATCATGGCATTATAGCGATTCTATGGTTGGCGACAAACTTGGATGATGATTTGAACGAGGCTTTTTTATAAATATTGATCATTACCATCTGTTTCAAGCTCTTTTAATGACATAAGTGTGTGGGTTTATGATTCCCGCTTTGATGAAAATAAATGCGCGATAGATAATGGGTGTTCAGGTTTCGCTTGTGGTATAATGCCGCGCTTACAAAAAGATGGCCGGAGCGGTTGTATTGTTATCTTGCTCCAAACATAAGGAACGGTAGTATCTATGGGTGAATTAGCCAAAGAAATTATTCCCGTCAGTATCGAAAATGAGCTGAAAGGTTCGTATCTAGATTACGCGATGAGTGTCATCGTAGGGCGCGCATTGCCTGATGTTCGAGACGGTTTGAAGCCTGTTCACCGTCGCGTGCTGTATGCGATGAATGAACTTAAGAATGACTGGAATAAGCCCTACAAAAAATCGGCTCGTATCGTCGGTGACGTGATCGGTAAATATCACCCTCATGGTGATTCTGCTGTTTATGAAACCATCGTTCGTATGGCGCAGCCATTCTCAATGCGTTACATGCTGGTGGATGGTCAAGGTAACTTCGGTTCTGTAGATGGTGATAGTGCCGCAGCCATGCGTTACACCGAAATCCGTATGGCGCGCATATCGCACCATATGTTGATGGACTTGGAAAAAGAAACCGTCGACTTCGTGCCTAACTATGATGGCACTGAATTTATGCCTGGCGTACTGCCAACGCGTATTCCTGGGCTGTTGGTAAACGGTTCTGCAGGTATCGCCGTAGGTATGGCCACCAACATACCTCCTCACAATTTGGGTGAAATCATTGATGGCTGCCTAAACGTCATTGATAACCCTGAAATTACCATCGATGAGTTGATGGAGTTTGTGCCTGGTCCTGATTTTCCTACCGGTGCTTTCATTAACGGCCGTGCTGGTATTGTAGAAGCCTACAAAACAGGCCGGGGTCGTATTTACATGCGTGCTCGTCACCATGTTGAAGAGATGGAAAAAGCCAATCGTCAGGCGATCGTTTTTACTGAAATTCCATACCAGCTAAACAAAGCTAAAGTCATTGAAAAAATTGCTGAGTTGGTAAAAGAAAAGAAAATTGAAGGCATAAGCGAGCTGCGCGACGAGTCTGATAAAGACGGTATGCGTATCGTTATTGAACTGCGTCGAGGTGAAAACCCAGATGTAGTAGTCAATAATCTATTCACTCAAACTCAGCTGCAATCTGTTTTTGGTATCAATATGGTGGCCTTGGTTGATGGTCGTCCAGAATTGTTGAACCTAAAACAAATTCTAGAATGCTTCGTGAAACACCGTCGTGAGGTTGTGACACGTCGTACGATTTACGAGCTTCGTAAAGCTCGTGAGCGTGGCCATGTTCTAGAGGGCTTAGCGGTTGCACTGGCGAACATTGATCGAGTTATTGAGCTGATCCGTCAGTCACCTACTTCAGCTGAAGCGAAAGAGAAACTGATCTCTGAAAGCTGGGAACCAGGCAATGTAAATGCCATGCTTGAGCGTGCGGGTGCTGATGCTTGTCGTCCTGATGACTTAGATCCTGCTTACGGCTTTAATGGTGATGTTTATCATTTGTCTCCAGAGCAAGCACAAGCAATTCTTGATTTGCGCCTGCACCGTTTGACAGGTTTGGAACACGAAAAACTTTTGGGCGAATACAAGTCTCTAATCGACTTGATTGCTGAGCTGTTAGAAATTTTGGGTAATCCAGATCGTCTAATGGAAGTGATTCGCGAAGAGCTTGAAGATGCGCGTGATCAGTTTGGTGATGTGCGTCGTACTGAAATCCTGACGTCGAAACAAGATTTAACCATTGCTGACTTGATTGATGAAGCGCAAATGGTGGTGACGATTTCGGATACAGGTTATGCGAAAACACAGCCGCTAGAAGAATACAAAGCCCAGCGCCGTGGTGGTCGTGGCAAGTCCTCATCAGGTATGAAAGACGAAGACCATATCAGTCACCTGTTGGTAACAAGTAGTCATGACACCGTTATGCTATTTAGTAACTTCGGTAAAGTGTATTGGCTGCGCGTATTTGAAATTCCAGTCGGTAGTCGTGCTTCTAAAGGTCGTCCAATTGTTAATCTATTGCCATTGGCAGAAGGTGAACATATCTCTGCATTGTTGCCGCTAACAGCGCCTGAAAAAACGGATGCAGATACATACGTTGAAGAGTCAGATGAAACGGCGAGTAGCTATATTTTCATGGCGACTGCCAACGGTACTGTTAAGAAGACGGCAATGGAGCATTTTGCCCGTCCTCGTACAAGCGGCTTGATTGCATTGAACTTGGATGATAGTGATGCACTGGTTGGTGTAGCGCGCACGTCCGGCGAAGACGATATTATGCTGGTGTCGAGCTCAGGTAAAACGATTCGCTTTAAAGAAACAGATGTTCGTCCTATGGGGCGTACGGCAGCCGGTGTACGCGGTATTAAATTGCCCGAAGAGGCCAAAGTAGTATCGCTGATTGTACCGAGTGCTGAAACAGAAACGGCGGTCTTGATGGCATGTGAGCATGGTTACGGTAAACGTACCATGATCAGTGATTTCCCTGTTTACGGCCGTGGTGGGCAAGGTGTTATTGGTATTCAAGTGTCCGAGCGTAACGGCCCAGTAGTGGGTGCGACGCAAGTTGAAGAGTCGGATGAAGTTATTTTGATTACTGATATGGGCACCTTGGTTCGTACGCGTGTTTCTGAAATTTCTTGCCAAGGTCGAAACACTCAGGGTGTTACCTTGATTCGACTGTCTAATGAAGAAAAATTAGTCGGTGTCGAACGTGTTGTTGAAGATGACGATGCGGTTGTTGAGATCGAAGAGGTGGAAGCGGATGCAGAAGTAGTCGAAACAACGGATGATCTGACGAGTACCCCCCCAAGCTCAGAAGAGTAAAAAATCCCATGGCGCACCTCGGTGCGCCTTCTTTTGTGTTGTAGTGACACATACTTAAATGAGGTTTAAGGCAGAATGAGCCGAGTTTATAACTTTTGTTCTGGTCCCGCCGCGCTTCCAGAAGCTGTATTAGCAAAAGCGCAAGCAGAGCTCCTTGATTGGCATGGAAAAGGCGTGTCAGTCATGGAAATGAGCCACCGTAGCGATGAGTTTGTTTCGATTTTGGCCTCGGCTAAAGCCCGACTCAGTCGTTTAATGAATATTCCAGATGATTATGAGATCGTGTTTACGCAAGGCGGTGCTTCTGCATCTTTTGCTCAAATTCCGGCAAATTTGACCTCAGGGTTTGATTCAGCATGCTACTTAGATACTGGTGCTTGGTCTACTAAGGCGCTTAAAGAAGCGAGTAAGTACACCAATGTCATTTTGTCGGGTTCATCAAAAGATGTGAACTACACCACCGTTCCAGACTTTTCGTCCCTAGTGTTAGATGAAACCGCTGCATATTTGCATCTGACACCGAATGAAACTATTGGTGGATTAGAGTTTGAAACATTGCCTGAAACAGGCTTACCTATTGTTGCTGATCTATCTTCTACTATTTTGTCCCGACAGATAGATGTTTCTAAATACAGCATGATTTACGCAGGTGCCCAGAAAAATGTTGGGCCTGCAGGTGTAGTGATTAATATTATTCGTAAAGACCTATTAGCGCGCAGTGATAACGATTCTTTGCCGACGGTTTGGTCATATGAGAATCTTGCAAAGAATGACTCTATGATAAATACACCGCCTACCTTTGCCATTTATTTGGCCGATCTAGTCTTTGAGTGGCTAGAGGGGCAGGGTGGAGTGTCTGCTATCGAGCAAATTAATATCGAGAAAGCCGCGTTACTATACGGCACTATTGATAACAGCGCTTTTTACTCAAACCCAATTGATGTTCGTTACCGTTCTCGAATGAACGTGCCATTTATTTTGGCAGACGAATCCCTAGAAAAAACTTTCCTAGCCGAGTCAGAGGCAGCCGGGCTGAAAACACTTGCTGGACATCGTTCGGTAGGTGGTATGCGTGCAAGTATCTACAATGCGATGCCTAAAGCGGGTGTTGAAGCATTAGTAGACTTCATGCTGGCATTTGAGAAACGCTACGGTTAATTGTAATTAGGACAAACGCTCTATGACGATAAAAAAAGACACAATCCCGATGACGTTGCCATTGTTACGTGATCGAATCGATGCAATTGATGCTCAGATTCAAGATTTGATAAATGAGCGCGCCGCGTGTGCGCAAAAAGTGGCAGAGGTTAAGCTTGCGGAGCAAGGTGATCATAACGTTGTTTTTTATCGTCCAGAGCGTGAAGCTCAAGTGCTTCGTCGCGTTATGGAGCGTAATAAAGGACCGCTAGGCAATGAAGAAATGGCGAAGATTTTCCGCCAAGTAATGTCTTCTTGTTTGGCTTTAGAGCGCCCTATGCGCATTGCTTTTTTAGGGCCTGAAGGTACCTTCACGCAGCAGGCAGCGTTGAAACACTTTGGTCAGTCCATTGTGAGTGCGCCAATGGCCGCTATTGACGAAGTCTTTCGCGAAGTAGAGTCGGGTGCCGCTAATTACGGTGTGGTGCCGGTAGAAAATTCTACCGAAGGCGTTGTTAATCATACGCTGGACAGTTTCCGTGGTTCGCGCCTAAAAATTTGTGGTGAAGTAGAAGTTCGTATTCATCATAATTTGTTGGTGGCACCTAATATTGCACCTGATGATGTGACACACATCTATTCGCACCAACAATCTTTGGCTCAATGTCGAGCTTGGCTTGATCGTTACTGGCCTCATGCAGAGCGCGTTGCGGTAAGCTCTAATGCCGAAGGTGCGCGTTTAGCTGCTGAGGCAGGTAAGAATGGCAAAGCCGTCGCAGCCATCGCTGGTGACATTGCTTGCCAGCTTTATGGCTTAGAGGTGGTGTCGGCTAATATTGAAGATCACCCTGAAAACACTACTCGTTTCTTAATTATTGGCAATGAAAAAGTACCTGCGAGCGGCAAAGATAAAACATCTTTGTTGGTGAGTGCGAAAAACGAGCCGGGTGCATTGTACCGCTTACTCGAGTCGTTTGAGCGTCACGGTGTTGATATGACGCGTTTGGAGACACGCCCTTCTCTTATTAGTAAGTGGGGATATGTGTTTTATATCGACTTCTGGGGGCATTGTGAAGACGAAGCGTGTCAAGTTGTAATTGACGAGCTGCGTGAACGTGCATCGGAAGTAAAAGTGCTTGGGTCTTACCCAGTCGCTGTGCTTTAAGCGCTTTGCTCAATACGTTATAAGGCGCTTAGTATGTATGACAATAAGAGAGAGTTCGGTAATGTCTTAATCGTTGGGTTGGGCATGATCGGCGGTTCTTTCGCAAAAAGTTTAAAGCAACAAGGCTTGGCAACTTTGTTTGGTGCTGATCGTCGTGTTGGTGAATTGACCTTAGGGGTATCAACGGGGGTCATTGATTACCCGGCTCAATTAGACGAAGTTACCATCAGTAATATGGACATCATTATTTTGGCAACGCCTGTTCGTGCCATGGAGTCTGTATTAACTGAGATTAAATCGTATATTAAACCAACCACTCTGATTACCGATGTTGGTTCGACAAAGGGGAGTGTCGTCGCTGCAGCTGCAAAAGTGTTTGGCGAAGCCCCCGCGAACTTTATTCCAGGTCATCCTATCGCAGGCGCTGAGAAAAGCGGCGTGCTTGCTGCTAATCCACATCTATTTGAAAAGCATATGGCGATTGTCACTCCATTACCATACTCCGATCCTGAGCTACTTGATCGTCTTTATCGGCTATGGCGTGCAGTCGGGTCAGATGTTGTGAGTATGGATGTGGATCATCATGATCATGTCTTAGCTGCTTCGAGTCACTTGCCGCACTTGTTGGCGTACACGTTGGTCGATACGTTGGCCAATGCTGATCGCAGTCAAGATATATTCCGGTTTGCTGCGGGTGGTTTTCGTGATTTTACACGCATTGCATCAAGTGACCCTGTTATGTGGCGCGATGTGTTTCTAGCGAATAAAGATGCCACGCTGGCAACGCTTGATTTATTTACTGATCGTTTATCTGACATGCGACAGGCAATTGTTGATGCAGATGGTGCTTCAATGTACGGAGTGTTTACTCGTGCGAAATCCGCTCGAGATCATTTTTTACGATTGTTAGAGCAGCGTACCTTGGGTAAACCGCAAGAAAAGCAGTTGTCAATTTCTGTTAGCCCGGCATCAGCTATCAATGGTGATATTAAATTAGTCGGTGACAAATCTTTGTCACATAGAGCCCTTATCATGGCGGCCTTGGCTGATGGTGTTAGTGAATTAGCTAACGTGGATTTGGCGGGCGACGTAAAAGTCACCATGCAGGCACTCAAGGATATGGGGGTCGTGATTGAAGAGTTTGGCTACGGTTCTGTGCGGGTGCATGGGGCCGGACGAACGGGCCTTCGAGCTCCGATAGCGCCCATTAATGTTCATGGTTCTGCGACAAGTTTGTATTTGCTTGCGCCAGTATTAGCTGGGCAAGCATTTCCTGTTGATGTGTTGGCTGATGATTCTCTTCTTAACACTCCGTTTACGAATTTATTAAGTTTGCTAAAAAGTGCGGGGGCGGCGGTCTCTTCAGGGGCGGCAGATTGTTTGCCATTTAAGTTTGTACCGTCTTCCATAGGCCTGGTTTCTGGGAAATTGCCAGGACCTGCATCCTCAAGACTAATGTCATCTGCAGTATTGCTGAGTCTATTTGCGCAAGATGACTCTAGTTTTGAGTCGACAATGCAATTTGACGAGCAGGTGCGCGCGTTGTTCGCCAGCTTTGCTGTTGAAATTGAAGGGCAGGCCTCTATAACAGTTCGAAAAGCTCAGTTAGAGGCTGCTAATATTGAGTTGCCGTCTGATATGCAGAAAAGCCTATGGCTTGTGTTGCTAGCTTCTTTGCTACCTGGTTCAGCTTTACAGCTGCAAGGCGTGACGCATTCTGGACGCATGGGGGCTTTGTTGGATCTGCTGCAGCAGAATGGCGCCAAGTTAGAATGGTGTGGTGAGCCTTTGGGTGTCTTCGCAACTCAAAGATTACGTGTATCATTTGCAAAATTGCGTTCTTTTTCGCTAAGCGCAGAGCAATCTTATGAATTTCGCGAGTTTTTGCCATGTCTTGCCATGGCTGCCGTTTATGCGGAAGGAGACAGTCAGTTTGAGGCTGTGTCGAATTTGCCTTATTTCTATGAGGATCGCATGACAACATTAGTTGATGGCGTTAACCATATCGGTGGTGTTGGAGAATGGCACGCCGGAGCCTTATCAATAAAAGGAAGTACTCCTCATGGAGGGGATTTGGACAGTGCAGGGAATGAGCTTGTTGCATTGGCATTTTTGCTGCTTGCTGCTCGTTGCCGCAATGGAGCGACAGTCAGAGATTGTCAGAGATTGTTAGCACAAATTCCAAACTTAGAAGAAATTGCGACAACACTGGGTCTGAAGTGCTCAGTGCTTAGCTAAATAAGAGGAACAGTTATGATGAATCAAGCCCCAGTTATTACGATTGATGGCCCTAGTGGTGCTGGTAAAGGCACAGTAAGTCAATTGGTCGCCGAAAAGCTGGGTTGGCATTTGCTTGATAGTGGTGCGCTTTATCGCTTGTTGGCTTTAGCGGCGTCCCATCATGGTATTGAAAGTGATGACGTGGAAGCGCTCAAAGTTCTTGCTGAGCATTTAGATATTCAATTTAAGCAATCTGAAGATAGTAAGGTTGAGATTGTGCTTGAAGGTGAAGTCGTTACGCAGGCGATCCGGACGGAAATAGTCGGTAATCAAGCGTCTAAGTTGGCCGCTATTGCTGATGTACGTGAAGGTTTATTGTTACGTCAGCGTGCTTTTGTGCAGGAACCAGGTTTGGTTGCTGATGGTCGTGATATGGGAACCGTTGTGTTTCCTGAGGCGAGCATCAAAGTCTTTTTGACGGCAACACCTGAAGAGCGCGCGCAGCGTCGCTTGTTACAGCTTGAACAGAAAGGGGATGTGGTCGATTTTGATGCGTTAGTTAAAACCATTAAAGAGCGTGATGAGCGAGATGCAAATCGTGCTGTTGCTCCCTTGGTGCCTGCGACTGGTGCTCTTGAAATCGATAGTACAGATCTGTCAATTGATCAGGTTGTGGATATTATCCTGTCTGAAGCGGCAAAAGCCTCTTACATTTAAGTTTGAACTGTATTTATGTTCAATCTTTGTGCTAAAATAGATCGATTAAATTAAGTCGATTTGGGGCCAGCAAACGCCAAATCGCAAACAATGTAAATTAACCCCACATAAGCTGGCGATGTGGCAGGGAACATTTAGTTGTTCCGTGTATATAGGAATCACAATGACTCAAAGCTTCGCAGAACTGTTTGAAGAAAGCCTTAAAACCGTAGAAATGGCTCCAGGCTCGATTGTTACTGGTCTAGTTGTCGATATCGACAGCGACTGGGTAACTGTTCATGCAGGTCTAAAATCTGAAGGCGTTATCCCTCGTTCTCAATTCCTTTCTGAGACAGGCGAATTCACTCTAAACATCGGCGACGAAGTTAAAGTTGCTCTTGATGCTGTAGAAGATGGTTTCGGTGAAACTAAACTTTCTCGTGAGAAAGCTAAGCGTGCTGAAACTTGGGCTGTTCTTGAGCAAGCCTACGAAGAAGGTGAAATCGTTAAGGGTGTTATCAACGGTAAAGTCAAAGGTGGCTTCACTGTGGATATCGCTAACATCCGTGCTTTCTTGCCAGGTTCTTTGGTGGATGTTCGTCCTATTCGCGACACATCTCACCTTGAAGGTGTTGAACTTGAGTTCAAACTTATCAAGCTTGATCAGAAACGTAACAACGTTGTTGTATCTCGTCGTGCCGTTATGGAAGCGACTAACAGCGCTGAGCGTGAAACGCTTCTTGCTAACCTTGAAGAAGGTCAAGAAGTTAAAGGTATCGTTAAGAACCTTACTGATTACGGTGCATTCGTTGACTTGGGCGGTGTTGATGGTCTTCTACACATCACTGACATGTCTTGGAAGCGTATCAAGCACCCAAGCGAAATCATCGCTGTAGGCGATGAGATCGACGTTAAAGTTCTTAAGTTCGATCGTGAGCGTAACCGTGTTTCTCTAGGTCTTAAACAACTTGGTGAAGATCCATGGGTTGCAATCAAAGCTCGTTACCCAGAAGGTACTAAAGTTACTGCACGTGTAACAAACCTAACTGACTACGGTTGCTTCGCTGAGCTTGAAGAAGGTGTTGAAGGTCTAGTTCACGTTTCTGAAATGGATTGGACTAACAAAAACATCCACCCTTCTAAAGTTGTTCAGATCGGTGACGAAGTAGAAGTTATGATCCTAGACATCGACGAAGAGCGTCGTCGTATTTCTCTAGGTATCAAACAGTGCACTCCAAACCCATGGGAAGAGTTCGCTACGTCATTCAACAAAAACGACAAGATCTCTGGCGCTATCAAGTCTATCACTGACTTCGGCGTATTCATCGGTCTTGATGGTGGTATCGACGGTCTTGTTCACCTATCTGACCTATCTTGGGAAGAAGCTGGTGAAGAAGCTGTACGTAAGTACAAGAAAGGTGACGTTCTAGAAACGGTTGTTCTTTCTATCGATGCTGAGCGTGAGCGTATCTCTCTAGGTGTTAAGCAGCTAGAGCAAGATCCTTTCGTTGCATTCGTTGCTGAAAACGACAAAGGTGCGATCGTTACTGGTACTATTGGCGAAGTAGATGCTAAAGGTGCTGTTGTGATTCTTTCAGAAGGTGTTGAAGCTTACTTGAAAGTTTCTGAAATCAGCCGCGATCGTGTAGAAGATGCTTCTACTGTTCTTAAGCAAGATGAATCTGTTGAAGTTGCGATCACGAACGTTGATCGTAAAGCTCGCACTATCGCTGTTTCTATTAAAGCGAAAGATGCTACAGAAGAGAAAGCGGCTATTAAGTCTCACTCTGAAAAGCAGCAAGCTGAATCAAATGGCCCGACGACAATCGGTGACCTGATCAAGGCTCAACTTGAGAACCAAAACTAATTCTATTTAAGAATTAAGTTTTTTAAAAAGCGGACCTTCTGGGTCCGCTTTTTTTATGTGTTTTTTCTAGATCAGATTGACAAATAAACTATACACAGAAGATGTGGATAAACGTGGGTATAGCTTTTTTGTTAGCGAAACGATGCGAGTAGTGTTTTGATGTCTTCTTCGTCCCACTCTTCTTTTTCAAGCAGTTCAGCCACTTCTTGGTTGTTCTGAATTAGGTTCAAATTCTTCTGAAATTTAGCGAAATGGTATTCTTTTATCAGCTTTTCATCGTATTCTGAGCGATAAATCTTAGGTGTCTTTGGTTCCTGCTCTTCTTTACATTGCGGTCTGCCTTTTAAGTTATTCACAGACTTATAAGCATTTAGCATTTTTGACTTATTCATACTATTCACCCACTGGGTACTCTATCTCTGTGATTAAAATATGGTCGCTGCTGACAGTCCACTTTATATTGGTGTTCCATAGCAAGTTGCCATGTATTCTGCCATCAGCATTTGTGAGATAGGAAGGTCTTGGATCTTGTCCAATAACTTGTTCTATCAAAGGGATTAATTCTCTCTTGTACTCTTTTTTATAGGCAATTGCCTGAGCTAATGCCAGTTTTGAGAGTAACACAGGCGTAAGAGGAGCAGGTTCAGGAGCAAACCCGCCCTGCGCATGATGTAGTGCGTCGGCATAAGGTAGATAGGGTTTTATATCGATTATAGGGGTTTTATCTAATAAGTCGGCCCCGATGATATCAATAAAGATGCGTTTTTTATCTTGTCGAATGCCACATACCTCAACGACTGATAATCCAATTGGGTTAGGGCGGTGAGTAGCGCGTGTTGCGAAAACGCCTACTTTCTTGTTGCCACCTAATCGCGGCGGCCTGACTTTGGCCTTCCAATGTTCTTGAATGCATTGATGAAAGATAAAATGTACCCAGATATGTGAAAAGCCTTCCAGTCCATCCAATACATCCATACGGTTGAACGGAGGCAGTAGTTCAATTGATGCAGCAGCCTCAGTGACAAGGCCTGGTTGACGAGGGATACCAAATTTTTCTTTGTAGCAAGAGTGAGTAACTCCAATCTGCTGAAATTGAAATGTGTTCGTCATAGGTAAATTAATCGTTTAGGTGTTGAATAATTGAGAATCAGATTGAATAAGATGTGGTAGTATACCGCTTATCTATTTTTATAGCGTCCCATCAAGGGAAATGACATCGCTGGATAAAGAAGAGAGTGAATAATGTCCTTAGAATCTTACATGAATGAAGTTGGTCAAAAAGCTCGTGCTGCATCACGCCAATTGACTCGTGCCACGACAGAGCAAAAGAACAATGCGTTGTTCGCTATGGCGGATGCTTTGGAGTCTGCACGACCTCGACTTAAAGAAGAGAATGCTAAGGACTTGGAAAATGGTAAGAAAAAAGGTCTAGAAGCTGCTTTGCTTGATCGTCTTGAGCTAAACGACGCACGTATCGACGGCATGATTGAAGGCCTGAAGCAGGTTGCGTCATTGCCAGATCCAGTGGGTGAAATTACCGATATGGTTTATCGTCCATCAGGGATACAGCTGGGCAAAATGCGTGTGCCATTGGGAGTGATTGGTATCATTTACGAATCTCGTCCAAACGTAACGATTGATGCGGCCAGTCTATGTTTAAAGTCTGGCAATGCGACGATCTTACGAGGTGGCAGTGAAGCGTTTTACTCGAATCAAGCGATTGCGCAAGCCGTTCAGTCTGGTTTGGCGGCAGTTGGTTTGCCAGAGGATGCGGTACAGGTGATCAATACAGTTGATCGTGCAGCCGTTGGTCTTTTGATTACAATGCCTGAATTTGTCGACGTTATCGTGCCACGCGGTGGTAAAGGCTTGATCGAGCGTATTAGTAACGATGCGCGAGTGCCTGTAATTAAGCATCTTGATGGTAACTGTCATGTATACATTGATGACGAGGCCGATCTTGAAAAAGCGTTTAACATTTCTATAAATGCTAAAACTCGCCGTTATGGCGTGTGTAATGCGATGGAGTCATTGCTGGTTAACCAGAGTATCGCTCAGGATATTTTGCCACGCCTAGCTGACGCCTTGGTTGAAAAAGGGGTCGAGCTTGTTGGTTGTGAGCAAACACGTGCTTTGATTAATACGCAACCCGCTACTGAAGACGATTGGTATACCGAATATTTAGGTCCAAAGTTGTCCATTAAATTAGTGGACGATATGGATGAAGCTATCGCTCATATTAATCAGTATGGCTCACATCACTCTGATGCGATTGTGTCGCAAAATTACTCCAAAACGCGTGCCTTTATGGCGGAGGTTGATTCTTCTTCGGTGATGGTCAATGCTTCAACAGCGTTTGCGGACGGTTTCGAGTATGGGCTAGGGGCAGAAATTGGTATTTCTACCGATAAAATTCATGCTCGTGGCCCCGTTGGTTTGATCGGACTAACAAGTCAAAAGTATGTCGTATTAGGCGATGGTCACACACGTGACAACTGAGTTATCTGATATACAACAGAAAGGAACGGTTGTGATGGGGGGGACGTTTGACCCTATCCATCATGGCCATCTGCGCTCTGCCGTCGATATATTAGATTATTTTCAGTTCAATAATCTACGTTTAATCCCTTGTTATCAACCTGTTCATAAAGGTCAACCTTCTGTCAGTGCCGAACAGCGCCTAGAAATGGTGAGGTTAGGAATTCAGGCTGATGAGCGATTGAGTGTTGATAAGCGAGAAATAGCAAGAGAAGGGCGCAGTTACAGTATTGATACTTTAGCGCAGTTGCGTCATGAGTTAGGCGCAGACGAACCATTGATTATGGTCGTTGGGATGGACAGCTTTCTGTCGCTTCCGACCTGGTCTCGTTGGCAAGAGTTATTGAGTGTAGCACACATCTTGGTCATATCTCGACCCGGGTGGGAGCCTGACTTTATTTCCAGTCTTGAGTCTTTTTATGAAAAGCATCGAGCCAAGAGCGCGGCTGAGTTACAATGCGCGCCCGCTGGAAAGATATGGATGGAGAGTTTTACACCTCTTGCGATTTCATCAAGCCAAGTACGAAACCTTTGTCGCAAAAAAGCGTCTATAGCGTACTTGGTTCCAGAAACTATACAGCGTTTCATTGAAACGCATTCTTTATATAAATAGGGTTATCCGAAACTATGAGCCAAAACCAATTATCTGCTGATCAAATTCTCGAACTTGCTGTGGAGTCATTAGAGGATGTGAAAGGCGATAACATCACGGTACTTAACGTAAGTGAATTAACCGACATGATGGATTTCATGGTCATCTGCACGGGTACATCAAAACGTCATGTTAACTCACTGGGCCAAAATGTAGTCGAGCACGCTAAAGGCAAAGGTCTTCAGCCATTAGGCAGCGAAGGTCGTGAGATGGGTAGCGATTGGGTTCTTGTGGACTTATACGATGTTGTTGTACACGTTATGACAGAAGAAGCACGTTCGTTCTACGACCTAGAAAAACTTTGGGATATCAAGCCAGAGAAGCGTTAAGGTTATGACATGCGCGTTAGATTGATTGCTATTGGTACGAAAATGCCAAAATGGGTCGTTGAAGGGTACGAAGAGTACGCTAAACGCCTACCAAAAGACTTCTCTCTTGAATTAGTTGAATTACCTATGTCTCCTCGTGGGAAAAACACTGACATTGCAAAAGCCATTCAAAAAGAAGGTGATGCAATGCTGGCGGCGATTCCCTCTGGAGATAAAGTTATTGCTTTGGAAGTTTTGGGAAAAACTTGGAGTACTGAGCAGTTAGCTGAGCAGACATCTCACTGGCGTATGGATGGTTATAACATTTCTTTATTAGTAGGGGGGCCGGATGGACTGGACCCCCGCTGTACCGCACGTGCGGATCAAGCTTGGTCACTTTCTAAGCTTACACTGCCTCACCCTATGGTGCGTATTTTATTGGCTGAGCAGATTTATCGAGCTTGGACACTTATGAATAATCATCCATATCACCGTTAGAGTTCTGTTGTGGGCAAGCATCATCAAGTTTTTCGAAATCATCGTCAAGAACATTCCCTGACCAAAAGTAGGGTAGTCGTCGCCGCGATCTTTGTGTTGATGATGGTTGGCGTATTAATGGGGCGCTTATTTTATCTACAAGTTGTCGAGCACGAGCTGTATCAAACGAAAGCAAATGACAATCGTGTCATGCTAATTACTGAGCCTCCGCCTAGAGGTCTTATTTTTGATCGTAATGGCGTAGTGCTGGCTGACAACCGTCCTATACACAGTCTAACAGTGATTCCTGAGCGAGCGCTTAGTCTTCCTAAACTTAAAGAAGCATTGAATGAGTCGATAGATATAACCGATGAAGAGTGGGCCGATTATGAAGACCGCTTGAAAGACTATCGTCGTCCATATCAATCCATTACTTTGAAATCTCAACTTTCAGATGAAGAGTGGTCCAAAGTATCTGTTGACCTTTATCGACTTGACGGTGTTCAAGTTGAGGCGCAGTTAACGCGCTATTATCCTTTTGGCGAAGCGTTTGCTCATGCTGTTGGCTATGTGGGACGAATTACAGCTAAAGATCTTAAGCGAGTTGATCGAGCGGCTTATCAAGGTGCGCTGTTTATCGGTAAAACAGGAATTGAAGAATATTACGAGTCTACGCTTTTTGGTCATCCAGGTATCTCAAAAGTTGAAGTAAACGCTCGTGGACGGATTATGTCTGAAATTGAGCGTCAAAACCCTACCCCTGGAAAAGATCTCCATCTTTACATGGATGCCCGGTTACAACAGTATGCTTACGATTTGTTAGGAAATTATAAAGGATCGGTCGTAGCCATTGATCCTAGTAATGGCGGTGTGCTTGCTATGGTGTCCAAACCTGGCTTCGATCCCAATGCATTTGTGCGCGGCATTTCCGTTAGTAAATATGCTGAACTTAGAGAAGATAAACGCTTGCCTCTGTTTAACCGCGCTCTACGTGGTGGCTATCCTCCAGCCTCGACAATCAAGCCTTTCATGGGGTTGGCAGGATTAGAATATGGTTTCTCTTCGTGGACAGAGACCTATTATGCTCGTGGTTACTATCAAATTAATCCTAATGGACGACGTTACCGAGACTGGAAGCGTGGGGGCCATGGCTGGATAGATCTTGAACGATCGATCATTGAGTCTGTAGATACTTATTATTATCAACTAGCCCATAAAATGGGCATTACGCCGATTCACACATTCTTATCAAAGTTCGGTTACGGACAAACTTCTATTTTGGACTTAAATGGCGCAAGCGCCGGTTTGCTGCCGTCTAATGAGTGGAAGAAGGCGCGATACAAAGAGCCTTGGTATCCAGGTGACTCAGTAAACGTAGGTATCGGTCAAGGTTTTATGGTGGCTACGCCCATTCAAATAGCCACTGCCAATGCAGCTATGGCCGCTCGTGGTCATATGTACTATCCGCGAATGGTAAGTCAGATTGCTGATGAGCCTGCAACGTTTCAAGGTAACGATGGTGTTGAACATGAGATTAAGCTTAAAGATCAACGTAATTGGGAGCGTATGGTCAATGCCATGGAGAAAGTTGTAACAGACTCACGTGGTACTGGCCGTCGATTACAGGGAGCGGATTATAAAATCGCGGGTAAAACGGGGACGGGTCAAGTATTTAGTCTACAAGAGGATGAAGAGTATGACGCTGATAATTTAGATAAGCGCCTTCATGATCATGCTTTGTTTATCGGTTTTGCGCCTGCAGATGACCCGAAAATCGCTGTGTTTGCTATTTTCGAAAATGGTGGCAGTAGTTCTAAGCCAGCGGATCTAACAAAAGCTCTGTTTGATGCGTATTTATACGACAAATACCCGAAAGAATACGACTACTTCAAGGAACCGAGCCGATGAGTTTGCAGTTTTATCAGCGCATATTGGTGTTCACCAATGCTCGACTGTGGCGTTTGACACATGTTGATGTGTTGCTATTGGTAGCACTGCTGATTTTAATGTCGGGAGGCCTATTTATTTTGTACTCGGCTTCGGGGCAAAACGTAGCAATGGTTGAGCGTCAATTAATTCGTTTAGGCATCGGTATGGTTGTTTGCCTTGCTTTAGCTCAATTACCACCTAAGTACATGCGAAGAGCCTCTCCATTTTTATTTGTTTTCTTGGTTGGTTTGCTGGTTTGTGTATTGTTATTTGGGGTAGGTGCCAAAGGTGCCCAGCGTTGGCTAGCTTTACCAGGAGGACTGCGGTTTCAGCCTTCTGAAATTATGAAAATTGTCATGCCTATGATGGTTGCTTGGTATTTCGCGAATCGACAATTGCCACCGAGTTTGAAAGAAATAGTAACGGTGTTAGTGATCATTACTGTGCCATCTTTGATGGTGGCAAAGCAGCCCGACTTGGGGACGGCTCTGTTGGTCGGTGTTTCGGGAATATTCGCCTTGTTTTTAGCCGGTATAGGTTGGCTTTATATTTTGGGGGCGGCGGCTATAGCCCCCATTGCAGGCTACTGCTTATGGCATGTTATGCATGACTATCAAAAGCAACGAGTATTGACGTTTTTAAACCCAGAAAGCGATCCACTTGGATCTGGCTGGAACATCATTCAGTCGAAAACAGCCATTGGTTCTGGAGGACTGCACGGTAAAGGTTTTCTAGAAGGGACTCAGGCACAGTTAAATTTCCTCCCTGAAAGTCATACAGACTTTATTATCGCCGTATTGGCGGAAGAGTTTGGCATGGTAGGGTGTGCTTTGCTTATGTGCGCGTATTTGCTGGTAATTGCTCGGGGTTTGTTTATTGCTGCATACGCTGAGGATAACTATGCTCGATTATTAGCTGGCAGTATTACGTTAACGTTTTTTGTGTATATGTTTGTAAATATTGGCATGGTTTCTGGGATCTTACCGGTTGTAGGTGTACCGTTACCTCTTGTGAGCTATGGTGGTACATCCATCATTACCATCATGGCGACATTCGGAATTTTAATGTCGATTCAAACTCATAAAAGGGCAAGGTAATGTTTACGAGAGTGTTGGCCATTAGTTTGGCAATTGGATTGTATGGCTGCTCTACAGTGAGTAATCATGTAGAGGCACAACCCACTCCTGGAGTCGTGAAAAGTGTGCCATACAGTGATTTACCCGAAGTTCAGAAATTCATCAATAAGATGGCGAGCCAGCATAACTATGATCGTCACTTGCTTTTATCAATGTTCTCTAATACCTACAAACGAGAGCAGGTAATCACTAAATCAAATAATCAGCCAGAGGTACTCACGCCTTATCACAAATATCGTGTGAACTTTATTGATCCTTATCGTGTCCAACAAGGCGTCAAGTTCGCTCAGCGAAACAAAGCTTGGTTAGAGCAGGCTGAGCGAGATTACGGTGTTGATTGGCAAGTCATTGTTGCTTTGCTAGGTGTAGAAACTGCGTATGGTAAAATAACGGGTAACCGCGATGTATTTACATCGCTTACCACGTTGTCTTTTGATTACCCTAGACGTGGTGTGTATTTTAAAAGTGAGCTAGAAGCTTACTTGCTGTTAGCTAGAAACCAAGGCTGGACTTTAGGGGAAACCAAAGGTTCTTATAGTGGTGCGTTGGGTATGGTGCAATTTATGCCAAGTAACCATATGAAACTTGCTGTGGATTATGACCAAGATGGTCGGATCGATCTTTGGAATTCTGAGGCCGATGCTATTGGCAGTATTGCCAATTATTTACGTCATCATGGTTGGCAATACAAACAGCGCGCTGCAATCCCAGCACGTGTTGATCAACCTGAGCAAGTATCAGAGCTTGTAAATAAAGGCCGAGCGCCGCTGTATTCTATGAATGAATGGAGTACCAAAGGTGTATGGGCCACAACAGATTATGCAGCAGGTAAAACGGGCTTAATTGGGCTGCGTGAAAGTGAGGAGGAGGTCGACTACTGGCTCGCCTACGAGAATTTTTTCACGATCATGGATTACAACCCAAGTCGCCGTTATGCCATGTCTGTTTTAGAATTAGCGAATAGGATTGCACAGCATGAAGGTGGCTAAATACTTTGGCTTAATCTCTGTCATTGGCCTGACCGGTTGTATGAGTACTGAGCATATTGGTGGTAAAAGTGGTTCAATTGACTATGAGAAGGCTTCAGGGGGTGGTCGCTACAGCATTTTGCAGGATCACGCCCCAAGTGGTGATATCAAAGTTGACCATTTGCCTGATTTAATTCCAAAGTATGAAGCCAAAAGTCGTGGTGGCAATAAGTCCCCTTACACGGTTTGGGGAAAGAAGTACTATGTAATGAATTCGGCGGAAGGCTACAAAGCAGAGGGTACTGCGTCATGGTACGGTCAGAAATTCCATGGTCATAAGACATCAAATGGGGAAACTTATGACATGTATGCGTTTTCAGCAGCGCATAAATCATTGCCGTTACCGACCTTTTTAAAAGTGACCAACCTAGCTAATCAGCGCTCTGTAGTCGTCCGTGTAAACGATCGAGGCCCCTTTCATGGAGATCGTTTGATCGATTTATCTTATGCTGCTGCAGCGCGTTTGGGCTATCACAAAAAAGGATTGGCTCGGGTTCGTGTTGAAGCCATTACCCCTAAACCTGGTCAGCGTTATGTCGCTTCTGCTGCCGCTACACCAGTGGTCTCTACACCAGCGGTGGCGGTAGTTAAGCCTTCTGTGGCAGTCAATAATGTGCCTTCGGCATCAAAAGGATTGTCAAATGACTTGTTGTTTAGTCATTTACAGATGGGCGCGTTCTCGCAAAAAAACTCAGCTGAAAGGCTTAAGCAAAAATTATTTGAGCGTTTTGATACATCGATTAATATCGAAGTACTGCATGCGGATGATGGTTTATATAAGGTTCTGGTTGGACCTTACGAAAGTGATCAACTGCTGTCAGGCTGGCAGCAAAAACTTGAGCAAGCCGGCTTTGGCAAAAGTGTAAAAGTCGCGTTAGCTCCTTAGAGAATTTTATCGAGGCTAGAGATTCCTAGCTCCCTTTAGTATCATTCCTGTCATCACGGATTAGGCTAAGACGTTTAAAAAATATGAAACGACTGTTATCTCTTTTTATCATCACAATTTCCTTCATGGTTTCTGTAGCGCAAGCTGCACCATCACTGATTCCTGCGCCACCTCAACTGTCCGCGAACAGTTACGTGTTAATGGACGCCTATACAGGCGATGTTCTGGTTGAACATAATAGTCGTGAGGAGCTACCACCTGCGAGTTTAACGAAACTGATGACCGCTTACATTGCTGAGTATGAGCTTGCTAAAGGCAACATCTCAATGAATGATCAGGTCACTATTAGCGAAACAGCATGGCGTATGGAAGGTTCGCGTATGTTTATTCGTGAAGGTACTCAAGTCCGTCTTGAAGACCTGATGCGCGGTATTATTATTCAATCTGGTAACGACGCGAGTGTGGCCGTTGCTGAGCACATTGCGGGTGGCGAAGCGGCCTTTGCCGATTTGATGAATCAACATGCAAAACTATTGGGCATGAACAATTCGCACTTCGTAAACTCAACGGGGTTTCCTGCAGAAGGGCATTATTCAAGCGCCTTAGACATTGCTTTATTATCGCGTGCGACAATTGTGCATTTCCCGCAAAATTACGAATTGTATTCTGAGAAATACTTTACCTATAACGACATTCGTCAGCCGAATCGAAACAAACTACTGTGGCGTGACAAAACAGTAGATGGCTTGAAAACAGGTCATACTGAAGCCGCTGGGTATTGTTTAGCCGCGTCCGCAGTTCGTAATGGTACGCGTTTGATCGCCGTTGTTATGGGCACAAGCTCTACAGAAGCCCGAGCAGCAGAAACGCAAAAACTTTTGAACTACGGCTTCCGTTACTATGAAACACGTAAACTATACAGTGCAGGCCAAGTTTTGAGCGATGCGCGTGTATGGGGTGGTGAAGTTGATACGGTAAAAGTTGGTTTCTCTGAAGACGTATTGGTGACCATGCCACGTCAAAATGCGGATTCTATTCCTGCTTCTTTGGATCTTAAGTCTGAAATTGAAGCGCCTATTGCCGCAGGTGATGTACTGGGTAAAATTATTGTCGGTACGCCCGAAAATATTTTGCTTGAGCGTGACGTAGTAGCACTAGAGCCAGTTTCTGAAGGCGGCTTCTTCAAACGTTTATTCGATAAAGTTAAATTGTTCTTTATGAACTTGTTCTAAAAAGGGTTAGCAGCAAAAATGGCTTTAATTAATCAAAACGGTGTTGTTGCCAAGGAAGCGCCAGATGCCCCTAAAATCGAGTTTCCTTGCGACAACTATATGATTAAAGTTGTCGCAATCGACAGTGATGACACGCATCTCAATGTTTTTGAGTGTGTGCGCCTGCATGCACCGGAACTTGATGATTCAGCGATCAGGAAGAATGTGTCTTCTAAAGGGCGCTTTGTAAGCTTTACTTTCCGCATCACTGCGCAAAGTGAAGACCACTTATCGCGTTTGCATAAAGATCTCATGGCTGTTGATGTCGTAAAAATGGTTATGTGATTCATGCCTAATTCTATATTGTGCCGCGACTTAGGTGTGGTGCCCTACGAGTCGACCTGGGAAGAAATGAAAAATTTCACCCAGACTCGTACGAAAGAAGATCCCGATCAAGTCTGGCTGCTCGAGCACCCGTCCGTGTTTACTCAAGGGCAAGCGGGTAAGGCTGAGCATCTGCTGGATGCAGGTGATATCCCCGTTGTTCAAGCTGATCGAGGCGGCCAAGTGACCTATCATGGCCCAGGGCAGCTGATTGCTTACATTATGATTGATTTAAAGCGATTGGGAATCGGTGTGCGTGACCTTGTCACATTGATCGAAAACTCGATTGTCGACGTATTGAAGCAACATAACATTGAAGCCTATCCTAAAGCAGATGCTCCTGGTGTTTATGTCAATGAAATGAAAGTATCTTCGCTTGGCTTACGAGTGCGAAGAGGGTGCTCGTTTCATGGTGTCGCTTTAAATGTCGATATGGATCTTTCTCCATTTTTGCGTATTAATCCGTGTGGCTACCAAGGCTTACAAATGATTGATATGAAGCGCTTGCAGTCAGATACCAAGATGACGCAAGTTAAAGTTCAGCTTGCCAATGTATTGGCTGAACGTCTCGGATACTCTCATCCGATTATCCAACAAGGGTGAATAAGAATGACTACTCAGCAAAAGCGAGTTGTACAGGGTGAAAAACTTCGTGGTGCCGACAAAATGGCGCGTATTCCTGTAAAAGTTATCCCTACAGAAGAAATCCCGCGTAAACCTGACTGGTTGCGTGTGCGTATGCCGGCTTCACCAGAAATTGCACGTATTAAAAGTACCTTGCGTGAACATAAGTTAGCGTCTGTTTGCGAAGAGGCGAATTGTCCTAATCTAGGCGAATGTTTCTCCAACGGTACGGCTACCTTTATGATAATGGGTGATATCTGTACTCGCCGCTGTCCTTTCTGTGATGTGGCACATGGTCGCCCGAATGCGTTAAGCCCAGATGAGCCGAAAGAATTAGCTGCTGCGATTCGTGATATGCGACTGAAGTACGTCGTGATTACCTCGGTAGACCGTGATGATCTACGTGACGGTGGTGCTCAGCATTTTGTCGATTGTATTGATCACACGCGTGAACAAAGCCCATCGATTGAAATCGAAACACTGGTGCCCGATTTCCGTGGCCGTATGGACGTAGCGTTAGATATTCTTCAGGTGTCACCACCGGATGTCTTCAACCACAACTTAGAATCGATCCCGCGTTTGTATCGTCAAGTGCGTCCCGGCTCAGATTATCAGTGGTCGCTCGATCTGTTGAAAAAATTCAAAGAGCGTTGCCCAGATGTTTCAACCAAGTCTGGCTTGATGGTAGGCATGGGCGAGACTTTCGAAGAAATCGTCGAAGTCATGAAAGACCTGCGTGCCCACAACGTTGACATGCTAACGATTGGTCAGTACTTGCAACCCTCAAAGCATCACTTCCCAATGGATCGATTTGTGCATCCAGAAGAGTTTGAGCGCTACGAGCAAGTCGCGAAAGAGCTTGGCTTTAAGCACGCAGCTTGTGGCCCATTGGTGCGTTCCTCTTACCATGCCGACAAACAAGCTCACGGTGAACGCGTTTCTTAAAACCGTTTACTGGGTTTTTAAAGCGAGGTTGCGTATTGCGCCTCGCTTTTTTTATGGAAAAAAGCCCACCTCATTCGAGGTGGGCTAAAAGCTTTCCATATTGACGCTAAGGGGAAGCGTCAAATTTATGACGGAGCTAATGTACACTTAGAAGTCGTATTGGAGCACTTCCACGCCGAGACTTAGCTCATTATCCATAATCTCAGACGGTTTAAGTGTAGACAAAGAGCCGGATACTTGGTTCATTATTTATAGGGTAATTGGGAATCTAGATGTATGGACAATAATTTTGTGTCGCCTTACTACGCCGTTAGTATAACGACTTCTCCATTGCGTGATGACATTATGTTTCGCGTTATGACAGAGAAAGTCATCGAGCTTGCTGCGGATCAAGAAGGTTTTTTGTACAGTGAATGGAGTGCTGAAGCGTGTTCTCAACTGATATTTTATTGGGCAACATTAGAGCAAGCGACCGCTTGGATGAATCATACGATGATGATCAGAACACTGTCGATTGGCGTGCAGTTTTGGTTTGATCGTTACAGTGTAAAGCTGATGGAAGTGCGAAAGGAGAAAGTAGTTGTGAACGGTAAAAGTTGGCAGGACAATGGTCGTTTTCCTGTCATCAAAACGGCGAGAGGTGTGTTGAAGCTTCTTGATGAAAGTGAGGCGCCTTTACTGAAAACCTATGTGAATGAGCAGCGCGAGCATTTAGTCAGCTGGGAGCCTCAGCGTGGAGAAGATTACTACTCCGATGAAACCTGTCGTCTTCGGGTAAAAGAGATGCGTCGAGATTTTATCGAAGATAAGGGCTGTGTCTTGTGTTTACTTAACTCAGAGCAAGATCGCATGTTGGCCTACAGCAATTATTCACAGTTTGTTCGAGGGATTTCTCAGTCCTGTTTTTTAGGTTATAGCTTGGCGGAAGATATACAGGGTCAAGGGTATATGAATGAATGCCTCGAAGCGGGTATTCAGCACGTTTCTAAAGAGCTAAATATCGACAGAATACAAGCGTGTTATATGCCTAGAAATCATAAAAGCGCTGCCGTGTTGGAGCGTTTAAAGTTTGAAAAAGAAGGTATTGCAAAGCATTATTTAAAGATCAATGGGCAATGGGAAGACCATGTGCTGACGGCTCTAACACTACGTTAAAATCAACGAGCCCCCTTTAATTTTAAAATACGGCTGTGTTTAGGGTAGGGCGTGCTAACGCTTAAAAATGTAATGGGTTTATTTGCTTGATTAACTAAGCTGCGAGAGCGTCCTTGCTCAATGATGATTCCAGACTTAATAATGGTTTTTTGGCGCTCATCATCATAAATAATACTAAGTGAGTCATCATGATTGAGTGGCAGGATAAACTGTTCTGAATCTTTTAAATAATAAGCGGACTCGATATGGTTAGCTGGCAGCATAACCCACTCAATTTTCCCTAGAGTTTTGTTTTCGACTGTCCAATTGGTAATACCACTACCGAGTTCATGTTTATGCTCTGTACCACTGGCAAAGCGTTCGAATTTTTCTTTGTGACGTGACGTTTGATTGGTGAAAACAATGATAAATAACCGAGCGATCGGGGATACAGCCACACAACGTATGCTTTGATTATGGGTGAGCCAAGCCGCTTGATTGGCTTTTAGAGTGGTTTCCTCGATAGAAGACTCTAAAAAGACTTGGCCATCCGTAACGGTCAATAAACTATCAAAAGGAAAGGCAAAATTGTGATTGGCATGCTCATTCATAGCAAGTTGGATTTCATAGACACGCATCCTATCCGAGTGATGTATGATGGTCTGCCAGCTGTCTTGTCCAAAAGTTGCTTTCATAATGATCCGCTTACGATAGGCTCCGTTACTATTGAGTGTACATGCTAAAGAAAAAATCGACCAATAACTAATTCATTAAGGACAACGGTTGCAGCGACAATAGTGCCTGATTATAGTAGATGAAATTATTTAAGTTATCGAAATCTTTAGGCTTTTTGCTTAACGAATCGTTTAAGAAAGGAATACGCTTTTGAGTGACACGACAGACTTTGAAGCCAATGAGACGCTTTCTCTCAAAGACTATACTGAGAAAGCGTACCTGAACTACTCCATGTATGTGATTCTAGACCGTGCCCTGCCTCATATTGGTGATGGTCTTAAACCTGTGCAGCGACGTATTGTCTATGCCATGAGTGAGTTGGGTTTAAAAGCAACGGCGAAGTACAAAAAATCGGCTCGTACCGTTGGTGATGTATTAGGTAAGTTTCATCCGCACGGTGACAGCGCGTGTTATGAAGCCATGGTGTTAATGGCACAGCCTTTTTCTTACCGCTATCCGTTAGTAGATGGCCAAGGAAACTGGGGCGCACCGGATGACCCTAAATCGTTTGCTGCCATGCGTTACACTGAGTCACGCCTGTCAAAATACGCGGATGTATTACTAAGGGAAGTGAACCAAGGCACGGTCGATTGGATGCCTAATTTTGATGGTACGCTTAATGAGCCTGCGGTTCTGCCTGCTCGTTTACCCAATTTGCTACTCAACGGTACCACCGGTATTGCGGTGGGTATGGCAACCGATATTTTGCCGCATAACCTGCGTGAAGTGGGTCAAGCCTGTATTCATATGTTGAAAAATCCGAAATCAAATTTGGATGATTTGCTTGAATTTGTACAAGGGCCTGATTTCCCGACCGGGGGGGAAATTATTACCCCGCGTGATGACATACGTAAACTCTATGAAACGGGTAAAGGGCAAATTAAAGCCCGCGCTCGATACACTGTTGAAGAAGGTGAAATCGTTGTAAACGAGCTACCGCATCAAGTATCTGGTAGTAAAGTGCTGGAGCAAATGGCGGCACAAATGCAGGCCAAAAAGCTACCAATGGTGGTGGATCTACGTGATGAATCGGATCATGAAAATCCTACTCGGCTAGTCATCGTACCGAAATCTAATCGAGTTGATGTTGAAAGTGTCATGACGCATTTATTTGCGACGACGGATTTAGAAAAATCCTATCGTGTCAATATGAATGTGATTGGTTTAGATGGCTTGCCTCAAGTTAAACCGCTGGCAACGTTTATATCCGAGTGGTTGCGTTTTCGCATTGGTGTCGTGCGCAGGCGACTTGAGTTCCGTTTAGATAAAGTGCTGAAGCGTTTACATATTTTAGAGGGCTTACTGACCGCCTTTTTGAATATCGATGAAGTGATCGAGATTATCCGCAGTGAAGACAAACCAAAACCTGTTCTTATGGAGCGTTTCAGCTTAACAGATACGCAAGCTGAAGCAATTTTGGAACTGAAATTACGTCATCTTGCCAAGCTTGAAGAAATGCGTATTCGTGGTGAGCAAGATGAACTAGAGAAAGAGCGTAAGCAACTTGAGGGGTATTTGGCCTCCGACGCTAAGTTGAAAAAACTGATCATTGGTGAAATTGAAGAAGCAATTAACGATTTCGGAGATGACCGTCGTACACCTATTGTAGAGCGTAAAGAAGCACAAGCATTCAGTGAAGAGGATTTGTTGTCAAACGATCCAATTACCGTAGTCCTGTCTAAACAAGGTTGGATTCGTGCTGCGAAGGGCCATGACATTGATGAGCGTGGATTAAGCTATAAATCTGGCGATGAGTTTTTGCTTTCTACAAAAGGTCGCTCTAATCAGACGTTAGTATTGTTTGCGTCCAATGGGCGGACGTATTCCATTAAAGCCCATACCTTGCCATCGGCACGTGGTCAGGGGGAGCCGATAACAGGTCGTATCAGTTTAGAGAAAGATATACACATTGTTGCGGCAACATTGGATAATGATGAGGCTTATTACTTAATTGCCTCTGATGCGGGTTATGGTTTTGTATCCAAGCTGGGTGATTTACATGCGAAAAACAAAGCAGGTAAGGCAACCTTAAGTTTGCCTGCTAACGCGCAAGTACTGCCACCAGTTAAGGTTCTCGACCCTGAAACAGCTAGGGCTGTAGTTGTTTCAAATGAAGGTAGAATGTTGGCCTTTAGCGTGGCGTCACTACCTCAGATGGCGAAGGGCAAAGGTAATAAAATGCTGAGTATTTCTTCGGCAAGAGCAAAAGAACGTGAGGAGTGGGTCTGCGCCATGAGTTCAATCCAACCGGATGACTTGCTGATGGTGCACAGTGGCAAGCGTTTCATGTCTTTTGCGGAAAAAGAATTGGTAGACTACATTGGCGAGCGTGGACGCCGTGGGCTTAAATTACCAAGAGGGTTCCAGCGTGTCGATCTGCTGGAGATAAAAGTGGGTGAAGGCAAGTCGAGTGAGCTTTAAGAAGCTGACACTAAATCTATTTAGCGCTACGGGTAAGTAGCCTTTACAACAAAGAGGGAAGCCCAATGAAAGGCAGTCAAAAAGTAATCGATAGTTTAAATATGTTGCTAGAAAACGAGCTGGCGGCTATCGATCAATACTTTATCCATTCGCGAATGTATGATGATTGGGGACTTAGCAAACTGTATGAGCGCCTAAACCATGAAATGGATGAAGAAAAAGACCATTCTGATTGGTTGATTAAGCGAATTCTTTTCTTGGAAGGTGTTCCATGCATGACTAAGCGTCGTGAGTTGTTGGTGGGTACTGATGTACGATCAATGATGAAAAATGACCTAACACTTGAACTTGAGGTTGTGACGTGTGCGCGTAATGTGATTGCTATTTGTGAGGAAGAAGGTGATTACCAGACGCGTGAAATGCTTGAAAAGCTTCTGTACGACACAGAAGAAGATCACGTGTATTGGCTTGAAAAGCAACTACGTTTGATGGACACCATCGGTGAACAAAACTACATTCAATCCCAGATGTAAGGAGCCTGCATGAAAGGTGATCGCGAGGTAATAGCCAGCTTGAATAAGGTGTTGGCTAATGAGCTAGTTGGAATTAACCAATACTTCCTTCATGCTCGTATGTTCAAAGATCAGGGTTTTGATGTGCTTGATAAAGCAGATTACAAAACCTCGATCCAAAAAATGAAAAATGCGGATCGTTTGATCGAGCGTATTCTTTTCTTAGAGGGATTGCCTAATTTACAAGATTTAGGTCGTCTGCGAATTGGTGAAGATGCAGAAGAGATGATTGCTTCAAACATGGCATTTGAGTTAGCAACACTTCCTGATTTGCAGTCCGGTGTGAAAGCATGTGAAGAGAAGAAAGATTTTATGAGTCGCGAAGTGCTGGAGAAAATCCAGGATGAGCAGGAAGAGCAAATTGATTGGCTTGAAACTCAGCAAAATCTTATCAAAACGGCAGGTTTGCAAAACTACTTACAGTCGCAAATGGGTGAGTCTTCAATAGATCATTAATCTATTGAAGTATTAAGCCACTTTAACGAGGAGCTCGTCTGCCAGCTTTAGGAGCTCCTCGTTAAGGATTCCCTTCACATCCTTACAGCACTTACCGCATTGTTTTCCAAGATTGTACTCACTGTAAAGATCGCGCATCGTCGTAGCGCCATTGGCAATCGAGTTCTTAATAGCTTTATCAGAGACTGCGTTACAAAGACATACATACATAAAATGAAAATCACTCTCAATTCGATTTATCTTCGATTCTATGTGGGATGATAACTATTATCAATAAAATAAAATCAATTTAGAGAGAGAATTTGATAGATTTTATTAAATTTGAGTTTTTTGGTATGTGCTGGATTTAAGAGGCATAAAAAATGACGCCTAGGCGTCATTTTCTTTATTGATGTCCGTTAATATTTCGGCAAACGTCTCTGGTGGGTGAGCACCTTG
This sequence comes from Marinomonas atlantica, assembly GCF_001639725.1. Taxonomy (GTDB): domain Bacteria; phylum Pseudomonadota; class Gammaproteobacteria; order Pseudomonadales; family Marinomonadaceae; genus Marinomonas; species Marinomonas atlantica. Next base: position 345,146 of record NZ_LTAW01000003.1, read on the forward strand.
AACCAAGTACTTTTCATTGACGATATAAGTGGGTACAGATTCAATCTGTAGTCTATTCAAGCGCTCTATCTTCTCCTCAACCAATAACTCCGCTTCGCGAGACAGTGCGTCTTCGACGTCTTCATCTTGCAGTCCGACTTCTTTCGCAATTCTGCTCAAAACCGCTGCATCGCCAATGTTTTCACCTTTGGTAAAATAGGCGTAAAACAAAGCGGTCATCATAGGCGTTGCCAAACTCATACGGCTAGCTTGGGCGACAAATTGTTGGGCAAGTTTAGTGTTTGGAATAAGATCATCGTCAGTGAAGTTAAACTCTAATCCAGCTTCATAGCCTACATTCTGTAATGCGTGAGATACTTCGTTAAGCTTTTCTTGGCTGCCAAATTTTTGCCCTAAATACTGCGTACGTGATACACCAGCGTTTGGAATGTCAGGGTGTAGCTCAAATGGAAGCCAGTGAATATCAAAGCGAAAGTCATCGCCCAAGTGCTCAATAGCGGCTTTGAGGCGTGTGTAGCCTAGGTAACACCATGGGCATATTGGGTCAGCGACGATATCGATGGTTAAGTCGGCCATGTTTTCTCCGTTAATTTACGCTAAAGGCGATGCACTGACTGATTTGACAGTAGGGCAGGCCTGATTGTTCGTGCCAGTGATTGAATGCTTGTTGTGCTGCTTTAAGGGCGCTTTGTGTATCACGTCCCGTGGTGATGATCCCATGATTTCTCAGGTAACCTTCAACGTCTTTACTTAGTAAAAAGGTATCTTTACCCATAATACGAAGTGTATATGCGCCCGTGTTACCGCCTAAACGAGCACCTTGTTTTTTAAGGTACAGCCAAAGTTCGACAATGTTATTTTCTGGGAATTCGGCGATAAATTTTGCGAAAGAGCCGTGTTTGGCTTGTATTTCTGACATCATGATGGCGTTTTCGCGAATGGTCATGACTTTGCCAAAGTGACGAATGATTTTAGGGTCTTTGGCTTTCTCTTCCCACATTTCATCATGCATGAGTAACATCTTTTCAATGTCAAAGCCGAAAAATGCGTCTTCAAAGTTAGGCCATTTATTACTGACGACTTGCCAGTTCATGCCCGATTGAAACACTTTCTGCGTAAAAGCGGCTAACCAGCGATCGTCCCCTATTTTCATGAGTGCTTCAGTGGTTTTTGGGGTTGCGAGATTAGTCTGTAATAGCGCTTCGCTGTTAAATCTTGAAATGGCGCGATCGTAAATTAGATCGAAATGTTCGTAAGTCACACTCTGCTCCTTATTTCATTGGCAAAGTGTATCATAGGTGATGCTATGCGGTTGATCCGTGGAATTTAATTCTTAAAGTAATAGGGGGGTATCGCGTATACTTTAGGGATAATGTATTGATAGGAAGTAACATGACTCACCTAAGTGTAAACCTAAATAAAATTGGGCTATTACGTAATTCTCGTGGCCGAGATTACCCAAGTATGTTGACCATGGCACAGCGAACCTTAGATCTAGGTGCATTTGGCATCACAATTCATCCGCGTCCAGACCAACGTCATGCCACTTATCGTGATGCTTATGATATTAAAGAGCTTCTAAAACAGTATCCTGGTCGTGAATTGAATATCGAGGGATTCCCGGACGAAAAATTCCTTGAAGTGGTGCTTGAAGTAGAGCCGGATCAATGTACTTTGGTGCCAGACGACCCAAATCAATTGACTTCAGATCATGGTTGGAATGTGGCTCGTGACCAAGATGCATTGCGTTCAGTAGTTGCTAAGTTAAGAGAAAAAAATATACGAGTTGTACTGTTTATGGATCCAATTCCAGAAAACATGGCGCTGGCTAAAGCGGTTGGTGCGGATCGTGTAGAACTGTATACCGAAGCGTATGCGAATGCTTATCATACCGATCGAATTGAACAGATTAATCAGCAATATCAAGCCGCTGCTCAAGCCGCGTTGGATTCAGGGCTTGGTGTTAATGCCGGCCATGATTTAGATTTGGAAAATGTAGCTTTGTTGTGTGCAGGCAAACGTATAACTGAAGTGTCTATTGGGCACGCATTAACGATAGAAGCCTTGGATAGTGGCTGGGATAATGTTGTTAAGAAATATCTAGAAATATTGTCTTAATGACAAGCCCTTCTAGTAAGCGAGTAACGTGCTTGCATTGTGGTTATCCATTAGGGCAGTGCGTTTGCCATTTAATCGTCAGCTTAGAAGGCGACATGACTGTTTGGGTGATACAAGATAAGCACGAGGCAAAGCACGCGAAGAATACGGCTCGTTTATTTGCTTTGTGCTATTTAAAGACTGTCATTGTAAGTTTTGAAGATGCCGAAGAAATGAGCAATTTTTTTCAAAGCGTTGATGCCGATAACAGCTTATTGCTATATCCCAGTGGTTGTTCTGAGGGTCTAGAAACGATCGAACAAAGTGATAAAGCTAAGGTCAAACATTTAATCCTGCTGGATGGCACGTGGCCAAAAGCAAAAAGAATGATGTTGCTTGAGTCAATGTTATTGAGGTATAGGCAAGTGCATTTTTTAACGCCACCCGTTTCAAAGTATGATATTCGTAAGTCGCCAAACAACTTGGCATTATCGTCGTTCGAAGCCGCAGCTTATGGGTTGGAGTGTTTAGGAATGTTACAAATCTCTAAATTAAGACACTTTTTTAGTGCGGCGATCGCACTACAATGGTCACAGCAACCACAAGAGCATAAACAGCGCTCTTAAGTAGAGGTATTCGTGGATAAACAAACCGAGTTAGAAGTTCAAGCCGCTGCGTTTCGTCGTTTGGTAGAGCATTTAGATGAACGCAAAGATGTGCAGAATATTGATCTAATGAACTTAGCGGGTTTTTGTCGAAATTGTTTGAGCAAGTGGTATGCCGCTGCAGCTCAAGAGCGAGGTGTAGAAATGGATTATGAGCAAGCTCGTGAAGTGATCTATAAGGAGCCTTATGCCGACTGGAAAGCAAAGTATCAAGGTAAAGCATCAGCAGAGCAGTTGTCTGATTTTGCAAAGAACGCCCCTAAAGATTAATTTGCATGACAGTATCGCTTCTACGCTACAAACTAAAAAAGATTAATTGGCTTAATTGTGGGCTAATTGTTTTGTTTTTATTAAGTGCAGTAGAAGTGTCGGTTCTGAGTGCTGATGTATCGCAAAAGTATGTCAACTTAGCAAAACGCATAGGCGCTCAGTATGGCCCGCGGGCAGAGCTTAGAATTATGGCTTGGCGGCGAACGGTGGAAGAATCGCAGGGGCTCTCCGTCGGTCAAAAGTTACAAAATGTAAATATCTTCTTTAATATGTTGCAGTTTGTAAGTGATCAGCAACACTGGGGCAAAAATGATTATTGGGCAACCCCCATTGAGTTCCTTGCTACAGGTGGTGGAGACTGTGAAGACTTTACTATTGCCAAATATTTCGCCTTGCGTGAGTTAGGCGTTCCAGATGAAAAACTCAGGCTAGTGTATGTAAAGGCACTAAAGCTTAATCAACACCATATGGTGTTGGCATACTACCACACTCCAACATCTGTACCTGTTCTACTCGATAATTTAGATAAAACCATTAAACCTGCGGTTCAGCGAAAAGATTTATTACCGATATACTCTTTTAATGCTGAAAACTTATGGTTATCAAAGGAGAAAGGGCGCGGTCAACTGGTAGGCGGCTCTTCACGACTGAGCTTATGGACAGATTTAAATAACCGATTAACGGATTTAGAAGGCTAGGAGACAACTCGTGACACTTTTTCGACAATTACTTATTACTATTGTTTTACTGCTGTCTCTGATGCTTGTGGTGGTCATGGCGATTAATTTCCAGACAACTAAAAGTTATTTGATAGATCAGTTACGCTCTACAACTCAGGATTCTGCAACGACCCTAAGTATGCAGGTTTCCGATTTCATGGCGCTTGAGGATTATACGTCTGTCGAAAGTTATGTGAATGCCGTGTTTGACAGTGGTTATTTCTCTGAAGTGAGAATACACGCCTATGCCACAGATGAAAATATTGTACGCAGTAATGCCATCAAGGTTTCAGGTGTCCCCACTTGGTTTACGGATGTTATTGATTTTGATGTCCCTACAGCAAAAGCCGTGATTTCTAATGGCTGGAACGAACTTGGTCAAGTTTACGTTACAGGTAGCGCTGGCTATGGCTACTATCAGCTTTGGCTGGCGTCACGAGACTTATTGTTATCCTTTCTTGCCATTGGAGCCGCTTGTGTACTGCTGGGGGGGTTAATGCTTAGATGGCTATTTAAACCGCTGGTAGAAGTTGAAAAACAGGCGGAGGCCATTCAACAGCGTCGTTTCATCCAAATGAAGAATTTGCCAAAAACGCGTGAGCTTAAATCGGTGGTTGAATCAATGAATCGAATGGCAGCAAATCTAGAGCGAGAATTTGCGGCCGAAGCTCAAACGGCTCAGTGGCTCCAAGCAAAAGCATTTAAAGATCCAGTTAGTGGTTTGGGTAACCGAAACTTCTTTGAAAGTCAGGTCTCTGCCCACTTTGCAGATAGTGACAGGACGTATGATGGTTTGGCTTTATTGAGCTTACTGGATTTATCCAAAATTAATAATGAAATGGGGTATGAGGCGGCGGATAATTTCATTCGTACTGCCGCAGGGGTGCTTGAAAAGCATCTATTGAGCTTTCCTAATGCGACGCTTGCTCGTCTTAATGGTGCAGATTTCGTTGCCCTTATTCCGAACATTGAAACGGAACGACTGAAAGGGCTTGTTGGTGCCATCATGGCGGATTTGCATGAATTGGTGGGTGCGCGTATCAGCTACTCTGATGCTGTTGCAAACATTGGCGCAGTGGTTATTGATGCCTCAGTTGAGCGTTCTAATGCCATGGCGCAAGCTGATGCCGCGTTGCGCTCAGCAAAACAGGCTGGTGCAAATCAGTTTAGTGTATTTGATTCAGATATGGGTCAACAGATGGCTATTGGTCGTATGGCGTGGAAAGACATGCTGGAATACGCCATAGCGAATAAAAGCTTTGTGTTGCGTCGTCAGGCAGTTGCTTCAGCAAATGATCTTAACATTTCGTTACAACAAGAACTTTATGCCAGTTTAGAATTTGAAGGTAAGCATTATCATGCGGGCTATTTTATTGGTTTAGCGGAACAGTTCGATTTGGGCGAGCAAGTTGATCAAGTGATTATTCAACGAGTAATTGATGCTATTGAAAGGTCGACTGACGTTGGTCCTTATGTCGTTAATTTATCAGCATCTGGCTATGCAAAATTATCGTTTGTAAGTTGGCTAGATAATAAGCTTCAAGAGTTGCCTGATAAGCTAAAGCAAAAAATAGCATTTGAAGTGTCTGAGCAAAGCGTCTTAGGTGCGGAAGATCATGCTTTTTTACTGGCACAAACGTTGAAAAGACATAAGGTAAAATTTGGTATAGATAATGTTGGCAAGCAGTTCTCAGCGTTTCAATATCTACAAAATTTGATGCCTGATTATGTCAAAGTAGATCCATCTTATACAAAAATGGCAATTGGCAAAGAATCAGAATCATTTTTCATGCACACGCTGTGTAAGATGTTTAACAGCTTGAATATCGACGTCATTGCAACGGGTGTGGAAACAGACAAACAAGCTGAAATATTAAAGCGTTTTGATATTAGAGGCCTACAAGGTTATGGTATAGGAAGGCCTGTGGATTTTGATGACTAGTTGTAGAGCCGTGTTATGGTAGTTTTTAAATCAAGGCGTCGTCATCACGAATTTCGCCAATTAAGGTGTCGTTATTACCTGAATGGATACTACGTACAAATTTTCGGCTTAATAGTTTTTTCTGCGCAGCCATGGGTAGCTCAGTAAATTGTATAAGCCTTTTGTCTGTCAATAAATCGATCAAGTCTTCTAATACACGCATCATATCTTGGTCGGAAGAGGTTAGTAGGTCTTGAGAGGATTCTTGACTAATTTTAGCGGCAAGAATTTCAGCCACGTAAGGGTCATTTGGAGCAACTAATACAGAGTATTCGTCGTCTTGATAAGGTGCGACATCTAAAATTGACCCCTGTGAGTTAATTTTTGCATAGAGCATGATAGATTCCTTTAGTTTTAAGCAATGTGGCCGTTATACAATATTACTAGTATTGTATGTTTCATATTTTAATCTAGCCAGTAGTAGTCAGATACTCCTATCTGAATATTGTTAGATTATCGGTAGAGTGTGTTTGATATGTCACTATTTTGGAAAAAGAAACAGACAGACGAACTTAGCGATGAGGCGCAAAAAGAGCAAAACTCTGCTTCTAAATCACGACAAGAGCGTCTTAAGGAGAACGCTCATTCTTGGTTGAATCTCGAAAAGGATTCCGAAATGCCATATGATGAAAGTGATGATTCTCAAGGTAAAGTTATTCGTGAAGACTCTTTTGAAAGTACTTCAGGGTCTATTTCGTCTAAAAAAACAGAGTTAAGTGATGCGTTGTTCTCCTTAGAACCTAGTACACTAGGTTCACGTGATGCAAAATCGGAAAGGACGGCTTCGCTGAGTCTAGATAGAGTTAAGACTCAAAATAGTAGTCAGACTGAACCATCATTATTTGATTTAGACGGCACGTTGTTTAAGAAAGCTAAAGATGTATTGTTAGCTGATAGTCATGAAAAGTCAGATGCTGTTGACGTAAAAAATCAGAGTAAGAATACAGAAGATTTATCTTATAAAAGATCGGATGTAACGGCTCCATTAAGATCTTCTTCTAAGCCGAACAAAGATAAACGTGTGCTTGCTTTTAAGACAGTTCCGAAAAGCAAAATCCTTAATCGCCCCACTGCTGTTGAAACCCAAAAAAGCGATGAAAAAAAATCGATATCTGAGAAAACAGAAAGCTCAGTTGGGGCAGAATCTAACTCTTCTAAACTTGCTATCAAAGCTCAATCCACTCCAAAAAAATCAGAATTAAATCAAACTGATAAGTCGAATGCTGCTGATTCTAATAAACCTAAGCGAAAAATCACTGTTGGTACAGTGCAAGTTAACAAACCTGAGGTGGCTTCAGAAAAACCGCAGCAGAAGAGAGTAAAAGTCTTTAAAGCACATCAGCACTCAGTACAGAATTTATCTTCCTCAACTCAAGTGTCTAAGCCTACTGAAAAAATTGAGAAAAAAACTTCTGTGCAGTCTGAACTTAAAGATCATAAAACTTCAAGCTGTGAGGAGAAAGGTGATAATAATTCTCAAATTGGGGAGAGTAATGGTACCGACAAAGCCTATTCAAATGTAGATAAAGAATCAATTAATGCTTCAGAGCAGAGTCATGAAGAATTAGAGGCAGGTAATGATGACAAGCTGGGGCAACCTGAAGCGAAAGAGAAAAAATCCAAGTGGTATCAGCATTTAGAAAAGCTCGAATCTGTAGATCCTCTTGTAGATTGTCTTGTGAGTCTGACTAAGCATTTTGATAATCCGTATTCCGCTGATGGCATTCGCTCTGGGCTACCTGTTTCTGACAGTGGTATGACGCCTGAGCTGTTTATGCGAGCTGCGAATAAAGTTGGTTTCGTCACTCGATTTGTGAAAAGGCCAATTCCAAAAATTGCGCAAGTGCTTCTTCCTGTTGTGTTGTTGTTAGAAGATAACCAAGCGTGTGTGCTGTTGGAAATTGACGCCGAAAATAGTCAAGCTAAAGTGTTTATGCCAGAATCTGGCGAAGGTGAAGTGTATTTGCCTTTGACTCAACTTGTTGATTTATATACAGGCTATTGCTTTTTTATACGTCCACAATTTCGTTTCGATAAGCGCTCAATGGCTGCTGCTGATGTGCAGATTGGTGGTAAGCATTGGTTCTGGAGCACTCTTACCTCTTCATGGCGTATATACCGTGATGTCATCATTGCTTCTTTATTAATTAATTTGTTTGCCATTGCTAGTCCTTTGTTTGTGATGAATGTATATGATCGAGTTGTACCAAATAATGCATTCGATACTTTGTGGGTGCTAGCTATTGGTGCGACAGTTGTTTATGGCTTTGATTTCTTGCTGCGTTCATTGCGATCTTATTTTATTGATGTTGCAGGTAAAAAATCCGATATATTGATGTCAGCAGCAATTTTTTCCAAAGTAAATAATATTACTATGGCTTCTCGCCCCCGCTCGGTCGGGGCGTTTGCAAAAAACCTACAAGACTTTGAAAGTATTCGCGATTTCATTACGTCTGCGTCTGTTACCACGTTGGTCGACATTCCATTTATGTTTTTGATTGTAAGCATTATTTACTTGATTGGTGGGCCTGTGGGGTTCATACCAATTATTACGATCATAGCTGTATTTACCTATTCATTGGCTATTCAAGGGCCATTAAAGCGGTCAATTGAAGAGGGTCAAAAAACGTCAATGCAAAAAAATGCGGTCCTAATTGAGAGCTTATCTAATGCAGAAATGGTGAAGCTTAATAATGCTCAAGGTACATTACAGCAACAATGGGAGCAGGCCGTAGGTAATATTTCTGATTGGGGGCTAAAAACACGCCAACTTGCACAATCATGCTCATCTTTTGCCATGGTTGCTCAGCAAATGACTACAGTGGCTATGGTTGTAGTAGGTGTCTACATGATCGCAGAGCATGAAATGAGCATGGGGGCTTTAGTTGCATGTGTTATGTTGACGGGCCGAGCATTGTCGCCAATGGCACAATTTGCAGGTTTAGCAGCACGTTATAATCATGCAAAGTCTGCTTACACAGGTCTCAAAGATATTATGGCTTCGCCTGTTGAGCAGCCAGATGATATGAAATTTGTTCATCGTGCTAAGTTTGATGGAAGCTTCGAATTTGATGCTGTTTCTTTCTGCTATCCAGAACAGGAGCAAGAAGCTGTTAGTGACATAAATCTGCATATTAAGTCAGGTGAGAAAGTTGCCATTATTGGGCGAATAGGATCGGGGAAATCAACACTTGGTAAATTGATGATGGGTTTATATGAGCCAAAATCAGGAGCGCTTCGAGCTGATGGAATTGATATGCGACAGATTAACCCAGTGGATTTACGTCGCAATGTTGGGGCGGTATCCCAAGATGTTTCGCTCTTCTATGGTTCAATTAAAGATAATATTTGCTTTGGCGTTCCATTTATTGAAGATGAGGCTATTATTCGAGCTGCTGAATTATCTGGTGTGTCTGAATTTGCAAACCGTAAAGCTTCCGGATTAGACAGTGTAGTGGGTGAGCGTGGTCAACACCTATCTGGTGGTCAGCGGCAAAGTGTTGCTATTGCAAGAGCACTATTGTTTGATCCAAATATTCTTGTTTTAGATGAGCCAACAGCTTCAATGGACAATACTACAGAAGCTAGAATGAGGCGTCGACTTGCTAACGTAATTGCGGACAAGACACTTATCCTCATTACACATAAATCCTCTATGTTAGATTTGGTTGATCGAGTTGTTGTTATGGATAATGGTCGTATTTTAGCTGACGGACCTAAAGCTCATGTATTAGAAGCTTTGCGTCAAGGTAAGTTGAAGGTGAGTTAATCATGTCTAGCAAGAATAAGGCTAAGGTTTCTCAAACTGACTTATCTTTCCTAAGTGATCGAAATGCTGCGATTATGCTTAAGGCTCCTCGTGGTGGCCGTATTATCTTATGGTGTGTATTTTTGTTTGTGAGTGCCGCATTGTTGTGGGCAAACTACACTGCCATCGATGAAGTTACAGTAGGTCAAGGTACTGTCATTCCATCTAGCCAAGTCCAAGTCATTCAAAATCTTGAGGGTGGTATCTTAAAAGAAACCAGTGTTCGAGTTGGTCAAATGGTTGAAGAAGGCCAGTTATTAATGACCATAGAAAACACAGAAGCATTATCCTCACTACGTGAGCAGCAAGTAGAGCGTATGAATTTAATGGCGCGCGCTTCTCGATTGGCAGCAGAAGCAAGTGGGCGAGATCCATTGTTCTCGATGGGGATGCGTCAGGAATATCCTGATGTGGTAAGACGAGAAGAGGCTCTTTATGATAATAGATTGGCTTCATTAAGAGCAAATCAAGCTGTATTTGAGCAACAGATTGCACAAAGAGAACAAGAAATTGTTGAGCAGCAAGCTAAGCTCGGAAATTTACAAAGTACTTTTGAGTTGGCTAGTGAAGAGCTACGTTTAACTCGCCCTGCATTTGAGCGAGGCGCTGTTTCTAGGGTTGAGATGCTTCAACTAGAAAGACAAGTTAATCAGTTGCAAGGAGATCTTCAAGCGACCAGTTTGGCTTTACCTCGAGCAAAATCTGCTTTGGAAGAGGCTCGTACAAAACTAGCTGAAAGCAATGCGAAGTTTCGAGCTGAAGCACAAGAGCAGTTAACAGATGTTAGAGCGCAATTAGATCAACTTAGAGAATCAAGTGTCTCTTTGGAAGACAAAGTTGATCGTACGTTAGTAAAGTCGCCTGTAAAGGGGATTGTGAAACAGCTGCAGATCAATACTGTAGGTGGTGTGATTAAGCCTGGCATGACCCTTATGGAAATCGTGCCAATGGAAGACTCTTTGCTTATTGAAGCAAAGGTTAATCCTAAAGATGTTGGCTTTATTCAACCAAATTATCCTGCAGTTGTTAAATTGTCTGCTTATGATTTCTCTATATATGGTGGGTTAGAGGCTAGAGTAGAAAATATTTCTGCAGACACCATTATAGATGAAGAAGGTAATAGTTTTTATATGGTTCGTGTGCGGACTGATAAAAACTTCCTAGGGTCGGATTCTGCGCCTTTGGCGATCATTCCAGGTATGCAGTCTACAGTCGATATAATAACAGGTAAGAAAACAGTTTTAGATTACTTACTTAAGCCAATTTTCAAAGCCCAGCAAAATGCGTTACGTGAAAGGTAGTTACAAAATGTTGATCTGTGTTTAGTTATTTTAACAAAAGTTAACATAGTTAGACGGCTTTCATTAATAGAATGAAGTTACTGAGAATAGACCGAGGGGCAGATCTTGAACGTACTGTGCTGGAATACGAATGAGTCAGTTTTTGAACACTGGATTAAAGTGTTTGAAGGGCATGGTCAGCTCATTCAGAGTCATGGTTTTGATGAGACTGCAGAGTTGTTACGGGACGGTTCATACGAGTACTGTTTTGTATATTTAGATGACGATGGTTTTTCAGCTAAAGTTGAAGATGTTGTTGCTTTACGTCAGTTTTTTCCATCTTTAAAAATTCTCGCTTTTCCTTATCTGAGTAGTCAATCAGCTGCTATCCGTATGCTTTCTATGGGCATTAATGGCCAATGTTCGCCTTATATTGCTAAAGAGCAGCTTCGGTTGGTGTTGTCGGTAGTATCTGCTGGTGAAATTTGGGGTGGTAAGGAGTTTATCCAACAGCTTATTAAGCAGTCTTCTGGGGCATCACGGCCTGAAAAACTGCTCGAGTGTACCACTAATTTCGTTGGATCAGAGCTGTTATCTGAGCGTGAGGTGGATGTTGCAAAACTGATTGCGGAGGGCCTTTCTAATAAAGAAATAGCCCGCGATTTAGAGGTTACTGAAAGGACAGTAAAAGCGCATTTAACGGCAGCCTTTAAAAAGCTAAATGTCAAAGATCGCTTGGCACTTGCTTTATTGGTTCAGCGTGGCAGCTCATAGTCATGGCAATTGTATTTGAAATAACTGCTTTGATTTTATCGGGTGGCCAAGCACAGCGGATGGGCGGTGTTGATAAAGGTCTTCAGGTGTATCAAGGCGTTTCTATGGCGAGACGTCTAGTCGATCTGGTATCACCTTTATGTGTTGATACTGTGATCAGTGCAAATCGTAATATTAAGCATTATCGCGCTTTAACTCGGTTGGTGGTGAGTGATGTAGAGCCTTGGCAGGGCATTGGTCCGTTAGGTGGCATCTTTTCAGCACTTGAATCTATCAATTCCTCACACTTATTGATTGTCCCTTGTGATACGCCATGCTTATCTCGAGAGGCATTGCTTAAACTTTTGAAGAGTGCCCAGCAGGCGCCGGATATAGTGCATTACTTGGAAAGCAAATCTGGTCGTCAGCCACTGCATGCGGTGCTACCAGTAAATCAGCTGAAACAACAGCTGCCAGATTTTCTAAAGAATACTGAGCATTTTGGTGTAATGAAGTTTTATAAAACGATTGGTGCTGAGTCAGTATATTGGGAGCATGATGATGAGCTTGTTAATATTAATCATACCGAGCAGCTAGTTTAAGGTGAGCTGATCTTTTCTAAATTCAGAATATAGGACTCACCTTTTTCAAAGTGTTCCATTTTGACCAACAAGTAATCGTATTCTGGTGCAAACCAAAAATATGAGTGGCGTTTTTCAGAAAGATTGTCTGTTCTGGCAACCTTTATCGTTTCTAAATGGCCTAACTTAGTGTCGATGGTTTCTATCTGTTGTTGAGCGAACGTGTAGCGCTTTAATTTCCCGCCATCTGCAATGTCATAAGAGAGTTGTTCGCGCTGATTCAGTAAGTCGAAGCGTAGCTGTAATTGAAGCGTTAGTCTGTCCAGTGTTAAGTCATTGATATCCATTTTCCATGGATCATTTTTCACATCATTGGTGACTTTCATGTCATCCCAGTCAAAATGCAATAGCATTTCTTTATGCTTGCCTAAAATGCGCGACGAATAGTGGTATTTAGTAGGGCGCAAACTGCCACGATCAAGTCTAAACTGACTACTTTCTTTTAACGACGCGAGTAGTGTGTCGACTGAAAATTCAAATTTCCATGTATTGTCTGTTGTCTGAGTGAGGATTTGAGTACCTTCGACTTTTAAGGTTATTCCTTTTTTATAAACAGTGCTATAAAGCGCATTGTAAGGCTCAAAAAAACTGTGCTTTTCAGACTCAATTGATGAGTTAATAGTAGAGTTACTTTGATTGTACTCAATGCGCGTAGTTTGGCTCGAAGTACTGTCATTATCCGAGTGAGAATAAGAGGGCATTATCTGAAAAAGTAATATGATTGTGAAGACTTGTCTGCTAATGCCCATCTTGAGGTTTCCTAGTGATCGTTTAATTCCGTTGTATAACGTACACCTGACAGCGGCAAAGGTTTTCCATCCAACAAAGCTTTGCCTTCTTGAAGAGTAAGCCTGCCTAAGCTGAACCATTTGACACTTAATGGATAAATGATGTGCTCAAGGCTATGGACTTTTTTTGCTAGCGAGTCAGCAGTTTCATCTGACGATATTAAAGTGCTAGCTTGTAAGACAACTGAGCCAGCATCCAGTTCCGAAGTAACGAAGTGAACGGACACACCATGTTCCGTTTCACCCGCATCAATGGCACGTTGGTGCGTGTTTAGGCCTTTGTACTTAGGCAATAATGAAGGGTGTATATTTAGCATACGACCTTCATAATGACGCGTAAAATCTTCCGTAAGAATGCGCATGAAGCCCGCAAGAACCACCAGCTTAGGCTGATACTGGTCGATCAAGGTCATCAGAGCTTGATCGAATGCTTCGCGACTTTCAAACTGTTTATGGTCAAGGGCATGAGTAGCAATGTCAGCATTGCTAGCACGTTCTAGTCCATAAGCAGAGGCTTTGTTGCTGATAACTGCCTTTATATCAATATCGAGGTCACCTTGCAGGCTTTGATCAATCAAAGCCTGCAAATTGCTGCCGCTGCCTGAGATTAAAACAACGACGGGGCAACTCATGCAGAGGCCTCTAGATCAGAGATAATAACTTCTTTGTCAGATAGCTCACGGATCTCACCGATAACCCATGCATTTTCGCCTTCAGCTTGAAGGGTTGATAGCGTTTTGTCTGTATCTTCTGTGTTGATTGCTAGAACCATACCGACGCCACAGTTTAGTACGCGGTACATTTCTTCTTGCTCAACGTTGCCTTTTGCTTGCAGCCAGTCAAAGATCGCCGGGCGTGTCCAGCTAGTTGCATCAATATACGCTGATGTGCCTTCTGGTAAAACGCGAGGAATGTTTTCTAGTAAGCCGCCGCCAGTGATGTGCGCTAATGCATTTAGATTAACGGTTTCCATTAATTTTAGGATGGATTTAACGTAAATTTTCGTCGGAGCAAGTAGGGCATCTTTAAGGGCAATGCCATCCACTTCTTCGTCAAGATTTGAGTTATTCACTTCCAAAATCTTACGAATTAATGAGTAGCCGTTTGAGTGTGGGCCTGATGAACCTAAAGCGATCAAAGTATTACCGGCTTTAACATTGCTGCCGTCAATGATTTGGTCTTCCTCAGCGACACCCACACAGAAACCTGCAAGATCGTAATCGCCGTCGTGGTACATGCCAGGCATTTCTGCTGTTTCGCCACCCACTAGAGCACAGCCTGACTGTAGACAGCCTTCACCAATGCCGGTGACAACGTCCGCGGCAACGTCCACGTCAAGTTTACCTGTTGCGTAATAATCTAGGAAAAGTAGAGGCTCAGCACCTGCAACAATAAGATCATTCACACACATTGCCACTAGGTCAATGCCGATGGTGTCATGTTTGTTTAGGTCCATTGCTAAACGCAGCTTTGTGCCGACACCGTCTGTACCGGATACTAAGACGGGTTTCTTGTACTTTTCTGGTAGACGAGTAAGGGCGCCGAAGCCACCTAATCCACCTAGTACTTCAGGGCGGCGCGTTTTTTTACTGACGCCTTTAATGCGTTCTACAAGTTCGTTGCCCGCATTAATATCTACGCCTGCGTCTTTGTAACTAATCGAGGTTTTATTCGATTCGGTCATTGCCTAAGCCTTATCATGGTGTGGGAAAAACGGCATTTTAACACAGTGGAAAATAAGGGCTATGGTTCTTTGCGCAGAAGACAGTAGAATAGAGAAAATACGATAAGTGAGGGGATTATTTTGAAGCGTATTGTCTTTGTTTGGCTATTGTTACTTTCATCAATGGGCCATGCGGTGCAAGTTTCTAACTTATATTCGTCTATTGTGCAGGTGCCCGCTAGTTTAGATGATCAGCAGTTATTGAACCGAGCCTTTGTTCAAGCGATTGATGACGTGTTGTTGAGGGTTTCAGGGAAGTCAGATGACTTATCTTCTCAAGTGCTAGCTAAGGCACATCGTTCTGTAGCTGGATGGGTCGCTCAACACTCAGTACAAGATGTTGTTGAAACAATTCTAGGTAGTGATGGGCCAGAGGCTGCTAAAGAGGTCAATGTGACATTTTATAAGGAGTCTGTGGATCGTTTTCTGCTTGATCAGGGGTTGCCTGTTTGGGGTAGTAATCGGCCGAGTATTCTGGTTTGGTTGATTGAAGAAAACAGTGGCTCTCGAAAAATGTTTGGCGCTAACCATCCATCTGCCGCTTTGTCAGAATTGTTTGATGGCGCTAAGTTGCATGGCTTGCCAGTCTATGCACCTCTTGTGGATAGTGTGGATAAGAACGCTTTAGATTCTAGTGCACTATGGGGCTTCTTTGAAGAGGATATTCTTAATGCCAGTGAACGCTATCAAACAGATATTGTGTTGGCGATTAGAGTTAGTCAATACCGCGGTGAGGCTGTCGTTGAAAGTATGCTTTTGGCCCCAAATCAGTCGTCGCGCCTAGTTTCAGTTACAAATGCATCTAAGCGTAAGGCGATGCAGGAGATATTGTTGAAGCTCTCCGCTTTGCTTTCAGATCGATATGCCTCTATTCGCTTAGCTACTCCTAATCAACTGTACGTGAAAGTTAATGGGGTGAATGATTATCAAGCAATGTCTTCATTGAAAAACTATTTAGGCTCTATAGGCGTAGTAAAGCAATGGCAGTTAAGCAGTGTTGTTGGTGATCAAGTTGAGTTTAATGTGTCTTTGAATGGTACAGAAAGTAAGCTTAGAAACAGTGTGGCGTTGAGTAGTATGTTGGCTGCTTTGCCAGTGGACCCACTGGAATACAATGCAAACCGAGTTATTAATTATCAATATACGGGTAAAGGTAACAATTAGATGGCTAATGAAACAGAAGTAACATCAGTGTTGAAAGACTTTTTTGCGCGTCCGGCAGAAGAACGGCAAGATTTTTTGCAGCAAACTTGGTGTAACCAATGTATGGAAATGGACCTAGGGATGAAAAACCCGCAAGAATATAAAGCGGGTGAGCGTACTTGGATTGAGGGTGACTGTGTGAAATGTGGTACAAAAATTATTACTGAGATCGTGGTAGAAGACGACGAAGAGTAATTAGTATCAGCACAAAAAAAAGCGGCTTAAGCCGCTTTTTTTGTCTGTATGCGTGGATAGCTTACTTATTTATCCGTTGGGAAATCACGTTCAGTGTGTCCCACATACAGTTGGCGAGGGCGTCCAATTTTGTATGCACCGCCAATCATCTCATTCCAGTGAGAGATCCATCCAATAGTGCGAGACATCGCGAAGATTACCGTAAACATAGAGGTAGGGATGCCTATTGCTTTCATTATGATGCCAGAGTAGAAGTCCACGTTTGGATAAAGCTTGCGCTCCACGAAGTAAGGGTCTTCTAAAGCAATTTGCTCAAGGCGTTTTGCAATTTTCAACATAGGGTCATCTGATTGCCCTAGTTCAGCTAGAACTTGATCACATGTTTCGCGCATAACTTTAGCGCGAGGGTCAAAGTTTTTATAGACACGATGACCAAAACCCATTAGGCGGAAAGGGTCGTTCTTATCTTTAGCTTTGGCGATGAATTCGTCAATCTTGGATTCGTCACCAATTTCTTCAAGCATAGATAGAACTGCTTCGTTTGCGCCGCCGTGAGCAGGGCCCCAAAGCGTTGCGATGCCTGCAGCGATACATGCAAATGGATTAGCCCCTGAAGAGCCTGCTAAGCGAACGGTCGATGTTGATGCGTTTTGCTCATGATCGGCATGAAGGATAAAGATCCGATCCATCGCCTTAGCGAATACAGGGTTTACTTTATATTCTTCGCATGGTGTTGCAAACATCATGTATAGAAAGCTTTCCGCGTAGTTCAAGTCGTTACGAGGGTACATGGTCGGTTGACCTTTTGAGTACTTGTAACACATTGATGCAAGCGTTGGCATTTTTGAAATCAATCGGAAGGCAGCAATTTCACGATGCTTAGGATCATTGATGTCCATGTGGTCTTGGTAGAAGGCGGATAGCGCGCCTACTAAGCCAACCATAACTGCCATAGGGTGAGCATCGTTACGGAAGCCATCAAGGAACTTCTGCATAGATTCTGACACCATGGTATGGTTTTTTACCGTTTCAACGAACTCTGCTTTTTCTTTAGTGCTTGGCAGCTCTCCGTATAGAAGTAGGTAACATGTTTCAAGGTAGTCTGAGTGTTCTGCTAAATCAGCGATTTTGTAACCGCGATGTAGAAGCACGCCTGCTTCACCGTCTATGTAGGTGATAGCAGATTCACATGAGCCAGTAGACATGAAGCCAGGATCATAAGTGAAGACACCGTGAGAACCAAGAGTTCTTACATCTATCACGTCTTGTCCAGCTGTACCTGTTAATACAGGAAGTTCAATCGTTTGATCGATACCGTCTACCGTTATGCGAGCTTTTTTGTCAGCCATTTTTGGTCTCCTTCGTACTCTGGTCCGGGGCAAAGAGCCTTGAATTAGCTCTCCAGGCCCAGAAGGTGCGGAAAAAATACTTTCTTAGGGGTTACAAAGTCAATTGGACAAATTTCTTACTGCTTACTTGATCCTAGTGATTTCTTTGTAAATTTGTAACGTAGTTATTGCTAAGAGATGGTCGATAAGTGATCGTTTTGTTTTTATCTTACTGAATTTAAAAGGAAAAATTAATTTATTAAAATTTCGTAAATATGTAATTTTATACCATTATTGCTTTTGTTTATGGCACCATTCATTTTATGAATGGTGATCATTGAAAACCCCTTGTCCTGTGTATTTGTTTTAGGTTTTTGGCCTAGTCTATAATTGCGTTCCGATGATTTCATTGATTTGTCGGTGTTATTTGGCAAGTTTGAGTCGCTTGTGCCAATGTCGCTTGCAAATCGATGGGATTTTCAAGGAGGCCTATGTGATCCAATAAGAGCAGAACTATCGTTACTTACTGGTGAAAATAGAACTTGGGTCGTGATTGACCATTCAATCAAATAAAGTGGTGTATAGAGTCGTGAACAAAAAAAGACCAGTCAATCTTGATATTTCCACAATATCAATGCCAGTAACCGCAATTGTCTCTATCTTGCATCGAGTAACGGGGATCATCCTATTTATTGGGTTAGCATTCTTGTTCTATGCATTCGATCAGTCATTGTCTTCACAACAAGGTTTTGATCAAGTGGTAGAGGTGCTACAAAACAACTTCCTAGCAAAATTTGTCGTTTGGGGTGTCGTTTCTGCATTGATGTACCATTTTGTAGCAGGTATTAAACACTTGTTTATGGATTTGGGGCATTTCGAAGAACTTGAAAGTGGCCGCATGGCGGCGAAAGCGAACTTAGTGATCGCAGTTGTTCTGATTCTACTAGCAGGAGTATGGATATGGTAACTCAAATTACTAGCTTTGGCCGTTCAGGTCTGTATGACTGGATGATGCAGCGCATCTCTGCATTGGTATTGTCAGCTTACAGTATCTTTCTCATCGGTTACTTGCTTCTGAACCCAGATCTAACCTATGAGCAATGGAGTGGTTTATTTGAATCTACTTCTATGCGTATTTTTAGTCTCTTGACACTTCTTTCCATTGGCATCCATTCGTGGATAGGCTTGTGGTCTATTTCAACGGACTACATTAAATCAACAGGTGTTCGTTTCTTCTTTCAATCCGTATGTGGCTTAGTAATGTTTATCTATGTCGTATGGGGAATTCAGGTTCTTTGGGGGCTATAAATAATGGCGAATATTCGTACTATTTCTTTTGATGCCATTGTAGTGGGCGGCGGCGGCGCAGGTATGCGTGCTGCACTTCAGTTAACAGAGTCTGGTTTGAATACCGCATGTGTAACAAAAGTATTCCCAACACGATCTCACACCGTATCAGCACAGGGTGGTATCACTTGTGCCATCGCAAGTGAAGATCCAAACGATGATTGGCGCTGGCACATGTATGACACCGTAAAAGGGTCAGACTATATTGGTGACCAAGACGCTATTGAATATATGTGTTCTGTTGGTCCACAAGCTGTATTTGAGCTTGAACACATGGGTTTGCCTTTCTCTCGTAAAGAGAATGGACGTATCTACCAGCGCCCTTTTGGTGGCCAGTCTAAAGACTTTGGTAAAGGTGGTCAGGCCGCTCGTACATGTGCTGCAGCTGACCGTACAGGTCATGCGCTTTTACATACGCTTTATCAAGCTAACTTGAAAGGTGGTACAACGTTCCTAAACGAGTGGTACGCTGTCGATCTTGTTAAAAATGCTGATGACGCAGTGGTAGGTGTTGTTGCGATTTGTGTGGAAACGGGTGAAACGGTCTACCTAAAAGCCAAGGCAACAGTTATGGCAACTGGTGGTGCAGGTCGTATTTACCAATCTACAACCAATGCGCACATCAATACTGGTGATGGTGTTGGCATGGCACTTCGTGCTGGCTTCCCAATGCAAGATATGGAAATGTGGCAGTTCCACCCAACCGGTATTTATGGTGCTGGTACGCTTGTAACAGAAGGCTGTCGTGGTGAAGGTGGTTACCTAATTAATAAAGACGGCGAACGTTTCATGGAGCGTTATGCGCCAAACGCAAAAGATCTTGCGGGTCGTGATGTTGTTGCCCGTTCAATGATTCTAGAAATTCTTGAAGGCCGTGGTTGTGGCGAAAATGGCGATCACGTTCTTCTTAAGCTTGATCATCTTGGTGAAGAAACACTTAATAAACGTCTGCCAGGTATCCTAGAGCTATCACGTACGTTCGCGCATGTGGACCCAGTGAAAGAGCCTATTCCTGTTATTCCAACGTGTCATTACATGATGGGCGGTATTCCAACGAATATTGGTGGCCAAGCTATCAAGCAAACTCAGACTGGCGAAGATATTATCATTCCAGGTCTATATGCTTGTGGTGAAGTGGCGTGCGTATCGGTGCATGGTTCCAACCGCCTAGGTGGTAACTCGCTACTTGATTTAGTGGTGTTTGGCCGTGCAGTAGGTTTGCAGGTTAAGAAGTCTCTTGATGAAGGCTTCGAATCTATGGATGCAAGTGATACAGATGTTAAAGATGCAATGGCACGTCTAGAGCGTTTGAATAACAGCTCTGGTGGCGAAAGTGTTGCTAAGGTACGCGACGATCTTCAGAAAACGATGCAGCTTTACTTCGGCGTTTTCCGCGAAGGTGATTCGATGCAGAAAGGCCTTGAACAGCTTAAAGAGTTGCGTAAACGCGTTGAGAATCTACATCTAGAAGATAAGAGTCAAGCCTTCAATACTGCTCGTATTGAAGCATTGGAGCTTGAGAACTTGTTGGAAGTGGCAGAAGCAACAGCGATTCCTGCGGAATTCCGTAAAGAAAGCCGCGGTGCGCATGCTCGTAATGACTTCACTGAACGTGACGACGAAAACTGGTTGAAACACTCTTTGTATCACCCAACTGATAAGAAAGTAACCCAGCGTGATGTGAACTTTGCGCCTAAGACAATGGATGCTTTCCCACCTAAAGTTCGTTCATACTAAGGAGTTATGTCAATGTTAGTTAGTATCTATCGTTACAATCCTGAGAAGGACGATGCGCCTTATATGCAGGATTTTGAAATCGAGTTACCAGCAGGCAAAGACCTGATGGTGCTTGACGTGCTTAACCTGTTGAAAGCACAAGATCCAAGTATCTCTTATCGACGTTCATGTCGTGAGGGTGTGTGTGGCTCGGATGGTATGAATATGTCAGGCAAAAATGGTCTTGCATGTATTACTCCAGTTTCGGCTGCAGCGAAGAACAATAAACTTGTTCTTCGTCCATTGCCTGGTCTGCCAGTTGTACGCGACTTAGTGGTCGATATGGGGCAGTTCTACAAGCAGTACGAAAAAATCAAACCATTTTTGATTAACGAGACGCCTGCACCTGCGATTGAGCGTTTACAGAGTCCTGAAGAGCGTGAGAAGCTGGATGGGCTTTACGAGTGTATATTGTGTGCATGTTGTTCGACTGCTTGTCCATCTTTTTGGTGGAACCCTGATAAGTTTGTAGGGCCGTCGGGCTTGCTCCAAGCTTATCGTTTTCTAGCAGACAGCCGTGATACAGCAACACAAGATCGTTTAAGTGAGCTTGATGATCCTTTTAGTGTATTCCGTTGTCATGGCATCATGAACTGTGTCAATGTTTGTCCAAAAGGTTTGAACCCAACAAAAGCGATTGGTCACATTCGTACTATGTTGGTTCAGCGGGCAACATAAGAGAAACAGATCAGCATAACCTAGTTTTTGTTATGCTTAGGGTGGCTTTTTAAGCCACCCTTCCGATGTTCTTAAAAGCAACGTTAAGAGCACAGTCTTTAAATTTATAAGTTGCAAAGAATTTAGTTTTTCATAGCAGATGTATTTCTGGATATGAAAAAGCACCAAATAGTCCCATTTATTACTAAAATAGTAATGCACCCGTGCTTTAGAATAGGGCTGTTTTAGTGCAGTTAGGCAAAAGTAAATAATAAGCTGGCGGTTACTTTTTGGTAGCCAAAAACCAGAAAAAATATAAGAGTTATCGCAAATTGGCGATAGCTGGCTCGAACATAAAAGGGTGATCGAGAATGCATGAAAGTTTGATGGAGTTGCTATGGAGCACTTCTCACTTTTCAGGGGGTAACCTTGAATATGTTGAGGGGCTGTTTGAGAGCTACTTAGTTGACCCCAACTCAGTATCGGAAGAATGGCGGAAATGTTTTGATCAGTTGCCGAGAGTTAGCGAAGCGCAGTCAACAGATCTTCCTCACTCTGTTATTCAACAACAATTCTTAGAACTTGGTAAAAACAAGTTCCGCAACATGCCTGTTTCCTCAGGTGTCGCAGCTAGCTCAGAACATGAGCAAAAGCAAATCAACGTACTTCAACTTATTAACGCTTACCGCGTACGAGGTCATCAACACTCAAACTTAGATCCACTTGATCTAATTAAACGAGATAAAGTTGCTGATCTTGATCTGGGCTACCATCAATTAACTGGTGCAGATCTAGATACAACGTTCAATACCGGCTCTCTATTTTTCAATCAAGAAAGCATGCCGCTTAAAGATATGGTTGCTGAGCTTGAGAAAACTTACTGTGGCTCTGTCGGCTACGAATTCATGCATATTGTTGATACCCAAGAAAAAGCTTGGTTGCAACAGCGCGTGGAGTCAGTTCGATCTCGTCCAGAGTATTCTGAAGAGACCCGCAAAGCATTGCTTGAGCGTTTAACTGCGGCAGAAGGTCTTGAAAAATACCTTGCAAGTCGTTATCCAGGCGCTAAACGTTTTGGTTTGGAAGGTGGCGAAAGCTTAATTCCAATGGTGAATGAGTTAATTCAACGTTCCGGCGCACTGGGTGCAAAAGAAGTTGTGATTGGCATGGCTCACCGTGGCCGTCTAAACGTACTGGTTAATACACTTGGTAAGAACCCTAAAGATTTGTTTGATGAGTTTGAAGGTAAAAAACTTGTTAACACGTCTGGTGATGTTAAATACCACCAAGGTTTTTCTTCAAATGTGATGACGGCGGGTGGTGAAGTTCACACCGTATTGGCGTTCAACCCATCTCACCTTGAGATCGTTTCGCCAGTAGTGGAAGGCTCGGTACGTGCGCGTCAGGATCGTCGTAAAGATAAAACGGGTAAAACAGTTGTACCTATCTCTATTCATGGCGATGCGGCCTTTGCTGGTCAAGGCGTGGTGATGGAGACATTCCAGATGTCTCAAACACGTGCTTACCGCACGGGCGGTACAGTACATATCGTTATCAACAACCAAGTTGGTTTTACAACGAACCGCCAAGAAGACTCGCGCTCAACTGAATACGCTACAGATGTTGCGAAAATGATTCAGGCGCCGATCTTACACGTAAATGGCGATGATCCAGAGGCTGTGCTGTTTGTCACTCAGCTTGCATTGGATTACCGTTACGAGTTTGGTCGTGATGTTGTGATTGACATGGTTTGTTACCGCCGCCGTGGTCATAACGAGACAGATGAGCCGTCTGGTACTCAGCCATTAATGTACAAAGTCATCAATAAAATGAAGACGACTCGTACTAAATATGCTGAATACTTAATTGAGAAAAAAGTGGTTACGGAAGCAGAAGCTGATGAGCTAGTCAGTGAAAACCGTGAAGACTTAGACAACGCGCGTCATGTGGCCAAAAGCTTAGTTCTTGAGCCTAAGTTAGAGCTTTTTGTCGATTGGAAGCCATACCTAGGTGTGGAATGGACTGATGCGGGTGATACCTCTTATCCGTTGGCTCAGTTGCAAGAAGTGGCTAAGAAAACCACGTCTGTTCCAGATGGTATTGTGGTTCAGCGTCAAGTTATGAAGATCTATGAAGATCGCGATAAAATGACCGCTGGTGCAATGCCTCTTAACTGGGGATATGCAGAAACATTAGCTTTTGCAACGTTGTTGGAGCAAGGCTACCCAATTCGTATTACGGGGCAAGACTCAGGTCGTGGCACGTTCTCTCATCGTCATGCGGTTGTCCACAGCCAAAAAGATGGCAGCACTTACATTCCACTTAAGCATATATCAGAAGATCAGCCTACATTAGACTTGTACGATTCATACTTGTCTGAAGAAGCGGTACTGGCTTTTGAATATGGATACTCAACGACTTCACCTAATGGTTTGGTTGTTTGGGAAGCTCAATTTGGTGATTTCGCTAACGGTGCGCAGGTTGTTATTGATCAGTTCATCACGAGTGGTGAGCATAAGTGGGGCCGCTTATGTGGCTTAACCATGTTGTTGCCGCATGGCTATGAAGGTCAAGGACCAGAGCATTCATCTGCTCGTCTTGAGCGTTTCATGCAAATGTGTGCAGAGTACAACATTCAGGTATGTGTACCGACAACACCGTCGCAGATCTTCCATATCTTGCGTCGTCAGGCGATTCGTCCGATGCGTCGTCCATTAATTATCATGTCTCCGAAGAGTTTATTGCGTCACAAGCAAGCAATTTCGACTTTAGAAGACTTGTCTGAAGGCAGCTTCAAAACGGTATTACCAGAATCAGCGGATAATATTCAGCCTGAGAATGTTAAGCGTTTGGTGATCTGTAGCGGTAAGGTTTATTACGACCTTTACAACCGTCGCGAAGAGTTGGCCAAGGATGATGTGGCAATCATTCGTCTTGAGCAATTGTACCCATTCCCATATGCAGATTTTGAAGCTGTGTTGGAACCGTACAAAAATGTTGAAGAGCTGATTTGGTGTCAAGAAGAACCTAAGAACCAAGGTGCTTGGCATGCAAACCGCCACCGTATGAGCCGTGTATTAGAGAAGCTATATCCAGACGTTAAGATTCGCTTCGCTGGACGTATATCTTCTGCAGCACCTGCAGCAGGTTACATGTCTGTACACGTTGAAGAACAAGAAGCGCTGGTTAACGACGCGATTGTCGGCTAGCAACACTGCCTGTCAGAGATAAGGGTAAAAAATGAGTATTGAAATTAAAGCACCTACTTTTCCAGAATCTGTAGCAGATGGCACTGTCGCTACATGGTACAAACAACCAGGTGAAGCGTGTAAACGTGATGAGCACATCGTTGATATTGAAACTGATAAAGTGGTTTTAGAAGTTGTTGCTCCTGCTGATGGTGTGTTGAAGGAAGTTCTTAAAGCTGAAGGCGATATCGTATTGAGCGCAGAAGTTTTAGCAGTGTTTGACTCTGGCGCATCTGCGTCCGATGCACCGAAAGAATCAGAGCCGGAAAAAACAGAAGCTAAAGAAAATAAATCAGAAGCTCCTGCAAGCGCGGCTTCTGAAACAGTTGACGTAAAAGCACCTGTTTTCCCAGAGTCTGTTGCAGATGGTACGGTCGCTGCTTGGCATAAACAGCCAGGTGAAGCATGTAAGCGTGATGAGCATATTGTCGATATTGAAACCGATAAGGTTGTGCTTGAAGTGGTTGCACCAGCTGATGGTGTTATTGCAGACATCCTTAAAGCTGAAGGCGAGACTGTTTTAAGCTCTGAAGTCCTTGCTAAGTTTGCTGTTGGTGCTTCAGGCGAAGCAGCCTCTGCACCCGCTGAAAAAGCGGCTGCGTCAGCTGTAGAAGGTGATGAAGATGCTGTTGCAGGTCCTGCTGCGCGCAAAGCACTAGCTGAAGCGGGCTTGACGGCAGCACAAGTCAAAGGCACAGGTAAAGGCGGACGTATTACGAAAGAAGACGTGGACGCTGCTGCGCAAAATAAATCTGCTACAGCACCTGCTAAAGCTGCTGCACCAGAGAGTAAAGCAGCTGCTGCTCCTGCAGTAACTGCAGCATTAGGCGAAGAAGGTCGTGTTGAAAAGCGTGTGCCAATGACTCGTCTACGTGCAACGATTGCTAAGCGTTTGGTGGAAGCTCAGCAAAGTGCAGCCATGCTTACAACGTACAACGAAGTAAACATGGGTCCTGTTATGGAGCTGCGTAGCAAGTATAAAGACTTGTTCCAAAAGACTCATAATGGTA
Organism: Marinomonas atlantica; assembly: GCF_001639725.1. GTDB lineage: Bacteria > Pseudomonadota > Gammaproteobacteria > Pseudomonadales > Marinomonadaceae > Marinomonas > Marinomonas atlantica. The sequence continues at coordinate 370,635 of NZ_LTAW01000003.1, forward strand.
CGAAACTTGGCTTTATGTCTTTCTTCGTGAAAGCAGCTACAGAAGCTTTAAAACGTTTCCCTGCAGTCAATGCTTCAATTGATGGCAACGACATGGTTTACCATGGTTACCAAGATATCGGTGTTGCGGTATCTACTAATCGTGGTTTGATGGTACCAGTGCTTCGTAACACTGAAGCAATGGGTCTTGCAGACATCGAGTCTAATATCATGGACTTCGCTGTACGTGGCCGTGACGGTAAGCTTGGTATGGATGACATGCAAGGTGGTACGTTTACCATCACAAATGGCGGGATTTTCGGCTCGCTAATGTCGACACCAATTATCAATCCACCTCAAACAGCGATCTTGGGTATGCACAAAATCCAAGAGCGCCCAATGGCGGTGAATGGTCAGGTTGTCATTCAGCCTATGATGTACCTAGCGTTGTCATACGATCACCGTATGATCGACGGTAAAGAAGCGGTGCAATTCCTTGTTACCATCAAGGACTTATTAGAAGATCCAGCACGTCTACTGCTTGAAATCTAAGTAATTGCACCCACTTCTGTGGATATGAGTAAAACTTGCTAGGACGTACAACGTCCTAGCAAACAACAATGGATAAATCCTATGTCTAATAAATTTGATGTAATCGTAATCGGTGGCGGTCCAGGTGGTTATGTTGCTGCTATTCGTGCAGCACAACTGGGCCTAAAAGCAGCATGTATCGAGAAGTGGTTGGATAAAGACAACAAACCACGCCTAGGTGGTACATGTTTGAACGTAGGTTGTATTCCATCTAAAGCACTATTGGACTCTTCTCATAAATACCATGATGCGACAGAAGAATTTAAAGTTCACGGCATTGGTGTGGAAGGTGTTTCAATGGATGTTAATGCGATGGTTGATCGCAAAGACAACATTGTAAACCAATTAACTGGCGGTATTGCTGGTCTCTTTAAAGCTAATGGTGTAACCAGTTTTGAAGGTTTTGGTAAGCTGCTTGCGAACAAGAAAGTTGAATTCACAGCGCACGATGGCTCTGTAGAAACACTTGAAGCAGACAACGTGATTCTTGCGACAGGTTCTGTGCCAGTTAATATTCCGCCAGCACCTCGTACAGGTGACATCATCGTTGATAACGAAGGTGCATTGGATTTCCGTGAAGTGCCTAAGCGTCTTGGTGTAATCGGTGCCGGTGTTATCGGTCTTGAGTTGGGTTCTGTATGGAAGCGTCTTGGTTCTGAAGTGGTTGTGCTTGAAGCGCAAGATCAGTTCCTAAGTCTATGTGACCAAGATTTAGCTAAAGAGGCCGCTAAAATCTTCAAGAAACAAGGTCTAGACATTCGTGTTGGTGCGCGCGTAACGGGCAGCGAAGTGAAAGGTGAAGAAGTTGAAGTCACTTTCCTTGATGCTAAAGGCGAAGAGCAAAAGCAAACTTTTGACAAGCTGATCGTTGCTGTAGGTCGTAAGCCATTTACAGATGGCTGTCTAGCAGGTGACTCAGGCGTTAACCTAGACGAGCGTGGCTTCGTATTTGTTGATGAGCAATGTGCAACGAATGTACCTGGTGTGTTTGCTATTGGTGATATTGTTCGTGGTCCAATGTTGGCACACAAAGCTTCTGAAGAAGGTGTCATGGTTGCGGATATCATCGCTGGTCATAAAGCTCAAATGAACTATGACTGTGTTCCATCTGTTATCTATACGCACCCAGAATTAGCATGGGTTGGTAAAAACGAACAGCAGCTGAAAGCTGAGGGCGCTAAGTTCAAAGTAGGTAAATTCCCATTTGCTGCGTCTGGTCGTGCGATGGCTGCGAACGATACTGATGGCTTTGTTAAGATCATTGCTGATGAAGAAACAGACCGTATTCTAGGCTGTCACATTATTGGTGGCCATGCTGCAGATCTTATTGCGCAAGCAGTAATCGCTATGGAATTCGGTTCAACAGCTGAAGACATCGCCTTGACTGTATTTGCTCACCCAACGGTCAGTGAAGCGGTGCACGAAGCAGCCCTTGCTGTTGATGGTCATGCGATCCACATTGCAAACCGTAAACGCAAATAAAAAATTCGATTTGCCGGCCTCGAGCCGGCAATTTCTGTCTTAGTAGGACAGAGCTTATGTCAATCATTAAGATGAGCGGAAGAATCAAATGAACCTACATGAATATCAGGCGAAACAGCTTTTTGCTGAATATGGCCTGCCAGTATCTACAGGGTACGCAGTAGACACGCCGGAAGAGGCAGTAGAAGCAGCGAAGAAAATTGGTGGTGATAAGTGGGTTGTTAAAGCTCAGGTACACGCTGGTGGTCGCGGTAAAGCAGGTGGTGTAAAGCTTGTTGATTCTTTAGATGAAGTAAAAGAATTTGCAGCAAACTGGCTAGGTAAAAATCTAGTCACTTATCAAACTGACGAAAATGGTCAGCCAGTTGCTAAGATCCTAGTTGAGTCTTGTACAGACATCGCTAATGAGTTGTACCTAGGTGCAGTTGTAGACCGTTCTACTCGTCGCGTCGTTTTCATGGCCTCTACTGAAGGTGGTGTGGAAATTGAGAAAGTTGCCGAGGAAACGCCTGAGCTGATTCACAAAGCTGAGATCGATCCGCTAGTTGGCGCACAACCATACCAAGCGCGTGAAATGGCATTCAAAATGGGTCTTAACCCGACTCAAATCAAGCAGTTCACTAAGATCTTCCTTGGTTTATCGCAAATGTTCCATGATCACGACTTCGCGCTACTAGAAATTAACCCTCTAGTGATTACAGACGAAGGCAATCTTCACTGTCTAGATGGCAAAATTAACATCGACAGTAACGCCGTTTACCGTCAGAAGAAAATGCAAGAGTTTCATGATCCGTCTCAAGAAGATGAGCGTGAAGCCCATGCAGCACAGTGGGAACTTAACTACGTGGCTCTAGATGGTAACGTTGGTTGCATGGTTAACGGTGCAGGCCTAGCGATGGGTACAATGGACATCGTAAACCTACATGGTGGCAAGCCAGCTAACTTCCTTGACGTTGGTGGCGGTGCAACTAAAGAACGCGTTGCAGAAGCGTTTAAAATTATTCTTTCTGACAGCAATGTTAAAGCGGTATTGGTTAACATCTTCGGTGGCATCGTTCGTTGTGACATGATCGCAGAAGGCATCATTGGTGCGGTTGAACAGGTAGGCGTAGAAGTTCCTGTTGTTGTACGTCTAGAAGGTACTAACGCAGAGAAAGGCCGTGAGGTTCTTGCGAACTCTGGTCTAGACATCATCGCTGCAACAAGTCTTAAAGACGCAGCTGAACAAGTTGTTAAAGCTGCGGAGGGCAAATAATAATGTCTGTTTTAATTAACAAAGATACTAAAGTAATCTGTCAAGGTTTCACTGGCGGCCAAGGTACATTCCACTCTGAGCAAGCGATTGCTTACGGTACGAAAATGGTTGGTGGTGTTACTCCAGGTAAAGGTGGCCAAACTCACCTTGGTCTGCCTGTCTTCAATACAGTAAAAGAAGCAGTCGTTGAAACTGGCGCTGAAGCGTCTGTGATCTACGTTCCAGCGCCTTTCGTTAAGGATTCTATCCTTGAAGCGGCTAATGCTGGTATCAAGCTAATCGTTTGTATTACTGAAGGTGTTCCAACGCTTGACATGCTTGACTGTAAAGTGGCTTGTGACAACTTAGGTGTACGTCTAATTGGTCCTAACTGCCCAGGTGTTATCACTCCTGGTGAATGTAAAATTGGTATCATGCCAGGCCACATTCACTTACCAGGTAAAGTAGGTATCGTATCGCGTTCTGGTACATTGACATACGAAGCTGTTAAGCAAACAACGGATGCTGGCTTCGGTCAATCTACATGTGTTGGTATCGGTGGTGATCCTATTCCAGGTACTAACTTCATTGACGTATTGGAAATGTTCCAAAACGATCCACAAACTGAAGCGATCGTTATGATCGGTGAAATCGGTGGTACAGCGGAAGAAGAAGCGGCTGCATACATCAAAGCAAACGTAACTAAGCCTGTTGTGTCTTACATTGCTGGTGTAACTGCACCTGCGGGTAAGCGTATGGGGCACGCTGGTGCGATCATCTCTGGTGGTAAAGGTACGGCTGACGAGAAATTCGCAGCACTACAAGACGCTGGTGTTAAAACAGTTCGCTCTTTAGCGGACATCGGTTCTGCTCTAAAAGAAATCACTGGCTGGTAAGCATTGCTTTCCTGACCTGATCGAGAGAAGAAAATCCCTGCCCAGCGCAGGGATTTTTTTGTCGTAAAGAAAAAGAGTACCGATTATAAAAGAGTGCAAATGAGCAAGCATTAAACTTAGTAAGTTGTAATATACGCCTAATATGCAATTTGAAATCAGGTGAAAGAATGAAGCTATTAGGAATCGTTGTTATGAGTGCTGCTATCATGGATATAGGTAAGCTCGCTTGGATTGTCTCAGAGATCCCATGTAGCTGAATCTAACGGCTACTTCAGCCTCTTCATTAACACCTTCCTTGCCAATTCAGTGACGTATTGGTCCTCAGGCTTTGTATTTTTTAATACGTCATCTACAGCAGCTAACATTACTTTTTCAATTCAATTAGTCAGTAAAGAGTTTTGGCGCTAGAAAAACTAACATAGTAATAGAATGTTAAATAAATAGTTAGATCTCTAATTAATGTGCCTTAAATACGCAAAGAAAAACAAACTCTTGTGCATGGCATTGATGTGCAGCTTAAACTAGGCCAAATTAAGTGTAATAAGCTATCAAAGGAGAGAAAAATGAGCATTACATCAAAAGGTGTGACTAAATTTGTAGTTGGTTCGGTTATTGCTTCCCAGTTAGCAGCATGTGGGACTTTAATTTATCCGGAACGAAAAGGACAAGTGGATGGCAAGTTGGACTTAGGAGTAGTTGCGCTGGATGCTCTTGGATTATTGCTTTGGTTTATTCCCGGCGTGGTTGCATTTGGTGTCGATTTTGCAACAGGCGCTATCTATTTACCTGGTGGTGGTGTGGCTCAGCTTTCAGAAGACCAGATGAAGTCTATGACATTGCCTGATGGTCAGCTCGATCAAGAAGCACTTAAAGGCTGGTTAGTTGAGAATAGCTTTTTAGATGAAAAAGAAATCGAAGGCCAAAAGTTTATGACTCAAGTGTATCAAACGCCTGACAGCTTAAAGCGAGCCGTAAATATGACATCTACAGAACGCTACGCTTCGTTAAGTACTCTGAACTAATTTAACGTTGACGTTCATATTCGCCAAGCCACTTGGCAAGTAGGTTTCCTAAAATCTGTTGCTCCTCGAAGGTTAAACTTTCGAGGAGTTTTTTTTGGTTGCAAACATGGTCTTCAACTGCAGGATCAATAACTCCAATTCCTTTCTCAGTCAGAATGACTCGGCAGCTTCGGCGATCTTCTTCATTGACTAGACGCTCTACCCAAGCTCGATCGACGAGTTTATCTAACTTACTAGAAACGGCACCAGACGAAAGCATAGTAGTTTTATAAAGTTCTGTTGGAGTAAGGGGTCCATTTGCTCGACGTAGTGTCGCCATTAAATCGAATTCAATACGACTCATGCCATGTGAATTTATAACGGCCTCTACTGAAGGCGACATGAATTTCTCCATCCGGCTAATTCGACCTATGATGCCCATCGGACTGCAGTCTAGGTCGGGCCGAACATCACCCCATTGTTGTAAAAGCTTTTCTACGTGATCAGACATATTTCTCTCAAACTGTGGAAATGCATTGCAAAAAAGTATCTTTTACAAAAGATACTTGATTTGTAGGTGTCATGACAATATCTTTCATAAAAGTATCTTTTTTAAAAGATAAGACTTTATGTGAGGCTGTATGTATTCATTTTTACTCGCTGCGTTAGCGCCAATTTTGTGGGGTAGTACCTATGCTGCAGTTGGCTTGTTTTTAACGGATATGACACCACTTTGGGTGGCTGTCTGGCGTGCTTTGGGAGCGGGTTTTTTTCTGTTTTTCTTTGTTCGTCGCTTACCTTATATGCCTTTATGTAAGGTATTTATTTTAGGCTTTTTTAATATTGGTTTATTCTTTATCTTGCTGATGACGGCGGCTTATCGTTTGCCTGGTGGTGTAGTAGGTACATTGGGCGCTACCTTACCCTTGATGCTCATTATTATTCAGTGGTTGGTACAAGGGAAGCGTCCGCAGTTCAAAGCGACCGTCAGTGCTATGGTTGGTTTGGCTGGGGTGATTCTTTTGTTGAACCCTTCAGCAGACCTTGACCCCATCGGTGTGGCTTGTGCTTTAGCTGCGGTACTGTTTGTCGCGATTGCCAGCTTATTGACTAAGCATTGGCAGGTATCCGATATATTAGGGGTGGCGACGTGGCAATTGCTAATGGCTGGTGTGCTTTTGGTGCCGGTTGCGTGGTTCTTTGAGGGGGTACCCATGCCTGTCGGCGCGAAAGAGCTACCAGGATTAATTTGGTTGGTGATCTTGAATACTGCACTAGGCTATTTAATTGCCGTCAACGCAATAAAGCAAGTCGGGCCAAATGCTTTTGGTATGCTGTCCCTGCTTAATCCAATCGTTGCTGTAGGATTAGGTATGTTAATGTTGGACGAGTCGTTGGATCTTCTGCAATGGAGCGGTGTTGTACTCATCATTGGCTCGTTGTTATTGGCGAATATGCGAGTAAAGTATCCATGGTGGAAAAGCGCGGCTAGCCGACAATATGATAAAGCTGTTTAGGGCGGCCGCCGGTATTGTAATTAAGGCTCATGCTGACCATGCCTTGTTCTTCTAAATACTCTAGATAGCGGCGAGCAGTGATTCGGCTTAGCTCTAATGCGTCGCCAATTTCTTGGGCTGAAAACGGTGCCTGATGTTGTTTAATGTGCTCAACCATGGTTGCAAGTGTTGTGGTGTCGATACCTTTTGGTGTTTTACGACTCTTGCTTGCTATATTACTTTTACGCATCAGGTCATCAATCTGAAGCTGATCGATTTGCTCCGAGTCCTCGAGTTTTGCTTGAAAAGCAATAAAGTCATTAAGAGCTTGATGGACTCGAGAAAGTCGCAGAGGTTTTACAAGGTAGTCAATTACGCCGAATTGAATCGCTTGAGCGACCATACTAGACTCTCGTTCAGCAGTAGTCATGATGACGGAAGTGCCGATATTTTGCTGGCGTATTTCTCTTAATAAACTCATGCCGTCACCATCAGGCAACGTAATGTCGAGCAAAATAACATCTGGTTGCTGCTTTAAATATTCATGTGTTTCAGAAACAGACTCCGCTGCTGCGATGACCTTAAAGAGAGGGTGCTTATTAACTGCTTGTTCTAATGTATAGCTTGCTTGTGGATCGTCTTCTACGATCAAAACGGAATATTGAGTCATTGTTCTAGTTCTCGTTTATCTAGGTAGACACTGAATACTGTGGTTTGGTTCTCACTGCGTTCCCAGTCTAAGGTACCATTATATCGGCTCACAATACGACTTGCTAAATAAAGACCAATACCGTGTTCAGGTGCATTTTGTTTACTGCTGACGCCTAAATCATAGATACATTGTGCGATGTTGTCATCGACACCTTGACCACTGTCTTCTACGGTAATCATCAGAAAATTTGTCCTATCACTGATAAAAATACTAACTCGGGATTTTGATTCAAGCGAGCCAAGTGCCGCATCACAGGCATTGTTAATAAGGTTGCCAATTAGTGAGACTAAATCATCGTTGGCCGCTTGAGAGTAATTTTTAAGTTGGCTATCTTCGTCTAGTGAGAAATCAATGTGTCGTTCAACTGCGTTATTGTATTTCGCTAATAACATGCCAGCGACAGAGCTGTTCTCAATACTTCTTACTAGCGCGCCCAGTAGATTTTGATGATGATCACTTTCTTGTTGTAAATAATCTATTGCAGATTGCGTTTTACCTGCCTGCAATAGCCCAGAAATTACATTGAGCTTGTTGTTGTGTTCATGTGTTTTAGATCGGAGTTGATTAGCATAGGCTGATGTGCGGGAAAGCTCTTGTTCAAGCTCAGACATGTCCTGTTCATGGTTAAGGACGATCAAATAGCCGGAGTGCGTGGCTTCAATTTGTATCGGGTATAAGGATACAGCGAAATCATGTCGGCCTAACGTTACGGAGTGTTTGCTGCGATGGTTTAATGTATCGACAATGAGCAAAGCAAGTGTTTGTGATAACTCATTTAAAGGTAAACCGATGAGCTTATGATGGTCTTGATCTGGTGCTAACCAATAGCATGCTGCATCATTGATAGCTGTCACTTTATGGTGTCGGTCGATGGCGATAATGCCTTCTCTGATGCTGCCAAGTAATAAACTGTGTTCTTTAAAACGCTGTACGATTTCTTCTGGCTCATAGTCTAAAAAAGTACGCTTTAGTTTACTTAATAGTGACAGCGTTAGCAGGATTGCGGCTATGTAAATAAATCCCAACCAAAGCATGGCTTCGAGATAATAATTAAACAATAAGTCCGTTACTGACTGCTCTAAGTAGCCAATACTCACCGCTCCGATCACCTGTTTGTTTTCAATAATAGGTGCAAAGTTACGGATGGCTGATCCAAGCGTCCCGGTAGCAACAGTGGTACGGGTGAGGCCTTTTTCTAAGGTCGGATAGATATCGTTCCCTTGGAAACGCTTTCCGACACGTTGGGTTAGCGGGTGACTTAAACGAATGGCCTGTTGGTTAGTTATGACAATATAAGACGCGTCAGTTTTTGCGCGGATTGTTTCAATATAGTCTTGCAGTGATTGATTGATACCTTGATTGGAGCGCTTAACAGCTTCGATGATGCGAGGATCACTTGCGACGACTTTGGCTAACTCGATACCACGCTGACTAATGCCATCTAAATAGGTTTGCTTGGTGACGAATACCAACAGCGCGCCGGATACGGCAATGATCAGCGTGATGGTTGTAAGGATGATAGCCGTTAAATAAGATTTAAGAGTCATGGTATTAGCGGTCATGGGCGAATACCTAACAGTATAGAGGAGGAGAAAGGGTCCTCCTAGAGAACCCTTGGAATAATCTTAACTACGCTAATAATTGAATGGCAAAGGTAGCCAGAATCAGCATAAAAGCTCCACCAATACGGGATGAGATCTGAGCAAATGGCATTAACTGCATACGTTTACTTGCTGCGAGTACTGCAACATCCCCAGTGCCACCCATGTTTGCCATACATAGGCCGCCAGTAATGGCTGATTCAATAGGGTAGAATCCCATGATACGACCCACTAAACCTGCACCAATGGCCGCGCCAAGTACCGTTGCAAAAACCATAGCGAAGTACATCGGCGTTAACGCATCAATGATTTGATTTAGATCGGTATAGGCCACACCGATGCCGACAAGCAGAGCTGGTGTTAAGTTGCCAACCACAAAGGTGTACCAAGCATGCGCGGCTTTTTCGAGTCTTTCAGGCATTAAACCAGACACTTTGATAAGCGCAATTGAAAGGATCATTAGTGCGTAGGTGTGCATGCTGATGATATTCGACAGCAATGTACCTAAGAAGAACATACTGATAGCGATCAGAGCACCCATACCAAGCTTCTTAACATCTAATATGTCGGCAGTACCTGATTTGTCTTCCAAGTCTGGAGCATCGCCACGAATTAACTCACCGTTACCTGTCCAGCTAGGTTTGAGTTGACCGACTTTGTTAAGCAAGCCAGCGATCACGATAGCAATGGCATTACCAATGGCGAGCGCTGGAACCATTTGAGACATTAAAGTAGAAGTGTCCATACCGGTACGACCAGACATGATCTCGACCAGAGGTACAGCGCCCGCACCCATGCCGCCACCCATGATAGGCAAGGCAATTAGCATCAGTGATTCAAATAAGTTTTTGCCAAAGAATAAGCCAATAACGCCTGCAAATAAGAAGGAAATTGACACCGCCCCTAAAATAACCGGAATATATTTTAGAGCTGCTTTCTTAAGAGTTTCCGTGCTCATTCCTAAAATAGAGCCTGTCACAAGGCTAGCAACATAGAATGATAGGAAACCACCACTTTTCGTAAATGTGGTGATTTGTTGTTCAATCTCACCCGAAAGGAACCCCGAATGGAATAGGTAAGAGGAGCCAAATATGACAACGATTGCACCACCACCAAAGAACTGATTGATGATAGGTGTTCGATCACCAAGGTAATTTAGAATATAACCAACAATGACCATGGCACCTAATGCGCCGATCATACCACCAGGAAGTTGGTTAAAAAATGTTGCCAGTAGAATCACGAATGCCGCGATTAGAAGGACGATTTTAACCTCGCGTTGGTCGTTCGAAGGTAATGCTTCGTTATTAATCATGGAAGATACTCTCTATATTGTGTTTATTATTAGAGCGCAGTCTACCAATCTTACGGAAAGACAAAAGTCTGTAATTACTAAAGAAAGTAAAAGGTGGAATTGAAACTTTTGTAAGCAAGATAAAGCATAAAGGTGGTACAGCGTTCGTTATATCGCCTTTATGCTTTTGATAAGTATGATGCCTGATGGCAGTTTGCCATATACCGCTAAGGACTAATTGTACTGTGCTTTGAAGCCAATACGGAAGCCGCCCCAGTGCTTGCCATTGACGTAAATCGGGATCGATAAATCATGCAAAATATCGCCGGTATCACGCTTGTAGGTTTGCATTAGAAAAGCATCAGTGTGACTGCCGCAACGACGCCCTGTTGGGTCATCAAAGATACGTTTTGTACGGTTGTTTACTAAGTCTCTTTCGTAATCACCGGTTAATGGTTGGCAATAGCGACGGTTGTGTGTGGGAAAATAACCTTTTCGATCGACTGCACCCGCATAGAGGATATGAGTGTTTCGATCGAGGATAGGTTCTTGAATGTTAGGTAGATACTGGTCTGTCAGTTGATCGTAGTTGGTCGAGAACTTAGTCGGATTGGTATTTGTTATGGGTTGGTAGTGTTCAGAAAACAACTCATCTTGATTCAATTTTCCATCTTTAATCCAAGACTCAAAAAGTGCGCCAATTTGCTTTGCTGCAGCCCTGCCTTCTTCAAGTGTGGTGCTAAAAAAGTTGTCATGAGGAATGCCATCTAAGGCTAAGAATACGCTTTCGGTTCCCTGACTTAATGAGCCAGCTTGGTTGGAAAGCTCTTCACTGCGACGTGACAGAGTCGCTAGCGAAGCACTGATGTCATCAATGGACTTGTTGATTTGCAGGCTAGTGGATTGAAAGCCAAGGCTCGACTGTTTGATTTCTTCCATTGACTCCGATGCGGTTCTGACATCTTGAGTGATGCCTAAAAATGTGTCGGTGACTTCGCTCAACTCAGCTTCTAAATGTTGGCTTTGCTCAGTAACATTAGCCATGTCATCACGTGTTCTAAGTGTATTTTCACGTACTTCATTCAGCATGTCTGCAATTTGTTGTGAGGCGTCGGCACTTTTTGCAGCTAAGGTCCGTACTTCGTCTGCTACCACGGCAAAGCCACGTCCTTGTTCGCCCGCACGAGCGGCTTCAATTGCGGCATTGAGGGCCAGTAGATTAGTTTGCTCTGAGACGCCTTTGATCACATCAGTAATGGTTTCAATATCATCTGCACTTTGTTTCAGTCGCTCAAGCTGTTCGGAAGCACTGTTAACGGCGTTAGTGAGTGCCACAACACGCTCAGCACCTTCTCTTAATTGGTGCTCTGATTGCGATGCAGCCACAGCTGTTTGCTCCATCGTACTGTTTACCGTCACAATATGATTTGCGAGTTGCTCGCCGTTATTACTCAGATCTGATGTTGCCTCTGAAATCTGCTGGCTGTGTCGCTCTACTTCTTGAATATTGTGCGTCAAGCTGTCTACAGCAAAAGATACTTCTGCGGAACCAATAGCCATTTGTGAGGCGGTTGCGGAGACTGATGACGCAATTTTTCCTGAATGGCCAACAGAAGAAGTACTAAGTTGAGTGGAGGAAGCGAATTGATCTTTAAAGTAACGCTGATGACTTAGTATTGCAATAATGCCGTTCAGAGCGCATATAAGTGTCGTGCCAACGGCGTACCACATAGGAATGTTTGCATACAAAAACGCAGCAATCGAAACACCTGCCATAATAAATGTTGTTATCCAAATACGTACCATGAGGTACTCTCCAGTCTATTATTTTTTTGGTAGTCTTTCTTAGTTTCTTTATGGCGGTCAACACATTACATAGCGCTTAAGACGAAAGTCTTATCTAAACGCTAACATAAGAAATTTAGCGTATGCTTGATTTGGAACATAATTCATAGAGTATGGAAGTCGCGTGTAGAGTGTCGAATCTTAGGGGAGCTTGGGATAGTCTTATAAAAATACGTTTACTTGATAAGGAATTACCATGTCAGCTTCCATAAAGCAGAGATTAAAGTTGGAAATGTTTTGGCCTACCTTTGATCCATTTCTATTTTGCGCTTTTCACAACGATGATTTTCCAAAAGGGAATGGTCAGCTTGGCCCTGCTGCCTCATTATCTGGCCGTCAAATTGGACAAGACTTCGCTGGTATCAATGGCTGGCGTATGTATCACGGTAGTAAAGTACCTGGCTTTCCCGCTCACCCACATCGTGGTTTTGAAACCGTGACTATTGTGAATGAAGGCTTTGTTGATCATGCCGACTCTATGGGCGCAGCAGGGCGCTATGGCGAAGGTGATACGCAATGGATGACCGCTGGGAAAGGTGTGCAGCATTCTGAAATGTTCCCTTTAGTCTACGAAGACAAGCCAAATCCAATCGAGCTGTTCCAAATTTGGTTAAATTTACCGGCCAAAAGCAAAATGGTGGAGCCCCACTTTGCTATGCTTTGGAATGAGCAAACACCAGTCATCGATGTGACTGATGAGCAAGGCAATAAAGCACAAGTAAAGGTGGTGGCAGGGGATTACCGCTTACCAAGTGGCGAGATTAAGTCTGCCTTGACGCCGCCACCCGACTCATGGGCCGGAGAGGCCAATAATGACGTGGCTATTTGGATTATAGATCTTGATCCACAAGCTCATTGGGTATTACCTGCCGCTGCTGCTGACTTAAGTCGTACGCTGTATTTCTTTGAAGGACAAACTGGCGAGCTAGACGATGAATCTATCGCTATCAAAGAAGCCTTTACGTTGGTCAGCGATGCAGCGATTGCTCTTAAAAATACAGGGACAGAGAAGGCTCGCTTCTTGTTGCTTCAGGGACGTCCAATTGATGAACCTGTTCAGCAGCACGGCCCTTTCGTAATGAATACTCGACAAGAGTTGCAGCAAGCGTTCTTTGATTTCCAGAACACGCAATTTGGTGGTTGGTCTTGGCCAGATAGCGACCAGACCCATGGAGATGGCGCTGGCCGCTTCGCAAAATATGCTGATGGTCGTATAGAAACGCCTGAGTAAAACGTTATGCTTTGAATACCCAAAACTTGGACAGGGAAAAGTTAACTAACATACCGGCAAGGACGCCCGGAACCATCGCAACATAAGGGAATACCGCATAATGAGAAAGTTCCAGCTGTTCTCCTAACCACATTGCGTATACAAAAATCCCCCAATTTGGGATAAAGCCGATTAAAGATGCTAAGAAAAACTTCCCCCATTGCTGATGCGGTTTTTCTAGATGAGTGGCGTCCTGAAAAGTAAAGATGCGGTTAAACCACCAGTTCGAGGTCACGGCCACCCAAAAGGAAATGGCTCTAGCAGTTGGATAGGGCAACCAATGGGAGCAAAACCACAGTACGCACGCATCGACTAGGAAGCCGACACTTCCTACGATACCAAATTTAATAAATTGTTTTTTCACAACAGTTGATCACTTAACGATTAGAGGTGTATGAAAAAGCTTAAAAGCCTTTTAATTGATGTATTTGTATTCCGGTTAGTTATCTATAGAATTCTTATTATTCCTTTTACAAATAATAAGATAGATAGCATTCTTGACACTAATACATTAAAGATTGGGAAGAATACTTCGACATGTGGATCTTTGTCACTTTATTTGCGGCAGCTTGCCAAGCAATGCGCACCGCGCATCAAAAAACATTGTCCCAAGAGCAGGGGTTTTTACATGCAACCATGGCGCGATCGTTGTATGGCTTACCATTGGTGACGTTGTATTTATTCGTTTGTTGGTTTGCTTTGGGCAGTATTTCATTTCCTCTAGCGTGGCAATTTGTAGGCTACGCTACTGTATGCGCAATTGCTCAGGTGTTTGCAACCTATCTAATGCTAAGAGTCTTTCAATCAGGGAGCTTTGCGCTTGGCACGTTGTTGGCCAAAACGGAAGCCGTATTGGCCGCACTGATTGGTATCCCGTTGCTTCATCATTCACTGAGCTTTATGGCGTGGATGGGGATTGTGTTGGGGGTATTTGGCGCATTAGTTATGAGTATTCGCTTAGAAAATCTGCGTCATGCGCATAAGGATCTGTCTCTGATTGCGGGGTTAGGAAGTGGTTTCTGTTTTGCGATAACGTCGGTCACTGCATCACTTGCCAGTCACTCTTTAGAGGGTTCAATTATTACCAGTGCTGGCGCGACGCTCTGGTATGTTCTAGCTTTACAGTCAGTGATCTTATGTACGATTCAAATTGTGTTAATGAAAGATTTAAATGCCCCCATAAACCGCTCTGTAAAATTAAGCTGTAAAGTGGGTATATTGAGCTCATTAGGGTCGATAGGTTGGTTCACGGGTTTTGCTTTAGTAAATCCTGCCTTAGTGAAAACACTTGGGCAAGCAGAGATTTTAGGTACATTGTATCTTTCGAAACGTCGCTTTAATGAGCGTATTACTTCTCAACAATGGTTTGGAGGTGTGATGATTTTGGGAAGTGTGGTGTTAGTTACCATGGCAACTATTTAAAGAGGTAGTGTAGGTGCAATCAAATCATATTAACTATGTAGAGCTTCCAGCTCAGCATTTAGAGGCCAGTAAAACTTTTTTTGAAAAGGTTTTTGATTGGGTATTCGAAGATTTTGGCCCCGATTACAGTGCCTTTTCAAACTCAGGCTTGGACGGTGGTTTTTTTCGTGCAGAGTTTGCCTCTAGACCACAAAGTGGCGCAGCCTTGGTCGTACTATACAGCAATGATTTGGCTCAGACTTTGGCGCGTGTCGAATCCCATGGCGGAACGATCGAGCAGCCTATTTTTGAGTTCCCCGGTGGGCGACGTTTTCATTTCCTCGATCCAAGCGGTAATGAATGGGCGGTTTGGTCAAAATAATCCTCTCAAATGGAGAAGACACGTTGAATATATTGTCCAACGAACTGATAGATTGCCCTTATTGCGGTGAAACCATTGAAGTAGTGGTTGAATTCATAGACGAAAGTTATGAATACACAGAAGATTGCCAAGTGTGCTGTCGGCCGATTGTATTTCGTGTTGATATCAGTATCAATGGTGAGCAGACTCTCATGGTCTGCTCAGAGAATGACACGCTGTCATTTTAGAAGTCTATTTCTTTTTATTGTCGGCTTTCTTAAAATTCTGTAGATGAACATCAAGCGCGTCACAAGATATATTGATTTCTCGAACCGATAAAAACAAAGAATAGAGTAGGCAGGCTAGGCTGGCAGCAAAAATATAACCTCCAGCCGTATCATATTTCCAGTACAGTGCCATCATTGAGACGACGCATAAACAAAAGCTAATCACACCTGCTTCCTGCATACGACGAATTAAATAAATTCGCTTCCGCAAATTAGCGATCTGTTGTTGGGTACCTTCGGTACTGTGTTCTGGATCAAAATTGCGAATCAATGATGCGAGTGTGACGAAGCGATTTGTGTAAGCAAGGAGTAGTAGCGACACGGCAGGGAACAGCATCGCTGGTGTGGTGAGTGAAATTGTCATAAGCACCTTCCAAAAGAACCAATGGAGGACTAAATCATCCTCGTTGGTAAAGAATTATACAGTCAGAGGTGCTCATTTTTAAGGTAGTGGCTGCTTATGACCGTTTTGTTCATGATTTAAGCAAGGGTGAATTCGCCTGCAAGGGGTGTATTCCATTGCTTTTGAATATCTTCGAATGACAGCCCTTGGGCAAGTAACCAATGTACCTTTGTAAATGCC
Organism: Marinomonas atlantica; assembly: GCF_001639725.1. Classification (GTDB taxonomy): domain Bacteria; phylum Pseudomonadota; class Gammaproteobacteria; order Pseudomonadales; family Marinomonadaceae; genus Marinomonas; species Marinomonas atlantica. The sequence goes on from NZ_LTAW01000003.1 coordinate 386,667, forward strand.
CCTTCCAAGGTGATGTCCTTACCGTCCAATATCGACAAGCGACTTAATAGAGAACCCGCAGCGTAAGTACCTTGTGACGTACCGCCATGGGCACATTGAGTGACGTTGATAACAAGTTTGTTTTGCTGCTGCATAGTTTCTAGAAAGGCGACCAGGTTTTGATTGGAATCAGCAATGTTCCCTGCACCATAGGTTTGCATGATAACGGCTTTGCATTGATCGTCTTTTAAAAAGCCTTGATAGGCACTTGATGGCAAACTGGGGTGCAATACTAATACACCAACACTGTCTGCTTTGAATTCATAGTGACGTGGTGGCGGCGTACAAGTGTTGCCATCATTTAATTTAACTCTGTCGAATTGCTTGTGAATGGATAGCTTCGCTAAAGGCTCAGCATTAAATGACTGAAATGCAGCGAAGTTATGGCTGCTGAACTTTGTCACCCGGCTACCTTGCATCAAAGAATGATGGAACAAGACCGTGGCGGTTCCAAAGCTGGGTTCTATTGCAATAGACATCGCGGCTTCAAGGTTGCTTACACCATCACTTCGGCTCATACCTAATGGAATCTGTGAGCCCGTTATGATGACGTTTTTATCGCAAGCTCCGAGCATATAAGACAGAGCCGCTGCGGTATAGGCTAACGTATCTGTGCCGTGAAGCACAATGAACCCTGCGTAGTGAGCCCAGTTACCTTGTAAGGTGTCGAAAATTTCACTCCAATTCGACGTCGTGATATTTGAGCTGTCTATCAATGGGCAGAGCTCGATCACATCGAACGCGGGTAAATCGTTCAGACTTTCGCCGAGGCTGGCTTGAATGCGACCTTCAAGGCCCGCTGCAGGGGCTAATCCCTGCTCAGTTTTTGCCATGCCGATGGTGCCGCCGGTATAAATGATAAGAAGTTTCTGTGTCACGTTATCTCCTTGATGATCAACTTTGTACTTGAGTAGGAGCGATCATTCTTTCGGGCTTCAATAGCTCATTAAGCTCAGTTTCAGTTAGCAGCTGTTCTTCTAGAATAAGCGATTTTATAGTCGCATTGCTTAGCAATGCGCGACGTGCAATGCGTGAAGTGTTCGCATAACCGATATGTGGTACCAAAGCCGTTACGATACCAATGCTATTCTCCACATGAGCTAAACAAGCGTCTTCATTTGCTTGAATACCACGAATACATTTAGTTTCGAGCATCTCACATGCTTGCTTTAGCATCTTTAAAGAATTTAATAAATTATAGACAATCATTGGCTCCATCGCGTTTAGCTGAAGCTGTCCCGCTTCTGCAGCAAGGCTAACGGCTAAGTCGGATGCAATAACTTGATAAGCTGTTTGGTTCATGGCTTCAGGGATTACAGGGTTTACTTTACCTGGCATGATCGATGAACCGGGTTGCATCTCAGGAAGTTTGATTTCACCAAAACCAGTGCGAGGACCACTTGATAATAGGCGTAAATCATTACTTACTTTACTTAGTTTAATTGCTAAACGTTTTAAGATACCAGAGAAGAATACAAATGCCCCCATATCTGAGGTTGCTTCAACTAAGTTAGAAGCAGGTATGAGTGGTTTTTTCGAGATGATAGCAAGCTTTTCAATGGCGTTTTTGGAAAAGCCTTCTGGAGTATTAATTCCAGTGCCAATGGCAGTACCACCTAAATTTACCTCACATAGCAAGGCACAAGCTTCATGAATACGGTCAATGTCCTCGCCAAGAGTGACAGCAAAAGCGTCAAACTCTTGACCTAAGGTCATGGGTACCGCATCTTGAAGTTGAGTTCGGCCCATTTTTAAAACGTGAGCAAACGCTTTACCTTTTTCTTCCAATGCATCTTTTAATGATGTAAGTGCTGGAATGAAGTTGTCGGCAGCAAACTGTATACCTAGGCAAGCAGCGGTAGGGTAGGCATCATTCGTTGATTGGGACTGGTTAACGTGGTCGTTAGGGTGAAGGTATTGATACTCACCTAAGTTGTGCCCCAACTTGCTCAGTGCGATGTTAGCAATGACTTCATTGGCGTTCATATTAGTCGATGTGCCCGCGCCCCCTTGAATCACGTCGACAATGAATTGATCATGGTGTTGGCCATTAATGAGATCTTGGCAAGCATATACAATGGCATCGGCTTTTTCATCATCAAGCCGATTAAACTCTTGGTTGGTGCGGGCGGCGGCCGCTTTAACCATGGCCAAAGCTTTGATTAATTCCGGAAAGTGAGAAATCGGTACGCCGGTAATGGAAAAGTTTTGTGATGCACGCAGAGTTTGAATGCCATAATAGGCCTCTGCTGGCACATCTAAATTACCTAATAAATCGTATTCAGAACGAGTATTCATGACAGCATCCTAAAAAAGATGTGCAGCGTATTGGTAATACACTGCACATCAAAGGTGAAAGAGTGAGCTTTACTGAGCAATTCGTTTAAGTAAGTTTTTAAGATCAAAATCTGCAATAGATCTATAAAAACGGTCATTAAGATACATACTATTGAAACGAATTCGATGCTAAAAAGGGAGTTCGTAAATGGACTTGATATGATGCTCTCTGATGTTTTTTTAACACCAGTTAGCACTATTTTTGGGGTTTAACTGCGGGGGTGGACACGTTAGTATGCAAGTAAATGGGGGTGTTTATGAATGAAAGTTTTCCAGAAAACCTAAGGTTACTCTGTAGCTATTATAAATCTATTGCAGACGTGTGCCGACGACTGTCAATTAATCGTCCGCAATTTAACCGCTATTTGAGCGGTACCACCTTTCCCTCAAACAGCACCTTGCGTCGAGTTTGCGATTTTTTTGGGGTTGAGGAGCATGAAATCCTTTTACCTCATAGCCAATTTCGTCGTTTGCTTCAAGTACGTCCAATTGCCGAACAAGAGCCTATCGCATCTACTTTAGAGCAACAATATTTTGATAAGCTGAACAGTATTGGTCAGCATGGTATTGATAAGTACGTGGGCTATTACTTTGAATATTATTTATCGATGGCTTACCCAGGAAAAGTGCTGAGAACATTGGTATGTATAGAGCGCCAAGGCAGTAAAACTTACTACCAACGCACTGAGCGCTTAAACCCTCGTCGTACTGGCAAGCCCTTTCATGGTATATACAAAGGTGTTGTTCAGTTTTTGGGAGATCGGATCTTCTTGCACGACTACGAAACACTAACCAATCTCGAAATGACGCAAACGATTTTATACCCCACGTTTAAGAACCGAGTGGATCGACTAACGGGACTGCGCTTAGGTGTGTCAGGAAGTGGAGAACGAATGCCGTGTTGTTCACGTGTGGTTTATGAATTCATTGGCAAAGAGATAAAGCGTAATAAAGTGTTTCCCTTGCTAGGGTTGTATGATTTTGATGATGAACACTTAGATGATGATATTCGTGACTCCATTCGCAATGATATTGCTGAGGGAGAGTGGCATTTTCGAGCGCGCTTCTAAACTCGTGTTTGGCTGATAAGGAGATTTCAGTATGATTGATCATAAAGCGTGGTGTAATCGTGACCTGACAGAGCATCTTAATGCTGTCATTAATGACATCACAGAGAATAGAGATGCTGTTTTTATAGCGCCGTTTATTGAAGTGGCGGATATAAAAAATAAGCCTTTATCTGGGGCCGTGGTTTCGATTAAAGCAACCTTTGACGTGAAAGGACACTCTTCATCAGGCGGCACGACGTTGCTTAAAGACCGTCCGGCCCAGCAAGACGCTCACGCTGTCGCATTATTAAGAGCAGCTGGCGCAAGCTTAATTGGTCACACGAATATGACTGAGTTGGCCTATTCAGGTGTTGGCTTGAATCCGCATTATGGAACACCCAATAATCCAGTTGTTCCAGGTTGCATACCGGGAGGGTCAACCAGTGGTGGTGCTGTTACTGTCGCAAAGGGAATGGCTGATATTGCGTTGGGAACCGATACGGGGGGATCGTTACGTATCCCCGCCGCTTTTTGTGGATTAACGGGCTTTAAGCCAAGTCAATCAAGTGTTTCGCGAGTAGGGTGCTTACCGTTATCTGACTCATTGGACAGCGTTGGAGTGATGGCGCGAAATGTTGAAACGTGTGAGCTCGCATGGAATGTGCTGACATCGAATAAAGCGTCTCAGCAAGCTGATGCACCTCTTACCCTCGTAGTACCGAAAAATTTTGGCTTTGATGATTTAGATAAAGACATTACTGACGGTTTTAAAGTGGCGCTGGATCACTTAAAAAGTCATGGTGTAGTTGTCCAGCATTGCGATTTATCGTTATTTGAAACGTACAAAGCTTTGCCCGTATGGCAGTTTTCTGCAGTTGAAAGTCGACGCTATTACAAACAGCTGTTCTCGTTAGAGGATGGGCAACTAGACCCGCGTGTGAAGCAACGCATTAAGCGCGGTGAAGGGGTATCAGAGCAAGTATTTATGGAAACGTGCGCTCAACGTAGCGCCTTAATAACACGCTTTCAAAGCGAGCACGCAAATACCGTTTTTTTAATGCCAACTGTTGCTTGCTTACCACCTAAGTTTGATCAGTTCGAATCCGATGAAAATTTTGACCGGATTAATCTGCTTTGTTTAAGAAATACGACGTTTGCTAACGTCATCGACGGATGCAGTATATCCTTGCCATACAGTTTCAATTCTAACGTCATGGGCCTCATGCTGACAGCCATGAATGGTAAAGATCAATCGTTGCTTAAACTTGCCAAAGTCATCGAAACAGCTCTTAGTTAACGGTCATGTTCCCATTAAAACGAACGGTTGCTTGTTTCGGCTGGCTTTAAGTTTGCGTTAATACTTTCTATTTAATCTTACCTAGTCAACTTTACTTACTAGGAGATAGATTATGAAAACCATTCTTTTAACGTCCGTTTTAGCATTAACGTTTGCCGGGGCTGCGGTAGCGGGCCCTAAATGTACTGATGAAGATCGCAGTATGTGGATGTCCCAAGATCAAATGAAAAAGCAAATAGAAGAACAGGGTTACCGCATTAAAAAATTTAAAGAAACAAGTGGTAGCTGTTATGAGATTTATGGGTATGACAATAAAGATCGTCGCGTTGAAATATATTTCCATCCTGTAACGGGAGACGCTGTAAAAGTAGAAATCGATGATTAAGTAACGACTTCAGGAATCCGCACATGAAGACTCATGGAAAAATATGGGATCCTGTTATCCGTTTGTTTCACTGGTCAGTGGCGCTTGCGTTTTTGCTTAACTATTTCTTTTTTGAAGAAGGCGGTGATTCGCATGAGTTGGCAGGCTACTACATTCTCTGCGCTCTGGTTGTTCGTTTGGTTTGGGGAATGGTAGGCAGTCCCAATGCTCGTTTTAAAAACTTTTTCCCATCCGTGGCGGGTATTAAGGCGCATATACATATCATGCGTTCTGGTAAAATCCCCGAAGATAACGGCCACAACCCGATAGGAGCGTTGATGATCTTCGCCTTGTTATTTGGCCTTTGTGTGACGGGATTAAGTGGCTGGAGCTTAGAGGGAATCTTTTGGGGAGAAGGCTGGGCTGAAGAGCTGCATGAAGTGGCTGCAAACATGACTTTTACGCTGGTACTCGTTCATACTTTAGCTGTAGTTGCTTTTAGTTTGATTGGGCCAAGAAATCTTATTATGCAAATGATTACAGGGACAATATCTAAGTAACTTAAACAACGGGTCATGAGTGGCTTAATTTTAGAAAAGGCGGATTATCCGCCTTTTTTGTGTGTAAAAAGTATTTGTAATTTTATGTAATAATTCCTATTTCGGGCAAGTTTTTGCACTTTTTTTGCTTTGTATCTATATTCCGGTTTTTATCAATGTGATCTATGTCAGTATTTTTTATATCAATTTTTGTTTGTCTGTCGAAAATACAGATTAGTTATTTCTATAAATTATATTTTTAGGCATTATCCGCTCGTAAATTACGCCATATTATATAAATGTTACGGAATGTAAATGAGAAATAATCTCCCTATTAATTTGACTGAGCGTCGCTTTGCAGATGATGCTCTTCTCATTTCTACGACGGACCTCAAAGGTTGTATTGTCAGCTGCAATCAGGCATTTGTAGAAATTAGCGGATACGATTACTCAGAGTTAATTGGTCAGCCACACAATTTAGTGCGCCATCCTAATATGCCTGAAGCGGCATTTGAAAATATGTGGCAGACACTAAAATCTGGCAACGCGTGGATGGGTCTCGTCAAGAACCGCTGTAAAAATGGTGATTTTTACTGGGTCGATGCGTACGTCATGCCGATTTATGAAAGTGGGAAAGTAATTGGATATGAATCGGTCCGCTCTTGCCCGAAGCGAGAAGACGTAGCTCGTGCTGAAAAAGTTTATCAACAATTAAAGAGTCCGAGCGCTTTCGCAACGCTCATAGATTGGTTTGTAAATCCAATAGTACTGGCTGTATTACTCGTCTTGATAGTGGGAAGTGCTTTCGCTGTGTTTTCAATGCAAGTGGCATTAATAGTAGCGTTGTTTATCAGCACCTTAATCAGTCTTTATTTATATTCCAAGCAACGCCTAATGATGTCAGCAATCCAAAAGCACTTGGGTGATAATGCATTTCAGCACCCATTGATTGCGAAAACCTATTCGAATCATTCCGCACCAGTCGCACTTTTGTCGATGGGGATAAAGTCATTGCATAGTCGTATGATTACTGTGCTTACGCGTATTGAGGAATCTAGCTCTGCAGTAGAACTGCAAATGGAAACCTGCTACGGCTCATTGAAATTGAGTCGTGACAAAATGCTGGACCAAAATAATCAAACCGATCTAATGGCCACAGCGATGACAGAAATGTCCTCAACAACCGATGAGGTGTCGCGCCATGTGACGGAGAGCGCTGACTTTACTCAGGCCGGAGCGGTATTGATGCAAGATGCGGCCGTATTGGGTGGGAGCGTAAAACAGTCTATCGCGGAGCTCACCAGTAAAGTTCAGTCTGTAGAGCAAGCGATCCATGACGTTCGTTCATTAACAGATCATATCTCCACTGCCACTCAGTCGATCGATCAAATAGCCGAGCAAACTAATTTGTTAGCTTTGAATGCAGCGATTGAAGCGGCCCGTGCAGGGGAGCATGGGCGTGGTTTTGCGGTTGTCGCTGACGAAGTACGGAACCTTGCGTCTAAAACTCAAGCGCTGACACATGATATTGATGAACAAGTGAAATCTCTATCACAGAGCGTTATTAGTACCGCTAATCTAGCAAGGGTGGGTGCAGAGGCATCTATGCACAGTATGCAGTTAGTTGACCAAGAAGGGGCTTTAATGGAGCAAGTTAGCCAGCGAATGAACGATATAGCTGATCGAACCATGCAAATGTCGGCTGCAGCGGTACAGCAAGCCAGTGTGATTGATGAGACGAGTACTCAAGTTGTACGCATTGCTGAGCTGGCTCACGAAAACACTGAACTTATGAATGTGTTCGGTGCGGCCGTTGAAAAGTCCAGGCAATCGTCTGTTGATCTGCATGAATTGGTTCAAAGGTTTAGGAAATGACAATGAGTCAAGATGGAGTTTTGTACCGAGCACTGATTAGCTCAGCAGCAGATGGCATCATTATTATTAATTATTGTGGTTTGATAGAAGAATTTTCTCCTGCTGCAGAAGACTTGTTTGGCTATTGCGCCGATGAGGTAATTGGTCAGAATGTATCAGTATTGATGCCAGAAAACGTTGCCATTAAGCATGACGAGTACATTCATGATCATTTGACTACGGGCCATACTGAAATCATTGGCTGGGGTCGAGAGGTCACAGCGCGTCGCAAGAATGGTGATCTTTTCGATATGCATTTATCCGTTGGGAAAACCTCTGATAGTGATGAAAAACCATCATTTGTGGGTATTTGTCATGATCTAACTGAATACAAAAATACTTTGCGGCAGTTGGAACGGGTCGATACTCGTTATCGAAGTGTCTTTAATAGCCAAGGCTTGTATATCGTACGGATGGATTTAGAGGGTGAGATTTTACTTACTAACAGTACCTTTGATAGCTTATTTTCCATAGCAGGTATTAAGCGAAGCGATAATTTTATTAATTGTCTTTTTGATGCTAGCCGAGAAGAATTTATTGGGCGAATGACGCTGTTAAAGCATGGTGGAGATAACGAGTTTAAGCTGCCTTTAACGCTACAGATTGGCGCCAGTCGTAATGAAGTGGAGTGGTGGTTGCGTCGAGTGATGGATCACGAAGGGCTGCATATACAAGCGGTAGGTATCGATATATCAGAAAAGGTCATTGCCGCGAATGAGGCCTACTTTTTAAAGCATTTTGATGCTGTCACTAAACTGCCTAACTTAGAATATCTGCGTAAAAAGTTTGATCAATTGGAACCGACTACTGATAAACAGCCCTATGCTTTTGTGCAGTTTGAATTGTCTAATTTCAAGCGCATGCTTAAGTTAGATGGTGACTTAGAAGTTGATGAAAAGCTGCGCCGTATTAGCAGTGTGTTCGAACAGGATCCCACTATAATGATGGCAAGCCGCTTATCTGAAGGTTGCTTTTTAGTGGTGTATCGTGTGCCTGAATACAGTGTCGTTGAGGATTATGTCACAGCCTGTTTATCGAACCTACAAGCATTACTGAATCTTCGTGCAGTGGTTAGTTCCGAGATGAGAGCAGGATGTGCTTTGTATGAATCTTGTGCCAGCTTTGACCTCTCAGTCAGTCGTTCTGATGTTGCGTTAGGCTTTGCTAAGCAAGAAGAGCTGCCTTTTGTGTTGTACAACGACTCGATTCAGAGAGATTACGAGCGTGCAAAGCAAATCGAAAGTGGGTTGGTCGGTGCATTAGGGCAGGGCAAAATAAAAGTGTTTATGCAGCCTAAAATCGATCTAAACACTGGCGCGGTGTGTGGCTATGAAGCTCTGATGCGCTGGTTTGACGATCAGCTGGGGTTTGTGTCGCCTTTGGAGATCATCAAGGTGGTACATGAGCTGGATTTGGTCATAGAATTAGATAAGTACATTATTAGCAAAACGTTAAATGAGATATACGATCACCAGTCTCTTTTTTGTGAAGATACACCTGTTTCGATAAACGTCTCGGCAAAAAGCTTTGTGCGGCGTGATGTGATTGAGCATTTAGTGTTGGGGCTACAAGAGCGTGACTTGCGTTCTGAAGTTGTCGAAGTTGAAGTGACAGAAGACGCTGTCCTATCCATCGGTGAAGTCGTTAAAGCCAATGCTGATTTACTGCGCTTACATCGTATCAAAATTTGTCTAGATGATTTTGGAACGGGGTATTCTGCGCTGAGTTACCTCGGAAAATTACCATTGGATAACCTTAAAATCGATCGTGTTTTTGTAAATGACGTTAAAACACATCGTGGTAGAGTGATGTTGGAAGCAATCATCTCTATTGCCAAGTCCTTAGATTTAACAGTGACGGCGGAAGGCGTGGAAGACGAAGAGCAACGTCAGATATTAGCGCAAATGGGGTGTGACTTTGCGCAAGGTTTTTTGTTTTCAAAGGCATTGCCTATGTATCATCTAGAGCGATTTCTGAAAAATCATACTTTAATAGCCTCAAATACTGCGACAATAAGTTTGAATTAATAGCTACTCTATCCCTGTTTTTTTACCCTCTTATCATACAGATGTCAGCGTTGAAATATTTTTGTTATCAAACAGTCATGTTAATAACACCAAACTGACATGCTTGTTAGGCTTAATAGATGTCGATTTTAATTAAGGGTGTGGCACTGAGTGGAAACGTGTTCACAGCCTCATAACTAGAAACGATAATTTGAGGGAATACCGATGTCTGTTAAGCAAGATCAAATGTTAGGTTTTGATGAGCATGATGAGCTAGTTCGTCCTGCGCCAGAAATGGTTGAATTTGAAGAAACGGCTAAAAGCATGGTTTCTCGTCGTGGCTTCTTGTCAGGTGGCGCGGCTGTAGGCGCGACAGCGTTTGTAATGGGCTCTACTACATTTGCTGCCGGCAAGGCATTGGCAGGTGAACAAACTAATGAAATGTCTCGTCTAGCTTTTGATATGGTGAAAGCAAACGCAATGGATACTGTCACTGTGCCGCAAGGTTACAAGTGGGAAGTTCTAGCGTCTTGGGGTGAACCATTATTTTCAAATGCACCAGCATTTAACCCAGCAACAGGCGGTACGGGTGAGTCACAAGAGCTAGCATTTGGTGATCACAATGACGGCATGGCACTTTTTTCGCACAACGGTCGCCAAATCCTTTGTGTGAACAATGAGTATACTAATACTTCAACGCTGCATGCTAATCGTACAGACGGTGTGCCAACGACTGCTGACGATGTTCGTAAAAACAAAGCTGCACACGGTGTTACGGTTGCTGAAATTGCACGTCGCGATGGTAAATGGGGTATTGTAAAAGACTCTGAATACAACCGTCGTATTACCGCTGATACAGAAATGGACATCACGGGTCCGGCACGTGGCCATGATCTAATGAAAACCAAAGCTGATCCAAAAGGCGTGGTTGCAAAAGGTACTTGGAATAACTGTGGTAACGGCCAAACACCTTGGGGTACCTACCTTACGTGTGAAGAAAACTTCAATGGTTACTTCTCCTCAAGTGATAAAAACTATGAATTGACGCCGCAGATGAAACGCTACGGTATCAGTCATGAAGACCGTGGCTACAAATGGGCAATGGCGGACTCTCGCTTTGACTTGTCAAAAGACCCACAAGAACCAAACCGTTTCGGTTACATTGTAGAGATTGATCCACTTAACCCTACTGCACGTCCTAAGAAGCGCACTGCACTGGGTCGTTTCAAGCATGAAAACGCTGAAGTAGAAGTGGCAGCTAACGGTCATGTTGTGGTTTACCTAGGCGATGATGAGCGTGGAGAGTTCCTTTACCGCTTTGTCTCTAAGAATAAATTCGTTGTAGGCGGCGATAATAATAACCTTCTAGAAGAAGGTACTCTGTACGTAGCTAAATTCAATGATAACAACACCGGTATGTGGTTAGAGCTAACGCCTGAATCAACGGGTATGAGCGAAGCAGAGATTGCGATTTACACTCGTGAAGCGGCATCAAAAGTGGGTGCAACCACGATGGACCGTCCTGAGTGGGTGGCATCTAATCCAAACAAAGCTGAGGTATACTGCTGTCTAACTAACAACAAGAACCGTGGTGTTAAACCGAACGCGGGTGGTGACGAAACCCCAGCTGGTGGGCCAAACCCACGCGTTAAGAATAACTACGGTCAAATTGTTCGCTGGCGTCCAGAGGGCCAAGATCATACTGCATCTAAATTTAATTGGGATCTGTTTGTCATGGCGGGTAACCCAGCGGTATATGATGATGCATATGCTGGCTCTAAGAACATTAACAAAGACAACATGTTTAACTCACCAGATGGTCTAAAGTTTGACTCAAAAGGTCTGCTTTGGATTCAAACGGATGGTAACTACTCGAACGAGAAAGGCTTTGCAGGTCAAGGTAACAACCAAATGCTGGTGGCCGATCCTGAGACAGGTGAGATTAAGCGTTTCCTAGTAGGGCCTAAAGAGTGTGAAATTACGGGTGCTACTTGGAGTGCTGATCGCACAACCATGTTTATCAGTGTTCAGCATCCGGGCGAGAAAGGTAATTCAAACTGGCCTAATGGAGCAGGTTCAGTACCGCGCTCAAGTGTGATCGCGATTTCACGTGAAGACGGCGAAATGATCGGCTAGTTACGTATTAGAGTATTGAATAAAAAACGGCGCATAAGGCGCCGTTTTTTTTAATTAAAACATTGTGTTTAAAGCTCTTAGCTAAAAAGCTTTTGTTGCAGAATTGCTTAGATGAAATTTCATCAAAAAAAGTGAGAAAAGAGAATTACTTTTTATTAGGTGGAATGGCTTCCGGTATCAACAGTATTTCATCTAAGAAAATAGCAAATAACTCTGCCTGAGAGTTGATGCCAAGTTTCTTATATAAGTTTTTACAATGTACTTTGCTTGTTCCAAATGCAATGCCAAGCAACTCAGATATGGCTTTCAGCGAATAACCACGAATGATCAAAGTGCTATGTCGCGTTCTCTTGTTGTCAGTGTGTGGTTGTCAAATCGCTTGAGTACCTGAGACATAGGGTCGAGCACAATTAGGTTGTGATTTTTTTCAGAGGGCTGTTTTAAGAAAAGTTGTCTCTGTCCCCAGTGTTGTTTAAGGAATGCGCGAATAAGTCAGCTAATTAGCACTAAGCCATGGCTGATTTGATTTGCTTTTCAATTTGCTCAAAACCACAGTTTTTACCGTGTCTTGTTTCCTAGCGCAAATAACACGGCGAGCTTATTGTCATTTTTGATAGTCTTTTATAGGCTACTTTTCGGAAGCCAAACTGGCACTTGAGTATTCGAAACAGGTGCTCTACTTTTGCTCTGATGCTCGCTTTTATATACTCAGTATTGATGGGCTTTTTATTAATACGGGGATGCTTCTTCCATTCCCGACCCTTGCTTGGAATCTCTGCAGTCAACCAGTCTAACTTCTTATCTTTGGTTTCCTCACGTTTCTCAACACCGCGATATCCCAAGTCAGCGGATACAAATGTCTCATCCCCATGCACCAGCTCATGGATTTGGTTTAAGTCATGCTCATTGGCGGGTGTTGTGGTGAAACTGTGCACCAAGCCACGTGTAGCATCGACCCCAATATGCGTTTTAAGCCCGAAGAACCATTGGTGGCTTTGAAACATATTGTAGATGATTGCTTGACGTAGATATGTTCGGCTTGTTTGATATTAGAGTATTAAATATAAAAAACGGTGTCTCATGCACCGTTTTTTTTAAGTTGCATCAAATAGCTTAAATGCTTGTTTAATGACTCTTGAAAATCAGTTTACACAATTTCGAAGACATGACGAATGGTGTGATGGTAAGGTAAATTGGGTCCAATTTTTGCGCTCGGGAAATGGTCAATGTTTGCGCTGTTAGGGTAGTTTTGTGGTTCCAAAGCTACCCCCGTATAATCCCCATGGATACCATCATGGCTCAAAAAGCCCCCTGTATAAAGCTGTAAACCCAATTCTGTCGTAAATATTGACAGCTGCCTCCCCGAACTTGGATCGTAAAGTTTACACGCTAACTTATCTTCATAGCGATCACCCAATAAACAATAGTTAATATCATATCCTTTGCTAGGTGCGTAAAAGGCTTTAGTTTGATGGATATCTCTTAGGTTGGAAAAATCAAAATTCGTTTTTTTGACATTAAGAAACTCACCTGTTGGTATAAGTTCGTGGTCGGTTGGTGTGACGAAATCAGCGGGAATAAGCAGTTTATGATTTAAAATGGTTTGTTTCGAGTCACCTGTTAAGTTGTAGTAACAATGATCTGTAATATTAATGATCGAGTTTTTATTCGATATCGCATTGATAGATGTCGTGACTTGATTGTGTTGTAACGCCACATTGACTTCAAGTTCACAGCGGCCTGGATAGCCCATGTCACCATCTTCCGAAGTGATATAAAAAGTAACACTGTTCGTTTCTTGATGTGTCTCGTATTGCCAAATGCGTTTATCAAAACCAACTGACCCACCATGTAGATGATGATTACCTTCATTTGCTTCAAGACTATGTTCACCGGATTCATTACTGAATTGGTGACCGCTTATGCGGTTTGCAACACGCCCACAAATTGCCCCTAAAAAACTATTGTCATTTAAATAGTCATTTAAATTGGGATAGCTCAAAACTATATTATCAATGCTGCCATGCCTATCTGCGAACTTAATTTCGGTAGTACGCATCCCATAGGTAATCATAGAAATAGAGATATAGTTATTTGATAGAGTGATTTTGTCCACCGCTCGTCCTTCAATTTCTCCAAATAACTGTACCTTAATCATTTTACCTGTCCTTATTATTTTGTTGATAAATACAAACGAATTATGTGACCTTAACGCTCCAGATCAGCTTAAAGCAAATACAGAAAGTGAAATAAAGACAAGTAAGCCTTATTAAATTCCATATTATAGGAGAAGCTATGGATATCGGGTTATCAAGAAACCTTAAGTTAAATCAACTGCGTTTAATTGCCCTAATTGCGGAATATGGCCAATTAAATATCGCAGCTGACGAGTTAGCTATTACGCAACCAGCGGCCTCAAGAATGCTAGGAGAGATTGAGTCTACGCTAGATGCGAAATTATTTGTACGTCATGCAAAAGGCATGGAGCCGACCCTAGTTGGTCAGGCAATATGTCGGCGAGCGCATAACTTCGTTGTAGAGTTAAGAAACTTATCAAGAGAGGTGGAAGAGCTTAAACAGGGTAATGGCGGATCTATTTCTATTGGGGCCGTAACTGGCGCAGCTGTGGGTTTTGTTATTCCCGCTATACAACAGTTACGTGCAGTAGCGCCGCGTGCGGAAATAGATATAAATGTCGATACCAGTGAGAATCTTGTTAAAGACCTCGTTACTGGAAACAATGATTTTGTCGTATCTCGCTTACCAAGTCACTACAATTCAGCTGACTTTGATGTCCTGCCTGCTCGTACTGAAACAGTGAAAATTATGGTGAGGGAAGGGCATCCGCTAGCAGGTGCAAGTGATGTCACTATGCGAGAACTGTCTAAATTTGAATGGGTAATGCAATCGCACCGAGCGCCGATACGCGAAGCGATAGAAGAAGCTTTCGTTAATGAACATGCCGAATTTCCGTTGACCATTACCAACAGCACTTCCTTGCTGGCCTTAATGGCAATTTTAGTGTCGTCTAACAGTGTGGCGCCACTTGCCAGCGAGGTAGCAGATCTATTAATGAGCGATCAAGTTGGGGCTAAACTGGTTACTTTGCATATAGGTCAAACAATTGAGCTTAGCCCTTATTTTTTATTAAAACTTAAAGGCCGCCATTTATCGCCCGTTGCGCATCAACTGGAGCGATTAATTAAGGCAGAGCTTAAAAAACGGTAATTTTTATTTATCTTAAACATACCTTTTTTGGTATGTAGTTTGTTATTTATTTCATTTGAATGGTATGGGCGTTAGCACTAACCTTGCTTCTAGGTTATATACCTAATTGGCTAAAAATAAAGATAAAAAAACCAGCATCAACGTGATCAATAAAGCGTTGCATGCACTAGGAGAAGCTAATGAATTTTGTGAAAAGCGGTATTGCTACAGCAGTGTTAGGTGCAAGCTTGATTCTGTCTAATGGTCTTTATGCAAGTGAAGGGTATGTCGGTATTGCGATGCCAACAAAGTCTTCTGCTCGCTGGATAAGCGATGGCGAATCCATGGTTCAGTTGTTTAAAGATGCAGGCTATAAAGTAGACCTCCAGTACGCTGAAGATGAAATCCCTAATCAACTGGCTCAGATCGAGAATATGATTGTGAAAGGGGTTGATGTACTGGTTATTGCTGCGATTGACGGTACGACATTATCCAATGCATTGGAAAATGCAGATGCGTCTGGTATTAGCGTTGTTGCTTACGACCGCCTAATTAAGAACAGCCCTTATGTGGATTACTATGCGACATTTGATAACTTTCAAGTGGGTGTTCAGCAGGCTAAATCCCTGATCTCGGGTTTAGAAAATCGTTTCGGTGAAGGTCCGTATAATGTTGAGTTATTTGGTGGTTCACCGGATGATAACAATGCGTACTTCTTTTATAAAGGCGCTATGTCCGTCTTACAGCCATTGATTGATTCAGGCGAAATCATAGTTGTTTCAGGTCAGCAGGGTATGGATAAGGTTGGTACCTTACGCTGGGATGGGTCAGTTGCCCAAGCGCGTATGGATAACTTGATGTCCACTTATTACACGCAAAAAACCGTACATGGCGTATTGTCTCCCTACGATGGTTTATCTATCGGCATTTTATCATCTTTAAAAGGTGTTGGTTACGGTTCGGGTGGAATGAAAATGCCGATAGTAACAGGCCAAGACGCAGAACTTCCTTCAATTAAATCCATTAAATCAGGCGAACAATACTCAACCATTTTCAAAGACACCCGAGTCTTGGCACATGTGACAGTGGGAATGGTAGAAGCGCTATTGAATGATGTGAAACCTCAAATTAATGACACCACAACCTATGATAACGGCTACAAAGTAGTTCCTAGCTATCTTCTAGAGCCTGTTGCTGTTGATCTAAGCAACTGGGAAGACGTTTTAATAGGCAGCGGTTACTACCAAGCCGATCAGTTGAACTAAGTCCAAATACTATTGCAGCTATGTTGTAAAGCAGATGATGTTTAGTCGTCTGCTTAGGGGATCGTCATGCAAAATGTAATCTTAGAAATGCGCGAAATAACCAAAGAGTTTCCCGGCGTTAAAGCCTTAGATCGCGTAAATCTAAAAGTCAAAAGCGGTGAGATACACGCATTAGTAGGGGAAAATGGTGCGGGTAAATCCACCTTGATGAAAGTGTTGAGTGGTGTCTATCCACATGGAAGTTACACTGGCGCCATCCTGTTTGAGGGTGAAACTGTTGAGTTTAACACCATTCGAGACAGTGAAGAAAAAGGCATCATCATTATTCATCAAGAATTAGCGCTGGTTCCGCTTCTGTCGATTGCTGAAAACTTGTTTTTGGGTAATGAAAATGTTGAAGGTGGTCGAATCAACTGGCCACACACTTACGCTCGCACTCAAGAGTTGCTTGCCAAGGTGGGACTGAAAGAGTCGCCAACTACTAAAGTTGGCAGTTTAGGTGTGGGCAAACAGCAGTTGATTGAAATTGCTAAAGCCTTAGCAAAAAAAGTAAAACTGCTAATTCTTGATGAACCAACAGCGTCTCTACAAGAAAACGACAGTGCTAAGTTGCTTGATTTATTACTCGAATTTAAAGCGCAAGGCATTTCTTCAATTCTTATCACTCATAAACTCAACGAAATCAGTCGAGTCGCAGATTCAATAACTGTGATTCGTGACGGGGCCTCTGTATCGACATTAGATTGCCAAGCTAATTCGATCAGTGAAGCTGACATTATTCGGGATATGGTTGGACGTGATATGGCCAATCGTTATCCCAGTCGTGACGCTTCAATTGGACAACAACTGTTATCGGTTTCGAAGTGGAATGTCTGGCATCCAGTCGATAGTGACAGACAAGTTATAGAGGACATTCACTTTGATGTCTCTGCCGGTGAGGTCGTTGGTATTGCTGGTCTCATGGGCTCGGGTCGCACGGAATTAGCGATGAGTATCTTTGGTAAAAGTTACGGCAAGAATATTCAAGGCGAAGTCAAAATGCGCGGTCTGCCGGTCGATGTTTCGAGTGTGCCTAAAGCGATAAAAAGTGGCTTAGCCTATGTTACCGAAGATCGAAAGGAGCTTGGTTTAGTGCTTGATGAAAGCATTAAAATTAATACCACTATGGCAGCGTTAGGTCGTGTTTCTAAACATGGCGTTATTAATAAATCTGAAGAGCATCAAGTGGCTGAAGGTTATCGCAAAGCTTTACGGGTACGTACCCCCAGTGTTTTGCAAACAGTGGGTAACCTTTCAGGTGGCAATCAGCAAAAAGTGGTGCTGAGTAAGTGGCTGTATTCACAGCCTGATGTGTTGATTTTAGATGAGCCTACCCGAGGCATTGATGTAGGCGCTAAATTTGAAATATATAGCATCATCAATGAGCTGGCGATGGATGGTAAAGGTGTCCTCATGATTTCCTCAGAAATGCCAGAGCTACTCGGAATGTGTGATCGCATATATGTCATGAATGAAGGACGGTTTGAAGGTGTCCTCAATAAAGATGAAGCGAGCCAAGAAAAAATCATGTCGATGATCGTTAAGGCTTAAGCGGAGAGAACAATGGAAATAATAAAAACCGAAAATCCAGCTCAAAATGAGCCGCCAAAAGCGCCTTCAGCAAAGAGCTTTTTGAAAAATCACATGCGTGAGTATGGCATGTTATTGGCGCTAGTCGCCATCATGATCATGTTTCAAGTATTAACTGACGGCACGTTAATGCGTCCGGCTAACTTAACCAACCTTTTCCTTCAAAATAGCTACATCATCATTATGGCCATTGGTATGTTGCTGGTGATCGTAGCTGGTCATATCGATTTATCGGTAGGTTCAGTAGTGGGCTTTATTGGCGCGCTTGCTGCCGTTATGTCGGTGAATTACGACTTGCCAACTCTTGTGGTCGTTCCAGCATGCTTATTGATGGGGTTAACCATAGGTGCAGCTCAAGGTTATTGGGTTGCTTATTGGAAGATTCCGTCTTTTATCGTAACGCTTGCAGGTATGTTGATTTTTCGTGGATTAACACTTGCCCTACTCGAAGGGCAATCTGTAGGGCCGTTTCCAAAGTCATTCCAACTACTCAGTACAGGCTTTGTGCCAGATGTATTCGGAGTAGGCCGACCTAACATGACGGCGATGGTGTTGGGAGTTCTAGCAGCTGTTTCAATTGTCTTCTTGGCTGCGCGTCAACGAGCACAAGCGTTACGCTATGGCATTCAAGACGAACCTTTTAGCTTCTTTATTATAAAGAATACGATGGTCGCTATTGCCCTGATCTATATATCTTATTTATTAGCTACATATCGTGGTTTGCCAAATGTTCTGATTACGATGGCGGTATTAGTGGCAGTTTATACTTTTATAACAAACTCGACCATGCTTGGCCGCCGTGTTTACGCCGTTGGTGGTAATGAAAAAGCAGCAAAGCTGTCGGGTATTAATACTGAGCGTTTGACCTTTTTCACCTTTGCCAATATGGGCATGCTAGCTGCGCTGGCTGGGATGATTTTTGCTGCACGTTTAAATACCGCGACGCCAAAAGCAGGCTTTGCATTCGAGCTGGATGTGATCGCGGCAGTTTTCATCGGTGGTGCATCGATGACTGGTGGCGTTGGTAAAGTTATTGGTGCAGTGGTTGGCGCATTGATTATGGGAGTCATGAACAACGGAATGTCGATTCTTGGGATCGGAATTGATTGGCAACAAGTAATTAAAGGCGCAGTACTGCTCGCAGCCGTAATCTTTGATGTATACAACAAGCGTAAAGCGCGCTAAATAGGAGCCATCATCATGCATTTGTCTCAACATAAAAACGGTGGTGTGATTTGCCGCAATAACCAAACTGCTCAGTGGGTAAATGGAGTGGAAACGGTCTATGGGCTAGCACAGGAAGCGATTGATAACGGTTTGAGTTTGGCTCAGTTGATTGAGCAAAAAGGTTTGGGTGAGGGGGTCGACTTGGCGGACTTATATGCTAAAGGGGAGCTGGACTGCCCAGTACGACACCCTGACCCTGCCCACACTTATTTGACGGGTACAGGCCTCACACATTTGGGCTCCGCAGCGACTCGTAATGCCATGCACGGTAGCAGTGACGATTTGACAGATTCCATGAAAATTTTCCAAATGGGGGTGGAACAAGGCAAACCTGCGGAAGGCGAAGAAGGGGTTCAGCCAGAGTGGTTTTACAAAGGTAACGGCGCAGGCATCGTACCACCAGGTGATGCATTACCATCCCCTGCGTTTGCTTTAGACGGTGGCGAAGAGCCGGAGATCGCAGGATTCTACTTGATTGGTAAAGATGGCCAAGTTCATCGCATTGGTTACACCTTAGCAAATGAGTTTTCCGACCACATTACAGAAAAGCAGAATTACTTATACCTAGCGCATTCTAAGTTGCGTCCAGCATCGTTTGGTCCAGAGTTATTAGTGGGTGAATTGCCTGCGCACATTGAAGGGCATTCTCAGATCAAGCGTGACGGTGATGCGTTGTGGGGCAAAGACTTTCTGTCTGGTGAAGACAATATGTCCCACAGTTTCCGTAACCTTGAACATCACCATTTTAAATATGGTCTCTTCCGTCAGCCAGGGGATCTTCACGTACATATGTTTGGCACGGCGACCCTATCTTTCGCTGATCAAATCAGTGCTCAAGCTGGCGATGTATTTGAAATCTCGTCACCTACGTTTGGTCTGCCATTACGCAATGCATTAGCGCATGAGGAAGCACTGGATACGAAAGTGAGCGTGCTATGAGTCAAGCAGCAGTGTACCCAGATCTTAAGGGTCGTACGGTATTTATTTCCGGCGGCGCTACCGGTATTGGTGAAGCAATCGTCACCGCATTTGCACAGCAAGGAGCCAATACGGCTTTTGTTGATTTAGACAACGAGGCAGGGGTTGCACTTACCCAGAGATTACGTGACCAAGGCCATAGCGTGTGGTTTCGCGCTTGTGACGTCACTGACACTGGCGCTTATCAAGCTGCGATTCATGATGCGGCAAAAGAATTAGGGTTGATATCTGTGTTGCTCAATAACGCTGCGAACGATGTTCGTCATTCACTTGATTCGCTCTCAGAGGAGCGTTTTGACAGCTTAGTGGGGGTGAACTTCAAGCATGCCATGTTTGCCGCACAAGCGGTCACGCCGATGATGAAAGAGCTAGGCGGTGGTTCGATTGTGAACTTCGGTTCAGTGGGTTGGATGATGGCGTCTGCAGGGTACCCAACCTATGCCGCGTCAAAAGCGGCGATGCACGGTTTAACACGTGGTTTAGCGCGTGATTTAGGAAGTGATCATATTCGCGTAAATACATTAGTGCCTGGTTGGGTCATGACTGAAAAGCAACTCCAGCTATGGGTCGATGACGCCGCCAAAGAAAAAATCAAACAGAGTCAATGTCTTGCAGGCCCAGTGCTGCCAGAGCACATTGCCAATATGGCTCTATTTCTCGGGTCTGATGCATCGCGTATGTGTTCGGCTCAAAACTTTATTGTTGATGGAGGTTGGGTATGAGCCAATTCACACCAAAACCTTGGCCCCGCAAACTGCGTTCTACGGAATGGTTTGGCGGTACCTCACGAGATCATATTTATCACCGCAGTTGGATGAAAAACCAAGGCCTGCCTGCGGACCTATTCGATGGTCGTCCTGTTATTGGTATCTGTAATACTTGGTCCCAGTTGACGCCTTGTAATGCACATCTACGCGATCTTGCTGACCGCGTTAAACATGGTATTTACGAAGCCGGTGGTTTACCGCTGGAGTTCCCTGTGTTTTCGGTGGGCGAAAGCTCCTTACGGCCGACCGCGATGATGTATCGCAACATGGCCGCCATGGATGTAGAAGAAGCGCTGCGTGCGAACCCGCTAGATGGTGTCGTGTTGTTGGCGGGTTGTGACAAAACTACGCCGGCATTGATTATGGGTGCCTGCAGTGTCGATATCCCTTCGATTGTCGTCTCCGGCGGGCCGATGTTGAACGGTTATTTCCGTGGCGAGCGTGTTGGGTCTGGAACAGCGCTATGGCAAATGTCAGAAGACATAAAAGCCGGCAAAATGACCCAAGAAGATTTTCTCGAAGCCGAGCAGTCTATGTCACGCTCGCCGGGCTCTTGTAACACCATGGGGACAGCGTCTTCCATGGCGTCTATGGCCGAAGCATTAGGTATGGCGTTGTCTGGTAACGCTGCGATTCCTGCGGTGGACAGTCGTCGCCGAGTGATGGCGCATTTAACGGGCCGTCGCATCGTCGATATGGTCAAAGATGATTTAAAACCATCGGATATATTGACCCGTGATGCGTTTGAAAATGCGATTCGTGTGAACGGGGCCATCGGTGGATCTACCAATGCTGTGATCCATTTATTGGCGATCGCTGGGCGTGTTGGTATTGATCTCACATTGGACGACTGGGATAAACTCGGTCAAGAAATTGCGACCATCGTTAATTTAATGCCGTCGGGCAAGTACCTGATGGAAGAGTTCTTCTATGCTGGTGGTTTACCTGTCGTCATCAAGCAATTGGCCGAAGCGGGCAAACTGCATAGAGATGCGATTACGGTGTCTGGCTCCAGCGTGTGGGACGAAGTAAAAGATGTGCGTAACAGCAATCCTGATGTGATTTTACCGGTCGAAAAAGCGCTGACCCAACATGGTGGTATTGCGGTTCTAAAAGGCAACTTAGCTCCTCAAGGGGCGGTGTTGAAACCTTCTGCATCGTCTGAACATTTATTGCAACACCGTGGTCGTGCGGTCGTGTTCGAAGACATCGATGATTACAAAGCGAAGATCAATGATGAAGCGCTCGACATTGATGAAAACTGCGTTATGGTGCTGAAAAACTGTGGACCGAAAGGTTATCCAGGTATGGCGGAAGTGGGCAATATGGGGCTACCGCCTAAAGTGCTGCGTAAGGGCATCAAGGACATGGTGCGTATTTCTGATGCACGTATGTCGGGTACGGCCTACGGCACTGTTGTGCTGCATACAACACCCGAAGCTGCTGCAGGTGGACCACTTGCAGTGGTACAAAATGGCGACATGATTGAGCTGGATGTGAAAGGGCGTCGCCTGCATTTGGATATCTCTGATGACGAACTGGGAGCACGATTAGCTGCGTGGAAATCCAGTATCGAAGCGCCTAAAGCGGGTTATATCAAACTGTTCCATGATCATGTCCAAGGTGCCGATACCGGCGCGGATTTTGATTTCCTAAAAGGTTGCCGTGGCGCTGCGGTGCCGAAAGACAGTCATTAATTAATTGAGGAGTCGATATGTTAACGGGAAAACACCTGATTGCAGGACAATGGATTGAAGCGGATAAAACATTTCGCTCAGCGACCATTAATCAAACCGATGCAGATTTTGCTGTCGGTCGTGTGAGCGACGTCGCCAATGCTGTTACAGCAGCAGAGCAAGCGTTTGAAACCTATGGTTACACCACGCGTGCAGCGCGTGCAGAATTTTTAAATAAAATCGCGGACGAAATCGATGTATTGGGCGATGAAATCACTGCTGTAGGGTGCGCCGAAACAGGTTTACCAGAAGCTCGTTTAGTGGGTGAGCGTGGCCGTACGACAGGTCAGCTACGTTTGTTTGCCAAGCATATATTGGACGGCGATTATTTAGACCGTCGTCATGATGGCGCATTGCCTGATCGCACCCCTTTGCCACGAGCCGATTTGCGTATGATTCAACGCCCGATAGGCCCAGTAGCGGTATTCGGTGCGTCGAATTTTCCGCTGGCGTTCTCTACCGCGGGTGGTGACACGGCTGCGGCGCTGGCGGCGGGTTGTCCTGTCGTGGTGAAAGGTCACTCTGCGCACCCTGGTACGGGTGAGCTTGTAGCTCAAGCCATCGATAAGGCGATCTTCGCTTGTGGTTTGCCAGCTGGCGTATTTTCTCTGATCCAAGGGGGGAATCGTGATGTAGGGACTGCATTGGTGCAGCACCCATTGATCAAGGCGGTTGGTTTTACCGGCAGTCTAGGCGGTGGCCGTGCATTATTTGACTTATGTGCCGCGCGTCCAGAACCTATCCCATTCTTTGGTGAGCTTGGCTCTGTTAACCCGATGTTTGTAATGCCGAATAAACTTGAAGCGGATACCGATGCGTTGGCTGCTGGCTGGGCGCAGTCTCTAACGATGGGAGCGGGCCAATTTTGTACTAACCCAGGCATTGCGGTGACAGTTGCTGGAGCAAGTAGTGCAGCATTTATCGCACAAGCGTCAAAAGCGCTGTCTGAAGCACAGGCTCAAGCGATGCTTACCGATGGGATTGCTGATGCTTATCGTAGCGGTGTGGCGACATTTGATGGCACGAACGCCGACCGAGTGCTACGTACCGAAGATGCTCAGGGTCGCAGTGCTCTGCCCAATTTATATCGTGTCTCGGCTCAAGATTGGCTGAAGAACCACGCGCTGCATCAAGAAGTGTTTGGACCGCTAGGGTTGGTTGTCGAAGCTGATAGCACTGAGCAAATGGTTGAACTAGCACGTCACCTCGAAGGTCAGTTGACGTGTACTGTGCACCTCAACGAAAGCGATTACGATGCTGCAAAAGCCTTGTTGCCTGTACTTGAGCGTAAAGCGGGACGCGTATTGGCGAATGCGTTCCCAACAGGCGTTGAAGTCTGCGACAGCATGGTACATGGCGGTCCGTACCCGGCTTCAACGAACTTCGGTGCAACCTCTGTCGGTACGTTATCAATTCGTCGTTTCTTGCGCCCAGTGTGTTTCCAAGACATTCCAAAAGAATTGCTTCCAGCAGACTTGGTCGATTAATCATGATAACTGCTGTGCCGCGTTGTATTGCTGTAGATTGGGGGACTAGTAATCTTCGAGCTTACCTCGTGGCTCAAAATGGGCAGATTTTAGATGAAAGAGACAGTGCTTGTGGCATGCTGTCGCTGCAATCTTATGAGTTCGAAGTTGTTTTAAAGGCACTGGTACAAGACTGGTTCGCGTACCAAATCCCCGTGCTTTTGGCTGGTATGGTTGGCAGTCGAGGAGGGTGGCAGGAAGTATCTTATCTCGATTGTCCCCTGCCACTACTGGATTTAGCTCAGTATTTATCGCCTTTGTCCTTAGACTGGCCAGTACCAGTATGGATAGTCCCCGGATTAAAAACGCAGGGCCTCTCCGGACAAACAGATGTAATGAGAGGCGAAGAAACGCAATTGCTCGGGTTACTTGCTTCACTTGAAGAGTCATATAAGTGTGTCGCATTTTGCATGCCTGGTACTCATTGTAAGTGGGGCCTCCTAGCTAGCGGGTATTTAGAGCGCTTTTCGACCACGATCACGGGTGAGCTATTTTCGCTACTTCTTAAGGGCTCTAGTTTGACAAAAGGTTTGTCGGACTCGTTTAGTGATTTTGACGGGGTGGCGTTTGATGAAGGTGTGATCACAGCGCAAAAGCAAGGGGGGTTGTTGCACCAGCTTTTTTCTGTCCGCAGTGGATGGGTAACAGATGAGCGAAATCAAGCTTCTGTCACGAGCTATTTGTCGGGTTTGGTTATTGGTTCGGATGTAGTCAATATGGCTTCTTCACTTGATAATAATCCAATTTGGATTGTCGGTTCAGAGGCCGTTTCTGAGCGTTATCTACGAGCTTTGACTGCTGTGACTTCCAACAGCATTCATTGTTTAAGTGCTCGAAAAGCGAGTCTGCTCGGGTTCTATGCGCTTACTGAGCAAATGTCATAACGGGAAAAATAAATGAGCTTTGATCAACATATGAAACGCTTGCCTTTGGTAGCGATTTTACGTGGCATTAAACCAAATGAAGTATTAGAGCATGGGCGTGCTTTAGTCGCAGCAGGCTTTGAAATAATTGAAGTTCCCATGAACTCCCCTAATCCCATTGAGAGTATTGCATTACTGCAAAAGCAATTTGGGGAGAAGGTATTGGTTGGGGCGGGAACGGTTACGACTATCGAACAAGTTGATCAGCTTTATGCTGTTAATGCTAAGTTGATGGTTTGTCCTCATACAGATGTACCGCTTATACGTTATGCTAAAAGTCTAGGTATGTTTGCATTGCCAGGCTTTTTTACTGCAACCGAAGCATTGGCAGCTTTAAATGCGGGGGCTGATGGTCTGAAGTTATTCCCTGCTGAGGGGATTTCTTCTCCTAAAATCATCAAGGCATTTAATTCAATACTTCCACAGAATACTTGGTTCTGTCCTGTTGGAGGGGTGACGCCTTCGAATCTTGAACATTATGTGGCGGAGGGAGCAACTGGCTTCGGGCTAGGCTCAGCATTGTATCGTGTTGGTCAGTCGGTTGAGCAGACCTCATATAATGCGCTGGCTTTTGTGACTGCATGGCATGAGCTAGAGGTAAAGTAATGGATGTTCAAACAATTAGTTCAGAGCGACACAGATTAGCAGAAGGTCCATTTTGGTGTGATCAAAGTGATACCTTGTATTGGGTAGATATTCCCACGCAAGTAATATGGAGTTGGCACTACGGCACTAATAGCTATCAAAAATGGCAAATGCCTGAAAAGGTCTCTGCAGTATTTGTAACCAATATTGCAAAGACGCTCTTAGTTGTATTAGCGACCCGCGTTGCAAGTTTTAACACAGTCACAGAGACATTGGTGGATATTTGTTCATTAGATGATGATCTTCCCAATAATCGTGGTAATGACGCGAAAGTAGCGCCGGATGGCTCTTTGTGGGTAGGGACAATGGATGACGATGAAGAGCAATCTAGTGGCCGTTTATGGCGTATTACTGCGAAGGGCGAAAAGAAAATGATGCTCGATAATGTCGGTGTTTCAAATACCTTAGCATGGGATACAGTGCTTAATTGTATGTATTTTGCTGACTCTATGACGAGTAAGATTCATCGCTATCCATATCCCGAGTTTAGCGATGTAAGAGACCAAAAGCCATTTGCCGTCACTCTGTCAGGTAGTGGTCCTGATGGGTCAGCAATAGACGATGAAAGGGCGCTATGGAATGCTCAGTGGGATGGTTCTAGAATTGTAAGGTATTTATCCGATGGGAGTATTGACAAAACTTTAGAGTTACCAGTCTCTAGGCCTACTAGTTGTTGTTTTGGCGGGCCGAATAGACGCACCTTATTCATCACTACGGCAAGCATTGGTTTAGACGACCAAGTTTTGAAAAAGCAACCGCTTGCTGGATATGTCATTGCAATTGAATTGGATGTGACTGGGCCTTCAAGCAACCCCTTCATTTTATCTTAATTACGTTAATCGTATGTAAACGAAAAAAGCCCCGAACTCTCGTTCGGGGCTTTTCGCATCATAATGATGGTACCAGTGGCCGGACTCGAACCGGCACGCTTTATAGGCAATGGATTTTGAATCCATCGTGTCTACCAATTCCACCACACTGGCTTTGAAAAAGGTGAGGCGTATTATGGTGATTTATTTTTAGCTGTCAACGGTTTTTCGACAAAAAGGTTAAAAAACGCAGCGACTAAATTAGGTTGGCTAAAAAGCGCTCAGTATTACGTTGTTCAACAAGTTTTGAAATGGGAAATTGTTTTATATCGTACCCAAGTGGTTAGAAATTCGCTAAAATGCCGCATCATTTTTCTAGGTATACATATTAGCTATTATGCGCGTGTCTGATTATCGCTTTGAGCTACCTGAAGAACTCATTGCTCGTTACCCAATGCCTGAACGTACTGCTAGCCGTCTACTAAAGCTAGACGGTCCTAGCGGCGAGTTGGCTCATCAACACTTCACAGATGTTCTTGAGTATGTAGAACCCGGTGATTTAATGGTATTTAACAATACTCGAGTTATCCCAGCACGCTTGTTTGGTCAAAAAGCGTCTGGCGGTAAGCTAGAGTTATTGGTTGAACGCTTATTGTCTGAATATGAAATCTTAGCTCATGTTCGTTGTAGTAAATCTCCGAAAGTAGGCAACCGTCTTGAATTAGGCATCGACCGTGGTGCGTCTCATGGCGCGGAAATGGTCGGGCGTGATGATACGTTGTTCCATTTACGGTTTGATGAACCGGTACTTGAGGTGTTGGAAAAAGTAGGGCACATGCCGCTTCCGCCCTACATTGAGCGTCCGGATGATGACAGTGACCAAGAGCGTTATCAAACGGTATACAATAAAACGCCTGGAGCCGTAGCCGCGCCAACGGCCGGGCTACATTTTGATGATGCGTTGCTTGAGAAGCTAAAAGCAAAAGGTGTTGATACGGCATTTGTTACCCTGCATGTCGGTGCGGGAACCTTCCAACCCGTTCGTGTGGATGATATTAAAGATCATGTCATGCATTCCGAATATGCAGAAGTTTCTCAAGAGGTGGTAGACAAAGTGCGCGCAACCAAAGCGAGTGGTAAGCGTGTCATTGCTGTGGGCACAACAAGCGTGCGCTCATTAGAGTCGGCCAGTCAGTCAGGACAGATTGAGCCTTTTGCTGCTGATACCAGTATTTTTATTTACCCAGGTTATGAATTTAAAACCGTAGATGTTCTAGTAACAAATTTTCATTTACCAGAGTCTACGCTCATTATGTTGATCAGTGCGTTTGCAGGCTATGACAATGTGATGAATGCATACCGTGTTGCGGTTGCTGAGAAGTACCGCTTTTTCAGTTACGGCGATGCCATGTTTATTACTCGAAACCCAAAGGCCGAAGGGCCAACTGCTGAGGAATAAGACGAATGTCAGATAAACGTCCAGAGTGTTTTATGGACTTTGAAGTGCTTGCTACATCAGGCAAAGCTCGCCGTGCGCGCTTGAGCTTCCCGCGTGGCGATGTTGAAACGCCAGCCTTTATGCCAGTGGGCACCTACGGCACTGTAAAAAGTATGCTGACCAAAGACATAGAAGCAATCGGTGCGGATATTATTTTAGGTAATACTTTTCATTTATGGTTACGTCCAGGAACCGAAGTCATCAAAGCACATGGTGATTTACACGACTTCACACAATGGAAGAAGCCGATTCTGACAGACTCTGGCGGCTTCCAGGTGTTCTCTCTCGGCGATATGCGTAAAATTACAGAAGAAGGCGTAAGTTTCCGTTCACCTGTGAATGGTGACAAAGTGTTCCTAAGCCCAGAAATATCGATGCAAGTGCAGCGCGATTTGGGGTCAGACATTATTATGATCTTTGATGAGTGTACGCCTTACCCTGCGTCCGACGATGAAGCGGCTAAATCCATGCGTATGAGTTTGCGCTGGGCGCAACGTTCAAAAGATGCGCATGGTGACAGTCCATCCGCTTTATTTGGTATTATTCAGGGCAGTATGTACGAAACCTTACGTGATGAGTCATTAGAGGGACTTGTCGGTATTGGCTTTGATGGCTATGCGATTGGTGGCTTATCAGTGGGTGAGCCAAAAGAGGATATGATTCGCATTTTGGATCATCTTGCTCATAAAATGCCAGCTGATAAACCTCGCTATTTAATGGGTGTTGGTAAGCCTGAAGATCTAGTTGAAGGTGTACGTCGCGGCGTTGACATGTTTGACTGTGTTATGCCGACGCGTAATGCCCGTAATGGTCATTTGTTTACGTCTGAAGGGATTGTGCGTATACGTAACGCGTTCCATCGTCATGATACGAACCCATTAGATAAAGAATGTGACTGTTACACTTGTAAAAACTTTTCTCGGTCATATTTACATCATTTAGATAAATGCCAAGAGATGGTCGGTGCACAACTAAACACAATCCATAACTTACGTTATTACCAGACCCTAATGGCGGGATTGCGTCAGGCGCTTGATGAAGGTAGATTTGATGCCTTCGTAGATGAGTTTTACGCAAAACGTGGTTTGGAAACCCCACCACTGAGCGAATGATAGACGAAATATAAACAATAAAGCGCAACGATTTCTATTAGGGATATGCGCGAACGATTTTTTAACCATTGGAGAGTAAACACCATGATCGCTTTGATCTCACCAGCTTACGCTGAAGGTGCTGCGCCAGCTGATGCAGGGATTTTTAATCTTGTATTGTTAGTTGGATTTGTCGTTATCTTTTATTTCTTGATGTGGCGTCCACAAGCTAAACGCACTAAAGAGCATAAAAACTTATTAGCTTCTTTAGCGAAGGGTACGGAAGTGGTAACAAATGGTGGTGTTCTAGGTAAAGTAACGAAAGTTGATGATAACTACGTTGTGCTAGAAGTTGCCGACAACATTGAGATGAAATTCCAGAAGTCTTCTATTGGTGCTGTGCTACCAAAAGGCACTCTGAAATCCATCTAATGTCATGAGAAAAGCGCCTAAAGGCGCTTTTCTACTTTCTTGCTTGGTCATTTATCTCTCAGTTCCAAGGACCCTACATGCTTAACAAGTACCCCTTGTGGAAGTATTTGCTTATTTTGCTCGTGATCGCACTTGGCGTTATCTACGCTTTGCCAAACCTGTACCCTGACGATCCAGCACTTCAACTGTCCACTCAAAAATCCACCACGGTGGTCGACCAGCGCACCCTTGCAACGGCTGAAAAAGCGTTACAAGACGCTGGGATCGAATTAAAAGAAGCCGAAGTTACCACTGCTGGTGGCACACTGCGATTTAATAGCGGTGAAGATCAGTTGGCTGCAAAGCCCGTTATCTCAGCTGCGTTAGGTGAGAATTATGTTGTTGCATTGAACTTAGTGCCTACGACACCTGATTGGCTGTCCTCTATTGGTGCGGGCCCGGCTAAATTAGGCTTAGATTTGCGTGGCGGTGTGCATTTCTTGTTAGAGGTGGACACGCCTGCAGCACTTAAGCAGCGTTTAGATGTTGCGGCAAGTGAGATGAAGAATGCGATGCGTACCGATCGTATTCGTTACCGCAGTGTTGAAGTGAGCAATAATGCTGTGATGTCGATTCGTTTCCTACGTGAAGCAGATCAGCAAGCGGCTCTGGATGTGCTGGAAGATCAATTTCCAGAGTACGTATACAACACCACCGACAGTGGTAATGAGTTCTTTGTTGAAGTGAGCTTTACAGAAGCGGCTAGTGCCGAAGTCGAAGCATACGCATTGCAGCAAAACTTAACGACATTGCGCAACCGTGTTAACGAGTTGGGTGTTGCTGAGCCATTGGTTCAGCGTCAAGGAAGTAACCGTATCGTCGTTGAGCTGCCTGGTGTTCAAGATACAGCGGCAGCCAAACGTATTATTGGTGCAACAGCGAACCTTGAGTTTCGTCTTGAAGCGGGGCTAGACGCTAATGCAGGTGATATTGATACGTTAACGTTCCGCGATGGCAGTGGTCGTACAGCTCGTCTTGAGCGAGATATTATCATTACCGGTGACAGTGTGTCGGATGCGAGCTCTTCGTTTGATGAGAATGGCCGTCCACAAGTTAATATCAGCCTTGATGGTAAAGGCGGCTCACAAATGGCGCGTGTAACACGTACTGCTGTAGGTCGAAATATGGCAGTTGTGTTTATTGAGCATAAAAGCCGTAGCCGCTTTGTTGAAGGTGAAGATGGCAAGGTGACCGAAGTGCGTCGCAGTTACAGTGAACGAGGCATTATCTCTCTGGCAACCATTCAAACGACATTGGGAAACTCTTTCCGTATTACTGGATTGGACAGTCCTCGTGAGTCGTCTGAATTGGCCTTATTGCTGCGTGCGGGTGCATTGGCCGCGCCAATTTACTTCGTTGAAGAGCGTACTATTGGTCCAAGTTTAGGTGCTGAAAACATTCGATTAGGTGTGCTGTCTGCACAGATTGGTTTGCTAGTCGTGATGGCGTTTATGCTTGTTTACTACAAAGTGTTTGGTGTGTTTGCCAATATCTCTTTGGGGTTGAACATTGTATTGCTGATGGCATGTATGTCGTTAATGTCAGCGACGCTAACCTTACCGGGTATTGCTGGTATTGTTTTGACAATGGGTATGGCGGTGGACGCCAACGTGCTTATTTTCTCCCGGATTAGGGAGGAGCTTAAAGCTGGGTTACCAAGTCAACAAGCGATTCATTCAGGCTTTAACCGGGCCTTCACAACGATCTTAGATGCAAATATTACAACTTTATTGGTAGCTGTGATCTTGTTTGCTGTAGGTACAGGGCCAGTTAAAGGCTTCGCTGTGACACTTTCTCTTGGTATTTTAACGTCGATGTTTACAGCAATTGTTGTGACGCGTGCCCAAATTAATTTGGTGTATGGTGGACGTAAAAACAAGCGTTTATTTATCTAGGAGACTGTGAAACGATGAATATTCAATTTATGGCGATGCGTAAAATTGTCGCAATGTTCTCCATGGCGCTGGTGCTGATTTCTCTAGGGTCTTTGGCTATCAA
Organism: Marinomonas atlantica; assembly: GCF_001639725.1. GTDB lineage: Bacteria > Pseudomonadota > Gammaproteobacteria > Pseudomonadales > Marinomonadaceae > Marinomonas > Marinomonas atlantica. The sequence goes on from NZ_LTAW01000003.1 coordinate 418,118, forward strand.
AGGCCTAAAGTTCGGTTTGGACTTCACTGGCGGTAGTTTGATTGAAGTGCAATACAGTGTGGCGCCTCAGCTTGATGATGTTCGAACGCTGCTGGCGGATGGCGACTACAGTGATGTTACGGTGCAAAACTTTGGTTCCTCAACTGACGTTGTTGTGCGTATGGGTAATGCTTATACGCCAACATTGGGTGATGAGGTGCTAAGTACGCTGCGCAATAATGGCGATGTAGACGTTGAGTTGATGCGTTCAGAATACGTTGGCGGGCAAGTGGGTGAAGAACTGCGAGAGCAGGGTGGCCTAGGTATGTTGCTGGCGTTAGCGATCGTAATGATTTACGTGGCAGTACGTTTCCAGTTTAAGTTCTCAGTAGCCTCTGTCGTAGCTTTAGCACATGATGTAATTATTACCTTAGGTATTTTTTCATTGTTTGGTTTTGAGTTTGACCTGACAGTGCTGGCGGCGATTTTGGCAGTAATAGGTTATTCGCTCAACGATACTATTGTTGTCTGCGACCGTATTCGTGAGAATTTTCGAATTATGCGAGATACTTCTCCATCAGAGCTTATCAATGAATCTATCAATCAAACATTGGGTCGAACCATTATTACGTCGATGACTACTTTGTTTGTCTTGTTGGTCTTGTTTTTCTTTGGTGGTGAAAGTATCCATAACTTCTCACTTGCTCTATTGGTAGGCGTATTGATTGGTACGTATTCTTCGATTTTTGTGGCGGCGAATTTACTACTGGCGCAAAATATCACACGTGAAGATTTGGTGCCTGCTCCAAAAGAAGAGCTAGAAGATGATATGCCTTAATAGGGTGTGTTGAGACATAAAAAAACCCGCTGATATGCGGGTTTTTTATGCTTCAGATAAAGTAGAACTCAAGCTAAAGTTTGATCTCTCCAAATGCCATGCCCATTTTGGTTGGAGATTCTGCTTGGAGGTGCTTGTCCCATTCCGCGACATCTTTGCCAAACAGAACGATAGCCGTTGAGCCTAGTTTAAAGCGCCCCATCTCTTCACCTTTCTTAAGTTTAATGTCGGCAAGCTTTTCATAATCCCAAGTTTGAACGTGCTTACTGAATGGCGTAACTTGTCCTGACCAGACTGTTTCGATGCTAGCAACGATCATTGCGCCTACTAGTATGACAGCCATTGGCCCTGCATTGGTTTCGAAAATACAAACCGTGCGTTCATTGCGTGCGAACACATTGGGGATTTGCTCGGCTGTAACTTTGTTTACCGAAAATAGCTTTCCTGGTACGTGTATAGTCTTAACGAGTTTGCCGTCCAGAGGCATGTGAACTCGGTGGTAATCACGAGGTGATAGATACACCGTTGCAAACTTACCTCCAAGAAACTGGTTAGACAATTCTGCATCGCCACCTAGTAATTCGGTAAGGCTGTAATGGTGGTCTTTAGCTTGGTAGATAGTGCCATGTTCAATATTGCCAAGTTGGCTGATAGCGCCGTCTGCAGGGCATACAATAACGTTATCGCCTGATGCGATTGGGCGCATTTCTGGTTTGATTGCGCGGGTGAAAAAGTCGTTAAAGTTACGGTAGCTGAACGGATCTTCCTGGATCGCTTCACTCATGTCTACTTGGTATTTTTTAACAAACTGACCAATGAATGTATTTTTTACCTGCTTGTTGGTGCATTCTGCGATACGTCCAACAACGCGTGATAAGGTTTTTTGTGGCGTAATATGTTGGGCAAATGCGAAAAGCTGATCTTTATTCACTGTAAATCCTGATAGTTTAATCTGCAAGCTTGATGACGCGTTTGAATGTATCAAACTGGTCTCTGTTTAGTTGTTCTATGCCGGCTAACCAATAGATATAGGTATCTGTTTCATTGACAGGGGATGACGCTAAAAATAAATGTTGTTTACCACTTAATAATGTTTCTACGCCGTTAGGCATGTCTTTTGCCATATTGACAAATTTTTGATCATCAAGGTGCACGGCTACGCGTTTGCTTACTAACTTTGAAATAACGCTTGAAGGGGTACTCCAGCGAATATTTTTTAAAGTGTTTAGGTCATAACCATATTGAAGCATCGGACTAAGTTTATTCGTTGTACTGCTGTGTTTCAAAATCAACACTTGGCCGCTTTTATCTTTGAAAAGAGCAAGTAGTGCCTTCATTGCTAATGTGGCACGCTGTTTTTTGTCCGTAATATCAGTAAGCTTAGCTTCTAACTGTATTAAAGGGTTTGTCTTAATTTGTTTAATACTTTTTTCTGCACGGCTTCCAGTTCGGGTAAATAATACTGGCGATAAAAGTTGGGCGGCTAAGCTTGGCTTTATTGAGTATCGTGCTTCTAGAGCGGCTTCAGCAGTAGCAAAATGAGTTGATTGAATTGCGTCACCAAGACGTATGTGGATGATGGCTGCAATGACACGATAGTAAAATGGTAAGTTTTTACTGCCCCAGCCGACTACGTTGGCTTCTTGCGAAACTTTTGATGCACAATAAGCCAAGATAAGTGGGCTATTCATAAGAATGGTAATTCGTTTATCTTCTGCAAACCCTGGTAGCTGATCTGGCGTATGTGTAAGTCGAGCGATGCTTTGCAGCTCTTCTGCGGTTGGTATTTGGTCAGTTAAAAAGGAGTCAATGATCACTGATGGCACTTGCCAGTGTTTAAATAATGCAACAGTAAGTTCGTCAATTCGGCAGCCTAAAATGCTGTTTTCTGCAGCGGTATTGGTTTCGCTACGGCGAATTTTTTGCGTAATTTGCTCCATTTCATCATGAGCGTGAAACCACAATAACCATCGCACCGCGTCCCTAAAGAATGTCACCCAGAAAACATCTTCGACGTGACTGATTTTTTTTTCAATTGCCCAGCGACGTGCAATAAACGCGGCTTCGTAACTGATTTGTACTTCGCGAGAAAAGGCACGATGAATGTGATTTTTGGCTATAGGTGTATAAGGTTCAAGAGATTCAAGCACCTTATTAATCCCGCTCATGCCAATCATTGAGGCAGCATGAATTGGGCTCTTAATGTCATTGCGTTTGTAAGTGACAATTGAGTTGGCTTGATTCAGGATGGCGAATGCCAGCATCGGTTCGGAGGCGATGTTTTTCTGCATTCTATCAAGTGTTGCATCAGGCGTCTTAATTTGTTTCCTTAGGTTAGCTATGCTGTCAGAGCCAACTGGAAACTTCCTGTCTTGCAGATAGAGTAGCCATTCGTTTAGACCAAAAGGTGACTTATTCTTCATAGCTCGTTACATTTAAGGCTCAAGGCATTGTTCGATAATTGTTTTGTTGCCGTTTTTAATGCATGGATGCACTAATCATACTGTATATTGTCTGGTGAGCATACACTGTCAGAAAGTAGGATGAAATTATGTTCGTAATCGCAGGAATGCTGGTTGTTATTTTAAGTGTTGTAACGGGTTATCTAGCTGCTCATGGGGAAATGCTCGCATTATGGCAACCATTTGAAGTGTTGATTATCTGTGGCGCTGCCTTAGGCGCATTCATGATAGCTAACCCTATTAATCTGCAAAAGAAAACCTTTAAGTTATTACCGCAAGTTTTTCTAGGTAGTCGCCATAATCGGGTATTTTATTCTGATTTACTTTCGTGTATTTACAGCCTGTTTCAGCGTAGCCGACAATTGGGCTTTCTCGCAATTGAGCAAGATGTTGAATCTCCTTTTGATAGTGAATTGTTTCAGCGCTTTCCTGATGTAATTCGAGATTATGAGTTAGTCGAGTTTTTTACGGACAATTATAGGGTGTTTACCATTACAGGCTTACCTGCCCATGAGCTTGAGGCCATGATGGATGCTGAGCTTGAGCTTGTATCAGAAGAGTTGGTTGCGCCAGGACATGCTATGAATCGAGTAGCAGAGGGCTTGCCTGGGTTTGGTATCGTTGCTGCGGTACTAGGGATTGTTATTACCATGGGGTCGATTGGTGGACCAATGGAAGAAATTGGTTCTCATGTAGCTGCGGCGCTGGTGGGAACATTTTTGGGGATCTTTTTTGCTTATGGGTTTGTTGGTCCTGCGTCGGCCCATCTTGAGCGATTAGGTGAGCAAGAGTTTCAGGCTTACCTGTGTGTTAAGGCTTGTTTAAGTGCGATGGCGTCAGGGCATCCTCCTGCGATTGCTGTAGAAACTGGGCGAAAAATGTTACCAACACATTTACGCCCAAGCTTTATTGAGCTCTCAGAGTTAGTGAAGCAGTTTCGCTAGGGCGCGTTTATGAATAATTATGATCCTGTTATTCGGCGTGTAAAAAAGATCAAGAAAGGTGGCCATCATGGTGGCGCTTGGAAAATAGCGCTGGCTGATTTTGCATTAGCGATGATGGCGTTTTTCTTAGTGTTGTGGATTATCAATGTATCCTCTCCCGAAGAATTGGCGGCAATCGAAGGGTATTTTAATGACCCTGCAGGGATGTCCACAGCAGGCTTCAGTAACACCCCAATTGACCTAGGTGGCAGCCCGGCAATGAGTGCCGAACGCAAGCTTGATATGGACTTGCCAGAGCCAGGAAGCACGCCTGATCTCACAGATGAAGAATTAAAGCGAACTGGGAATGACGGCGAAGAGCTGGAAAAAATGAACGCTTTGCTCATTGAGCAATTTCAAAGTCTAGATCGAGTCAATTCAAACGACCAAAACATGCGTATCGAGATCACCCCAGATGGTGTGCGTATTACATTGATTGATGATCCAGAAAAGCCAATGTTCGAACGTGGCAGCGCACAGCTTGTGCCTGACATGGAAAATACGTTAATGAGTATGGCGTTGGTCTTCAATATGATTGAAAACCCTGTCGTTATTACTGGGCACACGGATTCTTCAGGCTACAATGGCAAAGGGTTTTCTGATAATTGGGATTTATCCAGTTTGAGGGCAAATGCTGCGAAAAATGCACTGATTGAAGGCGGATTTGCCCCTAGACGAATCGCTCAAGTAATAGGCTTGGCGGACAGTGTCCCTTATAATAGGATGAATCCATCTAGTTCAGAAAATCGTCGCATATCGGTGACTTTACTTACCGATGCTGCTTACAAGCGAATGCTAGAATCAAGTCGTCGTCGTTATGGTGGCGAGCAAGTTGAGCTTGATCCGAGCATGACCCCTGAAAAAGTGTTTTAAGGCTTGATACTAAAAGGCATCGTTGTCTCGAATGGATTGTCTAATACGAAGATAGCTTTCGAATCGATGTGGCGTGATCTCGCCTTTTTCTAATGCTTCCCTAATGGCGCACCCAGGCTCTTTCTCGTGTGAGCAATCGCGAAACTTACAGTAACCAAGGTGTGGTCGAAATTCAATAAAGCCTTCCAGCAATTCATCTTCGCTAATGTGCCATAGTCCGAACTCACGAATTCCTGGTGAGTCGATTAAGTCTCCACCAATCGGCATATGGAATAAGCGCGCTGTGGTGGTAGTATGTGTTCCTTTTTTACGTTTCTGAGACAGTTCACCAACACTGATTTCAATATCAGGTAATAAAGTCCCGATCAAAGAAGATTTACCCACACCGGATTGACCAACAAAAACACTGATGCGATCTTTTAAAAACTCATTGAGTTCGGCCATGCCTTCGTCATTCTTGATCGAAGTGCGAATAACTTGATAGCCTAAGTCAATGTATGTCTTTAGAAGTTTTTCAAGATCCTCGGCATTACTGTCGTCAATCAAGTCGCTTTTGTTGAGCAAAATGACAGGTGGAATATCTACCGTTTCTGCAGCGACTAAATAGCGATCAATTAAGTTGGCATGTGGCACAGGTTCAGCTGCGATTACAACCACAATAAAGTCGATGTTTGCAGCCACAGGTTTTAAACGACCATGCATATCGGGTCGCTGTAATAGCGTTTCGCGATCAGATCGTGCAACGACTACGCCGCCTTCGGTATGTTTGGGGCGCCATACGACTTTGTCGCCGGTCACTAGTTGTCCAAGATTAGCACGCATATTACAGCGTGTACTTACGCCAACATGAGGCTCTTGTGTGCCTTCAACCTCCACTTGCGTGCCAAAGTGAGAGATGATGATACCTTCCGTTTCAGGGCCGAGATCGGACGATTGTAACGTCTCTTCTGCACGGTCAGCACGCTTTTGTGTGCGTTCCATTCGTTCTTTATGAATACGCTCTATGCGCCAAGATTGTTGTTTGGTCAGCTTTCGTTTTGACATTCGTATTTGTCGGTCGTTAATTTAAACGCATAGAGTATAATGGCTAGCAACTAAAATACAGGACTGAGTGCATTATGAGTTACAGCGAAGATAATCTAATCTGGATTGATTTAGAAATGACAGGCCTAGAGCCAGATACAGACACCATCATTGAGATTGCTACGATTGTGACGGACAAGAATCTTAATGTACTGGGTAGAGGACCTAATTTGGCCATTCATCAAGAAAAATCGGTCATGGAAGCCATGGATGAGTGGTGCACAACACACCATGGGCAATCTGGGCTTACAGATCGAGTATTGAATTCTGATATTTCGATGGCGGATGCTGAAGCTCAGACAATTGCATTTTTAGAGCAGTACGTCCCGTCTGGTAAATCTCCAATCTGTGGCAACAGTGTCGGTCAAGATCGTCGCTTTCTTTACCGTTATATGCCAAAACTAGAGGCCTATTTTCATTATCGTTATTTGGATGTCAGTACAATTAAAGAGTTGGCCAAGCGTTGGAAACCTGAAGCGTTAGAGGGATTCGAGAAGTCAGGTGCCCATTTAGCGCTAGACGATATAATTGAGTCCATTGAAGAGCTGAAGCACTATCGTACAACCATGTTCGGGTTGTCGTAATGTCTTGTTACGCTGATAGCTAAGATTTCCTTAACTATCAGCGTTTTTGTACTTATTGATGCATACTTCTTTTGTTCAAGAGTCTTGGTTCTATGCTCATAACATCGGAGACCTCTATCATGTCATCTTTGCTTTCATCACGTTTTCTTAATCCCTTGTTCGACGTGGCTGCTATTCGGTCTCGTGAGCAGGCCAGCTTTGCCCATGAAGGTGCGAGCTTTCCAATGATGTTGCGTGCGGGTCAGGCTCTTTATAACCATATCTTGCGGCGTCAACGCGGGGTGACTCACCTAGCGATTGTTGTCGGTGGCGGCAATAATGGCGGCGATGGGTGGGTGGTGGCGGCTCTTGCTGCGCAAGATGGCTTGCAGGTTATTGTTTATGATGCAGCGAGTTCTCCTAGGAAAGGGGATGCCTTGCGGGCGGAGAAAATAGCCTATGAGCTTGAAAATGTTCAAGTAAGAAGCATTGATGAGCTAGATGATGATCACGCTCCTGTGATCGTTGATGCTTTGTTGGGCATTGGTTTTAGGGCGCCGTTGTCTGCGCAATTTGAGCGAGCGATTCAGATAATGAATGGTTTAGCTGATGCGGGCGCTTGGTTAGTTAGTGTGGATTGCCCTAGTGGTTTAGATTTGTTCACAGGTAAGGCTGAGTTGGCGGTGCAAGCCGATCTAGTGGTAACTTTTATTGGTGACAAAATAGGGCATTATTTGCAAGACGGTCCGTCTTTCTACCGCGAAATTGTGACGGAGAACTTACAGGCTGTTGATCTGTCCGAGCAGCCGCAAGCCTATTTTTTGGCTGCCACAGCACTTGATGTTATGCCCCCCTGTGGGCGTAAGCCAAACTCTCATAAAGGAACTTATGGGCATGTCACAGTCATAGCTGGAGATCACGGGTATGGCGGTGCTGCCATTATGGCAAGTGAGGCGGTTGCTAAAAGTGGTGCTGGCACAGTGTGTTTATATACCCAAGAGAGGCATCTGAACGCCTCTTTGGTACGTAATCCTAATGTGATGGCAGTCGCGTCACATGAAATGAATATTTCTTCAACGCTCAGAGGACAAGAGTCTGTATTGGTAATAGGGCCTGGTTTAGGGCGCTCCGCATGGTCACAAAGTATATGGCAGCAATTTCAAGTGTTGGGTGATTATCCAACCATCATTGATGCAGACGGTTTGTATTGGTTGACTGAGCAACCAGTTGTGAGACAAAAAATGGTGCTAACACCTCATCCTGGAGAGGCGGCTAGGCTGTTAAGCAAAAAGGTCCCGGAAATACTTCAAGATTTACCTTTGGCTGTACGTACCATCGCAGATCGTTACCAATCAGTGGTGATATTGAAAGGAGCAACAAGTGTCGTAGCGGCACCTGATGGGCGCACCATGATTGTTGGGGGGGCTTGTCCTGGCTTGGCTAAGGGCGGCTCAGGGGATGTATTAAGTGGCATGGTGGGGTCATGTTTGGCGTATTATGACGACGTTTTTGAAGCGGCAGTCATTGCGGCTGCTTGGCACAACAAAGCGGCGCAAAAATGTCAGCAGAATATAGGTATGGTGGCAATGCAGCCCTATCAATTATTGGATTATCTAGAATAAAATTTCGCATGCAGACGTGTGTAGGTAAGTGAGTAACATTATGTTGTTTGAAAAAGAAGTGTTTGGTGAAGAGTCAATGGAGCTGTTTGGTGAGAACCTTTCAGCATCACTCAAAAGTGGTGGAGTGGTGTATTTAGATGGCAATCTAGGCATGGGGAAGACCACGTTGGTGCGGGGGATTCTTCGAGGTTTGGGCTATATTGGTCCGGTTAAAAGTCCGACCTATACCATTGTTGAACCTTATGAGTTTGAAAATCAGGACGTCTTTCACTTTGATCTCTATCGCATCAGTAACCCTGAAGAATTAGAATACATGGGGATTCGTGATTATTTTAAAGATGGCGCTTTATGTTTAGTAGAATGGGCCGAAATGGGAGAGGGTGTATTGCCAAAGCCTGATTTAGTGGTTCACCTAGAGTTAGTGCGGCATGGTAGATCAGTCTCTATTGAACCGAAAACCAGCTACGGTGTCGAAGCAGTAGCTCAAATATCGCAACGGCTTGCCAGCTAGATAATTCGAGGAGGCTTTAGCCTCCTTTTTTGTGCTCAATATATTGTCTATTTGAGATCAGTGACGGCAACCGTTATAGTGTAATCATATACTTGCTAGCTGTCTGATATGTATAAAAAAATGTTTTCTATTAATTGGCTATTGCCAGTGCTTTTGTTGACAATGAGCACGCTGATGCAGGCCGCTCAAGTCAAAGATATTCGTGTCGGTCAACAACCTGGCTCAACGCGCCTTGTGTTTGAGCTTGATAGCTCTGTTGACCATCGTATGTTCCCACTTAGCAACCCTGATCGGGTTGTGTTGGACATTAATGATACCGTTATTTCGCAAGACGTCGTGGCAAGTCTTTCTGCATTGTCTTCCGACGCGCTTTTGCGTGTGCGTTATGCTAAACGCGACTCAGGCATGCGCTTTGTTCTCGACCTCAATAAAAAAGTCAAAGCTAGAACGACTAAGTTGGCTGCATCAGGCGGCTACGGGCCTCGCATTTTGGTGGAGTTGGACTACGGCGTGCAGAGTAGTTCTGCCCCGACGGTCGTTAAAAGTCTGGCATCCATTTCTGATGAGAAGCGCGATATTGTCGTGGTGATTGACCCTGGGCATGGTGGTAAAGATCCTGGTGCACTGGGTCAATACAAGGTTAGGGAAAAAGACATTGTGTTGTCGATTGGTCGAGAGCTGGCAAAACGTTTGAATGCGAAGCCAGGAATTAAGGCCGTGATGACTCGCTCTACAGATGTGTATTTGCAATTGCGTGATCGTTCACGGGTAGCTCGCGAAGCCAACGCGGACCTGATGATTTCAATTCATGCGGATGCGTTTACAAAGTCCTCGGCTCGTGGAGCGTCTGTTTGGGCGCTGTCACTGAGCGGTAAGACTTCTGAAATGGGTCGTTGGTTGGCGCAACAAGAGCAATCTGCTGACTTAGTAGGTGGCATCTCGTTAGATGATAAAGACCAACTGTTAGCCGAAGTGCTGCTTGATATGTCAATGAATTCAACCATTCAGATGAGTTTAGATATCGGTAAAGAAGTCTTGGGTGAAATGCGTGGCGTTGCCAAACTGCATAAAAACTCAGTCCAGCAAGCTGGCTTTGTGGTGTTGAAATCACCCGATATTCCTTCTATTTTGATCGAGACAGGGTTCGTATCGAACAAAACAGAAGCAAAAAATCTATCGAGTCTGACGTATCGTCGGAAATTGGCTTCTTCAATTGCCAAAGGAGTTGAGGATTTCTTTGTCTCGAATCCTCCGGATGGTACTTATATCGCTTGGCGAAAAACACAAAAAGGTGGCTACACCTACACGGTGTCAAAAGGCGATACATTGTCAGAAATTGCCAGAAAGAATGGTGTGTCTCTTGACTCTTTGCGCTCAGCCAATACCCTACGCAACGATGTAATTTGGATAGGCCAAAAGTTATCTATCCCTGCCGGTTAAACGACCTTTTTGCTAAGGAGTCTCATGACTAGAATCAATTTGCTGTCCCCTCGCTTAGCTAACCAAATAGCGGCGGGGGAGGTAGTAGAACGCCCCGCATCGGTTGTAAAAGAATTACTGGAAAATAGTTTAGACGCAGGTGCTACTCAGCTTGATATTGATGTTGAGCAGGGCGGTGTGCGCGGTATCAAGATTCGAGATAATGGTCGTGGTATTGTCAAAGACGATTTGTCTTTAGCGCTAAGCCGACATGCGACAAGTAAGATTATCACGCTAGATGACTTAGAGGCGGTTGCAACACTTGGGTTTCGTGGTGAAGCCTTGGCCAGTATCAGTTCTGTGTCGCGTTTACACTTAACATCTTGTGCCGAAGGTGAGCCTGAGGCTTGGCGTGTCGAAGCGGAAGGTAAGGACATGGCGACGTCTGTTCGACCTGCGTCACATCCTCAAGGTACGACGATCGAGGCGCGCGATCTGTTTTTTAATACGCCAGCGCGACGCAAATTTCTGCGGACAGAGAAAACAGAATTCAATCATTTAGAAGAAGTTGTAAAGCGGTTGGCGCTTAGTCGCTACGACGTAGGTTTTCGCTTAAGTCATAATGGTAAGCAAGTGTATGATCTTCGTCCGGTCCAAGATCAGCTGCATGCGGAGCATCGCTTAGCAAACTTGTTGGGTAAAAAATTCATTGAGAATGCGCTGACCATTGATGTTGAGGCGGCAGGATTGCGTTTGTGGGGATGGATTGGCTTACCAACTTTTTCTCGATCGCAGGCAGATTTGCAGTATTTCTTTGTGAACGGCCGTGTTGTGCGTGACAAGTTGGTTGCTCATGCGGTGCGCCAGGCTTATCGCGATGTGTTATATAACGGTCGCCATCCTACCTTTGTTCTGTATCTTGAGTTGGACCCTGGCACGGTTGATGTAAATGTTCACCCAACTAAACATGAAGTGCGTTTTCGTGATGGGCGATTGGTGCATGACTTCTTGTTCAGTCGTATTCATAAAGTATTGGCAGATGTTCGGCCTGAGTCGGGGATGCAGGGGGCTGCTGAACACCCAATCCAGCAGCAAGAACCACAAATTAAAGATCAAGCGAATTTAGGCTTAGGGCACCCTTCGGCAGCCCGGGATGCCTCTTGGATGAGTTCGGGTCAAAATAGTGGGCATACACCAAACTCTTACACACCAAAGGATGTGCCTACAACAGGTCAAGTGACTGGTCAACTCAGCGCAGTGTCTAAGATGAACGACTTTGCTCGTCAGTTTGAAGGCGAGCATATTGACCCTGAAACAGGTGAAATTACGCCTGTCGTCACTCAAGCGGCCCCTTTTGTAAGCACAAACGATGCCAGTTTTAGTGTCACTGAAAGGACGGGGCGAGTGCGTGAACCGATGCCAAGTCACTCAATAACACCGCCACTAGGTTACGCGGTGGCGCAAATACATGGCGTGTATATCCTATCGGAAACGGAAACCGGCATGATCATCGTTGATATGCATGCCGCGCATGAGCGTATTGTCTATGAGCGAATGAAAGCTGCGTTTTATGCCAAAAGTGTCGCGTCTCAGCCTCTATTGGTACCTATTAATGTATCTTTATCGCAAGCAGAAGCGGATTTGGTGGAAGACTGTGATGATGTGTTTGCGCAATTTGGTTTTAAAATAGAGCGTTCTGGCCCTGAAAGTGTCATGGTGCGCGAAGTGCCGATCATATTAATTGACGGCGATATTGAGAGCTTGGTTCGAGATGTGATTAGCGATTTGGTAGTCAATGGAACCAGCGACTTATTGCAAGCACGTGCTAATGAGTTAATGGCGACGATGTCTTGTCACGGTGCTGTTCGAGCGAACCGAAAGTTGACCATTGCTGAAATGAACAGTTTGCTTCGTGATATGGAAATTACTGAGCGCAGTGGGCAATGTAACCATGGACGACCAACTTGGACTCAGTTATCCATGTCTGATTTAGATAAATTATTTTTACGGGGCCGCTAAAACATGTCTAAACCTAAAGTCGTTTGCTTAATGGGGCCAACTGCCTCAGGTAAAACAGGGCTTGCTGTTGAGCTTGCCAATCAGCACGGCTATGACATTATCAGTGTCGACTCCGCCTTAGTGTACAAAGGTATGGATATTGGTACTGCTAAACCGGATGCAGAAACATTAGCCAAGGCGCCACACCGTTTAATCGATATTATTGAGCCAACTGAAAGTTACTCTGCGGCTGATTTTTTATCTGATGCGCAACGTGAAGTAGAAGATATTGTGGCGCAAGGTAAAACGCCACTCTTGGTGGGCGGCACTATGATGTATTTCAATGCGTTGCAAAATGGATTGGCGCCAATGCCGTCAGCGGATCCGGCAATTCGTGCTGAGTTTGATCAGCATGCTGCTAAGTTTGGTTTAGCGAGTTTGCATGAACAGCTAAAAGAAATTGATCCAGTGGCGGCAGCTAGAATCAATCCAAATGATCCTCAGCGATTACAGCGTGCATTAGAGGTTTACCGTTTGACGGGTAAAACTATGACTCAATTGTGGGCGGAGCAAGAAGCACAGGAACTGCCGTTTGAGTTAATTAATATTGCTGTAATGCCGCAAGAGCGTTCAGTGCTTCATCAGCGTATAGAGCAGCGCTTTCATATTATGATGGAGCAGGGCTTCCTAGCGGAGGTTGAGGCGCTGTATCGACGCGGAGACTTAACGATCGATATGCCATCGATTCGCTGTGTCGGATACCGTCAGCTGTGGCAGTATTTGGAAGGGGAAGATACCCTTGATGAAGCTATATTTAAGGGAGTTGTTGCAACAAGGCAATTAGCAAAACGTCAGCATACTTGGTTACGTGGCTGGGATGATTTAGTGTTTTTTGATAGCTTACATAAAGATCTTTTAGGACAAACCTTGAAATACTTGGAAAGCGAGATTATATAAGGGGAAATCAGAAAAGTTTTGGTGTACTATCTATAGTATTGTTTTGCCAATATTTTAATTATAAGTTTGCTTGCTTAAGGAGAATCCGATGTCAAAAGGGCAGTCATTACAAGACCCTTACTTAAACGTACTTCGCAAAGAAAGAGTGCCTGTATCTATCTTTCTTGTGAATGGTATTAAGCTTCAAGGACAGATCGAGTCATTTGATCAGTTTGTGATTTTGTTGAAAAACACTGTTAGCCAAATGGTGTACAAACACGCAATCTCGACTGTTGTTCCATCACGCACTATTCGTCTACCGTCTCCTGATCAGGCGGAAGATGCTGCAGAATAAGTTTGTTCAGACTAGAGCAAACAGAGGTTATATAACTTGTTTTTCGAACGCCCTGAAAGTGGTGAAATTGCTGTACTGGTTCATATCGATTTTCATGATTCCGACGATAATCATGGGCCAGAAGAGTTCGTAGAACTCGCTCTCTCTGCTGGCGCTGATCCTGTTGCTGTTGTAACTGGATCTCGACAAAGACCTGATTCTAGGTTCTTTGTCGGTACCGGCAAATTAGATGAAATCAAAGATATTGTGATCCGAGAAGAAGCCCAAGTGGTGCTTTTCGACCATGCCTTATCCCCCTCACAAGAGCGTAATCTTGAAAGTGTCTTGAATTGCCGAGTGCTTGACCGCACTGGTTTGATTCTAGATATTTTTGCGCAACGTGCTCGTACGCATGAAGGTAAGCTGCAAGTGGAGCTTGCCCAGTTACAGCATATGTCGACTCGATTAATTCGAGGTTGGACGCACCTTGAGCGCCAAAAAGGTGGTATAGGAATGCGCGGTCCAGGTGAAACACAGCTTGAAACGGACCGTCGATTACTTCGTGAGCGCATTAAATCCATCCAAAAACGTCTTGCTAAAGTAAATTCACAGCGTGACCAAAGTCGTCGTGCTCGTTCTCGATCAGATGTGCCTACGGTTTCGCTCGTAGGTTACACCAACGCTGGCAAGTCGACTTTGTTTAATCGTGCTACTGGTGCTGACGTTTATGCGGCTGACCAGCTATTTGCAACATTGGATCCGACGCTACGACGTCTTGATCTTGAGCAAGTGGGTACGATTGTGTTGGCGGATACGGTAGGTTTTATTCGAAAATTACCGCACCGATTAGTAAAGGCATTCCAGGCAACATTGAAAGAATCGGCAGAGTCTGACCTTTTACTGCATGTCGTGGATGCTGCAGATGTTAACCGCGACGAAAATATTGCTGATGTCGATATTGTTCTAGAAGAAATTGGTGCTAATGAGCTGCCAATTCTGAAAGTATTTAATAAAATTGATGCGATGCCGACCGGTGAACCTCGAATTGATCGTGATGAGCATGGGAACCCTGTGCGAGTTTGGGTGTCTGCTCGTGATGGGGTCGGCATTGATTTACTTGAGCAAGCGATTGCTGAACTATTATCTGAAGACGTTGTTAAAGAAACTATCGTCGTTCCTGTTGAACAAGGTCGATTTAGGGCTATGTTGTTCGAGCAAGGCGGTGTTAAAAACGAAACTTACAACGAATTAGGGCAATCTGTGCTTGAATTGTGCTTGCCTCGCAAGGATTATCTACAAATACTTGCTAGAGTGGGTATGTCTGAAGAACAAGTTCAGGCAGCCTAATCACCGGATTATCATTACAAGAAAGTGGAGATGTAGTATGGCCTGGAATGAACCGGGTAATAACGACAACGACCCATGGAACACGGATAAAAACCGTAACAGCAATGGGGGGCGTGATAAAGAGCCGGATAAAGAGCCAAATAACGACCCTTGGGGTCGTCAAGGTCAGAGTAATGGTGGCAAAGATCAATCACCACCTGACCTTGATGAGGCTTTTAACAAGCTAATGGGTATGCTGGGCGTTAATAAAAAACGCAATGGCGGCTCAGGATCTAATGGTGGTCCAGGAATGGGCGGCAAATTAGGTAGCGGCTTGGTGGGAATCGTGGTTGTTGGTTTGTTTGCCTTATGGGCAGCAACGGGCATCTATCAGGTTGACCAGCAAGAGCGTGGTGTTGTTCTTCGTTTGGGTAAATTTCATGAAACGGTTATGCCGGGTCTGCATTGGAATCCACCATTAATTGACTCTGTGACACGTGTCAACGTAACGAAAGTACGTTCGCACGATCATAAAGCATTGATGTTGACCGTGGATGAAGCGATTGTTGAAGTGGGCGTATCCGTTCAATACTCAATCGATAATCCGCGCGACTTCGTTCTAAATGTTCGTGCGCCGGAGGATTCTCTAGCGCAAGCAGTTGAGAGTTCACTGCGTCACGTTGTTGGTACCACCGAAATGGACCAGATTTTGACCGAAGGTCGTGAGGTGTTAGCGGCGGAAGTGAAAGAGCGTCTTCAGTCTTACATTAGTGATTACGGTACAGGCTTGCTGATTTCTAAAGTGAACGTTGAAAATACGCAAGCTCCCAATCAAGTTCAGGCGGCGTTTGATGATGTAATCAAAGCCAAAGAAGATGAGCAACGTGTTCGTAACGAGGCAGAATCATACGCAAACGGAATCATTCCGGAAGCGCGTGGTCGAGCTCAGCGTATTCGTGAAGAAGCCGAAGCTTATCGTTCTGAGATCGTTGCGCGTGCTCAAGGTCAGGCAGATCGTTTTGATCGCCTATACCAAGAGTATGCAAAAGCACCTGAAGTTACTCGTCAGCGTCTATATCTAGAGACGATTGAAACGATTTACAAAGGGGCAAATAAGGTTGTTGTTGATTCGAAAAATGGTAACAACATGATGTACTTGCCACTTGATCAGATTATGAAACAACGTGCTTCATCGTCTGATGCAGATCGAGTTGGTTCATCTTCTATCAGCTCGCTGACAGATCAGGTGATTTCTGAGATCCGTAGTCGTCAAAGTTCAAGTCCGGTGCGTGAGGGGAGAAACTAATGAAAAACCTATCTTTTGCGATTTTATTTATCGTATTGGCAGCGGTTTTAGTTGCTTCTCAGACTCTTTACGTAGTTAAGGAAACTGAGCGTGCGGTGGTTCTTAAGTTTGGTGAGATTGTTCAGGCGGATGTTCAGCCTGGTATTCACTTCAAATTGCCGATTATGAACGATGTGAAGAAATTCGATGCGCGTATTTTGACGATGGATTCACGTCCTCAGCGTTATCTAACGCTTGAGAAAAAAGCGGTTATTGTGGATTCCTACGTTAAATGGAAGATTGCCGATGTAGCGCGTTTCTATCAGGCAACGTCTGGTGATGAATTTGTTGCCAATCGAGTGTTGTCTTCGCGTGTTGATACTGGCCTGCGTAACCAATTTGGTGAGCGTACTATGCATGAAGTGGTGTCGGGTGAGCGTGAAGAACTGATGACTGAGTTGCGTGATCGTATTGATGGCGTTGCCCAAAATGAGTTGGGTATTACGATTGTTGATATTCGTGTGAAGCGAATTGATCTGCCGCCAGATGTAAGTGAATCTGTTTACCAGCGTATGCGTACTGAGCGTGAGCGTGAAGCTCGTGAACACCGTTCTAAAGGTCTAGAGCTTGCAGAAGGTATTCGTGCCGATGCAGATCGTCAGCGAGTGGTGCTTGAAGCAGAAGCGCAGCGTGATGCGGAAATGATTCGTGGTGACGGCGATGCGCAAGCAGCTTCTGTATACGCTGAAGCTTATCAGCAAGATCCTGAGTTCTATGATTTTTATCGTAGCCTTCAAGCTTACCGTGCAAGTTTTGAAAACAGCGGTGATGTGTTCATTTTGGATCCTGAAAGCGATTTCTTTAAGTACTTTAAAGAAACGAAATAAAGAACTGATATTTGGCTGACTTGCAGGCTCTTATGCCTGTAAGTCAGCCATAAATTCATGATAGAATCAGCAAAACCGGGTAAAGCCCGGTTTTTTAATGGTCAAAATATAGAGAGTCTATGCAGGAATTGTTGCATTCGCTTCTAGTTGGTTTCAGCTTGTTACTGATTGCCGAAGGGGTTTTACCGTTTTTGAAGCCAAATTTGTGGCGTGAAATAATGGTAAGAGCGATCGCAAGTTCAGATAAAAACTTGCGGGTGCTTGGGGCGGTGAGTATGTTTCTTGGATTAATGCTCCTATTACTGGCCCGAAGCTAAGAGGATACAGTTTAATGACACTAGCAGATCGCTGGTTGCTACCAGATGGTGTTGACGAGGCTTTGCCTAAACAGGCGGCTAAGATTGAACACCTTAGAAGAACACTGCTTAATCTCCACGAAAGTTGGGGTTACCAATTGGTCATCCCTCCTCTAATCGAGTACCTAGATTCTTTGTTAATCGGTGCTGGCTCGGATCTAGAGATCGAAACCTTTAAAGTTATTGATCAGCTATCTGGTCGATTGATGGGTATTCGTGCTGACTTTACTTCGCAAGTGGCTCGTATTGATGCCCATTGTCTAAAAAATGACGGTGTTGAGCGTCTTAGCTATTGCGGCAGCGTATTACGTACTACCCCGGCAGGTCTTGATGGAACGCGAAGCCCTATTCAATTAGGAGCTGAGTTATATGGACACAGTGGTATTGAAAGTGATTTAGAAATTCTGTCTCTTATGCTGGATACCTTGACTCAAGCTGGCTTAACGAAACTAGTATTAGACGTTGGTCATATTGATGTTGTCCGTGGTGTCATGGCTGCATCAGGTTTAACTAAAGAGCAAGAAACTAAATTAGCTGCTTTTTACAAAGCTAAAGGACTTCCTGAACTTGAAGCGTTTCTTGCTGTTACTGATATCGATGCAAAAGCGAAAGTATGGTTGGCTGAATTGCCTAGATTATGTGGTGGTGTTGAGGCATTGGATCGTGCTGAAGCTGTGCTATCAGGCGTGAGCGATTCGGTTTCAAATGCGTTAGCGCAAATTCGTGCTGTCGCGAACGTTGTATCAGCTCGGTTTGGTTCTGTTGGCCTTCATTTTGATCTATCTGATATGGAGTCATATAGCTACCATACCGGACTTGTTTTTGCTGCGTATGTTCCAGGGCATGGTAATG
Source organism: Marinomonas atlantica (assembly GCF_001639725.1). Classification (GTDB taxonomy): domain Bacteria; phylum Pseudomonadota; class Gammaproteobacteria; order Pseudomonadales; family Marinomonadaceae; genus Marinomonas; species Marinomonas atlantica. Next base: position 436,425 of record NZ_LTAW01000003.1, read on the forward strand.
CTGTGGCGCGTGGCGGGCGCTACAATTTTATTGGTGAAGTATTTGGTCGTTCGCGTCCAGCAACCGGCTTTAGTACTGATGTAAAAACATTGGTTGCTTTGGCGGAAGTGGTTGTGACTGAACGCTCGAGCGTTCTTGCACCATCTGAGCACAATGCGTCGCTCTGGCAAAAGATCAAAACACTGCGAGCGGAAGGCTACCGCGTTATTCAGCAGCTTGATCAAGATAGCAGTACATCAGATTTTGATTTTCAGTTGGTGGCAAAAGGCAACAACTGGGAACTAGTTTCAGTTAAATAATGAATTTCGGTTTAGAAATCTTAAGCGAGACCATAAAAATGGGTAAGAACGTTGTTATTCTGGGCACTCAATGGGGTGACGAAGGTAAAGGTAAGGTTGTAGACCTACTAACAGAAGACGTCGCTGCGGTTGTACGTTTTCAAGGTGGCCATAATGCAGGTCACACATTGGTAATCGATGGTAAGAAAACAGTCTTACATTTGATTCCATCTGGCATCCTTCGTGATGGTGTTCAATGTATCATCGGCAACGGTGTTGTATTGTCTCCTGCTGCGTTACTAAAAGAAGTTGAAGAGCTACAAGAGCAGGGCGTGCCTGCTGTTGAGCGTCTTAAGATTAGCCCTGCTTGTCCTTTGATTTTGCCATACCATATTGCAATGGACCAGGCACGTGAAGTGGCAAAAGGCGACAAGAAAATTGGTACAACAGGCCGTGGTATCGGGCCTGCTTATGAAGACAAAGTAGCTCGTCGTGCCATTCGAGTGGCTGACATACTTGATAAAGAGCGTTTTGCCGAGAAGTTGAAAGAAGTGTTGGCCTTCTATAACTTTATGTTGGAAAACTTCTATAAAGTCGAGCCTGTATCATTTGACGAAGTGTATGCAGAAGGTCTAAAAATGGCTGAATTCTTGCGTCCAATGGTTACCGATACGATTAGCTTATTGCACGATTTGCGTAAAGCCGGTGCGAACATCATGTTCGAAGGTGCTCAAGGCTCTTTGTTAGATGTTGACCATGGTACTTACCCGTACGTAACGTCTTCAAATACCACAGCGGGTGGTGCTCCATCTGGTACGGGCTTCGGTCCTCTGTACTTAGATTACGTGCTAGGCATTACCAAAGCGTACACTACACGTGTTGGTGAGGGTCCTTTCCCAACAGAGCTTAGTTGTGCAAACGGTCAACGACTTGGTGAGCGTGGTCACGAGTTCGGTGCAACAACAGGTCGTCAGCGTCGTTGTGGTTGGTTTGATGCAATGGTGCTTCGTCATGCTGTTCAGATCAACTCTATCTCTGGTATCTGCTTAACGAAACTTGATGTACTGGATGGCTTTGAATCGATTCAAGTGTGTGTTGGCTATCAAGATGCGGAAGGTAATGCAGTATCAGGTTCATTAGTAGACAGTGAAAGCTACTACAAAGCGATTCCTGTATACGAAGAGCTTCCTGGTTGGACTGAGTCAACGGTTGGTGCGCCAAGCTTTGACGCCCTTCCTGCAAATGCGCAGGCTTACATTAAGTTCATCGAAGAAAAGATTGGTGTGCCAGTAGATATTATTTCTACAGGTCCTGATCGTAATGAAACAATCGTAGTGCGCGACCCATTTAAATCGTAATGTCGCCTATTAGAGATTGAAAAGCCGAGGCAGTTTGAACTGCCTCGGCTTTTTTTGTTTATATCACTTTATAAATTTGTTTGTGACTAAAGGTTAAGTTTAAAACAGGTCAATTTCACCATGGGCAACCTTGCTTTGCTTGGCAAGACCAGCCTCGACAATTTCATCGTAGAAAGTCGCTCGGTTTCGACCATTTTTTTTGCTGTAATACAGGGCTTGGTCAGCTTGATCCATCAAAGTGACGTGAAAGGTATCTTTTTGGAATTCGCAAATTCCTGCACTGATTGTAATTGGAGCTAAATCATTCATGATGATTTCTTGTACATTGGTTCTAAATTGATCTAAGAGCTCAGCACATTGCTGTCTGGTTAAGTCACGCATTAATACAACAAATTCTTCTCCGCCAAAGCGAAATAGCATGTCGTCTTGACGGAATGTCTGGCGTAAAACTCTGGATACATGGATTAAAACTTCATCACCATATAAATGCCCAGCTGTATCGTTAATAACCTTAAAGTGATCTAGGTCGATAATGGCGATCCAGTTAGTATGGTTATCAGTAAGTTCAGAAAAAGCACTGCCTTGATACAGTTTAATAATGGATTCTTCGAATGTTTTTCGGTTCATTAATCCCGTCAATTCGTCAGTTTGGGCATCGGCTAATAGCGAACTAAAGTTACTATAAATGCTGAGCATACCCTTAATGATATAGCTTTCAGATCGGCTAGGTTTATTATCCAGTGTGATAATAAGATATTGGTTCAGTTGACGGCTTTGTTGTAACACATGAAACGATGTGTATTGATCGTCATGTGCTTTCATGAGTTCATCTAAGTGCCATGTATTAATATAATCCAGAGATGCACGAGTACTATCAGAGACATTGATGTCTTGGTATCGATAGTCGCAGGATTCCCCGTTACTCAGTGAAATTTCCATGATCGGCTCATCTTGGCCATTTAAAGTCAAAATGGAGACCCGCATAGGGCTTAAAATATCGCGGATACTCTTTAATAGGCTAAAAGCAAGTAATTCCTTATCTCTTTGTGCAGTGAAATTCTCAATATGATGAAGGATGTTGTTGGAAATGCTCAAGCCTAATATCCTCTAGGTATGCCGTTTTCATATGATAAACGTTAAATGTGATTAAAAATTATTATAAACCTATTAATTGAGGGGTTACAGAGCTAATTAAAGCCAGAAAAGTTTCTTATGATTCCGCTCATATTATGATAGAGTCCGCGACCCAAATTTATTTGCTTTAGTGAGGTTGTTAGAGTGTATTGCGGATTTGACTATGGTACGTCTAATTGTGCATTAGGGATTCTTGAAAGCGAGAAGCCAAAGTTGGCGGCACTAGAAGGCAGTAATCTGTATTTACCTTCGACTGTTTATGCATTAAGCCGAGACTTTATCACGGAGGCTACAGCGAAAGGGTTGAGTGACTCATTGCGCACGGCTTTTATTGAAAGCCGCAAGGGGATTCTATCTCGTGCTCGTCGTTTCCGGATTGAAGAAGATTATGAAGCTGGCGATCAAGTTTTGTTTTATGGTCGTGAAGCGTTTGCAGAATACTATCAATTTCCAGATGAAGGGTATTTTGTTAAGTCGCCAAAATCTTTTTTAGGGGGTTCTGGCTTGCGTGTCGAGCACATTCAATTTTTTGAAGATGTGGTCGCCGTTATGATGATGAATGTCAAAAAGCGCGCCGAGCAAAGTTTACAGCAAGAGCTTAAGCACACTGTTATCGGTCGTCCGGTCAACTTTCAAGGAATTAACGCAGAAGAGAGTAATCAGCAGGCGCTAGAAATTCTATCGGTCGCCGCTCGACGTGCAGGTTTTGAAAGCGTGGAATTTCAATATGAGCCTATTGCGGCTGGATTGGACTTTGAGCGTCATCTTGAGCAAGATCAAACCGTTTTGGTTGTTGATATTGGTGGTGGTACCAGTGACTGTGCGATGGTGCGTATGGGTCCTGATTATCGTGATAAGGTAGATCGTTCAGGCGACTTTTTAGCCTATACCGGTGAGCGTGTAGGTGGTAATGATCTTGATATTCAGTTGGCAGGGCGTCAGATTATGCCACTGTTTGGGATGGGAGCGGATCTTAAGACCGGTTTGCCAATGCCGACACAAATATACTGGAACGCTGTAACGACCAATGATGTGACGGCTCAAGCAACCTTTAACAGCTTAGAAACTAAGCAGCAAATCGAGCAGTTGCGTCTAGATATGGTTAAGCCTGTGTTGCTGGATCGTTTCAAATTCATGCGTGAGCACAAACATAACTTTCATATCGTTAAGGATGCAGAAGAAGCAAAAATTTCCTTATCAGAAGTCATGCAAATGCAAATTGACCTAAGTTATATCGAATCCGATTTAATGTTGAATCTGCAAAGAGAGCAGTTGGCTGAGGCAATAGTGCATCCTGTCGAAAAAATGATTGGTCTAATGAAAGACGCGATTGCTCAAGCAGGAGAGCGACCAGATGTAATTTATATGACGGGAGGTTCGGCAAAATCGCCTGTGATTCAAGCAGCGATCCGCGAAGAAATTGGTGATATTCCGTTGCTTGATGGCGACCACTTCGGCAGTGTTGCCAGTGGTCTAACGGTTTGGGCTGATCGAATCTATCGCTAACCATTTAGGACTAGTAGGACTAGTAGGACTAGTAGGACTAGTAGGACTAGGTGATGGGTAAATCACTTAGTCCTTTCCATCGCGCGTACAAAAGCCCTAAGCAAAATAGTCCTGCGCCTAATAAGGCCTCGCTCATTCCAATTGGCCATAGTGTTGGGTGAAACCAATGCGTCACACCTGATGTGAAATAGAATAAGCTAATAAAACATACGCCAATTGCACCTTTATAGCTACCATTAATGCTCCCCCACAATGACAACAGCAGTGGCAATAAAACAGCACTTAGTAACATCAAAGGGTGTTGTAAGGAAATCTCAGAAAGTACCAAGTGCCACCATGAGATAACCGAAATTAAGCCTAGATGGTTAAGAATTAAAACAGGTTTATAAGATTGGCAAAGTGTTTTGTAATATTTTTTTTCTTGCTGGGTAATTGAGAAGCGCTTGGCCATGGTGTACTCGTTCAATGTAATGAGCAAATTATAATAATCGCTAATAGTTTACTCATCATTGATGTAGGTCGCGTGACGGACTATTTCTTCAGGCGAATCGCTAATTCAGCTAAGCGTTGTCCTTGTGCCTCGCACAGTGCGATTTCGTCATCACTTAGGCCTGTGTACTGAGTATGCGGGGCAAAGTGAGTGACGCCATAGGGTGTGCCGCCTGTTGCTGTGGCAATTAAAGCTTTGTTCTTGTAGGGCAAGCCTGCCCAAATCATGCCGTGATGAAGTAAAGGAATCATCATTGACTGGATTGTCATTTCGTGACCCCCATGCATTGTACTTGCACTGGCGAAGCCACATGCCGGCTTATCGGCAAGCTGGCCACTCATCCAAATGGGACTGGTCTGATCGAGCATTAGTTTCACTGGGGCTGCCATGCTGCCAAAGTAGGATGGAGAGCCAATCGCTAAGCCATCACAGTTGGCGATGTCATCTAATTCACAGTATGGATAGCCGTCATCCGGAAGGCTTGCGCTGGTTTGCTCGTGATTAAACGATGCTTCAGCGAGTTGGCGAACGTTAACATCTGCCCCAGCGACACGTTGTGCGCCTCGTGCAATGTGCTTGGCCATGGCTGCAACGGAGCCATGGCGCGAGAAATAAACGACAAGAATATTGGCTGTGCTCATGCGAATAGCTCTAGTACCGATTCTGGTGGACGGCCTATTTTAGCCTGCTCATTGTGAACAACAATAGGGCGTTCAATAAGCTTTGGGTGATTGACCATTGCAGCAATCAGTGCCTCTTCGTTATGTTCTTCTTTAAGGTTGAGTTCTTTGTAGATGTCTTCTTTGGTGCGCATTAGTTCACGCGCAGAGTTCATCTGCAGCTGATTTAAAAGTACAGTGATAGTGTCTGCGGAAGGGGGTACTTGGAGGTATAGAATGACGTCGGGAGTAATGCCGTTTTGTTCTAATAGGGCAAGTGTTTCGCGCGATTTTGAGCAGCGGGGGTTATGATAAATAGTGGTCATACGTGGCCTCAAAAAAGTAGTTGAGTAAGTGGTCAGTATGGCGTGCAACGATGTAAACGAAAACACGCAGAGCGCAAAAAGCAGAATGAGGAATCCTCACCCTGCTTTTTACTTTGTTACGCTAGTTTAGTCAGTAAGAACTCGATTGCTTTTGCTTTGGCAATATCTTCACCTTCACCAGTGGCGCGACTCTTGTATTCAAGCGTGCCTTCTTTAAGGCCGCGATCGCCAACAACAATGCGATGTGGAATGCCGATCAATTCACAGTCAGAGAACTTAACACCTGGGCGTTCTTTGCGATCATCAAGGAACACGTCAATGCCTTTAGCTTGAAGTTCAGAGTAAAGTGCTTCACATTCTTCACGAACTGCTTCTGATTTTTCGTAGTTCATACCAATGATAGCGACTGTGTAAGGAGCTATTGATTGTGGCCACTTTATGCCTTTGTCATCAAAGTTCTGCTCGATTGCAGCCGCTACTACACGAGAAACACCTATGCCGTAACAACCCATGTGCATGACTTGTGCTTTACCGTTTTCATCAAGCACGGTTGCTTTCATTGACTCTGAATATGTCTGACCTAATTGGAATATATGGCCGACTTCGATGCCGCGTTTAATAACTATCGTACCGTGTCCATCTGGAGAAGGGTCTCCTTCAACCACATTACGAATATCTGCAACTTCAAACTCGTCACAGTCGCGTGCCCAGTTAAGGCCTATGACGTGATAGTCATCTTTGTTAGCTCCGGCGCAGAAATCAGATAATACTGCTGCTGTTCGATCAACGACGACACGAATGCCTGCCGCTTTAAGGCCTTGTGGCCCAATCGAACCGGGCTGGCAACCAATTTTGGCAACGATGTCAGATTCAGAGGCAAATTCAAATGGTGTAACTGCGCCTTGAATCTTTTCGACTTTGATTTCATTGATGGAATGATCACCACGAAGCACCAACGCGATAATGCTTGGTTCTCCAGCTTCATCAACACCCTTTATCAACATGGTTTTGATGGTTTTTTCAACTGGAAGGTTTAACAGTTTTGCTACGGCTGCAATGGTTTTGCAGTTAGGTGTGTAAATTTCTTTTAATTCTTCCGTTGGTTCATCTGCCGCTTCTTTTAGGCAGACCGCTTCAGCAAGCTCAACATTGGCTGCAAAATCTGATGAGTCGCTGAAAGCGATGTCATCTTCACCAGAATCAGCCAGTACATGGAATTCATGTGAGTAGGCGCCACCAATGGAACCTGTGTCCGCTTGAACTGGGCGGTAGTCTAATCCGATACGATTGAACACTTTGCAGTAGGCATCGTGCATGATGTCGTAAGTTTGTTGCAGCGATTCGGTTGATGCATGGAAAGAGTAGGCATCCTTCATCAAGAATTCGCGTGAACGCATTACACCGAAGCGTGGGCGAACTTCGTCACGAAATTTTGTTTGAATTTGGAATACGTTTAAAGGCAATTGTTTGTAGCTGCTTAACTCGTTACGCGTGATGTCTGTAATGACTTCTTCATGTGTTGGACCAAGGCAGTAGTCGCGATCATGGCGGTCTTTTAATCGAAGCAGCTCAGGGCCGTATTTCTGCCAACGGCCTGTTTCTTCCCAAAGCTCAGCTGGTTGAACGCCTGGCATGATTACTTCTAGGGCGCCAGCCTTTTGCATTTCTTCACGAACGATGGCCTCTACTTTCTTAAGTACTTTGACACCAGTAGGCAGCCATGTGTACAGGCCTTTTGATACTTGGCGAATCATGCCAGCACGGATCATTAGTTGATGGCTTGCTACGACAGCATCTGATGGTGCGTCTCGTAATGTAGAAAAAAGATAGTTGCTTGCGCGCATAATTTGTCGTCTTTCAATAAATAAGTTATTAACTTAACCCGCAAAGCGGAATTCAATTTGGCCTTTGTTTTCAACATCTAAGGCAAAGATGCCGCCAGCTTGAGGGAATTGCTCAAGCTCAGCGTCAGTTTGTGCAGCACGACAGGTGGTAACATACAGAGTGTTCATGTCTTCGCCGCCGAATGCCACCATGGTGGGGTATGTTGCAGGCAAAGGGTACTCGGCAAGAATGTCACCTGTTGGACTAATTTTGACCACACGTTGACCTTGATACAGTGCTGACCAGTAGTTGCCTTCGCGGTCAACTGCAGCGCCATCAGGTCGGCCATGTCCTCTTGGGAATTCAATAAAGGTTCGCTTATTAGATGCTTGGCCTGTTGAAACGTCGTAGTCAAACTGGTACACGATATGATTAGGTGTATCAGAGTAATACATGATTTTATGGTCAGGCGAAAAAGCTAAGCCGTTAGATGTCCAGGCTGCTTGATCGAGAAGTGACTGTTTCCCTTGCTCAAATTGGTACAGCCCACCTAGAAAAGCGTCTTTCGGTGCGTACATTGTACCAGCAAGGAAGCGGCCAGCAGGATCGCAGCGGCCATCATTAAATCGTGTTGTTTCTTGATCGTAGTCCGCCTGCCAGTATGGTGTTAGGGGACTGTTAAAATCAGAAAAAGTATAGACACCGGAGCGAAAGGCTGCGATAAAACCACCGTTTTCTGCTAATGAGAAGCAGCCGATTTCTTCGTCGAATTGACGAACTGAGTGATCACCAGAAACGATATTGTAGGCGTGTAATTCGAAGGAATCGATGTCAACAAAGTAAAGGGTCTGAGTTTTTTCATCCCAGCGAGGGCACTCTGCGAGTTTGGCTTGTGCGTCCAAGACACAGCGCATTTCCATCATGGGAACTCCAAGTCGTAGGGTAGAATTAAAAATAGAATGCTATAGTGCTTATGTAAGGCCATAAAGTAAATAGGAAGTCAGATACATGTTTGAATTAGACGCGGTTTTAGAAAAAGATTCGGTATGGGTTGGAGATTTTAAGCTAAGCCAACTACGCCTAATTAATAATCGCAAGGCGCCTTGGTTTATTCTTGTTCCTATGCGAGACGGCGTAGAAGAAATTCACCATCTTGATAAAAGTGATCGTTTGCAATTGATGGCAGAAAGTTGCCTTGTGGCGGAAATGATACAAGACATATTTATGCCAGATAAGCTGAATGTTGCCGCTATTGGTAACAAGGTAAGGCAGCTTCACCTTCATCATGTCGCTCGTTATGAGCAGGATGAGTGCTGGCCAGAGCCTGTTTGGGGGAAAATCTCTTATGTACCCTATACTGAAGAAGAGTTGGCCGAAATATTGCAAAAAGTAACAGGTCTGCTTGCAGATGAGCTTTTATAAAAGTACAAATAGTGAGCAACTTTATTGAAAGGCGATACTATGGCCCCTTTGAAGTTGTTTACGGGTGAAAATAGGAACATTTCATAAAAGGGTGGCATCAGAATGAGTCTAAGACGCAGAAAAAAAGCCATTGGTAAAGTTATAAAGTTACTTAACCTAGCAACCTCTACTAACTCAAGCGAATCCTCTATGGCATTGCGTCATGCTGAATCGATCATTTTGCAGAATGGGCTTGTTCAGGGTGACATACCAATGTATCAACTTTGCGATCGAACTATGCTGTTTAAGGTGAGCTGGAATGGTGTGCCTCGACACGCCAAGGTATCACGCCCTGTTGTTACTGAGTCTCATGCGCAGCGTCGCTTTAGTGAAAAGCCTGCTGACCCGAATAGAACTTATGAAAACGCTCGCACGATATTAGATGACTTTGAAGAAGAATTTGATTGCAATGTTTCTTCTGAGTCATTTATGGAGGCCAAGGTGTCTTCTTTGCAGGATGATCAGCAACAGGAGTGTTGTTCTGAGGCTCCTGTTGACGAGCTTCATGATCATTTTGACCAAGCTAATATAGATGATATTGAGCATGAGTCTTTTAACAGTGATGAATGCTTTGCTTCACAAGAAGATGAGTCATTTAATCAGATGGATGCGATGAATTGCACAACCTTTGCGTCGGATATGATGGACTCAGAGAAACAAGAGACTGTTGATAATGTGATGAGTGAAACGGAACAAATGGACTCTCAAGCGGTTAATAATGACGTGCATCATGCTGACGAAACAGCAGATCAATCGAGCGACGAGTGCGTCTATTTTCACGATAATGTTATAAATGCTGCAAGTGCGTTTAGGCCAAGTGGTGAGCAGTTTAAAGAAACACTGCGTAATCAATATTCTTCTAGCAACCCAGATGTGCCTTTTGAAGAAGATTCATACTGGGCCAAAGTACATGGTTTGCTAGTGGATTTTGATGAATCTGACATGCTGGTGGAAATTGATGGTCTTGAGGGGCAGTTGTCTTTAGCGCAACAGTCACTAAAAGAAAAACGTAGCGAAAGAGTAATCGTTGAGCAAGAAGAACAGCGAGAGCGCTCAGAGCGGGCACGTATAGAGCAAAGTTTTGAAGAAGCGATGGAGCGCGCTTTTCAGGCTCGTGCTCGCGCTTATGAAGTGTGGGAGTCCAAGCGTTCACAGATGCGTATGGATTCTATGCGTGCTGAGCAAGATGCTCAGCAAGGCTTCCAAGAATTATTAGATCGTCTCTCTAATCGCAAAGATCAATACACACAACATTTGCAATTAAAAGAAGACTATCGCGCGGCTAAGATCATGCATGAGCTGCGTCGTCATTTGGCATTGGCTGCACGTGGTGATGAGCAAGCTAAAGCCTCTTACGAGACTGTTATCTCTATCATGTCAGAAAGTGGATTAAGTCTGCGTGATTTAGAGTTTTCGGATATTCGTAATAAGAGCTTATTCATTCGCTTGCTTGAAAGAGAAAGTGCTCAAGTTTCGGATGTTCATCAGCGCGAGTTGTATACGGAAGAAATGTTGGACAAGTTCTTGGTGATGAGTCGACAAGAGCAGCCATCTAAGCCTTCTGAAAATCCTGTAGAGCGAGTAGAGCGCTTGCTTAGGGGGATTGAGGGGGTTGGGCATTTTGAAAGTCAAAAAGTCATGGAGCAAGTGCTCAAATTGATGGAAGATCATCAAATTAGTGTTCGTGATATAGACTATGCCTGCATTAATAAGTATTCAGTCTTTATTTGTCTCATTAATTGGGAGGCCGAACAGATTCACTCATTGCCTGAGCGCGAGCAGTTCACGTCTTCAATTCTTGAGGAGTATGTGCAACATTCTGTGCAGCACCCAAAGTCTTCTCAAAAAGCTTAAAATGTTATTTTATTAATACAAGCTCCATTGGTTTATGGCCAAGTGGAGCTTTTTGTGTTTCTAACAAACATTGATTTTGTGAATGTGCAGTATATTTACTGAAAATTTTGGTTTTGTCTTTTAAAGCCAAGTCGCATCTTTTAACATTCTGCTTCCCCATAAAAGTATAAATACTCAGCAGGAGAGGCGCATGAGCATTATTAAACAGGATGATCTGATCGACAGTGTCGCAGATTCTCTTCAGTTTATTTCTTATTACCATCCCTTAGATTTTGTAAACGCTGTTCATGAAGCTTATGAGCGTGAAGAAAGCCAAGCGGCAAAAGACTCAATGGCTCAGATTCTTATCAACTCGCGTATGTGTGCAGAAGGTAAGCGTCCAATTTGTCAGGATACGGGCATTGTTACTGTATTCGTTAAGGTGGGTATGAATGTTCAGTGGGAAAGCTCTATGAGCGTCACTGACATGATTAATGAAGGTGTGCGTCGTGCTTACCTTCATCCAGATAACGTTCTACGTGCTTCGATTCTTGATGATCCTGCTGGTGCACGTAAAAATACCAAAGACAATACTCCGGCCGTGATTCATATGGAAATTGTCCCAGGTGATACGGTTGAGGTCCACGTGGCAGCTAAAGGCGGTGGTTCAGAGAATAAATCTAAACTGGCGATGCTGAACCCATCTGATTCGATAGTTGAGTGGGTTAAGAAAACGGTTCCAACTATGGGCGCTGGCTGGTGTCCACCAGGTATGTTGGGTATTGGTATCGGTGGAACGGCAGAGAAAGCCATGGTCATGGCAAAAGAGTCTCTAATGGAACCTATCGATATCCATGAGCTAAAAGCTCGTGGGCCGAAAAATCGTGTAGAAGAGCTTCGTCTTGAAATCTTTGAAGCGGTTAATAATTTAGGTATAGGTGCACAAGGTTTAGGTGGTCTAACGACGGTTCTTGATGTGAAAATCATGGATTATCCAACGCATGCCGCGTCTTTGCCTGTTGCTATGATTCCAAACTGCGCGGCAACTCGTCACGCTCATTTTGTCTTGGACGGCTCGGGGCCTGCGGATCTTGTTCCGCCTTCTCTAGATGATTGGCCAGACATTACTTGGGAAGTCGGTGACAGTGTTCGTCGTGTAAACCTTGATGAAGTAACACCAGAAATGGTGAAAGACTGGAAGCCAGGCGAAACCGTTCTTCTAAATGGCAAAATGCTTACGGGCCGTGATGCGGCGCACAAGAAGATGGTTGAAATGATGGCCAATGGCGAAGAGTTGCCAGTAGATCTTAAAGGGCGCTTTATCTATTACGTGGGGCCTGTTGACCCTATTCGTGATGAGGCTGTTGGTCCGGCGGGCCCAACAACGTCTACACGAATGGATAAGTTTACTCATACAATGCTTGAGAAGACGGGTCTTCTAGGCATGATTGGTAAAGCGGAGCGAGGGCCGGCGGCGATTGAAGCCATTAAGGAGTTTGGTGCCGTCTATTTAATGGCTGTTGGTGGTGCTGCGTACTTAGTGTCAAAAGCAATCAAAAAAGCAGAGGTTGTTGCGTTCCCAGAAATGGGCATGGAAGCTATTTATGAGTTTGATGTGGTAGATATGCCAGTAACAGTAGCGGTTGATGCCGCGGGTACCTCTGTACATTTGACGGGTCCTGCTGAGTGGAAGGCTAAAATCGAAGCGCAAGTGCTAGAAGTTAAGTAGCCACTATTTTTGTTTTTGATGTGAAAACGCCCTACTGAAAAACTCAGCAGGGCGTTTTTTTTGGCTAATAAGTCAGCTCAATTGCAAACATTGTCAGTTCTTTGAAAAGAGGGGTTTAATTATTCGCTTACTACCATACTATTTAATAGTCAAACAACTTTACATTTTAAGGGTTGGTTATGGTTAAAATGCTTTTAGCAGACGACGATGCTCGTCTATCGGATTTAGTGAAAGAGTACTTCGACGGTGAAGGGTATGAGGTGACTCATGCATGGAATGGACAAGAAGCATTGGATTACATGGAGCAAGATCGCCCTGATATTGTCATCCTTGATGTCATGATGCCAGTGCTAGATGGGTTTGAGACCTTAAAGCAAATTCGTAACAAAAGTGCTATCCCTGTCATAATGCTTACGGCTAAAGGGGATGATATTGATCGAATTTTAGGGTTGGAAATGGGGGCAGATGATTATTTGTCTAAGCCGTTTAATCCGCGTGAATTACTGGCTCGTATCAAAGCTATTTTGCGTCGTTCCTCGCAGGAAAGAGAAGATGACCCAATGTCTGATTTGTCTCTCTCTGATGTTCTCCTAAGGCGCCGAGATCGCACAGTCTATTTAAATGACGAAGCGATCGAATTGACTACTTCAGAGTATTCATTACTGGAGTGTATGATGATGGTGCCTGGTCAGGTTCTTACTAAACAAGATTTATCTGAAAAGGCTCTTGGTCGTAAGTTGACTATGTATGATCGTAGTCTTGATATGCACATAAGTAACTTACGTAAGAAAGTAGGTAGCTTCGAAAATGGCGAACCGCGTATCAAAACAGTTCGTGGTGTTGGGTATATCTTTGTTGATGGAGCAGAAGGGTAGCTAACAACTGATGGCAGCCTGATGGTATGAAAAATACATTTTTACGAGTCTTTTTAGTTGTACTGTTTTCGAACATGGTCGTGGTCGCAATTGGTTTGGGAGTGGTTGACTTTGTGGAAGACCGTGACCAAGTGTCTGCAGATGTATTGGGTGACATTGGTGTGAGTTTGGTGTCCACGTATGAAAAAAGTGGTACCACAGCACTTCAAGAACAGGCTCGACAGTATGAGCAGCAGTTACAAGGTAGTATTTTTATTTACCAGGAGAATGGTCGACCACTGCTACGCTCATTACCACGTAATTTTCGCGAGCAATCTTCTGTAGATGCGTCTACTGAATCCACTGCTGCGCAGAAGGCGTCAGCTGATGCACGTCGCAGTCAATTTATTCAAGTAATTGGTGCCAGTAATGTTCAGTATTTACTGGTATTTCGTCCTCAAGATAAGAGTGACATTATTAGCCCTTGGGCAATCGCGTTGCTGTCATTGCTTGGCTTATTTGTTTCGAGTGCAATTTTAGCCTATTGGCTTTTAGGGCCATTGTTGAAGCTGCAAAAAATTACGCGTTTATTCGGTCAAGGAGATATGACTGCACGTGTTGATGATCGTTTAGTAAAGCGAAAGGATTCGATTGGAAACTTGGCGCGTGAATTTAATGAAATGGCTGGTCGTATCGAAACGCTGTTGAGTTCTAAAGAGCGCCTGTTACGAGATGTTTCGCATGAGCTGAGAACGCCATTAGCTCGAATTGAGGTGGCTTTAACGATTGCTGAAGATAAGCATGGTATGTCTACGCAGCAAAGCTACCTTGATCGTATTCGTAATGAATTACATGAATTAGATGAGCTCATTGGTCAGGTGTTAACGCTTTCGCGCCTTGAGGCCGCTTCCATGCAAAAGGACCAGATTGATGTACAGTCATGGTTAAGTGATATTGTAGCTGACGTGCAGTTTGAATCTCAATTGCGTGGCATTACTATTGAAAAGACGGGAGGCTTACCCAAAACGCTGCATGGTGACCCTGTGCAACTGCGTCATGCTGTTGAAAACGTACTCCGAAATGCGTGTTTTTACTCCGGAGAAGGCAGCAAAATTGAGGTTTGCTCTAAGGAAGAGGGTAAGCGAGCGGTTATATCTATTAAAGATAATGGTCCGGGCGTAGCGGATGAAATGCTTGAAAAGATTTTTCATGCGTTTTTTCGTTCATCCTCGGCGCGTGAGTCAAACAGCGGTGGTTTCGGTGTTGGGCTAACTATCGCCAAGCGAATTGTTCAAGCGCACAATGGCGAAATTCAAGCCTTTAATCGCCCTGAGGGTGGCTTAGAGGTCAGTTTCTGCTTGCCATTAACGGGTAAATAAACGATTTATACGATTTATCTTGCATCTGTCGCTTTACCCTGTAGTATTTCGCACCGCAAGTTGGCCAGACAGTCGCCGCTTTAGCCTTGTGCTAGAGGGGAGGAAAGTCCGGGCTTCGCAGGGTAAAGTGCCAGGTAACGCCTGGGGGGCGTGAGCCTACGGAAAGTGCAGCAGAAAATAAACCGCCTAAGCAGCTTGCTGCCGGTAAGGTTGAAATGGTGCGGTAAGAGCGCACCGCGCGACTGGTAACAGTTCGTGGCAAGGTAAACCCCACTTGAAGCAAGACCAAATAGGAACTCATTGGTGTGACCCGCACTGAGTTCGGGTAGGTTGCTAAAGACGTGCAGTGATGTACGTATTAGATGAATGACTGTCCACGACAGAACCCGGCTTATCGGCCAGCTTGCACATTTCCCTTCCAGATTGACTTCAAGCATCAGTTTTTCGCCAATAAAACGTACTGAATGACCAAATAGTTCGCCTTGTGCGAATTTTTTTTGGTTTTTTTTTATCTATTTGAAAAATTAGTGTTAAATTGTGGGGTAGAGTGTCGATAAGTGGGATATGGGCATGTTTAGAGGAATTCATCAGGTGAGTGTAGACGCTAAGGGGCGAATGTCTCTGCCGGCGCGCTTACGCGACGAATTTCTTCAATATGATGAGCCTGGACTGATTGTTACCATTGATCCGATGTCGAGATGCTTGCTGCTGTATCCATTGCAAGAGTGGGAGCAAATCCAAGAGAAATTAGATCGCCTACCAACATTTAATCCGCAAGCAAGAAGATTGCAGCGTTTGTTGGTGGGTCACGCAACCGATTTGGAGCTTGATAGTGCGGGGCGGGTGTTGTTGCCTAGTCCGCTTCGAGAGTTCGCCAAAATTGAGCGTAAATCCACCCTGTTAGGTCAGGGTAAAAAACTAGAAATTTGGGGCTTGGAAGAGTGGGAAACTCAGCGTGAAGAGTACCTGTCCGAAGCCACGTTAGAAAACTTAGAACTCGATACTTTGATGGATATCTCACTATGACAGAAACAACACCAGAACATATCAGTGTCATGCTGAATGAATCGGTAGACATGCTTGTAACCGATACAGCAGGAACCTATGTCGATGGAACGTTTGGCCGTGGTGGGCATACGCGTTTGGTGTTATCGCGCCTGACGACAGGAACAATGCTTGGTTTTGATAAAGATCCTGTTGCAATAGGACACGGCAAAACTCTCGAAGCTGAGGATGAACGTTTTACGATTGTACAGGACAGCTTTGCCAACATGGCAGAGCATATTCCAGAAGTGTTTGGTACTGATAAAGTCGACGGCATTATGATGGATTTAGGTGTTTCGTCTCCTCAATTAGACGACGCTAGCCGCGGTTTTAGTTTTATGAATGATGGTCCATTGGACATGCGTATGAATCCAGATGTGGGTATGAGTGCAGCGCATTGGATTGCGGTCGCGAAAGAGAAAGAGATTGCAGACGTGATGTACCAATATGGGGAGGAGCGCTTCTCTCGTCGTATTGCTCGCGCGATAGTCGAAAAGCGTTCACAAACACCGATTACCACGACCACGCAGCTGGCTAAAATTGTTGCTGAAGCGCATCCCGCTTGGGAGAAAGGTAAAAATCCAGCAACCCGAGCATTCCAAGGTATCCGCATTTTCATTAATAACGAGCTAGGTGATCTAGAAGAGGGTCTAGAAGCGGCGGCTAAAGCATTAAAAGTAGGCGGACGTCTGGTCGTCATCAGTTTCCATTCTTTGGAAGATCGAATCGTTAAGCAATTTATGAAGAGGATGTGCAAAGGACCGGATCTGCCGCGCCATTTGCCGATTCAAAACGCACATTTAAATATTCACTTTAAAACCATCGGAAAGGCAACTAAACCCTCTAAAGGTGAAGTGGATGATAACGTCCGTTCGCGCAGTGCTGTTTTGCGTGTCATGGAGCGAATCAGTGAATGAACCCATTGCAAAACATCTGTCGTTCGTAGGGGCGCTTGTGCTGCTAGGTGTGATGGCGATTGTATTGGTGATTCAAGTTTATGATTTTCGCGGGGATTTTGCGTACCTGCAAAAGTTAAAGAGAGATGAAGTGAATTATGAGGTGGTTTGGGGGCAGCTGTTGTTGGAACAAAGCGCCCTGACCCAACCAAGTCGATTGGAACAAGCAGCTATAAGGGATTTAAAGATGCGAGCTCCTACCCCTGAAGAATTGGTCATAGTGAAGCCATGAACACGAACGAACACAATTTTTCCCCAAGCAAATGGCGCTTATATCTTGTATACGCCATCGCTTTTGCTTTGTTTTCCATTGCCGCAGGACGTTTGTTCTACTTAACGGTACTTGATAAAGAGTTTTTGCAAAACCAAGGCGAAATGCGAGCGGTCCGTACAGAATCCATTCCTGCTACTCGTGGCATGATCTTAGATCGCAATGGTGAGCCGTTAGCGGTTAGTACCCCGACATGGACTGTGATTGCGAACCCTAAGATGTTATGGGGTTTAGATAAAGATCCTGAGAACTTATCAAAACCTGTTGGCGAGCGCTTGTACCCAGAAAAAGAAATTAAACGTCTGGCGGATGCAATGGGCGTAGGATCGGCGTTATTGAAAGAGCGCTTTGAGATAAACCGTAACAAAGGGTTTATGTATTTGAAGCGTCAGGTGCCACCACCGGAAGCAGAAGTTATTTTGGATGCTGACATTGTTGGTGTAAGTAAGATCAAAGAGTACAAGCGATTTTACCCTGCGGGTGAGGTGACCGCTCAAGTAGTTGGCTTTACCAATATCGATGATAAGGGGCAGGAGGGAATTGAGCTCGCTTATGAACAAGCTCTGGAAGGTCAGCCAGGCAAAATCTCTTACATGAAAGATCTCAAGGGCAATATTATTCGAACGCTGGGTCAAGAAGTTCCAGAGCAAGCGGGCGAAAATATCGAGCTTAGTATTGATATGCGTCTACAATACATGGCATATCGAGAGCTAAAGGCAGTGGTGACTGAGCAGCGCGCTAGCTCAGCATCTGCGGTTATTCTTGATGTACGCACAGGTGAAATTCTGGCGATGGTCAATCAGCCATCTTTCAATCCTAATGACCGATCCAATCTAGAGCCTGACGAATTGCGTAACCGAGCTGTCATTGACTTGTTTGAGCCAGGGTCCACCATGAAGCCATTTTCCGTGACAGCAGCATTGCGCTCTGGTCAATACTCGACTGAGTCTATTATTGACACAAATCCTGGCTATCTGCGTTTCGGGCGTTACACCATCCGCGACTTTAGAAATTACGGTGAAATCGACTTAGAGACATTGTTAGTGAAGTCGAGTAACGTTGGGACCTCTCGTATTGCGCTATCGCTACCGCAAGATACCATTTGGAATATGTTTTACGAATTGGGTATTGGTTCACCAGTAGGTCTTGGGTTTCCTGGGGAAGCCACAGGCAAGTTGCCTATGCATCCTAAGTGGCACCCTTCTGAAATTGCAACCTTATCTTATGGTTACGGTTTATCTTTGTCTACCTTGCAGCTAGCGCAGGCTTATATGACACTAGCTAACCATGGTTACAAAGTGCCAGTTACGCTGTTTAAGCAGGATATTCCCCCACAAGGTGACCAAGTGATTCCTGCTAATATTGCACAAGACGTCGTTCATATGTTGCAGGCCGTTGTTACGAAAGGCTCTGGTAAAAAAGCTCAGATTCCTGGGTACAATGTCGCAGGTAAAACAGGCACGGTTCACAAAGTGGGATCGGGTGGTTATGAGTATGATCAGTATATTTCGTTGTTTGCAGGGATTGCGCCAGCAACGAGCCCTCGACTGGCGATGGTGGTTATGGTGAATGACCCCAAAGGCCGTAAATACTATGGTGGTGAAGTCTCAGCACCTGTGTTTTCTCGCGTAATGGAAGGTGCGCTGACTACCTTGAATATTCCGCCTGATCGTCCCGAAGGTTTAAGAGAAGTTCGCTTGGACAATACGAATAAGGCACCGTATCGAATCGTAAAAGGAAACTAAAATGTTTACCTTTGAACAACTTCTTGAGTGGCTTGGTCTTGAGAATAGTTGGAAAATTAATCAATGTGAGTATCGGTCTTTAGAGACCGATTCTCGTTTAGTGACTCCTGAAACAATATTTGTGGCGCTCCCTGGTGTTTCTAGTCAAGGCTGGGATTACTTGGATCAAGTTGCAGATAATGGTTGTCACATAGCGCTTGTGCCTGCTGGTCTGAATCTTCAGCACAGCAGATTGACCTTGATCGAAGTGGATGACATTGAGTTAGCGCTCGCAACGTTAGCGCGTCATGTCTATGGCCCTGTTCCTGCTCACATTGTTGCGGTCACGGGGACGAATGGCAAGTCCAGTATTTGTTACTATGTGGCTCAATTAGCAGAAGCTGCTGGTGTGCCGAGCGCCATGATAGGTACTTTTGGAATAGGCTCTTTGCATGACCTGCAAGAAGCTAAACAAACCACACCTGATTTGCTTACCTTACACAAACTTTTATCCTCTTTTGCAGCGCAAGGTATTGAATTGGTTGCGTTTGAGGCATCTTCCCATGCATTAGATCAAAACCGCTTGGCTGGTGTGCCAGTGTCAACCGCGATTTTCTCAAACCTTACTCGTGACCACCTTGATTACCATGGCTCTATGACGTCTTATGCTCAGGCTAAGCGACGTCTATTTGAATTCGAAACTTTACAGCGCAGTATTGTTTGCACTGACTCGGATTATGCAGATTATATGGCGCACGGGAGTGTTGCACCGGTGTGGCGTTATTCGTCTCAGGCTACTTCGGGTGCAGAGTTTGGGGTGAGTAATAAAACGTTTTGCCAGATGGGTTTGCAGCTATCAATTAAAATACATACTAATCGTTACGATGCTTTTTTGCCGTTACTTGGTGAGTTCAATGTACAAAATGCCTTGGCGGCACTGGCCGCCGTATTAAGTGAAGTAAAACACGAAGCTAGGTTGGTGAAGGCGCTTAGTGGCTTAAAAGGTGCACCAGGCCGAATGCAGCCCTGCAAAGCTGAGCACGCGCCTTTGGTTTTAGTGGATTACGCGCATACGTCTGATGCTTTGGACGTGGCGTTAAGGGCGATTCATGATCATGCGAGTGGTCGAGTGATTTGTGTCTTTGGCTGTGGTGGAGATCGAGATAAAGGCAAGCGTCCTTTGATGTTGGCCGTTGCACAACAGCAGGCGGATCACGTGTGGTTGACGTCGGATAATCCTCGTACTGAGTCACCGCTGGCTATTATAGACGATGTATTGACGGCGTTAGATTCGAACCTCGCGCTTGTATCGGTAGAGGTTGATCGGCGCAAAGCGATTGCCCAGGCCATCGCTTTGGCGGCACCGGATGACATTGTGTTGATTGCGGGTAAAGGGCACGAGACCTACCAAGAGATTAATGGTGTACGTCACCACTTTGATGATTGTGAGGAGGCGCGTAACGCGCTCAATACGTATGTTGAAAACACTTAGATTATCAGAAATTGCAGCAGAAGTAGGCGGCTCATTAATTGGGTCGGATGCACTCATTGCCGGTGTTTCAACAGATTCTCGCGATGACTTAGAGGGCAAACTGTTTGTTGCGTTGGTAGGGGAGCGCTTTGATGGACATGACTTTTCCGAGCAGGTGATTACCCTGGGGGCGTCTGCAGTCTTGGTCAGTTCGCCTGTGAATGTAACGCCACGTATTGAAGTGTCCGATACGGGCGCCGCCTACGCGACAATTGCTCGCATGCAGAGACGTTTCTATAAGCATCCAGTGGTTGCAATTACAGGTAGCAATGGCAAAACCAGTGTTAAAGATTGGCTGGCAAATGCCTTAGCTCAATCTACTAAAGTGTTGAAAACTCAAAGTAACCTTAATAACCAAATTGGTGTGCCAAAAACGCTTCTTCAGCTTCAGTCAGACGATCGGTTTGCCGTTATTGAAGCGGGTACAAGCTTTCCTGGCGAAATTGAGAGACTAGGCACTAGCATTGAAGCAGATGTTGTTGTGTTGACCAATGCCAGTGGTAGTCATTTATTGGGGTTTGGCTCCATTCAAGGGATTGCTGTTGAAAAGGGTAAGCTGATAGAGACGTCTAAACCTAGTGCGACGGTAGTACTTAATGCTGATGACCCTTCTTTTGACTATTGGCAAAGCTTACTTGGGCAGCGTTCATTGCTGTCGTTTTCATTTAATAATGACTGTGCCACCTTGTTCGCTAAGCAAGTAAATGAAAGTGTTGATGGATCCACGACCACGTTAGTTTACAATCAAAACACCTACCAGTTACAGCTTGACCGACCCGGTCGTCATCATGTTGCAAATGCGATGGCCGTGGCGCTGGCAATGATGGCGTTAGGGTTTGAAATAATGGATGTTTTATCGAAGCTTAAGCACCCAGAGCAAGTCCCTGGGCGAATGGAGCTTTTGACGGGAAAAAGGGAAGCCGTCATCATTAATGATTGTTACAATGCCAGCCCAAAATCGGTTGAAGCCGCGATGGATGTATTGGCGCTGTATAAAACACACTCAAAATGGATGGTTTTGGGGGCGCTCGGTGAATTAGGCGACTTAGAGCAATCTATACACGAAGGTCTTGGAGACTATGCTGCCAAAGTGGGTATTGACCACTTGGTAACGATTGGCCCAGTTGCCAGTTTTGCAGCCATTGGTTTTGAAAACAAAAAACGATCAGAGCAATTGTCTCATCGTTGTGCAACCAAACACGAAGCGCTTGCTCTCTTGCAGGCACTTAATTACGAACATGTCATTTTGGTGAAAGGCTCTCGTTCGGCCAAAATGGAAGATATTGTTAACGCTCTCAAAAATTAGGAATTGGCCTAACCATGCTACTGCTTTTAACAGCTTACCTTAGCAAGTATTTAACGTTTTTTACTGTCTTTAACTATCTATCGTTACGTGCGATTTTAGGAGTGTTGACGGCTTTATTTATCTCCCTATTAATCGGTGGCAAAGTCATTCGTTTACTGCAACGTTTGCAGATTGGTCAAGCTGTGCGTGATGATGGCCCTCAGTCTCACCTAAGCAAGGCGGGCACGCCGACCATGGGTGGTGTGATGATTATTTTTTCTATTAGTGTCAGCACTTTGTTGTGGGGTGACCTAACGAATCCTTATGTTTGGGTGACACTGTTGACCATGATTGCTTTTGGGGCAGTGGGTTGGGTGGATGATTACCGAAAAGTGGTCGAGAAAAATTCGCGTGGATTACCCGCTAAATGGAAATACTTTTGGCAGAGTGTCTTCGGGTTATCAGCAGCTATTTACCTTTACAGTATTGCGCAAACGCCTGCTGAAACATCTTTGTTAATTCCACTTTTAAAAGACGTTGCTATTCCGCTAGGTATATTTTATGTGGTGTTCACCTACTTTGTAATTGTCGGTACTAGTAATGCAGTGAACTTGACCGATGGCTTAGATGGTTTGGCGATTTTACCAACGGTATTAGTCGGTGGTGCGTTAGGTTTATTCGCTTACTTAACCGGCAACATAAAATTTGCCGAATACCTATTGATTCCCTACGTCGGTGGAACCGGCGAGTTGATTGTGTTTTGTGCTGCGTTAGTGGGCGCTGGCCTTGGCTTCTTGTGGTTCAATACCTATCCGGCTCAAGTATTCATGGGGGATGTAGGTGCCTTGGCTTTGGGGGCTGCACTGGGTGTTATTGCGGTCATTGTTCGACAAGAATTGGTGTTGTTTATTATGGGCGGCGTCTTCGTTATGGAGACTGTGTCGGTTATTTTGCAAGTAGCTTCCTACAAGCTCACTAAGCGTCGTATTTTCCGTATGGCACCTATCCACCATCACTTCGAGCTAAAAGGCTGGGCGGAACCAAAGGTTATTGTTCGTTTCTGGATTATCACTGTGTGCTTGGTGTTGATCGGTATTGCCACACTTAAAGTAAGGTAGTTGCATGTCTCTTATTTCTTCAGATCGCGTTCGTGCAGTGGTGGGGCTTGGTGTCAGTGGTGTGTCTACGGCGCAATTTTTGGCAAGTAAGGGGCTGGACTTTTACGTGGTAGATTCTCGTGAAAATCCCCCAGGGCTTGATCAGGTTAAAGCTATTTGCCCTGCAGATCGAATTTTTACAGGCAGTCTAGAGCATTTAAAGACACTCGGAGCGACGGAACTGTTTGTGAGTCCCGGTATTGCGTTGGCAACACCAGTACTGCAAACGTTAGCTGAGCAAGGTGTTGCTATGCGTGGTGACATTGATTTGTTCCGCGATTATGCCAATGCTCCGTTTATTGCGATCACGGGGTCGAATGCCAAAAGTACCGTAACCACTTTGGTTAATGAGTTGTTATTGGTAATTGGTAAGCGTTCCGTGGCAGGTGGCAACTTAGGGCTGCCTGCGTTGGATCTGTTAGCAGAAGATGTGGATTATTATGTACTGGAACTGTCCAGTTTTCAGTTGGAAACAACGCAAGGTTTGCAAGCTGATGTAGCGTGTTTGCTAAATGTATCAGCAGATCATATGGATCGTTACGATGATCTATACAGCTATCAGCGCGCTAAACAGCGAGTATACCGTGGTTGTAAGGCCGCGGTATGCAATAAGCAAGATATCCTAACGGCGCCTTTGTTGGCGCAGAATACCCCTGTTCGAGCTTTTTCCAAAGGTAGCCCAGATCTAAAAGAATTCGGCATCTTGAAAGATGAAGATGGGGTGTGGTTGTGTCATGGGGTTAAGCGTCTTTACAACACCAAAGACATTAAGCTTAAAGGAGAGCATAACTATGCCAATGTCCTAGCCTGCTTAGCAATATTAGATATATTGAATCTCCCAATTGATACACCGGAAGTAGCTGGTGTATTGGCACAATTTGCTGGTCTGCCGCATCGTTGTGAAACGGTTCGAGAAACAGAAGGCGTGGTTTACATCAATGATTCGAAAGGCACGAATGTCGGCGCCACCTTGGCGGCACTGGAAGGCTTAGGTAATAAACAAGCCAAGCATATTCATTTGATTGCCGGTGGCGTGGGTAAGGGCGCGGATTTCGCACCGCTGGCACCGGCTTTAGCAAAGTTTGTCAGTCACCTTTATGTTTTTGGTAAAGATGCGGATCAGATCATCGACATTCTTCCATCACAGACTTCATACTCTGAGCATACAGATTTGGTCGATGTGATGAGTGCAGTGAAAGGAAAAGTAGAGCAAGGTGATATCGTACTTTTCTCCCCTGCATGCGCCAGCTTTGATCAATATAAGAACTTTGAAATTCGTGGCGAGCATTTCCAAGCGTTGGTTAAGCAGCTATGAACATTCGCGAGTTTCTAGAGCCTGTTTCCTATCAAGAGCTTCGTAAGGTCGATGCTGTGTTTGTTGCATCGGTGGCTTGCGTTTTAGTGTTGGGAATCGTCATGGTTTCTAGTGCGTCAATTTTTTTATCTGAAACAAAATATGGCCACCCGTTTTATTTTATGGTCCGGCAACTTATTTATTTGATGATTGGCTTGGGTTTTGGCTACTTCATGATGTCGGTACCGACAGAGGTGCTGCATAAATATGGCGTGCCGTTAATGCTGTTCTCATTGTTATTGCTTATTTTAGTGTTGGTGCCGGGGATCGGTAAAACAGTAAACGGTAGTCGGCGTTGGATTAATTTAGTGGTCTTCAACTTGCAGGCATCGGAAGTCGCTAAGGTCTGTATGGTGGTGTATGTCTCGGGGTATTTGGTGCGTCGAGCAGATCGTGTTAGGCAGCAGTTGATGGGCTCAGGGATGCCGATGGTGGTGTCCTTTTTGTTTTTAATTTGTTTGCTGTTAGAGCCCGATTTTGGTGCTTCAGTTGTATTAATTGGTACGGTTATAGCGCTGCTTTTTATTGCTGGTGCACCTATTTATCAGTTCATTGGGTTGGTTGTCGCGGTCGTCGCAGCATTAGGTGTGGTTGCTGTATCGGAAAGTTATCGTATTAAGCGCCTGATGAACTTTATTGATCCATGGGCAGATCCTTACAATGACGGTTACCAATTGTCCCAGGCCTTGATTGCTTATGGGCGTGGTGAGTGGTTTGGATTAGGACTTGGCAATAGTGTGCAAAAATTAGCCTACTTGCCAGAGGCGCACACTGATTTTGTATTTTCGATCTGGGTCGAAGAAACCGGCATGTTTGGTGGTATGTTGTTACTAGGTGCCTTTGGTTTTATGTTGTCTAGGGCATTTAATATAGGGCAGAAAGCCATGCGTCTGGGGCGCTTGTTCCAAGGTTACATGTGTTTTGGTTTTTCGATTTTGATTTTGGCGCAGGTCATAATCAATGTTGGGGTGAATACAGGTTTTCTTCCGACGAAAGGCCTAACACTGCCCTTAATTAGCTACGGTGGTAGTAGCTTAATTATTACGTTAGCCAGTTTGTTTGTTATTGCACGAGTTGATATTGAAAATCGACGTATTGAGCCTGAGTTAGATATAGACGAAAAACGCTCGGATAAAGAACGAATGATTAGGGAAACAGGGGACGCTTAGTTTGTCTAAACCTAAGAAAGTAATGTTGATGGCGGGTGGTACAGGTGGTCATATTTATCCGGCATTAGCTTGTGCGGAAAAATTTGCCTCGTTAGGTATGGATGTTTGCTGGATGGGCTCTGCTGGCGGTATGGAAGAAACATTGGTGTCGAAGCACGATATTCCATTGCACACTGTTTCCATTAAAGGGGTCCGTGGAAAAGGCACATTGGGCCTGTTAGCCGCACCTTGGCGTGTTGCTCATTCGATTGGTCAAGCGATCGCCATTCTTCGACGGGAAAACCCCGATTTAGTATTAGGTATGGGTGGGTTTGTTGCGGGTCCTGGTGGTGTCGCAGCGAAGATTCTGGGCATTCCTTTGGCAATTCATGAGCAAAATGCGGTAGCTGGTACAACCAATACTTTGCTGTCTAAAATTGCCAAGCTCAAATTGCAAGCGTTTGCTGGCGCCTTGTCAAACGGGTTGACCGTGGGTAACCCAGTGCGTGGCGCTATTTTAGCTCAACAAACGCGCCCTGTTAGGGAAGAGCCTTCACGACCTCTACGTTTGTTGGTGGTAGGGGGCAGTTTAGGTGCGAAGGCGATTAACGATGTGATACCGCAATTATTATCTGAGTGGTCTCATGAAACACGTTTAGATGTGTGGCATCAAACCGGCCCACGAAACCATGAGGCTGTTTCGACAGATTATCGTCGTTTGAATGTAGAGGCTCGTGTGGATGCTTACATTGATGATATGGCGCAAGCGTATTATTGGGCGGATGTGGTTGTATGTCGTGCAGGCGCTATGACCATCAGTGAGCTGGCGATTGCCGGCTTGCCTTCGATTTTAGTGCCGTATCCCCATGCTATAGATGACCATCAAACGGCGAATGCTCGTTCATTGGAAGATGTTGGTGCTGCGTATTTAATGCCGCAGCCAACCTTGTCTGTAGCAAGCCTTGAAAAGTGTTTAGCTGATATGGCTAACGATTCGAACAAATTAAGAACAATGGCTGAGCAAGCAAAGCTTGCTGCTCATCCGGATGCCACTCAAACGGTGGTGTCCCAGTGCATAAGGTTAATGAAGAAATGATGGAAGCTAAGTTTCGCTACGACATCCCGACAATGCGTCGTATTCAAAATATCCACTTTATTGGTGTGGGGGGTGTGGGCATGTCAGGCATCGCCGAAGTACTTTCGAACCAAGGGTATAACGTAAGCGGCTCAGATATGAAAGCTTCCGCTACAACTGAGCGTTTATCGACGTTGGGTGTTGAAATTCATATTGGGCATCAAGAAGACAACGTTAAAAATGCCCATGTCATTGTCGTATCGAGCGCGATTGATAGCAGTAACCCTGAAATTAAATGGGGCAAAGAGAACCGTATTCCGATTGTTCCTCGTGCTGAAATGTTGGCAGAATTAATGCGCTATCGTCATGGTATTGCTGTGGCCGGTACGCATGGTAAAACAACCACCACCAGTTTGATGGCCTCTATCTTAGCTGCAACGGATGAATCCCCAACGTTCGTAATTGGTGGTCGCTTAACCAGTGCAGGGGCCAATGCACAGCTTGGTAGCAGCAAATACCTTGTGGCAGAGGCCGATGAGAGTGATGCGTCGTTCCTTCACTTACAGCCTCAAACAGTGATCGTGACGAATATTGATGAAGACCACATGGACACCTATAACGGTGATTTTGAGCAGGTTAAGCACACTTTTATTGAGTTTGTTCATAACTTGCCATTTTACGGTCTGGCGGTTTTATGTGTAGACGATGATAACGTCCGTGAAATTATGCCTTCTCTAAGTCGTCCTGTCTTAACCTACGGCATTGATCAGGTAGCAGATTATTATGCGACCGAGATTTCCCAAAAAGGACGCTTTTGTGAGTTTTTAGCACACCGTCCTGAAGGCGAACCTTTGCGTATTCGTTTGCCAATGCCGGGTCGACACAATATTTTGAATGCGTTAGCTACCATTGCGGTAGCAACCGATTTAGGTGTCGATGCTGCAGCGATTCAAGCAGGGCTAATGGGCTTTGAAGGGGTTGGGCGACGCTTCCAAGAGCAAGGTGACTTAGCGCTGGCAGAAGGCGGTAGCGTTATGTTTGTTGATGATTACGGTCATCACCCTAGTGAAGTGAAAGCGACGATCAAATCGATTCGAGATGGATGGCCTGAAAAACGCCTAGTAATGGTTTACCAGCCGCATCGTTATACGCGTACTCGAGATCTTTATGAGGACTTTGTAAAGGTACTTTCAAAAGTTGATGTGTTGCTATTATTGGATGTGTACTCCGCTGGTGAGACACCTATTAACGGGGCTGACAGCAAATCTATGTGTGGCAGCATTCGTCAACGCGGTAATGTAGACCCAATTCATGTCAGTAGTGAGGACGATTTGCGTTCAATCTTGGCAAATGTTTTACGCCCCGACGACTTGCTGATCACGCAAGGAGCTGGTGATATAGGCGCGATTTCTAAAAAGTTGGCTGCTCAGGGGGTTTAAGTGAGTTTACTTAAAGAACAAACGGTAGCAGTCATCTATGGTGGTCGTTCTGCTGAGCGAGAAGTGTCACTTGAAAGTGGTGCAGGTGTAGCTCAAGCATTGATCAATAAAGGTTACCAAGTAGTCAAAATTGATTTGTACGGTGAAGATGAGAAATTTGATCCGGTCAAACAGTTGATGGACACTGAATTTGATATCGCCTTCATTGCTTTGCATGGTGGAGAGGGTGAGGATGGTCGAGTTCAGGCATTGTTAGATATGTTGGAAAAACCTTATACCGGTAGTTTGCCGCTGGCCTCTGGTTTTGCTATGGATAAAGCTCTGACAAAGCGCTATTGGCAAGGGCTTGGGATACCAACTCCTAATTATTTGTGCTTCAGTGCCGAGCCAGATGTTGATCAGATTAATGAAGAAATGTCATACCCTCTGATTATTAAGCCATCGCGAGAGGGTTCAACCATTGGCATCAGTAAAGTTAATGATCAGTCTGAGTTAAAAGCCGCTTTGGAAGACGCTAAGCGATATGATTCAGATGTATTGGTTGAAGAGTTTGTTTCTGGTGCCGAGTTTACGGTGACTATCATTGATGATGTCGCTTATGCGCCAATTGGTTTAAAACCTGCTCAAGGGCATGCGCTTTATGACTATGAAGCAAAGTATTTGGCAGATGATACGCAGTATCTTTTGCCGTGCGGTTTGTCAGACGATCTCGAACTTGAGATACAAGCGTTGGCGCTTGATGCTTATCAGTCGCTTAATTGTCGTGGCTGGGGGCGTGTCGATATCATGCAAACGGCTGAAGGTGATTTTACTGTGCTTGAGGTGAATACTTCACCGGGGATGACGTCACACAGTTTGGTGCCTATGGCGGCCGCTTATGCAGACATTAGTTACGATGAGTTGGTTGAAATGATTATTAAGACGGCTTGGCAAGACTGCGTAGGGGTGAGCTAAACGAATGCGTACCGCAGCGTTAATAGGCGCGATACTGCTCATTGTGTTTGCCTTGTTCCAGGATAATCCAGATCAATTGGCTACCGATGGCCCCATGTTTGATATCCGACAAATTGATGTAGTTGGTGATTTGCAATACGCCAATCGAGCAGATTTGCAAAAAAGCTATAACAAATTGTTAGGTCGGGGGTTATTTGAAGAACCGATGGAGGCATTGCGATATTTTGGCGCGCAGCCAGAATGGGTAGAATCGGCGAAGATTCGACGTGTCTGGCCTCACACATTACGTATTGAGGTGAGAGAGCATAGGCCTGTTGCGTTATGGGGGAGGGGGAAAGTAATTACCGCTGATGGGAAAATTATTTCGCCAAGAAAAGCCCCTAACTTGCCGTTAACGCGATTGTCAGGCCCTACTGATACGGAGGCGGCAGTTTTGGATCAGTTTACATTGATCAGTCAAATGCTGTCGACAACGTCGCTTAGGGTGGCGTCACTGCAACTAGAAGACCGTGGAGCATGGAATATTTCTTTTTCGAACGGAGTTAGCGTAAAACTCGGTCGAGATGAGGTTTTAGAGCGATTGCAGCGGTTTGTGGCCGTGTATAAAACTGATTTATCGGGTAGAATAGATCGGATTACCTCGGTTGATGCTCGCTACCCTCATGGGGTGGCGGTTAATTGGAAACCCAAAGAGTAAAACTTGGTCTAATTGTTGCTTTTTTAAACAATGATTTGTTGGTCGTAGGATAACTGGGAATTATATGATTGTTGGATTAGACGTTGGCACTTCAAAAATCACCTGTGTAGTTGGGGAGAAAGGTGTTGACGGTGTCATGGAGGTAGTTGGTGTTGGTACCCATGTAGCCAAAGGCATGAAACGTGGTGTTGTTATCAACATTGAGTCCACTGTGCAATCTATCCAGCGAGCCGTGGAAGAAGCTGAGTTAATGGCTGGCTGCAACATACACTCCGTATACGTGAGTGTTGCGGGAAGTCATATCCGCAGTCAAAATTCACATGGCATCGTAGCAGTCAAAGAAGGTGAAGTGCAGGTTGAAGATATTGAACGCGTGATTGATGCTGCACAAGCAGTACCTATTTCGTCCGATCAGCGTCTTCTACATGTATTGCCTCAAGAGTTTAATATTGACTCACAAGAGGGGATTCGAGACCCACTTGGTATGTCGGGTGTTAGACTTGAAGCGAATGTACATTTGATATCAGGTGCGGCAAATGCTGTGATGAATGTCGAGAAGTGTATTCGTCGTTGTGGTTTAGAGGTTGATGGTGTTGTGCTTTCGCAACTGGCATCCAGTCAGGTGTGCTTAAGCGAAGACGAAAAAGACCTTGGTGTTTGTTTAGTGGATATTGGTGCGGGAACGTCTGATATCGCAGTATGGCTTGATGGTGCTTTGCATCACACGGCAGTTGTGCCAGTGGCGGGTGATCAAGTAACCAATGATATCTCACAAGCGTTACGTACACCTACTTTACATGCAGATGCGATTAAAATTCGCTACGCTTGCGCGATGTCTAGTTTGGCTTCTGCCGATCAGCGTATTGAAGTGCCAAGTGTTGGGGATCGCAAACCGCGCTCTATTTCACGTCATGCGTTGGCGGAAGTTGTTGAAGCGCGTTACGAAGAGATTTACAAAATGGTGCTTGATGAGTTGAGTCGCAGTGGCTATGCCGAGCGAATTCCAGCAGGCATCGTGATTACAGGCGGTACATCCTTAATGGAGGGTGCGGAGGCGTTAGCAGAACATATCTTTGATATGCCTGTACGTATTGCTTCACCGCATTCAGCAAAAGGTGTTGCTGAGATAATTGATAATCCAACTTATTCCACAAGTATAGGCTTGTTAGAATATGCCGGAGAAAGCGTGCAGACACCTGAAATGTCAGATTTAGCGTCTCAAGTAAATGCACCAAAGAAGAAATTTCTGCCCGAAGTGGCGAGCGGTGAGGCCAAGCCTGCTTTCAGTCCAACGAAGGCGTGGCACAAAGTGAAAGATTGGTTTCAAAGTTATATTTAGTCAGGAATGACAGCAGAATTATAGGAGCTTAAAGCCCATGTCCATGAACGTATTTGATTTAGCCGAAGAAAACTTGTCAGACAATGCTGTCATCAAAGTAGTTGGTGTTGGCGGTGGCGGCGGAAACGCCGTGAAACACATGTTAGAGAGTAATCTAGACGGTGTTGAATTTATTTGTGCAAATACTGATTCTAAAGCCCTAGTAGGCTTAGATTCAGGTATTACATTGCAGCTTGGTACGACCGTAACAAAAGGATTAGGTGCAGGCGCAAATCCTAATATTGGCCGTGATTCTGCTCTTGAAGATCAAGAGAAAATCACTGAGCTTTTGACGGGCGCTGACATGGTGTTTATCACAGCAGGCATGGGTGGCGGTACTGGAACGGGCGCTGCGCCGATTATTGCAAAAGTGGCTCGCGAGCTTGGTATTTTAACGGTTGCAGTGGTGACTAAGCCATTCCCGTTTGAAGGTCGTCGTCGTGCTAAGGTTGCTGAGGAAGGTGTTAAAGAGCTGCGTGATAATGTTGACTCTTTGATTACGGTGCCTAATGAGCGATTGTTGCCAGTGCTAGGAAAAAATATTTCTCTGCTGAAAGCCTTCGGTGAAGCAAACAATGTATTGCTGAACGCTGTTCAAGGTATTACTGACCTGATCATGCGTCCTGGTTTGATCAACGTCGACTTTGCCGATGTACAAACAGTGATGAAAGAAATGGGAATGGCGATGATGGGGTCTGGTTCCGCGACCGGTGAAGACCGTGCGCGTGTTGCTGCGGAAGCCGCTATTCATAACCCATTGTTAGAGGATATCAACCTTAAAGGTGCGCGTGGTGTGTTGGTTAACATTACCGCAAACGATGAAGTTGGTTTATCTGAGTTTACTGAAGTCGGTAACATTATCGAAGAGTACGCTTCAGAAGATGCAACTGTCGTGATTGGTTGTGCTATTGATCCAAGTGTTGGTGAAGAAATGCGTGTCACTGTTGTTGCAACTGGGTTGGAAGGCAAAGGTTCTTCTGCTCAAATGCAGTCGGCTGTCGGTGCTTCTGTTTCTATGTCAACGACGGTGTCTGAGCCTGCTACGCAATCTGCTCCAGTTCAGCCGGCCGCTGAAGAGCGAGCACAAGTAAATGTTGTGCCACCAAAGCCTGAGTCAACTAAGTCTGCCGTTGAGGCGAATGCTGCAGCACCTGCAGAAACCAAACTCAATGAGTCGGCTTCATCTGGCTCAAGCTCACAAAAAGCAGAAGATAAACTGTCCTATTTGGATATTCCGGCGTTTTTGCGTCGCCAAGCGGACTAGTAAAAAAATTGCGCAAAAAATGCGCAGCTAAGAGCTTCTGAATTGAATAAAACGACACTTGTTGGTATGATTCCGGCAAATTCTAAATGTCATCATATTGTAGGAATATAATGGTACGTCAGCGCACCCTTAAAAACATTATTCGCGCTACCGGAGTGGGTTTGCATTCGGGCGAAAAAGTATATCTAACGCTTAAACCAGCACCAGTTGATACTGGTATTGTTTTTGTGCGTACAGATTTAGAGCCACCTGTTGAAATTCTTGGTTCGGCTCAGTCTGTTGGCGCTACCAATTTCGCTACAGCGCTTCGTGACGGCGAAGTGACAGTCAGTACGGTCGAGCATTTATTGTCTGCGATGGCTGGCTTAGGTATTGATAACTGTTACGTTGAGCTGAGCTCTAGTGAAGTGCCTTTGATGGACGGTAGTGCAAGTCCGTTTGTCTTCTTGCTTCAGTCAGCTGGTATCGAAGAACAGGAGGCACCTAAGAAATTTATTCGCATAAAGAAATTGATTCGTGCTGAAGATGGTGACAAGTATGCGTCGCTGGAACCTTTTAACGGTTTCCGTTTATCCTTCACGATAGATTTTCAGCATCCTGCGATTGATGAAGAGGTTCAGTACACCTCGGTTGATTTCTCAACGACGACATTTGTCAAAGAAATTTCACGTGCTCGCACATTTGGCTTTATGAAGGATATTGAATACTTCAAAGACAATAATCTAGCGCGTGGCGCGAACATGGAAAATGCGGTCGTGCTTGATGAGTATCGTGTATTGAATGATGAAGGTCTTCGCTACCGTGATGAGCTTGTGCGTCATAAAGTGCTGGATGCGATTGGTGATTTGTACTTACTTGGACACAGCGTCATTGGTGAATACAAAGCGTTTAAGTCTGGTCATGGCTTGAACAACAAACTGTTATTAGAGCTACTGCAAAACCAAGAGGCATGGGAATACGTGACGTTTGAAGAAGACGAAGCGATGAATCCTATTTCTTTTACGGAAGCCGCTGCGATTGCATAGATATTGAACGAATCTTAAAAAAGCCAGACTTATGTCTGGCTTTTTTCGTTATAAGGGATTGATAATCCATGTTTTGTCGCTATTTACCATGGTAGACTCTTAATCATTCCAATTCTAAGTTGTGTTGAAATATGTTCGGAAAAGTCATTAAAAAAATTGTCGGTACTAAAAACGACCGTGAAGTAAAGCGCTATAAAAAAGTCGTCTCTCAGATCAATAAGTTAGAAGATGCTTATAAGCAATTGACCGATGATGATTTGATGGCCAAATCTGCTGTGTTTCGGGAGCGTCTGGCTAAGGGTGAGTCGCTTGACTCTCTTTTGCCAGAAGCTTTTGCAACCGTTCGCGAAGCTAGTAGTCGAGTCATGGGGATGCGCCATTTCGACGTACAAATGATCGGCGGTATGGTGCTTCACGATGGGCGTATCGCTGAGATGCGCACCGGTGAAGGTAAAACACTTGTTGCAACATTAGCGGTTTATCTAAATGCATTATCAGGCAAAGGTGTACATGTTGTAACGGTCAATGATTACCTTGCGCGACGTGATGCGAACTGGATGCGACCTCTATATGAGTTTCTTGATATGAGTGTTGGCGTTGTTCATGCGGGTCAAGACCGGGAAGAAAAACGCAGCGCTTATCAATCTGATATTACCTACGGTACAAATAACGAGTTTGGTTTCGACTACTTACGCGACAATATGGTTTTCCGCATGGAAGAGCGTATGCAACGTGATCTTTCTTTTGCAGTGGTTGATGAAGTGGACTCAATCTTAATTGATGAGGCGCGTACACCATTAATTATCTCAGGTGCAGTAGAAGATAGTTCCGAGCAGTATCGTAAGATCAATCTGCTTGCTCCTTTGCTTGTTAAGCAAGATGAAGAGGGCGAAGAGGATGGGCATTACACTTATGATGAGGCTCAGCGAAATGTTGAGTTGACTGAAAATGGTCACCAATTTGTTGAAGCATGGTTGGTTGAACAAGGCATGTTAGAAGAAGGTGACAGCCTTTATGCCGCAGGTAATTTACAGCTTCTACATCATGTTTATGCGTGTATGCGTGCTCACATCGTGTTCCAGAAGAACGTTGATTATGTGATTCAAGATGATCAAGTCGTTATCGTTGACGAGCATACAGGTCGTACAATGCAAGGTCGTCGTTGGTCTGAAGGTATTCACCAAGCGGTAGAAGCGAAAGAAGGTGTAACTATTCAGGCCGAAAGCCAAACATTGGCATCTACAACCTTCCAAAATTACTTCCGTTTGTATGACAAGTTGTCTGGTATGACCGGTACAGCTGATACAGAAGCGTTTGAATTCCAGCAAATCTATTCTTTGAATGTCATTGTCATTCCGACCAATAATTCGGTGCAACGTAAAGATTACAATGACTTGATCTTTATGACGACAAATGAAAAGTTTGAAGCGATTGTTAAAGATATTGGTGAAAACGTCGCACAAGGTCGCCCGATCCTAGTGGGTACGGCATCCATTGAGTATTCGGAGTTGTTATCAGGTTTCTTAGAAAAGCAGGGTGTTAAACATAATGTCTTGAATGCTAAGCAGCATGAACGAGAAGCTGAAATCGTTGCAGAGGCAGGCCGTCCAGGTGCAGTAACGATTGCAACTAACATGGCGGGTCGCGGTACTGATATCGTGTTAGGCGGTAATCTGCAGGTTGAGTTGGCTGATCTCGGCGAAGATGCTACTGATGCGCAAAAAGAGGCTCTTAAAGCCGACTGGAAAATGCGCCATGAAGCTGTATTGGCAGCTGGCGGTCTTCATATTATTGGCACAGAGCGTCACGAGTCACGTCGTATCGATAATCAGCTTCGAGGCCGTGCGGGTCGACAAGGTGACGTCGGTTCATCGCGTTTCTATTTGTCTCTTGAAGATAATTTGATGCGTATCTTTATGTCTGATCGTATCAAAAAAATGATGCAAGCACTGGGTATGGAGAAAGGTGAAGCGATTGAGCACAAAATGGTGTCCAACGCGATCGAAAAAGCGCAGCGTAAAGTTGAAGGTCGTAACTTCGATATTCGTAAGCAGCTATTAGAATACGATGATGTTGCGAACGATCAGCGACAAGTTATTTACCAGCAGCGCTATGACATGATGGCTTCAGATGATCTGTCTGACGCGATTTCTTCTATGCGTGAAGATGTTTTGACTAGTTTAATAGACGAGTACATACCACCTCAAAGTATCTTTGACCAATGGGATCTTGTTGGATTAGAAGAGCGTATTCGTAATGACTTCGGCTTAGAGTTGCCGATCCAGCTATGGGTTGCAGAAGATAAGAAGCTTTATGAAGAACCGTTACGTGAGAAAATCCTTCAGGCGTTTATCGATGATTACGCTGCTAAGGAGCAGATTGCTGGCCCAGAAAGCTTGCGTAATTTTGAGAAACAAGTATTGCTTCAAGTGCTTGATACGTTATGGAAAGAGCATTTGCAAACAATGGACATGTTGCGTCAGGGTATTCACTTACGTGGCTACGCGCAGAAAAACCCGAAACAAGAATATAAGCGTGAAGCATTTGAATTGTTCCAAGGTTTATTGGAGCAAATTAAGTTTGACGTATTGCAAGTTGTAACACGCGTTAAAGTCCAATCAGCAGAAGATGCTGAGAAAATCGAAGCGGCACGTCGTGAGCAAGAGGCCAAAACCAAAGTGACAACTAATATGGCTGGTGTGGAGAGCGGTTCTGAAGAGTCTGCAGGCGACGTCCCTCGCGTTGGACGAAACGAACCTTGTCCTTGTGGGTCAGGTAAAAAATATAAGCAATGTCACGGTAGTTTAGTCTAGTTAATCAGTTTAGAGCGAGAGGCCAAAATGGCAGTTGGATTAGGATCTTTTCCTGTAATACCTTCGATTTCTGGTGTGCGTTTTGCTGCTATGGAAGCGGGTATTAAAAAAGCGAACAAAAAAGACGTAGTGGTTTTTGAGTTAGCTGAAGGTTCTGCGGTAGCGGGTGTGTTCACTCAGAATCAATTTTGTGCTGCGCCAGTTCGAGTGTGTCGTGAGCATCTTGCTAAGGCAAAGCCTCGATTTTTGGTTATTAATACGGGTAATGCAAACGCCGGTACTGGTAAATCAGGATTGCAGAATGCTCTGCATACATGTGAGACTCTAGCTAATTTGACTGGGGTTTCATTGGAGCAAGTGCTGCCTTTTTCAACGGGTGTTATTGGTGAGCCGCTACCTGTTGATAAAATTACCAGTGTGTTGCCAAGTGCTTTGAAATCTATGGCATCTGAAGGCTGGTCTGATGCTGGTTTGGGTATCATGACGACAGATACCTTGCCAAAAGGTGCTTATCGTCAAGTTGAGATTGCAGGTAAAGTTATCACGATAGGTGGTATATCTAAGGGTGCTGGCATGATTCGCCCTAATATGGCGACGATGCTTGGTTTCATTTTTACGGATGCTGCTGTTGATCAAATGGCGCTACAGTCTTTGCTCAAGCAAACGACTGATCAGAGCTTTAACCGAATTACGATTGACAGTGATACATCGACGAATGATTCATGTATTGCTGTAGCAACAGGTGCTGCCCAAGTGCCTGTTATTACCGATTTTACCCAAGGTGATGGAGCGCTGTTTGCAGCGGCTTTTCTTGAGGTTATGCAAGAGCTTGCGCACGCGATCGTGCGTGACGGCGAGGGTGCTACTAAGTTTGTAACCGTTGAAGTAAAAGGTGCTGAGCAGCAATCAGATGCTACTAAAACGGCGTTTGAGATAGCGCACTCTCCATTGGTGAAAACGGCACTGTTTGCCTCTGACCCTAACTGGGGTCGTATTCTTGCAGTGGTCGGTCGTGCAGGTGTTGATAGCTTAAATGTCGACACAGTGTCGATCTTTATTAATGGTTGCGAGATCGTACGTGAAGGCGGGCGTTCACCGTCTTATTCTGAGGATGCAGGGCAATTAGCAATGAACCCTGAAGAAATCCATATTGTAGTGGATCTTGGGTCAGGTGATCAGGCAGATACAGTTTGGACAACTGACTTTTCTCATGAATACGTTACGATCAATGCTGAGTACCGTACCTAATGGTCGTTCGTGTTGCCGCTGGTATTATCGTACGTGAGGATCAAGTTTTTATTGCTTTGCGCTCAGACGATAAGCATCAAGGTGGTTGCTGGGAATTTCCTGGCGGTAAGGTTGAAGAAGGTGAAGACCCAGCAGAAGCGTTAGCTCGTGAGTTGATGGAGGAGTGTGGTATCGCGACGACTAAGTCGGAGCAATTTCAACTTGTCCGTCATGATTACTCTGATAAGTCTGTTGAGTTGTACTTTTACTTAGTAAGTGAATTTTCTGGCGAGCCGCATGGCAAAGAAGGTCAGAAGGTTGCTTGGGTTAATCGTTCGGATTTATCTACTTATACTTTTCCAGAAGCCAACGTGCCGATTGTGGAAGCTTTGCTAAAAGCATAAAAAAAACGGCCCTCTAGGGCCGTTTTTTTAATCTAAAATATTATGTAGTAAGACTCTTAATGTTTCTGGTTCAAACACTTTGTCGCAAATTGCATCAACTCCTTCTTGGGTGATGTTTGCTAGCTGAGGTTGATCCGCATTAGAAGCAACCATTAAAATTGGGATATGTGATAGATGTTCCGTCATTCGAATGGTGTGAGTAAACTCTATTCCATCCATTTCTGGCATATTGTAATCAGTAATGACCAAATCATAGCTTGCATCGTTCATAAGTGTGATCGCATCAGAGCCATTAGCTGCAACATCAATATTAACGATCCCCATGGATTCTAAAACACGAGTGATGTGCTTTTGGGCTAAGCGGCTATCATCGACCAGTAGGACTTGCATTTCGTGTGGGTCAATTAACTCTAAATCAATTTCTTGTTCCATACTTAGATCTAGTGTTGCATTAATTGCACGCTGTAAGTCTTTCATTTCAAATGGCTTGGGTAATATCGCGATTACACCTGCTTGGCGTAAGGTTTCTAGTTGCTGACGGTTGCGCTCACTCGAAACCAGCATGAAATTAATGTGCTCTGTATCGGGGTTTTTTTTGATAAGCGTAATCAGTGTTTCTGCTGTGCCATCTGGTAAATACATAGCCGAAACAATTAGATCAGGTTCATTTTCCTTAATCGCGTAAATTGCGGACTTCACTGAGTCGGCAAAATACAGATGTCTCGCACCCGCATCTTCAAGTGCTCGACGAATGATTTTCTGTTGAGTGGAAGACGGTTCTACTAAGAGAATCGAAAGTTCTTCCGAAGATGGCATTAGCTCCATACTACCCTCTACTGCTAAAATAGTTATACTAAACGAATGTAACACAGCTTTTTGCATGTGTGTCTAAATTGAGAAAATAAAGAGGTTATAAATGGCAACAGCTAGTGCCTGCCATATTTTGGTGAAAACAAAACAAGAAGCCGAACAGCTTAAATCAAAGCTAGATCAAGGTGCTGATTTCCATCAATTGGCTAAGAAGTTTTCAACATGTCCATCAGGCAAAAAAGGTGGCGACTTGGGTGAGTTTCGCAAAGGGGATATGGTGGCGCCTTTTGATAAGGCTGTTTTCAGTGGACCGTTATTAAAGATTCAGGGGCCCATTAAAACACAATTTGGGTTCCATCTTATTAAAGTACTTTATCGCTCATAGTTTAAGGAATAATTGTTCATGAATATTACTGAATTATCGCCAGAGTATTTCGTGTCGCCGCAAATAGAGGTAGCTGATCTGGTAGTATTGAGGTCTCAAGGGTTTGATGTGGTGGTAAATAATCGTCCAGATGGTGAAGCAGAGGATCAGCCTAGCAGTGCTGAGATCCAGTCTGCTGTCGAGCAGGCCGGTATGCGTTATGTCTATAACCCTGTAGATTTAAAGCGGCTTTCAAATAGCGAAGTAACCGTTCAAGACGAGCTTATAAAGTCCGATGATAAAGTCTTTGCGTTTTGTCGAACCGGTACGCGATCGTCGGTTTTGTGGGTGCTTGCTAATCAAGAAGATGAAATGTCGTTTGTGACTCTGGTGGCGGATGTCATGAAGAAAGGTTTTGATTTAGGTCGATGTTTGCCGGCAATGGAACGACTTAAAAAGCACTGAGTGAATTTGAATGCTGATGGCCTGCTGTATAGCGGGCTTTTTTATGAGTTTTAGTGCAAAGTTGGTCGAATATCGTATAGGTCAAAAGAGTTTATTTTAGTAAACTTGTGGAGCGTAAAGGAGAAAGTGCAGATGGTAAGTCGACCCTCGTTAGAAACTGCTACCGCTTCAGACCCAGATCAATTTGTAGAGCCATTAGAGCTTGGAAAGCGAGTAAAAGAAATCCGCCTTACCAAAGGCTGGACGCTAGAAGAAGTAAGTAAGCGAACAGGCATCGCTCGATCGACATTGTCTAAGATTGAAAATGATCAAGTGTCGCCGAGTTTTGCTATTGTGCAAAAACTTATCGGTGGCTTAGGCATGGATTTACCGCAATTGTTTGTGGAAACTCATGATCATTCTATTGCTGGCCGTCGAGATATCACAAAGGCTGGAAGCGGTGAGCCGCATCCAACAGCGACTTATGAACATGAGCTATTAAGCTTCTCTATCAGCCGTAAGAAAATGGTGCCTTTTAAAACAATTGTTCGTGCACGAAGCTTTTCTGAGTTTAAGGAGTGGGTACGACATGATGGCGAAGAATTTTTGTTAGTGCTATCAGGTAGTGTCGTTTTTTACTCCGAGTTTTATGAGCCGGTAGACCTTAATGAGGGCGATAGTGTGTATTATGATGCCACCATGGGGCATATTGTCGTATCCAAGTCGGAAGAAGATGCTCAAATACTGTGGGTTGTGGCTCGATAATTTATAGAGCATGATGCGCATTTAATATGAAAGAATGAAAGTTTATCAATAGAGGTTTAAATGGCTAACTCATGGAGTGTACAAAGCTGGCGTACTAAGCAGGCGTTGCAGCAACCAGAATACCCAAATGCAGCAGCATTAGCTGGCGTTGAGCAAACATTGTCAACAATGCCACCGTTAGTGTTTGCGGGTGAGGCTAGACAATTGCGCTCTGAGCTTGCAGAAGTCGGAAGAGGTAATGCCTTTTTGCTGCAGGGTGGTGATTGTGCCGAAAGCTTTGCTGAGTTTGCTGCGAACAATATTAGAGATACGTTTAAGGTACTACTGCAAATGGCAGTAGTGATGACGTACGCAGGTAAATGCCCAGTGGTTAAAGTGGGTCGAATGGCGGGGCAATTTGCCAAACCTCGTTCTGCGGGAATGGAAAGCATCGACGGTGTAGAGCTGCCAAGTTACCGCGGTGACATCATCAATGGTATTGACTTCACTGAAGGTGCGCGCGTACCGGATCCCGAGCGACTTATTAAGGTGTACAATCAAAGTTCTGCAACCATGAACTTGTTGCGTGCATTTTCACAAGGCGGTTTTGCGGATCTTCATGAAGTTCATAAGTGGAACCTTGATTTCATCAAAAACAGTCCTGCAGGTGAGCGCTACCAGAGCGTAGCAAATAAAATTGATGACGCGCTGCAATTTATGGAAGCGTGTGGTGTCGGTGCGGGCGCATCGCAACTTCGTGAAACGTCATTCTATACGTCTCATGAGGCGCTGTTGTTGCCTTATGAAGAAGCTTTAACTCGTCAAGATAGTCTTACGGGTGAGTGGTACGACTGCTCTGCACACATGTTATGGATTGGAGATCGTACGCGTCAAATCGATGGTGCGCATGTTGAGTTCTTACGTGGTGTGAACAATCCTATTGGCGTGAAAGCCGGCCCATCTATGGATCCAGAGGATCTGTTGCGTTTGTGTGACACTCTTAATCCGAACAACGAAGAAGGCCGTTTGAATGTAATTGTACGCATGGGTGCCGATAAGGTAGCTAATGGCATGCCAAACTTAATTCGTGCAGTTGAGCGTGAAGGTAAGAAAGTGGTATGGAGTAGCGATCCTATGCATGGCAATACGATCAAGGCCAGTACAGGCTACAAAACGCGTAAAGTGGATGATGTGCTGCGTGAAGTTCAGCAGTTCTTTGAGGTGCATAAATCAGAGGGGACTTACCCTGGTGGCGTGCATTTTGAAATGACTGGGCAGAATGTGACAGAGTGTGTCGGAGGTGCTTTCCAAGTAACGGAGGCAGATTTAGCGAATCGTTATCATACACATTGTGACCCGCGTCTTAATGCGGATCAGTCACTAGAGTTGGCATTTATGATTGCCGATACGTTAAAAAAAGCACGCGCGTAATTCGTTGTTTTTAGAGATAAAAAAAGCCCCTTTGCAGAAACTCTGCAAAGGGGCTTTTTAGTATTTCAGTTTTGTCCGCTAGCCTTTGCGACGACGGAAAGCTGAGGTCGCTGATTTAGCTGTCATGTCTAGTTTGGCCATGATAAGAGCCATTTCGTCCGCTTGCTCTTGCTGCTGTTTGCGCAATTCTTCTGCGCGCTCAGCTTTTGCTTGTTTTTCAGCTTCACGGAGCATTTTTTGGATGCTACTTGAGCTGCGAGTGGTGCCTTTGGGAGAGCTACTTGCTGCTGTACTTGGTGCAGCGCTACGCTTAATAGTAGAAGGCTTTGTTAGATCTTCAATCTCACCGTTTGCAGGTGTATCTAAACGATCTTCGCCAATAAGCTCACCAAAAAATGACGACGCTGTAGGCCTAGGTTCGTCTTTCTTAGGGAGCTCTACTTTAGGTAGGTCGGTCTTTTTTGCAGCAGCTTTGCGGCCGCCTGTCTTTTTAACGGGTTCCTTTGTGGAGTTGCCGTTAGTGTCAAACATTGCTTTTTTGCCTAAATCTAACTGGCGACCTTTCACGGTTGTCTGTCCGATCTTGTAGCCACGAAGGCTCTCAGCATTGTAGATCACAATGTAGTCTTGCTCTAACTCGTATAGCTCTTCTTTATCGTTTGTCTCGAAAAGCTCTTCTACTGAAAATGCATCTACGCCATGTGTACGGATTTCTTCATACAGTGGGTAATCTAAATCTTCGTTAGCGGCTTCGACATATTGCTCAAAGCGCTGAAATCCACTGTTGAAAGATGTACCAACATAGTGCTTTCCAGTGACATTATTTGTGATTTTAAAAACAACCAAAATCCCTGCCTCTTGAATTTCTTACAGTCAAATGCAAAAGCATAACCAACCTCGTCTATGAAGTAGACGACGTCTGGTGCTTGCAAAAATTAATGAGTATTAAAGTTTGATAACGAGATTTAAGCCGTCTCGTACGTGGAGGTGGACATTCTCCACTCTCGGATCCTTAGCGATACGCTGATTCATTTCATCCACTGCGATATCACTATTCTCTATAGGGGAGAGGACTCG
Organism: Marinomonas atlantica; assembly: GCF_001639725.1. Taxonomy (GTDB): domain Bacteria; phylum Pseudomonadota; class Gammaproteobacteria; order Pseudomonadales; family Marinomonadaceae; genus Marinomonas; species Marinomonas atlantica. The sequence goes on from NZ_LTAW01000003.1 coordinate 478,872, forward strand.
TCCTTGCCAAATAGAGTTGTCAATTATGATTAGGCCACCGCTGCGAACGAGCGGCACAACAGCCTCATAATAGTTGAGATAGTTGCGTTTATCGGCATCGATAAACACAAAATCTAAAGGCCCTTCTAAAGTCTGGATTGTATCCAATGCTGGGCCGAAAATGGGGGTGATCTTGCTCCCGAACGGGCTGCGATCGAAAAACGTTTGTGCAAACTCAATTGCACGTGGGTTGGTTTCACAGCAAGTTAACTTGCCATCTTCAGGCATGCCTTCAGCAATCGAGAGTGCTGAGTAGCCAGTAAACATCCCGATTTCTAGTGCATTTTTAGGTTGATGAATTTTAGCGAGCATTTTCAACGTTCGACCGATCGTACGACCCGACAGTTTATTCGGGTAGCCCATGTCGGTATAAGTCTTTTCGACTAATTCCAACAAAAGGTCTGGCTCTGGTTGAGTTGTCTCAACGCAGTAGTTGTCAATTGCTTCGTGATCCATAAGGCCTAAAGTATCTAGAGGGGTTGTTGTGAAACGAGCGCTATTTTAACGCTCTGACAGGGAAAGTCTATGGTAGAAAAGCATAAAAAAAGGTTGATTTTTGTGAATATTGGTGTGGATTTTGTGGGAACTAGGAAACTGCTAACGAGTGGTCGCAAAATACTCTAATAAGTGGTAGTTTAATGGCCTTAAAATTTACATGTGCTCTTGCGTATGGAGCACCACTGACTCCAAATAGGGGAAAAAATGCCAGTAATTACTTTACCAGATGGAAGCCAGCGTTCTTTTGCTGAGTCCGTTACTCTAATGCAAGTGGCCGAAGATATTGGTCCTGGTTTAGCTAAAGCTACCGTCGCAGGTAAAATCAACGGTCGTTTAGTTGATGCTTGTGAGGTTATCTCAGAAGACTCCGATGTGAGTTTAGTGACGGGACGTGATGAGGAAGGCCTTGAAATCATTCGCCACTCATTTGCCCATTTGGTAGGCCACGCTGTAAAGCAGTTGTTTCCAACGGCTAAAATGGCCATTGGCCCAGTAATCAAAGAAGGCTTTTACTACGATATTGCTTATGAGCGACCATTTACTCCAGAGGATATGGCTGCAATTGAGAAGCGTATTGGTGAGCTGATCAAGAAAGATTACGATGTGGTTAAGAAGGTGACACCTGTTAATCAGGCGCGCGCTCAATTTGTCGAGCGTGGTGAAGATTACAAAGTTCAGCTGATTGATGATATGGACGACTCTGTAGAGGAAGTTGGCTTGTATCATCATGAAGAGTACATGGACATGTGTCGTGGCCCGCACGTGCCAAACACACGTGTGTTACGTCATTTTAAATTGATGAAATTGGCTGGTGCCTACTGGCGCGGTGATTCTAGTAATGAACAGCTTCAGCGCATATACGGTACGGCTTGGACTGATAAAAAAGATCTGAAAGCGTACCTGACTCGTATTGAAGAAGCTGAAAAGCGAGATCATCGCAAACTAGGCAAAAAACTGGATTTATTCCATGTTCAAGAAGAAGCGCCTGGCATGGTTTTCTGGCATCCTAAGGGCTGGAAGCTGTATCAAACTGTTGAACAGTACATGCGTCAGAAGCAGCTTGAAAACGGTTATCATGAGGTGAAAACACCTCAGATTGTTGACCGTGTATTGTGGGAAAAATCTGGCCACTGGGGTAAGTATCATGAAAACATGTTTACTACTCATTCAGAAAACCGCGACTACGCCGTAAAACCAATGAACTGTCCTTGTCACATTCAAGTGTATAACCAAGGGCTTAAGAGTTACCGCGATCTGCCGTTCCGTATGGCAGAATTTGGTTCTTGTCATCGTAATGAGCCTTCTGGTGCATTGCATGGCATTATGCGTGTGCGTAACTTTGTTCAAGATGATGGGCATATCTTTGTAACAGAAGATCAAATTCAAGCAGAAGTGTCTGAGTTTATTGAGCTGTTGCATGAGGTGTATGAAGATTTTGGTTTTGAGCAAATTATTTATCGTTTATCAACGCGTCCTGAGCAACGAGTTGGTTCCGATGAAGTGTGGGATAAGGCTGAGAAAGCATTATCAGATGCTCTAAATTCTGCTGAACTAGAGTGGGAAGAGCTTCCTGGTGAAGGTGCATTTTATGGTCCGAAAATTGAGTTCTCTTTGAAAGATGCTATTGGCCGTGTATGGCAATGTGGTACGATTCAGGTAGACTTCTCAATGCCAACGCGTTTAGGTGCGCAATATGTATCGGAAGATGGCTCTCGCCAAACGCCTGTAATGCTGCATCGTGCAATTGTTGGCTCTTTAGAGCGCTTCATCGGTATTTTGATCGAGGAAACGGAAGGATCGTTCCCTGTTTGGCTTGCGCCAGAGCAGGTGGTAGTAATGAATATTACCGATCGCCAAGCAGAATATTGTGCTGATTTAGAGAAAACTCTAAATTCTAAGGGCTTCCGTGCAAAACTTGACTTGAGAAACGAGAAGATCGGGTTTAAAATCCGCGAGCATACTCTGCAACGAGTGCCATACATGATCGTTGTCGGTGATAAAGAAGTCGAGAACCAGCAAGTTGCGGTCCGTACTCGTACCGGTGATGATCTTGGTGTGATGAGTGTTCAAGAATTTGAAGAATTGCTTCAAAAAGAAATCTCACGCCGTAGTCGAAAATAAATAATGGAGATAGAGCTATAAAAGGTAATATGAATCGTGGACGTGCTAACGCCAAGCAGCGCCCTCAAATCAACGAAAACATTCGAGCTACCGAAGTGCGCCTAATCGGTGCCGATGGTGATCAAATTGGTGTTGTTTCGATTGAAGAAGCACTAGAAGCTGCACGTGCTGCAACGCTAGACCTAGTGCAGATTGCTGATTCAGATCCGATTGTTTGCAAAGTCATGGACTACGGTAAGCATATATTTGAGCAAAAGAAAGCTAAGGCTGCTCAAAGAAAGAATGCGAAACAAATCCAAGTAAAAGAAATGAAATTCCGTCCAGGGACGGAGGAAGGGGATTATCAGGTAAAACTCCGCAACCTGATACGTTTCCTTGAAGGAGGGGATAAGGCTAAGGTTTCTTTACGCTACCGCGGCCGTGAAATGGCCCATCAGGAGCTTGGTATGCAACTTATGCATCGAGTCGCTAAAGACTTGGAAGAGCATGGTGTTGTAGAGCAAGCTGCGAAAATGGAAGGTCGTCAATTGACTATGGTGCTGGCCCCTAAAAAGAAGAAGTAATAAAAGCAGCTAAGTAATTAGCACTTGTTATTATATTTAACATTAACGAATGCGAGAGTGGTTTTACCATGCCAAAAATTAAATCTAACAGTAGCGCACTTAAGCGCTTCAAACGTACCGCAAACGGTTTTAAACATAAGCAGTCTTTCACTAGTCACATTTTGACTAAAAAGTCTACTAAGCGTAAGCGCCAGCTTCGTACAATGCAGCAAGTTCACTCTAGTGATAAGCCATTGATCGTTCGCATGCTTCCATACGCTTAATCGATATTTTCAGTCATTAACTAGTTAAAAAAGGTTTATATTATGCCTCGCGTAAAACGTGGTGTTCAGGCTCGTCGCCGTCACAAAAAGATTTTAAAGCAAGCTAAAGGTTACTACGGTGCTCGTAGCCGTGTATTTCGTGTAGCGAAACAAGCGGTTATCAAAGCGGGTCAATATGCTTACCGTGACCGTCGTCAACGTAAACGTCAATTCCGTGCTCTATGGATTGCTCGTATCAACGCTGCGGCTCGTCTAAATGGTCTATCTTACAGCCGCTTCATTGCTGGCCTTAAGAAAGCGGCTATTGAAATTGACCGTAAAGTACTGGCTGACTTGGCTGTTTACGAAAAAGAAGTTTTTGCTGCAATCGTTGAGAAAGCGAAAGCAAGCTTGGCTTAATTTCAGACGTAGTGCCTAAAGTGAGTCAGCACATTTTGTGTTCTCACTCAAGCAGTCTTTGATAGGGGAAGAGCCAACGCTCTTCCCCTATTTTATTTTTTGGAGTATGAAATGGAGAACCTAAACCAGATTCTTGCTGACGCTTTAGCTGCGGTAGCTGCATCTGATAATGAGGCCGGCCTAGATGAGATACGTGTTCAATATCTAGGTAAAAAAGGCGCTCTAACCGCGCTTCTAAAGCAACTGGGAAATGTTGCTCCAGAAGACCGTCCAAAATTTGGACAAATGGTAAACGAAGCAAAAGAGCAAGTTCAGGCAAAAATGAACGAGCGTAAGACTGCCCTTGCAGCAGCAGCTTTAAACGCAAAGCTTGCTAACGAAACCATTGACGTTACCTTATCAGGTAAAGGTCAAGAAATTGGTGGTTTGCATCCAGTTACACGCACTATGGAGCGAATTGAAACATTCTTCCGTGGTATTGGTTTTGACGTCGCGTCAGGCCCTGAAATCGAAGATGATTACCATAACTTCGAAGCGCTAAATATTCCAGCGCATCATCCGGCTCGTGCGATGCAAGATACATTCTATTTCAATCCAAACACGGTATTGCGAACGCACACATCTCCTGTGCAAGTGCGTACTATGGAAAATAATCAACCGCCTATTCGTATTATTTGTCCTGGTCGTGTTTACCGCAGTGATTCCGATCAAACTCATACGCCTATGTTTCATCAGGTAGAGGGTTTATTGATTGACGAGAATATTTCTTTCGCGGACTTGAAAGGTATCCTGCAGCAGTTTTTGAACGTGTTCTTTGAAGATGATCTTAAAGTACGTTTCCGTCCAAGTTACTTCCCGTTCACTGAGCCTTCGATTGAAGTGGATATTATGCGCACTAACAGTAAAGGCGAAGAGTCTTGGTTGGAAGTGTTGGGTTGTGGCATGGTGCATCCGAAAGTACTAGAAATGTCTGGCATTGATTCAGAGAAGTACACTGGGTTTGCTTTTGGTATGGGCGTTGAACGTTTCGCGATGTTGCGTTACAAAGTAGATGACTTACGCATGTTCTTCGAAAACGATCTTCGTTTCTTAACGCAATTCAAGTAAGGACCAAGGGCTAACTATGAAATTCAGTGAAAATTGGCTAAGAGAGTGGGTCAATCCAGAAGTCACTACCGATGAGCTGGTTGCTCAAGTGACATTGGCTGGTCTAGAGGTAGACGAAGTCGACGCCGCAGCAGGTGATTTTTCCGGTGTTGTTGTTGGTGAAATCGTTGCGGCAGAGCCACATCCCAATGCTGACAAACTTCAAGTGTGTACCGTCTCTGACGGCACTGAGCAATTCCAGGTGGTTTGTGGTGCACCGAATGCCCGTCAAGGGATTAAAATTCCATTTGCAAAAATTGGCGCTGTTCTAGGTGCGGATTTTAAAATCAAAAAAGCCAAGCTACGCCAAGTTGAATCGTTTGGTATGCTGTGTTCTGGGTCTGAGCTGCAAATCAACGAAGAGAATGATGGTATTCTTGAACTTGCTCAAGATGCGCCAGTTGGTTCCGATATTCGTGAATATTTGAATCTAGACGACAGTATCATTGACGTTGATTTAACGCCAAACCGCGCTGACTGTTTAAGTATTGCCGGTCTTGCACGAGAAGTGGGTGTGATCAACAAAGTAGATGTGATGCCTGTTGCTATCACAGAGCAGACAGTAAGCATTGACGATACTTTTCCGATTCGTATAGAGGCTTCTGAAGGGTGTCCACGCTATCTTGGGCGCGTTATTAAGGGCGTAAACGTAGCGGCTTCTACACCCCTTTGGATGGTTGAGAAACTACGTCGCAGTGGTGTGCGGTCAATAGACCCAATTGTAGACATTACTAATTACGTAATGCTTGAGTTGGGTCAGCCGATGCATGCTTTTGACTTGAATAACCTATCAGGTTCGATTGTGGTGCGGATGGCAGAAGAGGGTGAGAAATTGCTTCTTCTGGATGGTCAAGAAGTGGCATTGCGCTCTGACACCATGGTTATTGCAGACGAACAAAAAGCGTTGGCAATGGCGGGTGTGATGGGTGGCGAGCACTCTGGTGTGAACGATCAAACACAAACTATCTTCTTGGAAAGTGCTTTCTTCGCACCGATTGCTTTAGCAGGTAAGGCCCGCTCTTATGGTTTGCATACCGATTCTTCGCACCGTTTTGAACGTGGTGTTGATGCAACGCTAGCGGGCAAAGCGATGGAGCGTGCGACACAACTGATCCTTGAGATTACCGGTGGTGAAGTAGGCCCTATCAACGAGGTCGCTGCACAAGCGTTTTTGCCGACGGCGAATAAAGTAACACTTCGTCGCAAGAAGCTAGACCAATATTTAGCGATGTCGTTAGATAAAGACTTGGTAACGGACATTCTGTCACGTCTAGGTCTAGATGTGGTAGATGTTACGGATGAGCAATGGGTAACGGTTGCACCTTCTCATCGTTTTGATATCGAAATTGAAGCGGATTTGATTGAAGAAGTAGCACGTATTTTTGGTTACGACAATTTGCCGTCATCAATGCCAACGGCTGCAGTGAACTTTACAGCAGCGACTGAAGGCAAAACACCGATTCAGTCCTTACGTGCAACGCTTGTGTCTCAGGGTTACCAAGAAGCGGTTACGTACAGCTTTATTGATCCTGTCGCAAGTAAGCAATTTTTCCCTCACATAGATCCTGTGCCACTTGAGAATCCAATTTCTGGTGACATGGGTGTAATGCGTCCAAGTTTATTGCCTGGTTTGGTTAAAGTGTATCTACATAACCAAAACCGTCAGCAGTCACGTGTACGTATTTTCGAAACAGGAAGTCGTTTCGTGGGTGATGTGAACAAGCTTGATGAATTGGATCAAACGCATCAAGTGGCAGGCCTAATTGCCGGTTCTCGCTACCCTGAAGGCTGGTACCATAACAGCGAAAAAGTAGACTTTTTTGACCTGAAGTCACACGTTGAAGCGTTGTTTGCTTTGAACCAAGGGGTTAAGCCTGATTTTGAGTGTGCCGACGAAGTGTACTTGCATCCTGGTCGTTCAGCTTACGTGTTGGTCAATGGTGAGCGTGTAGGGGTAATTGGTGAGTTGCATCCTCTGCTATCGAAGCAACTGGGGACCAATCAAGCTGTTTATGTGTTCGAGATTAATCTTGATGCCGTGTTGGGTGCTAAGCTTCCTGAATATCAACGTGTCTCGAAATTCCCCGAAGTGCGTCGCGATCTTGCGTTGTTAGTAAAGCGTGAAACACCAGTTCAAGCGCTTGAGAACGTGATTGCTGAACATGCTGGTGAAGCCTTTAAAAAAGTGGCTGTTTTCGATGTTTATCAAGGCCAAGGTATTGATGAGTCAGAAAAAAGTGTCGCTTTGGGGTTGACGTGGCAGCATCCATCACACACTCTTAGTGATGAAGAAGTAAACAGCGCAGTTGATTCTGTCACTGCAGCGCTTGCTGAAAAGCTTGGAGCGGTTATTCGGGGGTAAAGAGTATGGCGTCCTTGACGAAAGCGGATATAGCGGAAAACTTAGTAGACTCTCTAGACTTGAGCAAAAAAGATGCGAAAGACTTAGTAGAAAGCTTCTTTGATACGGTCAGAGAAACACTGGTAGAGAGGGAGCAGGTGAAATTGTCCGGTTTCGGAAATTTCGAAGTGCGCGAAAAAAGCCAGCGTCCAGGGCGCAACCCGAAAACTGGGGAAGAAATTCCTATCACAGCACGGACTGTTGTCACCTTTAAGCCTGGGCAAAAGTTAAAGTCCAAGGTTGAGAGCTATATGCAAGAGTAAAGTTGTGAATCTAAAAAAGGCCGCTTTCGATCAGATTCGATGGCGGCTTTTTTTTGTAACTGGATATCTGATGTAAACTTATACATCGAGCTTTAGAGTAGTTTTTAATAAAGTTGAAGCAGTTTTATTTAACTGCTGGTGTTGGCGAAAACGACTGTTTTCAATGCTTTTCCTTATATATAAACAAGTTACATGTGCTGTTTGTTTTTTGAAGATCAAAAAAAATATTAAAAAAATACAAAAACGTCTTCCCTTTTGAATTCGTTATAGTAATATACGCACCCGCTGACAGGGGCAGCGCTCTTGTTAGTTTCGGGGCGTAGCGCAGCCTGGTAGCGCACTAGCATGGGGTGTTAGTGGTCGCAGGTTCAAATCCTGCCGTCCCGACCAGAAACGATTTTTTGCCGCTATAGCTCAGTTGGTAGAGCACCTGACTTGTAATCAGGGGGTCCCGAGTTCGACTCTTGGTGGCGGCACCATATCTTATCTGGTATGACAATTTGGTTAAGTATTTAAGAGCCGCTATAGCTCAGTTGGTAGAGCACCTGACTTGTAATCAGGGGGTCCCGAGTTCGACTCTTGGTGGCGGCACCA